>CAMFII010000001.1 GCA_945952585.1 uncultured Rhodobacter sp.
GCAGTCTGCCCCCCGCACCCCCCGAGGGTATTTTCCCCAAGAAGAAGCAGGCCCGTGATGGATCTGACCGAACTATCGGCGAGCGAGCTGTCGCGGCTGATCCATACGCGCGCCGTCGCCCCTTCGGAGGTGATGGCGGCCTTCCTTGCCCGGATCGAGCGGGTGAACCCGGCAATCAATGCCGTGGTCGCCCTGCGTGATCCCGATGTGCTGATGGCCGAGGCGAAGGCGCTCGACAGAGCCGAGCCGGCAGGCTGGCTGCATGGTATTCCCTTCGCCATCAAGGATCTGCAGCGGGTCGCCGGGGTCCTGTCGAGTTCGGGGCATCCCGGCCTCGCGACTTTTGTTCCGCGGGCCGACGACATGCTGCCGCGCCGAATCCGCGCGGCGGGAGCGGTGATCGTCGGCAAGACCAACGTGCCGGAATTCGGGCTCGGCTCGCATTCCTACAACCCCGTGCATGGCGTGACGGGGAACCCCTACGACCCGTCGCGCAGCGCCGGCGGCTCGTCCGGCGGGGCCGCGGCGGCGCTGGCGGCCCGGCTTGTTCCGGTCGCGGATGGGTCCGACATGATGGGGTCGCTGCGCAACCCGGCGGCCTTCTGCAACGTCTACGGGTTCCGCCCGACATTCGGCCTTGTTCCCGCCGATCCCGAGGGCGACACCTTCCTGCACCAGCTGGCAACAGACGGCCCGATGGCGCGCACCGTCGAGGACCTTGCCCGCCTGCTCGAAATCCTTTCGGTCCCCGAGGCCAGCGATCCGCATTCGCGGCCCTGGGAGCCCTTCAGTGCCGCCCTCGATGTCGATGTCAATGGCCTGCGCATCGGCTGGCTGGGCGACTGGGGCGGCGCCTATCCGACCGAGGTGGGCCTTCTTGATCTCTGCGGCTCGGCGCTAGTCACGCTGAGCAACCTTGGCTGTCAGGTCGAGGCGGTTCCGCCCCCCTTCCCTGCCGAACGGATCTGGGAAAGCTGGATCACGCTGCGCAGCTGGTCGGTCGCCGCGGGCCTGTCGCCACTTTATGCCGATCCTCGTTCGCGCGCCCAACTGAAGCCCGAGGCGATCTGGGAGATCGAGCGCGGCCTGTCCATCAGCGCGACAGATATCCATCGCGCCAGCGTCATCCGCTCGCAATGGTATGCGACGCTTGCGCGACTTTTCGACCGTTTCGATGCGCTCGTCCTGCCGTCAGCACAGGTCTGGCCCTTCGCCAAGGAACAGACCTGGCCGCGGGCGATCGCGGGGCGGGAGATGGACACCTATCACCGCTGGATGGAGGTCGTGATCCCGGTCAGCCTTGTCGGCTTGCCGGCAATCGCCGTTCCGGCGGGGTTCGGAGAGCAGGGTCTGCCGATGGGGGTGCAGATCTTCGGGCCCAAGGGGGCCGACCGGCGACTGCTGCGGCTTGGGCAGGCCTATCACCGGGCCACGGACTGGCCTTCGAGGCGCCCACCGCAACCTTGAGCCCCGGTCCTCAGCCAAGCGGGTAGCGCGCGAGAACCTCGTAGCGCGATCCTGAGGCGCTGCGGATGCTTTCAAACAGCACGATCTCGCGCACGGGCAATGGCCCTGCGCGAAAATCGCTTCCGGTCGCCACGGCCCTTTCGATGCGCATCCGCTCCTCGATCCCCGGCGGGCGGAAGCGGCCGAGCGTCACATGCGGAACGAACCGTCGATGCTCGGTCTCGACGCCGGCGCGGCGGACGATGGTTTCGACCTTTTCCTGAAGACGCATGAGAGCCGGATTCGGGGCGACGCCCGCCCAGACGGCGCGAACCTTCTCACCGCCGAACAGGCCCAGACCGGCAAGGTCCAGCGACAGGGCGGGCAGCTTCAGCGCGCCGATCGCCTCGTGGACCTCTTCAAGTTTGCGCTCCGGCTGCTCGCCCAGGAAGACCAGGGTCAGGTGCAGGTTCTCGATCGGTTCCTTGCGCGGCAGGGGCAGAAGGAACTGTTGGACGGCAAGCGCCGATCGCAGCGTATCGTCCAGTTCAATGGCAAGGAAGGCGCGGATCATCGACGCGCAAGATGCGCAAGGCGGGCGCGGATCTCGGCCCGGACCGGCCCTTCGCGCGGGGCATCGCGAAGCGTGACAAGCATATGCGGGGCGGGTTCCGGGCGGTTGCGGAAGCGGGGCAGCGCCGAGAGGACCGTCTGGGCCTCGGCGGGCAGGCGATCGGGAATGTCGTCGCCGGTCAGCGTCCCCCAAACACCTGTCCAGCAGCGCCCGACCGACCAGGGATCGTAGCCGCCACCTCCCAGCACCAGATACCGTGGTGCGACGGGCCGCAGCGCCGCCACGACCGACCAGTGGGCGTTGTTTGACAGGGCAAGGCGCGACAGCGGATCCTCGAGCAGGGCATCGGCCCCGCACTGCAGGATGACCGCGTCGGGGCGGAAGGCGGTGACGCGCGGCAGGATCAGGTCTTCCAGGACCGCGCGCATCTCGCTGTCGTTGAAGCCGCGCGGAACCGGCAGGTTGAAACAATTGCCGACCCCTTCGTCCTCCAGCCGCCCCGTGAAGGGCCAGCGCCCCTCTTCATGGACCGAAACCAGCAGGGTGTCGGGGTCGCCGGCAAAGGCCTCTTCCACGCCGTCGCAGTGATGGGCGTCGATGTCGACATAGGCGATGCGGCGGACCCCGACCCGGCGCAGGACCAGCATCGCCAGAACCGGATCGTTGGTATAGCAAAACCCGTTCGCCCGCGCCCGAAGGCCATGGTGGGTGCCACCGGCAGGCACATAGATCACGCCGCCATCGCGAAGGAGCTCGGCCGCCAGCATCGCCCCGCCGGCCGAGGTTGCCGGACGGCGGAACATCTCGGGAAAGACCGGGTTCGCCACGGTGCCGAGGCCAAAGCGGCTGTCCTCGGGCAAGGCATGACCGCGCGCTTCGGCGGCCTGAAGCGCCGCGATATAGGCGGGGTCGTGGAACAGGGTCAGAGCAGCCGGCTTGGCGCGCGGGCTTTGCCGGAAGCGCGGCGGCGGCAGCCAGCCCAGGGCGCGCGCCAGGTCCATCACGGTCGAGACCCGGGGAATCCGCAGCGGATGCTGGCCGCCATAGCTCGACCGACGATAGATTTCGGACCCGATCAGCAGCGGGCCGGCAGCCGAGCTCAGTTCAGGAGCGGTTCGATCTTCGACAGGATCGAAGTCGAGGTCGGTTTCGTCATGGAGCCCCATGTCGCCAGCACTTCTCCGTTCGGGCCGATCAACACCTTGTTGAAATTCCAGCTTGGCGTGAAGCCGGTTTCATCGCGAAGCCAAGCGTAGAAGGGATGGGCCGCAGGGCCGGTGACATGGGTGATATCGGTCATCGGCAGACTGATGTCGAACTGCATCGCGCAATACTGCTTCACTTCCTTCGCAGACCCGAGTTCCTGGCGGAAATCGTCCGATGGTACGGCCAGGACGACCAGCCCGCGCGGACCGAAATCGTCCTGGAGCTGCTGCAACTCGGTGAACTGCGGGGCGAAACCGCAGAGCGACGCGGTATTCACGACCAGCACCGGACGGCCGCGGAAACTGTCCATGTCGATGGTGCCGCCGTCGATCGATGTGAAGGTGAAACCGGCCTGCGCTGTTGTCGCCCCCAGAAAGACGCCGACCGCGGCAACTGTACCCGTGAGCCAACCTGACATGAAAACTCCTCCCCGTCCCATATGCGATCATCCCTGATGGCGGGAGTTAGTCCTTCGGGGGTTGGCGTCAACTTACCTTGGGGTGAAGGACGACGGTCTGGACAAGACGCCCGGATCGTCTGACAATGATCGCAACGAGAGGCAAACTCCGAGCAGGCGGTTAGTGAACAGGTCAAAGGCCATAAGTCTGTTGAGCGATACGACCACCAGAACGCAATATGGGGCGATCTGTTGGCGGATGCACAAATCCGGCATTCAGGTGCTGCTTGTGACGTCGCGCGATACGGGCCGCTGGATCATTCCGAAGGGCTGGCCGATTGCCGGAGCGACCGACGCCGGGTCGGCTGAGCGTGAGGCTTGGGAAGAGGCGGGCGTGCTGGGCAAGATGCTGCCGCTGTGCCTGGGCGTCTATGCCTATGACAAGGTCGTTGTTCCCGGCCGTAGTATCCCCTGCGTCGTTGCGGTCTATCCGCTTCGCGTGACCGAGCTGAAGAAACGCTTCCCCGAGCGCAAGCAACGTCGCCGCAAGTGGTTCTCGCTCGACGACGCGACCCGGAAAGTGGCCGAGCCTGAACTGCGCCAGATCCTGGCCGAGTTCCGGCCTCCGACCACCGCAGATATCGAGGCAGCCGGTTTGGCTCCCGTGCCAGAAAAGGAAACGGACGACCCGGCGACGGACAGCCTGCGCGAGAGCAATTGAAATCCTGACCCGATCGATTATTTCGGATGTCGGAAGCCCTGTGTGACAGAATGATCCACTACAACCTGACCTGCGCGTCCGGCCATGAGTTCGACAGCTGGTTCAAATCCTCGGAAGCATTCGATGGCCTCGTTGCCGCGGCGAGGGTGAGTTGCCCTGTCTGCGGTAGCACGGAGGTGTCGAAGGCCCTGATGGCGCCGGCTGTCGCCGTATCGGGCGAGGCGCGGGATCTGGGTGCCCCTGCGAGCGAGGTCGAGCAGGCCTTGGCGGCACTGCGGCGTCAGGTCGAGGAAAACTCGGAATATGTCGGGCTGAACTTTGCGGCCGAGGCGCGCAAGATGCATGAGGGTGACTTGCCGACCCGCTCGATCTATGGCGAGGCGAAACTCGAAGAGGCGAAGCAGTTGATCGAGGATGGTGTCCCGGTCGCGCCGCTGCCTTTCATGCCGCGGCGCAAGACCAACTGACCTGGGTCAGATCTGTTTTTCCGGCATTTCGACCACCAGCCCGTCCAGCGCCGCAGTCACCTTGAGCTGGCAGGTCAGGCGCGACCGCACCGGATCGGGATTCCAGGCGAAATCGAGCATGTCCTGTTCCATCGCATCCTTGGGCGGCAGCTTTTCCACCCAGTCGGGAGAGACATAGACATGACAGGTCGAACAGGCGCAGGCGCCACCGCAATCAGCCTCGATTCCCGGGATGCCGTTGTCGCGCGCACCTTCCATCACCGTAAGACCGTTCGGCACATCGACGACATGCTCTTTGCCGCCGAATTCGATATAGGTGATCTTCGCCATCGCCTTGCCCTTCAACCGGAATGCCCGCGGTTTCTAGCCTAGCCGCCCGGCAGCTTCCATACCCCAGTTGCGCGACCTTTCCTGACGTCTTAGCGTCAACGGACAAGCCAGGCAGTGCGACGGGAGGGGCGCCGTGCCGTTAGACATCATCGGGACCGGGTTCGGGCGAACAGGTACGGATTCGATGCGCGAGGCTTTGGGAATTCTCGGTTTCGGTCCATGCCATCACATGTTCGAGGTGAATGCCGACCCCGAGCAGAAGCGGCTGTGGCGCGCGCTTGCCGCTGGCGGCCCCCCTGACTGGGAGGCGCTGTTCGCCGGCTACCGCTCGTGCATGGATTGGCCCTCGGCGCATTACTGGCGCCAGCTGGTCGAGGCCTATCCGAAGGCAAAGGTCATCCTGACCTGGCGCAGCGCCGAAAGCTGGTGGGCAAGCTACGAACGCACCCTGCTTCCTGCGTTGAAAGGCAGTACCGATCCCGCCTCTCTTGGCATCGCGCTGGTCGCCCGTCAGGCGCTTGAGGGCAGGCCCGAGGATCGCGATCATGTCATGGCGATCTACGAGGCGCATGTGGCGGCGGTGAAAGCCACGGTGCCGCCGGATCGGCTACTTGTGCATGAGTTGGGCGACGGCTGGGAGCCGCTCTGCGCCCATCTTGGCGTGGCCGTGCCGGACGTGCCCTATCCCCACCAGAACAGCCGGACCGAGTTCTCGGCGCGCTTCGGCACCGGGGGGGATGTGGCGGCAACCTGACCGTCCTGCAACGCTTCTTGCCGCGTGCTTGTTGGACAGCTTCCTCGACCGGGCCTTTGCCGCTATCCTGTCCTGTAATCCGGGCAGACCGGCACGAATTACAACCGACAGGCCGCATGATCCGCTTCCTTGCTTCCGGTGCCCTGTTGCTGGCCTTGTCCGCCTGCGACGGCAGCCCGACTTCTGGCGCCGCCTCCGGCGCGGATCTGCGCGCCGAGCTGGTCCCGGCCGAAGGCAATGCGCCTCCGGCAACGCCAGCCGGTGCATGCTGGGCCAAGGAGACGACGCCCGCGGTGATCGAAACGGTCTCCGAGCAGGAAATGATCCGGCCGGCCCAGCTGGCCGAGGATGGAACACAGATCTTGCCGGCGGTCTTTCGCAGCGTCACCCGACAGAAGATCGTGCAGGATCGCGAGACGGTGTTCTTCCGCACCCCCTGCGGCGCCGACGAAAACGTCACTTTCGTTGCCTCGCTGCAGCGCGCGCTCAAGGCCCGGGGCCTGTATTCCGCACCGGTGACTGGCGAGTTGGACGAAGCCACCCACCTGGCCATCCGCCGCTATCAGGAGCCACGGGGCCTGGACAGCAAGATCCTGTCGCTTGCCGCTGCGCGGGATCTGGGTCTGGTCGCCGTGGATCGCGACAGCCTCCAATAGGAAAGGGGCGCCGGTTGGGCGCCCCCTCGTTGTTGCCGGTCCTGGATCGGATCAGCTCTTTTCGACCGACAGCGCGACAAAGCGCGGGTCGCCCTCGCGGCGGACAAGAAGCAGCAGCGACTTGCGGCCGGCATCGCGGGCCTCGGTGACGCGCTCTTCCAGGTCCGAGACCGAGGTGACAGCCTGCTGGCCGGCTTCGGTGATGATGTCACCAGCGCGCAGCCCCTTGGTATAGGCCTCGGAAGCCGGATCGACCTCCATCACCGCAAGACCCTTGGTGTCGGCGGGCAGGTTCATCTTCTCGGCGTCGTCAGGGGTCACGGCGACGACTTTCAGGCCCAGAAGCTCCTGCACTTCCGGCTTGGCAGGGGCTTTGGCCGAGGCCGGAACCGGCTCGGATTCCGCGTCTTCACGGCGGCCAAGCTTGATCGACAGGGTCTCGGACTTGCCGTCGCGAAGAACCACGACCTCAGTCGCCTTGCCGATATCGGTGTCGGCGACCTTGCGGACCAGCTCGCGGGTGTCTTTCACGTCGACGCCATCGAAGCGGACGATCACGTCACCGGACTTCATGCCGGCATCCTTGGCGGGGCCATCCGGCACGTCGGTGACCAGCGCGCCCTTGGCATCGGCCAGTCCCATGGCATCTGCCACATCCGGGGTCACGTCCTGGATGCGGACGCCCAGCCAGCCGCGGCGGGTTTCGCCGTATTGCTTCAGCTGGTCGACGACCTTGGACACGACGTTCGACGCCATCGAGAAGCCGATGCCGATCGAGCCGCCGTTCGGCGACAGGATGGCGGTGTTCACGCCGATGACCTGGCCGTCGGAGTTGAACAGCGGACCACCCGAGTTGCCGCGGTTGATGGCGGCGTCGGTCTGGATGTAGTCGTCATAAGTACCCGAAAGCGCCCGGTTGCGGGCCGAGACGATCCCGGCCGAAACCGAGAAACCCTGGCCGAGCGGGTTGCCCATGGCGACAACCCAGTCGCCGACCTGCATCAGGTCGCTGTCGCCGAACTTGACGAAGGGAAGCGGTTCCTTGGAATCGACCTTAAGCAGGGCGATGTCGGTCTTGGGATCGGTACCGACAACCTTAGCGGCCATCTTGCCGCCGTTGAAGAACTCGATCTGGATCTCGTCGGCGCCTTCGATGACGTGGTTGTTGGTGACGATGTAGCCATCCTCGGACACGACGAAGCCGGACCCGAGCGCCTCACTGCGGCGCGGGGCCTGCTGGCCACCCTCGCCACCCTGGCGGTCCTGGAAGTCCTTGAAGAACTGCTCGAAGGGCGAACCCTCGGGAACCATCGGGCCATCCTCGGTCGAGGCGGCAACAACGGCCGAAGTGGTGATGTCGACAACGGCCGGGCTGACCTGCTTGGCCAGCTCGGCGAAGGATTCAGGGGCGGTGAACGCAAGGGCCGGGACGACCGGCGTAGCCGCGACGGCGGCACCCAAGAGCGCTGCCGCAACCAGGTTGCGCGCGCTCTTCGGCCGGGCGGCGGACTTGGTGATAGGGGACACTCGAAACTCCTTTTGGCTGCATGTAGCTGCCGGTCCCGCGACCGGCCTAATGCGCAGATACACCGCGTAGGGGTGCCAACTGCAATGCAATCCCGTTCGCATAGGCTCAATTCGGTGTGAGAGATCCGTTAGCGGACTCTGTCACGCCCCGAGGTGACGGGCAAGCCAGACGAACACCACGCCCAGGGCAAGCGCCCCGAGGCCCAGAACCCGCCGCTGGTCGCGCGGCATGGCGGAAAAGCGCGCGAGCAGTTCCTCCATACGCGCAGGGGCCAGCGCAAGCGCCAGCCCCTCGACGGACAGAACCAGACCGATCGCCAGAAGCACAAGGGTCATGGAGTCTTTTGCCCTTCACTCGCCGGCGCGGCCGTGCCGGCGGGAGGGGTGTCGTAGCCGTTGAGATACTCGAAGAAGACCGAATTCGGCTCGAGCACGATCGAGGAATTCGTTCCCTTCAGCGCGGTCTCGTAGGCCTGCAAGGAGCGGGTGAAGGCGAAGAATTCCGGATTCTTGCCGTAGGCCGCCGCATAGATCGCGTTGCGCTTCGCATCAGCCTCGCCGCGGACGACGTCGGCCTGACGGCGCGCGTCCGAGGTAACCTCGACGACGGACCGGTCAGCGGTCGCACGGACCCGCGCCGCCGCCTCGCCGCCGCGCGCAATCTCGTCCGCCGCCTCGCGTTCGCGTTCGGCCCGCATCCGGGCATAGGTCGCAGCCAGGTTCTGTTCGGGCAAGTCGGTGCGGGTCAGGCGCACGTCGATGACGTCGACGCCGAGCGCCGCCGCTTCGCGCCGGGCCAGATCGCGGATGCGATTCATCAGGCCAGTCCGGTCCTCGGACAGGACCGCACTCGACGGCACGGAACCCAGAACCTCGCGGATCGCGGCGTTGATGATGCTTTCGAGCCGGACCTGCGCGGCCCGGACGCCTTCGGCGCCGACGGATTCCCGGAACTCGACAAGATTGACGATCTGCCAGCGGGCAAAGGCGTCGACCACCAGTCGGCGGTCGTCGAGCGGCGTCACCTCGAGCGGCTGCGTCGGCAGGCCAAGGATGCGGCCGTCATAGGTCACGACCTCCTGGATGAGCGGGATCTTGAAGCCGAGGCCCGGATCCTCCTTCACCGCCTTGACCTGTCCGAACTGCAGGACCAGCGCCTTTTCACGTTCGTCCACGATGAAGATCGAAGACAGGCCAAGAACGACCGCCACGATCAGCACGGGCAGGATGATGGATGCGCGGTTCATCAGTTGCTCCCTCCCGCCTGAGCGCCGGTTGTCGCCGCCGCGCCCGGGGCCGAAAGGCGCCCAAGCTCGTTCAATGGCAGGATCGGCACGACACCCTGCCCCCCCGCGTTCTCAGCCGAGACGCCGTCAAGAATGACCTTGTTCATGTCGCCGAAGACCCGTTCCATCGTCTCGAGATAGAGGCGACGGCGGGTGATCTCGGGTGCCTTCTCGTATTCGGTCAGCAGAGACAGGAAGCGGCTGGTCTGGCCTTCTGCCTCGTTGATGACCCGCGAGCGATAGGCCTCGGATTCCTCGAGCAGACGCGCGGCATCGCCCCGCGCGCCAGCTGTCACACGGTTGGCGTAGGCGTCCGCCTCTTTTTCGAGACGGTCGCGTTCCTGCTGCGCGGCCTGCACTTCGCGGAAGCTGTCGATGACTTCGCGCGGGGGGTCGGCGCGGTCGAAGTTCACCCGCACGACGTTTATGCCCGAGTTGTAGCTGTCGAGCGTGGCCTGAACGGACTGGCGCAGGTCGGCTGCAATCGCGCCGCGGTCGCGGTTCAGGATCGGAGCCAGTTCGGACCGCGCGATGATGTCGCGCATTGCGCTTTCCGAGACGGCGCGGATGGTGTCGGTCGGATCGGCAAGGTTGAACAGGTATTTTGCGGGATCGGTAATGTTCCAGACCACCTGGAACTGCAGATCCACGATGTTCTGGTCGCGGGTCAGCATCAGGCCAGTATCGTTGTCACCGTCCTTGCCGGTGCCGATGTCGGTCTGCCGCTCGCCGGTGACCTGCACGATTTCAGCCGTGACGAAGGGCCAGGGCGCAAAGTTCAGGCCGGGATTGCCGATGCCCGAATACTTGCCAAGGAAAAGCTCGACCGAGCGTTCTTCCGGCTTGACCGTGTAGAACGACATGAAGGCCCACAGGCCCAAGGCTGCGATCGCGCCGATGGCCAGACCCTGCCGCGTGAAGATCGGACCAAGGCCGCCGCCGCCAGAGCCGCCGCCGTTGCCGCCGCCTCCCTGGCGACCGCGCCCGCCCATAAGGACCCGGAGCTGTTCCTGGCCCTTCTTCATAAGCTCGTCGATCTCGGGAAGCTGCGGGCCTTCGCCCGGGCGCCGTCCGCCGCGATTGTTGTCACCGCGGTTATCCCCGCGATTGTCTCCGCCCGATCCTCCGCCGCCCCATGGGCCGCCGCTGCCTGCCATGCGTTCCTTCCTTCACGTCGTGCTGCAACGCGACTTGGTTATCGCGCGGCGAATTTCAAGCTTTGCGCACCGGGTTGCGCAGGGTTACCAGTTCTTCCGACATCGTCGGATGGACTGCAACCGTGCGGTCGAAGTCCTCTTTCGTCGCGCCCATGCGTATCGCGATAGCCGCAAGCTGAATCATTTCGCCCGCGCCAGGCGCCACAATATGGCACCCCAGGACCCGGCGCGTCGCCTGGCTGACGATGAGCTTCATCAGGACCCGTTCTTCATCGCCAGCGAAGGCCGACTGCATCGGGCGGAAGGCTGTGGCATAGACCTCGATCGGTTCCTGCGCGCGCGCGGCCTCTTCGGTCAGGCCCACGCTGCCCAGTTCGGGCTGAGTGAACACGGCCGAGGCGACAAGGTCGTGCTCGGCCTGGCGCGGCACGCCGCGAAACACCGTGTCGGCAAAGGCATGGCCCTCGCGGATCGCGACGGGGGTCAGGTTTATCCTGTCGGTCACGTCGCCCACCGCAAAGATCGACGGCACGGCGGTCTGGCTCCAGCCATCGACCTCGATCTGGCCACGCCGGCCGATGCCGACGCCAAGTGCCTCGAGGCCCAGACCCTCGGTGTTCGGCACGCGCCCCGTCGCGTACATGACCGCGTCGAAGTCGCAGTCATGCCCGTCGGTGGTGGTGGCGCGGATGCTTCCCTCCGGCGTCTGCTGCAGCTGCATGATCGACGTGCCTGTCCGCAGGTCGATCCCATTGCTGCGCATCGAGTTCGCGACATGGCCGCGCGCCTCGTCATCGAAGCCGCGCAGGATCTGGGCCCCACGATAGAACTGGCTGACCTTCACCCCCAGTCCGTTCATGATGCAGGCGAATTCCGAGGCGATATAGCCGCCACCGACGATCAGCAACCGCTTCGGCAATTCCGGCAGATGGAACATGTCGTTCGAGGTCAGCACGAGCTCCGAGCCCGGGAATTCCGGCACAAAGGGTCGCCCGCCAGTTGCGATCAGGATCGTGCGGGCCGTCACGACCTGCCCGGTCGAGAGCCGCACCGTGTGGGGGTCATCGAGACGAGCACGGGCGTTGAACACCTCCACCCCGGCTTTCGAGAGCGTATTTCGATAGGCGGCCTCGAGCCGGTCAAGCTCGGCCTCGAGCTTTGTGCGGAAGGAAGCCCAGTCGAACCCGTCCGTGCTGACCTGCCAGCCATAGGCGACAGCCTCGCGCAGGGTTGCGGGATAGGACGACGCAAAGACCATCAGCTTCTTCGGCACGCAGCCCCGGATGACGCAGGTGCCGCCCATCCGGTCCTCTTCGGCCAGCGCAACCCGGGCGCCGCCCTCGGCCGCCGCGATCCGGGCTGCGCGCACGCCCCCTGACCCGCCGCCAATGACGAAGAGGTCGTAGTCGAAGGCGTCACTCATTCCTCGGCCTCGAGGAAGATGTTGTCGGGAGCGTTGAAGAACAGCCGGTCCTGTTCGACCGTGCCGGCATTGATGTCGCGGACCTCCACCCTGCCATCGCCGTGGCCGATCACCACCACGTCGCAGATGTCGATGAAAAGGCCGTTCTCGACCACGCCGGGAATCTGGTTCAGCACCAGCGCGAGTTGCCGAGGATTGCCGATGCGCTTCAGATGCAGATCGACGATGTAATTCGCCTCGTCGGTCAGAAGCGGCCGGTCGCCGTTCATCCTCAAGGTCACATCGCGACCGAGGACGTCCATCCCTGTCAGCAGTTCCTCGATCAGCGATTTCGTCGTCTGCCATCCGAAGGGGATGACCTCGACCGGCAGCGGGAAGGCGCCAAGCTGGGTTACGTCCTTGGCCGCGTCAGCGATCACCACCATCCGGTCGGACGCGGTCGCAACGATCTTTTCCTGCAGGAGCGCCGCGCCGCCACCCTTGATGAGGTTGAGGTCGCGGTCCACTTCGTCGGCGCCATCAATGGTCAGGTCCAGCCACTTCGCCTCGTCCAGGCTCACGACAGTCAGGCCAAGCTCATGCGCCAGTTCCGCCGTCCGCGTCGAGGTCGGCACCCCCTGGACCCGGAGCCCCTCCTTGCGGACCCGGTCCGCAAGGCAGCGCACCATCCAGGCCGCGGTCGATCCGGTCCCAAGGCCCAGCTTCATCCCGTCCTGCACAAAATCCACGGCGCGCTTGGCAGCCACGAACTTGGCCCGTTCGATGGGAGAGAGGTCGCTGGTCATATGAGGCTCCAGAGCTGGGACTGCGATGTTATAGGAAACATCCCCGCGCACTGCGAGACCGAAAACCCCCGCCGATCTTGACTTTCCGGCCGGGCACCCCATTCTTGCGAATTATTCTCATTATCAGGATCGCGCGGTGCAGGACAATTTCACGCTCAACGGGTTGCAGGCGGCGGAGGGCGGCAACTGGCGCCGTGACCGCGGCGATGCCGCCCTTGCCGACGTGCACCGGTCGGTCCGTGTCCCCCAGACCGGCTGGCGCAAGTTCGTGGCCTTCCTCGGGCCGGGCTACATGGTGGCTGTGGGCTACATGGATCCCGGCAACTGGGCGACCTCGCTCGCCGGCGGGTCCAAGTTCGGCTACACGCTGCTCTTCGTCGCACTGATCTCGAACATCATGGCGATCGTGCTGCAGTCCCTCTGCGCGCGACTGGCGATCGCTTCGGGGCGCGATCTCGCCCAGGCCTGCCGCGACGCCTTTCCGCGCTGGATCAACGTCCCGCTGTGGTTCCTCGCGGAATGCGCGATCATCGCGACCGACATCGCCGAGGTCATCGGCACCGCCATTGGTCTGAACCTGCTCTTCGGCATTCCGCTGGAGCTTGGGGTGCTGATCACCGCTCTGGACGTGTTCCTGATCCTTTGGCTGCAGACGAAGGGCTTCCGCTGGCTTGAGGCGTTCATCATCACGCTGCTCGGGGTGATCGCGCTGTGCTTCGGCATCCAGATCATGCTGGCCGATCCCGACTGGGGCGGCGTGATCCGCGGTTTCGCGCCGACGGTCGAGATCGTCCGAAACCCGGAGATGCTGTATCTCGCGCTCGGCATCCTTGGGGCGACGGTCATGCCGCACAACCTCTACCTGCACTCTGCCATCGTGCAGACCCGCGACTTCGGCCAGACCCTGCCCGAAAAACGCGAGGCGCTGACCTATGCCACCCTCGACAGCACAATCGCGCTGATGTTCGCGCTTCTCATCAACGCTTCGATCCTGATCCTTGCCGCGGCCAGTTTCCACGCCACCGGCCAGACGGATGTGGCCGAACTTGGCGATGCGCATCTGTTGCTCGGGCCGCTTCTGGGTTCGGCCATCGCGCCGACGCTCTTTGCGATCTCGCTGCTTGCCTGCGGCTTGAATTCCACCGTCACGGCGACCCTGGCGGGTCAGGCGGTGATGGAAGGCTTCCTGCAGATGCGGCTGAAACCCTGGGTTCGGCGTCTCATCACCCGGGCGCTGGCGATCATTCCGGCGGCAGGAGTAACGATCCTCTATGGCGCGCAAGAGACCGGACGGCTCTTGATCCTGACGCAGGTCGTCCTGTCGCTGCAACTGAGCTTTGCGGTCGTGCCGTTGGTCATGTTCACCACCGACCGGCGCAAGATGGGGGCGCTTGTGGCGCCGGGTTGGCTAGCCGTCGTCGCGGTGGTGATCGCGGCGGTGATCGTGGTCCTGAACCTCAAGCTGCTCTGGGATTTCATCGGCTGACAAGCAGCTGATGCCGGTCAACTGCCCTTCTTTTCCTCCGCAGGCGGCGTAGGCAAGGCGGCGGCCGCCTCCGCAACGGCGCGATACTCGGCCAGTGTGACCCTGCCGTCGCCGTCGACATCGAAGCGCATGACGCCACGCATTGTCGCGATTTCGCGGCTCGGCACCTCGCCATCAGCTTCCACTGCCGCGAACTGGCGCATCTCGCCGGCATCCAGGGCGCTGTCGCCATTGCGGTCGGCCTGTGCTGCCGCAACGGCCAGCCAGCCGCGGTTGCGCGCCCCCGAGGCCGCCGCGAGCGCCTCCAGTTCGCCGGCGGCGACGGTCCCGTCATTGTCGAGATCCGCCGCCAGAAGCCGCGCCAGGACCGAGGCGCGCGCATCCGCCAGCCGCAGGGACACGGCGGTCTCGATCTGCGCCTGACTGATGCCACCGCTCGTGCCTGATCCGGCGATCAGCATGACCACAGCTTCCTCCGCCCGGTCCGGCGAGGATTGGATCCGCTTGACCACCGCCGCAGGCAGGCCCGCCGCCGCGGCCTGCGCGGACGGCACGCCATCCTGCGCCGATGCCAGCATTGGCAGCGCCATAAACAAGACCGCCAACCTGATGATCGTCATGCCCAACCCTTTCTGTTGCTGAGGGTCAGATTGGACGTTTCCTGGTTAACCGCCGGTGAACGTCGCCAGTAAAGCCAAGCGGAATTTGTCGGGAAACGGTCGCTTTCCGCTTGGCCCGCTACCACATCTGCCCCGATAGTCGCGCAAGCCAGGGAGCGATAATGTACATCCTTCACGCCTTGCCCGATAGCGCGGGCCTCGTCGTCCATTGCCTTCTCCGCGAGATGGGGGTGCCGTTCCGCCTGCACCTGATCGACCGTGCTTCGACCGAGCGCGACGCGCCGCCCTACCGGGCGCTGCATCCCGAGGGCAAGGTTCCGGTCCTTGAAACCCCCGACGGCCCGATCTTCGAAACGGGCGCCATCCTTCTGTGGCTGGGCGAGCGCCATCCCGGCTTTTGCCCGGCCCCCGGCAGTCCCGAGCGGGCAGCCTTCCTGAAGTGGTTCGTCTATACCAACAACGCGGTCCACACGACGGTGATGGAGCTGTTCTATCCCGAACGCCACGCCGGTTCGCCCGAAGCCCTGCCGGACTTCCTGACCACTGCCGCCGGTCGTCTGTCCGGCCAGCTTGCCCTGCTCGAAGCGATGGCCGCGAGACGGCCCGACTGGTGCGCACCGGGCCGGCCGACAATCCTTGGCTACTACCTGTCCATGCTCCTGCGCTGGATCCTGTCCTTCGAGGAAAGCCACCCGGCCAACCGCAGTGGCGATGACTATCCTGCGCTTCTCGCCCTTGCCCGCTCGCTTGAGACCCGGCCCGCCGCCCTTGCCGCGGCCGAAGCGGAAGAGCTTGGGCCGACCATCTTCTCAGCGCCGAGCTATTGAGGTCGCCATGTTCCTTTCCGTCTTCGACATGTTCAAGGTAGGCGTTGGCCCGTCCTCGTCGCACACGATGGGGCCGATGGTGGCGGGCGCGCGTTTCCTCGAAACGCTGCGAAACAGCCCGTTCCACCCAAAAGGCCTGCGCGCGTCGCTGCACGGCTCCCTGGCCTTTACCGGCGTCGGTCACGCGACCGACCGGGCCACGATCCTGGGCCTCGCGGGGTTCGATCCCGCCACCTACGATGCCGAGAAGGCCGAGGCCGTTCTGGCGCGCATCCGCGAGACGAAGATGATCGAGCCGCCGGGCCTGCCGGCCATGCAGTTCGATCCGGCGACCGATCTCGTCTTCGATTACGGCCCTTCCTTGCCCGGCCATGCCAACGGCATGATCATCAAGGCGACCGATGCCCAGGGCGACGTGATCCTGGAAGAGACCTATTATTCCATCGGCGGCGGCTTCGTGGTGACCGAAGCGGAACAGAGCGAAGCCGCGGGACAAAAGGCAAAGGCCCGCGCCGATGTCCCCTACCCGTTCGAGACGGCTGACGAGATGCTGGAGATGGCCAAGGCTTCGGGCCTGTCGATCGCCCAGATGAAGCGCGCCAATGAACTGAAGTTCCGCAGCTCGGCCGAGCTTGACCGTGGCATCGCCCGGATCTGGGAGGTGATGAACGCCTGCATCGAGCGCGGCATGAAGGGCGAAGGAATCCTGCCCGGCGGGCTGAAGGTGCGCCGCCGTGCCAAGGGCATCCACGACGCCCTGATGGCAGAGCGCGGGCTGAACATGACGGCCCCGCACACGATCAACGACTGGATGAGCCTTTACGCCATGGCGGTGAACGAGGAAAACGCCGCCGGTGGTCAGGTCGTGACCGCGCCTACCAATGGCGCCGCGGGCGTCCTGCCTGCGACGATCCGCTACTGGCTGGATCACGTTCCCGGCGCCTCTTCGGCGCGGATCGGCGATTTCCTTCTGACCGCCGCAGCCATCGGCGGGCTCTGCAAGCACAATGCCTCGATCTCGGGGGCCGAATGCGGCTGCCAGGCCGAGGTTGGTAGCGCCGCCGCCATGTCGGCCGCAGGTCTGGCCGGCGTCCTGGGAGGAACGCCCGAGCAGATCGAGAATGCGGCCGAGATCGCGCTGGAACATCACCTCGGCATGACCTGCGACCCGGTGAAGGGGCTGGTCCAGGTGCCTTGCATCGAGCGTAACGGGCTGGGCGCGATCAAGGCGGTATCGGCCGCAAGCCTGGCGATGCGGGGTGACGGACAGCACCTTGTCAGCCTTGACGTCTGCATCGAGACGATGCGCCAGACGGGCAAGGACATGCATGAGAAATACAAGGAAACCTCGCTCGGCGGATTGGCCGTGAACGTCCCGAATTGCTGAAAGGTCAAGTCGAGCGGCGCAGACAGCCAGCCGTGCGAACGGCATCGTAGAGGGCGAAATCCGCGGCCCAGGCCTTGTGCAACGCCTCGGACAGGTCGGCAGGGATCGTTGGCATCGCGTCATCAGGTGAGGCGTTGCGGCGCGGCAGGTGCAGACCGCCAGTTGCCCGTCTGACCAGGAAAGTCTTGAGCCGGCGCAGATCGGCGAAGTCGAACAGGTGGTCGACCTCGGCCCGCCCACCGGCAAAGCCCACGAACTGGGCCTGGCTCCCGGTTCGCGCATGGGCTGGAACCGGGCGCAGCAGGCAGTCCTCGAGAAACAGCTCGAAGCCCATGCCCGAGGTATCGACCGACAGCCCGCGAACCTTTTCGCGCTGCCGGTACCGGTACCAGCTCCAGGCCCGGTCAAGCGGATCGCGGACCACCGCGAAGGTCTCGATCGGACCACCGAGCGCCAGCGAGAGCGGTTCTTCGATTTTCCTGCGAAATCCGACGATGCCGATGTGACGGTCTGCCTTGTCGCGAACGATCACCTCGTCGGGAAAGCCCCGCTTCATCATCCGGGCGATCGAGGTGCTGGCAGCCTTCGGCATCTCGAGGAACACCAGCCGCTGCTTGCCGAGAATGATCATCCGCCGCTTCCGCCTCCCGTCCGCCGCGAGCAGATCGCAAATTCCCGACGTCAACAAGCCTGCGGTGTCGTGGCTGGGCTGGACGTTGTCCTGTCGCACGACTAGGCAGCACGGATGTCCAATGATCGCATCCTTCCCGGCGTGGCCCTCATGCTCGCCTTCTGCGCCATCGCGCCCCTGCTCGATGTCGCATCCAAGCTTGCCGCGCAGACGATCCCCGTGGGCCAGATCACCGGCGCGCGCTTCGTCATACAGGGCGTGCTGATGTTGCCGGTCGTGCTGCTGATGCGCCTGCCATTCGGGATGTCGCGGCGCGCACTGGGCCTCACCGTCATCCGGACGGTCTTTCTGATCCTGTCGACCTACAGCTTCGTCGCGGCCATCCAGTTCATGCCGATTGCCGACGCATTGGCCATCGTTTTCATCGAGCCGTTCATCATCCTGATCCTCGGCCATTTCCTGTTCGGGGACGAGGTTGGTCCACGACGGATCTGGGCGTCCGTCGTGGGCTTCGGCGGCTCGCTCATGGTTATTCAGCCGTCGCTGGTGGCCTTCGGACCTGTTGCGCTTTTCCCGCTCGGGACGGCGCTGTTCTTCGCGCTCTACATGCTGGTGACGCGGCAGCTCTCTGGCGAGATGCACCCGGTCGTCATGCAGTTCCAGACCTCCCTGATCGGCAGCCTGATCTGCGTCCCGCTCCTGTGGCTGTTCGACGGCAGCGGTATCGTCGAGCTTGATCCGGTCATGCCGCAGGGCTGGGCCTGGCTTTGGCTGTTCGGCGTCGGCTTCTGGGCGGCGGTCAGCCACATGTGCATGACCTATGCGCTCAAGTTCGCGCCCTCGGCAACGCTGGCGCCGCTGCATTACCTGGAGCTCGTGTCGGCCGTGATCCTGGGCTACCTCGTCTTCGGCGACTTCCCCAACCTGCTGACATGGACCGGTATCGCGGTGATCGTCGCGTCTGGCCTTTATATCATCCACCGCGAACGGCTCAGCGCGCGCGACCGGCGCGCGGCGGCCGCCACTGTGGAAGCAGCGCACTGAGCACGCGGTCAAGACGCAGGCGCGGCAGGATCGCCAGCATCCGGTCTGCGTCGAGGTCTAGCGTCACCTCCGGCGCGCTGACCTCGTTCGACGTGCCGATGATGCCGTGGGGGGCGAAATCCAGCCCGTCGATCGGCCAGCGCAAACCGGTGCTCCGCCCCGTCACCGGCCCGAGCGGAAAGAGCGAGAAGCGGTCTCCGGGTTCCAGATTGAGCCGCAGCCGCGGCGGGCAGAGGAACACCACGTCCTGCCCGCCAATGACCAGGCAGGTCCGCTCGGGGTGACGTGCGAGCGTCGAAAAGACCGCCAGCCCGTGATCGACACGCGCCCCGACGAAGCCAAGCGCCAGCACGAAAGGCGACCGGGTCGAGCGCAAGGCCTTGTCGAAATCGGTCGTTTCCTGTTCCGCGATAGGAAACTGCCGATCGGCGGGAATCGTTTCCCGAGCCGCAACGGAAATCGAATCGAAATCACCGATGACGGCTTGCGGCACACGGCCTGCGGACAGGGCACGATCCGCACCTCCGTCTGCCGCAACCAGCACGGGTGCCCGCCTGAGCGCCATTTCCAGCGTCCGGGCAGCAAATGGCGCCCCTCCGACAAGGGTTATACCATCCGTTGTATCGACAATCAGCGCAGTCATGGGGATACTGTTCTCAATTATGGCAAGACCCCTGGCTCGGGGCCATAATCAGTCCTTCAAATTACCCCGTTCTGTCCATTGAATTGAACAGCGCGGGGTCGATACCGAACCCTGAGGACAAGAGCAGAAAGCGAGCATCCCATGGTCGGTGCCAGTAAGATCCTGACGGTCTCCTATGGAACCTTCTCCTGCACGCTCGAGGGGTTCGACGACCCGTTCAATACCATGAAGGCCATCGCGGAGTATTTCCGCGATCTCGCCGCCGACGACCGCTATTTCGGGGCCGAGCCGCCCACGCCGGATGCCGCGATGCTGCACCGGATCGCCGAGCGCGAGATCCAGCGTCGGGTCGAAGCCAAGGTGGACGATCATGGCGTCGTGTTGCGTGCCTCTGATCTGGCGCCGCAGCCCGTGCCCCAGCCCGCCGCCGCGCCTTCGCCCCAACCGGCACCGGCCGCGGCTTCGCCCGGCCTGCTGTCCGAGGAAAGCGTCGCGGCCAAGCTTCAGCGAATCCGTTCGGCCGTGGCCCGCGCTGCCGCTGCCCCGGCCCCGGTGGTCGAGGATGCGGTCTACGCCGAGGACCTGATCGAGGCGCCCAAGCCTGCCCCGGCCTCCGTTGCGCCGGCAGCCGCCGTCGAGCCGGAATTCGCGGTCGAAACTGAAATCGAACTGCGGGCTATACCCGAGCCTGTCGACGCGATCGTCGAGGTCGCTATCGAACCGGAAGACGGACCCGAAGCCCTGGCTGAACTTTCGGTGGAACAAGATCTGCCGGAATACGAACCCGAGGTCGAAGACATCGCCGAGCCGGAGATCGACGAGATCGCCGTCTTTGCCGACCCCGATCCGGCTGAGGAAGAAGCGCTGATTGCTGCCCTGTCGGAGTCGGTTTCGGCCGAGGTCGAGGACGTCACCTTCGAGGAAGAACCGGCAATCGAAGCCGCTGCTCCGGCTGACGAGCAGGACGAACTGGATCAGGACGACCTGACCCTCGACACGCTGTCGGGCATTCTTTCCGAGCTCGACACCGACATTGCGGCTGCACCTGCGCATGTTGCCGATCCAATGGACGTGGAAGCGGAAGAAGAAGCCGAACTTGACGTGGCCGAGCCTGCCGAGGAGCTGGAAGCGGAATCGCGCTGGCTGACCGCCGTCGAGATGTCTGCCGAGGATGAGGAAGCCAGCTTCGACTCCAAATCTGTCGCCGAGATCGAAGAGATCGGGGACACCCTCGCGGCAGGAGCCGAAGAGGCAGAGGCCGAAGAGGAGTTTCTGGAAGACCTCGACGAGCCGGCCACAGCCGTTGACGAGATCGCAGCCTCAGCCGATCAGGACGAGCCTTCGATCGAAGAAAAGCTGCGTCGTGCCCGGGCCCGCGTCGTGCGCGTCCGCCGTCCCGACGCCGCCGTCGAGACCGAAGCAGCGATTGCCGCGGAAGAACCCGCGGCCCGCGGCGAGGGCCGGACCATCCTCGAAACCCATAGCAAGGGTGACGAGGATGTGACCCGTCTCCTGCGTCAGACCAATACCGAAATCGACGCCCCGGAAAACCGCCGGCGGATGCTGACGCTGTCGCATCTCAAGGCTGCCGTCGCCGCGACGGTTGCCGACCTGCGCTCGGGCGGCAAAGGGAAGGGCGACAAGCCTGCCGAAGCCGCTGCGGAAAAGGGGCTCGACAGCTATCGCGCCGATCTGGCCAGTGTGGTGCGTCCGCGTCGCCCAACGACGGATCGCACGCCGACCGAAAGACCCGCTCCGCTGGTGCTGGTTTCGGAACAGCGCATTGATCCGCCGCGCCCGGTGGATGCAGTTGGCACCCGTGTGCTGCCGCGTCGCGTGACGGCCGGCAACCTTGCCGTCAGCGACGAGGACGAGGATGACGAGGAAGGCACCCTGCCCGACTCCGAGAACATCTTCGCCCAGTCCTCGAGCTTCGCCGAGTTTGCCGAGCGTCTCGGCGCGACCGAGATCCCTGACCTGCTGGAAGCCGCGGCGGCCTATACCGCTTGCTTCGAAGGCCGCCCGCATTTCTCGCGTCCACACCTTCTGCGCTATGTCTCGATGCTGCCGGAAGGGAACGAGATCAACCGCGAGGCCGGACTGCGCAGCTTCGGCACGCTTCTCCGTCAGGGCAAGATCGAGAAGGTGAAGCGCGGCCAGTTCGCCATCACCGACAACTCCTACTACCTTGCCGAGGCGCGCCGCATGGTGCGCTGAGCCCCACGCGGCACGGCGACAGGATCAAAGGGGTCAGGCCGAAGGGCCCGGCCCCTTTCCCTTTTCGTCGGGTCGTGCCGAATTCGGATCGGGCTGACCGATGCCGCGAAACACCGCGCGGAACGGCAGGGCCCAGAGAAAACCCAAGCCGATATAGACCGCCAGTTCGACAAGGAAGGCAGGCCGGTCCAGCATGTTCACAAGCGTCACCGCCACGACGACGTAAAGCGGCATGCCGATCAGAAGGATCAGCAGCGACAGTCGCCGCCTTGTCTTGTAGCTCAGCGCCACGACCGTGCCCTCAATCCGCGAAGGGGTCGGTGACGAGGATGGTATCGTCACGCTCTGGGCTGGTGGACAGAAGCGCGACCGGGCACTGGATCAGTTCCTCGATCCGGCGGACATATTTCACCGCGGCGCCCGGAAGGTCGTTCCACGAGCGAGCCCCTTGCGTCGATTCAGACCAGCCTTCCATTTCCTCGTAGATCGGCTTGGCCCGGGCCTGCAGCGCCGCCTGCGTCGGCAGGTAGTCGTAATGGGTGCCGTCCACGTCATAGCCGGTGCAGATGCGGATGGTCTTGAACCCGTCCAGCACGTCGAGCTTGGTCAGCGCGATACCCTTCATTCCGGACAGGGCGCAGGTCTGGCGCACCAGCACCGCGTCGAACCAGCCGCAGCGGCGTTTGCGGCCCGTGACCGTGCCGAATTCATGCCCACGCTCACCCAGACGATCGCCGTCGGCATCGAACAGCTCGGTCGGGAAGGGCCCGGCCCCGACGCGGGTGGTATAGGCCTTAACGATGCCGAGCGAGTAATCTACCGCGTTCGGGCCAAGGCCCGTGCCGGTCGCCGCCTGCCCCGCGATCACATTCGAAGAGGTCACGAAGGGATAGGTGCCGAAGTCGATGTCCAGAAGCGACCCCTGTGCGCCTTCGAAAAGGATGCGCTTTCCGGCGCGGCGCAGGTCGTGCAGCACTTTCCAGACCGGTTTGGCATAGGGCAAAAGCTGCGGCGCCAGCGCACGCAGTTCGGCCAGCAGGCCCTCACGGTCGATGGGGTCAAGGCCAAGGCCCGCCCGCAGCGCGTTGTGGTGGACCAGCGCCCGGTCGACGCGCTGCTGGAGCGTCTCGTCATCGGCCAGGTCGGCAACACGGATCACGCGGCGCCCGACCTTGTCTTCATAGGTCGGGCCGATGCCACGCCCGGTGGTGCCGATCTTGGCGTTCGAGCCCGAGGCCTGCGCCTCGCGCGCCCGGTCAAGCTCGCCGTGGAACGGCATGATAAGCGGGGTATTTTCGGCCACCATCAGGTTCTCGGGCGAGATATCCACGCCCTGCTCGCGGATCGCGGCGATCTCCTTCAGCAGGTGCCAGGGATCCAGCACCACGCCATTGCCGATGACTGACAGCTTGCCACCGCGGACCACGCCCGAGGGGAGCGCGTTCAGCTTGTAGACCTTGCCGCCGATGACCAGCGTATGACCGGCATTGTGGCCGCCCTGAAAGCGCACGATGACATCGGCCCGCTCGCTGAGCCAGTCGACGATCTTGCCCTTTCCCTCGTCACCCCACTGGGCGCCCACGACGACGACATTGGCCATGCTGATCCCCGCTTCATTCCAAACCCTGCGTCCTATACCGGCGCCCGCCGGGCAGGGAAACGGAAAAAAGCTGGCCTGCGACCGTTGGCGCGCCCCTTTCCGCCGCTCAGTCCCTGGGGCTCGCCGCCTGCAAGGCCCGTCCGAATTCCGCCATGGCGGCAATCACCGGATACATCGCACCGCCGAGATCGGTCAGCGCGTATTCGGTGGTCGGCGGGATGGTCGGAAACTGGGTGCGCCGCACCAGTCCCCGCCCCTCGAGCATCTTCAGCCTGTCGGCCAGCATCTTGGGGCTGATGCCGGAGAGAGACCGCATGAGGGAGCTGAACCGCTGCGGCCCAGCGAGAAGCTCCCGGAAAATCAGCGTGGTCCATTTGCCACCAAGAACCTCATGCGCTGCCGCCACGGGACAGGCCGGGTCACAGGTCGCATCGTCCGAGAGGTCTTCAAGCATCGGCCTTAGCCCTATTGGTATAGAAAAGGTAACTACTTCACTTTTTATAGTATTGCTCCGATGGTCCGTCCACCGCGAATTCCGCGGGCTTTGCTAGAAAGGACATCCGATGCAGAAACCCCTCCTCTGGATCATCGCCGCCTCGCAGCTTGTGCTGGGCGCGTTGACGCTTTTCCTTCCCCTCAGCTTTTTCGGCTGGATGGGGCTGACAGTTCCGCCAGCCGATACCGGCTACATGATCGGCCTTCTCGGCGCGCGCTTCGTGGCCTATGGAATTGGAATGGCGATGCTTGCGCGCCAGGCCGAGCCTTCCCGATTCTGGATGGGAAACATGCTCCTCATCCAGGTGATCGACTTCGCCGTTGGTGCCACCTATCTGTCGCGCGGTATCGTGGACTTGTCCGTGCTCGCATTCCCGATGACCAATGCCGCGCTGTTCTCGGTGGGACTGGCCTTCATCCTGTTGTCGCCCCGGCACAACGGTCTGCCTGCCTTAGCCGGACCTCGCCCGGCCTTGCCGGAAGGCAGGGCTTTGGGCTTGCGGGCCGCGCCGCATGAGCCTAGATAGGCGCGTCATCTGAGCCGAAAGCCGTCTGCATGGAAAACGTCGTTCTCTCGATCCACCTGATCCTCGCGCTCTGCCTTATCGGGGTAGTGCTGCTGCAGCGGTCCGAGGGCGGCGGTCTGGGCATGGGCTCGACCGGCGGCGTGATGACCGGCCGTGGCGCGGCCACCGCGCTGGCCAAGGTGACATGGGCTCTGGCGGCCGCCTTCATCGCGACCTCAATCGCGATGACGGTGTTTGCGGCCCGCGATGCTTCGCAGCGTTCGGTGATCGATCAGATCGGAGGAACCGTTCCGGATGCGCCCGCGCCGGCCGCACCGGCGGGTCTGCCGCAGGACGGCAAGAGCCTGCTTCCGCCGACCACGGGCACCGCTCCGGCCGGCACCACTGCTCCGAACGACTGACACCAGCCTTAGGCATTACCGCAACATTGCCCAACAGCATCTAGAGGTGCTGTTGCGGTTGGTCGGGATTTGCGCTAAGCGTCGACTCCCGTGATCCTGCGATTCCATGCACTGGAAACGCCCCATATCTTCAGGCACGGGAGCCCCCATGGCACGTTACGTTTTCATCACCGGCGGTGTGGTTTCCTCGCTTGGCAAGGGCCTCGCCTCGGCGGCTTTGGGGGCATTGCTTCAGGCGCGTGGCTTTTCCGTTCGGCTGCGCAAGCTCGACCCGTA
The DNA here is from genome assembly GCA_945952585.1 of uncultured Rhodobacter sp. GTDB lineage: Bacteria > Pseudomonadota > Alphaproteobacteria > Rhodobacterales > Rhodobacteraceae > Aliitabrizicola. The sequence goes on from CAMFII010000001.1 coordinate 24,884, forward strand.
TCTGAACGTCGATCCCGGAACGATGAGCCCCTTCGAGCATGGCGAGGTCTTCGTCACCGATGACGGCGCCGAAACCGACCTCGACCTTGGGCACTACGAGCGCTTCACTGGCGTCTCGGCCCGCCAGACGGATTCGATCTCGTCCGGGCGGATCTATTCCAACGTGCTGGAGAAGGAACGCCGCGGTGACTACCTCGGCAAGACGATCCAGGTAATTCCGCACGTCACCAACGAGATCAAGGACTTCCTCCGCATCGGCGCGGACGAGGTCGACTTCATGCTGTGCGAGATCGGCGGCACGGTGGGTGACATCGAGGGCCTCCCCTTCTTCGAGGCGATCCGCCAGTTCATCCACGAGCGGCCGCGCGGCCAGTGCATCCTGATGCACCTGACGCTGCTGCCCTACCTGCAGGCGAGCGGAGAGCTCAAGACCAAGCCCACGCAGCACTCGGTCAAGGAGCTTCAGTCGATCGGCCTCGCCCCGGATGTGCTGGTCTGCCGCTCGGAACATCCGATCCCCGAGAAGGAACGCGAGAAGATCGCCCTTTTCTGCAACGTCCGGAAAGAGGCTGTCATCGCCGCCTATGACCTGAAGACGATCTACGAGGCCCCCCTCGCCTATCACCGCGAAGGGCTGGACCAGGCGGTGCTCGATGCCTTCGGCATTTCGCCGGCGCCGCGTCCGAACCTTGCCCGGTGGGAGGACGTGATGGACCGTCTGACCCATGCCGAGGGCGAGGTGCGCGTGGCCATCGTCGGGAAATACACCCAGCTCGAGGACGCCTACAAATCCATCGCCGAGGCGCTGACTCATGGCGGCATGGCGAACCGAACCCGGGTCAAAGCCGAGTGGATCAATGCCGAGATCTTCGAGCGCGAAGACCCGGCGCCCTATCTGGAAAACTTCCACGCCATCCTTGTCCCCGGCGGCTTTGGCGAACGCGGGACCGAAGGCAAGATTCGCGCGGCGCAATACGCGCGCGAACACAAGATTCCTTATCTTGGCATCTGCCTTGGCATGCAGATGGCGGTGATCGAGGCGGCGCGGAACCTCGCCCAGGTGACAAATGCCGGGTCCGAAGAGTTCGACCACGAAATCGGGGCAAAACGGTTCACGCCGGTCGTCTACCACCTTAAGGAATGGGTGCAGGGCAACCATGTGGTCCAGCGCAAGGTTGGCGACGACAAGGGCGGCACGATGCGGCTTGGGGCCTACACCGCGATCCTGAAAGAAGGGTCGCGCGTCGCCGATGTCTACGGCGCGACCACGATCGAGGAACGCCACCGTCACCGCTACGAGGTGGACATCAAGTATCGCGACAAGCTGGAAAGCTGCGGGCTGACATTCTCCGGCATGAGCCCGGATGGCCGCCTGCCCGAAATCGTCGAGCATAAGGATCACCCGTGGTTCATCGGCGTCCAGTTCCACCCGGAACTGAAGTCGAAGCCCTTCGCCCCCCACCCGCTGTTCGCCGGCTTCATCAAGGCGGCGATCGAGGGGGCGCGTCTGGTGTGACGGAAGTCCGCCGATGAGGTGATGGCAGTGACCGCGGCGGATCGACTCACACCGTGCTCTTGCTTGTCAACTTTCCGGCCCAATGCTACCGCTTGACTGCAGTTGAGGCCCCCTAATGGAGAGAACGAGCATGAAATCTGGAAAATTCGCCATCGCCGCCGCGCTGGCAGCCACCCTGTTCACGACCGCCTGCACCAATGACCCGACCATCAACGCCATGTCCGGCGCGCTGGTCGGCGCCGCCGCGGGCAGCGCGGTCGGCAACGGCACGGGCAAGACCGCCGCGATGCTGGTCGGTGCCGGCCTCGGCGCAGCCGCCGCCGCGAACTCGACCTGCAAGACCGGCCTCAGCGCCGCACAGTGCTGAGACGGATGCGCGGTGTCCGCCTGAACGGTCACCGCCACGCAGCCTAGAGATGCAGAAACGCCCCGGTGACGGGGCGTTTTCATTTCGCAAGACGGAAATGCTCCGTTTGTGCATCCGCTCTTGCTGGAAGAACCAAATGAATTGATGCCGTGGTTCAGCATTTTCGGTTCGGGTTGCGGTCGGTTTGGAGAGGCGTTCAAATGCCGTGTCTACGATCGCAAGGTCCTGACCGATGGCGATATGATCCGCGACTTCTGGGATGTCGCCGGGCTGGACCCTGCCCTTATTCTCTCGGTGACGGACAGCGACAATTTCAGCATCTCTGCCGAGACGGTGTCAGTCTTCCTGCGCATCCCCCCAAGAGACGCGCGGACACCCGAAGAGGCCAAAGTCATTGCGACGCTGTTACCCAGTTCGCGCCAACGCTTGCGCCGGCTTGTCGCCAGCAGAACCGTCGCATTCTGCTAGTTCCTGAAAGGCCGGTTAGGCCCCCTCGCGCCGCTGCAGATCCGTGACGATGTCGTCCGGACTCGCCGCGTCGTACTTTGGCAAGTCATCCGCGACCAGCTCCCATTCGCATTTCGATCGCAGATAGATGTGACTTTCCGAGCCCGGTGGATGACCGGGATGCCGTCCGCCGTCGATGGTGGCCGGGGCGAAATACATCAGATCGGGTTCGCTGTCCTCATAGGCGAAAAGATAGCAGGAACAGGTCCGACAGAACTGCCGCTCGAAACTGGGCGAGGTCCGGTAGCCGCCCAGATTCTCGGCACCTTCGATCAGCAGAAACCGGCGCGAGATGACCGCCCCGGTCGAGGTGAACTCGCCGGAGATCTTGCGGCAGTTCTCACAGTGACAGTGCTGGATCGAAATCGGCGGTCCCAGCAGCGTGAACCTCACCGCCCCGCAGGCACAGCCGCCCTGCATCGGATAGTCCGCCATCGGTCTTGTCCCCTGCTGCCTGTCTGATCCTCAGCGGCCCAAATGCACGACGACGTCGCCCGACCAGGGCTCGGTCAGGCCGCGCCCGCCGCCGAGGTCCTCCAGCAGGGGACGAAGCTTGTCGAGGTTTTCGATCATCGCCGGACGGGCGGCTGCCAAGGCCTCCAGGCTGTCCCATTCGCCCACGATCACATAGGACCGCTCGCCGGATTTCATGACCCAGAAGTTCCGCCCCCCGGGCATCTTCGCCCTGTCGAACTTCCTGTGAATGGCGACGAATTCGTCTTCCTTGCCGGGCTTCACGCGCATGTGCACGACATTCATGGCCGTCATGGCCCCCTCCTATGCCAGGAAGACCCCATGATAGCGCGAATTATCGCATCCCCCGACGATTCCTTTCCCGGCCGCCATGCAAGCCTGAACCGCGGCGCGCGACGAGGACGACGCCTGGCCAGGACGACTACTGCCCGAATTGGCATGGCCTGCCGATGCGGTGCTTCGCCGTCGCCTAACTGTCATAAAGTGCTGCTCTAAGCGGACCGGTATCAGCGTGGGAGCCCGCAATGACCGATCTTCACCGTTCGCACGACTGGCTCCAGCAGGAGCTGGCCGATACGCTGGACGAAGACTTCGAGCTTGATCTGGAAGATGCGGTCCTGTCGCAAGAGATCGCCCGAATCTACAAGGACCGGCACGCCGACACGATCGATCGGCAGGTCTATTTCCGCGAGCTTCTGCGGATGCAGGCCGAACTGATCCGCCTGCAATCCTGGGTGCAGCACCACAAGGAAAAGGTCGTGGTCCTGTTCGAGGGCCGCGATAGCGCCGGCAAGGGCGGCGTCATCAAGCGGATCACGCAGCGCCTGAACCCGCGGGTCGCGCGCACGGTGGCCCTGCCCGCGCCTTCGGACCGCGAGCGCAGCCAATGGTATTTCCAGCGCTATGTCCCGCACCTGCCGGCCGGGGGCGAGATCGTGCTTTTCGACCGCAGCTGGTACAACCGTGCCGGGGTCGAGCGGGTCATGGGCTTCGCGTCCGAAGATCAGGTCGAGCAGTTCTTCCGCGACGTGCCGGAATTCGAGCGGATGCTGGTCCGGTCAGGCATCCGGCTGGTGAAATACTGGTTCTCGATCACCGACGAGGAACAGCAGATGCGCTTCCTCATGCGCATCCATGACCCGATGAAGCAATGGAAGCTGTCGCCGATGGACCTGCAGTCGCGGGTGCGGTGGGAACAATACACAAAGGCCAAGGAAGAGATGTTTGCCCGCACCAACATCCCCGAGGCGCCCTGGTACATCGTCGAGGGCAACGACAAGAAGCGGGCGCGACTGAACTGCATCGACCACCTGCTGCAGCTGATCCCCTACGAGGATGTCCCGCACGAGGAGATCACGCTGCCGGACCGCGTCTTCAATCCCGATTACGAGCGGGCTGTCCTGCCGGCCGAACTTTACGTTCCGCAGAAATACTGAGGCTCGCGCGCGGGGCCTTCCGCCCGACCCCGATGAACCGCTACGGTGGCTGCAGTCAGAAACGACGAGACGGCCGCCCGTGACCTCTTCGCCCCCTGCCCGCGCCCTTGACCGGTCGATCTTCTGGATCGCGCTGTTTGCGGTTTATGCCTTCGTGCAGGGCGCGATCCGCCACCATTTCAAGACCGCGCTCTTCGGGGATGACTCCGAGTTGTTCCTCTGGGCGCGGAGCCTCGACTGGGGCTACGGCGTGCAGCCGCCGCTCTACGCCTGGGGGCAGTGGCTGGTGAACCAGGTATTCGGCGACACGATCCTGTCGATCACGGTGATGCGGTCGCTCTGCCTGTTCGGGCTCTACGCCGCGGGCTACCTGATGGCGCGCCGCTACGCCTCGCCTCGATTGGCGGGGTTTGCGGCACTCGGGCTGTTCCTGATCCCCGAGATCGCCCAGACCTTCCTGCGCACGCGGACGCACAACCTTCTGGTCACGGCCCTGGTGCCGCTGGCGACGCTTGCCTTCCTGGACCTTTGCGATCGGCAAAGGCTCGGGGACTACCTGCGCTTCGGCGCGCTGACGGCGCTGGCGGTCCTTGCGAAGGCGACCGGGGCCATCTTCCTGCTCGCGCTGGTCCTTGCCGGGCTCATGCGCCCTGCGACACGCCGCGCCATCCTCGACAGGCGGATGGTGTTGGCGTTTGTCCTGCTGGCCGTGCTCAGCGCAGGCCCGGTGATCTGGTCCCTGACCAATTCCGCCCTTGCGACCGCTTCCCTGTCGAAGTTCCAGCCGGGCGGCGGCTGGACGACAGGTCTGCTGTCGCTCGGCCGGGCGATGGTGGACAGCGGCGGTTTCGTCGCCGTTGCCGTCGGGCTCACGGTCCTGCTGACCCGCCGGGGGGCTGCCCTGCCTGATGAGACGGTGATGCTCTGGCGGGCCGGGATCCTGTCTGTCCTGCTGATTGCGCTTGGCGTGATCGTGGCCGACGCGGCCGAGATCAAGGAGCGCTGGCTGGTTCCTGTGGTCGCGCCGCTGACGCCGCTTGCCCTGGTATGGTGCTTCCAGCGGGTGGGACGCTGGCGTTTCTTGCCTGCCCTTCTGGGCGGGTTGTCGGCAGTCCTCCAGCTTGCGCTCCTGCCCGGCTACTACGAACGGAAAGAACCCCTGCCCCGCGCCGATTACGCGGCGCTGGCCGCCGAACTGGGCAGCACGGGCGCAACCCAGATGTGGCTCCCCGATGACATGGCGGCGGGCCTGGCACTCGCCTCGCCCGGAATTCCGGTCGGCCAGCGTGTGGACCGCGGCCTGTTGCCCTGCGAGGGCAAGGTCCTGCTGGCTGTCTGGCCCGAGCTTGACCCCGCGCTGGACGCTTTCCGTCAGCGGTTGCCCGGATGCAGCGTGACCGAGGCTGCCTCGGGCACATCCAACGCGGGCGGAGTGCCGGTGCGATACTGGGTGTTCACCCTGACCCCGGCAGGATAACAGGGCGGCGGACAAGTCAGGGGGCGGGGATGCTTTCCTACCAGCACGCCTATCATGCCGGAAACCTCGCCGACGTGCAGAAGCACGCGCTTCTCTGCGCGATGCTGGACTACATGACCCGCAAGGACAAACCGCTGACCTATATCGAGACCCATGCCGGGCGCGGGCTTTATCGCCTCGACAGCGAGGCGGCAGCCAAGACCGGCGAGGCGGCGCAGGGGATCGGACGGCTGCGGGAGCTTTTCCCTGCCGACCACCCCTACCGCCGGAGCCTTGCCGAAATCCGCGCGCGCTATGGCGAGATGGCCTATCCCGGGTCGCCCCTGCTGGCGGCAATGGCGCTTCGGGACGGCGACCAGATGCATCTGGCCGAACTCCATCCGCAGGAAGTCGCTGGCCTGCGCGAGGTGATGGCGCCATGGGGGGCGCATGTCCGGCAAGAGGACGGGCTTGCGATGGCGCTGGCCGTGACACCGCCGACGCCACGACGCGGGTTGATGCTGGTCGACCCGGCCTACGAGGTGAAGGACGATTACGCCGCTATTCCCAAGACGCTTGCGGCGGTGCATCGCAAGTGGAATGTCGGGGTGCTGGCGCTGTGGTACCCGATCCTCGTCGACGACCTGCATCTCTCCATGCTGCGGCAGCTTGGCGCCGCGTTTCCAGAGGCCTTGCGTCACGAGTTGCGCTTCCCCCCGGCGCGGGAGGGGCATCGCATGGTCGGCAGCGGCATGTTCGTCGTCAACGCCCCCTGGGGCACCGAGGATGAGATGACGCGGCTGACGGCGCTTTTTTCGACCCTTCGGTAACCACTGCATCACAACCGCTTGCGGCTTTGGCGGGCAGATTGGCAGACCGTGCCGCTCCTCCTATAACAGATCCATGTTTGACTCGCTTCTTCGCCTTTTGATGGCGCCCGCTCTCACCCGACACGATCCCGAGGCGAAGCTGGCCCTGGCCGCGCTGATGGTGCGCATTGCCCGGGCGGACGGCAGCTATGACGATGAAGAGAGGGAAAGCATCGACCGGGCTCTGGGGGCACAATTCGGCCTGGTCCCGGCTGCGGCGGGGATCCTTCGCAGCGAAGCCGAAACGCTCGAGGCTGACTCCCCCGACACCGTCCGCTTCACCCGGGTCCTGAAGGAGTCGTTCCCGCTCGAGGCCCGGGCCAAGCTGATGGAGGCGCTCTGGCAGGTCGTGCTGTCGGACGGCAACCGCGACGATGACGAGGAATCCCTGATGCGTCTGGTCGCCAGCCTGCTTGGCCTGACCGACGTCGACTCCGCCCTTGCCCGCCAGCGCGCCGAAAAGGAATGATCGCCTCCCTGCCAATGTATGACCGGGCCGAGACGGCCGGAGCGAATGATCGGCTCTGGGCCGGCATCCGTGACCGGCTGCGTGACCGGGGGATCGAAGCCCCTGACGCGCTCATCCACGGCGCGCCTGATCTCTGGCCGCACTGGACCGCGCCGGATCTCGTCCTGTCGCAGACCTGCGGCTATCCTTATCGGTCGCGGCTCCATGGCGCGGTCACGCTGGTCGGCACGCCCGATTACGGTGTCGAACACTGCGATCCGGGCCATTACCGCAGCGTCTTCGTGGTGCGGGCCGACGATCCGCGTCCGGCGCTTTCGTCATTCGAAGGCGCGCGGCTGGCCTGGAACGATGACCTGTCGCAATCGGGCTGGGCCGGGCCGCAGACCTATCTTGCCCGCCTCGGGGTTCACCTGACTCCGACCCTGCGCACCGGCGGGCACAGGCTGTCGGCGATCGCGGTCAGCGAAGGCCGGTCAGACATTGCCGCCCTGGATGCCGTGACCTGGCGGCTGATCCAGGCGTTCGACGATTTTGCCGGCGGGCTCCGGGTCGTCGATGCGACCGATCCCTCGCCCGGGCTGCCTTTCATCTCGCGCAAGGGCATGGATGCGGATGCGCTGTTCGAGGCGATCAGTGCTGCAATCGAGGCCATGCCCGAAGAAGATCGGCGCATCACCGGCCTCAAACGCCTGGTTCGCATCCCGGCCGAGCGCTATCTCGCGGTCCCGACGCCACCGCCCCCGGCCCTTTAGGTCCGGTAGCGGTTGCCAAGACCTTCCGCGCGCCGCTACCCTTGCCACACCTGATCCTTTCGGCGGCCCTAGATGAAAGCGCAGTTTGCCCTTCTCGCCATCCTTGCCCTGCCGCTTCCGGCTCAGGCAGATGTGGTCCGCCTTGCGACAGAAGGTGCCTTTCCGCCCTTCAATTTCCTTGACGACAGCGGCGAGGTGGCGGGCTTTGAACGGGAACTGGGCGATCTTCTGTGCCAGCGCGCCCAGCTGACCTGTAGCTGGTCGGTGACCGACTGGGCCTCGCTTCTGTCCGGCTTGCAGGGCGGGCAGTCCGATGCCGTGCTGGCCGCAGTCACGATCACAGCGAAGCGGCAGGCGGAATTCGACTTTACCCAACCCTACCTGCCGCCGCCGACCTCGGTCTTTGTCGCCCCAACGGCCGACAGTGACATATCGACCGGCGTTGTCGCCGTTCAGACCGGCACGGTTCAGGCGGATTATCTCGCCAGCCAGGGTCGGCAGACGCTTGGGACCGCGACCGCCGATGACGCCATCGCGGCGGTGACCTCCGGCCGGGCGGCGGCCGCCCTGACCGACCGCGTCTTTGCCATTGGGGCCATCGAACAGGCCGAGGGCAACCTGGCGGTTGCCGGCGTGCCGCTGTCACTCGGGCCGGGGATCGGCATCGCCCTGAGGCGGGACGAGCCGGAGTTGAAGGCCCGCCTCGACAACGTGATCGGCACGATGAAATGCGACGGGACCCTTGATGCGCTGATCCTGAAATGGCTTGGTCCGGGCGCGGATGTCTTTGGCGAGGCAGGCAAAACGCAGTGCTGAGCCCTCCCTTATGTCCAGGGAAATCGGCAAATTTCTTGTGTTTCGAGCCTGCCGAAACAGCGAATCCCGCCGCGTCAGGCGAGAATCTGCTTGCGCGATGGCCTGATCCGGTAGTATCCATATTTTGATCAAATTATTCGGACACCCGTCCGGACCCGTGACGAAGCATGCCGTGCAACAGGTGTGCCGCGGGAGGGGATCGAAACTGGGGATAGGACCAAGGGCATGGTCCGCGCCGCTTCTTCTCGCGGTCAGCCGTGCTCCGACCTGACTGACATGACTGAGATGAAAAGCTGGCTTAGAAAGCACCCCGAGGTGCGTACGATCCGCGTGGCTGCAGCCGACCTGAACGGTCAGGCGCGCGGCAAGCGCATTCCGGCGCGGTTCGCCGACAAGGTAGTGGAGGATGGAACGCGGTTCCCCTTCTCGGTGCTGAATCTCGACATCTGGGGCGAGGACATCGATGACAGCCCGCTCGTGTTCGAGCAGGGCGACGCCGATGGCGTGCTGAAACCGACCGAACGCGGCTTCATGCCGATGCCCTGGCTGGAAGCGCCGACCGCGCTCTTGCCGATCTGGATGTTCCGCGAAAACGGGATGCCCTATGAAGGCGACCCGCGCCATGCACTGCGCGCGGTAATCGACCGGTTCAAGGCGATCGGCCTGACCCCGGTTGTCGCGGTGGAGCTTGAGTTCTTCCTGATCGACGACTCCGGCAAGACGCTGCAGGTTCCGCCCTCGCCGCGTTCGGGCAAGCGCCGGAAAGCGGCCGAGACGCTGTCCATCCGTGCGCTCGACGCCTTCGACACCTTCTTCACCGACCTCTACGACGCCTGCGAGGCGATGGACATTCCGGCTGACACCTCGACCTCGGAAACGGGTCTGGGGCAGTTCGAAGTGAACATGATGCATTGCGACGACGCGCTGCGCGCCGCCGACGATGCCTGGCTCTTCAAGATGCTGGTGAAGGGCCTCGCCCGCCGCCACGGCTTTGCCGCCAGCTTCATGGCCAAGCCGTATCTCGAGTATTCGGGGTCGGGCCTGCACACCCACTTCTCGCTGATCGACGGCGAAGGTCGGAACGTGTTCAACGACGGCTCGGCGCAGGGCTCGCATTTCCTGCGCCATGCCGTTGCCGGCTGCCTCGACGCGATGCATGACTCGGCGCTGATCTTCGCGCCACATGCCAACAGCTATGACCGGCTGGTGCCCGATGCCCATGCGCCGACGGCCGTTGCCTGGGGCTACGAGAACCGCACCACCGCGATCCGCATCCCGGCCGGCAAGCCGTCGTCCCGGCGCATCGAGCATCGCGTGGCGGGGGGCGACGTGAACCCCTACCTGATGCTGACGGCGATCCTCGGGGCCGCGCTCAGCGGGATCGAAGACCGGATCGAGCCGCCGGCGCCGGTCAACGGCAACGCCTATGCGCTGGACTTGCAGCAGATTCCGACGACCTGGGAAGAGGCGATCACCGCGTTCGAGAACAGCCGCATCGTCGAGCGCTTCCTGCCGCGGGAACTGATCCGCAACTACGTCCTGACCAAGCGTCAGGAAATCCACTACATGACCGAGCTGAACCGCGAGGAGCAGGTCGAGCTGTACCTCGACACGGTCTGATCCCGTTTCCGGCAGCGGGGCTTGCCTCGCTGCCGGAGCACGCCTAGCTTAAACTCGTAGACATTCGGACATCCCATGCTCATCGGCATCCTCCAGACTGGCGAATCCCCCGACGCGCTTCGCGCGGACATGGGTGACTACCCGGATTTCTTCGAGACCCTGCTCGCAGGCCGTGGCCTGACCTTCCGCAGGTGGGCTGTCCTTCGGAACGAATTCCCCAAGGACGTGAATGAATGCGAGGGCTGGCTCATCACCGGCTCGCGCTTCGGCGCATACGAGCCGCACCCCTGGATTCCGCCGCTCGAGGACTTCATCCGCAAGGCCTATGCCGCGCATGTCCCGGTCGTGGGCGTCTGCTTCGGCCACCAGATCATCGCCCAGGCGATGGGCGGCAAGGTCGAGAAGTATCAGGGCGGCTGGTCCGTCGGGCCGACCGAATACGATTTCGGCGACCGCACCTATACGCTGAATGCCTGGCACCAGGATCAGGTCACCGAAAAGCCGGAAAACGCCACGGTTCTGGCCTCGACCGATTTCTGCGCCAACGCGGCGCTGCTCTACGATGACCGCATGTTTACCGTCCAGCCCCACCCCGAATTCCGCAAGGAGTTCATGGAGGGGCTCATCAAGTTCCGGGGACCGGGTCTTGTCCCCGACACGATCCTTGCCGATGCGACCAACCGCATCGACAAGCCGCTCGACAGTCCGTCGATGGCCGACAGGATCGCGCAGTTCTTTTTGACCCATCAAGCAAAACTCGGGGCCGAGAAGCTCCGCGCCTGATCTTCGGCCGCGGGGGCCACCCCCCAAGAACGTGTGACTTATGTCCAAATGGACTGAACAGCTGCCCGAGGCAGCCCGTGACTACATTGGAAATCGCCGTGTCGACGAGGTGGAATGCGTGATCGGCGACATTGCCGGCGTGGCGCGCGGGAAGGCCATGCCCGCCGCGAAGTTCGCCAAGCAGACCAACTATTTCCTGCCGAACTCGATCTTCCTTCAGACCATCACCGGCGAATGGGCGGACAACCCGTTTGACGCCTTCACCGAACCCGACATGATCCTCGAACCCGACTGGAGCACAGCGACCGCCGCGCCCTGGACGGCCGACATCACCCTGCAGGTGATCCACGACGCCAAGGACCAGGAGGGCAACTACGTCCCCTTCGCGCCGCGCAACGTGCTGCGCCGCATCGTGCAGCTGTACGAAGAGCAGGGCTGGCGGCCCGTCGTGGCGCCCGAGATGGAATTCTTCCTGACCGCCCGCAACATCGACCCCAACCAGCCCGTGATCCCGCCGATGGGCCGCTCGGGCCGCCGCGCGGCGGGCAAGCAGGCCTATTCGCTGTCCGCGATCGACGAATACGGCAAGGTCATCGACGACATCTACGACTTCGCCGAGGCGCAGGGGCTGGAGATTGACGGCATCCTGCAGGAAGGCGGCGCGGGCCAGATCGAACTGAACCTGGCGCATGGCGACCCGGTGCGGCTGGCCGACGACGTCTTCTTCTTCAAGCGGCTGATCCGCGAGGCAGCGCTGCGGCACGATTGCTTCGCCACCTTCATGGCCAAGCCGATCGCCGGCGAACCGGGCAGCGCCATGCACATCCACACCTCGGTCGTGGACGTCAAGACCGGCAAGAACATCTTCGCAGGTCCGAAAGGGGTCGAAACTGACGCCTTCCGCCACTTCATCGGCGGCCTGCAGAAGCATCTGGGCGCTGGCGTCGCGCTGTTCGCTCCCTACGTGAACAGCTATCGCCGCTACGTTCCGGACTTCGCCGCGCCGATCAACCTGGAATGGGGCCGCGACAACCGCACCACCGGCCTGCGCGTTCCGATCTCCGGTTCGGCGGCGCGCCGGGTCGAGAACCGCCTGCCGGGGATGGACTGCAACCCCTATCTCGGCATCGCCGCCACGCTGGCCTGCGGCTATCTCGGTCTGATGAACAAGGTCGAGTGTCGGCAGGAATTCGAAGGCAACGCCTATATCGACAATGACGAGATCCCGACCACGCTTGGCGATGCGCTCGACCTTCTGGAAGAGGACGATGCGCTGAAAGAGGTCATGGGGCGCGAGTTCGTCGCGGTCTATGACTCGGTGAAGCGGAACGAATACAAGGAGTTCCTGCAGGTCATCAGCCCCTGGGAGCGCGAACACCTTCTGACGAACGTGTGACGCCATGAACCTGCTTTTTGCGAACGACAAGGCGGGGGAATACCCCCCGTCTTACTATGCCGCCACGGCGGCACCTCTCGGCCCCTTCCCTGAACTCAAGGGCGAAGTCCGCGCAGATGTCTGCGTGGTCGGCGGGGGCTATACCGGTCTGTCGGCTGCCCTCCATCTTGCCCAACGCGGCCGCAAGGTCGTGCTGGTCGAAGCCCATCGCGTCGGCTTCGGCGCCTCGGGGCGCAATGGCGGTCAGGTCGGCTCTGGCCAGCGGCTGGAACAGGACGAGCTGGAAAAGATGGTCGGCCGCGAACAGGCGCGGCGGCTGTGGGAGTTCAGCGAAGAGGCGAAGGACCTTGTCCGTTCGCTGATCCTTGACCACGCCATGCCGGTGACCTTCTACCCAGGGGTCGCCCATGCCTGCTGGACCGAAGCCGAGGTCAGGCATTCCCGGCAAGCAGCCGAGAAGCTGGCGCGCGATTACGGCTATACCCGGATCGAGACGCTGGATCAGTCTGGCATCCGCCGCCTGATCGGCTCCCCCGTCTACAAGGGCGGGGACATCGATCGCGGCGCGGGGCATGTGCATCCGCTGAACTACTCCATCGGTCTGGCAATGGCGGCGGTCAAGGCCGGGGTCATCATCCACGAAAAGACCCTTGTCCATGCCGTCGAAGGCGGGGCCAAACCGGTGGTGCGGGCCCAGCATGGTCGCGTGCTGGCTGATCAGGTGATCCTTGCCGCCAATGGCTACCTTGGCAGGCTGGAGCCAAAGGTCGCCGCGCGGGTCATGCCGATCAACAACTTCATCGTCGCGACCGAACCCCTTGGCGATCGCGCGAAGGAGGTCCTGTCGGAACCCGTCGCGGTCGCGGACACGAAGTTCGTGGTCAATTACTGGCGTCTGAGCGAGGACAACCGCCTGCTGTTCGGCGGCGGCGAAAGTTATGGCTACCGTTTCCCGGATCTGGTGAAGACCGTGACGAAGCCGATGCTCGAGGTCTATCCACAGCTCGCCAACGCTCGCATCGACTATGCTTGGGGCGGGACGCTGGCCATCACCATGAACCGGATGCCCTGCTTCATCCGCCCGCAACAGAACGTGCTGTCGGCCTCGGGTTATTCCGGCCATGGCGTGGCGATGGCGACGCTGGCAGGCAAGATGCTGGCCGAAGCCGCAAGCGGCGAAAGCGAGCGCTTCGACGTGATGGCAAGCCTGCCGCAGCCGCGTTTCCCCGGTGGCGCAGCGCTGCGCTGGCCCATGCTGGTCGCGGCCATGACCTGGTACTCGATGCGGGACCGGTTGGGCATTTGAAACGGCAAGATTCGCGCTCTGACGCCGCGTCAGAGCGCGGGTTTTGGCGCAGCACGGCAAGTTGCCCCTCGCCAAACACGCGCAATCCCCTTACAGCTTTCCGAAACAAGACTTTCAGGAAAGTTGTCGAACATGGCCGCAGACGGACCGATCAGCCCGCCCAACGTCTATGACGCCGAGCCGATCCCCGAGGCCGCGCGGGCCGAGATTGACCGTTTGCTCGCCTCGGGCGACCTGTTCCGCTACACGGCCCCGGAAGGTGCGCCCGTTGCCCTGCTCGAAGCCGAGTTCGCCGCCCTTCTTGGCAGCCGTTATGCGCTGGCCGTCGCCTCCTGTTCGGCGGCGCTGTTCCTGTCGCTCAAGGCGCTGGACCTGCCCCGGGGCGCCAAGGTCGCAATTCCGGCCTTCACCTTTGCCGCCGTTCCCTCTGCCATCGTCCATGCCGATTGCGTGCCGGTCCTGATCGAGGTCGGCAACAACTACCGCATCGATATCGCTGACCTGAAGGCGAAGATCGCAAATGGGCTGGACGCGATCCTCATCAGTCACATGCGCGGCCATACTTCGGACATGGACGCGATCATGGACCTGGCGGATGCCGCCGCGATCCCGGTGATCGAGGATGCAGCCCATTCGCTCGGCACCACCTGGTCGGGGCGGAACATCGGCACGATCGGCAAGGTCGGCTGCTTCAGCTTCCAGTCCTACAAGCTCATCAACGCCGGCGAAGGCGGAATCATGGTGACCGACGATCCGGAAGTGGCCGCGCGAGCGATCATCATGTCGGGCGCCTACGAGCAGAACTGGAAGAAGCATCCCGGCCTGCAGAACAGCTTCGGCCACTGGCAGAACAAGCTGCCGCTCTACAACACGCGGATGCAGAACCTCTCCGCCGCCGTGATCCGGCCGCAGATCCCCGAACTTTCGCGTCGCGTGTCAGACGGGCGGGCGAACCACGATTACGTCGCCGCGCTGCTGAACGGCTCGCCTTGGCTCGAAGTGCCGCCGGCCCTTCCGCAGGAAGTGCGGGCCCCGGACTCGATCCAATTCAACCTCGTCGGCTTCGACAGCGATGCCGACGCGCTCGCCTTCCAGGACGCCTGCAAGCGCCGCGGCGTTGGCGTGCAAGTTTTCGGCTTGAGCGAAGGCAATGCCCGCGCCTTCTGGAACTGGCAATTCCTTGGCGAGTTGCCGGACCTGCCGCAGACGCGCGCGATGCTGATGCGGGCCTGCGATATGCGCCTGCCGGCGCGGCTGACCAAGCCCGACCTCGACTTCATCGCCGAGGCGATCCTTGGCGCGGCGGCCGAAGTCAAGGGCTAGAGCACCCGCAGGTCCCGCTTCAACCAAGGCAGATCGGCGAGGGCCGGTTCGACCACGCGCGTCTGCAGCACCGGGCGGAGCAGACCGGCCATGCGGGCTGGCATGTCGTGGAGCACTCCGGCCCGAGCCGAGAGCGAGATCGTCCGCGCGAAGGGCTCGAACGGCAGGGGCAGCACGTCGACCCTGCTGCGGAACGGGGCAGCGTGCTGGACGCCAAGCGGGGTCAGGATCGTCCAGCCGGCGCCGTCCGAGACCATCGCCAGAATGGCGTGATAACTGTCGAGCTCGAAGCGCCGCGACAGGCGCAGGTTCTGGCGCGCCAGATGGGCCGCGATCTGCCGTCCCATGTGATGGCGCGCGGTATACTGGATCAGCGGCAGGTCAAGAAGCTGCATCGCCCCTTCGCGCCCCGGCTTGACCGCCCCTTTCGGCGCGACGGCGACGAAGGGTTCTGTCAGCAGAGGATGAACCTCCATCCAGCTGCCGCCGTCAAAACCAGATCCCAGATCGGCGGCGACCACGACATCGAGCGCCCGCTGGTCCAGTTGATCGAGCAGTCGATGGCTTGCCCCGGTTTCCAGCAGGAAATGGCAGCCGCGCAGATCTTCGGCCAGAAGCGACAGAAGATGCGGCGTGACCGTGCCGTCGAAATCCTCGATCATCCCAAGCCGCAGGGTGGTCAGCGCCGACATGTCGGACATCGCAAGCTCGGCCCGCGCCTCGGCGGCTGCGTTGACGATTGTCTGGGCATGGCGGCGGAACATGCCCCCGGCAGGCGTCGTCCGCATCGGGCGCGCGGTCCGGTCCAGAAGCGCGACGCCCAAGGCTGCCTCCAGCCCGGAAAGCTGCTGGCTGACGGCCGAGGGACTGGCGCCGAGGCGTCGCGCCGCGGCCGTGATCGACCCCTCTTCTGCAGTCGCGAGGAAGATCTCGATCCCCCAAAGCGTCACCCGGCCTTGCGATTCCGGCATGGCCGCGTCCGCCCCGGCAGATCAGAGTTTCGAGAGTTTCTTCTGCAAGTCGGCGAGCTGCTTCTTGATCTGCGCCAGTTCGTCGGTGCCCGGAGCTTCGCCACCTTCCTCTTCCCGCGCGGGGCCCGATCCGCCCCAGCCCGGCATCTGGGGCATGCCGGACATCAGCGTCTTCATGAAGGCTTCCTGCTGCTTCACCAGATCCTCAAATCCCGGAACGCCTGCCATCGGGTTCGGCAGGGTCGACAGGTTTTCAAGCATCTTGGCCTGGCCGTTGCGGAACATGTCGAAGGACATCGCCAGGAACTGCGGCACCACGCTTTGCACTTCCGTGGTGTAGCTGCGAACCAGATCCGTCAGCACGTTGATCGGCAGGACATTCTCGCCCTTGCTTTCGTGCTCGGCCACGATCTGCAGCAGGTACTGGCGCGTCAGGTCGTCGCCGGATTTCAGATCGACGATCTGCACCTCACGGCCAGCCCGGATGAAGCCGGCTATATCCTCGAGCGTCACATAATCGCTCGTCTCGGTGTTATAGAGGCGACGGCTGGCATAACGCTTTATAAGCAGTGGCTTTTCCGCTTCGGACATCGTCCGTCTCCCCGATTTTTTCTGCATTGCATCGAAGCTTAGGGCAGCGCAGCAAAAAAAGAAAGGGCGGGCTTCCTGAGAAGCCCGCCCAGTGGCGCGTCAACCCGACAGGGAGGAGATGGGAAAGACGCGGCCTTCTAGATCACTTCGCGGCAGCGGCGACTTTTTTCGCAGCGGTCGTCACGTCGGCGGTAGCTTTCTTCACCGCGGCAGTGGCGTCTTCCTGCAGGTCTTTGCCGGCAGCGAGCAGCAGCTCGACGGTTTCCATCTGAACTTTCTTCGCAACTTCGGCGAAGGCGGCCAGATGCTCGGCAGCCGATTCAGCAGCCGACGAAGCGAAGTCGCTGGCGGCTTTGGTGTATTCGGTCGGCTCGGTCTTGGCTTTCGACACGGCGCCCAGCTTGGCGATGGTGTCTTTCGCCCACTTGGACGAGATCTCGGTCGATTTCTCGGCTGCCTCGAGAGCCACTTTCGAGAATTTCTCGGCCAGGGCGGCCTGGGTCTTGAAGGCGTCTTGGAACGCTTTCGCGTCAACCGGCAGCGAGCCGAACGCGTCTTGGAAAACTTTGGTGAAGTCCGGGGTCTTGGTCATTTCGATTTGCTCCTGGTTTCTGGCGCTTCCAGCATCCTGATGACAACTATATAGATGCTGCGTCGCAGCAAATCAATAGGAAATGCTGCAGTGCAGCAAAATTCTTGAGAGCCCGTCGACAGGTGAGAAAAAGCGTTCCCGGTCAGTCGCTTGGAATCTGGGAAACGTAGGTCCCCGGGGCAGAAGCAAGCTCTGGATGCTTCGAATCGCCGGCTTGCCGCGCCTTGACCATCGGGCCGGAACGGTCGGCCAGCCACTTTTCCCAGACCGGCCACCAGCTTCCCTTGTGATACGTCGCCCCGGCTTTCCAGGCCTCGGCGTCGCCCAGAGGGCCGTCATGCATATAGTGACCGTACTTGCCCTTTGAAGGCGGGTTCACGATGCCGGCGATGTGGCCCGACTCCGACAGGACAAAGGTCTTGTCGGCGGACCCGAACTGCCGAATGCCGGCATAGGAGCTTTTCCAGGGGGCAATGTGATCGGTCTCGCAGGCGATGGCGCAGATTGGCAGCGTCACGTCCTTCAGCGTCACCTTTTGGCCGAGCACCGGGAACCCCGCGTCGGCGAAGTTGTTCAACTGGCACAGCCCCCGCAGATACTCGACCGCCATCTTGCCCGGCAGGTTGGTGCCGTCTCCGTTCCAGTAGAGCAGATCGAAGGCGGGCGGCGGCTCGCCCAGCATGTAGCTGCGGATGGCCGGCTGATAGACGAGATCGTTGGAGCGCAGGTAGCTGAAGGTCCGGCCCATGAACAGCTTGGACATGATGCCATCGGCCTCGATCTGCCGTTCGATGCCGTTCACGAAGTCGTCGCTCAGGAATACGCCGACCTCTCCCGGTTCGCTGAAATCTGTCAGGGTGGTGAAGAAGGTCGCGCAGTTGATGTCCGTCGTACCGGTCTTTTGCAGATAGGCCAGTGTCAGCGCCAGCGTCGTGCCGGCGATGCAATAGCCGACGACATTGATCTTCTTCTCGCCGGTGATCTGGCGGACCTGATCCATCGCGGTCAGATAGCCCTCGCGGATGTAGTCATCCATTCCGGTATCCCGGTAGGAAGGATCGGGATTGACCCAGCTGACGATGAAGAGCGTATAGCCCTGGTCGACGATCCACTTGACCAGGCTGTTCTGCGCCTTGAGGTCGAGGATGTAGAACTTGTTGATCCAGGGCGGGAAGATCAGCAGCGGCGTCTTGTGCACCTTTTCGGTTGTCGGCGCGTACTGGATCAGCTCGAGCATCCGGTTGCGGAACACGACGGATCCCTTGGTCGTCGCGATGTTCTCGCCCAGCACGAAGGCGTTCCGGTCAGCCAGACTGACCAGTAGCTCGCCATCGCTGCCCTCGATGTCGCGCACGAGGTTTTCCAGCCCCTGCACAAGGCTGCGCCCGTCGGTTTCGACCGCCCGGGTCAGGGCATCGGGATTGGTACCGAGGAAGTTCGAGGGGGCAAACATGTCGATGAACTGGCGGGTGAAATACTCCACCCGGCGACGGTCGGCCGGATCGAGGTTGTCCATTTCCGTGACGGCCCGCGAAACCGCTTCGGAATTCAGCAAATACTGCTGTTTGAGGTAGTTGAAGAACGGGTGGGTTTCCCAAAGCGGATTGGAGAAACGGCGATCCTTGGGTGTCGAATCGGGCGGGGCTTCGAGCGTGCCCTTGGCAAGGGCCTGCTGGGCTTCGACATAGTGTTTCAACGTCTTGCCCCAGTAGCTGATCTGATGCTCCAGAATCTTCGCCGGGTTCTGCATCATTTCCGCAACATAGGCAGCGGCGGCCTTCAAATAGACCTCGTTGCCGGGCCCATTCAGCGCGGGATCGACAGGTTTCCGCTTTGATAGCGCTACCATCAGCCTCTGGGACAGCTCCTCGATCTTGGCGAGGTTCGCATTGAGCGCGTCCAGCCGGTCGGTGGTTTCGCTATCCTCAGTTGTCATAAGTCAAATTCCCCCCTAACGTTCGTTGACATTATCGTCGCAGGACTGGGGGGAAAAGCGGCGAATTGACCTACAGGCCCAGGCCGGGCAGGAGCGGCGATGAAGTACATGTACACCTACGACGCCATGGAAACGGCGCGTAACACGAACGAATGGCTGGGCGCGACGGCCCGCGCGATCGCCTCCTATCCCGCCTTTGCCCTCTCGATGAACCCGGCGCTGAACTTCATGGCCGCCTGGGGCGAGGTGACGGAACGCACCTTCGGCCGCATGATCGTCAAACCCGACTGGGGGATCCGCTCCATCGTCGGGCCGGATGGCCAGGACCACCTTGTCGACGTGAAATGCATCGTCGAAAAGCCGTTCGGCAACCTGATCCAGTTCTTCGTCCGTCGTCGGGGGCCCATGGCCCGCAAGGTGCTGCTCGTCGCACCGATGTCCGGGCACTATGCCACCCTCCTCCGTTCGACCGTCTCCAGCCTGCTTCCGGACTGCGACGTCTATGTGACCGACTGGAAGAATGCCCGCGACATTCCGGTGAGCGCCGGCAAGTTCGATGTCGAGGACTACACGCTCTACCTCGTCGAGTTCATGCGCCACCTGGGTCCTGACACCCATGTCATCGCCGTCTGCCAGCCTGCACCGCTGACCCTGGCCGCGACCGCCTACCTGGCGGGTGAGGACCCGGAAGCCCAGCCGCGCTCGCTGACCCTGATCGGCGGCCCGATAGATCCCGACGCGGCGGCAACCGAAGTGACCGACTTCGGACGCCGCATCACCATGGGGCAGCTTGAACAGATCGCCATCCAGCGCGTCGGCTTCAAGTACAAGGGCGCCGGTCGGCTGGTCTATCCGGGCCTCCTGCAACTGCAAAGCTTCATGTCGATGAACGCCGACCGTCACGGCAAGGCCTTCTTCGACCAGATCATCCGCGTCGCCCGCGGCGAGGCATCGGATCACGATGCTCATAACCGCTTCTACGACGAATACCTCGCGGTCATGGACATGACGGCCG
This sequence comes from uncultured Rhodobacter sp., assembly GCA_945952585.1. Taxonomy (GTDB): domain Bacteria; phylum Pseudomonadota; class Alphaproteobacteria; order Rhodobacterales; family Rhodobacteraceae; genus Aliitabrizicola. The sequence goes on from CAMFII010000001.1 coordinate 45,079, forward strand.
AGTTCTATCTTTCCACGGTCGAGCGGATCTTCAAGAACCGCGAGATCGCGCAGAACCGGTTCATGGTCGGCGGCAAGAAGGTCGACATCGGCGCGATCACGCAGGTCGCGGTGAAGACGGTCGAAGGGGCGAATGACGACATTTCGGCTCCGGGCCAATGCGTCGCCGCGCTGAAGCTTCTGACCGGTCTGCCCGACAGCAAGAAAGCCAGCCATCTTGAGCCCGAGGCGGGCCATTACGGCATCTTCGCTGGCAAGTCCTGGCGTCTGAACATCCGCCCGCTCGTACTGAACTTCATCGACGCCAATTCTGCAGCGCCGATGGCCAGCAAGCCGCGGATTGTCGTCACCAACTGATGCTGCGCTAGCGCAGCATCAGCGGTTCGTTCAGGAAATCCTCCATCGCGTCGGACACGAGTTCCGGCGCTTCCAGCGTCGGCAGATGCCCGGCCGAGGCAAGCTTCACGAAGCGCCCCTTCGGCATCAGCTCGGCCGTGAACTCCTGGCGCCGCGGTGGCACGAGCGTGTCGCACGCCCCCGCGATGATGAGCGTCGGCAGCAGCCAGCGCCGCAGGGTCTTCTGGTGGTCAGGCCGCCGCTGCCATGCCTTGGCCTGCGCCAGGTACTGTTCGGGGCCAAGGACGCGCGCCATGTCCAGCATGACCTCGAGCACCTCGTCGCGCCCCGGCCCGGGCGCAAGAGCGGCCGCCGGGATTTCACCCTTCATCGCCTCGTCAAGCCGGCCCATACGCGCCGCGACCAGCCGCGCCTCGCGGGCGCCCGCGGCCTGAGGCGTCTCACCGAACGGATCGGTCGAAATCAGGATGCAGCGCGTCACCCGGTCGGGCGCGCGCCGGATCACGTCCAGCGCAACCGTGCCCCCCAGCCCCTGCCCGGCGATGGCAAAGCGCTGCGGCGCCGCCGCGACGACCGCCGCCGACATGTCCTCGACCATCCCTGCGCCAAGCGGCATGACGATGACGGGCCGGGTCAGCGACAGGGCGACGATCTGGTGGAAGAACACGCGGGCATCGCACATCAGCCCTGGCAACAGGATGACGGGTTCACTCATCGCTCTGCCCCGCAATCAGACATGGGCCAGCACCTCGGCAAGGGTCGCCGTGATAAGGTCCAGGTTCTCCGGCGAGGAAAAGCGGTGATCGGCCCCCTTCACCAGCATCAGCCGGATGTCGTGCCCGCTGGCATGGTCGAGGAGCCGCAGCGCGACGCTTGGCGGCACGTCGGTATCCGCAGTGCCTTGCAGCAGCCGCACCGGGAAGGGCAGCGGCAAGGGGTCGCGCAGAACCAGGCGGCTGCGCCCTTCCTCGATCAGGCGTCGGGTAATGATATAGGGCTCGGGCGAGTAATCAGACGGCAGCTCGATCTTGCCCTCGGTCAGCAGCACCCGCCGCTGCGCCTCGCTGGCGCCCGCCCACATGCTGTCCTCGGTGAAATCCGGCGCAGCGGCGATCCCGACAAGGCCAGCAATCCGCTGCGGTATCGCCTTCGCCAGCAACAGCGAGATCCAGCCGCCCATGGACGACCCCACAAGCACCTGCGGCCCCTCGGTCAATTGGGTGACGGCTGCCAGCGCATCCTCGAACCAGTCGCCAATGGAGCCATCGAGGAAGTCACCCTCCGAAAGACCGTGTCCGGAATAGTCGAGTCTCAGGAAAGCTCGCCCCTCAGCCTCGGCCCAGGCCGCCAGATGTACCGCCTTGCTGCCCTGCATGTCGGACCGGAAGCCGTGCAGGAACACCACCCCCGGGCCATTTCCGGCAATACGGCGATAAGCGATGCGGCGGCCTTGCGGGGTCGTCAGGAAGTCTGGCGGGGGCACGGGGGGCTCGGACGAGGTCATGATCGCTATCTAGAGCGTCCCTGCCGGAAGCTGCAACCACATCACCGCGCGACGCAACCGCAGGGCAAAAGCCTGCCGATGGCGACGGTAATCAGCCGATGCTTTGCGCAAGCACCCGGCTGATGGTGGTCAGGTTGCGCCCGCTTTCCTTGACCCAGGTGTTGAAGGCCGCCTGAACGGCCGCCATCGCCTTCTTCGATCCGGGGGCACCGTCGATCACGCCTTCCTCGACCAGCCGGGCAACGACATCGCGGCTGAGAATGAAGCTGTCCTTCCCCATGTGGCGCAGCAGGTATTGCCCGGTCGTCCCGCCGAGACGGCTGCCGTTGCGCCCGAGCCACTCCACCAAACCGGCGAAATCCTCGGTCGGCCAGTCGGCGATGCGCCGGCCGAACGATCCGGCCTCGGCCGCGACCTCACACACGAAGACGGCGTTATCACGGATGGCGACGATCTTCGGCCCGCTGCGGATCACCCGGGTGTCACCCACCAGACGGTCGATCGCCTCGCCTTCCATCATCGAGACGCGGCCCGGATCGAACCCCAGGAATGCCTCCTCGATCCCCGGCCACTTGTTTTCGACGACCTTCCAGCTGATGCCGGCCTGGAAGATCCCGCGCGCCATGGCCGCCAGCCATCGGTCGTCGGGGATCGCGGCAAGGGTTTCGGCCGACTTCGGAACCGGGGCCGCGGCCAGCACCGCCTCTTCGCTGCCCTTTCGATCGGCGGCGATGGCAAGGATCTCCGCGAATGTGCGCATTCTGGCTCTCCCGGAAGATGGATGCGCGGACCCTGACAGAAGGTCGCTGTCCGGACAAGCGGGCCGCCGTTGACAATCCGCGTGCCTCGTCGCACAGAAGCTCGACAAACCCGCAACCGGGCGTTTCGTAGGCGCCAAAACGACGAGGAGCCGGCCATGAGCCAGATTTCCCTGACATTCCCCGATGGCAACCAGCGCGACTTTTCCGCCGGCGTGACGCCTGCCGAAGTGGCCGCGTCGATCGCGCCGAGCCTTGCGAAGAAGGCGATCTCGGCCACCGTCGACGGCAAGCATTTCGACCTGCAATGGCCGATCACCGAAAGCGCCAGCATAGCCATCAACACGATGCAGGACGATGCCGTGGCGCTGGAACTGATCCGCCACGACCTCGCGCATATCATGGCCCGCGCGGTGCAGGAGCTTTGGCCCGACGTGAAGGTGACGATCGGCCCGGTCGTCGCCAATGGCTGGTATTACGACTTCGACCGCGAGGAGCCGTTCAGCCCCGAGGATCTGGGTGCGATCGAGGCGAAGATGAAGCAGATCATCAACGCCCGCGATCCGGTCCGGACCGAGGTCTGGAGCCGGGCGGATGCGATAGCCTACTACAAGAAGGCAGGCGAGCCCTTCAAGGTCGAGCTGGTCGAGGCGATCCCCGAGGACCAGAAGATCCGCATGTACTGGCATGGCGGATGGCAAGATCTGTGCCGCGGTCCGCACCTGCAGAACACGGGGCAAGTCCCGGCAGACGCCTTCAAGCTGATGAGCGTCGCCGGTGCCTACTGGCGCGGCGACAGTAATAACAAGCAGCTTCAGCGCATCTACGGCGTGGCGTTCAAGAACCGCGACGACCTGAAGGCCTATCTGACGATGCTCGAAGAGGCCGCCAAGCGCGACCACCGCAAGCTTGGCAAGGAAATGGAGCTGTTCCACCTGCAGGAAGAAGCGCCGGGCATGGTGTTCTGGCACCCGAACGGCTGGACGATCTACCGCACGCTGGAAGACTACATGCGCCGCCGCCTGCGCGGGGCCGGCTACAAGGAAATCCGCACGCCCCAGGTCGTTGACCGCGTGCTGTGGGAAAAGTCGGGCCATTGGGAGGCCTATCGCGAGAACATGTTCATCGTCGAGGTGGACGAGGAAGGCGCGAAGGAAAAGCGCATCAACGCGCTGAAGCCGATGAACTGCCCCTGCCATGTGCAGGTCTACAATCAGGGCCTCAAGTCCTACCGCGACCTGCCCCTGCGTCTGGCTGAATTCGGATCCTGCCACCGGTATGAAAGCTCGGGCTCCATGCACGGGCTGATGCGGGTGCGCGGCTTCACGCAGGACGACGCGCATATCTTCTGCACCGAGAACCAGATCGAAAGCGAATGCGCGAACTTCCTGACGCTGCTGTCGTCGATTTACCGCGACCTCGGCTTCGTGAAATTCGACATCAAGCTGTCGACGCGGCCCGACGTTCGCGTAGGCTCGGACGAGGTCTGGGACAAGGCCGAGACCGCGCTTGAGAACGCCATCCGCAAGGTGACGAACGACTACACCATCGACCCCGGCGAAGGTGCCTTCTACGGGCCGAAGCTCGACTTCAAGCTGACCGATGCGATCGGCCGGGAATGGCAGTGCGGCACGTTCCAGTGCGACTTCAACCTGCCGGTGCGGCTCGACGCGGAATACGTGGCCGAGGACGGGTCGAAACGCCGCCCGGTGATGCTGCACCGCGCGATCCTCGGCTCGTTCGAGCGCTTCATCGGCATCCTGATCGAAAACTACGCCGGCAAGATGCCCTTCTGGCTGGCGCCGCGCCAGGTCGTCGTCGCCTCGATCGTCTCGGATGCCGACGAGTATGTGCACGAGGTCACGAACGCGCTGCGGGCGGCGGGTCTGCGTGCCGAGGCGGATACGCGGAACGAAAAGATCAACTACAAGGTCCGCGAACATTCGGTCGGCAAGGTCCCGGTCATCCTCGCCATCGGCATGAAGGAGGTCCAGGACCGCACCGTTTCGCTGCGCCGGTTGGGGGACACCCGCACCGAAACGCTGGCACTTCCGGACGTGATCGCGGCTCTGGCGCAGGAAGCGACACCGCCCGACCTGGTGCCGGAGTAAGCGGCACCAACCGCCAAAATGGATGAAAACCACCGGAATTTCGGCCGCGGCGCGGCCGAAACCGGGATATTTCACGAGATACTTGATTTTTTCCGGGGATGCGGCAGACTTTTTGTCGCGTGGCCGGAAGTGCTGCCGGGGTCCCCTGCCAGGGACGACGGGGAGAAACAGGTTCGGGGGACACGGCCCGGTGCAATCTCGCCCCGGGAGGACTGACTTAAGGAGAGAGCGGCATGCCGACCGGCACCGTGAAGTGGTTCAACGCGACCAAGGGTTATGGGTTCATCGCGCCGGATGACGGCGGCAAGGACATCTTCGTTCACATCTCGGCTGTGGAGCGGGCGGGCCTAAAGGGCCTGAACGACAACCAGAAGATCGGATACGAGCTTCAGTCGGGCCGGGATGGCCGCCAGTCGGCGGGAGACCTCAAGCTTCTCTGAGCCAGCGCCAGGAAGGCTTCTCAGCCCGTGCCATAGGCGCGGGCTGTCTCATTTGAGGAGCGCGGCGATCACCTTTTCGTCCCATCCGAGATAGAGGTCCTTGCCTGACCGGATCACAGGACGCTTCATCAGCGTGGGCTGTGCGGCAAGCTGCGCCTCAGGCTCGGCAGCCCTGAGGAACTCGCCCAGGGACCGCCAGGTCGTCGACTGACGGTTGATGATCGCGTCGCCGAAGGCCTGGACGAACTCGGCGATCTCCTCAGCCTTCAGCGGTTCTGCGCGCACGTCGCGGAACGTTACCTCGATCCCTTCTGCCTTCAGGGCCTTGAGCGCCTTCTTGCAGGTATCGCAGGTCGAAATGCCGTAAAGGATCATTGCGGTGTCCGGTAAGAGGAGTCTGGACACCGTATGGACCCGCCGGAGAGGCTATGCAATCTGCAAAGGCAATGCCCTGGAACAGGTCGGTCACAGCAGGCTGAAATCACGGGCAATCATCGCCGCATGAGTGCGGTTCTTCGCACCCAGCTTCCGGCTCAACGTCTTCACATGCAGCTTGACCGTGACTTCCTGCAGGTCGTGGTCGCGTGCGATTTCCTTGTTGGACTTGCCTTCGCAAATGCCGCGCAGAACGTCGTGCTCTCGGCGAGACAGGTTGAAGCGCCCCTCCCCCGGCGAACCGGGATCGGTCAGTTCGCCGTAAGGCAGGAAGACATCGCCTTTCAGCATGGCCTGGACTGCAGCAATCATCGCCCGCGATCCGAGCGTCTTGGGCACGAAGCCCGCAGCCCCCGACCGCATCGCCGCCTCGGCGACTTCGCGCGAGGCAAAGCCTGACAGGATCGCAACAGGCTTGCCGCCGTTGGCCTTCAATGCCGAGACCACACCCTCGAGTCCATTCATGCCCGGCATGCTGTAGTCCAGCAGAACCAGATCGATCGGACCCTCTGCCTCGATCACCGCCAGGGCATCCTGCAGGCTTCCGACGACTCTGGTTGCATCGAATCCCTCAGCCTTGAGGAAGGCCGCTATGGTTTCGCGAACCAGGTCGTGATCATCTGCCAGCAGGATCCTCATGATCGGTTCAGCCAGCCCGCCTGTTCGGTGATAGTCGCCTCAACCGGGATTGGCTGGAGCTTTCCCGATCTTCTCGAAATCCGGCAAGTCTGCAACCCAGATTCACCTCTTGCCTGAACGACCGACCGGCGCACTTGAACGCGGGGCAGGTTCGGCTAGCCTTCGGGCCGGAGGATGGTCGACCAGCGTGGAAAGGAAAGCCGGAGTGGCAAAGGGACCGCGGGAAAGACAAGGCTGGGTGCGCTTTGTCTATGTCACGCTTGTCACAGCGGCCCTGCTTCTGTTCGCACTCGTCATCGTCTCGCTGATGCTCGAGGTCCAGCGCCAACTCGAGGCGCTTGGCCGCGCCAGTTCCGACAACGTCCAGTGGTCGCTTGCCCAGCTCGAGGTCGAGACCTCCCTGTTCCACGAGACGCTCGACGAGCCTGTGCCAAATCTCGACGACATCCGCCAGAGGTTCGACATCTTCCTTTCGCGCTTCGCGATCTTCGACAAGAGCAGCCTGTTCGAGGAACTGCGTCAGCAACCCGAATTTGCGAACAGCCTGTCGCAGTACCGAAAGTTCGCAGACTCCACCCTCCCGCTGATCGACGGACCGGATGACCGTCTGCGGGCGGCAATCCCGTCGCTTGCCCAGCAGATCGAGGCGCTGCGTCCCTATGCTCGGTCGATCTCGATGGCCGGGATCGACTATTTCTCGACCCGTGCCGATGCGGATCGGCTGGGCGTGGCGCAGACGCTGCGGAACGTCGCCGTCCTGACCTCGATGCTGGTGATCGCGCTGAGCGTCCTGGCCTATGCGATGTTCCGTAACAGCCAGCAGAGCCGACAGCAGACCATCCAGATGGCGACGATGACCGACCGTCTGAAGACCGTGGTCGAATCCTCGGCTGACGCCATTCTCGTCATCGACCGCAACGGGACCGCCATCGAGTTCAATCCTGCAGCCGAGGAGATGTTTGGCTTCAAGCCAGCCGAGGTGATTGGGCAATCCGCGCAGATGCTGTTGCTGCCGCCGGAATCCATGCACGAAACGGTGGAGCAGATCGAAGCACGCCTGATCGACGCTCAAGGCAAGCTCACTGGCCGGGCCCGGCTCGACCTTGTGGCGATGCGCAAGAACGGCGAGCGGTTTCCGGCGGAACTAACCATTGTCGGGACGCGAGGACCAAAGGGGGAAATAGCCGTCGTGTTCCTGCGCGATATTTCGCTTCGCCGCAGCACCGAGGAAGAGATGCGCAAGGCCCGCGACCGGGCACTGGAGAACGAGCGGGCGAAGGCCGAGTTCCTCGCCGTGATGAGCCACGAGATGCGGACGCCGCTCAACGGGCTTCTGGGATCAGTCGAGATCCTCGGCTCGACCGACCTGACCGAGCGGCAAAAGGAGATCGTCGACATCATCGAGACAACCGGCAACGTGCTGCTCGGCCATGTCAATGCGGTGCTGGACCTCTCCAGCGCCGAAGCGGGCGCGCTGCGGCTCGATGCAGTTGCCTTCTCGGTCGAGGCTCTGGTCACCGAAGTGGTCGCGAACCAGTCGGGCCTTGCCGAGGCAGCCGGGAACCATATCGAGGTCGTTGCCGCCTCCGATCCGGTCGGACGGGTCATCGGCGATCCGGGACGGCTGCGGCAGATCCTGCTGAACCTTGTCGGCAACGCGGTGAAGTTCACGACAGACGGCCGCGTCACGGTCGAGATTGAAGCCCTGCCCTCGCTCGCTGGCAACCCGTTGGTCGAATTCCGCGTCATCGACAGCGGCATCGGCATCGCCGAGGCGGATCAGGAGCGGATCTTCGACGACTTTGTCACGCTCGACCGCTCCTACGGACGCGCGGTTGGCGGAACGGGTCTTGGCCTTGGCATCACGCGGCGCGTCGTCGAAGCAATGGGTGGCCAGATCGGCATCGAAAGCGAACCGGGGGAAGGCAGTGTCTTCTGGGTCCGCCTTCCCTTTTCCCCTGCTGGCGCCGCCTCTGCCGAAGACCAGGAAAGCAAAGCCAAGGAGAAGCCGGTGCCGCGGCGCATCCTGGTCATCGAGGACAACTCCATCAACCGCTTCGTCCTGTCCACCTTGCTGGCGGAAAGCGGCCATGAGGTGACCGAGGCCATCGACGGCGTCGAAGGAGTCGCCCTGGCGCAGAGCGAGCGTTTCGACGTGATCCTGATGGATATCTCGATGCCGCGTCTGGACGGGATGGAGGCGACGCGCCTTGTCCGCCAGGGCGGCGCTTCGGCCAAGGCCCGCATCGTCGCGGTGACCGCCCATGCCATGCCCGAAGAGTTACACCGTTACCGTGCCGCGGGGATGGACGATTGCCTGGTCAAGCCGATCACGCGCGGCGGCCTGTCAGCGGCAATCGAGGGGCGCGCGGTGATCGCGCCGTCCGATGGCACGTCCGACAAGCCGCTCGACCGCGACACACTGAACGACCTTGTCTCGCATCTGGGCGCGGAAACGCTGAACGGACTGCTCCAGCGCTTCGTCGCCGAGGGGGACGCGACCATCGCGCGGATCAATTCCGGGGCAGAGCCCGACGAGGTCCGGCGCCTGGCCCATCGCCTTACCGGATCGGCCTCGACCTTTGGCGCGCTTCCACTGGCTCGCCACCTCACGACGCTGGAAAGCCTGCTCAAGCAGGGGCGGCCGACGATCTGGGCCACTTACGATCTGCGCGCCAGCTGGGCCGAAACCCGCATGGCCGTGCAGGAAGCCCGCGCCTCAATCCTGCCCACCCCAGCCTAGCCGCGCCGCAGGCGATCCGCGATGATCTGCGGCACGGCCGCTTGGCAGCCGACCGGATCCAGAAGCGTCCCGACAAAGCCGCCTTCGCCCAAAGCCTCGGGCAGATCGGTCAAGACATGCCCGCCGCGGGCCGCAAAGTACGGGATACAGATCGCCTTCGGGCCGAGACGGCGGGCGACCTCGGCAATTCGCGGGTCCTGCTCGATGAAGCCCGCTTCGACATTCGCCCCGGTTTCGGCGGCAATCCGGCGGGCCATGTCATCGGCCACTCGCGCGGGCGCAGGGCTGCGACCGGACCCGTGCGCGGCCAGAAGGATTGCGTCGGTCGTCCCGGCGGACAGGGCCTGCCGGGCCAGATCCACGGTCAGTCGCTGAACGGCGGGATCAAGCCCGAAGGCCGGAAGCTGCCGAATCTTGTCCGCGCCCGCTTCGGCAAGCCGGGCGGGAAGCTGAACCGTGGTGAACCAGCCATCCGCCATGAACATCGGGTAGACGGCGATGATCCTTCCGGCACAGGCAGCAACCGCGCGCGCGAGCGCCCCCTCGGCGGCAAGCGTTGCTCCTTCGACCCTCCAGCCAGGCAGAAAGCGGGCGACACGGCCTGCAAGCGCGATGATTTCAGCGTCCGCGGGGCCCGGGGCAGATGGCTGCCCATGCGCAACGATGATCGCTGCCTCCAGCCCGCTTTCCCCGTGTTGCATCCTGCCGCCCCCTGCTCCCGAAAGCAAGCTAGAGGCGCATGCGCAGTCCGCAAGGGGCAGCCGCGGGGAACCCGCAATTCCCCTTGTGAGAACGCAGCCGACAGTGCTACTTAATGGTGCGTTCAGTAGGTGCCCGTCGATGTCTGAGCCAATCCTCGCAGAACCACGCCCACTATCGCCCGAGATCGGCCGCCTTGCCCAGCGTGTGCGCCGTTTCCGGCAGGCCCGGAGGTTGTCGCTGCGCCAGTTGGGCGAGCTTACCGGCACCTCCGCCTCGTTCCTGAGCCAACTCGAACGCGGGCTGACCGGGGCGACGACCTCGACGCTGATGCAGCTTGCCCAGGCCCTGTCGATCTCGGTCGCGGACCTGTTCGACGAGCGCCTGCCCTCAACCCACCGTGTCCTGCGCAAGGGCGAGCGTCCCTCGCTTCCGGAATCGTCGGGTTACCGGAAGACACTGCTGTCGCAACGCCCGATCCATGATTTCGAAGTCTATGTCGGAGAGTTCGACATCGGCGGCTCGACAGGGCCCGACACCTACACCCATGGCAATTCGCATGAGATGCTGTTTGTCCTGCGTGGCGAGGTCGAGGTGACTTTGGCGGAGGAACGGTTCCGCCTTAGCGCGGGCGACAGCATCGAATATTCCTCGGCCACCCCGCACCGGACAGAGAATGTCGGCGCGACCCCGGCCGAGGTGCAATGGATCATCTCGCCGCCGACCTCGGGTCTTGCGGATCTGGATCACTACACAAGGCAGCCATGAACAAGCCCCTGACCGAAAAACCCCTTCCGGCTGAACTTGCCTCCTATCTGGCGCAGCATTCCGGCACCCGCTTCGTCGATGCGCTGTTGTTCGACCTTTGCGGCACGGCGATCGGCAAACGCCTGCCCGTGCGCGACGCGGCCAAGCTCTGGTCGTCAGGTGCGGCCTTCTGCGCCGGGATCACGACGCTCGACGCGCTTGGCGCCTGCTGGGATGTGAACGGCATCGGATTCTCGGACGGTGATCCCGATGCGACATCCTACCCCCTGCCCGGCACGCTGGCACCGGTTCCTTGGCAGGACGGCGTGGCCCAGGTTCAGATCGCGCCCGCAGCACCGGAAGGATCGGACGGCTGGTGGTTCGACCCGCGCCGCATCCTGGAACGGGTGGTCGCACGCTTCGCCGAGTTGAAGCTGACCCCGGTGGTCGCCTGCGAACTGGAGTTCTACCTCGTCGATCCGACCCGCGACGAAAGCGGTCGTATCCACCCGGCACGGCCAGCCCGCGCCGGCCGCGCGCCCGAAGCACCGCGCGTGCTGGCCTTCGACAAGCTCGACGAATTCGGCGCGATCCTGGCCGAGATCGATGCGGCCTGTCAGGCGCAAGGTGTCCCCGCAGGTGCCGCTACGGCAGAATATGGCGGCGCGCAGTTCGAAGTGAACCTCGACCACCTCGCCGATCCGGTCCGTGCCTGCGACCACGCGCTGATGCTGCGGCGGATCGTCAAGGGCGTGGCACAGAAGCATGGGCTGGACGCCACCTTCCTGTCCAAGCCCTTCACCGACCAGTCTGGGTCGGGCCTGCATATCCACATGAGCCTCGCCGATGCCGACGGCAGAAACATCTTCGACGAGCGCAATCCGCAAGGCGACCGGATGCTTGGCCATGCGATCGCCGGGCTTCAGGCGACAAGCGCCGACGCGATGGCGATCTTCGCCCCGAACCTGAATGCCTATCGCCGCTTCGGTCCGAACCTGTTCGTGCCGGTCAACACCAGCTGGGGGTTCAACAACCGCTCGGTCGCCTTCCGCGTGCCGATGGGCGGCGGGCAGGCCCGGCGCATCGAGCATCGCTTTGCCGGCGCCGACGCCAATCCCTACCTCGTCATGGCCGCGATGCTGGCGGGCGTCCATCATGGGCTGGTCAACCGTCTGGAAGCGACCGCGCCCTCGACCGGCAATGCCGGGGAAGAGGTCGATCCTGACATGCCGATGCGGCTTTGGACGGCGCTGGACCGGATCGAGGGATCGGTGATCCTTGCCGACTATTTCGGCCCGCGCTACCCGGCGGCCTATGCAGCGATCAAGCGCTCGGAGCTTGATGCGTTCCTCGCGGATGTCCTGCCACGCGAATACGACTGGTATCTCTGAGATGCAGGTCGCGGACGTGATAATCATCGGCGGCGGTCTGGCCGGTGCGACCGCAGCGCTTTGGCTCGCGGATCGCGGCCATTCAAGCGTGATTGTCGAAGCCCGCGATCACCTCGGCGGCCGGGCCCGGTCCCGCCCCCATTCCGGGAGCGGAGAGATTGTCGAATTTGGCGGAGGCTGGATCCGCAAGGACCACGCGCAGATCCGCAACCTCGCCGCGCGCGTCGGCGTCGGCTTCACACCGCGGGCTCCGCTCGCCGGTCGCCGCGACTTCCTCGACGGCCACCCGCTGGACGGCGACGCGCAGGCGGCCGAGTCTGAAGGCGGGCTTGCCCGGTTCTGCGACGACGCGAAGGCGGCGCAGCAGTTCGAGGACCTGACCCTGTCGAACTACTTCGATGCTCGTTCGATCTCTGACGCGGCCCGGCGAGAAATCCTTGCCTGGTGGACGATCAGCGGCTCGGCCGATGCGGGACGCGTCAGTGTGGGCGAACTCCTGACACCCAAGGTAGCGTCTGGACTGCTCATCAAGCTCGAAGAGCTGGCCGATACGGTGACTGGCGGTGTCGAGCACCTCGTCCGGCGCATCGCGGCGGTTTCGGGTGCCGAGGTGCGCCTGGGCGCGGTCGTCAGGTCGGTCACCGATACAGGAACGGGCGTCGAGGTTGGCCTGGCCGACGGAACGCGTCTTTCCGCAAAGCTTGCCATCGTCGCCGCGCCGATCAACACGCTTCGCGACATCGTCTTTGCGCCGCCCCTGCCACCAGAGGCCGCCAGGCTTTGCGGGAAGGGTCATGGGGGACGGGCGATCAAGCTCCTGATCCGGGCCAAGGGCGTTGTACCCGGCGTCGTCGCCCTGGGCGAAACCGCGGGCCTGCGCTGGCTTTACGCCGATCACATCGCGCCAGACGGAACGACGCTGGTCGTCGGCTTCGGCCTGAAGGACGAGGTGGGCGAGCCATCCAAGCAAGGCGTGACAGCGGCCGTCACCGCCGCCTTCCCGGAGGCGGAGGTGGTCGACTTCGACTGGCATGACTGGACCGCCGATCCCTTCGCGCGCGGAACCTGGGTATCGCCATTTCTCGACACCGTGGTCGCTTATGACCCTGCAAACTGGTCAGCTTCGCCGCATGTTCTGTTTGCGGGCTCGGACCATGTCAGCCCGGAACAGGGCTGGTTCGAGGGGGCGGTGCTTACCGCCCAGACAGCCGCCAGCGCCGCGGACCGGCGACTGAATGCTATGAAAGGCAAGCAATGAAGCCGCAAAGGACTGGCGACGTTTCGTTCTGGTATGCCGATATCGGCGGCCTTCCGGCCCGCCGTGCCCCGCTCTCCGGCGACACGACGGCGGACATCTGCATTGTCGGAGCGGGATATACCGGCCTTTGGACCGCCTATTACCTCAAGAAGGCCGATCCGACCCTGAAGGTCATCGTCGTCGAGAAGGAATTCGCCGGCTTCGGGGCCTCCGGCCGCAATGGAGGTTGGCTTTCGGGCGGCTTCGCCTGGAACCACGAGAAATACCTGACCGGCGGGACGACGCCCGACGATGTCCGGCGGATGGTGCACGCGATGACCGGCACCGTGGACGAGGTCATCCGCGTGACCGAGGCCGAGGGGATTGACGCCGACATCTGCCGCACCGACGAGCTGATGGTGGCGACAAACCACGCCCAGATGACGCGGATGCTGGACGAGGTCGAGCATAGGCAAAGCTGGGGTGAGGGGCCGGACCGCGTCTATGCCATCGGCGAAGGCGAGACGCTGGCCCGCATCCGTATCCCTGGCGCCATGGGTGCGATGGTCGTGACGGGGGTCGCCCGCGTGCAGCCGGCCAAGCTCGCCCGGGGTCTGGCGGCCGCTGTCGAGCGGCTGGGCGTGACGATTGCCGAGGGGACGACCGTCACCGCGCTCGCACCGGGCAAGGTCACGACCGATCGCGGTACGGTCACGGCCAAGGTCGTGATCCGGGCGACCGAGGGCTTCACCGCCACATTCCCCGGCCTGGCGCGGCAATGGCTGCCGCTGAACTCGGCCCAGATCGCGACCGAGCCGCTGCCCCAAGAGGTCTGGGATCGGATCGGCTGGCAGGGGCATGAGATCATCGGCGACATGGCCAATGCCTATTGCTACTGCCAGCGCACGCGCGAAGGCCGCATCACCGTCGGCGCGCGCGGTGTGCCTTACCGGATGGGATCGCGTATCGACACCATGGGCGAGCCCGACCCCGTGACGGTCGAGCGGCTGATCGCGATCCTCAACCGACATTTCCCCGAGGCCGCGAAATATGGCGTCGCCCATGCCTGGTGCGGCGTCATCGGCGTGCCGCGCGACTGGTGCGCCACCGTTGGTTTCGACCCGGCGACCGGAATGGGCTTTGCAGGGGGCTATGTGGGCGTCGGGGTTTCGACCTCGAACCTGTCGGGACGGACGCTGGCTGACCTCTCTTTGGGCCGCAAGACCGACCTGACCACCCTGCCCTGGGTCAACCACCAGGTCCGCAAATGGGAACCCGAGCCGCTGCGTTGGCTGGGCGTGCACGGCATGTACAAGCTCTACGCCATGGCTGATCAGCGCGAGGCGCGGCCCGGCGTCGGCCCATCGAAGCTCGCCAAACTCGGCGCCTGGATCACCGGGCGCTGAAAGCCGCTTTGCCCTGACACCTCGGCCCGTGCCTTGTCCGGCAGCATCGGAGATGGCGCGGCCTTGATCTGCAACAAGGCGGTTTCGTGCGGCTTCGGCTAACCGTACAAATGATCAAGCAGGTCCTCAGACCGGGACCCTGCCGGGGGAGAAAGACATGCTGCACATCGACCTGCCGACCCGAGCCGATATTCTGAAGCTCATCGACACCCGGGGAGGGCCCTGTGTGTCGATCTACCTTGCCACCACGCCGCTGACCGAAGGCGCGCAACAGGACCGGATCGAGCTGAAGAACCTGCTCAAGGAGGCTGTCGCACAGCTCGAGGGGGCAGACACGCCCAAGCGGACCATCTGGCCGATCGAAGAGGCGGTGGGGCATCTGATCGCGGACGACGATTTCTGGGCCTTCCAGGCCAACAGCCTTGCCGTCTTCGTGACGCCCGACAGCCTGACGACCTTCCGGCTGCCGAACAAGCTTTCCAGCATGGTCGAGGTCTCGGACCGCTTCCACGTCAAGCCGCTGCTGCGGTCCGTCACTTTTCCGCATCACGCCTATGTCCTTGCCATCGGCATGGGCGGTCTGCGCCTGGTCGAGATCACCAGCGACCTGCCGCCCTTCGAGGTCAAGGTTCCGGGCCTGCCCAAGACCATGGCCGACGCGCTTGGCCGTCGCAGCCATGGAGAGCGGACCGGCGCGGGCACGACGGGCGAAAAGACCAGCGAACATGCGTTGATGACCCGCTATGCCCGGACCGTCGATCAGGTGCTGCGTCCAGTGCTGGCAGGCCACGAGACGCCGCTCATCATCGCGGCTGCCGAGCCGATGAGTTCGATCTACCGGTCGGTTTCGACCTATGCCCATACGGCGACCGAGGTGATCCCCGGCTCGGCCGATCACACGCCCGATCATGAGCTTGCCGCGGCGGCGCGTTCCATTCTCGACCGGATCTACCAAGGCCAGATCGCCGAGGTCGCCGCCCAGTTCACCGATCGCGCCGCGCAGGGCCGGGCAACGACGGACATTGCCCAGGCGGCTCGGGCGGCCACCTATGGCGCTGTCGAGACGCTGATCGTCGACATGGATCAGGTCGTGGTCGGCACCGTGGCGGACGCTGACGGGGCCGTCACGCTGGCCGACAGGGCAGATGCGTCGAACTACGGCGTCGTGGATGAAATCGCATCGCGGGCACTGAAGGCCGGGGCACGGGTGATCTCGGCGCGCAAGGCCGATGTGCCCGGCAACGGCGCGCTCGCTGCCATCCTGCGTTACGCCGTCTGAGGGTCTGCGGGCGTTTTTTGACCTCTGGTTCTTCCGGCATCGGGCCGGGCGGGATAGGGTCGTGGCGTCTCTCCAGTGAAGGTCGCCGCGATGATTCCCCGCCGTCTTGCCGCTTTCCTGACCTCGTTCACGGCGACGGGGCTGATCTTGGCCACCCTGTTTGCCGCCGCCTCGCTGACGCCAAGCCTTGTGCCGCGCCATCCGGTTGTGCAGGGCGCCTTGACCGGCTTTACCCTTGGCGCGGGCTATGGGCTTGGCTGGGGGCTGCGCTATCTGTGGTTAGGGCTGAAGCTTCCGGTCATGGAAGAGCAGTCGCTCTGGCGGCTCAAGGCCACCGTGATCGCGCTTTGCAGCCTTGTCCTCATCGTCGCGCTGTGGAAGGCCGCCGGCTGGCAGAACCGCCTGCGCGAGGTCATGGACATGCCGCCCATCACCAGCGCAGGCCCGATCACCATTGCGCTTGTCGCGCTGGTCGTGTTCCTGATCCTGCTGGTTGTCGGGCGGCTGTTCCGCGGCCTGGTCCTTGGACTTTCAAAGCGACTTGCCCGATGGATCCCGGGGCCGGTCGCGGCAATCGTCGGCCTGGTTGTGACGGCACTCCTGTTCTGGAACATCGGCAGCGGTGTGATCGTGCATCAGGCCTTCCTTGCCTTCGACCGGGTCTATGCGAAGCTCGATGCGACCTTTGAAGACGGCAGCCCGCAACCGACCGATCCGATGAAGACGGGAGGACCGGGATCCCTGCTGACCTGGGAGGGCCTCGGGCGCGCAGGGCGCGAGACCATCGCGGCCAAACCGGACAAGGCGATGATCGAGGCGATGACCGGCTTGCCGGCACAAGAGCCTTTGCGCGTCTATGTCGGGCTCAACTCGGCCAAAACGGTCGAGGAACGGGCGCAGCTGGCCCTGGACGAACTGATCCGCATAGGCGCCTTCGACCGGGCCAACCTTGTTATCGTAACCCCCACCGGAACCGGCTGGGTCGATCCCGAAGGCCAGTCCGCGCTGGAATACGTCCTGCATGGTGATGTCGCCAGCGTCTCGGTCCAGTATTCCTACCTGGCCAGCTGGCTCGCCCTTCTGGCCGATCCGACCTACGGGATCGAGACCGCGCGCGCGGTCTTCGCCAAGGTCTATGACCACTGGCACACCCTGCCCAAGGATCGCCGGCCGCGCCTGTACCTGAACGGGCTCAGCCTTGGCTCGTTCAACTCGGACCTCAGTCATGACCTCTTCCAGGTGATCGGCGATCCCTATCAGGGGGCGCTGTGGGTTGGCCCGCCCTTCCCCAGCCGCACCTGGAACAACGTCACCGCGCAACGCAACCCCGGCACACCCGCCTGGCTGCCCGAGTTCCGCGACGGCTCTGTGATCCGCTTCACTTCGCAGACGAACAAGCTGAATGACGCACCTGCGCCCTGGGGGCCGTACCGGATCATCTATCTGCAATATGCCTCGGATGCTGTGACCTTCTTCGATCCCTATGCGCTCTGGCGGCGGCCTGCCTGGCTGCAACAACCGCTCGGGCCGGATGTCAGCCCGGATTTCAAATGGATCCCGGTGGTGACTTTCCTGCAGCTTGGCATCGACATCATGCTGGCGACGACCCCGCCGCTCGGACACGGCCACAGCTATGCCTTCCCGCACTACCTCGATGCCTGGGCTTCGCTGACAGATGCGCCGGGCTGGACACCGGAGGGGCTTGAGGCGCTGAAGGCCAAGGTCGCGGCGGCGCGCAACTGAGATGAGCGACCCGATGAGCCCGCTGGCCTTTGCGGCGACGCTTGCTGCCTTGCTGATCTCGCCAGGACCGACCAACACGCTGCTCGCCCTTGGCGGCGCGGCGCACGGCCTTTGGCGATCATCCGGCCTGACCATCGCCGCCGTGACGGCCTACCTTTTGGTCGTGACGCCTCTGGCGCTGTTTGGCGGCAACTACCTGCAGGATCACGCCTTGCTCGCCGGGGCGGTAAAGGTGGTTGCCGCTTCCTGGGTGATCTACCTGGCCGTCCGGCTGTGGCAGACACCGCCCACGACCGGCCCCGACCGGACCGTCACGCCCGCCCGCATCTTCATCACCACGCTGCTGAACCCCAAGGGGCTGATCATCGGGCTGGCGATCCTGCCCGCCACCGGCAGCCTTGCCGCCCTGCTGCCGTGGCTCGCCGGGCTGGCGGGGATCATCGTTGTCGCGTCGCTTCTCTGGATCGCGGCCGGGGCGACCCTTGGCCGGCTGACCGAAAGCGGACTGCCGCAGCCCCTTCGTCGCGGGGCCGCCGGCTATCTGGGCATCGTCGCGCTCGGCTTGGTCGCCTCTGCGCTTTAGCTTCCATCCACAAGCCAGGTGATGTCCCTGACCGCCACGCGACGGTTCCGGGGTTCGTCCCCTTCCGAAGGGATCTTCAGATAGCGTTCGCCATAGCCCTGCACCACCAGGTTCTCCGGCGGGATGCCGAAGACCTGAGTCAGGGCAAGCGCCACCGACTCGGCCCGGCGGTCGGACAAGGCCAGATTGTAGGCGGCACTGCCGACGGCATCGGTGTGTCCCTCGATCAGGAAAAGCGACCGGGGATCATCGGCAATGATCTCGGACATGAGCTTTGCCAGTTGCCCCAGGCGACCCGCCTGTTCTGGCGGGATCGCGGAGGACGCCGTGGCGAAGGTGATGGGGCGCGGACTGAGTTCCGGCGCCAGGGCGCGCAGTTCGGCAATACCCCGCACCTGGGCCAGGCTGTAGCGATCAAGCCCCGGCTGCTGCGCCTCGGCAAGACGGTTGCGCAGGTCCGCAAGATCGCTGTCCTCGAGCAGGCTGAGAGCAGGCACACGCGGCTTCGGCAGCCGCGACACATCGACAGGCTTCACCGGACGGGTGTCATCGATGATGCCGACGCGCTGGCCATTCGGAAAGACGATCTCGCGCCGAAGCACGCGACCGGTCGCATCGCGGACGGTTTCGACAGTGCTGCCATCCCCGCGCGCAATCGACGTCAGGGTCGAGCCGTCGGAATAGCGCTGCGTCGTCTCCACGACGCCGGGCTGGCGGAGCAGTGCATCGTCATCCTTCCAGACGGCAAGGTTGCCGTTGCCCTGATCGACAACGACCCGGTCCCCCGAATTCGCCACCACCCGGTTGTTCGCCACCATCATGCCCACGGCAACCGCGCCAAGCGCGACGAGGCCGGCCTTCTCGAGGTCGGAAAGCCCGCTCTTCTTTTCAGCGCTGGTGGGGGCGGCGGTGGTCACCTTGGTCTGGAAATCCTGCTCGCTGCTGCGGGCGGTCTCGGCGGTGATGGTCTGCGTCGAGGTCGCAGCCGGCGGCGGCGCGGCGCCTTCCAGCGCGGCAGCCGCCGCTGCGGCCGGGGCGGCGGTTTCGGCGGCTGGAGCGACGGCATCCTCCAGCGTCTGCACGGCCGAGGCCACTTCGGGTTTCGCCATCAGTGAGTCGAGGACCGCCTGCTGCTCTGCCGTCGGCGCAGGGGCCATCTCGGCGGTTGGCTGGCCTGCGGGGGGTGGCTCAACTGCAGTCGAGGCCGCATCCGTGCCGGCCTGCCCGCCTTCGGGCGACGCGTCGCTCTCTTCGGTAGCAGGCGCGTCGGCGGGGGCTGGTGCAGGGGCGGCTTCACCCTCGGCAGGCTTCGCCTGTGTCTCAGCCTCGGTCGGCGCTGCGGGTTCCTCGGAAGGGGGCGCTTGTGGCGCAGGTTCCGCGGTGTCGGTCGCCTGCGGTGCAGGTTCGGCACCGGTCTCGGGCGCAGATCCGGTCGATTGCGGCTCCGCCTGGGCTTCGGCTGCTGTCGGCGCCTGCTCTTCCGGTGCGGGTACTGGCTCGGCCGCGACATCTCCCGTCGGCTCGGACGGCGCGACCTCGACGGCGGGAGGTGCCGTCTGCTGATCGTCGGCCGGAGCTTGAGCGTCGGGTGCCGGTCCGGTTTCGGGAACCGATGCGGCCGGATCAGAGGGCGGCGCTACCGTCTCCGGGGAAGCTGCACTTCCGTCCGCAGGCGGCGTTTCTATGGCCGCGCAGCCGGCGGCGGCGGGATCTGCCGAACAGTCGGTGTCCGATTGCGCCAACCAGACGCGCCCACCTTCGCCGACAGCCGCCGGAAGCTGGCGCGGGCCCACAGAAATCTGGGCCGACGCGACCCCTCCGTTCACAATCGACAGGGACAGGGTCAGCGCCGTGGTCGTCCGCAGGATCGGGTTGTGCCGCATGGGTCAAAGTCTTTCTTCTGGATTGCTAAGTCATGAATCTAGGTGACCGAGGCACCAGAACCAGACATTCGCGCCGGCCAGCCGCCGGGACCGGCGGGATCCCGCCCTGTTCGATTGTGCAGGGCAAGCCGGCGGGTTAGGCTTTGCATATCTGTTTCGAGGTGCGGCCATATTGGCCGCAAAGGAGTTTCGATGGCCCGTTCGCCCCGCAAGACGAAACCGATCAACCTTGCCCTGCAAGGCGGCGGGTCACATGGGGCGTTGACCTGGGGTGTGCTGGACCGGATCCTTGAAGAGGAACGGCTGGACATCGTGGGCGTCAGCGGCACATCCGCTGGCGCGATGAACGCGGTGGTCATGGCCGACGGCCTTGCTGCCGGTGGACGCGCACACGCCCGGGCGGGGCTTGAACGCTTCTGGAAGGCGGTCAGCGACGCCGCGCAGTTCTCGCCCTTCCAGCGCAGCCCGCTCGATCGGATGGTCGGGAATTACAGCCTCGACCATTCGCCCGGATACCTCTTCTTCGAAGGGCTGAGCCGGATGTTCTCGCCCTATGACCTCAATCCGCTCGGCCTGAACCCGCTGCGCGGGCTTCTGGCCGAACATGTCGATTTCGACAGGATCAACGCGGCCGAAGGGCTTCGGGTCCATGTCGCGGCGACAAATGTTCGCACCGGGCGGTCGCGGGTCTTTGGCCCCGGCGAGTTGGGGGTAGAGCCGGTGCTTGCCTCGGCCTGCCTGCCGCAGATGTTCCCGGCGGTCGAGATCGACGGCGAGTTCTACTGGGATGGCGGCTTTACCGGGAACCCGGCGCTTTATCCGCTGCTGTCGAGCCCCGCCAGCCCCGACATCGTCGTGGTCCAGATCAACCCGCTGGTGCGCCACGCGGCGCCGCGTTCCGCGCGCGAAATCATGAACCGGGTGAACGAGATCAGCTTCAACTCGAGCCTGGTCAAGGAACTGCGTGCCATCGGCCTGATGCAGCGTGTGGCAGAGGAGCGGGGGATCGACCTCGGCGTCTACACCCACACCTATCTTCACCTGATCCACACCTATCTCGAGGTGCAGGACCTTGTCGCTTCCAGCAAGCTGAATGCCGAATGGGTCTATCTGCGCAAGCTTTTCGATCTGGGCCGGGGCTGGGCGGATGACTGGCTGACGCAGAATTTCGACAGTATCGGCGAACGCTCGACGCTCGACCTCGACAGTCTCGAAGGCGATGCCCACCTGCCAGCGCCGCCTTCCGTCTCTAGAGCCGCAGAGTAAGTTCGGCATGGACGGCGGCAGGATCTCGGGACGTCTTCTTCGGTTTATCGTGCTTGCAGCGCTAACCGTGCTGTCCGCATGCGCGCCACGCGGCAGTATCGTTGTCGATCCGGTGGCGGCCACCGTGGGTGATGTCCGCCCGATCCTGGTCGCGACCAGCCGCGTGCCTGCCGCCGATCCGGCGGTCTTTTCCGGCCGCATCGCCCCGGGCATGAGCTTTGCCGAAACCGAGATCTCTGTCCCGCCCGTGCGCAAGCCCGGCACCGTGACCTTCCCGCGCGGCACACCCGATCCGCAGACCGACTTCCTTGTGGTCGCCAACCGTCCGATCGCCGACGAAGCCGGATTCATCAGGGCGATCAATGCCCAGCTTGCCGGCAAGCCGAAGAACCAGCGCGAGATCTTCGTCTTCGTCCACGGGTTCAACACGAACTTTGCCGAAGGGCTGATGCGTCAAGCCCAGATGAATTCGGACTACGCGACGCCCGGCGTATCGGTGAATTATTCCTGGCCCTCGGCGGCCAGTGTCAGTGCCTATGCGACCGACCGGGAAGCCACGCTTGTCGCGCGCGACGACCTCGACCGGCTTATCGGCATCCTGTCGCGGACCAACGCCACCGACATCGTGCTGAGCGGCCATTCGATGGGCGCCTTCGTCGTTATGGAGGCGGTCCGTCAGCGCGCAATCCGCGATGGTCAGGCCGGCTTCCGCAAGCTGAGGTCGGTCGTCCTTCTGGCCCCCGACATCGATGTCGAGGTGTTCCGTCGCCAGATGCGGGCCCTTCAGGGCATTGACGTGTCGATCTTCGTCATCACCTCAAGCCGCGATCGCGCCTTGCGGTTCTCGGCGCTTCTGCGCGGCACGCCCGACCGGCTGGGTTCGG
Source organism: uncultured Rhodobacter sp. (assembly GCA_945952585.1). Classification (GTDB taxonomy): domain Bacteria; phylum Pseudomonadota; class Alphaproteobacteria; order Rhodobacterales; family Rhodobacteraceae; genus Aliitabrizicola. The sequence continues at coordinate 67,183 of CAMFII010000001.1, forward strand.
TCAGCGATCCGATGCGGGTGAGCGGGCTGCCGGTGACGCTCATCGACCTGTCGGCCGTTCAAACGCAGAACGACAGCCTGCGCCATTTCAAGGCGGCCACGTCACCCGTCATGATTTCGCTGATCCAGGGGACGGGAAGCATCGGGGCGCAGGTGCTCGAAGACGAAGAGCGCAAGTCACGATTCATGGCCGCCGGCGTGGTGTTCCAGGACCTGCGCGGCGTGGCGCGCGCGCCCTTCGCCCAATAGAGGCGCCCGCCCGGCCATCAGGTAGCAGGCGGGGGCGCATCCTTGTGCAGGGTCGTGTAGAGCGTCGGCAGGAAGATCAGCGTCAGCAACGTCGCCACCAGCAGCCCGCCCATGATGGCGAAGGCCATCGGCCCCCAGAACAGCGTCGGGGCGATCGGCAGAAGGCCGAGCACCGTCGAGAGCGCGGTCAGCAGCAGCGGCCGGAACCGGCTGGTGGCCGCCTTCACCGCCGCCTCGCGGACAGGCAGCCCGGCAGCCCGTTCGTCGTTGATCTGGGTGATGAGGATCACGGCGTTCTTCGCGATCATCCCGATCAGCGCCAGGATCCCGAGGATCGCGACGAAACCAAGCGAGCGCTGGAACAGAAGCAGCGCGCCGACGACCCCGATCAGGCCAAGCGGCAGAAGCGAAATCACCATCGCCATATCGCGGAAGCTCTGCAATTGGATCATCAGCAGCGTCACCATGATGAAGATCATCAGCGGCACCACGGCAAAGACCGAGGCCTGGCTTTCGGCGCTGGTTTCGACCGTACCGCCAACCTGCACTTCGTAGCCGGGGGGCAGGCTGGCGTTGAACTGGTCGATCTTGTCCTGCAGATTCTCCACCACCGCCTCGGGCGTGACCCCGGGCGCGGTATCGGCAAGGATCGTCAGGGTCGGCAGGCGGTCGCGGCGCCAGATGAAGGGCTGTTCCTGGTCATACGAGAAGGTCGCGAACTGGCCGAGTGCCACCGTGCGCCCGCCCGGAACAGGAACCTGCAAGGTCGACAGCGTATCGAGCGAGACCCGATCCTGCTCGTCCGCCCGGGCGACGATCGGGATCAGGTAGATGTTGTCGCGCAGTTGCGAGACTGTCGTTCCCGAGACGGCGGTGTTCAGGATCGTGGCAACCTGCGCGCTGGTCAGGCCAAGGCGGCGGGCACGGTCCTGATCAACCTCGATCTTGATTTGCCGTGCAGGCTCGATCCAGTCGAAATGCACATGGCGAGAGTCCGGCTCCTCGGCGACGATCCCTGCAAGCTCCATCGCCTTGGCGCGGAGCGTTTCGACATCAGGGCCGCTCAGGCGATACTGGACCGGCCAGCCCACCGGGGGACCAAGCTCCAGAGGGCTGACGCGGCTGATCGCCTCGGGGAAGGTTTCGTCGAGCCATTTTGGAAGCTCGGCCTCAAGCCGTTGGCGCGCGGCGAAATCCTTGGCGATGACGACAATCTGCGAATGATGGTCGCTCGGCGGTTCGATCGACAGCGGCAGATAGAACCGGATGACGTTCCGCCCGACATAGGAGGTCGTGATCCTGGCCTCTCCGCTTTCGTTGATATGGTCCTCGATCCGCCGGATCGCATCCTCGCTTGCGAAGATCGAACTGGCGCGCGGCAGCTGGAAGTCGACGATCAGTTCCGGCCGGTCCGAGGCCGGAAAGAACTGTCGGTCAACATGGCGCAGACCCAGAACGGCAAGGGCGAAAAGGCCGAGCGTCACCGCAAAGGTCACGACGCGCATCTTCATCGCGACGGAAAGGAAACCCTGGTACGCCCGCAACACCACGCCGGGCTTCTCCGGTTCTCCGGTCGTCGCCGGCGGCTTCAGCAGGACCGAGCTGATCAGCGGGGCAAAGATCACTGCAACCAGCCAGGACGCGATAAGCGCGATCGCAACGACGTAGAAGATCGAGATCGTGTATTCCCCTGCCGAGCTTTGCGCGAAACCGATCGGCACGAAGCCTGCAATTGTCACCAGTGTTCCGGTCAGCATGGGTGCCGCCAGCGTACGGAAGGCGAAACTTGCGGCCTGGTCTATGGTTTCGCCAATCGCCAGCCGCCGCAAGATGGCATCGACCGTCGTCATTGCATCATCGACCAGAAGAGCCAGGGCGATGATGAGCGCGCCAAGCGAGATGCGGTGAAGGTCTAACCCGAAGGCCTGCATCACCAGAAAGACGATGGCCAGGGTTACAGGAATGGCGATGGCGACGACCGCCCCCGGTCGGACGCCGAGGGCGATGAAGCTGACGCCCAGAATGATCACCACCGCCTGCCACAGCGATTCGGTGAAGTCGCCGATGGCCTGATCGACGACGACCGGCTGGTCCGAGATCAGGATCGGCTCGATTCCGATCGGCAGCTCGGTCCTGATCTGCGCCATCGCCTTGTCGATGTCGTGGCCAAGCGCCAGGATATCGCCGCCTTCAGCCATCGAGATCGCAAGCGCAATGCCCCGGTGGCCATTGATGCGCAAAAGCGGCTGCGGCGGATCGGACAGCGTGCGGCGCACGGTGGCGATGTCGCCAAGCCGGATCATCCGACCATTAGCCATCAGCGATACATTCAGCAGGTCTGCTTCAGACTCGAACGCACCCGAGACCCGGATCGAGACATTTTCCTTGCCGGTGGTGATCACACCCGCCGGCCGCACCGCGTTCTGCGCGGCTATCGCCTCAAAAATGCGACCGTAGTCGAGCCCCATCGCAGCGATCCGGTCGGGAAGGAATTCAAGCAAGACCTGCTCGTCCTGCACCCCGATCCATTCGATCTTGGAAATGCCCTTCACCTGCCGCAGCAGATCGGACCGCACCATGTCGACATTGTCGCGCAACTCGCGGTCCGAGAATCCGTCGGCGGCGAAACCGTAGATGATGCCGAACACATCGCCGAAGCTGTCGTTGAAGAACGGTCCCAGAACGCCGGGCGGCAGAGTATGGCGGATGTCGCCGATACTGTTGCGCACCTCTTGCCAGACGGCTGGCACGCGATCGGGGGGAAAGGATTCCTTCAGGTCGACATATATGGTGACAATCCCCGGCCGGGTGATCGACTGCACCGAATCCAGCCCCGTCGTTTCTTCCAGTCGCCGCTCCAGCCGATCAGTCAGCTGGGTCTGGGTTTCCTCCATCGTTGCGCCAGGCCAGACTGCCGTGACGAGCATGGTCTTGATGGTGAAGCTCGGGTCTTCGTCGCGGCCAAGATTGATGAAGGCGAGGGCGCCTGCAATCACGGCCACGATCATCAGGTAGATGGTCAGCTGACGGCTTTTCAGCGCCCAACTCGACAGATTGAACCCGGTCATTGCGCTGCCCCGGCAAGGCGAACGGCCTGACCGGGGCGCAGCGCCTGCACACCTGCCGTCACAACCACGTCGCCGGGTTCGAGGCCTGCCTCGACCAGAACACTCGCCGGGAGGAAACGGTCGACCTCGATGTCGCGAAGGCTGACCGTCATGGCAGCGGGGTCGATCACCCAGACGGCGGGACCGGTTTCGCTACGGGTCAGCGCGGCGGCAGGGATCTCGATGACCGTTCCCTCGCCGAAATCCGCGGTTCCCGTGACGGTGGAGCCAAGGCGAAGCTCGCCCGGCGGGTCGATCAGCCCGACCCGCACCCGGAAGGTGCCGGTCACCAGATCGGCGCGGGGCGCGACTTCGCGTATGCGGCCCTTCGTGCTGATCGTCGGGCTTTGTGACAGCGCGACATTGACCTCGGGATCGGCGGGGCTGGTCTCAAGGATGTTGGCAGGGACATCGAAGACCGCATCAAGCCCGCCATCGCGGGCCACCTGCACCACCATCCGCCCCGGCTGGACGACCTCGCCCGGTTCCGCGCCGATCGCCGTCACACGGCCGGGCGCATCGGCATAAAGCGCCGTGTCATTCAGGCGGCGCTTGGCGATCAGGTACTGCGCCCTCGCGGCGTCGGCCTGGGACTCTGCCGTGGTGAGGCCGGTCTCGGCCCGGTCGAACGCCGCGCGCGAGGCGAAGCCGCGGTCGTAAAGCTGACGCTGGCGGTCGAAATTCGTTCTTGCCTCCGACAGTTGACCTTCGGCGGCCGTCATCGAGGCTTCCGCGGCGCGCAGTCCGTTTTCCTCATCCGTCGCATCGAGGCGCGCCAGGAACTGCCCGGCCTCGACCTGGTCGCCCACGCCGACTGCCCGTTCGGTCATCCGCCCACCAATGCGGAAGGCCAGATCAACCTGGACCTGGCTTTCGATGATGCCTGCCAGCGAAACGGTGTTGCCGAGCGTCTGGGGCTGGACCGTGACACTGCGCACGGGACGCGCCTGTTCCTCGGCCGGCTTCTCTTCTTCGCCCTTGCAGGCGCCGAGCGTCGCGACGACACCCAGCACCAGTACCATCCGTGTCACATTGCGCAGGTTTGCCAGCGGTTTGGGCATGGAAGGCTCCTTGGTCGTCCTGTCACCCTTCCGGGTCGACGGAGTGTCAGTCTGTTCGGCGACGTGTCTTCTGATAATCCGACACAGCGCCGCAGGATTCTGGTTGCGGCGCGAACCTATGCCGGCCCAAGCGGAATGCCCAGCAGATACCAGGCGATGATGAGAAGCGTCCACAGGACCAGAAGAACGGCCGTGTAGGGCAGCATCAGTGCGACGATCGTGCCGATGCCGGCGTTCTTCTCATATTTCTGCGCAAAGCCCACCATCACCGCCAGGTAGACGTTCAGCGGGGTGATGACATTCATCGGGCTGTCGCCCACGCGGTAGGTCGCCAGCACCAGGTTCGGATCACCGCCGAGCCGCATGAAGAGCGGCACGAAGACCGGAGCCAGGATCGCCCATTTCGCCAGGGCGCCGGTCAGGATGATGTCGATGATCGCAACGACGATGACGAAAAGGATGATGTAGGAGGTCGCACCGAGCGAGGTCGTCTGCAGGAAGTCGGCCAGGTTGACGGCCAGGACCGTCGCAAGGTTGGTGTAGTTGAAGAAGGCGATGAAGTTCGCGATCACGAACAGCAGGAAGATCATCCCGGCCAGGTTGCTCCAGGTCTTCACCACCAGTCCGATCGCCGCCGTCGCATTCGCGATCGTGCCGGCGCCACGCCCGTAGGCGTAGCCCACGACGAGGAACAGGAGGCTGATGAGGATGATAAGACCCGACATGAAGGGCGAGCCTGCAAGGATGCCGCCCGTCTCCTGATTGCGCAGGATGCCCGACCAGGCCCCCCAGGAAATCGGCGGCGCCGTCAGCAGACCGATCACCACGACGAAGCCAAGGAAGGCCCGGCCCGCATATTTCAGGCCCTGTTGTTCGCTGTCCGACAGGCCGGTGGCCGCCTCGACCGGCACGCCGCCGGTATAAGGCCCAAGCCGGGGTTCGACGAAACGTTCGGTAAGGATGGTGCAGATAATGCCCATCAGCAGCGAGGAGGCGATCATGAAATAGAGGTTGCCGACGATCGGGATGGTGGCATTCGGGTTCACCGTGCGGATCGCGTCATTCGTCACTTCGACCAGCAGGCCGTCCGTCGGCGTCGGGAAGAAGTTCACCAGGAACACCGCCGCAACGCCGGAAAAGCCTGCGGCAAGACCGGCCAGCGGATGGCGGCCCATGCTGTGGAAGGCAGCCGCGGCCAGGGGCACCAGCACCAGATATCCGGCATCCGCGGCAATCGACGAGACGACGCCGACCATGACGATCATGAAGGTGAAGATCGACCGCGGCGCGGCCGCCACAAGCTTGCGCACCAGCGTGGCGATCAGGCCCGATTCCTCGGCCAGCCCGACGCCGATCATCGCCACCAGGATCACGCCGACCCCGGTGAATCCAAGGAAGTTCGCCACCGGCGAGGTCAGCATGAAGCGGATGCCATCGGGCGACAGGAGACTGCGAACTGATGTCGTCTGCTCGATGATGTCGTTGGCGGCGAGGTCGAAGCCCTCATAGGTCACGGTGGTGCCGAAGGCGCCGAAGATCACCGACAGGACGATCACGATCCCGATCAGGATGAAGAAGATGATGGCCGGATGCGGCACCATGTTGCCGACGCGCTCGATCGTTCCGAGAAAGCCGGACATACCTTCCGGCTTGGCGTCCTGCGGTTGCTTGGCCACGAGAAATCCCCCTCCACAAACCCGACGTTATGCGCGCCGTTTGGCCAAAACCATGACACGGAACCGCTTTTCGCAGCAAGCGTCCGAAACGAATGCATCGCGAAAAACGGGGGGACAACAGCGTGAGCCTCCCGTTTAACGGTTGCTCAATCTTGCGTCTTTCGTCCATTATTCTTTTGCTTCAGGGCGTGAGCGGGGGTTGGGCGTGAGTGAAATCTGGACCGTATTTGCGATCGTCGGCGGAATCATCGTCCTGTTCATCTGGGATCGCCTGCCGGTCATTGCCGTCTGCATCGCGGCGGCACTCGCCCTTTGGGCAACGGGAATCCTGTCGCTGAACCAGGCACTTGCCGGTTTCGGAGACCCGGCGGTCATCTTCATCGCGTCGCTTTTCGTGGTTTCCGCCGGGCTCGAAGTTTCCGGCGTCACGGCCTGGGCCGGGCAGATCCTCATCAAGCAGGCCGGCGAAAGCCGCACCCGTCTGATCGTGCTGATGATGGCCTTTGTCGGCGTCCTGGCGGCGCTCATCAGCGTCAACGGCGCGGTGGCTGCCCTGCTGCCGGTGGTAGTGGTTATGGCGATCCGGCTGGGCCGCGCACCGTCGCAACTGCTGATGCCCTTGGTCTTCGGTGCGCATTGCGGATCGCAGCTGATGCTGACCGGCAGCCCGGTCAACGTGCTGGTCGTCGAGGCGTCCGAGAATGGCGGCGGCGGTGGCTTCGGCTACTTCGAATTCGCGCTGGTCGGCATCCCGCTGGTTCTGGGCTGCATCGCGATCGTCATCTTCTTCGGCGAGAAACTTCTGCCGAACCGCACCAGCGAAACGCTGCCCCCGGACCTGAGCCGGCACGCCATGACGCTGGTCGAGCAATACCGGCTGTCGAGCGACGTCCACCAGCTGCGCGTCCGGGCCGGATCGCCGCTGATCGGCACTGCGCGCGAAGACCTGAACCGGGTCGCAACGGGCGGGCTCAGCTTCGTGACGCTCAAGGATCAGGAAGGGCGACCGATCCGCAGCGACTCGGTGGCCGAGAACGACATCGTAGTCTTGAAGGGTCCGGCAGAGGCAGCCGCCGAACTGGCGCAGGAACAGGGTCTCGCCTTCCGCGAGGACATCCCGACCGGCGGCGTGACCGACCAGCTCTTCAACCGCGATTCTGGTCTGGCCGAAGTGCTGGTGCCGCCGCGCTCGCCCCTGATCGGGCAGCGCTTCTTCCCGGGTATGGTGACCGAAAGCGGCGACCTGATCGTGCTGGCCATCCAGCGGCAGGGCGCCGACTTGGCCCCGGGCGAGGCGCTGGCGGCCGGGGACACGATGCTTTTACAGGGCACCTGGTCTGCGCTCGACAAGCGCCTGCACCCGGCCGAGGTGCTTGTTGTCAATTCGCCCGATCTCGTGCGCCGGCAGGCAGTGCCCATGGGTCCGGGCGCGCAGACGGTGCTCATTGCGCTCGGGCTGATGGTGATCCTGTTGGCGACCGGACTGGTGCCGCCGGCCGTCGCCGGCCTTATCGCCGCGGGCATCATCCTTCTGACCGGGGTGCTGAGCGTCGACGGCGTCTACCGGGCGATCAACTGGACTACGGTGATCCTCGTCGGTGCCCTGACCCCGCTGTCGACCGCGATGGAACAGACGGGGGCGGCAAGGATGCTGGCCGACGGGCTGGTCGGCGCCGTCGGCGATTCCGGGCCGCGGATGCTGCTTGCGGCGCTGTTCCTTTTCTCTGCCGTTCTCGGGCAGGTGATCTCGAATACCGCGACGTCGCTGATCGTGATCCCGATCGCGGTGGTGGCGGCGCAGGAGATGGGTATCTCGATCCAGCCGGTGCTGATGAGCGTCTCGGTCGCCTGCGCGGCTGCCCTACTGACGCCGGTCGCCACGCCAACGAACCTGATGGTGATGGAACCGGGCGCCTACAAGTTCGGCGACTACTGGAAGCTCGGGCTGCCGATGATGATCTGGTACTTCATCCTGTCGGTGTTCTACGTTCCGATGATCTGGCCGTTCTAAGGCCATTTGCGGATTTCTGCCCCGGGCCGCAGGGTCGGCGGGGCATGTGTTAGGGGAGGTTCTCACGATGTCCGATCTTGAAAAGGTCCTGGCGCATATCGACGCCGATCTCGACAACGCGCTCGACCGGCTGTTCCAGACAGTGCGCATGAAGTCGATTTCGACCGATCCGGCCTATGCCGGCGAAACCCGCGCCTGTGCCGAATGGCATTCGAAGGACCTCGAGGCGATCGGCTTCAAATCCGAGGTGCGCGACACGCCCGGCCACCCCGTCGTCCTTGCGAAGAACCACGACGCCAAGGGCACGAAGGTGCTGTTCTACGGCCATTACGACGTGCAGCCCGCCGACCCGCTCGAGCTGTGGGAAGGCGAGCCCTTCGAGCCGAAGATCGTGACCCTGCCCGATGGCAGCAAGGAAATCCGCGGTCGTGGCGCGTCGGACGACAAGGGCCAGATGATGACCTTCATCGAGGCCTGCCGGGCGTGGAAGGCGGTCACCGGCAAGCTCCCGATCCCGATCACCATCCTGCTGGAGGGCGAGGAAGAGTCGGGCGGCGCCAACCTGCCGGGCTTCCTCGATGCCGCGAAGGACGAGCTGAAAGCCGATGTCGCGATGATCTGCGACACCAACATGTGGGACAAGGAAACCCCGGCGATCACCACCAGCCTGCGGGGTCTCTGCGCCGAGGAAATCTTCATCCACGCCGCCGACCGCGACCTGCATTCGGGCTTCTACGGCTCGGCTGCGGCGAACCCCAACCACATCCTGGCCCGTATCATCGCAGACCTGCGCGATGCCGATGGCCGTATCACCATCCCCGGCTTCTATGACGGCGTGCCGGAACCTGCGCCGGAGCTGCTGGCGGGCTGGGACAAGCTCGGCTTCTCGGAAAAGGCCTTCCTCGGCGAGGTCGGCCTGTCGATCCCGGCCGGGGAAAAGGGCCGCTCGGTCTTGGAGCAGACCTGGTCGCGCCCGACCTGCGAGGTCAACGGCATGCATGGCGGCTATATCGGCGACGGGTTCAAGACCGTGATCCCCGCTGTCGCCTCGGCCAAGATCAGCTTCCGCCTCGTTTACGATCAGGACCCGCACAAGATCCGCGCCGCCTTCCGCGACTTCGTGAAGGCGCGCGTGCCCAAGGATTGCCGGGTGGAGTTCACCGAGTTCGGCTCGGGCCGCGCCGTGGCCTTCGAGGTGTCCGCGCCGGCCTTCCAGCGCACGCAACAGGGCATGTCGGATGAATGGGGCAAGCAGGCGGCCTTTGTCGGCGGCGGCGGCTCGATCCCGGTCACCACGATGATCAAGGAAAAGCTCGGCATGGACGTGGTGATGGCGGGCTTCGGCCTTAGCGACGACCGCATCCACAGCCCGAACGAGAAATACAGCCTGACGAGCTTCCACAAGGGCATCCGGTCCTGGGCCCGGGTTCTGGCCGCTCTCTGAGGCCCCCGGTGTCGGACGCTGACCGGCACCCTGACCTGACCCGCCGCTTCGGCCCCCTCAGCCGGGCCGAGGCGGTCTTGGTCGACAATATTGGCATCGGCCATTTCGACCGCCTTGGCGCACTTCCCGAGGCCGGCGATGCGGACCGCGAGGTGCGGGCCGACCTGATCCGGGCGCTGCTTCTGGGCGGCGAGGGCATCCCGAAGATGCACGAAAAGGGCATCCGGCTTTCCGGGGCCTGGATCAGCGGCATCCTCGACCTCGAGGGGTGCCGTATTCCCCATGACATCGGCCTCCTCGACTGCCGGTTCGAAGCGACGCCAGTCTTGCGCTCGGCCATGGTCGATACCGTGTCCTTCGATGGATCCGTGCTGCCCGGACTGGCCGCCGACCGGGTCGACCTGCGCGGAGACCTGCTGCTGCGGGCGGCCCAGGTCGGCGGGCCAATCGCCCTTCGCGGGGCACGCATCGGCGGGGACTTCGCGATGGACGGGGCGGAGCTTGCCCATGCCGACGACCGGGCGCTCAGCGCCGAGCGGATCGCCATCCGCGGCGGGGCGCTGTTCCGGGGGACACGCGTCCAAGGCAGCATCGCCCTGCCCGGTGCGCGCATCGGCGGCGATCTCGACTTCGTCGGGGCACATCTGGAACGCCACGACGGCCCGGCAATCGAGGCGGATGCCGTGCAGGTCAACGGCGACCTGATCCTGCGCCGGATCGAGGCGACGGGTCGCGTGACGGCCGTCTCGGCCAAGATCGACGGGGATGCCGATGCCTCGGGCGCAGGTATCTGGGCGCCGGGCGAGATCGCCCTGAACCTGAACCGCAGCGAGATCGGGGGGGCCTTCTTCCTGCGGGATGGGGCGGTGATCGACGGCGCGCTCAGCCTGATGGGGGCTACGCTTGGGGCCATCGTCGATGAATCCGAGTGCTGGCCCAAGCCGGGTGACCTGCTCTTGAACCGCTGCCGCTATGGCGGGTTCCTCGGCGCGCCTGTCGCCGCCCGTGAAAGGCTCGACTGGCTGTCGCGGCAGGATCCGGCGCGGTGGGGCGAGGATTTCTGGCCCCAGCCCTACGAGCAGCTTGCCCGGGTGCTGGGCGAGATGGGTCATCAGGAGGACAAGCGTTCCGTCCTGATCGCTAAGGAGCGGTTGCAGCGGCGCGCCCGCATCAGGCGGGCCCGCGGCCTGCCGCGCAGGGCACTGCTGTGGATCTCCGACAGGCTGCTCTGGGCGACCACCGGCTATGGCCGCCTGCCGCTTCTGGCGCTGATCTGGATCCTCGCCTTCTGGCTGCTCGGCGGGGTCTACTATGCCTGGCTCGACCGGACCGACGCGTTGCGCCCCAATTCCCCGGTCGTCCTGCGCTCCCCCGAATGGGTGCTGTGCGGGGTGCCTCAGGGCCAGACCATCTTCCTGCCCTCGGTCGGACAGGAGCGCGACGGGCGCGCCGTGCCCGGCCAGGCGCAGCTTTCGTGCTTCAGGCAGCAGCCTGAGGCGAACGCCTATCCAAAGTTCAGCGCGCTGATGTTGTCGGCCGACATGATCTTTCCCGGCCTCGGCAGCGGGCAGAAGGATTACTGGTCGCCCGATACCCGGGTGACGGCGGGCTATATCGGGAAGCTTTACGCCTATTTCCAGACGCTCGCCGGCCTTGGCCTCGGCCTGCTGGCGGTGGCGGGGTTCAGCGGGATCGTGCGGTCGGACTAATCCGGCAGCTCGGCCTCGATCCGCCCCTTGACCACGCGCACCGGGAACACCGCCAGCGAGGGTCCATCCTCTTCGTTGGTTCCGTCGGTCAGGTCGAAGGCCGCGCCATCCGCCGGGCATTCCAGAACCGTTCCGTCCAGCACCGCCCCCGCCAGCGGAGCGTCGCAGACCGGGCAGGCCCCGGCACAGCAGAAGACCGTGCCATCATCGGCCTCGAACACGACGTAAGGCGCGCCCGCGTGGTGAAACGGCACGGCCTCCTCGTCCTGAAGTTCTTCGGTGGGGCAGACGGCAACCCAGCCCATTCTCACGCCTCCTTCGCCGGAACCTCGGCCGGCTTGCGACCCTTGACCCGTTCCCGGATCGACTGGAACACGACATAGAGCGCCGGCACGACGAAGATGCCGACCAGCGCCGCAGACAGCATCCCCGCTGCGACGCCGGTGCCGACCGACCGGCGCGAGATCATGCTGGCTCCGGTCGCCGTGACCAGCGGGATCAGGCCGGCGATGAAGGCGAAGCTCGTCATCATCACCGCCCGGAACCGCGCCCGCGCGCCGTCGATGGCGGCATCAACAATCGTTTCGCCATGCTCGCGGCGGAGCTTGGCGAATTCCACGATCAGGATCGCGTTCTTCGCCGCCAGCGCGATCAGCACCACGAGGCCGATCTGGGCGTAGATGTTGAAGGGCAAGCCGGTCAGCTTCAGCGCCCCCATGGCGCCCGCCACCCCGAAGGTCACCGACAGCATCACCGGCACAGGGATGGTCCAGCTTTCATACAGCGCGACGAGGAACAGGTAGGCGAAGAGCAGCGCCAAGGCGAGGATCATCGTGGTCTTGCCCGCCGCCTCCTTCTCCTGCAACGCGGTCCCGGTCCATTCGTAACCGAATCCAGGCGGCAGCGTCTGCGCTGCGACCTCTTCCATCGAGGTGATCGCCTGCCCCGACGAGGCGCCCGCCGCCGGCCCACCATTGATCGTGGCCGAGCGGTTGTTGTTGTAGCGCTGCAGCATCATCGGCCCGACCGTGTAGTCGGGTGCGGCAAAGGCCCCGACCGCCACCATGTCGCCGGTCTGCGACCGGACGTGGATCCGCCCGATATCGTTGACCGAGGCGCGGTCGCCCTCTGCCCCGGCAAGCTGCACCTGCCAGGCGCGGCCGAACAGGTTGAAGTCGTTGACATAGACGGTGCCGAGGATCGCCTGCAGGGTCGAGAACACATCCGACAGTTGCACGCCAAGGGCATAAAGCCGGTCGCGGTCGATGTTCAGGAACAGCTGCGGCGTATCGGCCGAGAAGGTGGTGTAGACGCCGGTCAGGCCCGGGTTCTGGTTAGCGGCAGCAGAGATGCCCCGCGCCGTCTCGGCCAGTTCGATGGGTGAGCGGCCCTGCCGGTCGATCAGCTGGAACTCGAAACCCGAGCCGGTGCCAAGGCCCGAGATTGGCGGCAGGTTGAAGGGGATCACCTGCGCCTCGCGGATGGCGGACCCTTCCGCATAGGTCTGCTTCAGTGCGGCATAGACGGACTTCGAGAAATCGGTGCGCTCTTCGAAATCCTCGAGCGAGACGATGGTGAAGGCGGCATTCGACCGGGCAAGACCGTCCAGCATCGAATAGCCGGTCATCGAGGTGACGTTCTTCACCCCGGGGATCGCCCGGACCATCTCGATCACCTTGGCCTGCACCGCGGCCGTCCGGTTGACCGAGGCGGCATCGGGCAGGCGCGTCTCGATCATGTAATAGCCCTGGTCCTCGGCGGGCAGGAAGCCGGTCGGCACCGTCTTGAACAGCCAGCCCGACAGCCCGAGGGCCCCGACCAGCAGCGCCACTCCGATGATCGACCGCCGCGCGATGGCACCGGCGACATGGGCATAGCCGTCGCGCGTCTTGTCGATGCCGCGCGAAATCCAGCCCAGCACACCTTTCCGCGGCCCGTGATGGGGCTTGAGGATGATGGCGCATAGCGCGGGGGACAGCGACAGGGCGTTGATCGCCGAGATCACCATCGAGACCGAGACGGTCACGGCGAATTGCTGGAACAACTGGCCCGAGATGCCCGGGATGAAGGCGACCGGCACGAAGACCGACAGCAGCACCAGCGTGATCGCGAGGATCGGCCCGGTAATCTCGCGCATGGCGGCACTCGTCGCCTCGGCCGGGGTCATCTCGGGGTGGTCGTGCAGCTTCGCTTCGACCGCCTCGACCACGACGATGGCGTCGTCAACCACGATGCCGATCGCCAGCACCATCGCCAGCAGCGAGACGGTATTGATGGTGAAGCCCATCGCCAGCATCACCGCGAAGGTGCCGATCAGCGCGACCGGCACGGCGACGACCGGGATGATGGTTGCGCGCAGGCTGCCGAGGAAGATGAACACCACGACCACGACCAGCACGAAGGCCTCGATCAGCGTGTGCTCGACCTCGGCGATGCTGGCCTTGACGAAGATCGAGCTGTCGCCAACCAGGTCATAGGTCACCCCCGGCGGGAAATCCGACTTCATTTCTGCCATGACCTGCTTCACGCCCGCCGCCGCGGCGAGCGAGTTCGCACCAGGCGACAGGTAAAGCCCGACCAGCGTGGCCGGCGCCCCGTCGAAGCTGGTCAGCACGTCCGAGTTCCGTTCACCCAATTGGACATCGGCCACGTCACCGATGGTCACGGTCGATCCATCGGGATTGGCGCGGATGATGATCCTGGCGAATTCGGCCGGGTCCGACAGACGGCCCTGGGTCTGCACGTTCAACTGCAGGCCTGGATCGTCGACCATCGGCTGCGCCCCGATCCGGCCGATCGCCGCCTGGATGTTCTGGGTCTTCAGCGCGTTCGACACATCGGTTGGCGTCAGGCCGAACGAGGCGAGCCGGTTGGAATCGAGCACAACCCGCATCGCGAATTCGTTCGAGGAGAAGACCGAGGCATCCCCGACCCCCGGCACCCGCTTGAGCGCATCGAGCAGGTTGATCCGGGCATAGTTGGTCAGCGTGGCCGCCGTCTGGCTGGCATCGGGCGAGTGCAGCGCCACACCCATCAGCAGCGCCGAGGATTTCTTGGCCACCTTCACCCCGGTCTGCCGGACCTCGGCCGGCAGAAGCGGCGTCGCAAGCGAAACCCGGTTCTGCACGTTGACAGTGGCAATATCGGGATCGGTGCCAACGGCGAAGGACACTGTCAGGGTGTAGGACCCGTCGGCCCCCGAGGTCGATCGCATGTAGATCGAGTTGTCGACGCCGACCACCTTGTCCTCGATCACCTGCGCGACGGTCTGTTCCGTCACCTCGGCGCTGGCGCCAGGATAGGACGCGGTGACCGACACCTGAGGCGGCACGATGTTCGGGAACTGCTCGATCGGCATGACCGACATCGCGATGAACCCGGCCAGGGTCAACACGATCGAGATGACCGCCGCCAGTCGTGGACGGGCGATGAAGATGTCGGCGAACATCGCTCAGTTGCCCCCGGCAATGGCGGCATCGACCTTGATGCCGGGCCGTGCCTTGTTCAGCCCCTCGGTGATGACTTTCTCGCCTTCGCTTAGCCCCGAGGTCACGACAACGCGCCCCTTCGCGCTGCTGCCCGTCTCGATGCGGCGCTGCTCGACCGTGCCATCTGCGCCCACGAGCAACACATAGGGCCCGGTGATATCGCGCAGGACCGCCTGCTGCGGGACGGTCAGTGACTTGTCACTGGCCTTCTCCTCGACATTGACCGTCACGAGCGATCCGTCGCGAAGCCGGCCTTCGGGGTTGGGGAAGGATGCGCGGATCATCACGGTGTCAGTCGACTGGCTGACCTGCATGTCGGCGAAATTGACTGTCCCGGCGAGTGCATAGGGCTGGCCGTCCGCGAGTGTCAGGCGCACGGTCCCGTCGCCTGAGCTTGCCCCCGTGCGCACGCTTTCCTGAAACAACAGGAAGAGCCGCTCCGGCACCGGGAACTCGACCATCATCGGATCCGTGGTGACCAGGGTTACAAGGGTCCCGCTTTCCGGTCCGATCAGTGCGCCGACGCTGACGCTCGACAGTCCGACCCGCCCCTCGAACGGCGCCTTGATCTGGGTGTAGGACAGGTTGAGTTCTGCGGCATCGTGTTGTGCCGCCATGCGCTGCACTTCGGCACCGGCCCTTGCCGCTTCGGCTTCGGCCTTGTCGAGCGTCGCCTGCGCCGAGGCCTGCCGTGTCACCAGCTCGCGCTGGCGGTTCCGTTCCAGAACAGCCAAAGCCTCGCTTGCCTTGGCGGCGGCCAGAGCCGCGTCGGCCTGCGCGAGGCTGGCCTGAAACTCTTTCGGGTCGATAGCGAAAAGCAGGGAATCCTTCGCCACGACGCTGCCCTCGGTAAAGCCGATTTCCGAGACGAAACCGCTGACCCGCGCACGGATATCGACCTTCTGCTCGGCAACCACACGTCCGTTGAACGACGCGGCCTGGACGACCTGCGTCATCGTGGCCGGTTCGACCGTGACCGCCGGAAGCGGCTGGGTCTGGGCAAGGCCCGGCCCGG
Source organism: uncultured Rhodobacter sp. (assembly GCA_945952585.1). GTDB lineage: Bacteria > Pseudomonadota > Alphaproteobacteria > Rhodobacterales > Rhodobacteraceae > Aliitabrizicola. The sequence continues at coordinate 82,942 of CAMFII010000001.1, forward strand.
CAAGGCAAAACCCGAGACCAAGGGCAACAAGGCTGCGCCGCAGGTGCGGTGATGTGACCGGCCCGTTCATGATTCCCCCGATTTCTGGCGTCGATTGGTGCAGACTAGCAGGATTGACGCGACTGTCATCCGTAGGCATCTACACTAAGTTCGTCGCCCAACCATCTACATTTCAAGTATTTTCTTGCCGAATGCCCAATTCTGGATCAGACTTCGCGCACCAGATCAATGGGGGCATTCCATGAAACACTGGCTTCTTGTGCTTATCGCCGGGATCGTCGCGATCGTCGGCGGCGTCATTGCCTTGCTCAACCCGCTGGCGGCGACCATCTTCGCCACCACGCTGGCCGCGTGGTTCTTCATCATCGTCGGCATCCTCCTGATCGTCGGGGCGATCAGCAATTCGGGTGTAAATCACCGCTTCTGGACCGGCCTGCTCGGCGTGCTCGCCGTGCTGGTTGGCGCCCGCATCCTGAACGCCCCGATCCTTGGCGCGATCACCCTGACATGGATGGTGGCCGTCCTGTTCCTCGCCGAAGGCATCGTGAAGATCGTGCTGGCCGTCCGGTCGCGGGGCATGTCGTTCTTCTGGCCTGTGCTGTTGTCGGGGCTTCTTTCGGTGATCCTTGCCATCATGATCCTCAACAGCTTCCCCGAATCCTCGGTCTGGGTGCTTGGGGTTCTGTTTGCGATCGAACTCATTTCGACTGGCGTGACGCTGGTTGCCCTCGGGCTGTTCGGCAAGCAGGTCGAGGCCTGATCCTTGGAAGGGGCGTGACGGATGCGCGGCGCGCCCTTTCTAAATCTTGTCCTGGCCGTTGCCTTGGCCCTGATGACCGGCTGGCTGCTGGTCGCAGGCAAGGACATTTTCCTCCCTATCGTCATGGCGATCATCGCCGTCTATGTGCTGACGACGGCGGCCGAGGCGCTTGGCCGCCTGCCCGTTCTTGGCCGCCTGCCGACCTTCGCCCGGCATCTGGCGGTTCTGCTGGCCTTCACCGCGGCGCTTTTCGGCTTTGCGCTCGTCGTCCAGGTTACGGTCAGCCAGCTGGTCACCGCTCTCCCCCGCTATCAGGCGAACCTTCAGGCCTTGATCGACCGGCTGGCCGAGAGCGGCTGGATTCAGGACAACCCGACGCTTGAAGACGTCCTTGACGCGACGCTCGAGAAGATCAGCCTGCAGTCCCTTTTCATCCGGCTTCTGGGCGGGCTGACCAGCTTCGGGCTGAGCGCCTTCCTGGTTGCGCTTTATGCGGCCTTCCTGCTGGGCGAACGGCGCGATTTCGGACGCAAGCTGGCTGCGGCCCTGCCGCTTGGCGATCAGGCCGAGGTCACCGGCCGCATCATCGGCGAGATCAACACGCGGATCGGCGACTACCTCGCCGTCAAGACGCTGATCAACGCGATCCTCGGCGCCGTCTCTTTCGCGATCCTGTGGTGGATGGGCGTCGACTTCGCGCTGTTCTGGGCGGTGCTGATCGGGCTGTTCAACTATATCCCCTATCTCGGTGGCATCATTGGCGTCGCCCCACCGGTGATCCTGTCGCTGGCGCAATGGGGCGATCCGATCCAGACCATCGTTCTGTGCGCGCTCTTGACGCTGGCTCAGACGCTGATCGGCACGGTGCTTGACCCAAAGCTGGTGGGCAAGCAGGTCAATCTCAGCCCCTTCGTGGTGATGGTGGCCCTGTCGGTCTGGGCCTCGCTCTGGGGATTGCCCGGCGCCATCCTGGCCGTGCCGATGACCTCGATCATCGCCATCGTCTGCGGCGCCTTCGACTCGACCCGGTTCATCGCGGTGCTGCTGTCGGAAAAGGTTGGAGACGAGACCTGACAGCCGCCGGTCAGGCGTCCTTGAGAGCCTCGAGATAGATCCGCACGGCGTCCTGCACATGGCGGAAGCGGTCGCCGCCCAGATGCTTGCCACCGAACCAGCGGGTGACGACGACAACGTGGTCCGTGAGCCCTTCACGTTCGAGCATCCGCAGGATGACCATGCCCGCCCCCGCCTCGCCGTCGTCGTTCTTGATCGGCGTATCGCCGGCGATCAGCGCCCAGCTGTTGTGGGTCGCCTTGGCGAACCGCTTGGCGCGCTTCAGTTCTTTCAGGAAGGCCCGCGCCTCGTCCTCGGACGCACAGGGGCCGCCGGAGACGGCGTATTTCGAGCCCCGATCGCTGATGATGTTGTCGAGGGTCAGCATCGGCGCCAGAAGTCAGCGCTTCCGCACGAACTCGGTCCGCAGGACGAGGCCCTTGATCGTGTCGTGGCGGCAGTCGATCTCTTCGTCGCTGTCGGTCAGGCGGATCGAGCGGATGAAGGTGCCCTGCTTGAGGGTCGTGCTGGTGCCCTTGACCTTCAGGTCCTTGACCAGCACCACCGAATCCCCGTCGACCAACTCGTTGCCGGAGGCGTCTCGCACGATCCGCCGGTTTGCAGCCGCCAGTTCCGAGGCCGGTCGCCATTCGCCGCTGGCCTCGTCATAGACATAGTCCTCGTCGGACATGGGCGCCCTCTCGGTCAAAATGAAAAGGGCCGCATAGGCGGCCCGCTTTCGAAGTCAGTCAAGGTCTTGGTGGAGCAGAGGGGGATCGAACCCCTGACCTTATCATTGCGAACGATACGCTCTCCCAACTGAGCTACTGCCCCGTTCGACGCGCTATTTGGCGAAGGCGCGGGCCAATGTCAAGCGACCGCGCGCCGCAGCGTCAGGCCATCGCCGGGACATTCTGGCGAACGAAGGCGGCGATCTCGGCCGCCGGGCGGGCGCCGGGCAGGCGCGCGACCTCGCGCCCCCTGTGCCATAGGATCAGGAGCGGGATGCCGCGGATGCCGAGGCGCTGTGAAATCTGGGGATGATCTTCGGTGTTGATCTTGGCGAAGCGGGCATTGGGCGCGACCGCTTTGGCCGCCTTGGCGAATTCCGGCGCCATCATCCGGCAGGGCCCGCACCACGGCGCCCAGTAATCGATCAGGAGCGGCAGGTCATCGGTGCGGATCGCCTTGTCATGGGTCGCCGGGTCAAGCTCGGCGACCTTGCCGCTGACGAGTAGATCGCCACAGGAGCCGCATTTCGGGTTGTCGCCCAGACGGGCGAGCGGGACGCGATTGCCCTGCCCGCAGGTCGCGCAGGTCAATCTCACGCTGTCGGACATGAGTCATCTCCGATAAACATTCCGGTTATCGCATACATAGGGATCGCGTCTTCCCATGCAAGGCCGCCCCATGGGGCTAGGGAGTTCCGGCCCTAGTTGGCGGCAACCTCGGAATAAGCGTCCTCGACACCGAAGATGCCGGGAAGCAGCAACGTTATCCCGCAATCGTCAAATCCCCTGCCGATAGCCTCGCGCGCGTCGGCGGTGCGAAAGGCGGCGGGCAGGTGCTCCATCTTGCGCTGGATGTGAAGCTCTCGCATGGCCTCGAAGAGCCCCGGATTGGTAATGTCGCGCGGGCGCATCAGATCAGCCTTCTTGGTGCCACGCAGGTAGATGCTCTGATCTTCCTTGATCGTCTCGGTCACCGTCAGCTGGTCGAGCGTCTCGGGATCGACCGCCGTCGGATCGTCGGACAGGATCACGAAATCGGCAAGCTTGCCGACCTCGATCGAGCCTTTGTCCTGCTCCTCGAAGATCTGGTAGGCCGCCCAGAGCGTCATCGACTTCAGCGCCGTATCCACGTCGACGCGCTGCGTCGGGCCGATGATGTCGCCCGAGCGCGAGCGGCGGGTGACGGTCGCGTCGAGGATGCGCATCGTGTCGGGGAATGCGACCGGCGCATCCGAATGCGAGGTGAAACGCGCGCCCCGCAAGTTGAACCAGCCCGTCGGCGAGATGTTGTCGGCTAACGCCGGGCCGACTGTATGGTCGCGGTGCCAGTCGCCCCAGTAGAAGGTGTGCATCGGGAAAAGCGACGGGAAGACGTTCAGGTCGACAAAGCTCTGGACCTGGTCCTCGCGCAGGAACTGGCCGTGAATCAGCACCGGGCGGCGGTCAGCCTTGCCGTGCTTGGCCTCGGCCGCGGCCACGGCGGCAATCAGCAGATCGCTGGCCGCCTCGCCGTTCGAGTGGACGAGGATCTGCAGATTGTTGGCGAAGGCCCAGTCGACCACCTCGATGACTTGGTCGTGCGTCACGGCCGGATAGCCAACATAGCCGGGCGGATAATTCCCGACCGGGGCGTAGTAAGGGCGGTCGCGCCAGGCGGTGAACCCCTGGGGCGAGCCGTCGATGGTCAGCTTCACGCCACCGACCCGGACGTGGTTTTCATAAGTGCGGCTGGTGTTGTCGAGGAAGTATTGCCGGTCGGAGGTGAAGTCCGGGAAGGTCACCACATCGATCTTGATAAGGCCCTTGGCCGCAGCCGCCTTGATCGCCGCATCGACGGACGGGGCCGATCGCCCCTCCTGCCCAGTCGTGTAGCCGTAGGACGCCCACAGTTCAGAGCCGGATTTGGCCAGCGCGACCATGCCTTCGGGGCCGACATTGCCCAGAAGCTTGGGAAAGGCCGAAATCCAGGCAGCCTCTTCAAGGACGCCGTTCGGCTCCTGACTGCCGGGCTTGCGCTGGATGACGCCGCCGGGCGGGTCGGCAGTTTCGGCGGAATAGCCGACCATCTCCAGCGCCTTGCTGTTCATCGCGGCGATATGGCCGGACTGGTGCACCGCAACGACCGGCCGGTCGGTAGACACGGCATCGAGGTCTTCCTTCGTGGGCGGGCGCAACTCCTTCAACTGGGCCTGATCGTAGCCGAAGCCGAGGATCAGGTTGGCTTCCGCCACGATCCCGGCATTGGCCTCGGCCCAGTCCCGCAAGCTGGACTGGAGCGAGGCGATATCGGTGACCTTGCCATCGGGCGGAGACAGGAGATTGGCGCTGATCGCCTGAATGCCGCCCATCACGACATGGCCGTGCGGATCGACGAAACCGGGCAGCATGGTGCGCCCGCCCAGATCGACCATCCGGGTCTTGTCGCCTTTCAGCGCCATGACCTCGGCCACAGGCCCGACCGCGATGATGCGGCCGTCCTTGACGGCGACCGCCTCGGCGCGGGGGTTGGCATCGTCGATGGTCAGGATCGGCCCGCCGGAATAGATCGTGTCGGCGGGTCCCGTTGCCTGGGCAAACACCGGACGCGCGCAGAGCGTCGCAGCCGTGGTCAGCAGGAAGATCCTGCGAGAAATGGTCATGGAGTCCCCCCTCCTCGATCCGCGCCGGTACAAACCCGACCACGGGCTTCCGTTACAGGGAAAGGTTCGCACGACGCCGGCAAACTCGCAACGGCGCCGTGCAACCTGACGTTTCCGCTGCCCTACTCCGCCGCCTCCATGTAGCTTTCGACCGGCGGGCAGATGCAGACCAGGTTGCGGTCGCCATAGACGTTGTCGACCCGTCCGACCGGCGGCCAGTACTTATCGACGCGGAAGCTCGCCGGCGGGAAGCAGCCCTGCTCGCGGCTGTAGGGGCGGTCCCACTCGGCCACGAGGTCGTTGACCGTGTGGGGTGCGTGCTTGAGCGGGTTGTTCTCGCGGTCGATCTCGCCCTGCTCGATGGCGCGGATTTCCTCGCGAATGGATTGCAGCGCGAGGATGAAGCGGTCGATCTCGGCCTTGGTTTCGGACTCGGTCGGCTCCACCATCAGCGTGCCCGCAACCGGCCAGCTCATCGTGGGCGCGTGGAAGCCGTTGTCGATCAGGCGCTTGGCGATGTCATCCACCGTCACGCCGGCCTCGGCGAAGGGACGGGTGTCGAGGATGCATTCATGCGCGACCCGGCCCTTGTTGCCCATGAACAAGACCTCGTAAGACCCCTTCAGCTGCGCCGCGATGTAGTTGGCGTTCAGAATCGCGACCTTGGTCGCCTGCGTCAGTCCTTGCCCGCCCATCATCAGGCAATAGGCCCAGCTGATGAGCAGGATCGAGGCCGAACCGTAGGGCGCGGCGGAGACCGGCCCCTCGGCCCCGCCGGTTTCGGGGTGTCCCGGCAGGTGCGGCGCGAGATGCGCCTTGACCCCGATCGGCCCCATGCCGGGGCCCCCGCCGCCATGCGGAATGGCGAAGGTCTTGTGAAGGTTCAGGTGGCTGACGTCGCCGCCGATCTCGCCCGGTTTCACCAGCCCGACCATCGCGTTCATGTTCGCGCCGTCGATATAGACCTGCCCGCCATGGGCATGGGTGATCTTGCAGACCTCGCGCACGGTTTCCTCGAACACGCCATGGGTCGAGGGATAGGTGATCATGCAGGCGGCAAGGTTCGCCCCGGCATCGCGCGCCTTGTCGCGGAAATCGTCGATGTCGACATCGCCGTTCGGGGCGGACTTCACCACCACGACCTTCATCCCCGCCATCTGCGCCGAGGCCGGGTTGGTGCCATGTGCCGAAACCGGGATCAGGCAGATATTGCGGTGCCCGTCGCCACGCGCCCGGTGATAGGCGAGGATGGTCAGGAGCCCGGCATATTCCCCCTGCGCGCCTGAGTTCGGCTGCATCGAGAAGGCGTCATAGCCGGTGATGGTGCAGAGTTTTTCCGACAGGTCCCGGATCGCCTCGGCATAGCCCTGCGCCTGGTCGCGCGGGGCGAACGGATGCAGCGAGTTGAAAGCGGGCCAGGAGATCGGCAGCATTTCTGCCGCAGCGTTCAGCTTCATCGTGCAGGAGCCGAGCGGGATCATCGCCCGGTCCAGCGCGAGGTCGCGGTCAGACAGGCGGCGCATGTAGCGCATCATCTCGGACTCGGCCCGGTTCATGTGAAAGACCGGATGGGTCAGGTAGTCGGTCTCGCGCAGCATCGTCTCGGGGAAACCGAGCATGGCGCGGTGCGGCGGCACGCCCTCGATCCCGAAGGCGCGCAGGACGCGGATCAAGACCTTTTCGTCGGTCGTCTCGTCAAGGCTGATGCCGACCCGGTCATTCCCGATCTTGCGGAAGTTCAGCCCCTCGTGCCGTGCGGCGGCGAGGATCCCGGCCTGGCCCACGCCGACCTCGACCGTCAGGGTGTCGAAGAAGGCCTTGGGGCTGACCTTGGCCCCGGCAGCCTTCAGCGCGCGCGCCAGACGGTTGGTCAGGAAATGCACCCGCTCGGCGATCGCCCGCAGGCCCTTCGGTCCGTGGAAGACGGAATAGAAGCTCGCCATCACCGCAAGCAGTGCCTGCGCCGTGCAGACGTTCGAGGTCGCCTTTTCGCGCCGGATATGCTGCTCGCGGGTTTGCAGCGACAAGCGGTAGGCCCGCCCGCCGCGTGCGTCGATCGACACGCCGACGATGCGGCCCGGCATGGCGCGCTTCAGGTCGTCGCGGCAGGACATGAAAGCCGCGTGCGGCCCGCCATAGCCCATGGGCACGCCGAAGCGCTGGCTCGACCCCACGGCAATGTCGGCGCCCATAGCGCCCGGTTCTTTCAGGAGACAGAGCGCCAGAAGATCGGTCGCAACCACGGCGATGCCGCCTGCGGCATGAAGTGCCGCGATCTGGTCGGTGAAATCGCGGACATGGCCGTAGCTGCCGGGATACTGGAAGATCGCGCCGAAGACCTTCGACGGATCGAGGTGCTCCACCATGTCCTCGATGATCTCGATCCCAAGCGGCAGCGCGCGGGTGCGGATGACGGCAATGGTCTGCGGATGGCAGAACCGGTCGACGAAGAAGGCCCGCGCCTTGGACTTGGCTGTACGCTCGGCCATCGCCATCGCCTCGGCCGCCGCCGTCGCCTCGTCAAGGAGCGAGGCGTTCGCCACCGGCAGGCCGGTCAGGTCGGCGACCATCGTCTGGTAGTTCAGAAGCGCCTCGAGGCGACCCTGCGCGATCTCGGGCTGGTAGGGCGTGTACGCGGTATACCAGGCCGGGTTCTCGAGGATATTCCGCTGGATCGCGGGCGGCGTGACCGTCCCGTAATAGCCCTGCCCGATCAAGCTGGTCATCACCCGGTTCTTTGCCGCCACCTCGCGCATTTTTGCCAGCAGTTCGTGCTCGGCCAGCGGCGCCCAGTCGAGCGGGTCCTTCTGCCGGATCGAGGCCGGGACCGTCTCGGCGATCAGCGCGTCGAGCGAGGGCACGCCCACCGCCTTGAGCATGTCCGCCATCTCTTCCGGCGAGGGGCCGATATGGCGGCGGTTGGCAAAGTCATAGGGGTTGTAGGCGGTCGGTGTGAAGGTCATCGCAATTTCCCGAAAGACGACCGGCCAAAATCCTTTGAAGGATTTTGGCAAGGGTTTTCAAAAACCCTTGCCTGGACCGGCGTTGTGCTTAGCCGATCAACTCGTTGTATTCGTCCTCGTCCATGAAATCGTCGAGCACGGAGACGTCATCGAGCTTCATCTTGAAGAACCAGCCCGCGCCGAGCGGGTCTTCGTTCACGAGGCCCGGATTGTCGGGCAGTTTCTCGTTGACCGCGACGATCTCGCCATCGACAGGCGCCAGGATGTCGGAGGCGGCCTTGACGCTTTCGATCACGACGACCTCGTCGCCCTCGGCGACCATCGTCTCGGGCTCCGGCAGTTCGACGAAGACCACGTCCCCGAGCTGCGTCGCCGCATGCTCGGTGATGCCGACGGTGACGAGGTCGCCATCGACGCGCAGCCATTCGTGTTCCTTGGTGTATTTCATCTCGGTCCTCAGCGTTTGTAGGTGGAGGGTCGGAAAGGAAGGTCGCAGACGGTGACGGGCAGGCGCTTGCCGCGCACCTCGCCTTCAAGCCGCGTGCCGGGCGCGGCAAGCGCGGCCGGGACATAGCCCATGGCGATCGGCGCCTCGACCGAGGGGCCGAAGCCGCCGGAAGTGATGATGCCGATTTCCGTGTCACCAGAGTAAAGGATCGTGCCGTCGCGCATCGGCGCCCGGCCTTCGGGCTGCAGGCCGACCCGGCAGCGGTCCGGTCCGTCGGCGAGTTCCGTCAGGATCCGCTCGGCGCCGGGGAACCCGCCCGACCGCGCCCCGCAGGTGCGGCGGCTCTTCTGGATCGCCCATGTCAGCCCCGCCTCGACCGGCGAGGTGGTCGTGTCGATGTCATGGCCATAAAGGCAAAGCCCCGCCTCAAGGCGCAGGCTGTCGCGCGCGCCAAGGCCGATCGGCGCCACGCCGGGCTGCGCCAGAAGCGCCTCGGCGAAGGGCCGCAGGTGGCTGTCCGGCACCGAGATCTCGAACCCGTCCTCGCCCGTATACCCGGACCGCGAGATCCAGAGCCCGGCCCCGGTCCAGTCGCGCGTGGTCACGTCCATGAAGCGCATCGCCCCGATCCCGGGCAACAGGCGCTCCAGCACCCGCTCCGCATCCGGCCCCTGCAGCGCCAGAAGCCCACGATCCTGCACGGCCTCGACCATGGCGACGCGCGACAGATGCGCCCGGAGATGGGCGATATCCTCGACCTTGCAGGCCGCGTTGACCACAACGAAGAGGTGATCGCCGCGATTGGCGAACATCAGGTCGTCCAGGATGCCGCCCGTGGCGTTGGTCAGCAGGCCGTAGCGCTGCCGGCCTTCGGGCAGGCCCAGCACATCGACCGGCATCAGCGCTTCGAAGCCCAGCATCAGCGACTGCATCCCGGACTTGGGCCAAAGCAGCACCTGCCCCATATGGCTCACGTCGAACAGCCCGGCGGCAGAGCGGGTATGGAGATGTTCCTTCAGCACGCCCATAGGGTACTGCACCGGCATCTCGTAACCGGCGAAGGGCACCATGCGGGCACCGAGCGAAACGTGAAGATCGTTGAGCGCGAGGCGCTTCAGGTCCGTCGTCTCAAGGTCGGCCAATCGCCACCCCCTGTTCCGTGCCGGTTCCTCGTTCCGGCATCGTCCGGACAGGCCGATCCCTGTCCCGCGATGCCCCCTCTGTCCCTTGCGCCTGAGATCGTTATCCCTTCGGCGCCCCGGCTCCTCCACCGGGGTCTCTCCAGAGTGTCGTCGTCCGGACGGTCCCTTGCGCCTGAGAGTTTACCGGGGCGGTTGCTCCTTCGGCACCGCGCGCGGGGTTTCCCCCTGCCCGCGGATTCTCCCGATCCTGACGCCTCTTGGGTAGCCCGGCCCGACAGCGGCTGGCAAGCGGAAAGCGAAGGGCGACGCCTTCGCGAACGAAAGCGACCCTGACCTTCTTCTGTTTGCAAATATCCTCGGGGGTGAATGCACGCGCCAGCGTGCAGAGGGGGCAGACAGCCCCCTCTATTCGGTGCCACCCTGCCGGACCTCAGGCCGGCAGGCGCACGTTCTGCAGGAGCGGCATCAGGTCGGCCATCTCGGGTCCGGCATCCCGCCCGGTCAATGCCCGGCGCAGCGGGCGGTAAAGGCCCTTGCCCTTGCGCCCTGTCGCGTCCTTCACCGCATTGGTCCAGTCGCCCCAGGTGGCTGCGGTCCAGGGTTTCGGCGGCAGCATCGCGAAGGCCTGCTTCACGAAGTCCGCATCCTCGGCATCGACCAGAGGCTCGGCGCCATTGGCGATCAGGTCCCACCAGCCGGCCAGATCGGCGCGGGTGGTGATGTTGGCCTTGGCGACAGACCAGAAGGCCGGGGCCAGGTCATCCGGCACACCGAGCGCGCGGATCGTGTCGGCCATGTCGGCGGCGGACCGGGTCTGCAGGTCGGCATGGGTCAGCGGGAACAGATCCTCGGCGTCGAACTTGGTGGGCGAGGCACCGAACGACGACAGGTCGAACCCGTCGATCAGGTCCTGATGCGAATGCGCCAGTTCCACCGGCTTCGAAGAGCCGAGCCGAGCCATCAGCGACAGAAGCGCCATCGGCTCGACCCCCGCCGCGCGCAGGTCGCGCAGCGACAGCGTGCCAAGGCGCTTCGACAGTTCCTCGCCCTTCGCGCCGGTCAGCAGCGAATGGTGGGCAAAGGCCGGCGGCTTGCCTCCGAGCGCTTCCATGATCTGGATCTGCGTCGCAGTGTTGGTCACATGGTCGGCGCCACGGACGATGCTCGTCACCCCCATGTCGATGTCATCGACCGACGAGGCGAAGGTATAAAGGATCTGCCCGTCGGCGCGGATCAGCACCGGGTCCGAGACCGAGGCCGCGTCGATCGAGATCGGGCCGAGGATGCCATCGGTCCATTCGATGCGGTTCTGGTTCAGCAGGAAGCGCCAGTAGCCCTCGCGCCCCTCGGCGCGGAAGGCGGCCTTTTCGGCCTCGGTCAGCTTCAGCGACGCGCGGTCATAGACCGGCGGCTTCCCCATGTTGAGAAGCTTCTTGCGCTTCAGGTCCAATTCGACCGGGCTTTCGAAGCATTCGTAGAACCGACCTGCACCCCGCAGCTGATCGGCCGCCTCGCGGTAGCGGTCGAAGCGGAGCGACTGCTTCTCGATCCGGTCCCAGGTGAGGCCGAGCCATTCGAGATCCTGCATGATCCCGTCGGCATATTCCTGCTTCGAGCGTTCCTGGTCGGTGTCGTCCAGGCGCAGGATGAAGGTGCCGCCAGCCTTGCGGGCGATCATCCAGTTCATCAGCGCGGTGCGCAGGTTTCCGACGTGAATGTAGCCGGTGGGCGACGGGGCAAAGCGGGTGACGGTGGTCATGGGTCTCTCCTGAACCCGCCTGCTTTTCCACAAGGGAGGCGTTTTGTCCAGTTGCGAGCCGCCATGCAACCCGGGCAGGGCAGATCGGCGGTCCTTGCTCGGCGTGATTGCTTGCGGTCATTGCGACCCCCACCGCTGACGCCTATCCTGCACTTCATGACCCCAGATCCACATGACCTGACCGCCCCTGACCTTGACCAGATCGAGGCCTTGGCCCGCGCGGCCATCGACCTGCTGCCCGAGCCCTTCGTCGCCGCCGCCCGCGAGGTCGGCCTGCGCGTGGTCGATTTCGCCCCGGACGACATCCTCGAGGAGATGGGACTGACCGATCCCTTCGAATTGACCGGGCTTTACGATGGCATCCCGATGACCGAGAAATCGGTGATGGACCAGCCGATGCGGCCCGACACGATCTGGCTGTTCCGCAGGCCGATCCTGGACGAATGGTGCGAGCGCGGCGATGTCTCGCTCGGCGATCTGGTCACGCATGTGACGGTGCATGAATTCGCCCATCATTTCGGCTGGAGCGACGAGCAGATCGCCGCGATCGACCCTTGGTGGGAATAGGTCGCCACCGAATTTCCTACGAAAATTCCCGGCTCTCGCGCCCGGATTTTTCGTAGAAAAATCGTAGCGCAGGCTGATTGTCGAAGCTGCGACTGGCGAAAGGCGCAGGGCGAACTACCGTTTCCGCCAATCAACAGGGAGCATCGCCATGACGTCTGTCCGAATTTCGCGCCGCAGCGCGCTGGCCGCCGCCGCAGCTTTGCCGATCGGAGCCACCCTGCGGCCGATGGAAGCCCGAGCCGCTGCCGAGATGAAGGGCGGCTCGGTTCCCGCCTTCAACCGCTTCAAGCTTGGAGAGGTGGAGGTAACCGCGCTTCTGGCGGGCACCCGCACGGTGGAAAAGCCGACCGAGATCTTCGGCCTGAACGTCCCGCCCGAGGAATTCGCGGCAGTCTCCCAGGCTGCGTTCCTGCCCACGGACAAGGCGCAATTCTTCTTCACGCCGACCCTGGTCAATACTGGCAAGGAATTGGTGCTTTTCGATACCGGCATGGCGCCCGAAGGCATGACAACCGCGCTTGCCGCCGCAGGCTATTCGCCCGACGAGATCGACGTTGTCGTCCTGACCCACATGCACCCCGACCATATCGGCGGGCTGATGTCGGGCGGCACCCCGACCTTCGCCAGGGCGCGATATGTCACCGGCAGCACCGAGCACAATTTCTGGTCCGGGTCGCCAAGTGACCTCTTCACCGCCAATGTCGTGCCGCTCAACGAGCGGATGACCTTTCTTGACGACGGTGGAACCGTGACGGGCGGGATCACCGCGAAGCTCGCACCCGGACATACCCCCGGGCATATGGCCTTTCTTGTCGAAAGCGGCGGCCAGACCCTGGCGATTACAGCGGATACCGCAAACCACTATGTCTGGTCGCTTGCCCATCCCGACTGGGAGGTGCGCTTTGACGCCGACAAGCCGATGGCGGCCCAGACCCGGCGCGATCTATTCGGCATGATCGCGGCCGACCGGATCCCGTTCATCGGCTATCACATGCCCTTCCCGGCCATGGGCTATGTCGAGGCGCAGGGCGACGGCTTCCGCTATGTCCCCGCCAGTTACCAGATGATGCTGTCGAACTGACCCCGACGGGCGCATTGCCGATGGGGTCGGGCTCTGGCAGGCTGGCGCGGCTGAGTGAAAGGCGCGCCCATGACCCCGATCCTGACCGTGACGCTGAACCCCGCACTCGACCTCGCCACCCATGTCGGCGACGTGATCCCCGGTCACAAGCTGCGCTGCGCCGCACCGCGGCTCGACCCAGGCGGCGGCGGCATCAATGTGAGCCGGGCGATCCGGCGGCTTGGCGGGTCGAGCCTGTGCTTCGTGGCGCTGGCGGGCGGGACCGGCGCGCAGGTCGCCGAATTCCTGCATGGCGAGGGGATCACCATCGTGACCTTCCCCGGCCCCGGCGAGACGCGGCAGAGCCTGACCGTGAACGAGGACAAGACCGGCCTGCAATACCGTTTCATGCTGCCGGGCACGCCCTGGGATGCGCCCCGGATCGAGGCGGTCGAGCGGGCGCTGTCGGATGCCGCGCCCTTGACCGGAACCATCGTCATCAGCGGCAGCCAGCCGCCCGGCCTGCCGGTTGATTTTGCCGCCCGACTGGCTGCCGATCTCGACGCCCGCTCGGACAGCCGGGCCAGACTGGTGGCGGATACGTCCGGCGCCTCTCTCGCCCATATCGCCAAGGGGCCGCCGACCGGCATCGACCTGCTGCGGATGGATCAGGAGGAAGCCGAGGAGCTGATCGGGCACAAGCTGACCTCGGCCGCGCAGACGGCGGACTTCGCTACCACCCTCATAGCGCGCGGCTCGGCCCGCCGGGTGATCGTGGCGCGCGGCGCCGACGGCTCGGTGCTGGTCGGTCCCGGCCTGCGGGTCTCGGTCAAGCCGCCAAAGGTCGAGGTCCGCAGCAAGGTCGGCGCCGGCGACAGCTTCGTCGCCGGCTTCGTCCTGGCCGAGGCGCGGGGATCGACCCCGGCCGAGGCGCTTGCGCACGGGGTCTCTGCGGCCGCTGCGGCGGTGATGACGGAAGGGACCGAGCTTTGCCGTCGAGAAGACGCCGAGGACATCTTCCGCGGCTGCGTGACCGAGACCGTGTGAAGGATCAGAACTTCAGTTCAGCAACGACGGCACGATGGTCCGACGGCCAGGGCATCACCTTGATGTCGCTGCGCGGGCCATCCTCGCCCACGATCGCGGCGTCGGTGACGGTCAGCCCGTCGCCCTTGACCAGGATGAAGTCGATGCGATCGGGGTGGTCGTCGGTCGCCTTCTCGTCATAACGCGGCGTCCAGGTGAAGGCCGGTTTCGCAACCGGGTCCGGCCAGACGGCGCGATAGGCATCGGTGAAGCCCTGCGATGTCAGGCGACGGGTCGTCGGCCAATCGACCTTGACCGGCTGCTGTCCCGCCGCAACTGCCGCTTCGGTCCAGTCGAGGCCCGAGGGTTCATTGAAGTCGCCGGTGACGATGATCGCCGCCGCGTCCTTGACCGATTTCATGTCCTCGGCCAGCAGGTCCATCGCCGGGCCGCGGGTGTCTTCGGCAAACTTGATCGCCTCGGCCTCGGTCTTGATGAAGGGGGCCGGTCCGTATTCGATGCCGAGAAGCTGGTAGGGCTGATACGGCTCATCGTCGTGGTGGATGTTGAACATCCAGACGGTCTTGCCGTCCACGTCGATCGGCATCCCCAGGTCATGCGCCGTGGCCGGTCCGAACGGATAGCGCGAGATCACCGCGTTCGCCCAAAGGGCTACGTTCTGCTGCGACTGGTCATAGTAATGCCAACCAAGCGCCTTGGCGATCTCGGCAGCGGCGCTAGGCCCCGTCGCCACGCAATCGGTCGGGGTGCAGGGATCGGGCTCGACCTTGGTTTCCTGGACACCGACGATGTCAGCCCCGGCAGCCTTAATCGCCGCGACGGTCTCTTCGACGCCCTTTCCCTCGTTGGCACCGCCGCCCCAGATGTTGAAGGTCATCACGCGAAGGGTGGTTTCGGCCGAGGCCGGAAAGGCTGCGGCAAGCAGCAAGGGCAGGACAAGGCACGAGGCTTTGCGCAGGGCGGTCATGGCGGGGCTCCCCAGAGGTTCGGATGCCCCGATGTTTAGCCAAGCGCCGTCACGAATCCATGACGTTCGAGGTTAGCCCTCATCCCGCCACCGGTTGACGATCGGGTAACGGCGGTCGAGCCAGAAGGCGCGTTGGGTCAGGCGGACGCCGGGCGCGGACTGGAAACGCTTGTATTCGCTGATGTAAAGCAGGTGCTCGACCTTCTTCACCGTCGCGCGGTCATAGCCCTTGGCCACCAGTTCCGACACGGATTCCTCGCGGTCCACAAGCCCTTCGAGGATGCCGTCCAGCACAGGATAGGGTGGCAGGCTGTCCTCGTCCTTCTGGTCGGGGCGGAGTTCCGCACTCGGCGGTTTGTCGATTACGCGCGGCGGGATCATCTGGCCCGGCGGGCCCATCATCCACGGCCGGTGGTTTTCGTTTCGCCAACGGCACATCGAGAAGACACGCGTCTTGTACAGGTCCTTGATCGGGTTGTAGCCGCCGTTCATGTCGCCGTAGATCGTGCAGTAGCCGACCGCGACCTCGGACTTGTTGCCGGTCGTCAGCAGCATCTCGCCGAACTTGTTCGACAGCGCCATCAGCAGCAGCCCGCGCAGGCGCGACTGGACGTTTTCCTCGGTGATGCCGGGCTTTGTGCCTTCGAACAGCGGGGCCAACGCCTCGCCCACCGCCGCCTGCGGGCCGGAAATCGGCACGGTATCGAGCCGGCAGCCAAGATTGCGCGCGACCTCGCCCGCGTCCTGCAGCGAATGCTCCGAGGTATAGGCCGAGGGCAGCATCACGCAGCGGACATTCTCCGGCCCGATCGCATCGGCGGCGATGGTGGCGACGATTGCGCTGTCAATGCCGCCTGACAGGCCGAGCAGCACCTTCTTGAACCCGGATTTCGCCAAATAGTCGCGCAGGCCCAGCACCATAGCGTGGTAATCGGCCTCGTGCCCGGTTGGCAAGGTCGCGAGGTCGCCCTGAAGGGCGCGCCAGCCCTCCTCCGTCCGCTGGAAGTCGACATGCGCGATGGCTTCGTCGAACTGCGGCAGTTGCAGCATCATTCGCCCGCCGGGGTTCAGCACGAAGGTCGTGCCATCGAAGACCTGATCGTCCTGCCCGCCCACCATGTTCAGGTAGACCAGCGGCAGGCCCGTCTCGACCACGCGCGCCACCATCAGGTTCATGCGGATGTTCGGCTTGCCGCGATGGTAGGGCGAGCCGTTGGGAATGAAGAGGATCTCGGCCCCGGTCTCGGCCAGCGTCTCGCAGACGTCGGGATGCCAGGCGTCCTCGCAGATCGGGATGCCGACACGGAGCGGTCCGATCCGGACGGGACCCGAGACGTCAGCCGCGACGAACACGCGCTTTTCGTCGAAGACATCCGAATTGGGCAGGTGATGCTTAAGGATCGTCGCCGCGATCCGGCCGCCCTGCAGGATGTAATAGGCGTTGTAGAGGCGGCTTGCCTCGCGATGCGGGGCGCCGATTCCGATCGCCGGACCATCTGCGCATTCGCGGGCCAGGGCCTCGACGGCGGTGCGGGCGACATCGGCGAAGGCGGGCTTCATAACGAGGTCCTGGGTCTGGTAGCCGGTCAGGAACATCTCGGGGAGGCCGACCATGTCTGCGCCCGCTTCCTTGGCGGCCCTCCAGGCCGCTTTCGCCTTTTCGGCATTGGCGGCGAAATCGCCCACAACCGGGTTCAGTTGCGCCAGCGTCAGGCGGAAGGTATCGGCCATCAGGAACTCCTCGCGCCGCCCGCTCGCGGCATCGTGTTCGCGTTCTAGCAGACTGACGCGCGAGGAAAAGCCGAAGCGGGGCTTCGGGTGCCGTCCTTCCCTTGTCACACCGGGTGCCTGCCGGTAACTTGCCGCAAAAGTCGGCGTCGGGACCGGTTTCGGCGCCAAGTCTGGTTGTTTTCTTGATCCCTGGCAGGAGGCGCGACGTGACGGCAATTTCGGGCGGCAAACAGGTCCGGGCCCTCATCGTTGCGGGGCTGATTGCAGCACCTCAGACGGTGCTTGCCCAGTCAGAGGGCGACGTCATCTCCAAGCAGTATTCCGACGGCAGCGTCTACGAGGGAACCTTCAAGGACGGCAAGCAGGACGGGACCGGAACCTACCGGTTGCCCAACGGCTATGAATACACTGGCGAATGGGTCAACGGCGAGATCAAGGGCCAGGGCACCGCGCATTTCCCCAACGGCTCGGTCTATGTCGGCCAGTTTGCCGCAGGGAAGCCCGAGGGCAAAGGCAAGATCACCTTCACCGATGGCGGCACCTATGAGGGCGACTGGGTCGACGGCAAGATGACCGGCCAGGGCACCGCCCATTATGCCAATGGCGTCACCTATACCGGCCAGTTCAAGGACGCGGTCCATGACGGCAAGGGCGTGATGAAAAGCCCGGATGGCTATACCTACGACGGCGACTGGGTGAATGGCGTCAAGCAGGGCAAGGGCAAGATCACCTATGCCGACGGCGCCGTCTACGAGGGCGGGCTCGACAAGGGCCAGCGCGCCGGCGAGGGCACGCTCAAGATGCCGGACGGGCTGACCTATGTCGGGCAGTGGGCCGATGGCCAGATGAACGGGACCGGCAAGCTGACGCAGCCCAACGGTGATGTCTATGAAGGTCCGCTGGTCGACGGGCAGCGTCAGGGCAAGGGCAAGATCACCTATGCCAACGGCGATGTCTACGAAGGCGACTTCGCCGAGGACAAGCCGCAGGGCAAGGGCGTCTTCAAGGGCGCGGACGGCTATCTCTATGACGGCGACTGGAAGGATGGCGAACGGTCCGGCCAGGCCAAGGTCACCTATCCGGACGGCTCGACCTATGTCGGCGGTTTCGCGGCCGATCAGGCCGAGGGACAGGGCAAGATCACCTATGCCGATGGCGCCACCTACGAGGGCGACTGGAAGGCGGGCGTGCCGGACGGCAAGGGCAAGGCCACCTATGCCAACGGGCTGGTCTATGTCGGCGATTTCAAGGGGGCCAAGATCGACGGCACGGGCACGATGACCTATCCCGACGGCTACAAGTACGAGGGCCAGTGGGTCGACGGCCAGCGTCAGGGCCAGGGCACGGCGACCTACGCCGACGGCACGGTCTACAAGGGATCGTTCGTCGCCGGCCAGCGCGAAGGCCAGGGCGAGATCACCATGGCCGACGGCTTCAAGTATGTGGGCGAGTGGAAGGCCGGCGAGATCGACGGCAAGGGCATCGCCACTTACCCCAACGGTGACACCTATGAGGGCATGTTCCGCGCCGGCAAGCGTCAGGGTCAGGGCGTGATGCGCTACAAGACCGGGCAGGAAACCGGCGGCGAGTGGAAGGACGGCGCTTTGACCGCACCGGCCCCCGCTGCCGCAGACGGCGCCGCCCCCGCCGACGGCACCGCGCCGGCGGCCTCGGGCGAAGCGGCAGGCAACTGACCGGTCAGACTGGTTCGCCTGCGTCGAGCCGTGACAGCACCTGCCGTGCCCGGTCAAGGATCGCTGTCCGCGTCGCCTCGTCCATCCGGTCCCAGTTGCGGTAGATCGGCGCCATGCGCGGATTGGCGGCGAAGCGGTCGCGTTGCCGGTTCAGGAAATCCCAGTAAAGCGGATTGAACGGGCAGGCATTTGGTCCGGCCCGCTCGGTCACGTCATAGGCGCAGCCGCCGCAATAGTCCGACATCCGGTTGATGTAGGCGCCGGAGGCGGCATAGGGTTTCGAGCCCACCATGCCACCATCGGCGAACTGGCTCATGCCGATGGTGTTGGGTGCCTCGACCCATTCCAGCGCATCGGCATAGACTGAAAGATACCAGTCATGCACCTCGGCCGGGTCGATCCCCGCAATCAGGGCGAAGGTGCCGGTCACCATCAGGCGCTGGATGTGATGGGCATAGGCCATGTCCCGGGTCTGCGCGACGACATGCGACAGGCAGCGCATCTGCGTCTCGGCGCCCCAGTAAAGGGGCGGCAAGGGGCGGCGATGCCCCAGCGCGTTGCGGGTCGAATAACCCGGTCCGGCGAGCGACCAGACACCGCGGATGAACTCGCGCCAGCCGAGGATCTGGCGGATAAAGCCCTCGACAGCATTCAAGGGCGCCCGCCCTGCCCGCCACTCGGCCTCGGCCCGGCGGCAGACCTCCATCGGATCGAGCAGGCCAAGGTTCAGGCTGGGCGAGATCAGGGCGTGCGACAGGGTGGGGTCGCCGGCGAGCATCGCATCCTGCTCGTCGCCGAACCGGGGCAGCGAATGCTTCAGGAAATGTGCCAATGCCTGCTCGGCCTGATCCGGGTCGGTCGCCCAACCAAAGGGGCGAAGCCTGCCGAAATGGCCGGAAAAGCGCTGCTCGACCATCTCCAGCACCTCTTCGGTCACGGGATCGGGCGGGAAACGGAGGGGGGCTGCCCGGAACATGTCGGGCCGCGCGGGCTTGCGGTTCTCGGCATCGTAGTTCCATTGCCCGCCTGCCGGCTTGTCCCCATCCATCAGCAGTCCGGTGCGCCGCCGCATCTCGCGGTAGAAATGCTCCAAGCGAAGCTGCGATCGCCCCTCGGCCCAGCGCGCAAAGTCGGCTTCCGAGCAAAGGAAGCGGTCGTCGGGCAGCAGCGAAACCGGCAAAGGTGCCGTTTCAAGATCGCGGATGACCCGCCATTCGCCAGGTCGGGTTGCGACCACCTCCTGCGCTCCGGTCTCGGCAGCACGGCGCAAGAGCTCGCCGACGAGGCTTTGCGAGTTCTGACTGTCGTCGAGGCGGGAGTAGAGGACACGCCAGCCAGACCCCTCCAACCGCGCTGCATGCTTTCGCATGGCGGCAAAGATCAGGGCGATCTTCTGCGGATGATGACGAACCGGAGTCGCCTCGCCCGCGACCTCGGCCATCACGACGACGTCTCGCGCGGGGTCAGCCGCACGGACCGC
Source organism: uncultured Rhodobacter sp. (assembly GCA_945952585.1). GTDB lineage: Bacteria > Pseudomonadota > Alphaproteobacteria > Rhodobacterales > Rhodobacteraceae > Aliitabrizicola. The sequence continues at coordinate 102,983 of CAMFII010000001.1, forward strand.
CGCAATCCGCGGGGTGAGCTGATCTCCGAGAACAAGGACAAGCCGGGGTTTCACCAGGCGATCTCCCGCCCTGCATAATCGAAGAACCCGCCGGTCTGCATGGTGGTCAAGGCATCCATGACCCGGTTCAGGTTCTCGGCCGCCTCCCGTGGCGAAACTGCCCGATGGCTGCCCCGGTGCGCAGCGCCGAAGGCGGTCGCTACTGTGCCGGGATGGAGAGCTACGACCGCCGCCTGCGGATGGGTCCGCGCCACTTCGATCGCTGCAGTGTGGATCAACTGGTTCAGGGCAGCCTTGGCCGCGCGGTAGGAATACCAACCTCCCAGCCGGTTGTCGCCGATCGAGCCAACCCGGGCGGAAAGCGCGGCGAACTGTGTCAGGCGGTCCCGTGGCAGAAGGCGGAGCGCGTGCTTGAGGATCAGCAGCGGGCCAAGCGCATTGACCGCGATCTGCGCGGCGAATGCCTGAGGCTCGAAGGCCTTCAGGCTTTTCTCGGGTCCGGTTCCATCGATCTCGAGGGCACCGGTGGCGACCACGATCCGGTCGTACGGGGCAGCCAGCGGCTGCAGCAGCCGCACAACATTTGCCTCGTCGGTGATGTCAAGACCATCATCGCGGCGTGAAAGGTCAGTCACCTCCCACCCTTTCGCCGACAGGTCGATGGACAGGGCGGCCCCGATCCCGCCCGATGCGCCGATCACCAAGGCTCGCTTCATGCACCCTCCGGACATTCCGGGGGTCCAGCTAGGCCACCTGCCGGGATCGACCAGAGAAAGGCCCGAAAAAACCTGCGAAAGAGCCTTCCCTTTCGCGCCTCGCTCCGTATAGTCCGGCGCCATGACACGGGACCGGCATATCCTCATCGCCCTGGACGCGCGCCGCGCGGCCCTTCCCCGTGCGCTTCTCCTCCTTCTTAGCAGCCTCTGAGCGTGCCCTTGGGCGCGACCGCTCGGAGGTGACCAGCGCCCGGGACCAGAAGCTGAGGAACAAGGACTTTCCGCAAATGACCGACAAGAGCACGCAAGACCGCGTATTGATCTTCGACACCACGCTGCGCGACGGGGAACAGTCGCCGGGCGCGACCATGACCCACGAGGAAAAGCTGGAGATTGCCCAGCTCCTCGACGAGATGGGCGTGGACATCATCGAGGCGGGCTTTCCCATCGCCTCTGAAGGCGACTTCACGGCGGTCAGCGAAATCGCCAAACTGGCGAAGAACGCCACGATCTGCGGTCTGGCGCGGGCGAACTTCAAGGATATCGACCGCTGCTGGGAGGCGGTGAAACACGCGAAAAGCCCGCGCATCCATACCTTTATCGGCACTTCGCCCCTGCACCGCGCCATCCCGAACCTGGACATGGACCAGATGGCCGAACGCATCCACGAGACGGTGACCCATGCCCGCAACCTGTGCGACAACGTGCAGTGGTCGCCGATGGACGCGACGCGGACCGAGGCCGACTACCTGTGCCGGGTCGTGGAGATCGCGATCAAGGCCGGGGCGACGACGATCAACATCCCCGATACGGTCGGCTACACCTATCCGCGCGAAAGCGCCAAGATCATCGAGATGCTGCTCGAGCGGGTTCCGGGAGCTGACGAGATCATCTTCGCGACCCATTGCCACAACGACCTCGGCATGGCGACTGCGAACGCGCTGGCCGCTGTCGAGGCCGGGGCGCGCCAGATCGAATGCACGATCAACGGCCTGGGCGAACGGGCGGGCAACACCGCGCTGGAAGAGGTGGTGATGGCGCTGAAAGTCCGGAACGACATCCTGCCGTTCCGCACTGGCATCGACACGACCAAGATCATGAACATCTCGCGCCGGGTCTCGACCGTGTCGGGCTTCCCGGTGCAGTTCAACAAGGCCATCGTCGGAAAGAACGCCTTCCTGCACGAAAGCGGCATCCATCAGGATGGCGTTCTGAAGAACGTCGAGACCTTCGAGATCATGCGCCCCGAGGATATCGGCCTGACGGCGAAGAACATCGCCATGGGCAAGCATTCGGGCCGGGCGGCGCTGCGGTCTAAGATGAAGGAACTGGGCGTCGATCTGGGGGACAACCAGCTCAACGACCTCTTCGTGCGGTTCAAGGCGCTGGCCGACCGCAAGAAGGAAATCTACGACGACGACCTGCTCGCCCTGGTCAAGGACAGCGAAACGAACGAGGCCAACGACACGCTGCAGGTCAAGCGCCTGCGGGTGATCTGCGGCACCGAGCGCCCGCAGGAGGCCGAGCTGACCCTGTCGATCGACGGGGTGGATCACTCGATCGACGCGACCGGGGATGGTCCGGTGGATGCCGCCTTCAATGCGGTCAAGATGCTCTACCCGCATAAGGCGCAGCTGCAGCTTTACCAGGTCCATGCGGTGACCGAGGGGACGGATGCGCAGGCCACCGTCTCGGTCCGGATCGAGGAGGACGGACGCATTGCCACCGGACAGTCAGCGGATACCGACACCATCGTGGCAAGCGTGAAGGCCTATGTGAACGCGCTGAACCGGTTGATCGTGCGGCGGACCAAGTCGGCCCCGGACAGCGACGTGAAGCAGGTCAAGTACAGCGACGCCTGAGCGTCTATAGCACCGGCAGGCGGCGGTTCACCCGCACCAGGACCGCCGCCAGCGCCACCGAGATCACTACCGTCAGAGCGACCTTCGGCGTCTGGGTCAGTTCGGTATACTGATTGAGAGACTTCAGCACGGCGAGATGGCAGAGGTAGACCCCGGCCGCCAAAAGCGCCATCGCCTTGCCCGATCCGCCGATCCGGACCCGCTTCGCAGCCAGAAACAGCGCCGGGGCGGCGAGGTAGAGCGACAGAAGGATGTCGAACGGCTCCTTCCGGCCGACCAGCCGCAGATTCAGCCCGCTTTCCGACAACAGCGCAACAAGACCGACGCCCAGCAGCAGCCAGGTTTCGCGCCCCGTTATCGTGACCTCCTTCTCGTGCCGGGCGAGTAGAAACCCGATGGTCAGGAAGGGAAAACCGAAGAAAAGGAAGTTGCGGATCAAATCAGTCTGATTGAGCCGGGCGTCGAAAGCACCCTCGAACACATGGTAATTGCCGAGATATTGCATCGCGACGCCCAAGGCGCCGCAGACCGCCGCAAGCCCAGCCAAGCGGTGGTCTGGCAAGTCGCGAAGCAGGAAAAGCAGGCTTCCTGCGCAGGCCAGCGCGACAAGAAACCACAGATGGTAATAGCCTAAAGCCAGCCGGTCGAGAAATGCGAGGGGCGAAGCAATTGGATCGACCCACCAGAAACCCGCGTAAAGCGCCATCCACAGCAGATAAAGCCACAGGACATGGCGCAGCCAACCGCCGAACCGGCGCGGTTCGGTCAGCGCCAGATAATAGCCGCTGATGACGAAGAAGCAGGGAACCGCGATGCGGCATAGCCCCTGCTCCATCAGGTAGCTCGCACGCAGGTCGATATCGGCAAAGACATGGCCGTGCAGGCAGATCACCAGAACGGCCAGGGTGATCCGCAAGGCGTCCACCCCCGCAGCCCGTGTCTTGTCGGACGCCACTGCCGCAGGTGTCGGAAGGACTGCCGTCAACTCGCGGGACCCTGTTCAACTATTGTCGCCTGTCTCCCTTCAGGTGGAACAGCTTCGTTAACCAAAGGTTAACCGTCTGTTGGTCAGTCTCAGCCGTCTCCTGCCCCGGAAGCTTCACGAAAACGTGCAGGATGCTGCCGGAAAGGGCTCGGTGCGAAGCTGCCGAAGCGCTTGGGCAGGACTTTCGCTTGTCCAGCCTCGCGCCTATAAGGATGCGCCCGCCTCGGAGCCCCGAGTCGCGGGACCCTCTTGAATTGCTCGGTACAGGAACACCCCAGGATGGCATTTGCAGGCCTTTTCTCGTCGGACATGGCGATCGACCTCGGCACGGCGAACACGCTGGTCTACGTGAAGGGACGCGGCATCATCCTGAACGAACCGTCGGTCGTGGCCTACCACGTCAAGGACGGCAAGAAGCAGGTCCTGGCCGTGGGTGAGGATGCAAAGCTGATGCTGGGCCGTACGCCCGGCAGCATCGAGGCGATCCGCCCGATGCGCGATGGCGTCATCGCCGACTTCGACGTGGCGGAAGAGATGATCAAGCATTTCATCCGCAAGGTGCACAAGCGCACGACCTTCTCCAAGCCGAAGATCATCGTCTGCGTCCCCTATGGAGCGACCCCGGTCGAGAAACGCGCGATCCGCCAGTCGGTCCTGTCCGCCGGCGCCCGCCGGGCCGGACTGATCGCCGAGCCGATTGCTGCCGCCATCGGCGCGGGCATGCCGATCACCGACCCCACGGGCAGCATGGTCGTCGACATCGGCGGCGGCACAACCGAAGTCGCAGTCCTGTCGCTTGGCGACATCGTCTATGCCCGCTCGGTCCGCGTCGGCGGTGACCGGATGGACGAGGCGATCATCAGCTACCTGCGCCGCCACCAGAACCTCCTGATCGGCGAGTCCACCGCAGAACGCATCAAGACCTCGATCGGCACGGCGCGGATGCCCGATGACGGGCGCGGCCAGTCGATGCAGATCCGGGGCCGCGACCTGCTGAACGGCGTGCCCAAGGAAACCGAGATCAACCAGGCCCAGGTGGCCGAGGCGCTGGCTGAACCCGTGCAGCAGATCTGCGACGCGGTGATGCAGGCGCTGGAAGCGACCCCGCCCGACCTGGCCGCCGACATCGTCGACCGCGGCGTTATGCTGACCGGCGGCGGGGCGCTGCTGGGCGATCTCGACCTGTCCCTGCGCGAGCAGACCGGGCTTTCGATCTCGGTCGCCAACGAGTCACTCAATTGTGTTGCGCTCGGCACCGGGAAGGCGCTGGAGTACGAAAAGCAACTCCGCCATGTGATCGACTACGACAGCTGATTTCAGCCCCCGCTGCAGGGGGCGGGCTCTCGCGCCGGAGACCAGTGAACCTTGGCCAGGGACCGGACATCGCCGGAAGAATTCACGCGACCGCTGCGACGGATCCTCGTCGGCGGCCTCGTGTTTCTGTTGCTTGCCCTGTTCCTGCTTTGGCGAATCGACAGCCCTAGGGTTGAACGGTTCCGCTCGGCCCTTGTCGACCGCGTCGTGCCCTCCTTCGCCTGGGCGATGCTGCCGGTCACCAAGGCCGCGGAAATGGTCGAGAACTTCCAGTCCTACACCCGCATCTACGAGCAGAACCAGGAACTGCGGCGCGAGCTTCAGCAGATGAAGGCCTGGCGCGAGGCGGCACTGCAGCTTGAACAGAAGAACGCGCGGCTTCTGGACCTGAACCAAGTGCGGCTTGACCCGAAGCTGACCCATGTGACCGGGGTGGTCCTTGCCGATTCCGGGTCGCCGTTCCGGCAATCGGTGCTTCTGAACGTCGGCGCGCGCGACGGCATCCGCGACGGTTGGGCGACGATGGACGGGATCGGGCTGGTAGGGCGGATCTCGGGTGTCGGCCAGACTACGAGCCGGGTGATCCTGCTGACCGACAGCAACAGTCGCATCCCGGTGACGGTACAGCCCTCGGGGCAGAAAGCGCTGCTGTCGGGGGACAACACCTCGGCCCCGCCGCTTGAATTCCTTGAAAAGCAGGATCTTGTCCGCCCCGGTGACCGGGTAATCAGCTCTGGCGACGGCGGGGTGTTTCCGGCGGGCTTGCTGGTGGGTCAGGTCGCGCTTGGCGTCGACGGGCGGCTACGCGTCCGTCTTGCCGCCGATTACGAGCGGCTCGAATTCCTGCGGGTCCTGCGCAGCCACGAAAGCGAGGTCATCAGCGAAACTGGCGCCTTGATTCCGCCGCCGGTGCCGCCCGCTGCGGTCGAGGCGCTGCCGCAGCCCGAGGCGGCGGCGACTTCGACAGGAGGCGCCGGTGGCTGATACCGCACCTTCCGCCGTCTGGGGTTACCGCGGCCTCTATGTTCTGATCGCAGCCGGTCTTCTGTTCCTGCGACTTCTTCCGCTTGGCTCGGAGGCGGGAAGCTGGCCGGCGCCCGACCTTCTTTTCGCGATGACCCTCACCTGGGTGCTGCGACGGCCGGATTATGTGCCGGCGCTGCTGATCGCCGTCGTCTTCCTGCTGGAAGACATGCTGACCATGCGCCCACCGGGCCTTTGGGCGGCAATCGTCGTGGTCGCTTCCGAGTTCATGCGAGGACGCGCCGCCCTGTCGCGCGAGGTCAGCTTTGTGGTCGAATGGCTGATCGTCGGAATCGTGATGGTCGCATCCGTTCTGGCCTATCGCCTGATGTTGTCCCTGGTCATGCTGCCGCAGGTTAGCCTGGCGCAAAGCGTGATCCAGTTGGTGCTGACCATCCTGAGCTATCCTGTCGTTGTCGTCGTGTCGCGGCTGGCCCTTGGCGTGCGGAAGCCCGCGACGGGCGAGGTCGACGCCTATGGGAGGCGACTGTGAGACGGACGCAGAAAGATACAGAGGCGAGCGCGAGGAAGGTCAGCCGCCGGGCGCTGATCCTTGGCGGTGCCCAGATGGCCTTTGTCGCCGTCCTTGGGGCACGCATGCGGTACATGCAGGTCGAGAAGGCGGGGGAATACCAGCTTCTGGCCGAAGAGAACCGCATCAACATCCGCCTGATCCCTCCGGCGCGCGGCCTGATCCTGGACCGCAATGGCAAGCTGATCGCCGGCAACGAGCAGAATTACCGCGTCGTCATCACTCGCGAGGAAGCAGGGGATGTCGATCTTGTGCTGACGCGCCTGTCCGAGGTCATTCCCCTGACCCCCGAGGACATCGACAAGACCAAGAAAGAGATCGACCGGCGCAGTTCCTTCGTTCCGATCGTGGTGGCCGACTGGCTGCGCTGGCAGGACCTGTCGGCGGTGGCGGTGAACACGCCAGCCCTGCCCGGCATCAACCCGGAGGTCGGGCTGAGCCGCCATTACCCGCGCTATGGCGACATGGCCCATGTCGTGGGCTATGTCGGCCCGGTCAGCGACGCCGACCTGGCCGCGCTGAATGACCCCGATCCGCTGCTGCAGATCCCGAAGTTCCAGATCGGCAAGATCGGCGTCGAGAAATGGATGGAGCAGCAGCTGCGCGGCAAGGCCGGCACCACCCAGATTGAGGTGAACTCGGTTGGTCGGGTCATGCGCGAGCTGGACCGTCAGGAAGGTGAGGCCGGGGCAGATGTCCGCCTGACCATCGACGCCGACGTGCAGAATTATGTCCAGGCGCGGCTCGAGGGCGAAAGCGCCGCGGTCGTGGTCATGGATGTCCAGTCCGGCGATCTGCTGGCGATGGTCTCGGCCCCGTCCTTCGACCCCAACCTGTTCGTGCGGGGCATCAGCCATGCCGATTACACGCTGCTGATGGAGAACGACCACCGCCCGCTTGCCAACAAGAGCGTGCAGGGCGCCTATCCGCCGGGGTCGACCTTCAAGATCGTCACCGGTCTTGCCGCGCTGGAAGCCGGGGCGATCACGCCCAATTCCTCGGTCTACTGTCCGGGCTACCTGGAATTCGGCGGGCGCAAGTTCCACTGCTGGAAACATGGCGGCCACGGTCAGGTCGATCTGACCAAGTCGCTGAAGGAAAGCTGCGACGTCTTCTATTACCAGGTCGCGCAAAAGGCCGGCATCGATGCGATCGCCGAGATGGGGCGCAAGCTGGGACTTGGCCAGCGGCATGACCTGCCGATGTCGGCCATCGCGGAAGGCGTGATGCCCGACAAGGACTGGAAGCAGACCCGGCACAAGGAAGAGTGGCGCATCGGCGACACGATCAACGCCTCGATCGGGCAGGGCTATGTGCTGACGACGCCGCTGCAACTGGCGGTGATGACGGCCCGGGTCGCCTCGGGCAAGGCGGTTACACCGCGTCTGGTGATGGCTGTGGGCGATACCGAACAGCCAATCCCCGACGCGCCGCCGCTTGATATCTCGCCGCAGAACCTTGCCGCCGTGCGCAAGGGAATGTTTGCCGTCGTCAATGCGCCGGGCGGCACCGCCGGCGCCTCGCGCATCACCTACGAGACGATGCTGATGGCCGGAAAGACCGGGACCAGCCAGGTGCGCAACATCTCGGTCTCGGAACGGGCCTCCGGTGTCATCAAGAACGACCAGCTTCCGTGGAAACGGCGCGACCACGCGCTGTTCGTGGCCTTCGCGCCCGCCGACAACCCCAAGGTCGCAGTCTCGGTCATCGTCGAACATGGCGGCGGCGGCTCGATGGTGGCGGCCCCGATTGCCCGTGACGTGATCCTTCGGGTGCTGACCGGCGGCCTGCCGCCGCTGGATGCCTATCCTGCCGGACAGAAGAGCAAGATCGAGGAGCAGCAGAAGAACCTCAAGCTGCGTCCGGCGGACGAAGACACCGTCGTCAGCACGAGGGCCTGATCCGCGATGAGTTTTCTTGAGTACCAGGTCAAGACTGTCCCGACCGGCATCCGGAAGCTGTTCTACCTGAACTGGGGGCTGGTGCTGGTCCTGATCGCGGTCGCCTCGATGGGCTTCCTGATGCTCTACTCCATCGCCGGCGGCAGCATGGAGCCCTGGGCCGAACCGCAGATCAAGCGCTTCGCCGTCGGCCTGATCGTGATGCTGGTCATCGCCTTCATCCCGATCTGGTTCATCCGCAACATGGCCGGCGTCGCGTATGGCGTGTCCATGTTGCTACTGCTGGCCGTTGAGTTCTTTGGTCAGGTGGGCAAGGGCGCGCAGCGCTGGCTCGAGATCGGGCCGATCGTGATCCAGCCTTCGGAACTGATGAAGGTCGCGCTGGTGATGATGCTGGCGGCCTATTACGACTGGCTCGATCCGAAGAAGGTCTCGCGTCCGCTCTGGGTGCTGCTGCCGGTCCTGCTGATCGTGTCGCCAACGGTGCTCGTGCTCATGCAGCCGAACCTCGGTACTTCGCTCATGCTGTTGATGGGCGGGGCAGCGGTCATGTTCGCCGCCGGGGTCAGTTTCTGGTATTTCGCCGTCGTGATCGGTTTGGGCGTCGGCGCCGTGGCCGGGGTGTTCATGACGCGGGGCACGCCCTGGCAGTTCCTGCACGACTACCAGTACACCCGGATCGACACGTTCCTGGACCCGACCTCGGACCCGCTTGGCGCCGGCTACAACATCATCCAGGCGCAGATCGCGCTTGGATCAGGCGGGTGGTCCGGCAAGGGGTTCATGCAGGGCACCCAGTCGCGGCTGAACTTCCTGCCCGAGAAGCATACCGACTTCATCTTCACCACGCTGGCCGAGGAATTCGGCTTCGTCGGGGCCTTCTCGCTGCTGCTCCTTTACGGGCTCATCATCTTTTTCTGCTTCGCTGCCGCGCTTCAGAACAAGGACCGCTTCTCGCAGCTCCTGCTGATCGGGATCGGCTGCACCTTCTTCTTCTACCTCGCCGTGAACCTGTCCATGGTGATGGGCATGGCGCCGGTGGTTGGGGTGCCTCTTCCCTTCCTGTCCTATGGTGGCTCGGCGACGCTTGTGCTGATGCTGGCCTTCGGCGCGGTGCAAAGCGCCATCGTCCATCGCCCGAGGTGACCCAGATGCCGATCCGTATCCTGTTTGCCGCCGACCCGGCGGACTGGCCCGACTATCAGCCCGCGCTGACCAAGGCGCTGAAAGAGGCCGGGATCGACGCGATCCTTTCCGATACCGCGCCCGATCCGGCATCGGTCGACTACATCGTCTTCTCGCCCGGCGGCGCGATCCGTGACTTCGGCCCCTATGTGAATGCCAAGGCGGTGTTGAACCTTTGGGCCGGGGTCGAGCGGATCGTGGGCAACCAGACGCTCACGCAACCGCTGTGCCGGATGGTTGATCCCTCCATGACCGAGACCATGGTGGAGTATGTGGTGGGTCATGTCCTGCGCCACCATCTGGGGATGGACGAGCATATCCTGCAGCAGGACGGTGTCTGGCGCAAAGGTGCGATCCCGCCGCTTGCGCGCGAGCGGCCGGTTGCAATCCTTGGCATGGGCGAGCTTGGTCAGGCCGTGGCCCGTGCGCTGCTTGCGCTGAACTTCCCCGTCCGAGGCTGGAGCCGTACCCCGCGCGAAGTGCCGGGCGTCGCCACCGATCACGGGGCCGAGGGACTGGCTCGCGTCCTCTCCGGCGCACAGGTTGTCGTGCTTCTGATGCCCAACACGCCAGACACGGCGAATACATTGAATGCCGAGAGGCTGGCCCTTCTTGCCCCCGGCGCGTTCGTCATAAACCCGGGGCGCGGCCCGCTGATCGACGACGAGGCACTGCTCGCCGCACTCGACAGCAGCCGGCTTGCCCATGCCACGCTTGACGTCTTCCGGGTCGAACCACTGCCGCCAGACCATCCGTTCTGGCATCACCCGAAGGTCACCGTTACCCCCCATATCGCCGCCCAGACCCGCCCGGACACCGCCAGCCAGGTGGTGGTGGAGAACATCCGCCGTGCCGAGGCCGAAGAGCCGCTTCTGCACGTCGTCGACCGCAAGCGCGGCTACTGAGCGCAGAATCGGCCCGCCGGCGTCGGTATCGGAACAGCCCGCGACCGGCAGGACAGAAAGACTGCCCGGAAACGGGAGGGTCCGATGCAGTACGGAACGGGAGCGGCTCTGGTCGTTCTGGCCTCGGTGATGTGGTCCTTCACCGGTCTCGCCATCCGCAACATTCACGAAGCCGGGACCTGGGCCGTGCTGTTCTGGCGCTCTGTCGGTCTCGTGCCCGTGCTGATGGCCTTCGTCATCTGGCGGTCGGGCGGCCAGCCCCTGGACAGCTTCCGCAAGGTCGGCTGGCCTGGGGTGTTCGGCGGAATCGGCCTGGCGTTCGCCTTTGCGGGCGCAATCTTTGCGCTGCAGAATACGACGGTGGCCAATGCGGTCTTCCTGTTCGCCGCCTCGCCCATGCTGGCCGCCGTCCTGGGATGGATCCTGCTTGGAGAACGGGTGCGCGCTGCGACCTGGGCGAGTATCGCGGTGGCAGGGATCGGCATGTTCGTGATGGTCCGGGAGGGACTCGCCACAGGTGCCGTGATCGGCAATGTCGCCGCGATCCTGTCGGCGCTCGGCTTTGCTGCCTTCACCGTTGCCCTGCGCTGGAGCCAAGCCGACGACACGACGCCATCGATCGTGATCGCCGGACTGTTCTCGATGCTGATTGCGATCGTCATGCTGCCCGTGCAGGGGGAAACGCTGGACGTGCCCCTGCCCGACATCCTTATCGCCGTGGCGCTCGGGGCCTGTCTGCTGGGGACCGGATTGATCCTTTACACGATCGGGGCGCGCGTCGTTCCTGCGGCCGAACTGACGCTCCTGTCGATGGTCGAGGTCATGCTGGCCCCTGTCTGGGTCTGGCTGTTCGTTGGCGAAACGGCAACCGCCAACACCCTGGCGGGCGGTGCGATCCTTTTGCTCGCCATTGCCGGGAACGCCCTGTCCGGTGCCCGGCGACCAGCAACCCCGCCCATCACCTGACACGCCATGACGCAGGAGCAGGGGGGTTCCATCTGCCCGCGCCAAGCATTAACGTCACCGCGTTCAAGGCGCATAGAACGCCTGACGGGGAGATAGAGATGCAATTTCCAGACAGGTCCAAGGGGCCAAGGATGGAAGGGCAGACGGTGCATCGCACACCGTTCGAGACAAGGAAGCCCGAGTTCGACGGAGCCATGAGCGGCCCGAACTCCCGGCGCGGCTGATCCGCCGCTCCGGTCAAAGCCATTCCTTGCCCGCCTTCGATGCGGGCCCTTCCATACAAGAAAGATCACAACATGCCGGGTAATCTGACCCTCGACCAACTCAAGGACCTCGTCTCGAAAGGCGAGATCGACACCGTACTGGTGGCCGGAATCGACATGCAGGGCCGCCTTATGGGCAAGCGGTTCCACGCCCAGTTCTTCGTCGACGGCGGCTACAAGGAAACCCACAGCTGCAACTACCTCCTGGCCGTCGACATGGAGATGAACACGGTCCAGGGCTACAAGTCCTCGAACTGGTCGACCGGCTACGGCGACTACATCATGAAACCGGACCTCGCCACGCTGCGGGTGATCCCTTGGCTGCAGGGCACCGCGCTGGTGCTGGCCGACCTTCTCGACCACCATACCCACGAGGAAGTCGAACATTCGCCGCGCGCGATCCTCAAGAAGCAGGTCGCCCGCGCCCGGAAGATGGGGTTCGAGCCGATGATGGCGTCGGAGCTTGAGTTCTACATCTTCGAGAACAGCTACGAGGCGCTGCGCGACAGCAACTTCACCGGCCTGAAGCCGGTCAGCGCCTATAACGAGGACTACCACATCTTCCAGACCACCAAGGAAGAGGACGTGATGCGCGCCGTCCGCAACGGGCTTTACGCTGCGGGCATCCCGGTCGAGAACTCCAAGGGCGAGGCCGAGGCCGGGCAGGAAGAGGTCAACTACAAGTATTCCGACGCGCTCGACACCGCCGACAACCACTCGATCATCAAGAACGCCATCAAGGAAATCGCCTGGTCCAAGGGCAAGTCGGTGACCTTCATGGCGAAGTACGACCATCGCCGCGCCGGGTCCTCGGCCCATGTCCACCAGTCGCTGTGGACGCTCGATGGCAAGCCCGCCTTCGCCGACGATGCGGACAAGCACGGCATGTCGCAGACCATGAAGCACTATCTCGCCGGCCAGCTTGCCCATGCGCGCGAGATCACGCTGTTCCTCGCGCCTTACGTCAACAGCTACAAGCGTTTCTGCATCGGCATGTTCGCGCCCACCAAGGCCGTCTGGTCGTCCGACAACCGCACCGCGGGCTTCCGCGTCTGCGGCGAGCATACCAAGGCGGTGCGGGTGGAATGCCGCATTCCCGGGTCCGACATAAACCCCTATCTGACGATGGCGGCCCTTCTGGCCGCGGGGCTCGACGGGATCGAGAAGAAGATGGAACTGGAACCGGAAATGAGCGGCGACATGTACCGGGCCGAGGGCGTTCGGGAAATCCCGAAGACCCTGCGCGAGGCCGCGGAACTGGCGCACGGCTCCTACATGCTGCGGGCGGCCTTCGGCAATGACGTGGTGGATCACTACCACCACAACGCCCAGTGGGAGATTTCCGAGACCGACCGCGTCGTGACCGATTTCGAGGTCCAGCGGCTGCTTGAACGCGCCTGAGGCGTCGGGTGCGGGCCAGCCCCGCACCCAACAACCGATTTCCGGCGTATCCCCTGGAGGCGCCTTCTGATGAGGACATCATGACCAAGACCATTCAACTGATCTCGCCCGTCGACGGGCAGGTCTACCTCGAGCGTCCGGCGCTGTCGCTGGACGCGGCGCAGGCCGTCGCCGCCCGCGCCAAGGCGGCGCAAAAGGGCTGGGCCGCGAAGCCGCTCGCCGACCGCATCGCGCTGGTGAATGCCGCCGTGGCCAAGCTCAACACGATGAAAGAGGTCGTCGTCGAGGAGCTGGCCTGGCAGATGGGCCGCCCGACCCGCTATGGCGGCGAATTCGGTGGCGTGAACGACCGCACCAAGTACATGTCCGAGATCGCGGCTTCGGCCCTTGCGCCGATGGTGGCCGAGGCGTCGGACCGCTTCGAGCGCCGGATCGAGCGCGAGCCGGTCGGCGTCGTGTTCATCATCGCGCCCTGGAACTATCCCTACCTGACCACGATCAACACGCTGGTCCCGGCCCTGATCGCCGGCAACACGGTGGTGCTGAAACACGCGACCCAGACGCTCAAGGTCGGCGAGCGGATGGCCGAAGCTTTCCACGCCGCGGGCATCCCCGAGGACGTGTTCCAGAACGTCGTCCTTGACCATGACACGACCGAGGCGCTGATCCGCGCGCGGTCCTTCGGCTTCATCAACTTCACCGGCTCGGTCGGTGGCGGCGCGGCGATCGAACGCGCGGCGGCGGGCACCTTCACGCCCCTCGGGCTGGAACTGGGCGGCAAGGATCCGGGGATCGTCCTGCCGGATGCCGATCTGGAAGCGGCGGTCGACACGCTGATGGACGGCGCGATGTACAATGCCGGCCAGTGCTGCTGCGGCATCGAGCGCATCTATGTCCACGAAAGCCTCTACAAGGATTTCGTCGAGAAATCCGTGGCCTGGGTCGGACAGCTGAAACTCGGCAACCCGTTCGACGCCTCGACCACCCTCGGCCCGATGGCCAACAAGCGCTTCGCCAAGACCGTGCGCGAACAGACCGCCGAGGCGTTGGCTGCTGGCGCTAAAGGTCTCATCGACCCGAAGAAGCACCCGGCCGACGATGGCGGCGCCTATCTCGCCCCGCAGGTCCTCGTGAACGTCGATCACTCGATGCGGGTGATGAAGGAGGAAAGCTTCGGCCCCGTGGTCGGCATCATGCCGTTCAAGACGGAAGCGGAGGCGATCGCGCTGGCCAATGACTCACCCTATGGCCTGACCGCCTCGATCTGGACCAAGGACGCAGACCATGCCGCGGCAATGGGCGCGCAGATCGAGACCGGCACGGTGTTCATGAACCGCTGCGACTATCTCGACCCGGCGCTGACCTGGACCGGCGTCAAGGATACCGGCCGCGGCACGAGCCTGTCTGCGCTTGGCTACATGTCGGTGACCCGTCCGAAATCCTACCATCTGAAGAAGGTGACGAAATGAGCCCGCGCGCGAATTGGTCCTACCCCACTGCCGTCAAGTTCGGCGCGGGCCGCATCTCGGAACTCGCCACGCACTGCGAGGCCGTGGGCATCACCAAGCCGCTTCTGGTGACCGACAAGGCGCTTGCCTCGCTGCCGATCACCAAGCAGGCGCTGGACATCCTTGAGATTGCCGGGCTGGGCCGGGCGGTCTTCTCGGAGGTAGACCCGAACCCGAACGAGAAGAACATGGAGGCCGGGCTGGCCGTCTACCGGGCCGGCAAGCATGACGGCGTCGTCTGCTTCGGTGGCGGCTCGGCGCTGGACCTTGGCAAGATGATCGCGCTGATGGTCGATCAGAAGGTCTCGGTCTGGGATCTGGAAGATATCGGCGACTGGTGGACCCGCGCCGATGCCTCGAAGATCGCGCCGATCATCGCGGTGCCGACAACCGCCGGGACGGGATCGGAGGTCGGCCGCGCCGGCGTTCTGACCAACACCGCAACCCACAAGAAGAAGATCATCTTCCATCCGAAGCTTCTGCCCGCAGTCACGATCTGCGACCCGGAGCTGACGGTCGGCATGCCGCGCTTCATCACCGCCGGAACCGGCATGGACGCGCTGGCACATTGCCTCGAGGCCTATTCCTCGCCCTTCTACCACCCGATGAGCCAGGGCATCGCGCTGGAAGGGATGCGGCTGGTGTTCGAGAACCTGCCCAAGGTCTATGACAACCCCAACGACCTCGACGCCCGCGCCAACATGATGAGCGCGGCGGCCATGGGCGCGGTCGCCTTCCAGAAGGGCCTTGGCGCGATCCACTCGCTGAGCCACCCGGTCGGCGCGGTCTACGGCACGCATCACGGCACCACCAACGCCGTCGTCATGCCGATGGTACTGGAGTTCAACCGCCCGAAGATCGAGACGCTGATCGAGCGCGCCTCGGCCTATCTGGGCTTCAAGGGCGGCTTTGCCGGGTTCCACGACCAGATCATGGAACTGCGCGCCAAGCTGAACATCCCGGCGAACCTTTCGGCGATGGGTGTGCAATTCGCCGATCTCGACATGCTGACCGAGATGGCGCTGGAGGATCCCTCCTGTGGCGGCAACCCGGTGGAAATGACGCGCGAGAACACCCGCGCGCTGTTCGACGCCTGCATGTGATGGAAAGGGCGGAAGCGGGGGCTGTCTGCCCCCGCACCCCCGAGGATATTTTCGAGCAGAAAATGCTCAGGGGCGGAAGGCATGACGAAGCGCGCACTGGTCACCGGATCGGCGGGGTTCATCGGGTTCCACCTCAGCCGCCGGCTTTTGGCCGAGGGCTGGCAGGTCACCGGGCTTGATGCCGTCACCCCCTATTACGACGTCGCGCTGAAGGAGGCGCGGCTCGACCGGCTGCGGGCAGAGACGGGTTTCAGCGAGGTCCGCGCCCGGATCGAGACGCCGGACCTGCTGCGCGACCTGATGGGGCGGGAGAAGCCGGAGCTGGTCGTCCACCTCGCGGCGCAGGCGGGCGTGCGCTATTCGATCGAGGCGCCGCGGTCCTATGTCGAGGCGAACCTTGTCGGGACCTTCGAGCTATTGGAGGCGGCGCGGGCGCATCCGCCGACGCATCTGATGATGGCGTCTACTTCGTCCGTCTACGGGGCGAACAGGTCGATGCCCTATCGCGAGACGGACAAGGCTGACACGCAGATGTCCTTTTACGCGGCGACGAAGAAGGCCAACGAGGCGATGGCGCAGTCCTATGCGCATCTCTATGGCCTGCCGACGACGATGTTCCGCTTCTTCACCGTCTATGGCCCCTGGGGCCGGCCGGACATGGCGCTGTTCAAGTTCACCCGCGCGGTGCTGAAGGGCGAGCCGATCGAGGTCTACAACCACGGCGACATGATGCGCGACTTCACCTATGTCGACGATTTGATTGAGGGCATCCTGCGGCTGTCGCAGGCGGTCCCGGGCGCGGTGCCGGTCGGGGCTGCGGATAGCCTGTCACCCGTCGCGCCGTGGCGGGTGGTCAATATCGGCAACGGCCAGCCGGTGAAGCTTCTGGATTTCGTCGAGGCGATCGAGGCGGCGACAGGCCGGACGGCCGAGAAGATCATGCGACCGATGCAGCCGGGCGATGTGCCCGCAACCTGGGCCGACGCGACGCTGATCGAGGCGCTGGTGGGCGCCCTGCCCCGGACGGATATCCGCGACGGCGTGCGGCGCTTCGTGGACTGGTATCGGGACTTCTACCGGGTCTGACCGGACCTAGTGCCAGCCGCTCTCGATCTGCGCCCGGGTTTCCTCTACCGCGACCTGCCACAGCGCCAGCATGTCGTCATCCGGGCGCTGGAAGAGGCCGTGGTAATTGCCCTCGCCCATCCGCTGGCGCTTGCGGACCGCATCGACCCGTTCGACCGCATCGTAGTCGAGGCGCGGCTTCGCCTCGGCTGGCACCGGCGCGTTCGGAAGGCGGGTCCAGGGGAAGTTCTCCATCCAGCTGGCATGCGAGGCGGCCGGATCGATCTCCTGCACCTTGGCCCATGTGCGCGGCGCCCGCCACCAGTCGTGCAGCTTGACCGAGCTGTCGGGATGGCGGTTCAGCCATTCGGCGAGGACGACGGAGATCGGCGTGTTGCCGCCATGGCCATTGACCAGAAGGATGCGGCGGAAGCCGGAGCGGTGGAGGCCATCCAGCATGTCCTCGATCAGGCCGACATAGGTGCGCATCGACAGGCTGATGGTCCCGGGATAGGCGACGAAACCGGGCGTCATGCCATAGGGCAGGCAGGGAAAGACCGGCACGCCGAGCGGCTCGGCAGCTTCCACGGCGACCCGCTCGGCCAGGATCATATCGGTCGCGAGGCTGAGGAAGGCGTGCTGCTCGACACAGCCGAGCGGTAGGACACACCGATCCTCGGTCTTTACCAGCGCCTCGACCTCGGCCCAGTGCATGTCCTGTATGCGCATCGTGCGTTCCTGTCTTCGGGCCGGGTCAGTGGCGGGCGAGAAAATCGGAAACCAGGCCAAGGCCCTGTTTCAGCACTTCGGTATCGCAGGCATAACCGATCCTGACCCACCCCTCCATGTCGAGCGCCGAGCCCGGCAGGAGCATCACGCCGGTCTCGGTCTGCAGGGCGCGGCAGGAATCGGCAGAGGGCATGTCGAGGTCAAAGCGCAAAAGCGCCGTCGTGCCGGAGCGGGGCCGGACATAGGTGATCTTCGGCTCCTGCGCGATCCAGGCGTCGAGGATGGCAAGGTTGGTGCGAGTGATCCGGCGGCTGCGCTCAAGGATCCGGTCCGCGGATTCAAGGGCGATGGCGGCGAAGTGGTCGTCAAGGCGGCCGACGCTGATCGTCGTGTAGTCGCGGTGGATCGATACCGCGTGGATCACTTCTTCTGGTGCGGCGATCCAGCCGAGGCGCAGGCCGGCGAGAGAAAAGGCCTTGGACATGCCGCAGGTCGAAATGCCCTTTTCGTAGAGGTCAGCCATGGACGGGGTGAAGCCATCGCCCTCCTGGTCGATCCCGCGATAGACCTCGTCGCAGAGAACCCAGGCACCATTGGCGCGGGCTATCTCGGCGATGGCCTCGAGCCCCGCCCGGTCGATCAGCGAACCGGTAGGGTTGTTGGGGTTGGTCAGGGCGATCAGCTTGGCCCCCTTCGCCGCTGCCTCCAACTCGGCCAGATCGGGCAGGAAGCCGTTCTCGGGCTTCAGCCAGACCAGCCGCACCTCGGCGCCGCAGCTTTCCGGGATCGAGTAATGCTGCTGGTAGGTCGGCACGATCGACACGACGACGTCGCCGGGACCGACCAGCGCGGAATGGACGAGGTGGTTGGCGCCGATCGTGCCGTGGGTGACGATGATAGTCTGCGGCGACTGCCGGTCGTAAAGGGCACAGATCGCGGCCTTCAGCCGGTCGGAGCCCTCGATTGCGCCATAGCCCATCCTGAGCGGCAGAAGCTCGGACAGGGTTTCGTCATTGCGACCAGAGAGCGTCAGCAACTCGGCAATGGTGATCGAGTCGACGCAGGTCTCGGCCAGGTTGTAGACCGCGTCATTCTCATGGGCGTTCATCCAGATCTCGACGCCGAATTCCCGGATCTTCATGCGGCCCGCTCCCTTTGGCTGATCCCAGAGTTCTGACACGGGATCGCTGGAAAAGGGAATGCGGGAACCAAAAGCCTTCGAAGGCTTTTGGCAAATTTCTTCGAAGAGATTTGCGCCGCTTCATGTCGCGGACGCGCTTGCGGGAACCCGCCTGCCGCGGTCACCATCGGCGGATCAGGAGGTGCCGCCCATGACGCTCGATACTCCGCCCGTCCAGTATCTGAACCTCGACCCTTCGCTCTATGTGCGCGAGGATGTCTGGCAGGCGGAGCGGCAGAAGATCTTCAACCGGAGCTGGCAGTTCATGGGGCCGGTTTCCGCGCTGGCCGAGGCGGGCCAATACCTCGCAATAGACATCGCCGGCATCCCGGTCTTTGCCATCCGGGGCCGCGACGGGGTGGTGCGCGGGTTCAGGAACGTCTGCCGCCATCGCGGGGCGAAGCTCTTGGCGGACGGGACCGGGAAATGCGGGCTGATCGTTTGCCCCTATCACAAATGGAGCTTTGCCGACACCGGCCGGCTGGTGCAGGCCCCCTGGTATGGCAAGGATCCGGCGATCATCCCCGAGGACTGGCCGCTGCAGGAGGTGGCGCTGTCGGAGTGGCGCGGGCTCCTGTTCGCGGCTCTCGACCCGGATGAAATGCTCATCGACCAATTGGGAGACCTGCCTGCCGAACTCGCCGACGAGCCGATGGAACGCTACACGGCGACGGACAGCGCGACGGTCAGCTTCGACGCGAACTGGAAGGTCTATACCGACAACTTCGTCGAGGGCTACCACATCCCCGGCACCCATCCCTCCTTCTACGCGGCAATCGACTTCGAGGCCTTCGAGACGACGGCACATCGCGGCTTTGTCCGCATGACCGCCCCGCCGCGCGAGGGGCTGTTCTACCGGGGCAAGTGGCTGTGGATGTGGCCGAACTGGACGCTGTCGCTGTTCGATGGCGGGATGAATGTCAGCCGGATCAACCCGACCAGCCCGCATCACACCGACCAGCATTACCACTTCTTCTTTGCCGACACCTCGGAGTCCGGGGCCGAGGCGCGGGCGAAATCGGTGAATGGCACGCTGGCCGTGGTGCGCGAGGACTACCAGGTCTGCGTCGAGACCCACCGGAACTATGCCGCCGGCGCCTATACGTCTGGTCCTCTCTCTGGGCGGCACGAGAAGGGCGTGCAGTATTTCCAGGAACGGGTGGCCGCGGCGCTTGGTGTGTGAGGCACGAATTCTCTGCGAGAATTCACCGGCAGGGGCCTGAATTTTCGCAGAAAATTCGTCCGGTCAGTCTGCAACCGGCGCCCAGATCACCTCGTCGATCCGGGGGGCGCCGGTCGCCAGCATCACCAGCCGGTCGAAGCCGAGCGCGATGCCGCTGGAGGGCGGCATATGGGCGAGGGCCGCGAGGAAGTCCTCGTCCACCGGGTAACGCTCTCCATAGACGCGCGCCTTCTCGTCCATTTCCAGTCCGAAGCGGCGGCGCTGCTCGGCGGGATTGGTGAGTTCGCCGAAGCCGTTCGCCAGTTCCACGCCACAGGCATAGACCTCGAACCGTTCGGCCACGCGCGGATCGTCCGCCGCAGGCCGCGCCAATGCCGCCTCGGCGGCGGGATACCGGTCGAGCACCGTCATCCGCTCCATCCCGAGCATTGGCTCCACCTTCGCGACCAGAGCCCGCGAGAGAAGGTCCGACCAGGTGTCGTCCTCGGTGGCCCGCAGGCCGGTCGCCTGCATCTGCGCGCGCAGGACCGGGGCATCGGTCGAGCCATCCGCACGGATCGTTGCCAGCAGGTCGATGCCGGCGTAGCGCTCGAAGGCCTCGGCCACGCTCAGCCTTTCATAGGGCAGGAAGGGGTCACAGGTCCGGTCGCGGTAGCGCAGCTGCATCGCCCCGGCGGCCTGCGCGGCGAGGCGCAGGAAGGACATGCAGTCGTCCATCAGCACTGCATAATCCTCGCCCACCCGGTACCATTCCAGCATGGTGAATTCCGGGCTGTGGAGCGCCCCTCGCTCGCGGTTGCGCCAGACATGGGCAAAGGAGAAGATCCGCTCTTCCCCCGCCGCGAGCAGCTTCTTCATCGCGAATTCCGGCGAGGTATGCAGGTACATCGTCCGCCCCTGCCCGTCATTGCCGATCGCGGTGGTCGCAAAGGCATGAAGGTGCGCTTCGTTCCCCGGGCTGACCGCCAGCGCCGCAGGATCGACCTCGGTGAAGTCGCGGTCGGCCAGCCAGCCGCGGATCGCCGCCTGGATGCGGTTGCGGGCCAGCAGGACGGGGCGGCGGTCGGCATGGCGGGTGGCGGACCACCAGGGCGAGGCGTCGGAACGGTTGGCGGGCATGGGTTCAGGCGGCTTTCGGCTGGCGAAACGGGAAAAGATGCGCTAGAGGCGGGCGCAATCGCCCGCGCTGATAGGCTGCGGGTTTCAAAACCACAAGGAAGACCTTCGTGAAAGTCATCGCCTCGAGCCTGCGCAAGGGCAATGTCGTCGAGATGGACGGCAAGCTCTATGTCGTTCTTACCGCCACCAACTTCCACCCCGGCAAGGGCACGCCGACCACCCAGATCGACATGCGCCGCATCTCGGACGGCGTGAAGGTGTCGGAGCGGTGGCGCACGACCGAACAGGTCGAGAAGGCCACCGTGGACGAGCGGGAATACGACTACCTCTACGAGGACGGCGAAGGCTTCCACTTCATGGAGCCGGTCAGCTACGACCAGATCGCCGTGTCCCCCGATGTCGTGGGCGACGGCAAGGTCTACCTGCAGGAAGGCATGCGCTGCTGGCTGAAGACCTTCGAAGGCGTCTGCATCGCGATTGAGTTCCCGCAAAAGATCACCGTCGAGATCACCGAGACCGAGCCGGTGGTGAAAGGCCAGACCGCATCGTCCTCCTACAAGCCGGCGATGACCGACAACGGCCTGCGGGTGATGGTGCCGCCACATATCGGCGCGGGCACCCGGATCATCATCAACACCGACGACAACTCCTACGTCGAGCGCGCCAAGGACTGACCGGCATCCGGCGGGCGGTCTTGCTTCGTCGCTTGACCGCTATGCCGCTAGGCGGGCTGCTACTGGTTTGGACCCTTGCCTGGCCCGCCTATGCCACGCCCCATGCCATCCGGGTAGGGACCTTCGCGACGTAGGTCTCGGGGGTCAATCCGGCCGATGGCAGCTAAAACGGTCGGCTTCGCTCTGGGCGCATCGGCAGGTGGCGCGACAGAGGAAGTCCGAGGCGGCCGGATCGACCTGATGCTGGGCTCGGCAATCATCGGTCTGTAGGTCCTGGGACTGTGCCTGATGCGTGCCATGCGCTGAAGCAAACCGGCAACAGCGGGGGCGTTGCCCCAGTACTGCCGCCTATTCTCCAACAATCTTCCTTCTTCACCTGAAACTGTTGCGAATATCGTCGAAATTGGCGTCCAGCCAACCGACCCGCGCCGATTGCAGAAGGAGATGATTGCCAATGCGAACCCTTACCCTGGCCACGCTTGGTGTGGCACTTGCTACCGCCCTGCCGGCCTTGGCAGAGGATAAGCCCATCACCTGGAAGGATGATGTCGCGGGCTGGTACATCGGCGTCGACACCTCGATCGGCAATGGCTGCTTCATGACTGCCGCCTACGAGGCCGGCACCTACCTGCGGGTCCAGTTCAACCCGTCCAGCGACAATTTTCAATTCATCATCGGCGACGAGGCCTGGAACTCGATCGAAGCAGGCAAGCTCTACAGCATCGGCATCGCCTTCGGAAGCCGCAGCCCCTGGACAGGCGACGCCGAAGGCGGCCGCCTGGGCGAACTGCCGACGCTGACTGTCGATGTCGGCTTCGAAAAGGACAAGGCCGCAGCCTTCATCGACGAGTTTCGCCGGATGACCAGCGTGGCCGTGACTTACGAAAGCAAGGAAATCGCCCGGCTCACGCTCAGCGGAACCAACGCGGCGATGGAAGAAGTGATCAACTGCCAGAGTGCGGTGAACGAGGCCGGCGCTTCCGCCCCGGCCGATGGCGAGGACCCGTTCAGCTCGGGCAACACCACGGATAGCGATCCGTTCAACTGACGGGTCAGAGCATCCCCGGCACAACCTGATCGGGCGGCCGGTGGCCGTCGGCGAAGGTCTTGATGTTGAGGATCACCTTTTCGCCCATCTCGATCCGCCCTTCGAGCGTGGCCGAGCCCATATGCGGCAGCAGGACGACATTGGGCAATTCGCGCAGGCGCGGGTTGATCTCGTGCCCGTGCTCGAAGACGTCGAGACCGGCACCCGCGAGTTCGCCGGCGCGCAGACCGCGGGTCAGCGCGTTCTCGTCGATGACCTCGCCGCGAGAGGTATTCACGATCACCGCGGTCGGCTTCATCAGCTTCAGGCGCCGCGCGTTCAACAGATGGAAGGTGGACGGCGTGTGCGGGCAGTTGATCGACAGGATGTCGACCCGCGCGAGCATCTGATCCAGGCTTTCCCACCAGGTCGCCTCGACCTCCTGCTCGACCTCGGGGCGCAGCCGCTTGCGGTTGTGGTAGTGGATCTGCATGCCGAAGGCCTGAGCGCGCCGCGCAACGGCCTGCCCGATCCGACCCATGCCAAGGATCCCCAGGCGGCGACCGCCGATGCGGCCGCCCAGATGTGACATCGGCGACCAGCCCTGCCACTTGCCGGCTTGCATCTCGGCCAGGCCTTCGGGAATGCGGCGGGTAACGCCAAGGATCAGCGCCATCACCATGTCAGCGGTATCCTCGGTCACGACGCCGGGCGTGTTCGAGACGAGGATCCCGCGCTGTCGGGCAGTGGCGACGTCGATATGATCGACCCCCGCGCCATAGTTCGCGATCAGTTTCAGCCGGTCGCCCGCCTGCGCCAGAGCCGGGGCGTCGATATGGTCATTGAGAGAGGGGACGAGGACATCGGCGCGGCGCATCGCGGCGACCAGCTCTTCGCGCGTCATCAGAGTGTCGGGATCGCGCAACTCGACGTCGAAGAGTTCCTTCATGCGGGTCTCGACAACCTCGGGGAGGCGTCGCGTCACGACAACACTCAGGCGCGCAGCAGGCATCCGGATTCTCCCATCTCTTCCAAATCAAGTCTTCGAATGGCAAAGTGCAAGGAAGCGGGGCGCGGCACAAGCCCCGGAGGATGCAGCAGACGGACGCAGCCAAGGTAACGGGTTGCGCCGGCAAACAGGCGGATTGGCATGAAAGCATCGGTTCGGCTGGCCTTGGCCGCCGCGATGGCGTTGTTGGCATGGGCGCCCGCGGGTTACGCCGAGGATCAGCAGCCCTCGCTGGACGAACTGGCCGAACGCCGGCCGATGCCGCGGCCAGAGCCGGTCGTCCCGCAGGAGGATGCGGGCGATGCCGCCACCGTCGCTCCGCAGAACGAAGCGCCGCAGTCGAACCTGGAGAAAGAGCGCGACACCCATCTTGGCAGCGTCACCAACCTGCCGATCCCGCGCTATGTCTCGCTCAAGACCAACCAAGGCAACGCGCGGCGCGGGCCTGGCCTGACGCACCGGATAGACTGGGTGTTCACCCGGGCCGGGATGCCCTTGCGCATCACCGCCGAATTCGAACACTGGCGCCGCGTCGAAGATCAGGACGGGATCGGCGGCTGGGTTCAGTACTCGCTGCTGTCGGGCGTTCGGACAGTGATCGTGACGCTCGACATGGCCGAATTCCGCACCATACCGGACCCGAATGCGCCGGTGGTCTTTCAGGCCGAACAGGGCGTTGTCGGAAAGATCCTCAAATGCGAACTCGACTGGTGCCGCATCTCGGCCGAGGGTAACCGGGGCTGGGTTCAAAAGACCGCGCTTTGGGGCGTGGACCCCGGCGAGATCATCGACTGACCTCGCCGGACGGCCTCAGACCAGTTCGAGCAGCCCCCTGCCCTTCAACAGCGGCTCCACCCCCGGCATCCGGCCGCGGAATTCGGTATAAAGCTCGTCGGCCTCGCGCGATCCACCGGCCGACAGGATGAACCGCTCCAGCTTCTCGGCGGTGGTCGGGTCGAAGGCATCGCCCGCTTCCTCGAAAGCGGCGAAGGCATCCGCATCCATCACCTCGGACCACATGTAGCTGTAATAGCCCGAGGAATAGCCGTCGCCGGCGAAGACATGGGCGAAATGCGGGGTGGCATGGCGGGTGCGGATCGCGTGCGGCATCCCCATCGCCTCCAGAACCTCGGCCTCCTTCGCCAGCGGATCGGCGGGCGGCTCGCCTTCGTGGAAGGCGAGATCCACCAGGGCCGAGGCGACATATTCCACCGTGGCAAAGCCCTGGTCGTAGGTTCCGGCGGCAAGCAGACGGTCGAGCATATCCTTGGGCATCGGCTCGCCGGTCTTCCAGTGGCGCGCATGCTTGGCCAGCACCTCGGGCACCTCCAGCCAGTGTTCGTAAAGCTGGCTCGGCAGTTCGACGAAGTCACGCGCCACCGATGTTCCGGAAATGAAACCGTAGGTCACGTCCGACAGCATCTGGTGCAGGGCATGGCCGAATTCGTGAAAGAGCGTCCGCGCGTCGTCATAGGACAGAAGCGCCGGATCGCCCTTGGCGAAGTTGCAGACATTGACCACGACCGGCGCAACCTCGCCCCCCAGCTTGCGCTGGCCGCGGATGGCCGAGCACCAGGCGCCGGACCGCTTCGATCCTCGGGCGAAATAGTCGCCAAGGAAGACGGCCACATGGCGTCCCTTCCGCGTCACGTCCCAGGCGCGGACATCGGGGTGGTAGAGCGCCACGTCAAGCGGCCGGAATTCGAGCCCAAACAAGCGGTTCGCCACGTCGAAACAGGCCGCGATCATCGCATCGAGCGACAGGTAGGGCTTCAGCGCCGATTCATCGAGGTCATGTTCGGCCTTGCGCCGCTTCTCGGAGTAATAGCGCCAGTCCCACGGCTCCAGATCGCCGTTGATGCCATCCCGGTGCATCATGCCCTCAAGGATCGCCGCGTCGGCTTCGGCCTTGGCGCGGGCCGGTTTCCACACCTGGGTCAGCAGGTCCCGCACCGCCGCCGGGGTGCCGGCCATCTCGGTTTCCAGCTTGAAACTGGCGAAGTCCTTGTAGCCCAGCAGTTGCGCCCGCTCCTGCCGCAGCTTCAGGATCTCGGCAGCGATGGCACGGTTGTCATGGGCGTTGCCGTTGGCCCCGCGCGTGACCCAGGCCAGGTAGGCCTTCTGCCGCAGATCGCGGCGCGGCGAGAATTGCAGGAAGGGCACGATCAGCGACCGGTTGAGCGTGATGACCTGGCCTGACAGGCCCCGCTCGCCGGCCGCCGCCTTGGCGCTGGCCACGACGAAATCGGGCAGCCCCTCCAGATCGGCCTCGGACAGTTCCATGAACCACTCGCGCTCATCGGCCAGAAGGTTCTGGGTGAATTCGGTCCCCAGCACAGCAAGGCGCGACTTCACCTCGGTCATGCGGTCAGCCCGGGCGCCGTCAAGCTGGGCCCCGGCCCGGACGAACATGCGCCGGTAAAGCATCAGGACACGGGCCTGCTCGGGGGTGAGACCAAGCGTGTCGCGGGCGGCCCAGAGCGTCTCGATCCGGGCGAAAAGCTTGCCGTTATTAGTGATTTCCGAAGAGAAAGCCGACAGCTTTGGCGCAAGGTCGCGCTGCAATGCTTCGCGCGCGGGGTTCGAATCCGCGCCGCTGAGGTTGAAGAAGACGCCTGCGACCCGGTCCAGCGTCGCTTCCGCCAGTTCCATCGCCTCGATGGTGTTGGCAAAGGTCGGCGCGTCGGGATTGTCGGCGATGGCGGCGATGGCGGCCCGCGCCTGCTCCAGCCCGGCATCGAAGGCCGGCGCGAAATCCTCGTCGCGGATCAGGTCGAACGGGGGCAGGTCGAACGCGGTCGTCCACGGGGCGAGCAAGGCATTGGTCATGCGGAATCTCCTTTGCGTCAAAGCTAGGAACAGCCGCCAGAAAGGTCCAGCCCGTCAGCCCTCGGACTTGCTGCGCAGTCGGTGCTCCAGACGACGCAGCAGCAGCGACAGGGTGATGGTCATCGTCAGGTAAATCAGCGCCACGACGTTGTAAGTCTCGAAATAGCGGAAGTTGCCGGCCGCCGTGACCTTCCCCAGCTGGGTGATGTCGCTTACCCCCAGCACCGAGACCAGCGAAGAGTCTTTCACCATCGCGACGAAATCGTTGCCAAGCGGCGGCAGAATGGTGCGGAAGGCTTGCGGAAACACGACAAGGCGGAAGCGCTGCCAGCGGTTCAGGCCAAGCGACATCGCCGCTTCGATCTGGCCCTTCTCGACCGACAGCAGACCCGCACGGAAGATCTCGGACAGGAAGGCCGAATAGGCGATGGTCAGCGCGATGATGGCCCGCCAGATCAACGGAAAGTCGCGTGTCTGCCAGGCCCCAAGGCCGAGAGGCGCCGTCAGCCAGTTCCAGGCATAGACCACGGCTGGCGCGACCACGAAGGCGACGTAAAGCAGAAGGACGATGATCGGGATGCCGCGCACGACCTCGACGTAAAGCCGGGCCACCTGCCGCAGCAGCAGCCGCGTGGATTGCGACGCAATGGCAAGCGCAAGCCCCAGCAGGCAGGCCAGCGTGAACCCCACGACGGTGACGAGGATCGTGATCCAGATCCCCTTGGCCAGCGTCGTCAGCACCTGGGCATAGATCTCGTCCGTCGCAACCTGCCAGAACAGGTAAAGCCCCGTCGCCGCGAGGACGAGGAGCCACCAGGGAAAGTCTTCCTTGCCGGGAGTCGAGGGGCGCTTCATCTGGGCAGCACCGGCCCGCCGGTCAGAGGCGGGCCGGCGAAGTCATCATTCGCCCATCTTGTAGTCGAGGAACCACTTTTTGTTCAGCGCCTCGAACGTGCCATCTGCCTTCAGCGCCGCGATCCCCGCGTTGATCGGCGCAACAAGGTCCGAGCCTTTCGGGAAGATGAAGCCGAAATCCTCGACCCCGAGTTTTTCGCCCACGATCTTCAGCGCGCCGTCCGAGGCGGCAACATAGCCCGCGCCCGCGGTGCCGTCGGTCAGCACAAGGTCGACATCCCCGGCCTTGAGCGCCTGCACGGTGGCGCCGAAGGTTTCAAAGAGCTTGATGCGGGGGTTCGCCTCGTTGCCGTCGAGGATCTCGTAAACCGCGGTATAGAAGGGCGTCGTGCCGGGCTGGGCCGCGATCAGCAGCTTTTCGTCGGCACCGAAACTCTTGGCATCGGTGAAACGGGTTTCGTCGCCACGCACCAGCATGACCATTTCCGACCGCATATAGGGTTCCGAGAAATCGACCTTCTCCTTGCGGTCGTCGCGGATGGTGATGCCGGTCATGCCGATGTCATACTGGCCTTCCGACACGGCGGGGATCATCGCATCCCAGCTGGTGTTTTCGTATTTCACCTTGAAGTTCAGCAGTTTGGAAAGGGCATCCATCGCGTCGTATTCCCAGCCGATCGCCTTTCCGGTCTTCTGGTCGACGAATTGGAGCGGCGGGTAGGCGTTCTCGGTGACGACGGTGATCTCCTTTCCGCCGAGATCGGGCAGATCTGCGGCAGAGGCGATCGTGGCGGCGAAGGCAAGGCCAAGGCCTGCAAGGACAGCGGTCAGTTTCATGGGGGCTCCCTGACGGATCGGTTTCTTGTTGGCGCGCAGGTTATGGCGATGGCAAGGGGACTGTCCAGCCACTGGCGGTTCAGGCGGAATGAACATGGCCGCAAACCGGGCAGTCCTGCCGCCGGGCGATGCGGATCATCCGGTTTTCCGCGTAGAGGCCGTCGAAGATCATCAGCCGCCCGCGCAGGGACTCGCCCGCGCCGGTGATCTCCTTGACCGCCTCGAGCGCCATGAGGCTGCCCAGAACCCCGGGCAAAGGCGCGGCCACGCCCGCTTCGGCACAGGTGGGCACCGTGCCGGGCGTGGGTCGGTCGGGAAAGATGCAGGCATAGCAGGGGGCGCCGCGGGCCGGATCGTAAAGGCTGATCTGCCCTTCCCACTGCGTGATCGCAGCGGCGAGGAGTGGCGTTCCAAGCCGGACGGCGACCTCGTTGGCGAGATAGCGCGTGTCGAAATTGTCGGACCCGTCAAGGATCAGATCCTGCCCGGCAAAAAGCGCCTCGGCGTTATCCGCGGTCAACCGCGCGACGACCGGATCGACTGTGACGAAGGGGTTCAAGGCGCGCATGGCGGCAGCAGCGGACTCAGCCTTGGAGAGGCCAAGGCTGGCATCGGGATGGATGATCTGGCGCTGCAGGTTCGACGCCTCGACGCTGTCGTCGTCCACGACCGTGATCGTCCCGACGCCCGCCGCCGCCAGATAAAGAAGCGCGGGCGAGCCAAGCCCACCGGCCCCGATCACCAGCACCCGCGCCTCTTTCAGCCGCCGCTGCCCCATGCCGCCGATTTCCCGCAGAGTGATATGGCGGGCATAGCGTTCAAGTTCTGCCGGGCGGAAGGGGCCGGAGGGAGGCGTCGCATCCGGCGCGGCGGCCCGCGCGCGCAGGCGGTCAAGGCCGAGCCGGTAGGCGAGGATCACCGCCGCCACCCCGCCCACCACCAGCCACCCCCGTGCGTTCCCGCCCGTGGCCATGCGGAGCGGGTGACCGTCGGGCAGCACCAAATGTTCAAGGACAAGCCCAAGCCAGAGGATGCCGATCATGGTCAGCCGCAGCCGGACCGGAGCCCGCATCAGCCACCCGATCACCCAGATCGCCACGACAAGGATCAGGACGAGCTGCATGGGTCAGCGCCGGCCGGTGGATCCGAACCCGCCCTCGCCCCGGTCGGTCTGGCCGAGCTCGGCAACCACCTCGAAGCGCGCCTGCACGACCGGCGCGATGACCGCCTGCGCAATCCGGTCGCCGTGGTGGATCGTGTAGGGCTCGGACCCGAGATTGACCAGCAGCACGCCAAGCGGCCCGCGATAGTCGCTGTCGATGGTTCCCGGGGTATTGGGCAGGCTGATGCCGTGCTTGAACGCCAGCCCCGATCGCGGCCGGATCTGCATCTCGAACCCGGCAGGGATCTCGACGCGCAGCCCGGTCGGAATGATTGCGCGGCGCATCGGATCAAGGATGAACCCCGTCGCGCGATCCTCGGGCTTGAGGTTCGCGCGCAAGTCAGCGCCGGCCGCGCCGGGGGTCTCATATGATGGCAGGGGAAGGCTTTGATCGGCCCAGTCTTCCCAGAGCAGTCGCAGGACAGGGGTCATGCGGGCACCCCCGCTTGGTCGGGTGCGCCGAGACTTTTTGAAAAGTCTTGGCAAAACTCTTCAAAGAATTTTGCCGCGCTCATGCCAGGGCCTCGGCGATGCGGGCCGCGAGTTTGCGGGCGACCTGATCCTTGGTCATGCGCGGCCAGGTTTCCGCACCCTCGGCACTGATGAGCGTGATGGCATTCTCGGTCCCGCCCATGATGCCGGTCTCGGGTCGCACGTCGTTGGCCACGATCCAGTCGCACCCCTTGCGGGCACGCTTGGCGGTGGCGTGGTCGATCACCGCATCGGTTTCGGCTGCGAAGCCCACGACAAGGCTTGGGCGCCCGGTCTTGCGCTGCGCAATCGTGGCCAGGATGTCTGGGTTTTCGGCGAATTCGAGCGCGGGCGGCTTGCCGGAGCCATCCTTCTTCATCTTTGATCCTGCGGCGTTGGCCACACGCCAGTCGGCCACCGCGGCGGCAAAGACAGCGGCATCGGCCGGCAGCGCTGCCTCGACCGCCGCGAGCATCTCGCGCGCCGTCTCGACCCGTACCACGGTCACGCCTGCGGGCGGCGGCACGGTCGCGGGGCCGGTCACAAAGGTGACACGCGCCCCAAGGGCGGCAAGCGCGGCCGCAAGCGCCGTGCCCTGCGCACCGGACGAGCGGTTGGCAATGTAGCGGACCGGGTCGATCGGCTCGTGGGTCGGGCCAGAAGTGACCAGCACATGACGCCCGGCCAGCGGCCCGCTGCCAAAGGCCGCCTCGATGGCCGCGACGATTTCCAGCGGTTCGGCCATGCGACCGGGGCCGAACTCGCCGCAGGCCATTGCGCCGTCGTTAGGACCGACAAAAAGCACGCCATCGCCCTGCAAGGTCGCGAGGTTGCGCTGCGTCGCGGGGTGGGTCCACATGCGCACGTTCATGGCCGGGGCGACAAGCACTCGGGTGTCGGTCGCAAGCAGCAGGGTCGAGGCGAGATCGTCGGCCCGCCCTCCAGCCATCTTGGCCATGAGATCGGCCGTGGCCGGCGCGACCACGATCAGGTCAGCCACGCGGCTGAGCTGGATATGCCCCATCTCGGCCTCGTCGGTCAGGTCGAAAAGGTCCGTGTAGACCTTCGCCCCCGCGAGGGCCGAAACCGAAAGCGGCGTCACGAATTCTGCGCCAGCCTTGGTCAGCACCGGGGTGACGCTGGCCCCACGCTCGGTCAGGCGGCGGATCAGATCGAGCGCCTTGTAGGCCGCGATCCCGCCGCCGATGATCAGGAGAATACGTTTGCCGAGCATGCTCGCCCTCTGACCCGGGACTATCGTCCCAAGCAATAGGGTGACGGGCCGCCGAACTCAATCCGCAAGGGCCTAGCCGAGCAGGGCGCGGATTTCAGGTGATTGGGAGGTCAGCGACCGGCGCAGCTTGGTAAAGGCCGCGGCTTCCAGCTGCCTGACCCGTTCCTTGGACAGGCCGAGCTCCTCGCCTAGGCTTTCAAGCGTCCGTGGCTCATCCCGCAGCTTGCGTTCTGCGACGATGAACCGCTCACGACGGTTCAGCCCCTGCATGGCGGAGACCAGCCACTCGCGCAGGCGCGCCGCGTCATGAGTCTGCGCGACGCGTGTTTCGGCCTGGTCGCTGTCATCCTCAAGCGAATCGATCCACTCGCGTCCATCCTCGTCAGACGACTGGGTCGCATTCAGCGAAAAGTCATTTCCGGACAGGCGCCCTTCCATCATTTCGACATCGGCAAGCGGCACACCCACCTCGCGCGCGACGAGTTCGCGAAGCTGGTGCGTGTCGAGCTTTTCGCCCCGCTGCGCCGCCTCGCGCTCCAGCTTGGCCTGGACACGGCGAAGATTGAAGAACAGCGACTTCTGGCTGGAGGTGGACCCTGTTCGCACCATGGACCAGTTGCGCATGACGTAGTCCTGGATCGACGCCTTGATCCACCAGACGGCATAGGTCGAAAACCGCACGCCGCGATCCGGGTCGAACTTGTCTGCAGCCTTCATCAGGCCAAGGCTCGCCTCCTGGATCAGGTCGTTCATCGGCGCGCCGTAGCGCTTGAATTTCGCCGCCATCGAGATGGCGAGGCGCATGTAGGCCGTCACCAACCGATGCAGCGCCTGCTCGTCCCGTCGGTCGCGCCAAGCATAGGCAAGCTGCAATTCAGTTTCGGCATCAAGAAGCTCGGCGCGCATTGCTTGGCGCGACAGGGTTTGGTCGTTATATGCGTCCAAGGCCACGGCAGAACCTCGTTTCTTGAAATGCGTACAATCAACTCTACGAAGGTGGGGAATGTTCGGATCAATTCCCATATCCGATACATGTAATTTTGCACTTGTCATTGGCGGAGCGCGTTCCGGTAAGTCGGTTATTGCTGAAACGCTCGTCAAACAGGCAGGTTCCCGCCGCCGTTACATCGCTACGGCCGAAGCCTGGGACGACGAGATGCGCCAACGCATCGCTGATCATCGACAGCAACGCGGCGAAAACTGGCTGACGGTCGAGGCGCCGCTGGATCTTTCCGGGGCCTTGGCCGAGGCGCAGCCTGGCGAGGTCGTGCTGGTCGACTGCCTGACCCTCTGGCTGACCAATCACTTCCTGGCAGAAAGCGATCTTGCCGCCGAGACTGACCGGCTCATGGCTGCTCTCAAGGCCTGTGCGGCCCCTGTGGTGCTGGTCACGAACGAGGTGGGCTTGAGCATCGTGCCCGAGAATGCCTTGGCCCGCCGGTTCCGCGACGCGCAGGGTCGGCTCAACCAGAGGGTCGCGGCAAGCGCCGGACTGGTCGTCGGGGTGATGGCCGGCCTGCCCTTCGCGCTCAAGGGCAAGCTGCCCGAGGGGCTGGCATGACCCGTTTCTGGTGGGTGCGGCACGGTCCGACCCATGCCAAGACCATGGTCGGCTGGTCGGACCTTCCGGCCGACCTGTCCGACCGGGCGGCGATCGGACGACTGCGCGACTATCTGCCCCCGGTGGCCACAGTCATCTCGTCAGACCTGTCCCGCGCCGTCGCCACGGCCGACGCCGTCCAGCGGGGCGGCGTCCGCCTGCCGCATGATCCCGATCTGCGCGAGATCCATTTCGGCGCCTGGGAGCTACGCAGCCATGCCGAAATCTCGGCCGAGGACGAGCAGCTGGCCCGGGCGTTCTGGGAATGGCCGGGGGACATCTGCCCACCCGGCGGGGAAGGCTGGAACCAGCTTTCGTCAAGGATCGAGCGGGGCGTCGACCGGCTGATCCAGGCGCATCCGGATGGCGATGTCGTGGTCGTCGCCCATTTCGGCGCCATCCTGGCGGCCCTGCAACAGGCAACCGGAATCACCGCGGTCGAGGCCTTCGGACATCGCATCGACCCGCTGTCGGTCACAGAGTTGACCCATGATGAAGGCCGATGGTCCGTCGGGCGGATCAATCACCGGCCTTGATGCCGCACTTCAAGATAATTCGTTTTCCTGATCGCTTCGACCTGTCTAGCTTCCGGCACGTCCCTGATCGACCGGAGAGCGCCGCATGACCTACGACCTCGCCATAGGCGACCGCGCCTATTCCAGCTGGAGCCTGCGGGGCTGGCTGTTGTTCGACGCCTTCGGCATCCCGGTCCGCACCCGCTCTGCCCGCCTTTACACCAAGGAGTTCTCCTCGTTTCTGGCCGAGTATTTCCCGGCCCGAACCGTGCCGGTCATGCGGACGCCCGAGGGGGCAGTGGTTCCGGAAAGCCTCGCGATCGCAGAGGAACTCGCCAGCCGCCACCCCGAGGCCGGGCTTTGGCCGTCTGACCCGAAGCACAGGGCCGTCGCCCGCGTCCTTGCGGCCGAAATGCATGCGGGCTTCGTTGCGCTGCGCAACCACTGCCCGATGAACCTGCGCGTCAGCTACAGCGATTGCCAGCCCACCGAAGCCGTGCTGGCCGACCTGGCCCGCCTGGAAGAGATTTGGGCCTGGGCACGCCGTGAGACGAGGTCGACGGGCCCGTGGCTCTGCGGCGCCTATAGCGCCGCCGATGCTTTTTACGCGCCGGTCGCGACGCGGATCGCGACCTACAACCTGCCCGTCGGTCCCGAAGCGCAGGCCTATGTCGATGCGCATCTTGCTCATCCCTCGTTCCGCCGCTGGCGGGCCATGGGGATGATCGACGGCGCCGATCAGGATTTCTACCGCCGCGACTATCCGCGCCGGCCCTGGCCAGGCCCAAAACCGTTGATGGCGCAGGTCATCGACTTCCGGCCGGCTGAGAACGAAGCCTGCCCCTATTCCGGCAAGCCCGTGACCGACGTGCTGGAGCTGGACGGGCGCGTCTGGGGGTTCTGCAACCCCTTCTGCCGCGACAAGACCGCAGCCGATCCCGAAGCGTGGCCCAAGTTCATGGCGATGCTGGCGGCCGCTTGAAGACCGCTACCACTTGAAGCGGGCGCCGAAGAAGAAGGCGTTCGAGTCGTCATAGGCGATCGTCGCGGTCGAGGCCGAATAGGTCCGGTAGGCCGCGTAGATCTCGGTATTCCAGCTGATGACGCTCTGGACGACCGAAATCGAAGCTGAGCTGCTGTCGGCACCCGCCGCGAAGATGTCATTGCCTTGGTAGTAGTCGACGGCGAAGGCCGTCTTGCCCCAGCTCACGAGATCGGCAAGCCAGCCGACCTTGACGTACCAATAGGTGCCAGTTCGAACCTCGTTGTCCGAACTCGCTGCCGCCAGGGTTAGGTTCAGCCCGGTCGGCTTGTGCAACACAGAGGCGGAGCCATCGAGGGTGGTCACTGTCGCACTGTCGCCGACGGCCCAGGAATACGCAGCCTGGGCAGCGTATTTGAAGTCGCCCGCTTCACCCTCGTAAGCGACCGCAACGTCATAGAGCGGATCATTCTGTACGGCCTGAACGGCCGACAGTTGATCCTGGCCATAGGACGTGCGGAACGTGAAGCCGTTGAAGGACGGCGTATCGTAGCGCAAGCGGACTTTCCGGCCCAAACCATTGTAGTCCTTGAACGCATCCTTGATCTTCACCTTGGACAGCGTTCCATCTTCGAGACGCAAGAGCTGCCCGCCCGCCAGATCCTGCACGGCGACGCCTTGCGTCACGGTTGTGCCGGAAAGATCGACCTTCGCAGTATCGTTGGAGGCCATGTTGCCCTGACCGAGATAGAACGAACCGTAGGTTTCGTTCGTCAACTTGTTGTCGATCTGGCGGATGTTGGCATTTGTGAACATGTAGGCGTCGGAGGGGGGCGACGGTTGCAGGATGCTCGCCGTAGAGGTCGAGAAGGGCGCGTACTGAAGTTCGAGCGTGCCGAGATATCTCCAACTGTCGCCGATCTTGGCGTTGTAGGTCAGGCCGACACGGGTATTGGAGTTGTTGTTGTCGATCAGGCCATAGGATTCGTTCACCAGCCCGTCGTCATAGCTCAGCACGCCCTTGTTGATCTGGCCGTAGAAGCGCAGCACGCTGTCGTTGGGGAACTTGAGTTCAACCTTTGGCAACGGCTTTGGGTCGGCAAGGGCAGGATCGCCAATGGTCAATCCGGCTCCTGCTATCATCGCGGTCAATGCAGTCGCGAACGTCGTCTTGTGATTGCTCATCGTCTTGCCCCTAGGAACCTCGAAATCGCGCACATCGCCTGGCGTTGAAGACCGGATGGGAACGATCGAGTTGCTCATAGACACAAATCTTGACGGCCCCTTGAACCGCTCGTGACAGTTTCACCTCACGCGCCGAACCTTCCGCTTCTGCGCGGGGCGCCCTTGTTTTCCAGCGCGCTCCAAGCATGCGCGGGTGTGCTGCACCACGCCCTGATTAGTTGAGGAGAGACCTGTGGGGGCACGCTCATGCCGCATGCGAAAGTGTCGAGGTAGCAGGGCAACGTCGCGCCAAACTTTCCTGAATCTACTTTGGTCGGCCGGCCCGACAATGCGGAGAACCAGGTGCGAAACCGGAGTCGCGAAAGGTTCGCACCTTCACCACTTGAAGCGGGCGCCGAAGAAGAAGGCGTTCGCGTCGTCATAGGCGACCGTCGCGGTCGAGGCCGAATAGGTGCGGTAGGCCGCATAGATCTCGGTGTTCCAGCTGACTATGCTCTGGACGACCGAGATCGAGGCCGTGCTGCTGTCGGAACCCGCCGCGAAGATGTCATTGCCCTGGTAGTAGTCGACGGCGAAGGCGGTCTTGCCCCAGCTGACCAGGTCGGCGAGCCAGCCGACTTTCACATACCAGTAGGTGCCAGTCAGCGTCTCATTATCCGAACTGGCGGCCGCCAGCGTCAGGTTGAGCCCGGTCGGCTTGTGCAGCACAGAGGCGGAGCCGTCGAGCGTGGTGACGGTGGCGGTGTCTTCGACGTTCCAGGAATAGGCAGCCTGGGCGGCATACTTGAAATCCCCCGCCTCACCTTCATAGGCGACCGCGACATCGTAGAGCGGGTCATTCTGCTCCGCCGCATTAGACGAAAGCTGATCCTGGCCATAGGAGGTGCGAAACGTGAAGCCATTGATCGAGGGCGTATCGTATCGGACGCGCACCGCTCGGCCCAATCCGTTGTAATCATTGAAGGCTGTCGAAATCTTGGTCTTCGACAGGGTGCCATCTTCTTCCCGAAGGAGCTGCCCGCCCGCCAGATCCTGCACCTCGACCCATTGCGTGACCGTCGTGCCCGAAAAATCGACCTTGACCGTATCGTAGGACGCCATGTTGCCCTGACCGAGATAGAACGAACCATAGGTCTCGCTGGTCAGCTTGTTGTCGATCTGGCGGATGTTCGCGTTGGTGAACATGTAGGCGCTGGAGGGGGGCGTTGGCTGCAGGATGCTCGCCGTCGAGGTCGAGAACGGCGCATACTGGAGTTCCAGTGTGCCAAGATATTTCCAGGAGTCGCCGATCCTTGCATTGTAGGTCAGGCCGATCCGGGTGTTGGAGTTATCGTTGTCGATCAGCCCGTAGGTCTTGCTCACCTGACCGTCGTCGTAACTCAGCACGCCCTTGTTGATCTGACCATAGAAGCGCAGCACGCTTTCGTCGGGAAATTTCAGTTCCACCTTCGGCAGCGGCTTGGGATCGGCCCGCCCAGGAACTGGAGCCAGAAACCCTGCCCCAAGCAGCGCAAGGCTCATGGCAGCGGCATGCCCGCCCTTCCTGATCATCCCCTGCCCCCGAAAGCCCGCTTGCGCAGCCGTCACTTGACCGGCGCGAACAGACATCGCCGATTCGTCGCAGCCAAGTCCATCAATAGTTCGCAGAATCACGATGACTGCCAAGCTCTTGGTTCACCACTGGAAATGGCATTGACGCGTCAGGCCCGCCACGTCCCGATCGCGTTAACCATTCATCAAGAAGTTTCCATCACCCCTGTCTCATAGGAGAAAGGCCATTGGCTGCACGCGCCCACACTGTCGCATTCGAGGGCGTCGAGGCCCGCCCGGTGGAGGTGCAATGCGCCGTTGCACCGGGCCTTCCCGGATTCACCCTTGTCGGCCTGCCTGACAAGGCGGTCTCGGAGGCCAAGGAAAGGGTGCGGGCGGCGTTGTCGTCCATGTCGATCGCCCTGCCGTCGAAACGGATCACGATAAACCTCTCTCCGGCTGACCTGCCCAAGGAGGGGTCGCATTTCGACCTGCCGATCGCCCTTGCGGTCCTGTCCGCGCTTGAAATCCTGCCGCGGGACGCGGTCGATGGCAGCGTGGCCCTGGGGGAATTGTCGCTTGACGGGCGGATCGTGCCGGTGATCGGCGCCCTGCCCGCCGCGCTTGCCGCAGCCGAGCAGGACCGCAGCCTGATCTGTCCGCGCGCCTGCGGGGCCGAAGCGGCCTGGGTCGGCGCGACGCCGGTCTTCGCCGCCGCCTCGCTGGACGAGGTTGTGCGTCATTTCACCGGACAGTCGATCTTGCCACCGTCCGAGGCTGGCGAGGTCCTGCCGCCCGCTACGGGCCGCGACCTGCGCGAGGTCAGGGGACAGGAACGGGCGAAGCGCGCGCTGGAAATTGCGGCTGCCGGCCGGCACCACATGCTGATGATCGGTTCGCCCGGCTCGGGCAAATCGATGCTGGCAGCGCGATTGCCGGGTATCCTGCCGCCTCTTACGGCAGTCGAGGCGCTCGAAACCTCTATGATCCATTCGCTGGCCGGTCTTCTGACCGATGGCGGAATTTCGCGCCAGCGGCCGTTCCGTGAACCGCATCACACCGCCTCGATGGCCGCCATCGTCGGTGGTGGCAAAGGAGCCAAACCGGGCGAGATCAGCCTTGCCCACAACGGGGTTCTGTTTCTGGATGAGTTTCCGGAGTTTCCGCGGGCCGTGCTTGAAACCCTGCGCCAACCGATCGAAACCGGCGAGGTCATGGTGGCGCGGGCGAATGCCCATATCCGCTACCCCTGCCGCTTTCTGCTGGTCGCCGCCGCCAATCCCTGCCGCTGCGGCTATCTTGCGGAACCCGAGCGGGCCTGCAGCCGCGCGCCAGCCTGCGGCGAGGATTACCTAGGGCGCATCTCCGGTCCGCTGATGGACCGGTTCGACCTGCGCATTGACGTTCCGCCGGTTGCCTATTCGGACCTCGACCTGCCCGCGAATGGCGAAAGCTCCGCGACGGTGGGCGAGCGGGTGGCCAAGGCAAGGGCGATCCAGACCGAACGGTTCGCGGCGCATCCCGGGATGCGTGTCAACGCCGATGTCCAGGGCGACCTCCTGGACGAGATCGCCGTGCCCGACGCCGAAGGCAGGGCGCTCTTGTCGCGCGTGGCCGAAAGGTTCGGCCTGTCCGCGCGCGCCTATCACCGCATCCTCCGGGTCGCCCGGACCATTGCCGATCTCGACGGGTCCACGAGTGTCCGCCACCCCCATTGTGCCGAGGCGATCAGCTACCGGCTTTCGGCGCTGAGCAAGGGTTAGTCAGGCGCGCCGCTTCGCCTCGATCACTTCCCAGATGCGGGCGGCGGCATTGGTGCCGTCGAAGCGCTCCAGTTCCTGGATCCCGGTCGGCGAAGTCACGTTGATCTCGGTCAGGTACTCGCCGATCACGTCGATGCCGACGAAGATCTGGCCCTTCTCGCGCAGGACCGGGCCGATGGTTGCGCAGATTTCCAGATCGCGGGGCGTCAACCCGATCTTTTCCGGCCGGCCGCCGACATGCATGTTCGACCGCGTCTCGCCCTCCTGCGGCACCCGGTTGATCGCGCCCACCGGCTCGCCATCGACAAGGATCACCCTCTTGTCGCCCTTGGCGACATCCGGAAGGAATTTCTGGACGATCAGCGGCTCGCGGCTCATCGAGGTGAAAAGCTCGTGCAGTGACGACAGGTTGCGGTCGTTGGGGTCAAGACGGAACACCCCCGCGCCGCCATTCCCGTAGAGCGGCTTCAGGATGATGTCGCCATGTTTGGCCTTGAATGCCCGGATGGTGGGAAGGTCGCGGGCAATGGCGGTCGGCGGGATCAGCTGGGGGAATTGCAGCACCAGCAGCTTTTCAGGCGAGTTGCGGACCCAGAAGGGGTCGTTCACCACCAGCGTTCTGGGATGGATCATCTCCAGCAGGTGCGTCGTCGTGATGTACCCCATGTCGAAGGGCGGGTCCTGGCGCAGCCAGACGACATCGAATTCGCCCAGATCGACTTCGGTCTCTGCCCCATAGGAAACGTGGTTGCCTTTCTCGCGCCGAAGCTCGACCGGCCATCCCCGGGCCGTGACCCGGCCCTCCTGGAAGGCCAGCCGGTCCGGCGTGTAGAAGAACAGCGAATGTCCGCGCGCCTGCGCTTCCAGCGCAATGCGATAGGTGCTGTCCGCGTCGATGTTCACGGCCCCGATCGGGTCCATCTGCAGGGCCACCTTGAGCGCCATCGTCGTCCTCCGCAATTGACGCCCCTACATCGCGCGCGGCGAAGGCGGATGCAATCGTCGGCATCGCCGTTCAGGCGGCGAAGGCATTTTCGAGAAGCTCGATCCTGCCCTGTCCGTCGACCAAGGCCACATCGAAGCGCGACGGCGTCAGTTGGCCAGCAGGTTCCCCCGCCAGAAAAAGCGAGGCTGCTTCGGCGATCCGGCCCATCTGCCGCGCCGAAAGGCTTTGCGACGCATCGGCGTGGCTGCGGCTCTGCTTGACCTCGATGAAGATCACCTCGTCGCCATCACGTGCGATCAGGTCGATCTCGCCTGCGGCACAGCGCCACCGGCGAGCGATCACCTGCCGCCCGGTCGAACAATAGTGCATCGCCACGATCTCTTCTGCGGCCTTTCCAGCGTGGTAGGAGACGGATCCGCTCATTCTTCCTCCGAAAGTCCAAGCGCCATGCGGTAGACCTCTTTCCGTGGCAGTCCGAAGGCTTCGGCCACTTCGGCGGCGGCATCCCGCACCGAGGCGCCGCGCAACGCCTGGCGCAAGGCCGCCTCGATGTCCGATTTGGTCGCTATGGCCGCCGTTCCCCTGTCGATCACCACGACGATCTCGCCCTTCACATCCCTGTCCTCGAACTGAGCGGCGAGGTCCGCAAGCGATCCGCGCGAGACCTCTTCGAACCTTTTGGTCAATTCGCGGCAGACTGCCGCCTGTCTCTCGCCTCCCAAGGCTTGCGCCAGTTCCCCTAACAATCGGCTAATGCGCTTCGGCGATTCGTAGAGGACCAGCGTCGCCGGCACCGGCGCGATCTCGGCCAGAAAGCGTGCCCGGTCGCCGGCACCCGCCGGTGGAAAACCCGCGAACAGAAAGCGGTCGGTCGGCAGGCCGGAAACAGTCAGGGCAGCCAGAACGGCGGATGGCCCCGGCGCCGCCAACACCGGATGACCAGCGGCAATGGCGGCGCGTGCCAGCTGGTAACCCGGGTCGGCAACCAGCGGCGTACCGGCTTCCGAGGCATAGGCCACCGACCGCCCCTCCTCGAGGGCTCGCAGCAGTCTCGGGCGGACCGCTTCGCCATTGTGGTCGTGATAGGCGACCAGCGGTCTGTCACCGAGCGAAACGCCATGGATTTCCATCAGATGGCGCAGGGTCCTTGTATCCTCTGCCGCCAGCACGTCCGCGCCGGCCAGGATATCAAGCGCCCGCAGCGTTATATCGCGGGCAGCGCCGATCGGGGTCGCGACGAAATGCAGGCCCTTCGGCACGCTGCGCGCCGGCGTGGTATCGGCCATGTCTGTCGCTCTCCTTGATGCGTTGCCTTCCCCGTCCTATGCGCTTAGGCTTTGCGGCCATGGCGCCCCCGGGGAAGAAGGAATTTTCAATGTTGTCCGTTCTGTCTTTCGCCCGCAAGGGTCTGGCCAGGCTGGCGCCCGCCCTGACGATTCTTGGTCTTGCCTCCTGCGTCGCGCCCACCTCCGGTAACGGGCCTTCGGTGGAACCCGGCGCCCCGGTGCAGGTTGCCCTCTTGGTGCCGGCCGGATCGGGACAGGGCAGCGACGATTTCCTTGCACGCAGCCTCGAGAACGGCGCGCGGCTGGCCATCGCCGATCTCGGCGCGACAAAGATCGACCTGCGCGTCTATCCGACCGGCGGGCAGCCCGCGGCAGCAGCAGCGGCCGCGACCCAGGCGGTGAACGAAGGTGCCAAGATCATCCTCGGCCCGGTTTTCGCCGAGGAAGCGAATGCCGCCGGCCTCGCGGTCAAGAGCAGCGGCGTCAGCGTGCTCAGCTTCTCAAACAACCCGTCGATCGCGGGCGGCAACGTCTTCGTCCTCGGTCCGACCTTCGCCAATACCGCTGACCGGCTGGCGCGCTATGCCGTTACCCATGGTCGTCCGCGGGTCATGGTCGTCTATGACCAGACCGCTGCAGGCGAGATCGGCCGTTCGGCTATCGAGACAGCGGTGCGCGGCGCGGGTGGCACGGTGGTCGGGCAGAGCGGCTACGAATTTTCTCAAAACGGCCTGGTCAGCTCGGTTCCTGGTATCGCCGCTTCGGCGCGTGGTACGGCCGACGCGCTGTTCCTGACGGCCGATACTGCCGGGGCGCTGCCGCTCCTGACGCAGCTTCTGCGCGACAACGGGCTCGACGCGGCATCCAGCCAGTTCATCGGCCTGACCCGGTGGGATATCCCGCCGCAGACCCTGTCGTTGCCCGGCGTCCAGGGCGGCTGGTTCGCGCTGCCTGACCCGGCGCTCTACCAGCAGTATGTCTCGCGCTACTCGGCGGCCTATGGTGCGGCACCGCCGCCGGTTTCGGGCCTTGCCTATGATGGCATCGCGGCCATCGGCGCGCTGATCCGCCAGGGCGGCAGCAATCCGCTTTCGGCACAGCGGCTGACGCAGGGCTCCGGCTTCGTCGGCGTCGGCGGCATCTTCCGGCTTCTCCCGAACGGCTCCAACCAGCGCGGCCTTGCCGTCGCGCAGATCCAGAACAGTCAGGTCGTCGTCATTGACCCCGCTCCCCGTGCCTTCGGTGGCGCCGGCCTCTAAGCCGGCGGTTCCGGCCCACGCCCTGTCGATGCAATCCGCGATTCCCGATACGGACGCGCTCTTCCGCGCGATTTCGGACGACCTGCCCGTCGATGCCGACCAGCGGACGGTGCGGGCGACAACCGTGCGGCATCTGGCCAAGGCGCGCGCCGACGGCAACGCCACGCTGGCGGCGGCCTTTCGTGCAGAGCCGCGCGCGGCGCGCAAACTGGTCCATGCCCAGTCGGATCTTACCGATGCGCTGGTTCAGACGGCAGTCAACGTCGTCCTGCGCCGGATCCATCCCCTGGCCAATCCGACCGAGGCCGAACGCGTCGCGGTGCTGGCTGTCGGTGGCTACGGCCGTGCGGAAATGGCCCCGTTTTCCGACGTTGACCTTCTTTTCCTGACGCCCTGGAAAACCACGCCCTGGGCAGAAAGTGTCGTCGAGAGCCTGCTCTACATCCTTTGGGACCTGAAGCTGAAGGTCGGCCACTCGACGCGGACGGTGAAGGATTGCATTCGCCTCGGGCGCGACGACATAACCATCCGCACCGCCCTCCTCGAGCATCGCTTCCTGATCGGCCACGAGCCGCTTGCGAAGGAACTGGGCGATCGGCTCTGGGCAGAGCTGTTCCACAATTCCGGTCCAGAGTTCATCGAAGCCAAGCTGCAGGAACGCGCAGAACGTCACCGGCGACAGGGCGGACAGCGCTATGTGCTGGAACCGAACGTCAAGGAGGGCAAGGGCGGCCTGCGCGACCTCCAGACGCTCTACTGGATCGGCAAGTACCTCAACCGGGTGGATTCTCCCGAAGGTCTGGTCAGCGCCGGCCTGTTCACGCGTGAGGAATATGACAGCTTCGCCCGCGCGGAAGAGTTCCTGTGGACGGTGCGCTGTCACATGCACTACATCACCGGCCGCGCCACCGACCAGCTGACCTTCGACCTGCAAGTGCTGGTGGCCGAACGCATGGGCTATGTCGATGCGGGGGGGCGGCGGGCGGTCGAGATCTTCATGCAGGATTACTTCCGGCAGGCGACGCGGGTGGGCGACCTGACCCGGATCTTCCTGACCGAGCTGGAGGCGCGCCATGCCAAGCCGGCTTCGTCCTTGCGGGGCCTGTTGACGCGGCGCAAGCGGCTGAAGCCGGGGTTGAAACTTGTGCAGGGTCGGATCGACGTCGAAGACCCCAAGGCCTTCCTGTCGGACAAGCTCAACATGCTGCGCATCTTCGAGGAAGGGCTGCGCACGGGATACCTGTTGCACCCCGAGGCGATGCGCCTGATCGCCTCGAACCTCGACCTGATCGACGACGAGATGCGCTCGGACCCCGAGGCGGTGCGCATCTTCATCGACCTGCTGCTGAAGCACGGCAACCCCGAAAGGTCGCTTCGGCGGATGAACGAGCTGGGCGTGCTTTCCGCCTTCATCCCCGAATTCGAGCCGATCGTGGCGATGATGCAGTTCAACGTCTACCACCACTACACGGTGGACGAGCATACGATCCAGTGCATCTCGACCCTGGCGCAGATCGAGCGCGGCGAACTGGTCGAGGAACTGCCGGTCGCCAGCCGCATCCTGTCCGAAGGCGTGAACCGCCGCGTCCTGTATCTGGCGCTGCTTTTGCACGACATCGGCAAAGGCCGCCCGGAGGACCATTCGATCCTGGGCGCCCAGATCTCGCGCAGGGTCTCGCACCGGCTCGGCCTGCCGGCGGAAGAGGCGGAAACGGTCGAATGGCTGGTGCGCTATCACCTGCTGATGTCGGACATTGCGCAGAAGCGTGACCTCAGCGACCCGCGGACGGTGCGCGACTTCGCCAAGGCGGTGAAGACGCGCGAACGGCTCGACCTGCTGACGGTGCTGACGGTCTGCGATATCCGCGGCGTGGGGCCGACCACCTGGAACAACTGGAAGGCCATGCTGCTGCGCCAGCTCTATGGCGACACGCTGGACGCGCTTCAGGGCGGGCTCGAGTCGGTCAACCGCGACCG
The DNA here is from genome assembly GCA_945952585.1 of uncultured Rhodobacter sp. Lineage (GTDB taxonomy): Bacteria > Pseudomonadota > Alphaproteobacteria > Rhodobacterales > Rhodobacteraceae > Aliitabrizicola. The sequence continues at coordinate 147,064 of CAMFII010000001.1, forward strand.
GCGCGAAGGCGAGGCCAAGCGCGCCCTGCGCGAGGCGCTGGCGGACTGGGATAGCCGCGACGTCCGTACCGAGGTGTCTCGTCATTACCCGCCCTACTGGCAGGGCCTGTCGACCGACACGCAAGTGGTGTTTGCCCGGCTGCTGCGGGACCTGCCAGATGACGAGATCCGCATCGACCTGCATCCCGACGTGGCCCGCGACGCGACGCGCGCCTGCTTTGCGCTGGCCGACCATCCCGGCATCTTCTCGCGCCTGGCCGGCGCCCTGGCCCTTGTCGGGGCAAACGTCGTCGATGCGCGCACCTATACCTCGAAGGACGGCTACGCGACCGCCGTCTTCTGGGTCCAGGATGCGGAAGGGCGGCCCTACGAGGCCAGCCGACTACCCCGCCTACGCAACATGATCGACAAGACGCTGAAGGGCGAGGTCGTGGCCCGCGAGGCCCTGAAGGACCGCGACAAGATCAAGCGCCGGGAAAGCCAGTTCCGCTTCCCGACCCACATTGCCTTCAACAACGAAGGGTCGGACATCTACACGATCATCGAGGTTGATACCCGCGACCGGCCGGGCCTGCTCTACGACCTGACGCGGACGCTGGCCGCCAACAACATCTACATCGCTTCGGCCGTGATCGCGACCTTCGGGGCGCAGGTCGTGGACAGCTTTTACGTGAAGGACCTGTTCGGCTTGAAGCTGCACACCAAATCCCGGCAGGAGGCGCTGGAGAAGAAGCTGCGCCAGGCGATTGCCGAGGGCGCCGAACGGGCCCGGAACTGATGTCCGAGAAACGCCTGATCACCGGGTTCCTGACCCTGGGCGGCTGGACATTGATAAGTCGCGGCGCTGGCTTCCTGCGCGACGTGATGATGGCGGCCTATCTGGGCGCCGGTCCGGTGGCCGAGGCCTTTCTGGTCGCCTTCTCGCTGCCCAACATGTTCCGCCGCTTCTTCGCCGAGGGCGCCTTCAACTTCGCCTTCGTGCCGATCTATGCCAAGAAGCTCGAGGCTGGCGAGGATGCGAACGGCTTTGCCCGCGATGCCTTCAACGGGCTTGCCGGAATCCTCATTCCGTTCACAGTGATCGGCACGATCCTGATGCCCTGGCTGGTCTGGGCGATGGCCTCGGGCTTTGTCGGGGATGCTCGCTTCGACCTCGCGGTCGAATTCGGGCGGATCTCGTTTTCCTACATCCTCTTCGTCTCGCTGGTGGCGCTGCTGTCAGGGGTGCTGACCACATACGGCCATTTCACTGAGGCCGGGTTCGTGCCGGTGCTGCTGAACCTCATCTTCATCGCGGCCATGCTGCTTGCCCAACGGATGGGCTGGGATATGGGCACGACCCTGTCCTGGACCGTGCCGATCACCGGCGTCGCGCAGCTGGCCTTTACCTGGTTTACCGCACATCGCGCCGGTCTTCGCCTCACACCCGGCATCCCGCGCTGGACGCCTGACCTAAAGAGACTGGCGATCATCGCCGGGCCTGCCGTGCTGGCGGGGGGCGTGGTCCAGATCAACCTTCTGGTCGGGCGGCAGGTCGCCTCGTTCACCGAAGGGGCGGTCGCCTGGCTGTCCTATGCCGACCGCCTGTACCAGTTGCCGCTCGGCGTGGTCGGGATCGCCATCGGCACCGTCCTTTTGCCAGACCTGTCCCGCCGGTTGCGGGCGGGCGATGTCGAAGGTGGACGCGACAGCTTCAACCGGGGTCTGGAATTCGGGCTGGCCCTGACCCTGCCTGCCGCGGTGGCGCTCGTGGTCATCGCCATGCCGCTGACCACCGTGCTGTTCCAGCGCGGCGCCTTCACCTCGGACGATGCCGCCAATACCGCCATCGCGCTTGCCGCCTACGGGATCGGCCTGCCCGCCTTCGTGCTGCACAAGGTGCTGCAACCGCTGTTCTATGCCCGCGAGGATACGCGGCGGCCCTTCCGCTATGCCGTATTCTCGATGATCGTCAACGTCGCCTTCGCCGTCGGCATGATGCCGGTGATCGGGTTCATGGCCGCTGCGCTGGCAACAACCGTGTCGGGCTGGGTCATGGTCTGGCAGCTTTGGCGCGGATCGCGGCCCATGGGGGAAGCGGCCCAAATCGACGCCCGGTTCCGCCATCGCTTTCCCCGGCTGCTCGCGGCCTCGGTGTTGATGGGGGTCGCCCTCTGGGGGGCGACGGTGCTGCTTGGCCCGGCTCTGGGCATGCATCTCATCCGCTATCTGGCGCTGCTTGCCCTCGTCCTGATCGGGGCCGCCGCCTATTTCGGCTTCGGCACGCTTCTGGGCGCATTCCGCCTGGCCGAGTTCCGCTCGCTCATGCGCCGCCGCCGGGGCTGATCCCGAAGCGTCCCACCCGACGATGCCGGGACGCTGGCAACCAACCGCGCCGACCTGAAACAGGAGGCAACGGGCGCGCGCCAGCCCGAGGACCAATTCGGCCCTGTGCACATCCGCGATGTCGGTGCCGGACAGATTGGCGGCGATGATGGTGGCGTTCGGTCTGCTCTTCGGAGCGCTAACCGCTTAGGTCGCGCCAGACGATAGCCGCGCTAGCGCTGGCGGATCCGGGCCACGACCTGCCGCCATCCGCCGGGACTGACGACGAAGGACAGAAGGAACCCGGTCGCGAACCCCGCAAGGTCTGCGACCCATTCCCAGCCGCCCCCGAACAGCAGACCGAAGAGAAGCTGCGCCCCAAGGAGGAAGCCGATCATGGTGAAGGCGCGGTAGCGGTTGGCCCCCTGCGCGGCAAGGCGCATCCAGATCAGGCAGGTAAAGGCCCCTATCAGGCCATAGACCGGCGGATAGCCCCCGATCAGCGGGGCCTTCATCGCGGGTATAGCGGTGTAGACAAGGGCACCGACGATCCCGGCGCCGAAGAACACGACCAGCACCGCCCACCAGCGGAAGATGTCGCCGACCATCTTCCCAAGCGCCAGCAGGATCACCAGCACGAACAGCGCATGGGTGAAGCTCAGATGGACAAACGGATAGGTGACCAGCCGCATCACGCCCTGAAGCGGGTACTGGTTGAGGTCGATCATCTGCCGCATGTAATCCGGCGAATAGGCAAACCGCTGTACCGCGTCGAGCCGCCAGCCGATCGCTTCCGGCCCGCCGACAAAACCGGCCGCACCGAGGCTCAACACCACTTCCATCGCGATCATCGGCAGGGCGATGGCCCAGACGGCGGGGGACAGCGGGTTCAGGGGGGCGGCATTCTGGTCGTGCTGCATCGGTTGCCTCCGGATGACGGGCTTCATTGACGGCCCTTGGCCTCAGCGATAAGCCCTGACGGCCAGACTTTCCAGCAGAGTTGCAAGCCAGTTCTACGAAACGGAGCCACACCATGACTGAGCCGGTCCAAACGCCTCAGACCTTTTCGCCGCGCATCTTCTCGGGGATCCAACCCTCGGGCGGCCTGACGCTCGGCAACTACCTCGGCGCGCTGAAGCGCTTCGTGGAAAAGCAGGACGAGGGGATCGAGACGATCTATTGCCTCGTCGACATGCACGCGATCACCGTCTGGCAGGACCCGACCAAGCTGCGCCAGCAGACGCGCGAAGCGGCCGCCGCCTTCATCGCTGCGGGCATCGACCCCAAGCGGTCGATCCTGTTCAACCAGAGCCAGGTGACGGCACATGCCGAGCTTGCCTGGATTTTCAACTGCGTCGCGCGCATGGGCTGGATGAGCCGCATGACCCAGTGGAAGGACAAGACCGCCGGCAAGAATGCCGAGGCGGAAAGCCTGGGCCTGTTCGCCTATCCGTCGCTGATGGCTGCTGACATCCTGGCCTACAAGGCGACGATGGTGCCCGTGGGCGAGGACCAGAAGCAACATCTCGAACTGTGCCGCGACATCGCGATCAAGTTCAACCACGACTACGGCGTGAACTTCTTCCCGGTCGTCGAGCCGATCATCGAGGGCGCGGCGACCCGCGTCATGTCGCTGCGCGACGGAACCAAGAAGATGTCGAAGTCCGATCCCTCGGACCAGAGCCGGATCAACCTGACCGATACCGCCGACGTGATCGCGCAGAAGATCCGCAAGGCCAAGACCGACCCCGAGCCCCTGCCCCACACGCTCGACGGACTGAAGGACCGGCCCGAGGCGCGGAACCTCGTGAACATCTATGCTGCGCTTTCGGGTCACACGGCGGCCAAGGTCGTGCAGGATTTCGCCGGAGCGCAGTTCGGTACCTTCAAGCCGGCGCTGGCCGACCTCGCCGTCGCCAAGCTGGAGCCGATCACCACCGAGATGAACCGGCTGATGCAGGATCCTGCCGAAATCGACCGCATCCTCGGCGAAGGTGCAGTTCGGGCCGATGCCATCGCACGGCCGATACTCGATCAGGTCTATGACATCGTCGGCATGATCCGCTCGCGCCCGGTCTGAGCCAGTGAAGCGGCTGGCGCGGGCGATCCTGACGGCCTGCATGGCGGGCTCGCTGATCCTCACGCTGGTCGCGGCGGTGCAGATCGCCATGTCGGACAGCCTCGCGCCTCTGCGCGAGCGAACGGCCGAGGAAATCGTCGCGGTCACGGATGCGATGATGGCGCGTGCGGCAACGCCCGAACGCATGACCGAGCTGATCGAAAGCCGGCTGGCCGCGGAGCCACGCAACTGGGCGACATTGACGGCCCTGCGCGACGCGGCGACCGAGCAGGGCGTGGCCCTGCCGCCAGACCTGGTTGCGGCCTATGATCGTGCCAAGGCCGAGGATGGTAGCCTTGCGAACATGGCCGGGGACTGTGCCGCCTGCGCCTGGGACATCGCCAAATGTTCCCTGTCCACCGCGATGGTGTGCAAGCTGCCGATCCTCGTCACCCCTGTTGAGGACGTGCGCGGCGTGGTCAAGGCAGGCTGGGACTATCTGGCGGGCAGCGACGTGGACGAGGTGGATCTGGGCCTGTCGATTGTCGGGCTGGGGGCGACGGCGCTGATCCTGTTCACCGGCGGCACATCCGAGACGCTGAAGCTAGGCGCTTCGGCAGCCAAGCTGGCGCGGGGGATGAAGATCCTGTCGCCGGGAATCGAAAGAATGGCGCTGACTGCTGTCAGGACTGGCGTGGACTGGAAGGCGCTGACCCGCATCGACGGCTCGGTCGAAAGCCTGACCCGGGCCGTACGGCTCGACGCCTTCCGGCCGCTTGCCGATGTCGCCTCTGACTTCGGCCGAATCGGGACGGCGACGGGGCCTACCTCTGCTCTCCACCTCCTGCGGTATGTGGACGACGCCCCGCAGGCCCGCCAGATGGCCCGCGCCGCCGAGGCGCTCGGCCCCCGAACCGTCGCCAGAGCCGAGGTGCTTGGACCGGCGCGGCTCATGCGGTCGACGATGCGGCTGTCCGGCACCGCCTGGGAGTTGATCAGCGGTCTTCTGGGGCTCATCGGATCTCTGACCCTGCTCGTCATCGGGGCGCTCAAGGGCGCGGCGTTTCGAGTCCTGCGCCGTCTGGCGCGCTGACTCTGTCACGGAATCGAGTCAATCGCCTGCCACAGTGTCGCGGGGCTGCCCCACGCCCTTCGGGACCGCGCTTTTCCTGTTTCCTGCTGCCAGCGGCTACCCCGGCCCTTGCTGCCCGCGTCCCGAATTTGCCCCCGGACTGACCCGGTCCGGGGGCCTTTTTATTCTGTCGGGCGCTGGACAGCCGAGCGGGCGCGCGCCATGATCCCCGCCGGAAGAGAGGGGCCATGCGCAAGTTTCTTGTCGTACTGGACGACAGCCGGGAATGCCTGAATGCCATGCGGTTCGCTGCACTTCGGGCCTCGCACACGGGCGGCGGTGTGCAGATCCTGTCGATCATCGAACCTGAAGAATTCGGAACCTGGATCGGGGTCGCCGACCTGATGCGCGAGGAAGCGCGGGAGCGGATCATCGCCCATTTCGAGGTGTTCGCCAAATGGATGCGCGACAAGCAGGGCGTCGACCCGGAACTTGTGATCCGCGAGGGTGATCCGGTGACCGAGATCCTTGCCCAGATCCACGAGGATCCGGCGATCGGCGTTCTCGTACTTGGCGCGAGCCTCGAGAAATCGGGTCCCGGACCGCTTGTGACCCAGATGTCTAAGAACTCGGGCAGCCTGCCCGTTCCGATCACCATCGTTCCCGGCGACATGTCCAAGGAGCGGCTTGAGGCGATCACCTGATCCACGACGCTTGGCAGGGGCGCTGCAAATTCCGTCGAAGGAATTTGGCAAAAGTCTTTCAAGGCTTTTGGATCGCGAAACTGGAATCGTTCCAGAAACTTGACACTGGCTGATCGCGGGCGCATATCCGACTGGAATAGTCGGAGAAGCGCCATGTTCATCCAGACCGAGTCCACCCCGAACCCGGCCACCCTCAAGTTTCTGCCCGGCCAGACCGTCCTTGAGATCGGCACCGCCGATTTCCCGAGTGTCGATGCCGCAAAGACCTCGCCATTGGCCGCGCGCATCTTCGCGACCGGCAACGTGACCGGTGTCTTCTTCGGAAGCGACTTTGTGACGGTGACCAAGGCCGAAGCCGCAAACTGGGATCACGTCAAGCCTGCGATCCTCGGCGCGATCATGGAGCATTACCAGTCCGGCGCGCCGGTGATGGAGGGCGAGGCTGCCTCGGGCCATACCGCGCATGACGGCGGCCCGGACGAAGAGATCGTCCTGCAGATCAAGGAACTGCTCGACACCCGCGTGCGGCCCGCCGTCGCGCAGGATGGCGGCGACATCACCTTCCACGGTTTCGATCGCGGCATCGTCTATCTGCACATGCAGGGCGCCTGTGCCGGCTGCCCGTCTTCGACGCTTACGTTGAAGATGGGGATCGAGAACCTGCTGCGGCACTACATTCCGGAAGTGATCGAGGTTCGCCCCGTCGCGGCCTGACATCACCATGACGGATGCTGTTCTTGGCTTCGACACATCGGCCGCGCATTGCGCGGCCGCTCTCGTCTCGGGTGGGCAAGTGCTCGCCTGTCGGATCGAGCCGATGGAAAAGGGCCAGGCAGAACGCCTGATGCCGATGCTGGAAGAGGTCTTGGCCGAGGCCGGTCTGGTCTGGCGCGATCTCGCCGCGATCGGTGTGGGGACCGGACCGGGGAACTTCACCGGCGTGCGTATTTCGGTCGCCGCCGCGCGCGGCCTGGCCCTGTCGCTTGGCGTTCCCGCACTCGGCGTTACCGCCTTCGAGGCGCTTTCATATGGACTGGCGTCGTCAGTGGTCACCCTCGTCGATGCCCGCCGCGGCGCAGTCTGGCTCGCCGCCGATGATCTCGCCCCGACCCAGGCGGATCAGGGAGCGTTGCCCGAAAGCCTTCGCGGGCGCGATTTCGTCGGACACGGCGCCGACTCCGCCGCCGCATCCCTTGGCGGCACGGAGATTGAGCCGGCCCATCCACTGCCTGTCGCCATCGCCCTGATCGCGGAACTGCGGCGAAGCACGCAGCAGCCGCGTCCTGCGCCGCTTTACCTGCGCGCCGCCGATGCCGCGCCCTCGGCCGATCCGCCGCCGGTCATCCTGCCATGACACCGGCGCGCATGGCAGAAATCCATGCCGCAAGCTTTGTTACCCCGCGCCCGTGGAGCGAGGCCGAGCTTGCCGGGTTTCTCGCCGATCCCTCCATCGTTTCGGTCGACCTGCCGGACGGCTTTGCCATTGGCCGGGTGATCCTCGACGAGGCCGAGGTGCTGACCATCGCCGTCGATCCCGCCGCACGGCGAAAGGGGGTCGGCAAGCGCCTCCTGACCGGGCTTCTCGACACGATGGCCCTGGCCGGCGCGACGACGGTCCATCTTGAAGTCGCTGCCGACAACACCCCTGCCCGGGCGCTCTACATCGCCGCAGGATTTGCGGAAATCGGTCGCCGGAAAGGCTATTACCAAAGTCCCGAGGGCACTCGCGTCGACGCCTTGGTCATGCGGCGGTCAGGAATGCCAAGCTGACCCGAAGTTTGATCGAAAAGTCAAACTTTCGGCCACCGCCACCTGCGTCGCATCAGAATCTCCCTTGACCGTCAAAGCGGTTCGGCCCCTAAATCACCCCAATCCGTCGCGACAGCCGACGGCAAGAATTATCAACCGGGAGACATCCATGACCCTTATGAAAACGCTTCTCGGCGCGGCTGCGACGCTTGCGCTGACTGCAGGTGTGTCGTTCGCCGATCCGGCGATCATTTTCGACCTCGGCGGCAAGTTCGACAAATCCTTCAACGAGGCGGCCTTCAACGGGGCGCAGCGTTGGGCGCAGGAAACCGGCGGCACCTTCAAGGAGCTTGAGATGCAGTCGGAAGCCCAGCGCGAACAGGCGCTGCGCCGTCTGGCGGAATCGGGCGCCAACCCGGTCGTCATGACCGGCTTCGCCTTTGGCGACGTGCTCGCCAAGGTTGCTCCGGACTATCCCGACACCAAGTTCGCCATCGTCGACATGGTCGTCGAACAGCCGAACGTGCGTTCGGTGGTCTTCACCGAGAATGAGGGCAGCTACCTTGTCGGCATGCTGGCCGCGCAGGCGTCCAAGACCGGCACCGTCGGCTTCATCGGCGGCATGGACATTCCGCTGATCCGCAAGTTCGCCTGCGGCTATGCGGAGGGCGTGAAGGCCGTGAACCCCGATGCCAAGATCGTGGTGAACTTCACCGGCACCACGCCCTCGGCGTGGAACGACCCGGTCAAGGGCGCGGAACTGGCCAAGGGTCAGAAGGCGCAGGGCGCCGACGTGATCTACGCTGCCGCCGGCGGCACGGGTATCGGCGTTCTGCAGGCTGCCGCCGACGAAGGCATCCTGTCGATCGGCGTCGACAGCAACCAGAACTACCTGCACCCGGGCAAGGTGCTGACCTCGATGCTCAAGCGCGTCGACAACGCCGTGTACGAGGCCTTCAAGGAAGGTACGGACCTCAAGACCGGCATCGTGGTGATGGATCTCAAGGCCGAGGGCGTGGGCTATGCGCTGGACGACAACAACCGTCCGCTCATCACGGCCGACATGGAAAGCGCGGTCAATGCAGCAGCCGGCAAGATCAAGTCGGGCGAGCTGAAAGTCCATGACTACATGGCGGACGACAGCTGCCCGTCGCTGAAGTTCTGAGATGACCGCTGACGTGGGCGGGGGGCGGCCGGCAGCGGCCGCCCCGTCTTCCAGCCCCTTCGCCATCGAGCTGAAGGGCATATCGAAATCCTTCGGCCCGGTTCAGGCCAACAAGGACGTCAACATCGCGGTGCCGAAGGGCACAATCCACGGGATCATCGGCGAGAACGGGGCGGGGAAATCCACGCTCATGTCGATCCTCTACGGCTTCTACAAGGCCGATGCGGGCGAGATTTTCGTGAATGGCAAACTGACGGCCATCCCCGACAGCCAGAGCGCCATCCGCGCCGGCATCGGCATGGTCTTCCAGCATTTCAAGCTGGTGCAGAACTTCACGGTGCTCGAGAACGTCGTCCTTGGGGCCGAAGATGGCGCGCTGCTGCGCCCCTCGCTCGCCAAGGCGCGCAAGACGTTGCAGGACCTTGCTCAGGAATATGAACTCGACGTCGACCCCGACGCGCTGGTCGAGGACCTGTCAGTGGGCCACCAGCAACGGGTCGAGATCCTCAAGGCGCTCTACCGCCAGGCCGAGATCCTGATCCTCGACGAGCCGACGGGCGTGCTGACGCCGGCCGAGGCCGATCACCTGTTCCGCATCCTCAAGGGGCTGCGCGACCAGGGCAAGACGGTAATCCTCATCACCCACAAGCTGCGCGAGATCATGGAGGCGACCGACAATGTCAGCGTCATGCGGCGCGGCACGATGGTCGGAACGGTGAAAACCGCGCAGACCTCGCCAGAGGAGCTGGCCGAATTGATGGTCGGCCGCAAGGTACTGCTCGAGGTCGAGAAGCAACCGGCTCATCCCGGGAAGGTCGTGCTTTCGGTTCAAGACCTGCGGGTCATGGACGAGATCGGCGTGGAACGGCTCAAGGGGGTCAGCTTCGAGATCCGCGCTGGCGAAATCCTTGGTATCGCCGGCGTCGCGGGGAACGGGCAATCGGAACTGCTTGCTGCGCTTGGCGGCATCCAGCCGGCAACCGGCACAGTCATGATGAACGGCGCGGCACTGCCTTTGTCCGGTCACGACGCGAACGGCCGCACCCGACGAGAAGCGGGCATCGCCCATGTGCCCGAGGACCGGCAGATGCTGGGCCTAATCATGGATTTCACCGCCTGGGAAAACACGGCCTTCGGCTATCACAACGAGCCGAAATACCAGAAGAACGCGCTGCTGATGGACAATGACGCCATCCGGTCGGACACCGAAAGAAAGATGGCGACCTTCGACGTACGCCCGCCGATCCCGACGCTCGCGGCCAAGAACTTCTCGGGCGGCAACCAGCAGAAGATCGTGGTCGCGCGAGAAATCGAGAGCGACCCGGACCTGCTGCTTGTCGGCCAGCCAACGCGCGGGGTCGACATCGGCGCCATCGAGTTCATCCACAAGCAGATCGTTGCGCTTCGCGATGCCGGCAAGGCGATCCTGCTGGTATCGGTCGAACTCGACGAGATCATGAGCCTCTCCGACCGCATCGCCGTGATGTTCGACGGTCGCCTGATGGGGTTCCGCGATCCGGAGACGACCAACGAGCGAGAACTGGGCCTGCTGATGGCCGGCGTGTCGGGGGACGCGGCATGAACGCACGAATTTTCTACGAAAATTCTGAAATTTCGCAGAAATTTCGGGAAAGGGGCTGCGCATGACCAAGCTTCCGACCTGGGCCGATGTCGTACTGGTGCCGCTCATCAGCCTCGCGCTCGCCGCGATCATTTCGGCCTTCGTCCTGCTCGGCATCGGGCAAAGCCCGACCGAAGCTTTCTGGGTCATGGTCGACGGCGCCGTCGGGTCCGCCTATGGCTGGGGCTACACGCTTTACTACGCGACGAGCTTCATCTTTACCGGCCTCGCGGTGACCGTGGCCTTCCACGGTAGCCTGTTCAACATCGGCGGCGAGGGTCAGGCGCAGCTGGGCGGCCTCGGCGTAGCCTTTGTCTGCCTGGCCCTGCCCTGGCCGCACTGGACGCTGGCCTTGCCGGCGGCGATGGTCGGAGCGGCCTTGTTCGGGGCTGCCTGGGCGGCGATCCCGGCCTGGCTGCAGGCCAAGCGCGGCAGCCATATCGTGATCACAACGATTATGTTCAACTACATCGCGTCGGCGCTGCTCATCTATCTGCTGGTGAACGTCCTGCGTCCCCCAGGGCAGATGGACCCGGCAACGGCGAACTTCCCGCCGGGAACCCATCTGCCGACGCTGAACGAGATCCCCGGCCTGAACCTGATCTTCACCAAGAAGGTCCCAGCAAACATCTCGCTTTTCGTTGCGCTGATCTGCTGCTGGCTTGTGTGGCTGCTGATGTGGCGTACGCGGCTTGGCTACGAGATCCGCGCCTTCGGCAAATCGGAAAAAGCCGCGACTTATGCCGGCATTTCCTCCTTCAAGATCATCATGGTCGCCATGCTGATCTCGGGTGCGCTGTCGGGCCTCATGGCGATCAACAACGTCATGGGGGAAAGCGGCCGCCTGGTGCAGAACGCCTCCGAAGGCGCGGGCTTCATCGGCATCGCCGTGGCGCTCATGGGACGAAACCATCCGGTCGGCGTGTTGCTGGCGGCGATCCTCTTCGGCTTCCTCTACCAGGGCGGGGCCGAGCTGGGTCTCTGGACCACCATCCCGATCGAGTTGCGGACGGTCGTGCAGGGTCTCGTGATCCTGTTCACCGGCGCGCTGGACCAGATGGTGCGGATGATGCTGGGTGTGTTCTTCCGGCCGCGCGCGCAGGCGAGGGCCAGCTGATGGACTACGCGACCTTCCTGCAAGTCCTTGACACCACGCTGCGTCTGTCGACGCCGCTGCTTCTGGCCTGCCTCGCCGGTCTTTATTCCGAACGCGCGGGCATCTTCGACATCGGGCTTGAAGGCAAGATGCTGATGGCGGCGATGTCGGCAGGGGCGGTGTCCTACCTGACGGGCTCGGTCTGGATCGGACTTCTGGCCGCGATCGCGGGATCTCTTCTGTTCGCGGTGGTCCATGGCCTCGCCTCGATCACCTTCCGCGGGAACCAGCTGATCTCTGGCGTTGCGCTGAACTTCGTGGCCTCGGGGATCACGGTTCTGATCGCGCAGTCGCTGTTCGGCCAGGGCGGGCGGACGCCGCCGCTCGACGGGGCGGCGCGGTTCAATCCAATCACCCTGCCGCTTGCCGATCAGATCGCGGGCGTGCCGATCATCGGCCCGTTCTATTCCGAGGTGATCTCGGGCCATACATTCCTCGTCTATGTCGGCCTCCTGATGGTGCCGCTCAGCTGGTGGGTGCTTTACCGGACGCGCTTTGGTCTGCGCCTGCGTGCCGTTGGCGAAAACCCGGCCTCGGTCGATACGGCCGGCATCTCGGTCGTGCGGCTGCGCTATACGGCGGTGCTCATCACCGGCATCCTGTGCGGACTTGCGGGGGCCTACATGTCGACCGGCCTGCAGGCCGGCTTTGGCAAGGAGATGACGGCGGGCCGGGGGTATATCGCGCTGGCCGCCCTGATCTTCGCCAAGTGGCGGCCATGGTACTGCCTCTGGGCAACGCTGCTTTTCGGCTTCTTCCAGGCCATCGCGCTTCGCCCCGACGTGATCGAGAACACCATCGGCATCTCGATCCCCGTTCCGGCGCTGGACGCCCTGCCCTACATCCTCACCGTCGTTGTCCTCGCCGGTCTTGTCGGCAAGGCGATCCCGCCGCGGGCAGGCGGAGAGCCCTACGTCAAGGAGCGGTGATGCGCGGGCTTGCTGCGGGCCTGATCGTCCTTGGCCTGGTGGCGCCCGCCATGGCCGAGGACAGCCCGCAAGTGGCGGAATGGGTCGTGCAGGAGTCCTGGGCCGGGGGCTATATCGGGACGAACCCGCGCAACCGCGATGGGATCCTGTTCCGGCTGGAAGACGGAACGACGCTCCCTGTCGCCTGGGACGAGGCAGCGGGACCAAAAACGGTCCTGAAAGGCTGCGAGTTCTTCCTGGGTGAGTCCAGCCGTCCCTGCCACGCGGTCCTGCGTGCAGGTGCCGTCAAGACTGGCCAGCAGATGGTGATGATCGTCTACCATGTGCGCTCCATCGACCCGCCGGTATGGGTAAGGAACAGACCATGACTGATGCTGCCAGCCTGACACGCCTGATCCAGTCGCGCGCGGGGGCTGCTCCGGTGAGGTTGGGCCTGATCCTGGGATCTGGCCTGGGCCATTTGGCCGAAACCGTCAGCGGCGTTGCCATCGACTATGCTGACCTTCCGGGTTTCCCTCATGCCGGCGTCTCAGGCCACAATCCGAAGCTGGTGATCGGCGATCTGGAAGGCGTGCGTGTCGCCGTTTTCGGCGGGCGGGCTCATTACTACGAAAGCGGAAATCCCGCAGTGATGCGCCTGCCCCTGGAAGTTCTGGCCAGCCTGGGAGCGGAGGCGCTGATCGCGACCAATGCCGCCGGGTCGCTGCGCCCGGACATCCGGCCCGGCGACGTGATGCTGCTGTCCGACCACATCAACTTCTCGGGCCTGAACCCGCTGATCGGTGAACCGACAGACCGCCGCTTCGTGCCAATGACCGACGCCCACGACCCCGGCTTGCGCAGTCGGCTCAAGTTGGCGGCACAGGCGGAAGGCATCGCCCTGCCCGAGGGTGTCTATGCCTGGTATTCCGGCCCGTCCTTCGAAACCCCGGCCGAGATTCGCGCCATCCGCACCCTAGGCGCGGACGCGGTCGGCATGTCCACGGTGCCCGAAATCATCCTTGCGCGGTTCCTCGGGCTAAGGGCAGCGGCCATCTCGACCATCACCAACATGGCCGCCGGCCTCTCTGACGAAAAGATCAGCCACGAACATACCAAGGCCATGGCCCCCCTTGGTGCGGCAAAGCTCGAACGGCTGATCCGCAAGATGCTGCGCGACCTGGACTGAGTCATTTCCGCAAGTCGGAACAACAAAGCGTGACGGTCGGATCCAGGCGGTTTGACAATGCCTGGCGGCGGGGATTGAGTGGAGAAAATCCTTCCCGCGCCAGACCATGCAGATCTACCTGCCCATCGCCGAAGTTTCGGTCAACGCCTACGTCCTTCTGGGGCTTGGCGGAATCGTGGGCTTCATGTCCGGCATGTTCGGCGTGGGCGGCGGGTTCCTCATCACGCCGCTTCTGTTCTTCATCGGCATCCCCCCGCCCATCGCGGTGGCCACCGGCGCGAACCAGGTCGTCGCTTCCTCGATCTCGGGCGTGCTGGCGCATCTGCGGCGGCGGACGGTCGATTTCCGAATGGGAATCGTGCTGACGATCAGCGGCCTGATCGGTTCGACCATCGGGATCTACGTGTTTTCCAAGCTGAGTGCTCTCGGCCAGGTCGATCTGCTGATCCAGCTGTCCTATGTCGTCTTCCTGGGCTTCATCGGTCTGCTGATGTTGCAGGAAAGCCTGCGGGCGATGAACCGCAACCGCAAGATGGCCAAGGCCGGGGCGACTGCCCCTCGTCGGGCGCATGAGCATCTGCTGGTTCATCGCCTGCCGTTGAAGATGAAGTTCCGCACCTCGGGTCTTTACATCAGCGTGATCCCCCCGATCGCGGTCGGAGCCTTTGTCGGCTTCCTGTCGGCGGTCATGGGGGTTGGTGGCGGGTTCATCATGGTCCCGGCGATGATCTATCTGCTCGGCATGCCGACCAAGGTCGTCGTCGGCACGTCGCTGTTCCAGATCATCTTCACCTCGGCTTACACGACCGTCGCCCATGCCACGACCAGCTTTTCGGTCGACATGGCGCTTGCGCTTTTGCTGATCCTCGGCGGCGTGATCGGTGCGCAACTTGGCGCGCAGGTTGCCCTGCGGCTCAAGGCCGAGCAACTGCGTATCCTGCTGGCGCTGCTGGTGCTTGCCGTCGCGGCCAAGATCGCGCTGGAGCTGGTCCTTACCCCGACCGAGTTCTATTCACTGTCGGTGGCGCGGTCATGAGGTTCCGGCCCCTACTCCTCGCACTGGCGCTCACCGCTCCGCTGCCGGTCGGCGCGCAGGGCGACAGCGAGACGGTCGTCGCCGGCCTGAGCCAGAACGAGGTTTCGATCACCGCGCGATTTTCTGGGTCCGAGATCATGGTCTATGGCGCGGTCAAGCGCTACGCGCCGCCGCCATCCGCGCCGCCGCTCGAGGTGATCGTGACGGTCGAAGGTCCGCTGGCCCCGGTGACGGTGCGAAAGAAGAACCGCCGCTATGGGCTTTGGATCAATACCGAGGCGGTCGAGATCGACGCCGCCCCCAGCTTCTATGCCGTCGCGACCACCGGCCTTCTGAGCGACGTCCTGTCTGACACCGACGACCTGCGCTACAAGGTCACCATCCCCCGCGCCATTCGCGCCGTGGGCATCGCCGGTGAAGCGGAGGACGCCCCGAGCTTCACCGACGCCCTGATCCGCATCAAGGCCGAACAGGGCGCCTACAAGCTGAGCCAGAATGCGGTGAGCCTGACACAGGACACTCTGATCCGGACGGATGTCGCCCTGCCCGCCAACCTGATCGAGGGAACCTACAAGGTCCGCATCTTCCTGACACGGGGGGGGCGCGTCATCGACATGAGCGAAAACGAGATCGACGTGCGCAAGGAAGGGCTCGAGCGCTGGTTGACCAACCTCGCCCATAACGAGCCGCTGGCCTATGGGTTGCTGTCGCTGGCGATTGCCGCGCTGGCCGGCTGGGGTGCCTCGGAAGCGTTCCGCACCCGTCGCGCCTGATGCCTCAGAACGCCTTGAAGGTCATCGTGGTCAGCGTGCGCACGACGCCGGGAATGTCGAACAGGCGTTCGTTCAGGTAGCGACCGACATCTTCTTCCTCGGGGATGTAGACCTTGGCGATCAGGTCATATTCGCCCGACGTCGAATAGAGCTCCGAGACCAGTTCGCGGTCGTAGATCGCATCGGCCACCTCATAGGTCTTGCCGGGGGCGCAGCGGAACTGGACGAAGACGCAGTGCATGGGGGATTCCTTCTCGGGACCGGTTCGAGATTAGAGGGGTTCGCTGCCAAGCGGAAGCGCCGTGGAGGGCGCTTTCTGCCCCCTCGCGCGCGATGCGCGCTCACCCCCGAGGATATTTGGAAGCAGAAAATGGGCAGGGCCGCCTATTCGGCCTGGGCCTCGAGCGTCAGGGGCGCGGCGCGGGTCGGAAGGTCATCGGTCGAAAGCGGACGCTGCGGCTTGGCAAGACGGTTGCGGACCACCCAGTGCAGGCGGTGCTCGGCGCGGGTGATCGCCACATAGGCGAGGCGCTTCCACAAGGGCAGGCCCGCCTCCATCCGGCCCGACTGGGCGGCGGCATAGAGGTCGGGGGCAAAGACCTGGACTTCTTCCCATTGCGACCCCTGCGCCTTGTGGATCGTTACCGCCGCGCCATGCAGGAAAGCCGCGCCCATGGTAGCGGCATGGGGGATGAAGGGCTCTTCCTCGTCAGGCTTCTCGATCTTGATGATCGCCGCCGCGGAGAGTTGCGGTTCCTCGGCGCCAATCACATGCAGTTTCGCAAAGCCTGCACGGTTCCCCGGCCCGAGATAGATCACCTGCGCCCCCTTGATGAGGCCACGCGCCTCGAGATCGATGCGTTTCTTGCGATGCTTCAGCGGCAGCTCAATCCCGTCGCAGATCAGCGGCTCACCGGGGAGGAGCTCGAAATCGGGCGCGCCCTGGGCGGTGCGGAAGGCGGTGATGAGGCGCACCCGGGTCGCATTGCGCCAGACGAGGACCGGCGAACGCGCCATCAGGTCGGAATCGACCCTTTGTGCCAGAACCACCCGGTCGTCCTGCCGCGCCATATCCTCGACCAGACGCTCGAACTCCTCGAAGCCGAGCGCCGGGTCGGCCAACGCATGGGCGAGGTCGAGGATCGGGTTGCCTTCGACCTGCCGGTGAATGCGGTCGAGCACCAGCTTGCGGGTCGGCCCCAGCTTGTCGAAGACCATCTCGCCCGATTGACCGACGGGCGCGAGCTGCGCCGGGTCGCCGAAGAGCACCAGCGTCGGAAAGATCTCGCGCAGGTCATCGAACTGGCGTTCATCCAGCATGGAGCTTTCGTCGACAAAGCCGATGTCGAGCGGTTCTTCCCGCCGTTTCCAGCCCTTGATGAAATCGCTGCCCCTCAGCCCCGCCGCCGCCAGCGCGCCCGGGATCGAGGGCAGGCTGTCGTAAAAGGCCTTGGCCCGGTCGAGCTGCGCATCGGTCAGCCCTTCGACCACGGGACGGGTGGCCTGCCCGGCCAACCAGTCGGCGATCTTCTCGTATTGCGGGTCGTAGACCGGGGTATAAAGGATGCGGTGGATGGTGGTGGCGGGCACGCCGCGCATCCGCAGGACCGACGCCGCCTTGTTCGTTGGTGCAAGAATGGCGAGGGTGCGACGATCCTTGCGGCGGCGGCCCTCGTAATCGCCGGTGACGATCTCGACTCCGGCCGATTTGAGCGCGCGATAGAGGGTGGCGAGCAGCATGGTCTTGCCCGAGCCAGCCTTGCCCAGAACAGCGAGGACCGAGGCCTTCCCCTCGGCCTGCGGGGTCAGTGTGCCTTCGAAAAGATCGACGCCCATGCCGCGAAGCTGGTCGGCGACGCGATCCCAGGCCTCGGCCTGGTCGTCGGAAAAGGTCAGCGCGGGGGCCTGCATGGCGCGGACCTTAGACGGTGCGACAGGTCAGTTCCAGCGGTCAGTTGGGGCGGGAACGATGGGGCCGCATGTCGACGTCGTCCTCCTCGGGATCGGCCCGACGCGCCTGGGCAAGTTCGCGCCGCGCCATCCGCATGGCTTCTTCAACCTTGTCCGCAAGGCCCGGCAGGTCGTTTGACAAGGCATAGAGGCGAAGATCGCCCAATACTTCGAAAATCCAATCGTGGGCCATTTGAAACAACCGGGCGAACAACTGCTCCAATTAGAATAACATCAAATGTGGGGAAATTATTGTTCGCCGCAACGCAACAGACCGTTGCCGGCTTGTCGACAAGCAACCCCGGCGCTGGATTGGGCGCCGGGGCTGGAATTTCAGCGACGCCCGGCCTCGAGCGCGTCCTCGAAGGTGCGCAAACCGGTCCGCGGGGCCTGTACCAGCACCGCCATGTTCCCGGGCTTGTGCTGGTTCTTGTACATCTTGGTGTGGGCAAGCGGGATCTCGGACCAGGAGAAGACCTCGGACATGCAGGGGTCGAGCCGCCGTTCGACCATCAGCTGGTTCGCGGCCGAAGCCTGCTTGAGATGGGCGAAGTGGCTGCCCTGCAGGCGCTTCTGATGCATCCACATGTAGCGCACGTCGAAGGTGCAGTTGAAGCCGGTGGTGCCGGCGCAGATCACAACCATGCCGCCCTTCTTACACACCAGCGACGAGACCGGGAAGGTCGCTTCGCCCGGATGCTCGAACACCATGTCGACATTCACGCCCTTGCCGGTGATGTCCCAGATCGCCTTGCCGAACTTGCGCGCTTCCTTCAGCCACTCGTTGTATTCCGGCGTGTTCACGGTGGGGAGTTGCCCCCAGCACTTGAAGTCCTTGCGGTTGATCACGCCCTTGGCACCGAGGCCCATGACGAAGTCGCGCTTGTCCTCTTCCGAGATCACGCCGATCGCGTTGGCCCCCGCGGTGTTGATGAGCTGGATCGCGTAGGAGCCGAGGCCGCCCGAGGCGCCCCAGACCAGCACGTTCTGGCCCGGCTTAAGGTCATGCGGCTTGTGGCCGAACAGCATCCGGTAGGCGGTCGCGAGTGTCAGCGTGTAACAGGCCGCCTCTTCCCAGGTGAGGTGCTTCGGCCGCGGCA
Source organism: uncultured Rhodobacter sp. (assembly GCA_945952585.1). Taxonomy (GTDB): domain Bacteria; phylum Pseudomonadota; class Alphaproteobacteria; order Rhodobacterales; family Rhodobacteraceae; genus Aliitabrizicola. Next base: position 165,850 of record CAMFII010000001.1, read on the forward strand.
TCAGCTGCTGCGCCTGCACGCGGGTGAACTGCGCGAAGGAGCCATCCGGCGTCTCGTAGCCCCAGATGCGCTGCGTCGGGCTGAACATCGGGTCGCCGCCGTTGCACTCCTCGTCGTCGCCGTCATCCTGGTTGCAGTGGATGACGACCTCGTCGCCGACCTTCCAGCGCTTCACCTTGTCGCCCACGGCCCAGACGATGCCGGACGCATCGGACCCGGCGATGTGGTAGGGCTGCTTGTGACCGTCGAAGGGACTGATCGGCTGGCCAAGACCGGCCCAGACGCCGTTGTAGTTCACACCGGCGGCCATCACGAGCACCAGCACCTCGTGGCTGTCGATCTTCCAGGTATCGACCACCTCGATCTGCATCGCCTTTTCAGGCTCGCCATGCCGCTCGCGGCGGATCGCCCAAGAATACATCTTGGGCGGCACATAGCCGAGAGGAGGCATCTCGCCAATCTCGTAGAGGTCTTTCTGCGGCGCGTCGTAAGCCGCGATACCTTCCCGCGCGTCCAATGCCATCACTTTGCTCTCCCTTGGGAAACCTGTGCCGCGACGCAGAATCGCGTCACTTTCTGGGGAGAGGATTAGAATCCAATGAGCAATATTGCAATAGCTTTAAGTCGTATTTTGTAATTTTATGTCTGCGGCGTTGCAGCAATACGCTCAAGCATCTGCAGAACAGGGGCCGCGTGATAGGCCAGAAGCGGCTCCTTGCCCGGTGCCGGGCAGAGCGCATTCTCCAGTTCCAGGATCATGTCTCGCTGCATCAATGCGCCCAGACCCTCGACGATGGCCCCAAGCGCGCCGCCTTCCGGCAACTCCAGCGGTTGTCCGGCGGCCTCCAGCCGTTCGATGATGTCGGCCACACGAACCGGCAGATCCGCCCGTGGTACTGGCGTATTGCCGATCGCCGCAGCCACGAGCGGCACGGAAAGAACCGGTACGCTTTTCTGGACCTCTTCCATCAACCGTGCACCCAGGCCGACCGTCACACGTTCGAATGACAGCCCTTCCGTTCCGGTGCCGACGAAATCGCGCAGGCTGACAGGTTTGCCGAAGGCGACAGCCGCTGTCCCAAAGCCCGGGAAGCGCCCGGTCAGCTTGCGCCAGAGCGTGCGCCATATGAAGCCGAGGATCGACAGCGGGCGTGCCCGGAACCGCCGGATGCCGGTCTGGTGCGCCTCGGTCAGCAGCCGATCCTCGAGAACACGGTCATAGGCCAGACCCACCGGCACGAAGACGACATCGCGTGACGGCTCCTGCTCGAAGCCCTGCACCATGTAGGACAGTAGTCCAAGCTTTGCCGCGCCGACGCGGCCGTCCAGCGACAGCCCGCCTTCGGGAAAGATCGCCTGCGTCGTGCCTTCGGCAGTGGCCATCTGCACATAGCGGGCCAGAACCTGGCGATAGAGGCCGTTGCGTGAATTGCGGCGAATGAAATAGGCGCCGGTTGACCGGATCAGAGCCGACAACGGCCAGATCCGCGCCCATTCGCCCACGGCATAGGAAATCGCCGAGCGGTCGGCGACCAGCCAGGTCACCAGCACATAATCCATGTTGCTGCGGTGGTTCATGACGAAGACAACCGTTGCCCGCGGGTCGATCTGGGCGATCGCGTCGTCGACCTTGCCGACCTTCACCCGGTAGAAAAGCTGGCTCAGCCAGCGCGCCGCCGTCGTGGCGAAGCCGAAATAGAGCGTGGCCGAAAAGGCGGGGGCGATCTCGCGCGCGTAACCGCGCGCCTCGTCGAAGACGACGTTCTCGGGCTTGCCGGTCTCGACCGCTTCCTCGACGACCGCCGCCATGACCTTGGGATCATAGGCAAGGCGGACGACGACATCCTGCCGGCGCATGAACTTGAAGGGCGAGATGGGTCGCACCAACCGCGCGTTCAGGCGGGCAACGGCGCGCTCCATCCGTCGGCGGAAGAACCAGCGGACGGATGGGAAGAGGAAATGCGACAGGAAGGCCGCCGCCGCGAAGGCGACGATCAGCACGAACAGCCAGAGAGGCAACTCAACGGTCGAGAACATGGGCGTTGCGATGCCGGTCCCCTGCCGGACAAAAATGACAGCGGATCACTGGAAGGCCAGCGTCGCCATGAGCAGGATCAACGTGAACATCCCCATGCCGATCTGGCCCAGCATCGGAAGCCGTGCCGCCGCGGCACCGTCGCCGGTCCGGGCTCGTTTTCCGGTCCGAACATTGTACACCACCAGCGCGATCAGAAGGATTACGAGCAGCATCTTGGCCCAGAATGCCGCGGGCATCGTTGCTGCATCGTAACGCGCCCAGACAAGGAAGAGTCCGGTCGCGATCAGAGTTCCGATCGCCACACGCCCCATCTTGGACAGGGTATCTATGGTAGCACCGACGGCGGGCCGTGCCTCTGCCGGCCCCCGCATCATCAGCCGGCCGACGACAGGAATTCCGAACGTCGCACTGCCACCGACGCCCACAGCCAGGAAATGCAGCCAGAGCGCGATTTTGACCAACAGTTCCATGAACCTCCCCCGCGGACATGGCCCACGGGGGCAGCCTTTCAAATTTCGGACTGTTTGGGAAGGCCCGCCAATCGCAGGCGCTCAATCAGGGCTGATAGTAGTAGTCGCCGATCTCGCAGACATTGACGTTCGCGCGGGTCAGCTCGGTGCCATCCTCGAAGATTGCCCGGAAATCGAACTCGCAATAGCCGTACTTGTTGTCGAAGTTCATGTTCATCACGCCGCCAGGCGCCAGGGTCGACGACCCCATCACGTCCTTGCCCCATTTCGGCGAACCCGAGTTCGTCGAATAGAAGCGGTAGAGCGTCAGCCCGGTTTCGTTGTGGATACGAACGTTGCGATCCACGGCCAGAACCGGCGTGGCAGCAGCAGAGACAAAAGCGGCCGCAAGGGCGACACGCAGGACATTCTTCAGCATTTCAAATTTCCTCATTGCAGGCAGAGCCGGAAATTGGCCGGCTGGCGATAAACTTACCGTGATCAACGGCAGAAAAAAGGAAAGTTATGAATTTTTGCATGGCTTCGCGACGGCGCGCCCATGTTTGCGCCGCAGTGCAGCGGATTTCTTGTTGACACTTTATGTCGCCTGTGACTTTTTCCGTGAAAGAAAATTACACGCGCGAATCCGGAGCTATCCATGACCGCAGCCGCGAAAGAACAGCCCTGGCTCTTCCGGACCTATGCCGGCCATTCCACGGCAGCGGCCTCGAACGCGCTTTACCGGACGAACCTGGCCAAGGGGCAGACGGGCCTGTCGGTGGCCTTCGACCTGCCCACCCAGACCGGCTATGACAGCGACCACGAGCTCGCGAAGGGCGAGGTCGGCAAGGTCGGTGTCCCGGTCAGCCATCTGGGCGACATGCGCGCCCTGTTCCAGGACATCCCGCTGGAACAGATGAACACCTCGATGACGATCAACGCGACTGCGCCCTGGCTCCTCGCGCTCTACATCGCCGTGGCCGAGGAACAGGGGGCCGATGTCACGAAGCTCCAGGGCACCGTCCAGAACGACATCATCAAGGAATACCTGTCGCGCGGCACCTATATCTGTCCGCCGAAACCCAGCTTGCGCATGATCACCGATGTTGCCGCTTACACCCAGCAGCACCTGCCCAAGTGGAACCCGATGAACGTCTGCTCCTACCACCTGCAGGAAGCAGGGGCGACGCCCGAGCAGGAATTGGCCTTCGCGCTCGCCACCGCCTGCGCGGTGCTCGATGACCTGAAAGGGAAAGTTCCTGCGGCCGATTTCCCCAACATGGTCGGCCGCATCTCGTTCTTCGTGAACGCCGGCATCCGCTTCGTGACCGAGATGTGCAAGATGCGGGCCTTCGTCGACCTCTGGGATGAGATCCTACAGGACCGCTACGGCATCGCAGACGCCAAGTACCGCCGCTTCCGCTACGGGGTGCAGGTCAACTCGCTTGGCCTGACCGAGCAGCAGCCCGAGAACAACGTCTACCGCATCCTGCTGGAAATGCTGGCGGTGACGCTCTCGAAAAAGGCCCGGGCCCGCGCCGTACAGCTTCCCGCCTGGAACGAGGCGCTCGGCCTGCCGCGCCCCTGGGACCAGCAATGGTCGCTCCGGATGCAGCAGATCCTCGCCTACGAGACCGACCTGCTGGAATATGACGACCTCTTCGACGGCAACCCGGCGGTCGACCGCAAGGTGGCAGAGCTGAAGGACGGCGCCCGCGCCGAGCTCGCCCAGATCGACGCCATGGGCGGTGCAGTGGCAGCCATCGAATACATGAAGTCGCGGCTGGTCGAGTCCAACTCCGAACGTCTGTCCCGGATCGAGGCCAAGGAAACCGTCGTGGTCGGCGTCAACCGCTGGACCGAGGCCGCGCCCTCGCCGCTGACCGCCGGTGACGGCGCGATCATGGTGGTGGACGAGGCGGCGGAACGCGACCAGCTGGAACGCCTCGCCGCCTGGCGCGCGGCGCGAGACGACGGCAAGGTCAAGGCCGCGCTGGAGGCTGTACGCCAGGCTGCGACGAGCGGCGCGAACATCATGCCGCCGTCGATCGCCGCCGCGAAGGCCGGGGCGACCACCGGTGAATGGGGCGACGTGGTGCGCAAGGCCTTCGGCCAGTATCGCGGCCCGACCGGCGTGTCGAAGAACCCCTCGAACCGCACCGAGGGCCTCGACCCGATCCGCGAGGCGGTCGATGCGGTCTCGGCCAAGCTTGGCCGCAAGCTCAAGTTCCTGGTGGGCAAGCCCGGCCTCGACGGCCATTCCAACGGCGCCGAACAGATCGCCGCCCGCGCCCGCGACTGCGGCATGGACATCCATTACGAGGGCATTCGCCTGACCCCGGCCGAGATCGTCTCGGCCGCCGCCGACCAGCAGGCGCATGTCGTGGGCCTGTCGATCCTGTCGGGCAGCCACCTTCCGCTGATCGCCGAGGTGATGGACCGCATGCGCGCCGGCGGCCTCGCCGACGTGCCGGTCGTCGTCGGCGGCATCATCCCGGAAGAGGATGCCGCCCGCCTGCGGGCCATGGGTGTCGCCTCGGTCTACACGCCCAAGGATTTCGAGCTGAACCGCATCATGCTCGACATCGTGGCGTTGGTGGATGCCCGTCCGATCGCCGCCGAGTGACTTGATCCGGGTCAAGGTCGAGGACCTCCGTCTCGTCTATCTCCCAATCTCGGGGGATATCTTTACGGAGACCAATGGTGTTTGAACGCCTGCGCATGATGTTCGACCTCTGGCGCGACCAGCGCGAGATTGATGCCCTCAGTGACCGCGAAGTCGAGGATCTGGGCCTGACCCGCGACCAGCTTCGCGCCTTTGCCCGCGTTCCGATGGACGTGCCCGAGCGGCTTGTCGCCATGGCTGCGATCTTTGGCCAGACCGAGGCCGACGTGAAGCGGAACTACGCAGACTATCTCGAACTGCTCGAGGTCTGCGTCCGCTGCGGCGCACGCCAGCAATGCGTCGAGACACTCGACGACTTCGCAACCGCAAGACCGGATGCCTGCGGTTTCTGCCCCAATGCGGGCAGCTACCAGCGCATGGCCGGTATCGCCGCCTGATCCGGGCACTACCAAAAGTTTCTTCGAAGAAATTTGCCAAAAGCCTTCCAAGGCTTTTGGTCCCAGTATGCTCGGCCGCCTGATTAAACAAAAGTGTTGAACGATAGCAACTCCGTGCTATCGTTCAACATCATGGTTGAATCAGAATCACCCCAACTCGACACCCTGTTCAATGCCCTCGGCGATCCGACGCGGCGCGACATGCTGCGCCAACTGGCTGAGGGCGAACGGACCGTCACCGAACTTGCTGCGCCCTACGACATGTCGCTGGCCGCAGCGTCGCGCCATATCAAGGTGCTGGAAAGCGCCGGGCTGATCCAGCGCGAGGTTCGCTGGCGCACGCATTACTGCCGGCTCAACGCCGGACCGCTGGCGGCCGCCCAGGACTGGCTCGCCTTCTACGAACGCTTCTGGACCACGCGCCTCGACATCCTCGACCGCCTGCTGCGCGAGGAGGATGCGAAATCGCGCCCGCCACCTGCCCCGCCAAGACCCCACCCTGAACCCCCCGGAGACAAATCATGACCCAGCTGGCCGATCGCGGCGCCTATGGCACGCTCCTCGAACCCACGACCTTCCGCATCGAACGCCGCCTTCCCGGCCCGATCGAGCGGGTCTGGTCTTATCTGACCGACAGCGACCTGCGCCAGAAATGGCTCGCCTCTGGGGTGATGGACCTCAAGGTCGGCGCCCCCTTCGAACTCGTCTGGCAAAACGACCGGCTTACCGATGACCCCGGCAAGCGCCCCGAAGAGTTCGGCGAAGAGCACCGGATGACAAGCCGCATCTTGCAGGTCGATGCGCCGAGGAAACTGGTGTTCTCGTGGTTCGAAACTGGCGAGGTGACGATGGAACTCGTCCCCGATGGCGACGAGGTGCTCCTCACTCTCACCCACCGGCGCCTGTCGGGCCGCTCGGGCCTTCTCAGCGTCTCGGCCGGCTGGCACGCGCATCTCGACGTACTGGCAGCCCGCCTTGCCGGCGTCCCCTTCGGCACCTTCTGGGACAAGTGGCGCGCGCTGAAGGAGGACTATACTCGCCGCATCCCCGAATGATTTCTTTCCGGGGCGGGCGTCCTGTTGAGCCCGCCCCGGCAACCAGACGCTTTCCAGCCCCGCTTTTCCCCGCTATCCCATGACGTTAACCCAGATTCCGCGCCTCCTGCCGGATATGGGCGTCAGGGAGCCCAAGAATGACCGTCCATATCGGCGCGAAACCCGGCGACATCGCCGAAACCGTCCTTTTGCCCGGTGATCCCTACCGCGCCCGGTGGGCGGCAGAGACCTTCCTCAAGGATGCACGGCTGGTGAACGAGGTGCGCGGCATGCTCGGCTTCACCGGCACCTGGAAGGGCCATCCGGTGACCATCCACGGCACCGGCATGGGCATGCCGTCGCTGTCGATCTACGTCAACGAGCTGATCCGCGACTATGACGCCAAGACCTTGATCCGCATCGGTTCTGCGGGCGGCATGCAGGAGCGGGTGAAGGTCCGCGACGTGGTGCTCGCCATGTCCGCCTCGACCCTCTCCACCCCCTCGCGCGGCATCTTCCGCGAGCTGAACTTCGCCCCGACGGCCGATTTCGGCCTGCTCAAGGGGGCGTGGGAGGCTGGCAGCCGCATGGGCGTCGGCCTCCATGCCGGGCCGATCTATTCCTCGGACGTTTTCTATGACGAACGTCCAGACTTGAACGAGCAGATGCGCCGCCATGGCATCCTTTGCGTCGAGATGGAAGCGGCCGAGCTTTACACCCTCGCCGCCCGCTACAACCGCCGCGCGCTGGCCGTCCTGACCATCTCCGACCACCTCCTGACCGGCGAGGAACTGCCCTCCGCCGACCGCGAGAAAAGCTTCGGCGACATGGTCGAGATCGCGCTGTCCGCCGCCTTCGCCTGACGTCCTCCGCTTTCGGTCTTGACCCGACCGCCGCGTCGCCGTTTCCTCCGCCGTCCCCGGAAAGAAGGAGCAGGCGATGCGCAAACGGCGACTTGGTGCAGGCGGACCCGAGGTTTCGGCGATCGGCCTTGGCTGCATGAGCTTCGGCGGCATCTTCGGCCCCACGACCGAGGCGGAGAGCTTTGCCTGCCTTGACGCCGCGCTCGACCATGGCATCGACTTTCTCGATACGGCCAACATCTACGGCATGGGCGTTTCTGAAACCGTCATGGGACGCTGGATGGCCTCGCGCAAGCCAAAGGTGGTGATCGCGACCAAGGCTTCGATCGTGCGCGGCGGTGGCTTCGACAATTCCGAAGGGCACCTTCGGGCCGAACTGGACGGATCGCTCAAGCGCATGGGCGTAGACCGGGTGGACCTGTTCTACATCCACCGCCGCGAGCAGGCCCGCCCGATCGAAGAGGTGGTCGGAACGCTGAAGGCATTGATCCAGGAGGGTAAAATCGGCGGCTACGGCCTGTCCGAGGTTTCGCCCACCACGCTCCGCCGCGCGCATGCGGTGCATCCCTGCATGGCGGTGCAGAACGAATACTCGCTCTGGACGCGCCTGCCCGAGCTTGGGCTGATCCGCACCTGCGCCGAACTTGGCGTTGCCTTCGTGCCCTTCTCGCCGCTTGCACGCGGCGCCCTCGGAACGCCGATGGCTGATCCCGCAACCTTCGCGAAGGACGATTTCCGCGCCACGATCCCGCGGTTCCATGCCCCGAACTGGCCCGGAAACCGCAAGCACATCGCCGCCTTCACCGATTTCTGCGCCGCGCACGGCTGGCCCGTCCCGGCCGTCGCCCTGGCCTGGATCCTCGACCGCGGCGACCACCTGATCCCGATTCCCGGCACGCGGACAGCCGGGCACCTTGCCGCCTGGGCGGGGGCCGATGACATCCGCCTGACGGAAGCCGACCGCGCCGAGATCGACCGCCTGCTGCCCGCAGGCTGGGCGCATGGCGACCGTTACGGCGACGATCAGGCGAAGAATGTCGAGCGCTATTGCTAGGGCTCAGACCTCCTCGGCCCGCCCATGCGGCGGGTCGGGGTGCAGCGCCGCGATCTCGGCCGCCACCAGCGCCTGCAATTTCCATAGATAGGCATCATGGATGCCGAGCATTTCAAGGTGTTCGACGGTGTTGCGCAGGTAGGCGGCGCCACTGCCGACATGGCCGCAGGCCCGCGCCAGCCGGGCGGCCTGCTCCTCGATCGGCAGATGAATGTAATAGGGATCGTTTCGGGGGGCACAGTAGAAAGCCAGCGCCTGAAAGCGATCACTTCCGTGGCGCACGGTCAGCCATCGGACCGAGGGCATGTCCTCGTGATAGGCAACCTCGCGTTCGAACAGCCGCAGCATCCGCCCCAGGCGATCATCATCGGGGATCCGGTAGGCAACGCCAATGCATGATCCGCCCTGCTGCAGCGCCAGCATCAGGCCGGGTTGCTCGGGGCTTGCGCGCCAGCGGTCGATGTCCAGACAGAAGGATCGTCGCCAGCCGTGCGCGATGACCCGGCGCGCTTCGATATGGTCGAAGGCCGGCTTCCAAATGAGCGAGCCATAGGCAAAAACATGGAAGGGCTGTCCCTCGATCTGCTGCAGGAAGGCCCGCGCAAAGGACTCGCGCTCGTTCGGGCACAGTTCGACAAGGTTCTTGTCGGGGCCGGGATCTGCCACCTCGCGCTCGACCCGCGCAACAAGGTCCTCGGTCAGGGACAGCTGGCGCGGCATCTGCAATCGCTCGGTCTCATCATTCGACCGTCGCGCCAGAGCGAGAGCCTGTCAATCCTCGGCCGCATCCTTCAGGCAATCGCGCGGAGTTTTCCCGCCAGGCAGATCGACTTCAGCCCCGCAGGCGGCACATCGCCAATGGTCCGGAGCCGTGGCGCGATCAAGACGCCAGAGGCATTGGCGCGTCAGCGTCGAACGACGGCGCATCAGCCACAGGGCGACAAAGACGGCGATCAGGCCAAGAGGCAAAAGGAACATTCGGCACAAGTGCCCGCAGAAAGACAACCGCGCAAGGGCAAGTCAGGCAGTGCGCAAGCAGATACCGGGCGAGACCTCGTGTTCAGTTGTGCAAGTTGCGCTGCAACGTGTGCAGAACCATTCGGTTCCGGTCCCGTCCGCCGCAGCCTGAAGCTGCTTCCAGGCACAGCGCCGGGTAAGGGACGTCGCAAAGGTGCGACCGGGTTCGGCATACTTTCGGGTCTTTATCCGCACCTTGCCGGGCACGCCCCGCGGCGCCTTCGAGACCGAGGCAGCCACCGCGTGCCCGACCCGTGCCGGCGCAGGCGGCGCCTTGGCGACCGTGTGCCGGTCAAGCCCCCACCGAGCGAGCCGCATCAGGCCCCAACTGAGCAATATCACACCGAACAGGGCAATGGCTTGGTCCTGTGCATTGTCGAGACCAAGTGCATAGATGAATCCCGTCAGCCCGCTTTGCTCGTGCTGCTGATCGGCAACCACGATCCAGCGGGACCCTTCGGCAACATGCTTTTCGTCTGCCATGGTCGCATCAAGCCCAATAAATCATACCCTTATTGCATGACGATGGGGCCAAACTGTGTCGAAATCCGCGGCAATCAGACGGCGCTGAATCCATTGTCTACGAAAAGTTGTGCGCCGTTCACGAATTCGGCGTCATCCGAAGCGAGGTACAAGGCCGCCCTCGCAATATCCTCGGGACGACCCATCCGACCTTGCGCAGCCCGGATCGCTTCTTCCGACACGTCGACGCCCAATGCCTGCAACTCGCGAACCTCGCGCAGGCCATGAGGTGTCTCGATGAAGCCGGGGCAGACGGCATTGCAGCGGATGCCGCGGTCACGGAACTCGACCGCGATGGCACGGGCGAACATGTGGCAGGCGCCCTTCGTCGCGTCGTAGAGGACCTCCATCGGCGTGGCATAGACCGCCGAGATCGACGAGGTGCAGACGATCGAGCCGCCGCCCGCAGCCAGCATGTGCGGCAGCACGGCGCGGGTCATCAGGTACATCGACTTCACGTTCACATCGAAGAGGAAGTCCCAGTCGGTCTCTTCGGTCTCGAGGAACGGTTTGATGACGATCGTGCCGGCGTGGTTGAAGAGCACCGTCACCGGTCCGAGCGCCGCGACCACCTGTGCCACCGCGGCCTTGACCTCGGCTCCGTCTGCAACATTCGCGCCGGCGAAGACCACGCGATGCCCCGCAGCGGTCAGCTCGGCCGCCAGCGCCTCGCCCCGCGCGGCGTCGCGGTCAATGATGCCGACGGAGGCCCCCTCTTGCGCGAACAGACGCACGGCGGCCGCGCCGCAGCCCCCCGCCCCGCCCGAGACGATTGCCACCTTGCCTGCAAGTCTTTGACCCATCACATCATCTCCCCTTGTTTCGCCAGCGTAACAGGACCGGATTGGCTGTCCATCCCTAGACCGGTTGCCATCTCTTTCGGCAATCAACAGCGGCCCGCGCACCACGGAGCCGTAAATACTTGTGATCGCAGTTGAAATTTCAGATGCTGGATGCTGCGACGTCGCGACTTTTCTACTCAGGCCATTTCCCTATTCACAGCGAGCTTTTATGTCCGGCTCCCCACCCGTGATCGAGATTGCCGGTGTCTGGCTGCCCAACAAGGGCGCCGAACTCATGGCACATACGGTGGTTGATGAACTCGGCCGTCGCCTGCCAGGGGCGCGCTTCGTTTCGACCCCGCAAGGGAACGAAGCCGAACGTCGCGCCATCGGGATACCGGGGGTGGTCCGGCCCGACCGAAAGCTGGATCTGCCGGAGCTGTCCAGGCTCCGCCAGCTTATGCGACCGGTCCGCGTCAGCCATGTGATAGACATTTCCGGCTTTGGCTACGGAGATCACTGGGGTGTCGACAAGGCGAGGCGCCGGGCAGGCAGGCATGTCCGCGCCGGCCGACCGGTCTATCTGCTGCCGCAGGCATTCGGCCCATTCGAAGACCGGGCGCTCGCCGATGAAATGCGCTTCATCGTGGCGGGCGTCCGCTTCGTCGCGGCCCGCGACCGGACATCGCGAGATCACCTTCTGGATTTGGCCCCCGGGCGGGAAATACGGCTCTTGCCGGACATCACCCTGTCGCTTGATCTGACAAGGCGCCTGAAAGCCGGACCGCCGTTCGGAGCCCTGATCGCCAATGCCAAGTCAAGTGAGGGTGGCATCATCGACGAGACCGGTCTGGTGACGCTGTATGCCCGACTTGCCGCCCTGATGAGGGCAAGCGGGCTCGAACCGCGCATCGTCCTGCATGAGCCGATCGCAGATCGTGCGCTGTCTGAACGGATTGCGGCGGCGGCGGGGCTTGCCGTCGACGATCTCGGCGACGCGCGGGACATCAAGGCGCATCTCGCGAATGCGCGCATGGTCATCACCGGCCGGTTCCACGGTCTGGCGAATGGTCTGTCCATGGGCGTTCCCTGCCATGCAATCAGCTGGTCGCACAAATACGGCGAGCTTCTCGACGATTTCGGTCGGCCAGACGCGCTGTTCACCGGCGATTCGGACGACTTCTGCCGCAGGGTCGAGGCGGAACTTTCGGATGCCTCGCGCCGGGCGCAGGAGCAAGAGCGCCTGTGCCAGGTCGCACTGGCCAAGAAGGTCGAACTGGAGGCGATGTGGGATCAGATCGCCGAAGACATTCAGGCGACAGCCTGAGGCGCAGCCTGCGCCCTAGACCACCCGCTCGACCATCATCTTCTTGATCTCGGCAATCGCCTTGGCCGGGTTCAGTCCCTTGGGGCAGGTCTTGGCGCAGTTCATGATCGTATGGCAGCGATAGAGCTTGAAAGGGTCCTCAAGGTTGTCGAGCCGCTCGCCCGTCGCTTCGTCGCGGCTGTCGATGATCCAGCGATAGGCGTGGAGCAGTGCCGCCGGGCCGAGGTACTTGTCACCGTTCCACCAGTAGCTCGGGCACGAGGTCGAGCACGAGGCACACATGACGCATTCATAAAGGCCGTCTAGCTTCTTGCGGTCTTCGATCGACTGGCGCCATTCCTTCTCGGGGCGGTTGGTCTTGGTTTCGAGCCAGGGCATGATCGAGGCGTGCTGCGCGTAGAAATGCGTGAGGTCCGGGATCAGGTCCTTGATGACCGGCATGTGCGGCAGCGGGTAGATCTTTACGTCGCCCTTGATCTCGTCGAGGCCATAGATGCAGGCCAGCGCGTTGATCCCGTCGATGTTCATCGCGCAGGAGCCGCAGATCCCTTCCCGGCAGGAGCGGCGGAAGGTCAGGGTCGGGTCGACCTCGTTCTTGATCTTGATGAGCGCGTCCAGAACCATCGGGCCGCACTTGTCCATGTCGAGGAAATAGGTGTCGACCCGCGGGTTTTCGCCGTCGTCCGGGTTCCAGCGGTAGATGTGGAAGGCGCGCACGTTCTTTGCGCCTGCGGGCTTGGGCCAGGTCTTGCCGGTGCGGACCTTGGAGTTCTTGGGAAGCGTGAACTGGACCATCTCTTACCCTTTCAGTTCCGGGCGTTTCGCGAACGGTGTGACCGGCGGCTGGCCGGATCTGCGGATCACACAGTCATTGTATTGCTGGGCGGGGTCGACCCGCGATGCGACCGGCACGGTGGTCGAGACGGCAACGCCGGTGCCGCCCCATCCGCCATAGCCGGGGCCACCCCAGCCCCAGCCGCCGTAACCTGTCCCGACCCCGAACGTGACCGCGGTATTCCCCGTGCTGCCGGACAAGACCTGCTGCACGCATTGCGCCTCGGCCAGATCGACCGGCACGGGCTTCGGCGGCGCGCATCCCGCCAGGGCAGCGGCCGCCCCGAGTGCGGAAGACCTAATGGCAGATGTCATGCGCATGACGACCTCACAGTTGCGGCACTCCGAAGCCGAGCCCGTCGATGCAGGCAATGACATTCGGGCGCGCCATGATCTGACGCACGATGTCGACCGTTTCGCGGTTGACCGGGGCGGCTTCGTTCGCCGCGAGCGTCTTCACCTCGTCCTGGCTGGTATAGGTCATGGCGCAGATCGCGACGTACTTGGCCGAGCTCGCGGGAGCTGCCGTGGTGACGACCTGTATCAGGACCTTTTCGGCCGTCTCGACTTCCGCCTTGTCGGACGACTTGCCTCCGACACAGGCGGCGAGGGGAAGAAATAGTGACAGGAGGATGGCGAGGCGCTTCAATTTGCCACCGCCGCTTTTGGCAGGGCCTGCAGACAGGCCGCAACTGGCTTTCTCTGCGCGACGGCCTTGACCGTGGTGACATGGTCCTGTGTCAGCCTACCCTGGTACGAAGTCCCGAACTTGACGACCTCCAGCGGTTTCATCCCCTGCACAACGCAGGCAGCAGCCTGATCGGCTGGAAGGTCAGGCCGCTCGCCCGTCATCACTCTCGACACGCCATCAAGCGCCTCGGTCCGCGAACCGCCATATATCCCGGCCCCAACCACAATGCAGCCGGACTGGCTGGACAGGACGAGACCAAGGACCGCCACCCGGACCATTCTCAATAGACCCGAGCCTTCGGTGCGATCTTCTTCAGGGAGATGCCGCCTTCGTCTTCGGTGGTCAGCGGCTCCAGATGCACTGGCCTGTAGGCGAGTTTCACATGGTCACCTTCGATCCAGGCGAGCGAATGCTTGCGCCAGTTCGCATCATCGCGGTTCGGATAGTCCTCGTGCGCATGGGCGCCACGGCTTTCCTTGCGCGCCTCGGCCGCCACGATCGTGGCCAGTGCGTTCGGCATCAGGTTGGTCAGCTCCAGCGTCTCCATCAGGTCCGAGTTCCAGACGAGGCTGCGGTCGGTGACCTGGATGTCGCCCATCTTGCCAGCGACGGCTTCCATTTTCGTCACGCCTTCGGCGAGGGTCTTGTCGGTGCGGAAGACCGCGGCGTCGGCCTGCATCGTGCGCTGCATCTCCAGGCGCAATTCGGCGGTGGGTGTGCCGCCCTTCGCGTTTCGCAGGCCGTCGAACCGGTCAAAGGCCTTGTCCACACCGGCCTTGTTAAGCGGATGGTTCGGCGCGCCGGGCGTCAGGATCTCGCCCGCGCGGATCGCCGCGGCGCGGCCGAACACCACGAGGTCGATCAGGCTGTTCGAGCCGAGCCGGTTCGCGCCATGGACGCTGGCGCAGCCTGCTTCGCCCACGGCCATCAGGCCGGGGAAGATCGCATCCGGGTTGTCGGCGGTCGGGTTCAGCACCTCGCCCCAGTAGTTGGTCGGGATGCCGCCCATGTTGTAGTGGACGGTCGGCAGGACCGGGATCGGTTCCTTGGTCAGGTCGACGCCCGCGAAGATCCGCGCGCTTTCCGAAATGCCGGGCAGGCGCAGTTCCAGCGTCTCCTTCGGCAGGTGGTTCAGGTGCAGGTGGATGTGGTCCTTGTGCTCGCCCACGCCGCGGCCTTCGCGGATCTCCAGCGTCATGCAGCGCGAAACGACGTCACGGCTGGCAAGGTCCTTGTAGGTCGGCGCATAGCGCTCCATGAACCGTTCGCCGTTCGAGTTGGTGAGATACCCGCCCTCGCCCCGCGCGCCTTCGGTGATGAGGCAGCCCGAGCCATAGATGCCGGTCGGGTGGAACTGGACGAACTCCATGTCCTGCAGCGGCAGGCCAGCGCGCGCCACCATGCCGCCGCCATCGCCGGTGCAGGTATGGGCCGAGGTCGCGCTGAAATAGGCCCGGCCATAACCGCCGGTCGCCAGCACCACCATCTTGGCCGAGAAGACATGCATGGTGCCGTCGTCAAGCTTCCACGCCACGACGCCGACGCAGCGCTTGCCATCCTCGGACAGGATCAGGTCGAGCGCGAAATACTCGATGTAGAACTCGGCGTTGTTCTTCAGGCTCTGGCCGTAGAGCGTGTGCAGGATCGCGTGGCCGGTACGGTCTGCCGCGGCGCAGGTGCGCTGCACGGGCGGGCCTTCGCCGAACTCGGTGGTGTGGCCGCCGAACGGGCGCTGGTAGATCTTGCCCTGCTCGGTGCGGCTGAAGGGCACGCCGTAGTGTTCGAGCTCATAGACCGCCTTCGGCGCTTCACGCGCCAGGTATTCCATCGCGTCGGTGTCGCCCAGCCAGTCCGACCCCTTCACCGTGTCGTACATATGCCATTGCCAGCTGTCGGGACCCATGTTGCCTAGGCTGGCCGCGATGCCGCCCTGTGCCGCGACGGTGTGGGATCGGGTCGGGAAGACCTTGGTCACGCAGGCCGTGCGCAGGCCCTGTTCGGCCATGCCGAGCGTGGCGCGCAGGCCCGCGCCACCGGCGCCGACAACCACGACGTCATAGACATGCGTCTCGTAAGGGTAAGCAGCCATTTCGTTTCTTCCTTCAGAGCGCCAGGCGGACCAGGGCGAACAGCCCCACCGCGATGCAGGCGTAGCACAGGCAGGTCACGCCGATGATGAGGGCCTTGCGGGTCAGACCGTGGGCGTAATCCTCGATCGCCACCTGCGCGCCGTTCTTGAAGTGGACAAAGCTCGTGACCAGGGTCAGGCCGGCGATGATCGCCGGGAAGGGTCGGCCGAAGTATTCCAGCACCTCGGGATAGGGGGCGCCAAGGATCGACCCGAAGGTGAAGATGAACAGCGGGATCAGGATCGCCAGGGCGACCGCGCTGACCTGCATGTGCCAGAAATGCTCGGTCCCGGTCTTGGACGATCCCAGACCTTCCGCGCGCTTGCGATCGGTAAGATAGGCCATCTTCGCCCCTTCACAGAATGATGACGGTGAGGACGGTCAGCACGACCGAACCGATGATGACACCCCAGCCCAGCTTTTCCGCCGTTGGAATGTCCAGCCCGCGGCCACTGTCGTAGTAGAGGTGCCGCAGCCCGGCGAGGAAGTGATACCAGACCGCCCAGATCGAGCCGAAGAACACGAGCTTACCGAACCAGGACCGCAGCACGGCGTCGGCGACGGCGAAGTAATCCGGCCCCGTTGCCGCGGCCAAAAGCCACCACACAATCAGGATCGCCGCCACGATCAGGCCGTTGCCAGTGATCCGCGTCAGGATCGACGTCACCGATGTCAATTGCTTGCGGTAGATCTGGATATGGGGGGAAAGCGGCCGGTTGCCCCGGTTCACGTCAGCCATGGTCGGCTCCCTCGTTCTGGCGGGCCCGCACGGTTGCGATGCTGTGGCGGACCTGTAGCGGGATGGATCGATATCAATGCTGTGAATAGCGGATTTTTGCGGCATGTCACGCCTCACGAACGACGCGGATGCTGCACGGCAGCGCAAATTCGCAAGATTTTTCGTTTTGTGATCACGATTTTCAAACCCGTGATCACGCCATGATCGATTTGCGCGACTCGGTTAGCGCTAGCGGGGCATCAGGGCCCAGTAGTCGAGATCCAGCAGAACCTCCGGCAGGTATTTCCCGTCTTCACCCTTCAGCGCAAAGGGCGCGGCGCCATGCTTGACCGCGACCAGCCGCAGCCGGACGGCACCCACGCCCGGAGCGGTGGTTTCTGCCTTGTCCAGCACCTCGGACCAGGCGCGCACGGTGTCGCCGGCGAAGCACGGATTGGCATGAGCTCCGGCGTTCAACGCGACGATCATCTGCGCGTTTGCGAGACCATTGAAGCTCAGCGCGCGGGCCAGGCTTATGACATGGCCACCATAGATCAGCCGCTTGCCGTCTTCGCGCTGCGTCGCGTCGAAATGGACCTTCGCCGTGTTCTGCCACAGGCGCGTGGCCAGCATGTGCTCGGCCTCTTCCACGGTGACGCCATCGACATGGTCGATCCGCTCGCCTACCGCATAGTCGCTCCAGCGATGCGGCTCGCCCGCCAGTGCGAAGTCATAGCGGCTGAAGTCGAGGCCCTTTGGCACCACCAGTGCCTCAGGGGTGAGCGCAGGCGCCAGCTTGGGCACCACCGCCTCGGGCGGGGCCACGTCGAGCTGCTTCTTCCGCACCATGACCCAGCGCACATACTCCAGCACGGCCTCGCCGCGCTGGTTCAGCCCGCGGGTGCGTACATAGACCACGCCCGATTTGCCGTTCGAGTTTTCCTTCAGCCCGATCACCGTCGATTCCGAGCGCAGCGTATCGCCCGGCCAGACCGGGGCCAGCCAGCGCCCCTCGGCATAGCCAAGGTTCGCCACCGCGTTCAGGCTGATATCCGGCACCGTTTTGCCGAAGACGGTGTGAAAGGCGATCAGATCATCCAGCGGCGACGCGGGCAGTCCGCTGGACCGGGCGAATTCGTCCGAGGAGTAAAGGGCGTGCCGGGCCGGGTAGAGCGCGTGGTACAGCGCCCGCTCACCCCCTGACAGGGTGCGCGGCACGGCGTGGACGATGGTCTCGCCCAGTCGGTAGTCCTCGAAGAAACGGCCCGGATTGGTCTTCATATCAGAGTTCGCCCAGCTTGAGGTCGGGATGGTATTCGCCCGGCACATCCTTCACGACGGCCTGCCCGCAGCGCATCACATTGTGCGCAGCATCAAAGGCGTACGTCGGGCCGCCGTGCAGTTCCCACCCGGCATTCAGGGCCTTGGTGACCTTGTGGCAGAAGGCCGAGGTGTCATCCTCGGACAGGAAGCGGTAAAGTTTCATCCGTAGGTTCCGATAAAGGGGTTGTGACCAAGCCAGATGTGAATTCCGGCAATGATGGCGAAAAGCACGACCGTGCCGGCAAGGTTCATCAGGTCGCCCTTCACACCTCGGCCATCGGACGGACGTGCCCAGGGGCCGGCGTGGTTGATCGCCGCCATGGCGACCACCGCCCACAGGCCGATGCCGCCGAACAGCAGGATCGAGGCCAGGTCTCCGTTCACCAGAAGATGCGCCACCGACCAGACGACCGTGCCGATCAACATCGGATGGCGCATCCGGGGATAGAGCGAGCCCTTGGTGCCGCCGACCCCGAAAAGGAAGACCGAGATCAGCATCAGCAGGTTGTTCAGATGGCCCATGCCGGGAAATGGCGTATAGACCGGCACGAAGTCCGCCCCGCGGTAGCCGATCACCATCAGCACGACCGAAATGGCCAAGGCCAGCGCAACCAGCCCCTTGCCGGGGTCGCCCAATGCCGCCCGCTGCGCAGGGGCAATCCGCTTGAACAGGTGGGCCAACCACCACAAGACGATGCCGAGGATTAGGAGTGTCATCGCTGCCTCCGATCAGGTTGCCAGGTCCTACCCCTGCACTTAATCCGCCATCGCCGCAATCGCCGCCGCGCGCGCCAGCGTTGCCTCGGCGGTGACGATATGCAGGTTCTCCACGATCCGGCCATCGACCACGGCCACTCCCTGCCCCGCGGCCTTGGCGGATTCGAAAGCCTCGATCTGCCGACGGGCAAGGTCGATCTCGGCCTGCGATGGCGCGAAGGCTTCGTTGGCGATGGCAAGCTGAGCGGGGTGGATCAGGGTCTTGCCATCAAAACCCATGTCGCGGCCCTGCTCGCATTCGGCCTTCAGGCCCTCCTCGTCCTTGAAGGCGTTGTAGACGCCATCTACGATGGTCAGCCCGTTGGCCTTGGCCGCCAGCAGGCACAGCCCGAGCCCGGTCTGGAGCGCCAGACGGTCAGCGCGGAAACGGCTGCCAAGCTCTTTGGCCAGGTCGTTGGTCCCCATCACCATGCCCCTGAGCTGCGGATGGGCGCCGATCGCGGCCGCGTTCAGCATCCCGGCCGCCGTCTCCATCATCGCCCAAAGGTCGACGCCGGGGGCCACCGCAGCAACGGCATCCAGATCGGCCGGAGACGACACCTTCGGCACCAGAAGCGCGTCGATCTTCGCGGTCGCGAAAGCAGCGGCGTCTGCCCGGCCCCACTCGGTATCGAAGCCGTTGATGCGGACGATCTTCGCCCGGGCGCCGTAGTTAGCCTCTTCCATCACCTTGGCCAGAAGCGCGCGTGCCGCAGGCTTTTCTTCGGGCGAGACGGCGTCCTCAAGATCGAAGATGATCGCATCGGTCGCCAGCTCGCGCGCCTTTTCGAGCGCCCGCTCCTTAGAGCCAGGAATGTAAAGCACTGAACGCCAGGGCCGCGTCTGCTGGGTCATGATTCGCACCTTCGCAACTTTATTGCGCCACGAATGGCAGATTTGGCATTTTCAGCAAGGCCTGATTTGCCGCAATGCAGAAATTTCCAGCCAGCCGCGGCGACAGCGCCCGATTAACCAATGATGCAGAAACCTTGGGCAGGCTGATTTCGACCCCTGCCAGAAAGGTTGGACGATGTGGCGCACTCTGCTTTACCTTCTTCCGCTTCTCCCTGCCGGTTTTCCCTCGGCCGCAAGCGCGGGCTGTGACCTGCGGCCGGCAATCGTCGCCGATCTGACGGAACGGCTCGGCCAGACTCGGCGGGGGCTCGGGGTCACGCAGGAACAGACAGTTCTGGAGCTTTTCGCGGCAGACGACGGCGGGTGGACCCTGATCGCCACGACGCCAAGCGGGATCGCCTGCCCCGTCGCCAGCGGCCGAAGCTGGACCGATGCGGCCTTGGCCTTGCCGGCGCGGGGCTAGGCGGTCAAAGGCCCTGACCTGCCGCTTCCCAGATCAGCCGAAGCGAGATTAGCAGCAAGGCCCAGACGACGATCTTGAAGAACAGCTGGGTTGGCACGATCCGCACCAGTCTGACCCCCAGAAAGACCGCGAGTGCCGCCGGAACCAGCAGCGCCGCCGCCACGTGCAGGTTTTCGGCCGAAAGCTGGCCGAGGAAGTAATAAGGGATCAGCTTGATCGCATTCACATAGGCGAAAAGGATGGTGGACGTGCCGGCGAAGACCATCTTCGGGAGGCGCAGCGGCAGCACGAACACCTGGTAGGGTGGCGCGCCTGAATGGCTGACAAAACTGGTGAAGCCGGTAATCGTGCCCCAGAACCCGCCCGCCGCGACGTTCAGCGGCCTCGCCGGCGGATCGGTCCGCCGCAACAGCGCGTTGGCGGCAAACGCAGCGCCGATCAGACCGACCAGTCCCGTCACCAGCCATTCCGGCACCACAGTCGCCGTCGCCCAGCCGAGGCCGACCCCGACCGTCGTCGCCGGGATCAGCACCTTTAGCACCCGCGCGTCGAACTCCTTGCGGTAGGCGTAAAGACCGAACCAGTCCGACACCACGAAGACCGGCAGCAAAAGCCCCGCCGCCGTCACCGGCGAGATCACCAGCGCCAGCACCGGCACCCCGAGCATTCCGACCACCGGAAGCCCACCCTTGCTCATGCCGACGAGCACGGCCGCAAGCACGGCAAGCGACCAGAAAAGCGGGCCTTCCATCGCGACTACTCCCCCGACGAATCAGTTTGGCATACAATTGCATGCAGAAATCATCCTGACGCCGCGAGGTTTAGCGCAAACAACAGCGGCAAAACAGCCCGATGGCGTCGCTGCTGCGCGGCAGGCTTGCGCGACAGGTTGCGAAGGACTACCCATCGCGGCGTCATTCAACCGGACCCGGAGACAGCACCCATGTCCAGACCCAAGATTGCGCTGATCGGCGCAGGTCAGATCGGCGGCACCCTTGCCCATCTCGCCGCGCTCAAGGAGCTTGGCGACGTCGTTCTGTTCGACATCGCCGAGGGAACGCCGCAGGGCAAGGCCCTGGACATCGCCCAGTCGGGTCCGTCGGCCGGCTTCGACGCCGACATGTCGGGCACAAACGACTACGCCTTCCTGCGTCGCGCCGATGTCTGCATCGTCACCGCCGGTGTGCCGCGCAAGCCGGGCATGAGCCGCGACGACCTCCTCGGCATCAACCTCAAGGTGATGAAGTCGGTCGGCGAAGGCATCAAGAAATACTGCCCGGACGCCTTCGTGATCTGCATCACCAACCCGCTCGACGCGATGGTCTGGGCGTTGCGCGAATTCTCCGGCCTGCCGCACAACAAGGTTGTCGGCATGGCGGGCGTGCTCGACTCCGCCCGCTTCCGCCACTTCCTGTCGGTCGAGTTCGGCGTCTCGATGAAGGACGTTTCGGCCTTCGTCCTCGGCGGCCACGGCGACACGATGGTCCCGCTGCCCCGCTATTCGACCGTCGGCGGCATCCCGCTGCCCGACCTGGTCGAAATGGGCTGGACCACGCAGGAGAAACTCGACGCGATCGTGCAGCGCACCCGCGACGGCGGTGCCGAGATCGTCGGCCTCCTGAAAACCGGCTCGGCCTTCTACGCCCCGGCGCAAAGCGCAATCGAGATGGCGGAAGCCTATCTCAAGGACCAGAAGCGCGTCCTGCCCTGCGCGGCCTATGTCGATGGCGCCTATGGCCTGAAGGGCATGTATGTAGGCGTCCCGACCGTGATCGGCGCGAACGGCATCGAGAAGGTCATCGAGATCAAGCTGAACAAAGACGAGCAGGCCATGTTCACCAAGTCGGTCGACGCGGTGAAGGGCCTTGTCGAGGCTTGCAAGGGCATCGACCCGACGCTGGCCTGATCCGGGCAAAGCAACCGATCCAGAAAGGGCGGCCGGTGCGATCCGGCCGCCCTTTTTCATGCGCCGAGCTGAGTCGCGGCAGTCCGCAACACCGTTTGCGATAACAGAAATGCCAAATGTGATCACACTTTTCCAAACTGTGATCACAAACCTCATTTTTCTGCGATTGAAGGCGGTTTTCCTGCAGAACGCGTTTTGAAACTGCCTACATCTATGGCATCAGGCCCCCGAACAGCGATTTCGACACAACCAAGTAGCGGGACGGTTCCATGAACATCCACGAATACCAGGCCAAGGCGCTCCTGCGCAGCTACGGCGCCCCGGTTTCCGACGGCCGCGCCGTCCTGAAGGCGGAAGATGCCAAGACGGCGGCGGGCGAACTCGACGGGCCGCTCTGGGTGGTCAAGGCCCAGATCCATGCCGGTGGCCGTGGCAAGGGCAAGTTCAAGGAAGCCGAAGCCGGCGAAAAGGGCGGCGTACGCATCGCCAAGTCGGTGGAAGAGGCCGCGACGCTGGCCCGCCAGATGCTCGGCCGCACGCTGGTCACCCACCAGACCGGCGCCGCCGGCAAACAGGTGAACCGCATCTACATCGAGGATGGCTCTGACATCGCCCGCGAGCTTTACCTCGCGCTACTGATCGACCGGAAGACCAGCCGCATCTCCTTCGTCTGCTCGACCGAAGGCGGCATGGACATTGAGGAAGTCGCGGCCCACACGCCCGAAAAAATCCTGTCCTTCTCGGTCGATCCGGCCTCGGGCCTCAGCGATTTCCACGGCCGCCGGGTGGCCTTTGCCCTCGGGCTCGAAGGCAACCAGGTCAAGCAATGCGTGGCCCTCATCAAGACGCTCTACAAGGCCTTCGTCGAGAAGGACATGGAGATGCTGGAGATCAACCCGCTGATCGTCATGCCGAATGGCACGCTCAAGGTCCTCGACGCCAAGGTGGGCTTCGACAACAACGCCCTCTACCGTCATCCCGATATCCTCGCCCTGCGTGACGAGACCGAGGAAGACCCCAAGGAACTCGCCGCTTCGAAGTTCGACCTGAACTATATCGCGCTGGATGGCGAGATCGGCTGCATGGTCAACGGCGCGGGCCTCGCCATGGCAACGATGGACATCATCAAGCTCTACGGCGCGGAACCGGCCAACTTCCTCGACGTCGGCGGCGGCGCCACGAAGGAGAAGGTGACCGAGGCGTTCAAGATCATCACCTCGGACCCGAACGTGAAGGGCATCCTCGTCAACATCTTCGGCGGGATCATGCGCTGCGACATCATCGCGGAAGGCATCATCGCCGCGGTCAAGGAAGTGGGCCTGCAAGTGCCGCTGGTCGTGCGGCTTGAAGGCACCAACGTCGAACTGGGCAAGGAGATCATCCGGAACTCCGGCCTGAACGTGATCGCGGGCGACAACCTGTCGGACGCGGCGCAGAAAATCGTCAAGGCAGTGAAGGGGTAAGGCGGACATGTCTCCCGCGTGGATTGTCGTGGAACCACTTGCCGCCTGGGGTCCGCTGGCCGCGCTGGCAGTTGCGGGCATTTGGCTTGCCAGGTCGTGGCTCCAGCAACCCGCGCCGGTTCTCATTCTGCGAGGCGGCCTGCTTGCAGTTGCAACTGTGCCAATCGCCGCCATCGCCTCTTTGGGAATGGGATGGCTGATTGAGCATGACATGAACGTCTGCGAGGAGGCAGCCAGGTCCCACGCAGAGTGGATAGAATGTGATCCGGGTGCCGCTGCGTTCTTGGCTGCGGCTGCTTTGGGCCTTCTTTGGCTGCTCCCGGGCGCACTGGGGTTGGCCGTTGCCCTCGCGGCGGCACTGAAATGGCTATTTGTCAGAAAGCACGCAACGAAATGAACTCGCTTTGGTTCACGATCCAATCAAAACCGAAGCGCAAAAAGTAGCGGTCCTGCACCGAAACTAAAGGAAATCCGATGGCCGTCCTCGTCAACGAAAACACCCGCGTCATCTGCCAGGGCATCACCGGCAGCCAGGGCACGTTCCATACCGAACAGGCGATCGCCTACGGCACCAAGATGGTCGGCGGCGTGACCCCCGGCAAAGGCGGGACCGAGC
Source organism: uncultured Rhodobacter sp. (assembly GCA_945952585.1). Lineage (GTDB taxonomy): Bacteria > Pseudomonadota > Alphaproteobacteria > Rhodobacterales > Rhodobacteraceae > Aliitabrizicola. The sequence continues at coordinate 189,753 of CAMFII010000001.1, forward strand.
ATCTGGGCCTGCCCGTCTTCAACTCGGTGCATGACGCCAAGGAAAAGACCCAGGCGAATGCCACGGTGATCTACGTGCCGCCGCCCTTCGCCGCGGACTCGATCCTCGAGGCGATCGACGCCGAGATGGAGCTGATCGTGGCCATCACCGAGGGCATCCCGGTTCTCGACATGATGAAGGTCAAGCGCGCGCTGGAAGGCTCCAAGTCGCGCCTGATCGGGCCGAACTGCCCGGGCGTCATCACCCCCGGCGCCTGCAAGATCGGCATCATGCCCGGCCACATCCACAAGCGCGGCTCGGTTGGCGTCGTGTCCCGCTCGGGCACGCTGACTTACGAGGCGGTGAAGCAGACATCGGACCTCGGCCTTGGCCAGTCCTCGGCCGTCGGCATCGGCGGCGACCCGATCAAGGGCACCGAGCATATCGACGTACTCGAGATGTTCCTGGCCGACCCCGAAACCCAGTCGATCATCATGATCGGCGAGATCGGCGGCTCGGCCGAAGAGGATGCGGCGCAGTTCCTCGCCGATGAAAAGAAGCGCGGCCGCTGGAAACCGACCGCAGGCTTCATTGCCGGCCGCACCGCGCCGAAGGGCCGCCGCATGGGCCATGCCGGCGCGATCGTCGCCGGCGGCAAGGGCGATGCGGAATCGAAGATCGAGGCGATGAAAGCCGCCGGGATCGTCGTCGCCGACAGCCCGGCCCATCTGGGCGAAGCCGTGATGAAGGCGCTCGGCAAGTGAATCTCGTAGGGCGGGGTTAACCCCGCCTTACCCTGCACATACGTCATCTTGGCGGGGTACTGACCGCCGCACGGAGGCAAGATTGACCGAACAATCATCCAACACCCAATTCCGCGCTTCGGCCTTCATGGACGGGGCGAATGCCGATTATATCGACCAGCTCCAGGCCCGCTTTGCCGCCGATCCGGCCAGCGTCGACGCCGGCTGGGCCGAGTTCTTCAAGGCGCTCGGCGACAGCGAGCTGGACGCCAAGCGCGCCGCCGCCGGCCCGTCCTGGGCGCGCAGCGACTGGCCGCCGCAGCCGGCCGATGACCTGACCTCGGCGCTGACCGGGGAATGGCCGCAATCCTCTCCGAAAGAGGCGAAGGCGGCCGCGCAGAAGATCGTCGAGAAGGCCACCGAACAGGGCGTGAGCCTCACCGACGCGCAGGTCCAGCGCGCCGTGCTCGATTCGATCCGCGCGCTGATGATCATCCGCGCCTACCGGATCCGCGGCCACCTCGCCGCCGACCTCGACCCGCTGAACATCCGCGACCGCTCGAACCACCCCGAGCTCGACCCGAAATCCTACGGCTTCTCCGATGCCGACATGGACCGGCCGATCTTCATCGACAACGTGCTGGGCCTCCAGGTCGCGTCGATGCGCCAGATCATCGAGATCGTGAAGCGCACCTATTGCGGCACCTTCGCGCTCCAGTACATGCACATCTCCGACCCGGAACAGGCCGCCTGGCTCAAGGAACGGATCGAGGGCTACGGCAAGGAAATCGCCTTCACCCGCGAGGGCCGCAAGGCGATCCTCAACAAGCTGGTCGAGGCCGAGGGCTACGAAAAGTTCCTCCATGTCAAATACATGGGCACCAAGCGCTTCGGCCTTGACGGCGGCGAGGCGCTGATCCCGGCGATGGAACAGATCATCAAGCGCGGCGGCGCGCTTGGCGTGAAGGAAATCGTCATCGGCATGCCGCACCGCGGCCGCCTGAACGTGCTGGCCAACGTGATGGCCAAACCCTATCGCGCGATCTTCCACGAATTCCAGGGCGGCTCCTACAAGCCCGAGGACGTGGACGGTTCCGGTGACGTCAAATACCACCTCGGCGCCTCGTCCGACCGGACCTTCGACGGCAACACTGTCCACCTGTCGCTGACGGCGAACCCCAGCCACCTCGAGGCGGTGAACCCGGTTGTCCTCGGCAAGGTCCGCGCCAAGCAGGACCAACTCCACGACGCCGACCGGCACGAGGTCCTGCCGATCCTGCTCCACGGCGACGCGGCCTTTGCGGGCCAGGGCGTCGTGGCGGAATGCTTCCAGCTGTCGGGCATCCGCGGCCATCGTACGGGTGGGACGATCCACCTCGTGGTCAACAACCAGATCGGCTTCACCACGGCCCCGTCCTTCAGCCGCACCTCGCCCTACCCCACCGACATCGCGCTCATGGTCGAGGCGCCGATCTTCCACGTGAACGGTGACGATCCCGAGGCCGTGGTCCATGCCGCCAAGGTCGCGACCGAGTTCCGCCAGAAGTTCCACAAGGACGTGGTCATCGACATATTCTGCTACCGCCGCTTTGGTCACAACGAAGGCGACGAGCCGATGTTCACCAACCCGTCGATGTACACCCGCATCCGCAAGCAGAAGACCACGCTCCAGCTTTACACCGAGCGCCTGGTCAGGGACGGGCTGATCCCGGAAGGCGAGATCGAGGACATGAAGGCGGCCTTCCAGGCCACGCTGAATGCCGAGATGGAGGCGGGCAAGGAATACCGTCCGAACAAGGCCGACTGGCTGGATGGCCGCTGGAAGAACCTGGCGCGCGAGGACAGCGAAAGCTACCAGCGCGGCGAAACCTCGATCGCGCCGGAAATGCTGGCAGAAGTCGGCGCGGCGCTGACCCGCGTGCCCGAGAACTTCGACATCCACAAGACTGTCGCCCGCCAACTCGAGGCCAAGGCCAAGATGTTCGAGACCGGCCGCGGCTTCGACTGGGCCACGGCCGAGGCGCTCGCCTTCGGCAGCCTCGTCAGCGAAGGCTTCCCGGTGCGCCTGTCGGGCCAGGACTCGACCCGCGGCACCTTTAGCCAGCGCCACTCGGCCTTCATCGACCAGGCGACCGAGGACCGCTACTACCCGCTGAACCACATCAAGGCGGGCCAGGCGCGCTACGAGGTCACCGACTCGATGCTGTCGGAATATGCGGTGCTCGGCTTCGAGTATGGCTACTCGCTGGCGGAGCCGAACGCACTCACCCTCTGGGAAGCCCAGTTCGGCGACTTTGCCAACGGCGCCCAGATCATGTTCGACCAGTTCATCAACTCGGGCGAGTCGAAGTGGCTGCGGATGTCGGGCCTCGTCTGCCTTCTGCCGCACGGCTTCGAGGGCCAGGGACCGGAACATTCCTCGGCGCGTCTCGAACGCTTCCTCCAGATGTCGGCCAACGACAACTGGATCGTGGCGAACGTCTCGACCCCGGCGAACTACTTCCACATCCTGCGCCGCCAGATCCACCGCAGCTTCCGTAAGCCGCTGATCCTGATGACGCCGAAATCGCTTCTGCGCCATCCGCTCTGCGTCTCGGATGTCGAGGATTTCACCACGGGGTCGAGCTTCCACCGCGTGCTGTGGGACGATGCCCAGAAAGGCCATTCGGAGCTCAAGCTCAAGCCCGACGCCAAGATCCGTCGCGTGGTCATCTCGTCGGGCAAGGTCTACTACGACTTGCTGGCCGAGCGCGATGCGCGCGGCCTCGACGATGTCTACCTGTTGCGTCTTGAGCAGTTCTATCCCTTCCCGGCCCTGTCGCTGGTCAAGGAGCTTGAGCGCTTCAAGCATGCCGAGATCGTCTGGTGCCAGGAAGAGCCCAAGAACCAGGGCGCCTGGAGCTTCGTCGAGCCGAACCTCGAATGGGTGCTAGGCAAGGTCGGGGCCAAGTCGAAACGCGCCACCTACGCAGGCCGCGCCGCCAGCGCCTCGCCGGCCACCGGCCTCGCCTCGCGCCACAAGGCCGAGCAGGAGGCGCTGGTGAACGACGCGCTGACGGTCGGCGGCTAAGGGGCGGCGGCGCAAATGGCAGTCGAGGTCCGGGTCCCTACGCTCGGCGAAAGCGTCACCGAAGCGACCGTAGCGACTTGGTATCGCAAGCTCGGGGACGTGGTCGCGCAGGACGAGATGCTGTGCGAGTTGGAGACCGACAAGGTGACGGTCGAGGTGCCCGCCCCGGTGGCCGGGCGCCTCGTGGAAATCGTAGCGCCAGAGGGGACGACCGTCGGGGTCGCCGCCCTTCTGGGGCAGATCGCCGAGGGTGCGGGAGACCCCGTCCCGGCAGAGGTTGTGAAAGGCGCAACGGCCACGGCCAGCGCGGGAGAGGGCAAGATGATCGACGTGATGGTTCCGACCCTTGGGGAAAGCGTGTCCGAAGCGACCGTCTCCACCTGGTTCAAGAAGCCCGGCGATGCCGTGGCGCAGGACGAGATGCTGTGCGAGCTTGAAACCGACAAGGTCTCGGTCGAGGTCCCCTCGCCCGCTGCCGGCGTCCTGGTCGAAATCCTCGCCCCCGAAGGAACGACGGTCGCCGCCAGCGCCAAGCTCGCGGTGATCTCGACCGACGCGAAGGCCACAGCACCCGCGCCTGCGCCGGCCGCAGCAGCCCCGACCGCCGCGCCCGCTCCCGCCTCCAAGGATGTCGAGGATGCGCCTTCGGCGAAAAAGGCGATGGCCGAGGCCGGCGTCTCGCGCGATGCCGTCACCGGCACCGGCCGCGATGGCCGCGTGATGAAGGAGGATGTCGCCCGCGCCGTCGCCGCCGGTTCTGCAGCCTCGGCCCCTGCTGCCGCCCCTGCCCCGGTGGTCGTCCCGCGTGGTGCCGTGGCCGCCGAGGATGCCGCGCGCGAGGAGCGGGTCAAGATGACCCGCCTGCGCCAGACCATCGCCCGTCGCCTTAAGGATGCGCAGAACACCGCCGCGATGCTCACGACCTACAACGAGGTCGACATGAAGGGCATCATGGACCTGCGCAACGAGTACAAGGACCTGTTCGAGAAGAAGCACAAGGTGAAGCTCGGGTTCATGTCCTTCTTCGTGAAGGCCTGCTGCCACGCGCTCAAGGAAGTGCCCGAGGTCAATGCCGAGATCGACGGCACCGACATCATCTACAAGAACTTCGTCCATATGGGTGTGGCCGTCGGCACGCCGACCGGCCTCGTCGTGCCGGTGGTGCGCGACGCCGATCGGATGAGCTTTGCCGACATCGAGAAGAAGATCGCTGAACTGGGCGTCCGCGCCCGCGACGGCAAGCTGTCGATGGCCGAGATGCAGGGCGGCTCGTTCACCATCTCGAACGGCGGCGTCTATGGCTCGCTGATGTCCTCGCCGATCCTGAACCCGCCGCAGTCGGGCATCCTCGGCATGCACAAGATCCAGGACCGCCCGGTCGTGGTCGGCGGCCAGATCGTCATCCGCCCGATGATGTATCTCGCGCTCAGCTACGATCACCGGATCGTCGACGGCAAGGGCGCCGTCACCTTCCTCGTCCGCGTCAAGGAAGCGCTCGAGGATCCGCGTCGCCTGCTGATGGACCTGTAACGACGGCTGCGGACTCCCGCCCCGCGGCTTCCGAGCCACGCGGGCGGGGTCCCCGCCATTCTCGAGGAAACCGAAATGCAACTGATCCTCGAATTCCCCTCGCCGGACTATGCCGCATGGAAGTCGGCCTTCGATGCGCAGTTCGAGAATATCGAAGGTTCCGGCATGTCGACGCTCCAGATCTGGCGCGCGGCAGACGAACCAAAGGTGCTCGTGCTCTTCGAAGTCCACAACCGCAAGGCCGCAGAATCCTGGCTGGCCCGGGAACGCGCCTTCGCCGGTGCCGCCCGCACGACCTTCGTGGAGACGGCCTGACGTGCTGAACTTGCGGCACAGGCCCGCACCAATTGCCGACGGTTTGCGTAGCCATACGGAAACCATATCGCATCCAGACGCTTTCCAGACGGGCCGGAATGGCCAGGGAGACAGAAATGGCAGAGTTTGACGTCATCATCATCGGCGCTGGTCCCGGCGGCTATGTCAGCGCCATCCGCTGCGCCCAGCTCGGCCTGAAAACGGCCGTGGTCGAGGCGCGCGAGACGCTCGGCGGCACCTGCCTAAACGTGGGCTGCATTCCGTCCAAGGCGCTCCTACACGCCAGCCACCTCCTGCACGAAACCCATGAAAACTTTGAAAAAATGGGCCTGATGGGCGGCAAGCCCAAGGTCGATTGGACCAAGATGCTGGGCTACAAGTCCGATGTGGTCGGCCAGAACACCAAGGGCATCGAATTCCTGTTCAAGAAGAACAAGATCACCTGGCTGAAAGGTTGGGGTTCGATCCCCGCCCCCGGCCAGGTCAAGGTCGGCGACGAGGTCCACAGCGCGAAAAACATCGTGATCGCAACGGGGTCCGAGCCGTCCTCGCTTCCCGGCGTCACGGTGGACGAACAGACGGTCGTCACCTCGACCGGCGCGCTGACCCTGCCGAAGATCCCGAAATCCATGGTCGTGATCGGCGCCGGCGTAATCGGCCTTGAACTCGGCTCGGTCTATGCCCGCCTCGGCACCGAGGTGACGGTGGTTGAGTATCTCGACGCGATCACCCCCGGCATGGATGGCGAGGTCGCCAAGGCCTTCCAGAGAATCCTCGCCAAACAGGGTCTCAAGTTCATCCTCGGCGCCGCCGTAAAGGGCGTCGATGCCTCCAAGTCAGGCGCGACCGTCCGCTACAAGCTGCGCAAGGACGACAGCGAAGCCAGCCTCAAGGCCGACGTCGTGCTCGTCGCCACTGGCCGCCGCCCCTACACCGCCGGCCTCGGCCTCGAGGCGCTCGGGGTCGAGATGGAACCGCGCGGCCAGATCAAGACGGACGGCCATTTCGCCACCAATATCAAGGGGATCTACGCCATCGGCGACGCGATCACCGGCCCGATGCTCGCCCACAAGGCCGAGGACGAGGGCATGGCTGTGGCCGAAATCCTCGCGGGCAAGGCGGGGCATGTGAATTACGCGGTCATTCCCGGCGTGATCTACACTACACCCGAAGTGTCTTCCGTCGGCCAGACCGAGGAACAGCTCAAGGCTGAGGGCCGCGCCTACAAGGTCGGCAAGTTCCCATTCATGGGCAATGCCCGTGCCAAGGCGGTGTTCCAGGGCGAAGGCTTCGTGAAGCTCCTCGCCGACGCCGCGACCGACCGCGTCCTTGGCTGCCACATCATCGGCCCGGGCGCCGGCGACCTCATCCACGAGGTCTGCGTGGCAATGGAGTTCGGCGCCTCGGCCCAGGACATCGCCCTGACCTGCCACGCCCACCCGACCTATTCGGAAGCGGTGCGCGAGGCGGCGCTGGCCTGCGGCGACGGCGCGATCCACGTCTGACCGCCCCGATTTTTCTGCGAAAAATCTTGCCCCCCAAGGCACTGATTTTTCGTAGAAAGTCGTCTATTCAGCTTGCGAGGTGGCGCAGCCCCTGCGTCACATCCGTGCGGATGGCCAGCCGCAGCCCCGGCTCGTCGCCGGCCTTCAGTGCCGCGATGATGGTGCGGTGATGCTGCGGCGGGTCGTTCCGCCTCAGACGAGCGTAAAGCGCCCGCATCGTCGGACCCAGCTGCAGCCAGACGGTCTCGGTCAAAGCCAGCATCGCCGGCGCCTGCGCGCGCAAGTAGATCGTGCGGTGAAACTCGAGATTGGTGCGCACATAGGCCACCGCATCCTGTTTCGCCACCGCCTCGGCATTTGCGGCGTTGATGGTCTTCAGCCGCTCGATCAGAGCCAGATGGATGCGCGGCAGTGCCCGTGAGGCAAGTTCCGGCTCCAGGAGCGCCCGGATCGAGGCCAGTTCCTCGATCCGCTCCGGTGTCAGTTCCGGCGTCGAGATCCGCCCGGACAGCGACAGGGTAAGCGCGCCTTCTGCCGCAAGCCGCTGCACCGCCTCGCGTGCCGGGGTCATCGACACGCCGAAGGTCCGCGCAAGGCCTCGCAGGGTCAGGGGCTGCCCGGGCGCCAGTTCGCCATGCATCACCTGCGTACGCAGCGCCCGGTACAGCCGGTCATGCGCGGCGATCGTCGGATCGGAAGGGCGGGCTTGGGTCAACATGGGTCGGAGCGAAACACCGCCCCGCCGTCGGGTCAATCCCCGCCAGCACTGAAACGGTAGGCATGCAGCGCCTGCCCCTGCCGCTTGAGCCAGGCCCGCCGCTGCGCATAGCCCGGCATCAGCCGCGCCACCACTGCCCAGAAGGCGTCGGAATGGTTCATCTCGGCCAGATGCGCCACCTCGTGGGCCGCGACATAGTCCAGCACCTCGGGCGGAGCCATGATCAGCCGCCACGAATACATCAGCGACCCGTCCACCGTGCAGGATCCCCACCGCGACCGCGTGTCGCGCAGGGTGATGCGCCGGAACGGCCTCCCGAGCGCCGCCGCGTGGCGGTCACTCGCCTCGGTGAGCCGATCACGGGCGAGGGTGCGCAAGAAGGCTGCCGTGCGCGACCCCGCCTGCGCCGGGTCACCCGGCACCAGAAGCGATTCGCCTTCCACCCGAACCAGACGCCCGCTGGCAGGCTCGATCTGAAGCATTCGCCCTTCGACCGGGATCAGGCTGCCGTGGCCTACCAGCGCTAGCTTTGGCATTCGCGCCAGCGCAGAGCGAATCCAGTCTTCCTGTGCCCGGGCAAAGGCCAATGCCTCGGCCTCGCGGGCACGCGCGGGCAGGCTGAGGGTCACGGAGCCATCAAGCCGCGAAACACGCAACGAAAACCGGCGCGCGCGGGCCGAGCGGCGCAACGTGATCTCGATCGGAGGCTGTCCGGGCAGATGCGGCATGATCGTCCTGTTTCGGCAGTGAAGAATAGCCTTGCGGTGGCCGGACGAAACCCCCATATGCCGGCCATCCGCCCAAGGAGGAAAGGCTTTGACAGCCGCCCGACCTTGTGGCAAGCGACTGCGACTCTGGACCTGCCAGCATTTCAAGGGGACGACCATGCCCAAGGAAGAATGGGGCACGAAGCGTGTTTGCCCGACCACCGGCAAGCGCTTCTACGACCTGAACCGGACGCCGATCATCAGCCCCTATACGGGCGAGGTCGTCGATATCGAAAGCGCGCGCCGCAAGGCCGCCTCGGCCGTGATCTCGCGCGCCGTGCCCGAGAAGGACGACGATCTGCTCGTCGAGGATCTGGAAGCCGATGACGACCTGATCGAAGGCGGCGGAGCGACCGACGATGATCTGGATGACGAGCTGCTCGAGGACGATGCGGATGACACCGTTTCGCTCGACGATCTGACTGACGTCGCGGGCGACGAAGAAGAAGTCTGATTTCCGGGAAGGGCGCAAATTGGGGCTTGCACGCCTCGGCGCCCTTCCGTAAAGAACCGCAGCGGTCCGCAAGGGTCGCTTCCCAAGGATCGGGGTCGTAGCTCAGTTGGGAGAGCGCTTGAATGGCATTCAAGAGGTCAGGGGTTCGATTCCCCTCGGCTCCACCAAATCCTGGACATAGATGAAAGGCCGCCTTTGGGCGGCCCTTTTCATTTTCGGGGCCGAGATCACACCTTGCCCCAGAATGCGAAACGCGCCCCGAAGGGCGCGCTCCACAGATTAGCAGGTTTGATCGCTCAACGAGCGCTGACTGCCAGAAGAACCATTCCAAGAAGGACGACCATCTCGGACATGGGCAGGGCCTGCGGGCAGGTCAGCAGGCGATCAACGATTGACGCATTTGCCGCCATATCCCTGTGCCAGGGCGAAGGCGGCGGATCGAGTTGAAAATCAACAGACGAAAACCGGCTGTTGCGGCGGAAAAACTGCATGAAACCCTCGCGAACTAACGAACTGACGATCACGCCGAAATGGCGCCTCAGCAGCCCGCAACCTGCGGCTAGCGATTAGCACAGCTGCCCCTACACCATAGCCCTTCGGCGAATGTGGCACAACTTTGGCGCGTCGAGCCGGGATTGCGTCTTCTTGCCATGATTGCGTTGCTTAGCGTTCATGGAACGAGAACAGAGACGCTTTCCTGCACAGCCGAACCTGTCTAAAGAGACAAGGTGCAGCGACCGAAGTCACGATCTTCAGGACAATCGGTTAACTTCTGCGGGTGCAAAACACTCTTGGACGACTGTTTCCATATCTCGGAAAATTCGTTGCCAACCTGGAAATCTGCGACTTTCCAATACGCCCGCTTCCAAAACCGCCTCGCACTGCGACGCTTCCCCTGCTCCGAGGTGGTCGTGGACGAGACTGCAATCCGCCCCGGCGCGCCCAGATATTTCGCGCGCGTCAATCTTGTGCGCCAATGGCAACCGGGCGTATCAAGACCCCAACGAAGCGGGAAGGAGAGCGCCATGCAGGACCAAGACGACTGGCAGGCTGCGACCAAACCAGACCTCCTTTCCCGCCCGGTCCACAGGCAGTGGCTCCTCGAGCAGGCCAGGTCCCTTTTCGCCTTCTTTCATCCGGCGGCACTTAATGCCCAAGGCGGCTTCCATCCGCTTGATGATGCCGGACGCCCACTGCCCGCGCCCGGCCCCGGCGGCGCGGTGCGCAACCTGCACGAAGCGACCCGCATGGTCCATTGCTACGCGATGGCGCATCAACTCGGATTGCCCGGCGCGGACCGGATGGTCGATCACGGGATGGAGTTCATCTGGAACCGGCACCGCGACCGGGAAAATGGCGGATACTTCTGGGGTGTAGATGACACGGGGCCAGTGAATTCAACGAAACAGGCCTACGGCCATGCCTTCGTGCTGCTTGCCGGGTCCTCGGCGAAAGTCGTCGGCCACCCCGATGCCGATAGGCTGATCGCCGACGGGACCGAGGTGCTGCTCCGCCGCTTCTGGGACGACGCTGCCGGCGCCACGACCGAGGAATACAGTGCCGACTGGCAGCCGCTTGGCGCCTATCGCGGCCAGAACTCGAACATGCACCTGACCGAAGCCCTGATGGCGGCTTTCGAGGCGACAGGGGATCGCAGCTATCTGGTGATGGCCGAACGCATCGCCAGCCTCATCATCGACCGCCACGCCCGCGCCGAGGGGTGGCGGGTGGCCGAACATTTCCGCGCAGACTGGTCGGTCGATCGCGACTATGCCGGCGATCCGATGTTCCGCCCGGCGGGAACCACGCCCGGTCATGCGCTGGAGTGGTCCCGGCTCCTTGTCCAGCTGTGGGAACTGGGCGGGCGTCGGAATGACTGGATGCACGAGGCCGCGCAGGCCCTGTTCCGCAAGACCTGCGCCATCGGCTGGGACCGCGAGAAGGGCGGCTTCTATTATACGCTCGACTGGCAGGACCGTCCCGACCGGTCGGACCGCTACTGGTGGCCCTGCGCCGAGGGCATCGCAGCCGCCTCGGTCCTGCGGCAGGTCAGCGACGATCAGAGCTTCGAACTCTGGTATCGGCGGATCTGGAGCTTCGTCGCGACCCATGTCATCGACCATCGGGGCGGCAGCTGGTGGCCGGAGCTTGATGACGACCTGAAACCCGTCTCGCGCGTCTTTGTCGGCAAACCCGATCTGTATCACGCGGTACAGGCCTGCCTGATCCCCCTCCTGCCGTCTTCCGGCAGTGCGACGCGCGGACTGGCTGGCGAGGCCGGGTTGCGGATCGCCACCGGCTGATCAGAGGAATTGTTCGCGCAAAAGGCGTTCGTCCAGCCCGTGGCCGGGATCGAACAGGATGCGATGGCGGATGCTCGGCTCGGATCGGATTTCGACCGAGATGACATCGCGGACCGAGCGGCTGTCGGCATCGGCCATGACCGGCCGCTTGTCAGGCTCCATCACGTCAAAGCGCACAACGGCCGATTTAGGCAGCAGGGCGCCGCGCCAGCGCCGGGGCCGGAAAGGGGCGATGGCCGTCAGGGCCAGGACGTCCGATCCCACGGGCAGGATCGGCCCATAGGCGGAATAGTTGTAGGCAGTCGATCCTGCGGGGGTGCAGACCAGCGCCCCGTCGCAGACCAGTTCCTCGAGCCGGGTCCGTCCGTCGATGGTGACCTTCAGCTTCGCCGCCTGGGGACCGGCGCGCAGCAACGAAACCTCGTTGATCGCCAGGCCTTCCTCGACCGAGCCGCCCCGGGTTGTTGCCCGCATGGCCAGCGGGTTTATGACCTCTTCCTCGGCCTCGTCCAGGCGCTGAAGCAGTTCCTCGCTGTCATAGGCATTCATCAGAAAGCCGATGGTGCCACAGTTCATTCCGTAGACGGGAAGGTCCAGCCGCTCGATTTCATGCAAGGTCTGCAGCATGAAGCCGTCACCGCCAAGCGCCACGACCACGTCAGCCGCGCCAAGATCCTCCTGCCCATATTGATCGGTCAGCACCCGCAGCGCCTTCTGCGCTTCCGGGGCTGCACTTGCCCTGAAGGTGATCCGCCGCAAGGACTGTCCGTTCACTCTGCGTCCACCCGATCCCGCCTGTTGCCTTGCAGTCTTGTCGCCCCAGGGCGGCAAACTCAACCCTTGTCGCGAGGGGCGCGACGATTTCGCTTCCGCGCCAAGGTTTCCAATCTGCGACGCCGATTTCGCCCGCGACACGGTTCAGGTCGCTTTCCTGCCTTTCCCGCCCCTCCTGCATGCACTAAATGATCCCCGACTTCAGCCCCCGAGAGGAGCCGCCCATGAACGCCCCGCACCGCGACGCCGGTTTCTTCACCGAAAGCCTGTCGAGCCGCGACCCCGAAATCTTTGGCGCCGTGACCAATGAGCTTGGCCGCCAGCGCGACGAGATCGAGCTGATCGCCTCCGAGAACATCGTCTCGCTCGCCGTCCTGCAGGCGCAGGGCTCGGTCCTGACCAACAAGTATGCCGAAGGCTATCCGGGCAAGCGCTACTATGGTGGCTGCCAGTTCGTCGACGTCGCCGAGACGCTGGCGATCGAGCGGGCAAAGCAACTGTTCGGCTGCAACTTCGCCAACGTGCAGCCGAACTCGGGCAGCCAGATGAACCAGGCGGTGTTCCTTGCGCTGCTGAAGCCGGGCGACACCTTCATGGGCCTCGACCTTAACTCGGGCGGTCACCTGACCCACGGCTCGCCGGTCAACATGTCGGGCAAGTGGTTCAATGTCGTCTCCTACGGCGTTCGCCAGCAGGACCAGCGGCTGGACATGGATGATGTGCGCGCCAAGGCGCTGGAGCATCGGCCGAAGCTGATCCTCGCAGGCGGCACCGCCTACAGCCGCGAATGGGACTGGGCCGCTTTCCGCGCCATCGCCGACGAGATCGGCGCCTACCTGCATGTCGACATGGCCCATATCGCGGGCCTCGTCGCGGGTGGCGTCCATGCCTCGCCGATCCCGCACGCCCATGTCGTGACCTCGACCACGCACAAGTCGCTCCGCGGCCCGCGCGGCGGCCTGATCCTGTGCAATGACGAAGAGATCGCCAAGAAGATGAACTCGGCGGTGTTCCCCGGCCTGCAGGGCGGTCCGCTGATGCATGTCATCGCCGCCAAGGCCGTTGCCTTTGGCGAGGCCCTGCGCCCCGAGTTCAAGGCCTATGCCGCGCAGGTGAAGAAGAACGCCGCCGCCATGGCCGACCAGCTGATGAAGGGCGGGATCGACATCGTGTCGGGCGGCACCGACAATCACCTGTGCCTCGCAGACCTTCGCCCGAAGAAGGTAACCGGCAAGGCTGCCGAGGCCGCGCTTGGCCGCGCCCACATCACCTGCAACAAGAATGGTGTGCCCTTCGACCCCGAGAAGCCCTTCGTGACCTCGGGCATCCGCCTTGGCGCACCGGCGGGCACGACCCGCGGCTTCGGCGAGGCCGAGTTCCGCCAGATCGCCAACTGGATCGTCGAGGTGGTTGATGGTCTGGCCGCCAATGGCGAATCCGGCAATGCGGCAGTCGAGGCCAAGGTGAAAGCGGAAGTCGAGGCGCTCTGCGCCCGGTTCCCGATCTACCCGTCGCTCTGATCCATCGCGCCTGGCGCGCCTTCAGAAGTAGCCGCGCCAGTGCAGTACGCCGAGCGTCAGCACCAGCACCGCGAACAGGCTGATCGCGATCGAGTTCGCAACCCCGATCCAGGTGTTGCGCCTCCGTGCCGAGGCGTCGATGCGGCCCAGATGGCGGACACTCAGGTCATAGGCCCGGGCCACGCGGACCTCGTCGATACGCTGTTTCAGCTTGGGGTTCTGGGCATGACGTGCGGCTTCCTCGATGACGCTGATCTCGGACCGTATGGCAGCGGGCAATACGCGACTGGACCGGCGCAGCTTGTCGGCCAATGACCGCCCGCGCAGGCCCAGCCGCTCCTCCATCAGCGCTGCCACCCGGTCTGCCATCTGCTGGATCGATACTGCGCCCATTCACCGCTCCTGCGTTGCCAGCCGAGACTAGGGCGGCATTGCCGCCGCTTCAACATCTCTGGCAGGACAACGACTTGGCGGCTAAGAGATTATCATGCTGACCCTGATCCGCCATCCCGCCCAGACCGCCACCGATGCCCCGCCTTTGGTGATTGCCCACGGCCTGTTCGGCACGGGCCGGAACTGGGGCGTCATCGCCCGCCGCCTGTCAGACAGGCGCGAGGTCATCGCGCTGGACATGCGCAATCACGGCGAAAGCCCCTGGACAGCGACGCATTCTTATTACGACCTCGCCGCCGACCTGGCCGAAGTCATCCGCTCGATCGGTGGCCCGGTGGACCTTCTGGGGCATTCGATGGGCGGGAAGGCGTCGATGACGCTGGCCCTGACCCAAGGCGAGTTGATCCGGCGGCTGGTCGTGGCCGATATTGCCCCGGTCGCCTATCAGCACGATCAGGCGCGCCATATCGAGGCCATGCGAGCACTCGACCTGACCGGCCTCAAGGGCCGCGGCGAGGCGGACCGCCGGTTCAAGGCGCTGGTGCCGGACGATTCCCTACGCGCCTTCTTCCTGCAATCGCTGGACCTTCGCAGCGATCCGCCACGCTGGCGGCTGAACCTCGACACGCTCGAGGCTGAAATGCCGAAGATCATCGGCTGGCCCGACCCACCCGGCCAGTTCGGGGGACCGGCACTGTTCCTGACCGGGGCGGACTCCCACTACGTCAAGCCCGAGGACCGCGCCCGGATCCTGGCCCTGTTTCCCCGCGCGCGCTTTGCCAAGCTTCCCGGCGCAGGCCACTGGCTGCACGCCGAAAGGCCGCGCGAGTTCGAGGAAACCGTCCGGGTCTTTCTGGAAGCTTGATCAGGCTTCGGGCTGCCGCATCCGGTTCAGCAGGTTGTCCTTCAGCCCGAACTGGTGCCACAGGGCCGCCGCCACGTGCAGGCCGATAAGCACGAGCAGCAGGTTCTGCAGGATCTCGTGCACCTCGCCCGCAGCCCCAATGGCTCCGAACCACGCCATCATGCCGGTAACAGGCATGATGAGAAGCAGCGCGTAAAGCAGCCAATGAACCACGATCCCCGCCGTGCGCTGCAGGCTCGGCTCACCTGGGGCTTCCGGGGCTCCGCGCGTCAAACGCAAGGCCAGTCGCCAGAGAACAAGAACAAAGATCGCAACGCCGGGAACGATGTGAACCCAGGCACCCGTCGTCGTGGTGGCGCTACCTTCCTTCATAAGCGTCCGGAACGCCCCCGAGATTCCATCATCGAACAGGAACTGCGGCACGAGGAGGGCGGCAATGGCCCAATGAAGCAGGATCTGGGTTCGCGAGTATCCTTGCGGAGCAGGCATCTTGTCTTCCTTCCTGACTAGACCGTCATTTTACGGTCTAGCGTTAGCCTTCCGTCGCGCCAACTTGTATTCAGGCCAGACGTCTCGCGATCATCATGCTGACCGGAATTGCGACGACGGCACCCAGAACTGCCGATGCGATGATCGCCTTCCCGGTAAAGTATCCCATGCTCAGGACCGCGACGATTGCCATGCCAGCCAGACTTACGCTCGCCATCGAATAGATTACCAACATCAGCCGTGTCATGGCCGGTCTCCCTTCAAATCGCCTTCAACGAATGTGAAAATGGCCCCGCGAGCGGGGCCATTCCTTGATCCTTGTCAAAGGCGCAGCAATTTCAGGCAGCCACAGCCTCGCGCGGGGGTTCCTTCGCCCCGGTCATGAAGGCCACCGCATCCGACATCGTGTATTCCTTCGGGTTGATGATGCAGAGCCGCTTGCCCAAACGGTGGACATGGATGCGGTCGGCCACCTCGAAGACATGCGGCATGTTGTGGCTGATGAGGACGATCGGCAGCCCGCGGCGCTTCACGTCGAGGATCAGTTCCAGCACGCGACGGCTTTCCTTCACCCCAAGCGCAGCCGTCGGTTCGTCCATGATGACCACTTTCGAGCCGAAGGCTGCCGCACGCGCCACGGCCACGCCTTGGCGCTGACCACCAGACAGCGTTTCCACCGCCTGCCCGATATTCTGGATCGTCATCAGGCCCAGCTCGGTCAGCTTCTCGCGTGCGCGCTTCTCCATTGCGGGACGGTCGAGCATCCGGAACCAGGACCCAAGCGGACCCGCTTTGCGGATCTCCCGGCCGAGGAACATGTTGTCCGAGATCGACAGGGCCGGCGACAAGGCCAGGTTCTGGTAAACCGTCTCGATGCCGGCATTGCGCGCCTGCATCGGGTTGGTGAAGTTCATGACCTGCCCGTCGAGGCGGATCTCGCCTTCATCCGGTGTAACGGCCCCGCAGAGCGCCTTGATGAGGGTCGACTTGCCGGCACCGTTGTCGCCGATGACCGCCAGGATCTCGCCCGGCATCAGGTCGAAGTCGGCATTGTCGAGGGCGGTGACGCGGCCGTAGCGCTTGATCAGCCCTTTTGCCTGAAGAATGGGTTGAGCCATGTTGTATCCTCCCCTCAGCCCGAGACCTTGCGGATCCATTGGTCCACCGCGACAGCGGCGATGATCAGGACGCCCGTCAGCAGAACCTTGTACTGCGGATCGGCGCCCATCATGTTCAGCCCCATGCTCATCACGCCCACGATCAGCGCCCCGAACAGGGTGCCGAGGATCGAGCCGCGACCACCGAAGAGCGAGATGCCCCCGATCACCGCCGCGGTGATGGCCTGCAGGTTGAAGTCCGTCACCACCGTCGAGGGCGAGATCGAGCCGTTCCGGCCGATCGAGACCCAGGCCGCAAGACCGGCGATCAGGCCTGCCAGAGTATAGGTGGCGATCAGGACCTTGCCGGTGCGAATACCGGAAAGTTCGGCCGCATCCGGATCGTCGCCGACGGCATAGATGTGGCGGCCGAAGGCGGTGTAGTTCAGCATGTACCACAGCACGATGTAGAGAACGATCATTGCCACGACACCGAGCGTCACGACCGCGCTTCCGACCTTGAAGCTGATCCCGAAGATATGGAGCCAAGGCGTCAGCGCCGTCAGGTCCGCCTCGCGCAGGGTCTCGTTCGCGGAATAGATCAGGCAGATCGCCATGATGATATTCCAGGTGCCGAGCGTCACGATGAAGGGCGGCAGCTTGAGCCGCGAAATCAGCACGCCGTTCACAAATCCCCAGAACCCGGCGATCAGGAAGCCCAGCAGGATCGCCAGGATGGCCGGCAGTTGGTAGGCAATCACCGCATTCCCCATGATAACGAAGGAGAACACCATGATGACGCCGATCGACAGGTCGATACCGGCGGTCAGAACAACCAGCGTCTGCGCCGCGGCGAGGATGCCGACGACCGCGACCTGCTGCATGATCAGGGTCAGCGTATAGGACGAGAAGAACTTCTCGCCCTTGGCAATTCCGAAGAAGATGATCAGCCCGATCAGGACGATCAGCGGCACCATCGCGGGGGCCGAGTGCAGGAAATGCTGGATGCGGTGCAGGAGCGACCGCTTTTCCTCGAACTGCGCCACCGTGGTCGCGCTACCCGACAGAACCTTTTCGAATTCCTGTGGTTGGCTCATTCGCCCCTCCCTGTCCCCATGGCGCAATCGCGCGCACCTTGACAAAAGGCGGCTCGAAAGCCGCCTTGCCTTCTCCCCTAGGGGGATCATGCCGGGGCGGATGCCCCGGCACAACGCTTATGTAGATGGGCTCAGCCCCAGCAGAGTTCGGTGCCCTTGGCGGTGTCGATCGACGGGACGTCCTTGGCCGGCTTGTCGGTGACAAGGTTCACGCCGGTGTCGAAGAACGACTTGCCGGGGGTCGGCTGCGGTTTCTCGCCGGTGGTCGCCCATTTCACGATCGCGTCGATCCCGAGAGCCGCCATCTGCAGCGGGTACTGCTGCGAGGTGGCGCCGATGATGCCTTCCTTGACCGACTTCACGCCCGGGCAGCCGCCGTCGACCGAAACGATCAGAACGTCGTTCTCCTTGCCGACGGCTTTCAGCGCCTGATAGGCGCCGACGGCGGCCGGCTCGTTGATCGTGTGGATCACGTTGATGTCCGGGTCTTTCTGCAGAAGGTTTTCCATCGCCTTGCGGCCACCTTCTTCGTTGCCGTTGGTCACATCGTGGCCAACGATGCGGGGATCATCCTCGTCGCCGATCTTGTTGGCGTCTTTCGGGTCGATCCCGAAGCCGATCATGAAGCCCTGGTCGCGCAGCACGTCCACGGTCGGCTGCGACGGGGTCAGATCGAGGAAGCCGATCTTGGCGGTCTTGGCGCCGTCACCCATGGTTGCGGCAGCCCAGGCGCCGATCAGCTTGCCGGCTTCCAGGTTGTCGGTCGCGAAGGTCGCATCGGCGGCGTCGGCCGGGTCAAGCGGCGTGTCGAGCGCGATCACCACCATGCCGGCGGCCTGCGCCTTTTTCACCGAGTCGACGATCGCCTTGGTGTCGGAGGCAGCGATCAGGATACCCTTCGCCCCGTCGGCGATGCAGGCTTCGATCGCGGCGACCTGGCTGTCATGGTCGCCGTCAACCTTGCCGGCATAAGACTTCAGCGTGACGCCAAGTTCTTTCGCCTTGGCTTCGGCGCCTTCCTTCATCTTCACGAAGAAGGGGTTGGTGTCGGTCTTGGTGATGAGGCAGGCGGTAATATCGGCGGCCGAGGCCGAAGTGGCCGTCATCAATGCCGCAGTCGCGGCGCCCAGAATGAGTCCGCCAAGGGTGCTCTTGTGCATCACGGTATGTCCTCCCGAATGAATGTCACGGCCACCCTTCCCGGCGGTCCGTCGCATGGCAGCTCCATCTCCCCTGCCGTGCGGCCTTACATGAACCCGATTCCCTCCCCGACGTCAAGATAATTAAATCACTCTGAATTATTATTGACAGATCGACTGCAACGTCGCCAAATTCAGATTGGGGGCCCGGTGCAGCACCGGGGCGAGGAGGACGTCGTGACCACCATCCAGGACTTGACAGCGGACCGGGGCATTCCCGATCCGCCGCTCCTGCGCGGTTCGAACCAGAGCGGGATGCGCGCCTATAACGAGCGGCTCGTGCTGTCTTTGGTGCGACGCGACGGCGCCCTTTCGAAATCCGACATCGCCCGGATGACGGGGCTTTCGGCACAAACCATCTCGGTCATCATGCGTGCGCTCGAGGCGGACGGCCTGCTCGCCCGGGGCGAACCGGTTCGCGGCAAGATCGGGCAACCCTCCGTTCCGATGTCGCTTGCCGCCGACGGGGCCTATTTCTTCGGGCTCAAGATCGGGCGCCGGTCGGTCGATCTGGTGCTGATCGATCTTCTCGGCCAGCCGGTCGCTTTGCGCCGCCAGACCTATCGCTATCCGTCGCCGGAGTTGGTGGTCGAGTTCGTCTCGAAAAACCTGCCGGCCTTGTCTGAAACGCTGACCATCGAGCAACGGCAACGGATTGGCGGGCTGGGGGTGGCGATGCCATTCCAGCTGTGGAGTTGGGCGCAACATATCGACTCGCCGCCCGGCGCCCTCGATCTCTGGCAGGATTTCGACATCGCAACTGAGCTGTCGGCGCTGTGCGAGATGCCGGTCTATGTGCAGAACGACGCGACCGCCGCCTGCGGGGCCGAGCTTGTTTTCGGAACGGGCGACCGACCGCAGGACTTCCTTTATTTCTATATCGGGTTCTTCATCGGCGGCGGGCTTGTGCTGAACGGAAAGCTGTTCCCCGGACGTACCGGCAACGCCGCAGCCGTGGGGCCCCTTCCCGTTCCGGGGCCAGATGGCAGGATGCGCCGCCTGATGACGATTGCCTCATTGTCAACGCTGGCGGACGGACTTCATGAGGTCGACGTGAATCCGGACCAGCTCTGGGAAATGCCAGGGCCGTGGACCATCCCTGCCGACGTGCTCGACCGCTGGATCGCGGGCGCGGCTGAGGGCCTGGCCAGCGCCACGCTCAGCGCCGCGACTCTGATCGAAATCGATACGGTGATGATCGATGGATGGATGCCGTCCGAGATCCGTGATCGGCTTGTCGAAGCGACGAATGCCGCTTTCCTGAGGCTTGATCTGGCAGGTGTCACGTTGCCCGTGATCCGCGCCGGCACAGTCGGCCCCCGGGCGCGTGAACTTGGCGGTGCCGCGATTCCTCTTTCGCAGCGCTTCCTGGTTGACTAATCCGCCCGGTCCAGGTGCCGAGCCGATCAAACCGAGACTGCGGCCCGCAAGTCGGCTTCAGAGAGCTCCTGCTTTGTGCCCTGCATCGAAACGGCACCGCGCTTGAGCACGTAGAACCGGTCGGCCAACCCATAGGCGAAGTCGAAATACTGCTCGACCAGGATAATCGCCATGTCCCCCTTCGACCGCAGATAGTCGATAACCCGGCCGATCTGCTGGATGATGTTGGGCTGGATGCCCTCGGTCGGCTCGTCGAGCAGCAAGAGCTTCGGGCGCATGATCATCGCCCGCCCGATGGCAAGTTGCTGCTGCTGCCCGCCGGACAGGTCGCCGCCGCGGCGGTTGGTCATGTCCTTCAGGACCGGGAACAGGTCGTAAATCTCGTCGGGAATGCGATGCTCGGATTTCGGCAGGACGGCGAACCCGGTCTCCAGGTTCTCCTTCACGGTGAGCAGCGGGAAAATCATCCGGCCCTGCGGCACGTACCCCACACCCCGCCGCGCCATCGCCTGCGGCGGCACACGGCCCACCTGCTCGCCATCCAGTTCCAGCGTCCCGCCCGACCTGGGATGCGTCCCCGAAATCGCTTTCAAGAGGCTGGTCTTGCCCACGCCGTTAGTGCCGACGAGGCAGGTCACCTGGCCCTGCAACGCCTCCAGGCTGATCCCGTTCAGGATCTGCGAGCCGCCGTAGTGGAGGGTGAGGTTCTCGACCTTCAGCATGCTTCAGCGCCCCAGATAGACTTCGATCACTTGCGGGTTCTGTGTGACAAAATCGAGCGAACCTTCGGCCAGCACCGAGCCTTCGTGCAGGACCGTCACCCGGCAATCGAGGCGACGGACAAACTCCATGTCATGCTCGACCACCACCACAGCCCGGGTCTTCGCGGCCTCGCGCAAGAGCGTCGTCGTATGCTCGCGTTCGGCCAAGGTCATGCCCGCCGCCGGTTCGTCGACCAGCAAAAGCTTCGGCTCCTGTGCCAGAAGCATCCCGATTTCCAACCACTGCTTCTGGCCGTGGCTCAGTTCCCCGGACTTGCGGTCCAGATGGTCGGCAAGCCCGATCTCGCCCGCCAGTTCCTCGACCCGCGCATGGTCGGCTGCCGAGGGGCGGAAGAACAGGACCGGCACCGGGCCGCGCGGGCGTTTGACCGCCATCATCAGGTTCTCTCGCACCAGCTGGTCCTCGAACACCGTCGGTCGCTGGAACTTGCGGCCGATCCCCACTTGCGCGATCTGGCTTTCGGACATCTTGAGCAGCGACAACGAGCGATCCCCCCAGACCACGCGGCCGGTGTCCGGCTTGGTCTTGCCGGTGACGATATCCATGAACGTGGTCTTGCCCGCGCCGTTTGGCCCGATGATCGCCCGCATTTCCTGCGGGCCGATGCGGAAGGACAGGTTGTTGATGGCACGGAAGCCGTCGAAAGTTACCGAGACGCCCGAAACCTCGAGAAGCGAGTTCATTCGATCGCCTCCTTCTCGCGCAGCGCGCCGTCATCGGGGCCGAGCGGTTCACCCTTGCGGTCGGGGCTTTTCACGCCCTCGAACCAGTCGAAGATTCCGCCGATCCCTTTGGGCGACACGATGGTGACAATGACGAAGGCGATCCCCAGCATCACCTGCCACCAGTCAACCCACTGGATCGTGTAGAACCCAAGGTTCACATCCGGCACGCGGCCGCCGGTGAACACGCTGGAAACCAGGCTCACGAAAGCCGCACCGATCACCGCGCCGTAAAGTCGTCCCCTGCCCCCGATCGCCACCCAGACCGCGAGATAGACCGAAGCGATCGGCGCCATCTCGGCCGGGTTGATGATGCCGGCCTGCGGGTAGTAGAGCGCCCCCGCCAGTCCCGCGAGCACTGCCGTCAGGGTGAAGACGAAGAGCTTGAACCCCTCCACCGGGTAACCCAGGAACCGCACCCGCGCCTCGTCGTCGCGGATGCCACGCAGGACCGAGCCGAACTTGCCTGACACGATCCAGAAGCACAGAAGATAGGCGACTCCGAGCGCCGCAGCCGAGGCCCAGAAGAACCAGATCGAGATGTAGCTTTGCGGAATGGCATCGGCGCCCGGCAGGTTCTGCAAGCCCGACAGGCCGTTGTTGCCGCGAAGGCCGCTGTCGTTCTGGAAGAGCCAGAGCGCCAGTGCCAGCGTCATCGACTGCGTGAGGATAGAGAGGTACACGCCCGTGACCCGGCTGCGGAAGGCGAGCCAGCCGAAGACCAGCGCCAGAATACCGGGCACAATCACCACGAGCGCCAGTTGCGCCCAGAAGCTCGAGGCGAAATACCAGATCGTCGGGAACACATTGCCGCCGACAACGCCGAAGATCTGCACCGCGATCGCGTCGCGGATCTCCTCGGGCGTGGGCGGCAAAGCGGCGTTGGCGAGCGAGGCTACGACAATGTCGCGGGTCCGCGCATACATCAGCCACATGCCGATCATGTAGCCGCCAAGCCCGAAGAAAGCGAAATGCCCAAGGCTCAGGATGCCGGTGTAGCCCCAGACCAGATCCATCGCGAGCGCGATAAGGCACAGGCACAGGGTCTTGCCGAGCGTCTTGACGAAGGAGGCCGAGATCAGCCCCGGCCCGTAGGCCTCGGACATCAGCGTGACCGCGAGGGTGAAGAGCGCAAGCACCCCGAGGAAGATCAGGAGCGACGGGTGCTTGCGCAGCAAGGGCATGCGGGCGGGTGCGGCTGCCATGTCAGTCTCCCGCCGCGCGGCCCTTGAGGGCGATGATCCCTCGCGGCCGGAACTGGATGAAGATGATGATGAAGATGATCATGTAGGTCTGCGCCGCGAGCGTGTTCGACGGGTTGAACCATTCGATCCCCTTCTGCAGGAAGCCGATCAGCGTCGCGCCAAGCAACGTGCCCCAGATGTTGCCCACGCCGCCCACGACCACGGTCATGAAGCTTTGCACGATGTAGTCTTGGCCAAGTTCCGATGTGACCTTGGCGAATAGCCCGATCGCCACCCCGGCGATGCCGGCGATGCCGGAGCCGAGCGCGAAGGTCATCATGTTGATGCGCTCGGGGTTGATGCCCATGCTAGCGGCCATTTTCGGATTCTGGGTGACCGCGCGCACTTCGAGACCCAGCCGAGTGCGCTTCATGATGAACAGGAAGACGCCAAGAAAGATCAGCGCGAGGACAAAGATCGCGATGCGGATGTAGCTGATCGAGACGATGTCGTTGAAGGTCAGCGCACCGCCCAGCCAGTCGGGCGAGGTCAGCGGCCGCGCCTGCGTGCCGAAGATGTTCTTGGCGAGTTGTTGCAGCGCGATCGACACGCCGAAAGTGGCTAGCAGCGTCTCCAGCGGCCGATGATAAAGGCGGCGGATCACCAGCCGCTCCATCGCGACGCCTGCCAGTGCGCCGACGATGAAGGCCGCCGGCAGCGCCACGAGGATCGAAAGCGTGTAGTCGGCGATGTATTGCTGCACGACGTAGCCCGTATAGGCGCCCATCATGATGAACTCGCCATGGGCCATGTTGATGACCCGCATCACCCCGAAGGTGATGGCGAGGCCAATGGCGGCCAGGAAGTAGATCGAGGCTAGCGACATCGCATCGAGCGCAAGGTCGGCGAACTGGTTCAGCGCCAGCCGGATCTCGACCGACCGCAGGGTCGCCAGCGCGGCATCGGTCACAGCCCGCGAGGGTTCGGCGTAGGTTTCGTAGAACACGGCTGCCGAAAGGGCCGCGGCGACATCCGCATCCGACGCGGCCGGCGGAACGGCGCCCGAGGCTTCAAGCGCCTCATAGGCGGCGCTGCGGTTGGCTTCGGTGCCGAGGTCGGCCACGGCAAAGCCGCCGACCTTGCCGTCGACGATGTTGGCGGCCAGCGCCTTGGCGCGTTCGGCAGGCGTGATGACCGGCTGCAGGATGCCGGCGCTCACGAGCAGCGCCTTGGCCTCATCCTCGGGCAAGGCGGCGGAACCGGGCGTCAGCATCCGCGCGACGTTCGCGCCATCCGGCACCGCAGGGCCGGCGGCACGCGTCGCGGCAACGATCGGGTTCAGCGCAGCGCGCAAATCGACGCCGATATCGCCGGAAAAGCTTTCGATAGCGGCAACCCGCGCAGCCTCGTCAGGATCAAAGCGCAGGGTCAGCAAGCGGTCCAGACGTTCCTTCTGGGCCTTCAGGTCCGGATCGGGTTCTCCGGCGATCGACGCGCGCAGCGGCGCCAGTTGATCGGCCGACGGGTCGCGCGCGATCGAGGCCAGCGCCTTTTCCCGCGTCACCTTGTCGGGAGAACTCAGCTGGAACTGCACCATCGCCGAGCCGATCACCGACTTGATGCCGGAGTTGGGCCGAAGCTGCTCGAACTCGGCCTTCGGGGCCGTGCCGATGGACTGGCCGCTGTCCACGTCAGTCAGGGTCAGGTCGCCGCCCGATGCAGTAGCGATGGCAAAGAAGCCGTCGCCCTTTCGAACCCAGAGCGCGCGATCCGACCAGGCCTGCAGCACGGTCTCCGCCCCGGGGAGGCCGCTGCCGGCAAGCGCGGCGATGGCAGGACCAACGGTCGTGCGCGAGCTTTTCAGGATCGGCTCGCGATAGTGCTGAAGAATGGTCTGCAGGGGGCCGGGAGCGTCCTGCGCCAGGGCCGCGGAGGCCAGCGCCAGAACGGCCGCGAGCGCCGCAAGGAGGGAGCGCATCATGTCCGCCTAGGATGGGGAATGCGGGCGGGGGTCAGGCCCCCGCCCCAACCGTGATCAGTAATTCGACTTGAGCTGCACGCAGGTCTTGGTCTGCGTGTTGTACATGCCGCACTTGAGCGTCGCCCAGTCGGACTCGAGCACCGCCGATTCCGGCAGGAAATCGGTCCAGGCGTCGCCGGCAACCGGCTCGGTCTGGCTGATGATGTCGAACTGGCCGTCTTCCTTGATCTCGCCGATCAGGACCGGCTTGGTCAGGTGGTGGTTCGGCAGCATCTTGGCCGTGGTGCCCGTCAGGTTCGGGAATTCCTCGCCAATCATCGCTTCCGAAACCTTGTCGACATCGGTGGTGCCGGCCTTCTCGACCGCGTTCACCCACATATTGAAGCCGATATAGGTGGCTTCCATCGGGTCGTTGGTGGTGCGCTTCGGATTGCCGGTGAAGGCGTGCCACTGCTCGATGAAGGCCTTGTTTTCCGGCGTGTCGGCGCTTTCGAAGTAGTTCCAGGCGGCCAGCTGGCCGACGAGGTTCTTCAGGTCACCCGCGCCAAGGCCCGAAAGCTCCTCTTCACCCACCGAGAAGGCCACGACCGGAATCTGCTCGGCGGTGATGCCCGAGGCGGCGAGTTCCTTGTAGAAGCCGATATTGGCGTCGCCGTTGATGGTCGAGATCACGCCGACCTTCTTGCCATCAGCACCGAGCGCTTTCACGTCCGACACGATCTTGGCCCAGTCAGACTGGCCGAAGGGGGTGTAGTTCACGAAGATGTCGCTCTCCGGAATGCCCTTCGATTTCAGGTAGGCCGTGAGGATGTTGTTCGTGGTACGGGGATAGACGTAGTCGGTGCCGAGGAGTGCGAATTTCTGCACGCCAAGCTCGTTCAGGAAGTAGTCGACCGCCGGTATCGCCTGCTGGTTCGGCGCAGCGCCGGTGTAAAAGACGTTCTTCGAGCTTTCCTCGCCCTCGTACTGGACGGGATAGAACAGCAGGCCGTTCAGCTCCTCCAGCACCGGCAGGACCGATTTCCGCGACACCGAGGTCCAGCAACCGAAGATCACGTCGACCTTGTCGACGGTCAGCAGTTCTCGCGCCTTTTCAGCAAAGAGCGGCCAGTCGGAAGCCGGGTCGACCACGACGGCCTCGAGCTTCTTGCCCAGCAGCCCGCCCTTCTTGTTCTGTTCGTCGATCAGCATCAGGACGGTGTCCTTCAGCGTGGTCTCGGAAATGGCCATCGTGCCGGAGAGAGAGTGCAGGACGCCGATCTTGATCGTATCCTCCTCCGCCATCGCGACGCCGGACATCAGCGATGCCGCCACCGTCGCTCCGGTGATCAGTCTCGTCATGTAGCTCATCGTCAGGGAAACCCTTTTTGGGCTGCGGCATGGCGCGCATCGGCGTTACGACGACTGGATAACCTGTCGCCGAATGCCTATCTTGGCCCCGCAGCAAATTGTTGCACCCCGTGCGGCGGTGACGGACCGCCAAGTACGATCGCCGCCGCACACCCTTTTCACGATCCGGTGATCCCGAACCGCTCGGTCAATTGAGCGAATTCCGCGCGAAGCGGGGAGTAATTCTGCATATGCCGCATGGGCTACCGCATGGGGGCCGGCTCACTGCACAAAATGCAGGCCCTCAAGGCAAATGCGCCTAATCCGTAACCGTCATCTGTCTGCGACTGTCGATTTCTGATTCCCATGCGCCGCTTTTCGGCTGGCATGGCGATGCTTGTCGCGGGCCCAGGCCAGCGCAAGCTGAACCAGCAATCCGGCAAGGATGATCACCGAGTCCAGCGCGAAACCGCCGTTGACGACCTCTTTCAACGACTGACCAGCCAGCGCCAGAAGGCTGCCGCAGGCAAAAACCGGAAGCGCGTGGCGCCCGAGAAGGGCCAGCGGCGCGGCAAAGCGGGAAGCCGACGCGGTCCGGACCCAGCCGAGGGTGGAAAGCAGATAGCCCAGGGACAGGATATGCAGCAGCCGGGGCCAGGTTTCGTGCATCTTGTCGATGGTCGTGATGAACCGGGGCCAGCCATCCTGAAACGCCTGCCACATGGCCGTGTTGAAGGCGTCGCCAAGGGCGTGGTTTTGCGCCAGGATCGCGCTGACCAGCAGGAAGATTGCCGACATCAATTGCAGGTCGCGGCGGATCGGGACAAGGCGCCGTCCCTGCTTGAGCTCGACACCCGTCAGAAGGCCGCAAACAAAGACGATCTGCCAGGTCAGGGGATTGAAGAACCAGCCGCCGGGCTTGGGGAAAGTGGGAAAGTTCCAGCCACTGAAGCCGGCGACGAGCCACAGCAGGACCGAACAGGCCAGAAGCACCCACGGCCACCGCAGCGCCACCCAGAGCAACAGCGGGGTGACGAACATCAGGACCGCATAAAGCGGCAGAATATTGATGTATCCCAACTGCAGGGTCATGAGCGGCAAGCCGATAAGGAAGGCTAGGGGCGACTCGAAGAGGAAGTTGACCTCGTTGAGAAACAGCCGGTTTACCGCACCGAATCTCAAGGCCGCAGTCGCTGCAATGGCCAGCGCCCAGACCGAGATCAGCAGGTGGACCAGATAAAGGGTCCAGACCCGCCCCCAGACACGCGAGATCGCGGGCCAATAGGGCGGCGAACGGAACGACAGTCCATAGGCCAGACCGGCCGACACGCCGGACATCAGCACAAAGCCCTCTGCCGCGTCGGAAAATCCGAAGTTCCGGCTGGTGAAATTCTCGTAAATGGTTCCGGGCACGTGGTTGATGAAGATCATCACCAGCGCAAGGCCACGAAACACGTCGAGGCGTGGGTCCCGCTCTGACCGCGCGGCCCGGTTCGGCGACAGGTCAGGCATGAACGGGCGGCACGGCTCCGTTCGCGTTGGCTACAGTCTCGACCATCGTCTCTTCCTCCCCGAGCCAGGCCCGCACGCAAGTGTCGTGCAGTCCGATGACTGGCGAAGGCGCAATCTCTGCAGGCACAGTCATCAGTCCGGACCGGCTGTCCTGCGACGACCAGGAGATCACGAAGGGCGCCAGGATCATCGGCAAGGCTACAGGGGAAAGCCATAGGACAAGACCGGGCGCAAGGAAATAGACAACGGAAAGCCCGGCCAGACCATTGAGCGAGATCCACCGGGACGCTGCCCAGGCCTCGGCTACCGTCAGCCGACCATCGCCTCGGTTGTTCGCGGGCCAGCCTCCATCGCGGCCAAAGACCACCTGAAAGACCGACCGGGTCTGATACATGAGCAGGATCGGCGCGATGACAGAAGACAGCAGCAACTCCACAACGGTCGAGACAAAGGCCCGAAGGCCGCCGCCGAAGCTGCGCGCGCGCCCCGTGGCCATGGCGTCGAGCGCGATCAGGAGCTTGGGCAGAAGCAGAAGGCCGAAGATGCCGACAGCCAGACCGATGGCTTTCGCGGATTCCGAGACGGGAAAGACCGGGAAGGGCCAACCGGCCTCGGGGAAGTAGTTGGGCGCCGGAGCGAATTCCTGCGCCAAGACGCTCGCAAGGATGAAGGCCAGCCAGAAGAGCGGTGCGATATAGGCCAGCACACCCTGAACAAAGACCCAACGGCTCCAGAACTTCAGACCGGGCGCGGCGATCAGGCGGGTATGCTGCAGGTTGCCCTGGCACCAGCGGCGATCCCGCTTGGCGTGATCGACGATGTTCTCCGGCCCTTCCTCGAACGATCCGTCAAGGTCGTCATCCAGGCGCACGGTCCAGCCGGCCCGCGCCAGCAGAGCCGCCTCGACGTAATCGTGGCTGAGGATGTGGCCGCCGAAGGGGGGCTTCCCCTTCAGTTCAGGCAGACCGCAGCTCGCCGCAAAGGCGCGGACGCGGACGATGGCGTTGTGACCCCAGAACGGCCCCGTGCGCCCCTGCATCATCGCCAGGCCGCGGGCAAAGATCGGGGAAAAGAAGCTGGCCGAGAACTGCATCGCCCGGCCGAAGCGTGACCGGGCGCGGATCACCCGCGGCAGCGTCTGCAGCAACCCGAGATCCGGCGCAGCCTCCATCCTGCGGATCATCTCGAGGACGGTCGCGCCTTCCATCAAGCTGTCGGCGTCAAGGATCACCGCATAGTCATAGGCGCCGCCCGAGCGGGTGAAGAAATCCTCGATGTTGCCGGCCTTGCGTCCGGTATTCTTTTCGCGGCGACGGTAGAAGATGCGCCCCTCGGCATCCCGGTCGCGCAGCAGTCGCAGGAACCACAGCGCCTCGCGCGCGGCGATCTCTTCGTTGCGGGTGTCCGAGAGGATGGCGAAGTGGATCGTTGCATCGGTCCCCGTCGCGGCGATCGACTGGTCCATCGCCGCCACGCGGGCAAAGGTGATGACCGGGTCCTCGTTGTAAACCGGCACGAGGATCGCCGTTCGTCCGTTGATCGGCGCCGCCGGGATCTCCGGCGCAACCGGCCGGGTCGTCAGTCCGAGAAGACCCTGCGCCGCACCCCAGGCCAGCCAGAAGGTCGATAGTCCGATCAGGACTGAGCGGACGATATCCCAGCCATCAAGACCGTCGGCCTGACCGAACTGCAGGAACAGCATGAACCCGGTTGCCGCGGCGGCGATGCTGAGAGCAAAGACCGACAGGCGCGCAGTCAGAACGGCGGCCCCGTTCTGGGCACCGTCACTTCGCCCGTCCGGTTGCATTTATCAGCGCTCACCCCGTTGCGCGCCGCTGGTCGTTTCGGCACGACCCAATCCTAGCACAAGTCGCGCCATCACAAGACCCTGCTTGCGAGCGGGGGCCTCCAGCATCTGTTTGGGCATTGCCAGAGGGGCCTCGGGCAGGGCGCCGATCCGACCTGCCAGTTCCACGAATTCACGATCCATCATGCCCTCGGACGATTGCATCACGCCACCACCCATTGATAAAGCCAGAGTTCAGTCAGTTTCCGCCCGAAACCCGCGACATGCGCCGAGAGTTCCACCGTTGCTCCAGGCTGGGCCGAAACGTCGACCACGAGCCTCCAGATATCTTCGCGCTCGGAGATATGCTGCAAAGTCTGCTGCACAATCTCGCCTCCCGTGATCGTGACCACGGCCTTTACGGAAGCGTCAGCCGGGAGGTTGCCAAGCAGGCCGCCCTTGAAATCGACGACGAACTTCCTCGTCCCGTCGCTAGCTTCGCTGCCTGCGACGCCACCCTTGCCGGCCCGAGTTTCGTATACATAGGCCAGAGTCTCGTTGCTATCATGCGGCAGATCGCCCCACCGCAGCCGGTAGGAGAATTCCCGCGAATCTCCGGCCTTGATATGGCCATCTGGCACCCAAAACGCAACGATGTTGTCGTTCGCCTCGGATTCCGTCGGAATCTCGAACAATCGCACGAAACCTGCTCCCCAATCGCCGACCGGCTCGACATTCAGTGACGGGCGACGGTCGTACGCGGTGCCGGGGTCCTGATAGTTCTCGAAGTTACGGTCGCGCTGGAACAGGCCGAAGGCGCGCGGACTGGTTTCCTGGAAATACGACCCGGACAGGCGCGGCGGATTGTTCAGCGGCCGCCAGATCGTCTCGCCGTTCGCGCCGACAATCCGCAACCCGTCGCTGTCATGGACATTTGGGCGGAAGTCGTCGAACTGATGGCGGTTCTTTTCCGAGAACAGGAACATCGACGTCAGCGGCGCGACGCCAAGCTGCTGCACATCCTGCCGGAAGAACAGCCGGGCCGTCACGTCCATCAGCGTCTCGGCGCCGGGCGTGATGACAAAGCGATATGCGCCGGTCACGCTGGGGCTTTCGAGCGCGGCGTAGATCGTGATCGTCTGCCGCGCATCGCCGGGCTTTTCGATGTAGAAGCGCGAGAACCGCGGGAATTCCTCGGCGGTGTCGAGACCGGAATTGATCGCAAGGCCACGGGCGGAAATGCCATAGGCATTACCCCGGCCAAGCGCCCGGAAATAGCTGGCGCCAAGAAATGCCACGACCTCGTCCCAGACATCGGGGCGGTTCAGCGGCGTGTGCAGGCGGAACCCGGCAATCCCCGGCATCTGCGGGTTCGCCGGCAGCCGGGTCGCCAGATCGTTCAGGAATTGGAAATCGTCTGTGGTCACGACGATCGGTGCCGCTTGATCGCCGGTCACTTCGAAAAGCTGGATCGGGTCCTTGAACAGCCAGCCCATCGGCAGGGCATGAAGCCGGAAGAAGCTGCCGTCTTCCTGCCAGCGCGCCTTCTCGGGGCGGAAGCTGATCAGCCGGTAATCGTCGTAGCTCAGATCGTCGAATGCCGAATCCTTGTGCTCGGGTGCGGCATATGGCTGGGCCGCAAGGGCGCGCATCTCGTCCGACAACTGATCGAAGGAGAATTTCTGCGCCGCAGCACTCACTGCCGTATCCTGTGCACCTGCCTGGAAAGGCCAAGCCGTGGTCGCCAGCGCCACTGCCGTCACGGGAACGGCAGCCAGAACGTCACGACGACGGACGCGCGGCGCGAATTGGATAGGAGCGGGCATGGCCTTGGTTGTTTTCAGCAGGTTCGGGCGGGTAAATGACATTTCCGGGTCAAGCGATCCAGCAAAAGACCCTTGCGTTGAGCGCATTGCTGCCATGCATCTACCGCAAACCCTCTGCAAATGCGAGCTACGGCGCTCGCCTCATCACAATTGCATCGCGGGATAGCAATATTCTGCAACTGCAGCGTAGTGCATCAGTAACATTTCTGCGCCCTTCCCGAAAAGGTGGCACAGGGTTCTGCACGAAAATTGGGCAGGTTCCCGCCAAGACGCCGGACAAAACCGGCCAAGAGACGCGAAAACGGGCAGAAGAACGAATCAGAGCCGCCCGATTGTGCGCTCGCCTAATCCCCCGCGATCACCCGCGCAGGTAGTCCGCCAGAACCGCCCGGGTCCCCCGCGCCCAAAGGGCAGACAGCCATTTCGCAAAGCTGGCCTGCACCCGCGCATCGCGCCCGATCTCGCCATAGATGTCGTCCATGGCCAGCCAGCGCGACGGGTCGGCTTTCGCCGATTGGGCAACAATCGTCAGTCGGTCCCAATTGGGATCGTTCGGTGCCGTGACCGCGCCGCTGTCGGTTGTCCCGGCGCAGTAGCGGCACCACAGCGCGCATTCGAGGATCAGCCCTTCGGGCACCCGACCCGCCGCAAGGTTGTCCCGAAGGGACGGGAGGATGAATTTCGGTTGACGGTTCGATCCGTCAAGGCACAGGCGACGGATCGTGTCGGCGATTTCGGGATTGGCGAAGCGGCCCTGGATCAGCCGGAAGTAGTCGCCAAGATCAGTATTCGGCACCGGCGGCACCAAGGGAACGATGTCCTCGCCTTCGACCTTGGCAAGGAAAGCTGCAATCTGCGGATCCGCCATCGCTTCGTGCACCAGTTCGATGTCCAGAAGACCGCCCGGATAGGCGATGATCGCGTGGCCACCGTTGAGGATGCGGATCTTCATCGCCTCGTAGGCATGGACGTGATCGGTAAAGGTCACGCCGACCTCTTCCAGCGCCGGACGCCCGGCGGTGAAATGATCCTCGAGCACCCATTGACGGAACGGCTCGCAGGTAACCGGCACCGGGTCGTCCAGCCCGAACTCTGCGGCAAGGGCGCGCTCGCGCGGTCCGGTCGCCGGGGTGATGCGGTCGACCATGCCATTGGGGAAGGCCACGTTGGCCCGCACCCAGTCGGCAAAGGCCGGATCGGAAAGATCGGCAAGTCCGGTGACGGCGTCACGGGTGACATGGCCGTTGCCGGGCAGGTTGTCGCAGGACATGACGGTGAAGGGCTGCACGCCAGCCGCGCGCCGCGCCTTGAGCGCCGCGAGGATCGCGCCGAAGGCCGTGATCGGTTTGCCGGGGTTACGGGCGTCTGCCGTGATGTCAGCCGCGCCGGGATCGAAGCGTCCCGTCGCCGGATCAACGAAGTATCCGCCCTCGGTCACGGTGAGCGAGACGATGCGTATCGCGGGATCGGCCATCGCGGCGATCAGCGGGGCGTTGTCGGGTGCCACTTCGGCAAAGTCGATCATGGCGCCAATACGCCGCGCCTTGTGACCTGCGGGATCAAGCTCGATAACGGTCGAAAGGTAGTCCTGCGCGCGCAACTGGTCGCGCATCCGCGCGTCGCCTTCCCGGACGCCCGCGCCGACGATGGCCCAGTCATGGTCGCGCCCCTTGGCAAACAGGTCGTCCAGATAGACGGCCTGGTGCGCGCGGTGGAAGTTGCCGAGGCCGATATGGACGATACCCCGGCTCAGGCGGCGGCGGTCATAGGCGGGAAGGGAGACGATACGCGGCATGGCTTGGCCTCGGAATTTGGGCGGTCGTGAAAGCGAAGAAGGCGTCCTTGCCCGTCAACTCATCCAGTTCCCGCCATCGACGTTGTAGGTCTGCGAAACGACGTAATCGGACTCGGCAGAGGCAAGAAAGATCGCCATGCCAGTCAGATCCTGCGCGGTGCCCATGCGGCCGAACGGCACCTCGAGCCCGACGCGGCGTTTCTTCTCGCCTTTCGGCAGGCCCTCGTACTTGGCGAACAACGCATCAACCCCGTCCCAATGGTCGCCATCGACCACGCCAGGCGCGATCGCATTGACGTTGATGCCGTGCTTGATGAGGTTCAGCCCCGCGCTCTGGGTCAGGCTGATGACGGCGGCCTTGGTCGCGCAGTAGACCGCGACCAGGGCCTCGCCCCGGCGTCCGGCCTGGCTGGCCATGTTGATGATCTTGCCGCCGCCGCCACGGGCGATCATATGCCGGGCGACCGCCTGCATGGTGAAAAGCGTACCGGCGACGTTGATCGAGAACAGTCGATCGTAGCTGGCGCGGGTGATCTCGACAATTGGCGCCAGGTCGAACAGGGCAGCGTTATTCACGAGGATGTCGATCCGCCCCATGCGTTCGACGGCCTCTGCCACCGCCGCCTCGATGCTCGCCTGCTCGCTCACATCCATGCGGATCGCGATCGCACCATCGCCCAGCTCGTTCGCGGCGGCATCTGCGGCGGCATAGTTGATATCCGCGATCGCGACCTTTGCCCCCTCGCGCAGGTAGGCCCGCGCGAATTCAAGGCCGATGCCCCGCGCGGCGCCTGTTATCAGGGCGCATTTGCCTTCCAGTCTCATGCGAGCGACTTTCCATTTGCATCAAAGCGATGAAGCTTGCCCGACTGCGGGGTAAGCCAGACAGTGTCTCCTTGCTCCGCCGCGACTTCGCCGCTGGCCCGGACGGTCAGCGTGCCGACCCCGTCGCCCGTCACCCGCATGAAGGTGTCGGAGCCCAGATGCTCGGACATCCCGACGACGCCCTTCCACTGGCCAGCGGTCGTGGACAGGTCGATGTGCTCGGGGCGGATGCCGATGGTGGCCGCGTCGTGCTTCTGCGCCTCGGCACCCTCGATGAAGTTCATCTTCGGGCTCCCGATGAAGCCCGCGACGAACAGGTTCGCGGGGCGGCGATACAGTTCCAGCGGGCTGCCGACCTGCTCGATCCGGCCTGCGTTCAGCACCACGATCTTGTCGGCCATGGTCATGGCCTCGACCTGGTCGTGGGTCACGTAGATCATCGTGGTCTTCAGCGACTGGTGCAGTTCGCTGATCTCGATCCGCATGTTGACCCGCAGCGCGGCGTCGAGGTTCGACAGCGGTTCGTCGAACAGGAATGCCTTCGGTTCCCGCACGATCGCCCGGCCGATGGCAACGCGTTGGCGCTGGCCCCCGGAAAGCTGGCCCGGACGCCGTTCAAGGTAGTTGGAAAGGTTCAGGACCTTCGCTGCCCCTTCGACCTTGCGCTCGATTTCCGCCGGATCCATTCCCGCCATCTTCAGCGGGAAGGCGATGTTCTTGCGCACGGTCATGTGCGGATAGAGCGCATAGCTCTGGAACACCATCGCCAGCCCGCGCTTGGCCGGCGGCAGGTCCGTGGCGTTCACGCCATCGATCTGGATCGTGCCGTCCGAAACATCCTCGAGCCCCGCGATCAGGCGCAGCAGCGTGGATTTCCCGCAGCCCGACGGGCCGACGAAGACCACGAACTCGCCGTCCTCGATGTCGAGGTTGATGTCGGGAATGACCGCAACTTCACCGAAGCGCTTGGCCACATTCCTAAGGGTGATCTTGCCCATGTCTTTCCCCTTACTTCACGGCGCCAAAGGTCAGGCCGCGGACGAGTTGCTTCTGGCTGAACCAGCCAAGGATCAGGATCGGAGCGATGGCCATGGTGCTGGCCGCGCTGAGTTTCGCGTAGAACAGGCCCTGCGGCGCCGAGAAGCTGGCGATGAAGGCCGAAAGCGGCGCTGCCTTGGTGGTGGTCAGCGTGATGGTCCAGAACGCCTCGTTCCAGGCGAGGATCACGTTGAGAAGGAGCGTCGAGGCGATGCCGGGGATCGCCATCGGCGTCAGCACATAGACGATCTCGTTCCAGAGGCTCGCCCCGTCCATCCGCGCGGCTTCCAGGATCTCGCCCGGGATCTCGCGGAAGTAGGTGTAGAGCATCCAGACGATGATCGGCAGGTTCATCAGCATCAGCGCCAGGACGAGGCCGGTCTTGGTGTCGAACAGGCCAATCCGCTGGAAGACGAGGTAGAGCGGGATCATGACCGCGACCGCGGGCATCATCTTTGTCGACAGCATCCACATCAGCAGGTCCTTGGTGCGCTTCGTCGGCACGAAGGCCATGGACCAGGCAGCCGGGATTGCCACCGCGAGGCCAAGCAGGGTCGAGCCGATCGAGATCACGACTGAGTTCCAGAAGAAGCGCGGATAGTCGGACCGCGCCCAGACCTCGGCATAGTTCTCGAGCGTCCAGCTGGCAGAGAAGAGCTCGGGCGGCGATGCGACGGCCGATGCCTCGGTCTTGAAGCTGGTGATCAGCATCCACAGGACCGGGAAGAAGATCAGCAGCGCGACGGACCAGGCAGCAATCGTGGTCAGCAGGCGGCGTCGGGGCGAAAGGGTGCGGGCCATGTGTTCTCCTCCGCTCAGGCGTCGAGGTTCTTGCCAAGGCCGCGCATCAGGAAGACCGCGACGATGTTTGCGAGGATGACCGCGATGATCCCGCCCGCAGCCGCGCGGCCGATGTCCTTGGCCACGATTGCCTGCTTGAAGATCATGTAGGGAAGCGTGGTCGAGGCCGATCCGGGCCCGCCCTGCGTCGTGGTGTAGATCTCGCCGAAGATCCCCAGAAGGAAGATGGTCTGGATCAGGATAACGGCTGTGATCGCGCGGGTCAGGTGCGGCAGGATGATGTAGCGGAAGCGGCTGAAGGCGCTGGCGCCGTCCATCTCGGCGGCCTCGAGCTGTTCAGAGGACAGCGATTGCAGGGCGGTCAGGAGGATCAGCGTCGCGAAGGGCAACCATTCCCAGGCGACGATCCCGATGACCGATGGCATCGGATACTGCTCGAGGAACAGGATCGGCTGCGCCCCGAGACCGCGCGCAACGGCGGCGAACAGGCCGTTCTGGGGGTGCATGAACAGGTTTTCCCAGATCGACGCGGCGACCGGCGGCATGACGAAGAAGGGCGCGATCACAAGGATGCGGAGGACCCCCTGCCCCTTCACCGGCTGGTCGATCAGCAGCGCAACCAGCGTGCCGAGAACGACGGTGATGATCAGCACCCCACCCACGAGGGCCAGCGTATTCCAGATCGCCAACCAGAAATCGGGCGATTTCAGGAACCAAACAAAGTTGTTGAAGCCGACCCACCCGGTCCGGTCAGGCGACAGGAGACGATACAGCCGGAACGAGAAGTACAGCGTCATCGCCAGCGGCACGATCATCCAGATGAACAGCAGGATGACCGAAGGCGCCACCATCAGGCGCGCGGCAAGACGGGTGGATTGCGTCGACATGGCAGTCTCCGGAGGATGGGGCCGGGAAGTGGCACGCTTGCGGCCCTAGAAATGGGGCCATACGCGCCGGTTTTGTCGGACCTGGGCCGCGCATAGCGGCCGGAGGCGAAGGGCGGACCTGGAGAAGCGA
Organism: uncultured Rhodobacter sp.; assembly: GCA_945952585.1. GTDB lineage: Bacteria > Pseudomonadota > Alphaproteobacteria > Rhodobacterales > Rhodobacteraceae > Aliitabrizicola. The sequence goes on from CAMFII010000001.1 coordinate 226,550, forward strand.
TCCGCCCTTCGCGGGAGGCGGGGCCGGACCGAAGCCCGGCCCCAAACGCATCACTTGATGTAGCCGGCCGAGGTCATCTCGTCGGTCACGGCCGCCTGGGCTTCGGCCAGGGCGTCGTCAGCCGACTTCTGCCCAGCCAGTGCAGCCGAGAACAGCTCGCCCACGGTGGTGCCGAGGCCCTGGAACTCGGGGATCGCCACGAACTGGACGCCGACATAGGGAACCGGCTTGACCGTCGGATGGGTCGGGTCAGCCGCGTTAATCGAGTCGAGCGTCATCTTGGCGAACGGAACCTTGGCATATTCCGGGTTCTCGTAGAGCGAGGTCCGGGTCCCCGGAGGCACGTTGGCCCAGCCTTCCTTCGAGGCGACGAGGGCGAGGTAGTCCTTGTTGGTCGCCCAGTCGATGAAGGTCTTGGCCGCTTCCTGATGCTTGCTCGAGGTCGGGATCGCGAGCGACCAGGCCCAGAGCCAGTTGCCGCGCTTGCCAAGGCCATTGTCCGGCGCCAGGGCGAAGCCCACCTTGTCGGCGACCGTCGAGTCCTTGCCGGTCACGAAGGACGCGGCGACCGTGGCGTCGATCCACATGCCGCACTTGCCCTGTTGGAACAGCGTCAGGTTTTCGTTGAAGCCGTTGTTCGACGCGCCGGGCGGGCCGTAGTTGTTCATCAGGTTCAGGTAGGCATCGAGCGTCGCCTTCCATTCGGGCTGATCGAACTGCGGCTTCCAGTTCTCGTCGAACCAGCGCGCGCCGTAAGAGTTCGACATGGCGGTCAGGAAGGCCATGTTCTCGCCCCAGCCGGCCTTGCCGCGAAGGCAGATGCCGTACTGTTCCTTGGACTTGTCGGTCATGGCGGCAGCCGCCTTCTCGATGTCCGCCCAGGTCGGCGCCTCGGGCATGGTCAGACCCGCCGCTTCCATCAGGTCCTTGCGATACATCACCATCGAGCTTTCGCCGTAGAACGGGGCGGCAAAGAGGTTGCCGTCGACGGTCAGGCCGCCGCGGATCGCGGGCAGCAGGTCGTTGACATCGTAGGACTCCGGAAGGTCGTTCAGCGAAACGAGCCAGCCCTGCTTGCCCCAGATCGGAACCTCGTAGGTGCCGATGGTCAGCACGTCGTACTGTCCTCCGCCGGTGGCGATATCGGTCGTCACGTTCTGGCGCAGGACGTTCTCTTCCAGCGTCACCCACTGCACGTCGATGTCGGGGTGCTTGGCCTTGAAGTCATCCATCAGGCCCTGCATGCGCACCATGTCGCCGTTGTTCACGGTTGCAACGGTGATCGTATCGGCCATCGCCCAGGACGACAGGCAAACCGCGGCCGTCGCGCCCAGAAGGGCACGGGTTGTCAAAGTCATCGATTTCTCCTCCCTCATCGGCGACTGAGCAAATCATCGCCTTGCGGGCAATTACTCACACGTTAGCGCAATCTGTCAACGTCGATCTTTCGACGGCATTCAAATTTCGCTCAGATTTTGGTCAGCCCCGGTCCAGAATCGCCCGAGCGGTCGCCTCGTCGGTGATGAGGCCATTGAGGATTCGCGACCTAAGGGCTGCAGTGATCGCAGCCACTTTCGCCGGGCCGGCGGCAACGCCGATCACAGGGTTCGATCTTTCAGCAGGAACACGCACACCGCCGACGCGCTCGTTGGTCCCGACATCAAGGTATTGGCCCTGCGAATCGAAGATCCAGCCGGCGATCTCGCCGACCGCTCCCCGCGCCTCCATCTCCGCCATCTCTGCCTGCGAGACGAAGCCATCGGCAACCAGCGGCGCGTTCGGACCCATCTGGCCCACCCCGACGAAGATCACGTCGGCCGCGCGTGCCAGATCCACCACTCGCCGCACTGGCGCGAGCGCATGGAAGGCGGCGCGTTCTTCGGCCGTCTCCGACACGACGGGCACAGGCATCGGGTAATGGGGCGCCCTAACCTTATCTGCGATGCGCATGATGACATCGAAGAACGAGGCGGACCCATCGGGTGCGATGTTCCCGATCATCGAGACGAGTCGGTGCTGTTCCGCCTCGAGCCCCTCCATCGCATCGACCATACCACGCAACGCGCGCCCAGTGCCTAGCGCGATCACCAGCGGCTCGGGCATCCGCAAGAACCGCTCCAGTTCTGCTGCCGCAGTCGGCGCGATCGAGGCGATCGGATCCCCCCCTTGCCCCGGAGAGGGGGCAACCCGGCAGCGGGTCAGGCCGAAGCGCCGGGTCAGACGCGACTCGAGGTCAAGACAGGCGGCGATCCGATGTTCGAGCCGGACATGGATCAGCCCCTCGGCCATGGCGCGCGAGACCAGTCGCTGCGCCCTCTGGCGTGACACGCCGAGTTCCCGGGCGATCTGGTCCTGGGTCAGGCCACCAACGTAGTAAAGCCAGCCTGCACGGGCGGCATCATCGCTCGGGGAGGTTTCGGTTTCGCCAATCTGGGCCATCACGCCACTCCAGCCGTTGCCAGACGGGGCCGCCTCAGGTCCGGCCGCAGGTCGTACATCTGGGCAAAGCTCTGGAACACGGCATGGGCCTTTGCGTCCTCGGGCATGGTCAGATCCATCCCGACCAGATGCGTCCCGCCGGTGAACCGCCACACTTCCATTCCTGCTGCCAGCCCAGCCCGCACACCGTTCAGGCTGTCCTCGATCACCAGACAGGACGAAGGCTCTGCCCCCATCCGCGCAGCGGCGTGCAGGAACAGATCCGGCGCCGGCTTGCCGCGCGACACCTCGCTTGCGGTGAAGCAACGTCCCCCGAACAAGGGGGACAAGCCCGTCATTTCAAGCGATCGGCGCATCCGTTCGGGGCTGGACGAGGTGGCGAGGCAATAAGGCCGGTCGAGTTCCAGGATCGCCTCGACTGCGCCGGGCATCACGCGAAGATCTCGCTCGAAGGCCGCCAGCAAACGGGCGCGGTAGTCCGCCTCGAACCGGTCCGGAAGGGCAACGCCCCACCGCTCGCGCACTTCCTTCAGAACCACCGGATATGAGCGGCCAAGGAAATGCTGGGTCACGAACTTGATGTCCATCTCGACGCCGTATTCCTTCAGCGCGTCGATGAGCATCCGCGCGCTGATGACTTCGCTGTCGATCAGCACTCCGTCGCAATCGAAGATGACAAGCTCCGGGCGGTCCATGGCGCGACCATACCGGCGCACTGGCCACAGGTCCATCATCGCCTGAATCAGCCGAAGATCGAGGCGGCCACCACTGGGGTTACCTCGTGCCAGCCGCGCCAGATCATGTTGAGCGCGACATAGAGGATGATGAGAAGGCCGACATAGGCGATCCAGCGGAACCGGCCAAGCAGACGCGCGATGAACGAGGCCGCCAGCCCCATCAGCGCGATCGACAGGAGCAGCCCTGCAACAAGGACCCCCGGATGCTCGCGGGCGGCACCCGCCACGGCCAGCACATTGTCGAGCGACATCGAGACATCGGCCACGACAATCTGCAGAGCCGCCTGTGCCAGCGTCTTGCGCGGCGCCCCGCCCGCAACCGTTCCGTCCGCGTTCAGGTCGGCGTCGCTCAGCGCCTCTTCCGCGCGCTGTGCATCGGCGGCGTGATCGGCGCGCAGTTCGCGCCACATCTTCCAGCAGACCCACAGAAGCAGGATGCCCCCGGCCAGAAGCAGCCCCGTAATCGCCAGCAACTCGACCGTCACGATGGCGAAGCAAATGCGCAGCACCGTCGCGGCCAGGATGCCGATCAGGATCGCCTTGTTGCGCTGCTCCTTGGGAAGACCGGCGGCCGCCAGACCGATGACGATGGCGTTGTCCCCGGCAAGGACAAGGTCGATGGCGATCACCTGGAACAGGGCCGTAAGGCCCGCGACCGTGAAGAGTTCCATGCCTGCCGATCCTCGCGCGACGTCACCGCTTCCTATTGGGCCAGACCAAGGAATTCAACCGGCGCGAGGAAGGTTCCTTCAATTCAGCGGAGCGCCGCCTTCGGCCTTGCGACGACCGACGAAAGCGCTCAGCGCCTCGAGGATCGCCGGATCCAGCGGCGGTTGCTCGTAATCGCCAAGCATCTGTTTCCAGACCCTGTTCGCCCGCTCGCGTGCCTGAACCCCGCCCTTTTCCAGCCATTGCGGGTGATTGTCCCAGTTCGACACGATCGGCGCATAGAAGGCAGTTTCATAGCGGTCCATCGTGTGGCGCGTGCCAAAGAAATGACCTCCTGGCCCCACGTCCGCGATGGTTTCGACCGCCAGTGTTTCAGGCGTTACCGCGATCGGCTGAAGATAGGCCTCCATCATCTGCAGCATCTCGGCATCAAGGATCAGCTTCTCGAAACTCGCGGTCAGTCCGCCATGCAGCCATCCGGCCGCATGTTCGACCAAGTGCGCACCACCCATCACGGCCCCCCACAGGGCCATCTGGGATTCATAGGCCGCCTGGGCATCGACTTCGTTCGCAGCGCAGACATTCGAAGACCGGAACGGCACCCCGATCCGCCGCGCCAGTTGTCCCGAGGCCTGCGCGGCCTTGGTGTATTCCGGCGTTCCAAAGGCGGGCGCGCCCGAGCGCATGTCAACATTCGAGGTGAAGCCGCCATACATGACCGGCACACCTGGGCGGACGATCTGGGTCAACACGATTCCCGCCATCGCCTCGGCATGCTGCTGAACCAGCGCGCCGGCGAGCGTTACCGGGCTCATCGCTCCGGCCAGTGTGAACGGCGTGATGACGTTGACCTGTCCGTGCTCGGCCAGGGTCATCAGTCCCTCGGCCATCGGCACGTCAAGCTGCAGCGGCGAATTGGTGTTGATGATCCCGAGGAGAGCCGGGGTTTCCACGAGCCCGTCCAGCGACAGGCCAAGCGCCGTGGCCCCCATCTCGAGCCCGTCCATCGTCCGCAAACGCCCAAGCGTCTGGGTCTGCCAGTTCTTGTCGAGCAGGGTGATCTGGGCGAGGTAGATGTCGAGATGGCGCGTATGCGCCGGCAGGTCCAGAGGCTCGAACGGCCCTCCCCCTTCCTGGTGGATGACGTTGATCTGCTGGACCAGCTTGAGGAAGTCGCACATCTCGGCGAAGGTGCCGTCGCGGCGGCCGCGGTCGTTGTCCATCACATAGGCCGGACCGCCGACCGAGGCGAAAACATGGTCGGCTCCTCCCAGGCGCAGGGACCGCGCGGGGTTGCGGGCGGCCAGGGTGAATCCCGCCGGGACAGTCGCCAGCCGCTCCATCACCATGGCCGGATCGAAGCGCACGGTCTCGCCCTGAACGTCTGCCCCGGCGGCGCGGTAGCGGTCCCGGGCTGCCGGTTCGAGCACGCGCATCCCTACGGTCGAAAGAACCTTGAGCGCCGACTGGTGGATGGCCTCGAGGTGATCGGCGGACAGAACCTCGATCGGGGCATAGGCCCTTGGCACCTGCCCGAACGGAATCTGGTGCAGCGCACCCGATTGGCGGGCGGCCCGCGGGCGGCGGCGGGTCTCGCCGGTCATTGCGCGGCCCTCAGATCGGTTCCGAACCAGGCTGAATCGCGCCCGACCCGAAGCTTGGCCGCCGGAACGCCCAGTTCCCGCGCCGTGCGGTGACCCTGGTAGACGGCATGGGCGATGGCGCCCGGCGCATTTGCGTCCCCGGTCAGGTGCAGCGAAGAAATCCCCGCCGCCCCGAGGTCAGACACCTGAAGCGCGGCATGCAACTCGGATCCGCCGAGCCGCTGACCGACGATGATAAGCGACCGGGCCGCGATCTGCCGCGCCTCGCCCGTGAAGATCTGGGCCAGCGCCAGCGTCTCGCCATCAAAGGCAGTGACGCGCTCGAGTGTCCGATAAGCGATGCCGCGCCTCAGGAACGAGGCATGCACCAGCGATTGCTCGTTGGTCATGATCCCCCAGGCGGCGGCGGCTCCTGCCGGAGTGATGTAGGTCACGGCATGACCCTTTGCCGCCATCGCCTCGGCCACGGCAGACCCCATGTAGTAATTGTCGTAGTCGAACACCGCGACCGGCCCCTCGACCTCGGCGCCACGGGCAAGATCGGTCGGTGTATAGACGCGCGGAGCCACGAGAAGTTCGCCGGGCAATTCGCTGTCGCGGTAAAGCGCCGGCAGCCAACATCCCCCGGTTGCGATCACCACGTGGGCCGCGCCGAACTCCAGCACGTCACGGGCAGACAGCAGGCTTTCCGGGTAAAGCGAGACATTGGCCATCTGCCGCAACTGTCCCAGCCGATACTCTGTCACGCGGTTCCACGCCTTCAGCCCCGGCAAGGCGGATTCGAAGCGCAGCCGCCCGCCGAAGTCCCGCTCGGCTTCGGCCAGCGCCACGCTGTAGCCGCGGCGGCCAAGGGTCAGCGCCGCCTCCAGCCCCGCTGGCCCGCCGCCGACGACCAGCACCTGCCCCTCGCTGTCGCGCCGGACGATCTCGGGGTGCCAGCCGCGCCGCCATTCCTCGCCGGCGGTCGGGTTCTGCGTGCAGCGGACCCAGACGCCATCATGCCAGCTCGAGATGCAGATGTTGCAGCCGATGCATTCGCGGATGTCGGCCTCGCGCCCCTCGTCGATCTTGTTCGGCAGGAACGGATCGGCAATCGAGGGTCGCGCGCCGCCGATGAAATCCAGCACTCCCCGGCGGATCATCGAGACCATGGTATCGGGCGAGGTGAAACGGCCCACGCCAACCACCGGCTTGTCGGTGATCGTCTTGACGAAATCGACGACCGGCTCGTGACTGCCCTCGGGCGTATATCGGGACACCGCGCAGTCGGTCGGCGAGTAATCCATCTTGAGGTCGAACAGGTCCGGCGTGTCCTTCAGGTATCCGATGACCTCGTGCCCCTCGCTCTCGGCAACTTCGGACGGCCGGGCGCGCAGTTCCTGCATCGACATCCGCAGGGCAACCGCGCAGCGTCCCCCTGTTGCCTCGCGCACGGCATCGATCAGCTCTTCGGTGAAGCGGACGCGGTTCCTGACCGAGCCGCCATAGGCATCGGTGCGGCGGTTATAGTCCGAGAGCAGGAACTGATAGGGCAGATAGCCCATCCCGGCATAGATGTAGAGGATGTCGAAGCCTGCCCGCTCGGCACGGACGGCGGCCTCGGCATGCCAGCGGATGACGTTGCGGATGTCCTCGGCATCCATAACGCGTGGCCGTGCCGAGGTCATGAAGCCGGTATGCGTCGCCATCCAAGGCACCCCGGACGGCGAAAGCGTCGGCCAGCGGGTGCTGCGGTTCGCGGTGGCAGCGCCGCCATGCCAAAGTTCGACGCCGGCCAGCGCGCCATGGGCATGCACCGCCTCGGTCATCAGCTGATGAGCCGGAATGTCGCTGTCGTCCCAGAGCGTGGCATAGGGAAAGGGATTGTCGTCGGACGAGGGATGGACCGAACAGATCCCGGTGCAGACCGCGGCCCACCCACCCTCGGCCTTCATGCCGCGGAATGCTGCTCGGGCGCGGGGGGCAGCGTTGGTCATGCCGCTGGCATGGGGCACCTGGAAGAAGCGGTTCTTCGCCACCTTCGGCCCGATCCGGACAGGCTCGAACAACGGATCGTAGCGCGGATTCCGAGGCATGGCCTACTCCTTGTTGAACAAACGTACAGTAAGACTCTTCTCCCTGTCTGGTCAAGCGGTGAGATTTCCTGTTGAAACCACGCAACGCCTTGTTGCATGTTCGTTCAACAAGAGGAGGCAGGCATGATGACCCGAACCGAGTTTCCCCACCCCGTCACGGTAACCGAGAACCTGTTCCTGCCCCTGCCAGATGGCACGCGCCTGGCCGCGAAGCTGTGGCTGCCGGAAGGCGCGGGCAAGGTTCCGGCGATCCTTGAATACCTGCCTTACCGCAAGCACGACGGCACCCGGACCCGCGATAACGGGCTGCACGGATATCTCGCCGGCCACGGCTATGCCTGCATCCGCGTGGATATCCGCGGCACCGGGGAAAGCGACGGAATCATCACCGACGAATACACGCCGCAAGAGCAGACGGACGGTTGCGACGTGATCGCCTGGATCGCCGCCCAGGACTGGTGCGACGGTCAGGTGGCGATGATCGGCATCAGCTGGGGCGGATTCAACGGGTTGCAGATCGCCGCTCTCCAGCCGCCGGCGCTCAAGACCATCATCACGGTCGGCTCGACCGACGATCGCTATGCAACCGACATCCACTGGATCGGCGGCTGCCTGTCGAAGGACAATTTCGACTGGTCCTCGACCATGTTCGCCAGCAACGATCTTCCGCCGGACCCGGCCATCGTCGGCGAGCGCTGGCGTGAGATGTGGATGGAGCGAGCCAAGGCAAACACCCCGTGGATCCTGACCTGGCTTCAGCACCAACGGCGCGATGCGTTCTGGAAGCAGGGATCCGTCTGCGAGGATTTCTCGAAGATCTCCATCCCGGTCTATGCGGTATCCGGCTGGGCCGACAACTATTCCGAAAGCGTTCCCCGCCTGCTTGCGGGCCTTTCAGGACCACGCCTTGGTCTTGTCGGACCCTGGGCGCATTCCTACCCGATGGACGTGACGGTCGGGCCGGCCATCGGTTGGCTCCAGGAGGTCGTCCGTTGGTGCGATCACTGGATGAAGGGACTCGAAACCGGAATCATGCAGGAACCGATGTACCGCGTCTGGATGCAGGACGGGGTGGAACCGCGCACCTGCTACACCGAACGCACGGGCCGGTGGGTGGGCGAGCCATCCTGGCCCTCGCCCAACATCGACATGCAGCGCCACCACCTGAACGCGGGCGGCGCGCTGTCCCGGACCGTCGGGCCGGGCACAGTGGCCAGCATCTGCTCGCCGCTCTGGGTCGGACAGGCTTCGGGCGAGATTGGCCGCTATGGCGCGGATGCCGACTGGCCGACCGACCAGCGCGAGGATGATGGGGGCAGCCTCGTTTTCCTTTCGGAGCCGCTGACGGAACGGATCGAGATCCTCGGCGCACCGCTGGTCCATCTGCGCTTCGCCAGTGACAAGCCGCAGGCGCTCGTCGCCGCCCGGCTGAACGACGTGCTTCCCGACGGACGGTCGACACGGGTCGGGATTGGCGTTCTGAACCTGACCCACCGCAAGAGCCATGAATTCCCCGAACCGCTTGTGCCGGGGGAATGGACCGAAGCGACGGTCGAAATGGACGATATCGCCTATGTCTTCGAGGCCGGGCACCGGATCGTCGTCGCACTGTCGACGACTTACTGGCCGGTCGCCTGGCCCTCGCCGGAACTCGCGACTCTGAGCATCCGCACCGGGGAAAGCGCACTGACCCTGCCCGTCCGTCCGCCCCGGTCAGAAGACGCGGCCCTGCGCCCCTTCGATCCGCCAGAAGCCGCCGCGCAGACGCCGCACACCTATCATGACGTCCCCGATGGACCGTCCCGGCGCATTGAACGCGACCTCCTTTCCGGCCGGATGACCGTGGACTTCCCCCGATGGGTGTCGAGCGTCGAGATGCCCGATATCGGCCAGGTGCAGAACAGCTGTGGCCTTTCCCGGTTTGAGATTATCGATGGCGATCCGCTTTCGGCCACCGCGATCACCCGCTACCGTGTCGAGATCCAGCGGCAGGATTGCACTGCCGTCCATGAAAGCGAGGGGCGGATGACCTGCGACGCGACGCATTTCCGGGTGGAGATGGACCTGACAATCCGCGAGAATGGCAACGTCATATTCACCCGACACTGGGACGAGAAACTCGCACGCGACCATGTCTGATACGTTTGGTGCCCCCCCGCGCTTTCGCCGCTACCCAAGCGAGACGCGCGCCGCGATGTTGATCGAGGCCGGGCTGACCTGCCTGGCCAAGGGGGGCATCACCGCCTTTACAGTGGACAACATCTGCCGCGAGGCGAAGGCGTCACGCGGGCTCATCGCCCATCACTTCGGCTCGAAGGATGCCCTGCTCGCCGCCGTCTATGCGACGATGTACGACCGGCTGATAGCTGTCATGGCGCCAGTCGATGCCTCGGCGCCGAGTGTCGTCGCCCTGATCGAGGCCAACCTTGCGCCGGAAATCTTCAACCCCGACAGCCTGAAGATCTGGCTCGCGCTCTGGGGCGAAATCGCCAACAACGCCGATCTGCGGGCGGTTCACCGCCAACGCTACGTCGAGTTTCGCGATACTGTCGCCAAGGTCATTGCGGCGGAGGCCAAAGCGAGGGGCCGGCAGGTGGATGCCGAAGCCATCGCGGTTGCCTTCATTGCCCTGTCTGATGGCCTTTGGCTGGAGCAGGGGATTGACGCGAGCATGCTGTCGCGCGAGGCCGCGCGGACAAGCTGCTATGCCATGCTCGAGGCCCATCTCGGCCCGATCGCCCGCCCCTAGGCCGCGCGCGTCGCCCGTTCCTGCGAAAGGGCAGCGTCAACCGTGGCGGCATAGATCACATGCGGCGGCTTCAGCCCCTGCGCGACCAGCGCGTGCCGATTGGCACGCGAGGCTCCGGCCAGATAAAGGCGAACCCCCCGCTTTCCGGCCTTGCGCGCCAGCCCCTCGATCACGTTCGCTCCGGTCGAGTCGAGGAAGGGCACGGCGCTGAAATCGACCACCATGGCCTTGTAGCCGTCGGCGATGTTGTCGAGGACCGAACCGATCGAGGCTGCCGCGCCGAAGAAGAACGCGCCAGAGATGCGGTAGACAACGATGCCCGGGTCCGAGGTCTGGCCGGGATCGAAGCCACGGATCTGGTCTGCCTCATCCTCGGCCACGAAGGGGGTATGCTGTTCGACCGCCGTAGCTTGCGACATGCGGTGGATGAACAGGACCGAGCCCAGCGCGAAGCCCACAATAATTGCCTCGGTCAGGTCGCGGAAGATCGTCAGCAGAAAGGTGGCAAGGAACACCGCTGCATCGCCCCGGCCCGAGCGGAACAGCGTGGCGATGGCTGGTTTCTCGATCATGTTCCAGCTGACGACAGCCAGAACCCCTGCCAGTGCCGCCAGCGGGATATAGGCGGCCAATGGGGCGGCAACGAGCATGAACAGCAGCAGGAAGACCGCGTGCAGCATCCCCGCCACCGGGCCAACCGCCCCGGCGCGCACGTTGGTCGCGGTGCGGGCGATGGTGCCGGTGACGCAGAAGCCGGTGAACAGGGCCGAGCCCATGTTGGCAAATCCCTGCGCCACGAGTTCCGCGTTGGAGCGGTGGCGGCGGCCGGTCATCCCATCGGCAACGACGGCTGACAGGAGGGATTCGATCGCGCCGAGCAGGGTGAAGGACAGCGCGGCGGGCAGGACTTCGATCACCTTCGCCGGGGTGAACGCGGGCAGGGATGGCAGCGGCAGGCTGGACGGGATGCCGCCGAACTTGGTCCCGATGGTCGAGACGGGAAGATGCAGCAGCGCTGTTGCCGCGGCACCAAGCGCCACGGCGATCAGCATCCCCGGCCAGTGCGGGCGCCAGCGCTTCAGCCCGACGATGACCACCACCGTGCCAAGCGACAGCAGCACGGCAGCCGGCGTGACGGTGCCACCTGCGGCCCAGAGGACCGGAATCTTCTGCAACAGCGGACCCGGTTCGCCGCCCGGCAGCGTCAGCCCGAAGAGCTCCTTGATCTGGCTTGCGAAGATGATGACGGCGATGCCGGCGGTGAAACCCACCGTCACCGGGAAAGGGATGAACTTGACGAAGGTCCCGAGCCGCAGCCAGCCGACCAGCGCCAGCAGGATCCCGGACAGGAAGGTGGCGAGGATCAGCCCGTCCATCCCGTGCTGCGCCACGGTCGCCGCGACCAGCACGATGAAGGCCCCCGCCGGACCGCCGATCTGGAACCGCGATCCGCCAAGCGCCGACACCAGGAAGCCGCCGATGATAGAGGTGAAGAGCCCCTGCGCCGGGCTGGCCCCCGAGGCGATGGCGATGGCCATCGACAGGGGCAGCGCCACGATGGCGACGGTCAGCCCCGCCACCGCGTCGGATTTGAGTTCACGCAGGCCGTAGCCTTCGCGCAGGACGGTGATGAGCTTGGGCGTGTAAAGCTGAAGGAAACTTGGGCTTTGCAGGCTGGGCGTCGGGGACTGGGTCATTGCGGGCTCCGGAAGGAAAAGGGGCGAAGCGGGTTCAGCCCGCTGGCGGCCCCTCGCCCGTCCTGAGCCTGACGCCGCGCCCGCCCGAGGTGGTGGTGGCCCCTTCCGCGATCAGTTCGATCCCCGCCGTCTCGAGTGCAGTTACGACCTTCACGAGGCTGTCGACGACGCCGCGGACCTGCCCCTTGCTCGCCTCCATCCTCTGGATGGTTGGCAGCGATAGACCGGACAGCCGCGCCAGTTCCTTCTGGTCGATTCCCAGAAGCGCCCGCGCCGCCTTGATCTGTCCCGAGGAGATCATCGGATCATTCCTTCGCTGGAGTCCGTTCAGGCTATCGGTAGAAGTATCAGGATGCAACTTCTGTGTATGCATACTGATGCTTTAAACTTCATTTAGCATGTCTCGTCGCGTAGAAGTGATCCCGGCCGGGCCGGAGCGGCTTCGCCCCTCCCAGGGTCCGGCTTCTTGTCCGCGATGGCAGATCGCGCTATGAAATTAGAACAAAAGATGAACATCCGAGTCGGGCCTTCTGTGCTGCATGTCACGCCGATCCGCATTTCTTCAGACCGACCGCCGCGCCGAACCTGCCGGAACGGCGGCCAAGGCTGTTTGCACCCTGTCGGAGGTCTTTGCCGCAACGGTGGGGGATGCGGGGGCGGCAGGGTTCGTCCTGTCGCAACTGCCGGGCGGCACGGCGCCCATCCTGTGGATCCAGGACAGGCTGTCGCGCCGGGAAACCGGGCGACCCTACCTGCCGGGCCTGGGACTGGCGCGGCCACTTTTGCTGATGGAGATCTCGCGCCCTGCGGATGTGCTGGCCGCGGCCGAGGAAGGCCTGCGCTGCAAGGCGCTCTCGGCCGTGGTGGCCGAGGTCATGGGCGATCCGCCCGCGCTCGACTTCACCGCGACCAAGCGCCTGGCCTTCCGGGCCGAGGCGGCGGGCCTGCCCTGCTGGCTGATCCGGCATGGCGGCACGGCCGATCTCAGCGCCGCCCGCGACCGCTGGCGCGTCGCCTCGCTGCCCTCGCTGCCCTTGGCGGACGATCCCGGCGCCCCCGGCGACCCGCGCTGGCGGGTGGAGCTGTTCCGCTCCCGCAGCCGGCAACCCGGCCTTTGGGTGGCCCATCATGACCGGGCGGCGCATCGTCTCGATCTGGTTCCCGCAGTTCCCGATGGAGCGGAAGCAGCGGCAGGACGACCGGCTGGGCAATTCGCTGCCGGATGACCTGCCGCAGGCGCTGATGGTCGAAGGGACGCATGGGCCGACCGTCCATGCGACGAACCGCGCGGCCCGGCAGGCCGGCGTTACAGTCGGCGCGCGGGTGACGGACATGCGCGCGCTCTGCCCGTCGCTGCATACCGATTACGCCGACCCAACCGGCGATCAGGCGGCGACGGACCGGCTGGCCCTCTGGGCGCAGCGCTGGTGTCCCTGGACCGTGGCCGACCGCACGGCAGACGGGCACGGGCTGATCCTCGACACGACCGGGGCCGATCATCTCTGGGGCGGTGAGGCGGCGATGCTGGCCGGGATCGAGGCGGGCCTGTCGACCTTGGGCTTTTCCGCGCGGCTGGCGCTGGCCCCGACCTGGGGCGCGGCCTGGGCGCTGGCGCGGTTCGGGCCGGTCCGCGCGATCTGGCGGGGCGAGCCGGACCTTGCCGGGCTGCCGGTCGCCGCGCTGCGGCTTGGCGCCGATACGGTGCTGCTGCTCAACCGCCTGGGGCTGAAGACGATCGGCGCGCTTGCCGCGGTGCCGCGCCTGTCGTTGGCGCGGCGGTTCCTGCGCGCCGAGCTTGCCGACAATCCGCTTCTGCGGCTGGATCAGGTGACGGGGCATCTGCCCGAACCCGTCTCGCCCGCCTTTGCGCCACCGGCCTTCCGTGCCGATGCCCGCCTGGCCGAGCCGATCTTCGATCCCACCCACCACCTGCCGGGCCTGTGCGAGGCGCTGTCGGCCCAACTGGCGGCGCAGGATCAGGGCGCGCGGCGGGTGCGGCTGACCGTCTACCGCACCGATGGCGAGGTCAGCCGGATCGAGGTGGCGACCGCCGCCCCCAGCCGCGACGCCGACCACCTCGCCTTCCTGTTCCGCGACCGGCTGGAACGGATCGATCCCGGCTTCGGCTTCGACCTCATCTCGCTCGAGGGCACGGTGACCGAGCGGCTCGGCAAGGCCCAGACCACGCTGGCGGGCGAGCGGGACGAGGCGCTGGACCTGTCGCGACTGGTCGACCGGCTGACCGTCCGCTTCGGGGCCACGGCGATCGCCCGTCCCCTGCCCCGCGCCAGCCACATCCCCGAACGGGCGGAACGCCGGGCCGCGCCTCTCGCCCCCCTGCCCGAGGCCCCCCCCCTACAGGCCGATCGGCCCCTGCGCCTGCTCGACCCGGCCGAAGAGATCCGCGTGCTCTACGCCGTGCCGGAAGGCCCGCCGGCGCAGTTCCAGTGGCGGCGGCGCACGCATCGCGTCACCCGCTATCAGGGCCCCGAGCGCATCGCGCCGGAATGGTGGTGCGACCTGCCCGGCACGCGGCTGCGCGACTATTTCCGCATCGAGGATGAAACCGGCCGCCGCTTCTGGCTGTACCGCGAGGGGCTGCATGACGACGGGCGCGGCGGCGCCCCGCGCTGGTTCCTGCACGGGATGTTCGCGTGATGCCCGAGAATGACAACCGCCATCCCCGCAAGACCCTGCTGGGAGAGTTCGCTCCCAACCCCCGCGCCCCTTTCGTCGAGCTTGGGGTGACGACACCGTTTTCCTTCCTGCGCGGCGCGTCGGAGGCTACAGATCTGGTGATGGCAGCCCATGCGCTCGGGTACGACGCGCTCGGGGTGGCCGACCTCAACACCATGGCCGGCGTCGTCCGCCTGCACAGCGCGGCAAGGAAGGCCAGCCTGCGCCCGGTCATCGGCTGCCGGTTGCAACTCATCACGGGCGAGGCGTTCCTCGCCTATCCGCGCGACCGGGCCGCCTACAGCCGCCTCAGCCGGCTGTTGTCCAAGGGCAAGATGAACGATACGCAGGGCAACTGGCAGGCCAAGGGCCTCTGCGACATCAGCCTTGCCGATCTGGCCGACCATGCCGAAGGGGTGCAGCTGATCGTCCTGCCCGACGAAGGCCTGCACCGCCGCCTGCCGGGGCTCGTCCGCAGGCTGCCGACGCTGCGGCATATCGCGGTGAGCTACCTCTACCGCGGTGACGACCGTGCCCGGATCAACCGGCTCGACCGGCTGGCGCGGGCGCATGGACTGGGGCTGCTTGCCACCAATGACGTCCATTACCACGCCCCCGACCGCCGCCCGCTGCAGGACGTGATGACCTGCATCCGCGAGAAGACGACGATCGACAAGGCGGGCTTTCTTCTGGCCGCCAATGCCGAGCGCCACCTGAAATCGCCCGAAGAGATGCAGCGCCTCTTCGCCCCCTGGCCCCATGCCATCCGCGCCACGCGCGAGGTGGCCGATGCCTGCCGCTTCGACCTCGAGGAGCTGGGCTATGAATACCCCCACGAAACCGTCCCCGAAGGCCGGACAGCGCAGGGCCATCTGGAAGAGCTGACATGGGCCAGTGCCGCCCGCCGCTATCCGGGCGGCATCCCCGACAAGGTGCGCGGCGCCATCGACAAGGAACTGGCGATGATCGCGCTGAAGAAGATCCCGCAATACTTCCTGACCATCCACGAGATCGTCGTCTTCGCCCGCAGCCGCGGCATCCTGTGCCAGGGGCGCGGATCGGCGGCAAACTCGGCCGTCTGCTATGTGCTGGGTATCACCTCGGTCGATCCGGCCGTGCACGATCTGCTGTTCGAACGTTTCATCAGCATGGACCGCGACGAGCCGCCCGACATCGACGTGGATTTCGAGCATGAGCGGCGGGAAGAGGTGATCCAGCACATCTACGACAAGTATGGCCGCCATCGCGCCGGCCTGTGCGCCACGGTGATCCATTATCGCCCGCGCTCGGCCATCCGCGAGGTCGGCAAGGCGATGGGCCTGTCCGAGGATGTGACGGCGGCGCTGGCCAAGACGGTCTGGGGCAGCTGGGGCACCAGCATGGGCGAGGCGAATTCGACCGAGGCGGGCGTGGACCTGTCCGACCCGCGGATGCTGCGCACGATCCGTCTGGCCGAGCAGATGATCGGGATGCCGCGCCACCTGTCCCAGCATGTGGGCGGTTTCATCCTGACCGAGGGGCCGCTGACCGAAACCGTGCCGATCGGCAACGCCGCCATGCCCGAGCGCAGCTTAATCGAATGGGACAAGGACGACATCGACGAGCTGAAGATCCTCAAGGTCGACGTGCTGGCGCTTGGCATGCTGACCTGCATCCGCAAGTGTTTCACGCTGCTGAAGGATCATTACGGGCTGGACCACGACCTCGCCTCGATCCCGCAGGGCGACAAGGCGGTCTATGACATGCTGTGCCGGGGCGACAGCGTCGGCGTCTTCCAAGTCGAAAGCCGGGCGCAGATGAACATGCTGCCGCGCCTGAGGCCGCAGGTCTTCTATGACCTGGTGATCGAGGTTGCCATCGTCCGCCCCGGTCCGATCCAGGGCGACATGGTCCATCCCTATCTGCGCCGGCGGAACAAGCAGGAGCCCGAGGTCTATCCCTCACCCGCGCCGCCGCATGACCCCGACGAGTTGAAGTCGATCCTGAAGCGCACGCTCGGCGTCCCGATCTTCCAGGAGCAGGCGATGAAGATCGCCATGGAGGCGGCGCGCTTCACCTCGGCCGAGGCGAACGAACTGCGCAAGGCGATGGCGACCTTCCGGTCGCGCGGCACAATCCACCTGCTTGAGGAAAAGATGGTCGGGCGCATGATCGAGCGCGGCTATGACCCCGACTTTGCCCGGCGCTGCTTCGACCAGATCAAGGGCTTCGGCGAATACGGGTTCCCCGAAAGCCATGCCGCGAGCTTCGCGCTGCTCGTCTATGTGTCGAGCTGGCTGAAGCACCACTACCCCGCCGCCTTCGCCTGCGCGCTGCTCAATTCGCAGCCGATGGGGTTCTACGCGCCAGCCCAGATCGTCCGCGACGCGCGCGAGCACGGGGTCGAGGTGCGGCCCCCGGACGTGAATTTCAGTGCCTGGGACAGCACGCTCGAAGTGGGCGAAAGCGGCTGGGCCTTGCGGCTGGGGCTGCGTCAGGTCGACGGGATGGCGGTGGCTGCGGCCGAACGCCTGACCCGGGCGCGAAACGCGCCCTTCACCGACCCCGAGGATCTGCGCCGCCGCGCCCGGCTGAACATCGCCACGGTCCGCAAGCTGGCCGAAGCGGATGCCTTCCGCTCCCTGGGTCTCGACCGCCGCGCCGCGCTGTGGGAGGTGAAGGCCGCCCGCGATGCGCCGGACCTGCCGCTGTTCCAGGCCGAACGCGACGAGGGGCCGGAAGCGCGGGTGCCGCTTCCCGCCATGCCCGCCAGCGAGCATGTCGTGTCGGACTACCAGACGCTGCGGCTGTCGCTGAAGGCGCATCCGATGTCCTTCCTGCGCGCCAGCATGACCCGGCAGGGTTATGCAAAGGCGGAGGATCTCGCGACCGCGCGCAACGGCAGGCGGCTGCGGCTGGCGGGGCTGGTGCTGATCCGCCAGCGGCCGGGCAGCGCCAAGGGGGTCTGCTTCATCACGCTCGAGGATGAGACGGGGGTCGCGAACCTCGTCGTCTGGCCAAAGGTGATGGCGGCCTTCCGCAAGGTGATCATGACGGCGCGGCTGATGGATGTAACCGGGCGCATCCAGCGCGATCCGGTGTCAGGCGTGGTTCATATGGTCGTCGAGGCGCTGGAGGATCGCAGCGACGCCCTTCTGCGGCTGGCGGACCGCGAACTGGTCGTGCCGCTGTCGCGTGCCGACGAGGTGACACGGCCCATTCCCGCGCCACGCCATCACCACCCCCGCAACGCGCGGATCATTCCACGCTCGCGCGATTTCCACTGAAAGCGGTCAGTGCGGGCAGAAGGCGTTGCGCAGCGCCGTCACCACCTCTTTGATCTCGGCGCGGTCGAGGCGGTACATCACATGCCGCCCGTCGCGACGCGCCCGCACCAGCCCTTCGGCGCGCAGCCGGCGCAGGTGTTGCGACACCTGCGCCTGAGGCAAGCCGAGCAGTTCTTCCAGTTCGCCGACACTCTGCTCGCGGTCGATCAGCGAGCAGAGGATCTCCAGCCGCGCCTCGTGCGACAGCGCCTTCATCAGGCGCGTTGCGTCCTGCGCCGCCCCAGATCTGGCCGAACCCGGCCCAAAGGCACTGTCCGAAGGCTGACCCATCACGCGGCTTTCCCCTTCCTTCCACTGCGCAGCAGCACATAGATCGCCGGGATGACCAGCACGGTGAGCAGCGTGGACGAGGCCAGCCCGAACAGGAGCGAGATCGCCAACCCCTGGAAGATCGGGTCGGTCAGGATCGTCACCGCCCCGATCATGGCGGCCAGCGCCGTCAG
Organism: uncultured Rhodobacter sp.; assembly: GCA_945952585.1. Taxonomy (GTDB): domain Bacteria; phylum Pseudomonadota; class Alphaproteobacteria; order Rhodobacterales; family Rhodobacteraceae; genus Aliitabrizicola. The sequence goes on from CAMFII010000001.1 coordinate 244,965, forward strand.
CAGGATCGGCTTGAAGCGGATCGACCCAGCCTCCAACAGGATCTCCTTCAACTCGCGCCCCTCTTTCGGGGCGTGGCGGATGAAGTCCACGAGCAGGATCGAGTTCCGCACGATGATCCCGGCCAATGCGATGAAGCCGATCATCGAGGTCGCCGAGAACGGCGCGTTGAACAGCCAGTGCCCGATCAGGATGCCGATCAACGTCAGCGGCACCGGCGTCAGGATCACCAGCGGCAGCTTGAACGAACCAAACTGCATCACGACGAGGATATAGATGCCAACCAGCGCCACCCCGAAGGCCGCGCCCATGTCGCGGAAGGTGACCCAGGTCACATCCCATTCACCATCCCACAGCAGGACCGGCTGGCTGGTATCCTCGGGCTGGCCATGCTGGCGGATGACCGGCTTCGGCACATCGCCCCAGTCGGCATCGGCAATGGCGGACGCGACCGCCATCTGGCCATAAAGCGGCGCCTCGAAAGCCCCGGCCAATTCGGCCGTCACCATCTCTGCCGGAGTGCCGTTGTGGCGGAAGATCGGGAAGGACGCCCGTTCGCGCGTGACATCCACCACGTCGCCCAGCTCGACGATATTGCGGTCGCCGGGGATCAGGTTGGCGGGCACCGGCGTCGCCAGCATGCGCTCGTCGACCACCTGGTCGGCCTTTGCCGGCGCAAGAACGATCGGAATCGGCCGGCGGCCCTCGGACCGGTGCGAATAGCCCACGGTCTGACCACCATAAAGCAGGCTGATCGTGTCGAAGACATCGCCGGGTTCGACCTTGAAGTTGTCCAGCTCGGCATCATTCAGCGTCATCCGCAGTCGGTCCGCAGGCACGCCGTAGCTGTCGTCGATATCGACGATGTAGGGCACGGTCTGGAAGGTCTCGCGCACCTTCGCGGCTACGGCGCGGCGGGTTTCAGGATCGGGACCGTAGATCTCGGCCAGAAGGGTCGCCATCACCGGCGGGCCGGGAGGCGGTTCCACCACCTTCACCGTCGTGCCCGCGGGCAGGTCGAGCGCCTTGATCCGCTCCCGCAGGTCAAGCGCGATCCCGTGGCTTTCGCGGTCGCGGTCCCCTTTGGGCGAAAGGTTGACCTGAAGGTCGCCCATCTGCGGCTCGGCCCGCAGGTAGCTGTGGCGGACGAGGCCGTTGAAGTTGAAGGGCGCCGCGGTCCCGGCATGGGACTGGATCGAGATGATCTCGGGCACGGGGGCCAAGGCAGCCGCGATCTTTTGCAGCACGCGGTCCGTCTCCTCGACCGAACTGCCCTTCGGCAGGTCAAGCTGCACCGACAACTCGGACTTGTTGTCAAAGGGCAGAAGCTTCACCGTCACCGCCTTGGTGGTGAAGAACATCATCGACGCCCCGGTCGCCGCCAGCACCAGCAGCAGGAACAGCCCTGCCCGACCGCGCGACACCAGGATCGGCGCCGCGACGCGCCGGTAGATGCGGCCAAGCGTGCCGCCGTCTGAGACTTCATGCTCCGCGCCATGACCACCATGCGGCTTGCCGAATTTCAGCATCAGCCAGGGCGTGATGATGACCGCGACGAAGAACGAGAACACCATCGCCGCCGAGGCATTGGCGGGGATCGGGCTCATGTAGGGGCCCATCATGCCGGACACGAAGAGCATCGGCAGAAGTGCTGCCACGACGGTCAGAGTAGCGACGATGGTCGGGTTGCCGACCTCGCCCACTGCGTCGATGGCGGCCTCGCGCCGGGTTCGACCGTCCTTCATCCCCCAGTGGCGGGCGATGTTCTCGATCACAACGATGGCGTCGTCGACAAGGATACCGATGGAGAAGATCAGCGCGAACAAGCTCACCCGGTTCAGCGTGTAACCCATGACCTTGGCGGCGAAGAGCGTGAGCAGGATCGTGACCGGGATCACGATCAGCACCACTGCCGCCTCGCGCCAGCCGATCGCGACCCACACCAGGGCGACGATCGACAGCGTGGCGAGGCCGAGGTGGAACAGAAGCTCGTTCGCCTTCTCGTTCGCCGTCTCACCATAGTCCCGGGTGATCGTGACGGTGATGTCCTCGGGGATGACGTTGCCTTCGAGCTTCTCTATGGCGGTACGGATTTCCTCGCCGATGGCGACCGCGTTGGCGCCCGGGCGCTTGGCAATGGCCAGAGAGACCGCCGGCACACGGTCAAACCCGCTTTCGGCGCGGGTTAGGTTGAAGACCCGAGCGTCGGTCGTATCGGTTTCCAGCGTCACGTCGGCCACGTCGCGGACATAGACCGGGCGGCCGTCGCGGGTGGTGACCAGAAGGTTGCCGATCTCTGAAAGGTCGGTCAGCGTTTTGCCGGCGGACAGGCCGATCTGCTGGCCATCCTCGCGCACCATGCCGACCGAAAAGGCGCTGTTCGCCCCCTGCACCTTTCCGGCCAGCGATTGCAGCGTCAGGCTTGCTGCGGCCAGTTTCTCCGGGTCCGGGCGAATGCGGATCTCTTCGGGGGTCTCGCCGACGATATAGGTCAGGCCGATCTCGGGCAGCGCTGCGACCGCAACCTGCACCTCGCGCGCGACGCGGGTCAGGTCGGCCGGTGTCCAGCGATCGGCGACGTCGGGCTTCGGCGCCAGCGTGGCGACCATGATCGCCACATCGTCGATGCCGCGACCGACGATCAGCGGTTCCGGGATGCCCTTCGGAATCCGGTCCATGTTGGCCCGGACCTTTTCATGCACCCGCAGGATCGCCGCGTCGGACGAGGTGCCGACCTCGAAACGTGCCGTCACCATCACCGCGTCGTCGCGGGTCTGGGAATAGACATGCTCGACACCGGGGATCGACTTGACGATCGTCTCCAGCGGCTCGGTGACGAGTTTCACCGCATCTTCGGCGCGCAATCCGTTGGCCTGAACATGGATGTCGACCATCGGCACCGAGATCTGCGGTTCTTCCTCGCGCGGTAGGGTGATGAGCGCGACAAGACCCAGCACGATCGCCGCGAACAGCAGAAGCGGCGTCAGCGGCGAGGTGATGAAGGCGCGCGTCAGCGATCCGGCGATCCCGGCGCGGGCCTTGTCGGGGGAATTGGCAGTCATGGCACGATGACCGTGTCACCGGCCCGCAGACCGGAAAGGATCTCGCGCATCTGCCCCTCGGGCGTATCGACCATCGGGCCCGGAACCACGGTGACCGAGCGATCCCCTTCCGGAACCTTGATCGAGACCATATCGAGACCGGCGCTGCGATGGATCGCCTCTTGAGGAACAACAAGAGCGGGGCGGGTACCGACAGGAATGCTGACCAGGACGCGCTTTCCGATGAACGTGTCTGAAAGTCCATCCACGGCCACGTCGACGGTCACCCGACCGTTCTCGATCAGGGGATAGATCTTCTCGATCTTGCCCTGTCGGGCGCCTTCGCCCTCGGCAATGGTCACGCTTGCCCCCTCGACCAGTCCAAGCGCATGGCGTTCGGGCACGTCGAGCCGCAAGAAGACGCTGCCGCCCGCAATCGTCGCGACAGGCTCGCCCGGCATAACCACCTCGCCCAGACGGATCGGCACTGAAAGGACGCGCCCGGTCGTCGGCGCGATCAGCGCCCCTTCGTCCATCTGCTGCTGGATGACCTGCTGCGCCGATTGCAGTTCGCTTACCGCATTCTGCGCCACGTCGACGGCGGTACGGGCCTGATCCACGCGCTGCGTGGTCGTGGCCCCGCGCGCCAAGAGTTCCTCGTTGCGCGTCAGTTCAGTCTGGGCGTTGTTGAGCTGAGACTGGGCGGCGCGGATACGGGCATCGGCCGCCGCGAGTTGCAGTTCCAGCTTCTGGTCAGTGATCTTGCCGATCACCTGGCCCTCGGTCACCTTGCTGCCCTCGCTCACGTCAAGCTGCACCAGAGTACCGCCGATGCGCGAGCGCGACGGCACCACGAAGCGGCTTTCGATCTTTCCGAACAGCGCCTTTGTCTCGACGACATCGACGGGCTTCAGCAACTGCTCGCCGGCGATCGAAGCCAGAGGGGTGATCGTGATGGCCGCAAGCGCGAGGGCTGCGGCGCAAAGGCGGATCGGCATGGTGACGTATTCCTTGCTGGCCAACCCGCCAACGGATCGGCGGGTCGGATTGTCATATCCGGATATCAGAAGGTCGAACCGCTCGGCAGACCCATGCGACGAAACACCATTGCCGCCGGGCAGAAGCCGGTGAAGGCGGACTGCAGAAGGTTCAGCCCGACAAAGGCCGTCAGCGCCAGGAACCAGGGTGACACGGCCCAAGCCAGAAACAGCGACAGAAGCACCATGATTCCGGCAAAGGCCTGGACTGCTTGCGAGACGTTCATTCTTCTTTCCTTTCGATCATTCGACATAGGTTTGTTTCAGTTTGTCGATGCCAAGCGCCTGGAGCGCAAGGCGTTCGTAGAAGGGTTCGGACTTGCCGATGCGGATCTTGCGCAGGAAGTACTTTTCGAAACCGATCTTGGCGTAGTGGACCCACTTTCCCTCGGCCGACCAGTTGACGTTGCGCGGCGGAATCTGCGGCTGGGCCACGAAGGCCACGCCCGAGTCGCCGAAATCGGCAAGGCAGACCGCGTTCCAGCTGCCGACCTCGTTCGGCTCCTGCCCCTTCAGCAGCGAGGCGATGTTGTGGGCCGTGGCCGTCACCATGCTTTCGATCATGAAACCGGTCTTGGGCACGCCCACCGGAACCGGGGTCGGCCCCATCGGCGGGATGGCGACGCCTACGCCGACCGCGAACACATTCCTGAACGTCGGGTTGCGCTGGTACTTGTCCACCAGGATGAAGCCGCGCGGGTTGGTCAGTCCCTCGATCCCGCGGACAGCGGAAACGCCGCGGAAGGCGGGCAGCATCATCGAGAAGGCAAAGGGCAGGTCGTGCAGCTTCTTGGTGCTGCCGTCGTCATTCACCTCTTCGACATGCATCGTGCCGGGCTCGACCGACTTAACCTTGGCATTGGTGATCCACTTGATGTGATGGGCGCGCATCTGGCTTTCGAGCAGACCCTTGGTGTCACCCACGCCATCCAGTCCGAGATGGCCGATATAGGGTTCCGAAGTCACGAAAGTCATCGGCACCTGGTCACGGATCTTCGCGCGGCGCAGGGCAGTTTCGAGGATGAACAGGAACTCGTAGGCGGGGCCGAAGCAGCTGGCCCCCTGCACGGCGCCGATGATGACCGGACCGGGCTTCTTCACCAAAGCCTTGAACGCCTGTTCGGCCTGCAGCGCATGGTCGATATGGCACACCGACTGGGTGTTGGCTTCGGGGCCGAACCCTTCGATTTCGTCGAAGGCAAGATCGGGGCCGGTGGCGATGATGAGGTAATCGTAGGTTACCGACTGGCCATCCGTCAGTTCCACGCGGTTCTCGGCGGGGTGAACCCGGGCTGCGCCTTGTGGCATCAGCGTGATGTCGCGGCGGGCCATGACGTCGGTCAGGTTGACCTCGATCTCGTCCTTCTTGCGCCAACCAACGGCGACCCAGGGGTTGGACGGTACGAAGCTGTAGGTCGACCCCTTGCTGATTACCGTAAGCTTGTCGTCGCGGCCGAGCTGATCCTTCATCTCGTAGGCCATGATGACCCCGCCCAGTCCCGCGCCCAGAACCACTACATGCGCCATGTCCGTCTCCTCCCTCCAGAAGCCCTCAGATACCGCAGTCCCGCTGCGCCTGAATCATTCAATTGATAGAATGTATAATACATTCCAAAACTACAATATGCAATTAGTAGAATGTTTAGATCTTTTGCTTGATCTGCGCTGGCCGGGATTTTCCTGAACACCGGGTCGCCGCGACCGCTTACGTCGCGACATCCTGCGACGAACGGCTTGCAGGCTCCGCGCAAATGGCGCTTTCTCCGGTCACGATACGATCCGATTGCGGCAGGGCCTGCAGCGAACGGATGCAAGGATCAGAGGCATGACCCATTCCCGAATTGCTCAACTTGTCCGAACGGTCAGAGACCTTCGCCTGAATGTCGTCACCCTGTCATTGGCCATCGCGGCGGCAGTTGCCACCCTGCCCACCGGCGCCCCAGCCGAAACGAGCCTGGGGGCGCTGCTTCAGTCCCTGGGCGGCAAGAGCGACCCAAAAGGCATTGCCAGTTCGAACGGGCGGATCGAGGCGCAGACAATCGATGTCGCAGCAAAATACGCCGGCCGACTGGACGAGGTACTGCCGAAGGAAGGCGAGGTGGTCGAGGCCGGCGCGGTTCTCGCTCGGCTTGACGACCGAGATATGCAGGCGCAGATCCTCGGCGCAAAGGCAGCCGTGCTGCGCGCCAAGGCGTCCAAGCAGATCGCGGAAGCAAGCGTCATGCAGGCGCAAAGCGCGCTGGAGGTGGCCCGCACCACGCACGACCGGGTGGTCAAGCTGAACGCAGATGGCCACGCAGCCCAAAGCGTACTCGACGATGCGACCAACAGTCTTCACAGCGCCGAGGCGGCGGTTGCGATGGCGGAAGCCCAGGTCAGCGACAGCGACGCGCTGATCTCCCAGAGCGAGGCCGAGCTTGATCGCCTCAACGTCGCGCTCGACGATCTGGTGGTACGGGCGCCGCTTCGGGCACGCGTGCTTTACCGCCTTCACGAACCCGGCGAGGTCGTGGCAGCGGGGACGCCCATCCTGACCCTGCTCGACCTGACCGATGTCTACATGAACCTTTATCTGTCCGCGCCGGTGGTGGGGGCGCTTGCGCTGAACGACGAGTCGCGCATCATCCTGGACCCGATCCCGGACTATGTGATCCCGGCGCGCATCACCTTCATCTCGCCGGAATCGCAGTTCACCCCAAAGACGGTCGAGACGCAGGAAGAGCGGGAACAACTCGTCTTCCGGGTCAAGCTGTCGATCCCACGCGACCTGCTGGAAAAGTTCGAATCCTACGTCAAGGTCGGCATCCGCGGGGTGGGCTATGTGCGGACAGAACCGGGGATGGACTGGCCGCAGGACCTGCAGGTCAAGCTGCCACAATAGGGCGGGTGAATGGCACTGGTCGCGCAACTTGACGGGGTCAGCCATCGCTACGGCGCGGTGACGGCACTGGATGGCGTGTCGGTGGGAATCCCCGCCGGATGCATGGCCGGACTGATCGGCCCCGACGGTGTGGGAAAATCGACGCTTCTCGCCCTCGTCTCGGGTGTGAGAAAGCTGCAGGCCGGGCGCATCACGGTTCTGGATCAGGACATTTCGACCGCCGCCGCGCGCCGGATCAACGCGCCGCGCGTGGCCTACATGCCGCAGGGTCTGGGGCGAAACCTCTACCCCACCCTGTCGGTGCGGGAGAATCTCGAATTCTTCGGCCGGCTTTTCGGCCAGCCCGCCGAAGAGCGTGCGGCACGGATCGAGATGCTTCTGGCCGCAACCGGCCTGTCGCCCTTCCCCGACCGGCCGGCGGGCAAGCTGTCGGGCGGGATGAAGCAGAAACTCAGCCTGTGCTCGGCGCTGATCCATGACCCCGACCTCCTGATCCTCGACGAGCCAACGACGGGGGTGGACCCTCTGTCGCGCCGCCAGTTCTGGGAACTGATCGCAAGCATCCGCCAGCGGATGACCGGCATGAGTGTTCTCGTCGCCACCGCCTACATGGAAGAGGCGGAAGGCTTTGACTGGCTGGCGGCCATGGATGGCGGGCGCGTCCTGGCCCAGGGCAGCCCGGCCGATCTGCGCAGGCAGGCGGGTGCGGACACGCTGGAAGACGCCTTCATCCGCCTCTTGCCGGAAGAGGTCCGGGCCGGGCATCAGCCCGTGGTGATGCGCCCGCGCCAAAGCGTCGACGGGGCGGCCCCGGCGATCGAGGCGCGCAACCTGACCATGCGCTTCGACGACTTCACCGCTGTCGACAATGTCAGCTTCGAGATCCCGGAAGGCGAGATCTTCGGTTTCCTCGGCTCGAATGGCTGCGGCAAGACCACGACGATGAAGATGCTGACCGGCCTTCTGGTGCCCACCGAAGGCGAGACGCGGCTGTTCGGCGAACCGCTACTGAACAGCGACATGCAAAGCCGGATGCGCATCGGCTACATGTCGCAGGCCTTCTCGCTCTATTCCGAACTGACCGTGCGGCAGAACCTGCTGCTGCACGCCCAGCTTTACGCCGTACCGACCGAAAGACGGGCCGCGCGCGTCCAGGCGATGCTGGACGATTTCGAGCTTGGTCCTGTGGCAGACGCCATGCCCGAAAGCCTGCCACTTGGCATCCGGCAGCGGCTGCAACTGGCAGCGGCGACGATCCACGAACCGCGGATCCTTATCCTGGACGAGCCGACCTCGGGCGTGGATCCGGTCGCGCGGGATGCCTTCTGGCGCAAGCTCGTCTCGCTGTCGCGCGATCAGGGCGTGACGATCTTCATCTCGACCCATTTCATGAACGAAGCCGCGCGCTGCGATCGCATCTCGCTGATGCATGCGGGCCGGGTGCTGGCGGTGGGAACACCGGAGGAACTGGCCGCCGCACGCGGAAACGGCAATCTGGAGCAGGCCTTTGTGGCCTATCTCGAGGACGTCGAGAAACCGCAGGAAGCGACGGAAACGGCGGCAACCAGCTTCGAAGCCGCTGGCAGAAGCCCCTCTCGCCTGAGTGGGACCCTGTCGCGGCTCTGGGCCTATTCCTGGCGGGAGTCGCTGGAACTGGTTCGCGATCCGATCCGGCTGTTCTTCGCCTTTCTCGGGCCGGTCATCCTGCTCATCACCATCGGCTTTGGCATCTCTTTCGACGTCGACAAGCTGACATTCGCGGTCCTCGATCAGGATCAGTCACCGGAAAGCCGCCGCCTGGTCGAGCAATTCTCATCGATCCGGCAGTTCGAAACCGGCCCGGATCTGGCCGATATGGCGGATATGTCCAGACGCATGGGCCAGGGCAGCCTGACCCTCGCGATGGAAATTCCCGACGGGTTCGGCCGCAAGCTGCGCCAGGGCGACCAGCCTGAGGTTGGCCTGTGGATCGACGGCGCCATGCCGTTCCGCGCCGACACGGCGCGGGGGTATGCTCTGGGGCTTTTGCAGAACTTTTCCACGACCTTCGCGGAAGAAGAGGGGCAAACCGTCCCATCGGGCGTGGCGATCGAGACGCGCTTTCAGTTCAACCAGGCCTTCAAGAGCGCGAATGCGATGGTCCCCTCCGTCATCATGCTGATCCTCGCCCTCATTCCCGGCGTCATGTCGGCGGTGGGCGTCGTGCGCGAGAAGGAAACCGGGACCATCGCGAATTTCCGCTCGACCCCGGTCGGGCGGACCGAGTTCCTGCTGGGCAAGCAGCTTCCCTATATCGCGCTGGCAACGATCAACTTCTGGATGCTCTTCTTCATGGGCATTGGCCTGTTCGGCGTTCCCTTCACCGGCAGCCTTGCCACCCTTGCGGCGATTTCGGTCCTCTACGTTACCGCGACGACAGGTTTCGGTCAGTTCATCTCAAGCTTTACCCGCACCCAGGTCGCCGCGGTGTTCAGTGTCGCGGTCATCACCATCATTCCGACGGTCAACTTCTCCGGCCTGATCGTGCCGGTCTCGTCGATGGGCAAGGGCGCCCAGATCGTCGGGCTGGCCTTCCCGGGCGCTTGGTATCAGCCCGTTTCCGTGGGGACTTTCGCCAAGGGGCTTGGATGGCCTGACCTGCGCCTGAATGCGGTCGTCCTTGCCATCTTCGGGCTGGTCTATCTTGTCGCCTCGGTCGCGGCCTTGCGAAAGCAGGAGGCCTGATTGCGCAGTCTGGCCAACACGCTTCGGCTGACCGGGAAAGAGCTTCGGGCGATCCGGGGTGATTTCGTGATGGTCGCCCTGATCATCTACGTCTTCACCGTCGCCACCTATATTGTCGCGGACGCGGTGAGCACCGAAATCCGGAACCTTGCGGTCGCGGTGATCGACGAAGACCAGAGCATCCTGTCGCACCGCCTGACCGATGCGATCCAGCCGCCCCTCTTCAATCCGCCGGTTCTCCTGAGCCCTGCCGAAGCGGAAAAGGCACTGATCAAGGGGAAATACGTCCTTGTCGTCGCCTTGCCGCCGAACCTTGAGCATGACCTGCGCGAGAACAAATCGCCGACGATCTCGATCCTCGCCGATGCGACGGCGGTCGCTCATGCCGGCAACGGCGCGACCTACATGCAGCAACTGATCACCACCGAAATCTCGCGTTTTGTCTCGCCCGAAGGGACGAGGTCGGCATTGGTGAATGTCGTCTTCCGCAACCTGTTCAATCCGAACCTGACCTCGAAATGGTTCAGCGCGGTGATGCAGCTGATGAATTCGATCACCATCATCACCCTGATCCTGTCAGGTGCCTCGCTCATCCGGGAAAGGGAACATGGCACGATCGAGCATGTGCTGGTGATGCCTGTCAGGCCGCACGAGATCGTGCTGTCCAAGATCCTGGCCAATGGCATCGTCATCCTGATCGCGGCGACAATCAGCCTCGAACTGGTGGTCCGCTGGCTCCTTGGGGTGCCGGTTGCAGGTTCAACCCTGCTCTTCGTGGCGGGGACGGCGATCTACATCGTGGCGGTGGCCAGCATGGGCCTGCTCCTGTCGACCTTCACCCACAACATGGGCCAGTTCGGCCTGCTCATCATCCCGGTGATGATCGTGATGATCCTGCTGTCCGGCGGGATGACCCCCCTTGAATCCATGCCGATGTGGTTGCAGGTGCTGATGAAGACCGTCAGCCCCTCTCCGCATTTCGTCAGCTTTGCCCAGTCGGTCCTGTATCGCGGCTGCGGCCTGCCGCTCGTGGCCGGGCAATTGGTCGCGATGGCGGGCATGTCGGCCGTGGCGCTTGCAATCGCGCTCGGCCGATTCCGCAAGGTGCTCTCCGCCTGATCTTCTGGGCCTTGGCCATGATGGCAGCTGAGCCGGGCGATCCATGCCAATGAAAACCGGCGACACCCAAGCAAGTTGCTTGCCCCGCCCTGTCGGCACGGGGCAACACGCGTCTTGCCTCAGGCGATCAAGATCGCCCGGAAATCATTGACGTTGGTCAGCGTCGGGCCGGTAACGACCTGATCGCCGATCGCCCCGAAAAACCGGTGCGCGTCATTCCGCGCCAGCGCCTCTTTCGCATCAACGCCCGCCCGCTTCGCCGCCACCAGCGTGTCGGGATGGACGATCGCCCCGGCGACTTCCGCTGCGCCGTCGACGCCGTCCGTATCGCAGGCGAGCGCGTGAATCCCCGTCGCGCCGTTCAAGGCCAGCGCGAGCGCCAGGCAGAACTCGGCATTGGGGCCACCGATCCCGTCGCCGCGGCGGGTCACGGTCAACTCGCCACCTGACAGCAGCAGCAGAGGCGGCGCCCCTGCCCCACGCTTCGCCTTCTCGGCAAGGGCAAGCGCGGCCTGGGCGGCAGCCACATCCCGCGCCTCGCCTTCAAGGTCGTCGCCCAGCATCCTGACCTCGCAACCTCGGCTCCGCCCCAGTTCCGCTGCCGCCTCGAGCGATTGGCGCGGCGCCGCGAAGATGCGGTTCTCGACCCGGGCCAGGCGTGGATCGCCCGGCGGAACCACGCCCGACGGCCGCTCCAGCGCCGCGCGCACCGAAGCGGGAACGTCAATCCGCCACTCCGCCAGGATCGCGCGCGCGTCCTCGACCGTCGAGAGATCGCCAACCGTGGGGCCGGAGCCGATGAAGGCCATGTCATCGCCCGGAACGTCCGAGATCATCAGCGACAGCATCCGGCCAGGCCAGGCTTGCGCGGCAAGCTGGCCTCCCTTCACGCGGCTCAGGTGCTTGCGGACCGTGTTCATCCGGTCGATCGGTGCGCCCGAGGCCAGAAGGGCGGCGTTCACCGCCTGCTTCTCTGCCAACGTGACGCCATCTACAGGCGCGCAGAGCAGGGCTGACGCCCCGCCCGAGATCAGCGCAAGGACGAAGTCGTCGGATTTGAGCCCGGCGAGAAGCGCCATCATCCGGGCAGTTGCGGCCAGCCCGGCGGCATCCGGCACGGGATGGGCTGCCTCGACGATCTCGATGCCCTTGCAGGGGCGACCGTAGCCATAGCGGGTGATGACCAGCCCTTCGCAGGGACCCCAGGCAGCCTCGACCGCCTCGGCCATCCTTGCGCTGGCCTTGCCGGCACCGACCACGATCACGCGCCCTTCGGGCCGTTCCGGCAGGAAGGCCCCGATCGACCGCATGGGGTCAGCCACCTCGACCGCCCTGTCGAACAGCGCGCGGAGAAATGCCTTGGGATCCTGAATCATGCCGTCGCCTTCGGAAGGGTGGAGGCCCGGATAATCAGCTCAACGGGCGTTGTCGTATCAGCGGGAGGTGCCTGTCCGGCTTCTACCCAATCCAGCAGGATGTCGGCCATCCGCAGGCCAAACCCCGCAATGTCGCACCGAACCGAGGTCAGACTTGGCCACACCTGCGCGCAATCCTCGATATCGTCAAAGCCCACCACCTTGAGTTCCGGGCCGAGCCGCCGCCCGATTTCGGCACAGCCGGACAGCACTCCGAGGGCGACCAGATCGTTGAAGCAGATGACCGCCCCGACCTGGGGATAGTCGCGCGCCAAGGTCCGCGCAACTTCACGGCCGAAGGCCCGGGTCGGCCGGCCCGGCAGCACCAGCGGGGCAACACCTGCCGCCTTCAGTGCCGAGAGATAGCCCTTCATCCGCTTCTGGGTGACATCGCGCCCTTCAAAGCCGCCGACAAAAGCAATCTGTCGGGCGCCGAGTGACAGCAGATGCTCGGCGGCAAGAAGGCCGCCCTTTTCGTAGTCCGGCGCGGCAAAGGGAAACTGCTGCCCATCGGAAACCACCTTGCGCAGCACTTGCAGGGTGGGAATCCCGGCCCGGCCAATCGCGCTGAAGGTTGCGGCCTCGTTGCCATAGGTCGGCGAGATCATGAGGGCTGTCACCCCATGCTCGATCATGGCGGCGACCACCTGCGCCTGAAGGTCGGGATCCTCGTTCGTATTCGCAAGCACCGTGGCATAGCCGCGCGCCGACAGCGTCATCTGCACGGATGTGGCGAATTCAGTGAAGAACGGGTTGCGCAGGTCATTGATCACCAGACCGATCAGGCCTGCGTTGGACGAGCGCATGTTGGCCGCGACGCGGTTGTAGACATAGCCGATCTCGGCCATGACCTTGCGCACCTCGGCGCGGGTCTCGTCCTTCACCAGGGGGCTGTTCTGCAGGACGAGACTGACGGTCGATTTCGAGACCCCCGCCTTCCGGGCGACATCGATGATTGTCGGTCTGCGATCCATACCCAACCCACCAAAGGCAGCGTCAATCGATTCCGTGAAGCTCCAGAAGCAGCTTCATCCGGTCCAGGGCCAAGTCGGGCTTGGACAGCAACCTCGCTTGATCCGCAAGCCGGAAAACCTGCGCGTAATGCGATATGTCGCGGCTCGACTGGAATCCGGCCGGCATGATGAAATGCCGCTGCGATCCGTTGAGCCAGCTGAGAAACGCGATCCCAGCCTTGTAGAACCGCGTCGGCGCCCGGAAGATTTCACGCGACAGTGGAACGGTCGGTGCGAAGAGCTGGTGGTAGACGACGCGATCGCCAAGGGCGAGCGCCTCAAGCGCCTGCGACGCGGCAGGGGCAATGGCGGCAAAGATGCCGAGCAGCGCGTGGGAATGGTGCGTGCCGTCGCCTTCGATCAGCGGAGCGTAGTTGAAGTCGTCGCCGGTGTAGAGCCGTACCCCCTTTGGCAGGCGGGTCCGGAACGCGACCTCATGCGCCTCGTCCAGAAGCGAGATCTTGATGCCGTCGACCTTGGCCGGGTTCTCGGCAATGAGGTTCAGGACGAAGTCGCTGGCGGCGGCGACATCGGTCGTGCCCCAGTACCCGGTCAGAGCGGGGTCGAACATGTCGCCGAGCCAGTGCAGGATGACCGGCTCGCGCGCGCCATCGATCAGGCGGCGATAGACGCGGTGATAGGTGTCGGGGTCGGCGCCAATGGCCGTAAAGGCGCGGCTCGCCATCAGGATCAGCTGCCCGCCCGCGGCCTCGATCGCGGCGGCCTGCGTCTCGTAGGCGGCGGCGATGGCATCGGCGGTGGTCAGGTCGGACAGCGCGACGTGGTCCGTCCCCGCGCCGCAGGCGACGCGCGGCTTCAGCGGATGCGCCTTGGCCGCGCGCATCGTGCGTTCGATCAGTTCTTTCGCGGTCAGCCAGTCCACCCCCATGCCACGCTGAGCAGTGTCCATCGCCTCGGCAAGCCCCAGACCCTGGTCCCAGAGGCCCTGCCGGAAGGCGAGTGTCGCGTCCCAGTCGACGGCGGGTCTTGTATCCCACGGGTTCCGTTCACGGATCGGGTCGCTGATGACATGGGCCGCCGCGAAGGCGGTTCTGGTCAGGGGCACCCGGGGCGCGCGCGGCGTCAGGGGGATGCCGGTCAGCCGGTAAGTCTCAAGTCGGCCATCTTGCGTTGGAAGCGTGATCATGTCTGTCCCTCAGAACGGGAGGTCAAAGACGAGGATGCCGTCGATCCCGCCCGCCGCATGGGCGACGAGCGATGCGCCGAAGGCCTTGTGGTCGGGGTCGGCCTGATAGGTGGCCAGCGCGTCCCAATCGTCAAAGTCGATGGTGAAGCCGTGCAGGTAGCCGCGCTCGATCTGCTCGGGACTTTCGCTGCGTCCTGCGGCGAAGCCCCGGACGCCCGGCAGGCGGGCGGCCAGTCCTGGCAGCGCGGCGAACAGTCCTGCCACGTCGGCGTCGGTGACCTCGGGACGGAAGCGGATCAGGACGATATGGCGGATCATGGCATCACATCCGGTAGGCCGCGCGTACCAGATCGGCGCCCTTTTCGCCGATCATGATCGCGGTGGCATTGGTGTTCGAGGACACGAGCGTCGGCATGATCGAGTTGTCGATCACCCGCAGCCGCTCGATCCCGTTAAAGCGCAACTCCGGGTCCACGACCGCCCCCGCATCGATCCCCATGCGACAGGTGCCCGCCGGGTGGTGGTCGGTCTTGGAATGGTGGCAGGCGTAGTTGAAGTAATCCTCGTCCGTCCGCACATCGGGGCCCGGCAACCGCTCGGCCTTGACGTAGGGCTTCAGGGCGTCCTGCCGCATGATCTCGCGTGCGAGCTTCAGGCCCCTGATCGACATTTCCCGGTCATAGGGGTCGGCCCAGTAGTTCGGGTCGATCAGCGGCGCGGCCAGCGGATCGGCCGAGGCAAGGCGCACCGTCCCCCGCGACCGCGGGCGCAGATAGGCGGAGTTGAGCGTGACGCCCCCCTGGGGCATCGCCGCCACTCCCGCCTCGATCCCGGAGCCGAGGCCAAGGTGGAACTGGATGTCGGGGCTGCGGGCATTCTGGTCGGCATACCAGAAGCCCCCCGTCTCGAAGAGCGACGAGGCGACCGGTCCGGTTTTCGTCAGCAGGTATTGCAGCCCCGCGACGGCCGACCAGTGCAGCTTGGCGTAACGGTCATAGGTGTGAGGGCCGGTGCATTCGGCGATCACGAACAGGTCGAGGTGGTCCTGCAGGTCCGAGCCGACCTCCGGACGGTCGAGCACGACCGGAAGGCCAAGCGCGCGCAACTCGTCCGCCGGACCGATCCCCGAGAGCTGCAGCAGGCGCGGCGAGCCGATGGCACCGGAGGACAGGATCACCTCGGTCTCGGCCCGGACGATGCCCTCGCCGGCCAGGTCCACGCCAACGGCGCGGCCGTTCTCGGTGACGATCCGCAGCACCTGCGCGCCGGTGCGGATGGTCAGGTTCGGCCGCTTGCCCCGGATCGGGTCCAGGTAGGCAATCGAGGCCGAGGATCGCCGGACATGGCGTTGAGTCAGCTGGTAATAGCCGACGCCATCCTGCACCTCGCCGGTCATGTCCGGGTTGAAGGGGATGCCGAGTTGCCCGGCGGCGGCGAAATAAGCCTCGCAGATCGGCAGGGGCGCGGCGGGTTTCGACACGCCAAGCGGCCCGCCCTTGCCGTGGTAGCGGTTCTCGAAGGTGTCGTTGTCCTCGGCCTTGCGGAAATAGGGCAGCACATCTTCATGGCCCCAGCCGGTGCAGCCCCTTTGCCGCCACTCGTCGTAGTCGAGCGCATTGCCGCGCGTGTAGATCTGCGCGTTGATCGACGATCCGCCGCCGATGACCTTGGCTTGGGTGTAGCGGATCACCATGCCGTTCATGTGCTTCTGCGGCACGGTGTGCCAGCCCCAGGAACCGATGCCCTTGGTCATTTTCGCGAAGCCTGCCGGCAGGTGGTAGAAGGGATGGCGATCGCGCCCTCCGGCCTCGAGCAGCAGCACGCGTGCCGCCGGGTTTTCGGAGAGCCGCGCGGCCAGCACGCAGCCCGCCGAGCCCCCGCCGATGATGATGAAGTCGTAGCCCTGTGCCATGTCTTTCCGTTCCTTCAGAGCCGCGGGATCGACAGGCCGCCATCGACCGGGATCACCGCCCCGGTGGCAAAGGCAAGGTCGCCACGGGCGATGCTGGCCGCGACCGACCCGATATCGGCCGGCTGGCCCCATCGGGCGGCGGGCACCAGCCCGCCCTCGATCCGCGCGGTATACGTGTCGGCCACACCGGCCGTCATTTCGGTGGCGATGATGCCGGGCCGCAGCTCGAACACGCCGATCCTGTGCGGGGCCAGCCGCAGCGCCAGCGCCTGCGCCGCCATCGAGGCGGCGGCCTTGGAGATGCAGTAGTCGGCCCGTTCAACCGAGGCCATACTGGCCGAAACCGAGGTCACGAAGGTGATGGACCGATAGGGCTCCGTGGCCTGCGATAGCATCCGCTTTGCCACATCCTGCGCAAGGAAGAAGGCCCCGCGCAGGTTGACGTCCATGATGAAGTCGAAGTTTTCGGGCGTGATCTCCAGCATGTCACCACGGACCTTCGCCGGAACGCCCGCATTCTGGACCAGTGCCGAAATCGGGCCCTGCTCTGCCTCGATCCGGTCCAGCAGCGCCGGGATGGCGCCGATCTCGGACAGGTCGTGGCGGTAGTAGCGCGCCCCCGGCCCAAGTTCTTCGAGCGCCGCCTGCACCGAGGGATGACCCGGCTCCGGCAGCGAGGCGATGGCAAGGCGGAAGCCATCTGCCGCGAGTGCCTTCGCGATGCCGAGGCCGATGCCTTGCTGGCCACCGGTGATGAGGGCCAACGCGCTCATGCTGCAAGGTCCGTCTTCAGGATATGGTCGCCTGCGCGCAAGGCAAGCGCTGCCACGGTGAGCGAGGGATTGACCGCTGCCGAGGTCGGCAGGACCGAGGCGTCGGCGATGTAGAGGTTTTCGAGGTCATGCGCCTTGAGGTTCGCATCGACGACCGACGCCATCGGATCCGCCCCCATCCGCGCCGTGCCGCATTGATGCGAAGGCTTCGACTTCGGGAAACCGCGCGACAGGACGATCGGCCAGCCGGCGCGGCGCATCGCCTGCGAGAGCCGCTTCACCAGTAGGTCATGCGCCTTGGTGTTGGTGCGCCGCCAATCCAGAACGACCTCGCCATTCTTCCAGAACACGCGCGAGTCCGGGTCGGGCAGGTCCTCGGACATGGCCATGATGTGGATCGAACGGTCGGCAACATGGGTCGCGAGCCAGAGCGGCAGCCCTGCCTCGCCCGCAAGGATCGGCCCGGTGATGCGACCGAGCATCTGGATGTTTCCAAGCGGTTCCCCGTTCGGACCGCCGGTCAGATAGAAATCATTGACCTGGATCGTCTTCTCGTAGACCGACCGGTTCCGGCGCAGCGGATTGTAGGCCACCATCCCGGTCAGGTTGTGGTTCATGAAGTTCCGGCCCACCTGGTCGGAGCGGTTGGCCAGCCCTGTTGGATGGCTGTCATTGGCCGAGGCCAGCAGCAGGGCCGAAGACAGGATGGCCCCGGCGGAAAGACAGACAACATGAGCCGTGAGCGTTTCCGGCTTGCCACCGCGCAGAACCTCGACACCGGTCACCCGCCGCCCCTCGGACAGGATGCGGGTGGCCTTGGCTCCGGTCAGCAAAGTGACGTTCGGATGCTTCAGCGCCGCGGCCAGACCACAGGATTCCGCGTCGGACTTGGCACCGGTGGTGTCGGGGAAGGCATCCCAGGTCGTCGGCGCGCGCGACAGCCACCGCTCGAGGTCGACGCCAAGCGGCAGGGGCGCGGGATGCAGGCCCTGTGCGGCGAAGGCGGCGCGAAGCGTAGCAATATCAGGCTCGTCCGGAACGGGCGGGAAGGGGTAGGCCGAGGAATGCGGCGGCTCGAACGGGTCGGCCTTGGCGTCGCCCCTGACGCGGTAAAGCGCCTCGGCGCGTCCGTACCAGGGCTCCAGGTCGTCATAGGCGATGGGCCAACCCGGGGTCGTTCCCTCCAGATGACGCAGCGGGCGGAAGTCCTCGGCCCGGTAGCGCAGCAGGACCGCCCCGTAGAACTTGGTGTTGCCGCCAACGAAGGCATAGTTCCCTGGGTTGAGCGCCGCCCCGGAAATGTCCCGCCATGTCTCCCTCGGCTTGAAAAATCCGCGCCCGAAGATCGCCTCCGGATCGCGCGCCTCGGCGCTGTCCTGCAAGCGTTCGCCGCGCTCGAGGATCAGGATACGCCGGCCCGACGGGGCGAGCGCGGCGGCCAGCGACGCGCCCCCCATTCCGGAGCCGATGATCAGGACGTCTGCATCCATCAGGGGCGGATCCGATCTTCCGTCTTCGGGTCGAAGGCGACGGCCTTTTCCATGTTCACGGCAAAGTCGAAGACCTGTCCCGGCGCGACGGTGGCGTCGGCGCGCATCCGGGCAATCGTGTCCTTGCCCGAAAGGGTCATGGTCACGAACGTGTCCGATCCCGCCGGTTCGGTCACGGTCACGCGGTTCCGCAGCGACTGGATGTTCTGCGAGGCGCGGTCGGCGCCTTCGGGGTCGGTGATGACCTCGGGGCGGATGCCAAGCAGGATCTCCTTGCCCGCCCAATCCGCCAGGTTCGCCTGGTCGAAGCGCAGGTGGCACGGCTTGCCATCGGCGTCCATGACCTCGGCATGCGGCGCGCCTTTCACCATCGTCACCTTGGCCGGAATGATGTTCATCGCCGGAGACCCCATGAAGGTCGCCACGAACAGGTTCGACGGCGTGTCGTAAATCTCCTTCGGGGTGCCAAGCTGCTGGACATAGCCCTTGTTCATCACCGCGATCCGGGTCGAGAGCGTCATCGCCTCGATCTGGTCATGGGTCACATAGACGATGGTGGTCCGGAGCTTCTGGTGCAGCTTCTTGATCTCGGTCCGCATGTCGACGCGCAGTTTCGCGTCGAGGTTCGACAGCGGTTCGTCGAACAGGAACACGTCCGGATCGCGCACAAGGGCCCGGCCCATGGCGACCCGCTGGCGCTGGCCGCCCGACAGTTGCCCCGGCTTGCGATCGAGAAGATGGTCGATCTGAAGAAGCTTGGAGACTTCGGCCAGTGCCTTGTCGCGCTCGAGCTTCGGCACGCCGTGCATCTCGAGCCCGAAGGTCATGTTCTGACCGACGGTCATGTTGGGGTAAAGCGCGTAGCTCTGGAACACCATCGCGATGTTGCGCTTCGAAGGATGGACGTTGTTGATGACGCGTCCCTTGATCGCGATGTCGCCCGAACTGATCGCCTCGAGCCCCGCGATCATGTTGAGCAGCGTGGACTTGCCGCAGCCGGAGGGGCCGACCAGCACAAGGAACTCGCCCTCCTCGACCGCGATGTCCACGCGGTGCAGGACCTCGACGGCGCCGTAGGACTTGGTGACGTTGCGGATATCGAGAAAGCCCATGGTCTATCCTTTCACGGAGCCGGCCATGAGGCCGCGGACGAAGTAGCGGCCGGCGACGATGTAGACGATCAGCGTCGGCAGGGCGGCGAGGATCGCGCCGGCGAAGTGGACGTTGTATTCCTTCACCCCGGTCGAGGAGTTGACGAGGTTGTTCAGCGCGGCGGTCATCGGTTGGCTGGTGCCGCCGAAGGACACCCCGAACAGGAAGTCGTTCCAGATGTTGGTGAACTGCCAGATCACCGACACAACGATGATCGGCCCAGAGACCGGCAGCATGATCCGCCAGAAGATCTGGAAGAAGCCGGCTCCGTCGATCATCGCGGCGCGGACAAGTTCGGTCGGGAAGGCCGCGTAGTAGTTGCGGAAGTAGAGCGTCGTGAAGCCGATCCCGTAGACGACATGGACGAAGATCAGGCCCGGCACGGACCCGGCAAGCCCCATGAGCCCCAGAAGCCGCGCCATCGGGATCAGGACGATCTGGAACGGGATGAAGCAGGAAAACAGCATCAGTCCGAAGAGGATCTGATCGCCCCGGAAGCTCCACTTGGTCAGCACATAGCCGTTCAGCGCCCCGACGATGGTCGAAATGGCGACGGCGGGAACCACCATCATCACCGAGTTGAGGAAGTAAGGCCGCAGCCCCGTCGGCTCGACGCCGACCTGGGCTGTGGACCAGGCCTGCCGCCAGGGCTCCAGCGTCCAGACCTGCGGCAGCGCCATCATGTTGCCGCCCGTGATCTCGGGGAGCGGCTTCACCGAGTTGATCACCATCACGTAGAAGGGCAGCAGGTAGAACAGGGCGAAGACTAGGAGCACCACGTAGATGAAGGTGCGGGTGATGCGGCCGGTACGGACGGCCGTGTCCTGGGTGACGGCCGACATCACTTCTTCTCCTTCAGTTCGGCATAGAGGTAGGGGATCATGATCGCGGCGATGGTCATCAGCATGATGACCGCCGACGCCGCGCCGATGCCCATGCTCTTGCGGGTGAAGGTGTAGGAATACATGAAGGTCGCCGGGAGCTGGGTCGAGGTGCCGGGCCCGCCGCCGGTCAGTGCGATCACAAGGTCATAGGACTTGATCGCGAGGTGGCTGAGGATGACGAAGGCCGACAGGAAGGCAGGCCGCAGAAGCGGGATGACGATCCGCCGGTAAAGCTGCCAGTTCGACGCGCCGTCGATCTGCGCGGCCTTCAGGATCTCGTTGTCGATGCCGCGCAGGCCAGCCAGGAACATCGCCATGACGAAGCCCGAGGTCTGCCAGACCGCTGCGATGACGATCGTGTAGATCGCCATGTCGTTGTCCTTGATCCAGTTGAACGAGAAGCTTTCCCATCCCCAGAGGTGCATGGTCTTCTCAAGCCCGATGCCTGGATCGAGGAACCATTTCCAAGCCGTGCCGGTGACGATGAAGCTCAGCGCCATCGGGTACAGGTAGATCGGTCGCAGCACGCCCTCGCCGCGGATCTTCTGGTCGAGGAACACGGCCAGCAGCAGGCCGATGACCGTGCAGATCACGATGTAGAGCGAGGCGAAGATCGCAAGGTTCGCCAGCGCCGTGTACCAGACCGGCAGGTTCCAGAGCTTTATGTAGTTCTCGAGGCCCACCCAGTCGTAGCTGGGCAGCATCTTCGAGTTCGTGAAGCTCAGGTAGACCGTATAGAGGATGAAGCCGTAGACAAAGATCATGACGGACGCCACCGATGGCGCGAGCACGATCTTCGGCAGCCAATCCTGAAGCTTCGTTCGGAAATCTGGTTCCGCATGGTCAACGACAGTGGTGGCCATGACCCCCTCCCCTTCGCGCTACCTGGCGCGGCTGTTCCTGTTCGGAATGCTTCCGCCGATCCGGCGGGGTGGACAGGGCGGTCGAGCCGCCCCGTCCAGTCTCCTGTCACTTGGCGGCGGCGACCGCTTCGGCCAGGGCCGCGGCGGCAGCAGCGCCGTCCGGGTAGGTGCCGTTGAAGGCGCCGGTGACGACGTCATAGACCGCGTTCTTCACCGCGGCCGGCGCGGCATGGCCGTGGGCCATCGAGCCGAACAGCGTGCCAGCCGTGTTGGCCTCGGCGAGGTCCGCCATGCCCTTCTTGCCGCAATCGTCGAAGGCATCGTTCGGAACGTCGGTCCGGGCCGGAACCGAGCCCTTCACCACGTTGAACGCCGACTGGAAGGCCGGGTCCATGATGTCCTTGGCCATCGCCGCCTGAGCGGCCTTAGCAGCGTCGGACGAGACGTTGAACATCGCGAACTGGTCAGAGTTGAAGGTCACCGAGCCTTGCGTGCCGGGGAAGCGGATGCAGACGAAGTCCACGCCGGGCACCTTGCCGGCCTTCAGGAACTCGCCCTTGGCCCAGTCGCCCATCATCTGCATGCCGGCCTGGCCGTTGATCACCATCGCCGAGGCGAGGTTCCAGTCACGGCCCGAGAAGTTGTCGTCGACATAGGTGCGCAACTTAATCAGCTTGTTGAAGGCATCCGCCATCTGATCGCCGCCGAGCGCCGCCGGATCGAGGTCGATGAAGGCAGCCTTGTAGAAGTCGTTGCCTTCTGACAGCACGATCCCGTCGAAGATCGTCGCTTCCTGCCAGGGCTGGCCGCCATGGGCGAGCGGCGTGATGCCGTTGGCCTTCATCTTGTCGAGCACGACGACCAGTTCGTCCCAGTTCTCGGGCGCCTTTCCACCGGCGGCGTCAAGCGCAGCCTTGTTGATCCAGACCCAGTTGGTCGAATGGACGTTGACCGGCGCGGCGATCCAGTGGCCGTCATATTTCGAGAACTTCTGCAGCGCCGTCGGCACCACGGCATCCCAGCCGCCTTCGGTCGCCACGGGGTCGAGGTTGCCGAGCGCACCCTGGCTGGCCCAGTCGGTGATGTCGAAGCCCAGCATCTGCACGGCCGTGGGCGGATCGCCCGCAGTCACGCGCGCTGCAAGCGCGGTCATCGCCGCCTCGCCGCCGCCGCCAGCCACCGGCATGTCGACCCAGCCGATGCCCTGCGACTTGAGGTTGTCCTTAAGCACGTTCAGCGCCGCGGCCTCGCCACCCGAGGTCCACCAGTGCAGAACCTCGACGTCCTCGGCCTGAGCGAGACCCGTCGTCGCCAAAAGCGCAGCGACGATCGTCAGTTTCCGTCCAACAAAACCACGCATCATTGACCTCCCTGTCATGCGTTTTCGTCCGTCTTCTTCCCCTGCGACCGGAAGGTCAAAGGGGCTTCACCCAAGGCGCGCGCGTGCGGCCGACCCGCATCACGACCGATTTCACCTCAAGGAATTCGTCAAAACCGTAGCGCCCGATCTCCCGTCCCTGACCGGATTGCTTCATTCCGCCGAAGGCAACTTCGGGGAAGCCGTCCATCCAGGTGTTGGTCCAGACCGTCCCGGCCTGCGCGCGCCGCGCAAAGGCCAGGCAGGTATGGACGTTTTCGCTCCAGATTCCGGCCGATAGGCCGTAGCTCGCATCATTGGTCAGCGCGATCGCTTCGTCCAGCGTCCGGAAGGTCAGTACCGACAGGACCGGACCAAAGACCTCTTCCCGCGCGATGGCCATGTCCGGGGTCACGCCCTTCACGACGGTCGGCTGGTAGAACTGGTGGCCGAGGCCCGGCACCTCGAGGATCCCTCCACCGAGCACGACTTCGGCCCCTGCGGCGACGGCGGCGCGGACGTATCCGTCGATCTTGGCGTTGTGTTCGGGCGTGACGATGGCCCCGACCTGCGTCGCGGGGTTCAGCGGATCGCCGAAGGCCACCTGCCGCGACAACTCGACAACACGCGCGACGAAGGCGTCGGCGATGTCCTCGTGCACGATGATGCGGCTCCCGGAATTGCAGCACTGGCCGACGTTGAAATAGATGCCGAAGGTCACGGCATCCGCGGCGTTCTCCAGATCGGCATCGGGGAAGATCACCTGCGGGTTCTTGCCGCCAAGCTCCAGCGCTACCTTCTTCAGCGTGTCCGATGCGGTGCGCGAGATCAGCTTTCCGACCGCCGTCGAGCCGGTGAAGGTGATCATGTCCACGTCCGGATGGCTCGACATCAATGACCCGACCGGGTTGCCGTAACCGAGCACGATATTCACGACGCCGTCCGGCAGGCCGGCCTCGATCAGCAACTCGCCCAGCATCGCGGTGGTCGATGGTGTCATCTCGGACGGCTTGACCACGCAGGTGCATCCGGCGGCCAGCGCGAAGGGCAGTTTCTGGCTGAGGATCCAGAAAGGAAAGTTCCACGGCGTGATGATGGAAACCACGCCGATCGGCTCCTTCACCACGACGCCCAGGATGTCCTCGCCAAGCGTGTTGTGACTGTCTCCATGCGTCGTGCGGGCCAGCGCGGCCGCATAGCGCCAGAGATCGGCCGCGCCGCCGACCTCGCCCCGCGCCTGAGAGATCGGCTTGCCGGATTCCAGCGTCTCGATCAGGGCAAAGCGTTCGACATTGGCCTCGATCAGATCCGCGACCTTCATCAGCACCGCGGCCCGCGCCTTGCCCGGAAGGCGGCTCCAGCGGCCATCGTCGAAAGCGGTCCGGGCCGCGGTGATGGCAGCGGCCGTCTCCGTCTCACCGCCCTTGGCCGACCGGCTGACCACCACGCCGTGCGAGGGCGACACCCGCTCGAACGTCGCGCCGTCGCCGCTGTCTTGCCAGCGGCCACCGATCAGGTGGCGGTTCTTGACCGGCTCGGGAAGGGCAGTTGCCGTGGCGGCGATGAGGGTCATCTGGGTCATGGTCAAAGTCCGGTAAAGCTGGGCTTGCGCTTGTCGCGGAAGGAGGCGACGCCCTCGGCGCGATCGTCCGAGGCCGAGATCGCGGCGCTGCCGAGCGCCTCGATCATTGCGGCACGATCCTCGTTGCAGGCGGCGTGGATCATGGTCTTGTTGATTTCGACAGCTCGGGGCGAAAGTTCGCAGACGCTTGCCGCGATCGCTTCGGCTGCGGCCATCGGATCTTCAGCGACCTCGGCGGCGAAACCGAGCGCAAGCGCGCGGTCGGCCCCGATGCGACGACCGAACAGCGCCATTTCCTTCACCGCCGGCTCGCCCAGCAGCCGGACCAGCCGCTGCGTGCCGGACCAGCCAGGCACGATGCCGATCCCGGCTTCCGGCAGGGCGAGCGTCGCCTTCGGCGCCATCACCCGGATGTCGCAGGCTGCGGCCAGTTCAAGACCGCCACCGAAGGCATGGGCGTGAACGACGGCAATCGTCGGGCGCGCCAGCCGCGCCAGACGGTCGAAGATGCGATGCCCGCCGCGCACCCAGTGACGGGCAAACTCGGCAGGCCCCAGATCGCCCCAGGAATTGATGTCGGCCCCAGAACAGAAGGCCCGCGCCGGCGAGGACGTGACCAGCAGGCAGGCGATGTCCGGGTTCCGCTCGACCGTTTCAAGGTGGCTCGCGAACTCGCCGAGCATCCCGATGGTGAAGGCATTCAGCTTCGCCGGGTTGTCCAGCCGAAGCTCGGCCACCCGCCCCCGCAGTTCAAGGCGGACCCCGCTCATGGCTGCCACCCCATAGGCGCCTCGCCGACCAATGACAGGGGCATCACCCGCGCGTTTTCAGCCACACGCACCCGGCCGTGCGAGGCGGCGACGATATCGCGCGCGGGCTCGATCCCCGGCATGATCTCGGTCGCGACAAGACCATCCTCCGCCAGCCGGATCACGCAGCGCTCGGTGACATAGAGCACCTCCTGCCCCTGCTCCCGCGCGCGGCGGCCCGAGAAGGTCACGTGTTCGACCTTGTCGACCATCTTGGTGAACTTGCCCGGCTTTGCGACCGTTATGCCCTTGGGTGACAGCGAAATCTCCGCGCCGGCCTCGAACCAACCCGAGAAGACGATCTTCCGCGCCTGGGCGGTGATGTCCACGAAGCCACCGCAACCCGCCGTGAGATAGGGCTTCTTGCCGAGCTTCGAGACGTTGACGTTCCCTTCCACATCCACCTCGAGGAAGGACAGGAAGCTCATGTCGAAGCCCGCGCCCTGGAAGTAGATGAACTGCTGCGGCGATGGCACGAAGGCATCGGCGTTCGAGGCGCAGCCGAAGGCAAAACCGGTCAGCGGCATGCCACCCACGGCGCCCTGCTCGATGGCCCAGGTCACTGCCTCGGGGTGGCCCTCCTCCAGCAGGATGCGTGGGACCATGGCGCTGATCCCGAAACCGAGGTTCGCGGTCATGCCGCCCTTCAGCTCCATCGCTGCACGGCGGGCGATGACCTTTTCGACGCCGTGCTCTGCCAGATGGAAGCTCGACCAGGGCCGCATGATCTCGCCCGAGATCGCGGGATCGTAGGGTGTTTCTGTGGTCTGGCGCTGGTCGGGGTCGATCACGATCAGGTCGACGAGATGCCCCGGCACCCGCACGTCATGCGGTCTGAGCGAACCCGAGGCCGTGACCCGCTTCACCTGAGCGATGATCAGGCCGCCATGGTTGCGCGTGCAGATCGCCTGTTCGAGACCGCCCAGATAGGCGCCCTCGTGTTCGTAGGTCAGGTTGCCATGCTCGTCCGCGGTCGTGGCGCGCAGGATGCAGACATCCGGCACGATGTTGGGGAAATGCAGCCAGGTCTCGCCCAGGAAATCGACGCGCGACACGATGGGCGCGGCGGCCCCCTTGGCGTTCATCGCGCAGCCATCGCGGATCGGATCGACAAAGGTATCCAGCCCGACCTTGGTCAGCACCCCCGGCCGGCGCGCCGCGGTTTCGCGGTGCATGTCGAACATGATGCCCGACGGCACGTTGTAGGCCTCGATCCGGTCCTCGACGATCATCTTCCAGATCTCGGGCATGGGCAGGTTCGACGATCCAGAAGGATAGGATCCTGCCAGAACGCGGGCAAGCAAGCCGTCCTTGGCGATATGGTCGATCCCCTTGACCCCATACATGTCACCCGCCGCAATCGGATGGAGCGTTGTCAGGCCACGCGGATGCCCGGTCTCGTCGAACCGCTCACCAAGCGCCTTCAGCACGAGGTCCGGGCAGCCCAGCGCCGAGGACGACGACACCGTGACCACCGCGCCATCGCGGATGTGCGAAACGGCCTGCGAAGCGCTGACGACCTTGGTCACGCGAGCTCTCCATAGTTTACGTGCAGGCGCGATCCCGTTCTGGCGGCGTCCCTGACCGCGAGAGCGACAGCGAGGGACTTGATGCCGTCCCGGCCGCTGGCGGCAACTTGGCCCTTGCCTGCCACTGCGTCGGCGAATTGCCGGACGGCCTGCACGTAGAGGTTATGCGGGGAATAGGGCACGGCCTCGCGCCCTGCCCCGGTCACGAGTTCGATCTCGCCCACCGGCAACTGGGTCATGACACCCCGCGCGAAGATCGAGCCTTCGGTGCCGTGCACCTCAAAGCCGGACCCCGCAAAGGGATGGGTGAAGCTTTCATGCGAGAAGACCATGACGCCGGACGGCATCGACCAGACCGACATCGCCGAATCCTCGACCCCTTCTCCCATCCCCGAAGAGGTCGATTGCGCGACAACCGACAGGGGATCTTCATCCAGCAAGAAGCGGACGACATCGGCATCATGCACGGTGATGTCCGGGATCACGCCGCCACCCGCGCCAGCATCGTTGATCCGCCAGCCGCGCAGGTTCTCAGGCAGATGCACGGCATGGAACAGCCGCAGCGAAAGGACCCGGCCCACCCGGCCCGCGCGGATCAGGTCACGAACCGCGCGATGACTGCCAGAGCAGCGCAGGTGGTGGTTCGTCGCAAAGACAAGGTTAGCGGCCTCGGCGGTCTTCACCATCTCCGTCGCTTCCTCGAGCGCCATGCCGAGCGGCTTCTCGCACAGGACGTGCTTTCCCGCCGAGATTGCCGCCGTGGCCTGGGCGAAATGCTTTTCGTTGGTGGAAGAGATGTAGACCGCCTCGATCGTCGGGTCCGAAAGCACGGCGGCCAGATCGGTCGCCGCCGCCGGTATCCCCTGGCCTGCCGCAAACTCCCGCGCGCGGGCCGCCGAGGTGCTGACCACGATTGCGACATCCTGGCCGGCTGCACGGAGCGCGCCGATCATGTGCTGCTCGGCGATCGTGCTTGCTCCCACCAGCGCCCAACGCATTCCCGCACACCCCAATTTGGATCGTTCCAAATTTCTATATGGAACGATCCAAATGCTGTCAACAGATTCGTGATGCGCCAAAGTCGGAGGCCCGAGGAAGCGCTCGGTGCTTGGGTTCAGCCAGCCGGCCCTTGCAGGGACAGGACATCCCCCGCAAGCGATACGGCCACGATGCGGCTAACGCCGGACATCCGCCCTACCACGTCGCGCAAGTGCGGCAAGGGCATGAGGCAAATGGCGGTAGAAAGCCCGTCAGCCAGTGCCGCGCTCTCGGCCTCGACCGAAATCGTCGACCATGCCGGCGGCTCGCCGCGCGGTCCAAGGATATGATCCTGACCGCCGATCCGCATTGCAGCGGGACTGGAGGTGGCAACCGCGCCGCCGGTCACACGCCGGGTCGCGACGACCCCCAAGTCAGGGTCCTCGATCCCAAGCAGAAACGGACCGCCGATCGCCGCAAATTCCCCCATGTCGATCAGCGCCGGCCCATAACCCGCTTCCGCCAGCCGGCCGCGGACCCGGTCGGCGGCATAGCCCTGCGCGAGGCCGTTGAGCGTCAGGGACTGTCCGCTACCAATCTCGATGCGATCGCCCAGCCGGACCCGACCCCAGCCGATAAGGCCGCGGGCCTGCGCGGCATCCCCTCCTTCGGCCAAGGCGCGCCATAGCGGCTGGACCGTGGGGTCAAACAGGCCTTCCGTCTGGCGATGCAAGGCGTCCGAAAGGGCCAGCATGTCGCGCAGCGCCTGTGGCGGGTCGTCCAGCCTGCCACCGGCATTCAGCCGCGACAGCGCGGAGTCGGGCCGGAACAGGCTTGCCGCCGCCTCGACTTCTTCGATGATCGCGGCAATGCCGGACGAGGTCTCGTCCGCGAGGCCGCGAGGGCCGCGCAGGTCAACCCGCAGCGTTCCGCCAAGCGCGTCGGATTGCCAGGTCGTCACCTCCGCCCCGGCGCGGCCGGCGACGAGGCTGGCTGCCGAGATCATCAGGAAGCGGCGGCGGTTCATGCGGCCTCCCGTTCGGTCAGCCCACGGCCGCGCGCGGCCAGCACAAGGGGCACGCACTGGCGGGCATCGTCGTGGATGGTCACGCAGTCGAGGCACTGGAAGCATTCGGAATAGCCGACTTGCCCCGATTTCGCGATGGCGCCATAGCGGCAGCGCACCTTGCACAGCTGGCAGGGCGAGCCGCATTCCGGGCGGCGGTCGATCCAGTCGCGCCGGCGCAGCAACCCGCCAATCGCCATCAGTGCACCAAGCGGGCAAACATAGCGACAGAAGCCCTTGAAGGTCACCATCGACAGGATCAGCCAGAACAGGGCGTAAGTGACATAGTACCATTCGCGCTGGAAGCCCGTCGTGATGGCGGTCTTGAACGGTTCAATCTCGGCCGCCTTTTCCGCCTGATCGGGCAGAAGGAAGGCCACGGCGATCAGGCCGGCGAGCGCCGCATACTTCACCCGCATCAGCCTCTGGTCCCAAACCGCGGACGGCATCCATTCCGGCAGGCGCAGGAAGCGGCCGAGGCGATGGGCGAATTCCTGCATCGCGCCGAAGGGGCAGAGCCAACCGCAGAAGAGCCCCCGTCCCCACAGGACGAAACCAAGGATTGCGACGGCCCAGATCGCCAGCGAAAAGGGATCATACAGCAGGACCGACAGGCTTCCGCCGCCCGCGATCGCACGCAGGGTCGCCATGGCGGTGACAATCGACAATTGTCCCTGCCCCCAGAAACCGACGAAACCGATCACGACCATCAGCACCGCTGGGCGAAGCCAGCGGATCGTCTGCGGGCGGGCCGTCCAGTGCATCGCCGGCCCGACAAGCAGCAGGATGCCGGCAAGGACGACAGTCAACAGGATCATGTCTGCGCGACGATTGATCAGCGCCTCCCGCCATGGCGGAAGCGGCTCGGCCGCCTTTTGCTGCAGGAAGAAGGCCGGATCCGTCCGAAGCGTCAGGGCGAAATGGGCTGATCCCACCTCGGGCTGCAGCATCCCATGCTTGCGAACCGCTTGTGCCTTCAGAGTCCAATCACGGGTAGGATCGAAGCCAAGCCTCCGGTCGATCCTGAGGATCATCGATGTGCCTTGTGGCACCCCTGGTTGAACCCTGAACAGAAGGTCGGCATCCCGCAGGCTCAGCGGCAATCCGTCCTGCTCGCCCGACAACCTGTCCGGTGCGGTATTGCGGACAAAATCCTCGGATACGAGACCATGCCGCCCCTGGTCGACGACGAGGATCATCTCGTCATCGGGCGAGATCGCGAGCAGACGGTCGAGGTCCTTCAGACTGTCGGCATCTAGAACCGCACGGGCAACCGACGGCGGGGTGATGTCGATGGCCCAGAGGTCTAGATAGGGCGCCCCGGCTTCGGCAGTTTCCGGATCGTCATGGGCCCAGATCGTTCCGGCGAAGGCGGCATCGAGTTCGGCATTGGACACGCGCAGGCTTCGGGCCAGTCCACGGTCGATCAGCTCATCCCATGTCAGGTCCAGCGCAACGTCCGGATTCGGCCGCAATGGCGGGCCGGCTTCGACCCCCTGGAGCTTTTCGCGGGCCACCGCCTTAGTCGCGGCCAGGATCGACTCATGCGCGATCCGGACCGAGGCGGTCGCCTTGGTCACCCCGTCGAGATAGACCAGATCCGATCCCTGCCCTCCTTCGCCATAGGGTGTGCCGACCACCAGAGGCTCATGGATCGAATGACCGCGATATTGCTCGAGGAAGGCCCGCAACGGCGCCTCGCCCAGACCCGAAACGAAGATCGGTTCGTTATGATGTAGGAGCCGGACGTCGAGGAACCGGCCCTCGAGGTCGATCGTCACGAGCATGT
Organism: uncultured Rhodobacter sp.; assembly: GCA_945952585.1. Classification (GTDB taxonomy): domain Bacteria; phylum Pseudomonadota; class Alphaproteobacteria; order Rhodobacterales; family Rhodobacteraceae; genus Aliitabrizicola. Next base: position 275,524 of record CAMFII010000001.1, read on the forward strand.
CGATCGGGGCACCGGAAAATCCGGGGATCGGCGCCAGCGGGCCGGTTTCGAAGACGTAGCCGGCAAGCGCACCGCCCGAATTCATCAGCGCCCACACGCCCTTGTCGTTCACCGCATCTCCAAGGGCATAGGGCGGCACGACGAGGGCCGCGATCGCGTCGCGCGTCAGAGGTTCGGCCTTGACCGCCCGGGGACCGAAAGTCGCCGCGATGACCAGCAGGCAGGCAAGGCGCAGAATGGCGGCAAGCAAGGTTCCTCTCCCTCGAAGACACGCTAGGCGCGCACCCGACGGGCCGACATACGACCAAGGTCGAATGGCCGGCGGCTTGCGCCACGCAGCCCACCCAAGGGACACTGGCGCCACCATGACCAAGCGTTCGCTCCCCTTGCGCGCAGGCCGTCCCGACGTCGTCCGGGCTGCGGAAACCGTCGCCCTGAGGGCGGGCTTCCTTGTCCTCCTTCTCGCAGTTTGGCAGGCCACCGCCCGACTGGCCCCGCCCGGTCTTTTCGCCAGCCCGGCCACCGTCGCGCGGGCAGGCTGGCAACTTGCCGTAGATGGCAAGCTGGGACCGGCGGTTCTGGCAAGCCTCGGCGTCTTCGTGACGGGCACGGCGCTGGCAGCGGTCGTCGGTGCCACGATCGGCCTTGCCATGGGCATGTGGACCTGGCTGGGCCGGATGCTGGACGTCTATGTCTACGCGCTGGCTGCGACGCCGCGGATCGCCTTCATCCCGCTCATCATCGTGATGCTGGGCCTTGGACTGAAGGCAAAGGTCCTGATCGTCTTTCTCGGCGCGGTGATGCCGGTGATCCTGAACGCCTATGCCGGGGTGCGGGCCACGGACCCGGATCTGGTCGAGATGGCCCGCGCGACGGGGGCCGGACGAGGGCGCATCCTTGCCCATGTGGTGCTTCCGGGCGCCGTCCCCTACCTGATGACCGGCCTCCGCATCGGGGCAACGATCGGGCTTATCAATACCGTCGTCGCCGAGCTTTACACCGCCATCGGCGGGCTTGGCGGGCTGCTTGCCATCTATGGCGGACGGTTCCGCATGGCCGAATACCTGGCCGTCGTCTGCGTTCTGGCGCTGATCGGCGTGATCGTGGCCGAAGGCCTGCGTCTTGCCGAACGTCGCCTGCTGCGCTGGCGCGACGGCTGAGCCGATGACCATCCTGGGAGGAAAAGCATGAACAGGATCACCCGCCTTCTTGCCATCGCCGTCCTTGCATCGGCCCTGTCCCTGCCGGCCCTGGCCGAGCCATTCCGCCTGATCGTCTCGGACGCAGAGACACCGCTTGTGCCCAACTCCGTAATGGAACTGGCCAAGCAGGAGGGCTACTTCGACCGTGCCGGGGTCGACGTCGAATTCGTCCGGGTCGAACAGTCGCCGATGGTGATGGCCGCCCTCCGCGCTGGCGAGGGGGAAATGGCCAATGTCTCGCTCGACGCGCTGCTGCAGGCGGTCGCCGGGGGTGCGACGGACCTGCGCGGCGTCATGTCGCCCAACAAGGCGCTGCCCTACCTGATCGCCGGGCGCGATGTCACCGCGCTTAAGGATCTTGAAGGCAAGCGCTTCGGCATCGGACGGATCGGCAGCGTCGATCACCTTCTCTCGATGCGGGTGCTGGAGGCCGCCGGCGTCGACGTCTCCAAGCTCGAGCTCGTTGCCCTTGGCCAGCCGCAGGCCCGGGCGCAGGCGATGCTGGCCGGCCAGATCGATGCGACGACCATGGGGATCGGCAGCTTCACCGCCATCGACGACACCCCCGGCATCTCGGTGCTGGTCGATGTCGATGCCTATTACAGGGCCGCGCCGATCCTGTCGAAGCTGAACGTTGTCACGACCGAGACGCTGCAATCGCGCGGTCCCGAGGTTGTCGCGGTCATCGAGGCGCTGGTGCTTGCCGCGCGCGACTTCCAGTCGGATCCGACGAAATGGGTCGCGGCGATGCAGAAAGCCCGGCCGGATGTGCCGGTCGCCGATCTGGAGAGACTTGCCGGAGCATTCTCCACCGCCTGGACGGTGAATGGCGGGCTCAACCCCACCGCGTTGACCGAAGCTCAGGCCTGGCTGCACGAGGGCGAGGATTTCAAGGGGATCTCGCCGGCACCGCTTGACGCAATGGCGGGCTCAACCCCACCGCGTTGACCGAAGCTCAGGCCTGGCTGCACGAGGGCGAGGATTTCAAGGGGATCTCGCCGGCACCGCTTGACGCATTCGCCGACCTGGCGCCCCTGAAGGCCGTCCTCGAAAAACTGGGAACATCAGCCGCGGGCGATGCCGGTTGGTGACGGAACCGCCCCTGCTGCAACTCAAGGCTGCCTCGTTCGGCCATGGTGGCGTGCCGGTCCTCGACGGGATCGACCTGACGCTCGACAGGGGCGAGGTCCTGGCGGTGCTGGGCCCGTCCGGCTGCGGAAAGACGACGCTGCTTCGGTTGATCGCGGGCCTTCTGGCGCCGGAGGGCGGCTCGGTCTGCCTGAATGGCGCTGCGCCCCGGCCCGGTCAGGGCAGCGCCCTGGTCTTTCAGTCCTACCGTCTGCTTGCCTGGAAAAGCGTGGCAGCCAACATCGCCTTCGCGCTGCCGGGCATTTCCGCCCAGGAACGGGCCAGCCGGGTCGAGGAGGTCCTGCGCCTTGTCGGCCTGACCCGCGTGGCCGGGGCCTGGCCCGCGGAGTTGAGCGGCGGGATGCGGCAGCGGGTTGCGCTCGCTCGGGCGCTGGTCTGTCGACCGGACGTGCTGCTTATGGACGAGCCCTTCGCCGCGCTCGATGCGCAGGCGCGCGAGCTGATGCAGGACGAATTGCGGCGCCTTGTCGGGCAAGCGGGCGGCCCGGGGGTCGTGTTTGTGACCCATTCCGTTGACGAGGCGCTGGTGCTGGCCGATCGCATCTTGGTCCTGTCGCCGCGACCGGGCCGTGTCATCGCGCGCATCGACTTGCCCTTCGCCGGTGGCCACGACCAGGAAGGCCGGCGCGAACATCCGGACTTTGCACCGTTGCGCCGGCATCTCTGGGCGCTCCTTCGCGATGTCGTGCTGAACGATCCTACCTCGGATTTCTTTCGGCCGCCGGATCGCCAAGATTCCGTCCCGCGGGAACCTCTCCGCTAGCCAGCAAGCAGCGCGAAGGCTTCCAAGACCTCGGGGCCGATCGGCTTGTAGAGGATCTCGAGCCCCGCATCCTCGGCCGCGCGGCGCACTTCGGGCGAGCGGTTCGCCGTGATGATCCGGACCGGTCGCTCGCCGAACCGCTCCTTGAGCATCTGTGCGGTCTCGACCCCTGTCATCCCGTCTCCAAGCTGCTGGTCGATCAGGTAAAGGTCCGGCACGATGCCGATCTCGTCCAGAAGCGCCAGCGCCGCCTCGCCACTTTCGGCTTCGAGCACGCTCACGCCGCGCCGCTCGAGGAGCAGCGAAATGGCGCGGCGCAGGTCCTCGTCATTCTCGACCAGCAGCGCGATCCTGTCAGAGCCGTCGGTCGGCTCGTCCATGACGCGGATCGGCTCGCCCAGGCTCGGCCGTCTGGCGCTGATCGGCGCAAGAGGCAGTTCGACCCCGAAAACCGTGCCCCGCCCGAGATCCGACCGCAGCGAGAGCCGGTGGTCGAGAAGCGCGCAGGCGCGTTCGACGATCGCCAGACCCAGGCCCATCCCTTCGGAGGCCGAGGCGCTGCCTTGGACACGATGGAACTCGCGGAAGATCTTTTGCTGGTCGTCAGGGGCAATGCCCGGCCCCGTGTCGTGCACTTCGATGCGCAAGCCACCGGGAACGCGGCGGGCACCGACCAGAACCCGGCCTTCGCTGGTATAGCGCAGGGCGTTGCTGATGAGGTTCTGCAGGATGCGGCGCAGGTAGGTCGCATCGCTCAGCACGGTCTCACGGCAGGGCAGGATGTCCAGACGCAGCCCCTTGCCCACGGCGACCAGCGCGAATTCGTCTGTCAGTTGGGCCAACAGCCGCGACAGCGAGACTGGCCCGATCTCGACCTCGGTGCCTCCGGATTCAAGGCGGGACAGGTCAAGGAGCGCCCCAAGGATCGCCTCGACACTGGTCAGGGCATTCTGGGCCTTTTCCAGCGTGCCCTGCGCCGCCCCGGCATCGTCGCGCGCTGCGGCAACGAAGAGCTTGGCCGCGGAAAGCGGCTGCAGCAGGTCATGGCTTGCGGCCGCGACGAAACGGACGCGGGTGGCATTGGCCCGTTCCGCATCGCGCAGGGCCACGGACAGGTCCTTTGTGCGGGCGATCACCCGCTCTTCCAGCGTCGCATTGGCCCGCAGCATCGAATGGATGGCCATCCGTTCCCGCGTGATGTCGGTGAAGGACATCACGAAGCCACGTTCGGGCATCTCCTGCGCGAAGGCGTCGAGGATGATCCCGGAATGCAGCTGCAACTCGAAGGTTAGGGGCGGGCGTGGCGCCGTCTGGCGAACCCAGGCCCAAAGGTCAGCGCCAGAGGTCCCCTCGCCGAAGCGCAGCTGCCGCAAGAGCAGCCAGGCCAGCTCGGCAAAGGAAATGCCGGCCTGCAACAGCTGCTTCGGCAGCCCGAAAAGTTGCGCCAGGCGACGGTTCGCCCCGACCAGACGCCGGTCGGGTCCGAAGATCGCGACGCCCTGGTTGATGTGGTCCAGCGTCGCCCGGATCATCCGCGCCTGTTGATCCAGAAGCTTGCCGCGCTCTGACCGTTCCGCCTGGATGATCGCCGTCACATCCGTCTGAAGGATGACAAGGCCACCCGGCTCGATCGGCTGTTCGCTGACCTGCAGCCACTGGCCGCCGGTGAGTTCAACGTAGAACGGCGCTCCGTCCTCGTGGTGCCGCATCCGTTCGGCGACCCAGTCGTCGGGGGTCATGTCCGCCGGCAGGGCAAGATGCACCGAGCGGCTGACACGCTCGACATAGTCATTGAAGCTGATCCCCGGCACGAGGAATTCACGCGCGTCCGAGAGAAGCTGGCAGAAGCGGGAATTGCACAGGACGAGCTGGCCCGACTCGTCGAAAAGGGCAAAGCCCTCGGCCACGGCCTCGATCGCCTGCGCAAGTTCGCGGCGCGCCTTGCTGGCCGAGGCGTTGGCCTCGTTCAGCAGTTTCAGCGTGGCCTCCAGGTCGCGGGTGCGACTGCGGACCATTTCCTCCATCTCGGCGGCCTGCTGGAACAGGCTCCAGGCGCTGCGGGATTCGCCCTCGTGGTGTTCGGACCTCCGGATCAGCGCCTCGGTGATATCCAGCAGCTTCTCGACTTTGACTTCCGGGGGGGCCAGAGGGTCGACCAGGCTTTCCGAGATGCGACTTGTCATCTGGCGCCCGCTCCGGCCGAAGTCGGCGGGAAGAAGGCGAAGCCGCTGAGCGTCTGGTTCAGATGCAGCGGCCCCATTTGTTCGCCATAGGTGTTGAACCCGACGACCGAGTGCCGCCGCAAGAGCTGGGCGACAAGCCCTGTCTGCTGGCGGCTTTCCGCCTCGATCCGCCGCAGGATGCAGTCGAAGGCCAGGATTGCGAGCGGGGTCGCGTCGCGCCCCAGATCGGAAAGTGCCGCATCAAGATGACCAACCAGATTGCGCGGCCGGGCAAGGGACAACACCACGCCCTCGTCGATGGCCGAGAAGAACACGATCTCTCCTTCGGGGGTGACACGCTGGATCGCCCTCACATGGTGGCGGTTGCCCATGCGCACTACGAGCGGATTGGCCGCGAAGACGCGCGTGTCGAGATCGCGCTCGTTGCAACCGACAAGTCGCGAATACTCCCGCGCTGCCGGTTCCGCGTTGATCCGGCGCACGGTCCGGGTCCCGGAATCGGCGCAGGTCACGACCATGCGGATATCGGTCGGCTCCAGATGATCGAAGCTGAACGACCTGAGTCCGCAATTGCCGCGCAGCATGCAGAGGACGGCAGCGTCATGGTGCAGGCGCCCACCGCAGAGCACGAAGGTCTTCTCGAAACGGGTACCGTCGCCCGCCGACCCGCCCACCAGCGGCATCGCGCCGGCCCCGGCGGATAGGGCGGCGGCCAACTCGTCCTCGCGGATCGACAGGCCGTCGACCAGCAGGATGGCGAATTCGGTCGGCAAATGCCCGTGGTTGCGCGCCAAGCCCTGCCGTGCCGACAGGGTCGCCATGGCGATTTCGGCGGCGGAAAGGCGCGACAGCCCCGACAGCATCACCGCCTCGCCAGCAAAGTGCTGGGCCGGGAAGCCTACGGCGACGATGCTGCCGCTTTGATAACCTGCCGGCGTGACCTCGCCGGATGTCGTGCAGCCTGCGACCCGTGCACCGGGAAATGCCGACTGGCTGCCTCTGGCAAGGGCTTCGAGGTCTGCTTCCGGCGAGATGAAGAGCAGGACGAGAGCAAAGGGTCCCGACCCCATCCGTTCCGCAAGCCGCGCCAGCGGTTGCGGTTCGTCGACGCCGATGACCGCCGTCGCGACATAGACCTGTCCCGCCGGCATCTCCCCTCCCCGCTGCGGGCGCGCACCTTGGCCGACAAGGCTCAGGAGGTCATGTGTCGGATACAAGATGGGCGAAGCTCGCTTCCTGAGCGAACAGAACCGCTTGCATCCGGGTCTGCACCCCCAGCTTGCGCATGATTGCCGTAACATGCGCCTTGACCGTCGTCTCGGCAATCGAAAGCTCGTAGGCGATCTGCTTGTTCATCAGCCCCGTGCCGATCAATTCAAGAATCTTCGCCTGCTGGCGTGTCAGCAGGGCAAGCCGGCGCACTGCCTCGTCGGACGCCGCCTGTGCGGCTGGGTCGAGGGCGTCGCCGGAGATATGCAGTTCTCCCGCGGCGATGGCCGTGAACGCCCGCGCAAATTCCTCGCGCTCTGCGTGTTTCGGAACGAAAGCGTTGACGCCTGCCTGAACCGCAGCGCGCACGACACGCATCTCGTCCAGCGACGACACGATCACGATCGGGATGTCGGGCGCCGCCTGGCGGATCCGCACCACACCGTCGAGCCCGTTCACATCCGGCAGGTTCAGGTCAAGCACGATCACGTCCGGCTTGCCAGGTTGGGCCAGCCGCTCGAGCGCGGCCTTCAACGAGCCCACCGACTTCACCTCGGCGATCCCGACGGGACCGGTGAGTGTCATGGCCAGAGCGTCACAGAACAGCGGATGGTCATCCACGATCAGCGCCGAACGCAGCGGCCTGGTTTCAGGGACGGTCGGCTGGGTGGGGACAGGTGCCATACGGGTTCCCCGGAATTGATGGCGATAGCTTATCATCTTGCGCCCCTGTGTTGACAGGATCCAAGAGAAAGAAGGTTGGGCCGGGCGTCTCCACCCGGCCCAGAGCGATGTCAGATCAGTTCGAGGCGAGCTGCTTTGGCAGCTTGAAGGTCCACACCATCGCGCCTTGGTTCAGGTAGTTGACCTTCTTGGCCACCTCGCCGCCCCAGAGCGGAACCGCGCCGCCCCAGCCGGAGATGACCGAGACATACTGCTCGCCGTCCATTTCCCAGGTCACCGGCTGGCCGACGACACCCGAACCCGTCTGGAAGCTCCAGAGCTTTTCGCCGGTCTCGTCATTCAGGGCGAGGAAGTCGCCTTCAGGGGTGCCGAAGAACACCAGGCCGCCCGCCGTCGTCATCACGCCACCCCAGAGCGGCGCCTCGTTGCGGTATTCCCACTTGATCTCGCCAGTATTGGGGTCGATCGCCTTCAGGCTGCCGATATAGTCGTCGAACAGCGGCTTGATGGTGAAGCCGGCACCAAGATAGGCGGCGCCCTTCTTGTAGCTGATCGGCTCGTTCCAGATGTCCATGCCCCATTCGTTAGACGGGACGTAGAACATGCCGGTCTTCTGGCTGTAGGCCATCGGCATCCAGTTCTTGCCGCCCAGGAAGGACGGGACGGAGAAGACCTGCTTGCCCTTCTCGCCTTCAGTCGCGGCCGAGGGATCGCCGGGGCGGTTGTCCTCGTTGTAGATCGGACGGCCGTTCTCATCGATGCCCTTGGCCCAGGTGATGTTCTTCACGAAGGGATAGGCGGCGACGAATTTGCCGTCGTCGCGGTTCAGGATGTAGAAGAAGCCGTTGCGGTCGGCCGTGGCGAAGCGCTTGTTGCCGTCCTTGTCGACAAATCCCACGACCTCGTTCACGCCGTCGAAGTCCCAGCCTTCGCGTGGGGTGGACTGGAAGTGCCACTTGATCTCGCCCGTGGCCGGATCAATGCCCAGACGGCTGGCAGCATAAAGGTTGTCGCCCTTGTTGCCTTCCGTCGGGGTGCCGGCGTTGCGCAGGTGGCTGTTCCACGGCGCGGGGTTGCCGGCGCCAAAGACCAGCGTGTTGGTATCGGCGTCGTAGCTGCCGCCAAGCCAGGTCGCGCCGCCGCCGGTCTTCCACATGTCGCCCGGCCAGGTGGCGTTGAGCGTGCCGGTCATGGTGCTTTCCTTGCCGTGGAGGGTGCCCATGTGGCCTTCGATCACCGGGCGGGTCCAGACGGTCTCGCCGGTCTCGGCGTCGAATGCCGTCACCTGGCCGACGATGCCAAACTCGCCGCCCGAGTTGCCGACGATGACCATGCCGTTCACGATCAGCGGCGCAGCAGTATAGGAGTAGCCTTCCTTGTAGTCGGCGATCTTCTTGTTCCAGACGACGTCGCCAGTCTTGCGGTTGAGCGCGACCAGACGCGCGTCGAGCGTGCCGAAATAGATGTTGTCGCCATAGATCGCCGCACCGCGGTTGATCACGTCGCAGCAGGGCAGGATGCCTTCCGGCAAGCGGGCGTCATACTGCCAGAGCTCCTTGCCCGTCTTCAGGTCGATGGCGAAGAGGCGGCTGTAGCTGCCAGTGATGTACATCACGCCGTCATAGATGATCGGCTGGCTTTCCTGGCCGCGCTGCTTTTCGCCGCCAAGGCTGAAGGCCCAGGCCGGCATCAGGTTCTTGACGTTCGTGGTGTTCAGGGTGGTCAATGGCGAGAACCGCTGCAACCCACGACCCATGCCGTTGGTCAGCACGTCACCCGTGCTTTCGGCATCCTTGGCCAGATCCGCTTCCGTCACCTGAGCCTGAACGCTGCCGGCGCAGGCAAGAACCGCCAACGCGGCGAATGCAAGCTTTCTCATCGCTGTCCTCCCTCGTATCCGGCCCTACGATCGGCGCGGATTTCCTGTGCCATACTCCGACAGGATGGGGCGCGACTGAATTCGACCTTGGTCTAACGGTCGGGACAGCGTCGGGATCAGTAAAGCGGCTGATACTTGTGGTTGTCGGCGTCGGGCGTTACCTCGTCGAGGTCATAGCCGGCCGCCTGCAACCGGCGCGCCACGGGCAGGCCGTCCTCGGCCGCCTCGTCGACATAGCTCCGGCCCAGGGCCTCGTCCGCGGCGACACCGCGCCCGCGCATCAGGTCGAGACCATAGTTGAACTTGCCGACCGGATCGCCGGCATCGGCTGCCTTGCGGTCCCATTCCGCGGCCGCGTCAGGGTCCTCTGGCGCGCCAAGGCCGTTGTCGTCCATCTGCGACATCCAGGTCATGGCGCCGGTCCACCCATCCGCCGCGCAGGCCTCGAACAGTTGCCGGGCCATGACATGCCGTCCGGACTTGGTGATGAAATAGCCCGTCGAACAGATTGTCATGTTGGTGTGACCCTCGGCCACGTCCTTCATCACGCGATTGAGGCTCAGCTCCTCGGGGTTGAGCGTGCCGTTCTCATCGTCGACCGACTCCGGCACGGTTTCAGCCACCGCCGCGAGCGGGGCCAGGGCAAGCAAAAGGGCGGCGGCTGCAAGGCGCATGGAGCTCTCCTGTCACTATTCATTGCGACAAAGGTAGCAGAACCGGACAGGGCGCGCTCCGGTCTCATGGTCGTAGATCGGAGCGTCAGGCCTTGCGCGAGGCCAGCCCCCGCGCCGGGTCATAGCCCCAGACCGCCAGCGCCCCGAACACCAGCATCGCCCCGGCCGTCACTGCAAGCGCCAGCAGGTTCCCCTTCCCGTAGAGCGCGAAGCGGATCAATTCGACGGCGTGGGTGAAGGGGTTCGCCTGGCAGAGGTCGCGCAGGCGTGGCGAGGCTTCCGCCATCTTCCACAGCGGATACAGAGCCGAGGACAGGAAGAACATCGGAAAGATGACGAAGTTCATCACCCCTGCGAAATTCTCGAGCTGGCGGATCATCGAGGAAAGGAACAGACCAAGCGCCGCCAGCATCATCGCCGCCAGCAGGATCGCCGGCAGCGCCGCAACATAGCCCAGGGGCGGAAAGCGGATGCCATAGAGAGCTGCGACGACAAGGAAGGCATAGGCCTGCAGCACCGAAATCAGGGCCGCCGCCACCAACCGGCAGAAGAGCAGCCACCAGCGCGGCAGAGGCGCGGTCAGCAGGAGCCGCATCGACCCCATCTCGCGGTCATAAACGAGGCTCAGCGAGGATTGCATCCCATTGAACAGAAGGATCATTCCGACCAGTCCGGGCACGATATAGATCTCGTAGGTGATATAGGTCTGGTAGGGTGGCGTGATCGACAGGCCGAGTGCGGCGCGAAACCCGGCTGCAAAGACGAACAGCCAGACAAGCGGCCGGACCAGCGCCGACACGAGCCGCCCTTTCTGTCCGAGGAAGCGCAAGGCCTCGCGCATCAGGATCGCCTTCAGGGCAAGGAGCCAGCTCATGCGGTTGCTCCGGTCATGCGCAGGAAGGCCGCCGTAAGGTCGCCGCCGCCGATCTCGCCCGCCGCCCCATCGGCAAGCACCCTGCCCCGATGCAGAACAACCAGCCGGTCCTCGGCGCGCACCTCGTCCACAAGATGAGTGGCCCAGAGCACGGTCAGCCCCTGCCCCGCCAGATCATGGGCATGCGCGGTGATCGCCGCCCGCGAGGCGGCATCAAGCCCGACTGTCGGCTCGTCGAGGAGCAGGACGGAAGGGCGGTGGATCAGGGCGCGGGCGATCTCCATCCTTCGGCGGTGGCCTCCGTTCAGGGCACCGGCCTTTTCAGCCGCCCGTTCGGCCATGCCAAGCCGATCCAGCGCTTCGGCCGTCCGACGTTCTGCCTCGCGCCCCGAAATCCCGTGCAGCGCGGCGAAGTAGAGCAAGTTGCGACGCACGGTCAGGTCAAGGTCCAACGTCGAGGACTGGAACACAACGCCCAGCCGGGAAAGGGCCGCAAGGGGCGCGCGCGACAGATCGTGACCGGCGATTTCGATGCGGCCGGTGCGAGCGACGAAAAGCCGTGTCAGCAGGGCGAAGAGCGTGGATTTGCCTGCGCCATTCGGGCCGAGAAGCGCGCAAAAGCGGCCGGGCTCGACCGTGAAGGTGACATCCTCCAGCGCCCGCTTGCTGCGGAAATCATAGGTGATGCGTTCTACCGCCAGCCCGGCCATGTCTGCCTCTACCTGTCCTTTTCAAGCCTCATGGGCGCGTCGCGGCACCCCAGGGGAAGCGGCCGACCTTGATCGACTTCACTGGCTGGCGAGAGGCGACGTCGATCACCGTCACGTCGCCCGAAACGCCATTGGTGGTGAACAACTGGCTGCCGTCCGGCGAGAAAGTCATGTGCCAGACGCGACGGCCAACGAGGATATAGTCCTCGACCTCGTAGGTCTCCGCATTCACCACGGCAATGTGGTTGGCGGGGCCCAGGGCGACGAATGCGGTCTTGCCATCGGGCGTGAACTGGATTCCGACGGCCTGGATCAGGTCGTCGTTCACCCCGGGGATGGCGAAGCGGATCTTGTGAGTCTCGGCCTGCGTGGCGACATCGAAGACCGTCACCGTTCCGCCGATTTCAGAGCTGACCCAAAGCTCGGCTCCGCCCTTGGTGAACTCGGCGTAGCGGGGGCGGGCATCGACAAGGGTGTTGGCAAAGATCGTGTTGGTCGCCGTGTCGATCCAATGCGCCATGTTGGTCGTCTCGGAGGTGGTGATGACGATCTTGCCATCGGGCGAGACGGCCATCCCCTCGGGTTCGATCCCGACATCGATCTGGCCGACGACCTTGCGGCTTTCCACGTCGACCACGGTCGTCACCGCGTCATTCTCGTTGGCGATCCAGAGATGGCGGTCGTCGGGGGCGAGCACGAACTGCTCGGGATCCTCGCCCGACGGAAGATCATGCAGGATCTCGCCGGTCGCAGGGTCCATTACCTGAACCGTGTCGCTGTCGGAGGCGCAGATATAGGCGCGGCTGTGGTCCGAGCTGAATGTGATGCCGCGCGGGCGCTCGCCGGTCGGAATCGTGCGGACGACTTCGAGCGTGTCGACGTCAATGACCGAGATGGAGTCGTCCTTCTCGTTCGTGACCCAGATTTCGCCGGCCGCAACGGGAAGCGGCAGCGCGACAAGCAGCAGGGCGGTCAGTATCCGGTTCACGTCATCCTCCAAAGGCGGTGCAGGCGCTTTCCGGCTGATCAAGGCCGAGGCTGTCGAGTTCGTTGACCTGATGCAGGAAGCCGTCGAGCGGGGCGAGTTCCACCAGCGCGCGCGCATTCACGACCGCGATGGGCTGCCGCAACTGGCCGTTCCAGCCCCGATAGCTCAGGCTGCGCCCCTTGAATCCGTCCAGCGTGAAGGCATCCGACAGGATATAGCTGCGCAGGACCTGCGGGTCGGCGGAACTGGTGCGCGTCACAGCTTCGCCAACGGTGCGAAGCGCGGCCCAGGCCGCGTAGTCCCGCGATTGCATGTCGCGACCGGCCGCCTTTTCGAACCGGTTCTGCAACTGGACCGCGCCCCATTGTTCCAGCACCGGCGCCCAGCCCTCGGGCCGCAGCCCGTCCGATCCGGCGACGGGACGCGGAAGCCAGGTATTGTCCTGGACATAGCGGGCGAAATCGTCGGTCGCGTCGGCGATCAGTAGGATGTCGTAGTCGGGGAAATCCTGCGTGAAGAGCGGAATCTCCTGCCCCGTCGCGCGGCGCAGGTCGGTGTCGAAGGTCCAGTCCTTTTCCGCCAGGATCTCGACCCCGTATTTTGCGGCCGACGCCTTCAGCGTGTCCGCCAGCGCGCGGTCGTCCGGTCGGGGCCCGACGATCAGCACGGTTCGTGTCCACCGCCTGTCCAGCAGGACCTGCATCAGCGCGTCGGTGCGCATCGCATCCTCAGGAATGGAATGGAGCAGGTTCCCCCTGCAGTCCGCATCCCGCAGGCGCCGGTCACCCGAGGAGACATTGAATAGAAGCGCATCCTGCGCTTCCGGCAGATCGGCGACCTTGAGGATATCCTCCGTCGGGGCATCGACGAACAGGATCGGCGACTTTGCCAGGGCGTCCTTCGCTGCCGCGACAAGGTCATCCCCCGGCGCGACCGACTTGATGTCCAGGCTGTAGGTCTGCCCCATGAATCGACCGGTCGTCATCGTGTCGGCCAGCGCCAGTTCAGCGCCCGCAATGCCGCGATCTTCCGGGATCGGGTCAAGGTTCGACAGCACCGGCGGCGCCGCGACCTCTTGCCGGAGATAGACCATCGGAATCGACAGGTCGGCCAGCGCGGGACCGCCACCAAGAAGCGCGGCCGCAAGTGCCAACAGCCCCCCCGCCCGTGCAAAGCTGGTTTCCATGACGGTCTCCTCCCGAAGGGAGCCTAGGTGTGCCGTCCGCACTCACGAAATACGACCAAGGTCGAAGCGGGGATTGCGACCTAGGTCGAATTCCGCGCTGCGGCACCGGCACCTATCTTCCGCCGAACACATGCAAGGGAGTTACCATGTCCAAGATCTTTCTGCGGGGCGCGCTTGCCGCCGTCGCCCTTCTGGGTGTGGCCCAAATGGCAGCCGGACACGGCGATGTCACCCCCCAGCCGGTCAACACCGATGCCTTGCCCGACGTGGGCGAAGAATGGCTGACCGAGAACCCCTACCGGGAAGAAAAGGCCGGCTACGAGACCTGGCTGACGGCCGTGCAGATCGGATCCTCCGGCTTCAACCAGAACTGCGCCCGCTGCCACGGCCTTGGCGCGGTCTCTGGCGGTCTTGCCCCCGACCTGCGCTTCCTCGAGGCGTCTGAATACGGTGACGAATGGTTCGTCGAGCGGTTCCAGCATGGCTACACCCAGGACGGCACGACCAAGATGCCGGCCTTCGGCGAGGTTCTGGGCCAGAAGGCCGGCTGGGCGATCCGCACCTATATCGAGACCCGCCCCGAAGATGGAGCGCTGGACGCGCATTCGGAGCGGCTGCATGCGATCCGCGATGAGCTGGCCTCGGGCAGCGTCCAGGATCCGGCGGCGCTGAAATCCGAACTGGAAGGCATTTCGAAAGAGGTCAAGACGGCCTCGGGCGCGCCGGTCTCCGACAGCGTCGCATTCGAGGCGTCGCTCATCCTGACGGACAAGCCGGAAACCTGGAAAGAAGCGGCGGACATCCTGACGGTGGGCCTGTCGGCCTCGCACTGAGATGAACCGCCGCCTGCTTCTGGCAGTTCTTCTGGGCGCCACCTTGCCGGGTGGCGCCTTCGCCCGTTGCGAGGGCTACGTTCCGCAGGCCAAGCCCCAGAACACCTTCGCACAGGATGTCGGGCGCGACTTCGATCGCATCATCGACGAAGGCTGGATCGAATTCGCGGTCTACGACGACTTCTTTCCCTGGTCCTACGAAGAGGGCGGCGAGGCCAAGGGCGTCGATGTGGACATCGGGCGCATCATCGCCGCCGATCTGGGCGTGACGCCGCGGTTCCGCATGGTCCAGGCCGGCGAGAACCTCGAAGCCGACCTGATGAACTATGTCTGGAAAGGCGCCGTCGTGAACGGTCATGTCAGCGACGTCATGCTGCATGTGCCCTATGACAGCGAGCTCGCCTGCCGCATCGAACAGGTCACCTTCACCGGCCAGTACATGACCGAGACGGTCGCCATCGCCTACCGGCCCGCCGATTACCCCGAGAAGCCGCCGACGCCACCGTATTTCCGCTACGATCCCGTCGCGGTCGAGAACGACTCGATCTCCGATTTCTTCCTGACCAACCTTCTTGGCGCACAGGCCAAGATCAGCCGTTTTCCGTCGGCCCAGGCGGCCGTGGATGCCCTGGCTTCGGGAGAGACCATGGCCGCCATGGCGCCGCGCGGAGAGTTGGAAGGCGGCCTGTCGCGGCATCCGGAAACCGAATTCGCGGTGACCGAGCCGCCGCTCCTCGGCTTTGCCCGCGGGAAATGGACACTCGGCGTCGGCGTCGGCCTGCAACACAAGGATCTGGGCTACGCGACCGACATGGCCATCGAAAAGGCCCTGGCCGACGGACGGATCGCCGCCGTGTTCAAGGAGCATGGTCTGACCTTCACGCCTCCGGCCCGCTAGCTTCCGCGTCCGGGACGGTGTCGGCCCGTGCGCTGTCCATCCTCCCAAGGTCGCATATGCCCGGATCGGGAATCGTGCCCTAATGATCGGACCTAGAGGAGGACAACCGATGCGCTGGAGCAAACCGAAGGCAGTGGAAGTGCGGTGCGGCATGGAAATCAACATGTACGGCCCCGCCGAGGATGATGACCGCACGGTGATCTGACGGCCCGTGCCATGATCCTGACGGTGCTTGGAGCCGCCGCTGGCGGCGGGGTGCCGCAATGGAACTGCGGGTGCCGGAACTGCGCCGACGCCCGCAGGGGCAAGCTGCCACGGATGACGCAATCATCCGTGGCCGTTTCATTGGACGGACGGGACTGGGTGGTCCTGAACGCCTCGCCCGACATCCGCGCCCAGATCGAGAGAACGCCGGCTCTGGCGCCCCCCGAACTGCGGGGCAGCCCGATCCGCGCGGTGGTCGTGACCAATGCGGATGTCGATCACATTGCCGGCCTTCTGTCCCTGCGCGAGGGGACTGCATTCGACCTCTGGGCCAGCGCCGAGACCCACGGGGTCCTGACCGGGAACAGCGTTTTCGGAGTGATGGCGGAGGGGATCGTGACGCGCCGTGAAATGGCCCTGGACCTCGCCTTCAGCCCGTTGCCGGGTTTGTCGGTGACGCCCTTTGCCGTTCCCGGCAAGGTCGCCCTGTTCCTTGAGCGCGATCATGGCGAAGGGCACCGTCTGGGCGGCCAGACGGTCGGGCTCGAGATCACTGCGGGCGCAAGACGTGCATACTATATCCCTGGCTGCGCCGAGGTGCCGGACTGGCTGCTCGCCCGGGTCGAAGGGGCCGACCTCCTCCTCTTCGACGGGACGGTCTTTGCCGATGACGAGTTGGCCGCGGCCGGGGTCGGTATCAAGACCGGCAGCCGGATGGGGCATATCGCGATCGGCGGCGCAAGCGGGTCACTCGCGCGCTTCGCCAAGGCCAGGCTGGGACGCAAGATGCTGATCCACATCAACAATACCAACCCGATCCTGCGGCCTGACAGCCCCGAGCGGGCGGAAGTCACTGCCGCAGGATGGGAGGTCGCACAAGACGGGATGCAGGTGGTGCCATGACCGAGATGACAAAGCCCATGACCGATTTCGAAGCCCGCCTGCGCCGGATCGGCGACGAGCGGTATCACGACAAGCACCCGTTCCACCGGATGCTCCATGGTGGCGGGGCGACGCAGGACCAGGTGCGGGCCTGGGTCGTCAACCGCTGGTATTACCAGAGCCGCATCCCGATGAAGGACGCGGCCTTCATGAGCCGGGTCGACGATCCCGACCTGCGCCGGGCCTGGCGCAGCCGGATCGAGGACCATGACGGCGGCGAGGAAAGCGGCGGCGGCATCCGCCGCTGGCTGAAGCTGGCGGAAGCGGTGGGGCTTGATCCCGACTATGTCGCCTCCGGTATCGGCGTGATGCCCGCGACCCGTTTCGCGGTCGATGCCTATGTCCACTACGTCCGCGAGCGTCCGCTGCTGCAGGCCGTCGCCTCTTCGCTGACCGAGCTCTTCGCACCCAAGATCCATGCTGAACGCATCGCGGGCCTGCTCGAGCACTATGACTTCGCCACGCCCGAAACGATGGCCTATTTCCGCCACCGCCTGACCGAGGCGCCCAAGGACGTGGCCTTCGGCCTGCAATGGGTGATCGACCACGCTGTGACGCCAGCAGATCAGGATGCGGCGGCGGCGGCGCTGGTCTTCAAGACCGAAGTCCTCTGGGCGCAGCTTGACGCCCTGTGGAACGGCTATGTCGATCCGGGCCGCATTCCGCCCGGCGCCTGGCGCCCCGGCGAGGGGCTGCTGTGATCCCCGTCCTGCCGCGCGGGGTTCGGCTGCACTGGGACGGTGTCCGCGCCACCCATGTGCTGCTGGCCCCCGAGCGGACGCTGATGCTGGACGAGATCGGCCATGCGATCCTGTCGCGGGTCGATGGGGTTACCCCGCTTTCGGCACTCGCCGCCGGGCTGGCTGCGGATTTCGATGCCCCGATCGCTGAGGTCGAGCCGGACGTTGCCGACTTCCTTCTGGGGTTGGCGAAGGAAAGGCTGGTGGACCTGAATGGCTGACGGTGCGCGCCTGATCCCCCCGCCGATCGCGATGCTGGCCGAGCTTACGCATCGCTGCCCGCTGTCCTGCCCCTATTGCTCGAACCCGGTGGACCTTGCCCGCCGCGAGGCCGAGCTTTCGACCGAGGACTGGGCCGACGTCTTTCGGCAGGCGGCTGGGCTCGGGGTGCTCCAGGTGCATCTGTCGGGGGGCGAGCCCGCTTCGCGCCGGGATCTGGCGCAAATCGTCGCGGCAGCGCGGGAGGCGGGGCTTTACGTCAACCTCATCACCTCGGGCATCGGGCTTACCGAGGAACGGCTGACCGAGATCGTCGCGGCGGGGGTGGATCATATCCAGCTGTCGGTGCAGGGCACCCGGGCCGAGACGGCGGACCGCGTCGGCGGCTATCGAGGCGGCTTCGCGAAGAAGATGGAAATCGCCGAAGCCATCGCGCGGGCGGGCGTGGCGTTGACGCTGAACGCGGTGATGCACCGCCACAACCTCGGCGAGTTGCCCGAGGTTTTCGACCTGGCCGAACGGCTGGGCGCACGGCGAGTCGAGATAGCCTGTGTGCAGTTCCAGGGCTGGGCGCTGGAAAACCGCGCCGTCCTGCAACCAACCCGCGCGCAGGTGGACGAGGCCAAGGACCTGGTGGCCGAGGCCCGCAGTGCACGGGCTGGCCGGCTGGTCATCGACTTTGTCCCACCCGACTACTACGCCGACCTGCCCAAGGCCTGCATGGGCGGCTGGGGTTCGACCGGGCTGAACGTGGCGCCCGACGGGACGGTGTTGCCCTGCCATGCGGCACAGACCATCCCGGGGATGCGATTTGCCAATTTCCGCGACCTGACGCTGGAAGAGATCTGGTATCGCGGTCCCGCCTTTGCCGCCTTCCGCGGTACCGACTGGATGCCCGACCCCTGCCGGTCCTGCGACCGGCGCGAGATCGACTTTGGCGGCTGCCGCTGCCAGGCGCTCGCGGTGCTTGGCGATGCCGCGGCCCCCGACCCCGTCTGCCGACGCACCGAAGGGCGCACGAGGCTGGACGAGCTGCTTCGGGCCGAAGGAAATGCGCCGGATCTGGAGGCGGCGCGGTGGCGCCGGATCGGCGGCTGAGGGGGAAGGTCAGGGTCCAGAACCGCAGTCAAACGGCAAAACTACGACCATAAAGTCCCCCGATCTACGACCATAAGGCCGGTTTTGGTTGACTTAGGTCAATCTCTGCTGCGGGCGCGAAGTGGAAAATCGTGGCACATCAAAAGCAAAGGACAGCCTCCATGACATCCAGACCCGCCCTTGGCCCGCTCGCGCTTGGCGCGCTCCTGGCCCTTGCCCCGCTTTCGGCGCCCGTCCATGCGGAAGATCACTCCTTCGGTCAGATCAAGATCGACGCCGGCAAGGAACTGTTCGACGCCGACTGCCGCCGCTGCCATTCGACCGATGCCGACAAGTCGAGCTACGGTCCGCTTCTGGAAGGTGTGGTCGGCCGCAAGGCGGGCAGCTTCAAGGGCTACCCCTATTCGCCGGCGCTGAAGAACGCGAACATCGTCTGGACGACCGGCGGCATCAAGGCGTGGATGGAGGACAATGACGGCCTGGTCCCGGGCACCAAGATGCGCCATGTCGGCATCACCGACCCGACGGTGCAGGACTTCATCATCGCCTATCTGCAGTCGATTTCGGGCTGACGCGAGACCCCGCCGGTTCGTGCAGGACGAAGGTAAAGGCATCTCTTCCAGCGGATCAGGGAGAGATGCCCCGCGAAGGCCATGTACGGTGTCGGCGAGTTCAAGTGGCCGGCAGCGGGCAGGCGAGAGGTCGAACAGCGACAGCCGGGGTCGCAGGACCGCAAGACGGCCCAACGCGCGGCTGCTAGCGGTTCTGGTCAATCCAGAACAAGGCACCTCCGTGAAGCTGAAGCATCCCGAAACTGCCCTCCCCATTGATGGGGAGGCTCGCCGCGCCGTCGCGCCCGTGATCTGCTATCCCGTCGAAACGCTGCCTCCGGCGCCGATGGAGATCTATGCCCGTGCACGCCTGTCGCTGACCCCCGTGGCCGAGGTGACGGCCGCCCCGCGCGAGGCGGCGCATTTCCGCGTTCCCGCCGGCCATTTCTTCCGGATTCACTCGGTCTTGGGACCGCAGGTGGGCGACCTGAACCTTTGGAACGCACACGACCTGGCCGAGCGGTTCTTTTCGGGCAAGACCCGGGCGTTGCACGGAACGCACCTGTCCACGGGCGACCGGATGTGGTCCTGCCTGCCCTACCTGCGGCCGATGGCGACGATCACCCATGACACGCTGGACTGGTATGGCTTCGATGCGTTCGGCGGCTCGGTCCATGACGTGATCGGCACCCGCTGCGATCCCTATACGCACAACCTCCTCAGCCACGGCGGCCAGTATCACCACTGCTGCCATTCCAACCTGACCCGCACCCTGTCCGACGCCACGGGCATTGCGCCGAAAGAAGCCGAGATGCATGTCCATGACGTGCTGAACGTCTTCATGTGCACGGGCTTCACCCGCGACACCGGCCAGTATTTCATGAAGGCAAGCCCGGTGCGCCCCGGCGACTATCTGGAGTTCTTCGCCGAGATCGACCTTCTGGGCGCGCTCTCCGCCTGCCCGGGCGGCGATTGTTCATCCGAGCATTCTTCGGACAGCGCCACCTGTCACCCCCTGCGGGTCGAGGTGTTGAAGCCGGCCGAGGGTTCTTTGGCGGGATGGCAACCGCCCGCCGTCAACGGCTACGACCGCAGTCACGGGCGTTGAGGCAGCCTTATTCCTTCGGACGCACCCGCGCGGCGGTCTTGTCGGCAAAGGCGGCCAGCCTTTCGCGCGCGGCGCCTTGGGTGTTGACCACGCCGGCGACGCAGGCCTCGGCATAGGCCGCATCGAGCGCAGACATGTTCTGGATGTGGCTGATCGCCGAGCAGATGGCGAAGTTGGTGAGGGGCAGGTTCTCGGCGCAGCGGCGGGCCAGCGCAACTGCATGGTCCAGACTAGACCCCGCGACCAGATACTGCGTCAGGCCCAGATCGACTGCCTCTTGGCCCTGATAGATCCGACCCGTCAGCATCATGTCGATCAGCCGCGCCTTGCCGATGAGATCGCCTACCCGGATCGTCGCGCCGCCACCGGTGAAAAGGCCCCGCTGGCCCTCGGGCAGCGCGAAATAGGTCGTCTGGTCCGCCACACGGATATGGGCCGCCGAAGCGAATTCCAGACCGCCGCCGACCACCGCGCCTTTGAGCGCCGCAATGATCGGGACGCCGCCGTATTCCATCTTGTTGAAGGCCTCGTGCCAGCGCAGGCAGAGCTGCCAGAATTCCGCCGGGCTGCGGTCGGCACGGTGATGCTCGACCAGATCGAGTCCCGCGCAGAAATGGTCGCCCGCCGCGGTCAGGACGATCGCCCGCGCCCCTGCCGCCATCGCGCCCGAGAACAGGACGATCAGTTCCTCGATCGTTTCGGCGTTCAGCGCGTTGCGCTTTTCGGGGCGGTCGAGCGTCACGATCCAGACGCCAGCGCCGTCGTCTTCGAGACGGATGTTCTTGAGGGGGAAATCGGAGATCAAGGGCATTCATACTTCCAGTCAGTTGCAGTCATGGCGGGACCGATCCGCCGACGGTCCCCAGGCTAGCACCAGGTTCCGATCGAGGGACCGGGAAAGTTTGCCTGGCGTCAGGCCGGTACCCTGGCGAGATAGCGGTCAAGCGAGGCACAGGGGCTGGGATCGCCTGCCAGTTCAGCCCGCGCCATGTCGATGATCGCAATTTCATGGTCGATGAGAAGCTGGGCAGCCTCTGCGGCTGCGGCAGAGGGGGCTGCGGGCTTGAGGGCAGAGAATTCTTCTAGATAGACCGGGTAATCCCGCAGCATGACAGACATCGCCTCGTCCCGGCTGGGTCGGGAGATCGTTGCATACCTGCCATTTGGCCAGTTCCCGGCCATCGGCGGAAGGGGGAAGACGACGTCATTTGAACGTCTTCACCAGCCTGCATATCAGGATAGACCGAAAAAAGTTTATCATTTAGCGTTCTGCAAGAAGCGGGGGGAGGAAACGGTGGCGCGGCACCGATTTTACCGATCTGATTCAGACTGTGTGACGCTTGCTGGTGCTTCCTTTTGGTCGGGTGGCAAACCTTCGATGACTCCCGTCGTGGAAGGTCGCGAATGACTGACATCCTGTTCGAAGCTCTAGAGCAACTCGGGATGTCGGACATCACGCAGCTTCTCGCCGCGACCGGCCTGTCGGCCGACGAGATCGCACGCCTGTCGGAGCCACAACTGCAAATGATCGGCCTGTCCGCCGATCAGCGCGAACGGCTTCAGAAGGCGCTTCAGGCGACCGAAGCCGCCGCCACGGCCCGGCCCGCCCGGACGACCCCTCCAGCAGAACGACGGCAGCTGACCACGCTTTTCTCGGACCTTGTCGGCTCGACCCAGCTGGCGAACTCGATAGATCCCGAAGACATGCGCGACGTGATCCGGGGATATCAGCGCCTGTGTTCCCGGATCATCACCGCGCATGGTGGCCACGTCGCCTATGCGCAGGGCGACGGCATCATGGCTTATTTCGGCTTTCCGGCCGCGCGCGAGGATGACCCCGTGCGGGCCGTGCGAGCCGGTCTGGAGCTGGCCTTCGAGGTCTCGGTCCTCAAGACCGTTCGCGACGTGCATCTGCGGGTCAGGATCGGCATCGCGACCGGTGTCGTGGTGGTGGGCGAGGCAGAGGAGATTGTCTCGGCCGGCTCGATCGTGGTCGGGGAAACCCCGAACCTTGCCGCGCGGATCCAGCAGCTGGCCGCACCTGGCGAGGTGCTTATCAGCGAGACGACAAAGTATCTTTGCGGGGCGACCTTCGAGAGCGAGAGCCGCGGCATGGCGGACCTCAAGGGGTTCAGCAATCCGGTCGCCTATTACCGTGTGCTGGGTGAAAACTCTGCCACCACGCGCTTCGAGGCGCAGAAGCGCGGAAACCTGCGCCCCATCGTCGGACGGAACGTGGAACTGGCCCGGCTGGCCGCGCTGTGGGACACCGCCCGATCGGGCAAGGGAACGACCGCGATCATCTGCGGCGAGGCCGGGATCGGCAAGTCGCGCCTGACTCAGGCGGTCCTCGCCATGGCGCGCGAAAACGGCGACACCATCCTGCAATGGCAATGCGCCGCCCATCTGGTCAACCGGCCGCTCCACCCAATCACGCGCGAAATCGAGACGGCCATCGGCCTGAAAAAGGGACAGTCGCAGGAAGGCCGCCGGTCAGCCTTGCGCGCCTATCTGCAAACGACCGAGGGCTTTGGCGAGCAGGGTGAGGCGGTGCTTGCGGATCTTCTGGACCTTGGCCGCAGCGAACAGCAGGCCGGAGACCCGCAGGCGCGCGCCCGCCTCTTGTTCGAGACGTTGTTAAACCGTGTGCATGGCCTGGCCTCCGCCGGGCCTGTTGTCGTCGTCCTGGAGGATGCCCACTGGGCAGACAACACAACGATCGACCTGATTGCCCAGTTGATCCCGCAGATCGCTGACCGTCCGGTATTGCTGCTTGTGACCCACCGGCCCGAGTTCGTTCCGCCCTGGCCGGATGACAGCATCAATGGCCTGGTGATCGGCGCCATCGGCGACGATGCCGTCGAAACACTGGTGCGACAGGTGGCGCAGGGCCGCAATCTGCCGGCGGGCCTGACCCGGTCCATCGTCGCGAAGGCGGGCGGTATCCCGCTTTTCGCCGAGGAGTTGACCCGCAACCTCCTCGACACCGTAGGGGATCGTGAACTGGGCCCGGAGGCGGCGAAGTCCATCTCCATTCCCTCCACGCTTCAGGACTCGCTGATGGAGCGGCTCGACCGGTTGGAGGGGGCAAAGGAACTTGCGCAGCTAGGCAGCGTCATCGGGCGCGAATTCAGCGCCGACATGCTGCGGGTCATTGTCCCCGACCATCCGGACATCGAAGGCGGCCTTGATCTGCTTTGCCGGTCGGGGCTGGCCTACGAGCAGCACGGCGCCGGGACGAGCGGGATCATCTTCAACCATGCGCTGGTTCAGGACGCCGCTTACGAGACGCTGCTGAAGAAACGCCGGCGCGAAATCCACCGGTCGATTGCCGAGGCGATGCTGGCCGGGGTCGGGGCCTTTGCCGGCGCCGAACCCGAAACGGTGGCCCGCCACTGCTCGATCGGGGAACTGGACGAGGCGGCGGTCCGCCACTGGCACCTTGCCGGGCTCAACGCACTGGACAAGGCTGCCTACCAGCCTGCGCTCGCGCATCTGACGAATGCGCTGCACGACCTGCAGGAGTTGCCCGAAGGAAGCCTGAAGGACCGTCTCGAACTCGACGTGCAGATGGCGCTGGCGCCTGCGATCATGTCGCTGCGCGGTTGGGCCGATGCCGAGGTCGAGCGCGCCTGCAGCCGCGCGCTGGACCTGGCCATGCGTGTCGGCGACCATGCGGCCGAAATGGGCGCCGTCTGGGGGCTTTGGACCAACAGCTACCTGCGCGGCGACCTGAATGCCGGACTGGTGGTGGCCCGCAAGGTGACGAACCTGGCCAAGTCGGATGGCACGGGCCTGTCGGCGCTCGAGGCCGGGCATGCGATGTCCTACTCGCATTATTCGCGCGGCGAGTTCCGCGAGACGCTGGCCGAAGTCGAGGCCGGGATGAGCCGCTATAGCGCCGAGGACGACGCGCTCGGGCTTCGCCTGTTCCAGCTATGCCCGAGCGCGGCCATGCTGACGATCTCGTCGAATGCGCACTGGTTCCTCGGGAAGGATGCCGCTGCCGATGCGGCCCTTGCGGCGGCCCATGCCCGGGCCGAGGAACTCGACCACGTCGGCGCGCTTGTCCATACGCTGTGCGTATCCTCGTTCAACCTGCTGTTCCGGGAAGATTGGGACCGGCTCCAGCCGATCGCAGAACGGGCGCTGCGGATATCCGAGGCCGAGGGATTTGCCTTCTGGGCGCCGATGGCGCGGTCCTACCTCGTCCTTGCCGAGCAGCGGGACGTGGCGACCGTGGGTCAGGCGGTGGGCGGCTTCATCGATATCTTCGGGAGCCTTGGCTACAACCTGACACTCAGCCAGTTCGAGCCGGCCTATGCCAAGGTCCTGCTCGCAAACGGCGACGCGGCACTGGCCGACGAACGGCTGGCGCGCAGCATCGCCAGCGCCGACGCAAGAGCCGAACGCTGCTACATGCCCGAGGCGCTGCGCCTGCGCGGCGAGGCGCGCCTGGCTCTTGGCGACCGTGAAGGCGCCAAGGAAAACTTCGCTGCCGCGTTGCGGCTGGCGAAAGAACAGAATGCCATTCCGCTGATCGAGCGTACCCTGGCCAGTCTTGCCAGCCACCGCCTCGACGCGGGCATGATGAGTTGACGCATGATTTCAATCCTGCCGGAAAGGAAGCCAACATGAGTGACGTCCAGATCCCTTGGGGCGATACCGAATGGTCCCGCATACGGCAGGTCGTTCATGACGAGGCCCTGCGCGTGCGGGTGGCGGCTTCGTTCCTGCCGCTCTACGGTCCCCTTCAGGGAGGAGCGGAAACGGCGCCGCTGAACCGGCTGGAAATCCGCGAGCCCGGACGCGACGGCGCCCCGGGTATGCTGGCGATCGACGACCATGCGACGAAGCCCTTCGCCTCGGTATCGGTCAACGTCCATCTCAAGAACCACATGCTGGCCGACCCCGAGCTTCTGGCGGCAACGACGCTCTTTCGCCGGGCCGCAGGCATCGTCGCCCGGGTCGAGGACGCGATCCTTTTCAACGGGCTCAAGGGCGAGGAACTTCTTGGCACTGATGGGATCGAGGCGGTCTACAACATAGGCGGATCGAAGGAATACGAAGGCCTCGCGACCGACCGGAAGCAGATCGTGGCGGTCGAGCATGGGGCAAAAGACGAAAAAGGGCAGAAAGTCTTCAGTGCCGTTGTCGAAGCGGTTCTGGCGCTTGAACAGTCCGGCTATCATCGGCCCTTCGCCGTGGTCCTGGCCCATGACCTTTTCCGCGACATCCACGAGCCGATCCCCAAGTCGATGGTCCTGCCACGCGACGGCATCCCGCCGATCATCGAGGGGCCACTGGTGCGATCCAGCAGCCTTGTGCAGGGAACCGGCCTTGTGATCTCGCTTCAGGGCGACCCGGTGGAAATCGTCGTCCCTAGCGACATTTCGGTGCGCTACCTGCAGGCCTCGCTCGACGGCAGCCATGTTTTCCGCGTCTCGCAGCGGTTCCTGCTGCGGGTCAAGGACGGCCGGGCCATCGCCGTGCTGAAGCGCGACAAGTCCTGACAGGCCGGTGGGGGAGTGTTGGGATAACGGCGTCGGGCTTTCCTGGACGCCCGCCGCCGTCGAAGCGACGCGCCTGGGTCAGTCGCTTGGCGCGCTGGTCCGGGTATTCTCGGGGCATCCGGCGGATGCGGTGAAGGCGATCTACAGCATTGCCGGTGGTCCGGATCGCGAAACCCGCGCAAATCCGGTCGGGATTGACCCGGAAAGCGGCGCCAGACTGTTCGCCGTGGCCTTGCCCGCCCCCCCGACCGGTGCCGAACTGGTCTGGCGACCGGTCCTTCTTCGGTCGGGCCGCTCGGTCGACCCGAAGCTCAAGGGCATCGCTCCCGACCGGGTTGCCAGCGTGCCCCCGCCTGCTGCGGACGCGGTCGTGACGCCGGTGGCCCCATCCCATCCGGCGCGGTTTCCGCTGATACCGGAGTTCCTGTTCCGCGTTACCGCGCCGGTCTATCCCGACGATGATCCGGTCGGCGAAACGCCCGACGGTTTACGCCTGCTCTTCGCCCTCAGGGATGGCGGCACCGTGCGCGGGCCGGCCCTGAACGGCGAAATCCTGCACAAGGGGGGCGACTGGATGCGGGTCAGGCCTGACGGCATGGGCGTATGCGCGATCGACGCACTCATCCGCATTCCGGATCGCGGCATCGTCCAGACCGAATATAACGGTCTGGTCGATTTCGGCCCGGACGGCTTTGCGCAACTGGCGCGGGGAGGCGGTCCGCGCCGGGCGCCGCTGCGCTTTGCCCCGCGCTATCTGACGGCCGTTCCCGAACTGAAATGGATCAACCGGTTGCAGTGCTTCAGCGTCGGTGAAGTCGACCTCGAGCGCCATATCGTCGAATACGACCTCTACGCATTCGGTCCAATTGATCGAACCCCGGGATAGGAACGCTCCATGCCGAACAAGGTCGTCATTCTGGGTGGAGGTGTCGCGGGGCTGAGCGCGGCGCATGAGCTTGTCGAGCGGGGCTACGAAGTCGAGGTCCTCGAGAAGTTGACGCTTGCTGGCGGCAAGGCGCGCAGCATCCCGGTTCTCGAAGGCATAGGAGACCACGGTAGCAAGGATGCGCATGCCGATGCCGTCCGTGCGGCGGCTACCGCCGATCCGCTCGGCCGGCGCAGACCCTGGCTGCCGGGCGAGCACGGCTTCCGCTTCTTCCCGAACTTCTATCGCCACATCACCGACACGCTGGCGCGCATTCCCACCGGGACCGGGACGGTCGCCGACTGTCTTGTCGACACAACACAGGTCCTGATCGCATCCTACGACAAGCCGGGGATCGAGCTGCCCTCGCGATTTCCCGAGAACGCGCTTGACCTTGCGAATGCGCTGCGCGCCTTCCTGTGGGCGATCTCCCCGCGCAACGAGATTCCTTATCAGGAGGTCGAGCATTTTGCCGGCTGCATCTGGCGCATCCTGACGTCATGCGAGGAACGGCGCATGACCGACTACGAAAAGCTGCGCTGGTGGGATTTCGTCGGCGCCGAGGACCGGTCGGAAGCCTACCAGAAACTTCTGGCGATCGGCCTGACGCGCTCTTTGGTGGCGGCAAAAGCGCGCGAGGCAAGCGTCAAGACGATCGGCGACATCTTCGTGCAGCTGATCCTCGGGATCATCGCCCCCGGCACCGCGCCGGACAGGCTTCTGAATGGGCCGACGAACGACGTGTGGATCAAACCCTGGCTCGCCTACCTGACCGGCAAGGGGATGACCTATCACTACGGAACGGAAGTGACCGCGTTGAACGTCGCGGGCGGGCGTATCTCATCGGTGAACGCGACCCAGGATGGACGGCCGATAACCGTCAGCGGCGACTGGTTCATCGGTGCCTTGCCCATCGAGCGGATGGCACCGCTGGTGTCTTCCTCGCTGATGGCGCTGGACCCGGCACTTTCGACGCTGCCGGTCCTGGCGCGAAACGTCCAGTGGATGAACGGCATCCAGTTCTATCTCAAGCGCGATATCCCGATCACGCACGGCCACATCATCTTCATCGACAGTCCCTGGGCCCTCACAGCCGTCTCGCAGCGACAGTTCTGGACCGGGGTGGATTTCGGCCAATGGGGGGATGGCACGACGCGTGGCATCCTTTCGGTCGACATCTCGCAATGGAACCGCAAGGGCTTCTGCGGCAAGCCCGCCTCCAGATGCACCCGGGCGGAGGTCATGACCGAGGTTTGGGCGCAACTGAAGCGCAGCCTCAACGTCAACGGGCAGGAGGTTCTGCGCGACGACGACCTGCACTACTGGTTCCTCGACCCTGACATCGTCAACGACCCAAACCACCCGGATCGCCTGTCGAATGTCGAGCCGCTCTTGGTGAACAACGCCGATACCTGGCGGCTGCGACCCGAGGCGGGAACCGGCATTCCCAACCTCGCACTCGCGTCAGATTATGTGCGCACCCATACTGACCTTGCGACGATGGAAGGCGCCAACGAAGCCGCTCGACGGGCGGTCAATGCGATCCTCGATCGCAGCGGTTCGGCGGCGGCAAAATGCAAGATCTGGAACCTCCACGAACCAGATGCGCTTGCCCCGTTCCGGGAATACGACCGGGCGCGGTACAAGGCAGGACAGCCGTGGGACGACCGCTACCCCGTGGTGCTTGAAGCGGCGATGGCGCTGGCACATGGGGCAACCGGTATAGCCCGCGGCGGCGATGGCCCCCTATCCCTGTCCGAGCCTGTGCTTGAGGCAATGTCCTCTCCGGGTGGGCCCTTGACCGATCCGGGCCTTGCGCAGGCGCTTTCGGCGGTTGGCCTGCCCTCCGGATTGTTCGAGGAATTCGGCCGGAACCTGCCGGGCCTGGGGGAAAGCGCTCCGGGAACAGATGCCGTATCTGCTGCGGCAGATGCCCTCGCGCTGCTTGGCTCCGGCAGTCAGGGTGTCCCCAAGCCGACGGCAAGCGGGCCTCGCCGCCGCTTCCGTTTCACGCAGAAAGCCTGAGGGCGTCTTGGACCGCGCAGGGTTTCTTTCCAAGCTGGCGGAATATGGGGACCTCGCCCGCACGACCCTGATCGAGCGGCTGCCACAGGGCGAACCGCGCGCCTATCTTTACGACCCGATGCGCGATTACCTCGCCCATTCCGGCAAAGGCCTTCGGCCGGCCCTGCTGATTGCCAGTTGCAAGGCGTTCGGCGGGCGCATGGACGAGGCCTTGACCTCGGCCGCTGTCGTGGAACTGCTGCACAACGCCTTCCTGATCCACGACGACATCCAGGATCTCAGCGAATTCCGCCGCGGGCGTCCCTGCCTGCATGAACGCTTGGGCGTGCCGCTGGCGATCAACGCCGGTGACGCCATGCTGGCCCATGCCCTGCGGATGCTGCGCGCCAACATCGCCCAGCTTGGGCCGGCGCGGGCCGAGCGGATCCTAGACGAGTTCGACCACCTGATTGCCGAGTCGCTTGAGGGGCAAGCGATGGAACTGGGCTGGATCCTCGACAACGACCTGACGGTCAGCACGTCGGACTACCTGCGCATGACGCTGAAGAAGACCTGCTGGTACAGCTTCATCCATCCCGTGCGGATCGGCGCCCTGATTGCCCGACCGGGCAGCACCGATCTCGACCGGTTCAACGCCTTCGGGTTCTACCTGGGCGCCGCCTTCCAGATCCAGGACGACGTGTTGAACCTAGAAGGCTCGGTCGAGAAGTACGGCAAGGAAATCCTTGGCGACATCTACGAAGGCAAGCGCACGCTGATGCTTTCGCGCCTTGCTGCCCTTTCCGATGCGGGCGATCGCGACCGACTTGCCCGGTTCCTTGCGCTGCCCCGTCCGCAGCGCAGTACCGCCGAGGTCAAGTGGGTCTACGAGGCGATGCAGCGCCATGACACGATCGCCTTCGCCCGCGACGCATCGCGCAAGCTGGTCGAAGGGGCGCGCGAGGCCTTCCGGAGGGCCTTTGCCGATGCTTCAGGCGAGGACCGGGACTTTATCGCCTACTGCCTCGACTTCATGATCGAGCGCGAGGCCTAGTCAGCCGCTGACCGGCACCTCGATACGGAGGACGAAGCCGTCCGGACCCGGGGCGGTGACGGTGCCGGAATAGAGGCCAGCGGCCGTGCCCGGCGGGACGGCAACGCTGATGACCATCTCCTGCGATGGAGCGGCCAGCATCGTCTGAGGATCGACCCTGATCTGGTTGGCAGCGATGCGGCCTGCTGACCCGACAAGATCACTCGGCGCCAGCCGAAGCGCGGGGATCGCCGGACCCGGATCGGCAGAGACATCCAGGACGATCCGTCCCGTCGTGCCGGGAGCGACCGGAGACCGCATACGGAACGGGCCCTCCGTCGCGCCTGCCGTCTCTTGCGCGAGAACCTCGCCGGCGAGCGTCAGGATGTCAGGAGATGGAACCGATGGCGCAGAGGGATTGGCCACCTGCATCTCGGCATAGGGGCGTCGCGTGAAATAGGGCATCAGACGCTCGCTTTCAGGACCTGCGCCGACAGTAACCGGCCCCGCGCATCAATCAAGTGCGGCGTAGCGACCAGTCAGCCCCGCAGGGCCACTGCGTCGTAAAGGACCTTTCCGTCGCAAATGGTCAGCCGCACGACAAGGTCAGGTGATGGGCCGGCCAGGCTTTGCAGATCACCCGCCATCAGCACGAGGTCGGCGGCGCAACCGGGCGACAGCCGGCCGCGCAGGTCCTCCTCGAACCCCGCGTGCGCCCCGCCTGCGGCATAGGCGATAAGCGCCTCGGCCTGCGTCAGGCGCTGATCGGGGACGCCGTCAGCCCAGACATGGCGGGTCATCGCGCTGTGAAGCGCATTTACCGGGGACAACGGTGAAACCGGCCAGTCGGTGCCGAAGGCCAACGTCGCCCCGCTGTCCACGATCGCCCGCCAGGGGAAGGTATCTCGCCAGCGGTCGGGTCCCATGATGCCGATCGTTGGTTCCAGCGGCAGCCCGCTCGACCCCGGCGGGTGGACCGGCTGCATCGAGGCCACCACCCCCAGTTCGGCAAGGCGCGGCAAGTCGTCGGGATGAAGCATGTCGATATGCTCGATCCGGTGCCGCGCATCGCGCGGGCCATTCGCCGCCCGAGCCGCCGCATAGCCGTCCAGTACCGCCCGCACGGCGCCGTCGCCGACGGCATGGGTCGCGATCTGCAACCCGCGCCTATCGGCCTCGACGCAGATCGCCGCAAACAGGTCCGGCGGGAACAGCGGCTCGCCGCGAAAACCCGGCCGCCCCGGATAGTCATCGGTCCGGAACGCGGTCCAGGTGTCAAAGACGCCGTCCATGAACATCTTGACCCGCCCGAAGCGGAGATTTCCCCGCGGGGAAGTCTCCGCCCGGTCCATCAGCGCGCGTCGGTGGCTGTCCGACTGCGCGGCGGTCAACGTCATGGCAAGGCTCACGCGGATCGGCAGATCGCCAGCCTCCGCCATCTCCTCCAGCAGGTCGGCCTGATAGAGGTTGCCATCCATGTTGGCGACGGCGGTGATGCCATTCCGGGCGCATTCCGCCAGCGCCGCCGCAATCGCCGCCTTGTCCCGCGTCCGCTCTTCCGCAGAAACGGAGTCCGGCTCGGCTCCGGCGATGCCCAGATCCTCGCGGCCGCCGGTTGCGGACAGACGCTTGACCAGCGCCATCGCCGCGAATTCGCGAAGCTCTCCGGTGGCGAGGCCATCCTTGCCCATCACGACCTCGGCCCCCGGCCCGGCATCGGCGCCCTGCAGGACCCCCGCCGCCGCAAGTGCCGCCGTATTGGCCCAGGCGCAGTGATAATCCGTCGCGGCGATGTAGAGCGGACGGTTCGGCAGGATCCGGTCCAGCGCATGGCGGTCTGGCCGCGTGCCGGGGCCAAGCAGGTCATAGTTGGCCGCATAGCAGCACAGAAGCCCCTCACCCTCTGCCCGCGGGGCAAGGGCCTGCGCCAGCGCCTCGGCCGAATGGACCGAGGCGAGGTTCAACTGTGGAAGGGAGGCGCCGCCCGCAAAGAGGTGCACATGACTGTCGCAGAAGCCAGGCAGGACAAAAGCGCCTTCCGCGTCGATCACCCGCGTCTCGTTGCCGATCTGGGCGTCCGCCTCATCCTCTGCGCCGATCCAGCCGATCCGCGTCCCGACGACCGCGACCGCAACCGGATCGTCCCGGTCAAGCCCCCGGGCGTTACGGATCAGGAGATCGGCCAGCATCGGTCAGTCCACCGCCAGGTCGGTGATCTCGCGCCGGAAGGAGGGAACGTCGCCCCAGTCTTCCTGCCACACGCCGGTGTCGAGTTCACGGGCATAGCGGTGGCCCGCGAAGGTTGCCCAGGCGATCGGGCCGGGTGCGGCGGCATCACCGATCAGCTGAACCGAGCGGATGCCGGCATCCGCCCAGTCGGCGGCCCGCGCCTTAAGGGCGTGATAAAGCCCGTCCGTCGAAAGCCGCGAGGCGACCATCACCAGCGCATCGCACCCCATCGCGGACCGGGCATCGGTATAGCTGCAGCAGGTCTCGATCCCATCTTCGCGGATCGCGGCGATGCCGGTGTTCAGCACGATCCGCACGCCCGCAGCCGCCAGACGGCGATGGATTGCCCCCTGCTCCAGCGTGTTGATCGTCCAGTCCGAGACATAGGCCGAGGGCGTGACCAGCGTCACCTCGCAGCCTTTCTGCGCCAGAAGCTCGGCCAGGACGCCGCCCATGTAGTAATGGTCATCGTCAAAGACCACGACACGGCCCGAAGGCAGACGCCCGTCCATGATGTCATCGGGGGTGTAGACCGGAAGGCGGCCCGCCGTCGGGATCGGCATTACATGCTGGCGCGCCACGCCATCGGCGCGCCACTGCGCCCCCGTCGCGATGCAGACATTCTGGAAGCCGAACTCCAGCACCTCGTCCGGACCAAGCTCCGAGCCCTGATACATCTGCACATTCGGCCGCTGCCCGAGCTGGTACAGGCGGTAGTCGACCACCCTTCCCCAGGCCGACAAGCCCGGCAGGGTCCGCTCGCGCGTCACCCGGCCGCCGAAGACATCCCGCGCCTCGGCCACGGCCACATCGTAGCCGCGCAGCGACAGGGCGCGCGCGGCCTCGAGCCCCGCCGGGCCCGAGCCGATCACCAGCACGTTTTCGCTTTCCCCACGCGCCGCGATCTTTTCCGGATGCCAGCCGCGGCGCCATTCCTCCATCCATGTCGGGTTCTGCGTGCAGCGGCCCATGCCCTGCGTCATGTCGCCGGTGATGCAGATGTTGCAGCCGATGCATTCGCGAATGTCCTCGATCCGGCCTTCCTCGACCTTCTTCGGCAGGAAGGGATCGGCAATCGACGGCCGGGCGCAGCCGATGAAGTCGAGCGTGCCCGAGCGGATCATCCGCACCATGACATCGGGCGAGGTGAAGCGGCCAACGCCGACCACCGGCTTGTCGGTCAACTCGCGGATGCCGCGCACCAGTTGCTCCTGTGCGGCTTCCTCCTTGAAACGCGAAGGGCCCGAGCAATCCTCCCACGTTCCTTGCGCCAGGTCCCAGAGGTCAGGCAGGTCGCGGTTCATCTCGATGAAGTCGCGCACCTCCGCGTTAGAGAAGCCAAGGTCGCCGATGGTCTCGTCCAGACTGACCCGCAACGTCAGCGCCATGCTGTCGCCCACCGCGTCGCGCATGTCGCCGATCACCTCGCGCGCGAAACGCGAGCGGTTTTCCAGACTGCCGCCATACTCGTCGGACCGCTGGTTGGTCGCCCGGCTCAGGAAATGCTGGAAGATGCCGAAACCATGCGCGCCATAAAGGCAGATCAGGTCGAACTCGGCCGCCTTGCAGCGCTTTGCGGCGTTGACGAACCAGCGCCGCAGGTTGCGGATGTCGGACTTGTCCATCGCCCGGGCCTGCACCGGGTCGTTGGTGAAAGTGCGGATCGGCAGCGCCGAGGGCGCAAGCGGCACTTCCTTGGTGTACATGTTCGGGCCGTTGATGCCCGAATAGGCCAGCTGGATTCCGGCCAGCGCCCCATGGGTCTTCATCGCCCGCGCCATCTTGCGAAGCATGGGGATGTCCTTGTCCTCCCACAGGCGCAGCTCGATGAAGGGCGTGATTTCCGAGGTCGGGTGCATCTCGGTCTGTTCGGTGAAGATCACGCCCCAGCCGCCTTCGGCCTTGACCCCGCGCATCGCCGCAGCGGCTGACGGGTCGCGGTAGCCGCCCCCGTTGCAATGCGGAACCTGGTAGAAGCGGTTCTTAGCCGTGAGCGGGCCGATTGCCATCGGTTCGAACAGGATGTCGTATCTCGGATCGCGCACCGGTATCCCCAAAGCAGTTGAGCAGTCGCCCCGAACGGACCGGGGAACCAGACCGCACGCTGGCCTTGGCGCGCGGCCGAAGTAAATTACGGGTTTCGTAAGTATTGCTTAGGCCGACACTAAGCTATTCCCCGCCCATCCCCAAATTCACCTGTCCTCTGCCACGATGCGCGGCTGACCGGCTGCAGAGGTGGACAGGTTTTCCCGGCAATGGGCGACAAAGGCGCGGGCCTTGCTGAAACTCGCGCCGCCCCCGGCATGGACAAGCCCCATGCGCAGCGGACGGACCGGCCCCGTCAGGGCGGCAAAGCGCAGCCTGTGCCCGTCAGGCGAAAGATCGGTCACCGGCGGGATGTTGGCGATGGTGTAGCCGAAGCCGTTGGCGACCAGCGACTGGGCAATCGGCAAATCGCGCGTCCTCTCGACGATGTTCGGCCTGACGCCCGCGGCTGCAAACAGTGCGAGGAAGTAGTCGGAACTCAGCGGGAGATCGAGCAGCACCATCGGATAGGGCGCAACCTCGGCCAGGTCAACGCTGTCGCGGCCCGCCAGGGGGTGCGCCTCGGGCAGGACCAGATAGGGGGGCAGCGTGGCAAGTTCCACGAAGACCAGATCGGCGGGAATGCTCAGGTCATAAGTCAGGGCGATGTCGATATCGGCGTTCCGCAACATCTCGATCAGCGCCATCTGGTGCGCCTCGGTCTGCAGGAACTCGATCTCGGGATAGCGGTCGACAAAGCCCCGGCGCAGATGCGGCAGCACGATCTGGGCGAAGGTCTGCAGGCATCCGACCTTGAAGGGTCCGCGGACACGTCCCGTGATGTCGTTGGCCAGATCGTTCAGACGGTCGGCATCGCGCAGGACGGCCTGCGCTTCGGCCAGAAAGGCCCGGCCGTCCCGGGTCAGGGACATCCCCTGCGCATGCTTGCGCACGAAGAAGGGAAAGCCGAACTCGGCCTCGAGTTGCGCGATCGAGGTCGAGATCGACGGCGGCGAGACGCTGAGCTTCTCTGCCGCCTGCGAGATCGAGCCGCATTCGCCAACCGCCACCAGGTATTCAAGCTGGCGCAGAGTAAAGCGCAGCGGCATTCGCGGTCCTCCGGTCACCGCCGTCAGAATAGGGGCGGCGTCCGGCCGATCAATAGCTGATCCAGGTCGTCTTGAGCGCGCTGTACTTGTCGAAGCTGTGCAGCGACAGGTCCCGCCCGAAACCGGACTGCTTCATGCCGCCAAAGGGCGTCATGGCGCTGAGGGCATCCACCGTGTTGACCGAGACGGTCCCGGCATGAAGTCGCGCCGACAGGTCGAGCGCCCGCGACAGGTCCCGCGTCCAGAGCGAGGCGGCAAGGCCATAAACCGTGTCATTGGCCATCGCCACCGCCTCGTCCTCGGTGCGGAAGGTCTGGATCGACAGCACCGGGCCGAAGATCTCGTCCCGCACGATGCGGGCGTCGGACCCCGCGCCGGCAAAGACCGTCGGCTGGATGAAGGCGTCCGATCCGTTCAGGCTGACACGCTCGCCGCCGCAGACCAGCCGCGCCTCGGCCCGCCCCTGCGCGATGAAGCGCATGACCGTGTCGGCATGGGAGCGGTCCACCATCGACCCCATGGCTGACGACGGATCGAGGGGGTCGCCTGGCAGCGCCTGCGCGGCGCGCGCGGCCATCCGGTCGATCATCTCGTCGGCGATGCTTTCATGGACCAGCATCCGGCTGTTGGCCGAGCAGACCTCGCCCTGGTTGAAGAAGATGCCGAAGGCCGCCATGTCGGCGGCGCGGTCAAGGTCGGCATCGGGGAAGATCAGGTTGGGGCTCTTACCGCCGGTCTCAAGCCAGACCTGCTTCATGTTGGACTCGCCGGCATAGCGCATGAACAGCTTGCCGACCGCGGTCGAGCCGGTGAAAACGAGGCAATCGACATCGGGATGGCGGCCAAGCGCCTGGCCCGCATCCTCGCCGAAGCCGGGTACCACGTTCAGAACGCCGTCCGGCAAACCGGCCTCGGCCGCAAGCTCCGCGAGCCTCAGCGCAGAAAGCGGTGACTGCTCGGCCGGTTTCAGCACCACCGAATTGCCGGTCGCCAGCGCCGGGGCCAGCTTCCATGTCGCCATGTCGAGCGGGAAGTTCCACGGCACCACCGCGCCCACGACCCCGAGCGGTACGCGGCGGACCATGGCCAGGTTGCGCCCGCCGGTCGGGGCGATCTCGTCATAAAGCTTGTCGATCGCCTCGGCGTGCCACTGGAAGAAATGCGCCGAACCGGGCGCGTCGATGCTGGCGGCATCCTTGACCAGCTTGCCCATGTCGAGGCTGTCGAGCAGCGCGAGTTCCGGCACGTTCTCGCGGATCAGCGCGGCAAGGCGCAGGAGAACCTCCTTGCGCTCTGCCGGGGTCTTGCCCGACCAACGGCCATCGGCAAAGGCCCGGCGGGCGGCAATCACGGCACGGTCGATATCCTCGGCTCCGCCGCGCGCGACATCTGTCAGGACGTCGGCCGTTGCCGGGTTCACCGTCTCGAAGCGCGCGCCCGAGGCCGAGGGCACGAACCGTCCATCGATGAAGCACTGGTTGCGAAAGCGCAGGCCGGCGGCGCGGGACTTCCATTCGGCATGGGTGAACATCGGTATCCTCACTCGTCTCCGGGCACGCCATAGCTTGGCGCCTGCGTCGGGTCTTCGGCACGGCTGACATAGGCGGCCATTTGTGGGCGATAGACCGCCCAGGCGGTTTCCAGATCACCGATCGGGTCATCCGACCAGTCGATGCGCAGATCGACCAGCGGCCAGGACAGGCGGTCGGCCACCTTCAGCCCTGCCGAGTGGACGGGCCCCGCCTCGCCCCCGGCATCAAGCCCGGCGCGCAGGGCGGCCATCAGCCGGTCGCCCAGATGGCCGCGGGCGCCTTCGAAGGCGGCGACCATTGCGGAGGGGATGCCCTCATTGGCCAGAAGATTGCCCCCTGCCGCACAGTCGCGGCCTTGCGCCTCGCCCCAGGTGCCCAGAACGTTGGATCCGGAATGGATGGCTGTCGCGCCACCCCGGTCGACGACCAGAAGCTGGCGGTAGGCGATATGGGCCCGGCCATCGGTCACGTCCGCCAGCGCCTGTGCGGCTGCCCGCCCCGCCTCCAGCCGGTCCAGCACCAGCGGGCCGAGTGCGGGATCGGTGACGTTCTGCGAGGCGACCGCCCCGACGCCCGCCCGCACATGCGCGCAACGCGCCGCGACCGCGGGAGAGGAGGACGAGATCACCATCCCGAACATCCCCGTCTCGGCGCAGCGCGCCACCAGCGAAAACGTCATGTCTGCTGCCTTTCGTTTGGTCGCCTGCGCCCGTCGGTCAGTCCGGGATCACCGCCGTCGCGTCTATCTCCACCAGCCAGTCCGGGCGGGCCAGCGCGGTGACCACCACGCCGGTCGAGACCGGGTGAACGCCACGGATGTATTCCCCCATCGTGCGATAGACCGCCTCGCGGTGTCGCACATCGGTCAGGTAGACGACGACCTTGCACAGGTGCTCCATCCGGCCACCGCATTCCTCGATCAACTGCTTGATGTTCTGCATGACCTTGTGGGTCTGTTCGACCGGGTCGTGGCTGTTGATGTTCTTCGCCGTGTCCAGATCCTGCGGGCACTGGCCGCGCAGGAAGATCGTGGTGCCGCGCGCGACGACCGCCTGGCACAGGTCGTTGTCGAGCTTCTGCTCGGGATAGGTGTCCTTGGTGTTGAACTTGCGGTGGCGGTGATGGGCCAAGGGGGGTCTCCGTTGGTGTCGGTCGGGTTTCGCGCCCCGAGGTCGGGGCATCATGTCGTGTCAGTGGATCACAGGCGAGCGGCAGGGTCCACGCCCGTGGGGCGATAGGCCTGATAGGTGCGCTGGATCGCGATCTGGTCGGCCAGAAACTTGGCATCGTGCCAGACGCCCCAGATGAAGGCGGACCCCCGCCGTGACAGCCAGGGCAGGCCGACGAAATAGACGCCCGGTTCCACCGAGACGCCGCGCTGATGCCGCGGCCGGCCGCGCTCGTCAAAGGCATCGACCTTCAGCCAGCTGAAGTCGAAGGCAAAGCCCGTCGCCCAAATGATCGAGGTCACACCCGCCTTGGCGAGGTCCAGCGACAGGATCGGATTCGTCACGCAGTCGGGGTCAGGATCCATCTGCCGCGCCTCGGGCTCTTCCGGCAGGTCGAGGCCGTTGCGGGCGACGAAGGCGTCGGCTTCGTCCAGAACCGACAGGTAATTGGCATCGCCGCCCGCGATATTCGCAGCAAGGTCCGGCGCAAAGGTCATCACGCCGTCCTTGAAAGACTCGGTCCGGCCGACCAGCGTCATCCCCTGATGGGCGAGGCGGCGGAAATCGATGGTCTTGCCACCCTCGGCCCCGCTGACGGCGATAGTGACATGCTCGGTCCCCGGCGAGGGTGCTGCGGCGTCCCACTTGCCCAGAACCCCCAGCCACCAGACAAAGTCGCGGCCGCGATAAGCGCGGGGCGGACGGTCGTGCGGGCCGACCGAGAGATAGACTTTGCGGCCAGACTGGAGGAGTTCGTCGGCGATCTGGGCGCCCGACGATCCGGCGCCAACGACCAGCACCGCCCCTTCGGGCAGTTGCGCGGGATTGCGATAGGCGTTCGAATGGATCTGCATGACCCCTGCCCCTTCGGGCACGATCGGCGGGATGATCGGCTTCTGGAACGGACCAGTCGCGGCGACGATCCGGCGGGCCTCGATCGGGCCTTCGGAGGTCTCGACGTGGAAGCCAGGGCGGCCGGCATTGCGCCGCACCGACGTCACCTCGACCCCGCAGCGGATCGGGGTGCCGGTCTTTTCGGAATAGGCGACGAAGTAATCGGCGATCGTCTCCTTCGGGGCGAAGGCATCTGCGGGGGCGCCGGTGAAGTCGAAATCGGGAAAGCGGTCGTGCCAGGCCGGCCCGTTCGCCACCAGTGAGTCCCACCGTTCCGAGCGCCAGCGTTCGGCGATACGTGCCCGTTCCAGCACCAGATGTGGCACGCCTTTCTGCGTCAGGTGCGCGCTCATCGCCAGACCGGCCTGCCCGCCACCGACGACAAGCGTGTCTATCATTTCAACAGGCATATCAGTCGGCATGTCCGCGTCCTTCCGTTCGGATGTCAGTCCCGCCTCGGGTGCCGCCCTGTCTGGCAGCACCCAAATGGGCCATAAAGCAGCGTTTCACTCATTGATGATTAGCCTGCGCCTATCCATTCGAAAGCAGGGTCCGCCGCGACCCGCGTTGCCCCGCATCCGTTTGTCTGAGAACATCGGAGGCATAGAGGAAGGGGATCCCCGATGCGCGCACAGGCCCAACCACATGTCCATATCGACGATGACCGGTTTCGGGTCACGGAATGGCGGTTTGCCCCCGGGGCCGAGACCGGCTGGCACCGGCATGGCCATGACTATGTGATCGTGCCGCTGACCGATGGCACGCTGGCGCTCGATCTTCCGGCTGGGCAGCAGGCGCAGGCGCAGCTGACGCAGGGCGTTCCCTATTCCCGCCGCGAGGGGGTGGAGCACAACGTCATCAACGCCTCGGCCACAGCCCCGCTGGCCTTCCTCGAGGTCGAAGTGGTGGATGACGAGATCGCCCACCGCCGCCGCGCGACGATGGAACGGCTGATGGCGGCTTTCAACGCCCGGGACGTGGACGGGCTCATGGCCTGCATGGCGGAGGACTGCGCCTTTCACGCCGCGGGCGGCAAGGAGGTCGAAGGCACGATCCATCAAGGCCGCGCCGCCGTCCGCGCCGCCTATGCGGCGATCTTCGAAACCTTCGCGGAAGCGGCCTGGACCGAAGGCAGCCATGCCGTTGCGGGCGAGACGGGCCTGTCAAGCTGGCGCTTCGTGGGAAAGACGCGCGAGGGTCAGATCGTCGATGTGCGCGGCTGCGACATCTTCCACTTCGACGGGGACCTGATCGCGCTGAAGGACAGCTATCGCAAGGCGCGGATCTGACGGGCGCCTGGTCGGATGAAGACCGGCCGCCCCTTTTGAAAGGGCGGCCGGAAACGGTGTTCAACCTGTCACTTCATCAGGTCGGCGACAGGGATGGGCTTCGAGATCGTCCACTGATCCACCACGGCCGGCTTACCGGCATTGGTCTCGACGATCAGGTAGCGCGCCTGGTTCTGGTGGTGCAGCTCGCTGGTGAAGGTGCGCGGCCCGAACAGCGTCGGCTCGTCCTTCATCTTTTCCAGCTCGGCCACGACCGCGTCGGCATCGGTCGTGCCGGCCCGTTCGACGGCCTTGGCCCAGACGTCGATCATCACGTAGCCGGGATAGACGTACTGGGTCGACGGATCGCCGCCCGTCGCTTCCTTGTACTTGGCATTGAAGGCGGTGACATCGGGGTTCGGGTCATCGCCATAGATCGAGCCCTGGACCGGGACGTAGAAGTTCGACAGGTCAGGCACGGCCGACAGCCAGTAGGAGCCGTCCACGCCCGAGCCGTTCAGGATCATCGAGTTGATGCCGGCGGCCCGGATCTGCTTGATGGCCGAAACCGCGCCCGGCATCATCGTGCAGAGCATGATCGCGTCCGGCTCCTGCGGCAGCGACTTGATGCGGGTGATCTGGGCGGCGATCGAGGCATCCTCGTTCAGGAAGGTGTCCTCGCCCACCAGCTTGGCATCGGCCAGCTGCGGCAGCATCCAGTCGAAGCCGTCGCAGATCCCCTTGTTGTACTCGGTCCAGGTGTCGAGCAGGCGGTAGAAGGTCCGGGCGTTCTTCTTGTTGTAGGCCCATTCCGCCATCGTCGCGCCCTGCACGGCGGCAAGGACCGAGGCCGAGAACGAGTGCGGGCCCACGCCCTGGATGCCGGCCTTGATCGATTCCGCGCAGAGGAAGAACGACACGAGACCCGAGCTTTCGGCAGCAAGCGCGGCCGGCGAGCCGAAATCGTAGTCACAGGACACGACCACAAGGTCGGCGCCCTCATCGATCACCGAAAGCCCGGCTTTCGCCCCTTCGGCCCGGTCGGTCTTGGTGTCGGCATTCACGACCTCGATCTGCTTGCCCAGCAGGCCGCCGGCATCGTTGATCTCCTTGATGCGGATCATCGCGGCGTCCTGAGCGGGCTTGTCGTAGGCCTGCATGAAGCCGGTCTCGGCCGTGGCAAAGCCCACGACGATCTTGTCGTCATCCGCAAGAACCGGCGCGGCCAGACATGTCGAGGCGGCAAGGACGGTTAGAAGAAGTTTTCTCATCTTTCTGGTCTCCTTGTTGGGTCTTCTTGTTGCTCGGTCAGGTGTTGGGGCCTGCACGGCCCGGCTTGTCCGATCCTGCACGCGGCAGGGTCAGTTCGCGGTTGCCCATGATCCCGGCGGGCCGGAACATGAGGATGAGGATCATCACGGCGCCGAGAGCAATTTCCTGCACGCCGCCCGGCAGGGCGAAGGTCGAGGTGCCGATCTTCACCCCGGCCTCGAGCCAGCGCAGGACCTGGATCAGGGTCGACAGGATCAGGACGCCAAGGACCGCGCCGGACAGCGATCCCATGCCGCCCACCACCAGCATCGACAGGGTGATGAAGGTGAGGCCGAGGTAGAAGGTGTCGGGCGTGACGATCCCGATCGAATTGGCATAAAGCGCGCCCCCCATGCCCATGATCGCGCCCGAGACGACGAAGGCGATCAGCCGCATCCGCGGGATATCGACGCCCGAGGCGGCGGCGGCCGTGGGCTCGTCGCGCGCAGCGCGGAGCGCGAGGCCATAGCGCGAAATCCCGTAGGCCCAGGCGATGACCACCGCTAGGATCGCGGCGATCAGATAGGGCCAGACCGACCGGACAATCGGGATGCCGACGACCGACGAGGTCGCGGCCGTCACGCTTTCCCAGTTCGAGTAGATCGAGTTCACCATCGCCAGCATGGCGAAGGTGGCGATCGAGGCCGCGATGCCCGACAGCCGCATCAGCACTGCCCCGAAGATCAGCGCCCAAAGGGCCGCCCATCCCGCCCCCACGGCGGCGGCGGCCCAGTAGGGAATCTCGGTCTGCATCAGCCAGTCCGGCAGGCCGGGCATCGAGGTGGCCTTGAGCATCGGCTTGATCGTGGTCCAGGCGGCGACATAGCCGCCGAGGCAGGCGAAGGCGGTGTGGCCGAAGCTGATGACGCCCGAATTGCCGATGAAGACCCACAGGCCGACGACGAAGATCACCTTGAGGAAGATGTCGATGATCGTCTGGTTGAAGGGCTTCGATCCGGCGGCCCAGGCAACCAGCGCGAAAGCGACCAGAAGCAGGCTCAACAGGACCGGCGTGGCGATGGAGCGGCGGATGACGGACCGGGCCATGTCAGACACGCTCCTTGGTGCCGCGCGCCGCGAGGATGCCCTGCGGGCGGAAGATCAGGACAAGGATAACCGCCGCATAGACGAAGGCATCGCGGAAGGCGCGGGCATCGGGCGGCAGGATCACCTGCATCACCGTCGCCACCGTGCCGATGAGGAAGCCGGCCAACACCGCGCCTGCGAGGCTCCCCATCCCGCCGATGACCGTGGCGATGAAGGCCATCAGCATGACGTTCGCGCCCATCATGATGTTGGCCGTCCCGGTCTGGCTGCCGAGGATCAGCGCAATTGCCGCGGCCAGCGCACCCGACAGTGCGAAGGCGCCCATGATCACCCGGTTCGCCCGCACGCCCAGCATCCGAGCCATCGTGAAGTTCTCGGCCGCGGCCCGCATTTCGAGGCCGAAGCGCGTGCGACGCAGGAAGGCCGTCAGGCCGAACAGGACGGCGATGGTGACAAGGATGGTGATGAGCTGGAGGAGTGGGATCCGCGCGCCCAGGATCTCGACCGGCTGGGACAGTTCGGGCAGGAGCGAGATGCTCTTCGGCCGCGACGAGAAGAGCATCAGCAGGAAGTAGCGGATGACGAAGCCAAGCGCGAAGGACGCGATCATCATCGTCGCCGGGTTCGCGCGTCGGAACCGCCGGAACACCAGAAGTTCGGACAAAACCGAAAGCCCCGCACCGATGGCCAGCACGAAGGGGATCAGCAGGAACCAGGGCAAGTTGCCGGCGAAGATGATGGCCACCGCGTCGACCGAGGGCCAGAGCAGCGCGAAGACGCAGAAGGCGATTACGTCACCATGGGCGAAGTTCACCAGCCGCATCACCCCGAAAATCAGCGCGATCCCGAGCGCCCCGAGCGCATAGAGCGACCCGAGCGAGAGCGCATCGAAGACGACCTGGAGAAGCGATCCCATCAGTGGTCTCCGTAGCCGAAATAGGCAGCCTGCATCGCCTCGGACTGACCGAGGGCGCGGGCGTCGCCGTCCAGAAGGATCTCGCCGCCGCGCATCAGCATCATCCGCCCGCCCACCATCATGGCCCGGGTCGAGGATTGCTCGACGATGAGGAGGGTCAGCTTGCGCTCGGCCCGCAATGCGATCAGTCGTTCATAAACCTGGTCGGTGATGTTCGGCGCCAACCCGAGCGAGGGCTCGTCGATCGCGACAAGGCGCGGATGGGTCATCAGCGCCCGCCCGATCACCAGCATCTGCTGCTGACCGCCGGACAGGAGGCCCGCCTGCGCATGGCGGCGGTCCTTGAGGATCGGGAAGGTGGCGTAGACCGCTTCGAGTTCGCTCGCCGCCCGGGCGCGCCAGTTGCGCTCCCGCGAATGCATGCCCGTCCCGACCATCAGGTTCTCCTCGATGGTGAGCGAGCCGAAAACCTCGCGCCCCTCGGGCACCATCGAAAGGCCGAGGCGGGCGATGTCTTCGGGGGCCTGCCCGGTGATGTCGTGGTCGGCGAAGTCGATCCTGCCGCCCGCCGGCGCGACGACCCCGGCAATGGCCCGCAAAAGCGAGGATTTCCCGGCCCCGTTCGGCCCGGTGATGAAAAGGATCTCGCCTTCGGTCAGCGAGAAGCTGACACCGCGGACGGCGGTCAGCCGGCCATAGCGCACCTGGACATTGGAGAGCGTCAGCAGGCTCATATCTCGACCTCCAGCACCGGAAGGTCGGTATTCGCGGCGGTGCCCATGTAGGCGTGGCGCACCTTCTCGCTGTCGCGGATGGCCGCCGGCGCGCCCGTCTCGATCACGGCCCCGGAATCGAGCACGACGATGTGGTCGCAGAGGCCGAGGACGAGGCCGACATTGTGCTCGATCAGCAGCACGCCGCAGCCCAGTTCCCCGGCGATCCGGCGGATCAGGTCGGAAAGGTCAGCAGCTTCCGGCGCGCTCATCCCGGCGGCAGGCTCGTCGAGCAGCAGGAAGCCCGGCCGACCCATCAGCGCCCGTCCGATGGCGACGCGGCGTTCGTCGGTATAGGGCAGCGTCCCCGCGATGCGCCCGGCGAGCGGCGCGATGCCGACCCAGTCGAGCATCGCCTCTGCCTCGGCGATCGCGGCGGCGCGCGACTTGCCGAGGCCGACGCCGGTCACCTCGAGGTTGTCGATCACCGTCAGGTCGCGGAACAGCCGTCCGCCCTGGAAGGTGCGGGCGATGCCGCGCTGGCGCAGCCGGTGCGGCTTCAGACCGGACAGGGTCTGCCCGTCCAGACGGACAGACCCTTCGGTTGCGGCCTGGAACCCGGTCAGCACGTTGACAAGGGTGGTCTTGCCGGCACCGTTCGGGCCGATGAGGCCCACGATCTGGCCGGAGGTCACCGTCAGGTCCACGCCCGACAGCGCCTTCAGCCCGGCAAAGGCGACCGACACCTTGTCAGCGGCAAGTTCGCTCATTTCGCTCCCTTCTTGTCGCGGGTGATGAGGTAGGAGCCGCTGGCGTCCAGCCGCGCGGTCCAGCCCGGTTCGATCACGATGGTGGTGGTGATTTCCTCGATCACCGCAGGCCCCTTGATCGTGGCCCCGGCGCCCAGAGGGGTGCCGTCGTAGATCGGCGTCTTCACCCGCTTGCCGTCTGCCGAAAACACCGCGTCGCGGTAGCCTTTCAGCGCCTTGGCCGGTGCGGCCCCCTTGCCGATCGTCATGCGCGCCGGCTTGTCGACCACGCCGTAAAGCGTGCTTTCGATGTTCACCACCTCGACGGTCGAGTTGGGCTCGGCATAGGTGTAGAGTTCCTTGTGGCGCTTGTGGAAGGCGTCCTTGATCTTGCCGATCGACCGTGCGTCGACCTTGAAGGTGCCGATCTCGACCGTGCATTCGTGCACC
The DNA here is from genome assembly GCA_945952585.1 of uncultured Rhodobacter sp. Classification (GTDB taxonomy): domain Bacteria; phylum Pseudomonadota; class Alphaproteobacteria; order Rhodobacterales; family Rhodobacteraceae; genus Aliitabrizicola. The sequence goes on from CAMFII010000001.1 coordinate 320,505, forward strand.
TGCCCCACATACCGCATGTCGAGGCTGCGCTTGACCACGATGTCCTTGCCCTTGAAGCCGTCCGACTTCAGATGCCCGGTTCCCTGCGCCTCGATCTCGGCGAAGAGCTGATCGATCCGCGAATAGGCAGCATCGTTGTCCAGACGCAGCGGCGCGGTGGCCATGTAGTTGTACTTCACGTCGCTGATGATCTGGCCGAAGGCGCAAAGACCCGAGGCGAGCTTCGGCAGGACGATCGTGTCGATCCCCATGGCATCGGCCAGCGCGGTGATATGTGCGGCTGTAGCGCCCCCGGCCCCGACCAGCACGAAGTCGCGCGGGTCATAGCCCCGCTCCACCGTCACCCGGCGGATGCCGTTGACCATATTCGCGTTGACGATGGTGAACATGCCATAGGCCGCGCGTTCGACGCTCATCTTCAGCGGCTGGGCCAGGTGGGTCTGGATCGCCTCGCGCGCCTTGGCCGCATCGAGCGGCAGTCGGCCGCCGACAAGACCATCGGGGTTGAGGTAGCCGAGGACGAGGTTCGCATCGCTGACCGTCGGCAGCTTGCCACCCTGTCCGTAGCAGGCCGGACCGGGATCGGACCCCGCCGACTGCGGGCCCATCTGCATCAGCCCCATCTCGTCGATCCAGCCGATCGAGCCGCCTCCCGCACCGAGCGTTTCCACCTGGATCATCGGCACGCCGATCCGGTAGCGCAGGAAGTCGATGTTCTTGTTGATGTTGGTCGAGCCGTCCTTGGTCAGTGTGATATCGAACGAGGTCCCGCCCATGTCGACGGTGATCACGTCCTTCTTGCCGAAGGGCTCGCAGACATACTGCCCTGCCGCCGGCGCCGAGGCGGGGCCGGAGTTGATGGCGTAGACCGAGCGGTCGGTCATCGCCTGCCCGATCGCCAGCCCGCCGTTCGACTGGTAGTAGCGCACGGGCTGCTTCGCGCCGAGCGCGCGGAAATAGGCGTCCACCGCGTCGACGTAGCGCTTCATGATCGGGGCGAGGTAGGCGTTCACGACCGCGGTCGAGGTGCGGGTATATTCGCGGACCTGCGGGTAAAGCTCGGACCCGACCGTCAGGATCACGCCCGGCATCATCTCGCGCACGATCTCGGCGGCGCGGCGTTCATGCTCGGGGCGCAGCACCGACCAGACGAAGCTGATCGCGACGGTATCCACCCCCTCGGCCTTGAACGTCTCGCAGGCAGCGCGGACATCGGCCTCGGTCAGCGGCTCGCGGATGGTGCCGTCCGACAGGACCCGCTCGCGCACGCCGCGCCGCAGGTAGCGCGGCACCAGCATGGTTGCCGGCGGATATTCCGGGTCGTAGCGATAGCCGTCCTCTTTGTGGCCAAGACGGATCTCCAGGCTGTCCTCGTGTCCCGCCGTGCAGATCAGGCCGGTCTTGGCGCCCTTCAGCTGGATCAGGGCGTTCAGGCCAACGGTGGTGCCGTTGATGCAGAGGTCGCAGTTCGACACCACCTCTTCCGCGCTGACCCCCAGTTCCTCGGAGATAAGCGCCAGCCCGTTACGGATCGCCAGCGTCGGGTCCTGCGGGGTGGAGAGTGCCTTGAACAGGCGAACCTGCCCGGATTTGTCGGCCAGCACGAAGTCGGTGAAGGTGCCGCCCGCGTCGATGCCCAGTCGGTAATCGGATTTCATCGTGCGTCCCCCCTCACTTCGCGGCCTGGGCGCGGCGCTTGGCGCGCAGCGCTTCGGTTGCCTTCATGTCCACGCTCAGCGTGGCGGGATCGGTGATGACGACGCCGTAATCCTCCCTTGCCCCCTCGATCGAAACGAGGCCGTTCTTGACGTCCCAGGTGACCTTTTCCACGGCCCGGTCCATCGGGTTACCGTAGCCGCCGCCTCCGGGGTTCATGTTGGTGATCCGGTCGCCCGGCTTGATGACCCGGATGACGTTTTCGCGGATGGTCTCCGAGACCTTCCCCTCCACCAGTTCCAGCCGGCCGACCTTGGTGTCGACCAGGGTGCTGGCTGCCCCGGCAGCGCCGACCGCGGGGATGCGGCGGCCCTCGCCGAAGGTGATGAAGGTCATGTCGTCGTTCAGCGGCTCCACCTCCCAGGCGGTGCCGGACCCGCCGCGGAACCTGCCAGCGCCGCCGCTGTCGGTCATCAGCGAGTAGCGGTGGATGATGATCGGGTAGGAATACTCCAGTAGCTCGACATCGCCCGACGTCAGTGCGCCAAAGCAGCATTCCGGCCCGCAGGCATGCCAGCCATCCTGGCTGGGCGTGGCCCCCGCGCCCGAAATGATGGTGGCCAGCACCATCGTGACGTATTCCTCGTCATGGCGCTTGTCCCAGCCGGCAATGTTCAGCCCGTTGGCATGCCCCCACGACGCCGAGACCTTGGATGGCACCGCCTTCTCGAAGGCCAGCCGCACGGCGTCGGTCAGCGTCTCCATCGGCGTGGTGGTGCAGTTCATGTGCGGCGCCGGTTCGGCGGCGTTGCAGATCGTGCCCTTCGGCCCGAAATCGACCGTCACGCAGCGATAGAGCCCCTCGTTGTAGGGCGGCGGCAGCTGCGCGAACATCATCAGGCCCAGATAGACGCCCGAATGGCTGTTTCCCTCGTAGCTGTTGATGAAGTACGGGATCTGCGGCGGAGACGAGATCGCGATGTGGCAGCTGTCGCCCTTGATGGTGACCTTCGCCTTGATCTCGAAATCGCCGAAGCCGTGGCCTGCATCCTCGAGGATCGCGGCGCCTTCGTAGGTGCCGTCGGGCACACCGGCGATCAGGCTGCGCATCTGCTTCTCGGCCATGTCGAGCAGCATCTCGATGCAGGCATCGACCTGTTCTTCGCCGTATTTCTCCAGCATCGCCAGAAGTGCGCGCTCGCCGACCTGGCAGGCGCCGATCAGGGCGTTGAAGTCGCCCTCCTGGTCGCGGCGGGCGCGCATATTGGTCAGAAGCAGGTTCAGCACGTCCTTGCGCGGCTGGCCCCGGTCCCAGACCTTGACCGGCGGGATGCGCAGGCACTCGGCGTAGATTTCCTTGGCATTGGGGTTGTAGCCCGCGGGAACCGGCCCGCCGACATCGGTCAGGTGGCCCTTGCAGACGGTCCAGTATTTCAGCCGCCCCTTCCAGAACACCGGTTTGTAAAAGCAGGTGTCGATGGCATGCGACCCGCCCCAGGCCGGGTCGTTGTGGATGATGAGGTCGCCTTCATGGATGTCGCCCTCGAAATACTTGGCGACGACCTTCATTGCCGGGATCAGCGAGCCGAGGTGGATGGGGATGTCCTGCCCCTGAAGGATCATCTCGGGGCGGTGGTTGAACAGCGCTGTCGAATAGTCATGCGCGAGGTTGAAGACCGACGACCGCGCGGTCTTTTCCAGCGACAACGTCATCTCGCGCTGCGTCGTCTCGAGGATGCCCCGCACCACCGACAGGGTGATCGGGTCCACCTCCACCTTCTTCCTTGGCCTTGCCGCCATCACGAAGCCCTCCGTTGAGAGCCGCGCAAACAGGGGTTGAACGGCCCGGGGACCGGTCTGGCTTGCTGGATTTCCCTGTCACGCGGCGTCTGTTGCGCCTTTGATGTGACAAGGCTAGCGATGGTTTTGCCCGGGCGTCTTTGCAGGGGGCGCATCTCCTTTTGCGTTTCCGTGCAGTCCAGCCCCGCCGCGACAGGCGATGCTTGCCCGACTCGACCTGACATGCCCTGATGGACAAAGAGGGAGCGCAGCAGATGAAAAGCACCATCACGACGCGAGGGGTCGACAAGGCGGCGCGCAGCGGTCACTGGCACGAAACCATCGCGCGGACCTATTTCCCGCTCGACCTGACATTCGCCCGCCCCGAAGCCTTTGACGGCGAGTTGACCAGCTGGAACCTGGGCGAGGTGTCGCTGTCGCGCCTGACGTCGGATGCGCTGCTGTACCGTCGGCTGCCGAAGCATTTCCGCGAACCGGGTCCCGAGGAATTCCTGGTGACCCTTCCCGCCAAGGCCGAGGTGCGCTTTGCCCAGGGCGGCAAGGAAGTGCGCGCCAATCCGGGGGCATTCTTCATCGAGCGCAGCCACGAGCCCTACGAATTCAGCCATGCCGAGCCGGCCGACCTGTGGGTGATGAAGCTGTCCAAGGACATGCTCGGTGGCCGTATCCGCGCCCCGGACCGGTTCTGCTCGCTGCAGTTCGACGCGACGAACGGGGCGAACGGGCTGTTCGTGGACATGGTCCACCTGATCCCGCAGCGCTATGACGCGATGAGCGAAGAGACCCGCGCGATTGTCGGCCGGCAGCTCGCCGACCTTCTGGCGTTGGCGATCCAGTCCGACGAGCGGGTGCTGACCTCGGGCGCCTCGACCGTGCGCACTGCGCATCTTGCCCGGATCGAAGCCTTCGTGCGCCGCCATATTGACGACCCAGACCTTGGGCCGGAGGAAGTCGCGGCGGGCTGCGGCATTTCCGTGCGCTACCTGCACGAGTTGCTGCGCGACACGAACACCACGCTTGGCCAGTGGATCCGCGACACGCGGCTGATGGCCGCGATGGAAGACCTTCGCAACCCCGCCGACTGCCGGACCATCGGCGAGATCGCCTTTGCCCGCGGTTTCGCCGACCAGCCGCAGTTCAGCCGCGCCTTCCGTGCCCGCTTCGGCGTCACGCCGAAAGAGGCCCGGTCCGAAGCCGCTCACCAGCCCTGAGGGGCATCCCCGCATCGCTGTGCGAGAAGCGCCCGGAGGGGCGTGATGAGCGGTCTCGCGCATCACCGTCCCAGATGGGCGCGGACGCGCTGCAACGCGGCCTGTCGGTCGTGACGGGCGGCCAGCGCCTGGTCCATCGACACTTCGACAAAGCGTGCGGGTGCATGCGGCTGAAGCTGGCCGATCAGGTCCATGTCGGCGCTGATGACGCAGCCGAGCATCATGTAGCCGCCGCCTGAGACTGCATCGCGGTGCAGCACGATCGGTTCCGTGCCGCCCGGCACCTGGATCGAGCCATAAGGATAGCAGGCATCGACGATGTTCGACGGGTTCGACCCCGCGCCGAAGGGCTGTTCGCGCGGCACGAAATCCAGCGCCTTGCCGCCGCGGAACCGGTAGCCGATCCGGTCGGCCTCGGGTGCGACCTTCCAGGTATCCGCGAAGAACTGCTTGCCCGCCTCGGCGGTGATCCGGTGCCAGTAAAGGCCGGGCAGCATCCGAAGTTCCGCCGGGTTGCCGGGCCCGCGCCGCAGGTTTGCCGGAACCGCCCCCTTGCCGCCGGCGCCCTTGCCGACTGGCAGTTCGTCCCCGGCCTTCAGCGCCCGGCCTTCGTGTCCGCCAAGCGCCCCAAGCGTATAGGTCGAGCGCGAGCCGAGCTTTACCGGAACGTCGATCCCGCCGGAGACGGCGATATAGGCCCGCGCGCCGGACTTGAGGAAGGCGAAGCTCAGCCTGTCGCCCGCCTTGACCGGGAAGGCTTCCCAGGTCGCGCGGTCTTCCCCGTTCACCTTGGGCGGCAGGTCGCCTCCGGTCACGGCGACTGTGGCGGGGGCGGTGAATTCCAGCTCCGGCCCCATGAACACCGCTTCCAGCACCGCCGCGCCCTCGTCGTTGCCGACAAGCATGTTGGCGACGCGCAGCGCAAACCGGTCCATCCCGCCCGAGATCGGGATGCCGAGATGATAGTAGCCGGGCCGCCCGAGATCCTGGACCGTGGTCGACAGGCCCGGAGAATGAACCTTAACGGCCATGAAGCGCCTCCATCAGCTTGGCGTTGGTGCCGGCCATGTCCTTGTTGAATTCGGCAAGCGAGAAGGTCGCCGGGCGGATCACCGGCTCGAACCGGTTCGCCTCGACCGCCTCCAGTGCCGCATCGTAGTCGTCGCGGCCGATGGGCTTCCACTTCACGATGTCGCCGGGGCGGAACAGGCACATCTCGTCCTGCAGGTAGCTGACCTGCTGGTTGGGGTCGTAGATCGGCATCGGCGTGATGCCGAACATCTGGTAGCCGCCCGCCCCACGCACCGAGTAGATGCAGCTGAAGCAGCCGCCATGGCCGATGGTGAGCTTGGGCGTGTCGGTCCGCGGCCGCAGGTATTTCGGCACCTGCAACTGCCGCTTCCGCTCGACCATCTGGTACAGGAACGGCAGGCCCGCCACGAAGCCCACCATCGAGACGAACCAGGGCTGGCTGGAATGCGCCTTGACGAAGTTCTCGACCGTGCCGAGCCCGTTGATCTCGGCCGCGTATTCGAGGTCGGTCTTCGACGGGTCCTGATGCCGCTCGCGGAAGCGCATCAGCGTCTCATGCGTCCAGGGGTCCTGGTAGAAGACCGGGATTTCCATGATCCGGGTCTTGAGCGAAGCGTCCGATTTCGACGCAGCGGCCTCCATCCCCTTCAGTTCCTTGAGAAGGTCGTCGGGCTTGATGGCGTCCGGGTCGAACTTGATCTGGAAGCTGGCATTGGCCGGGCAGATCTCGGTCACGCCCTTGATGCCGGCCTCGCGCACGGCATTCGTCATCGACAGCGAGGTGAAGAAGGCCTCAAGCGACATGCCTTCGGACACCTCTCCGAAGATGTGCTCGTCGCCCCCGAAGCTGAATCGGATCGACATGGTCCCCCCTTATGGTTCGAGTTCCGGCACAAGCCGGGCGGAGTGGGTTTCAAGCCAGCCTTCCAGCCAGCGGGTATGAACGTCGTTGGCCAGCACATCCGGATCGTCGGCCAGCGCCAGGAACAGCGGCTTGGTGGTGCGAAGGCCCTCGATCCGGGTTTCTTTGAGCGCGCGCACCAGACGCCGGATCGCCGCCTCGCGCGTCTCGCCATGGACGACCAGCTTGGCCAGGAGCGAATCGTAGAACGGCGGCACCGTGTAGCCGGAATAGAGCATCGACTCGAACCGCACGCCCGGCCCGCCGGGAACGCGCAGCGCGCTGACGGTTCCGGGGAAGGGCGCGAAATCGCGCGACGGATCCTCGGCGTTCAGTCGGACCTCGATCGCATGGCCGCGCACCGCGATGTCGCGCTGCTTCAGGCGCAGCGGCTCGCCCCCGGCGATGCGCAGGCCCTCGGCCACCAGATCAACCCCGGTGATCATCTCGGTCACCGGATGCTCGACCTGGATGCGGGTGTTCATCTCGATGAAGAAGAACTTGTCGGAGGCGTCGTCGTAGAGGAACTCGATCGTCCCGGCGCCGGAATAGCCGACCGCGCGGGTCAGCCGGACCGCGCTCTGGCACAACTCGTCGCGCACCCGGTCCGACAGCGCGCGCGAGGGTGCTTCTTCCCAGACCTTCTGGCGGCGGCGCTGCAGCGAGCATTCGCGCTCGAAGCAGTGGACGGCGTCCTGCCCGTCGCCCAGCACCTGCACCTCGATATGCCGGGCGCGGCTCACGACCTTTTCCATGTAGAGGCCGCCGTCACCGAAGGCCGCCAGCGCCTCGGCCGCAGCCTGCGGAAAGGCCGCCTCGAACTCGGCCAGGCTGTTGGCGATGCGGATGCCCCGCCCGCCGCCGCCCGCCGCCGCCTTGATCATCACCGGAAAGCCGGTCTCGATCAGGATATGCCGCGCCGCCTCGATATCCGCGACACGGCCCATCGAGCCGGGCACGACCGGCACGCCCGCCGCATGGGCGGCCGAGCGGGCGGCGACCTTGTCGCCCATCATGCGGATCGCCTCGGCCGAGGGGCCGACGAAGACGATCCCGGCCGTCGCGCAGGCTTCGGCGAAGCCGGCATTCTCGGCAAGGAAGCCATACCCAGGATGGATGCTGTCCGCCCCGGTCTCCTCCGCCGCCTTCAGGATCGCCGCGACGTTCAGGTAGCTTTGCTTCGCTGCCGGCGGGCCGATGTTCACCGCCTCGTCCGCGATCTGCACATGCAGGCTGTCGCGGTCGGCATCGGAGTAAACGGCAACGGTCGCGATGCCGAGATCCTTCGCCGCGCGGATCACGCGCACGGCAATCTCTCCCCGGTTGGCGACCAGAAGCTTCTTCAGCATCAGTCGACCTCGGCCAGCACCGCACCCGCCATCACGGGCTCTTCATTGTCGCAGGCGAAGCGGATGTTCGACCCCGCCACGTCGGCCTTCACCTCGTGGAAGGACTTCATCACCTCGATCAGACCGATCACGTCGCCGACCGCGACGGCATCGCCATCGGCCTTGAACGGCGGCTTGTCGGGGGCCGAGGCGCGGTAGAACGTGCCGGGCAAGGGGGAAAGAAGCTGGGCCATGTCGTACCTCTCAGATCGTGTAGGGCTGGACCGCCGCCCTGACCGCGCGGGCGATGTCGAGTGCGTTCGGCGTGTCGGAGTGAATGCAGATGGAGTCGCAGCGCACCGGGATGTCGGATCCGTCGATCGCGGTGCCCTTGCCTTCGCGGATGGCACGGACGCAGCGCGCGGCCATCAGGTCGGGATCCTTCGCGTCGTGTTCGCGGGTGACGATCAGGCTGCCGTCGGGGCGGTAGTCGAGATCGGCATAGAACTCGGCCACGAAGCCGTGCCCGCGCGCCGGATAGACCGTCTCGTGCAGCGTCCCGGTCATGCCCAGAAGCGGCACCTTGAAGACATCGGCCGCATCGCAGACGGCCTGCGCGATCTCGTCCTGCCGCGCGGCCATGCCGTAGAGGCTACCATGCGGCTTGATGTGATTGAGCTCCACTCCCTCGGCCTTCAGGAAGCCGCAGAGCGCGCCGATCTGGTAGATCAAGCAGTTCGCCATCTCTTCCCGGCCCATCTTCATCTCGCGCCGGCCGAAGCCCTGCAGGTCGGGCAGCGACGGATGCGCACCCACCTTCACGCCGTGCTGCTTCGCGAGCCGGACGGTGGAACGCATGTGGTTGAAATCGCTGGCATGAAAGCCGCAGGCCACATTGGCGATATGGATGTAGGGCATCATCCCCGCATCATCACCCATGCGATAGAGACCAAAGCTCTCGCCCATGTCACAGTTGACCGTGACAGGCATGACACCCCCCGCAATGTTTTCGATTTTCACGAATGCTGGCGTGAGTCGGCTTCATTAGCAAATACGAAATTCTGCAACATGTTATCGAAAATTGTGATACGGAAGCTGCATGTCCCTGACGCTCAAGCAGCTTCGCTATTTCATCGCCGCCGCCGAAACGGGGCAGATCAGCCATGCGGCGATGGAGATGAACATCTCGCAATCCGCCGTCACGGCGGGCATCCAGGGCCTCGAGGCGACGCTTGGGGTCAAGCTGCTCGCCCGGGGCGCGCAGGGGGTATCGGTCACGCCAGAAGGCGCGCGCTTCCTCAGCCGGGCGAAAGGGATCATGGCGGCGGTGGAGGATGCAACCCGTAGCCCGCTTGGCGAGGAGACGGCGATCACCGGCCGCCTGCGGCTGGGGGTCACCTACACCGTCGCGGGATATTTCATGGCCCGCCACTACGCCGCCTTCCGCCGAAGCTATCCGGGCATCACGCTGGAGCTTTCCGAGCTTCCGCGGGCTGCGATCGAGAACGCGCTCGCGACCGGCGGGCTCGACCTCGCGGTGCTCCTGACTTCGAACCTGGCCAATCACGAGGATCTGGATGCGGAAACCCTGTTCCGCTCCCGCCGTCGCCTATGGCTGCCGTCGGACCACGCGCTACTGCAGGCAGAAGAGGTGACGCTGCCGGACGTCGCCCGCGAGCCCTACATCATGCTGACGGTCGACGAGGCAAGCCGCACCGCCGGCCGCTACTGGGATGCCTATGGTTTGACGCCGGACGTGGTCTTTTCCACCTCCTCGGTCGAGGCGGTGCGGTCGATGGTTGCGGCGGGGATGGGCGTGACAATCCTGTCCGACATGGTCTATCGCCCCTGGTCGCTGGAAGGGCAGCGGATCGAGCAACGCCTGCTGCGCGAAACCGTACCCTCGATGGACGTAGGCCTGACTTGGTCCCGTGCCCGGCCCTTGAGCGGGCCGGCGCAGATCTTCCGCGCCTTCCTGTCGGTCACGCTCGGCTCGGGCGGCTAACTGCTGCTCAGGCGCGGACCCGCTCGCTTTTCGGATCGTAGAAGGGGGCGAGGGACACGGTCGCCGAATGGCGCCGGTCCCCGATCTCGACCTCGAAGGCGGTCGATTTCAGATAGTCGGCGGTGACGCCCTCTGCCCGCTCGATGACGGCAAGCCCGACCGAGGCGCCGAGCGTGTGGCCATAGGCCCCGGCGCGGACGTAACCGACCGGCTGCCCATCCACGTAGAGCGGCTCGAGCCCGCGCAGAAGCGGTTCGGGATCTTCGAGCTTCACCGCGACGAGGCGCTTGGTCAGTACCCCCGCCGCCTTCTGCCCGGCCAGACGTTCGCGGCCGATGAAGTCCTTGGAAAGATCGACGACGAAGCCCAGACCCATTTCAAGCGGCGTATCGGTATTGTCGATGTCGACCCCGTAGTCGCGATAGCCCTTTTCCAGTCGCAGGCTGTCCAATGCCATCAGCCCGCAATGGACGCAGTCGATGCCCTGCGCCTCGATCCCAGCGACCAGCGCGTCGTAGACGTTAAGGCTCTGCTCGGCCGGGATGTAAAGCTCGTAGCCAAGCTCACCCATGTAGGTCACGCGGACGATCCTCAGCCGGGCATAGCCGATCTCGACCCAGGCGGAACCACGGAAGGGCAGCGCTTCGGTCGACAGGTCGGCGCCCGTGATCGCGGCGAGAACCTCGCGCGACTTCGGGCCCTGCAGTGACAGGATGGTAAAGGCCGAGGTCACGTCGGTCACCGCGCAGAACTCGTCCGGCCGGGTATGCCGGCGCAGCCAGGACGGGGTGATGCGCTGTAGCACGTCACCGGTGACAAGCAGAAACTCTTCCTCGCCCGTCCGGGTGATGGTGAGGTCGGACAGGATGCCACCCTGCGGGTTCAGCCATTGGGTGTAGACGTTGGTCCCGACCGGGACCGAGACGTTGTTCGCGCTGACCCGGTTCAGCACCGCCTCGGCATCGCGGCCCTGCACGATGAACTTGCCCATGAAGGTCTTGTCGAACAGCCCCAGGCTTTCGCGGGTCGCCCGGTGCTCGGTGGCGGACAGGTGGAACCAGTCCTGCCGGCCGAACTCATAGGCGACCTTGGGCTGCGGACCGTCGGGCGCGAACCAGTAGGGCATCTCCCAGCCGGAAAGCGAAACGAAATAGGCGCCCTTCGCCGCGTAGCGGTCGTGCAGCGGCAGGCGCCGCGCGCCCCGCGCGCGCTTGTGCTTGAAGTTCGGCAACGTGGAGTTGGTGAAGCCGTAGGACAGCGCATCCGGCAGCCGGTCGAGAAGGTAGTGCCGGACTGATTCATGCGTTCCCAAGCGCGACGGCAGCAGGGCGGTGATATCCTGGCTGGCATTGCCATGGACAATCTCTTCCGCCACCAGCGCGCCCACACCGCCACCCATGAGGATGCCGAGCGAGTTCAGACCGGTCGCAAGGTAAAGGCCCTGCACCTCGGGCGTCTCGCCGACGAGGAACTTCCCGTCGGGGGTGAAACTTTCAGGCCCGCAGAAAAATGTCTTGATCCCGGCCTTCTCCATCGCCGGGAACCGGCGGAAGGCATGTTCAAGATGCGGGGTCATCCGGTCCCAGTCAGGTGGAAGGGTGGAAAAGCTTGCATCGCCGGGGATCCCCTTGGGCATCCAGGCTGCGGCGTCTGGCTCGAACAGGCCGAAAAGCAGCCCGCCGCCTTCCTCTCGCACATAGGCATAGCTTTCCGGATCTTCGACGACCGGCAGATCGCGATGCACGCCCTCCATCGGCTCGGTCAGCAGATAGTAGTGCTCCAGCGCCTGCAGCGGCACCGAAACGCCGATCTTCGCCCCGATCTGGCGCGACCACATGCCGGCCGCCAGGACCACCACGTCCGACCGGATCGTGCCCTGCGGCGTGACTACCCCGCGCACCCGGCCGCGTTCGACCAGGATGTCGGTGACCGGGCAGCCTTCGACGATCTGGACCCCACGCTTCCGCGCGCCCGCTGCCAGCGCCATGGTCACGTCGACCGGATTGGCGCGCCCGTCCGTCGGCGACCAGATCGCCGACAGCATCCCCTCGGTCTCGACCAGCGGAAACATCGCCTTCACTTCGGCGGGCGAGACCTCGTGCTTCTCGTGACCCATGAGGCGCATGAACGCGATCTCGCGCTGCTGCGCCTCGCGGCGGGTGGGCGTGGTCGCGACATGCAGATGGCCGCAGGCACGGAAGCCGGTAGAGACGCCGGTCTCGGCTTCCAGCCGGGTATAGAGGTCGCGCGAATGGCGGAAGGCCCAGCTCAGCGTCTCGCTGAACATCCCGGCCGAGGCGATCAGGCCGGCCGCATGCCAGGTCGTGCCTGAGGTCAGCTTGTCCCGCTCCAGCACCAGAACATCCGTCCAACCCTGGGCCGCGAGGTGGTAGGCGGTGGACGTTCCGATGACCCCGCCACCGATGACGATGGCTTGGGCGTGAGTAGGCAGAGCGACGGGCATGGAGACTCCTGATGGTCCGCGTGAGTTGTCCCGACGCTATGCCCCGTTCCAAAGGAAAGGCAAGGAACCCGCATTTCGCCCGGCAGACCGCTCAGCGCAGCCGGTGACCCTTTTCCCCGGCTTCGAAGACCAGCGCATCGGCGGGATCAAAGCTCAGTCCGGTCGCCGATCCGGTTTTCAGATCCGCTGTGCCGCCGGTTTCCACCACCAGTTTCTCGCCGGTCGGCGCCGAGAGATGGGCATAGGTCACCCCGCCGAGGGCTTCCACGATCTCGATGCGGTGACTGTCGCCCGGAACGAGGCGAAGCGCTTGCGGCCGCACCCCGACCACCACCCGTGCGCCCGGCGCAGGCAGGGCGACATCGGTCGATAGCATCCCGGCAAGGCCCGGTACGTTGCACTGGCCCTTTCCGGTCACTTCGGCAGCGCAGAAGTTCATGGCCGGGCTGCCGATGAAGCCCGCGACGAAGCGGTTGTCGGGATCGCGGTAAAGGTCGAGCGGCCTGCCCACCTGCTCGACCCGCCCTGCACGCAGGACGACGATCTTGTCAGCCAGGGTCATCGCCTCGACCTGGTCATGGGTAACATAGACCATGGTCGCCCCGATCTCGCGGTGAAGCCGGGCGATCTCGACCCGCATTTCCACCCGCAGTTCGGCGTCGAGGTTCGACAGCGGTTCGTCGAACAGGAACACCTCGGGTCCGCGGACGATGGCCCGGCCGATGGCGACACGCTGGCGCTGCCCGCCCGACAGCGCCTTTGGCTTGCGCTGCAGGAGTTGGTCGAGCTTGAGGATACGCGCAGCCTCGGCCACCTTGCGGTCGATCTCGGCGCGCGGGTGGCCGGTCATCTTGAGACCGAAGCCCATGTTTTCGGCCACGGTCATGTGCGGGTAAAGCGCGTAGGTCTGGAACACCATCGCGACACCACGCTCGGAAGGATCCATCCGCGTCACGTCGCGCGAGCCTATGCGGATCGTGCCGTCGCTGGTCTCCTCCAGACCGGCGATCATCCGCAGCAGGGTGGACTTGCCGCATCCCGACGGGCCGACGAAGACGCAGAACTCGCCTTCCTCGATCTTCAGGTCGACCCCGTGGATCACCTGAACTTCGCCATAGCGCTTGACCACCCTGTCCAGCGTCACCCCTGCCATGCGTCCCCTCCCCCCTTATCCCTGTTCCGGAAAGCGCCAATCCTCGGCCACGGCCGCGATGCGCGTTGCGATGTCCTTGAGCCGCCCGGCCTGCGCCTCGAGAGCCGCAAGGCTGGTCCGGGCGGTGGTCGATGTTACCGAGATCGCGCCGATTGCCCGGCCATTCCGCGTCAGGATCGGAACGGCGCAGCAGATGATTCCCGGCTCGTGCTCTTCCCGGTCGAACGCGTGGCCGCGGTCCCGAATCGCGGCCAGCTCGGCCTTGAGCTTTTCTGGGGTGTCGAGCGTTTCGGGCGTGAACTGGTGAAAGCTCTGCCGCGCGATGACGGCCTCGAGCCCGCCCTCGTCGAGATAAGCCAGCATCGCCTTGCCCACCCCGGTGCAATAGGCAGGCCCGACCTTCCCGGCGCTTGAGAACATCTCGACCGGCTTGCTGGCGTTGCGCTTGTCGACGTACAGAACCTGCCCGTGATCGAGCTGGGCGAGGTGGATCGTCTCGCCGGTTTCTTCCGCCAATTCATCAAGATACGGCCGCGCCAGCGGCGCAAGCGACGAGGTGGACCAGGCGGCATGGGCCAGACGGACCAGCCGCAGCCCCAGGGCATAGGTGCCCCGATCATCGTCATAGGCCAGCATTCCCTGATGCGTCAGCGTCTGAAGCAGGCGGTACAGGGTAGCCTTCGGGTAGGACGATCCGACCTGGAGATCGGAAAAGCGCACCGGTCGCCCGCGTGCCGCGACCATGTCGAGCACATCCAGCGCCTTGCCGACCGTTCCATCCGCCACAGCGTCCGAAGACATTGCCTCGTTCCTCCCTGTTGACAGCTGTAACTGTACCGCGCATAGTTTTCAATATTCAAGACTTAGTTTCACATAATGGAACCACAGGGAGGGAGACCATGGTCCATGCAACGAAGGGGGTGTTGACCTTCACGGCAGCGCTTCTGATGGCCGGCTCGGCGATGGCCGAACAGCGGGTCCTCAAATACAACGCCGACTATGATCCGATTCCGCTGGCAGCGATGGAGGCGCTGATCGCGGACTTCGAGGCAGCGAACCCCGATATCGACGTTCAGCTGACGAACTTCGACCACGAGGGCTACAAGACAGCGATCCGGAACTTCCTGACCGCGGACTCGCCTGACCTGGCGAACTGGTATGCGGGCAACCGGATGGCGCCCTTTGTCGCCTCGGGCCAGTTCCTTGACGTGAGCGACGTCTGGGAGGCGAACGGTCTGGGTGAAGCCTTGGCGTCCGCGAAAGCCTCGATGACCATCGACGGCAAGCAGTGGGGCGTTCCCTACACCTACTACCAGTGGGGCATCTACTATAACCGCGACGCCTACAAGGCCGCGGGCGTGGAACTGCCGGGTCCGAACGGCGTGAGCTGGGACCAGTTCGTTGCCAATTGCGAGAAGTTCAAGGCCGCTGGCATCGACTGCGTGACGACGGGCTCCAAGGCGCTGTGGCCGGTGGCCGGTATCTTCGACTACCTGTCGCTGCGGACGAATGGCTACGAATGGCACATGGATCTGACCTCCGGGAAAGTTCCGTGGACCGACCAGAAGGTGAAGGATGTCTTCGCCCAGTGGGCCAAGATCCAGCCTTACACCACCGCCAACCACGCGGCCATCGACTGGCAGGACGCGGCAGCGCTCCTCGTTCAGGGCAAGGCTGCGAACTACGTCATGGGCAACTTCGCCGTCGGCGTCTTCAAGGAAGGCGGCATGACGAACGAGAACCTCGGCTTCATGGTCTTCCCGGAAATCACCCCCGGCATTCCGCGCGCCGAGGAAGCCCCGACCGACACGATCCACATTCCGGCAGGCGCCCAGAACGTCGAAGACGCCAAGAAATTCCTGGCCTTCGTCGCTTCGCCCGATGCGCAGACCAAGTGGAACGCGGCGGTGGGTCAGCTGCCGACCAACAAGAACTCGACCGTCGACAAGAACGATCCGTTCCTGGTGGCTGGCTTCGAGTCGCTGTCGACGGCCTATGCCCTGGCACAGTTCTTCGACCGGGACGCCCCGGCCGAGATGGCCAAGGTCGGCATGGAAGGCTTCCAGGAGTTCCTCGTGAAGCCCGAGAACCTCGATGCGATCCTCGAGCGCCTCGAGAAGACCCGTCAGAAGGTCTACAAGTAAGGCACAGGATCCGGGCAGGCTGCCTGCCCGGATCCACCGCTTGCCGGAGGCGAGCTGCCTCCGGTCATTCACCCAAGGCCGTTTCCGCGCGCCCCCGAGGTCCCGATGTCAGCATACTGGAAAGCGAACCAGCGTCGCCTTGCGCCCTGGCTGTTCCTTGCCCCCGGCGCCCTGATGTTCCTGATCTATGTGCTGATCCCGATCGCGCAGTCGATCTGGATCTCGTTCTACGATTGGGACGGAATGGGCGAGGCGACGTGGATCGGCACGGCCAACTACGTCGAACTCGTCGATGACGAGGCCTTCTATACCTCGCTCAAGAACAACGTGATCTGGTTGGTGCTTTACATGCTGGCGCTGCCGATCGGGCTGATGATCGCGATCTTCCTCAACCAGAATGTCCGCGGCATCCGGGCCTACAAGTCCCTGTTCTTTTTTCCCTTCGTCATCAGCCAGGTCGTCGTCGGCCTGATGTTCTCGTGGTTCTACGCCCCCGACTTCGGCCTGTTCTACCGGCTGATCGAATGGGCGACCGGGACCGGCATCGCCGTTCTGGCCGACGAAAGGTTCGTGACCTACGGCATCATCGCCGCCGGTCTCTGGCCGCAAATCGCCTATGTGATGATCCTGTACCTGACGGGCCTCAACAACGTCGCCCCCGACCAGGTCGAGGCCGCGCGGCTCGACGGGGCGCGCGGATGGCGGATGCTCTGGTACGTGATCCTGCCGCAGTTGAAGCCCGCGACATTCATCGCCGTGGTCGTCACGGTGATCGGCGCACTGCGGTCGTTCGACCTCGTCTCGATCATGACGGACGGCGGCCCCTATGGCTCATCCCGGGTCCTGTCCTTCTTCATGTATGAGCAGGCCCTGTCGGAATACGGCTATCGCATGGGCTATGGCGCGGCGATCGCCGTCGTTCTCTTCGCGATCATGATGGTCTTCATTTCGGGCTTCATCTGGAAGATGTGGCGCGACGAGACGGAGCGCTGAGATGTTTCCACGCCCCATAGAACAAGCCTCTCCGGCATCGCAGATGCTGTACAAGATCGCCCTGCCGGTCGCGCTGATTTTCTGGCTGCTGCCCCTGATCGGGGTGGCCATCACCTCGCTGCGCCCGGCCTCGGATCTTGCCCAGGGCAACTACTTCGGCATTCCAAGCTACATCGCCTTCGAGAACTATCACCAGCTGGCCTTCGACAGCGCCATTCCGCGCTACATGCTGAACTCGCTCTGGGTGACGATCCCGACAGTCATCGGCGCGGTGGCCCTGTCCTGCATGACGGGCTTCGCTCTGGCGATCTATCGCTTCCGGTCGAACCTTCTGGTGTTCTTCCTGTTTGTCGCCGGGAACTTCGTGCCGTTCCAGATCCTGATGGTGCCGGTCCGAGACCTGACGCTGAGCCTTGGCATGTACAACACCTGGTATGGGCTGGCGCTGTTCCACATCGCCTTCCAGACCGGGTTCTGCACCTTGTTCATGCGCAACTTCATCAAGAGCCTGCCCTTCGAACTTATCGAGGCGGCACGCGTTGAGGGGGTCAGCGAGATCCGCATTTTCTGGCATGTCGTCATGCCGCTGATGCGTCCCGCCATCGCCGCCCTTGCGGTTCTGGTCTTCACCTTCATCTGGAACGACTTCTTCTGGGCGACGGTGCTGACGACCAGCGCCGAAACCCAGCCGATCACGGCGGGCCTGTCGTCGTTGAACGGTCAGTGGATCGCCCAATGGCAGCTCGTTTCCGCCGGTTCGATCATCGCCGCCCTTCCCCCCGTCCTGATGTTCTTCCTCATGCAGAAGCACTTCATCGCGGGCCTGACCCTTGGAGCCGTAAAGTGACAAAGATTGCCTTCATCGGGGCGGGATCGACCGTCTTCATGAAGAACCTGATCGGGGACGCGCTGCAGATGCCGGCGCTGTCCGACGCGACGATCTCGTTGATGGACATCGACCGGAAGCGGCTGGCCGAAAGTGAGCTGGTGGTTCGCAAACTGGTCGCCTCGCTTGGGGTGCCGGCGAAGATCGAGACCCACACGAACCAGCGCAGCGCGATCGATGGGGCGGATTTCGTCATCGTCGCCTTCCAGATCGGTGGCTACAAGCCCTGCACGGTCACCGACTTCGAGGTGCCCAAGCGTTACGGCCTGCGCCAGACGATCGCCGACACGCTTGGCATCGGGGGCATCATGCGCGGCCTTCGGACGGTTCCCCATCTGTGGAAGCTGGCCGAAGACATGCGCGCGGTCTGCCCGGACGCAATCATGCTGCAATACGTCAACCCGATGGCCATCAACACCTGGGCCATCGGCGCGCGCTATCCGGACGTGAAGCAGGTCGGCCTCTGCCATTCGGTGCAGGGAACGGCTTATGAGCTGTCCCGCGACCTCGAGATCCCGCTTGGGGATATCCGCTATCGCGCGGCGGGCATCAACCATATGGCCTTCTACCTGAACTTCGAGGCAAGGCAGGCCGACGGAACCTGGCGCGACCTCTACCCGGCGCTGCGAGCGGGCTACCAGTCAGGACGCTTTCCGAAACCCAGCCACTGGAATGCGCGCTGCCCGAACAAGGTGCGCTACGAGGCGATGATGCACCTTGGCTATTTCGTCACCGAAAGCAGCGAGCATTTCGCCGAATATGTCCCTTGGTTCATCAAGTCCGACCGTCCTGACCTTATCGAAACCTTTGGCATTCCTCTCGACGAGTATCCCGTCCGCTGCGAGGAACAGATCGCCGCCTGGGCGGCGCAGGCCGAGGGCTATGCGCGGGCGGAACGCATCGAGGTGAAACGGTCGAACGAATATGCGGCCGTGATCATGAATTCGGTCGTGACCGGCACGCCGTCGGTCATCTACGGCAACGTGCCGAACCGGGGCTTCATTCCGCAACTACCCCAAGGGGCGGCGGTCGAGGTGCCGACGCTGGTCGATGCCAACGGACTGCAACCGACCACGGTAAACGACATTCCCCCGCAGTTGATTGCGCTGATGCGGACGAACGTGAATGTCCAGGAACTGACCGTGGCCGCGCTTATGGAAGAGAACCGCGAGCATATCTATCACGCAGCCATGCTCGACCCGCACACCGCGGCCGAGCTGGACCTGCGCCAAATCCGCGCGCTGGTGGACGATTTGATCGACGCGCATGGCGACTGGTTGCCGGGCTGGGTGACAGGCAAGAAAGCGGCGTGACGTAGGGACGGCCCGACGCCGCTGTGCGACAGGTCCGAAAGCCGGTCTGGCGTTGAAGGAGAAAGATTGATGTTGCCCATTTTTCCAGATCTCAAGGGAACTTCGGTTTTCATTACCGGCGGTGGCTCTGGCATCGGGGCCGCATTGACCGAAGGTTTCCTTCGCCAGGGCGCGAAAGTGGCATTCTGCCAGCGCAGCGACGCCTCTGCTTTCTGCGACACGATGGAGAACGCCACCGGCAGTCGCCCGCTTTTCCTGCGCTGCGACCTGACCGACCTTGACCAACTGAATGCGGCTCTGGCTGAGGCCGCCAGAGCGCATGGGCCGATCACGGTCCTTGTCAACAACGCCGCCAATGACCAGCGGCACAAGACGCTGGAAACGGACGAGGCGTTCTTCGACTGGTCGATCGCCATCAACCTGAAGGCCTATTTCTTCGCGGCCAAGGCCGTGATCCCCGGGATGCAGGGGGCGGGCGGCGGATCCATCATCAACTTCTCGTCGATCAGCTACATGATGGGCAACGCCGGATACCCGGTCTACACGGCCGCGAATTCCGGCATCAACGGCCTGACCCGCAGCCTGGCGCGCGAGTTCGGACCGGACCGCATCCGGGTCAATGCCCTGTCCCCCGGCTGGGTCCTGACCGACCGGCAGAAGGAGTTGTGGGTGACGCCCGAGGGCCTTGCTGCGCACCTGGACCGACAGTGCCTCAAGGATCCGCTGGAGCCTGCCGACATCGTCGGCGGATGCCTGTTCCTCGCCTCGTCGGTGTCGAAGGCCATGACGGGACAGGCGCTTGTGATTGACGGCGGCGTGGTGGTGACAGGATGAAACCCGACTGGATCGCCGTTGACTGGGGAACGACCCACCTCCGGGCCTGGGCCATGGGTTCCGGGGGCATCCTGGCCGAGGCCGCGTCTGACGACGGGATGGGCCATCTGTCCCGTGAGGCCTTCGAACCTGCCTTGATCCGGCTGGTCGAGCCTTGGCTGACCACAGGGCGCGCGGCGCCGGTCTTGGCCTGCGGCATGGTCGGCAGCCGTCAGGGATGGTTCGAGGCGCCCTATCGCACCGTTCCCTGCGCACCTGTCGTACAGGGAGCGCTGGTTCGCGTGCCGGTGAAGGACCCAAGGATTTCGGTCCAGATCGCCCCGGGGCTGAAGCAGGTGAAACCTGCCGACGTCATGCGCGGAGAGGAGACGCAGATCGCTGGCGCCCTTGCGCTCGATCCCGGTTTCGACGGCGCGATCTGCCTGCCCGGAACGCATTCGAAATGGGCGCAGATCAGCGCGGGCGAGGTCGTGAGCTTCCAGACCTTCCTGACGGGCGAGCTTTACGCCCTGCTGGCCGAACAGTCCGTGCTGCGCCATGGTCTTGGCGAGGGCTGGGACGATGGCGGCTTCGATGCGGGGGTCGCCGAGGGACTGTCGCATCCCGAACGGCTGATGGCCCAGCTTTTCCGGCTGCGGGCCGAGGGGCTGATCGCCGGCCTGACCGGGGCGACCGCGCGCGCCCGGCTTTCGGGGCTTCTGATCGGCGGGGAACTCGCCGCCTCGAAGGCGTGGTGGCTGGGCCTCCCGATCCTGCTGGTCGGATCTGATCGCCTCACTGGCCTTTATGCCCGCGCCCTTGCCACGCAGGGTGCGCCGACCCGGTCCCTCTCTGCCACCGACTGCACGATCGCTGGTCTAGCACTTGCAGCCGGGGCATTTTCGAAAGCTGCCGAATGACCCGTCCGATCATTGCCATCCTGCGCGGCATAACGCCCGACGACGCTGTTCCTGTGGCCGAGGCGCTGATTGCCGCCGGCATCACCACCATCGAGGTGCCGCTGAACTCTCCCCATCCGATGCATTCGATCTCTGCGATGGCGCGGGCCTTTGGCGACCACGCCGTGATCGGGGCCGGCACAGTGCTGACCGTGAAGCAGGTGCGGGAAGTCGCCGATGCCGGCGGGCGGATCATTGTTTCGCCCAACATGGATGCCGAGGTGATCGGCGAAACCCGCCACGCCGGTCTTGAAAGCTGGCCCGGCGTCATGACACCGACAGAGTGTTTTGCCGCGCTCAAGGCAGGGGCGACCGGGCTGAAGCTGTTCCCCGGCAACCTGCTTGGCCCTGAAGGTCTGAAGGCGATCCGCGCCGTCCTGCCCCAGGGAACGCGTGTCTATGCCGTCGGCGGCGCTGGAGCCGCCAACCTGAAGGATTGGATCAAGGCCGGTGCAGACGGGTTCGGCATCGGCACATCGCTTTACACCCCCGGCCTGTCGGCGGGAGAGGTTGCCACACGTGCCCGCGCTTTGGTCGCGGCTTATGGCGAGGCCATCCGATGATCTTCGACGACCGCCGCTGCGAACTGGGCGAAGGCCCGCTCTGGCACCCGCTCCGGAACCAGCTCTTCTGGTTCGATATTCTCGGCCGGAGGCTTCTGACGCAGGACAAGACCGGATCGCGCCATTGGGAATTTCCGCAGATGGTCTCGGCCGCGGGTTGGGTCAGCAAGGACGATCTGCTGATTGCAAGCGAGACCAGCCTTTTCAGGTTCAACCTTGCGGACGGAACATCCGAGCCACTCGTCACCCTCGAAGCGGACAACCCGCAGACCCGATCGAACGATGGCCGAGCGGACCCGCAGGGCGGCTTCTGGATCGGGACCATGGGCAAGAAGGCCGAACAGGGGGCCGGAGCGATCTATCGGTATTACCGGGGTCAGCTGCGCAAGCTGTTCCCCGCGATCTCGATCCCGAATTCGATGTGTTTCACCCCCGATGGCCGCGCGGCGCAGTTCGCAGACTCGCCGACCCGGCGTGTGATGCGCGTCTCGCTCGATGCACAGGGTTGGCCGGTGGGCGAGCCGCAGGTCTTCCTGAGCCTGCCTCCGGACGGCCCGGAACCGGATGGTGCGGTGATCGATGCCCAGGGCGTCACCTGGCTGGCGGAATGGGGCGCTGCGCGGGTCGCCGCCTACGCCCCTGACGGAAGCTTCCTGCGGAGCGTAGAGTTCGATGCGCCCCATACGTCCTGCCCGGCCTTCGGCGGAACGACGCTTTACTGCACCTCAGCGCTGCAGGGCATGGACGCCGCTGCGCGCTCGGCCCATCCCGATGCCGGAAAGACCTTCATGGCCGAGCAGGTCGCAGAGGGCCAGCTGGAACATCAGGTGATCCTTTGAAACGCACGCTCGGCGTCTGCTACTACCCCGAACACTGGCCCGAGGCCCAATGGGCCGAGGATGCGTCGCGCATGGCCGCCCTGGGCCTGACCTGGGTGCGGATCGGCGAATTTGCCTGGTCGCGGCTGGAGCCGGAGGCCGGGCGGATGGAGTTCGACTGGCTCGACAGGGCGATTGAGACCCTGGGCCGCGCCGGGCTGAAGGTCGTGTTGGGCACGCCGACGGCGACGCCGCCCCGCTGGATGCTTGATCGGCATCCCGACATGCTGGCCGTGGATCGAGACGGTCGAACCCGCGGCTTCGGCTCGCGCCGGCATTATGATTTCTCGCATGAAGGCTATCGTCGCGAGTCGGCGCGGATCACCACGCTTCTGGCGAAACGCTACGGCCGGAATCCGCATGTGGGGGCCTGGCAGACCGATAACGAATATGCCTGCCACGATACGGTGCTGAGCTATTCCCCGGCAGCCCTGCATGCCTTCCGCAACTGGCTTGCCCGCCGCTACCAATCGCCCGAGGCGCTGAACCGCGCCTGGGGGAACGTATTCTGGTCGATGGACTATGCCTCGTTCGAGGAGGTCGGCCTGCCGAACCTGACGGTGACCGAAGCCAATCCGGCGCACTGGATGGCCTTCCGGCGTTTCGCCTCCGACATGGTGGTGGAGTTCAACCGCATCCAGACCGAGATCATCCGCAACCACTCCCCCTACCCGATCGCCCACAACTACATGGGCATGATCACCGACTTCGACCATTTCGCCGTTGGCGCCGATCTCGACATCGCGTCCTGGGATGCCTATCCGCTTGGCTTCCTGTCTGACCGCCTGCCCGCCAGTCCCGAACACAAGCGGCGCTTCGTGCGGCAGGGCGACCCGGATTTCCAGGCCTTCCACCATGACCTCTACCGGGCGGTCGGCCGCGGCCGCTGGTGGATCATGGAGCAGCAGCCCGGCCCGGTGAACTGGGCGCCATGGAACCCCGATCCGCTGCCCGGCATGGCCCGCCTCTGGGCCTGGGAAGCCTTTGCGCATGGGGCAGAGGCCGTTTGCTACTTCCGGTGGCGGCAGGCCCCCTTTGCGCAAGAGCAGATGCATGCGGGCCTGCTGCGTCCCGACAGCGCTCCCGCTCCGGCGCATGACGAGGCGGCCCAGGTTGCGCGGGAACTCGCCGCCATGCCCGATCAGGGAACCGCGGTCGCCAAGGTCGCGCTGGTTTTCGATTACGCCTCGGCCTGGGCGTGGGAGGTTCAACCGCAGGGGCGGGATTTCAGCTATTTCCGGCTTGCGTTCGAAACCTATCGCGCGCTCCGCAGGCTTGGACTGAACATCGACATCCTGCCGCCGGATGCGGCCGATCTGTCGGCCTACAGACTGGTCCTTGCTCCGGGGGTTGCCACCCTGTCGGACGCCTTCCTTGGCGCACTTTCCCGCTACAAGGGCCTGTCACTGATCGGTCCGCGCACCAACGCCAAGACGGCAGAGTTCGCGACACCCGTTCCCCTGCCACCCAACCTTCCGGGACTTGCCGCGACGGTTGCCCGGGTCGAAAGCCTACCGCCCGACGTACCCGTCCCGCTGAGCAAGGGCGGGCAGTTCCTGCATTGGCGCGAGAAGATCGAGACGACGGCCGAGATCGTGGAGATCTGTGTCGATGGCTGGCCTGCCGTGATCAGGTCGGGCGGCCTTCACTATCTCGCCGGATGGGCTGAGGCCGAAACGCTTGTCGATCTGCTGGAAAGGCTTTGCGCCGAGGCCGCTCTGCCGACGATCCGCCTGCCCGACGGCCTGCGCCTGCGCGACACGGCCACGCACCGCTTTGTCTTCAACTACGGACAGGACGAGGCCGAGTGGAAGGGCCACAGCATCGCGCCTGCCGGCGTACATTGGGAAAGCCTCTGATCAGGGCCAATGGGGCCCTGAGCCAGCGTTCAGGTCGGCGACATGCCGCGCAGCCGCTCGGAGCGGCGGCGCAGCACCTCGAGCGTGACCAGAAGCACGACCGAGATCGAGACGAGCACCGTTGCGGCGGCCAGGATCGTCGGGCTGATCTGTTCGCGCAGGCCGGTGAACATCTGCCACGGCAGCGTCTTGTCCCCCGGCGCGCCAAGGAACAGCACCACCACCACCTCGTCGAAGGAGGTGATGAAGGCGAAAAGCGCCCCGGCCACGACGCCGGGCATGATGAGCGGCATCTGCACCATGAAGAAGGTGCGGACCGGCCCCGCGCCAAGGCTTGCTGCAGCGCGTGTCAATGACCGGTCAAAGCCGACGAGCGTCGCGGTCACGGTGATAATGACGAACGGAATGCCGAGGACCGCATGGGCCAGGACGACCCCCCAATAGGTTCCCTGCAACCCGACGCGCGAATAGAAGAAATACATCCCGGCCGCCGAGATGATGAGCGGCACGATCATCGGCGAGATCAGGATCGCCATGATCGTGCCCTTGAACGGCACATGCGACTGCGACAGGCCGATGGCGGCCAGCGTCCCCAGGCTTACGGCGATCAGTGTCGCCACCGGTGCAATGGCAAGCGAGTTCCACAGCGGCAGTTGCCAGTCGGGGTTGGTGAAGAAGTCGTGGTAGTGCTTCAGCGAATACCCCGCCGGATCAAGCCTCAGCATCTCGGGCGAGAAGGTGAAGAAATCCTGCGCGTTGAAGCTGAGCGGGATGATGATGATGATCGGTGCGATCAGGAAGAAGAAGATCAGGCCGCAGATCACGCGGAAGGCATAGTGCCAGAGGCGCTGGCCGGCGGTGGCATAGACGGGCAGGCTCATGCGCGCGGTCCCTGAATGCTGCGGATCGACGGGGCGAGGTCAGCCGAGTTTGACATTGTCGATCCCAACGATGCGGTCGTAGACCCAGTAGAGCACCAGAACCACGATCAGCAGCAGCGATCCGAGCGCGGCGGCCAGACCCCAGTTCAGCGAGGTGCCGATGTGATAGGCGATGCGGTTAGAGATGAAGACGCCCTTCGCCCCGCCGACGAGCTCTGGCGTGATGTAATAGCCGATGGCGAGGATGAAGACGAGGATCGACCCTGCGCCGATACCGGGAATGGATTGCGGGAAGTAGACGCGCCAGAACGCCGTCCAGTCCGTCGCGCCAAGCGACTTGGCGGCGCGCAGATAGGATGGCGGAATGGTCTTCATCACCGAATAGAGCGGCAGGATCATGAACGGCAGCAGGATATGCGTCATCGCGATGATCGTGCCGGTCTGGTTGTTGATGAGCACAAGGCGGTTTTCGTCTGCCACCAGTCCGGCCCAGACCAGAAGGTCGTTGATGACGCCCTGCTGTTGCAGCAGCACCTTCCACGCGCTCGTGCGGACCAGAAGCGAGGTCCAGAACGGCAGCAGCACCAGGATCATCAGCAAGTTGGCCGTCCGCGGCGGAAGGTTCGCCAGAAGCCAGGCCACCGGATAGCCAAGCAGGATGCAGGTGCCGGTGATCGCCAGCGAAAGGATCATCGTGCGCAGGAAAAGCATGATGTAGACGCGCTCGGAATCCGCACGCGGCGCGATGCCGTCCGCCGTCATCTTCAGGTCGACGGCATTGAGGAAATAGCCGGAGGTGAAGCGGGGACTGAAGATCTTGATGATCGACCAGGGTTGCGGCGTCGCCCAGGCCTTGTCGCTCTCCGTGAAGGCGGCGGTGAAATTGGCGGCGGGGATCGTTCCCATCTGTGCTGCAGCGACAATCGCCGAAAGGGCCGGCTGCCATTCCGTCCCGAAGGCACCAGCGGCGGCGGGATTGGCCTTCAGATCCTCGGTCAGTCCGATGGCGACGGTGTTCCACGGGCGCTTTTCGGTCGGGCTGTCATTCTTCACCGTCTGCATGACGCGGGCGAAATCGGCGAAGGCGGCGGATGTCAGGGGCAGGTTCTGCTGCGCGACGGGCGACAGGACAAAGGGCGGCTCGGCGGTCTTGCCGCCTGCCTTGTCCCAATCAGCCTGCGCGGAGACCCAAGCCGGTTCGCCCAGCAGGTTGGTCCAGGTTGTCGGCTCGTCCCAGATGGGGTCAATCGCGACCAGGGCCTTGGTGACATCTTCGCCCATGTCATCCACATCCCGGCCAGTCCCGCGCAACAGCGAGGAAAACCCAGAATCCTCGTAGTTCAGGCGGGTGCCAAGCTGGGTATGGGTCTTTTCCGCGACCGCGATCAGCAGATCGGAGGCAAGCGCGCGATAGACGGGTTCTTCCGGCGGCGCGCCGGACTCGGCGTTCCACTTTGACAGTGCCGCAACCGTGCGCGGCAGCGTGTCGGCCACGATGTCATTCTGGACCGAGCGGAACAGCATGTCCCCGATCGGGGCAATGAAGGTGACGAGGACGAAAATCAGGAGCGGCGCGATCAGCAGGAAGGCACGCAGCTTCTGCCGGCGAAGCGCGCGGTTCAGGCTTTGCTTCAGCGGTGTTCCATCGGCCGCAAGCATCGGGCCGTTTGCAGTCTGATCCGTCATCCGTCGTCCCCGCAGTCAGGGGACGGGGCTTTCGCCCCGCCCCCATTACGTTCAAGGCTTACTTCGACAGCCAGTTCTGGAAGGCGACTTCGACCGCATCCTGGTTGTCAGCCCACCATTCGATGTTGTTCACCAGATAATTCTTCTGGTTCGCGGGGTTGGTGGGCATAAAGGGCGCCATCTCGATGCCAAGCGTTGCGTGCTTTGACACCAGCGGCTGCGACGAGGCGCGGGCCGGACCGTAGGAGATGTACTTGGCCTGATCCGCCAGACGCTGCGTGTCGGTGGCGAAGTTCAGGAAGTGCATCACGCGGTTCTTCTGGGCTTCGTCCAGGCCCTTGGGAACGACCCAACCGTCGAAGTCGAACACTTCCCAGTCCCACAGCATGGCGATGGGCTGCTTCTGCTCGACGATGGCCGAGAACAGGCGGCCGTTATAGGTCGAGCCCATCACGACTTCGCCATCGGCCAGAAGCTGCGGGGTTTCGGCGCCGGCAGACCACCACACGACATGATCCTTGATCGTGTCGAGCTTGGCCAGGGCGCGGTCCACGCCCTCTTTCGTGGAAAGCACGGTGTAAAGTTCGTCCTTCGAAACGCCGTCACACAGGAGAGCCCATTCGAGGTTCTTCTTCGGGCGCTTTTCCAGCGCGCGCATTCCGGGGAAGGTCTGGAGGTCGAAGATCGCGCACAGGTCTTCCGGAACCTTGCCGTTCCATTCCTTCACGTCGGTTCGATAGCCGAAGGTGGTCGAGAACACGATCTGCGGCACGAAGCATTCGTTGATCATCGCCGCGCCGAAGTCCTTCGAGGCGGGGGTGCCATCGGGTGCCGCCGCCAGAACCTTGTCGAAGTCGATCTCTTCGGCCAGGCCCTCGTCGCAGGCGCGCTGGCTGTCGGGGCCTTCGACATCGACCAGGCTGTAGGTCATGTTGCCGGCTTCCGAGGCGGCGCGCATCTTGGCGATGGCTTCGTTCGAGCCTTCGTCCCAGGTGATCTTGACGCCGGTCAACTTGGCATAGGGTTCGGCATAGGCCGCGACCTGGGAGGCCTGATAGGCGCCGCCCCAGGACATCAGGACCATCGAGTCAGAGCAGTTGTCGCAGGGCGGAAGGTCCTCGGCAAACGCGGCGCCGGCGCCAAGCGGCAGCATCGCCAGCGCGGTTGCGCTGAGTAGGGATTTGAGTGTCATTGTCATACTCCCGGTTGTTATTCTGGTTCTTTTTTTTGCCCTTGTGGGCACCTACGGCGCGTCGAGCGCGCGGCAGTCTTCTGGCAGCCAGCCGATCTCGATCGTCTGGCCGGGCTGATGGCGGACCTGGTCGGGGGCGTTCCGGGTCTTGATGACGAAATCATCATGTCCCGCCACCTTCAGCCGTGTGCGGAAGATGTCACCCATATAGATGAATTCCAGCACTTCGGCCTTGAGCGTATGGGCGCCCGGACTCAAGCGGGCCTTGTTGGTCTCGACCCGTTCCGGACGGATGGAAACCTGGGTGCGGTCGCCGACCTTGGAGACGTTCACCGGCTTCGCGTCGATGAAATCGCCCGAGTCGAGCCGCACCACGCAGATGCCGTCCTTCATCTCGGTCACGGTGCCCATCAGGCGGTTATTCTCGCCGATGAACTGCGCGACGAAGCTGTTGACCGGCGCCTCGTACAGCTCGGACGGCGGGGCAAGCTGCTGGATGCGGCCGTCGTTGAACACCGCGACCCGGTCGGACATCGTCAGCGCCTCGGTCTGGTCATGGGTGACATAGACCGTGGTGATGCCCAACTCGTGGGCAAGCCGCGTGATCTCGAACTGCATGTGTTCGCGAAGCTGCTTGTCCAGGGCGCCAAGGGGTTCGTCCATCAGGACAAGTTCCGGCTCGAACACCAGCGCGCGGGCCAATGCGACACGCTGCTGCTGACCGCCCGAAAGCTGCGACGGGCGGCGTCCGGCAAAGGCACCCATCTGCACCATGTCGAGCGCGCGCTTGACCTTCTGGTCGCGCGTCGACTTGTCAAGCTTGCGCACCTCAAGCGGGAAGGCGAGGTTTTCGGCAACCGTCATGTGAGGGAACAGCGCGTAGTTCTGGAACACCATCCCGATGCCGCGCTTGTGGGGGGAGACGGTGTTGATGTTGCGCCCGTTCAGGCGGATCTCGCCATGGGTTGCCGTTTCGAACCCGGCGAGCATCATCAGACAGGTTGTCTTGCCCGAACCAGACGGCCCGAGCATCGTAAGAAACTCTCCCTTCGGCAGGGAGAGGTTCAGATCTTTCACGACGAGCGTCACACCGTCGTAGCTTTTTTGAACCCGGTCGAACACGACGAACGCATCGTTCGTCATCGCCCCATCAGCCATACGCGCATCCCCGTTGCGGTTGTCCCCTTATCGAGCCGGGTAGAGATCCGCCCGGCCGCCGCCTGTTATCAAGCGAGGGTTCATTTCTTGAATGGCAGGATAAGATGATCGGGTCCATAGGGAAATCCGGTGATGTTCCGATTGCCGTCCTCGGTGATGACGAGGATGTCGTGCTCGCGGTAGCCGCCGGCGCCCGGAAGATGGTTGGGGATGGTGATCATCGGCTCCATCGACACGACCATTCCCGGCTCCAGCACCGTCTCGCAATCCTCGCGCAGTTCCAGGCCTGCCTCGCGGCCGTAGTAGTGGCAAAGCACACCGAAGGAGTGGCCGTAGCCGAAGCTCCTGTATTGCAACAGATTTTCTGCCGCGTACATCTCGTTCAATTCGCGCGCCACATCGCTGCAGCGGTTGCCGGGGACCAGGAGTTCCTTGCCGCGGTCATGCACCCGGCAGTTGAACTCCCACAGGCGCAGGTGCTCGTCGGTCGGCTGGCCCGCGAACATCGTGCGTTCGAGCGCGACGTAGTAGCCCGCGACCATCGGAAAACAGTTCAGCGACAGGATGTCACCCTGCTCGATCCTGCGGCTTGTGACCGGATTATGGGCACCGTCGGTATTGATGCCCGACTGGAACCAGGTCCAGGTGTCCAGCAATTCGCCATGCGGCCAGGTCTTGGCAATCTCGCGCACCATCGTCGCCGTGGAATGCAGCGCAACCTCGTGTTCCGGCGTGCCGACAGTCGCGGCCTCGGCGCAGGCGGCCCCGCCAATATCGGCGATGCGGGTCATCTTCTCGATATGCGCAATCTCTGCCGCCGACTTGATCATGCGCTGGCGCATCGCGCCCTGGGCGATGTCGACGAACTCCACCCTGGGGAATTCCGACTTGAGCAGGGCGAGGGTGTCGATGCTGATGTGGTCGAACTCGATTCCCAGCCGGCGCACGCCCGGGATCAGGCCTCGGACAGCATGGAAATAGTTGTCCTTCTGCCAGTCGGTATAGGTGATGTTGCGCCCGCCGAAGGTCCGACGCCAGGGCTGCCCCCCGTCGATGCCCGCGCTGATCGAGGTGGTCTTGTCGTGATCGACGACGAGGCCATAGCGCCGCCCGAAGTAGCAATACAGGAAGTCACTGTAATAATTGATGTTATGGTACGAGGTGAACAGCGCCGCGTCGATCCCGCTTTCGGCCATATGCCGACGAATCGCTGTCAGCCGCCGCTCCATCTCACTGGCAGGAAAGGTTGGCGTGACGGGTGTTCCGTTGCCCACATAATCCTGAAGCCGTTCCCGCTGCATCTGCCCTCTCCCGAAACGCGATTTCCAAGGTCGAACCTGCGGCCAGTCGCGTGACTTGTCAAAAGACCGATTCTCATGTCGAGATGAGAAAAACTAATTGGATGCCGCATGACTCAAGCTCCGCTCAATGCGCTCCGGGCGTTTGACGCCGTCGTCAGGGCCGGTTCGTTCAAGGCGGCGGCCGAGATGCTGTTCGTCACGCAATCGGCCGTAAGCCATCAGGTCCGCCATCTCGAGGACTGGCTCGGTCGGCCGCTTTTCGATCGCTCGGGTCCACGTCCCCGGCTGCTGCCCGAAGGCGAGGAACTGGCTCGCACCCTCGCCCTGTCGTTCGACGGCATCGACGCCGCCTGCCTGCGCCTGCGGCGCGCGTCCGAAGAACCTCGGCTGGTTATCGCGGCAATCCCCTCGGTTGCGCTTTGCTGGCTCATTCCGAGGCTTGCGGGATTTCGGGCTGCCCATCCGGACGTTGCAACCCGGATCGTCTATGCCTTCCACCGGCAGGAGATCGACTTTTCCGATGTCGATCTTGCGTTCATCTACGCCCCCGAAAGTGCGGTTGCCGAGGGTCACCATCAGGCAGAACTGTTTTTCCCGGGCACAAGCGTGCCGGTCAGCAGCCCGACGCTTGCGACAGGTCCGGTCGAACCTGACGCCATGGCGCGCATGACGCTTCTGCACGACACCGACGGGGCCGAATGGCGGGACTGGTTCCGTCAAGCGGGCGTCGAGGGCATCGATCTGCCCGAGGGGCCGGCGTTCCAGGATTTCAACCTGCTGCGCGCGGCGGCGCTGGCCGGACAGGGCGTGGCGCTTTGCCCCTATGCCATGATCCGCGACGACCTCCTGGCCGGACGGCTCAGCCAGCTATCGTCAGTCAGCGCCAATCCAGCGAGCGGCTACTATCTGGTCCGTTCCTCTTCCTCCGGCCGGCACGACGCAGCAATTCGGGCATTCCGCGACTGGGCCTTCGCCGAACGGGAGAACAGCCCGAGCGCTTAAGCCGCATCCAGACCTAGTCATCGCATCGCCGACCACGATTGCAGATCATGGACCCGGGGGAACATCAGGCCTTCTGTTTCCTGGGCTCGTGGACCGGAAGCATGAACAGGAACCCGAGCACGAAGGACACCGCGACAACCGCGATCCCGGCCTTCTGGTCCTGGGTCGCGAGGGTGACCCATCCAACCAGCGCCGACCCCAACGGCCCGGTGGCGCGTCCGGCCAGCGCATAGAGGCCGAAGTATTTCGTGACCATGTCGGGCGGGGCAAGGCGCGACATCAGGCTGCGCCCCGACGCCTGCACCGGACCGAAGAAGACCCCGAGGATGCAGGACGCGATCCAGAATGCCCGCTGCGTGTCGAGGAAAGCGATTGAAAGCGACACGGCGGCAAGGGCGACGATCGACACCATGACCACGGGCTTGGCTCCGATCCAGTCATCGATCCAGCCGAACACAAAGGCGCCGGTTCCGGCGGCAACGTAAATCGAGACCCCGAAGAACAGCATCTGCGTATCGCTGAACCCGAAGGCGCCCTTGGCCACGAGAGGCCCGAAGATGAAGATCGAATTCACCCCGTCGGCGAAGAACATGTGGGCCAGCAGCAGCCATGCGATCGAGGGCGTCTTCGGCAGTTTGCGGATCGTCTGCCAGATGTCCGCCAGGCCTTTCCTTACGATCGTGGCGGCACTTTCCGGCGAGGGCCGCTCTTTCGGGCCGAACAGGACCAGCGGCGCACCGAAGACGAGGAACCACAGGGCGCTGACCGGGCTGGACAGGCGCGATGGCTCGGCCTGTGCCGGATCAAGGCCCAGAAGCGGCGGATCGGGGATCACCAGCAGCACATAAACGAGCGCGAGCGATGCCAGACCGCCAAAATAGCCGGCAGCCCAGCCCATCCCCGACACGCGCCCGCGCTTTTCGTCCGGCGCCACGTCGGTCAGAAGCGCGTTGTAGAAGACATATCCCAGTTCGAACCCGGCATTCGATACGGCAAGCAGGACCAAGGCGAGTGTAAGCGACGACGGCTCCGGCCGGACCCACCACATGGCGCCGGTCGCGACGATGGCGACCAGAGAGCAGACGGCCAGCCAGGTCCGCCTGCGCCCGCTCTGGTCTGCCAACGCCCCAAGCATCGGGCTGAGAATAGCAACGCAGATCGCCGAGATCGAAATCGCGAATCCCCATTTCGCCTGCCCATGCACCGGATCGTCTGCAACGCGGGAAAGGAAGTAGGGCGCAAAGACGAAAGACAGGACAACAGCGCCGTAGGCGGAGTTTGCCCAGTCATACATGCACCAGTAAAGAACCTGCCGGCGGCTGCCCGTCACCGGCCCGGCCTTCGCGGAAAGCGTGGATACCTCTGTCATCTCAGCCCACCTCGACGCCGTTCTGCCGGGCCAGCTCGATCAGTCGATCGCGCAGGGCATCGGCGATGGCTTCTGCCGGACTGGTCACGTCCCCCTTGTCCGCAAGCAGGTCCTGCGCGCTGCAGGCCGGTCCGAAGGCCACGTGAACCGGGCGGAACCGCGGCCACTTCAGCGTTCTCGGCCACGCCTCGAAGGTTCCCTTGACGAAGACCGGCAAGGCGGGCGCGTCCGCGCCGAGCATCACATGGCCAATGCCGGCATGGAACGGCAGGAGGTGCCCGTCACCGGACCGCCAGCCTTCGGGGAACCAGACGACGACATTGCCGGCCGACAGCGCCGACAGGGCCATCCCGACCGCCGATGCCGGGGACGCATCATCGACCGGATACAGCCGTAGCGCACGCGCGCCCCTGGGCTTCAACCAGCCCCCCTTCACGCGCGACTGGGCTGCGGCCCACACCGTCCGCCGCCGGACTGCCGGAGGCAAGGCGGCTGCGACCGACGAGGGGTCCATCAGGCTGACATGGTTCGGGCAAAGCACGAAGGGACCGGATTGCGGCAGGTTTTCAAGACCCGAAACCTTCAGCGAGAAACCAAGGCGCAGTGTGGCGCGGTTGAGCGCGAAGACGATCTCTCCGAAGATGCGCTCGACGACCGAAAGGGGGGCGAACCAATGCGCCTTCTCGGCAGCCGCCCTTGCCTCATCAAGTTCCTGCAGCTTAGGGTTCGCCGCTTTCTCGCTGACTTTCGCGAGGAGGTCGCGCACCGTGCCGATCGCTGCGATGTCCGTCGCGTCCAGCCGCGCGCCGGTCGCCTCCTCGATTGCAACCGACAGGGTCATCCAGGCAAAGGAGTCCAGGCCAAGGTCCAGCTGCATATGGCTGTCCAGCGAAAGCCCCTGGCCGTGATCCCGTTTCAGCATCTCCCACACCTTGTCGCGCGGCGGGCCGGCAAGCCAGGATCGGTCGGCTTCGGAAAGCTCGGCCGTCGGACCATCGCGGCGCCCTGTCAGCGCCCGCTCGTAGAGCGGCGGCAAGGCGAAGCGGCGCAGCTTGCCAAGGCGGGTGCGGGGCAAGGGGTCGCGGGACAGGGCAAAGCCGGAAAGCCGCCAGGTCGAGGGCAGAGAGGTCGCAACCGAGCCGAGCCCGACCCGGACAGCATCATAGGGGTCGATCGTTTCGAACTTGCCGACCTCGGCCATGTTCGGAACCACCAGCGCGACAAGATCGCCGTTCCGCTCCAGAACGGCGATCTC
Source organism: uncultured Rhodobacter sp. (assembly GCA_945952585.1). Taxonomy (GTDB): domain Bacteria; phylum Pseudomonadota; class Alphaproteobacteria; order Rhodobacterales; family Rhodobacteraceae; genus Aliitabrizicola. The sequence goes on from CAMFII010000001.1 coordinate 354,307, forward strand.
TCCGATCTGGGGGATGGCAAGGTAGGCGCGTTCGACGTCTTCGGGGAAGACCTTGTCCCCGCCGGCCAGAACGATGCGCTCCTTTATCCGGCCGGTGACGAACAGGAAGCCGTCCTCGTCGATACGCCCCAGATCACCGGTCCGGAAGAATCCGTCGGGCGTGAATGCGGTCCTGTTCGCCTCGGGGTTGTTGAGGTACCCCGAAAACAGCGACGGCCCCTTGAGGAGGATTTCGCCAACCCCGTCCGCGGCGGGGGCGTCAATGCGCAATTCGCAGCCGTCGAGCGGTTTTCCGACCGATCCGGCGCGCTTCGCCGAAATCGGTCCGCAGACCGAGGCCGCCGTTTCCGCCAGACCATAGCCCGAGCGGACATCCCACCCGAAGGCCTCAAGCGTTTCGGTCGTTTCGGCGGTCAGGTTCGCACCACCCGAAATCAGCATGCGCAAGTCGCGCCCGATCGTGCGACGCAAGGGGGCAAGCAACTGGTGCCCGATCCTGCCGCCGGTCAGCCGGCGCAGCCTGATCGACAGAGCAGTGAGCATCCCGACAAGACGGGCCGCCAGTTTTCCTTTGGATGCAGCACGCGACTGGATGCCGAGAAGCATCGCGTCGTACAGCCTCGGCACTCCGACAATCAGGGTCGGAGGACAAAGCTTCAGCGCCTCGGCGATGTGCGGCCCCGACGGACTTTCCGGCAGGATGATCCTTGCGCCCAGCGTGACCGAAGTCAGCACGGCGGTGATCCAGGGGTAGACGTGATGCATCGGCAGGGGCATCAGCACGCGGTCCGAGGCATCCAGCAATCCGCTCCGGCTGATGGTGCGGGCGTTCCAGCCGAGATTGCCCTGAGTCAGATAGAAGCTCTTGGGCGTTCCCGTGGTCCCAGAGGTGCGGAAAAGCGCCAGCGGCGCGCTGTCTTCCAGTTCAGGAAGCTCGGGGGCGTCCGCAACCGGAGTGATCCTGTCAATCTCGAGTGTCGGGATCCGCCCTTCGAACTCCTGGCGCGCCGCGGCGTCGATAAGGACGAGTTTCGCCTTGGACGCGGTGGCCTGCTCAAGCGACTCCTTCGCGGAGATCAGGGAATCGAGCGGGGCAAGGATGATGCCCTTCAGATGGCAGGCCAGGCCAGCCGCGATCCAGCCTGCCGAATTGGGCGCCCAGATGGCCACCACATCGCCCTTCGAGACACCCCTCGTCTCCAGCGCCCGACAGGCGCCGTAGATCAACTGGACGAAATCGCTGCCGCTGAACGTGCGCGCCTCACCTTTGGTCACCGTTGTCAGGAAAGGTGCACTGCCGAGACGGCTCAAGGTCGTGACAGCATCTGCAGCCTGCCAAACCGAGGCAGAGCCGCTTTCAGGGCCCTTGGACTGATCATCCATCTTCATTCCTCCCCGACTGTTGCCAGTGTAAGCGTGTTGCGCCTCAGGCCAACTGATCCCGATCAAGTCCAGGCCGCCTGACGGATCATGCTTTCCCCGGGGCACACATGCTGGACGGCGGCTGCGGAAGGGGCGTAGATTTCCGATCGAGGACTTCAACATGCCAAGACCATCGCCCGATCTCGTCCCAGAGCGGCCCGAACTGTCGGATGCCGTCTGGCTGGACGTGCTTTCGGCGGTGGACCGGACCTATGCCGATCTGGTCGATTACCAAGAACGTCTGGAAAGCCAGAACGCCGAGCTTGAGGCGATGCGGCGTTTCCTTGGTTCGATCCTGGCATCGACCTCGGACGTGCTGATCGTCACGAACCGCCAGGGATTGGTCGAAGAGATGAGCGCCTCGCTCGCGACGCTCACGGGCCGCCCGTTGGCCAGCCTGCAGGGGGGCCCCGTGACCGGCCTGTTCGTCCAGGAGCATGTCCCGGCGCTGGACGCTGCGATCCAGACCGTCGCCCGAGAGAGACGGCCGGTGATGATCGAAGCGGCACTTGCCACCGGGTCCGGCCCCTCGGAACTCGAACTGTCGCTTGCTCCCCGTTTCGACGAACGGGGCCGCGTGGCGGGGCTGGTTCTGACTGGGCGGCCGGTCGGCGAATTGCGCCGCACCTATGCCGCGCTTGAACGGAGCCACGCCGAACTCATGGCGGCGCAGGCCCAGTTGGTACGCAACGAGAAACTCGCCTCGCTTGGCCGTTTGCTGGCCGGCGTCGCGCATGAGCTGAACAACCCGATCAGCTTTGTCTATGCCAACGCCCACGCGCTGGAGCGCTATTCGGGCAAGTTCCAGACCTATTTCGACCGCGTGCAGGCCGGGGCGACGCGCGAGGAACTGGTGCGGCTGCGCGAGGAGCTGAAGCTCGACCGCGAAGTGAAGAACCTCCGCGACGCCGTGCAGGGCGCGCGCGAGGGGGCGGAGCGCGTGCGCGATATCGTCGAGGACCTGCGGCGGCTGTCGGCCGACGGATCGGGCGAGTCCGCGTCCTTCGACCTGATGGAGACGGCAAAGATCGCTGCAAGCTGGGTTCTGCGGGGCGCGCGCAGCCCGGTGCAGGTCCGGTTCGAGGGGGCGGACAGCGTCATGGCATTCGGCCGGCGCGGCCATATCCAGCAGGTGATCATGAACCTGGTGCAGAACGCCGTCGATGCGCTCGATGGCCGGCCGGACGGTTTGGTGAGAGTAACAGCAAAGGACGAGGGCGAGCGGGTTTCGCTGTCGGTCCATGACAACGGTCCGGGGGTCCCCCAGGATGCAGAAGGCGCGATCTTCGATCCGTTCTTCACCACCAAGGCCGTCGGCAAGGGCACCGGCCTCGGCCTGTCGATCAGCCACAAGATCGTCGAGGAACATGGCGGAGAACTGCGGCTTCTTCCTGCCGGCCCCGGTGGCGGCGCCACCTTCCGCTTCGATTTGCCGAAGGGAACTGCATCGTGAACCTTCTCTGGCTGCAATCGGCCGGCTGCGGCGGCTGCACGATGTCGCTTCTCTGCGCGGAAGACCCGAATGTCTTCGATCTTCTCGACGGGGCGGGCATCTCCGTCCTCTGGCACCCTGCCCTGTCGGTCGAAAGCGGGCAGGAGGTGCTGCACCTGCTGCAGGCGGTGGAGCGAGGCGAGATCGCGCTCGACATCCTGTGCGTCGAAGGGTCGATCCTGCGCGGACCGAAGGGCACGGGGAAATTCCAGATGCTGGGCGGGACCGGGCGGTCGATGCTCGACTGGGTGCGCAGCCTTGCCCCGCGCGCGCTCCATGTCGTGGCAGTGGGAACCTGCGCGACCTATGGCGGCATCACCTCGGCGGGTGGCAACCCGGCTGATGCGGTTGGCCTGCAATACGAAGGGTCGCATCGCGGCGGGGCGCTTGCCGCGGACTTCGTTTCGAAATCCGGCCTGCCGGTCATCAATGTCGCCGGGTGCCCGACGCATCCCGACTGGGTGACCGAGACCCTCCTGCTGCTGAAGGATGGCGGGCTGGACGCAGAAGCGCTCGACGGCTTCGGGCGGCCGCGCTTCTATGCCGATCACCTAGTCCACCATGCCTGCCCGAAGAACGAGTTCTACGAATACAAGGCCAGCGCGCGGCATCTGTCGCAAGCGGGCTGCCTGATGGAGAACCTCGGCTGCGTCGGCACGCAGGCGGTGGGCGACTGCAACATCCGGCCCTGGAACGGCGGCGGCAGCTGCACGCGCGGCGGCTACCCCTGCATTGCCTGCACCGCGCCGGAATTCGAGGAACCGCGGCATCCCTTTACCGAAACGCCCAAGATCGCCGGCATTCCGGTTGGCCTTCCGTCGGACATGCCGAAGGCGTGGTTCATGGCGCTTGCCTCACTCTCAAAGGCGGCGACGCCCGACCGCATCGCCCGTAACGCGCTGTCAGATCGGATTGCCGTGCCGCCGCGGCTGAGGACGCCGCGGCGATGAGCGGCTCGACCCTGCTTGTCGGCCCCTTCAACCGGGTGGAGGGCGACCTCGAGGTCAAGCTGACGCTGGAGGATGGGCGCGTGGCGGCGGCGCATGTGAACGCGCCCCTGTTCCGCGGATTCGAACAGATGCTGCTCGGCAAGGATCCGCGCGATGCGCTGACGATCACGCCGCGCATCTGCGGGATCTGCTCGATCAGCCAGTCGGCGGCGGCGGCACGGGCACTGGCGGCGGCACAGGGCCTGACGCCGACGCCGCAGGGCGACGCGATGGCGGCGCTGATCCATGCGGTCGAGAATGCGGCGGACCACCTGACCCATTTCCACCTGTTCTTCATGCCCGATTTCACCCGTCCAGCCTATGCCGGGCGCGCGTGGCACGAGCGGGCTGTCGCGCGCTTCACTCCGATGCAGGGATCGGCCCAACGGGCGGCGGTCGAGGCGCGGGCAGAACTGATGCACATCCTCGGGCTGATGGCCGGCAAGTGGCCTCACACGCTTGCGCTCCAGCCCGGGGGCGTGACGCGCGCGCCCACCGCCCGCGACCGGGTGCGGATCATGGCGACGCTTTCAGCCTTCCGCCGCTATCTCGAGACGACGGTCTTTGATGGGCCACTGGAGGCTTTCGTCGCGCTGACCGATGCCGACGCCCTGCTCGGCTGGGAAGCAGGCGATGCCGGGCTGTTCCTCCAGATCGCCCGTGACACGGGTCTGGACGGGCTAGGGGTTGGGTCAGGCCGCTACCTGAGCTTTGGGGCCTATCCCATGGGCGACGGCCATGCCTTTCGGCAGGGCGTCTGGGACGGTGGGCCATCCCCGCTCGACCTTGCTGGCATGACCGAGGATCTGAGCCATTCCTGGATGCTCGGCCCCTCGGCGCATCCGTCGCAAGGCGTGACCCGGCCGGACGAGGACATGCGTGCCTCGGCCTACAGCTGGTGCAAGGCGCCGCGTCTTGGCGGGCTGACCTTTGAAACCGGGGCGCTGGCCCGACAGGTGGTCGATGGTCATCCGCTCGCGCGGGACCTGGCCCGGCAAGGCGGGGTGCTGGCGCGCGTCGCGGCACGGCTGCTGGAACTGGCGCGAACGCAGATCCTGATGGAGGATCTGGCGGCGGCCATCGACCCTTCCGCGACCTTCATGCTGCAGGACGAAACCCCGGACGATGGCATGGGGGTGGGGCTGGTCGAGGCAGCGCGGGGCGCGCTTGGCCACTGGCTGCGGATCGAGCGGGGACGGATTGCCTCCTACCAGATCGTCGCGCCGACGACATGGAACTTCTCGCCGCGCGACACTTCGGGCCAGCCCGGCCCGCTGGAGGCGGCGCTGGTCGGGGCCGAGGTGCGCGACGGCGAGGACACGCCAGTCACTGTCCAGCATATCGTGCGCAGCTTCGATCCCTGCATGGTCTGCACGGTTCACTGATGCAGGACGTGCGAATCCGTGTGCGGGGCCAGGTGCAGGGCGTCGGTTTCCGCCCCTTCGTCTGGCAGATCGCGCGCGAGGCGGGCGGCAAGGGCGAGGTGCTGAACGATCCCGAGGGCGTTCTCATCCACATCCGTCTGGCCGATCCCGCGACCTTCGTCGCGGCCTTGCGGGATCGCGCGCCACCCTTGGCCCGGATCGACGCGATCGAGGTCGGGGACCACCTGTTCGCGGTCGCGCCGCAGGATTTCATCATCGCCGCGAGCCGGGGCCGGGGCGCCGAGACCCGGGTGACGCCGGATGCCGCGACCTGCCCGGCCTGTGCCGCCGAGATCCGCGACCCGGACCAGCGGCGCTTTGGCTACGCCTTCACCAACTGCACCCATTGCGGGCCGCGCTTCACCATCCTGACCGGCCTGCCATATGACCGAGCGCAGACGACCATGGCCCGCTTTCCGCTCTGTCCGGACTGCCGCGCCGAATACGAGAACCCTGCCGACCGACGCTTTCACGCCCAGCCGGTCGCCTGTCCCGCCTGCGGGCCGCGCCTGTGGCTGGAGGAGGCGGGAGCAGAGATACCGGGTGATGCAATCGGCCTTGCGGTCGAGCGCCTGAAGGCGGGGGCGATCCAGGCCATCAAGGGGCTGGGCGGGTTCCACCTCGCCTGCGACGCGCGGTCGGCGACGGCGATTGCCGAACTGCGCCGACGCAAGCGCCGCCCCGCCAAGCCGTTGGCGCTGATGGCAACGCCCCAGATGATCGCGCGACATGCGCGGCTCTCTGCGCCCGAAGGCGAGTTGCTCGCCGATCCCGCCGCGCCGATCGTGCTTCTGCCCAAGGACGGCGAGCCGCTCCCGGACGATCTCGCGCCGGGGCTCGACGTGATCGGCTGGATGCTGCCCTACACCCCTCTTCACCACCTGCTGCTTGATGCGTTCGGCGGACCGCTCGTGATGACGTCGGGCAACCTCTCGGGCGAGCCACAGGCGATCGGCAACGCCGAAGCGCGGCAGAAGCTGTCGGACTTTGCCGATGCCTTCCTGATGCATGACCGCGACATCGCGCGGCGGCTGGATGACTCGGTCGAACGGATCACGCCAGCCGGCCCGATGGTTCTCAGGCGCGGGCGCGGGCGCGTTCCGGGCACCCTGCCCCTGCCCCCCGGCTTCGAGGGGGCGAGACAGGTGCTGGCCTTTGGCGGACAGATGAAATCGGCGATCTGCCTTATCAAGAACGGGCAGGCGATGCTGTCGCAGCACTTGGGCGATCTCGACGACGCCCTGACGCGGGAGGAATACGGCAAGGCGCTGGCCGATTGCGCCGCGCTGTTCGATCACCGCGCCGAGTTCGGCGCCTGCGACCTTCATCCGGGCTATGCCTCGACCCGTGTGGCAGAGGGGGCTGGCCTGCCGCTTGTCCGGGTGCAGCACCATCATGCGCATCTCGCGAGTTGCCTTGGCGATGCGATGTGGCCGCTGGAGGGTGGCCCCATCGCAGGGATCATCCTCGACGGAACGGGCTACGGCAGCGACGGCACTGTCTGGGGCGGCGAATTGCTGCTAGGCGACTATCGCGGGTTCGAGCGGATCGCGCATTTGCGTCCCGCTCCCCTGCCGGGGGGCGACGCGGCGAATGTCGAGCCCTGGCGGAATGCGATCATGCGGCTGGATCAGGCGGGATTGGCCGAGGTCGCCAGCGGGCTTTTCGCGCGCAAGCCGCTGGCGACGATCCGCGCGGCGGCGGCAGCGGGGGTCAACGCGCCGCTGTCCTCCTCCGCCGGGCGGCTGTTCGATGCGGTGGCGGCGCTGCTCGGGATCTGTCCCGACCGGCAGTCCTACGAGGGCGAAGCGGCCATGCGGCTGGAGGCGTTGGCCGATGTCGCCGCGCCGCCGCTACCCTTTGCGGTCGGGAGCGGCCTCATCGACCCCTCTCCCATGATCGCGGCGGTTGTCGACGGGCTGCGGGAGGGTGTACGGCCGGGCCTGCTGGCGGGCGGTTTCCAGCGGGGGCTCGCCCGCGCCTTCGCCCTTCCGGCGCGGGAGGCCGTCCGGTCTGGGCGGGCAAGAGCGGTCGCACTGTCGGGCGGGTGCTTCCAGAACCCGGCGTTGCTTGAGGCTGTCCTGGCCGAGTTGCAGGGAGTTCCGGTACTGGTCCATGCCCGCGTTCCAGCGAACGATGGCGGCCTCGCCTTGGGGCAGGCCCTTATTGCGGCGGCGGAAAGCATCTGACCAGTCCGTGTCGCGCCCTGACAACTCCGCTTTCGCCGAAGACAGTCGAATTGGACGGAATTGCCCTCCAACCGTCTGACACGAAAATGAAATAAACTCTCCTGGTCTCAGATCAGGTTCCGGTTTGATCGCCATCCCTCCTGTGCATCCTTTTGCATACCGAGGTGCCGGCTTGTCCGGTGCGACCCAGGGAGGAGAGCCTTGTCCGAGATCGAAACCTTCTACGACGTGATGCGTCGGCAGGGGATCACCCGCCGCAGCTTCATGAAATACTGCTCGCTGACGGCAGCCGCGCTCGGGCTCGGCCCGGCCTATGTGCCGAAGATCGCCGAAGCGATGGAGACGAAGCCGCGCACGCCGGTGATCTGGATCCATGGTCTGGAATGCACCTGCTGTTCGGAAAGCTTCATCCGCTCGGCCCACCCGCTGGCCAAGGATGTCGTGCTGTCGATGATCAGCCTCGACTATGACGACACGCTGATGGCTGCGGCCGGGCATCAGGCCGAAGCGGCGCTGATGGACACGATCGAGAAGTACAAGGGCAACTACATCCTCGCGGTCGAAGGGAACCCGCCGCTGAACGAGGACGGGATGTATTGCATCGTCGGAGGCAAACCCTTCGTCGAGCAGCTGAAGATGGCGGCCGAGAACGCCAAGGCGATCATCAGCTGGGGCGCCTGCGCCTCGTACGGCTGCGTGCAGGCGGCAAGCCCGAACCCGACTCGCGCCACACCCGTGCATAAGGTCATCCTCGACAAGCCGATCATCAAGGTCCCGGGCTGCCCGCCCATCGCCGAGGTGATGACCGGCGTCATCACCTACATGCTGACCTTCGACCGGATGCCCGAGCTTGATCGCCAGGGCCGGCCGCAGATGTTCTACAGCCAGCGCATCCACGACAAATGCTATCGCCGCCCGCATTTCGATGCCGGCCAGTTCGTCGAGCACTGGGACGACGAAAACGCGCGCAAGGGCTATTGCCTGTACAAGATGGGTTGCAAGGGCCCGACGACCTACAACGCCTGTTCGACCATCATGTGGAACGATGGCACCTCCTTCCCGATCAAGTCGGGCCATGGCTGCATCGGCTGCTCGGAGGAAGGGTTCTGGGATCAGGGCGGTTTCTACAACCGGCTGACGAGCATCAACCAGTTCGGGATCGAAGAGAATGCCGACAAGGTCGGCATGGTCGCAGCGGGTGTCGTGGCCGGCGGGGTCGCGGTCCATGCCGCGGTTTCGGCGCTGAAGCGCGCCCAGAAGAAATCGCAGGACAAGGTGGAGGACTGAGCCATGACGATCAACACGCCGAATGGCTTCACCCTCGACAACTCCGGCAAGCGTATCGTTGTTGACCCGGTCAGCCGGATCGAAGGCCACATGCGCTGCGAGGTCAACGTCGATGAGCAGGGCGTCATCCGCAACGCCGTCTCGACCGGGACGATGTGGCGCGGCCTCGAGGTGATCCTCAAGGGCCGCGACCCGCGCGATGCCTGGGCCTTCACCGAGCGGATCTGCGGCGTCTGCACCGGCACGCATGCGCTGACCTCGGTCCGTGCGGTCGAGGACGCACTCGGGATCACCATCCCCGACAACGCGAACTCGATCCGCAACATGATGCAGCTGAACCTGCAGATCCATGACCATGTCGTGCATTTCTACCACCTGCACGCCCTGGACTGGGTGAACCCGGTCAATGCGCTCCGCGCCGATCCGAAGGCGACGAGCGAGCTGCAGCAGACGGTGGGTCCGAACCACCCGCTCTCTTCGCCCGGCTATTTCCGCGACGTGCAGAACCGGCTGAAGAAGTTCGTGGAGTCGGGGCAACTTGGCCTGTTCAAGAACGGCTACTGGGACAACCCGGCCTACCTGCTGCCGCCCGAAGCCGACCTGATGGCGACCACGCACTACCTCGAGGCGCTGGACCTGCAGAAGGACATCGTGAAGATCCACACGATCTTCGGCGGCAAGAACCCGCATCCGAACTGGCTGGTCGGCGGCGTGCCATGCCCGATCAACGTCGACGGCGTTGGTGCGGTCGGCGCGATCAACATGGAGCGGCTGAACTTCGTCAGCTCGGTGATCGACCGCTGCATCGAGTTCGTGAACAACGTCTACCTGCCCGATCTCGTCGCCATCGCCGGATTCTACAAGGGATGGCTCTATGGCGGCGGCCTGTCGGGCCAGTCAGTGCTCGCCTACGGCGACATCCCCGAGAATGCCAACGACTTCTCGGCCGACCAACTGCACCTGCCACGCGGCGCGATCATCAACGGCAACCTCAACGAGGTGCATGACGTCGATCCGCGCGACCCTGAGCAGATCCAGGAATATGTCGACCACAGCTGGTACACCTATGGCGAACCCGGCAAGGGCCTGCATCCCTGGGATGGCGTGACAGATCCGAAGTTCGAACTGGGTCCGAACTTCAAGGGCACAAAGACCAACATCCAGGAACTGGACGAGGCGGCGAAATACAGCTGGATCAAGGCACCGCGCTGGAAGGGCCACGCGATGGAGGTCGGCCCGCTCGCCCGCTACGTCGTCGGCTATGCCAAGGGCCACGAGGACATCACGAACCAGGTCGACAACCTGCTGCGTGCCCTCAATGTGCCGGTTACCGCGCTGTTCTCCACCCTTGGCCGGACCGGCGCCCGCGCGATGGAGGCGGAATACTGCACCCGCCTACAGAAGCACTTCTTCGACAAGCTGATGACCAACATCAAGAACGGTGACACCAACACCGCCAACGTCGCGAAGTGGGATCCCTCGACCTGGCCGAAGGAAGCCAAGGGCGTCGGCATGACCGAAGCCCCGCGCGGCGCGCTGGGTCATTGGGTGAAGATCAAGGACGGGCGGATCGAGAACTATCAGTGCGTCGTGCCGACGACCTGGAACGGCAGCCCGCGCGACTCTGCCGGAAATATAGGCGCTTTTGAAGCGAGCCTCATGAATACTCCGATGGCGCGGCCCGAGGAGCCGGTCGAGATCCTGCGCACCCTTCACAGCTTCGATCCCTGTCTGGCATGTTCCACCCATGTCATGTCACCCGACGGGTCCGAACTGACCCGCGTCAAAGTCCGCTGAGGAGGCCCCGATGAAAAAACTTGCTCTCACTGCCGCCCTGTCGCTCGTCGCCGGCCCTGCCCTTGCGCATACCGGCCATGGCGATGCGCAGGGTTTCCTTCACGGCTTCCTGCACCCGCTGACCGGCGCGGATCATCTGCTTGCCATGCTGGCAGTCGGTCTCTGGTCGGGCTTCGTGCTGCCGAACCGGTTCTGGGCCGGGGCCACGACCTTCCTGGCCGCGATGGCGGCCGGCGCCGGACTGTCCTGGGCGGGTGTCGGATTTCCGGCCGTCGAGTCGATGATCCTTGGCTCGGTGATCCTGTTCGGGATGCTGGTTCTGGCCTCCCGCCCCGGCCAGCCGCGCTGGATGACTGGCGCGTCGCTGGCCATGATCGCGCTTTTCGCATCGGCACATGGGTTCGCCCATGCCAGCGAGGCGACGGGGTCGATCGCGACTTACCTGGCGGGCTTCCTTGCCTCGACCCTCGCCCTGCATCTCGCGGGGATCGGGCTGGCCCGCAGCGTGGCCGATCGCCGCTTCGCGCGTCTGGTTCAGGGCGCGGTCGGGGTGGCGATCGCGGGCGGCGGTCTTCTGATGATGGCGGGGTAGGCCATGAGCGACGCAACCATCCATACCCCGAACCCGAACGCTCCCCACCCGATGGAGGCAGCCCGACTGACGGGCGACGCGACGGCGGCCGATATCGAAAGCATCCGCAAGCGCACCTCGGTTTATGTCTACGAGGCACCGGTGCGGCTGTGGCACTGGATCAACGCTGCGGCGATCCTCGTCCTCGTGGTGACAGGCTACTTCATCGGCAGCCCGCCGCCCTCGATGCAGATCGGCGAGGCCTACCAGCAGTTCGTCTTCGGCTATATCCGCTTCGCCCATTTCGCGGCGGCGCAGATCCTGACCGTCGGTTTCTTCTTCCGGCTGTACTGGGCCTTCGTGGGCAACCACCATTCGAAGCAGATGTTCTACTTGCCGATCTTCAACCGCCGCTGGTGGTCGGAAGTGTTCTTCGAACTTCGCTGGTACATGTTCCTCGAGAAGGAACCGAAGAAATACGTCGGCCACAATCCGCTGGCCCAGACCGCGATGTTCTTCTTCATCACGCTCGGGCTGACCTTCATGATGGCGACCGGCTGGGCGCTTTATGCGGAAGGTGCGGGCAAGGGCAGCCTGCCTGATCTTGCGATGGGCTGGCTGCTGGGTCTGGTCGGAAACAGCCAGAAACTGCACACCCTGCACCACCTGGGCATGTGGGCCATTGTCATCTTCATGATCGTCCACATCTATGCCGCGATCCGCGAAGATATCATGAGCCGTCAGTCCATCGTCTCGACGATGATTTCCGGGCACCGGACCTTCAAGGACGACCGGGTCGAGTGATCCGCGAGTCACCTTGCATCTGCCATGGGCGGGCTCCGGCTCGCCCATTTTCTTTCCGGACAGCGCCTTTCCTGATTTGCAGCACATGTGGTTAGCTTCTTATCATGCCTATCTAACTAAGATCTGATAAAATTGCCTGAAACCAAAGTATTACGCTGATTTCTGTCCTTGCGAAGCTTCGGCGAAATCCTATCTCCCGGCTGAACTGAAAAGACTATGTTCACACGAGGGGCGCCAGTGCAAAGCGGCTGGCCAGTCAGGGAGGGCTGCCCGTGCCGGATCGCGTTCTGATCCTTGGGATCGGCAATGTTCTTTGGGCAGACGAAGGCTTCGGCGTTCGCTGCATCGAGGCGATGGCCGAGACCTATGCCATGCCGAGCCAGGTGCGGCTGCTCGATGGCGGAACGCAGGGGCTCTACCTGTTGCCGTTTCTTGAGGAAGCCGATGCCCTGATCGTGTTCGATGCGGTCGACTACGGCCTACCCCCGGGAACGCTGAAGGTCGTCGAGGACGAAGAGGTTCCCGCCTTCATGGGGGCCAAGAAGATGAGCCTGCACCAGACCGGGTTCCAGGACGTGATCGCCACGGCACAGCTGCTCGACGTTTGCCCGTCGCGGCTGGTCCTGATCGGCTGCCAGCCGGTCGAACTCGAGGATTACGGCGGCGGGCTCCGCCCCGAGACCGCCGCGCGGATCGCCCCGGCGATCGAGATCGCTCGCGCCAGACTTGCGGAGTGGGGGATCGAGATTGCGCCGGGTCGGACCGAAGCCGAGGACCTTGCCGATCCCTCGATCCGCCGCGATGCCTACGAGACGGGTCGCCCCACCGAGGATGAGGCCTGCCGGATCGGGGATGCGCGTTTCCTACCGGGATCGCACTGATGTGCGTCGGCCTCCCCTTTCGCATCCTGTCTGTCGACGGCATCGCGGCGATGGCCACGGATGGCCGCGTGACCGAGTTGATCGACATCTCTCTTGTCGCCCCCGTCCGTCCCGGCGACTGGGTGCTGAACTTCCTCGGCGCGGCGCGCTCGGTCGTGTCAGAAGACGAGGCCCAACTGATCCGCGATGCCCTTGATGGCCTGAGCGCCGTCATGGCCGGCGGCGACGCCGGGGGCGCCTTCGCCGATCTCGAGTCCCGCGCGCCAACCCTTCCACCGCATCTTCAGGCCGCGCTCGACGCTGGCCAGACCCAGGGGTGATCCCATGCATGACCATTCCGCCGATTTCGCCCTGCGTGATCCCGCCGCACCTCAAGGACCGCACCCGCTCGTTGCGCGGCTTGAAACCGAATTCGGCTGGCCGCGGCTGCAAAACCTGTCCGACGTCGCCGAGTTCACCAGCCGGCCCGGCGCGCATTGCCTGTTCGTGCCCGGAGATGCGCGCCGCAATCTCGAGACGCCGGATGCGGCGGTGATCCTGCCCGAGCTTCGGATCGCCTTCCAGAACGGCTTTGACTGCGCACTTGTCGATGACGCGATCGAGGCGCAAGTGCGCGAAGCAGCGCGGGCGCTTCGCACCCCCGGTTTCCTGTTCTTCCGCGAAGGCCGCTACCTGGGCGCGATCGAGAAGGTCCGCGACTGGGACGACTACCTTGCCCGCACCACCCACATCCTTGGCCAGTGAGGCGTCCATGGTCTCGAACTTCCAGCTTCCCCCGATCGGCTTCGGTCCCGGCTCGCAGCCCGAGGACGAGGATGCAGAACTGAACTACCTGGCGATGCCGTCGGGCATGCGCACCTACAGCCCGCACCTGCCCGAGATCGAGCTTGCCCGCGAGGCTGGGCCCGCGCTCGACCTGCTTGGCCGGATCGCGGCGGCCTGCGACAGTGCTGCGGAGAGCGGCCGGCCCGTGGGCTTCGATCTGGCGGAGCTTCCCGAGGCGTCACGAAAGCTCATCGCCGAAACCATGGGCCAGGGCGAAGTGTCGCTGAAGGTTCGCGGGGTTCCGGCGCTGGCGGTGCAGGAAAGTGTCTTTGCCGGGGTATGGATGTTGGCCGGCAGCGGCGTCGACCGGATCGAGGTTTCCGGCGTCCCTTCGGTGGCGCTGGCGCGGGCGCATGTCCCGCATCGCCCGGCGCTCGGGGCACGGGCGGCGAAAGGGCCGGGCGTGGTGAACGCGCCGGCGCTTTACTCCGAACTTGCCGACAAGTCGCAGGGCTTCCGCCCCGGGAACCCAATCCACGCCGTGAACCTGACCCTGCTGCCGCATACGCCCGAAGACCTCGGCTGGCTTGACGCGGCGATGGGCGAAGGCGCGGTCACGGTGTTGTCGCGCGGCTATGGCAACTGCCGGATCACCGCGACTGCCTTGCCGCATGTCTGGCGGGTGCAGTATTTCAACTCGATGGACGTGCTGATCCTCGATACGTTCGAAGTGACGGCCATGCCTGAAGTGGTGCTGGCCGCCAGCGAGGATCTGGTCGATTCCGCAGCCCGGATCCGCGAAGTCCTGGAGGCGCTGAGATGAGCTTCGAAGGGTCATATCTGGGTGCCAACGACAGGATCAGCCCGCGCGCGGTCATGGAATGCAAGGTCTGCTGGACAACCTATGACCCGGCCGAGGGTGACAGCTACCGCCAGATCCTGCCCGGAACGGCCTTCGCCGACCTGCCCGACGACTGGTCCTGCCCGCATTGCGGCACGCCGAAGACGCAGTTCATGGTCCGCGAGGATCCCGGCAGCGCCGAAGCCGCGGAAGCCGCGATGATCGAGGGCGTGACCGCCGCTCTGGAAGCCGATTTTCGCGAGGTCTGGTCGGCGAAGATGCGCGGCCTGCCGATGGTCAATACCGCACTCCATGTCGAGGCGGTCGGGTTCCGCGCGCATGAGGGCAGCTGGCTTGGCGTTCTGATCGCACCCTGGTTCATGAACCTTGTCCTGCTGCCGGGACCCGATCAGGACTGGTCGGCGCTCGTCCCCGGCGAGAAGGAGACGATTGCCTTCCCCTCGGGCGACTACGAATTCCTGCACAATACCCGCGACCTGACCGGGCCTTACAAGGCGTGCTCGCTGTTTTCGCCGATGGCCGACTTCTCCAGCCATCTGCAGGCCCAGGAAGTGGCGCGCGCGGTGATGGTCGCGCTGTTCGATGGCGCGAACCGGGCCGAAACCGACCGCGCTGCCGAAATCCGCTCGGCGCGCGAGGCCGAGCTTGCCCCGCCAGCCGAACCCGAGATCGCGGCAGCGCCGTCGCGCCGTGCGCTGCTGACCGGCGGCCTTTCCGGAGAGTGAGACATGCAGGCCGGGCTGACCCTTGTGCTGCGGGAAGACGAGGTGGACATCCACCGCGGCGTCGCCCTGCCGGTCGAGGCGATGATGCTCGGCCGTCCGGTGGACGAGGCGCTGGATCTCTTGCCCCGTCTCTTCAACCTTTGCGGTCATGCGCAGGGTTTGGCCTTCCGCCTTTCCCTAGGCTTGCCGGTCGGTGATGCGCCCGACCTGCGGCGCGAGATCCTGCGCGATCACGTCGCCAAGCTGTGCCTGAGCTGGCCGGCGCTTCTGGGCTTGCCGCCAATGCCGCTGCCATCGGGCTGGCAGGCGGGCGGCGAGGCTGCGTGTCACCTGCTCCTCGGTCCGTCCGACTGCCCGACTGACCTCGCGGGACTGGCAGACTGGCTGTCGCGCGGCGAAGGGGTGGCCCCGGTGATCCGTGCGATCGCAGACGAACTGGGCGGTGTCCATTTGACTAGGCCGCTGGCGCTCACCACACCTGAGACCGCCCTGGCCGATCACGCCCAGGAAAACAGCGTCGCTGCCCGACGGTCCGCCGATCCGATGGTCGCCGCCGCCGAGCGCCATTGGGGCCGCGGGCCGGTCTGGCACGCCGTGGCCCGGCTTGCCGATGCCTTGGCCGTTGGCCGGGGCGACCTGCCCGATCCGGTCAGGCTCGCGGATGGCACCGCGGTCGTGCCGGCAGCCCGTGGAAGCTATGCGCTGCGGGCAAGATCGGCCGCCGGCCGGATCACGGCCTTCGAGCGGCGGACACCGACGGACCATCTGGTTGCACCCGGCGGCGCGCTGGAAGGGCTGCTCACGGCGATGGCAAAATCCGTCGCGTCGAAGATCCGGCTGCTCTCGGATATCCTCGACCCCTGCGTTACAGTGCAGGTGCGGGAGGGCAGCCATGCATGAGATGTCGCTTGCCGAGGGTATCCGCGAGGTTATCGAGGATCAGGCCCGGAAACATGCCTTCGAACGGGTGCGACGTCTGCGACTGGAAATCGGACGTTTCGCCGGGGTCGAGAAAGAGGCGCTTGCTTTCGCCTTTGACGTGGTGATGCGCGGCAGTCCGGCAGAGGGCGCGATGCTGGAGATGATCGACCTGCCGGGCCGGGCGCTGTGCTACGACTGCGGTGAACTGGTCGAACTCGCCGACCGGCTGGACCCGTGCCCGAACTGCGGCAGCGGCAAGCTGATGCCGCAGGGGGGCGACGAAATGCGGATCAAGGACATGGAGGTGGTGTGATGTGCACGGTTTGCGGATGTTCGGGGACGGTGAAGATCGGCGATCTGGAACTGACTCACGAAGAGGCACACCAGCTTGGCCTGCCGCATGGTCACGATCACGACCATGACCACGTTCATGCCCATGACCACGGCGCGCATGATCATGATCATGGCCATGCTCACCCGCCCCTGTCCGGTGGCACGATCCATTTCGGCCTTGGCGTAGCAGGAACGTCGGTGCCGGGGATGAGCCAGTCGCGGCTGATCGAAATCGAGACGGGCATCCTGTCGAAGAACGATGCCATCGCGGCCACGAACCGCAGGGTACTACGGGCGCTTGGCGCCTTTGCGGTCAACCTCGTCTCCTCGCCCGGTTCGGGCAAGACGACGCTTCTGTGCGAAACCATCCGCCGTCTTGGCTCCCATCCGCTGGCGGTCATCGAGGGCGACCAGCAGACTTCGAACGATGCCGACCGCATCCGCGCCACCGGGGCCGATGCGGTGCAGGTGAACACTGGCAAGGGCTGCCACCTGGATGCCGACATGGTGGCGCGCGCCATGGATGCGCTGCCACTGGCGCCGGGCGGGTTCCTGTTCATCGAGAATGTAGGCAACCTCGTCTGCCCCGCCGCCTTCGATCTGGGCGAGGATGCGAAGGTCGCGATCCTGTCGGTGACCGAGGGCGAGGACAAGCCGCTCAAATATCCCGACATGTTCACCGCCGCCCGCATCGCGCTGGTCAACAAGGTGGATCTCGCCCCCCATTGCGACACCGACCTTGACCTGATCGAGACGAACCTGCGCCGGGTCAACCCGATGATCGAGGTGATCCGCGTCTCGGCCCGCACAGGTGAGGGGATGGAGGACTGGCTGCGCTGGCTCAAGGCGCGGCTCACCGACAAGACGCTGCGAAAGGCCGGGTGATGTCCGCCCCGCGCGCCACCATCCTTCTGGTCGATGACGAGCCGCATTCGCTGACCTCGATGCGGATGGCGCTGGAGGATGAATTCGACATCCGCACCGCCGGCGATGCGGAGGCGGCGCTCGCGGTGCTGGAAGAGGATTGGGTACAGGTCATCTTCTGCGACCAGCGGATGCCCGGACGGACCGGGGTCGAGTTCCTGACCGAGGTCCGCGAACGCTGGCCCGAGGCGGTGCGGATCGTCATTACCGGTTACACCGATGCGAACGCGATGGTCGCTGCCATCAACGAGGCGGGCATCTACCAGTTCATCACCAAGCCCTGGCACCCGGACCAGCTGCTGATGGCGGCGCGCAATGCATCGCGGCTGTTCCAGCTGTCGCGCGAGAATGACCGGATGGCGCTGGAGATGCGGGTTCTGACCGCGACAGCCGAAAGCAGGGTCGAAAAGCGGCGCCGGGCACTGCGCGAGGGGCTGGGCTTCGAAACCATCCTGCGCGCGCCCAATTCGCCCATGAACGCGGTCGTGCGGGCCGCGCGCCAATTCGCGAGCTTCGATGTGCCGGTTCTGCTCACGGGCGAACCCGGCACTGGAAAGGCCGCACTGGCCCGGGCGATGCATTACGGCTCGCTCCGGTCCGACCGGCCGTTCCATGCCTTCTCGCTGGCCGGACTGCCCGACGATCTGGCGATGATCGAGCTGTTCGGGGCCAAGCGGGGCGTGCTGCCGGGGGGATCGAACAAGATCGGCCTCGCCCAGAAGGCCGAGCGCGGCACGCTGTATCTCGGCGGGATCGACAGCGCCTCTCCGGCGCTGCAGGTGGCGCTTCTGCGGCTGCTGACCGAGGGGACATTCTCGCCCGCAGGCGGGCAGGAGATCATCGGATCGAACCTGCGGCTGATCGCCGGATCGGATCGTGACCTGCGGGCACTGGTGGCCGAAGGCCGCTTCCGCGCCGACCTGTACTATGCGCTCGCGGTCACCGAGCTGGAACTGCCGCCGCTGCGCGGTCGTCCCGGCGACATCGCGCTTCATGCCCAGGCCGTGTTGATGGATATGGCGTCCCGGCATGGCAAGCCGGTGCAGGGGTTCGAGGCCGCCGCGCTGGAGTTCCTCGAGAATTACGACTGGCCCGGGAATCTGCGGGAGCTGTCCAATGAGGTCACGCGGATGCTGATCTTCGCGCAGGGGCCGCTCCTTGGGGCGGAGCTGATCTCGCGCGCGATCCTGCAGGCCCCTCCGGGCGACAGCGGCGCCGACCGATCTGCCGAGGCGGCGCTGACCGGTGCGGGCAGCCTCAAGGACCGCGTCGAACTGGTCGAGATGCGCATCCTGCGCGAGACGCTCGCCCGTCACCGCTGGAACAAGAGCCGCGCCGCCGCCGAACTCGGTCTGAGCCGGGTCGGTCTGCGCGCCAAGCTCGACCGCTACGGCATCCTGCAGCCGGGGCGGACGACCGCAGACGAAGACGAGGAGGACTGAGACATGTGCCTTGGCATTCCGGGCCGGATCGTGGCCATCACCGACGAAGCGCGGCAAATGGCGCTGGCGGAGATCTCGGGCGTGCGGCGCGAGGTGAACGTAGCCTGCATCGCCGAAGGGCCGCTGTCGGACCTCGTGGGGGAATGGGCGCTGATCCATGTCGGCTTTGCCATGAGCCGGATCGACCCGGACGAGGCCGAGCGCACC
Source organism: uncultured Rhodobacter sp. (assembly GCA_945952585.1). Lineage (GTDB taxonomy): Bacteria > Pseudomonadota > Alphaproteobacteria > Rhodobacterales > Rhodobacteraceae > Aliitabrizicola. The sequence continues at coordinate 373,342 of CAMFII010000001.1, forward strand.
CTGCAGGCGCTGCGCGACCTCGGCGAAGCGCAGGAGGCGCTGGAAGCCATGGCCGAGGGCCAGAAGGCACTGGAGGCGGCGAGATGAAATTCGCAAGCGAATTCCGCGACCCGGCCCTCGCCAAGGCCCTGCTTGCCCGTATCGGCGGAGTGGCCGACCAGATCGGTGCGACGCGCGAAAAGCCCGTCCACATCATGGAGATCTGCGGCGGCCATACCCATTCGATCTTCCGATACGGCCTCGACAAGTTGATCCATCCCGGCGTCGAGTTCATCCACGGGCCGGGCTGCCCGGTCTGTGTCCTGCCGATGTCGCGGGTCGACGAATGCGTCGAGATCGCGATGCGGCCGGGCGTGATCTTCACCACCTTCGGCGACGCGATGCGGGTGCCGGGCCACAAGATGAGCCTGATGCAGGCAAAGGCGGCGGGCGCCGATATCCGGATGGTCTATTCGCCGCTCGACGCGCTGGAGCTTGCCCGCCGCAACCCTGACCGCGAGGTGGTGTTCTTCGGCCTGGGCTTCGAGACGACGACGCCCTCGACCGCGCTGTCCATCCAGGCGGCGGCGCGAGAAGGGCTGACGAACTTCACCGTCTTCTGCAACCACATCACCGTGCCCGAGCCGATCAAGGCGCTGCTCGACGATCCCGACATGATGCTCGACGGTTTCATCGGGCCGGGCCATGTCAGCATGGTGATCGGGACCCATCCCTATGACTTCATCGCGCGGGACTACGGCAAGCCGATCGTCGTAGCTGGGTTTGAGCCAACCGACCTGTTGCAGTCGGTGCTGATGGTGCTGACCCAAATCGCCGAGGGCCGCGCGGCGGTCGAGAACCAGTACGCCCGCGTCGTGCCGCAGAACGGGAACCCGGTCAGCCTCGCCGCGATTGCTGATGTCTATGAACGCCGGCCGTCCTTCGAGTGGCGTGGGTTGGGCGAGATCGACGCGAGCGGCCTTCGCATCCGGCCGAAATACCGGGCCTTCGATGCCGAGGAGAAATTCGGGATCGGCTATGCAGTGGGCCGCAAAGTGGTTGAGGAACCCGAGGGCTGTGCCTGCGGCGCGGTGATGACCGGGCGGATCAAGCCGACCGCCTGCCCGCAGTTCGGCAAGGGCTGCACGCCCGACATGCCGCTTGGCGCGCTGATGGTATCGTCGGAAGGGGCCTGCGCCGCCTATTGGCAATATGGCGGGTCGCGCGGGCTCGCGGCAGAGTAAGGGGGCGCTGCCCCCTCGCCGCCGGACGGCGGCTCACCCCCGGGATATTTATGAGCAGAAAATGGAGAAGGCCGTGGCGCTGAGAGACCGGATCGTGACCCTGGCCCATGGTGGCGGCGGGCGGGCGATGCGTGACCTGATCGAGACCGTGTTCACCCCGGTCTTCCAGCCGCCGGGGATGGAGGACCAGGCCCGGCTGATGGACGAGGCCCTGCGCGAGCCGGGCGCGCGGCTCGCCTTCACGACCGACAGTTTCGTGGTGACGCCGATCGAGTTTCCCGGCGGCGATATCGGCACTCTCGCGGTCTGCGGGACGGTGAACGACCTCGCCGTCGGCGGCGCGCGGCCGCTCTGGCTGTCGGCGGCCTTCATCATCGAGGAGGGCTGCGAGGTCGAGCTTTTGCACCGCGTCGTCGCCTCAATGCAGCGCGAGGCGGAAGCGGCGGGGGTGCGGATCGTGACGGGCGACACCAAGGTCGTCGGGCGTGGCGCGGCGGACCGACTGTTCGTCACGACCGCCGGGGTGGGCGTGATCCCGCCGGGCCGCGACCTGTCGGCGGTGAAGGTGCGGCCGGGGGATGTGGCGATCGTCAACGGCGTGTTGGGCGACCATGGCGCGACGATCCTTGCGGCGCGGGGCGATCTTGCCCTGTCGGCGGACCTGAAGAGCGACTGTGCCGCGCTCGGGCATCTGATGGAGGCGGTGCTGGCGGCGGCGCCGGGAACAACCTGCGCGCGGGATGCGACGCGGGGCGGACTCGCTTCGGCGCTGAACGAGATCGCGGCGGCGGCGGGTGTCGGCGTCGTGGTGGAGGAAGATAGCCTGCCCCTGCGCGAGGAAGTGCGCGGCATGTGCGAGATCCTTGGCCTCGACCCGCTTTACCTTGCCAACGAGGGCACTCTGGTCGCCTTTGTACCCGAAGCGCAGGCAGAGGCGGCGCTCGCCGCCATGAGAAGCCGCCCCGAGGGGCGGAACGCCGCGATCGTCGGTCGGGCGGTGCCCGCGCATCCGGGGCAGGTGCGCATGGCCACCACTTTTGGCGGGATGCGCGTCGTCGACATGCTCGTCGGCGAGCAACTGCCCCGCATCTGCTGAAACCCGCAGGTTCCCGGTTCCTCGGCGCAGGTCGCGCTAGAAGCGATGCAGGGGCTGCCCCATTTGCGCACAGTCATCCTGATCTGGAGCAAGCAGAAGCGGGGGAGGATCAAAACGATTTTGGGGTTCGTCAGTAGCCGCCGCGCGTGGTGAAAAGGCGGTAGGCATGCTGGATCCTGGGACGGGTCACTCCCCCTTTCCGCGCTAGGAAATACAGCCTCTTGGAGGCGAGACAGGCTGGCCCGTGGAGAACTCTCAAAGCCGAAGAATCCAGTCCCGGTCGATCTTCAGCACTTCAGCCATGGCATCGGCCGCTTCGGCAGACCTGCCCCGTTCGACCATATCGACAAGCGTGTGGTAGAGTGCTTCCTTTTCCGCGGCGAGCTCGGTCTTGCCGGCCTCTATCCTGCGGAGCGTGGCCTGGGCAGTACCGAATTCGACAATGCCGGTGGCGGCCCGCAGGAAGGGGTTGTGCGAGGCTTCGCAGATCGTGCGATGCAACTCGAACTCGGCAAGGGCAAACGGTTCGGGCAGGGCGGTGACGGCTCGACGCTGGTTCAGCCAGTAGTGCAGCATCCGCATCTCGTCCGCGTTGCGCTTGGCCGCCGCCTCGCGCGCCGCGGGAATCTCCAGTGCCTCACGCACCTCGACAAAGCTTCTCAGGAAGGCCGCATCGGGTCCCGCCTCGTGGATCCAAGAGAGAACCTGCCGGTCGAACAGGTTCCAGCGGCTCTTGGGCAGGACGCGGGTGCCGACCTTGGCGCGCGCCTCGACCAGTCCCTTCGCCTCAAGCGTCTTCAAGGCCTCGCGCAACACAGTGCGCGACACGCCATAGGCATCCATCATCTCGGCGTCGTTGGGCAGGATCGACCCGACGGCAAGCCTGCCGGACGCGATGCCGACCCCGATTTCGCTGATGACATAGGAATGGAAGTTTCTGGCGGATTGACGCCCGGAGAGCGAGCGTATCAGGCTCCCGGGTTCGCTCATTTCATGTCTTCCAAAGCACCTTCCTGCTGGGTGCCGAAGCAGTGAAGACCAGCCGCTGCAGCAAGATGAACATAAACAACAGCGCACCGATGACAATCTTCGTCCACCAGCTGGACAGCGATCCATCGAAGACGATGTAGGTCTGCACCAGGCCTTGCAGCATCACACCGACAAAGGTGCCCGCCACAAAGCCGTACCCCCCGGTCAGCAACGTGCCACCGATCACCACCGCCGCGATCGCGTCAAGCTCGACCCCAAGGGCCGACAGCGAATATCCGGCCGAGGTGTAAAGCGAGAAGACGATCCCGGCGAGACCGGCCAGGGTCGAGGACAGCATGTAGATCTGGATCGTGGTCCGGGCGACGGGAACGCCCATCAGCGCCGCCGAGGTCTCGTTCCCACCAAGCGCATAGACGTAGGAGCCGAAGCGCGTGCGATGGGCCAGCACGATACCGAACAGGAAGACCGCGATCATGATGCCGCCGATGACCGTCAGGCGGCCACCGCCTGGCATCAGCAGGTAGCTTTTCGAGACCGCGGTGTAGAACTCGTGCTTGATGCCGATCGAATCCGGCGACAGCACCGAGGCGCCGCCGCGCGCCAGGAACATGCCTGCAAGCGTCACGATGAAGGACGGGACCTTGAGGTAATGGATCGCCGCCCCCATACAGGCGCCGAACAGCGCCGAGACGCCCAGGGCGATGGCGAAGGCGACAAGTGGGTGCAGCCCCACCCACATGATGAGCACGGCAATCAAGACCGTCGTGAACCCGATCACCGCACCAACCGACAGGTCGATCCCGCCCGAGATGATGACGAAGGTCATGCCGACGGCGGCGATGCCGAGGAAGGCATTGTCCGTCAGGAAATTGCCTAGAACACGGGTCGACAGCATCGCGGGCTGCTGGCTGACTGCCGCCAGATAGGCGAGGATGAAGATCGTCGCCGTGGCAGCGAGAGGGCGCAGGCTGCGGTTCATGGGGTCGTCCTCGGGGCGGCGGCGGTTTCAGGGCGGGCTTGCCAGCGGCTGAACAGGCGGGCGGCCAGCGGGGATTGCAGGACAAGGATCAGGATGATCACCCCGGATTTCACCACGAGGTTGAACTCGGGCGAGAAACCCGAGATCAGGATTCCTGTGTTCATCGCCTGGATGATGATCGCCCCGAGCACCGACATCGGGATCGAGAAGCGCCCGCCAAGCAGCGACGTGCCACCGATGACGACCGCGAGGATCGCGTCAAGCTCAAGCCAGAGACCGGCATTGTTGGCATCGGCGCCGCGGATGTCCCCGGCCACGATCAGGCCGGAAACCGCAGCGCAGAAGCCGGCGAAGGCGTAGACCATGAGCAGCAGCGCACTGGAGGTGATCCCGGCAAAGCGCGCCGCCGAGCGGTTCACGCCGACCGCCTCGATCAGCAGGCCAAGCGCCGTGCGGCGGACGGCAAGGGTCGAACCGACCAGCAGCACGAATGCGATGACCACCGGCATCGGAAGGCCGAGGAACGATCCGGTGCCTATGAAGATCAGCAGTGGGTCCGAGAAGGTCACGATCGAGCCTTCGGTGATAAGCTGGGCAAGGCCCCGGCCCGCAACCATCAGCACCAGTGTTGCGATGATCGGCTGCATGTCGAGCAGCGTCACCAGCATCCCGTTCCAAAGGCCGCAGGCCAGACCGATGCCAAGGGCCGCCAGCACGGCGATCCACGATGCAGTCCCGCCGACGACGAGGCTTGCGGCAACCGCCCCGGCGATCGCCATCACCGCGCCGACCGAAAGATCGACCCCCTTCGTTGCGATCACCGCCGTCATGCCGATCGCCAGGATCGCAACCGGCGCGCCGCGATTCAGCACGTCGATGAGGCTTCCGAACAGCCGGCCATCCTGCCAGGTGATGTCGAAAAAGCCGGGGAACAGCAGCCAGTTGATGAAAAGGACCGCGATCAGGGCGACGAATTGCGGCCGCGCCAGAAAGGTGAAACCCGTGCGCTTCATGATGCCGACCGTGTCCTGTTTTCTGCAATGGCGCTGACGATGACGGCGGGCGTGATCTCTTCCCCGGTCAGTTCAGCGACCATCTCGCGGTCGCGCATCACCACGACGCGGTTGGAATAGGCGACGACCTCGTCAAGTTCGGACGAGATAACCAGCAAGGCCAGACCGTCTTCACGCAGCCGGTTGATCGTGCGGACGATTTCCGCATGGGCGCCCACATCGATGCCGCGGGTCGGTTCGTCCAGGATCAGGAAACCGGGATCGATGGCAAGCCAGCGGGCAAGGATGACCTTCTGCTGGTTGCCCCCGGACAGAAGCTTCACCGGCATGTCGTGGCTGGCCGCGCGGATGTCGAGCGCCTCGGCGAAGCGGCCGGCGATCTCGATCTGCTCGTCGCGGTTCAGCGCCTTGAACCAGCCGAGTTTGGCCTGAAGGGCGATGATGATGTTCTCGCGAACCGAAAGGTCGCCAAAGATCCCGTCGATCTTGCGATCCTCGGGACAGAAGCCGAAGCCGGCCGCAACGGCCTGGGACGGATTGGAGATGGTGGCAGGCTTTCCTCCCACGCGGACCTGACCGCTGTCGGCGGCGTCGACCCCGAACATAAGCCGCGCCATCTCGGTGCGGCCCGAACCGAGAAGACCAGCGACGCCGACAACCTCGCCCTCATGCAGCTTGAGAGAAAACGGGGCGACCTTGCCCGCCTTGCCCAGATCGGTGAACTCGACCCGGACCGGACCCGTCTCGGCCTCGCCGATCCAGGTCGGTTGGTGGCCAAAGGCGATGTCCTTGCCCAGCATCATCCGCACCACGTCGGTCGCGGTCACATCCGCAAGGTTCTCGGTTCCTACCTTGCGGCCGTTGCGCAGCACGGTCACCCGGTCGGCGATCTCGAACACCTGGTCAAGGAAATGGGTGATGAAGACGATGGCGAGACCGCGCGCCTTGAGGCGCTCGACCACCTCGAACATCTTCCGGACCTCGTTGTGGTCGAGGCTGGCCGTCGGCTCGTCGAGGACGAGCACCTTGCCCGAAAGCTCGACAGCCCGGGCGATGGCAACAACCTGCTGGACGGCGACGGAGTAGCTGCCAAGCTCGGCGCGCACGTCGATCTCGAGGCCGTATGTCGCAAGCACCTCCCGCGCCTTCGCCTCGATCACCTTGCGCTGGACGATGCCAAATCGGGTGGGCTGATGGCCCAGAAAAAGGTTCTCGGCGACTGACCGGTTCGGAAGCAGGTTCACTTCCTGATAAACCGTCCCGATCCCCTTGGCCTGCGCCTGCAACGGATCACGGAAGGAAACGGGCTGGCCTTCCAGGATGATTTCGCCCTCGTCGGGCTGGTAGGCGCCGGTCAGGATCTTGATGAGCGTGGATTTTCCGGCCCCATTCTCGCCCAGAAGGGCGTGAACCTCTCCGCCGCGGATGTCGAAATCGACATCGTCGAGCGCCCGGTGCCGCCCGAAGATCTTGGTGATCCTGCGGGCTTGCAGAACGGGTTCCTGACCATCCATCGGGATGTTCGCCACGATTTCCCCCCTCGTGTTCGCGACGCTTTCGCAGTCGGCGCTTAACCGACACGAGTCCGCCGGCCGGATTGACCGGTCGGCGGACAGGCTACCATCAGGGAGGGGTCAGTAGCCAAGACCCTTGCGGGCTTCGTACTGCCCTTTCGGATCATCCGCGGCAGTATAGAGCTTCGACTCGGTGATGATGAACTTCTCAGGCACCTTGCCGCCGTTCAGGTAGCCGTCAAGCGCGACGAAGGCCGGACCAGCCATGTCAGGCGTCAGCTCGACCGTCGCATTGGCTTCTCCGGCGGCCATGGCTGCGAAGATGTCGGGAACCGCGTCGATCGAGACGGTCAGGATGTCTGTGCCGGGTTTCAGGCCCGCATCCTTCATCGCCTGGATCGCGCCGACCATCATGTCGTCGTTATGAGCGTAGACGGCACAGATGTCCTTGCCGCCGTTTTCGGCCTTGATGAAGCCTTCCATCACTTCCTTGCCTTTGGAGCGCGTGAAGTCGCCCGTCTGGCTGCGGATGATGGTGATGTTGGCGTGACCGGCGATCGCGTCTTCGAAGCCTTTCTTGCGGTTGTTGGCCGGCGAGGATCCGACGGTGCCTTCCAGCTGCACCACCTTGCAGTCCTTGTCACCCACGGTCTTGACCAGCCAGTCGCCGGCGACGGCGCCTTCATGGACCTGATCCGACGCCACCGAGGTCAAGTAGAGATCTTCAGGGGCATCGACACCCCGGTCGAGCAGCACGACCGGTATGTTGGCATCCTTCGCCTCGCCCAGCACCTCGTCCCATCCGGTCGACACGACCGGTGCGACCAGGATCGCGTCGACGCCCTGGGCGATGAAGCCGCGAATCGCCTTGATCTGGTTTTCCTGCTTCTGCTGTGCATCGGCAAACTTCAGGTCGATGCCAGCTTTCTCGGCCTGCTGCTTGGTCACCGATGTTTCGGCGGCGCGCCAGCCGGACTCCGATCCGATCTGCGAAAATCCGATGACCTTGCCCTGCAGGCCGTCTGCAAAGGCAACAGTAGACAACAAGGCACCGATGCCCGCGCCAAGCGCGAGCTTCTTGATGATTGACATGTTTCCTCCCTCAGATTGCGGCCTGACCTCTCCTCAGGGCTGGCCTGCATTCACGCTAGCAAAAGTATTACTATATGTAAAATGTAATTGTGACCCCGAGAAATTCGGATTAATTATGTTATAAATCAATATATTGTATACAAATCCCTCATGCCGCGCCAGGACGGAAATCGCCTGAAGTCACGACGGCCAGCCCTTCCTGTAACGACGATTCCGCGACCTTTCCGCCTGCCGCACATCCCTGAGAAAATGCCCGTAACAGGATCTGACGAGAGCCAGTGCGGGTCTCCCACGTCGATTGCCGGGCGGGGGCGCAGGCACTAAGAGGGAATCTGACGGGGTCGCGGTGGACCTCACTTGGGGGATCCTATGTCAAGCAATGCCACCTGCTCGGACATGTTCACCCTGCGCGGCGATCTCGGCGCGCCATCCTTCTTGCCATGGATCGCGCGCCATGCCGGCCGGCTTGGCATCATCGGACGAGTGACAGCAGCCAGCGCGGATGAAGTGAGCCTGCTGGTCGAAGGCCCGCCCGATCTGGTCGATGCGATGGAACTGGGCGTTTCGCTCGGCCCGATCGACGTTTGGGTGGAGTCGATCGAACGCGAGAGTCTCCTCTTGCGACCCTGACGGGTGTTCGCGACAGGTAACGCTGGCCTTTGCCCAATTGCTAGGCAATCATGAATACAAACGATCCGTTTCTGCCCTGACCTTAGGCGCGACGGCTTGCGTTCCGGTATGCTGCCAAGACATTCCGGAAGACGCGCCGAAGGTCGGTGCGGAACGATAGCCGGGGACAGACAATTCAAATGCCGCAGAACTGGACAGCCGTGGCCCTGTCGCGCGACGTGCCGCCACAGGTGGTCATTCCCACGGTCGTCGAAGGGCGCGAACTCGCCGTCTGGCGCAGTCAGTCGGGCCGTATCGCCGCCTGGGAAGACCGCTGCCCACATCGCGGGATGCGCCTGTCGCACGGGTTTGTCCGGGGCGAGGCTCTGTCCTGCATCTATCACGGCTGGAGCTACAACGAAGCGGGCCTGTGCCAGCGCATCCCGGCCCATCCCGATCTGGTGCCGCCCGATGCGATCCGCGTGCCGACCCTGACCGCGGCCGAGTCCGATGGCATCATCTGGGTCACAGCCGAGTCCACCGACCGCCCCCCGCCCAAGATGCCGGGCTTCACTCCGTTGCGGTCGCTGACGGTCGAGGTCCCTGCCTCCACTATCACGGCAGTGTCTGCAAGCCCGATCGGCGAGGACGGGGATCTGCGGCTTGCCTTGGCGGGTATCGCCTGCCTTCTGCTGGTCCAGCCGCTGCCCGGCGACCGGACCGCCTTGCATGCTCTGGTCGCAGCCGGGACATCGCCCACCGCGCAGGCCAGCGTTTCCCGCGCGCTGGAGGATCTCCGGCACCAGGCCGAAACCGAAAGGCAAGCCGCATGACCGACAATCCGATGCTGAATGAATGGTATCCGGTCGGCATCCTGACCGAACTTACATCGGAAGGCCGCGACACCCTGCTGATGGGCGAGCCGATCCATGTTGCCCGAGATGCGGGCGGCAACCCGGTTGTCGCAACGAAGGACGGCCGTTGCCTGCCGGTCCGCGCCCGCTACGGCCATGTCTGGACCTCGCTCGGGACACCCGCGAAGGAACTCTTCGACATCCCAGAGGCTGACCAGCCCGGCAGGCGGCTTGTCGATGTGGGCGTGGTCCGGGTGAAGTGTTCACCCCTGCGTGCGGTCGAGAACTTCCTCGACATCGCGCATTTCCCCTTCGTCCATACCGATATCCTTGGTGCCGAACCCCATACCGAGGTCCAGCGCTACGAAGTGCAGATCCGCGAAGAGGTCGACGAGGTCTGGGCGACCAAGGTGAAGTTCTACCAGCCGCAGGCAGCGAAATCGGCCGAAGGGGGGATCACCACCGACTATATGTACCGGGTCCCGGCGCCGACCGTCTCGATCTTGTATAAGACCTGCCCGCCGCGGCCCGGCGAATGGGACGTCATCACCCTGTTCGTGCAGCCGATGGCGGAAGACCTGTGTCAGGTCTGGCCGTGGATGGCGCTGTTCGATGACCAGACGCCGATGACCGACCTGATCCATTTCCAGCAGATGATCTTCCTGCAGGACCGCTCGATCCTGGAAAATCAGCTTCCTCGGCTTCTTCCACTGGATCCGGGGATGGAGATTCCGACGAGGGCCGACATGACCTCGGTCGCCTATCGCCGCTGGCTGAAGCGCCACGGCTTCACCTATGGCGCGCAACTGGTGGCGGCATGATCCTTTACGACTACATCCTTAGTCCCGATTGCTACAAGGTGCGCCTCCTCGCGGCGCTGACCGGGACGAAGATCACCCTGCGCCCCGTCGATTTCCACCCTGGCGGCGAACACAAGACCGCGACCTTCCTGGCGATGAACCCGTCCGGCACCATCCCGATCTTCGAAGATGACGGGCTGATCCTGACCGAGTCCTCGGCGATCCTGACCTATCTCGCCGCCAAGACCGGGCCGACCTGGCTCGGCGATGACACACCGGAGATGCGGGGGCGGGTCGCGCAGTGGCTGGCCTTTTCGCAGCGCCTGTCGGCCTCGATCGGCAAGGCCCGCGTCCATGACATGCTGAACAAGCCCGCCGACATCGAGGCCTGCCGCAAGGCCGGCACCCAGTGCCTGCGCGAGATCGAGGCGGCGCTCGTCGACCAACGCCTGGCGGGTCATGACTTCCTTGCGGGCGACCGCCCGACCATCGCCGACCTGGCTTGCTTCCCGCATTCGATGCTCGCGCCCGATGGCGGCATCTCGGTCGATCCCTATCCGTCGATCCGTCTCTGGACCCGCAGAGTCCGGGCGCTGCCGGGCTTCATCGAGATGCCGGGCATCCACCGGCTTCACGACCTGAAGCCCGAACCCGGCCCGATCCCGGAGCGGGTGTGATGGCAAGCACCCTGTTTCGCGGCTGCGGGGCTGTCGTCACCGATCCCGGTGCGGCGGATGGCGTGCTGCGCGACGTGGATCTGCTGACGGAAGGCCCGGCGATCCGCGCCATCGGCCGCGATCTGGTGGCGCCGCCCGGAACCGACGTGATCGACGCGCGGGGATGGTTCCTTTTTCCCGGCCTCGTCAACACCCACCACCATTTCTTCCAGTGCTTCGTGCGCAACCGGGCAGAGCTCGACTGGACGAAACTCTCGGTGATCCAGTGGCTTGACCTGATCTACCCGATCTTCTCGCGCCTGACCGAGGACTGCTTCTATCACTCCTCGCTCACCGCGATGGCGGAACTGGCCAAGCACGGCTGCACCACCGCCTTCGACCACCAGTACAACTTTCCCCGGCATGCCGGGAAACGCATCGTCGACCGCCAGTTCGAAGCGGCCGAGAAGATCGGTCTGCGCTTTCACGCCGGGCGCGGCGGGAACACCCTGCCGAAGTCGGAAGGCTCGACGATCCCCGATGAAATGCTGGAGACGACGGACGAATTCATCGCCGACTGCGCGCGCCTGATCGAAACCTACCACGATCCCGCGCCTTTCAGCCTGCGGCAGGTCGTGGTCTCGCCCTGCCAGCCGGTGAACTGCTACCGCGAGACGTTCGCGGAGTCGGTGGCCCTGGCCCGCGACAAGGGCGTGTTCCTGCACACCCATGTGGGCGAAGGTGAAAGCCCGGTCATCGCGGCGCGGCACGGGATGCGCACGGTCGACTACCTCGAGGAGATCGGCTTTGCCGGGCCGGACAGCTTCTATGCCCATTGCTGGGAACTGACCTACGATGAGCTGCGCAAGATGGCGGCCTCGGGCACCGGTGTCGCCCATTGCCCCGAACCGGTCTACCTGGTCGGCGCCGAAGTGACAGACATTCCCGCGATGGCGGCCTTTGGCCTTCGCGTCGGGCTAGGCTGCGACGGGGCGGCGTCGAACGACAATTCGAACCTCATGCACTGCGTCCATTCGGCCTACATGCTGCAATGCCTCGCCGCCTCGACCCGCGCCCATCCGGTACCAGAGCCGCGTGATTTCCTCGCTTATGGGACAACCGGGGGCGCCTCGCTTCTTGGGCGCAGCGACATCGGCCGCCTGGCGCCCGGAATGGCGGCGGATCTTTTCGCCATCGACAGCCGGCGGATGGACTATGTCGGGACAAGACACGACCCGGCGAGCCTGATCCCCAAGGTCGGCATCGGCATGGCGACCGACCTGACCATGGTCAACGGACGGATCGTCTGGGCCAAGGGTGAATTCCCCGGCCTTGACGAGGCGCAGATGGCGGCCGAGGCCGAAGCTGCGCTGGCAACGATAAACCTCTGAAAAAACGCAACAGGAGAGCCCAGATGATCGACAGACGCACCTTCCTCCAGACCACCGCCCTTGGCGCCATCGCCGCCGCACTCGGTGCGCGCGCCAATGCGGCCGAGCCGCTCGGCATCGCGCTGATCCTGCCATCGCCCAATGGTGACGTGGGCTGGTCGCACAGCCTCGTTGCCGGCCTAGACCCGGTGAAGGCCGCGTATGGCGACGCGGTGAAGATCACCATCGTCGAGAACATCCCGGAAGGCCCGGATGCCGACCGCATCATGAACAAGGCCGTGGCCGACGGGAACAAGTTCCTGATCGCGGGGTCCTTCGGCTACCAGAATGGCGCGATGCAGATCGCCAAGCGCGATCCGTCGGTCTCGGTGCTGCATGCCTCGGGCTTCATGGTCGCCCCGAACTTCTCGCCCTTCGCGGCGAAGTATTTCCAGGGCACCTACCTGATGGGGATGGCTGCCGCTTCGCTGTCGAAGTCGGGCAAGCTCGGCTCGGTCTCGGCCTTTGCCATTCCCGAACTCATCACCTCGATCAACGCCTTCACGCTTGGCGCGCAGGCGGTGAACCCGAATATCGAGGTTTCGGTCGTCTGGGTGAACTCGTGGTTCGACCCGGCCAAGGAACAGGAAGCGGCCAAGGCGCTGCTGGCACAGGGCTGCGACGTGATCTTCTCGAACGCGCAGGACACGCCTTCGGTCATCTCGGTCTGCGAAGAGGCGGGCGTGCATGCCTTCAACCTCAACTCCTCGATGAAGTCCTACGCGCCCAAGACCTATCTCGGCTGCGTTGCGACCGACTGGGGTCCCTACTTCAAGGCGCAGGTCGACGCCCATGTCGCGGGCAGCTTCAAGGGCGCGAACGCCTTCCTCGGCATGGCTGACAAGGTCGTCGAGGTCGTGGACTGGAGCCCGGACGTGCCGGCCGACATGATGGCCAAGATCAAGGAGGTCGAGGCCAAGATCGCCGATGGCAGCTTCTCGCCCTTCACCGGCCCGATCACCAAGGCTGACGGCAGTGAAGGTGTTCCCGCCGGCACCACCATGACCGATGAGCAGATCGTCGCGATGGACTGGCATGTGAAGGGCGTGGCCACGCCGCTGCCGCAGTAACCCGCATGCCCGCGCCGCTCCTGTCCCTTCGCGGGATGACCAAGAGCTACGGCCAGGTCCGTGCCAACCGGGGCATCGACCTCGACGTGGCCGCGAACTCGATCCACGCGATCCTGGGCGAGAACGGCGCGGGCAAATCCACCCTGATGAAGCTGATCTACGGGGTGGAGGAACCCGACGAAGGCCAGGTGTTCTGGCAGGGACGGCCGGTGCGCCTGACCTCGCCCGCCGAGGCGCGGCGGCATGGAATCGGCATGGTCTTCCAGCACTTCTCGCTGTTCGAGACGCTGACCGTGGTCGAGAACATCTCGCTGATCGTGCCGGGGGCGAAGGCCGATCTGGCCCGCCGCATCCGGGCGCTCGGGCAGGATTTCGGGTTGGAAGTCGATCCCTCGGCCCACGTCCATTCGCTTTCGGTCGGCGAAAGGCAGCGGGTCGAGATCATCCGCTGCCTGATGACCGAACCGAAGCTCCTGATCCTTGACGAGCCGACCTCGGTCCTGCCGCCGCAATCGGTGGGCCTTCTCTTCGACACGCTCCGCCGGCTGCGCGACACGGGCGTGTCGATCCTCTTCATCTCGCACAAGCTGGACGAGATCCAGTCGATCTGTGACCGCGCGACCGTGCTGCGCGCCGGGCAGGTGACCGGCAATGTCGACCCGCGCGAGCATGATGCGCACGAGCTGGCGCGCATGATGATCGGCCGCGACATGCCGCCGCCGCTCCATGCCGACGCGCGCACACCAGGTGAAAAGCGCCTGGAACTGGCCGGGCTCGACCATGTCGAGGACGACCCCTTCGCCGTCTCGCTGCACGGGGTCAGCCTGACGGTCCATGCGGGCGAGATCGTGGGCATCGCCGGTATCTCGGGCAATGGCCAGGCAGAACTGGCCCGCCTGATCTCGGGCGAGACACGCCTGTCGGAAGGCGAGCGCGACGAGGTCCGGATGATGGACCAGGGTGTTGCGCATCTCGGTCCGGCCGAGCGGCGTGCGCTTGGCTTTGCCTTCGTTCCCGAGGACCGGCTCGGGCGGGGGGCGGTGCCCGAGATGTCGCTGGCCGACAACAGCCTTCTGACCGCGCATCCGCTTGGCCTTTTGCGCCACGGCTTCATCGACCGGGCGAAAGAGGCGGATTTTACCGCCGCCTGCATTAAGGATTTCGACGTCCGCACGCCGGGGCCGGAGGCCGAGGCGGGGGCGCTGTCCGGCGGCAACCTGCAGAAATTCATCGTCGGGCGCGAGATCCTGCTCAAGCCCAAGTTGCTCTTCGTCGCGCAGCCGACCTGGGGCGTCGATATCGGTGCGGCGACGGCGATCCGCCAGCGCCTGATAGCCATGCGCAACGACGGCGTGGCCGTGCTGGTGATCTCCGAGGAACTCGAGGAACTGTTCGAGATCTGCGACCGGATCCAGGTGTTGCACAAGGGGCACCTCTCGCCGTCGCTGGACCCGCGCGCCACCAAACCCGAGGAGATCGGTCGCCACATGATCGGTGCCGATATTCCGTTGCGCGAGGCAGTCTGATGCTGCGCCTGCCTCGCCTGATCCGCCGTGATCGCGCCTCGACCCGGATGGCGGTTCTTGCGCCTGTGCTCGCGGTCGCGGCCGCCGTGTTCGTGAACCTCGTTCTCTATCTCGTCATGGGCAAAGACCCCGGCGCGGTCTTTCACGCGATGCTGCTGGAACCGTTCCTGTCCTGGGCGTCCTTCTCGGAGGTGCTGCTCAAGACGGGGCCGTTGCTGCTGATCGCCGAAGGTCTTGCCATCGGTTTTCGTGCCAAGGTGTTCAACATTGGCGCCGAGGGGCAGTTTATCCTTGGGGCGATCTTTGCCTCGGCCATCCCAGTCTGGTTTCCGCAGGCCACTGGCGGCTGGATCTGGCCGGCGATGCTCATCCTCGGCGCAATCGGCGGGGCGCTCTGGGCGGCAATCCCGGCTTTCTGGCGGGTGCGCCTCAATGCCAACGAGATCCTCGTGACCTTGATGATGAGCCTGATTGCCGCGCAGGTGCTCAACTACCTGCTGCTCGGTCCGTGGAAAGATCCCAAGGGCTTCAATTTCCCGCAGTCGGTCATGTTCCAGTATGACGCGATGGTGCCGATCCTTATCCCGGGAACCCGGGTCAACGTTTCGCTCCTGCTGGCTCTGCTGTCGGCCGTGCTCGCCTGGGCCTTCATGCAGAAAAGCTTCCGGGGCTACCAGTTCCTGGTCGGTGGCCTCGCCCCCCGGGCGGCCGCCTATGCCGGCTTCTCGGAGGCCCGCGCGATCTGGCTGTCGCTGCTGATCGGCGGGTTTGCGGCAGGACTTGCAGGCGCGGCGGAGGTGGCGGGTCCGATCGGCCAGCTCCAGCGGTCAATCTCGACCGGTTACGGCTATGCGGCGATCATCGTGGCCTACCTGGGCGGGCTGCACCCGATCGGGATCGTCGCCTCGTCGCTCTTGATGGCGGTCCTCTATATCGGCGGGGACAATGCCATGGTCTCGGCCGACCTGCCCGTGGCGGCCGTGCGCGTGTTCCAGGGAAGCCTCCTTGTCTTCTACCTCGCCGCGACGACCTTCGTGCGGTACCGGCTCGACTGGGGACATGGCACGAGGGGGGCCGCACGATGAACGGGATCGAGTTCATCCTGGCCAACATGCTGGCCGCCGCCACGCCGTTCCTACTGGCCGCCCTTGGCGAACTGGTGGTCGAGCGGTCCGGGGTGCTGAACCTCGGGATCGAGGGGATCATGGCGCTTGGCGCGGTAATCGCCTTCATCATCGTCTATCACGGCGGGGGCCATGCCGCCGCTTTCCTCGGCGCGGGCCTCGCGGGGGCGGGCCTGTCCTTCCTGTTCGGGATCCTCGCCCTCGGGTTCCGGGCGAACCAGGTCGCCATAGGACTTGCCATCGGCATCCTCGGGCAGGGCCTGTCGGCGCTGATCGGCAATTCCTACGAAGCGCTGACCGTGACTGGCCTGTCGAAGATCACGCTCCCTGGCCTTTCGGGCCTGCCGGTTGTCGGGGGGCTCTTCACCCAGGATGCCGTCGTCTGGTTGTCCCTGATCGCGACGCTGGCGGTGTGGGCGATGTTCCGCTTCACGCGATTGGGGCTGGTGATCCGGGCCGTGGGCGAGAACCCGAAAGCCGCGCATGCAATCGGCTATCCCGTGATCGCCCTGCGGCACGCCGCGATCCTGTTCGGGGGGGCTATGGCCGGTCTGGCAGGTGCCTATGCGGCGACAGTCTACACCCCGCTCTGGGCCGACGGAATGATCGCCGGCCGCGGCTGGATCGCGCTGGCGCTCGTGGTGTTCGGGACCTGGATGACGGGTCGCGTCTTCTTCGGCGCGCTCCTGTTCGGGGCGGTGTCGCTCGGCGGGCTGGCCGCGCAGGCGCAGGGCGTACCGCTGAACTCCCAGCTCCTGTCGAGCCTGCCCTACATCGTCACGATCGTAGTGCTGGGCATCATCTCGTCGAACCGCCGGTTGCTGAAGATCAACGGCGTCGCTTCGCTTGGCGAGCCTTACGAGCGCTGACCGCCTCGGTCCGACAGACAATTCCCGTCGCCAAGACGCGACTTGCGCATCTTGGCCCGGTTAGCCGTCAGACCCGTCTGCGTCAGACGCAGTTCGGATTAGCACCGCGGTTGGACATGCTCGCGTCCGTCGGACATTCGCTGTTCGGAACGGTGTTAGACACACAGCCTGACAGAAGCGGGAGGCTGAGCAGAAGGCAGATGACGAACTTTTTCACGGTGGCTCTCCTCATGGCCGGTGTCACGCGAGTGGATTGACACGGATCATCAGCCGACGTGGATCGGCCTGTCAACCAAATGTGATACAGCGGCTGGCCCTGTGTGCCGTTTGCAATCCGCAGATCGAACAGGGAGCGGATCGCAGCCCCGTCCAGTCAGGTCGCCGCGTAATCCAGGCCAAGGTCCAGACCCAGAGCAGAATGGGTCAGTGCACCGACGCTGACGTAATCGACCCCGGTCGCAGCGACTTCCCGGATACGCGGCAGGCTCTTGTTGCCCGAGGCTTCGGTGCCCATCCGGCCCAAGACCGTCTGCACGGCGCGGGTCAGGGTCGGGCTGTCCATGTTGTCCAGAAGCACGCAATCGGCCCCGCCTCTGGCCAACACCTCGTCGAGCAGTTGAAGCAGCGTGTCGACCAGCCGCAGTACCGGGGTGGTCTTGCGCGTACAGGTGAAGCGCGCACGACCTTCCGCCGCTGCGACAAAGGCGGAGGTCAGCGTCGCGACGCCGCTGATCCGTCCTGCAAAGTTCAGTGCGACCCGTTCGGCCATCAGGATTGCCGACATATCGCCGGAAACCCGCATCAGGACTTGACCGGCGACGCAGGACGCACCGTCTGGCATCAGGGTCTCGACCATCAGGCTCGGGTCGAGCAGACGGAAGGCCAGCGCCGCCACCTGCATGCCCGAGACGATCCCCGGCTGGCACGACCGCATGACCACCGTCCCGCGCGTGCCCGCCAGGATCACCGCGCGCGAGGTCGCATCGCCCAAGGGGCGAGATCTTCGGTCAGCGCGGCACGAACGACGGGTTCGAGCAGGAAATCGGGAATATCAGTCATGCGAATTCCTTCAGCGCAATGGCTTCGGCGAGAGTCAGCCGCGACGGGAGCGGCGGCAGGGAGCCGGGAAAATCGCTGCGATAATGGGCGCCCCGGCTTTCGCGGCGAAGAAGCCCGGCAGTGGCGATCATCCGGTCAGCGGCGAGCATGTTGGCAAAAGCCGGGGCTGCACCCGGCTCCAGATCGGCGATCCCGGCATGGGCGCGGCGCAGCCCGGTCTCGTCGCGGATGACCCCGACATTAGCCGTCATCATCTGGCGCAGCCGCACGACCCTTGCCGGATCGATGGCGGGGGATTGGCCTGCCAGCGCCACCCTTGCTTCGGGCGCCGCAGCAAGCGGCAGCGCGGCAGCGCGGCGGCGATGTCCAGACCGGCGGCCCGGCCCATGACCAGCGCCTCGAGCAGGCCATTCGAGGCCAGACGATTGGCGCCATGCAGGCCGGTGCAGGCGGCTTCCCCCGCGACCCACAAGCCGGGAAGGCTCGACCGCCCGGATCAGCGTCGCCGTGATCGCCTGGCCCGCCCGGTCGCCGCAGACCTGCATTGCCAGCCCGCCCCCTGGCCCGGCACCCACCTGCTGTATCTCTGGCTTTACCGTCGCGACAGCGGCGACTGGGCGCGGGTCACCGAGATCAGAGGCAACGGCTGGCTTCTGGTGCGGCCCCGGTCTTCACGTCTGCCGGCGGCCGGAAACCCTGTTGGCCACACCGAGGGAAGACCTGCTTCGGGTGCTCTGCGCCGTGCTGGCGCGCAAGTCACGGCAAGTCAGGTCGCAGGAATGAGCCCTGCGCCAGATCCCCAAGCGGGTTGGCGCAGGACCGTCAAATCCCAATTACTCGAGTAATGGCGCCGAACGGCTCGCCCCGCTTTCATGCCAAGCTGGACAGCGGCTGATCCTCGCGCAGATCCTCGTAAAGCTCGAAGGCGGAGGTGAAGCGTGCCGTCCCCCGGGTTGCGCTGGCAAGCGCCTGGTAAAGTTCCGGCTCGGCGGATTCCGGGAGAAGCGCTTCGAACAGGTCCCAGCCTGCCGCTTCGCCGTCGCCCTTGAAGCCAAGCACCTGACCATGCAGCCCTGAAACCAAAGGCACGAGTGCCCCGGAATAGATCGAGGGAACCTCGATCCGGATCCGGCTGATCGGTTGCAGGACACGGGTGCCTGCCTCGGCCATCGCCTCGCGCAAGGCATTCTTGCCGGCGGTGCGGAAAGCGAAGTCGGAACTATCGACCGCGTGGTGCTTGCCATCCTTCAGCGTCACGGCGACGTCGATGACCGGATAGCCGTGCGGCCCCTCGGCCATCGCATCCCGCGCGCCGGCCTCGACCGACGGGATATAGTTGCGCGGGACCGCGCCGCCCTTCACCTGCTCGTCAAAGCGGAAGCCTGCACCCCGTTCCAGTGGTGCCGCGTCGATCACGACATCGGCGAACTGTCCGGCGCCGCCCGATTGCTTGCGGTGACGGTGGTGCATCTCGATCGGCCGGGCAAGCGTCTCGCACAGTGCGCGGGGAAGCGGCCCGGTCTCGACCTTCACGCCGAAGAGCGTATCCAGGAGTTCGACGACCTTGCGCAGGTGCAAGGGCCCCTGACAGCACAGGACCACCCGGCCGCTTTGGGGGTCCTGGTGGGTCGCAAGTCCGGGGTCGATCTCCATCAGCCGGCCAAGGGCGGAGGACAGCCGCGCCTCGTCCCGCTCGTTGATCGGGGAGATCAAGTTGCGATAGGGCGCTCCGCGCACAGCGGTCCAGTCGGGCGAGGCAAGGGTTCCATCCTTGGCATAGATCGGGGCTGTCAGGGTCAGGTGGTCGGACTTCACCGTGACAGCGATGGACCCGGCGGCAAGCGGCCCCATCGGGCTCTTGCCGTCCAGATCGACCAGGCTTCCGACAGCGCCCCCGGCCAGCCGCTGACCGGAGGCCACGCCATCGGCGAGCGCGCGGATCAGCACAGTCTTGCCCAGATGCTTGGCATTGTCCGCAAAGGCCCCGACGGCCAGACCGCCGCCAAGACGTTCGCGCAGCGCATCGACCTTTGGCACCTCGTGGCGGAGCGACTTCATCAGCCGGAGCAAACCGTTGCCGTGTGCGGCGGAACCCATCAGGGCCGGGACCAGATCGTGGTGCTGAAGGACCTTCGTCGCCACGTCATAAAGCTCACCCGTCAGGGGCTTCTTGTCCTCGATCAGCTCTTCCAGCAGCGTGTCGTCAAAATCGGCCAAGTGATCGAGCAGTTCGGCCCGCGCCTGCTGTTCGCCTTCGCGCATCCCCGCCGGAATTTCGACCAGCGAAGACCGCTTGCCTTCATGATACTCCCAGGCGCGTTCCGAGATCAGGTCGACCGCACCGACGATCTTGCGTCCCTCCATCATCGGGATCTGCCGCAGCACGATGGCATGGGCGCAATAGGCCTGAAGTGCGGCGACCACGTCGCTGATCCGGTCCGAAGCAATGTCGATCTTGTTCAGGAAGATGAAGGTCGGCAGGCCCGCCGCCTCGAGCAGGCGCAGATAGGGCGCGGCCAGGACGGCGGCATCGCTTTCGGCTGTCACACAAAGGACGGCAGCATCGCTGGCGGCAAGGGCAGAGGGCAGAAGCGGCAGATTCTGGATGCCGCCGGGACAATCCAGGATGGCCCAGTTTTCCGACATGAACTGGAACCGTGTCACAGCGGCATCGCCATAGAACCCGGATCGTTGCGGGCGCTCGGTTTCCAGCCCGGCCAGGGCCTGGGTCAACGTGGTCTTGCCGGTGTGGGATGGGCCAAGGACCGAAACGACTCTCATGGAACCGACCTCCTCGTCTGATGAGACGTCTGGCTGAGCGGGGCTCAGAGTGGTCAGGTCAGCTTAATCCGCCTTCGAAAGAATAGAACCGGGAATCTCGCGGGTGCGTCGACACGCGCCATGCACCTAATGGCTTGCGAGCTTACGCACCTTTCGCCATGGTTGGGTCCTGTGGGGGGCGGAGCGTCTTTCAAGGGACGTGGCCGCGATCGGGGGAAATGCAGCAGGCCCGCCGGGCCAGTCCAGGAACTCTTTCGTCATGTGTCCTGCGCCGCTCAGCGCCAATGCTCCCCGTGGCTTCATAATTCCAATCGGAGGCGGCGAGGATCGCCTCAAGGAACGCCATATCCACCGGCGGTTCGTCGAGCTGTCCGGGGGGGCGGGCGCCGATATCGTGGTGATCCCGACTGCGTCCGAGTTGGAAACGACTGGCCAGGACTACAACCGCATCTTCCGTGACCTCGGTGCGGCGCAGGTCGATTTCCTTCCGATCACGCGCCGAGCGGATTGCGAGAACCCGCGCTATCTCGAGATGCTCGACCGGGCGACGGGCATCTTCCTGACCGGCGGCAACCAGTTGCGCCTTTCGACCATCCTTGGAGGCACGGGCATCGCCCAGAGGATCCGCCGCCGCAATGCCGCCGGGGTGCATGTCGCCGGCACCTCTGCCGGGGCGTCGATCATGTCCGAACACATGATCGCCGGCGGTGACAGCAATTCCTCGCCTGTCGAAGGGGCCGTCAGCCTTGCGCCCGGCCTCGGCCTGACCAATGCCGTCATCATCGACCAGCATTTCACGCAAAGGAACCGGCTGGGGCGGCTCCTGTCGGCATCGTCCTACAATCCGTTCCTGATCGGTCTGGGGATCGACGAGGATACGGCGGCCTTCATCGGACCGGACGGCGTGTTCGAGGTTGTCGGATCGGGAACGGTGACGGTGGTCGATGCCTCGGAACTGACCCATTCCTCGATGTGGGAAGCCCGTCCGGGACAGGCACTGACGCTGCTTGGCCTCAAGGTCCATGTGATGGGCGAAGGCTGCCGCTATGACCTGAACGGTCGCCACGCCTTTGCGCCCGACGCGCATGCGGCCTTCTGCACTTTGCCTAACGACTGGACCCGCTCGCACTGACCCTCAAACCAGCAGAAAGGAAGAACGCCCATGAAGATCGTCTCGACCAACGTGTTTGTCGGTCCGAACGTTTGGGCGGGCTTTCCCGTCATCCGCCATGTCGTCGATCTGGGCGTGCTGGAAGACTGGCCCTCGACGCGCCTTGGCGAGGCCTGGATCGACGCACTGGTCGAAGCCCTGCCCGGGCTGCGTGAACATGGCTGCTCCTATCGGGAACCGGGCGGTCTGATCCGGCGCCTGCGCGAAGGGGAAGGCACCTGGCTGGGCCATGTCGCCGAGCATGTCGCGCTGGAGATCCAGGGGGTCGCGGGATCGGACGTGTCCTTCGGCCGGACACGCGGAACCGGGGTGCCGGGACAATACAACCTCGTCTACGAATACCGGCAGCGCGACGTGGGACTTGATGCGGGGCGGCTTGCCATAAGGCTGCTCATGCACCTGCTGCCCGAGCAGGTGAAGAAGCTCACCGATTACGAATATGATCCTGAATTCGACTTCGCCGCCGAACTGAAAAGCTTCGTCCTGTCGGCGCAGCGTCGGGAATTCGGGCCCTCGACCGGTTCGCTGGTCAAGGCGGCGGAGGAACGGGACATCCCGTGGATCCGGTTGAACAACAACTCGCTCGTGCAGTTCGGCCACGGCAAGTTCCAGCAGCGCATCCAGGCAACGATCACCAGCCAGACCAAGCACATCGCCGTGGAGATTTCCTGCGACAAGGAAGACACCCACAACATGCTGAACGACCTTGGCCTGCCGGTGCCGCAGCAGCGCCTGGTCTATTCGCCGAACGAGGCGATCCGGGCGGCGAAGCGGATCGGCTATCCGGTGGTCGTGAAGCCGCTCGACGGGAACCACGGGCGCGGCGTCTCGATCAACCTGACCGAGGATGCGCAGATCGAGGTCGCTTTTGCCGAAGCCAAGGCCCAGTCGAAAAGCCGGGGGATCCTTGTCGAGCAGTTCATAACCGGGATGGACCACCGGATGCTGGTGGTGAACGGAGAGCTCGTGGCGGTGGCCAAGCGTGTGCCGGGTCACGTGGTGGGCGACGGCAAACACACCATCGCCCAGCTGGTCGAGATCGTGAACCAGGACCCGCGCCGCGGGATCGGCCACGAAAAGGTGCTGACCAATCTCGAGCTTGACGCGCAGGCCGAGCGGCTGATGGCCGATGCCGGTCATACGGCCGAGACGGTGCTGCCCGCAGGGCAGACCTTCTATCTGCGGTCGACGGCGAACCTGTCGACCGGTGGGACGGCGATCGACATGACCGACGTCTGCCACCCCGACAACCGCGACATGGCAGAGCGGACAATCAAGGCCATCGGTCTTGACGTCGGCGGGGTGGATTTCCTGACGCCGGACATCACCAAAAGCTACAAGGAGATCGGCGGCGCCATTGTCGAGGTGAACGCGGCGCCCGGCTTCCGGATGCATGTGGCGCCATCCGAGGGCAAGCCGCGCGACGTGTCGGGCAAGGTCATGGACATGCTGTTCCCGCCCGGCACCCAGTCGCGCATCCCGATCGCCGCGATCACCGGAACGAACGGCAAGACGACGACCAGCCGGATGCTGGCCCATATCATGAAGTCGAGCGGCAAGATCGTCGGCATGACCTCGACCGACGGGGTCTATGTCGATGGCAAGCTGACGGTGAAGGGCGACATGACCGGGCCCGCCTCGGCCCAGATGGTCCTGCGCGACCCGTCCGTCGATTTCGCGGTGATGGAGACGGCGCGGGGTGGCCTCGTGCGGTCGGGCCTCGGCTATCAGCGCTGCGACGTGTCGGCCTGCCTGAACGTGGCGTCCGATCACCTCGGCATGGGCGGGATCAACACGCTGGAGGAACTCGCCGTCGTCAAGCGCGTCGTCGTGGAAACCGCGACTGACACGGTCGTGCTCAATGCCGATGACATGCACTGCCTGCGCATGGCCGATTTCTGCCATGCCAGCCACATCTGCTACATCACGATGAATTCCGACCATCCGCTGGTGAAGGAGCATATCCGCGCGGGCGGGCGCGCTGTCGTTCTGGAAAAGGCGATGAATGGCGACATGATCACCATCTATTCCAAGGGCCTGCACCTGCCGGTCCTCTGGTCGCACCTGATCCCGGCGACACTGGAGGGCAAGGCCCTCTATAACGTGCAGAACGCCATGTTCGCCTGTGCGATGGCATTCGCCTTCGGGCTCGACCTCGACAACATCCGCCATGGGCTGCGGACCTTCGATACGAGCTTCTTCCAGGCGCCGGGGCGGACCAACGTCTATGACGAACATCCGTTCAAGGTCATCCTCGACTACGGACATAACCCGGCCGCCATCGCTGCCATGGCTGGCCTCGCCGATCGGCTCGACGTGAAGGGCCGCCGCCTTGTCGTGGCGGCCATGCCCGGCGATCGCCGGGATGAGGACATCTTCGCGGCCGGCAAGGAACTAGCCGGGCATTTCGACCACTATTTCCTCAAGCCCGACGATGACCGCAGGGGTCGGGGCGAGATGGAGGTGCCGGAGATGCTGCGCACGGTGCTTCTTGCCGAAGGGGTCAAGGACAGCCAGATCACCCTGATGCCGAGCGAGGTCGCTGCGATCGACCGAGGCCTGGAAACGGCGCAGATCGGCGACCTTCTGGTCGTCTTCGCCGATGAACTGACCCGGTCCTGGAAGCAGATCATCTATTTCAAGAAGGCCGAACGCGAGGCCGCCGCCCCTGCCCCGGTGAAGGTCGAACGCACAGTCGGCTACGAGGACCTTCTGGCGGGTGGCGATACGCTGATCCGCGACGAGCGGGGGGTCCGGCTTGCGCGGGGCAGCGGCGGCGAGGAAGCCGACTGAGCGATGTCCGTCCGCTTCCAGGAACTCGCAGAATCGCTGGTGATCCCGGTCCCCGAGGACCCAACGCTGGTGCTGGACGGGTGCCGCAGGCTGCTCGGACCAAACCTTTATTCCGACCGACCCGGCGCTGTCGGAGACGGACTGGCGCCGGGGGCGGACCGGGACCTGATGCTGGGTCTTTGGCAAGACCATGCGAGGGCGTTGCTTGACGCGCTTGGCCAGCATCCGGAGATCCTGCTTCGCCGGTTCGACGGGGGCGCGAGCCTGTTCTTTGCCGCGCCGGTCGATCAGCTGCTGACGGCAGCCTATGTGATCGAGGCCGCCTGGTACTACACCGCCAGCGAGATCCTCAGACGCGAAGCCTGGCCCCTGCCCCGCATGATCGACGAGTTGCGCCGGATTGCGGCAGTGGAGTCCAATCCGACCCTGGTCCAACTTGTTGATGAGGCCGGCAGCCGGGGGATCGACCGGCTTCTGGATGACGATGCCATCACTCTCGGCCACGGCAGCGGATCGCGGACCTGGGATTTCGATGCCCTGCCGCGGCGACCGGACTGGGACGCTCTCCACAACGTGCCGCTCGCCCTGGTCACCGGCACGAACGGCAAGACCACGACCACCCGGCTAATCGCGGCCATGGGGCAAGCGGCGGGGAAGGTTTCGGGTCTGTCCTCGACCGATTTTGTCCGGGTCGGGGACGAAATCCTGGACAGGGGCGACTATTCGGGTCCGGCGGGTGCCCGCCTTCTGCTGCGCGATCCGAGGCTCGAGCTTGGCGTTCTCGAGGTCGCCCGTGGCGGCATCCTCCGGCGCGGTCTCCCGGTGACGCGCGCCAAGGCTGCCGTGGTGACCAACGTCGCCGCGGATCATCTTGGCCAGTACGGGATCAATACCGTGGCGGAACTGGCCCAGGTAAAGCTTGCGATCCGCCGCGGCCTGGCGCCCGGAGGCGCCCTGATCCTCAATGCCAGGGACGAGATGCTGCGCGACCTGGCGGCGGGTCTCGACCTCTTGCCCGTCTGGTTCTCCCTCGATCCGTCACGGGGCGAGCTTCGGGCAGCCCGGGCTTCGGGTCGGGCCTGCGGCTGGCTGGAGGACGGTGTCCTCCGCCTGTCGGATGGCGCGGCCGAAACGGCACTGATCGCTGCCTCGGACGTTCCCCTGACGCTCGGCGGGGCTGCCCGCTACAATATCGAGAACGCCCTCGCGGCGGCACTCGCCGCACGTGCGCTTTGCCTTCCCGACAGTGCAATCCGGCAGGTGCTGTCGACCTTCCGCAGCGACCCTCGCGACAACCCCGGCCGCGCCAACGAATTCGCGGTGAATGGCGCGCGGGTCTTTGTCGACTTTGCCCACAACCCCCATTCAATCGCGGCCGTCACCTCCGCCCTTGGCGCGCTTCCCGCGCGGCGGCGCTTCATCCTGCTCAGCCACGCGGGTGACAGGTCGGACGCGGATATTCGTGCCCTGGTCGATGGCGCCTTCGCGCTGGCCCCCGATGTCGTGGTCGCGGCGGAAAACCCGAAATACCTGCGCGGGCGGGCGCCCGGCGAGGTCTCGGGTCTGCTCAGGCAGGCGAGCCTCGAGAACGGGCTGTCGCCGGATCACGTCCTTCTCGCCGAGAGCCCCGCGGACGGCGCCGGAAAGATCCTTCGCATGGTCGGCCCCGGCGATCTGGCGTTGCTGCTTGTCCACGATGAACGCGCAAAGATCTTCGACATGCTGGCGGGGGCCGAGACCGCGGCGACCTGAGCCGTCAGGTGCGGCCAAGCCGGTCGATTGGCAGGTGGCAATCGATGATGTGGTCGCCGTCCAGATGCAACCGGGGCGGCGCCTGAGTTTCGCAG
The DNA here is from genome assembly GCA_945952585.1 of uncultured Rhodobacter sp. GTDB lineage: Bacteria > Pseudomonadota > Alphaproteobacteria > Rhodobacterales > Rhodobacteraceae > Aliitabrizicola. Next base: position 399,838 of record CAMFII010000001.1, read on the forward strand.
ATTGCGCCGATCTTCCGCGGGCAGCGCGAGTGAAAGATGCAGCCTGCTACGGGCCCGGTCGCACTTGGAATGTCGCCGTTCAGTCGGACCCGCTGCCGGGGCTGATCCTCGATAGAGGGAACCGAGGACAGGAGCACCTCGGTATAGGGATGATGGGGCCCCTCGAAAACGGCCTTTGCCGGACCGAATTCGAGCAGTCTGCCAAGATAGAGAACCGCGATCCGGTCTGAAATGTAGCGGACGACGCCAAGATCATGCGAAATGAAGATATAGCTGACCCGTTCGCTGGCCTGAAGTTCGACCAGCAGGTTCAGGATCGCCGCCTGCACCGATACGTCAAGCGCCGAGGTCGGCTCGTCGCAGATCACCACGCGCGGCTCGCCGGCAAAGGCACGGGCAATCGCGACCCGCTGCTTCAGGCCACCGGAAAGCTGACGGGGACGTGCCGACAGATGGCGCGGTGTCAGCCGGACAGCGCGGGTCAGGTCGTCGATCCGCTTCGATCGCGCCGCCGGCGACAGGCTCAGCAGGCGCGAGATCGTCCGTCCGATCATGCGGCGAACCGTATGCGACCGGTTCAGCGCCGAATCCGGGTTCTGGAACACGATCTGCAGCGCCTTGACCTCGTCGAGCGATCGCTCAGACAAACGGGCCCCAAGCGCCTTGCCATCCAGAAGAATGGCACTCTCGGCATCCGGCCGGCTGAGTCCGAGGATCGCGTGGGCGAGCGTGGTCTTGCCGCTGCCCGACTCTCCGACGAGGCCCAGGGTCTCGCCTTCGCGCAGGGTCAGGTCGACATCGCTGACAGCGCGGACGCGGTGGGCGTTTTGGCCGAATGTCTTGCTGACATGGCGCAGTTCAAGAACCGGTTCGCCCTGGCCGGGGGCGGGAGCGGTTGGCGGCCGGGGGGGCGAGCCAGCCTGCAACTCTCCGATCCGGTCCTCATGATGACAACGCGACATCCGTTCGCCGGACAGGTGCGGTTCCGGCGCGACATCGCGGCAGAGCTGGTCGGCCAGCCGGCACCGGTCGGCAAAAACGCAGCCCCGCGTAATGCTGCCGGGCAGCGGCAGGAAGCCCGGGATTGTCGATAGCGGCGCGTCGGCCTTGCTGCGGTTGCGGTCGGGCAGGCAGCGCAACAGTTCCGCCGTATAGGGATGACGCGGCGCGCGGAACAGCGCCGCCGTCGGCCCCTGCTCGACCAGTTGGCCGGCGTAGAGCACCCCGACGCGATCACACATCTGCGCCACCACGGCGAGGTTGTGGCTGATGAACAGGATCGAGGTCTTCAACTCCCGGCGAAGCTGTCGGATCAGGTCCAGCACTTCGGCCTCGACCGTGGCGTCGAGGCCGGTGGTAGGTTCGTCGAGGACCAGCAGGGAAGGGTTGCTCGCCAGCGCCATGGCGATGCAGACCCGTTGCTGCATCCCGCCGGAAAGCTGGTGCGGGAACCGCGCCATGACCGAGAGCGGATCGCGGATCCGGACCCGCTCCAGCATTTCGACGCTTCGACGATTCCAGGTCGCGCGTGGCTCGCCAAGCAGTTCGAAGACTTCAGCCAGCTGGCGTCCGATGCGGATCGAGGGGTTCAGCGCCCGCCCCGGGTCCTGATAGACCATCGCAACCGAGCGCCGCCGCAGGTCCTGCAGGCGCGCGGTGTCGAGACTGTAGACATCCTGCCCGTCGATCAACACGCGCCCGGCCTGGATCCGGCCATTGCGTGGCAGGTAGCGCAGAGCGGCAAAAGCCGTGGTCGACTTGCCGCAGCCGGATTCACCGACCAGCCCATAGGCTTCGCCGCGTCCGATCTCGATGCTGACATCGTCGAGGATGCGCTGCATCTGACCCTTGACGCTGTAGCCGACCGACAGGTTCTCGATCCTGAGTGCGGCAGTCTCAGTCATTGAGGGCCCCCTGCACACTGTCCGCGACAAGGTTTACCCCGATGACGAGCGTGGCGATGGCGAGCCCATCGAACAGCACCGTCCACCAGTAACCGCCGCCGATCAGCCCGTAACTCGACGCGATCGAAAGCCCCCAGTCGGGCGATGGCGGCTGGATGCCGAAGCCGATGAAGCTGAGCGTCGCCACCGTGAAGATCGCATAGCCCAGCCGGACCGTCGCTTCGACCAGGATCGCGGGCATCACGTTCGGCAGGATTTCGACGAACATGGTGTAGAGCGGGCTTTCACGCCGCAGTTCGGCGGCCGAGACATAGTCGAGCCCGCGTTCGCTCAGCACGGCGGCGCGCACTGTCCGCCCGATGATCGGCACATAGGTAAAGCCGATCACGAACAGGACGGTTGTGGTCGAAGCGCCAAGCGCCGTCAGCGCCAGAAGCGCCACGACCACGGTCGGCAGGGCGAGGACCGCGTCGACAAGCCGGCTCATCACCTCGTCGAACAACCCGCCGAAATACCCCATCGCCAGCCCGAGTGCCGTGCCGAGGATCGTACTCAGAAGCGTGGCCAGCGGTGCCACCGTCAGGATGTCCCGCGCGCCGACGATCACGCGCGAGAAGATGTCCCGGCCGAGATCATCGGTGCCGAACCAATGCGCGGCCGAAGGCGGCATCAGCGTGTTCATCACGTTGGTCTCGAACGGATCAAAGGGCACAAGCGCCGCACCGAAGATGGCACAGCCGATCCAGAAGAGTGTGATCGCCGCGCCAATCACGAAGGAGGGGCGCCGCAGGAGGCGGCTTGCCAGATTGCGGGGCGCGGCCGTCTTGGCCGGGCGATCCTGTTCGCTGGCGGCGGTGTCGGTCATTCGTCGCCCCCGTGGCGGATGCGCGGATCGAGCAAGGCGTAAAGCAGGTCGGCGATCAGCGTCGTTGCCGTGAACAGGATACCGACGGCCAGGATCCCCGCCTGCAGCATCGGGAAGTCCTTCTTGTTGGCAGCGGTGTAGATCAGGCTGCCGATGCCTTGATACTGGAACAGGATCTCGATCACCACGAGACCGCCGATCAGATAGACCGTCTGCGTGGCGATGACGCTGATGGTGGGCAAGAGGGCGTTCCGCAGCACATGCCGCCAGATCACCCGGGGAAAGCTCAGGCCTTTCAAAACGGCGGTCCGGGTGTAGTCGGCATCGAGCGCCTCGATCATGCCGGCGCGGGCCATCCGTGCGATGTACCCGAAGAGGACGAGCACCAGCGGTATTGCCGGAAGGATCAGGTGATAGATCTGGATCAGGAGGCCTGCCCCTTCGGGCGGAGTGGCCGAGATCGGAAACCAGCGCAGCCAGACGCCAAAGACCAGGATCAGGATGATGCCCGAGACGAATTCCGGCACGATCGTTGCCGCCAGGCCAAGCGCCGAGAGGATCCGATCCGCCGCACGGTCGCGATAGAGCGCGGCGATGGTGCCCCCCAAAAGCCCCAGTGGCACGACCATGATAAATGCCACGAGGCCGAGTTTTGCTGAATTGACCAGCGCCGTCCAAAGGAAAGGCGCAACCGGGGCACGATAGGCGTAGGATTCGCCCAGATCCCCGGTCACGAAACCGCCGATCCATGTCGCGTATTGCTCGATCAATGGCCGGTCGGTGCCGAGTTCGTGGTTCAATTGCTCGACCGCCCGGGCATCGGCAAAGGGCCCAAGCATCGCCCGGCCGACATTACCGGGCAGCATCCGCGCGCCCAGAAAGATCAGGACGCTCAGCAACCAGAGCGTCGCAATCGAAAGCACCAGCCGCTTCGTCAGATATCTAGCGATCGGTCCGTCCCCCGTTCGCCCGATGGGCTCTTGGCCCGGCCTCTGCTGTCGTCATCACCTGCGCGTCCGCCTCATCCCGGTCGGTCTGTCTCTCAGGCTGGCGGCAAAGGGGTGCCCCCCTGCGCCGCCAGCCATTGTTTTCTGGTCAGAGACTTGCCCGTTGCAGGAACAGGTGGCTCATGGCGGTCGGCTCGACCCCTGTCACTCCTTTCCGGGTGGCGGTCAGGAAGTCGTAGAAGTAGCCGTAGATGATCGGCGTTTCGTCCAGCAGCAGGCGCTGGATCTTGCCGGCCGTCTCCTTCTGCGACTCGAGGTCCAGCGCGCCGATGAAGCTTGCAACAAGCCCGTCGTAGTCCTTGTTGTTGAAATGGGCCGAGTTCCAGGTGCCCGTGCTGAGAAGGGGCGCTTGCAGGAAGACGTTCGGCACCCCGCGATGGCCGTAATCGGTGATGCCCATCGTCGAGTCGAGCCAAGGCGATTTGCCGGGCACGGCATCGCCATAATAGGCGCCCTGATCCATGATGTTGAGCTTGATGTTGCCGCCGACGGCCTGCACCGCGTTCTGGATCACCTGGGCGTATTGCGGGATTTCCAGGTATTTCTCGGTGGTCAGCTCCACCTCGAAGCCATCCGCCATTCCCGCCGCTTCCAGGAGTTGCTTGGCCTGCGCAAGATCGATCTGCCGCTGCGCGACCGTGCCGTCCGTCGACGGGAAGGCGGGCATGAACGGGCTGTCGTTGCCGATCTGCGCCTTGCCACGCATCAGACCATCCACCAGCTTCGGCCGGTCAAGCGTCAGCGCCACGGCCTGCCGCACCCGCTTGTCGGTGAAGGGCGCCATGTCGGTGCGCATGTGAACTTCCTGATGCGCCGAGGACGGGGTGCTGATGATCGTCACATCCGGATTGCTCAGCAGAGCCGCGCCCTGAAGCACCGGGATCTGCTCGATCACGTCAAGCTGGCCGCCGAGCATGGCAAGGATCTGCGGCTGGTAATCTTCGTAGAAGGTGATCTCGACCCGATCGAGATTGGGCGCGCCACCCCAATAGTCGGAGTTCTTCTCGAAACTCGCGCCCTGCTTGGGCACATACTTGACCATCTTGAACGGCCCGGTGCCGTTCATATCCTTCTCGAAGTCGCCGGCAAAGTCGGCCGGCAAGATGACGGCGTTGTAGTTGTCGGTCGACACGACATAGGGAAAGCCGCCATTCGGGGCGTCCAGGTGGAACTCGACCGTTGAGTCATCGACCTTGCGCGTGCCGCCCTTGGACAGCACCCCGGTAAAGGCCGACAGCGCGTTCGAGCCGTTTGCGGGATCGGTCAGCCGGTCGAAGGTCGCGACCACGTCGTCGGCGTTCATTTCCTTGCCGCTGTGGAATTTCACGCCCTGGCGCAGCTTGAAGGTCCAGACCGAGCCGTCGGCATTCGGAGACCAGCTTACCGCAAGCAGGGGCTGCGCTGTCAGGTCGGGGGCCGAAAGGACGAGGTTCTCGGCAACCTGCGAAAGTACGGTGATGCCACCGCCATCGGCGATCTTCACAGGGTCGATCGCGCCCGCCGGAACGATCTGGCCCACCCGGATCGTCCCCCCTGTCGCCGCGCGTGCGCGCGACGGCAGCAAAAGCTCGAAGCCGGCGGCACCGGCCGTCGCCGAAAGGAACGGCAAGGAGAGACCCAGGACAGAACCGTGACGCATGAAATCGCGCCGGCTGATCCGGCCATCGACGAGCCCGTCGATCAGGTGGTTCTCAATCTCGCTTCGCCCGCCGCGCAGCCGGTCGATAAGCCGATGATCCTTGGCCATTGATCTCTCCTGTTGGTTTTCCTGGGTCTTTGCCTGGGTGTCGTTCGCAGTCCCGTCTTACGTCTTTCTGCCATTCCGCCGCCAATTCCGGTCCGCGGTCAATCACAAGCTGACCTGATGGCGGTCACTTCACGCTTCTCTGAGAGTCTGCTGCATGCGGCGGCTGTAATAGCGGTAGAAATCCAGCACCGGACCCTCGAAATCGGCCGGCGCCAAAGGCCCGGCGCTGTGGTGCGCCGAGGCCATTCCCGCCATCAGCCCGATCAGCACATCCTTGTCCTCCGACATCGTATCGTTGAACAGCGTCACCGCATGGGCGACCGCCTCGTCAGTCCAGCCCTCGCCGTAGAAGATCAGACCGAGACGCGCCTTGACCCGGTCAATCGATTCCGGCTGCACGCAGATGAACGAACTGTAGTCGCCGCCACAGCCCGAAACGAGTCCCGGCGGGATCGAGAACATCACGCAATTGTCGACCTCTGCCTCGGTCAGATCGGGATGGCCCTTGTTGGACCGCGGCAAATCGGGCGAGTAACCGGCATTATAGCCGAAATAGGCGTCCCCAGCCGGAAAATGCGTGCACAGCCGCGTCGGGTTCACCGGATGCAGCGTGGTCTTGTGCAGCGGCGTGAGGTGATAGCCTTCCATGAAGTTCTCGATCAGGCACTTCCAGTTGGTGTGCCAGATCTCTTCGGCGACATAGAGGAGCTTCATCTCCTCCATATGGTAGTTTCGGATCTGGGCGCTCAGCCCCTCGAGCCGTGGGGCCAGCGGCTCGGGATTGCTGCCCAGATTGGTGAACAGGAAGCCGTGCCATTCCTCGACGGGAAACTCCGGAAGACGGCAGGAGGCGCGGTCAAAACCCTTGTGTGGCTCCATCCTGGGCGCGCCGGCAAGCTTGCCTTCGAAATCGTAGGACCATTGGTGATAGGGGCAAACAAGGCGCGGCCGGTTCCCGTGCCCTTCGGCCAGAAGCGCGCCGCGATGGCGGCAGACGTTCGAGAAGACCCGCAGCTTTCCATCCTCGCCGCGAACGGCGACAAGTGGCTCATCGCACAGCTGGAAGGCCATGTAGTCGTTGGGCTTCGCTACCTCTTCCGACCGGCCGAAGCACAACCACTCGCGACCGAACAGTCGTTCACGTTCCAGCGCCGCGACATCCTTGTCGATGTAGTAGCTGCGCGGCATCGACCAGGCCTGATCGTAGTCCAGGACCTCGCTCTGCTTCAGCGCTTCGGCAAGCTGCGTGAATTTCGCTTGTCCCATAGATGTCTCCGATCAAGCCGCACGGCCGTAGAAACCGATCTGCTCCTGCTTGCTGAACATCACGCCCGGGCGTTCGTAATAGGAAAAGACAGCGATGTAGCGCGACCGGGGGCCGGCGCAGGTCGTGACCCGATGCAGCGTGTTCTTGCCCTTGAAGACGTTCAGTGTTCCGGGCGTCAGATGCAGCGTCTTGGTCTCGGGATCGCGCCCTTCCAGCGTAGCCGCGACACCCTCGTAATTCGGGTCGGTGTCGGTGCGCAGGTTGGACCGATACTCAAAGTCCCCGCCGCCGCTCGGCGCCTGCAGCAAGAGTGTGGTGGTGAATTCGGAGCGGTCGAAATGCCAGTTCAATGCCTCGCCGTCGCCGTACCGCATGACGTTTAGCCGGGCGAGCGGGTCGCGCATGGTGAAAAGCGTCGCCTTCTCCATCGTGGCGGCCAGGAACACGGCGAACTGCGGCCATTCATAGATCCAAGCCGGCACAGTTTCGGCGATCTGGTCGCCACAAACGGTGTGGTTGATCGTGTTGACCTTGTTCAACGCCGGATGCCCTTCCGGGATGCCGGGCACGTCATCGCGGAAATAGACGTTGTGGGCGCGCTTGTGGACGAAGGACAGCGTTTCCATGACCGGCTCGATCTGGGTCATGGCACGCGCCACCGCGTCAGGCTTCACGAAGCCATCGAGATTGAACATGCCTTCGCTTGCCAGGTCGGCCCGACACCGGGCCACAAGTTGATGCCAGGCAGGCGATCCAGGCTGGTCAAGCGGGACGCGGTCGAGATCAAGTATGTCGCGCATCTGAGCCTCTCGGGCTGGTTTCTGAAATAAGGGTGGCTCAGATTCTTCTTTTCACAAGCAGGCAAAATGTTAGGCTGACTTAGATAAACTAAGCCAGAAAATGACCGCCCGCCTTCCCCCTCTCAATGCCCTGCGCGCCTTCGAGGCAGCGGCCCGGACCGGCAGCTATGTTGCTGCCGCCCGCGAGATCGGCGTTTCTCCGGCCGCCATCAGCCAGCAGGTGCGGAACCTGGAGCAATTCTTCGACAAGCGCCTGTTCGCGCGGCACAACAACCATGTGGTGCTGACCGATGCCGGCCACGCAATCTTTGCCGGCACGACCGAGGCGCTTCAGGCGATCTCGACCGTGACCGAGCAGACGCTGACCGGGACGGCCCGGTCACGGCTGGTCATCAGCGTCCTGCCATCGGTCGCAAGACGCTGGCTCGCACCGCGTCTGGCGGCGTTTGTTCGGGTGGAACCGCAGATCCGCTTCGCGCTGCGGATCGAGGAGGACCCGGTGGATTTCGACCATGCCGAGATCGACCTGCGCATCTGCTACGGTACCAACCCCTACCCCGAACTGACCCGGATCGAGTTGCGCCGCGACGAGGTTCTGCCGGTCTGCAGTCCCGGCTACCTCGCGCGAAACCCAGCGGCGGCGACCCCGGGTCTTGCCGGCGTCCCGGATGAGGACCTCATCCACACCGATTGGGGGCCGGGATTTGGCTCGCTCCCCTCATGGGAGGCATGGTTCGCCCGGAACGGCACAGTGCGGCCCGGCCGATCCAAGGGCTTTGTCGTCGGCATGTCCGGCCTTGCTCTGGATTTCGCCTGCGAGGGCCTTGGCGTCGCCCTTGGGCAACGCATGCTGGCCGAAGACGATCTGAAAAGCGGCAAGCTCGTCGCGCTGTCTTCCCTGTCAATGCCACTAGGCCATCCCTACAGCCTTGTCCATCCGCGCGGTCGCGCCAGGAAGGCAGGCCTGCAGAAAATTCTTGCCTGGCTGCAGGCCCGCAAGACCGCCACTTCGCCACAGGTCGCGGAAGGATGATGCCGGGCTGACGATCAGCGCAGGACCAGCCCGTCTTCGGACTTGCGACCTGCGCTGCGGGCCAGACCCACATGATGATCGGTGAGCCGGCGCAATTCGCTGCGACCGGCCGAGGCGCGGAGCGGGATCAGGCTGTAGGCACAGGGCGACTCCATAGCTTCCCTTGGGAGGATTGCTAGCGCGCGGTACCGCCGTTCCCTCTGCAGCCTTTCAAGACGCAGCGGCGTCCGGCCGAAGGTCAAAAACCTCGCCGGGAAAGAACTTGGCGAGGCGGATGTCTGCGGATCGGGCGTGCCCTTCCATGCCTTCCAGCCGGGAAATCCGCGCCGTGGCTTCGGCCAGCGGCCGGGTCGCATCCCGTGTTGCGCGCTGCCAGGTCACCGTTTTCATGAACTTGTGCACCGAAAGCCCGCCGGTGTAGCGCGCTGCGCCCGAGGTCGGCAGGACGTGGTTCGGCCCCGATGTCTTGTCCCCGAAGGCGACAGTTGTCTCCTCGCCCAGGAAGAGCGAGCCATAGGCCTTGAGCCGTTGCAGCCACCAGTCGAGGTCTTTCGCCTGAACGTGCAGATGTTCCGGCGCATAGTGGTCGGCCACCTGGGCCATCTCCTCGGGGCCGTCGCACAGGATCACCTCGGCCATGCCATCCCAGGCGGCACGGGCGCTGTCACGATTGAGCGGCGGCAGCGCGTCGATCAGGCGTGGCACAAGATCCAGAACCTTCTGCGCCAGCGCCGCGTCGGAGGTGACGAGCCAGACCGGCGAGTTATGGCCGTGCTCGGCCTGACCGACGAGGTCGAACGCCACCATCTCGGCATCCGCGCTGGCATCGGCGACGACCATGCTGTCGGTCGGCCCCGCGAACATGTCGATGCCGACCTGGCCAAAAAGAACCCGCTTGGCCTCGGCCACATACTGGTTGCCGGGCCCCACAAGAATGTCGGCCTTGGGCAGGCCGAAAAGCCCGCTCGCCATTGCCGCGACACCCTGCACCCCGCCCATGTTCAGGATCACATCGGCGCCGCACAAATCCATCGCGAACAGGATTGCGGGGGGAATACCGATCCCCGGCCTTGGTGGGGAACAGGCGGTGATGTGCGGCACACCGGCGACCTTGGCGGTGGTGATGGTCATGATCGCGCTGGCAACGTGGCTGTAGCGCCCGCCCGGCACATAGCAGCCTGCCGCCGAAACCGGGATCTGCTTTTGGCCGGCGGTCAGTCCCGGCAGGATCTCGACCACGCAATCCGAGATGGTGGCACGTTGGGCCTCGGCAAAGCGGCGGATATTCGCGTGGGAAAAGCGGATATCTTCCTTCACGCGCTCGGGCACAGCATCCGCCGCCGCCTTGCGCGCGGCATCCGACACGATGATCTCGCCCGTCCAGTTGTCCAGCTCGCGCGCATAGGCGCGGGCCGCCTCTTCGCCGCCATCGGCGATGCGCTTCAGCATTGCAGCCACAGCGGCGCGCACGTCCTGCTGATCCGTCTCGGCGGTTTTCCGGGCCTTCTTCAGGTAGATCATCGGTCTGTCCTTCGGGTCACATCCGGCCCTTCCACGGAACAAGGCGGCGTTCGAGGAAGCGCATGAGCAGGTCGAAGCCGAAGGCGATGATGGCGATCACGAAGATCCCCATGATGACAACGGGCGTCTGCAGGAACTGGCTGGCCGAAAGCACCATGTAGCCAAGGCCCTTGGTCGAGGCGACCATCTCGGCCGCGACGAGCGTCGTCCAGCCAAAGCCGATACCAATGCGCATCGCCGTCAGAATCTCGGGCAGGGCTGCGGGCATGATCACATGACGCATGACCTGCCAGCGCGTCGCGCCGAAGGAATAGGCGGCATGGATCTGCTCGATCGCCGCCGACTTCACCCCCGACCGCGCCCCGAGAACGATCGGCGCAAAGATCGACAGGAAGATCAGCAGAACCTTCGACGTCTCGCCGATGCCGAACCAGATGATCATCAGCGGCAGATAGGCCAGCGGCGGGATCGGTCGGTAGAACTCGATCGGGGGGTCGAAGATCCCGCGCAGGAGCGGGCTCATCCCCATGGCGAGACCAAGGGGCAGGCCGATGAGGCAGGCAAGAATGAAGGCGCCGAAGACCCGGAAGGTCGAGATCAGCAGATGGTCCATGAAGGACGTGTTGGTAAAGCCGTTCTGCCAGACGGAAATGAACTTGCCGACCACATCAAAGGGTGACGGGACGAAAAGCGGTTTGACCAGGCCCAGAGCCGTGACCAGCCACCAGACGAAAAGCAACACGGCGATCGAGCCGATCGACAGCCAGAACGTGTTTCCCTGCCCCGGGACGCCATAGATCTCGCCCGGCTGGGTCGGGCGCGCGCGGGACAGCCGGGCAATGAGTCCCGGCTTTTGCCCAGGCTTCTGTTCGGGAACGGAACTCATCCTTCGGCCTCCTCGTCGGCGAAGATGATCTTCAGGACCTTTTCGCGCAGGTCGATGAATTCGGGCGAAGCCTTGACCTGCCGGGCCGGCACCGCCGCCTGGAACCGACGGGAGAAGGGCAAATCGAAGACATGGGTGATACGCCCCGGTCGCGGGGACATGACGATCAGCTTGGTGCCCATGAACAGCGCCTCTTCGACGCTGTGGGTGATGAAGAAGACCGACTTCCCGGTTTCGCCCCAGATCTTCAGGATCAACTCCTGCGCCTTTTCGCGTGTCAGCGCGTCGAGGGCGCCCAGGGGTTCGTCCATCAGCAGGATCTTCGGGTTGCAGGTCAGGGCCCGCGCGATGCCGACCCGTTGCTGCATGCCGCCGGACAACTTGTAGACCGGCGAGGTCTGGAACCCTTCCAGACCCAGAAGTCCTATGAAGGTATTGGCCGTCTCGTAGCGCTCGCGTTTCGGAACGCCCTGGATCTTCAATCCGAAGGCCACATTGTCGAGCACGTTCAGCCAGGGAAGCAGCGCGTGCTTCTGAAAGACCACGGCACGGTCCGCCCCCGGGCCGGAGACGGGCTTGCCATCCAGCGTGAGCTTGCCAGAGGTCGGCGCGAGAAAGCCCGCGATGAGGTTCAGCAGCGTCGACTTCCCACAGCCCGAGGCCCCCAGGGCCACGACGAATTCACCTTCGCCGATATCCAGATTGATCTCGCTCAGCGCGGCCACCGGAGGCCGGCCGTCGGCAGCCGGATAAACGACGGAAACGGAATCGATCTTAAGACCCAAGTGACTCTCCTGCTGCGAGCGCTGCCGCCACCCGGGCCATCACTGGCCCGGGCAGGTCTCGATCAGGTCACTGCGCCGCAGCCTGGGCGTAGCTCGGGTTCACGAAGGCCGAATAGTCGTCGAGCGTCGTGTCGATCCGGCCGGCCTTCTTCAGGAAGTCAGCGGTCACCTTGATCTTTGGCGCCGCCCCACCAAGCCAGGTGTCGGTGACCTGTGTCGCCATGGGCAGGAAGGTGAAGCCTTCCAGGATGCCCGGCACCTGCGCAGGATCGGCGCCGGTGGCAGCGGCCAGGGCCTTGACCTCGGCGCTGTCGGGCGTCCAGGCGGCAGGGTTGGCCAGATACATGCCGTTGACGCGGTCGATCTCCTTCAGGAAGGCCACGATCTTGTCCTTGTTGGCTTCGGCGAATTCGCGGTTCACCACCCAGCCGTCATAGGTCGGGAAGCCCCATTCCGCCGTCTGGTCGGCTCCAACGATCAATTCCCCGGACTTGAGGATCTCGGACTGGACCGGCTGCCAGATCCAGGCGGCATCGATCACGCCCTGATCCCAGGACGCCGCGATCTGGTCGGGCGGCATCCCCACGATGGTAACATCCGTCTCGGCCAGTCCCTCATGCTGCAACGCGCCCATCAACGAGTAATGCGCCGTCGAACCGATCGGCACGGCGATGCGCTTGCCCTTCAGGTCGGCGATGGTCTTGATGCCCGACCCGTTATGGGCAATCAGCGATTCCGCTTTTCCGATCACGTCGGAATAGGCGATGAGCTGGATATCCAGGCCGGAACTGGTGCCGATGGCTACAGGAGAAGAGCCAAGCTCAGACAGCACGACATCGCCCGAAGCCATAGCAGCGATCACATCGGTGCCGGCATCGAACTTGCGCCATTCAATCTCCCAGCCGTTTTCCTTGGCGAGTGCGTCGGAGGTCGACAGCAGCTGCATGGGTGTGGGGTTGCCGAAATGGCCAATGATGATCTTCTCGGCCAGAGCCTGTCCGGCCATCAGCGCAGATGCGGCGACACCGAACAGGACGTGTTTCAGTTTCAAGGCCATGGTCGTCTCCTCTGTTGCTTTGTTCGCAGTTTTCTTCTTTGTCTTCAGCCGAACCCTTTCCGCGGCTGTTCTTCCGTTCTTTCGGCCGCAAGGGCGAAGTCCCTTATCGCGCCGACCAGCACATCCAGCGTATCGAAGGCATCGCTCCCCGCAGCCGCAGCATCGGCGATCAGGGAAAACTCGGTGCAGGCAATCATCTGCACACGGGCGCCCTGCTGCAACACCTCTTCCGATGCAGCCGCCAGCGCCCGCCGCGGCTGCGGACCGGCATCCCCCGCCTTGATGCGCCGGATCGCCGTCAGCAGCGCAGCCTCGTCGGATGAATAGACGGGAACAAGTTTCCGGGCGGCGAGCGGTGCATCGAAAAGCCCGATCTTTCTGACTGCGGGCGAAGCAAGAATGCCGACCCGCCCTCCTGCCCCGGCCCGCTTCGCAGCCTCGGCGACAGACAGCGCGACCATGTTCAGGAAGGGCACGGGGACGGCCGAGGTGATCGCAGCGGTGTAATGATGGGCAGTGTTGCAAGGCATCGCCAGTGCGACGGCCCCCCCCGCAACCAGCCGCCTGGCCATATCAGCAAGCACTAGGCCCGGATCCTCGCCGTCTCCGTCGAGGAGATGGCGTATCCGCGACGGAACCTGCGGGTTCTGGTCGACGATCAGCGGAATGTGGTCTGCGTCATCGGCGGCGGGCACGCAATCCAGAACCTTCTGCATCAGCAGTATGGTTGCCTGCGGCCCCATTCCGCCCAGAATGCCCACCCGCCGCATCATCGGCGTCCTCCCAGAGGAAACAGCCCAGGGCAGCCGCGGGCGACCTGCGCCGGGGGCGTCATCCTTGGGATCTGTTCGCCGGTGGCTGGGGCAGGGTTCATGGGGTCAGACCGTCAGTCCCTTGCGTTGTTCCGAGAAGACCGCATCATAGCCGAAAAGCGCCGCCGAGCCGCCGGTGTGCAGGAACACCACCCGCTGTCCCTTGGTGAAGCGACCCTTGCGGATATAGTCTATCAGACCGGCCGCGCCCTTTCCCGAATAAACCGGGTCCAGAAGGATGCCTTCCAGCTGGGCGAACAGCCTGATCGCCTCTAGCGTATCCTCTCGCGGAATGCCGTAGCCGGCACCGACATAGCTGCTGTCAGCCACCACATCGCCGCGCGCGACGACGGAGGGGCAGCCAAGCTTCTCGGCCGTGCGGACGGCAAGGTTGAAGACCGACTCTTCCTGCTTTTCCCGTGGCGCCCGCACCCCGATCCCCAGAAGCGGAATTCCGGCGTTGATCGCCTTGAGCCCGGTTATCAGCCCGCCCTGCGTCCCCGCGCTGCCGGTTGCCGTTACGATGTGATCGATAACAAGGCCACGATCATTCGCCTGCGAGACAAGTTCGAAGGCGCAATTGACATAGCCGAGCGCCCCGGTCGGGTTCGATCCGCCCCCCGGGATGATGTAGACCTTCCGCCCTTCGTTGCGCAGCCGCTGCGCCACAAGCTCCATCTCGGTCGCCATATCCATCCCGCCGGCCCGCTTTGAGGTGGTCGCGCCATGGAGATGGTCCAGAAGCACGTTGCCGTTGGTGTTGTAGTTGGGGTCGTTCGATCCGGTGCGGTCTTCCAGAAGGATATGGCAGGCAAGGCCCAGCTTGGCAGCGAAGGCCGCCGTCTGCCGCGCGTGGTTGGACTGCGTCGCCCCTTGGGTGATGATCGTATCCGCGCCCTCCGCAAGGGCCTCGGCCATCAGGAATTCCAGCTTGCGCGTCTTGTTTCCGCCAGTCGAAAGTCCGGTGCAATCGTCCCGCTTGATCCAGATCTCCGGCCCGCCAAGTTCCTTCGTCAGGCGGTCCAGCCGCTCGAGCGGGGTCGGCAGATGGGCCAGGAAAACACGCGGAAATCGGGCAAGATGCATCGCGGCCGTCCTTTTGAAGACTTGCAGAACCAAACTATTCGCCCGGATCCGAATGATTGCAAATTCGAAATTCTCCGAATAACTTGCAATAATTGCATGATATGGCCGGAGCGACCTCGTGCGGCTGGAATGGCTCGAAGATATCCTGGCGATCGCGCAGACCGGATCCTTCAGCGGTGCTGCCGAACGCCGAAGACTTACGCAATCTGCCTTTTCTCGCCGCATCCAGCAGATCGAGGATCATGTCGGGGTCGAGCTTTTCGACCGCAGCCGCAAGCCGGTCCGCCTGCGCCCGACGACCCTGTCGCAAAGCGCCCAGATCGAGCAGCTTTCCGCGGCACTTCGCCAGCTGCTGGCTGACCTGCGCCGTGGCGACCGGATCGCCTCCAACCGGATCGTCATCGCAAGCCAGCATTCGCTGACGACATCGCTTGCGCCGCGCATCATCCAGGGGATCCAGGACAAGGGCGACGCGATCTATGTCCGATTGCGCTCGGCCAACCTCGACGAATGCTTCGGCCTGCTCCTGTCCCGACAAGCGGACCTTGCGATTGTCTACCGCGCACCCGGCGGCGGAGACGAGTTTGCACGCGACTACCTTGAAACCCTGGAGATCGGAGCAGACCGGCTGATCCCGGTCATCCGCCGCGATCTGTCAGGCCGATTTCTGGGCCCCGCGGTCGAGACCGAGCTGCCCATCATCGCCTATCCCGCCGATGTCTTCCTGGGCCGGGTCATGGCCGACCGTATCCTGCCACGTCTTGCGAGTGGGATCGTGCTCTTGCCACGGGCTGAGACGTCGTTGACGATCGCTGCGCTGGAAATGGCGGCAGTCGGCACCGCGGTCGCCTGGGTTCCCCAATCCTTGGCGTTGCAGGGCCTCTCGTCCGGACAGCTGGCGGATCTTTCCGAAACCTTGCCCAGTTGCGACCTGACGGTACGGGCCATGCGCCTGCACGGGCCGCAAAGCCCCGCGGAGGAAGCCGTTTGGGCGCAACTCTCGCAGACACGGATGCCCTGACAGATCAGGCCCGACGGTTGCGAACGCGTCCGAATTCAGACGGTCAGGATGACGCTGCCCGTCGTGCGCCGCGCTTCAAGATCGCGATGGGCCCGCGCGGCGTCCTCCAAGCGGTAGGTCGCGCTGATGTCGACCTTGAGGGAACCGTCCAGGATCCTGGAGAAAAGGTCGGCGCTGCGCGACTCGAGTTCGGCACGACCGGCGATGTAGTGGAACAGCACCGGGCGCACCGCGGTATAAGAACCCTTGGCAAGGTCGAGCATCTGGAAACCCTCGATCTTGCCCGAGGACTGGCCGAAGTTCACGAAGCTCCCGCGCAGGGCAAGGCAGGCCAGCGATCCCCGCCATGTATCCGCGCCAACCGAGTCGTAAACCGCCTCGCAGCCCTTGCCGTCGGTGATCCGCATCACCTCGGCCACGAAATCCTCCGACCGGTAGTCGATCACATGCGCATAGCCGCAGGTCCGGGCGAGCGCGCATTTTTCCGGTCCGCCCGCCGTGCCGATTGCCGTCGCCCCGATGGCGGCGGCCCATTGGCCGAGGAGCTGGCCGACGCCCCCCGCCGCCGCATGGACAAGGATCGTGTCCCCGGGTTTCAGCACATAGGATCCGGTCACGAGATACTGCGTGGTAAGCCCCTTGAGAAAGGCCCCGGCGATTACTTCGGAGGGCAGGCCCTCGGGCAGTTTCACCAGCCGTTCGGCGGGCATCACCCGCATCTCTCGGTAGGCGCCGGTTGGCACGGTGTAGACGACACGGTCGCCTGTCTTGAGTCCGGTCACGCCCGGTCCGACCTCTTCGACAATACCCGCGGCCTCGGCACCCGGAACGAGCGGCGTCTGCGGCCAGGGGTAGAGGCCGCTGCGATAATACACGTCGATGAAATTCACCCCGACTGCGGTCTGCCGCAGCAGCACCTCGCCGGGGCCCGGCGCGGCATCGGGCAGGTCAACCCATTCCAGCGCTTCAGGACCACCGGGAGAGCGGACGATCAATCCCTTGGACATGACCCTAGACCAGGAACGCCTCGTCCACAGGGATCTGCATCCCGGTGACAAGATGGTTGGTCTGGGCGGCAAGCCCGATGATCGCCAGCAGTTCGGCATGCTGGTCATCCGTCATGCCCTTGGCACGAGCGGCGGCGGTATGGGAATGGACGCAGTAGCTGCAGGCATTCGCGGTCGACACGGCGATATAGATCATCTCCTGCACCACCGGCCCAAGGGTTGTCGGCCCGGTCATCACCGACTTGAGCTGCGACCAGGTGCGGTCAAGCACTTCGGGGTGATTGGCCAGCCCACGCCAGAAGTTGTTGATGAAGTCGGTCTTCCGGGTCTCGCGGATATCAGCGAAGACGCGGGCCACCACCGGATGGGCGGCGGCTTCCTCGTCAGTCCAGAGTTTCACTGTTGCCATCTGCGTCTCCTCAGGAATGGGCCCAGTCCCAATACAGCGCGCGGGCGCGCTGTGCGACGGGGCCGAAAGACAGGGTCCGCCCCTCAAAGCCGATGCAGGGGACGACCTTGGAGATATTGCCGGTCGAGAAGATCTCGTCCGCCTCGTGGAAATCCTGCACGGTGAGCGTGACCTCGTGAACAGGGGTCCCGGCCCCGCGCAGAAGCCCGATCACCCGCTGCCGGGTGATGCCGTCAAGGAAGGTTCCGTTCGGAACCGGCGTGAACACCTCGCCGCCGCGCACCATGAAGACATTGGCTGTGGCGAGTTCCGCGACATTGCCGTTCGCATCGCAGACCAACGCGTTGTGGAAGCCCTTCGCCTGCGCCTCGCGCACCATGCGGGCGTTGTTGGCATAGAGGCAGGCGGCCTTGGCGTTGACCGGCATCACTTCAAGCGTCGGGCGGCGGAAGCGCGTCGTGGTCAGGGTAAAGCCCGAGGGCACAGACATCGGCATCGCCTCGAGGCAGAGCGCAAATTCGGTCGAGGCCGGGTCGGGCGGCAAGACTCCGGGACCGGACTCCTCGGCCCAATACATCGGCTTGATGTAGGCATCCGTCCCGGGGGCGAACTTCTTCAACCCGTCGCGCGCCAGTTCGGCAATTGCGTCGCCGGTCAGGGTCGGCTCCAGCAGCAGCGCCCGGGCCGAGGCGTTGACCCGCGCCGCGTGAAGATCGAGATCGGGGGTGACGCCTTCGAACAGGCGCGCCCCGTCGAACACGAGGCTGCCAAGCCAGGTCCCGTGCGAGGCGGCGCCAAGAATCCTCAGGTCGCCCTGATGCCAGTTCCCGCGCCAGAAGGTCCAAGTCTCCCGCATCGCCGTTCCTTTCAGTGGACTGCCGCGTACATGATCTTCTCCTCGGTCGCCTCCAGCGGCGAAAGCTCCTCGACGATGCGGCCCTGCCGGCAGACGAGGATGCGGTCGGAGAGGTTCAGCACCTCGGGCAGATATGAGGAAATCATCACCACGGCGAGGCCGCTATCGGCGAGGTCGTTGACGATCTTGTGGATTTCGGCAATCGCCGCAACGTCCACCCCGCGCGTCGGCTCGTCGAAGATGACCAGCCGCGGCCGCTGGACCAGCCCCTTGCCGATCACCACCTTCTGCTGGTTGCCGCCCGACAACTCGACCACGCGGGCATTGTCGTTGATCGCCTTGACGTTGAGCTTTTTCGTCCACTCCGCCGCGAGGTCGCGCATCTCGGACATGCGCACGACGGCGCCGTGGTGATGCGGCGAGGCGAGGAGGCCGCCGAACAGGTTCTCGGCCACTGACATCGTCTCGAAGAAGCCCTCGATCTTGCGATCCTCGGTGACGTAGACGATGCCGTCGGCCACCGCCTCGGCGGGGGTGTAGTAGCGGACCGGGCGGTCGTAGAGCTCGATCGTGCCGCCCATCAGGAAGTCGCGCTTGGTGATGCCGGCGACGATCTTGAAGGTCTCTGTCCGGCCCGAGCCGATCAGGCCGAAGACGCCGGTGATCTGCCCCTCGAAGACCGAGAAGGAGGTGTTCCGCACCGCCCGACCTTGCGAGATGTCCTGCACCGACAGCGCCTTCTTGCCTGGCCTGCGCAGCGTCGAGGCATCACGCTTGCGGTAGAGCGCGCCTGACAGGGTGCGCCCGACCATCGCGGCGATGATCTTGTCGCGGTCGTAGTCCCTGGTCGCGCCATGCGAGACCAACTCACCGTCGCGCAGGATGGTGATCCGGTCCGAGATCTGCAGCGCCTCTTCCAGCGCGTGGCTGATGAAGACGATGGCCACGCCGCTGGATTTCAGTCGCTGCAGGAGGGCGAAGAAGTGCCGTTTTTCCTCAGGCGTGAGCGAGGCGGTCGGCTCGTCGAAGATGATGACCCGGGCCCTATGGTGGACGGCGCGGGCGATCTCGACCATCTGGCGCTTGGCAGCGCCGAGTGTGTCGACCATCGCCGTCGGATCGACGGCGAAGTTCAGCGATTGCAGGAACTGCTGCGCCGAGATGTAGGTGCCGCGCAGGCGGTTCAGGGCCTTCTCGGTGCCGAGGTAAAGGTTCTGCGCCACCGTCATCGACGGGATCAGGCTCGTCTCCTGGAACACCATCGCGATCCCAGCGTCGAGGGCGGCGTTCGGCGAGGCGAAAGTCACCTCCTGCCCGTCGAGCAGGATGCGGCCCGAACTTGGGTCAACGACGCCCGCCATCATCTTGGTGAGCGTGGATTTCCCGGCGCCGTTCTCGCCCAGAAGCGCGTGGATCTCGCCCGGGAACAGGTCAAAGTCCACCTCGCGCACCGCCGGGACGCCGCGATAGGCCTTCGAGATCTTCTCCATCTGCACGAGGGGGGTCATGCCGCACCTCCCGTGCCCAGCACCGCGTCGCCGCCCTTGGAGGCGATCAGCACCCGACCGCCCGCCTCGATGACCGAGGTCACGCCGTGGCGGTGGCCGTTGGCGCGGCTGTGCAGGCTCGCGACCGGGGCGAAATCCGGGCTGAGCTTCACAACCAGCCCATAGGAGCGGCTGGGCGACCAGGCCTTGTGGATGCCCATGGTTCGGATGCCGCCGCATTGCAGCGGCTCGAGGAAGCTTTGCCCCGACCGCAGCGCCGGGGCGATCCAGTAGTCGCGCGGCACCTCGGCCATCATGTCGTAGCGGTAGTGCTTCTCCTGCAGGACGAACTCGATCAGCCGGGTGCGAGGGGCGAAGACGGCAAGCCAGGCGCCGCCCTCGGCCGCTGGCGAAAGCCGCGCCGGGTAGCCCGGCAGGTGGCGCAGGACCGGGGTCATGCGGCCGCCTTCCAGCCGGATCAACTGGTGCTTCCAGCTTTCCGACACGGTGATCCCGCCCGGATCGGGCAGCAGACCGTTCGGCCAAGCCAGTCCGCCCGCGACCTTGTGGAATTCCTGACCCGGCAGCCGCCGCCAGGCCGAGCCCGTTGCCCCGTGCTCCATCAGATCCGCAACCCAGCCCGAGGCCGGGTGCCGCGCCGATCCGTTGGCCAGCCACAGCGCCCCGTCCGGGCCATAGGCCAGCGCGGTGATGCAGCCGATGCCGCCCGGAAGCTGCACCTCGTGTCCGCCTTCCGAAAGCTTCCCGTCATCGGTCGCCACCGCGAGCTTGCCTTTGGGCGAGACGGCAAGTGCGGTCACCTCGGCGGGAAACTCGGCGATCTGGCGAGGATGGCCGTGCTCCAGCGCAATCACCGCCGCGCCCGAAGAGCAGACGGCCCGCCCGTCGAGCCAGACAAGGTTGTCGGGCGAGGGGAGGCCGGCGACCACCTCCGCCTCGTCAAGCGCGGTGTTGGGGCGCAAAGCGCCGTCGAGCGGCGGGATGGTGATCGCCTTGCCGCGGAAGAGGTCGAGGATCGGGTCGAAGATCATGCCCGCTTCCCCCAATAGGCGGTGTTGGCGTCCCAGGCAGGATCGGCGCCCTCGATCCGGTAGCGGCCGATCCGGTTGTTCAGGATGCCGCCGATATAGAGATACCCTTTGTGCTCGCGCATCGAGGTGACCATCGGGTGCGACTGGCCCGAGAGATCGCCGTAGGTCTGCAGGATCTCACCCCGGTCGTTGAACTTCACCACGCCGCCGGTGTTGATGTTCGGGAACAGCCATTCGTCCTGCGGCAGCCGCCGCGCCATCCGCTTGCGCATCCCGGGATGGCGCAGCGAGAGGTCGAAGGACGGCGTGCGCATCCCGAGCCAGGCCATCCAGTAGGTGCCGTCGCTCGCGCGGTTGATGTTGTCGGGGTAGCCCGGCATGTCGCGGATCAGGCATTCCGCTGTGCCCGCCTTCGGCCCGTCCAACCAGTAGCGATGGATGCGGCAGGCCCAGCTTTCGCAGAAGAGCACCGACTTGTTGTCATGCGCCAGCGTCACGCCGTTGGTGTAGCGGTAGCCGTCGAGCAGTGTCGTCGTCTTGCCGGTGGCGGGATCGTAGACCAGCAGGCGCCCGGTCGCCCGGTTCTCGATCGAGTCGAGCGTCCAGTCATGGGCGTCGTAGCGCTTGGTCGAGTCGGTGAAATAGACCTTGCCGTCCGGCGCGATGTCGAGGTCGTTCGGGTCGCGCAGACGGGCATCGTCCTGGATCGATGTCAGCGAGCGCCGTGTCTCGGCGGACAGGCGCGTCACCTCGCGGTCGGGGGTGATGCGATAAAGGCCCATGGCCCCGACGCAGGACAAAAGGTTCCCGTCGCGGTCGAAGGCAAGGCCGAGGGGGAAGCCGCCGACATGGGCAAAGACCTCGGACCGTTTGTAGTCAGGCGCGAAGAAGCGCACGATCTCGCCGTGCCGCGTGCCACAATAGAGGTTGTCGTCGCGGTCGAGGATCACGTCCTCGGGGCCTTCCAACTCGCCAAGGCCGATCGCGTCGGCCTGCGACAGGCGGTTGTTCAACTCGTATTGCGTGCCGGAACCGGGGGCCGCCGACTGCGTCTCGCCCATCTTCAGGTAGACCGGGGCGACATAAACCTCGTTCAGCACCTTGTGGCGGTTCTTCAGCCAGCGGATGTCGATGGTCACGGCGACGGCCAACAGGATGCCCAGCACCATCTGGTTCGTGCCGGTGCCGTAGCCGAGGCGGATCAGGCCGTTGGTCATCACCAGCACGATGATCGCGCCCATGATGCCCTTGACGATCGACCCCCGCCCGCCGCCGAGCGAGTTGCCGCCCACGACCGCCGCCGTCAGGGCCAGGATTTCAAGGCCTAGCCCCGTGCCGGGGCCGGCGCCCGACAGCCGCGTGGCGATCAGGAAGCCCGCAGCCCCCGAGCAGAGACCGGAGAACACATAGGTGAGGAACACGGTCCGGCGGACCTTGATGCCGGCATTGTGGGCCGAGCGGCGTGATCCGCCGACCGCCTGCACATGCCAGCCCATCCGGGCGCGGGTCAGCACGACATGGGTGATGACGGCCAGCACGATCGCGCTCAGAAGCGCGACCGACAGCCCCAGGAAGGTGCCGTCGCCGACGAAGTCCCAGACGTCGGACATCGCGTCAGAGAGCTGCACTGCCGATCCGAAATTGACGACGAGTATGTCGTAGACGGCGCGCCCGATGATGAAGGTGACGAGCGTGGTGATGAAGGCGCGGAGCCTCAGGTAACCGATCAGGTAGCCATTCGCTGCCCCAAATAATCCGCCCGTCGCCAGCGCCGCGAGGAAGGCGACCCAGACCGGCAGGTTGAACAGGAAGAAGCAGGCGACCGAGGCAAATGTGGCCAGCGCGAAGATCGAGCCCACGGACAGGTCGATCCCGCCTCCCAGCATCACCACGGTCAGGCCGATGACGACCAGACTGAACTCGCCCAGCTGCCGGGTCGAATCCTGCAGCGAGCCGGGGTTGAAGAAGCCGGGGATCGCCGTGCCGAAGCCGGCCACGACGATGACCAGCGCGAGGAAGGGGATCGCGTTGTCGGTCCAGCGTTTTTGAAGGATCTCGCCGATGACGTGATCGGGGATCAGGTTGTAGCGCCATTGTTGCAGGCGTTCGCGGAAGGTCATCGGGCGATCATGCTTGGAAAATCGGGATGGCCGGGCAGCCCGGCCATCCAAAGGTCCCCGGACGGGGTTACTGGTTCATCGCCTGAAGGGCCTTCAGGTTCCAGCAGCTGTCAGGCCGCAGGTTCTCTTTCGTGGTCGCCTGTTCCAGCGTGTAAATGCGGGCGGTATGCTCGCCGGGCTTCACGCCGGATTGCAGCAGGTACTTGATCATCGCGACCATGTCGCCGGCTTCGCGGACCAGTTCGGTCATGACCACTGCGTGGTAGGTGCCGTTCTGGATCATGTCGCAGTCGGCGGTCTGCTCGCCGCCGCCGGTGGTGATGAGCTTGACCTTGTCCTGCAGGTTCGCGTCGCGGATCGCCGCGGCCGCGCCGGTCGCGTCGCCATCCCAGAAGTCGATGATCGCGCAGATGTCGGGGTTCTGCTGCAGCATCGTCGCCGTCACGGTGCGCGAGTTGGTCGGATCCCAGTTCGACACCGGCTTGGCCACCACCTGGAAGCCTTCGGCGGCGTCGAGCACCTTCATGATGCCCTCGTACTGGTAGATCGAGGTGGCGTTGACCTCGTCGCCCTGCACCAGCCCGATCTTCTTCGAGCTGCCATCGCCGCAAGCTTTCACCGCTGCCTCGGCCTCAAGCTCGCCAAGGCGGGTCCAGTTGCTGCCCATGTAGGCGTCGGGTGCGAAGTTGGCCGGGTTGTCGATCAGCAGGACGAAGATGCCCTTATCCTGCGCCTTCTTGAGGAGGCGGCTGTAGGAGTTCAGATCGGGCGGCATGACGATCAGCATGTCGGGCTTGGGATCCGAAGCGATCGCCTCGGTGATCGCCTGTGCCCCGGCCTCGGTCGACCAGTTCGGGTCGCGCGTCTCGAACGTGCCGCCGAAGGCTTTCACTTCGCGCTCAAGGATTGCGGCCCAGCCCTGGGCGAGATCAAAGCCCATGGCCATCGGGATCAGGACGATCCGCTTGCCGTTCAGCGCCTGGGCATATTCGGCCGGGCCCGGATCGCTTTCTGCAAGGCTGGGCCCGGCAAGGCCGATCCCGGCAAGCGCCAGCGCCGCGGCAGTCGCAAATGTCTTCAGTTTCATCTCTTCTACCCTCTCTCCTGTTGCATGTGCCCGGGTCGGACGCCCGGGTTCTGTTTGTCAGATATCCCCCTGCTGGGCGGTCTGTTCGTCGCGCGGGTTCAGAAGCCCGTCGATCAGGATGGCGACCAGCAGGATGGTGGACTTGATGAGGTTCTGTTCGAGTTGCGGGATGTCGAGGATCGTCATCACGTTCAGGAGGATGCCGATCAGCGCCGCGCCAATCAGGACGTTGCGGACCCCGCCCTTGCCGCCCGACAGGCCGATCCCACCGATCACCGCAACGAGGACGATGTCGTAGAGCAGGTTCGAGTTCACGACGCGGGTGTTGATCGACTGCAGGCTCGACGCGGTGAGAAGGCCGGCGATGAAGGCCGACAGCGCCGACAGCACATAGCGCAGCACCAGCATCGGGCGCACCGGCATCCCGGCGTTGCGCGCAGCCAGCGGGTTGTCCCCGGCGTAGTAGACGTAGCGCCCCCATTTGGTGAAGCGCAGGAACAGGAAGGCGGCGAAGGCGAGGATCAGGAAGATGTAGATATCGGCAGGCACGTCGGCGGGCCGCGCCTTGCCGAGGCCGATGATCCAGTGGTCGCCCGGCACAGTTACGGCATCCTGCGCGATCAGCTGCGAGCGGACGAACCCGAAGGTGAAGGACCCCGTTGCCAGTGTCACGAAGATCGCCGGCACGTCGGCATAGGCGACAAGGAAACCGTTCACGAGCCCGATCGCCAGCACCCCGGCCAGCGCCAGCGCCAGCGCCGCGTGATCGCCCCAGCCGTTGTTCAGAAGCTGCAGGTACCAGGCCACCGACATCGCCATGACCGCGACCATCGACAGGTCGATCCCCCGCCCGATGATGACGATGGCCATGCCGAGCGCGAGGATGCCCAGCACCGAGACCGAGCGGATGATGGCGATCAGGTTGTCGGGGGTCAGGAAACCGGGCAACGCGACCGAGGCGATCACGAAGATCAGCACGGTGATCGCCACGACGATGCGCGCTTGGTTGAGGCCGCGCAGATGTCTCGAAAGGTCCATTCCCCACGCCCGGTCTTGTGCGAACCGGCAAAGTCTGCCGACCGCGTCGATGCGGAGCCTAGTCGGGGCCAGAGCTGGCCGTCCACGGAAATTTTTCCGTTTGGACAAGAAGGGAATGCTCTTGCCGTCAATGCCCGCTTTGCCTGCCCTAAGTTTCGCCACGACGCGGTTCCGGCAGTGGGCAGGCGGACGGTTGACTTTGATTTCCGCAGACTTTCCAAATCTCCCCATGACAGCACCCGCCCACCCGCGAATCCCGAGGGACCCGGCATGACCGGTTCGGTTCTGGCCGCGATCATCGGGCCGGATGACCCGCACCCGGTCGAGGTGGTGAAGCCTGCCGGCGCCTCGCGGATCGTTCTGGTCTGCGAACATGCCGGCCGGGCGATCCCGGCGGCGCTCGGCGATCTGGGCCTGCCGCCCGAGGCGATGGAGCGGCACATCGCCTGGGACATCGGCGCCGAAGGCGTGGCGCGCAGCCTGTCCGCGCGTCTCGACGCGCCCCTTGCGGTGCAGCGCTACAGCCGGCTGGTGATCGACTGCAACCGCCCCTTTTCCGCGCCGTCCCTGATCCCCGAAACCAGCGACGGGCAGGCGGTGCCCGGCAACCTCGGCCTCGACGACGCCGCGCGGCGGCGGCGATACGATGCGATCCACGCGCCGTTCCATGACCGCGTCGCGGAGCTTATGGACCGCCATCCCGCAGGTAGACGGACGGTGCTTGTCACCATCCATTCCTTCACCCCGATGCTGACTGCACACCCCGCGCCGCGCCCCTGGCACCTGGGCCTTCTCAGCCGCCACAAGTCGCTGGCAGAGCGGCTGATGCCAGTGCTCCACGACCTGCGCCCTGGTCTTGTCGCCGCCCATGACGAGCCCTACCGGATCACCGATGACGGCGACTACGCCATCCCGGTGCATGGCGAGGCGCGCGGGATCGAGCATGTCATGTTCGAGATCCGCAACGACCTGATCGCCACGCCGGAGGGACAGGCCGACTGGGCCGCCTTCCTGGCCGCGGCACTGACCGAGACCCTTGCCGACTGACGAAAGGACTTGCCATGGCCGCCCCGCACCTGACAACCCGCGATGTGCCGCTCGACCCGGAGCGCTCGGCGCTCCTCTTCATCGACGTGCAGAACTTCTCTTGCCGGGTGGACGGGGGGGAGTTCGAGGGGGCGCCGCCTGACGAGGTGCGCCGCAGCCACGCCTATTACTTTGACCGGCTGGAAACCCTTGCCATCCCGAACATGCAGAAGCTCCAGTCGGGGTTCCGCAAGGCAGGGATCGAGGTGATGTACACCACGATCGAAAGCCTGACCAAGGACGGGCGCGACCGCAGCCTCGACTACAAGATCACCGGCTTCAACGTGCCGAAAGGGTCCTGGGACGGCAAGGTGATCGACGAGATCGCCCCGGGCGAGGACGAGATCGTGCTACCGAAATCGTCGTCCTCGGTCTTCGTCTCGACCCATATCGACTACATCCTGCGCAATCTCGGCGTGACGCAGGTCGTGCTTTGCGGCTGCCTGACCGACCAATGCGTCGAATCCGCCATCCGCGACGCCTGCGACCTTGGCTATCTCGTCACGTTGGTGCCCGATGCCTGCGCGACGATGACACAGGAACGGCACGACAACACGCTCCGCGCAATCAAGGGCTATTGCCGGCAGGTCGGCACGGACGCGCTTCTCGCCGAGATCGGCGCGTGAGGGGGCAGCCATGATCCGGGAACCGCTGATCTTCGCCGCGACCGCCGATTTCTGCGGCAAGATGAAGGGCAAGGCCTTTCCGGCGGCCCAGCTCGACAAGCGGGTGGTCAGCGGCATCGGCTGGACCCCGACCAACGTGCAGATCACCTGCTTTGACGCGATCGCCGAAAGCCCGTTCGGCGCGCTTGGCGACCTGGCGATCATCCCCGATCCCGGGTCCGAGGCCGTGGTGGATTTCGGCGACGGCTCGGTGCCCGAACGCATCATGCTGAGCGACATCCGCACGCTGGAAGGCGAGCCCTGGGGCTGCTGCACCCGGTCGATCCTCAAGGCGGCCTTGGCGCGGCTGAAGGCGGTTTCGGGCCTGACGCTGAAAGGCGCCTTCGAGCACGAGTTCCAGCTGGTGGGCTCCAGGGGCGAGACGGGATGGGCCTATGCGCTGGCCGGGTTCCGGGCGCAGGCGGCCTTCTGCGAAACCACGATGGCCGCGCTCAAGGTGGCGGGGCTCAAGCCCGACACGATCATGAAGGAGTACGGCGACAACCAGTACGAGGTGACCATCGGCCCGGAAGACGGGCTTAAGATCGCAGACGCGGCGGCCGTGCTGCGGGAACTGGTCCGGGCCACTGCGCTCCGCTTGGGCGACCGCGCGACCTTCACGCCGATCCGTGATCCGAAGGGAGTGGGCAACGGCGTCCATATCCACATGAGCCTGCTCGATGCCAGTGGGCACCCGGTGACCTGGGATGCGGAGGGACCGAGCGGCATGTCGCGGCTGACCGGCAGCTTCATCGCCGGCATCCTGCGCCATGCGCCGGCGCTGGTGGCGCTGACCGCGCCTTCAGCGATCTCCGGCATCCGCCTGACCCCGCACCGCTGGAGCGCGGCCTTCAACAACCTCGGCTTCCGCGACCGCGAGGCGACGGTGCGGATCTGCCCGGTGGCAGGTGACGTGGCGGCGATGGCGAAGGGCTACAACTTCGAATACCGCGCCGCCGATGCCGCCGCCTCGCCGCATCTGGCGCTGGCCGCTCTGGTCCATGCCGGAGCACAGGGGATCGAAGAGGAACTGCCGCCGCCCGAGGTCACGGCGGAAGACCTGTCGCTGCTCGATCCCTCGGTGCTGGCCGCGCGCGGACTGCAACGCCTGCCCGCTGACTTGCCGGCAGCTCTCGAGGCTTTCGCGGCAGATCCGGTGGCTCGGGGATGGTTTCCGATGGAGTTTGCCGAGGTCTATCTTGCCCACAAGAAGGGCGAACTTGCCGCACTCCTGGGGAAGTCACCCGACGAGATCCTGGCGGCATATTGCTCGGTCTACTAGAGCCGGACCGCGCCCGCAGGCGCCGAGCAAATGCTGCGATCACTTTGCCCTGTTTAAGCCTGGCCGGTCAGTTCTGCCCTGCCAGCCGACCCTGAAGCGACGTCAGGATGCGTTGGGCAAGCGCCTCGTAATCCCCATCGAAGTGATGCCCGCCGTTGATCCCGATCAGCTCGATTCCCTTGCCCTTGAGCGTGGGGCAGGCATCTTCGCTCTCGTCCGTTCCGTAGATGCACTGGACCAGCCGGGGATCGATCTTGGCGATATCGTCGACCGGATCGCCCGCCCCTCCGGACGAGACGCCCAGCCAGCCGACAACCGACACCTCATAGTCGGCTTCGTGCGACAGGGCCATCAGGGTCACCTGGGCCACGCTCGCCTTGTCGGCGTCGGGCAGCAGGTTGTAGGTCGCCGGAAGAATGTCGGCGCCAAAGGAATAGCCGATCAGCAGGATGTGGTGCACACCCCAGGCACTGCGATAGGCCTCGATGATGCGGGAAAGGTCCTGCGCGGTTTGTTCCGGCGTCTGCATCGACCAGAAGTAACGCAGCGAGTCCACGCCGATCACGGGAACACCCTTCTTCTGCAGGACACCCCCGACCTCCTTGTCGAGATCCCGCCACCCGCCGTCGCCGGAATAGATGATCGCCATCGTGTCCATGCTGGGTTTCGCCTCCAGCACTGTGATCGGCAGGCCAAGCGGATCTTCGGTGTTGTCCAGGGCATCGATCTTGTCGGACAGGGCCTGCGCCAGCGCATCGAAGGGCGCGCCGGTCACATGGCGGACTTCCACGTCGGGATGGGACTTCACCAGATCAGCGGCATGGCCGCGGGCGTCTTTCGTGGCCGCATCGGTGAACAGGATGGTCATGGGGGCCGGCAAGGGATCCTTGTCCAGCCCGTAGACCACGCGATCCCCCGCACTTGTCGATGGCGCGTCGGTACAGAGCGGTTTCTGCATCGGGATACCCACCTGCGGATCGGCGGCAATCGCGCCACCGATCGTCGCGGGCGGGCTTTGCGCGATCATGGCAAGCGCCAGCGCGCCGCCTTCGCCAACGCCGGCAAGGATGGGCGCGGACAGGGTCTTGGCCCCGGCGGCGCGCTGCACCTGATGGGCCAGCGATTCAATGTCCGAGATGGTGTAGACACAGTCCCCGTCCTTCGCCGTCATCGCGGCGAGGTATTTGGGAAAGTCGATCCCGATCACGGCAACCCCGTCCGAGGCAAGCTTTTGTGCTTCGGCCTCGTCGCCGTCGTTCCAGCCATCTCCGTCGGAAATCAGCACGACATTCGCGCGCAGGTCGCCATCGGGCAACACGATATGTCCGGGTGGAACCATGCCAAGGTCGAACTGCGTCTCGCTCTGGGCGAAGGTGCGAACTGGATTGAGCGCAAGCCCCGCGGCAATGACCGCGACAAGAAGAACACCGTGTCTCACTTTCCTACCACTCCCCGCACACCGCCGCTGATAAGCAGCGTGATGTCCAGCAAGGCCAACGCCGCGCTGGTTCCGTTCGTCACCGCCAGATAGCGAGGCTCCCACGATGGATGGAACTTCGCCTTGAAGGCCCGGAGGCCCCTGAAATTGTAGAACCGCTCTCCGTGTTCAAACAGCGTGCCGCCGATCCGGTCCCAGACCGGTGCAGCCTCGCGCCGCGACATGCCGGACAGGGGCGCCATGCCAAGGTTGAACGTGCGATACCCGGCGTCGCGGGCATGGAGCATGGTGCTGACGAAGAGATAGTCCATCGACCCGTTCGGCGCATCTGGATGGAACCGCATCAGGTCCACGCTGAACTCGGCTTTCGTGTCGGTTCGGAGCAAGGTGGCGAAAGCAACGATATCGCCGTCACGCTGCAGGATCGCGACTGGCTGCATACAGACATAGTCGCGGCTGAAGGCACCGAGAGAGAACCGCTTTTCCCGGGCCTGATGGTGGTCGAGCCAGGCGTCGGAGATCTGCTCGAGCCGGTCGACGACCGTGCCGACTTCGTCGGGCTCGAGGATCTCAAAGCTCAGCCCCTCGCGCTCGCCCTTGCTGATCGCCTGGCGAAACCCTGCGTTACGCCGCCCTTTGACGTCGAAGGACACAAGATCGACGACAGCCAGTTCGCCCAGCTTGAACGCGCGAAGGCCGGCATCGGCGCAGTAGGACAGCAGATCGGGCGAGATCTGATAGAAGGCCGGGCGTCCCCCATGGGCACGTGCCATCTCGATGAAGGACCAGACCAGTTCCTGATGGTCCGCCTCGTCTCCGATGGGATCGAGCAGCGCGATCCAGGACCGGCCCTGGATCCCGTACATCAGGAAGGCGCGCCGGCTTTCCGAGAACAGCAGATGCTTGTCACCCATCCGGACCAGGTTGGCGTCGGCCTGATCCTGTTGCTGGACGATCTCGACCGCCGCGGCGATGTCATCTTGCTGCGCCGGATCGGTACGGCGCGCGACCGGACGAAGCAGGCTTCGCAGCGCCACGGCCGATGACGCCAGGACCAACCCGAACAGCGCGCGAAGGCTGCGCGGCCCTTCCTCGGAGAACTCGAATTGCCACCAGAGTTCGTGACTGTATTGCGTGTCGCGGTAGATGAATTGCAGCAGGCTGATCGCCGCGATGACAAGCACGCCGATCGCGGCCAGCCAGGACGGTCCGAGGACCTCGGCCGTCAGCGAGGCATGGCGATTGAAGCTGGACCGGCTGAGCAGCATCACCGCGATGAAGATGCCCAGCATCACCGCCTCGCCAATGGCCACGGCCTTGGTCACAGCCATCACCAGCGCGAGCGCGGCCGTTCCGGTTGCGACGAGCCAGGCGCCGTCGCTTCTTTGCCCGATACCGCGCGCCGCGACCACAAGAAGCAGGCCCAGCACGCTGGAAAGAAAATGCGATGCCTCGAGGATCGGAAGCGGAACATAATCTTCCAGGAAGGCCAGGGCTGCGTCATTGGCCGGTGTAACGCTCGAAAAGATCAGCATTGCGCCCAGGACAAGCGCGAAGGCCGAAAGGAGCGAGGGCGCGAGCCGACCCGCGACCTGCCCGATATCGGCGACGACCGGACTGGCCCTGACCTGCTGCATCTCGGTTATCGCCAGGAGGGCGACGGCGGCAAGCAGCGGCAGGACGTGGTAGACAATGCGGTAGACAACCAGACTGCCGACCAGCTGATCAATGCCGACCGTGCTGCCAAGTGCCGCGATCATCACCGTCTCGAACACGCCAAGACCGGCAGGAACATGGCTGAGAACCCCAATGCCGATGGCTGTGGCATACAGCGCGACGAAGGTCGGCCAGCCCAGATGCGTGTCCGGCAGGAGGACGTATAGCACCGAGGCAGACGCGGCGATGTCGGCGGCCGAGACCAGGAACTGGCGCGACGAGGTGCGCGTATCGGGCAGGTGCAGGGAAAGGCCAAAGACCCGCACCTCGTGGCCATCGCGGGCAAGGATCAGGAGGGCGCCAAGGGCCCCCAGAACCGCGACCGCCAGAACCCTAAGCCAGAAGGAATGAAATCCCAGGACAGCCGCGATCTGCGGCGCGACGGCCAGCGTCGCCAGCGCACTGACCACGACAAGCCCCATGCCGAAGGCAAGCGTGACAAAGGCGATCACCCGCGCGATCTCGCCCGGGGAAAGCCCCATGCGCGAATAGGCCCGGAAGCGGATTGCGCCACCACTCAGTGCCCCGAAGCCGACCGTGTTGCCGACGGCATAGGCGATGAAGGATGTCGCTGCCACCGAAGGTGTCGGTAGCCGGCGCCCGATGAATTCCAGCGCGTTCAGGTCGTAGAAGGCGAGCGCGACGAAGCTGAGCGCCGTGAAGAAGACCGCCAGCGCGATAGCCGTCCAGCGCATGCCGTCAAGCGCCGCAAGGACATCGTCATAGCGGATTTCAGAGGTCAGCCGATCAATGGTCAGCGCCATCAGGCAGAAGACCAGGATGATGGAAACCGAACTAAGCATCATTCGGTTGCGGACGAAGAACTGCGAGAACTTCCCGGTTGCTTCATCCGAGGCCGGGCCGAAAGCTGCTGGTCCCTCGGACAGGGCGGCTTCGGGTCGCTGGACGACTTCATCCGTGTTGGCAGAACCCAGCGTTCCGTTTTCCTGCATGGCGCTGACAACCTGACCGATGTGCAAATCGCTTCGCCACATTCCTCCACTCGATGCGGAAGTCCAGCGCCCGAGCGATGACATTCGGCTCCGCTCGGATCACATCATCGCGCTTGCAGCATCGGGACGCGTCGGTGCAGAGGTGGCCGGTCGCGAACGTCGATCTCCAGCTTGGCGCGACATGGTCACCGCCGCATCCGACCATCGAGTCTGGTCGGCCATCCCGCTTCATCAGACTAGCGTTTCGGCATCCCATCGCACTGTGCGAAAGAGAGCACATGGGTAGAGGTTGAGACGCAGGCGGGGCAAGTCAGGCCGCCCATGTGGGAGGCGAGGAACCCTACCCGCGTCGCTCGCCCCTATTGATCGGACAGATACGGGCTGCGCATGGGGCCCGCTGCATTGGCATGGGCAGAGAACCCTTCATATGTCGCCAGATGCCCGGCATGAGCGGACAATTCCGGCCAGGCCTTGGCGGTTACGTAGCCGACCGAGCTGCGCTTCATGAAATCCATGACAGACAGAGGACCGTGGCTGCGCGCCCCGGCCGAGGTGGGAAGCACGTTGTTCGGGCCAAGGCAGAAATTCGCGACCGTGACCGGCGTGTGCGGCCCCAGCAGGATCTCGGCGGCCTCAGTCAGTTCGCCAAGATGCTCGAATGGACGTGTCGAGAGGATTTCCAGATGCTCGGGCGCATAGTCGTTGATGAAGTCATAGGCCTCGGACAGAGAGGGGGCCAGCACGATGCCCCCGGCGCGCCCGGTCAACACCGCCTGCGAGAAACCGCGCCGTAGTTCGGGCATCATCGCCCAATGATGGGGCAAGGCCTCCAATGCCTGAGCAACCACCTTTTCTGAAGTTGTCACCAGCCAGGCGGAGCTATCGGGGCCATGTTCTGCTTCGATCAGCAGGTCGAGCGCGGCGAGACCGCCATGAACCGTCCCGTCGTCGAAGATGATGCATTCCGACGGTCCAGCGGGAAGTCCGGGGTTGATCCGGTCGGACAGCAGGCGTTTGGCGGCGACGACGAAGGGCGAACCTGGACCGACGATCTTGGTCGCGGCACGGACAGTTTCGGTCCCATAGGCTGCCGCCGCGACGGCCTGCGCGCCGCCGGCCTTGTAGACCGTCGACACGCCGGCCAGGCGGGCAGCGACCAGGGTGGCGGCATCGACCGTGGCCTCGGGCGTCGGCGGGGTGAAGATCGCCAGCTCTGGCACGCCGGCCAGAACTGCGGGGACGGCGGTCATCATCGTGACCGAGGGGAAACTGCCCTTGCCGCGCGGAACATAAAGCGCGACCGAGCGGATAGGCGTGAACCTGTCGCCCGCAAAGGCCCCTGGCCGGATCTCCTTCAGGTTCATCGCGGGCGGCAACTGCTCTTCATGGAAGTTGCGGATGTTGCCGATCGCATAGCGGATCGTGTCGATCAGGGCGGGCTCAAGGCTTTCGAAGGCGGCGTCGAACTCGGCTTCGGTCACCTTGATCGCATCGGGCTGAAGTCCCGTCGCCCCATCCAGTTCCCTGCCGAACCGGGCGAGCGCCACATCGCCTTCGCTGCGGACGGCCTCGATGATCGGCCGCACCTTGTCGAAGAAGGCGCTCAGGTCGGCCTCGGAACGCTGGAGAAGCGCCTGCCGCCCCGCTTCCGTCAGCCCCTCCAGCCGGACCACATTCACCTGAGCCATTCGCCGTCTCCTTCAGATCGCCGCCAGATAACCGCCATCTATCCCGATACACTGTCCGGTGACATAGGCCGAGGCGTCGGAGGACAGGAAGACGACCGCTCCCACAAGATCCTCGCCCTGGCCGAAGCGCCTTTGCGGGATCTTGGCGAGCATCGAGTCGGCCCAAACCTCGTCGCGGTAGAATTGCTCGGTCAGGTCGGTGCGGAAATAGCCAGGCGCGATGGCGTTGACCCTTACCCCCTGCCCTGCCCATTCGGTTGACAGCGCGCGGGTCATGCCAAGGATGCCGGATTTGGACGACCCGTAGGGCACCGCCGTCGGCACCCCAACAAAGCTAGTCAGTGACGCTAGGTTAATGATTGCCCCCCTGCGTCGGGCGAGCATGCCCTTGGCTACAGCCTGCGTCGTGAAGAATGCCCCCTTGAGATTGGTGTCGACGATCCGGTCCCACAGTTCTTCGGTGATCTCGGTCGAGGGGCAGACCTCTTCGATACCGGCGTTGTTGACCAGGACGTCGATGGGGCCAAGCGTTTCGATCGCCGGCGCGATTGCGGCGACGTTGCTTTGATCGAGCGACAGACAGGTGACCTGTCGCCCCGCCGCGCGGATTTTCCCCGCGATCCCGGTCAGCGCGTCGCTGCTGCGGGCGGTGACGACAAGATCGGCGCCCGCCTCTGCCAATCCAAGCGCGATCGCGGCGCCAAGGCCGCGGCTGGCCCCCGTGACCATGGCCCGTCGGCCCTGCAGGGAAAAGATGCTCTGCATCGCGTCTCCTTCACTCTTCGCGCAGAGGTAGAGTGCTCATAAAGCAATGCCTATTTCATAGGCGCCTCTGCGTAGAATTTTCCGAACTTCTGCTGTGCCAAATCCTAATGGACAGGGGGCGGACCCCCCGTAGAGTGGCCGGATCGCAAACGAATGGCCAGCCATGACCCGTGATCCTCGCTACGATATCCTGTTCGATCCTGTGAGGATCGGGCCGGTGACGACGAAGAACCGGTTCTTCCAGGTGCCCCATTGCAACGGCATGGGCTATCGCGATCCGACCGCGCAGGCTGCCATGCGGGCGATCAAGGCGGAAGGCGGCTGGGGCGTCGTCTGCACCGAGCAGGTCGAAATCCATCCGACAGGCGATATCGGCCCCTTCATCGAACTTCGGAACTGGTCGGATCAGGACATCCCCTCGCTCGCCCGTATCGCCGACGCGATCCACGCCAAGGGTGCGCTGGCGGGCCTGCAGCTGGCCCATAACGGGATGAACGCTCCCAACCTGACCTCACGCGAGATTCCCTTCGGCCCGGCCGACCTGCCTGTCTTTTCGATCTTCAACGATCCGGTTCAGGCCCGCGCGATGGACAAGTCCGACATCCGGGCGCTGCGACACTGGCACCGATCGGCGGCGCTGCGCGGCAAGAAGGCCGGCTACGATCTGACCTATGTCTATGCCGGCAAGCTGTTCGGTGGGGCGATGTTCTTCCTGTCGCGACGGTTCAACGAGCGCGGCGATGAGTATGGCGGCAGCCTGGAAAACCGCTGCCGGCTGCTGAAGGAACTGCTCGAGGACACAAAAGACGCGGTCGGCGATACGATGGCCGTGGCCTGCCGGATCTCGGTCGATGAGCTTCTTGGCGAGGAGGGCCTGCATGCCGCCGAGGCGCGCGACATCATCGCCTATCTCGCCGAATTGCCGGATCTCTGGGACCTGACACTGTCCTCCTGGGACAATGACAGCCAAACCTCGCGGTTTGCCGACGAGGCCTATCAGGAGCCGTTCGTCACCGGGATCAAGGCGCTGACGACCAAGCCGGTGGTCGGCGTGGGCCGCTTCACCTCACCCGACACGATGGTGCGGATGGTGCGCCAGGGCATCCTTGACCTGATCGGCGCGGCGCGGCCGTCGATCGCCGATCCGTTCCTGCCGAAGAAGATCGAGGAGGGCCGGATCGAGGACATCCGCGAATGCATCGGCTGCAACATCTGCGTGGCGGGGGACCACACGATGTCGCCGATCCGCTGCAGCCAGAACCCCTCGATGGGCGAGGAATGGCGGCGCGGCTGGCATCCGGAGCGTATCCGTCCAGCGGAAAGCGAGACGCGCGTGCTGGTCGTCGGGGCTGGGCCAGCGGGGCTGGAGGCCGCGATGATGCTGGGCCGGCGCGGCTATGCGGTGACGCTGGCCGAGGGTGAGAAAGACCTTGGCGGGCGGCTTGTCCGCGAGCGTCGCCTGCCCGGCCTTTCGGCCTGGGGCCGGGTGGCCGACTACCGGATCGGGCAGATTGCCGGCATGGCCAATGTCGATGTGTTCCGCGACAGCCGCTTGAGCGCCGAGCAGGTGCTGGACTTCGGCTTTCCGCATGTCGTCGTCGCCACCGGGGCCACATGGAGGCGCGATGGGGTCGGGCGCCGGATCCTTCGGCCATTACCGGTCGCGGAAGGTGCCGTCGTGCTGACGCCGGACGACCTGATGGCCGGTCTTCGACCGCCGTCCGGACCGGTCGCGATCTTCGACGACGATCACTACTTCATGGGCGGGGTTCTGGCGGAACTTCTGGCACGCGAAGGTTGGCAGGTGACGCTCGTGACCCCGACCGGCGAAGCGTCGTCCTGGACTGTCATGACGATGGAGCAGCCAAGGATTCAGGCCCGGCTGATAGAGGCGGGTGTCACGATCCGCCCGCACCGCATCCTGAGCGGCATTCGGACGGGGACGCTCGACCTGTCCTGTGCCTATACCGGCACGCCTTCCTCGATCGAAGCGGCGAGTGTGGTCCTTGTCACCGCCCGCCTGCCAGATGCCGACCTGATGCGCGGTCTCTCGGCCCGCAAGTCGGACTGGGCCGATGCGGGGTTGGCCTCGGTTACGGCCATCGGCGATGCGCTGGCGCCCGGAACCATCGCCGCTGCCGTCTGGTCCGGCCGGCGCTATGCCGAAGACTTCGAAGCCAAGCCACGCGGCCTCGACGACCTGCCCTACCTCCGCGAAGTGACGGAACTCGTGCCGGGTCCGCTGCCGTGGCTGACGTGACGTGTCTGCCCGATATTTATGCAGGCGGGCCTTTCTGGAGTTGTGAGGCTGTGACGCGACCCGCCATCGTTGAGACCTCGTGCCAAACCATGTTGAGTGCAATCGAAAGCAAGGCGCCGGAACGGCGCAACAGAACAGGGAGCTAAAGATGACCAAGACCATGCTGATGGGCACGGCGCTGGCGGGGCTTCTGGCCCTCGGGACGCCGCTGCAGGCAGGAGAAATCAAGCTGGGCATGACCACCTGGGTCGGCTACGGCGAGATCTTCCTGGCCAAGGAACTCGGCTATTTCGAGGAGGGCGGGCTGACCGTCGATCCGCAGATCATCGAGGAAGGCTCGCTGACCATGGCCGGCGTCGCCTCGGGTGAATTGCAGGGCACTGCGGCGACCATCGACGAAATCATGAAATACCGTACGCCGGAACTGTGCTTCAAGGCGGTCTATGCGCTGGACGACAGCCATGGCGGCGACGGCATCCTTGCCCCTGCGGACGCCAACTCGCTTGCCGATCTCAAGGGCAAGGACGTCGGCATGAACGAAGGTTCGGTCAGCCAGTTCTGGTTCAACATCCTTCTCAAGCAGAACGGGATGACCGAGAAGGACGTGAACATCGTCAACATGACGGCGGACGATGCCGCTGCAGCCTTCATGGCCGGGCAGATTCCCGTCGCCGTGACCTGGGAACCGCACCTCACGCTCGCCAAGGAGCAGAAGGTCGGCAAGGTGCTTATCTCGTCGGACCAGACGCCGGGCCTGATCGTCGATGTGATCGCGCTGCGCTGCGACACGATCGAACAGCATCCGGAAGACGTGAAGGCGCTGGTCGCGGGGCTTTACAAGGCGCACGAGTACCTGCTCGCCAACCAGGAAAAAGCCTATGAGATCATGGCGAAAGGCGTCGGCGGGTGGCTGAGCGATCCGAAGGATTTTGCGGCTTCGGCGGCGGGTGTCCAGTTCTACGGCAAGGAGCGCAACGCGGAGTTTTTCGCGGGTGGCGCCGACGGCGAGGCGGGCAAGCTGGTCGGCCTTGGCAGTCAGATCTGGGGTGGCCTCGGCAAGCTGCACATGGACGTGAAATACGACGACCTGGTCGATACGCAATTCCTCGCTCAATGATGCTGGCGGGCCAGGGCGACCTGGCCCGAAACACCCGGGGGTGATCTTGGCCCGAAAATCCATCTTCTCTGCCGCGCTGGTTCCCTACCGCGCGATCCATCCGGGCCTTGCCGCCGGGCTTGGCGTTCTGGTCTGGCTTCTTGTGATCGGCCTTTGGATGTGGCTGACCTATGGCGGCCGCGTCCCGGAGATGTTCCTGCCCAATCCGGGAAAGGTCCTGAACACGGCCGGAAAGCTTGTCGCGGACGGCACCCTGTTCGAGCATACGCTCGCCTCGGCGCAGGTGGTGCTGATCGGCTTTGTCCTGTCCTCGGTGGTCGCGGTGCCGCTTGGGCTTTACATGGGCACCTACCGCGCGGTTCAGGCCGCGCTGGACCCGCTTGTGAACTTCATCCGCTACCTGCCGGTGACCTCTTTCGTGCCGCTGTTCATCCTATGGATCGGCATCGGGCTGGAGCAGCGGGTCTCGGTCATCATCTTCGGCACCTTCTTCCAGCAGCTTGTCATGATCGCCGATGCCGCGCGCTCGGTGCCGCGCGATCTGGTCAACGCGGCCTACACGCTTGGCACTACGCGAAACCAGACCGTGCGGCACATCGTGTTCCCGGCGTCGCTGCCGGCGGTGCTGGACGTGCTGCGGGTGACCGTCGGCTGGGCCTGGACCTATCTGGTTGTCGCCGAACTGGTCGCCGCCAAGTCGGGGCTGGGATACATCTCGCTGAAGGCGATGCGCGGTTTCCAGGTCGACATCATCTTCCTCGCCATCGCCATGATCGGCCTTCTGGGCCTTTGCACCGACCAGCTTTTCCGTCTGCTGCGTCGGTTCGCTGCACCTTGGGCCAACTGACATGACCTCATCTGCCGATATCACCGTCGACAAAGTCACCCTGCGTTACGAGACCGCCAAGACCACGGTCCTTGCGCTGGATGGCCTGTCGCTGTCGGTGAAACCCAACGAATTCGCCGTCATCGTCGGGCCGTCCGGCTGCGGCAAGTCGAGCCTGCTGTACCTGATCGCCGGGCTGGAGGGGATCACCTCCGGCAGGATCAGCGTCGGCGGCAAGACCGTGGAGGCGCCCGGCGCCGACCGGGGCATGGTGTTCCAGAGCTATACCCTGTTCCCGTGGCTGACCGTCGCGCAGAACGTCGAATACGGGCCGAAGCGCCGCAACGTTCCGGAAGCGGCGCGGAAGGAATTGGTCGAGCACTACCTGTCGGAAGTCGGTCTTGCCGAATTCCGCGATCATTATCCGTCGCAACTGTCGGGTGGGATGAAACAGCGGGTCGCCATCGCCCGGGCGCTGGCAAACGACCCGGCGGTCCTGCTGATGGACGAGCCGTTTGGAGCGCTCGACAGCCAGACCCGCCACACCATGCAGCGCCTGCTGCTGCGGGTCTGGGACCACAGCCACAAGACGGTGTTGTTCGTCACCCATGACATCGACGAGGCGATCTTGCTGGCCGACCGGGTCTTCGTCATGTCCGGCCGCCCCGGCCAGATCCGCAAGGTCCTGAACGTTGATTTCGCCCGCCCCCGCAGCAGCGAGATCGTGCTGGATCCCGCCTTCATCAGCATGAAGCGCGAGATCATGGGATTGCTCAAATCGGATGAAGGCGACGACGACCATTAAGGTCTGGCCGAAACCAGAAGGGGGGCAAGCAGAGAAGTCTGGCTCTGGACGGGTTGGGGGTCCCGGAGCAGGTCGTCATGCGCGCTATTTCTGGATTTCCGCCAGGGTCATGTAATTGACGACAGCCGACACGATACCGGCCACAACCGCAAGCAAGACCACGGCAGTGCCGACACTGACCTCGACAGTTCCCGCAGCGCGTTGCCACAAGACGGAAGCCGCCACGACCGCCCCAAATGCGAACAGCCCATGCTTGATGACAAGCCAAAGCGTGGTTGGGAAAAACGGCTTCTTGGGCGCCTTCAAGGTCCAATGAGCAACTGCGGTAAGGATCATGGCCAAGGAAACAGCCAGAGGGACCGCGGCAGACAGCACAGTTTCGGACCCTGCACTGATTGAATCTACCGAGATGGGTATCGGGCCCTTCCCGCGGAGGAGATAGGCCTGGATCGCCCCGTTGATGACCGCGTTTATGGCACCCGATAGCATGGCACTTCTGAGCAGTTCCGAAGTGCCTGTCGATTCGTCTGCGGCCGCCATTGTGATCCCCTCCCCCGGTTTGCCCACGATCAGGCCTGTCACTGCGAGATGGCCATTACCTCTTCCAGACTAGGGAAAAGGACCGCGCGGCAGCGATCCAGGCCAGCCTGCCGGTTCTGGTAATTCGACTGTGCGATGGCGAGTTCGGCCTCGCGCTCGTGGACTTCGCTATCGGGCAGGCTCCCCCGCGCATTGAGCTGGCGCGCCCGTTCAAGGGATTTCTCGGCATAGGCAGCCCAGGCCTGATGCGCGACGACTTCGTCTGGTCCCTTGTCGCAGCCGGCATCCCACCCACGGCGGAAGGTGGCATAGAGGTCCTCCACGCTGACATTCCCGCTGGCGAAATGCTGCGCCATCTGGCTCATGGCTTCGTATTCGGCGCTGACATAGGCGAGGCTTTCCTCTGCGACAGTCAGCTGCTTGCGGTTCCAGGCGTCCTTGAGTTGCGAAATCTGAAACTCGACCAGGGGGATGGCGTTTCGCGAATAAAGCTCTTCGTTTTGCCGCAGCAAGGCTTCGTCGCGCGCCAGCTGGGCCTTGACCGTTTCGACCTGGATCCGCGCCATCATCACCTGGTAGCCAAAGGATCGACCGCTGTCGGTGAAGTAGAGCATCAGCAGCTGGTTGGTCGAAACCTGATTTCCCTCCGCCCGCCCCCCTTGCGGCATCGCAAGCAGCAACGCCGCAAAGGCGACGGCCAGACCCTTCATCCGTTTCAACACGCTTCTCCTCAACCGCGGGGCCGGCGCACCGTCTCGCGCACCGACCGTTTCATATCCCGGGCCCGACAGGACCGGCGACGTCCTCCTGTGGCGGTCGCTTTGCCCCGGTCGATCACTGCCCGAAAAGCCGCACGACGCTGCCACCGCCGTGGACATTGATCGTCTGGCCGCTGACCCAGCCGGCCGCAGGCGAGCATAGCCACAGCATCGCATTGGCGATGTCCTGCGGGCGGCCCGGATGGCCGATCAGGTTGTCGGGATGCGTCATCCGTTCCTGCATCTCGGGGGTGATGCCGGCACTGCCGTAACCTTCGGTGATGACCGTGCCGATCAGGACCGAGTTCACACGGACCTTCTTGTTCAGCATGTGCGCCAACGAAACCATCATCTGGTTGAGCGCGGCCTTGGCCGTGGCATAGGGCAGGATGTCGTAGGCCGGGACGGCCGAGGAGAATGAGCCGGAATTGGTGATCGACCCGTTCTTCGCCTTTTCAAGCCAGGGCAGGCAGGCCATGCTCATCCGATAGGCGCTGATCGTGTTCAGCTTGTAGGAATTCAAGAATTCCTCTTCGGGAATGGCCTTGGGATCATCTTGCCGTCCGCCCCAGCCCACGTTGTTGACCAAGGTCGATATCCCGCCGAAGGCTTTGGCCGTGGCTGCAACCACGGCGTCTATCGCCGCCTTGTCGGTCACGTCGCAGGCCATCCCCCGACAATCGTTGCCGGTTTCCTTGGCGATGGCCGCGGCGGTTTCGGCGGCCTTGTCGCCGTTCAGGTCGGCGATCATCACGTTTGCGCCGGCTCCGGACAACGTCCTGGCAATGCCAGCGCCGATGTTCTGCGCGCCCCCGGTGATGAGGACATTGTGACCGGTCATGCGGAATTCCGCGAAAGCGTCAAAGCTCATGCAAACTCTCCTTGTTTGAATTTGGTCGGTCTTTACAGGCCGAACATCAGTCGAGTTCCTGCAGTCCGCCTCCCGATACGGTGAGCACCTGGCCGCTGACCCAGGCCGCGGCGGGCGAGCAAAGGAACAGCGCGGCATTCGCCATGTCCGAAGGCTCGCCCAGACGTTTGAGCGGCGTATGCTTGAGCATCGTCGCCTCGATCTCTGGCGTCAGGACGCTTTGCAGCGCCGCGGTACGGGTCGCGCCGGGTGCGATCGCATTGACCCGGATGTTCATCGGACCCAGATCGAAGGCGATGTTGCGGGTCAGGTGGCTTTCCGCGGCCTTGGACGATCCGTATGAGGCCATGCGCTGGTTCTTGTTGTCGCCGGACATGGAGGTAATGTTCAGGATCGCGCCGCCGCCCGCCTTCTTCATGTGCGGTGCCGCAAGCTGGCAAAGGCGGAAGACGGAAAACACGTTCAGCTCATAGGCCCAACGAAAGTCCTCCATCGGCATGTCGAAGGGCTTAGGCCCCCCTCCTCCGGCATTGTTTACCAGGATCGTGAGCTTGCCGAATTTTGCCACGGCGACATCCACCACGGCGGCAAGATCCGCTTCCTTGGTGACGTTGCAGGCATGTCCCACCGCCTTGCCTCCGGCCTTGACGATGTCCTGGGCGACCGCCTCGGCAGCCTCAGGCTTCAGGTCGCTGACCACCACGGCGGCCCCTGCACCGGCGAACATCTCGGCGATGGCGCGGCCGATCCCAGCCCCGGCGCCCGTGACGAGCGCCACTTGTCCGTCGAGTCTGAAATTCTTGGGGTCGAACATCGCTTGCCTCCTTGCGGTGCCAATCTGATGCCTACCAAACTAGATTGTGCCAAAGGGGCGACAACTCCTAGGGTGCCCGAAATGGGCACACTGAAGCTCCTCTTTCGTCCAAGAAAGTCTGATGAATCCGCACGGGGCTCTCGCATCATCCGCTTCATGCGCACAGTATAGAACAACTCGGGCCTTGACCGCGCCGGCCTCCGTCGCACTACCCTTTACGGAGAGAGATTCAGGGATACGATCAAGTCCACGGGGATCTTGGTGAAGCAGATGTCCAGCGGAAAGACTGACACAGCATTCGAGCGCAGGGTTGCCCAGCTGCTCGACCAGTTCGACCGCGACTACGCTTCATACCAGTATTCGCTTGTGAACTTCATCGCCGAGCATCTAACCGACCTCAGCCGCAGTTTCGACGGGGACTTCCAGCAAGTGATGCTCGTGGCCATCATGGGTCAAAGACGAATGCACTCGCTGCGCAACACGGGAAGTGACGGAAGGGCAACGCGACAGGCGATGAGCATGACGGCGTCGCGCCTGGCAGACATAACGGGAATCCCGCGAGAGACAGTGCGCCGAAAGCTGGCATTGTTGAAAAATCGGGGCTGGATCGATCAGGATCCAGACGGATCCTGGGCTTTGGTCACGGACCAAGGCGACGCCGACCTGCCCGTGCGCCGCGATCTCGCCGAACTCGACCGCCGAGGTCGCGAGCGCACGGCACGCCTGGTTGCGGCCCTTGAAGCGCTCGACAACCATCCAAAGCTTACGTGACACGGGCCTGCCGGCAAAATGGCGACCGCGAAGGCCTTGGATCGTACGTCTTCCCCATGATCCCGCAAGAATGGCCGCACGGCGATGGCGTGGAGGGTTCGTATGTCGCCTTCGCAACCCGGGCGTTCAAGGAAAGACAGCCAGCTCAG
This sequence comes from uncultured Rhodobacter sp., assembly GCA_945952585.1. Classification (GTDB taxonomy): domain Bacteria; phylum Pseudomonadota; class Alphaproteobacteria; order Rhodobacterales; family Rhodobacteraceae; genus Aliitabrizicola. The sequence continues at coordinate 443,189 of CAMFII010000001.1, forward strand.
CGCCAAGATGAAGTTGAGTTGGATCGTATGATCGCCGAGATCGGAGCTTTTCCCCTCACAGACGAAAGGACAAACCGGGTGGCGAGGCTTCAAGACCGCTTCCGAGCGTGGAAGACCTCTGCCGGGAAGGGTCGCAACCCGTCTGGCGCGCGGCCCGGCGACCTTTTTGAGAACCGGATCAACTGTGGATACCTGAGCCACGCAAGCAGGTTCACGAGATTCGCGTTTTTCGAAGGGCTCCCGAAGTGCTTTTATTCAAGCGACGAACAGAAGTCCAGAAATGGGGATACGATATTATACTGCTTGTATTCCTATGAGATCAAAAAATCTGGGAGTCCTACGATTTTTAAATCCGCAAAAATTTCTTTGGGTTTTGATTCGTAGTGACAACACAACCTAAAAGGTATTTGAATGCGCAGCAATTCAATGGTATGAATGATATCGATCGGTACTTCTTGTCAAAATTGTGTCAATTCAGGGGCGAAAGCACGGCATGGAGTTTCCGAGGTTATGATTTGATTGCAGCACGCCGGTGCTCGGCATGCGCAGGCGAACGTTTAGGGGGTTATGGTGGACGGGGGCCGGTTTCTTAATGCCGTCATAGCGGACGAGCACGAATTGTTTCGCGGGGCATTGGCAGATATACTGCTGAGACAAAATGTGTTCGAGTCTGTTTCACAAGCCTCAACAATTGATGAGGCTTTAAGGTTTCTTCGCAGCATGGACCGGGTCGAGCTGCTTTCGGTCGATTGCTCGATGATGATGGCCGAACGCGAAACGATCGCCTGGATACGTCGATCTTACCCGGATCTGCGCATGGTGGTCTTCGCCAGCACCAGGTCGCCGCAAGAGCTTGACCTTGGCGCCGAAGTCAGGGTGCACGGCTACATTTCGAAGTCCTTCCGGGCCTCCCAAATCATGGAGGCGATTCAAAAGGTTATGGAGGGCGGCGTCTTCCGGCCGGACGATGCACGCCTTTCGACAGGACCAGATCCCGCCACCCATGTTCCGCGGATCGCCGAGCGCGGGCCAACGGTCATTACCGCGCATCGTGGCCTGTCCCCGCGCGAGATCGAGGTCATGCGCATGCTTGCACAGGGCAAGTCGAACAAGGAAATAGCCCGCCAGCTCGGACTGGCGGAAGGCACGGTCAAGGTGCATGTGAACGCAGTCTATAGGCTTCTAAACGTGCACAATCGTGTCAGCGCGCTCCTAGCAATGAACCGTGCGCTGGCATCCGGAATCGACGTCCCGCCCCGGCTGGCCGGATTGGCCGAGCCCGGACCAGTCGATCCGGCGGCGTCTGCCGTAAGTGGCGGGCCGCTGAACTCCGACGGACCATTGCCGGTCTAGCGAATCGCCCCCTGCCCTGATTCGGGATCGAACACGCGGATTCGCTGCGCCGCCGGGTATCCTCTGCCCTGCGGCGACGCAATGCATTGGCGTCAGCGGCGAGCGGCGGCGCGCGGAAATGTTCTAGCTCTGAAGGTCTATACCAAAAGAAATAGCGCGTTTGCACAATTGAGCCGCCTTCCAGAAAAGGCATCTATTGATTCAAATCGGTTCACGCCAGCCTGACTTATTGCAGGACCTGCGAACAGTTCCGTTCGCTCGCCAGCGCGATGATCCGGCAAGAGAGGTTGCATAACCCCTTGAGGGGGAAGGAAATATTTATTTCAACAGGAGCCAGGCCATGCCCAGCTACAAGACATTCGAGATCAACCTGAGCGACATCAATTTCCTTCTCGACCAGATCCGCCACACGATCTTCGTCACAGGGTATGATGGGCAGGGGCGGCCGCTTTACGGCTACACCGATGCGGACGGTTCGACCGTCACCCTGGGACTTTTCGGTTCCTTCGACCCGCTTGCTCTTGTCCTGCATGATGGTACGCCGGGCGGAACGCCGCTCTTTGGTGGAGCGCGCGATCCGGCGGGCTTCCGCATCCTTCAAGGCTTCTTCAACAACCTGACCGGCACGGAAGCGAACCCGACGAACTGGGCCTGGGGGTCTGCGGAGGACCCGTTCCCGCGTCTGACCCCTGCCACCTTCAACGGATATGTCCATCAGCTCCTCGACAATGCCGCTCTGACAAACACGGCGTTCCAGAACTATCTCGCGGCGCATCCGTCTCTGCCTGCCCCTCAGGCCGACAGTTCCTCCTTGTACGCAGACCCGATGAAGAGCGTGGTGGATTACACGCCGCGGATGATCACCCAGACCATTTCATCGTCCTACGCGCACCGCGACGGAGTGGTCGATTCCGCCCTGACGCGGCTCGATAGCCCGACAGCGCCCATTTCCACTGACACCTTTACCGAAACCGTCGTGAATCGTGACGGCTCGCACAGCACGATCGAAGAGACCATCATCCGCAACCAGAACACCCTGCCGGGTGACCCCTCGACCAGCGGCATCTTCACGCTGTTCGGCCAATTCTTCGACCACGGCCTCGACTTCATCGACAAGGGCGGCCAGGGGTCGAAGATCGTCATCGCACTTGACCCGAGCGATCCGCTCTATCGGGCGCCGGACCCGGTGACCGGCGACCCCGGCAACCTGACGATCACCATCTCGCGCGCAACCCCGGACGGCTACACGGTGACCGACATCCACGGTCGCAGCCTGTCGATCGCGGGCGCGAATGGCCAGTTCGGCGGCGGAGACGACCTGAAATCGGCCGGTGCGGACGGTCAGTGGGGAACCTCAGACGATTTACTGGGCGACGTTTCGCCGCCCGCGCAGGCAAATTACACCAACCATACCTCGCCCTACATCGACCAGAGCCAGAGCTACGGCTCGGACGAGCAGATCACCAATTTGCTGCGCAAGTGGGAAGCGGATCCGCTGCATTCGGGACAGTTCCGTGCCGGCGCCGAGCTTTTCGACGGTCACCAGATCAAGGAATACTCCAGCACGACATTCAACGATCAGGGGACCGGAGCCGACGGGCGCGGCCTGACCACCCGGACCGTTCCGACGTTGAATGAGCTCCGCCAGCATGTCATCGACACCGGACGCGACGCTCTGACATGGGATGACGTCAATAACTATCGCGCTCGCGATACGTCCGGTCATCTGATCGATACGAACGGGGCCGCCGCCGGCGGATATGTCTATACCGGACAGGCTCTGCTGCTCGACATGAACCCGACCTTCGATAAACTAGTCACCGATCCGGACACAGGCATTACGACGGGGCACCTCAAAACAACTGATCTGGATACGTTCAACAGCGCGACTGGAGCAAGTCTTTACTTCTACACGCATATTGAGGGCCAGAGTGACTCGGCTAGGATAGGCCAACTGACCGACGGAACCCATTTCGGGGCCGCGGCGCTTGCGCCCTGGATGAACCCTTACACGTTCACCATCACGGCCAGCGATCCGGCCGTCTACGACGCGGTCGGGACGCTGCTGATGGACTCGGTCGGCGACCACTACGTGGCCGGCGACGGTCGGGCGAACGAGAACTTCGGCCTGACCTCTTTGCACCATGTGTTCCACGAGAACCACAACGTGCAGTTGGTCAATCTCGAGAACACCATCCTTCAGTCGGACCTGACCTCGCGGAATAATTTCCAGATCAACTTGCATCTAGCGTCCCACAATACCGATGGTCAGGGCAACTTCCTTCTCGCCGACGGCTCGATCTCCTGGGATCCGGAAAAGCTGTTCCAGTCGACCAAGCTCATCAACGAGATGGAGTACCAGCATGTTGCGATCGACCAGTACGCGCGACTGGTGACGCCGGACCTGCCGCTGTTCCTGTCCTATGACTCGAACATCAACGCGGACGTTACCCTCGAATATGCGCAGGCGGCGTTCCGCTTTGGCCATTCGCAGTTGCGCGAGACAATCGACACGATCGATCCGACCGGCATGGTCACCAAGTTCGCGCTGGAAGGCGCGTTCCTGAATCCGGGCCAGTTCGCCACGACCGGCGCCGCCGACATCGTGCGCGGCATGTCACAGCAGGTTTCGAACGAGGTCGACGAGTTCCTGACTCCGGCCATGCAGCAAAGCCTGCTTGGCCAGCCGCTCGACCTCGGGGCCATCAACATCGCCCGTGGCCGCGATCTCGGCCTGCCGACGCTCAACCAAACACGGCAGATGTTGCATGATGCGCTTCTGGCAGAGCGCGCGGCCAATCCCGGCACGACCATGCATGTCAATATCGCTGCGGACAGCCTGACGCCCTATACGAGCTGGGCCGATTTCGGCGCGCAAATGCAGCATCCGGAATCGCTGGTCAACTTCATCGCCGCCTATTCCTTCGACGGCAACCTCGACAAGGCAAATGCGATCATCGGGCTCTCGGACGGCACGATCGCAGAGGGCACGGATGCTGCGCAGGGCTTCAGCTTCGAGGACTCGATCAACTTCCTGCACAATTCGCTCCCGTCAGACAGCAGCCTGAGCGCAGGAGCAAACGCCTTCAACGACATTGACCTGTGGGTTGGCGGCCTGGCCGAGATCCACGTCTTTACCGGACAGCTCGGTTCGACCTTCAACGCCATCTTCGAAGACCAGATGGAACGGCTGATGAACGGCGACCGGTTCTACTACCTGTATCGCCTGGGCGCCGGCATCCTGGTCACCACGAACCTCAACCAGCAGATCGTGACCGAGCAGTTCAAGGACATCATCGAACGGACGACCGGTGTCCTGCACCTGAATGGCGACGTGATGGGCTATGCCGACAGCTACATCGAGCTCGGCAAGAAGGTGGACCTGACGCAGAACCTTCTCGCTTACAAGGGCGAGACCATTTATGACAGCGCGGGCCATCAGGTTCTGTCCGCCAACCAGGGCGACATCAAGTACTTCTACAATTCGGGCACCGGCACCTGGGATCCCATCAAGGTCACGGCGGCCACGGCGCATAACTACGGCGCCATCGTCGAAAGTACGCACCTTGGCATCTATTCAACGTCCGGCGCAGGCACTCTGGCGAATGGCGGGCTGATCACCATCGGCGGCCAGCAATACATCCGTGATTTCCGTCCGGACTTAGGAGCCAATGACGACGGCACCCCGAACCAGGGCTTCAACGCCCATGAAGTGCTGTCCGGCACGGACTACAAGGACTACATCCAGACCGGCAACGGCGACGACACCGGCTATGGCGACGGCGGCGACGACTTTCTGGACGGGCAGGGCGGGGCCGACCACCTCTACGGCGGCGATGGCCAGGACGCGCTCTACGGCGGCGACATCGAGGACTTTCTCGATGGCGGCCGCGGCGACGACGTGGTCTCCGGCGGCACAAGTTCCGGCGGCGTTGACGTCGTGATCGGCGGCGACGGCAACGACAGCCTGTTCGGCGGTTCCGGTGTTGACGAGCTCTACGGCGGTAACGGCGACGACATCGTCGATGCCGGCAGCGAGGCCGATACCGGCTTTGGCGATGACGGCAACGACGTGATGTATGGCGGCGAAGGTGGCGATGTTCTGGAGGGCGGCGCCGGAGACGACATCCTGATGGGCGGCGCCGGACCGGACGTGCTGTTTGGCACCGATGGCGACGACATCCTGATGCCGGGCATCGGCCAGGGCGGCAACGGTGACTCGGATGAGGCCATCGGCGAAGTCGGGTTCGACATCGTCGCCTATTCCGACATCAACGTCGCGCTCGACGTGGCCGCGGACCTGCGCAACCAGAACCAGATCGGGATCGGCGGAGGTACTCCTCCCAACCCGTTCAACAACCTGCTGTCGCTGGACGAGGGTCTCGTCGGGACGAAGTTTGCCGATAGCCTGATCGGTGACGACAGCGAGAACTGGCTCGTCGGGGGCGGCGGCAACGACACCTTCGGTACCCGCACTGTCAATGTTGCGACGGGAAGCACCGGCGACGGCGGCAACGACATCATCATCGGTGACTCGATCCGCCTTGATGACCTGATCGGCCACTATGCGGGCTATACGGACGGTGGTCCGAATGATGCGCTGGGCAACAAGATCCACGGCTACATCCCGAATGCCACGCCGGACGGCCTGAGCGGTGGCATGATCGACGCGGCCAATGCCTCGGCGGGCGCCGGCACCTTTGCCAAACACTTCACCGACCTGCTCAAGTCGAAGGGAAACAAGGACTTCGTCCTCGGTAATGATGGCGGCACAGCGGGAACTGGCGACAAGGTGGTGCTGCAGGGCAAATTCAGCGAATACCTGGTCGCGGCCGTCTCCTGGAACGGGATCACCGGCTACATCATCAAGGATACGGTGGCGGGCCGCGACGGGACCGACCTTGTCATCGGGGTGGACCAGTTCGCCTTCACCGACCGGACGGTAGACGCCGCGCATCTCACTCAGTCTCCGCCGACGGACATCCAGTGGCACGGGGTTCACCCGTCGAACACCGTCCTGCCGGCAACTGGTGCGACGGTGGCCAACCTGACGGTCACTGACCCGGATTCCACCACCGGGTTCCAGTATTCCGAGAAAACCGACCCGAACAACAAGTTCATAGTGTCCACAGACGGCACGATCACCTTGTTTGCCGGATTGGTAGCGGGACACACCACAGTCGGCGGCACCGGGGGAGCGGCGCCCTATTCGCTGACGGTCGAGGTCAAGGACGACACCGGGCTGACCTATGACGAGACCTTCACGATCCTCACCGGCACATCCGCGAACGAGACGCTCAACGCCGACCCGTCGCACGACACAATCGTCTACGCCTATACCGGAAACGACACTGTCAACGGCGGGATCCACGACGATGTCCTGTTCGGCCAGTCCGGCGCCGACAGCCTTTACGGTGGCGATGGCAATGATCAGCTGGATGGGGGATCCGGAACCGACCGGGCTTATGGAGGAAACGGCAATGACCTGTTCCTCTATACGGTGGGCGATGGATCGGGTGTCATGGACGGGGGTGCCGATAGCGACCAGTTGCAGATTTCGGGGACAGGTTCGTCCGAGACGCTCGACGTCACCTTCAACGGCACTGAGTTGACAGCCGTCGAAGGAAACACTCTGACGTCGATCGAGACGGTGACCGCCAATCTCGGATCGGGCAGCAGCGACAGACTGAGCTACTCAGCTTCGGCGAGTTCCGTGTCCGTCGACTTGTCGTTGGGTACAGCTTCGGGCTTTGCCTTGATCGCGGGGATTGAACAGGTCACCGGCGGTTCGGCGGCGGATACCCTGATCGGGGACACCGCAGCCAACCGGCTGGATGGCGGCGGGGCCGCTGACATCCTGAATGGCGGTGCCGGCGGCGATACCCTAATCGGCGGCGGCGGGGCGGATGCCATCGATACCGGCGGCCTTGACGGCCTGATCCGCGACATCATCCGCTATTCCGCAACCGGAGACTATGGCGATACGGTCACGAACTTCGATGTGACGGCGCCGACGGCCTCGCAGAATGACCTCGTCCAGTTCACGGGTGGTCTGAATACGGCCTTCGACGACGCAGGCAACGATAACAACTTCACCTTCGCAAGCGGAAACGGGGCGGCTGGATCGGTCAGCGTTACCGTCGGCACAACCAGCGGAAACGCTGAAGCCCTGATCCTCTCGGGAGCCAACAGCGAGGGCGTGGCCGGTGCCAACCTGAACAGTGCAAGCGCCGTCGCTTCTGCCTTCAACGCCGAGTTCACGATTTCGGCGGGTACCGGCCAGGATGCAATCCTGGTCATCAACGATACCGACGGTAACAACTTCTCTGTCTGGCAATGGGTTCAGCTTGCCGGTGGCGGCAGCGAAGTCGATGCCAGCGAACTGCAGCTGATCGGGGTGTTCAGTGCAAATGGCACGGTGACAGCTTCGTCCTTCGATTTTGGCTGAGCTTCACGCGAAAAAGCCCGGCGGCCGCCTTTCGCCGCCGGGTTCCGTTGGGCCGGGTCTTACCCCAAAAGGCATATAACCTTTGCACAGTTGAGAAAGGGTACGACCGGCATAGCAATTGAACATGCCGATCGATTTTGCGGCAGACCCGATTTGTCATTGGTTATCTGCAGTTGAGACGACACCATGAAGCGCCAGGGCGAGAAACTGAGCTTTCTGCGAATTGGGGCGGGGCCGCTGACTTCGGTCGCCTTGCTGAGTGGCGTGATGAACATCCTGACTCTCTCCGGGTCGTTCTTCATGCTGGAGGTCTATGACCGTGTCCTGCCCAGCCGCAGCATCCCGACCCTGGTCAGCGTCGTCCTTATCCTCGCCGTTCTTTATGCCTTCCTGGCGCTGTTCGACATACTGAGATCGCGGATATTCAGCCGGCTTGGCCTGATGCTGGACGAGGATCTTGGCCCTCGGGTGTTCGACCTGGTGCTTCGCCAATCTCTTCGAAACAGTCCGGACATGGATCCGACGCAACCGCAGCGTGACCTTGATCAGGTTCGCGGTTTCCTTGCCGGGGCTGGGCCCGGCGCGCTCTTCGACCTGCCCTGGATCCCGATCTATCTGGTGATCTGTTTCGCACTTCATCCAGTTATCGGCATGACTGCGCTCGGCGGATCGGTGGTGCTGGTCAGCCTGACGCTGGTGGCCGAACTTCTGACCCGCAGGGCGACACGGGCCACAGTCGGGGCCGCGATGCAGCGCAACCTCTTGTCGGAAGCGGCACGGCGCAATGCCGAGGTCGCGCATGCCATGGGCATGGTCGGGCGGTTGCGCAACCGGTGGAGCCACGCGAACGACGCCCTGCGCGGCCAGCAGCGGCGCACTTCGGACGTTTCGGGCGGGCTGTCAGGCATTTCCAAGGTGCTGCGGATGTTCCTGCAATCCGCTGTCCTGGGGGTTGGGGCCTATCTCGTCATCCAGGGCGAGGCGACGGGGGGGATCATGATCGCGGGGTCGATCCTGGTCGCGCGCGCGATCGCACCGGTCGAGCTTGCCATAGCCAACTGGAAGGGCTTCATCGCCGCCCGCCAATCCTGGGCGCGGCTCCGGGTGGAACTGGAAGCGGTGTCGCATGGCGAAAGGTCGATGCCGCTGCCGCCACCCGTTCTCAGGCTCGACGTCGAGCGTCTGTCCTGCGCCGCCCCGGGCAGCGACCGCATGCTGGTCAACGGCGTATCCTTCGGGCTCGTCGCCGGGCAAGCGCTTGGTGTGATCGGGCCGAGCGGCGCCGGCAAGTCGAGCCTGGCCCGTGCCATGGTCGGGGTCTGGCCCGCAGCCATCGGCAAGGTGCGGCTCGACGGCGCGGCACTGGACCAATGGAATGCCGAGGATCGCGGTCGCCATGTCGGGTATTTGCCGCAGGACATCGAGCTTTTCTCTGGAACCATTGCTGAGAATATCGCCCGCTTTGATCCGGAAGCGCAGTCCGAGGACATCATCGCCGCAGCCCGCGCAGCTGACGTCCACGACATGATCCTGCAGATGCCCGGTGGCTACAACACCCAGATCGGCGTAGGCGGCGCCATCCTTTCGGCCGGGCAGCGGCAACGGGTCGGTTTGGCGCGCGCCCTCTACCGCAATCCGTTCCTTGTCGTGCTGGACGAGCCCAACTCGAACCTCGACCTGCCGGGCGAGCAGGCCCTGATCCAGGCGATCGCCGACATTCGCGCACGCAACGGCATCGCCGTGATCATCAGCCACAAGCCATCAATCCTGACCGGAGCGGATGTGCTGGCGGTCATGGGTGATGGGGCGTTGCGGAAATTCGGCACCCCGGCCGAAGTCCTCGAAGCAATCCGGCCGGCTGCCGCAGCGGCTGCAAATGCGCCGCTGAAGGTTGTGCAGGCATGACGGCTTCGGTGCAAATCCCGCCGCGCTCCGCGCGAAACTCGATGCATCGCCATTCCTTGATCGCCCTGTTTGCCGTGGCGCTGCTTCTGGCCTGTCTTGGGGTGCTGAGCGTCATGATTTCGATTTCAGGCGCAATCGTGTCCGAAGGAACTGTGGTTTTCGAAGGCCATGCCAAATCAGTCCAACACCCGACCGGGGGGATCGTGAAGGATCTCCTCGTCCGCGACGGACAGACGGTAAGCCAGGGCGATGTGCTGGTCCGTCTCGATCCCACAATCTCGGCGGCAAACCTCGCGATCATCACCAAGGGACAGGATGAACTGACGGCCAAGCGGCTGCGACTTCAAGCGGAGCAATCGGGCGCGGCGCAATTTGTCGTGCCGGAGGACATCGCCGCCTCGGCGGCGGCGGATCCGGTTCTCGCCAGCTTCCTTGCGGATGAGATCAAGGTGTTCGACAATCGGCTGGCAGCCCGTGAAGGCCAGCGCCAGCAACTGAACCAGCGCATCCAGGAGATCCTGAAGCAGATCGACGGACTGACTCAGCAGGCAAAGGCGAAGGCCGATGAGATCGACCTGATCCGAAATGAACTTACCGGCCTTAAGGACCTGTTCAGCAAGAAGCTCGTCCCCCAGCAGCGGGTGTCAGAGTTGCAACGGGAAGAAGCCCGGTTGCGCGGCGAACACGGACAGTTGTTGTCGAGCATCGCCGAGGCCGATGGAAGGATTACCGAGACGCGGCTGCAGATCCTCCAGATCGACATCGACATGCAGAACGAAGTGTCGTCTGACCTTACGAAACTGGAATCGCAATACGGAGAGTTGGAGGAGCGGCGCGTCGCCTCGGAAGACCAGTTGAGCAGGCTGGATATCGTCGCGCCAATAGATGGGGTGGTCGAGGATCTTGCCATCTACACGCAAGGCGGGGTCATCGAGGCTGGGGCGACGCTCATGCGGATCGCGCCACAGGATGACTCGCTGGTGGTGGAAACCAAGGTCCATCCCAATGACATCGACCAGATCTGGCTAGGCCAGGAGGCCATCTTGCGGCTTTCGGCCTTCAACCAACGCACGACTCCCGAGCTTCACGCCACCGTTTCTCTGGTGCCTGCCGACCTGACGGCAGATCCCCGGACCGGCGCGCAATACTACCTTGTCAGGGTGCGCCTCGACGAGCAGGAGGTCGCCCGGCTGAAGGACAAGAAGATCGTGCCCGGCATGCCCGTCGAATGCTTCATCAAGACTGGCGAGCGGTCCGTCCTGTCCTATTTTGCCAAGCCGCTCTCGGACCAGTTGCACCGGGCCTTCCGGCACGACTGACGGACGGGTTGACGGCAGATGTACACGCAGACCGCGGCCCGACCGGACAAAACCGCAGGGTGATCCAGGCCCAGGTAGCAGGTCAAGTGACCGGAAAATTCCGCCTGGGCGTGGTCGAAGGTTGGGAATCCGGTCAGGTTCAGGCACTTGTAATTGGCACGCATTTGCCTTTGCTGAAGGCCCTGCACCGATAATCGGGAATACCCGAGCGCGTGGCCGCCTCATTGCGCGCGGCCGCGGCGGGTCCGAGCGCACCGCAATCAAGGCGAGGCGTGCTGGCAGTCCCTGATGTCAAGCGTCCAAGAGTCCTCGACAACGCCAGCTTTCTTGAACGAGTTACCCCGCATTCCCGAACAGTTCTTCGTCGGATATCTCCAGGTGGCCCGAAAGGACGCTGCAATCCAGCCTGTCGATCAGCTCGGCCGTCACGGATTGCTGGAGCCAGCGCGCAAACCGGCCTTTCTTGTGGTGTCCGACGACGATCAAGTCGGCATGGAACTCTTCCGCAGCTGCGACGATGCAGGCCGCGGGCTCGCCGCGACGAAATGTTGTTCTGTACGACAGTCCGAGCTTCCTGAGCCTGTCCGCGCCCTCCTCGAGCACCCGAAGATACTCCGCGCCCCGATCCTCCTCGAAATAGGCCACTCCGGCATCAACCGCGAGCGGGACGAAGGCTGGCTCAACGACCGCCATGAGTACCACGTCGGACTGAAACATCTTTGCCAGAAGCGCGCCCTCTCGCAGGGCCAGCCTGCCTTCCCGCGTTCCGTCATATGCCAGCAAGATCGTCCGATACATCGCAGCCTCCGACATTCATCAGAAGGTTCAGACATTCCAATTGTACATGATGCCCGACCCTGCGGCAAATTCCGCCGCGCGTCTTGGACCGCCCCATTTGGCTGTTTCAGTTTCAGTCTTGGCGCAGTGGGGGGGCTTGGTGCCATGTTTGGGTTGGCCTGCGAAGTGGCTCCGGGTAGCGAAGCCGGCATCCGGATAACCTCGGGAACTGGTGGCCGATACCCCTTTGATCGTGCGGGCGCTTGATCGTGTCGTGGCGTGGCGTGGCCAGGCTCGCTGATGATCCTGGCCTTGGCTAGACTTGAGCCGTACCCCGCGGCATGGCGATGGTTTGGCGATAGATGCGCGCACCCTGCGCCGCCGTTCGCGCGACGGCGACAGCTTCTTCTGCCGAGACGGGAACGAAGCGCACGCGGTCGCGGGGTCGCAACTGGACAAGGGCGTCGAGGTCGCTGTCCAGAACGGTTGCAATCTTGGGATAGCCCCCCGTCGTCTGATGGTCGGCCAGAAGGAGGGTCGGCACACCATCGCCCGCGACCTGCACCGACCCACGAACGATCGGCTCTGATGGCATGTCGAGAGCGGCCTCTGGCCGTATCGCGGGACCGGACAGTCGCACCCCCATCCGGTCCCACGCGTCGGTCATCTTCCAAGGCCCTGCAAGAAAGCGTTCGAGCGTTTCAGCATCGAAGAAGCGGTCCTGCGGCCCCAGGGTGACGCGCGCCACGTGCCGGGGTCGAGCGCTGACGGGGCAGGGAATGTCGCCTTCGCGGTTGTCGCGAACCTCTGCACCCGCAATCGTCAGCGTCTGACCGGTCTTCAAATTCCCTCCGCCGAGGCCTGACAACGCATGTGTCGCAGCGCTGCCCAACCAGTGAGGGCATTCGAGCGCGCCGGCAAACGCGAGGTAGCACCAACTGCCCCAGTACCCCGGCCGAATGGTAAGCCTTTCTCCCGCTCTCAAAGTCGCGACGGTCCAGGATCCGCGCTTTCCTCCGGCATGGTCCAGAATGAAGCCCCCCCCAGCAACGGCGAAACTGACCGTGCCGGACACGCAGGACAGGCTGAGGCCACCGAGTGATACCTCGATGGCCGGTGCATCGGCACGATTGCCGAGCGCGAGATTTGCGGCGGCAAAAGACTGCCGGTCCAGCGGGCCAGATCGCGGCACGCCGAAACGCATGAATCCGGGTCGACCCCCGTCCTGAATCGAGACGTGGGGACCGGCAAAGACGATGGCGAGGACGGCCTCGCTCATGGACGGGGCGCAGCGCCGAAACTGGCGCGGTCGATACGCTTGAAGGTCACCGGATCGCCGACATCGAACAGAAACGGACGGTTCGCGTCTTCGGTCAGGATGCGCGTTGGCGACCGCCCGATGATCCACCAACCGGTTGGCATCGTGAGTGTCGAAACCAGACATTGCGGACCGGCGATCAGCACACTGCCGGCCGCAATGCCCCGAATGGCCGAGGGCTTGCGCGGCAAGTGCAGCGCGCTTGGCACACCCGCGAGGTAGGCATAGCCTGGCGCGAAGCCATACATGAACACTTCGTAGCGACCAGACAGATGGGCAGCGATCACCGCCTCTTCGCTCAGTCCTGTCATTTCGGCGACGACGCTCAGGTCGGGCGCGAGGTCGGCGTCATAGCAGACCTCAACCTCCCGTGGCGTCGCTTTCCTCCCCGCGGATTTCTGCCCCAGGAGGCCCCTCGCATGGCCCTCGGCCGTGCGGTGATCGGCAACCAGCGGATCGAACCGGATCAGGAGGCTGGCATAGGTCGGAACGGCCTCCAGAAACCCGCCAAAAGGCGCAGCGGCCAAGGCGGCATCAAGGGCCAGCACGCGATCGTTGATCGCCCGATCTATCTTTTCCCCGAATTCCACCAGAAGGCTGTGCTCAGCCATTGGCGTAAAGACCGGAAAGTCGCGCGGAGGTGTCACGTCAGGAATGGGGCGAGATTGACGCCCTCTTCCTTAAGCCTTGCGCGCACCAGGCGCGCCATTTCCACAGCGCCCTTCGTGTCTCCGTGAACACAGATCGACTGTGCTGCAAGGGGGATTGCCGCTCCGCCCTGCACCGGCATTCGCCCCGATTTGAGAAAGTCGACCAGACGGCTGGCAACCGCCTCGGCATCCTCCAGAACAGCCCCGGGCCGCGACCTTGGCACCAGCCGGCCGGTCGGGAGATAGGCGCGATCAGCAAAGATCTCGGAAAAGACTTCGACATTGGCGGCGCGCGCCGCATGTTCAAGTTCGGTTCCGGAAATGGCCAGCACGGCAAGGGACCCGGGCTGGGCCGCCACCGAAGCGACGATGGCATCGGCCACCGCACGATCGTCGGCCGCCAGATTGGCGAGGGCGCCGTGAGGTTTGACATAGCGCAGTTCGGCCCCGGCCAGGGCCGCCACGCCGGCCAGCGCGCCGACCTGCGCCGCAACCATCCGCCCGATCTCTGTGGGCGCCATCGGGATCACGCGGCGGCCAAACCCTTCCCTGTCGTTGTAGCCCGGATGCGCCCCGACAACGACACCGCGCGCGGCAGCCATCGAGAGCGTTGCGAACATCGTCTCAGGGTCACTGGCATGGCCACCGCAGGCGATGTTTGCCGAGGTGACCACGTCGAGCATCGCGGCGTCGTCGCCCATTTCCCAAGGCCCAAAGCCTTCGCCAAGGTCGGAGTTCAGATCGATCTTCATCGGGCTCCCGATAATTCGCGGATCGGGTCAGAAGAACGACCCCGGCGCCTGCAGTCGTATCGCATCAGGAAAAATCCAGTGACCTTCCCCCTGTCGTCACTCGTTCATAACAGGAGTCCCTAGGGTTGATAGTTGCCGGTTTCGGATTGGGCAAGCGCAGCGGCCACGGTGCCCGCAGTCTGCTGAAGCGTCCGGTGCGCGGCTGTGTGCGCAGACCGCGTGGGCTTTTCTTGCCCAGGCTAGACGTAAAGTTTGGCGGCCTGGTCAAGGCAGACCATCAACTATGCAGCAGATGACCGGCGTTTTGCATGAAATGTGATCAGAAACTGCCGAACTGATCGATGGAATCGGCGGCGGGTCAGGTCAGATTGCGCCGATCCGATCCTTGATCGCGGATCGGCCGTTGAAGACAGAAGAAAAGGAAAGAGGATGTCGTTTGGGAAAGTGGCCGTGCTTGGCCTGGGGAAAGTCGGCAAACTGGCTGCAGAGCTACTGGTTGAATCCGGCTTCGACGTGACCGGTATCGACTCCAGGGAAACCGACGCGCACTTTGCGACCCTTACCGCCGACCTGAAAGATCCGTCGAGCCTGACCGAAGTCCTGAAAGGCAAGGAAGCGGTCCTTTCTTGCCTGCCCTATCATTTGAACATTGGTGTTTCGAACGTCGCCTACAGCCTGGGCCTGCACTATTTCGACCTGACGGAAGATGTTCCGACGACGAAGCACATCCGCGAACTCGCCAAGACCTCCAAAGGAGTGATGGCGCCGCAATGCGGGTTGGCGCCTGGCTTCGTCGGCATCGTCGGCGCGCATCTGGCCGACCAGTTCGAAAAGGTCCGCTCGATCCGCATGAGGGTCGGCGCCTTGCCGCAGAACCCCACGGGCCTGCTGGGCTACGCCTTCAACTGGTCGCCCGAAGGCGTTGTCAACGAATACCTGAACGATTGCGAAGTGATCGAGGAAGGCGTGCTGAAAACCGTCTCGGCGATGGAATGGGTCGAGACGATCTATATCGACGGCATGCAGCTTGAGGCCTTTACCACGTCGGGCGGGCTTGGGACGATGTGCGAGACCTACGCCGACAAGATCGAGAACCTCGACTACAAGACCATGCGCTATCCCGGCCACGTGAAGCTGATGAACTTCTTCTTCCATGAACTCCTGATGCGCGAAAACCGGGCCGAGGCAGGGCGGATCCTGACCCACGCCAAGCCGCCGGTCGACGAGGATGTCGTCTACGTCCATGTCGCAGCAGAAGGTTGGCAGGACGGCCAACTTCGCCGGAAGGAATTCGTGCGCTCCTACTATCCGATCGAAATCGGGGGAAAGATGCGCACGGCCATCGCCTGGACGACCTCCGCATCCGTCGTGAGCGTGATCGAGATGGTCAAGGGCGGACTGCTTCCTCAGAAGGGTTTCCTGAAGCAGGAGGAAATCCCGCTGGACTCCTATCTGAAGACGAGAACCGGCAACCATTACAACGTTGGCCACAGAAACCGGCACATCTGACGAAGAGCCGAACGTACCGCAGGTGGGCAGATGCCATCCGGCGTGTGGTCAGCCAACCACGGCCGTGCAACCTCTTGCACCACCTGCGGCAACTCAACAGCCCGGATAACTGCATTGATTTAAAAGATAAATCGGATTGCGGCGGCGGGGCTGTCAGACAAATGCGAACTGCTCTCTGCTGCGCTGTCTTACCTGGGCTTCAGACAGCGAAGGGGCTGCGCCATTCGATGAGAGCAGTGCCGCAGGCGGTCTTGGAGTTTTCGTGGCAGGAGCGCGCATGGCGCGCTGGCCCATTGATCGGTCAGCAAGTTAAGCAGGACCTAACAGCAAGTTAAAAATTCCCTACTATTTTTCCTGCCCTGAATCGGGAATTGTTGATTGCGTCGGCCGTAAACTTTCAGGTCATGCCATGACACGTCCCGCAAAGGAACTTCACGACAACGTTTCGGTGCCCTTCACGCGCGCCAAGGCGATGCCGAAGTCGGTCTATGTGAGCGAAGAGTTCCTGGCGGAAGAACAGCGCCATGTCTTCGCAAAGGACTGGATCTGCGCCGGTCGCGCCGAGACCCTGCCTAATCCTGGCGATTACCTGACGCTGACCCTGGCAGGAGAGCCCGTGATCGTGCTGCGCGATCGCGACGGTCAGGTTCGCGCCATGTCCAACGTGTGCCGCCACCGGATGTCGACGCTTCTGGAAGGCCGTGGCCACGTCCGGTCGATCGTCTGCCCCTATCACGCCTGGACCTACAATCTTGATGGCAGCTTGCGCGGTGCGCCCGCGATGACGCTGAACGAAGGGTTCTGCAAAGAAGCGACGGCCTTGCCTGCCGTGCGATGCGAAATTTGGCAGGGCTGGATCATGGTGTCACTCAACAAGGACGCCCCCTCGCCGGAGGCAGCGCTCAAGGGCGTTCGAGAACTGATCCCGAATCTCGATATGTCCACCTATACCGAGACCTATCGCGAGACCTTCCGTTGGGCGACCAACTGGAAGGTGCTGGCCGAAAACTTCATGGAAAGCTACCATCTGCCGATGTGCCATGCCGGTACCATCGGCGGAGCGTCAAAGCTGGAAGAGATGGTCTGCCCCGAGGGGACAGAGGCATTCAACTATCATTGGATCCTGAAGAACGATTCCGTCCCGCTGGCTTTGGCTCATCCGTCCAACACAACGCTGCGCGGCGATGACCGCCGGAAAACGTGGCTGATTTCAATCTACCCCTCGCTCCTCATCACCTTGACGCCCGGCTATTTCTGGTACCTCTCGCTGACGCCTGACGGCCCGGGACATGTCAATGTTCTCTTTGGCATGGGAATGTCGGCGGACTGGCTGGCAGACCCGATCGCGCCGGATCATCTTGCGAAGGTGAAGGCTTTGCTTGACGACGTGAACCTCGAGGACAAGCGCTGCACGGAAAAGGTCTATCTTGGTCTCTTGTCTGACCTTGCCGAGCCCGGACCTCTGAGCCACCTGGAACGCCCGAACTACGAGTTCGCCCAGTACCTCAGCAGCCGTATCCCCGCCTGAGAATTCGCTTGTCGTCCGCCTTTGCGGCCCCGTTCGACAAATGCGAACTCATCGCGATTTCATCAGCCCAACGAAGCATCGGATGGGTGCTGATCAGGTCGCATGTCCACCAATGGCCTCGGTGACCTTATCAGCGGCCAGCCGCACCAAACTGCCTATACGCTCATCGTCCGAACTGGGCAGGCGAAATGCCGGTCCTGACACTGAAATCGCCGCGATCGG
Organism: uncultured Rhodobacter sp.; assembly: GCA_945952585.1. Classification (GTDB taxonomy): domain Bacteria; phylum Pseudomonadota; class Alphaproteobacteria; order Rhodobacterales; family Rhodobacteraceae; genus Aliitabrizicola. Next base: position 460,970 of record CAMFII010000001.1, read on the forward strand.
CTCGCCCAGGCCATTGAAAATCGGCGCAGCGATGCAGCGCATTCCCTCGGCGCGCTCCTGATCGTCGATGGCAAAGCCGCGGCGACGGATCAGGGCCAGGTTTTCCGCCAGCGCCTCCACCGTCGCCAGGGATCGGTCGGTGAAGCGTGCCAAACCATGACGCGCGATGACCCCTTCGATCCTGGCGGGGCTGTACCACGCAAGCAGCGCCTTCCCGATCCCAGAGACATGCATGGGTCCCTTGGTGCCTGGCGGGAAGAACGCCCTGATCACCTGGTGCGTTTCGACCTGCGCCAGAAACAGCACCTCATCCGCGACCTCTACCCCGAGATTGGCGGTCTCGCCGGTCTCGCGCATCAGCATCTCCATCGGCTGACGCGACCGCTCCACCACCTTGGTACGACGCAGGAAAGCCGAGCCCACCCGGAACGCTCCTCCGCCGATATGCCAGAGCTGGTTCGGCCCCTCCATCTCGACCATGCCATGAAGCTGCAGGGTGACTAGAGCGCGATAGACGCTCGCGACCGGTTGGTCCGCGACCTCGGCCAGCGAGGACAGGGTCATGCCCGAATTCGCGGCCAGCAGTTCCAGAAGCCCGATCGCCCGATCGAGCGCCTGTACGGTGTTCTGGTCCGTCTTGTCGTTGAAAGCCTTTGGCCTTCCGCGTGAGCGGGGAGAGTCGGACATCGTGCCTCCGTTTCTTGATGCGCGACAGGCAGCGCGCGGGAAGGTGAAAAATCGCTAAGCCTTGATTTCTTGGGATAATACTCTGCTTCTCACAAAATGAAAAATCTTTTCGAAAAAATTGGAGAACACAGTCTCCCGTGATCTATTCACCGGGTAGCCAGACGGAGGCAGCTGTGTCAGCGCAGAATCCCATCTTCATTCCCGGCCCGACCAACATGCCCGAGGATATCCGCAAGGCGTGCGACATCCCCACGCTGGATCACCGCTCCCCGGCCTTCGCGCGGCTCTTCCGCCCGGCCATCGCCGGTGTTCGCCGGATCCTGCGTATGGGCGAGGGCGAGGTCATCATCATCCCCAGCACCGGAACGGGTGGCTGGGAAGCGGCGATCACCAACACGCTGTCGCCCGGCGATACTGTGTTGGCCGCGCGCTTCGGCATGTTCTCGCATCGCTGGATCGACCTTTGCCAGCGCCATGGCCTGAAGGTCGAAGTGATCGAGACGCCCTGGGGTCAAGGCGCCCCTCTGAAGGCGATCGAAACCGCGCTGAAGGCCGACCGCGACCACCGGATCAAGGCGGTGCTCGGCACCCATAACGAGACGGCGACCGGTGTGCGATCCGACATCGCGGGCCTGCGCCGCGCGATGGATGCGGCTGCGCATCCTGCGCTGCTGTTCGTCGATGGCGTGTCGTCGATCGCCTCGATGCCGTTCGAAATGGCGGCCTGGGGCGTCGACATTGCGGTAGCGGGCAGCCAGAAGGGCTTCATGCTTCCGGCGGGTCTGGCCATCCTCGGCGTCTCTCCAAAGGCACTCGCTGCCATGGAGAGCGCTCGCCTGCCCCGCACCTTCTTCGACTTCCGTGACATGCTGAAAAGCTATGCCGCCGGCGGCTATCCCTATACCCCGGCGGTTGGGCTGATCGCCGGCCTCGCCCGGTCGGTCGAGATGCTGGAGGATGAAGGACTGGACGCTGTCTTCGCCCGCCATCACCGCCTGGCGGAGGGTGTGCGAAAGGCGGTGGCCGCCTGGGGCATGCGGCCCTGCGCCGCCTCGCCAGACCTCTATTCCGATACGATCACGGCGGTCGTCGTGCCCGAGGGCTGCAACGGCACTGACCTCGTCCAACTCGCCGCGCGGAAGTACGGCGTGGCCTTCGGCGTGGGCCTGGGCGAAGTGGCTGGCAAGGTGTTCCGCATCGGCCATCTCGGCATGCTGACCGACGTGATGGTTCTGGCGGGCCTCTCGACTGCCGAAATGTGCATGGCCGACCTTGGCTGGCCGGTGCGCCTGGGGTCCGGTGTCGCGGCAGCGCAGGAGCATTTCCGCCGCACGGCCGCGGTCGAACTGACCACGGCCGCCTGAGGAGCATCCGATGTACATTCCGACCTTTGACGACGTCATTGCGGCCCATGAGCGGATCACCCCCTATATCCACAAGACGCCCGTCCTGACCTCCACCACCATCGACGCCATCGCCGGGGCGCAGCTGTTCTTCAAATGCGAGAACCTGCAGAAGGCCGGTGCCTTCAAGGCGCGCGGGGCGTCGAATGCTGTGTTCGGGCTAAGCGACGCCGAAGCCGCCCGCGGGGTAGCCACGCACAGCTCGGGCAACCACGGTCTTTGCCTGTCTTACGCCGCTGGCCGCCGGGGTATTCCCTGCACCGTCGTCATGCCGCGCACCGCGCCCCAGGCGAAGAAAGATGCCGTCCGCGGCTATGGCGGTCGCGTGGTGGAATGCGAACCCTCGACCTCGTCGCGTGAGGCGGTCTTTGCCCAGGTCGTCGCGGAAAGCGGGGCGGAGTTCGTCCACCCCTACAACGATCCCCGCGTCATCGCCGGACAGGGCACCTGCTCGCGCGAACTGGCAAGCCAGGTACCGGACCTCGACGCGGTCATCGCGCCGATCGGTGGCGGCGGCATGGTGTCTGGCACCTGCCTGACGCTGTCCAGTATCGCGCCGAAAGTGAAGATCTACGCGGCCGAACCCCAGCAGGCCGATGATGCGGCCCGGTCGTTCCGCGCAGGACACATCATCGCCGACGACGCGCCCGAGACGGTTGCAGACGGTTTGAAGGTGCCGCTCAAGGACCTGACCTGGCATTTCGTGCAGCGGCACGTCACCGATATCCTCACCGTGTCGGAGGAGGAGATCGTCGAGGCGATGAAGCTGATCTGGAAGCGCATGAAGATCATCGCGGAGCCGTCAAGCGCGGTGCCCCTCGCGGCGATCCTGAAGAACCCGGACGTGTTCCGCGGCAAGCGGGTCGGGGTGGTGATAACTGGCGGCAATGTCGACCTCGACAAGCTGCCCTGGATGAAAGGCTGACCCATGAACGTGACCACGCCCAAGACCCTGTCCGGCCTCGAAGTCGGCTATGACATCCCTGCCCTGCCCGGCATGTCCGAGGCCGACATCCAGACCCCTTGCCTCGTGCTCGATCTCGACGCGCTGGAGCGCAACATTCGCAAGATGGGCGATGCGGCGAAGGCCATGGGGGTGCGCCACCGCGTCCATGGCAAGATGCACAAGTCGGTCGATGTGGCACTGCTGCAGGAACGGCTCGGCGGGTCCTGTGGCGTCTGCTGCCAGAAAGTGTCCGAGGCCGAAGCCTTCGTCCGCGGCGGCATCAAGGACGTGCTGGTGTCGAACCAGGTGCGCGACCCGGCCAAGATCGACCGTCTGGCACGGCTGCCGAAACTGGGTGCGCGGACCATCGTCTGTGTCGACGATCTGGCGAATGTCGCCGACCTGTCGGCGGCGGCCGTGCGCCACGGCACGACCATCGAATGCCTGGTAGAGATCGACTGCGGCGCGGGACGTTGCGGGGTGAAGACGACGCCCGATGTCGTGGCCATCGCCCAGGCCATCGCGGCGGCCCCGGGGCTGAAGTTCAGCGGCATCCAGGCCTATCAGGGTGCGATGCAGCACATGGAGCTTTACGAGGATCGCAAGGCCAAGATCGACGCTGCGGTGGCGCAGGTGAAGGACGCGGTAGCGGGCCTCAAGGCAGTCGGCCTGACCTGTGACATCGTCGGCGGGGCCGGAACGGGCAGCTACTATTTCGAAGGGACGTCCGGCGTCTACAACGAGCTGCAGTGCGGCTCCTACGCCTTCATGGATGCCGACTACGGCCGTATCCGCGACAAGGACGGCAAGCGGATCGACGAGGGCGAGTGGGAAAACGCGCTGTTCATCCTGACCTCGGTGATGAGCCATGCCAAGGCCGACAAGGCCATCGTCGATGCAGGCCTCAAGGCGCAGTCGGTGGACTCTGGCCTGCCGGTCGTCTTTGGCCGGAGCGATGTGAAATACGTCAAATGCTCCGACGAGCATGGCGTGGTCGAGGATCCGACCGGCGCGCTCAAGGTGAATGACAAGCTGCGGCTGGTTCCGGGGCACTGCGACCCGACCTGCAACGTGCATGACTGGTACGTGGGCGTGCGGAACGGCAAGGTCGAGGTCGTCTGGCCGATCTCCGCGCGCGGCAAGGCCTATTGATGAAACCCGCAGACGCGATCGGGGGACGCTGAAATGCTCGTCGTGCAGGAGTCCCTCATTTCCCGGTTGGTCACGGCGGAAGACGCGTTTCGCGCTGTCAGCGATTGCCTCGCCGCCATGGCGCGGGGCGAGGCGCGGAACTTCCCGGTCGTCCGGGAAGCCCTCGGCGAAGGCCGTCAGTATGGCTTCAAGTCCGGGATCGACCTGTCGGCCGGGATGCTTGGGGTCAAGGCGGGCGGATACTTCCCCGGCAATGCCGCGCGTGGGCTTATCAACCACCAGTCCAGCATCTTCCTGTTCGACCCGGAAACGGGGCGCCCGGTGGCCATGGTCGGCGGCAACCTGCTGACTGCGTTGAGGACCGCCGCCGCCTCGGCGATCTCGATCGACCGGCTTGCCCGGCCCGAGGCCCGTGTGCTGGGGATCGTCGGCGCGGGCCACCAGTCGGTCTTCCAGCTTCGGGCGGCGGCGCGGGTGCGCCGGTTCGAGCGCGTTATCGCCTGGAACCTGCACCCCGAGATGCTGCCGCGCCTTGGCGATGCCGCGGCGGAGCTGGGCCTTCCCTTCGAGCCGGTGCCGCTCGACCGGATGCGGGAGGCGGAAGTCATCATCACCATCACCTCTGCCCCAGTAGCCAGCCTGATGAGCGCGCATGTAAGCGACGGCACCCATCTTGCCTGCATGGGCACGGATACGCGCGGCAAGCAGGAGGTCGAGCCTGCGCTTCTGGCGCGCGCGCGGGTTTTCACCGACGAGGTGGCGCAGTCGGTGACCATCGGCGAAGCGCAGCACGCGGTGGCAGGCGGGCTTCTGAAGGAAGCGGACATCGTGCCGCTTGGCGCGGTGCTGGCGGGGATCAGTCCCGGACGGCAGTCGGCCTCGGAGATCACGCTCTTCGACGGGACCGGTGTCGCGCTGCAGGACCTGGCCGTGGCAGCAATCGCGCTGGAGAATGCCAAACGGCTGGGGCTTGGCACCGAGATCGACGCCTGAATCGGCGACCTCTCGAACATGGAATATATCGCCCGCGCCTCCTGACCGGCGCGCGGGCGTTTCGATTGACCGCTCAGGCGCTCGCCCGCAACTTCTGCACTGGTGGCGGAGCATAGCCACCAAGGCGCGAGGTGCGCAGGCCAAGTCCCACCATCGCCTCGGCCATCCGGACGGCGCAGGAGACGCCATCGAGCACCGGCAGACCATGTTCGGCCGACAGCTGCCCGGCCAGGTCGGCCATGCCAGCGCATCCAAGCACGATCGCCTCGGCCCTGTCCTCGTCCACGGCGCGACCGATTTCGGCGCTGATGCGCAGGCAGGCATCGGACCCGGGATGTTCCAGTTCCAGCACCGCCACCTCGGATGACCGGACCCGCGCACAGCGCGCGAACAGGCCATAGCGGTGCAGATTGTGCTCCAGCGCGGGCACCGACCTCGCCAAAGTCGTCACGACCGAGAACTTGTTCGCGATCATCGAGGCGAAGTGGTAGGCGGCCTCGCCGATGCCGATCACCGGCTTGTCGGTCAGGCAGCGCGCGGCGTCGAGGCCGGTGTCGTCGAAACAGGCGATGATGACGGCATCGAAGGGTGCGGCGGTCTGGATCGTCCGCAGCAGTCCCGGAACGCTCAGCGCCTCATCGTAATAGCCTTCGATCGACACCGGTCCGTCGGGCGGGTTGACCGCCACGACCTCCGTCTTGGCACTGGCGGCGGCCTTGGCCGCCTTGCCGATCTTCTCGGTCATCGAGGCGGTCGAGTTCGGGTTGATGACAAGCAGCCGCATGTCAGAGCTCTCCGCCGAGGTACGCGGCCTTGATCCGCTCGTCATGCATCAGGTCCTTTGACACGCCCGAAAGCACGATCTGGCCGGTGGACAGCGCATAGGCGCGGTTTGAGATCGACAGCGCCATGCGGCTGTTCTGCTCGACCAGCAGCACGCTCACCCCTTCATCCCGGCTGATCGCCACGATGGCGCGGGCGATGTCCTGCACCAGTTTCGGGGCGATGCCGAGGCTCGGCTCGTCCAGAAGCAGAAGCTTCGGCTTGGCCATCAAGGCGCGGCCGATCACCATCATCTGCTGCTCGCCCCCCGACAGGGTGCTCGCCTGCTGATGGAACCGCTCCTTCAGGCGCGGAAAGCGGGTCAACACGCTTTCCAGCGTCTTCTCGATCCCGTCCTTGTCGGTCCGGGTGAAGGCGCCCATCAGCAGGTTGTCCTTCACGCTCATCAGCGGAAAGACCCGGCGCCCCTCGGGAACCATGGCGATGCCACGTTTCACGATCTCGGCCGCGGGGCGGCCATCGATCCGGTCGCCGAGGTAGCTGATGGAGCCGGACTTGATCTTGCGCAGGCCGGTGATCGCCCGAAGGATCGAGGATTTCCCGGCCCCGTTCGCCCCGATCAAAGCGACCGTTTCGCCTTCGTAAAGCTCGATCGACACGCCTTTCAGCGCGTAGACATGGTCATAGTAGAGTTCGACATTCTCGAAGCTCAGCATCTTGCGCGCCGGCTCGGTCTTCATCGCGGTCACGGTCATGGTTCACATCCCGATCGCGGCGTCTTCGCTGCCCAGATAGGCCTCGATGACGCGCGGGTTGGCCTGGATTTCGGCGGGGGTGCCTTCGGCGATCTTCTCGCCGAAGTTGATGCAGACGATCCGGTCCGAGATCTTCATCACCGCCGGCATGTCATGCTCGACCAGAAGGACAGTCAGGCCCCGCTCGTCGCGCAGGCGGCGGACAAGGCCGACCATTCGCATCGTCTCGTCATGGTTCATTCCGGCGAAGGGTTCGTCCAGCAGGATGACCTCGGGATGCGTGGCAAGCCCGATGGCCATGCCAAGCGCGCGCAGGTGGCCCTGGGGCAGGTTCGACGCCATCTCGTTCCGGATCGCCTGGAGACCGAGGAAGTCGATGATGTCGTCGGCCGAGCGGGCGAAATCCTCTTCATCCGACCGCGCCTGCCCGGACCCGAAGAAGAACCCAAGAAGCGAGGCCTTGGACCGGAGGTGATGGGCGACGATGACATTCTCGCGCACGGTCATCGACTTGAAGATCGTGGTTTCCTGGAAGGTGCGGACCACGCCCAAGCGCGCCACCTTGTGCGGCGGCATGCCCGAGATCCGGTTGCCCTTGAACAGGACCTCGCCCGTCGTCGGAGTCACGAAGCCCGCGATCTGCTTGAACAGCGTGGACTTGCCCGCGCCATTCGGACCGATCACCGACAGAATCTCGCGCGGGGCGACGTCAAAGGTGATGTCGCTGTTGGCCGTCAGTCCGCCGTAGCGCTTGGTGACACCCTTGATCTGAAGGATAGGTGCGGTCATTTGTGGCCCCCCTTGCGGTCAAACAGGCTGAGGACACCGTTCGGCAGGACCAGCATCAGGGCGATCATCGTGCCCGAATAGATCAGGAGCTGGTATTCCTTGGCGACCGACAGCAGGTCCCATCCGAAGTAGAGGAGCAGAGTGCCAAGCATCGGCCCGAAGACATAGCCGAGCCCGCCGAGGAAGCAGTAGAGCATGAAGTTCACGCTGTCGCTCACCACGAAGGACGACGGGTATATCGACTGCGAGATGGCGACGAAGATCGCCCCGGCCAGCCCGCCGAAGAAGGACGAGATGGCATAGGCCAGCACCCGCAGCATCGCCGTGTTGACGCCGATCGAGGCCGACAGTTCCTCGTTCTGCTGGAGCGAGCGGCAGAGGTGACCAAGGCGCGAATTCACGATGCGCCACAGGACGAGGTAGGTCAGCACCATCAACACCGCCGCCATGAAGTAGAAGGCGAGCTTGGGGTTCTCGAGTGTCGCGAAGTCAGGGATCACGGTCAGCCCGAAGATCGAAAGCTCGCCCGGCAGCGGGATCGACGTGATGCCCTTTGCGCCGTTGGTGATCGGCAGGGCCAGGGCGGTCAGCCGCGCGACCTCGGTCAGAACCAGGGTCACCATGGCGAAGTAGACGCCCCGCAGCCGCAGGATCGGCACGCCGATCAGCACCGAAACAGCCGCGCAGAACAGCCCGGCGAGCGGCAGGGTCAGCCAGAAGTTTATCCCGCCCTGCGTCATCAGGATGGCCGAGACATAGCCACCAAGCAGGGCATAGGCCCCCTGCCCGATATTGATGCGGCCGATGTAGAAGGTCAGCCAGACCCCTGCGGCCGAGACGGACAGCAGGGCGACCGAGGTGAGCGTGTAGTAGAAATCCCAACGGCCCGTCAGGTGGATGAAGGCCGGGACCAGAACGAAGACGCCCAGAAGGAACGCGCCGACGCCAAGAAGTCTGGATGTTGTCATGGCTTGGGTCCGGGGAAAGGGGGCGGATGAGGTCAGGGTGGGGTCGCTCATCGGATCAACCCCACGGCTTGCCCATCAGGCCCTGCGGCCGGATGGCGAGGAAGACCATCAGCGTGAGGAAGATCACGAGGTAGGTGATGTCACCATAGGCGGCGAGCACCGTCAGACCCACGGATTCCATCATGCCCAGGATGAAGCCACCTGCGATCGCACCCGAGATCACGCCGGCCCCGCCGATCATGATCATCAGGAAGGCCTTGACCGAGGTCGGCCCGCCCATCCCGAGGTTAACGCCGGTGATCGTGACCAGAAGCCCGCCGACCAGACCGGCAAGCATCGCGCCGATGGCAAAGCCGATCATCGAATAGCGGTCGACGTCCACGCCCATCAGTTGCGCGGCCATCCGGTCTTGCGCCAGGGCGCGCATGGCGCGTCCGGTGCGCGAATACTGCATGAAAAGGATGAAGGCGACGATCAGAGCGACGGCGAGGACCGCGATCAGGATGCGGTCATAGGGCATGATGAGCCGCATGTCCCAGTTGAAGACGCCGTTCACGATCTTCGGCACACCGCGCTGCTTTTCCCCGAACAGAAGCAGGATCACGGCATCGAGGAAGAAGGCGATCCCCGCAGCGAGAAGCATGGTGGATTCGTCGCGCTTCGACTTGCGAATGACCGGCCGGAACAGAAAGCGCTCGATCAGCGCGCCCATCACCGCAAGCGTCACCGCCGAGGCGAGAAGGCCCACGATGAACGGCAGGCCGAATTGGGCAACGATCGTATAGGTCACAAAACCGCCGAAGACGTACATTTGCCCATGGGCGAAGTTCAGTACGTTCATCAGCGAGAAGATAAGCGTCAGTCCCAACGCGATGAGCGCGTATTGCGCCCCGAGGTAGAGACCGTTGGCAAGGATCTGTTCCATCGGTGAGGTCCTTTGCGGAAAAGACAGCAGAACCCGGGCCGGGCAGTCGCGCTGCCCGGATCCTGCATCTGACTCTGCGCGGTCTTTTGGCCTCAGTCGACCTGTGCGACGAACAGCGTCTCGAACTTGCCGTCCTTGAACTCGTTCACCACCAGCGGCACCGATACCTGGCGCTTCTGTCCAAACGAGGTCGTGCCGACATAGCTGAGCTTGGCATCACCCACCATGAAGGGGTTCGGTGCGCTGAACGTGTCGATCGTCTTCTTGAATTCATCGACATTGTCGATGGCCGCCGGGTTCGCCTTCAGCGTCTCAATGATGTATTCGAGCGCGTAGACCTTGGTGTTCGACTCGTCGTTGTATTCGCCGAACATCTTGGTGTAGCGGTCGACGAATTCCTTCATCGTGTCGCTGGCCAGCTCCGGAGTGGACGCCCCGCCGACCGAGATGAAGCCGTTCGCGAGTTCACCCGCACCTTCCGACAGCACGGTGGCATCCTGCGCGGTCTCGGTCGAGATCAGGCCGGTATAACCCAGTTCGCGGGCCGAGCGGATCAGTTGCGGCGCATTGGCCGGCGACACGCCCGACAGGACCAGCAGATCGGGTGCACTCTGGATCACCGGCAGAAGAACCGGGGTGAAGTCCGTAGTGTCGACCTGGTAGGTCACGCTGTCCGACACGACTTCAAGGCCGAGCGCCTTTGCCGCTTCGACGCCGCCGTCACGCTGGCTCAGCGGGTCGGATTCGTTGGCGGCAACGAAAGCCACCTTCTTCACGCCCTTGTTGTCCATCAGATATTTGTAGATCGCCGGACCCGACTGGTAGTTCGCCACCATGCCCAGGATCGCGTTCGAGGCGGGCGGCGTGTACAGCTCTTTCGGGAAGGCATAGGGGAAGTACATGATGCCGTTCTGTTCCGCCACGGGCCGGACAGCGGCCGCGCCGTCATCGACGTTCGGGCCGACGACATAGTGGATGCCGTCCTGCGCCATCTTTTCCATGCCGGCGATCGCGCGCTTGGGGTCTTTCTGGTCGTCGAAGGCTACGATCTCGACATCATAGGTGGTGTCACCGATCTTCACGCCGCCCAGTTCGTTCAGCCAGGCCGCGCGGGTTTCCATCGAGCGCTGGTTCGAGATGCCCCAGGCCGCCGCCGGGCCCGACGTGACGCCGACAAAGCCGATCTTCAGCTTGGCATTCTCGGCCCAGGCAGCCGTGTTCGCGGCGAAGGCCAGTGCAAGGGTCAAGCCAGTGGTCGCAAGGAAAACGCGTCTCTTCATCATAGTGCTCCCTGTCGTTGGTCTGCGGAATTCGAGTCCGCGACATAATGATTGACGGATTTGCTAACATAATTGTCAACAAAAATGTTTATCAGTGTCTGCGATGCTCCCCTTGATGCTTGAAATTGTTCGCCTTAGCCTAGCTTCCAATCAGTTTTGGAACGGGCAACAGCCATGAACAGCGTCGGCAATGCCGCCGAACAGGAGAACCGGGACGAGGAACTGGGCGAGGAAGAGATCGTCGAGCGAATCCTCGAGGCGATCATTGACCAGCGCCTGCCCCCCGGCACGAAGCTGTCCGAGGCCGCCCTGTGCGAGGCGTTCGGCGTCGGCCGCATGCGTATCCGCCAAAGCCTTCTCCTGCTCTCAAGCAGGGAAGTGGTCGAACTGCTCCCGAACCGCGGCGCCTTCGTCGCCTCTCCCTCGGCCGAACAGGCGCGCGAGGTTTTCGAGGCTCGGCTGATGATCGAGCCGAACGTCGCCCGGCTGGCCGCGGAGCGCGCGACGGACGAAGACCTGAAGAGGCTGGAACGCCACCTGCAGCTCGAGCACGAGGCCCATCGGGGCAACAAGCGCCGCGAGTCTATCCGCCTGTCCGGAAATTTTCACGTGCTTCTTGCCGAGATTGCGGACAATGCCGTGGCCTTGCGCATGGTCAAGGAGTTGGTGTCACGCACCTCGCTCATCATCGGCATCTTCGGAAGCCCCGGCGTATCGAACTGCCGCGACGAAGATCACGATGAAATCTTCAACGCCTTCCGCACGCGCAACAGCGACAGCGCAAGCAGTCTGATGTCAAAGCATCTGAAGTACATTCAGGAGCATCTGGAGCTTGGCGCGACCGACGACTCCGCCAGCGATCTGGTCGCGATCTTCCGCAAGTGAAGGACTGACGCTGCCATCTCACCTCGCGGGCCGGCGCCGAAGCGTCAGGCATGTCCGGATCAGATCCGGCTCGGCAGATCCGTAATACCCTTCAAGTCCTCCCTGATGGGCCAACGGTCGTGTTTGGGCGGCCCTGACCGGCCAGACTTGGTCCAGATTGACGGGCGATCTTCAGGGAATTCCCGAAATCGACTAGCCTCGCAGTCCGTGGTTTCCGTCGCGGAGATTCTGGGGACTTCACCCTCACATCCAGTGCCACTCCAAGGGTAATGCGTTCCGGCGGCAGTCACCGGAGCGTGACTGAGAAACCTGTTTCCGAGAATTAGTCGGCCTCGGGCACAAGTGTTGGCTTTGGCGGGTAAGCCCGCGGCTCCGGGAACAGCCAGCAAACTTGCCGCAGTCAGGTTACGCCGCAAGGTTTGCTGCAGCGTCGATCTTCTCCCAGCCCAGGCCACCTGCGTAGCGGTTGCAGACACGGCCATCCTTCAGGGCGAAGAGATGAAGCCAGCCGTTGTCGAACAGCTCACGCACGCTCTCGTGCTTGCGCAGGATGGCGGTCATCGCCTCGATCGGCGCTTCTACCATGACGCTGAGGCGCAATGCCTCGTGCGCGGGGCGCTCTCCATCGTTGATGGTCTGGAACGGCAGGCCGGGGCGGAGCCGGCCGCCATTTCCTTCAACCACGCCGATGCCGCCAACGACGTTGTGGATCAGCTTGTTGCCGCCGCCGAAGACCTGTGGTGCCACGGTGGAACCGTAGTATTGCAGGCTGATCCAGTTGGCCACGACGACCGGTGCCGTCAGGATCAGTTCCAGCGTGGCAAAGTCCTTGTCCTGGCTCCAGTTGTAGCTGTGCAGGAAGGCCCGGCCGTGCAGGTCACGACCCGCCGTCGCGCTGCGCGGCGCGGCGATGAAGGCGCCGCAACCGGCAAGGCCCCATTCAGGACGAACCTCGGCCCAGTCCGCAGCGCGCCTTGCCAGATCCTCCCCCGTGGAACCCGGCAGACGCAGGGCGCGCTCGGCGCGGGACACCTTGCCGGCTGCGCCAAGCCAGGCTTCGGCCTTGGCGAAGTCGTCCGCATGGTCTGGCGCGGACGCATCGCGATATAGCGTAACCTTGTCAGTGACCGTGTCGTGCAGACCCGCCACGAAAAGGGTGTCGTCTGGAATCGTCAGCCCAAACGCAGGCAGTCCCGCCCGGGTTTCCGGGTCGTTCAGCAGGGCAGCGAGGAGGCGCGAGGAAACCTCGCCCGTCTGACCGCAGCAAGCTCCGCAATGATAAGCGCTTTCATGTGCATTGTTCGTCACCTGCGCCCCGTGGCCGATCAGCAGGACCATCCGCGCGTGCCCTTCGGTCAGGCTCATTGCCCGAAGCACGGATGCAGCCGTCTGGGCCTTTTGTTCAGCGGTCAGCTCGGTTTCGAAGCGGGGCAGCGGCATCGGCGACAGCTGATCTGCGCCCAGTCCGAGAGCGTCGCGAACCAGCTTGCCGCCATAGGCCGGGCCTGCCGCCTCGACAAAGGCAAAGGACGAGACGGCCGCCTGCCGGAACCGTCCCCAGGCACGCTTGGCCCGGGCCTTGATCCGGATCGCGGCCTCTTGGGCGTCGTCGCCGTGGCTGGTCGAGGTCAGACTTGGCCTGAGCAGCGCGGGCAGATGCGCCTGAAGCTCATCCGTCCCCTCGGGCCGGTGCGCGACGGGCAGGCCGAAGAAGCCGGCGAAGCCAAGCGTCTCGATCCCTTGATCCTGGTTTTCCAGGGCGCGCCGCAGGACTTCCGAACGCACGTCGATGCAAAAGGCCGCCTGCAGCTGGGCCCGGCCGGTCCGCACGACCGTGCCGGAGAGAAGCCCGGCGATCTTGCGCTGGTGGGCGCGCTCGGCGGCATCCTGCAGCACGGCGTCAAGCGCCTGATCCGGCGTCGGCATCAAGGGGGCACCGTGGGCGGCGACGGTCGCTTGCCACTCGCTCTCCACGTCCGGGCAATGTGCCAGCAACGCCTCTTCCCAGACCAGCCTGATCGCCAGAAGGTCGGTCAGCGTCGCATCGGTCTTGCCGTCAAGTTCCGCCTGCCACAGCAGCCAGCGCGCATGCATCGGCCAGCCGCCGAGATCGACGAGCAGCCGGTGGAACACCGTCTCGGCCGCTTCAGTCGTCAGTCCGAGCCGCTCTGCAGCCCTCAGGACGGCACGGTCAGCCGCGTCTGGCGCCTCGGCGACATGGGCGCAGAAGCCGGTCAGGCCGGCGATTTCCGGCGTCAGGTCGTGGGTTGCCCATTCCCGCCAGGCCGCGAATGCGCCATGGCCGGGGCGCGGGGTCCAAAGCGCCTGCCCCCGGTCGAAATAGCCTGCTGCCCATAGACCGAAGCTGCGGCTGATGACCGAGGGCCAGTCGATCCGGGTGGACCGCGCGGCGAGTTCGGCCAGGGTCGGCAATGGCTGAAGCGCCGGCGCGGGGGTATTCATGCGCGCCTTCAGCCAGGCGAGGTCACGCGGCTTGACTGGCGAAGTCGAGGCGATCAGGGCGGCTGCAAGATCGTCGTCCGTGATCTCTCCCGACTTGACCTTTGCCGCGAGATCGGCGCGCGGCTGGGTCAGCCCGACACCCGCGACCCGTGCCAGCCGGGCGGAGGCCTGCGCGAGGGGCTCTCCTGTCTGGCCAAGAAACGGGTTGACCGCCACGGTCGCATCCAGCGGGAAGGCAGGGGGGATGGCCCGGGCGGCGACCTCGGCTGCGAGGAGGAGCTGCGACGCGAGCGACGGGGCAATCTGGGTATGCTTCATGAACATCTTGGCCTCTTGAGGTCAGAGTTTCGAAAGGGCTCAGGACTTTGCGGGCTGCCGGAAGCCGCCGATCATGCGGTCGAGCAGGGCGTTGAGATAGAGGCCGTTCGCCAGATGCACGCGCAGCCCGGCCGTCGAGGGGTGGTGTGCCCAGAGCGGGAAGAGCGCCTGAGCGAAGGCAACGAGGCCGAAGGACATGACGGCCAGCACGATCAGCGCCCATTCCAGCGCCCCCGCGACCGGCACGGCGGGAACCGACGGCCCCCAGATGGATTGGGCCAGGACCTGGAACGTGAAGTAGGCGAGCGTCGCGGCCAGCGAGGCGGCTGCCGTCCGACGGGTCAGCGCTCCGGGGGCGGAATCTGCCAGGCCCTGAGCGATCAGGTAGGACACGCCGAAGATCATCATCGTGCCCAAGGCAAGGGCCTGAGGTGACTTGTCGCCCAGGGTGGCCGTGAATGCCGCAGCGACGACCACGTAAAGAACCAGCGCCAGGGCGAAGGACCGCGCAACCGCCGACACGCCGGGCACAGCCACCGGGCCGGGTTTGCGAATGCGGTTCACCTCGCGAACCGCGCCGGCCGAGGACAGGAAGGCATGCGCCTTGTAGAGCGAGTGGGCGACGATGTGGAGCAGAGCAAGCGCCCAGAGGCCCAGCCCGCATTGCAGCAGCATGAAGCCCATCTGCGCGACCGTCGACCAGGCCAGCGCCGTCTTCACAGCGCTTTGCGTCAGCATCACCAGCGCACCGAACAAAGCGGTAAGCCCGCCAATGATGACAAGCGCCGCCATCGCCCCCGCGCTTTGCTGCACGAGGCCGGCCATGGTGATGAGCAGCACCCCGCCCGAGTTGATGATGCCGGCATGCAGCAGGGCCGAGACCGGTGTCGGGGCCTCCATCACCTCGGTCAGCCAGCCATGAAGCGGGAATGCGGCGGTCTTGAGCGCGGCTGCGAGGACGAGCAGGCCGATGGCCAGTTGGGACGCAGCCGGTAGGTTCGGCGCGGCGGTCAGCGCCACGATTTCGACCGTTCCGAGGCTCTGCCACAGGAGCACTGCCGCCGCGATCAGCGCGATATCCCCGGCGCCCCAGACGCGGATGAACTTGGCAGAAGCCCGCCGCGCTTCGGGCCTGTCCGGGTAAAAGAGAAGGAGTTGCCGAAGGATCAGTCCAGTTGCGATGAAACCGACGATCAGGACCGGCAGACTGGCTGCCTGCACCAGGATAAGGACGAAGGCGACGGCCGCAAGGGTCAGGCCGTGGAACCGCCCCTCCCGCGCTTCGCCGTCCAAGTAGCGCCGCGAGTAGCGCACCACGACCCAGCCGACGAATGCCACCAGCAGTGCGAGTGTGACGCTGATCGCATCCAGCCGCAGGAGCCCCAGACCGTCGAGTGCAAGGGTCTGCGATCCTGTCTGCCAAAGCTGCGCAAGGCTCGCGAGCCCGAGGGTCAAGGCGACCAGGCTGGCAGCCTCTGCAAGGGCGGGCAGGCGGCCGGGGCGGCGGCCCGAATAAAGGACAAAGGGCAGGGCGGCGGCCAGAAGCACCAGCGGCGCCAGGGAGATCATGGGCAGGGAGGTCATCGCGTTCTCCGGGTCAGGTCCTGATCGGCGATGTAGCGCTTGAGTGACTTCCATAAAAATACATATAATGCATGGTTTCGTTCTGTATGATGGAACCATGGCCCAGCTTAACCTTCACCACCTGCGCCTGTTCCGGGCGGTTGCAAGTGACGGCACGCTGACAGGCGCTGCCAGGTCGCTGAACCTGTCCCAATCGGCGCTGTCGACGCAGTTGAAATCGCTCGAGACGTCCTTGGGACAGGACTTGTTCGAGCGGCGTGGCCGGGGCCTTGTCCTGACAGAAGCGGGCCGCATCGCCCTTGATCATGCCGAAGCCATCTTCCGAACGGCCGACGACCTTACGGCGACCCTGCGCGAAACCGGTCGGGCGCGGCGGGCGCTGAGGGTGGGCGCGCTTGCCACGTTATCGCGCAACTTTCAGATGCAGTTCCTTCGCCCCCTGATAGGGCGGACGGATGTCGAGGTAGTGCTGCGCTCGGGATCGCAAGAAGAGCTGCTGCGCGGCCTCGAAGGGATGGCCCTGGACGTTATCCTGACCAACCTTGCCCCCGCTCGGGATGCGACCACTCATTGGCTGGTCCACCGCCTGGATGAACAACAGGTCAGCCTTGTCGGCACGTTGGCCCGCGTCGGCACGACCCCGCTGCCGCTGCGAGAGTTGCTTGCCACGCAGCCGGTTATCGTCCCGACGCGCGAAACCGGCGTGCGAGCAGCTTTCGACGCCCTCGCGGCCCGGCTGGGCGTGACCCCGAACTATGCGGCCGAGGTGGATGACATGGCGATGATACGACTTCTTGCCCGTGCCGATGCTGGCCTGGCGATTATCCCGCCCATCGTCGTTCAAGACGAACTCATGTCCGGCACACTCGTCGAGGCCAGTCGATTGGCCGGGATCAGTGAGACATTCTTTGCGGTGACACGTGAACGACGATTCCCAAATCCGCTTTTGGCCAGCGTTCTGTCAGAATGACCGGGGCGCGTTTCAGAAGGGCCAAGGCGCAGTTGGGCATTAAAGCCAAAACCGTCAGTCGCAGTGCGAAGGTATGTTTACGGGAAGGCGCCGTGAGCAAGATGTCCTAGCAACACGGTTTCGGCAGCCGACCAAGATGTTGGGCCTAAGTGGGGCCAAGTGCCTCAGCGTCTCTCAGGCAGTCTCTCAAGGTATGACGCAAACTGTGAAGTCTCTAGTCAGGTCGGGCGAGACTGATCTTCTTCATCCATTTATCCAGTGCTGCTGAGCTTGCACATGATCTTGAGAGCCCCGACCACGAACAGGCTATACATGGATGTGGAGCCTCATGTGTTACCCGCAGCAACCGAATAGTCCAGCCCAACATATTAATTCATAAGGATAAATCGGATTTTTGTGGCGGAGTGGAAGGGATTCGAACCCTCGAGACGGTTCCCCGCCTGCACCCTTAGCAGGGGTGTGCCTTCGACCACTCGGCCACCACTCCGCCGCCTCGTATATGGACCGGAGAAAGCGAAAACAAGGCGATTTTGCTTGTGATCTTGTGTGGCCACAGAAATCGCCCACCAGACAGCATCCTGCGCTCCGATCGCCAACAAACCATAACGGGGCACGCCACGCTCTGCCTGCGCAGCAATCCTGGATCTGCAGCCGGGCCACGCAGTGGGACCTGATACCACACTAGAGCACCGACCGACGCCCCCGGACTTTTCCACAAGAGATTGATCAAGAAATCGCTTTACAGCCTTCCACTTTGGCCACACCATATCTAGTAAGCGCGGTGTCGGGCAAACGCCGTAGCTTGCCAGACACCCAGCTTCTTGTGGGTCTCGGCCCGCCGGAAGCTTCATAAAGAGGCCGGGCATATGTCGCTTTCCGAAGACTTCCTGTCGACAGAGGATCTCCATCCGATCGACATCGTCGAGACGCTGGCCGAACACCACGACTGGGAGTTCGATCGCGTCACAGACGACCAGATCGCCATGGCGGTCGAGGGGCAGTGGCGGACCTATTCCCTGACACTCGCCTGGTCGGCCCAGGATGAGACCCTGCGCCTGATCTGCACCTTTGAGATGGAGCCGCCTGACCAGCGCATGGGCGAGTTCTACGATGTGCTGAACCGCTGCAACGATCTGGTCTGGACAGGCGCCTTCACCTTCTGGGAAGAACAGAAGCTGATGGTGTGGCGCTACGGACTGGTTCTCTCGGGCGGTCAGGTCGCGACGCCCGAACAGATCGACCGGCTGATCGGGAGCGCGGTGGTGGCGGCGGAACGGTTCTATCCTGCGTTCCAACTCGTCTCCTGGGCCGAAAGGACCCCGGCCGACGCCATGAAAGTCGCCATTGCCGAGGCCTACGGCCGCGCCTAACCTCTGCCCCGGATGATCGGGGAAGACAGATGAGTTTCGACACTGTGAACCGCCGCGGGCTGGTGCTTCTGGGCTGCGGCAAGATGGGATCGGCCATGCTGGAGGGCTGGCTGCGCCAGGGCTTGGCGCTGAGCGCCGTCTGGGTGCTTGATCCCCATCCGAGCGACTGGTTGAAGGGGCTGGCCGCCAAGGGGGTGCATCTCAACCAAGGGCTGCCGGATAGCCCCGCGATCGTCCTCGTCGCAGTCAAGCCCCAGATGATGACCGATGCCCTGCCTGTGCTAACGCCACTCGGTGGTGGCGCGACGTTGTTCGTGTCGGTCGCGGCGGGAACGCCGATCCGGTTTTACGAGCAGGTGCTGGGCGCAGCGACACCCGTGGTCCGGGCCATGCCCAACACCCCGGCGGCGGTCGGGCGCGGCATCACCGCCATCACGGGCAACGCTGCTGCAACGGAAGAGGATCTTGCGACCGCCGAGGCGTTCCTGTCCGCAGTGGGGCAGGTCGTCCGGCTGGAGGGAGAGCACCAGATGGATGCGGTCACGGCCGTGTCGGGCTCGGGCCCCGCCTATGTCTTCCATCTGATCGAGGCGCTGGCGGCAGCCGGCGTGGCCGAGGGACTTCCCCCCGATCTGGCGATGCAACTGGCGCGGGCCACCGTCACCGGCGCGGGGGAGCTGGCCCACCGAGCACCGGAAAGCGCCGAGCAACTGCGGGTGAACGTGACTTCACCCGGGGGAACCACCGCGGCGGCGCTCAAGGTGCTGATGGACCCGGAGACGGGTTTTCCGCCGCTGTTGCGCAAAGCGGTGAAGGCCGCTGCAGACCGCGGGCGGGAGCTTGGCAAGTGACGATCACCTTCGACGATTTCCTCAAGGTCGACATCCGGGTCGGGCGCATCACCCGGGCCGAACCTTTCCCCGAGGCACGAAAACCTGCAATCAAGCTCTGGGTCGATTTCGGGGCTGAGATCGGCGAAAAGAAATCCTCGGCCCAGATCACCCGGCACTACACGCCCGACGGCCTCATCGGTCGCCAAGTGCTCGCCGTGGTCAACTTCCCGCCGCGCCAGATCGGCAAGGTGATGTCCGAGGTGCTGGTCCTGGGTGTGCCGGACGAGGACGGCGAGGTGGTGCTGATCGGCCCGGGACATGACGTACCTCTTGGAGGAAGGCTTTTCTGATGCGTCTTTTCATTACCCGCCCCCTGCCCGACGCCGTAATCGACGCGGCCCGCGCGCGGTTCGACACTGTGGTGCGGCAGGAGACCCTGCCGCTGACCGGGCAGGAATTGCGCACCGCGCTGCAGGAGTATGATCTGGTCCTGCCGACCTTGGGCGATGCCTTCAACGCACAGGTCTTCGCGGACGTTCCGCGGCCACGGGCGAAGCTGCTTGCGAATTTTGGCGTCGGCTACAACCATATCGATGTTGCCGCCGCCCGGTCGGCCGGGGTCGCGGTTTCCAATACGCCCGGCGCCGTGACCGAGGCCACGGCAGACATCGCCATGATGCTGATCCTGATGACCGCACGGCGGGCAAGCGAGGGCGAGCGGATTCTGCGGGCCGGAAAATGGGACGGCTGGCATCCGACGCAGCTTCTCGGCCTGCATCTGGGCGGCAAGACGCTCGGTATCATCGGCATGGGCCGGATCGGCAAGGCCATCGCCCGGCGCTGCAAGCTTGGCTTCGGAATGGACGTGATCTTCTACAACCGCTCGCCCGTCGCCGATCCGGGCATTCCCGCCCGCCAGGTTTCGTTTGAGGAAGCGCTTGGTGCAGACGTGGTGGTCATCTCGCTTGCCGCGACGCCCGAGACAAAGCGGCTGATCGATGCCGGCGCCTTTGCCCGAATGAAGCCGACGGCGATCTTCGTCAACGTCGCGCGGGGCGATATCGTACATGAAGAGGCGCTGGTCGAGGCGCTGGCCCGCGGGAAGATCGCGGGCGCCGGCCTTGATGTCTACGAATACGAGCCAAAGGTGACGCCCGCCCTGCTGACGATGAACAACGTGACGCTCCTGCCCCATCTGGGAACGGCAGCGCTCGAGGTGCGCACCGCCATGGGATTGATGGCCGTGGACAACCTCATCGCCTGTGCCGAGGGGCGGCCGCTTCCCAACGCGGTCTGAGGCGCGGCCGGCCATGATTGTCTCGCGTGGCCGCCGCTACATCTTCGTCCATGTTCCGAAGACCGGCGGCACGGCCTTGACGCTGGCGCTGGAAGCCCGGGCGATGAAGGACGACATCCTTATCGGCGACACGCCCAAGGCCCGCGCCCGTCGCGGGCGTTTGAAAGGGGTGAAATCGGCGGGTCGGCTGTGGAAACACTCGACGCTTGCCGACATTTCCGGGCTGGTCAGCGACGATGAGATCGCCGGCTTCTTCACGTTCACGCTCGTACGGAACCCGTGGGACCGCGCGGTAAGTTATTATCACTGGCTGCGCGCGCAATCCTTTGCCCATCCGGCCGTCGGTCTGGCCAAGGCGCATGACTTCGCGGGTTTCCTGGCCCATCCCCAGACACATGCGAGCCTCGCCGCCTGGCCCTATGGCGCCTACCTGCGCGATCGGACCGGGACAGAGCGCTGTTCCCTCTTCGCCCGGCTGGAACATCTTGATGAGGACCTCGCTCCGCTAGAGGCTCATCTGGGGCTCAGGCTGCCCCCCCTGCCCCGCGCAAACGAGAGCGACCGCCAGCGGGACTGGCGGCCGTATTACGATGTGGCGACCGCCGAGCTTCTGGCCCGGCTTTGTGCCGAGGATATCGGGCGTTTCGGCTACCGTTTCGACCCTTAGGCCGCCCTGGCCGCCGGAGTGAAGCGCCCGTAGAAGCTTTCGCCCTTGGCCGCCATCTCGCGCAGCAGGTCCGGCGCAGCGAAACGCGCGCCATGCGCCGCCGTCAGTGCATCGCAAATCTCGACCGCTCTTGCGGCGCCGATGATGTCGAGCCAGCTGAACGGGCCGCCCGACCACGGCGCGAAGCCCCAACCGAGGATTGCCCCCACGTCGCCTTCGCGAATGTCCGTCAGTACGCCCTGCTCCAGCGCCCGCACTGCCTCGAGCGACTGGATCATCAAGAGCCGGTGCTCGACCTCGGTCAGCGGCGGCTGGGCGTCGGTGACCGGCCACTTGGCCGCGAGCCCATCCCACAGCCCCTCGCGCTTGCCCGCCGCGTCATAGGCGTAGAAGCCGGCATTCGCCTTGCGCCCCAGCCTCCCTTCTCCCGCCATGGCGAACAGCACCTCGTCGACCGCGCCGTCGGGATAGGCGTCGCCCATCGCCGCGCGGGTTGCCTTGGCGATCTTCACGCCTAGGTCAATCGAGGTTTCATCGACCAGTTGCAGCGGCCCGAGCGGCATGCCCACCAGTTTCGCCGCGTTCTCGATGAAGACCGGCTCGACCCCTTCGGCGACCATGCGGATGCCTTCGTTGATGTAGGGGATGATGCAGCGGTTGGCGTAGAAGAACCGCGCGTCATTGACCACGATCGGCGTCTTGCGGATCTGCCGGACGAAATCGAGCGACTTCGCCACTGCCAGTTCCCCGGTCTCCTTACCCTTGATGATCTCGACGAGGTTCATCTTGTCGACCGGGGAGAAGAAGTGGATGCCGATGAACTGCGCGGGCCGCTGGCTTGCCTTGGCGAGCCCAGTGATCGGCAGGGTCGAGGTGTTGGTGGCAAAGACGCAGTCCGGCCCGACAACCGCCTCGACCTTGGCTGTCACCTCGGCCTTGACCTTCGGATCCTCGAAAACCGCCTCGACGATCAGGTCGCAGCCGGCGAGCGCGGCATAATCGGTGGTCGCGGTGATCCGGCCCAGCACTTCGGCCTTCTTCTCGGGTGTGACCTTGCCGCGCTTTAGCCCCTTGTCGAGCAGGTCGGCGGAATGGGCCTTGCCGCGGTCGGCCGAGTCCTGCGCCGCGTCGATCAGCACGACCTCGATCCCGGCATTGGCGCTGACATAGGCGATCCCCGCCCCCATCATGCCCGCGCCGATCACGCCGAGCTTTTTCACCGACTGGTCCGCGACCTTCGGCCGGTTCGCGCCCTTCTCCAACGCTTCCTTGTTGATGAAAAGCGAGCGGATCATGGCGCTGGAGGACGGGTTCAGAAGCAGGTTGGTGAACCAGCGCGCCTCGATCTTGAGCGCGGTGTCGAAGGGCACAAGCGCGCCTTCATAGACCGCCGACAACAGCGCCCTGGCCGCCGGATAGACGCCCATCGTCTTGCCCATGACCATTGCATTCGCACCGACAAAGGTCATGAAACCGGCGGGATGGTAGGGCGCACCACCCGGCATCTTGTAGCCCTTGGCATCCCAGGGCTTCACCAGATCGGCGTCCTTGGCGGCCAGCACCCATTCCTTGGCCTTGGCGAGTAGCTCCTCCGCCGCGACAACGTCGTCGATCAGGCCGGCAGCCTTTGCGGCCTTCGGATCGGAAAGTTTCCCTTCCAGCAGGAAGGGCGCCGCCATCATCGCCCCCATCTTGCGCGCAAGGCGGGTGGTGCCGCCGCCGCCGGGGAAGATGCCGACAAGGATTTCCGGCAGCCCGATCTTGGCCTTGGGGTTGTCTGCCGCGATGATGCGGTGACAGGCGAGAGGCAGTTCAAGGCCGATCCCAAGCGCGGTGCCAGGCAGGGCCGCCACGATCGGCTTGCCGCCTTTCAGGGTCTTGGGGTCCATCCCGGCGCGCTCGATCTTCCGGAGCACGCCATGCATGTGCATCAGCCCGTCGAACAGCGCCTGCGCCCCGCCCTCGCGCATCCGGGCGATGACGTTCAGGTCCATGCCGCCGGCGAAATCCTTCTTTCCGCTGGTGATCACGATGCCCTTCACCGCCGGATCGGCCAGCGCGGCATCGACCAGCCGGTCGAGCTGGTCGAAGGCCTCCATCGACATGACGTTCATCGACTTTCCTGACACGTCCCAGGTGATGACGGCCACGCCATCGGCATCGGTGACAGACGTGAAATCGCTCATGGTCGGGGTCCTTGTTCGTAGCGGCTGCCGTCGCGGCGGAAGTAGCGCCGGAGCGTGCCGTCCTTTTCGGTGATAAGATCGTGGTCGGTGTAATGGATGCGGTCGCTTTGGTGCCGCGTCCCAATGACGAGGTAACGGACCGGCCGGTTCGAACGATTGTCGAGCCGGTGGCCGACTGCCTTGCCCGCCGGCCAGCAGGCCATGTCGCCAGGCCTGAGAACCGTTTCGCTGTCTTCGACCAGGACGGCCTCGCCCTCGAGCATCAGGATCATCTCGTCCTCGGTCTCGTGCCAGTGCCGGCGGCCCGAGCGTGACCCCGGTGGCAGTTCCTCGACAAAGGCGCCGAACTGGCTGATGCCGCCAAAGTCGGAGATCAGGCGGTAGCGGTAGGGGCCGGGACCGGTCCCGAGGATCGGATGGGCGGTATCGGGATCGTCCTGCCAGTCGGACTCGGCGGCGCGAAACACCTGCGGATGCGGGGTTGCGGGATCGAAGTGCGTCCCCCAGACCGGTGGCAGGTTCAAAAGTTCCGCGGGCAGATCGCCTTCGCGAACCACTGTGCCATCCGCCTCGACCAGCTTCCAGCGCGTCTCGCTGTTGATCAGCACCCGCCCGCTGTCGGGATAGCGGCAGATATCGTTGGCAACGCGACTGCCCTGGATCAGGTAGCGCGCCGGGGCGTCGGAGCGGTTGGTGATGTGATGGGCATTCGGATTGCCATGCGGCCAGCAGACCGCGTCGCCGGGGTGCAGATCGGTCATGCCGTTGCCGTCACGGAGCGTTGCCACGCCCTCCAGCACATACAGGAACTCGTCCTCGCTGTCGTGCCAGTGGCGATGCGAGGACCAGGCGCCGGGGGCGAGCGTCTCGACATAAGCGCCGAACTGGGTCAGGCCACCCGCAACCGACAGATGCTGCGTGCTGACGCCATTTTCGCCGCTGGCGGGCGCCTGTGCGGGATCGACCTTCACCGGGGCCCCGTCCAGTCGGTGCCATCCTTGTGGGTGAAGCGTGCCTTGCCGCCTTCGATCTCGATCTTCATGTCGACGTCGGAATAGGTCGCGACTTCCCTCGGTGCCTTGGTGCCGATGACGAGGAACTTCGCCACCTTGTCCGTGCGGTTGAAAAAGTGATGGCCGTTTGTGCTGCCCGCCGGGAAGGCAGCGCAGTCGCCGGGGCGCATGATGGTCTCGCCTTCGTCCTGCACCATGACGCATTCGCCTTCGGTCACCATCACGAACTCGTCCTCGTTCAGGTGCCAATGGCGCAAGCTCGACACCGCGCCCGGTTCCAGCATCACGAGGTTCACGCCGAACTGGGTCAGACCACCCGCATCGCCAAGGCGCAGCGACGACCGGCCCGCCATCATCTCGGCATAGGGCGAGGGATAGATGGAGCCGGTCTTGACCGGCACTTTCGTCAGATCGAGCTTCGGCATTCTCAGACCCTTTCGATGATGGTGGCAGCCCCCATGCCGGAGGCGATGCAGAGCGTGGCAAGGCCGGTGCCCTTGCCCGAGCGTTCCAGTTCGTCGAGCAGCGTTCCGATGATGATCGCGCCGGTCGCGCCGAGCGGGTGGCCCATGGCGATCGAGCCGCCGTTGACGTTGACCTTGGCCGCGTCGACGTCGAAGGCCTGCATGAAGCGCAGAACGACGCTGGCGAAGGCCTCGTTCACCTCGAACAGGTCAATGTCAGAGATCGACATGCCGCTGTCCTTGAGGATCTTCTCGGTCACCGGCACCGGACCGGTCAGCATGATCGTCGGATCGGTGCCGATCTTGGCCGTGGCCCGAATGCGGGCACGGGGTTTCAGTCCGTGCGCCTGTCCGAACTCCTTACTGCCGATCAGGATCGCCGCCGCGCCATCGACGATACCGCTGGAGTTTCCGGCGTGATGGACATGCTCGATCTTCGCCAGGTGCGGATACTTCATCATCGCGAGCTTGTCGAAGCCGGGCATCTGCTCGCCCATGTCCTTGAAGCTGGCCTTCAGCGCCCCGAGCGACTGCATGTCGGTGCCGGGGCGCATGTATTCGTCACGGGACAGAATGGTGAGGCCGTTCTGGTCCTTGACCGGCACGATCGACCGGGCAAAGCGATTGTCCTTCCACGCCTCCGCCGCGCGGCGCTGGCTTTCCACGGCGAGGCCGTCCACGTCGTCGCGGCTGAAGCCGTATTGCGTGGCGATGATGTCCGCCGAGATGCCCTGCGGCACGAAATAGGTCTTCATGGCCAGCGACGGATCGACGGCGATCGCCGCCCCGTCCGAGCCCATGGCGACACGGCCCATCATCTCGACCCCGCCGGCGATATAGGCTTGCCCGGCACCGCCCCGGACCTGGTTGGCGGCAAGGTTCACCGCCTCCATCCCTGAGGCGCAGAAGCGGTTGATCGACAAACCCGGGATCGACTCGTCGAGGTCCGAGAGCAGAACAGCCGAGCGGGCGAGGCAGCCGCCCTGCTCACCCACCTGGGTCACGTTGCCCCAGATCACATCCTCGACCGCATGCCCTTCGAGGCCGTTCCGCTCCTTCACTGCGTTCAGCATCTTGGCCGAAAGCGAGACGGAGGTGACCTCGTGCAGGCTGCCGTCCGGGCGGCCCTTGCCGCGGGGGCTGCGGACGGCGTCGTAGATATAGGCTTCGGTCATAACTCGTCTCCTCAGGCCCGGTCGGACGGATTGCCGGGCATCATGTCGTAGGGGGGTTTCCAGCCCGGCAGCGCCGAAAGGCGGGTCAGCCAGGCGTCTATGTTCGGCCAGTCGGCGCGGGAGAAGCCGAAGGGTTCAGGATAGTAGAGATAGGAACAGCAGGAGAAGTCGGCGATCGTCGGCCCTTCCCCCACGATCCAGTTCCGCCCGGCGAGGTGGTCGTTCAGGATGGTGTAGGCCACCTTGAGCCGCCCCTGCTGAAAGGGGATCACTCCTTGCGGCCGCTTCTCTTCGGCCAGGAAATTGGCGAGGAACCGCGTGGTGCCGATCTGGCCCGAGAGCTTGTGGTTGTCCCAGAAGAGCCAGCGCAGGACTTCCATCCGCTCGGCCTCGCCCGCTCCGTAGAAACGGCCAGTCTTGCGGGCGATGTAGTCGAGGATCACGCCGGATTGGGTCAGCTTCAGGTCCCCATCGATCAGGACAGGGACCTCGCCCATCTCGTTGATGGCCTTGAAGGCCGGGCTGCGCGCCTCGCCGCGGAAGAAGTCGACGAAGACCGGCTCCCAGGGCGTGCCCGTGAAGGTCAGCGCGAGCGCCACCTTGTAGGCGTTGCCGCTTTCGCCGAAGCAGTAGAGTTTCGCGACCATCCGTCCCTCCCAGTGGATGCCCAGGAAGCGGGGGTTTCACACCCCCGCACCCCCGTGGGGTACTTTTCCCAAGAAGAATAAGGGTTTGTTAATCTTGAGCAGGTAGGACTGCCTTTGCGGTACAGGCTGGGGAGCCGATGGCCGCCCGAGGAGAAGCCGCCCCGGCCGGAGGTCGAGGGACCGGATCGGCGTCGAACGCGCCGTACGGCCGGGGCGCAGCCTTGCTGTCATCCTTCCCCTCTCCCCTGTCACCGTTTGCGCTCGTCGAGTTCCGAATTGAACAGCCGCAGGCGGTGGGTCAGGTTGTCCTTGTCCATAACGCTGTCGAAATGCTCGAACAGGAAGGACAGCGCCTCGCCCTCTTCCAGGCCCGCCTCGTCGGCAAAACGCTTGAGGCGGCGATAGCCGTCCTCGGTCATGGCGACGGGGAAACGGCGGGTCAGGCGAAAACGTTTCGGCATGAAATCCTCCCTTGGGGCCTTGGCCGAGCCTAGAAGGTCTCGGCAGCCAGCGCCATGACCGGATCGGCGCCGGTCTGGATCCGGGCGAGGTGCATGGCGGTGGCGGGAAGCTGGCGCGCCATGTAGTAGCGCCCGGTGGCGATCTTGGCCTCGTAGAAGTCGCGGTCGCCCGCGCCTGCGTCGAGCGCCGCATAGGCGGCCTTCGCCATCCGCGCCCACATCAGGCCCAGGCAGACATGACCCATCATGTGCATGAAGTCATAGGACCCGGCCAGCGCCGCATTGGGGTTCTTCATCCCTTCGGCCATGAAGAACATTCCCGCCGCCTGTAGGTCCTTGGACGCGGCCTTGAGCGGGTCGAGGAAACCGGCCTTAAGCCGTGCATCGCCCTCGCTCTCCTTGAGGAAGGACTTTACCAGGTCGAAGAAGGCCATGACATGCTTGCCTCCGTCTGCCGCCAGCTTGCGGCCGACGAGGTCGAGCGCCTGGATGCCGTTCGCGCCTTCGTAGATCATGGCGATCCGGGCGTCGCGGGCGAACTGCGACATTCCCTGTTCCTCGATGTAGCCATGGCCGCCAAAGACCTGCTGAGCGGCCACCGCCATCTCGAAGCCCTTGTCGGTCTGGAAGCCCTTCAGGACCGGCGTCAGCAGCGAGATCAATCCATCGGCAGCGGCGTCGTCCATCCGGTGCGCCCGGTCGATCAGCGAAGCGCCCCAGAAGGTGAAGGCGCGGGCGCCTTCGACGAAGCTCTTCTGGTCCATCAGGCTGCGGCGGATGTCGGGATGGACGATCAGCGGATCGGCCGGACCCGACGGATTTTCGGCTCCGGTGATCGCCCGGCCCTGCAGGCGGTCCTTTGCATAGGCCACGGCGTTCTGGTAGGCCGCCTCCGCCACCGCATAGCCCTGCAGCGCCACGCCAAGCCGGGCCTCGTTCATCATGGTGAACATGGCCCGCATGCCCTTGTGCAGCTCGCCGAGCAGGAAGCCCGTCGCGCCGTCGTAATTCATCACGCAGGTCGAGTTGCCGTGGATGCCCATCTTCTCTTCGACCTTGCCCACGGTCACCGCGTTGCGGGCGCCGAGCGTGCCATCGGCGTTCACAAGGAGCTTCGGCACGATGAAGAGCGACACCCCCTTGGTGCCCTCACCCCCGCCCGGGGCCTTGGCGAGCACCAGGTGAATGATGTTCTCGGCCATGTCGTGATCGCCGGCCGAGATGAAGATCTTCTGGCCGGTGATGAGATAGCTGCCATCCGATTGCGGCTCGGCCCGGGTGCGCATCAGCCCAAGGTCGGTGCCGCAATGCGGTTCGGTCAGGTTCATGGTGCCCGTCCATTCGCAGGTCACCATCTTCGGCAGGTAGGTTGCCTTCTGCGCGTCGGTGCCATGCGCATGGATCGCCGTATAGGCACCATGAGTCAGGCCCTGATACATGTTGAAGGCCATGTTGGCGCTGACGAACAACTCGTTCGCCGCGGTGTGCATCAGGTAGGGCAGGCCCTGCCCGCCATAGGCTGGATCGCAGTCGAGCGCGGTCCAGCCGCCGTCGCGAAGGGTGCGGAACGCCTCGGCAAAACCGGTCGGGGTCCGGACGATCCCGTTTTCAAGCCGGCAACCCTCGCGGTCGCCGACCGCATTCAGCGGCTCCAGAAGGTCGCGCGCCAGTTTTCCCGCCTCGTCCAGAACGGCCGAGGTAAAGCCGTCATCAAGATCGCCATAGCCCGGGATGCCGGACTCGGAAACCTTGAGCACCTCGTGCAGCAGAAACTGCATGTCGGCGACGGGCGGGTTATAACTGGTCATGCTTACCTCCTTGGCATGGTCAGGCTCAGGCTGCGTCGCGGGACAGGGCGGCAAGCGCCTCTTCGCCCCAGGCCAGCTGGCCCTTGAGTTCGGCGATGGACTGGTCGAGTTCGGCCCTTTGCGCTTCCATCTCGGACAGGCGCGCGGTGGCGATCTCGTAGGTCCGCGCCAGTTGCAGCGCCCCGCCGCCGTCGCGGTCATAGAGGTCGAGCAGCTGGCGAATGTCTTCCAGGCTGAAGCCAAAGCGCTTGCCGCGCAGGATCAGCTTCAGACGGGCGCGATCGCGCTTCGTGAACAGGCGCTTCGTCCCCTTGCGGATCGGAAAGAGCAGCTCCTTCTGTTCGTAGAAACGCAGGGTGCGCGGCGTCACGTCGAACGCATCGCACATCTCGCGGATGGTCATCGTCTCTGTCGTCATTCCTTCACTCCACGTTCATGTTTCCTTCAGAACGCGGCTCAGATGGGTGTTTGGCCGGACCTTACCAGCCCGTTTGCGGTTGACGTAAATGGAACGTCGCGTCACTTCGCAATTGACGTAATGTCAGCGATGCTGACGTAGGGTCAGGCGCAATAATCTGACTTGGCGGAACCCAGCGAACCGGCCCACTGACGCGGGGATTTCAGGCCTGCGACGCCTTCTGCGCGGTCTCGCGCAGGGTCTCCAGGTCGGCGATGGCAGAATCGAGCTCGCTCCGCTGGCGGCGCAATTCGACAAGCTGACGGTCGGCAAGGTCCACGAGCGCCTGCATCTGCGGACGGGTCCCTTCGGTCTCGTAGATGAGAAGCCATTGCCGGATTTCCTCGAGCGAGAAGCCAAATCGGCGGCCTCGCAGGATCAGCGTCATCCGGGCAATCTCGCGCGGGCCGTACCAGCGGGCGCGGCCATCCTTCTCGGGCTGCAGGAGTTCGATGTACTCGTAATAGCGAAGGGTGCGCGGCGTGACATCGAAGCGCGCGCACATCTCCTTGAAGCTGAGCAGTCCCTGATTGGCCATCGGCACCCTCCAGATCGCAGATTAGGCCGGGCATGGCCCTCGCGCAATCGTTTCGCGGTTGCGGCAAATGCGCAGATGCGCCCTTGCGAAGGGACATCCTCCGGGCGAAGGTCGCGCCCAAGGAGCACTGCCATGACCGACCGCGACAGCATCGCCCGCCAGTTCATCCAGGCGATCCCGCATTCCCGCGCACTCGGGATGACGCTTGAGTCGATCGGCGAGGGGCGGGCGACGATCTCGATGCCTTATGACACAAGGTTCATCGGCGATCCGGCGACCGGCGTTATCCATGGCGGGGCGGTTTCGGCCCTGATGGATACGGCTTCGGGCGCGGCCGCGATGAGCCATCCGAGCGCGCCGGTCAGCACTGCCACCATCGATCTGCGCATAGATTACATGCGTGCGGCGACACCCGGCCAGCGGATCACGGCCGAAGCCGAGTGCTATCATCTGACCCGAACAGTCGCCTTCATCCGGGCCATTGCCCGTGACGAGGAAGAGGGCACACCGGTTGCAACGGCAACGGGCGCCTTCACCGTCGCCTATGCGGAGGGATCGCGATGAGCGCGCGCCGCAAGGAAGAAGGTGGGCGGCCCGGGCGGGATGCCGCGCTGGCCGCGCTGGTCGAGGGCGTGCCGTATCTGCGTTTCCTTGGCGTCAGGTTCGACCGCCGGGGCGACGAGTTGACGGCGATCCTGCCCTATGCCGATAGCCTGATTGGCAATCCGTCCCTGCCCGCGCTGCATGGCGGCGTAATCGCGGCCTTTCTCGAGACCGCGGCGATCATAGAACTGTCGTGGTCGACGATGTGGGAGGCGTTCGAAAGCGGTACGCTCGACCCGGCATCAATGACGCCGGCAACCTTGCCGCCCCTGCCGAAGACGATCGACTTCACCGTCGATTACCTGCGGTCCGGCCTGCCGCGCGACGCCTATGCTCGGGCGCGGGTCAACCGGTCGGGCCGGCGGTATGCCAGCGTCCATGTCGAGGCCTGGCAGGAAAACCGCTCGCGCCTGTTCGCGCAGGCGACCGCGCATTTCCTGATGCCATAGCCCATGCAAGCTGCCGAAAGCGTTTCCGCGCCGAGGATCGGGCCGATCACAAACGGCCGGGTCCTGAAGATCGCCCTGCCGATCGTGCTGTCGAATGCGACGATCCCGATCCTTGGCGCCGTCGATACCGGAGTGGTTGGCCAGATGGGTCAGGCCGCCCCGATCGGCGCGGTCGGCATGGGTGCGGTTGTCCTTGCCTCGGTCTACTGGATCTTCGGTTTCCTGCGGATGGGAACCTCTGGCCTTGTAGCCCAGGCAAGGGGCGCGGGGGACGAGGCCGAAAGCGCCGCCGTGCTGCTGCGGGCGCTGGTGATCGCGGCGGCGGCTGGACTGGTCTTCATCCTGTTGCAGGCCCTGCTGTTCCGGGCCGCATTCCACATCGCCCCGGCCAGCCCCGAGGTCGAAGCCCTGGCCCGGCAGTATCTTGCAATCCGCATCTGGGGAGCGCCGGCCACGATCGGCATTTATGCGGTCACCGGCTGGCTGATCGCGGTCGAGCGCACGAGGTCCGTCTTCCTCCAGCAGGTGGCGATCAACGGGCTGAACGTGGTTCTCAACCTTTGGTTCGTGCTGGGGCTGGGCTGGGGCGTCCCGGGCGTAGCCCTTGCGACGCTGATCGCGGAATGGACCGGGCTGGCGCTTGGTCTCTGGCTTTGCCGTCCGGCGCTGGCGCGACGCTACCTTGCCGACCTGGCCCGCCTGTTCAACATGGGCCGGCTGAAGGAAATGGCGCGGGTCAATACCGACATCATGATCCGCTCAGTTGCCTTGCAGGCCAGCTTCACGACCTTCGTGTTTCTTGGCGCTGGCGAAGGCGACGTGACGCTGGCAGCGAACCAGGTGCTGCTCCAGTTCCTCGAGATCACCGCCTATGCGCTGGACGGCTTTGCCTTCGCGGCAGAAACGCTGGTGGGTCAGGCGGTGGGGGCGCGATCGCTGGCCGACTTGCGCCGCGCCGCGATCCTGACCGGCGGCTGGGGAGTGGCGGGAAGCGTGGTCCTTGCGACCGCCTTCTGGCTTGGCGGACCGGCGATCATCGACCTGATGGCGACCGATCCGGCAGTGCAGGCCGAGGCGCGTGTCTACCTGCCCTGGGTGGCCTTGGGCCCAATGATCGGAATCGCCAGTTGGATGTTCGACGGCATCTTTATCGGCGCCACGCTGACGAGAGAGATGCGAAACACGATGCTGGCCTCTGCCGCACTCTACGCGGTGGCGCTGGTGATCCTGCTGCCTTGGCTTGGCAATCAGGGCCTTTGGGCTGCGCTGATGGTGCTTAACACCGCGCGCGGCGTGACGATGGCCTGGCTTTATCCCCGGGCCGAGGCCAAGGCTGCCTGATCAGAGCCAGTCCGAGCGCCCGGTGCCGACGGCCTCGGCCACCGAGGCGAACCCGTCGCGGGAAAGAAGCGCATCCAGACCGCGGGCGATCCGGCCGGGCAGCGAGATGCCTTCATAGACAAGCGCGGTGTAAAGCTGGACCGCCGAGGCACCTGCGCGGATCTTCTGATAGGCCTGCTCCGCGGAGCCAATCCCGCCCACTCCGATCAGCGGCAGACGCCCCGCTGTCAGTTCGGAGAGCAGCGCCAGCACACGGGTCGACTTCTCGAACAGCGGCGCCCCCGAAAGGCCTCCGGCCTCGCCCTTGTGCCCGCTCCGCAGCCCATCGCGCGACAGGGTGGTGTTGGTCGCGATGATGCCCGACAGGCCGCTTGCCAGCGCAACCTCGGCAATGCCGGCCAATTCGTCCGGCGGCAGGTCCGGCGCGATCTTGAGGAAGACCGGAATCTGGCGCGCCAGACCGGCCCGCGCCTCCATCACCCCGGCCAGCAGGGCCGAAAGGGCCGCCGGCCCCTGAAGGTCGCGCAGCTTTTCGGTGTTGGGGGAAGAGACATTTACGGTGACGAAGTCTGCGACCGGGCCACAGACCGTCAAGACCCGGGCGAAGTCGGCCGCGCGGTCGGCGCTGTCCTTGTTCGCACCTAGGTTCAGCCCGATCGGCAGGGTCCGCGGCCGATGAGCCAGCCGGGCAGCAATTGCCTCCATCCCCTCGTTGTTGAAGCCGAAGCGGTTGATCGCCGCGCGATCCTCGCTCAGCCGGAACAGCCGAGGCCGAGGATTGCCCGGCTGCGGGCGCGGCGTCGCCGCGCCGACCTCGAGAAAGCCGAAGCCCGCGCGCGCCAGCGCCGCAAGCGCCACGGCATTCTTGTCAAAGCCCGCGGCAAGGCCGACCGGGTTCGCAAGGTCCAGCCCCGCAACCGTCGTCTTCAGCCGGGGCGAGGTTACGACGCCCGGCAGCGGCACCAGACCGCAGCGCAGCGCAGAGAGCGACAAGCCATGCGCCGTCTCCGGATCCAGCCGGTGCAGGGCCGCGAGGCCGACAGTCTCGATCAGCGTCACAGCAGCCCCTCGGGGAAGATATGTCCAGTCGCGCCGAGCGGCAGCGACTTGTCCCAGACCACATCGGACAGGCGAAGGGCGCGGTAGAGATGCGGGAAAAGCTGCCCGCCCCGCGACGGTTCCCATTTCAAGGCATCGCCCAGTCGGTCGACATCAACGGCGACCAGCACCAGATTGCTTTCCGTCGCAAAATGCCGCGCCGCCGTTTCGGCCACCTGCGACGGGGTCGAGAAATGGATGAACCCATCCTCCAGATCAATCGGCGCGCCCGCCGTCACGCCTTCAGCACGGAAGGCGTCCCATTCGGCACGGCGAAAGATCTTCAGGATCAGCATGGCGTCTCAATGCCCCTTCGGCGGGAAACGGTCAATGCCCCGCCGGACGCGGTGCCCGATGCTTTGACACTGTTAGAGACAGCCTGCAGCCCTATCCCGTCATGCAACGGAGGTGTTTCCATGAGACTGGTGACTGCCGTACCCGTCGCCATCCTCCCCCTGTCCGCCGGATCGCGCGGGTCGCATCACCCGCAAATGACGCATGCCGAACGGGCCCGGGCCAGCCTTTCCGGTTGAGCCCGGCCCAACCCGATGCTAAGAGCCGCTTCGAGCGCGGGTATGGTGTAGTGGTAGCGCCTCAGCCTTCCAAGCTGATGGGGCGGGTTCGATTCCCGCTACCCGCTCCAGATTATCTGAAAATTCGACGATGTTGCGCGCAGGCGCTTGATTGCGGCTGCCCGTCGCGTCGATAACGGGCCTGTGAAGTCAGGGCTGGAGCGCGTCCGGATCATGTTCGATTGGCTGACCAACCAGCCCGCCTGGCATTTCGTCGTCTTTCACGTTTCGCTTCAGGCCCTGTTCGTCGCGCGCGCCTTGCTTCGCCCGCGGCGGGAACCAGCGGCGCGCATGGCCTGGGCGCTTGTCATCATCATGGCGCCTGTCGTGGGTTTGCTGGCCTATGCCCTGTTCGGCGAGACGAATATCGGTCGAAAGCGTGTTGCCCGCGCCCGGGCTGCCGAGGCGGCTCTGCCCGATCCCGGCACTATCGGGGTGGCGCCTGGCACCACGAAATGGCCGGAGGTCGGCCCCGAATATGAAAGACTGTTCCACATCGGCAAGTCGATCAGCGGCTTCGAGCCGGTCCCGGGCAACCGGGCCACGCTCATGCCGGATTCGGACAGCGCGATCGATGCAATGATTGCCGATATCGACGCGGCGCGGAGCCATGTTCATCTCGCCTTCTACATCTGGCTGCCCGACACCAATGGCCTGAAGATGGTCGAGGCACTGAAGCGTGCCGCCGCCCGGGGCGTGACATGCCGCGCAATGGCCGACGACCTTGGCTCGCGCCGGTTGATCCGGTCTCCGCATTGGCAAGCGATGAAGGACGCGGGCATCCATGTCACGATGACCTTGCCCATCGGCAACCCGTTCCTGCGCGTCACCCAAGGCCGGATCGACCTGCGCAACCACCGCAAGATCCTGGTGATCGACAACGCCATCACCTATTGCGGCAGCCAGAACTGCGCAGATCCGGCTTTCTTGCCCAAGGCGAAATTCGCGCCCTGGGTCGACATCATGCTGCGTTTCGAAGGCCCCGTCGTCCGCCAGAACCAGCACCTTTTCGCAGTCGACTGGATGGCCGAGACGCAGGAGGACTTGACCTTCCTGTTCGACGATCCGCTGCCGCCCGAACAGCCCGGCTTCGCGGCCCAGGCAATCGGAACCGGACCGACCGTGCGCCCGACCGCCATGCCCGAGGTCTTTACCTCGCTCATGTATGCGGCGCGACACGAGTTGATCGTCACGACACCCTATTATGTTCCAGACGAACCGATCCAGGCGGCGCTGTGCGCCAGCGCCAGGCGCGGGGTCCATACGACTGTCATCTTCCCCGAACGTAACGACTCCTGGCTCGTCGGGGCTGCCAGCCGCAGCTACTACGACGACCTGATTGAGGCGGGGGTGCGGATCCACCAATACCGCGGCGGGCTTCTGCACACGAAGTCGATCACCGTGGACGGCAAGGCGGCACTGATCGGATCCGCGAACCTCGACCGGCGCAGCTTCGAGTTGAATTTCGAGAACAACATCCTTCTTGTCGATGACGACGTGACGGCGCAGATCCGCGCCCGGCAGCACAGCTATCTGGCCCAATCCGATCCGGTACTGCCAAGGACGGTCGAGAACTGGCATATCGGGACGCGGCTTTGGAACAATGCGCTGGCGATGTTCGGGCCGATCCTCTGAAGCTTTCCCGCGGCGGCGGGAGAGGCTGACCTATTCTCACCGCCATATTTCAACAGGAGTGATTCATGCTTCGCCATTTTGCCTATCTGATTGCGCTTGCGACGCTCCCCGTCGCGCCCGCCGCTGCGCAATCCCTGAAAGCCGACGAAATCGTCAGCTCTATCGCCGTCGCTGCAATCAACCCTCCGATCCCTGTGCCTGGGGCCGATGGCCGCGTGCACCTGGCTTATGAGCTGCACATCGACAACAACTCGCGGCTCTTCGTGACCCCGGACAAGATCGAAGCGGTCGATGCGGATGGCAAAGTGCTCGGCATGCTGGACGGCGACGCGCTGACCGCGATGATGACCTCGTTTTCCGGAAAGCCGCCGCTGATTCCCCCGGGGGGAACGGCGACCGTCTTCATGGATGTGAGCTTTGCCGAGGGCGAGGCGTTGCCTGAGACGGTTTATGCGCGGGTGACGGCGACGCGCGAGCTGGCGGATGGCAAGGGCAATCCGGTGCCGCTTGGCAAGGATCAACCGGTTCCGGCGACCTACACCTTCACCGGGGCACCCACACCCGTTTCCGGCAAGGCGGTTGTCGTGGCCCCACCGCTCAAGGGCAAACACTGGGTCGCCGTAAATGGATGCTGCGGCACGGTGACCTCGCATCGGGGCGAGATCATGCCGGTCAATGGTCAGATGCGCCTGCCTGAACGGTTCGCGATCGACTGGGTCAAGCTTGACGACAAGGGTCAGGTCTTTACCGGCAAGGCCGATCAGCTTTCGTCCTACGCCTATTATGGCACCGAAGTTCTGTCGGTCGCCGATGGTACCGTGGTGAACCTGTATAACGAAGCCGATGAACAGGTTCCGGGCGAAGATCCGAAGGGCATCACCACCGAAAACATCGGCGGCAACATGATCGTCGTCGATATCGGCAACGGTGCCTTCGCGTTTTACGCCCATCTTCAGCGCGACAGCCTGAAGGTGAAGCTGGGTGACAAAGTGAAGGCCGGTCAACCCCTGGCGTTGTTGGGCAATACCGGGAACTCCACCGGACCCCACCTGCATTTCCATGTGATGGACGGCCCGTCGCCCCTGGACGCGAACGGCCTTCCCTTCACCTTCAACAGCTTCGCCGGCGAAGGCGTGCTGGTCGATCAGGACGAGGCGATGGAGGACGGCAAGCCCGTAAAGCCGGACACAACGCGCCTGACCGGCAAGATGCAGGCCCGGTTGCCCCTGAACAATCAAGTCGTGACCTTCGACTAAAGCCGATCAGGCGAGGTGACGGGCCAGGAACTGCCCGGCATAGGCGGCGGCGGCGCGGCTGATGTCGTGGCCGACGCCGGCGCAGGCGACCAGATCCGCCGGATGTCCAGCACGGTGCAGGTCACCCCAGGCCTTCAGGCTGTTCCAGGCGGGCACGGCCTCGTCCTCAAGCCCGTGCACCAGGAGCATCGGTGTAGCGGCTGCGGGTGCAAAGGGGCGGGCCGTCGCAACGCGGCAGGCAAAGGTTGCCATTGCGCCGACCGGCCAGCGCCCGGAGGCAACCGCATCGAAGACCATCGTTGCCCCTTGCGAGAAGCCGATCAGTGCGACGCGCTCCAGCCGGTCAGACAAACCGGCCTCGGCGATCGTCGTTTGCAGAAGGCGGTCTAGGGACGACCTCGCCGCCCTGACCCGCCCGGGCCGGTTGCGCGGCGAAACGCCGGCCAGACTATACCACTGAAAACCGCCGCTGCCCTCTTCATGGGGGAAAGGCGCGTTCAACCGGACAATCCGCGCCTTCGGGAGATGCTCCGCAAAGATCTCGCCGAGCCAGGCAAGTTCTCCGGAGTTGTTGGAATAGCCATGCAACAGGATCAGCAAAGGGTCGGCAGGCGCATGCGGCATGGTGCGGTCCGTCAGAATACCGGTTCGATCATCGCGGCGGAGGATGCCACTTGCAATGGGGCCATCATGCGGGAAAATCCGCCCATGACCGACCGCCCCGAACCCCGCCTTCGCCTTCGCCTCTATTTCGGCGACGCCATGCTTGGCCCCGGCAAGGCCGAGCTGCTGGAGCGGATCCGGGACAGCGGCTCGATCTCAGCCGCCGGCCGGGCCATGGGCATGAGCTACAAGCGCGCCTGGATGCTGGTGGAGGAAATGAACGCAGCTTTCGCGCAACCCGTCGTGGACAGCGCCCGGGGCGGCGCAGGGGGCGGGGGGGCACGGCTGACGGACACAGGCCAAACGGTGCTCGCTGAATTCCGCGCGCTGGAAGCGGTGACCCGATCCGAGGGTGCCGCGCACATTGCCGCGCTCCAGGCGCTGCTCAGGGATATTCCCGGCGGGAAATAACGCTTGCGCAACCGTCGCGCCGAAGGTGATATGTCCGGCAAAACATATCGCTTGGAGGTTCTCTTGATTCCGCTGTTCACCCGCCGCGCCGCGCTTGGCGTTGTCCTCGCCCTCGGCACGGCGCTGCCTTCGGTCGCCGCCGCAGACGAGATCACCGTCTTTGCCGCCGCGAGCCTGAAGAACGCGCTCGACGCAATCGCAACCGACTGGCAGGCCAAGACCGGCAACAGTGCCAAGATTTCCTATGGTGGTAGCTCTGCGCTGGCCAAGCAGATCCAGGAAGGCGCCCCAGCGGATGTGTTCATCTCGGCGGCGGTCAACTGGATGGATGTGCTGCAGAAGGACAACCTCATCAAGCCCGAGACCCGACATGACCTGCTTGGCAATACGCTGGTGCTGGTCGCGCACGGCCCGGATGCGCCGGAAGTCGAGATCGGCAAGGGCCTGGATCTGGCCGGCATGCTGAACGGTGGGAAGCTTTCGATGGCGCTGGTCGATTCCGTACCGGCTGGCCAGTACGGGAAAGAGGCGCTGACCAATCTGGGCCTGTGGTCCTCGGTCGAGGGATCGGTCGCCCAAGCCGACAACGTGCGCGCGGCGCTGCAATTGGTGCAACTGGGCGAGGCGCCTTACGGCATCGTCTACGCGTCCGACGCGGTCGCTGACAAGGAAGCCGACAATCAGCTTTCAGTCGTCGGCACCTTCCCCGCCGACAGCCACAGGCCGATCATCTATCCGGCGGCCCTTGTCGCGACCTCGACATCGGCTGCGGCCGAGGATTTCCTCAAGACCCTTTCCAGCGAAGCCTCGGCCAAGGTATTCGAAGCGCAGGGTTTCACCGTGCTGAAATAGGGAGCGGCGCGATTTGGGCATGACGGACTGGCTTTCGCCGGCCGATTGGCAGGCCGTCAGGCTGTCGCTGCGCGTCGCCATCTGGGCGACGCTGGTCAGCCTGCCACTCGGGGTCTTGGTGGCCTGGCTTCTGGCGCGGAAAGAGTTCTGGGGCAAGTCGCTGCTGAATGGCCTCGTACATCTGCCGCTGATCCTGCCCCCTGTGGTCACCGGGTATCTTCTGCTGCTGACCTTCGGACATCGGGGCTGGGCCGGCGGCATCCTCGAGCAATTCGGCATCGTCTTCGCCTTCCGCTGGACCGGCGCAGCCCTGGCCTGCGGGGTGATGGCCTTTCCGCTGATGGTGCGGGCGATCCGCTTGTCGATCGAGGCGGTCGACCCGAAGCTGGAAGAGGCCAGCGCGACGCTCGGTGCGCGGCCGATCCTGGTTTTCCTGACCGTTACCCTGCCGCTCATCCTGCCCGGCATCATTGCCGGGGCAATCCTCGCCTTCGCCAAGGCGATGGGCGAATTCGGCGCCACGATCACCTTCGTCTCGAACATCCCCGGCGAAACGCAGACCCTCCCCTCGGCCATCTACTCGCTTCTGCAGGTGCCAGGCGGCAATGCACAAGCGGCGCGGCTCGTGGGCATTTCCATCGCCATCGCCATGCTCGCGCTATTGATGTCGGAATGGCTCGCGCGGGCTGTGGCGCGCAGGATCGCAGCGGCATGACCCTGTCGGTTGCCTTCCGTCATGCCTTTCCCGGCTTTTCGCTCGACGTCTCCTTCGAGGCGCCCAAGGGTGTGACCGCGCTTTTCGGCCGTTCCGGATCAGGCAAGACGACCGTGGTCAACGCCGTCGCCGGCCTGTTGCGCCCGGATTCGGGACGGATCGCGCTCGACGAGACCGTGCTTCTGGACAGCGCTGGCGGCATTTTCCTGCCGCCGCACCGGCGTCGCCTTGGCTACGTGTTCCAGGAAGGGCGCCTGTTTCCGCATATGACCGTCCGCCAGAACCTGCGCTATGGCCAATGGTTCGCGAGAGCGATCCAGCGCATGGATTTCGGCCGCGTGGTCGATCTGCTCGGCCTTGGTGCGCTCCTCGACCGCCGCCCTTCGCTTCTTTCAGGCGGCGAGAAGCAGCGCGTGGCGATCGGGCGGGCGCTTCTGTCGGCACCGGCGATGCTGCTGATGGATGAACCGCTTGCGGCGCTCGACGCGCCTCGGAAGGCGGAGATCTTGCCCTGGCTCGAACGGTTGCGCGACGAAACCCACCTGCCGATCCTCTATGTCAGCCATGCGCTGCCTGAGGTCGCCCGGCTTGCCACGACGATCGTGTTGCTGGAGGGGGGCCGCGTCCTGCGTTCTGGCCCGGTTGCCGAGATACTGTCGGATCCCGACGTGGCGCCCGCGCTAGGGATCCGCGAAGCTGGCGCCCTGCTGACAGCCCGGATCGCCGCGCAGGAACCAGACGGGTTGACCCGCCTCGACTCGTCTGCAGGCCCGCTCTGGCTGCCGAAGATCGCCCGTCCGGTCGGGGCGAAGGTCCGCGTGCGGATCGCGGCGCAAGACGTGATGCTGGCGCGGACAAGGCCCGAAGGGATTTCGGCCCTGAACGTCTTGCCCGTGACCATCGCGGCCCTACGCTCGGACGAAGGGGCAAGCGCGCTGGTGCAGCTTTCGGCAGGCGAGGACCGCATTCTGGCGCGCATCACGCGCCGCTCTCTGGCCACCCTTCAGCTTGCCGAGGGCGACCGGCTGTTCGCAGTCGTCAAGTCGGTATCGGTCGCCGACGAGTCGGTCAGTCTTGCCGAACCCTGAGTGTCACTTTTTCTTGGCTTCCAGCGCGTCGAGCCGGGCCTTCAGTGCCTCATTCTCTTCCCGCGCCTTCGCAGCCATCGCCTTGACCGCGTCGAACTCTTCGCGCGTGACGAAATCGCGATCGGCCAGCCAGCGGTCGATCAGACCTTTCATCGCCGTCTCGGCCTCGGTCTTGGCGCCTTGGGCCACACCCATGGCATTGGTCATCAGTTGCGACATGTCGTCGAAGAACTTGTTGCGGGTCTGCATGGCGGCCTCCATCGCGCGGCAGTGATCTATATGGTCCGCCCGGCGGCGGCGCACAAGGTTGACATCGCCGCAGCCCCGCCGGACAACCCCGAAGCCGCCCGCGAACGGAGCCGTCGATGAGCTACATCCCCTTCCCGAACATCTCGAACGAGGTCTTCTCGATCGAAGTCCTCGGGATGACGCTGTCCCTGCGCTGGTATGCGCTCGCCTACATCGCCGGCATCCTGATCGGCTGGCGGATCATTGTCGCCCTGCTGCGCCGCCCGGCAGTGTGGCGGTCCGGCGCGCCGATGACCGAGCAGCAGCTGGAAAACCTGCTGACCTGGGTGATCCTTGGCATCGTTCTTGGCGGGCGGCTGGGGTTCGTGCTGTTCTACCAGCCGGGCTACTACCTCGCCAACCCGGCCGAAATCCTGAAGATCTGGGAAGGCGGCATGTCCTTCCATGGCGGCTTCCTGGGTGTTGTGACCGCGGTCTGGCTGTTCTGCCGCAATCAGGGAATCCCTATAGCCTCGGTCGCCGATGCGATTGCCGTCGCCGCGCCGCCCGGGCTTTTCCTTGGCCGCATCGCAAACTTCATCAATGCCGAGCTTTGGGGCCGGCCCACCACCCTGCCCTGGGGCGTGGCCTTTCCGGGCGAGGCAGCGCAGACCTGCCCTGGGATCCTAACCATTTGCGCGCGGCATCCGTCGCAGATCTACGAGGCGGTGCTCGAGGGGCTGATCCTTGGGTCGGTCCTGCTCTACCTGGTCTGGCGGCGGGGCTGGCTCAGGATACCCGGCCAGACGGCGGGCCTGTTCTTTGCAGGCTACGGAATGGCCCGCTTCGTCGTCGAGTTCTTCCGGCAAGCCGATGGCCAATACATCACTCCAGACAACCCGCTTGGTCATGTCATCCGCTTCACCGACGGCTTCGGGTTCAGCATGGGGCAACTGCTGTCCCTGCCCATGGTAGCGGTCGGTCTTGCAGTGATCTGGTGGGCGCGACGCCGCGCGGCCAAGGCGTGACCGCGCTTGGCGATATCCTGATCCGGCGCATCCGCGAAACCGGTCCGATCTCGATCGCGGATTACATGGCGGAGTGCCTGCTGCACCCGATCCACGGTTACTACACGACACGACCGGTCTTTGGCGCGAAGGGCGATTTCACCACCGCGCCAGAGATCAGCCAGATGTTCGGCGAGCTTCTGGGGCTCTGCCTCGCACAGGCCTGGCTCGACCAGGGGGCGCCTCCCGCCTTCACCCTGGCCGAACTGGGTCCAGGCCGCGGGACACTCATGGCCGATCTTTTGCGGGCGACGCGAGGCGTCCCGGGGTTTCATGCTGCGGCGCGGATCATGTTGGTCGAGGCATCGCCCCGCTTGCGGGATACGCAGCGCGAGACCCTGGCCGGGCATCAGGTGACGTGGCGCGACTCGGTCACTGACCTGCCGGACGCGCCGTTGTTCCTGATCGCCAACGAGTTCTTCGACGCCCTGCCCATCCGCCAGTTCCAGCGCCACCCGATGGGCTGGCAAGAACGCCTGGTCGGCCTTGACGGCGATCGTTTGGTGGCAGGCCTCTCGGTGCCGATGCAGCTGGACATGCTGACCGCCCGCATGTCCGACACCTCCACGGGCGGCGTCGTCGAGGTCTGCCCCGCCGCCGCTGGCATCGTGACCGAAATCGCGCAACGCATCGCGACCCACGGCGGGGCGGCGCTCATCATCGACTATGGCGACTGGCATT
This sequence comes from uncultured Rhodobacter sp., assembly GCA_945952585.1. Lineage (GTDB taxonomy): Bacteria > Pseudomonadota > Alphaproteobacteria > Rhodobacterales > Rhodobacteraceae > Aliitabrizicola. The sequence continues at coordinate 503,446 of CAMFII010000001.1, forward strand.
CACTCGGCGATACGTTCCAGGCCCTGACCGACCACGCTTTCGCCGACCCCTTCGCCGCACCCGGAACGGCGGACTTGACCGCCCATGTCGATTTCGAGGCGCTGGCCCTTGCGGCCACGGCCTGCGCCGTCACCGCCCTGACAGAGCAAGGCGTCCTGCTGGAAAGGCTGGGCATCACCGCACGCGCGCAGGCGCTGGCGCGGCGCCTGTCCGGCCCGCAGCTCGAGGCACACGTCGCCGCGCATCGACGCTTGACCCATCCCGAGGAAATGGGAAGGCTGTTCAAGGCGATGGCGATTCACACCAAAGGCAGTGTGCCACCACCGGGATTCGACTGATGCTCGAGATCATCACTTCCCCCCTCCTTCAGCCGCTCCGCCACGGCTTCTTCACGCGCAAGGGCGGCGCCTCGTCCGGTATCTTCGCCGGGTTGAACTGTGGCACGGGCAGCACCGACATTGCCGAGGTCGTGGCGATCAACCGCGCGCGCGCGGCCGAGGCGTTGGGCGTCGATCCGGCCAACCTCGTCACCGTCAACCAGGTGCATTCCGCCGATGTCGTCACCGTGACCGCCCCGCTGGCGGACCGCCCTCGTGCCGACGCCATGGTCACGGCAACGCCGGGCCTGGCGCTAGCCGTCCTGACCGCCGATTGCCAGCCCGTGCTGTTCGCCGACCCCCAGGCGCAGGTCATCGGCGCCGCCCATGCCGGCTGGCGTGGCGCTCGGGATGGTGTGCTCGAAGCGACAGTCGAGGCGATGGAGGCGCTCGGCGCCCGGCGGAACCGCATCCGCGCCGTGATCGGCCCCACCATCAGCCAGCGCGCCTACGAGGTCGGGCCAGAATTCGTCGAAGGCTTCATCGACGATGACCGCGACAATGCGCGCTTCTTCGCCAACGGTGCAGGCGACCGGGCACTGTTCGACCTCCCGGCCTTTGGGCTGCATCGACTGCGCAGTCTCGGACTGGCCGAGGCGGAATGGACCCGGCACTGCACCTATTCCGACGCCGAGCGCTTTTATTCCTACCGCCGCACCACCCACGCCGGAGAAGCGGACTATGGACGGCTGCTGTCGGCAATCCGCTTGTAGCCTGCCGGATTGCGGCAAAAGTGTGAGAAACAATTGCACATGAATTCATGTATTGTTTCTAGAAGCGACAAAATAACGTGATTCCAACTGGTTGTGGCTTCAAGTTTCGGCCGTAAGCGGAAGTTGTGGCCATCACAGGGACTATCTCTCGTCCAATGCTTGCCTGAATGCTCTGTCATGACGGTCTTGTGGCCGGATTGGGGGCCACGGCAGGGTCAGCCCGGATCGGGCCGGCCGGAGGAGACTGAAAATGACGAAACAGCGCCGTTGGATGCAATCCGCCATCGCCTCCGCCACCAGCGCCGAGGTGACATTTCCCTGGGTCCGCCGGAAGGCCGTGGCCCGGAGCGTCGTGCAGGCGAGCAAACCCATGCTCAACCGTCCGGCCCCTGTGAGTTACAGCCCTTCCGCAAAGATCGCCGCGCACTGACAAGGCCTGGCCGCGGCACGAGCGCGGCCCCAATTTCGTCACAATGACGAATCGGCGCGCGAACAGATTGCATTGGCGTCGCCGGATTGTGCCCTTGGCGGGACTCTTCGAGGCAATTTAAGAAACAATCCCGCGATCAATTAGGGAATTGATGCGTAAGATTGCGGCACCGCGGCAAATGTTTGACACAGCGCCTCAGAGCCGACATGGTTAAGGCATGACGTTCCATCCGATGCCCTCGGGCGTTGTAGCGGACAGATTGCTTGCTAAAGGCGGCCCTGGCGTGACCCTCTGACACGCCGCAAGGGGCCGCCTTTCAAATTTCGCGACAGAGTCATTGATGCAGCCCCGCGCCGAAGGGGCGACTGATCAGGCCGACCGCTTCAGCCTGTCTTCCAGAACGTCGAAGGGAACCCCGGGTTCGTCCTTTGCACAGCGGATGACGAGGCTGGTCTTCACGCTCGCCACGTTTTCCGCGGCGGTCAGTTCTGCCGTCAGGAAGGTCTGGAAGGTCGACAGATCCGGCGCCACGCATTTCAGGATGAAGTCGATTTCGCCGTTCAGCATGTGGCACTCGCGGACCAGCGGCCAGGCGCGGGCGCGGGCCTCGAAAGCCGAAAGGTCGACTTCCGCCTGGCTGTGCAGACGAACCATGGCAAAGACCTGCACCTCGAAGCCGAGTTCGCGCGTATCGATATCGGCGTGGTATCCACGGATATAGCCGGCTTCCTCGAGCGTGCGCACGCGCCGCAGGCAGGGCGGGGCCGAAATGCCGACCCGCTTGGCCAGTTCGACATTCGTCATCCGCCCATCGGCCTGAAGCTCCGCCAGAATGTGGCGGTCTATCGGGTCCAGCTTCGATCCGGCCATGTGCAGCTCTCCTTCTCGCGGCGGAATGTAGGGGTTGCGGCAAGTGCGCGCAACATTGTTTCGCGACAGGCGGGGGAATTGTTCGGATCGACCAAGCGAGCGGCCAGTTTTCGAGCATGAAAGCCGGGGCTTCCTGCGCCTGCGCGATGCCCTTATATGGATGTCCGCGCAACATCCGGGGGCAGTCATGGGCGACACGAGGCACAGCAAGGTTCTGATCATCGGATCCGGCCCGGCAGGCTATACGGCTGCCGTCTACTCCGCCCGCGCCATGTTGAACCCCGTCCTGATCCAGGGCATGCAGCCCGGCGGGCAGTTGACCATCACGACCGAAGTCGAGAACTGGCCCGGCGATACGCATGTCCAGGGTCCGGACCTGATGATCCGCATGGAAGAGCACGCCCGCGCGATGGGCGCGGAGGTCGTGACGGACATCATTACCTCGCTCGACCTGTCGAAGCGTCCGTTCACTGCTTCTGGCGACAGCGGCACGACCTATACCACCGACGCGGTGATCCTGGCGACCGGCGCGCAGGCGCGGTGGCTGGGCCTGCCATCAGAAGAGAAGTTCAAGGGTTTCGGGGTTTCGGCTTGCGCCACCTGCGACGGATTCTTCTATCGCGGGAAAGAGGTTGTCGTGATCGGGGGCGGCAACACTGCCGTCGAAGAGGCGCTGTTCCTGACCAATTTCGCGACCAAGGTTACACTCATTCACCGCCGCGACTCCCTGCGGGCCGAAAAGATCATGCAGGACCGGCTGTTCAAGCATCCGAAGATCAGCCTGTTGTGGAACCACACCGTCGAAGAGGTGCTGGGCACGGATACCCCGCTTGGTGTCACGGCAGTGCGGGCCCGCGACGTGAACACCGGTGCAGTCACCGACGTGCCCTGCGACGGCTTCTTCGTCGCCATCGGCCATGCGCCGGCGTCGGAACTGGTGAAGGACCAGCTCGAGCTGCACAATGGCGGCTACGTCAAGGTCGAGCCAGGTTCGACCCGTACGTCGATTCCGGGCGTCTTTGCTGCGGGCGACCTGACCGACCATGTCTATCGGCAGGCGGTGACCAGCGCCGGTATGGGCTGCATGGCGGCGCTGGACGCGGAACGGTTCCTCGCCGAGCACGAATAGCCGGCGAGATCCGCCGCGACGCGACGCCCCTCCACGATTTCGCAACAGTGTGTTTCCGGCCTGCCGTTGGCGGGTCGGTTTTTTGCCATAGTCCGACCACCCTCAGGACACAGCTGCCACGTGTCCTACGCAATGTTGCCACAACCATTATTGGAGTGAGGGGATGAAGATAAGGAACACGGTGGCCATTGCGGCCATCATCATTGCGGCAGGCTTCGGGGCGCAGGCGGCGACAGTGACCGTCGATTTCGAAGGCGATGCATCGGGCAATGTGCCCAACGGCTTTACCAGCTCGGGGTCGTCGATTGTGTCCTTCACGGACTCCATCGACAGCAATCTCGAGATTCGCGACTACGGGACCCAAACCGATGGGAAGAGCCTGATCGTGCGCCATGACGACCATAGCACGCTGATCATGACCTTCTCGCAGCTGGTCAGCAACCTGTCTCTGTCCTTCGGCAACGACGATCCATTCTATTCGCTGGCCGGGGACGTCGCCGTTCTTCAGGGCTTCCTTGGCGGAGTGCTGAAAGGCGTCGCCTTTGTCACCATGAACCGCGACGACATCATGAACCAGACAATCGGGTTCTTCGGCCAGCCGATCGACAAGGCGGTGTTCTACTATGGACGCCTCGCCCTTGGATCGGACGGCAGCCTCGCGGTGAATCCGATCAACCTGATCGAAGTGGTCGACAACGTCACCTTCGAGGTGCCGGACGTGGCAGAGGTTCCGCTTCCCGCCTCGGGTCTGCTGCTTCTCGGCGCCGGCGGATTGCTCGCGGCGGCCCGCCGCAAGCGCGCCGCCTGACGGCAACACTCAGACAAGTCTCGCTACAACTCGCTACACGCAGTCGAAGCCGGGTCGGAAGGCCCGGCTTCACCCTTTTTGTCCTGCGCCCAGCAAGTCCAGCGGGAACGTCCGTTTCGAAGGAGACCGGCGTTTCGGGGAAAACATCGTGAGACGGCCGATCCGCCCCATGACTGTCGCCGGGATAACAGCGCAATCGCGGAAAAACGGTCTATTCGGAGAAGATTTTCCCTTATTGCCTTGAGTTTGACACGCTCGAAGGGATATCTGCCCGCATCCCGCCGCCACCCGGCAAATGCGGTTTCACCCAAGGGCCTGACCTGATGACCATCTCGAACCTGACTCCGATCCCGGAGCTCTATGTCTCTCCCGAATCTGCGCAGAAACTGAAGATCGAGGCTGGCGACCTGCCGTCCTGGGATCTGACCCCGCGCCAGATCTGCGACCTCGAACTGCTGATGAACGGCGGTTTCCATCCGCTGAAAGGCTTCCAGTCGGAAGCCGACTATAACGGCGTCGTCGAGAACATGCGCACCGAGGACGGTACGCTCTGGCCGATCCCGGTCACACTCGATGTGAGCCAGGCCTTCGCCGACAAGGTGGAACCCGGGCAGGACATCGCGCTGCGCGACCAGGAAGGCGTCATCCTCGCGGTGCTATCGATCACCGACAAGTGGACGCCGAACAAATCCAACGAGGCCGAGAAGGTCTTTGGCGCCGATGACCTGGCTCATCCGGCGGTGAACTACCTGCATCACTCCGCCGGCCCGGTCTATCTGGGCGGTCCGGTCGTGGGCATCCAGCAACCGGTGCACTATGACTTCCGCGCCCGCCGCGACACGCCGAACGAACTGCGCGCCTATTTCCGCAAGCTCGGCTGGAAGCGCATCGTCGCCTTCCAGACCCGCAACCCGCTGCACCGTGCCCACCAGGAACTGACCTTCCGCGCCGCCAAGGAAGCGCAGGCCAACCTGCTCATCCACCCGGTCGTCGGCATGACCAAGCCGGGCGATGTCGACCACTTCACCCGCGTGCGCTGCTACGAGGCGGTGCTGGACAAATATCCTGCCGCCACCACGCACCTGTCGCTTCTCAACCTTGCGATGCGCATGGGCGGCCCGCGCGAGGCGCTGTGGCACGCGATCATCCGCAAGAACCACGGCCTGACCCATTTCATCGTCGGCCGCGACCATGCCGGCCCGGGCAAGAACAGCCAGGGCAAGGATTTCTACGACCCCTATGCCGCGCAGGAGATGGTGCGCAAGCACCAGGCCGAAATCGGCATCGAGATGGTCGACTTCAAGCAGATGGTCTACGTTCAGGAGAAGGCCCAGTACTTCCCGGTCGACGAGGTTCCAGAAGGTTCGACCGTGCTCGACATCTCGGGCACCGAACTTCGCCGCCGCCTGCGTGAAGGTCTCGAGATCCCCGACTGGTTCTCGTTCCCCGAGGTGGTGACACAGCTGCGCCGCACCTCGCCGCCGCGCGACAAGCAGGGCTTCACCGTGTTCTTCACCGGCCTTTCCGGCTCGGGCAAATCGACCATCGCCAACGCGCTGATGGTCAAGCTGATGGAGATGGGCGGCCGGCCGGTGACGCTGCTCGACGGTGACGTGGTGCGCAAGCACCTGTCGTCAGAACTCGGCTTTTCGAAGGAACACCGCGACATCAACATCCGCCGCATCGGCTATGTCGCCTCCGAGATCTCGAAGAACGGCGGCATCGCCATCTGCGCCCCGATCGCGCCCTACACCGCGACCCGCCGCGCCGTGCGCGAGATGATCGAAGCCTTCGGTGCCTTCGTCGAGGTCCATGTCGCGACCAGCATCGAGGAATGCGAACGCCGCGACCGCAAGGGCCTCTACAAGCTGGCGCGCGAAGGCAAGATCAAGGAGTTCACCGGCATTTCCGACCCTTACGAAGCGCCAGAAAATCCCGAACTCCGCGTCGAGACCGAGGGTTCGGATGTCGACAGCTGCGCCCACCAGGTGCTGCTGAAACTGGAGCAGATGGGTCTGATCCGCGCCTGACGCTCATGCCAGAACGCAAAAAGGGCCGGTCTTTCGACCGGCCCTTTCTAGTTGGCGATGACGTCGCCTTCAATGGGCGTTCACGGGCGCCAGATCGTGATGGCGCGCCAGAAGGAAGGCGAGACTGCGGTCGCGCACCAGCGCCACCCGCTCACCATCCGGCCGGTTGACCGAATAGAGCGTCTCGACATCGCCGATCTGCGCCCGGATCTCGTCCGGCAGTTCAGCGGCGGCAATCGGACGGATGTAGACGATCCGCTCGCCTTCCTCAGGGAAACCTTCGAATTTCGTATCCATGTGCTTTCTCCTTATCCCCGACCGATCCTGATCGTCTGCACCACCGGCTCGGGCGCCGAGCGGCGCAGATCGATGTGCAAAAGCCCGTTTTCCATCGTCGCCGCCGCCACCTCGACGCCATCCGCCAGCACAAAGCTGCGCTGGAAGGCACGGGCGGCGATACCGCGATGCAGGAACACCCTTTGCCCTTCCTCCTCTGCCTGGCGGCCGCGGACGACAAGCTGTCGGTCCTCAACCGTGATCGCCAGGTCTTCCTCACGGAAACCAGCGACGGCCAGCGTGATGCGATAGGCATTCTCTGCCACCGCCTCGATGTTGAAGGGAGGATAGCCTTCTCCCGCGGTCTTCGCGGTGCGTTCGACCAGCCGTTCCAGCTGCTCGAACCCCAGAAGGTAGGGGTGGGCCCCAAAGCTCAGTTTCGTCATCCGGGATGTCCTTGGGCTAAGCGACATGCGATGGAACGTCCCCGGTCGGGCAACGTCCCAAGGGGAAATATGGGGCGGGTCAACGGCTTGCACAAGAGCCCGGCGATACCCAGATTTCTTTTCGCAACACCGGCAATGCCGCTATAGTCCGCCAAACCGGCACCCTGCGACTCAACAGCCGAGCAAGAAAAATGAACGCGCCAACCGAACTCGACTTCGAGGAAATGCTCCGGATCAAGCTGGGGGTTCTTAGACGCGAGCACCGGGATCTCGACGATGCCATTCATGCACTGGCCTCCAGCGGCCGCGGCGATCAGTTGACGCTGCAGCGGCTGAAGAAGCAGAAGCTGGCGCTGAAGGACCAGATCGTGAAGATCGAGGACCAGCTGATCCCCGACATCATCGCGTGAGCGTCAGCGCAATGCGTGGCCTTCCGGTCAAACCGGCAGGTAGCGCCGTACGATCGCCGTGACGTCCAGTTCTCCCAATCCTTCAGCAGAGGCGTTTGCGTAGATCTCCGCAAACGCGCTCAGACCGGGCGCATCGCTCGCCGCTTCCTTCGCGAAGTGCAAGTCCTTGAGGATCATTTCCAGCGGCGCGGCAGGGGCGAAGGCTCCGGACAGCATCACCGCCCCGGCGGTCTTGACGGCAGCACTCGCGACCGGTTTTGCCACGAGCGCTCAGGGGCGCCATCGCGTGGATCAAGCCAGACCCGAACCGAACCTGCATCTTCATAAACCAACGTAAGGGCTGGGCTTGCGGTCCTGGCAGCCTCGCGCAGCGGGGCCAGCTGGCCCAGTGGGATGTTGCGGCTGACGTCCTCGACCACCTTCGCGCAAAACCTGCTGCTTCCCCAACTGCCCGAGTTTCGCGCGCGCTCCCCTGAAATCCTGCTCGATTGCCTGTTCACCGACATGAATGTCGACCTTGTCGCCGAACGGATCGACCTGGCGATCCGCCTTGCCCAGGCGGTCGAGGGCGGCCAGGTTGCGGCACGGCTGATGTCGACGTCGAACTTGCTGCGGCCGCCTGATTCAGGCGCTGCCGGAATGGGATGTCACCGCAACGACCTTCGACACCTGTGCCTGGCTGGTCTATCCAAGCAGGTCCTTCCTGCCAGCCAAGGTCCGCGCCATGATCGACTTCCTCCGCGAGCGCATCCCCAGTGCGCGCTTCCAGCCAGAGTGACTGGGTGTCGAGACTGCCACCCCGATTTTTCTACGAAAAATCAGAATTTTCGCAGAAAATTCGTTGCTGCCGCTCCAGAGCGGGACGGCAAATCTTGCCCCTCCTGCCCTCACCGCTATAGTGCGCGCCTCTTGAGGCGGAGGCGCGCATGGCCGTGGACGTGGGAATCATCATGGGAAGCCAGTCCGACTGGCCGACGATGAAAGAGGCCGCGTTGATCCTTGATGACCTCGGGATCGCCTACGAGACGAAGATCGTCTCGGCCCATCGCACCCCTGACCGGCTTTGGAGCTACGGCAAGACAGCGGTCGAGCGGGGCCTGAAGGTCATCATTGCCGGGGCGGGTGGCGCAGCGCATCTTCCGGGCATGATGGCGTCGAAGACGCGGGTCCCGGTGATCGGCGTTCCGGTCCAGACCAAGGCTCTGTCCGGCGTGGACAGCCTTTATTCGATCGTCCAGATGCCGAAGGGCTATCCGGTCGCCACGATGGCGATCGGGGCCGCAGGTGCGGCGAATGCCGGCCTCCTGGCCGCCGGAATTCTTGCGGTTGGCGACGCCGCGCTCGCCGCGCGGCTGGATGCCTGGCGCGACGCCCTTTCGGCCTCGATCCCCGAGGAGCCCAAGGATGAGTAAGCCGCTTCCTTCGGGGTCGACCATCGGCATCCTCGGTGGCGGCCAGCTGGGCCGGATGCTTTCGGTCGCAGCCGCCCGGCTGGGCTTCCGCACCCATATCTATGAGCCGGCTGCCATGCCGCCCGCCGGCGACGTTGCGCATTATGTGACGACGGCCCCCTACGAAGAGGAAGCCGCGCTGAAGGCCTTCGCCGAGGCGGTCGATGTCGTGACCTACGAGTTCGAGAACGTGCCGACCTCGGCGCTCGACCTGATCGAGGCGCGCCGGCCGATCCGCCCGAACCGCAGGGCGCTGGCGATCAGCCAGGACCGCATCGCCGAAAAGGACTTCCTGACCTCTATCGGCCTGACCACGGCACCCTATCGCGCCGTGTCTGACAGGGCGTCGCTTGACGCAGCCGTCGCGGCGATCGGAACCCCGGCAATCCTGAAGACAACGCGCCTTGGCTATGACGGCAAGGGCCAGGCGCGGCTGATGTCGCCCGAAGATGCGGAACCGGCACTCGCTGCGATGAACGGGGCCGAGGCGGTGCTTGAGGGATTTGTCCCGTTCAGTCACGAGGTGTCCGTGATCGCCGCGCGCGGGCTCGACGGCTCGGTGGCCTGCTTTGATCCCGGCGAGAACGTGCATCGCGACGGCATCCTGCGCACCACCACCGTGCCCGCGCGGCTGTCGCCGAACCAGCGCAGCGACGCGATCCTGATCGCCGCGCGCATCCTGAACGCGCTCGACTATGTCGGCATCCTTGGCGTGGAGCTGTTCGTCACGGCAGGGGGCCTGATCGTCAACGAGATTGCGCCCCGCGTTCACAACTCGGGTCACTGGACCCAGAACGGCTGTGCTGTCGACCAGTTTGAGCAGCACATCCGCGCCATTGCCGGCTGGCCGCTTGGCGACGGCGCGCGCCATGCCGATGTGGTGATGGAAAACCTGATCGGGGACGACATCCTGCGTGTTCCCGAGCTGGCGAAAGAGGCGGATACTGCCCTACATCTTTATGGCAAGGGCGCCCCGCGCCCCGGCCGCAAGATGGGTCATGTAAACCGGGTCACCCGCCGCTAAGCGTCAGGGGTATCCGTATCGCGGATGCCCGCGGCCAGCTTCTTCCGTGCCTCGGCGGCAAGCCGCAAGTAGCGCGTGCGGAATTCTTCGAGGTGCTCCTCCTCGATCTCTTCCAGATCAAGGAGTGCGTTGTGGGCGCCCTGGGTTGCCCGGATCAGCTCGTCAAGCTTCAGCTGGATCGCGGCAGTGTCGCGGTTCTGGGTGTTCTGGATCAGGAAGACCATCAGGAAGGTCACGATGGTCGTGCCGGTGTTGATCACCAGCTGCCATGTGTCGCTGAACTGGAAGATCGGCCCCGTCACGATCCAGACAGCAATCACGCCAACCGCCATGCTGAACACGACCGGCCGGCCAGTGATCCGGGCGACGTGCTTGGCGAAGCTGGCGTAGCGGTCGTTCCTGCTGGTCATGGCACCTCCAACGGTTTGGACGTGATCCCAAGTATCCCGGCCGCCGATCGCAGATTCATGTCATGCTCGAAGGCCCCGGTCTGCAGGAAGCGGATGGTCTGCGCGATGACGACGGGACTCAGCATCATGAAGGTGTGCGTCACGGGCAGGACGATGTGATCGGTCATGCCTGCAATCCGTGTGCTGGCCACCGAAACCTTCCCGTCATCGGCACCCGGGATGATGCCGGAGTAGATCGGGTTGATCGACCTGTCCCCCGCGATGACGCCAAGTTCGAAATCCGGCAACGGCAGCGAAAGGGGCACAGATCCATTGCCTGTGCCAAGTTCCAGCCCGGCAGGTCCGTTCACCCATTCGAAGGCGGCGATCGAGCCCAGCTTGTCGACAAGCTCAGACCCCTGGTTCGGCGGGGCGAGCATGACGACGCGCCCCATATTGGCCGGCCGATGCCGGGCCAGCCAGATCCGCGCCATGATCCCGCCCATCGAATGGGTGACGAAGTTCACCCGCTCGTCGCCGCATTGCTGGACAGCCGGACCGACAAAGCGCGCTGCCAGTTGCTCGACCGGTTCCTCGGTCGAGGGATAGTCGACGTTGATGACCCGATAGCCCTGCTCTTCGAGCGCAAGCTGCATCGCCAGAAGCGAAGACGATGTCCGCGCCAGCCCGTGCAGCAGAATGACGCATTCTGCCCGCACTGGCAGGGCAAGGAAGACCGTCAGCAGGAACAAGAGAACGCGCATGCCCGGCAGCCTAGCGGAATGCTGCGGCATGGACAAATGACGGCCCGCAGGCCAACCTGCGACCATGAGCCACCGCACGCCCCGTCTGGCCGTTCGCGCGCTGATCCTGCACGAGGACCGGCTCCTACTGGTCAACGCCTATGCCGGCCGCCGCTCTGACCTGTGGTGCGCGCCGGGGGGCGGGGCGCAACCTGGCACGTCGCTTCCCGACAACCTGATCCGGGAAGTCCACGAGGAATGTGGCCTGACCGTTTCGGTAGGCGAGCCCGTCCTTATCAACGAATTCCACGATCCGGCCTCGGGGTTCCATCAGGCCGATGTCTATTTCCGCTGCGCCATCATCGGCGGCACCCTCTCCGATGCCTGGCGCGATCCGGAACGCGTGGTGCATTCCCGCCGTTTCTTCTCGCGGGAGGAACTTGCGTCGGGCGCTGTCCGTTTCAAGCCTGACAGTCTGCCCGCGGCCGCCTGGGGCGGGACGATGCTCTATGACCCGCTGGAGCCGATCGTCCGATGAGCCGCGCCTTCGTCAAGGAAGGCACGGGCGAGCTTGATCCGCTGCCCGACCTGCCGATCTCGCCCCATCCGAACTACGTTACCCCGCGTGGCCTCGCAGCACTGCAAGCCCGCCTTGCCGCAACCCAGGCCGAACTCACGCGCCTGCGCGCCCGCCCGGACCGGCTCGACAAGCTGCCCGAGGCGGCGGCAGAGCGCGACATCCGCTATCTCGAGGCGCGGCTGCGTTCGGCGATTCCGGTCGATCCGCCCGCGGCACCGCATGAAGTGGCCTTCGCTACCCGCGTGACGGTCGCCGACGATGCCGGCACCGAGGTCAGCTACGAAATCGTCGGTGAAGACGAGGCCGATCCCGCCCAGGGTCGCATCGCACCCCATGCCCCGCTCGCCCGCAGCCTGATGCGGGCGCGCGTCGGCGACGTTGTCGTCTGGACGCGCCCTGTCGGCAGGATGGAGCTTGAGGTTCTCGCCATCACCCCGGCCGGGGCCGGCGCATGATCCTGCGCCCGCTTTCCCCCGACCTCGATCGCCCCCTGGTCGCGGCCCTGTTTGCCGAGGCCGCCGACTACGTCGCGATCGAACGCGATGCCGAACCCGGGCCGGAACTGACCAACGAGTATTTCGCCGACGCACCTCCCGGCATCGACCCTGCCACCTCTTTCCGGCTTGGCGCGCTTGATGCGGATGGAACGCTTCTCGGCCTGATCGAACAGTCCTTCGATTACCCCACCGTCGAGGATTCCTATCTGGGCCTGATGCTGCTCGCGCCCCGCGCCCGTGGTCAGGGCCTCGGACGCCGCCTGCTTGACGCAGCAGAAACCGAGGCGCGCCGTCGCGGCAAGCGCCGCCTTTACCTCGCCGTGCTCGATGCCAATCCGCGCGGCCGGGCGTTCTGGGAACGCGAGGGATTCGTCCTGCACGAAGGCGGTCGAAGTGTCACGCTTGGGGAAAAGACCCAGACGGCGACGCGGATGGTCAAGGAATTCTGACCCGCTCCGTCAGGTCCGGCGCGGGATCAGGGCCAGCGCCACGCCGCCCAGTACCATCGCTGCCGCCAGCAGAAACACCGGGCCAGGCCCTTCTCGCAGCAGGAAAAGGCCGCCGGTCGCGGCAATCAGCGGCACAGTCAACTGCGCCACGGCCGCCCGGCTGGCGCCGAGCCCCGGCAGTAGCCGGTACCAGAGCGCATAGCCAAGGCCCGAGGTGACGGCCCCCGACAAGACCGCCAGTGCCACGCCGACAAAGTCCGCCGACAGGGTCACCCCCGGCCATACGACCACCAGTGCGGCGAACCCAAGCGCCGCGAGGACGAAGCTCGCCCCTGTATCCGCGACCGGATCAAGGCTCCCCCGCCCGAGCAGCGAATAGATCCCCCAGCCCACGGCAGCCCCTGCCATCGCAAGTGCCGCCATCATCGGGATCGACCCCGTCCGCCCCGGCGCCAGCAGCACCACCAGCCCGAGAAAGGCCAGCCCCGCCCCCAGCCATCGCCGCAGGGGGATCGGCTCTGCGGCCCAAAGCGCGCCACAGAACATGGTCATCTGCACCCCGCCGAACAGGATCAGCGCGCCGCTGCCCGCGTCGATCGACCGATAGGCAAGGGAAAATCCCGCCATATAGACCAACAAGGCCAGCGCCCTCGCCGCGCGATCTTTCCGGCCGAGCGCTAGCCGACCTCCGCCGCCCCAGACGAGACCCGAAAGAAGCGCCGCCCCGGACCAGAGCCGCACAAGGGCGAACATGGCCGCAGTCATATGCCCGCCGCCGACCGCCGCGCGGTTCAGGACGGAATTCGCGGCAAAGGCCGTCATCGTCAGGGCGGCAAGCAGGAAAAGCCTCATGCCTCAGCCTAGCATGCGCCGCCGCACCGCCCTAGCGCTTCAAGTCAGGCCGCAGTGGGGATCTCGTCGAGGGTGCGATAGACCGGAATTCCGCGCGCCTCGGCAATCCGCACATCGTTGTCGGCACCGGCACTTGCGCCCGGCAGGCGAAGAACCGCGTCGCAATGCTGCAAGAGACGGTGCGCGGTCGGATGCATCACCCGGTCGTAGAGCGCTCCGCCCACGTCGCCCCCACCCGCGCCGTGCAGGACCGGCAGCGCCACCCATTCGCCGATCATCGGAACATGGCCCTTCTCGAAGATCGGCCAGGCCGCTTCCTCAAGCCGCTTCAGGTTCGCGGCCATCCGCGTTGGGTCATCGCCTGTGCCCGAACGATAGGGGCCGGCAATCAGGATCATCATCGGTCTGGTCATGGCATCCTCCTTTTGCATGGATCGCCTCTAGCAAAGCCGACCGATTCGTGCAACATCGTGCAATCTCGTTCAATCCGTGGTGAAACGTGCTGACGGCCCAGCGAAAGAACCTGCTTCTCGCCCGCCTCGCCTCCGAAGGTCGCCTTGTCGCTGCAACGCTTGCGATGGAACTCGGTGTCTCCGAGGACACGATCCGCCGCGACTTGCGCGAACTCGCCGCCGAGGGGAGGTTGCTGCGGGTTCATGGCGGGGCGCTGCCACTCTCGCCGACCCACCGCCCGCTTGCCGACCGGCGCGGCATGGCGACCGAGGAAAAACGGCGCCTCGCCGCGGCCGCGGCAAGATTGATACGACCCCGCCAGGTGATCATCCTGGACGGCGGGACCACCCATGCCGAACTCGTCCGCGCCCTTCCGCCCGACCTGCAAGCGACGATCGTCACCCACAGCCCGACGATTGCCGCCGCACTGGAACCTTTCCCGGAGATCGAGGTGATTCTGGTCGGCGGACGGCTTTACCGTCATTCCATGGTGGCGGTCGGCTCCATCGCCGCCGACGGCTTCTCCCGCCTCCATGCCGACCTTTGCCTGCTTGGCGTGACCGGTCTCCATCCCGAGCGCGGCCTGACCACGGGTGACGCAGAAGAAGCCGCGATCAAGCGCCAGATGATCGCCCAAGCGGGGGAAACGGTGGTGCTCGCCACCTCTGACAAGCTTGGGGCTTCCTCGCCCTTCGCGATCGCCCCGTTTGCCTCGGTCGGTACGATCGTGGTCTCGGCTGCAGCCAGCCTTGACGGCTGGCCCGAAGGACCCACGATCCTGCGCGCCTGAAACTTCTCCTGGCCAAATATCCCCGCCGGAGGCGAACCCGAGCCGGCGGCGCAGGCCGTCGGCGAGACGAAAGGCGTGGCCCCGCAAGGGGCCTCTTTCGGATCAGCGGCGGCGGGTCAGCGCAAGGGTCAAGCCAAAGACAAAGGCCGCCACCAGCGAGGGTGCACCCCCGGTTTCAGGCGGGGTCAGGCCGGCTTGCGACAGGAAACCCCGCATCGCCCGCTCCATTTCGCCCGGTCCGCCGGCGGCGGCGCGCGACAGGGCTTCGAGCGCGTCGCTGTCCAGATCGGAAGACAGGCTTTTCGGGCGCGGCCGCATGGCGGCGACGGCCATCAGGACGGCACCAAGACCAACAAAGCATAGCCCGAGGAAGACGGAAGCAAAGAGCGCCCCTTTTGCAGCGGCCAGCGCGATCCAGGCTGCTGCAACGAGGAATCCAAGGCCGACGATCAGGCAAAGGGCAGCACCAAGGCCAAAGCCCGCCTTCCGCATGGTGTCGCGTGCCTTTTCCCGCGCGACCAGACCTACGAGTCGAAACACGCCTATCTCCGGCTCAGCAGCACACCCAGAAGAAACCCGACCCCCGCCGCCACAGCCATCGCCGTTGCAGGGTTCTCGCGCATGGCAGTCTCGGCATCGCCCAAGGCATGCTGTGCGCGCGACTTCGCTTCGCTCGCCGCTTGCTCGCCCCTTGCCCGCAGCCCGTCTGCAAACTGCGCTCCCTTTTCCTTCAGATCGGCCGACATCGCAGCGATTTCCGCCTGAAGTTCAGCGATGCGGGCGCTCAGGTCCTCGACGGTCGGCTCCGCCTGGTCAACGGGTGCTCGTGCCATGTGTGACTCCTCTTCATCCCAGCTATACCCCCGTCGCGACTGACCGTCACCTATGTCTGTCGGGCCGCCAGCCGGACAGAACCGTAACGCAAGAGCCGCCCGACGCGATCCGTGCCGGCAGAAAAGAAAAGGGGCGGCCGATGGCCGCCCCTTCCAATCTTGATCGGACAAGCGATCAGAAGTCGCCCATGCCGCCCATGCCGCCACCCGGCATGCCGGCCGGAGCCGCTTTCGGCTCGGGCTTGTCGGCAATCATGGCCTCGGTGGTGATGAGCAGGCCAGCGACCGACGCCGCGTCTTCCAAAGCGGTGCGGACGACTTTCGCCGGGTCGATGACGCCGAACTTGAACATGTCGCCATATTCTTCGGTCTGGGCGTTGAAGCCGAAGGCCTTGTCCTTCGACTCGCGGACCTTGCCGGCCACGACCGAACCGTCGACGCCGGCGTTCTCGGCGATCTGACGCAGCGGGGCTTCCAGCGCCTTGCGGACGATGGTGATGCCGGCGTCCTGGTCGCTGTTCACGCCTTTCAGACCGTCGAGGGTCTTGCCGGCCTGGATCAGGGCCACGCCGCCACCGACAACGATGCCTTCCTGCACGGCCGCACGGGTCGCGTTCAGGGCGTCATCGACGCGGTCCTTGCGCTCTTTCACTTCGACTTCGGTCATGCCGCCGACGCGGATGACAGCGACGCCACCGGCGAGTTTCGCAACACGCTCCTGCAGCTTCTCGCGGTCGTAGTCCGAGGTAGTTTCCTCGATCTGCGCACGGATCTGGGCGACGCGGGCCTGGATCTCGGACTTGTCACCGGCGCCGTCGACGATGGTGGTGTTGTCCTTGCTGATCGAGACTTTCTTGGCGCGGCCGAGCATGTCGATCGTGACGTTCTCGAGCTTCATGCCGAGGTCGTCCGAGATCACCTGGCCGGCGGTCAGGATCGCGATGTCCTGCAGCATGGCCTTGCGGCGGTCGCCGAAGCCCGGGGCTTTCACGGCGGCGATCTTCAGGCCACCGCGCAGCTTGTTGACCACGAGGGTCGCCAGCGCTTCGCCTTCGACGTCTTCCGCGATGATCAGGAGCGGACGCTGCGACTGGATGACGGCTTCCAGCAGCGGAACCATCGGCTGCAGCGACGACAGCTTCTTCTCGTGGATGAGGATCAGCGCGTCTTCGAGATCAGCGACCATCTTGTCGGCGTTGGTCACGAAGTAGGGCGACAGGTAGCCGCGGTCGAACTGCATGCCTTCGACGACCTCGGTGTCGGTCTCGAGACCTTTGTTCTCTTCGACGGTGATGACACCCTCGTTGCCGACCTTCTGCATCGCGTCAGCGATCTGGCGGCCGATTTCGGCTTCGCCGTTGGCCGAGATCGTGCCGACCTGGGCGACTTCGTCCGAGTTCTCGACCTTGCGGGCCGCGGCTTTGATCGACTCGACCACTTTCGCGGTGGCGAGGTCGATGCCGCGCTTCAGGTCCATCGGGTTCATGCCGGCGGCAACCGCCTTCAGACCCTCTTTCACGATCGCCTGCGCCAGAACGGTGGCGGTCGTGGTGCCGTCGCCGGCTTCGTCATTGGTGCGGGAAGCGACTTCCTTCACCATCTGCGCGCCCATGTTCTCGAACTTGTCGGCAAGTTCGATTTCCTTGGCAACCGACACACCGTCCTTGGTGATGCGCGGTGCGCCGAACGATTTGTCGATCACGACGTTGCGGCCTTTCGGGCCGAGGGTGACCTTCACGGCGTCGGCGAGGATGTTCACGCCACGCAGCATGCGGTCGCGGGCATCAGAGTCGAACTTGACGTCCTTGGCAGCCATATCAATGCTCCAGTGTTACTGTGTGTTTCGTGGGGTGGATGCCAGCGGCACCCGAACGGAAATGCGATCTCAGCCGATGATGCCGAGGATGTCGCTTTCCTTCATGATGAGCAGCTCTTCGCCGTCCAGCGTCACTTCGGTGCCCGACCATTTGCCGAACAGGATGCGGTCGCCAGCCTTGACCGACGGTGCGATCAGTTCGCCCGAGTCCTTGCGCGCGCCTTCGCCGACCGAGACGATCTCGCCTTCGGCGGGCTTTTCTTTCGCGGTATCGGGGATGATCAGGCCGCCCTTGGTTTTCTCGTCGCTCTTCACACGGCGAACGAGGACACGGTCATGCAGCGGTTTGAAAGCCATCTGAGAACACTCCCTAGGTTCCAGGTTCAATTGCTATTGGCACTCACCTTGGTCGAGTGCCAACGACGCGTAGTTAGGCACGGGATTTCCGCCTGTCAACGCCCGCAACCCCAGAATCTTTCGCGAAATTCTCATGACACCGGGTTGGAGCGCGCGGGCGGACATGCGACCCTCCACCCAAACCAAGGAACCGGACATGCGTTTTCTCATCGCCGCGCTTCTCGCCCTGCTTCCCCTGTCGTCCGCCAACGCTGCCTGCAGCGGCCAGGACCAGATCGCCGCCCTTCCCGCAGCGACGCGGGCAGAGTTGCAATCGGCCGCCGACACCGCCCCCTTCGCCCGTGGCAACTACTGGCGGGCGACGCGCGGGGATGAGGTCGTGACCCTGATCGGGACCGTCCATATCGACGACCCGCGCCTGGACGATGTGGTCGCTGCCACCCTGCCCGACCTCAAGGCTGCGCGGGTGCTCCTGGTTGAGGCGGGACCAGAAGAGCAGGCGGGCCTGCAGAAGGCGCTCGCCACCGATCCGTCTCTGATGTTCATCACCGAAGGGCCGACGCTGGCCGAGCTTTTGCCCAACTCCGACTGGCAAAGGCTCAAGGCGGCCTTCGATGCCCGGGGGGTGCCCGCCTTCCTCGGCTCCAAGATGCAGCCCGCCTATGTGTCGATGGTGCTGTCCATTCCCCCCTGCGCCACGGAGATGATGCAGGGCAGCGGCAACGGGCTTGACCAGAGGCTGATTGCCGAAGCTGAGACCCAGGACATCCCTATCCGCGCCCTCGAACCTTTTGACACCGTCTTCAAGCTGATCGGCGCCATGTCGACCGAGGACCAGATCGAAATGCTGGAAATGTCGATCGCCCTGGAAGACACGGCGGCCGACAGCTTTGCCACGTTGCTTCAGGCCTATTTCACCGAGAATACCCGGCTGATGTGGGAATTCTCGCTCTGGCAATCTGCGCAGACGCCCGGAATGACGCCAGAACGAGCCCGCGCCGAGGCCGAGCAGATGGACGAGATGCTGATGTCCGGGCGAAACCGGACGTGGATTCCGGTGATCGAGACCGCCGCAAAGCAGGGGCCCGTCTTCGCCGCCTTCGGTGCGCTCCACCTTGCGGGACCAGAGGGGGTCCTTGCGCTGCTTCAGGCCAGGGGCTTCACGGTCGAACGGTTGCCCTTCCCTGCCCCCTGACGCCGCGCGCAGGCAGGCGTTGCTGCGGCGCAGCACCACACATGGCCCGAACCTGCGCGGCGTGACAACCCGTGCGCCCGACACTATAAGGCGCGCGGAAAACTCCCCATTCGCGAAGGCATCCCCATGATCAAGGTATTCGGCCACAAATCCCCTGACACCGACTCGACCGGCTCGCCCATCATTTGGGCCTGGTACCTGACCGAGGTGAAAGGCACCCCGGCCAAAGCCGTGCTCCTCGGCGAACCGAACACCGAAGCTGCCTTCGTGCTGAAACGCTGGGACCTCGCCGAGCCCGAGATCATCGCGGATGTCGCGGCGGGCGAGGAAGTCGTCATCGTCGACACCAACAACCCGGCCGAGCTGCCCGCCTCGATCAACGAGGCCAACATCCTTGGCATCGTCGATCACCACATGCTGGTCGGCGGCATCAAGACCAAGACCCCGATCGAGATCACCGTCCGCCCGCTCGCCTGCACCGCGACGATCATGCATGACCTGATCGGCGCCGACCTCGCCAAGGCGCCGAAGGCGGTCAAGGGCGCGATGCTGTCCTGCATCCTGTCCGACACGCTCGAATTCCGCTCGCCCACCACCACGCCGCATGACAAGGCGGTGGCCGAGAAGCTGGCGAAAGACCTCGGCATCTCGATCCCCGACTATGCAAGCGAGCTTTTCGCCGCCAAGTCGGACGTCTCGCGCTTCTCGGACGCGGAACTCCTGCGGATGGACAGCAAGGAATACGAACTCGGCGGCAAGCAGCTCCGCGTCTCGGTCCTTGAAACCACTGCGCCCAAGGTCCTTCTCGACCGCAAGGCCAGCCTGATGAAATCGATGACCTCGGTCGCCAAGGAAGACGGCGCCGATCAGGTCCTCCTGTTCATCATCGACATCCTGAAGGAAGAGGCGACGCTTCTGGTGCCGAACGACTTCGTCAAGACCGTCGCCGAGGCCTCCTTCGGTGCCAAGGTCTCGGGTGATACCGTCGTTCTGCCCGGCATCATGAGCCGCAAGAAGCAGATCCTGCCGATGCTCAAGGTCTGACGACAAGCGCCGGGACTATTCGTAGGGTCCTGGTGTAGTCCTGTGAGGGGTTTTGCGGCCCGTCCCGGAACTGCCGGGCGGGCCGCTGCCTTGTAAACTCCCGGGGCTTTCGGTCTACATACGAAAGCCAAATGGACTCCCGATCAGTTCCATGCACCCCACTTCCGCCCAGAAAGGCCCTCTGATGACCCGCCTGATTTCGCATCTTTCCGAGATATCCGATGGGTATGGCGTTCTGCTCTGCGATCTCTGGGGCTGCCTGCATGACGGTCGCACCCCCTTCCCCGAGGCCGTCGCGGCCCTGCGCGGTTTCCGCGCGCGGGGCGGCAAGGTCGTGCTTCTGACCAATGCGCCGCGCCCGAAACCCAGCATTGTCAGCCAGTTGGACCGCATCGGCGTCCCCCGCGACGCCTGGGACGAGATCGTCAGCTCTGGCGACGCGGCGCAATACGGGCTGGTTACGGGGGCGGTGGGGCGCAAGGTTGCCCATATCGGCGCGGCCAAGGACAAGACTTTCTTCACCGATTTCAGCGACGACCTCGTCCGTCTGGCCGCGGGCGAGCCGCCCTTTTCTATCGTCCCGCTCGAAGAAGCCGAGGGGATCGTTTGCACCGGCCTCGTCGATGACCTGACCGAAACGCCCGAGGACTATCGCGGGCAACTCCTTTACGCAAAGACCAAGGGCCTGAAGATGCTCTGCGCTAACCCGGACATCATCGTGGACTACGGCGACAAGCGCCTGTTCTGTGCGGGTGCGCTGGCCCAGCTGTACGAGCAGATGGGGGGCACGGCGCTTTACTTTGGCAAGCCCTTCCCGCCGATCTACGACCTGGCCCGGCGGCGCGTGGCAGAGCTTGGGGGAGCGGGCGACCCGCTGTTCCTGGCCGTCGGCGACGGCATCGCCACCGACGTGCAAGGCGCGCAAGGCGAGGGCATCGACGTGATCTTCGTCACAGGCGGCATCGCGGCGGATCAGTTCGGCCCGGATTCTCTCAATCCTGACAAGCAGTTGCTCGAAAGCTGGCTTGCCAGGCACCAGATGGCGCCGACCTTTTCGATCTCGCGGCTGCGCTGAGGGAAGCCAGTCCGCAAAGCAGATCGAAAATTCGTCTTGGTAACATTGTTTCGATCAAGGTCGTACTTTCGATAAAATCTTGCGCGCAG
This sequence comes from uncultured Rhodobacter sp., assembly GCA_945952585.1. GTDB lineage: Bacteria > Pseudomonadota > Alphaproteobacteria > Rhodobacterales > Rhodobacteraceae > Aliitabrizicola. The sequence goes on from CAMFII010000001.1 coordinate 524,572, forward strand.
CAATTGCGCTGCAACGCAGCATCGAGTAAACTCCGGGACCATGACCCAGAGGATTCGCGAGATGCTCGACAACCTGCCCCGCGGCACGATCTGCATTGAAGACATCGAGATCGGCATGACCCGCCACCTGCGCAAGACGGTGACGGACCGCGACATCCAGCTGTTTGCCGAGGTTTCGACCGACCGCAATCCGGTGCATCTGGACGACAACTATGCCCGCGACACGATCTTCGAAGGCCGCATCGCCCATGGCATGCTGACGGCCGGCCTGATCTCGGCCGTGATCGGTGAGCAGCTTCCCGGCCACGGAACCGTCTATCTGGGCCAGAGCCTGAAATTCATGGCGCCGGTCCGCCCCGGCGATACGGTCCTGGCCGAGGTTACGGTGACAGCCATCGACCACGCCAAGCGCCGGGTCACCCTTGAAACCCGCTGCTCGGTCGGCAATACCGTTGTCCTCAAGGGCGAGGCGCTGGTCCTCGCGCCCAGCAACAAGTTCGACTGACGGCGGCTTGCCCGCCCGATCCGGCGCGGGGACCCATGAAGATTCACCATCACTGGCAAGGGCTTGCCGCATCGGACCGTGGCGCTTCCGTTGCAATGGGCAATTTCGACGGCGTCCATCTCGGCCACCAGGCGGTGCTCGACCTGGCCCGCCGGCCGGATGCGCCGCTTGGCGTCGTGACCTTCGAACCCCATCCGCGGCAGGTCTTCGCCCCCGAGGCGCCCCCCTTCCGCCTGATGAACCCCGAGACGCGGGCCAACCGGCTGGCGAAGCTTGGCGTGCATCAGCTTTACGAACTGCCGTTCGACAAGGCGCTTGCGTCGCTGACGCCCGAGGAATTCGCCCGCACCATCCTGGCGCAGGGCCTCGGCGTAGCGCATGTCGTGGTCGGCGCGGATTTCCGTTTCGGCAAGGCCCGGGCCGGATCGGCAGAAACGCTCCGCTTGCTTGGCCAGGATCTGGGCTTCGACGTGACGGTGGCCGAACTGATCCAGGCAGGCGGCACGTCGATCTCCTCCACCGCGATCCGAACGGCCCTGTCAGAGGGGCGCACCCGTGATGCCGCCAACATGCTGGGGCATTGGCACAGGGTCGACGGTGAAGTGATCCACGGCATGAAACGCGGTCGTGAACTCGGCTATCCGACCGCGAACATGTCGGTCGAGGGGCTTCACCTCCCGCTGCCGGGCGTCTATGCGGTGAAGGTGGACGTGATGACCGGTCCGCAGATCGGCAGCTACATGGGTGCGGCGAATATCGGTGTACGGCCGATGTTCGGGGAAAACCACCCGAACCTTGAGACCTACCTCATTGATTTCAAGGGCGATCTCTACGGCCAGCACCTGTCGGTCGCACTGGTGGACTACCTGCGCCCGGAACGGAAATTCGACGGCCTGCCAGCCCTGATCGGGCAGATGGACCGCGACGTCGACCAGGCTCGTGCAATCCTGACCTCTCTCTGACCTTCCCTTTTCCGCAGCCCCGGTGCAGGGTCCGCCCATGTCCGCCAAACCCCTCCGCCCCCGCTTCTGGGAAACCGTCCCCCTGCGCAAGATGACCCCCGAGGAATGGGAGGCGCTCTGCGACGGCTGTGGCAAATGCTGCCTCAACAAGCTCGAGGATGAGGATACGGGCGAGGTCGCCTTCACGCGGATTGCCTGCCGCTTGCTGGATGGCGAAACCTGCCGCTGCTCGCAATATCCCATCCGCCGGCAGTTCGTACCCGAATGCGTGCAGCTGAACACCGAGACCTTGCCGAAGATCGCCTACTGGCTGCCCCGCACCTGCGCCTATCGGCTGCTGCACGAGGGGCGGAAGCTCTATCCTTGGCACCCCCTCATCACCGGCGACCCGAATTCCGTGCACGAGGCCGGCGCCTCGGTCCGCGGCTGGACGATCCCGGAATTCGAGGTGCCCGAGGAAGAGTGGGAAGATTACCTGATCGAGGAGACCCCCTGATGTTTTTCGCTTCGGACAACACTTCGGGCGCCGCGCCCGAGGTCATGGCCGCGCTTGCCCGCGCCAACGAAGGCTATGCGAAATCCTATGGGGCGGACGCGATCATGGATCGTGTCACGGCCCGCATCCGCGAGATCTTCGATGCACCGGAAGCCGCCGTCTATCTGGTGCCGACCGGGACCGCGGCGAATTCGCTTGCGCTGTCGCTCCATTGCCCCCCCTGGGGGGCGGTGTTCTGCCACCGCCACGCGCATATCGCCGAGGACGAATGCGGCGCGCCGGAGTTCTATTCGGGCGGGGCGAAGCTGGTGCTTGTCGAGGGCGCGCATGGCAAGATGACGCCGGACTCGCTCGCCACCGCCCTGTCGCGCATCGGCGAAAGCGGCGTCCATGGCGTGCAACGGGCGATTCTGTCGATCACCAACGTTACCGAGGCCGGGACCGTCTACGCGCCCGCCGAGGTCGCGGCTCTCACGGCGCTTGCAAGGGCCAAGGGCCTGCCCAGCCACATGGACGGCGCGCGCTTTGCCAACGCGATCGTCGCCACGGGGGCAACCCCGGCCGAGATGACCTGGAAGGCGGGGATTGACGTTCTGTCCTTCGGCGGCACAAAGAACGGCTGCATGGGGGTCGAGGCAGTCGTGCTGTTCGACCCGGCGAAGGCCTGGGAATTCGAGCTTCGGCGCAAGCGCGGCGGTCACCTTTTTTCCAAGCACCGGTTCCTTTCGGCTCAGATGGAGGCCTATCTGGAGGGTGACCTGTGGCTGCGTCTTGCCGCTCAGGCCAACCGCATGGGGGCTCGGCTGTCGCAGGGGATAGCCGCGCTGCCCGGCAGCGGACTGATCCATCCGGTACAGGCCAACATGATGTTCGCCTGGTTTCCGAAGGCCGGGCACGACCGGGCGAGGGAAGCGGGAGCCGCCTATTACGACATGGCGGCCCCGCCCGAGGGGGCCGCGCGGCTGGTCTGTTCCTGGTCGACGACCGAGGCGGATGTGGATCGCTTCCTCGGGCTGATCGGCTAGAGCCTACCCTGAAGATGCAGGTCGAGGTCGTCGAGACGGTCCTGGCCCCAGAACTTCTCTTCGCCGACGATGTAGAAAGGAAGGCCGAAAGCCCCCTGCGCGACCGCCTCTTCGAGATTGGCCATGTAGGTTTCGGCCGCGGCGAGCATGTAGCGGTCGGCGATCTTCGGGTCGTAGCCGTAGGTAGCAAGGATGTCGGCGATTACATCGGGATCGGCGATGTCGCGCTCTTTAGCCCAAAGGGCTACACCGAAACCGTGGATCAGCCCCGCCAAATCCCCGCCGCCCGCCTTGATGGCGGCGATGACGGCATAGGCCGATGGCGCGGGGTTCACCGGCCAGAACATCGGCTGTGGGTTCAGCTTCAGTCCGGTCTTGACCGACCAGCGCCGCAGCTCCTGCAGGCGGTAGGCCTTGCGACTTTCATGCCGATCCTTGAGCATCAGACCGCCCGTCCGGGCAAACAGCGCGGCAGGATCGACCGGGATGTACCGGACCGTCGCGCCGTTCCGGCTGGCAATGTCCTCCAGCCGCGTACCGGCAAGGTAGACATAGGGCGACACCGTGGAGATGAAGCAATCAATCTGTGTCATAGCGTCATTCCCCGAAAGCCATGGTTTCCAAGGACCCTAGCCGGGTGATAAGCGGATGCCAACGTCACGAATCCGTCGCATGGCCCTGCTGCGGGGTCAGCGGCCCAGGCTGCCAAGGACCTGCCCATGCCCGCCATCACCGAGCCGAAACTCATTTCCGGCAACGCCAACCTCACCCTTGCGAAGTCGATCGCCCGCCGCATGTCGATGCATCGCGGGATGTCGGTCAGCCTTGTCGATGCGCGGGTCGAACGCTTCAACGACCAGGAGATCTTCGTCGAGGTCTACGAGAACGTCCGCGGCGAGGACATGTTCATCATCCAGCCGACCTCGAACCCGGCGAACGACAACCTGATGGAGCTGCTCATCATCACCGACGCCCTGCGCCGGTCCTCGGCGGGTCGCATCACGGCGGTCATCCCCTATTTCGGCTACGCCCGGCAGGATCGCCGCGCCAAGGCCCGCACCCCGATCAGCGCCAAGCTGGTCGCCAACCTGATCGCGCAGGCGGGCGTCGAGCGGGTGCTGACGCTGGATCTGCACGCGGCGCAGATCCAGGGCTTCTTCGACATGCCGGTCGACAACCTCTATGCCTCGCCGGTCTTCGCGCTGGACATCGAGCATCACTTCAAGGGCAAGATGGCCGACCTGATGATCGTCTCGCCCGACGTGGGCGGCGTGGCCCGGGCCCGGGAACTCGCCAAGCGGATCAATGCCCCGCTTTCCATCGTCGACAAGCGGCGCGAGAAGGCGGGCGAGGTGGCCGAGATGACCGTCATCGGCAGCGTCGAAGGCAAGACTTGCATCATCGTCGACGACATCTGCGACACGGCCGGCACGCTCTGCAAGGCGGCCGAGGTGCTGATCGAGAACGGCGCGAAGGAAGTTCACAGCTACATCACCCACGGCGTGCTCTCCGGGCCGGCGGTGGAGCGCATCACCAAGTCGGTGATGAAGAGCCTCGTCATCACCGACTCGATCGAGCAGGGCGAGAAGGTCCGGGCCGCGTCGAATATCCGCATCGTGCCGACCGCGCCGATCTTCGCGCAGGCGATCCTGAACATCTGGAACGGCACCTCGGTGTCGTCGCTGTTCGAGACTGACACGCTCGTGCCGATCTACGAAGGCATGTATTCGCGCTGAACGGCATCGGCCCGAGTGGGCGGCGCCACCGGTCATCCACCGGACGCCAGCCACTGCCCCGATCAGGACCGATGAATTGATCGGCCGAATGTGATACATTTCCCCTGCACAATCGGGGGGTGGGCATGTCTGACTTTCCGGGAAAGACCGCACTATATGGCGCACTGGCTGTGCTGGGATCAGCCAGCACCGCGATGTCCGAAGATGTGCCGGTTCGCGTCGTTCTCTTCGGAGACTCCTACATCTCCAGCTATGGAGTCGATTCAGCCAAGAAATACGAAGTCCAACTGCAGGCGGCGCTCGACGCTGCCGGGCGTTCCGCCCAGATTGTCGGTACCGGATATACGTCGACGGCCTATCAGGGGACGAGGGCGCTGACGGGCTTCCTGGAGGACGACAACGTTCTGGGTGGGACAGTTCCGAAAGCGGTCATTCTGGAATTGGGATCGAACGACTGCTTTCGCTACACCCTAGCACAGACCACGGATAACCTCGATACGATCCTGAAAGAGCTGTCCGACCGGAACATTCCGACCCTGGTTGCGGGAACTCTGCCCTACGCCACATGCGAACGAAAGGATCGGCCGAACTACACGGCCCTCTACGTGCAAATGTTTGCGGACCTCGCCGCCAAACACGGTGATCTCTACTACCGAGATTTCAAGGACGGCGTTGGCGACAACCCGGACCTCCTGCAAACCGACCATGACCATCCGACGGCCGATGGCGAAGCGGTCATTGTTGCACGGATGCTCCCGGTGGTCGTCGAATTGATCGAGAGGGCAAATCCGCATTAGGGGCCGGCGCCAGGATGCGGATCAATCCACGTCCCAGTCGTCGTCATCCCTGAGCGGGCCGATCGCCATCCAGTCGGCCCGGATGCGGGCAACGCGCGTGTCGCCCCAGGTGCGGAAGACAAGCTGAAAGCCTGACTTGGTGATCTTCTCGGCCGAGATGTCGGCGCGGGTGTTGGTCTTCTGGTCGAGATCCCACATCGAGATCGACACCATCACCGACGGCGCATCGCGGAACGGCTCCTTGTAGGTGATCTTGTGACGGCTTTCACGCGGCCCGCTGCCCGTCCACATCGGACCACCATCGGCGAAGTCCGAAAACAGGACGTGCGACCCCTGGTCGATCCCGATCCGTGAACTGGAGAACCGTTTCATGAAGACACCATCATGACGCGAGATTATCCGCGCCGAACTTGGCCGCAATTGGTCTTTTTGATAGCAAAAGGCCCCGCTTCTGGCGGGGCCTTTGGATCAATCGCGTGCGGCACAATCAGTGGCCAGCAGCGACCTTGAGCGAAAGCATGTCGTTGACAAGCTTTTCGGCGTCGTCGCGGCCGTCGGTCAGGGCGACCTTGGCAAGCTCTCGCGCCTCGTCGATCAGGTCATCAAGCAACGTGCCGGTCAGCTCCTCAACCGGGGTCGCCCGTTCGGCAAGCACCGTCACGGTCGACCCGGTGATCTCGGCAAAGCCGCCGGTCACGGCGAAGGCGCGGACGCCCTCGGCCGTCACGGCCCGCAGGATACCGGGGCGCAGGGTGGTGATGGTGGGCTCATGGCCTTCCATCGCCGTCATGTCGCCCGCGGCTGCGGGGATCGAGACCTCGGTCGCCGTGACCGAAGCAAGCTTGCGCTCCGGCGAGACGAGGTCGAAGTGCAGCGTGTTGGCCATGATGCCCCCTTAGGCCGCCGCCGCAGCCAGACGCTGCGCCTTGGCCACCACTTCGTCGATGTCGCCAACCATGTAGAAGGCGGCTTCCGGCAGGTGGTCATACTCGCCATTCACCACGGCCTTGAAGGACGCGATGGTCTTGTCGAGCGGAACCTGCACGCCGTCCGAGCCGGTGAACACCTTCGCCACGTCGAAGGGCTGCGACAGGAAGCGCTGGATCTTCCGGGCGCGGGCCACGGTCAGCTTGTCCTCTTCCGACAGTTCGTCCATCCCGAGGATGGCGATGATGTCCTGGAGCGACTTGTAGCGCTGAAGGATCGTCTGCACCTGACGCGCGACGGTGTAGTGCTCTTCACCCACGATCGCCGGGTCCATCAGGCGCGAGGTCGAGTCGAGCGGGTCCACGGCCGGGTAGATGCCGAGTTCCGAGATCGCACGCGACAGAACGGTGGTGGCGTCGAGGTGGGCGAACGAGGTCGCCGGCGCCGGGTCGGTCAGGTCGTCGGCCGGAACGTAGATGGCCTGCACCGAGGTGATCGAGCCGTTCTTGGTCGAGGTGATGCGTTCCTGCAGCGCGCCCATGTCGGTCGCCAGCGTCGGCTGGTAACCCACGGCGGACGGGATACGACCCAGAAGCGCGGACACTTCCGAACCGGCCTGCGTGAAGCGGAAGATGTTGTCGACGAAGAACAGAACGTCGGTGCCGGACTGGTCGCGGAACTGCTCCGCCACGGTCAGGCCGGTCAGCGCCACGCGGGCACGGGCCCCCGGGGGTTCGTTCATCTGGCCGTACACAAGGGCCACTTTCGACTTCTCGAGGTCGTCGATGTTGATAACGCCCGACTCGATGAATTCGTGGTAGAGGTCGTTCCCTTCACGGGTCCGCTCACCCACGCCGGCGAACACGGAGTAGCCCGAGTGCACCTTGGCGATGTTGTTGATGAGTTCCTGGATGAGCACCGTCTTGCCCACGCCGGCGCCGCCGAACAGGCCGATCTTGCCGCCCTTGGCGTAAGGCGCCAGCAGGTCGATGACCTTGATGCCGGTCACGAGAACCTGCGCCTCGGTCGACTGGGCGGCGAAGTCCGGGGCGGGCTGGTGGATCGCGCGGCGGGCTTCGGTCGCGACCGGGCCCTTTTCATCGATCGGGTCGCCGACCACGTTCATGATCCGGCCAAGGGTCGCGTCGCCCACGGGAACCGAGATCGGCTGGCCCATGTCCATGACCGGCGTGCCGCGGACCAGACCTTCGGTCGCGTCCATCGCGATGGTGCGCACGGTGTTTTCGCCCAGGTGCTGGGCAACTTCCAGAACCAGGCGCTTGCCGTTGTTTTCGGTTTCAAGAGCGTTGAGGATCGCCGGCAGCGTCCCCTCGAAGTGGACGTCCACAACGGCGCCGATGACCTGCGTCACCTTGCCCTGTGCTTTCGCTTTCGCCATGTCGTTGTCTCCGGTTCCTCAGAGCGCCTCGGCGCCTGCAATGATCTCGATGAGTTCGGTGGTGATCGCGGCCTGGCGCGACCGGTTGTACTGGATGGTGAGCTTGTTGATCATGTCGCCCGCGTTGCGGGTGGCGTTGTCCATCGCGCTCATCCGGGCGCCCTGTTCCGAGGCGCCGTTCTCCAGCAGGGCCGTGAAGACCTGCGTCGCCACGTTGCGCGGCAGCAGGTCGGCAAGGATCGCCTCCTCGCTCGGCTCGTAGTCATACAGCGTCGAAGTCGAGGCAGCGGCATCGTCTTCGAACTGTGCCGGGATGATCTGCTGCGCCGTCGGGATCTGGCTGATCACCGACTGGAAGCGGTTGAAGAACAGCGTCGCGACGTCGAACTCGCCCGCATTGAAGCGCGCCAGGATATCCGACGCGATCGCTTGCGCGTTGGAATAGCCGATGCGGCGCACCTCGGTCAGGTCGACATGGCCGACGAACAGGCTGCCGAAGTCACGGCGCAGCTGTTCGCGGCCCTTCTTGCCGACCGTCAGGATCTTGACCGTCTTGCCATGGGCGAGCAGGTCATTGGCCCGCGCGCGCGCCAGACGAACGATGGTCGAGTTGAAGCCGCCGCAAAGCCCGCGCTCCGAGGTCATGACGACCAGGAGATGGACCTTGTCCGACCCCGTGCCGGACAGAAGGCGCGGCGCGCCTTCGTTGCCGGCCGCAGCGGCGGCCAGCCCCGACATGACAGCGTTCATCCGCTCGGCATAAGGCCGGGCGGCCTCGGCAGCCTCTTGAGCACGACGGAGTTTCGCCGCGGCGACCATCTGCATCGCCTTGGTGATCTTCCGCGTGTTCTTGACGCTGGCGATCCGGTTTTTGAGTGCCTTAAGGCTGGGCATTTACCTGCTCCCCGATCGGCGCTCAGGCAAAGTCTTTGGTGAACACGTCCAGCGTCTCGCGGATCTTCTTCTCAAGATCGCCCGCGACCTTGCGGTCGTTGTTCGTGATGTCGTCCAGCAGGTCCTTGTGCTTGCTGCGCAGGAACTTCAGCAGGTCCTGCTCATAACGCACGACATCCTTCACCGCGACCTTGTCGAGGTAGCCGTTGGTGCCGGCGAAGATGATGCAGACGATCTCCGCGTTGGTCAGCGGAGCATACTGCGGCTGCTTCATCAGCTCGGTCAGGCGGGCACCGCGGTTCAGCAGCTGCTGGGTCGCGGCGTCAAGGTCGGAACCGAACTGCGCGAAGGCTGCCATTTCGCGGTACTGCGCCAGTTCCAGCTTCACCTTGCCGGCCACCGACTTCATCGCCGAGGTCTGCGCGGCGGAACCCACGCGGCTCACCGACAGACCGGTGTTCACGGCCGGGCGGATGCCCTGGAAGAACAGGTCGGATTCGAGGAAGATCTGGCCGTCGGTGATCGAGATCACGTTGGTCGGGATGTAGGCCGAGATGTCGCCGGCCTGGGTTTCGATGATCGGCAGAGCCGTCAGCGAGCCCGAACCGAAGTCGCTGTTCAGCTTGGCCGAACGCTCCAGCAGGCGCGAGTGGAGATAGAAAACGTCGCCCGGATAGGCTTCACGCCCCGGCGGACGGCGCAGAAGCAGCGACATCTGGCGGTAGGCGACAGCCTGTTTCGAGAGGTCATCGTAGATGATCAGGGCGTGACGGCCGTTGTCGCGGAAGTATTCCGCCATCGCGGTCGCCGAATAGGGAGCGAGGAACTGCATCGGCGCCGGGTCCGAGGCGGTCGCGGCAACGACGGTCGTGTAGGCCATCGCGCCGGTTTCCTCGAGCTTCTTCACCAGCTGCGCCACGGTCGACCGCTTTTGGCCAACGGCGACGTAGATGCAGTAGAGCTTCTTCGATTCGTCCGAACCGGCGGCCTCGTTGTAGACCTTCTGGTTCAGGATGGTGTCGAGCGCCACGGCGGTCTTGCCGGTCTGGCGGTCGCCGATGATCAGTTCGCGCTGGCCGCGGCCGATCGGGGTCATGGCGTCGATCGACTTCAGGCCGGTCGCCATCGGCTCGTGCACCGATTTCCGCGGAATGATGCCAGGGGCCTTCACGTCGGCCACACGGCGTTCGGCGGCCGCGATCGGGCCCTTGCCGTCGATCGGGTTGCCGAGCGCGTCGACGACGCGGCCGAGCAGGGCGTCACCGGCGGGCACGTCCACGATGGACTTGGTGCGCTTGACGGTGTCGCCTTCCTTGATGTCACGGTCCGAACCGAAGATAACGATACCGACGTTGTCGACTTCGAGGTTCAGCGCCATCCCGCGGATACCGCCGGGGAATTCGACCATCTCGCCGGCCTGGACCTTGTCGAGGCCATAGACACGGGCAATACCGTCGCCGACCGACAGCACGCGACCCACTTCGGAAACTTCGGCATCCTGACCGAAGTTCTTAATCTGCTCCTTGAGGATCGCAGAGATCTCAGCAGCTTGGATACCCATTATCCGACCTCTTTCATTGCATTCTGGAGTGCCGAGAGCTTCGCACGGATCGACGTGTCGATCATCGTGGAGCCCAGTTTGACGACGAGACCGCCGATGAGGGATTCATCGACGGTGGCTTTCAGTTTCACGGTCTTGCCGGTGCGCGCCTTGAGCGAAGCGGCGAGCTTGGCCGCCTGGTCCTTGGATAGGGCGGTCGCGGAAGTGACTTCTGCGGTGATCTCGCCCTTGTCGGCGGCGATCATGTCCTGCAGCGAGGTGACCAGCTGCGGCAGCACGAACAGGCGGCGCTTGCCGGCCATCAGGCCAAGGGTGTTGGTGGTCAGCGCAGACAGACCCATCTTCTTGGCGACCGCCTCGATCGCCTTGAGCTGGTCTTCGCGCGAAAAGATCGGAGAGCTGATGAGATCCCGCAGGTCCGCGCTCTGGTCCAGAGCGGTGGCGAGCGCGTCGATGTCGGATTCCAGCGCCTTCAACGCGCCCGATTCCTTGGCGAGATCAAAGACCGCCGAAGCGTACCGGGCGGCAATTCCTGTGGAAATGGAGGCTGGTTCCGACACGATCACCCCTTCATGTCAGCACCCTGCCCAACCCGTCGGATCACATCAGACCGTGATTTCCGATGGCGCAAGCAGGATGCATGCGTCTGAATTTGGGAGGCCGTGTAGCAGAGGCGCTTTCATGCTGCAACCAAGAAGGTCACGCATTTGCGAGCCGTTCGTCGCAGGCCTGAGACAGCCTGCCCGGCCTGTTCGACGTGCCGTTCCTTGGCGGCCGGGTGCCCTCAGCCGGCAGGGCTGGTCGCGGCCCTGGCGACGCCCGGATTGACCCCCTTGTTTCGCGACGAAACCGGCGCGGGGACCGGGGCCGGCAACCCCTCCAGAACACGCAGCGGGCGGCGCACGACCTCGCGCAGGCCGGGACGGCTTGGCGCGTAGGTCTGCTTCGACGCCTCGACGACCAGCACGCCGCCGGCCAGCCAGGGCAGGACTCGCCGCCCCGTGCCATCCCAGAAATCCGCGGTTCGCAGCCAGAACCGCTTGTTCGACGGCGGGGCAAAAAGGCTTGCCTGACTGCGCTCTGGCGTAAAGGCGTGGCGCTTCAGCTGGCTTTCCAGCTGAGACAGCGAATAGGGATGACCAAAGCCGAACGGCGTGCCGTCCCGCCGCGCCCAGAGGCCCGAGCGGTTGGGCACAATGAACAGCGCCTTGCCCCCCGGTCCCAGAACTCGGCAGCACTCTTCGAGCAGCGTCGAAGGATGTTCCGATGTCTCCAGCCCGTGCACGACCAGCAGCCTGTCGACCATCCCCGTGGGAATCGGCCAGCTCGTTTCCTCGCACAGAACCGAGACATTCGGCATGGCCCAGGGCCAGGGCATGACACCCTGTTGTGCCGGCATCAGCCCGATGACCCGGCGGGCATCCCCAAGAAAGGGCCGCAGGAACGGAACGGCAAAGCCGAATCCCACCACTGTCTGGCCACGGGCATCGGGCCAGATCTTGGTCACCGTGTCGCGGATGGAACGCTGCGCCACCCGCCCCAGCTGGGTCCGGTAGTAGAAATTGCGCAGATCGACGACGTCGAGATGCATTGCGGCTTTTGCTTTCCAAGGCGACAGTCGGCGTGAAGCATAACCTGATCCGGGCCGAACGCCATGCCGCTTGAACTCGTCACCATTCCCTGCCTCGCCGACAACTATGCCTTCCTGCTGCACGATGCGGAAAGCGGGCAGACTGCCTGCATCGACGTCCCCGAGGCAGCCCCGATCCTTGCTGCGCTCGACGCCCGCGGCTGGGCCCTGACCGACATCCTGCTGACCCATCATCACAACGACCATATCGGCGGCGTGGCAGAGCTGCGCACCCGGACCGGTGCGCTCGTTGCCGGGGCGGCGGCAGATGCGCACCGCCTGCCGCCGCTCGACCTCGCGCTGAGCGAAGGCATGTCGGTCCCGCTCGGCCGCGAATTCGGTCAGGTGATCGACGTGCCCGGCCACACCGTCGGCCATATCGCCTTTCATTTCCCCGAGTCTGGCGTTGTCTTCACCGGCGACAGCCTGATGGCGATGGGCTGCGGGCGGCTGTTCGAAGGCACGCCCGCACAGATGTGGGACAGCCTGTCAAAACTGTCCGCCCTGCCGCCCGAAACGCTGGTCTGCTCCGGCCACGAATACACCGCCTCGAACGCGCGGTTCGCGTTGTCCCTTGAACCGGACGAACTGGCGATTAAATCCCGTGCATCGGCAATCGAACAGGCCCGGGCAAAAGGACAGCCCACCGTCCCTTCGCGTCTGTCCGATGAACTGGCGACCAATCCGTTCCTTCGCGCTTCGAACCCGCGGATGAAAGCAGCGGTGGGCATGGACCGTGCCCAAGATGCCGCAGTTTTCGGCGAAATTCGTGCTCGAAAGGATCGGTTCTGATCGCTGCCACAATTCAGTGGTCAGACTTCCTCCCGGGAACGATCACATTTTGCACAAAAGCCGAAGCAATCGGCAGACGGGCGGAAAAAGAGCTTGAAGGTCGGCAAGGGAAAACCGAACCTTAAGCGTATCAGGCCACGGTTGGTGCGGGGCGCTGGCCCCCTCTGACCAGAGGATAGGAGCACGGTGAAGTGCCATCGTTTTCGAATACACTCGAGCAGGCCATCCACGGCGCCCTGGCGCTCGCGAATGCGCGCAGACATGAACTTGCCACGCTGGAGCATCTGCTTCTGGCGTTGATCGATGAACCGGACGCCGCCCGGGTGATGAAAGCCTGCTCGGTGAACCTCGACGATCTGCGCAAGACGCTGGTCGACTTCATCGACGACGACCTTTCGACACTCGTCACCGATGTCGAAGGCTCGGAAGCCGTGCCGACAGCCGCCTTCCAGCGGGTGATCCAGCGCGCGGCGATCCACGTCCAGTCTTCGGGCCGGACCGAAGTGACGGGGGCCAACGTCCTTGTCGCGATCTTCGCCGAGCGTGAATCGAACGCGGCCTATTTCCTGCAGGAGCAGGACATGACCCGCTACGACGCGGTGAACTTCATCGCGCATGGCGTGGCCAAGGATCCGTCCTATGGCGAAAGCCGGCCAGTGACCGGGGCCGAGGAACAGCAGGAAACGCCCAAGGCCGAAGCTGGCGACGCCAAGGAATCCGCGCTGTCGAAATACTGTGTCGACCTGAACGTGAAGGCGCGTAAGGGCGATGTGGACCCTCTGATCGGGCGCGAGTCCGAAGTGGAACGCTGCATCCAGGTCCTCTGCCGTCGGCGCAAGAACAACCCGCTTTTGGTGGGCGAACCCGGCGTGGGCAAGACGGCGATCGCCGAAGGCCTTGCCTGGAAGATCATCAAGCATGAAGTGCCCGAGGTTCTGGCGCATGCCACGATCTTCTCGCTCGACATGGGCGCGCTTCTGGCGGGAACCCGTTATCGCGGTGACTTCGAGGAGCGGCTGAAGTCGGTCGTCAAGGAACTGGAGGATCACCCGGACGCGATCCTGTTCATCGACGAGATCCATACCGTGATCGGCGCTGGCGCCACCTCGGGCGGCGCGATGGATGCCTCGAACCTGCTGAAGCCCGCGCTTCAAGGGGGCAAGTTGCGCTGCATGGGCTCGACCACGTACAAGGAGTTCCGCCAGCACTTCGAAAAGGACCGCGCGCTGAGCCGCCGGTTCCAGAAGATCGACGTGAACGAGCCGTCGGTGCCGGATGCGATCAAGATCCTGATGGGTCTGAAGCCGCATTTCGAAGAGCATCACGACCTGCGCTACACCTCCGACGCCATCAAGTCGGCGGTGGAGCTGGCCTCGCGCTACATCCACGACCGCAAGCTGCCCGACAGCGCCATCGACGTGATCGACGAGGCCGGGGCGGCGCAGCATCTGATGGCGGAATCGAAGCGGCGCAAGGTGATCGGCACCAAGGAGATCGAGGCGGTCGTCGCCAAGATCGCCCGCATCCCGCCGAAGAACGTGTCCAAGGACGATGCCGAAGTGCTGCGCGATCTGGAAAAGACGCTCAAGCGGGTGGTCTTCGGCCAGGACAAGGCGATCGAGGCGCTGTCTTCGGCGATCAAGCTGGCCCGTGCCGGGCTGCGCGAACCGGAAAAGCCCATCGGCAACTACCTGTTCGCCGGACCGACCGGTGTGGGCAAGACCGAGGTTGCCAAGCAGCTTGCCAACACCCTTGGCGTGGAACTGCTGCGTTTCGACATGTCGGAATACATGGAGAAACACGCGGTTTCCCGGCTGATCGGCGCGCCTCCCGGCTATGTCGGCTTTGACCAGGGCGGCATGCTGACCGATGGCGTGGACCAGCACCCGCATTGCGTGCTGCTGCTCGACGAGATCGAGAAGGCGCACCCGGATGTCTACAACATCCTGCTGCAGGTGATGGACCACGGCAAGCTGACCGACCACAACGGGCGGCAGGTCGACTTCCGCAACGTGATCCTGATCATGACCTCGAACGCCGGAGCGACCGAACAGGCGAAATCCGCGATCGGTTTCGGCCGCGAGCGGCGCACGGGCGAGGATACGGCGGCGATCGAACGCACCTTCACGCCGGAATTCCGAAACCGTCTGGATGCGGTGATCTCCTTCGCCCCGCTCGGCAAGGAAATCATCCTTCAGGTGGTCGAGAAGTTCGTTCTGCAGCTTGAGGCCCAGCTGATGGACCGCGGCGTGCATATCGAACTGACGGCGGAAGCAGCCGCCTGGCTGGGCGACAAGGGCTACGACGACAAGATGGGCGCCCGCCCGCTTGGCCGCGTGATCCAGGAGCACATCAAGAAGCCGCTGGCCGAGGAACTGCTGTTCGGCCGCCTGACCAAGGGCGGCGTCGTCCGGGTCGAGGTCAAGGACGACACGATCGATCTGAAAATCGAGGAACCGGCCAAGCCCCGCATCTCGGGCTCCAAGCCACCTCTCCTGACGGCAGAGTGATCCAACGAAACCCCCGCTTCGGCGGGGGTTTTTGTTTGTTGGGCACGGAAGGCGACGCGACGGCTCATATCCCGCTGCGGGAATCGATGGGTGCCAGTCCCTTTGCTGAACCTTTGCAGAGCGTCGGATTCGGCCTGAAAACACCGTGCGCCCCCGAACTGCCGTCAACCGGCGTCTCAGGCCCTACCGCTCGGTCAGCTTCAGCTCGATCCGCCGGTTCTGCGCCCGGGCCTCGGGTGTGTCGCCCACGGCAACCGGGCGATACTGGCCAAAGCCGGTCGCGGCCATGCGGTCGGGCGGGAAGCCGAGTTGATCCTGCATGTAGCGCACGACGGCCAGTGCCCGGGCCTGGCTGAGTTCCCAGTTGTCCTTGAACTGGCCGGTCCCAGACAGGGGTGTATCATCGGTATGGCCGTCAACCCGGATGATCCAGTCGATCCCCTGGGGGATCTGGTCCTTGATCTCGTCCAGGATCTGCACCACCCCGGCGATCTGCGCCTTGCCCTCGGGCGAAAGATCGGCTGAGGCGGGCTGGAACAGGACCTCTGACGAAAACACGAAGCGGTCGCCAACGATCCTTACCCCTTCGCGGCCAGCCAGCAGGTCACGCAGCTCTCCGAAGAACTCCGAGCGGAACTTTTCCAGCTCCTGTGCCTGATCCTTGGCCGTCGCAGCCTCGCCCGCCAGCTTCTTCGCCTCTTCTTCCAGCCGCTTGCGTTCGGCTTCTTCCAGTTCGGCCCGCCGCTTCTGTTCGGACGCGACCTGCGCCAGCGCCGAGTTGAGCTGGTTGCCAAGCGAGTCGAGCTGCACCTGGCTTGAAACATCGCGGGCCTTGGCGGCGTCGAGCAGAGACTGAAGCGAGCCGAGCTGCGCGGTCAGCTCGGCGATCTGCTGGTTCAACAGCGCCACCCGCCGGGCATTCTCGGTCGAAACCGATTTCTCCTGATCCAGCGCCTGCTGCGCGGCCGCGAGCAGCCCTGCGCGTTTCTGAGCCTCGGTCAGCTGCTGGTCGAGATCCACCTTCGCCGCCTGAGCCGCGGCGAGCAGGGTCAGCGTCTCTTCTGCCTTCTTGCGCTGTTCCTCCAGCGCGAGCGTCATTGCTGTTAGTTCCGCATCCGAGTTCTTCAGCTTCTCGCGCAACGCCTCCGCTGCCGCCGCTTCAGCCAGTCGGGCCTTCTCGGCATCGGAAAGCTGGCTCTGGGTCGCTGCGATCTGGCTGTCCTTCTCGGCGGCCTGCCGCTTCAGATCCTCGATCAGCGCGTTCAGCGCATCAGCCTTCGCTGCAGCAAGGCGCGCCGCCTCGGTATTGGCGTCGATCTCGTCCCGCGCCTTGGCGAGGGCGAGATTCAGCGCCTCCTGATCGGTCAGAAGCTTGGCCTTCGCCGCCTCCAGATCCGAAACCTGTGCGGTCAGCGCCGTGGCCTCGCCCCGCGCCTTGTCGCGTTCGGCCAGCAGGCTTGCCACCTGCGCCTCGAAACTGGTGATCTTTGCGTTCGCGTCGTTCAACGCGCCCTGCGCCGTGGAGAGCTGGCTGGTCAGGGTCGCGATCAGGGCCGACTGCCGTTCCCCTTCATCCCGGGCGGCACCCAGCTGGGTTTGCAGGCTGGCGACCGTCTGTTTTTCCAAGCCAAGCGCATCGGCCAGCGTCGCCACCTGCGCGGTCAGGGAGTCCAGCTCGGTATCCTTGGTGGTGATGGTATCGCGCAGGACCGACTGGACGAGGATGAAGATGGTCAGCACGAACATCAGGACCATCAGGAGCGAGGTCATCGCATCCACGAAGCCCGGCCAGATCGGGCTTTCCGTCCTCGCGCCGCGCCGGAGCCGCGACATGGCCTAGCCCCGGTTCTGCGGCGCGAGCCGCGCCAGCTGGCGGATCGCCGTGGTCAGCGCCGCAAGATCGGTGCGCAGATCGGTGATGCTTTCCTGCCGGCCGGCCGAGATCTCTTCGAGGATGCGCAGAAGCTGCACGTCGATCGACCGCAGCCGCATCCGGCTTTCGGCGTCGACATGCGCCCCGCCTTCGGGCAGGGCCAGCGCGGCGGCGATCTTTTCCTGCCCTTCGGCGATCCGGCGCAAAAGCGCCGTCTGCCCAGCATCCGCTTCCATCCGCCCGGCTACCCGTTCGACGGCATCGGCGAGTTGCCCAAGCCGGTCATCGACCATCGCCCGGCTGATGTCGGACTGGGTGTAAAGCGCCTGAAGCGTCTCCATCTGCTCGACCATGGTGTCGAGCGCCGCCGCGATCGCCGCCGCTTCGTTCGCCGGGGCGTCGCTGTCGCCGGACGAGAAGCCCAGCCGGGTGATCGTCGACATCCACTCTTCCAACTCGCGGTAGAAGCGGTTGGTGCCGTGCCCGGCAAAGAGTTCCAGCAAACCGATCACCAGGGATCCCGCCAGACCCATGAGCGAGGTCGAGAACGCGGTGCCCATCCCGCTCAACTGCTCTTCGATCCCGGCCATCAGGCCATTGAAGGCATCGACCATGCTCTGACCCTCTTGCGGGGCGAGGGCACGGATCGTGGCGACGATGCCGGGGACGGTGGTTGCAAGGCCATAGAAGGTGCCAAGCAGGCCGAGGAAGATCAGCAGGTTGGCGAGATAGCGGGTGATGTCGCGTTCCTCGTCGATCCGGGTCGCGACGGAATCGAGGATCGACCGGGCCGAAGTCGACGAGATCTGCATCTTCGACCCCCGGGCCCGCAGCAGTGCGGCGAGCGGCGCAAGCAGGCTGGGTGGAACCGTGGCCTCGTGCCCCGTCTGCTGCACGACCCCCTTGATCCAGTTGACCGAATGGACGAGCTGGATCATCTGCCAGAAACAGGCCAGCACGCCGATGGTGAAGACGAACAGGATCGCGCCGTTCAGCCAGGGGTTGGACGAGAAGATCCCGCGCAGCGCCGGCAGCATGAACCAGACACCCACGCCGACAAGCGCGAGGACGATCAGCATCAGGAATATCTGGCGCACCGGCTGGGTGAAGGACAGCTCTGAGACGGGAGCGGACTTCGCCATGTGGTCTCCTGACCGCTGTTTGTTGCGGTTGAGCATAAGTGCACCCACAAGGGATGCCAACTGACAATTGGAGACTGGCTGCCGCTGCGGGGTCTCAGCCGGCCAGATTCCGCACCCGGTGATCCAGCCAGGTCAGATCATCATCGGCGATGCCAAGTTCGGCCAGATGATGGGCCGTACTGTAGAGATAGTCCCGGTTGGGACCGCGTCCGCCAGTCGCGTGCAGGATGATCTGCGCCTGCTCTTCCAGCGGCAAGCCGCCGCAATACTGCTCGTGGTGCGGGTCGATGACATAGACCAGTGCCTCGACCTTTCGCCCGTCGCGCAAGGCGACTGGCAACGAGGTTTCGAGATAGGCAGACGAAATCAATTCGCGCTCGCGCAATGTCGCCAGTGTGCCGCCTTCTTCGCCCGGCGTGACAAGGAACGCGACGCCGTCGCAATGTGCGCCCTCGGCACGGTCAAGCGCCAGCACCAGTCCTGGCTCCTCGATCGTGCCGCGATGGTGGATCGAGCGCATGCAGAAACTGCGATGCCAGCCGTCCAGCCGGGCCACCTGGCGTTCGGCGACGGGAAAGCCGGGGTTCCAGATCAGCGATCCATAGCCGAAGACCCACATAGCTTTGATCCCGTTGCCCTGTTCCCGCCCGCTGCCTGCCTGTAAACAGCAGCTGGTAAGCGTTGGAAAGGGGCAACGATGCGGCTGGTCCTGTGGCTCGTGGCGGCGGTAGCTGTGCTTTGGACGGGGTACTGGTTCGTCGCCTCGCGCAGCGTCGAACAGGGCATCGGGACCTGGGTCGCCGGCCAGGCAGAGACGGGACTGGAGGTCGGGTATCAAGGCCTGTCGGTTGGCGGCTTCCCCGGCCGCTTCGACGTGGCCCTGACGAAGCCGCACATGGCCGATCCCGCAGCCGGAACGGGATGGGCCGCGCCGGACCTGCTGGTCACGGCACTTGCCTATGATCCCTGGCACCTCATCGCGATCTTTCCGCAGACCCAGACCGTCACCCTGCCCGATCAGGCGGTCACCCTGACGGCTGGCAAGCTGCTCGGCAGCGTCGTCTTCGCGCCCGGCACATCGCTTTCCCTGCAGCGAACACGGCTTTCGGGCAATGACCTGGCCCTTGGCTCGACAGCGGGTTGGCAGGCAGGGGCGGGGCAGCTGAACTTCGCGACCGCGGTCCTCGAAGACGCCCAGTCGCACGAGATCGGACTGGAGATGCTGCAGGTGGTGCCCGACCCGGTACTGAGCGCAGCCGTGCCGGACCTCCCGGCGAAGATCGACCGGCTGCATCTGGACGCGACCGTGACCTTCAGCGGACCGGTCGACCGGACGGCGGCAGCCAGCCCTTTGAAGATCACCGCGGTTGAGGTAAAGGACCTGTCCGGCACCTGGGGCGACGCAGCCCTTTCGGGCAGCGGCAGGATGACTGCCGACGCACTCGGACGTGCCGAGGGACAGATCGACCTGCGCCTGGACCATTGGCGCAAGCTGATGCCGCTGCTGGTCGCGACCGGCACCGTTACGCCTGAAGTAGCCCCGACCTGGGAAAAGATGCTCGACTTCCTCGCGCGGGACGGGGGCGGCGACCCTGATGTCCTGAAGTTGCCGCTGACCTATCGCGACGGTCGAGCGAGCCTTGGCCCGTTGCCGCTTGGACCGGCGCCGCAACTCAACTGATCAGTGGCAGTACGGCCCGTTGCGCTGGTCGGCAGTGTCGAAATGCATGTGGTTCTTGTGATAGCGGTCGCCATCGGGGCCAAGCGTCGTGCCGAAGATGCCGCAGGCGGCGCGATAGGCCGCCTTCATCGGCTTGCCGGCACTTTTGCGCCAATCCGACTCGACGCTGATGGTCTTGCCGCTTTCCAGCACGATTGCGCCGATGTCGATGGCGTTCCCCTTGCCATGCTCTGACAGCTTGGCACCCTTGATGTTGTTGCGCGGGCGGCAGGCATAGCTGGCTGCGACGCGCAGCTCGGCGACCTGGTCACGCCGGAAGGCCGGTTGAAGTGCGCGGTCGACCCAGGTGTTCAGCGCCACTGCGGTTCCGCAATCGATGGTCGCCGCCGGGCTGAGTTGCACGCCATCGACCGAGGTGACCCGAACCGGATCTTCGATCCCGCAGCCCCGCACCCGTGAGGTGATCGGAGCGATCTCTTCACCCTTGATGCCGGGAACGCCACAGACTGACCCCTTGCGGCCGAAGACGCCGGTCTTGCCCGGCAGGACGCGGATCGCCGCGACGGTCTCGACCTTCTCAATCGCTCCGGTTCCGAACGCCGGGCGTTCCTCGGGGCGGGGGGAGGACAGAACAGTCGGGGTGGTCGCCGTCTCGGGGACTTCGGCCTCGGGAAGCTCCGACTCAGGGGCAGGATCGGCCTGCGCCATCAACGAAGGTCTGATCCGGGGACGGACCGAAGCCTCGATTGCCGGAAGCGGCACGATGACCGCCTGGGTCGATAGCGTCACCTGAGCCGTATCGGGCCGATGGCGCGGCCGCAGCACCTCGGGAGCGGGGTCGCTGCTGACAGCGATCATCACCACTCCGGTCGCAGCGGAGTCAGGCGCGGGTGCCAGGGCAAGCGTTGATGGGGCCGGTTGCGGACGGATGGACGTGGTGGGTGCGTCGGCGAAAGAGGGCATGCAAGACCATGCCAGCAGTATCGCTGCCGCGACCGGTGCCTTCATCCGCTTCAGTCCCCCGTTTTCACATCCGCTGCGCGACCGAAGTCGGGCGCAGACGTATCCTGTCCCGCTTCAATAATACCCCGCCGGATAGCCCGAGTCTTGGTGAAATAGGCATGCAGGTGCTCTCCGTCGCCAAGCCGGATTGCCCGTTGCAAAGCAAAGAGTTCCTCGGTGAACCTGCCAAGGATGTCGAGTGTAGCCTCCTTGTTGGTCAGGAAAACATCGCGCCACATCGTCGGATCGCTTGCAGCGATTCGGGTGAAGTCGCGAAAGCCCGAAGCGGAATATTTGATGACCTCGGAATTCGACACGCGGCGCAGGTGATCGGCCACCCCGACCATCGTGTAGGCAATCAGGTGCGGCGTATGTGACACCACGGCCAGCACCAGATCATGGTGGGGGGCGTCCATCTCGTCGACATTCGACCCCATCGCCTCCCACAGGCGGCGCAGGCGGGTGGTCGCCTCGGGCGTCGATTTCTCGCAGGGGGTCAGCAGGCACCAACGGTTCTTGAACAGCGTGGCGAAACCGGAGCGCGGGCCAGAATATTCGGTACCGGCAAGCGGGTGGCCGGGCACAAAGGCCACACCGTCGGGGATGTGCGGCGATACAGCCTCGATCACCGCCTGCTTGACCGATCCGACATCCGTCACCGTGGCACCCGGCTTCAGGTGCGGCGCGATTTCCTCGGCGATGGCGCCCATTGCGCCGACCGGCACCGCCAGCACCACGAGGTCCGCCCCCTTGACCGCATCGGCGGCAGAGGGGCAGACGCGGTCACAAATGCCGATCTCGAGCGCGACCTTGCGGGTTTCCTCGGTCTTGGCGAACCCGACGATTTCGCCCGCCAGACCGCCCGCCTTCATCGCGTGGGTCATCGACGACGCGATCAGTCCAAGCCCGATCAGGGCGACGCGGTCATAGATCGGGGCCATCAGCGCTGTCCCTTGAATTGCCCGATGGCATGGACCACCCGGCGGCAGGAGCTTTCGTCACCCACGGTGATCCTTAGGCAATGCGGCAGTTTGTAGCCCGCCACCTGACGCACAATCAGGCCCTGAGACTTGAGCCAGGCATCGCAGGCTTCGGCCTCGGCGGGATCGGCAAAGCGGGCCAGCACGAAGTTGGCGGTCGAGGTGTCCGAAGGCACCCCCATTTCGGCCAGCTGCTCGGCCAGCCAGGCGCGCATGCGGCCGTTTTCAGACCGGCACTTCACCACCCAGTCCTGATCGCGGACGGCGGCCTCGGCCACATCCAGCTGCGTGGTCGATAGGTTGAACGGCCCGCGGATGCGGTTCAGCACGTCGATGATGTGCTTCGGGCCATAGCCCCAGCCGATCCGCAGCCCGCCCAGACCATAGATCTTGGAGAAGGTGCGGGTCATCACGACGTTCTCGCGCCCTTCGATCAGCCCAAGACCCGCGTCATAGCCCTCGACATACTCGGCATAGGCGCCGTCCAGAACGAGGATCGCCTGTTTCGGCAGGCCATCTGCCAGCCGGGCCAGTTCGGCCTGCGAGATCATCGTTCCGGTCGGGTTGTTCGGATTGGCGATGAACACGAGCTTCGTCCGCCTGTTGCACGCAGCAAGGATCGCATCCACGTCGGTCGTGCGCTCGCGCTCCTTCACCTCGACCGGGGTCGCGCCCACGGCGAGAGCTGAGATGCGATACATCAGGAAGCCATGCTCGGTATGGATCACCTCATCGCCGGGACCGGCATAGGCCTGGCAGAGGAAAGTGATGATCTCGTCCGACCCGACCCCGCAAATGACGCGCTCGGCATCCAGACCATGCACCTCGGCGATCGCGGTGCGAAGCGGCGTATGGTCGGTCGAGGGATAACGGTGCAGCGAGTGGACGGCTCGCTGGAACGCTTCCTTCGCCTTGTCGGAGGGGCCAAAGGGGTTCTCGTTCGAACTCAGCTTCACCGCGTTCGACACGCCCGCCACATGCGCCTGCCCGCCCTGATAAAGCGCGATGTCCAGAATGCCGGGCTGGGGGCGAATGGCGTGAGTCATGATCTATCCCTTGCGATGCCGCCGGTTCTAGCGGCGGCATCGTGGGTTTGCCAGCACCAACTTGGCCCGGAAACGGTCGGTTTCAGACCGCGAGGAAGTTGGTGAACTGCCAGGGATCGGCGTTGTCGATGTCCTCGGCAAAGCTGTTGATCCGATGGGCGACCGGTGTCCAGTCGGTGTAATGGGCCTCGACCCGGCCCAGATAGGGGCGCTGGACCTCAAGGCAGCGGACGTGGTCCATCTCGTCGGCCTCAACGAAGCCCGCGCGCGGGTTCTCCGCGGCCCAGACCATCGCCGCCATCACGGCGGACGTGACCTGCATCCCCGTTGCGTTCTGGTAGGGCGCGAGTTGCCGCGCCTCTTCGATCGACAGGCGCGAGCCGTACCACATGCCGCCTTTCGCATGGCCGTACAGGAACACGCCCAGATCGTCGCCACCCGACACAATCTCTTCCTGCGTCAGGATGTGCTTCCTCATCGGCAACTGACCGGCGCCGTTGATCTCGTGCAGGGACAGGATCGCGTCGTTGCAGGGGTGATAGGCGTAATGGCAGGTCGGGCGGAACTCGGGACGCGCGCCTTTGCCCACGGTGTAATAATCCGAGATCGAGATCGCCTCGTTATGGGTCACGACATAGCCGAACTGCGGGCCGACGCCGGGGCACCAGCTGCGCACGCGGGTATCGGCGCCCGGACGATCGATCCAGATCGCGCAGCGGCTGCCGAAGTCGAAGCCGTGCCCATTCGGCGGAAGTTTCTTCTCGTGGCTGCCCCAGCCAAGCTCGGCGGGCTGGTAGCCCTCGGACAGCAGTCCGTCCACCGACCAGGTGTTGACGAAGGTGCCGACGGGTTTGGGTCGCGCCGAAACCTGCGTGTCGCGCTCGGCCACATGCACACCCTTGACGCCGAGCGACTGCATCAGTCGCGCCCAGCCGTCGCGGGTTGCGGGTGCCTCGACGGGCCGACCGGTGTCATGTGCAAGGCGCAGAAGCGCCTCCTTGAGGAGCCACGACACCATTCCCGGATTGGCCCCGCAGCAGGTGATCGAGGTCGGACCGCCCGGATAGCGTTTGCCAAGCTCGCGCACCTCTTCCCGCAGCGGATAGTTGGTGCGGTCCGCGTTGGGAATGGTCGAGCCGAAGTAGAAGCCCGGCCAGGGTTCGATCACGGTGTCGATGTAAAGGACACCCAGTTCCTGACACAGGACCATCATGTCCACGCTGCCGACATCGACCGAGAGGTTTACCACCATGCCGCGGCCATCGCGGAACAGCGACGACAGGACAGTGCGGTAGTTCTCTTTCGTCAGCGCGACCTGCATGTGGCGAATGCCGCGGTCGGACAGGAGCGTGGCGTATTCGTCGCTCGGCTCGATGACGGTAAAGCTTTCGCGGTCATAGTCGAAATGGCGTTCGATCAGCGGCAAAGTGCCCCGCCCGATCGAGCCGAAGCCGATCATCACCAGCGGCCCGTCGATGCGGGCGTGGACCTTGTGCGTCATCGTTCTACTCCGTGACTACTTGCTCGACTTGGCGGTCAGCCAGTCCATGAGGGCCAGCATGACGCCCGTCACCACGAAGGACAGGTGGATGACAGTCAGCCAGTACAGCTCGGTCTCGCCAAAGCGGGCATCGGCCACGCTTTCGCCGATCTCCATGAACCGCTTCAGCAGGTGGATGCCGGAAATCGCCACGATCGAGGCGATCAGCTTCATCTTCAGGCCGCCGAAATCGACAGTGCCCATCCATTCGGGGCGGTCCACTTCATCGCCCACCTCGAGCTTGGAGACGAAGTTCTCGTAGCCCGAGAAGATCACGATCAGCAGCAGGTTCGCGGCAAGCGTCAGGTCGATGAAGGTCAGCGAGGCGAGGATGATGTCCTCGGGCGTCATGGTCAGCGTCTTGAGCGCGTATTTCCAAAGGTCGCGCAGGAAGACGACCATCAGCATGCCAAGCGCAATGACGAGGCCGAGATACATCGGCGCCATAAGCCAGCGCGAGATGAACAGCAGCCTTTCGAAGCGATGCTCAAGTCCGGATTTGGGGGTCATGGATGTGGCCTCCTTTGATGTTTCCGCGCCATATAGGGTGCCGCGATGCGGCATGCATCTGTTTTCGCCTGCTTTCCACGGTCCTGGCGCGGAAAATGAAAAGGCCGCCGCGGATCCCGCAGCGGCCCCATCCAACCCCGAGGGGCCGAAATCAGTTCTTCGCGTAGTATTCGACGACCAGGTTCGGTTCCATCTGCACCGGATAGGGCACGTCGCCGAGCGACGGGGTGCGGACGAATTTCACGGTCATCTTCGAGTGGTCGACTTCCAGGTAGTCCGGAACGTCACGCTCGGTCAGCGCCACGGCTTCCAGCACGAGGGCCAGTTGCTTGGACTTCTGGCGAACCTCGATCAGGTCGCCTTCCTTGACGCGGTAGGACGCGATGTTCACGCGCTGGCCGTTCACGGTGACGTGGCCGTGGTTCACGAACTGACGGGCGGCGAAGATCGTCGGCACCAGCTTGGCGCGGTAGACGACCGCATCCAGACGGCGCTCGAGCAGGCCAACCAGCATCTCGCCGGTGTCGCCCTTCACGCGTTCGGCTTCGGCGTAGATCTTGCGGAACTGCTTTTCCGTCAGGTCGCCGTAGTAGCCCTTGAGTTTCTGCTTGGCGCGCAGCTGCGTACCGAAGTCCGACAGTTTGTTCTTGCGGCGCTGGCCGTGCTGGCCGGGGCCGTATTCGCGCTTGTTCACCGGGGACTTCGGACGGCCCCAGATGTTTTCGCCCATGCGGCGGTCAATCTTGTACTTGGCAGAGGTGCGTTTGGTCACCGCTGATCTCCTTCGTTGTCCAGCTTTCGGCTTGTCCGAAAACCGGTTTCCACTTTTCGGGCCTCAGGCCCGGCGAAGGGCGTTGTCCTTTGATCCGAGGATCCGACAGGCATCCCCTTGCGGGGGCCACCAACACCAATGAAAAACCCCGAGCCTTCACCCGGGATCGGCGGGCTTATACAGGCCCGCGAGGCAGAGTCAACAGCGGCTCATTCGGCCAGTTCATGCCGCAGGATCGCGGCCTCTGACGCCGAGATGTTGCGCCGGACGAAGGCGCCATAGGCTTCGCGATCACCCGCGAGGCCCGGCACAACGTCGAGCAACGCCTGACGCTGACCGGGGTCGATCATATCCAGCGAGGTGTTCGAGGGGTGGAAGCTTTCGGTCTGGATGCCGTTGGCCCAGACGATCTGGTGACGCTCCAGCAGGATGTGGACATAGGTGACTTCGCGCAGTTGGCGGTCGATCGTGACGGACAGGTCGTTCAGCAGATCCTCGGCCGCGACCAGCACTTCGGGCGTTCCGAACAGCGCCTCGGCCGCCCGGCCGCGGATCAGCATCCGGTGGTGCGGCGAGACGATCAGATCGCCCTCCGGCTGGCCCATGCCAAAGGCTGCCGAGCGGATGCGGATCGGCCGCAGATGCGGCATGACGTGCAGGCGCGCCCCACTCATCCGACGGTCGCCCGCCCAGAGGATCTCTTGCGGTCCGTTGTCGCGGGTCTGGACCCTATCGCCGGGCCGAAGGTCTTCGATCCGGCGCGGACCATCGGGCGTCAGCAGCCGGGTGCCCTTGGTAAAGCAGATGACCCCGGCCTCCTTCTGCGCTGGCTGGGGAAGATGGTCGAGCGAGGCCCGGACGATCCAGAGATCGGTATCGACCGGCGGAATCTCGTCGAAGAACATCAGTAGCCGGGAGCCGCCCTGCGGCACCTCGATCAGCGTGACGGCGAAGCTTTGCCTGCCGTCGGTCACAACGAAATCCTGTGTCGGCGCATCCTCATCCGGCTCGTCGGCGGCGTCGAGTTCGCCCTTGGCAAACGCAGCGCCAACCAGCCGGCGCACCTTGCGCGCGGCCCTCTGGCGCAGTTCAGCTGCGCCCATTGCCCCGTCCAGCTTGAGAAGCCCTCCCACCCCGTCCACCCGCACCGGCGAACCGGTCCAGCGCCATGCAGCGCCAGTCACCAGCATCGCGGCCGGAGCCGAAGCAAGTCCGTCAACTTCTGTCTGCGTCCAGGAAATGACAAACGTGCCGCCAAAGCCCGTCTTCATGCCTGTGTTGCCTGCTCGTTTTATTATAGTTGGCGGGACATTAGCAGCCCAAGCTGCCGCGCACTATGACCGGATGGCAACATTCTCCGCAAATGGCTCGACAAAAGAACAACCAAGGGTTGCATATCAGGGGACAGCCACACCGAACGGCGGAGCGGTCAGAACTTCATGTCGATGCGCACCGATCCGACCGCCTGACCCTCGGGCTGACCGACAAACTCCCGGCTCAGCCAGGTGACGCCGTAGAAAACCCCCCAGTTCTCGGCCCGGTAATACAGACCGCCACGCAGTCGCATGCGGTTGGCGTCGAGTTCAGGCGACGCGTCCGACGGTAGGTACACGCTATCGAAGACCCGCGCGTAATCGCCGCCGAGCATGAATGTCAGGCCACCCTGTTCACCCAGCACCGGCCCCCGGATCAGCTGTCCGGTCGGACTGTCCCGCATCAGCAGCGCCCGATCCCAGTAGTGCCCAAGCTGAATGTCTGCGCCCACGCGGATGTAAGTCTCGGCCCCCGCCTGAACCTCGGTGAAGGGCCGAAGGACAACGGTCGGCGCCAAGTCAAAGCGATGGGCCAGTTCGCCCAGAAAGGTCGGATGGATGCCATTGGGAATCTGGTTGGTCTGCGGACTGGGAATATCCATGCCAAGCGCGCGGTGGACATCACGCTGGAAACTGCTGAGCCCGGTCTGCGGTCCGGTAACAACCAGATCGAGTCCCGCACTCATTTCCGCCCAATCCCGCTGGACATGACTGTGGAGGCCGAAACTGAGCGCGCCGGCATAGCGCCGATCCCAGGGCGCCGGGTCGTCAAGATCTTCGGGGGCAATGATCTCGCCACGGAACCGATATTCGAGAATGCTGCCGAATGTGCTCGGCGCGACGCCCTGCCAGATCGGCCCGGTGACAAGGCTTGCGGTGTAGGATCCGGTCCGCCAGCGGTCCGCCTGCTCGGCAAGTCCATCGTTGTCGAAAAGCCGGCCCCAGCCCAGCACGACACGGTCTTCCGCAACTGCCGTTGTCGCTGCAAGGCACAGCGTCAGGGCAAAACAGGCTGAACGCAGGAGCATGGCCGAACCTCACACGAGCAAGCGCCTGGATCCAGCGCATGCCTAACCTCTAACCCGCCATTCCCGCTTAAGAATGGAAACAATATGACCAAGGTGGGCGGATTGTGGCGCTACCGTGATTTCCCGTCAAGATTGTATTCCCAGATGGACTGACGTCCAGCTACCCGCACTTGGAAAAGCCGCAGCTCGCACAGGTCATGCAGCCTTCAACCATGCGCAGATCATAGCTGCCACAGCTGGAGCAGGCCCGCGCCTTGGTGCCGATCACGGCAACCTCGGCCTTGGGATCGGTCTTGAGACCCATCCCCTCGCCTTCGATGAAGCCGATCGAGATCAGATGCCCTTCGATCACCCCGCCGATCGCCGCCAGCATCGAGGGGATGTATTTCCCCTGCATCCAGGCCCCGCCGCGCGGATCGAACACCGCCTTCAGCTCTTCCACGACAAACGAGATGTCGCCGCCCCGCCGGAACACCGCCGAGATCATCCGGGTCAGCGCCACGGTCCAGGCGAAATGCTCCATGTTCTTCGAGTTGATGAATACCTCGAAGGGCCGCCGATGCCCGGCGATGATGATGTCGTTGATGGTGATGTAAAGCGCGTGCTCGCTGCCCGGCCATTTCACCTTGTAGGTCTGCCCCTCCAGCGCGGCCGGACGGTCCAGCGGTTCGGATAGATACACCACCTCCGCCCCGTTGCCGGTGGCCTGCTGCGGCGCCTCGGAGGGCGTGGCCTCCGCCTGTTCCGACACGGTCAGCACCGACCCCGTCACCGCATTCGGGCGATAGGTCGTGCAGCCTTTGCAGCCCTGGTCCCAGGCCGCCAAGTAGACGTCCTTGAAGTCCGCGAAGCTGATATCCTCGGGGCAGTTGATGGTCTTCGAGATCGAGCTGTCGATCCATTTCTGCGCCGCCGCCTGCATCCGCACATGGTCGAGCGGGGGCAGCGTCTGGGCGTTGACGAAATAGTCGGGCAGGTCCGCATCGCCGTTCTTCTCGCGCCAAAGCCGCACGGCATAGTCCACGACCTCTTCCTCGGTCCGCGAGCCGTCCTTCTGCAACACCTTGCGGGTGTAGGCATAGGCGAAGACCGGCTCGATCCCCGACGACACGTTCCCGGCATAGAGGCTGATCGTCCCGGTCGGCGCGATCGAAGTCAGAAGCGCATTGCGGATGCCATGTTTGCGGATCGCCGCCTTCACATCCTCGTCCATGTGCCGCAGCGACCCCGAGGCGAGGTATTTCTCGGCATCGAACAGCGGGAAGGCGCCCTTCTCCTTCGCGAGATCGACCGAGGCGAGGTAGGAGGCGCGGGCGATGGCGTGCATCCATTCCTCGGTCTTGGCCGCGGCCTCTTCCGAGCCATAGCGCAGCCCGAGCATCAGAAGCGCGTCGGCCAACCCGGTCACGCCCAGGCCGATCCGGCGCTTCGCCTGTGCCTCCTGCGCCTGCTGGTCCAGCGGGAAGCGGCTCGCGTCCACCACGTTGTCCATCATCCGGACGGCCATGCGGACAAGCTCATCCAGCGCCTTGAGGTCGATTTTCGCGCCCTTCTCGAACGGTTTCGAGACCAGTGTCGGCAGGTTGATCGAGCCGAGCAGGCAGGCGCCATAGGGCGGCAGGGGCTGCTCGCCGCAAGGGTTGGTCGCGGCGATCGTTTCGCAATAGGCGAGGTTGTTCATCGCGTTGATGCGGTCGATGAAGATGACGCCCGGCTCGGCCACGTCATAGGTCGAGCGCATGATCCGGTTCCACAGGTCCTGCGCCTGCAGCGTCTTGTAGACCTTGCCGTCGAACACCAGTTCCCACGGCCCGTCCGCCTTGACCGCCGCCATGAAGGCATCGGTCACTAGTACAGACAGGTTGAACATCCGCAGGCGCGCCGGGTCCTTCTTGGCTTCGATGAAGGCCTCGATATCCGGGTGGTCGCAGCGCATCGTCGCCATCATCGCGCCGCGACGGCTGCCGGCCGACATGATGGTGCGGCACATGGCGTCCCAGACATCCATGAAGCTGAGCGGCCCCGAGGCATCGGCGGCCACGCTCTTCACCTCGGCGCCGCGCGGGCGGATGGTCGAGAAGTCGTAGCCGATACCGCCGCCCTGCTGCATGGTCAGCGCGGCTTCCTTCAGCCCCTGGAAGATGCCCTCCATCGTGTCCGGAATCGTGCCCATGACGAAGCAGTTGAATAGCGTCACGCTGCGCCCCGTGCCGGCGCCGGCGGTGATCCGGCCTGCAGGCAGGTATTTGAAATCCTCGAGCGCGGCGTAGAACCGGTCCTCCCACAGGGCCGGATCCTTTTCCTCGGCCGCGAGCGACCGGGCGATGCGCCGCCAGGTATCCTCGACCGTGCCGTCGATCGGCGTCCCGTCCGCCTCTTTCAGGCGGTACTTCATGTCCCAGATCTGCTCGGCAATGGGGGCGGAGAATCGGGACATATTGCTTCCTCTAAATTGGGTGTTGGTTGCGGAGCCGGGACTTGAACCCGGAACCTCCTCGAAGTACCTCTTAGATGCCGCCAAGCATCATACAAGGCCTAGAATTCGAGGTGCTCTTCCGTTTGAGCTACTCCGCTTCTGGGCTTTGATTTCCCCCACTGGATTGTGGGAGAACAAAGCGAGACCACAAAATACGCCGTCATGCCGGCAGGGTCAACGCGCAGTCGCCTCGAACCGGTCAGCTTGAAACCGCGCGCCAAGAGATTAACGTTTCGGAGAAAAGGGACAGGCTCCGATGAGCGGCACCGTCAACATCGTGAAACTCTGCGTCGGGTGCGACAGCGTCGAGGAATTGATCGCGTGGCGCGACGAGAATCGCCGGCGGCTGGGCGAGCAGGTCGACACCCATGTCACCCGAATGTGGCCGAAGCGCGCGGACGAGGTGCTGAATGGCGGTTCGCTCTACTGGGTATTCAAGGGCGCGATTCTGGCCCGCCAGCGCATCATCGGGCTCGAGGAGCGCATCGGCAGCGATGGCATCGCCCGTTGCGCCATCCGGATGGACCCGACACTCGTCCGGACCGAGGCGGCCTCGCGCCGCCCCTTCCAGGGCTGGCGCTACCTGCCGGTCGAGGAAAGCCCGCGCGACCTGCCGCAAGCCCGCCCGCGCGAAGATGCGCTGCCGCATGACCTCGCGCGGGCGCTGGCAGATATCGGGCTGCGCTGACCGCCACCAAGGGCAGGCGGGGCCGTCACTCTGCCGCGATGAGCATATCCTGTTCAGCGAAGACATCGTGGTGGATGCCGGCATAATCGCGGATCTTGGCGATCCGTTCTTCTGAACAATCCATCAGTGCCGCCATCGCCACGACCTTGCCCATCTGCTTGGGTGTCCCGACATAGCCGTGCGGTGCGTTCCCGCCCCGTTGCAGCACCCGGTTCATGACCGGGTCGATGACGGCAATGGCGTCGGTCACACCGGCGGCCATCGCGAATTCGAAGGCTCCGATCATCACCTCGCTGGTGACATAGCCGATGGTGTTGCGCCCCCGGCCGGTCGTCAGCCGATTGGTGTCGACACAGAAGCGCGTCGCTTCCCACAGGCTGGAGGACCGCAGAGGTGGCTCGCCATCCATGATCGAGGAAAAGACGTCGGCCAGCATGTGCGGACCCGTCGTCTGCAGAAGACGCATGCACCCCACGACATGGCCTTCGTCATCGACGCTGATCACATGGGCCGGGTCCATGGCATCGAACTCGTCGATTTCCATCCCGTCCGTGACCTTGACCTCCCAGCCCAGGCGGTCATGGAACACTCGCGCCCGCAGGCGATACATTTCCTCGAGCAGCGTCCGGTAGGACCCACTGTTCAGGGAATCGACAACATAGATCATTTTAGCCCCCAATTTGTTCACCGACGAAACAATCGTGGGGCAACCCTAGGGTGAGCGCCATAAGGGAAAACCCGTAAATCAAAGGGTTTTTTCGTTAACTTTTATAGGGATAGTGTCGCTTCAGAGCGGATAGATCAGCCCCAGACCGATGGCCCGGCCCACGGCCTGAACGGTCGTCAGCGCACCCAGCTTCTCGCGGGCGGAGCGCAGGTGCACCTCGACCGTCCGCGGCGAGATGCTGAGAATGTCGCCCACGTCCTGCTGCGACTTGCCGGCGGCGATCCATTGCAGGACCTCGCGTTCACGCGAAGACAGGATCGGGCGCAGAAGCGGGCCTGGAACCTCGCCGCCGATCCGCAGGACCGCATCATGCAAATGCACGGCCGCCTTCTGCAGATCGACCATGATCTGCCGGCTGAGCTTCCGCCATTCCGCCGGCGGCATCCGCGCAGTGACACTGAGCAATCCGCGCTCACCGAAAGCGCCGCGGATCGGGACGGTCACACCCTGTGCCGAGATGCCGAAATCGTGCGCCGAGCGGAAGACAGCGTGGAAGTTAGAGTTCCGCTCGAACCGGCTCCAGTCAACCGGGGCAAGGCTCAGGATCGACCTGTGGATGGTCGGGTCGACCTGGTGCATCCGGTGGCTGGTATAGTGTTCTTTCCATTCCTGCTTGTAGGTCGCATAGCCCCGCACCGTGCCGGTCGCGGGATCCATCGATGCGTAGGACCCGTATTCGACGCCCAGGCGTCGGCAAAGCTGGTCGATGAAGCCCTCGAAATTCTCGGTGGTGCCCGGAAGTTTGCTGAGGTCGATCAGGTCCATCGCCTATTTCAGCAGCCCCTTTTGCGCGGCAAGCGACGCCGCCTGAACCGGGGTACGCGCGTCCATCCGAGCCATCGCGCTTTTCAGGCGGGCCTTCACCGCGCTTTCCGAAATGCCAAGAGCATAGGCGATTTCCTTCAGCCGCATGCCCCGGGACAGCAGCTTCAACGCGTCCGTCTGCGCCTTGGTCAGGGGCTGGTCGCTTTCCGGCTCCTGGAAATGGGCGGCACGCAAGGTCATCTCGAGTTCGCTCAACTCGCCCGAGGTCAGCTCGCGATCCGACCGGGCGAAATATCCGAAGGTCCGCCTCGGGCGTTCTTCGTCCGCAGTCACGCAGACCACCGCGCCAAAGCGCATCCCGAAGGCGGAATAAGCCGCAAGAACGCCCAAAGGATCGGGGATCGACAGCTCACTCCACCTGCAGGCGCCGTTCCGCGAGTAGATCCAGCGCATCAGGGGGTCATGCAAGGCAAGTCCGTTGACCGTGTAGTGGTCGATCCATTCCTCGGAAAACGTCGTCAGTTCCTCTTCGGGCGAGAAAAAACCCAGGCGCAGTGCCGCGTAATGGCCTGCTGGAGCGATCCTGCCAAAGGTATCCTTGCAATCACCGAGTCTCATAATGGACAGGTGTTCCAGTCTGAAGTATCACCGTCCGGTGAGGGGTGGTCTGGTCCGTTTCGGTGCGTCTGGTCCATGCGCAGTCTCAAGCCCTGTGGTTCACTTCTTACATGATCAAATCCGAAAAGATAAATCACCAACTGCAACGTCTGGTTGAAACGTGCGACTGGCGCTTTGCCGTCGGTCTTCGCGTAAGATTCAACCACCCGACCCTGCTTTACCAAACCTACCCGGCCGGGTGGGTCGAATACTATGCGCAGAACGGCCTGCTGTTCTTTGATCCGACCGTGCGTTGGGGCTTGACCCATACCGGCACGATCTCCTGGGCCGACCTCGAACCGGAGGACACGGCGGGCGTCTTCCGCCAGGCGCGGGATTACGGCCTGGCGCATGGCATCGCCGTTTCGGTCGGGGACGGGCCGATGCGGTCGATGGGGTTCTTCGCGCATTCCGACCGCCCGATCACCGCGGAAGAGACGGCCGTCGCCCTTGACGTCGTGACAGCCCTGCACGACCTGACCGACGGCGTTCCGGACCTGCCGGCCGACAAGATCGCCGCGCTTCAGGCCCTTGGAGAGTTCATTCCAACCAAGGGCGCCTGACATCCGTTCAGGCAACTGGCTGCTCAAAGAGAATAAGTTGCTTCGCGTCCGTTCCGCGGCGGCGGGACGGGTCGAAAGTTCATTTCTCCGATGCAGGGCCTCTCCCATGTAGGGAAACCACAGCATTCCGACGTGAGAAAAACAATCCCCGACACTCCGATTGACGCCACGGAACGATTTACCAGTGCGGCGGGCGTTGATCCGCCAGGGGGATGGTTCCACCCGACGCTTCGCGTTCGGCTTCGCGCTCCATCAGCATCTGCACCCGGCGATTGAGGCGATCCAATTCGACCGCCTGACGCGCGACCACCTCGGACAGGTCGTCGACCGTGCGGACAAGGTGGGCGATGCGTTCCTCGAATATGGTCGTGTCGGTCATGGCGGATCTCCTGCGCCACACTCGCACAGGCCCGGATTGCCTTCAACGGCAGGCCCTTCGCTTGCCCCGCCGCGGCCTATCGGCTAAGGCAGCGCCGGACCAAGCCAGAGGACAAGATCATGGCGGACGGAAAATCCCCGCGCCGGCCACGGGCCGAGACGCCGAAGGGCTTCCGCGACTATTTCGGCGCGGAAGTGACCGAGCGGAAGGCGATGCTCGACAAGATCGCCGCCGTCTATCACCGCCACGGCTTCGACCCTCTGGAAACCTCGGCCGTCGAGACGGTCGAGGCGCTTGGCAAGTTCCTTCCCGACGTGGATCGTCCGAACGAGGGCGTCTTTGCGTGGCAGGACGAGGATCAGGACTGGCTGGCGCTGCGCTATGACCTGACCGCTCCGCTGGCCCGCGTGGCCGCGCAGTTCCGCAACGACCTGCCCTCGCCCTATCGCCGCTACGCGATGGGTCCGGTCTGGCGCAACGAAAAGCCGGGTCCGGGCCGGTTCCGCCAGTTCTATCAATGCGATGCCGACACGGTCGGCGCGCCGTCCGTGGCGGCGGATGCCGAGATCTGCGCGATGCTGGCCGATGCGCTGGAAGAGGTCGGCATCCCGCGCGGCGACTACATCGTGCGGGTCAACAACCGCAAGGTCCTGAACGGCGTCATGGAGGTCGCGGGCGTCCTCGACCCCGCCGACCCCGAGAAATTCGCCCATGAGCGCGGCATCGTGCTGCGGGCGATCGACAAGCTCGACCGGCTGGGCCCAGACGGCGTGCGCGCGCTGCTGGGGGCGGGCCGCAAGGATGAGAGCGGCGATTTCACCAAGGGGGCGGGTCTCGGCGCGGAACAGGCCGAGGTCGTGATGGGCTTCATGGATGCCAAGCGCGACACCGGCCCGGCCACCATTGCGCGTCTGCGGGAACTGGTTGAGTCATCGCGGATCGGCACCGAGGGCGTGGATGAGCTTGAGACCATCGCCTCGCTGCTGGCCGCCCAAGGTTACGGCCCCGACCGCATCGTCATTGACCCGTCGGTGGTGCGTGGCCTCGGCTACTACACCGGCCCGGTGTTCGAGGCGGAACTGACTTTCGAGATCCTCGACGAGAAAGGCCGCAAGCGGCAGTTCGGATCGGTGGCGGGCGGCGGGCGGTATGACGATCTCGTCAAGCGCTTCACCGGCCAGTCGGTGCCAGCGACCGGCGTGTCGATCGGGGTGGACCGCTTGCTCGCCGCGCTGCGCGCGAAGGGCCGGACCAGCGCCGATACTACCGGTCCGGTCGTGGTGACCGTGATGGATCGCGATCGGATGGCCGATTACATGGCGATGGTGAACGACCTGCGCCGTGCCGGTATCCGCGCAGAGGTCTATCTCGGCAACCCGAAGAACTTCGGCAACCAGCTCAAATACGCCGACAAGCGCGCCGCGCCTGTCGCGGTCATTCAGGGCGGCAACGAGGCGGCCAACGGCACAGTGATACTCAAGGACCTGATCCTGGGCGCGAAGCTGGCCGAGGAGGCCACGCTCGAGGAATGGAAGGCCCGCCCGGCCCAGGTCGAGGTTCCGCGCGACCAACTGGTCGCGGCGGTGCGCGAGATGATCGGGCGATGACCGCCCCCCGCGCCGCCGAGCGCGCCGAAGCCGAACGCCTTTTCGCCGCCTTCGTCGCGGCGCGCGGCGAGCCGGTCGAAACAGACATTCTGCAACCCGCCGATACCCTGCTCGACCTCTATGGCGAGGACATCCGCGCCCGCGCCTATGTCACCCACGACCCGCTGCGCGGCGAGATGATGCTGCGACCCGACTTCACCGTGCCGGTCGTGCAGATGCACATGGCCGAGGACCGCGAACCCGCCCGCTACTGCTACATGGGCGAGGTGTTCCGGAAACAGGATACCGCGTCCGAGGGCCGCGCCAGCGAGTATCTCCAGGTCGGGTTCGAGCTTTTCGCCCGCCAGCATCCGGCAGGCGCCGATGCGGAAGTGTTTGCGCTCTTCGCCCGCCTGCTCGCGCCGCTGAACCTGCGTCCCGTCACGGGCGATCTGGGCATCATCCTTGCGGCGATCGACGGGCTGAAGACCTCGGCACGGCGCAAGGCGGCGCTGACCCGCCATGTCTGGCGCCCCCGGCGGTTCCGGGCCCTGCTCGACCGCTTCGCCGGCCGGACCCCTGTTCCGCCGGCAAGGCAACGCCTGCTCGACCGCCTCGCCTCCGACAGCGTAGACGCGCTGATCGAAGCTGCAGGTCCCTTCGTCGGCCTCCGCACGCCGGAGGAGATCGCCATGCGCGCCCGGGGCCTGATCGAGGATGCGGACACGCCGCCGATCTCGGCGACCGAGGCCACGATCCTCGACGACCTCCTGTCGCTGGAAGCCGCCGCGCCGGCCGCGCTGGCCCACCTGCGCGAGATCACGGCTGACCTGCCGTCCATCGCGCCCGCCGTTGATACCTTTGCCGACCGTCTTGCCGCGCTGGAAGCCGAGGGCGTCGACATCTCGACCCTGCCTTTCGAAGCAAGCCACGGCCGCACCACGCTCGAATACTACGACGGATTCGTCTTCAGCTTCCTCGCCGACCGGCCCGGCTGGCCGCCCGTCGCCTCGGGCGGGCGCTACGATGCGCTCACCGCCGTGCTGGGCCAGGGCCGTACTCTGCCTGCGGTCGGCGGCGTGATCCGCCCGGCGCTCGTCGCCACGCTGAAGGGGGACGACGCATGACGCTCAAGATCGGCGTGCCCTCGAAGGGCCGGCTCATGGAAAAGACTTTCGACTGGTTCGGGGCACGGGGCCTTCCCATGCGCCGCGCCGGGACCGAACGGGAATATTCCGGCGCGGTCGACGGCATCGACGGCATCGACCTCGTGCTGCTGTCGGCCGGCGAGATCCCGCGCGAACTGGCCGCGGGGCGCATCCATCTCGGCGTCACCGGGTCCGATCTGGTCCGTGACAAGCTCGCCGACTGGCATTCTCAGGTTGCCGAACTGGCGCCGCTCGGCTTCGGTCACGCCGATCTCATCATCGCTGTCCCGGCCGCCTGGATCGACGTCGACACGCTCGACGACCTCGACGCTGCCGCTTCGGCCTTCCGCGCTGTTCACGGCCACCGCCTGCGGATCGCAACGAAGTACCATCGCCTGGTCCGCGATTTCCTGACCGAGCAGGGCATCGCCGATTATCAGCTCGTCGACAGCCAGGGCGCGACCGAAGGCACGGTCAAGAACCTGACGGCCGAGGCGATCGCCGACATCACCTCGACCGGCGAGACGTTGCGGGCAAACCACCTCAAGATCCTGTCCGATGGACTGGTCCACAGCTCCGAAGCAACTCTCTATGCGGCGCGCCACGCCGGCTGGTCGGTCGCCGAGCGACAGCTCCTGAAGCGCATTGCCGGCCGACTCGGGCTGGCGGTTCCGGCCGATCTTTGACCGGCTGGCTAGCTACTGCGCAGTTTCTTGACTAATCCTGTCGGATTAGCCAGAAGGGGCGTCAGGCTCCCGGCCCTTGAGGACTTCACCCATGATTACCCCGGCTCATCCGGACCGCCGTCCCGGCCAGAACCCGGAGGCGCCCTGTCCG
Organism: uncultured Rhodobacter sp.; assembly: GCA_945952585.1. GTDB lineage: Bacteria > Pseudomonadota > Alphaproteobacteria > Rhodobacterales > Rhodobacteraceae > Aliitabrizicola. The sequence goes on from CAMFII010000001.1 coordinate 562,519, forward strand.
CTTGGCAGTCTTCATCGGGGGTATTCCGGCCACGTCCACCATATCAGCGCAAGCCATGACACGGGCGCCCTACCGCCAGAGGAACTGGAGCGCCGCCTGATCGAACTTGGCTTCGTCGAAGGGGCAAGGGTCCGTATCCTGCACGAGGGCCTGTTCGGGCGCGATCCGATCGCGGTACAGGTTAACGGTGCGACGGTGGCCTTGCGGCGGCGAGAGGCGATGGCGATCCTCGTCTCCTGATCCGACATGAACCTGCCAGCCATCCGCCCGCGCTTTGCCATTGCCGGTCCGCCGAACTGCGGAAAGACCGCGCTGTTCAACGCGCTGACCGGAAGCCGCCAGAAGGTTGCCAACTATTCGGGCGTCACGGTCGAACGCAAGACCGGCGTCGCCCGCCTTGCCACTGGCACCGAGATCGACCTTGTCGACCTGCCCGGCACGCATTCGCTCCGGGCCCGCAGCCCGGACGAAGAGGTGACCCGCGACGTGATCCTCGGGCGCCGCCCGGGCGAGCCGGTCCCGGACCTGTTGATCGCGGTCGTCGATGCCTCTTCGCCGAAGACCGGGCTTCGGCTGGCGATGGAGCTGGTCACGGTCGGGCTGCCGATGATCGTAGTCTTCAACATGATCGACATCGCCCGCCATCGCGGGATCGAGATCGACACGGCCGCGATGCAGGACAAGCTCGGTGTGCCGGTGGTTACCGCGAATTCGGTGCGCAAGGGCGGGCTTGATGCCCTGCTGGCGCAGTTGCAGGCAACGCTGGACGAAGGCGTTCCGCCAGCGGGCGAGAACCTGTGGAACCCGCCTTCGGCCAGCGATCTGCGGCAAAGCCACCGCGAGGCCGACCGGCTGATCGCGAGCGCCATTACGCTGCCGCCCGAACCCGATACCCTGACCCACAAGATCGACAAGGTTCTGTTGCACCCCGTGCTTGGCCTCGTCTGCCTGTTGGTGATCCTGTTCCTGATGTTCCAGGCAGTGTTCAGCTGGGCGCAGCCGGCGATGGATGTGATCGACGCTGCATTCACCGCGCTAGGGCAGGCAATCTCGACCCATCTTCCCGACGGCATCCTGCGGTCGTTCCTCTTGGACGCGGTGATCGCCGGGGTGGGCGGGGTGATCGTCTTCCTGCCGCAGATCCTCGTGCTGTTCCTGTTCATCCTGCTGCTGGAAGACCTTGGCTACATGGCCCGCGCGGCCTTTCTGATGGACAAGATCATGGGCGGGGCCGGCCTTCATGGCCGGGCCTTTATCCCGCTCCTGTCGTCCTTCGCCTGCGCGGTGCCGGGGATCATGTCGGCCCGGGTGATCGAGAACCGCCGCGATCGGCTGACGACGATCCTGGTCGCGCCGCTGATGACCTGTTCGGCGCGCATCCCGGTCTACACGCTCATCATCGCGGCCTTCATCCCGGCGCGGCCAGTTCTCGGGGTGCTGAACCTCCAGGGACTGGTGATGTTCGTGCTTTATGTCGCCGGAATCGCCTCGGCCCTGGCGGTTTCCTTCGCCGCGAAGATGCTGGTCTGGCGCCATACGCCCAGCCCGCCCTTCATGCTCGACCTGCCTGACTACAAGATGCCTCGGTTGAAGTCCGTGGCGATCGGCCTCTGGCAGCGCGCCCGCGCCTTCCTTCGCCGCGCGGGAACGACGATCTTCACAATGACGGTGCTGATCTGGGTGCTGGCGACCCTGCCCGGCGCCCCGCCCGGTGCTACCCAGCCTGCCATCTACTATTCCTTCGCGGCCTGGCTCGGCCACCTCCTGGAGCCGATCCTTGCCCCGATCGGCTTCAACTGGCAGATCTCGGTGGCCCTGATCCCCGGCATGGCGGCGCGGGAAATCGCCGTCTCCGGCCTCGCCACCGTCTATGCCGTGGGCGGCGACGGGGCCAATCTTGGCTCCGTACTCGCGCATAACTGGAGCCTTGCGACCGCGCTGTCACTGCTCGTTTGGTACATCTTCGCGCCGCAATGCATCTCGACCCTCGCCGTGATCCGCCGCGAGACCGGTGGCCAGCGCTGGATGTGGGCGACCTTCGCCTACATGTTCGCCCTTGCCTGGATCGGGTCGTTCCTGATCTACAACGGCGCCGTCGCCATGGGCTGGGGCTGAGCCGGCGATTTTTCTACGAAAAATCAGGCCTATATGACTCTCAAGATTTTTCGCAGAAAAATCGACCCGCGCCTGACTACATCTCTTCGACCGCCCGCACTCCGGAAATCGCCCGAAGCGCCCCGCGCACTTGCGGCGTGACGGGCAGGACTTGCGGCAACTCGATATCGATCTCCTCGCCGGTTTCCGGATCGGCGACGCAGATCGTCACTGCCCCCCGGGCCCGGGCCGAGTCCGTCTTCACACGCTCGAACAGGGCTGCGACCGAGGCTGCCGCCTCGGCCCGGTCCAGATGGATACGCAGGCCCGCTGCGCCACCCGCCTCGGCCGCCACCTGATCGATCGGCTGCACCGCGCGGGCCAGAAGCTTCAGCGTCTCGCCTTCCAGCGTCGCCTCGACCGTCAGGACCACGTTCCGCCCTGGTTCCAGGTGGTCCCGCGCCGCTTCCAGCACATCGGAGAACACCGTCACCTCGTAAAGTCCCGTCGGATCGGACAGCTGCGCGAAGGCAAAGCGGTTGCCCTTGGCCGACTTCCGCTCCTGTCGACCCGAGACCGATCCGGCGATCTTGGCCACCATCGGCCCCCGCTCCGCCGCCGCGGCGATTTCGGTCAGCGTCCGCACATCGCGGCGCTTCAGGCTCGACATGTAGTCGTCGAGCGGATGGCCCGACAGGTAGAAGCCGATCGCCTTGTGTTCCTCGGCCAGGCGCTCGACTGGCAGCCAGTCGTCCCGGTTCGCCAGCCGCGGCTCGGGCAGGTCCGCCCCGGCTTCACCGAAAAGCGAGACCTGCGCCGACCCCGCCGCCTCGTGGATCGCGGCGGAGTAGGCCACCAGCGCATCCAGCGCCTCGAACACCCGCGCCCGGTTGCGGTCGAGCACGTCGAAGGCCCCGGCCCGCGCCAGCATCTCCAGCGGCCGCTTGCCCACCCGCTTCAGGTCAACCCGCCGCGCCACATCGAAAAGGGTGACGAAAGGCTTCGCGCCCCGTGCCTCAACGATCATCCGCATCGCCTCGACGCCCACGTTCTTCAGCGCGCCGAGCGCATAGACCACTGCCCCGTCCTTGACCGAGAAGGTCGCCTGCGAGGCATTGATGCAGGGCGCGACGGTGCGGATCCCGAGCTTGTCGATCTCGCGCTTGTAGACGGCCAGCTTGTCGGTCAGGTGGATGTCGCAGTTCATGACGGCAGCCATGAACTCCACTGGATGGTTTGCCTTCAGCCAGGCCGTCTGGTAGCTGACCACCGCATAGGCGGCGGCGTGCGACTTGTTGAAGCCGTAGTTCGCGAACTTCTCGAGCAGGTCGAAGACTTCGCCCGACTTCTTCGCGTCGATCCCGTGGGTCTTGGTGCAGCCCTCGATGAATTTCGGGCGCTCCTTGGCCATCTCCTCGGCGATCTTCTTGCCCATGGCGCGGCGCAAGAGGTCGGCGCCGCCGAGCGAATAGCCCGCCATGACCTGCGCGATCTGCATCACCTGTTCCTGGTAGACGATGATGCCCTGCGTCTCGGCCAGGATATGGTCGATGGTCGGGTGGATCGACTCGATCTCGCGCAGCCCGTTCTTCACCTCGCAATAGGTCGGGATGTTCTCCATCGGACCGGGACGGTAGAGCGCCACCAGCGCCACGATGTCCTCGATGCAGGTCGGTTTCATGCGCCGCAGCGCATCCATCATCCCCGAGCTTTCGACCTGGAACACCGCCACGGTCTTCGCCGCCGCGTAAAGCTCGTAGCTTGGCTTGTCGTCGAGCGGGATATGCCCGATGTCATCGACCGCCTCGGGCTTCGGCTCATAAAGGACCCGCCCGTCAGCCGCCTCGTGCAGGTGCCGCCCCCCGGCCCTGATGAGGTCGATGGCATTCTGGATCACCGTCAGCGTCTTCAGCCCGAGGAAGTCGAACTTCACCAGCCCTGCCGCCTCGACCCATTTCATGTTGAACTGCGTCGCCGGCATGTCCGAGCGCGGGTCCTGATAGAGCGGCACCAGCTCATCCAGCGGCCGGTCCCCGATCACCACGCCCGCCGCATGGGTCGACGCGTTGCGCAAAAGCCCCTCGATCTGCTCGGCATAGGTCAGAAGCCGGCCCACGACCTCTTCTTTCGCCGCTTCGCGTAGACGGGGCTCGTCGGCCAGGGCCTTGGTGATCGAAACCGGCTTCACACCCTCGACCGGGATCAGCTTCGACAGGCGGTCGACCTGCCCGTAGGACATCTGCAGCACGCGTCCCACGTCGCGCACCGCCGCCTTCGACAGGAGAGCACCGAAGGTGATGATCTGACCGACCTTCTCGCGCCCGTAGTGCTCCTGCACATAGCGGATCACCTCCTCCCGCCGGTCCATGCAGAAGTCAATGTCGAAGTCCGGCATCGAAACCCGCTCGGGGTTCAGGAAGCGTTCGAAGAGCAGCGAATAGCGCAGGGGGTCGAGGTCGGTGATCGTCAGCGCATAGGCCACGAGACTACCCGCACCTGACCCCCGGCCCGGTCCCACCGGGATGCCATGCGACTTGGCCCATTTGATGAAGTCGGCCACGATCAGGAAGTAGCCGGGGAAGCCCATCTGCTCGATGATGCCAAGCTCGAAGGCCAGCCGGTCCTCGTACTCCTTCACGGTCACAGCATGCGGGATCACCGCGAGCCGCGCCTTGAGCCCTTCCCAGGCCTGGCGCCGCAACTCCTCCACCTCGTCATCGGCAAAGCGTGGCAGGATGGGCTTGCGCTTCTTCGCGGCATAGGCGCAGCGGCGGGCGATCTCGACCGTGTTCTCCAGCGCCTCGGGCAGGTCGGCGAACAGCGCGCACATCTCGGCTTCGGATTTGAAATAGTGCTGCGGCGTCAGTCGCCGGCGCGGCGCCTGCTGGTCGACATAGGCGCCCTCGGCGATGCAGATCATCGCGTCATGCGCCTCGTACATCTCGGATTTCGGGAAATAGACGTCGTTCGTGGCGACCAGCGGCAGGCCCAGCTCATAGGCCAGCGTCACCAGCCCCGGTTCGGTCGCCCGCTCCGCCTCGGTCGTCAGCCCGCCTTCTCCCGGATGGCGCTGCAGCTCCATATAAAGCCGGTCCGGCCAGATCGCCGCCATCCGGCTTAGGAGAGCGCGTGCCTTCGCCTCCTGCCCCGCCTGCAGGAAACGCCCGACCGGCCCATCGGCCCCACCAGTCAGGCAGATCAGCCCGGCGGAATGCGCCTGCAACTCATCGAGCGTAACCTGTGGCAGCTGCCCCCCCTTGTCGATGTAAAGGCAGGAGTTCAGCTTCATCAGGTTCATGTAGCCCGCTTCGGACTGCGCCAGCAGCACCACCGGCGCTGGCGGACGGGGCTTTTCCCCCGGCGCCTGCGCCTCGTAGGCGACCGAGACCTGGCAGCCGACGATCGGCTGCACGCCGGCCCCGGAAGCGGTCACCGAGAATTCCAGAGCAGCGAACATGTTGTTGGTGTCGGTCACCGCGACCGCCGGCATCGACGCCGCCTCGCAGAGCTTGACCAGCTTCTTCACCGGAACCGCGCCTTCCAGCAGCGAATACTCGGTATGGACCCTCAGATGGATGAATCGCGGCGCGTCGGACATGCCGCACAGCCTAACGACCGGGCAGGGCACCGCAAGGCCCGCCCCGCTTTTCGGCAAAAGGCGAAAGTGACATCGGCAAAGCCGGAAAGGTTCCGCTTGCCTTGTGGGCAGGACGCGGCATTTGATGAAGATATGGGCATCTAGGGCGCGCGCCCCGCTTTACGCCGCATCGGGCGGGCGCGCATTGGCCCCCGGCGAGGAGAAGGCGGCAGGTTTGCACATGACCGAGACAGCGTTTCTGCTCAACGGAACGCCGGTTCGCATCGCGGGTGAGCCCCCGACGCGGACGCTGCTGGACTGGCTGCGCGAGACGCGCCAGCTCACTGGCACCAAGGAAGGCTGCAACGAGGGCGATTGCGGCGCCTGCACCGTCATGGTCAGCGATCAGGACGGAACCCGCGCGCTCAATGCCTGCATCCTGTTCCTGCCCCAGCTTCACGGCAAGGCGGTGCGCACGGTCGAGGGGCTGACGGGCCCCGATGGCGCGCTGCACCCTGTCCAGCAGGCAATGGTCGACCATCACGGCTCCCAATGCGGTTTCTGCACGCCGGGCTTCGTCATGGCGATGGCCGCCGGCCACCTGAACCGCCGCACAGACCATGACGACGTCCTCGCCGGGAACCTCTGCCGCTGCACCGGCTACGCCCCGATCATCCGTGCCGCCGAAGCGGCCTCAACCGCTTCGGTCCCGGACTGGCTCAAACAGGAAACTGACCCTGGTTTCTTCTTGGCCAAAATACCCTCGGGGGGAGCGGCCGGCACGGCCGCGCGGGGGGCAGACGGCCCCCCGTCCGACGCCTTCCGCCCCTCGACGACCGACGAACTCGCCCGCTGGTACGCGGCCAATCCGACCGCGACGCTGATCGCCGGGGCGACCGATGTCGGTCTCTGGGTGACCAAGGCGCTGATGAACCTCGCCCCGGTCGCCTTCCTGAATGGCATCGCCGACCTGAAGCGGATCGAGACCACCGGCACCGAGATCCGCATTGGCGCCGGCGTCACCATCAGCGACCTCCTCGACGCCATGAAGTCGCCGCATCCCGACTTCGCCGAGCTTCTCCGCCGCTATGCCTCGGTCCAGGTCCGCAACGCCGCGACCATCGGCGGCAACATCGCCAACGGCTCGCCGATCGGTGACGGCCCGCCCGCGCTGATCGCGCTCGGCGCCGCGCTCCACCTCCGCATGGGCGATGCCCGCCGCTCGATCCCGCTGGAGGATTTCTTCCTCGACTACCGCAAGCAGGACCGCCAGCCCGGCGAATTCGTCGAAGCCGTCACGATCCCGGCCACCGCCCCTGCCCTGCGCTGCTACAAGCTCTCCAAGCGCTTCGACCAGGATATCTCCGCCGTCTGCGGCTGCTTCAACCTGACGGTGGACAACGGCCTCGTAACCGCTGCCCGCATCGCCTTCGGCGGCATGGCGGGCATCCCGAAGCGGGCGACAGCGGTGGAACAGGCACTGATCGGCAAGAAGCTCGACCTCGCCACGGCCGAGGCGGTGAAGCCTCTCTTCGCCCGGGACTTCACACCGATGACCGACATGCGCGCCTCGGCTGCCTACCGGCTCGAGGCCGCCGGAAACATGCTCATCCGCTACGCGCTGGAACTGTCCGGCCAGACGCCCCGCATCCTTGACCTCAACCCGCTGGAGGTGCGCGCATGAGCATGGGCAAACCCCTCCCGCACGATTCCGGGCCGCTGCATGTCACCGGCGTCGCGCGCTATGTCGATGACATCCCGACGCCCGCCGGCACCCTGCATCTTGCCTTCGGCCTGTCGCCCGTCGCGCATGGCCGCATCCGCTCGCTCGACCTTTCCGCGGTCCGCAACTCGCCCGGTGTCGTCGGCGTCTGGTCGGCCGAAGATTTCGACCACATGCCCGACTGCTCCCCCTCGGCCGAGGACGAGCCGCTGCTTGCCACCGGCACGGTGCATTACGTCGGCCAGCAGGTGTTCCTCCTTGCCGCCGAAAGCCATCTCGCCGCCCGCAAGGCGGTGAAGAAGGCGAAGTTCGACATCGAGGAGCTGCCCGCCCTCCTGACCGTCGATCAGGCGCTGGCCGCCAACAGCCGCTTCGAATCCGGGCCCAGCATCTGGACCCGAGGCGATGCCGCCGGGGCGCTGGCGAAATCCCCGCACATCGTCGAAGGCCGGATGGAGGTCGGCGGGCAGGAGCATTTCTACCTCGAAGGCCAGGTCGCCCTCGCACTGCCGCTCGAGAATGGCGACATGCTCGTCCATGCCTCGTCGCAGCACCCGACCGAGATCCAGCACAAGGTCGCCCACGCGCTGCACCTGTCCATGAGCGCGGTGCGGGTCGAGGTGCGCCGGATGGGCGGCGGCTTCGGCGGCAAGGAAAGCCAGGGCAACGCGCTGGCCGTCGCCTGCGCGATTGCCGCCGCGCGCACCGGGCGGCCCTGCAAGCTGCGCTACGACCGCGACGATGACATGGTCATCACCGGCAAGCGCCATGACCTCGCCATCGGTTACAAGGCGGGCTTCGACGACGCCGGCAAGCTGACCGGGATCGAGTTCCTGCATCTCTTCCGCTGCGGCTGGAGCCAGGACCTGTCGCTGCCCGTCGCCGACCGGGCGATGCTCCATGCCGACAACGCCTACTGGCTGCCGCATGTCCGCATCGAAAGCCACCGCCTCAAGACCAACACCCAGTCCGCCACCGCCTATCGCGGCTTTGGCGGACCGCAGGGCATCATCGGGATCGAGCGGGTGATGGACCACATCGCCCACGCGCTGAAGAAGGACCCGCTCGAGGTCCGCCGGGTGAACTACTACCGCGAATGCGACGTGGATCAGGGTCCCGGTCACGGCCATCGCTACGGAGGCCCGCATTCGCCGAAAGCGGAAGAGCTTCAGCCGCAGACGACGCCCTACCTGATGCCGATCGAGGATTTCATCGGCCATGCGATGACGGCGAAGCTGTCCGAGACCTCCGACTACGTTGCCCGCCGCGAGGCGATCCGGGAATGGAACAAGACAAGCCCGGTCCTGAAGCGCGGCATCGCCATGGTGCCGGTCAAGTTCGGCATCTCCTTCACGCTGACCTGGCTCAACCAGGCAGGCGCTCTGGTGCATGTCTATCAGGACGGCTCGATCCGCATGAACCACGGCGGGACCGAGATGGGACAGGGCCTGTTCCAGAAAATCGCGCAGGTGGCGGCGGGTGTCTTTGGCGTCGATGCCGAGATGGTCAAGATCACCGCGACCGACACGGCGCTGGTGCCGAACACCTCGGCCACCGCCGCCTCGTCAGGGGCCGACATGAACGGCATGGCGGTCAAGATCGCCTGCGAGGCGATCCGGGAACGGATGGCCGCGCATCTGGCGGAAAAGCACCAGGCCGACCCGGCGCAGGTCCGCTTTGCCGATGGCCGGGTGCAGGTCGGCGGTGCGGACTACAGCTTCGCCGAGGTGGCGGCGATGGCCTACCAGTCGCGCGTGTCGCTGTCCTCGACCGGCTTCTACAAGACCCCGAAGATCACCTGGGACCGGGTCAAGGGACAGGGCCGACCCTTCCTCTACTTCGCCTACGGCGCGGCTGTGACCGAGGTGGTGATCGACACGCTGACGGGCGAGAACCGCATCCTACGCGCCGACATCCTGCATGATACGGGGAACAGCCTGAACCCGGCGATCGACATCGGCCAGGTCGAGGGCGCCTATGTGCAGGGCGCGGGCTGGCTCACGACGGAGGAGCTGGTCTGGAACGACAAGGGACGTCTCACGACCCATGCCCCCTCGACCTACAAGATCCCGGCCTGCTCCGACCGGCCGCGGGTCTTCAACGTCGCGCTCTGGGACCGCCCGAACCGCGAGGATACGGTGGGCCGGTCCAAGGCCGTGGGCGAGCCGCCGTTCAACCTTGGCATCTCGGCCTTCCTCGCCCTGTCGGATGCGGTTGCGGCCTGCGGCGACGGATCGGTCTATCCGCATCTCGACGCCCCGGCCACGGCCGAGCGCATCCTGATGGCCGTCAAGCGGCAGCGCGGCGATGTTTGACCTCGCCGCCCTCCGCACCGCCGTCGCTGCCCACGGCATCGTGGTGCGGGTGGTGATCGCCGCCGTGCAGGGTTCCTCCCCGCGCGAGGTGGGGGCTTCGATGCTCGTCTGGCAGGGCGGCACCGAAGGAACCATCGGCGGCGGCGCGCTGGAATGGGAAGCAACGCAGCGCGCGCTGGCGATGCTGCCTGAAGGCGGCCAGCGGCTCGACCGCGAGGCGCTCGGGCCGAAGCTCGGCCAGTGCTGCGGCGGGTCGGTGACGGTGCTGACCGAGGTGCATGACGCAACAACCCTCGCGGCACTGGACGGCCAGACGGTGATCGCCCGCGCCGTGGACGGCCGCCCGATGCCGCTGGCCGTGAAACGCCTGCTCGCCCGAGCGCGCGGTGAAGGGGTGCCGCCGGAGTCCGCCTTGGTGCAAGGCTGGATGGTCGAACCGGTCGTACGGGCCACCCGGCAGGTCTGGATCTGGGGCGCAGGCCATGTCGGCCGCGCGATCGTCTCGGTGCTGGCGCCGCTGCCGGAGCTTGCGATCACCTGGATCGACGTGGCCCCGAACCGCTTTCCCGCCGAGGTTCCGCCCGGCGTCACAGCAATTCCCGCGGCCGATCCGGCGGTTCTGGCCGATCACGCGCCACGGGACGCCGAGCACCTGATCCTGACCTATTCTCACGCACTCGACCTCGAACTTTGCCACCGTCTGCTCCAGCGCGGTTTCGGCAGCTGCGGCCTGATCGGATCAGCGACGAAATGGGCGCGGTTCCGCAGCCGCCTCGAGGCCCTCGGTCACGATGAGCGATCCGTCGGAAGGATCGTCTGCCCGATCGGCGACCGCAGTCTGGGGAAACATCCGCAGGCCATCGCCCTGGGCGTTGGCGTCGCCTTGATCCGGGGCGACCTCAGGCGTAGCGCAAGGATCAATGGGCGCAGCGCGGTCTAGCCCCTGCCAGCGAATCAGCCCAGATCTGCCCTGAGCACGGATTGACCAATCCGTGGATGCGCACAGGATTGGTTCCCGCCCGTATCCGGCCATCGCTTTGCCGCATTGGCGCCGTAATTCCGCCAAGGAAACACCTTGTTTCCTGAAAGTGGCCATGCAGCGGCAGGGATCTTGACCCCGTTGCGGTCCGGAATGGCCGCAATTGTCGTCACCGCTCGCACAGTCCGGGGGCAGACACTGGGACTTTCCAGCCAACCGCATCATTCGATCATCCCGCCGCTCAAGGGCACGGGAATTTGGCACAGGGCGGCTCTCCCTGTGGTTGCAACCTGCCCCTGACCCGTTCACGGACTTCGCCGCCCGGCGCCTTCGCCGTGTTTGACCTTCCTCCCGGTCGATGCAATCTCGACTGCACGCGGGGGCGATTTGGGCGAAAGTAAGGAAGTTTCGAGATGACATTTGTAAAGGTTCTGGCCGTTGCTGCCATTCTGGCCGCGCCGTTTTCGGCCGAGGCCGCGACCGTCACCCAGCAGACCAGCGACATCTTCACGGGCGAGGCCGGAAAGCTGGGCGGCACCAAGGTGATGATCTTCAACACCTCGACCCCCGACCCCAAGGACTACATTACGGGACTGGCCGGTGCGTTCCAGCTGCAGGGCCATCTCGACATCGACGGCAACCGGACAATCGGCGACGGCACCAAGGGCGCAGTCGAGAAATTCATCGGCTTCTGCGTGACGCCCTTCACCTATCTCAAGCGCAGCGGGACATCGCTTGTCGGCAATTACAGCCTGCACGACGACATCGCGGCCGGCATCAAGTCGCTCAGCCTCGACCGGCTGAAGATGCTGGGCGCGCTGGCCAAAGGGGCCTGGGACCTGATGGACGACAGCATCGAGAATGCCGTCGCCTTCCAGCTGGCCGCCTGGGAAATCGTCGCCGAGACCAAGCCGCATCTGAGCGTCTATGAACCCGGCCCGCTCGACAAGACCTTCCGCGTGCGCGCACCGAGCAAGTATCTGCAGGCCACCTCGATCGCGACCGCAAACGACTGGCTGTCGAAGCTCGGCACCAAGGGGTGGGAGCTGTCGACAGCCGGGCTGAAGATCCTGACCGTCCCGCTCGGCACCGACGGCCGCGACACGACGCAAGACCTGATGACCTATGTCCCGCCGGCGCCAGTTCCGCTGCCGGGCGCACTGGGGATGCTTGCAGCTGGTTTGGCGGCTTTTGCCGCAATAGGGCGGGCTCGGCGGGCCTGACACGCCGACCCCGATTTCATGCCTGAGAAAGACCCGGCTCACGCCGGGTCTTTTTTCTTGCACCATCTCCCCCTTGAAATCTTTCTTGCGGACAGGCAGCCTGCGCGCATGAACGACTTTCTCATCATCGGTGGCGGCATCGCCGGCGTTTCCGCGGCTGCCCGACTTTCGCATCTGGGCAGCGTCGTCCTGCTGGAGGCAGAGACCGGGCTGGCCTACCACACCTCCGGCCGATCCGCGGCGATGTACGAGCCGTCCTATGGCCTGCCCCCGGTCGTGGCCCTGTCCGAGGCTTCGGGCGATTACTTCCGTGCCCTGCCGGACCTTCTGGCGCCGCGCGGCCTGATGATCCTGGCCCGGGCAGACCAGCGCGAGACCTTGCAGCGCGACATGGACGCGATGAGCCTGGAACCGATTGAGGTGGACGAGGCGCGCGCCCGCGTTCCGATCATCAACCCCGAGGTCGTGCGCTTTGCCGCCGCCGGTGACCACGCCTGGGACATCGACACCGACCGTCTGATCCAGCACTTCGCGCGGGAAGCCAGAACGAACGGGGCAGAGATCGTGACCGGCGTCCCGGTGCAGGCCATTACCCGCCAAGCGGATCACTGGCTGGTAACGAGCGCGAAGGGGTCATATCGGGCCCGGCTTCTGATCAATGCCGCCGGCGCCTGGGCCGATGAGATCGCTGCGATGGCGGGCGTCCGGCCGATCGGCCTGCAACCCAACCGCCGGTCCATGGCCCGCATCCCTGCCCCCGGTGGGCACGATCCGCGGACCTGGCCAATGATCTTCGGAACCGGCGAAAGCTGGTACGCCAAGCCCGATGCCGGCGCGCTGATCGTCTCGCCTGCCGAAGAACATCCGATGGACCCGCACGATGCCTGGGCCGACGACACGGTTCTGGCAGAGGGCCTCGCGCGCTACGAGGAGATGGTGACAGAGCCCGTGACCCGACTGATCTCAAGCTGGGCCGGTCTGCGAACCTTTGCGCCGGATCGCGTGCTCGTCATTGGTCGGGACAGGCAGGAGCCGGGCTTCTTCTGGCTGGCGGGACAGGGCGGCTACGGCTTCCAATCCTCGGCGGCGGCAAGCCAGCTGGCCGCCGACCTGATTGCCGGGCGCGCCCCTGCCCTGTCCGCCGATCTCGTCGCCGCGCTCGATCCGGCCCGTTTTGGCTAAGCCTTCCACGGGTCAACGCCCGCAATTTCCCCCTGGGCGGAATTGAGCTTTGAGGGCGTCAATCAGCTACGTGTGCCTTCCCCATTGGCGCTGACACGCAGGGATTGGCTGACGGCTGCGCCAAGGTCGCAAACCGGCGTGACAAGACGGCCCGGCCGCGCCAATAAGCGGCAATGAATCGGTAGAGGTGGTGGAATGGCGGGGATCGTGCGCTGGCTGGTGACGGGCATGCTTCTGGCAACGCTTGCGGCATGTGGCGGCGGACGGCCGAATGGCATCCCCAAGGGCTTTGACGACGTCCAGCCGAATGACTGGCGCGGCAGCACCAAGCCCAGCCATTACGACGTCCATGGCATCGACGCTTCACGCTTCCAGGGCGCAATCGATTTCGACTCGGCGGCGCGGGGCGGCGTCGGCTTTGCGTTCCTCAAGGCCACAGAGGGCGGTGATTTCGCCGACCCGATGTTCCCGACCAACCATGAGGCGGCGCGCCGGGCCGGGGTGCCCGTGGGGGCCTACCATTTCTACTATTACTGCCGCACTGCCGAGGAGCAGGCCCAGTGGTTCATCGACCACGTTCCGGCAACCCCCGGCGATCTGCCGCCGGTGCTCGACATGGAGTGGAACGGCCATTCCGAGACCTGCAAGCTGCGCCCTCCGCCGGAGACCGTGCGGTCCGAGGCGCATATCTTCCTCGACAGGCTGACGGCGCATTACGGGAAAAAACCCATCATCTACACCTCGATCGACTTCTGGGAACAGAACGAGATGTGGAAGCTTGGTGAATATCAGTTCTGGCTGCGCTCGGTCGCAGGGCATCCCGACGATGTCTATGGCGACCGCCACCACTGGACCTTCTGGCAATACACCGGTACCGGTCGCGCCCCCGGCGTGGATGGCGCCGTTGACCTGAACACCTTCAACGGGTCATCGCGGCAATGGCGCAAGTGGCTGGAGGCCCATTCGCAATAATCACGGGAGAGCAGGGTGATGTTTCATCCACGGACCGGCGCCTGCCGCTGTGGCCGACTTGTGATAGAGGTTTCGGCGCCACCCTTGATTACGGCAGCCTGCCATTGCCGCGGCTGCCAGCGGATGAGTTCCAGCGCCTTTTCCCTGACCGCGATCTTTCCGGCGGCGGCCTTCCGCGTGGTCAGCGGAACTCCGGTCAAGGGCGGAGCCCAGGGGCCGGAACTCGACCATTACTTCTGCCCAGACTGCAAGACGTGGATGTTTACCCGGATTGTCGGGATGGCAGAGATCGTCAATGTCCGCCCCACGATGTTCGACCAACCCGAGTGCTGCGATCCTTTCATCGAGACGATGACCTCTGCCCGTCTGCCCTGGGCAAAAACGCCCGCCGCCTACAGCTTCGAGGCGTTTCCTCAGCCAGAGGAGTTCCCGGCCCTGCTCGAGGCATATGCGAAGCGGCGGGAAAGCTGAGACCGGAGCGACTCTGACGTCATTCGGCGTCGCGGAAAGTGATCCGGTGTGGCTAACGCGGATCGGTGAGCGCATGCGTGGAGACGCTAAAGAACGAAGAAAGCCGGGACGCACCGCCCCGGCTTTCAGACTTCCTTGCTTTTCAAGCCGACTGCCTAGGAAAGCCAGACGGCTTTCATCGGGGTCTCGTCAGCCATCCACCCGGATGCGGGCGTTCGTCGGGTCGAAGGGGCTGTCCTCGACCACCTCGGCATTCCACAACTCGCGCAGCATCCGGACCTGCAGCTTCTGGCCGACCTGCGCCAGATCGGGACGGACATAGCCCATGCCGATCTGCTTGCCGAAGGCGACCGAATAGCCGCCCGAGGTCAGGCGCCCGATCTTCTCGCCGTTCAGCACCAGCGCCTCCTTGCCCCAGGGATCGGCATCGGCCGGGCCATCGATCAGCACCGTCACGCATTTGGCGCGGATGCCGGTGTCGATCATCGCCTGCTTGCCCGTGAAGTCCTTGGACATGTCGATGAAGCGATCCAGGCCCCCTTCCAGCGGCGTGGCATCCCGGCCGAGTTCGTTGCCGAAGGCGCGGTAGGATTTCTCCTGCCGGAGCCAGTTCTGCGCCCGCGCACCGACAAGCTTCAGCCCGTGCTTCTCGCCCGCCGCCATCAGCTGGTCCCAGAGGTAGTTCTGCATCTCGATCGGGTGGTGGAGTTCCCAACCAAGCTCGCCGGTATAGGCCACGCGGATCGCGTTGACCGGGCACATGCCCAGCTCGATCTTCCGCGCCGACAGCCACGGGAAGCGCTTGTTGCCCAGAACCGTTTCCGGGTCGGCGTCCTTGACGATCTCCTTCAGGATCGCGCGGGAAGTCGGGCCGGCGATGGCATAGACGCCCCACTGGGTGGTGACGTCGTGGATGTCGATGTAGCCCCCGCCCGCCGCCATGAAGTCATCGGCCGATTTCTGCAGGAAATCATAGTCGTAGGCCGTCCATGCCCCGGCGGAGACGAGGTAGTATTCGTTCTCTTTCAGCCGGACGATGGTGTATTCCGTGCGCACGGTGCCATGCTCGGTCAGGGCATAGGTCAGGTTGATCCGACCCACGCCCGGCAGCTTGTTGCAGGTGAACTTGTCAAGGAAGGCCGTCGCGCCCGGGCCCCGAAGCAGGTGCTTGGTGAAGGCCGAGGCGTTGATAAGGCCGGCGGTCTTGCGGATCGCCTGCGCTTCCAGCACCGCATATTCCCACCAGCCGCCGCGGCGGAACGAACGGGAATTGTGGTCGTCGAACCCGATCGGCGCATAGTAGTTCGGCCGTTCCCAGCCGTTCACCTGCCCGAACTGCGCGCCCGCGGCCTTTTCGCGGTCGTAGGAGGGCGAGGTACGCAGCGGCCGGCAGGCTTCGCGCTCCTCGTCCGGATGGTGCAGGATGAAGACGTGGTCGTAGCATTCCTCGTTCTTGCGCGCGGCATATTCGGTCGTCATCCAGTTGCCGTAGCGCTTGGGGTCGAGCGAAGCCATGTCGATCTCGGCCTCGCCCTGCGTCATCAGCTGGGCAAGGTAGTAGCCCGTCCCGCCCGCCGCAGTGATGCCGAAGCTGAAGCCTTCCGCCAGCCACATGTTGCGCAGGCCCGGCGCCGGGCCGACCAGCGGGTTGCCGTCGGGGGTGTAGCAGATCGGGCCGTTGAAATCGTCCTTCAGGCCGGCAGTCTCGGACGACGGGATACGGTGGATCATGCTCATGTATTCGGCCTCGATCCGCTCCAGATCGAGCGGGAAGAGGTCGGCGCGGAACGATTCCGGCACATCGTAGAGGAACCGCGCCGGGGCGCCCTTTTCATAGGGGCCAAGGATCCAGCCGCCGCGTTCCTCGCGGACGTACCATTTGGCGTCAGCGTCGCGCAGGACCGGGTGCTGCGGGTTGGTCTTGCGCCATTCGACCAGCGCCGGATCCGGCTCGGTCACGATGTACTGATGCTCGACCGGGATCGCCGGGATCTTGATGCCCAAGAGGCGCGCCGTCCGCTGCGCGTGGTTGCCGGTCGCGGTCACGACATGTTCGGCTGTGATCTCGAAGGTCTCTTCGCTCGGGACGAGCATGCCGCCCTTCTCGACCATCCGCACACAGGAGACGACCCATTCGGATCCAGTCCAGCGATAGCCGTTGACCTGGATCTTCCGCTCGATCGTCGCGCCCAGTTGGCGCGCGCCCTTGGCCATCGCCTGCGTCACGTCGGCGGGGTTGATGTAGCCGTCCTGCGGATGGAACAGCGCGCCCTTCAGGTCCTCGGTCCGCACCAGCGGCCAGCGGTCCTTGATCTCTTTCGGGCTGAGGAACTCGTGGTAGACGCCCGCGGTCTCGGCGACCGAGGAATAGAGCATGTATTCGTCCATCCGCGCATCGGTCTGGGCCATGCGCAGGTTGCCGACGACGTAGAAGCCGGGGTTCAGGCCGGTTTCAGCCTCGAGCCCCTTGTAGAAATCCACCGAGTACTTGTGGATGTGGGTCGTGGCATAGCTCATGTTGAACAACGGCAAAAGGCCCGCCGCATGCCAGGTCGAGCCGGAGGTCAGCTCGTCCCGCTCGATCAGCATCGTGTCCCAGCCCGCCTTCGCGAGGTGGTAGGCGATGCCGGTTCCAACCGCACCGCCGCCGACGACCAGTGCCTTGACATGCGTTTTCATGGGCAGACTCCGTCCCGAAAGATTTGGCCCATAGATGCCCGATCACCACGGCGGCGGGCAAGGTGCGCCGACCTTTGGCGTCCGAAAACGACATGTGCGACATGTCGCAGGCGGCACTTGACCCGAGCGCGCACAAGGCGCTAGCCCAAGGCATGATCCGGCGCGCGCCCAAATCCGGTTTCCTTGACCGCCTGCTTCTGGCGGTGATGGTTGCCGTGGTCACGGCAGGCTCGCTTCTGCCCGCCGGATGGATGCCGGTGCGCAGTGCCGAAAACAGCATTACGCTGGAACTTTGCACGCCCGACGGCCCTCGCGAGGTCAAGATGCCGCTGCCCGGCGGCAGCGCCCCCACGCATGGCGACCAATCACAGACCTGCGTCTGGGCCTTGGCACAGGCGGCGGCGCTTCTGGCCAATGCTCTGGCGCTGCCGGCGGCGCCGTCTGTGCTTGTCGCAGCGGTTGAGATACCTGCTGAAACCCACCTGATCCCTGCCGGGATCGCGCTCAGACCCGCATCGCGGGCACCTCCAGCCCTGACCTGATCGACCTCGATTCCAAAGATCACAGTCAGACAGGAGAGTGGCATGGTCGCCCTCGACAATGACGGGCTTCGCGCGCCCGTCGAACCCAATCGCGCGAACAGGCTCTATTTTGCTGCGTGGCGCTGGCATTTCTACGCAGGGCTCTATGTGGCGCCCTTCCTCATCATGCTGGCGACGACCGGCCTCATCATGCTCTATTCGGCCGCCTTCATCGGGCGGAATGGCGAGCGGATGACCGTTGCCGTGACGGGCGCGCCGGAAGCAACCTCCGCCCTTGCTACAGCCGCAATCGGCGCAGTCCCGGGTGGCACCGTCGCCCAATATCTGGAACCGCTCAGTCCGGGACATGTCGCGGTTTTCCGCGTCGATGTCGGCGATGTGGCGACGGCCGTTCAGGTCAATCCGTTCACGGGAGAGGTGCTTGGCACTTCGCCCTGGGGAAATGGCCTCTATGACCTTGCCGACAAGATCCACGGCACGCTGCTGATCGGCACGGTCGGAGACCGCCTGATCGAGATCGCGGCGGGCTTCGGCATACTCCTCATCGTGACCGGCCTCTATCTCTGGTGGCCCCGGAACGGTCAGCGCCTCGCTACGGCCCTGATCCCGAACCTGTCGGCTCGCGGTCGGAGCCTGTGGAAATCCCTCCACCAGACGATCGGGTTCTGGATTTCTGCGATCCTGCTGGTCTTCCTCGTGTCGGGCATGTCCTGGACCGGGGTCTGGGGCGAGAAGTTCGTGCAGGCCTGGAGCACCTTTCCGGCGGCGAAGTGGGACAACGTGCCTCTTTCGGACGCGACACATGCCAGCATGAACCATGACGGCATCAAGGAAGTGCCGTGGGGTCTGGAAGAAACACAGATGCCGATGTCGGGGTCCGAGGCTGGCGCCATCGCCATCCAAGGCCCGGTAACACTGGACAGCGTGGTGGACTATGCCCGCTCGCTTGGCTTCATCGGCCGTTTCCAGCTGAACCTTCCCGCCGACGAATCCGGTGTCTGGACGATCAGCCACGACTCGATGAGCAAGGACGGGCCGAATCCGCCTTCCGACCGGACGGTGCATATCGACCAGTATACCGGCAAGGTTCTGGCCGATATTCGCTATGCCGATTACGCGGCCTATGCCAAGGCGATGGCTTGGGGCATCGCCTTTCACGAGGGCGACATGGGCAATTGGAACTTCGTGCTCAACACGCTGTTCTGTCTGTCGGTGATCTTCATGGCCATTTCCGGCCTGGTAATGTGGTGGAAACGGCGGCCCTCGGGCGCGTCGCGACTGGCCGCACCTCCGCTGCCGGTGGACATGCCCTTGTGGAAAGGCGCGGTGTTCGTCGCCCTGCTCCTGTCGCTTGCCTTCCCCCTGGTCGGGCTCACCCTGCTCGCGGTCCTCGCGGTTGATGCGGTTGCACTGCGATTCCTGCCGGGTCTGCGACGTGCGCTGAGCTGAACCATAAAGGCGCGGCGGCACACCGCCGCGCCATTCCGACGGCTGCTTGCAGCTTGCCCCGCACTAGATGCGCAGGAAAGGCTGCGCCAGACGGGGGATCAGGCTGCGAAACCGAAGCGGCGCGTCGGTAGCGGCGAGGCAGATGCAGGCCTCGCCATTCTCGGCCACGGGCGTGTGTTCAACATCCTCAGACGCAATCTCGACGTCGCCAGGGCCGAATCGATCCGTCTCATCGCGGAAGGCACCCTGCAGGACCAGGGTCAGTTCCATGCCGCGATGGCCATGGTCGGGCACGGACTGGCCGCCAGGAATGTAAAGAAGCCGGGCCGTCGCAGCCTTGTCCGTCGAAAGGATCGCCTGCTTGACCCCCATGCCCACCGATCGCCAGCGAACGGCGTCAAGATCGCCGCCCACATAGTCGGTCAGCGGCGCCGGCAAGACGGTGCGTCGACGCGGCGCCTGCGGGACCGCACGCGTCTGGGGCAGGGAAAGGATGCGGGCCAGCATGTCATCCATTGGCCCCGAAGATGCTGATGAAGCCTCGACCAGCGCGCCGCCCACGGCGTCGAAAGACGCGGCGCGGGCGCGGCAGTCGTCGCACATGGATAGGTGCGTGGCGACAATCAGGCCAAAGGCCTCGGGCAGTTCTCCGGCCGAGTAGGCCATCAACAGCTGATCGGAAAGGTGGTGGCGGATGGTCATGGTCGTCTTTCAGCTCATCTTCCGGCGCAGTCGATCCAGCGCCAAACGGATACGGGACTTGATCGTACCGAGCGGCAGGCCGGTCTCGGCGGCGATCTGTGAATGGGACAACTCGCCGAAATAAGCGCGCTCAATCAGGACACGCTGGTTTTCGGGCAGCTCGGCCAAGGCATCGACCAACCTACGGCTTTCCTGCTGCATCTCGAAGACGTCGGCCTGATCGGGCTCATCCTCGGGCCCCCAGGGCAGGTCCTCCGGTTCCGGTCGGCGCGACTTGCGCAACGCGTCGATGCGGCGGTTGCGGGCGATGGTGAAGATCCAGGTCGAAACGCTGGCCCGGCCGGGATCGTAGAGATGTGCCTTTTGCCAGAGCGTCGACATGACGTCTTGGGTACATTCCTCGGCCTGGGCGTCGGTAGCTCCCGACTTGCGCAGGAACGCCCTGACGCGAGGGCCAAAATGCGCAAAGATTTGTGAAAAGGCCTGCTCGTCGGCATTGTCGCGGACCCGAAGGACCAATGCCGACCAGTCCGCCTCGCCTTCCAACCGCATGGTCGCCTTTCCTGTCCGCTGCGGTCGAATGTCCCGCCCAGGCAAAGGATAGCCGGGCGGCCCGAACGGCGCATCCGCTTTCTCAAGAGGAGTCATGTCGAAGCTCATGACCGATCTACGGGGGACCAAGGCAACCGGATCACCGCGGCGGAGCAACTTTCCCGAGGGCGCAGGTCCGGCCCAGTGATCCGGCTGCGGTCCTGCCGCGTAATTCCAAACAAGATTGCAGGAAAGGCCGGTCATAGAATGCCGTTCGAACGTTTGTCCCATGCCCCTCGCCGCATCGCCGTTATCGGGGGCGGCATTTCCGGTATGGCGGCCGCACATCTGCTTGCGCAGGATCATGCCGTCGTTCTGTTCGAGGCGGAGCACCGACTTGGCGGACACGCGCGCACCGTGATGGCAGGCAAACGCGGAGATCAGCCAGTCGATACCGGCTTCATCGTCTTCAACGAGGTCAACTACCCTCGTCTTTCTGGCCTGTTCAAACAACTGGACGTGCCGGTCATCGAGAGCAACATGAGCTTCGGGGCATCGTTCGGCGGCGGAAGACTTGAATACGGGCTGGCAAGCTGTTCCGCGCTTTTCGCGCAACCCCGCAACGCGCTGGATCCCCGCTTTCTCGGCATGCTGCGCGACATCCTGCGCTTCAATGCGAAGGCGGTCGAACTGGCGAAAGACGAGGCGACATCGCTTGGGGATTTCCTGCGCGAATTGCGCACCGGGGACTGGTTCCGCGACCATTATCTGCTGCCGTTCTCCGGCGCGATCTGGTCGACGCCAGCCGAAGCAATGCTGTCCTTCCCAGCGCGGGCGCTGGTGCAGTTCTTCCGCAACCACAATCTTCTTGGCGTGACGGGCCAGCACCAGTGGTTCACGGTCAAGGGCGGTTCGGTCGAGTATGTCCGGCGCCTGCAGGCGACGATGCAGGCTCAGGGGGTCGACCTGCGGCTTGGCGCGGCGGTTGCGGGCGTCCGGCGGTCCGCCCTGGGGGTGTCGGTCCGTGTTGCCGGCGGCGATTGGGAGCCATTCGACGAGGTCGTTTTCGCCTGCCATTCGGACCAGACGCTGCGACTTCTGGCGGATGCGACCCCCGAGGAGCGGGCCTCCCTTTCCGCGATCCGCTACCAGCCGAACGAGGCCGTGCTGCATTCGGATGCATCGGTCATGCCGCAGCGCAGGGCCGTCTGGTCCTCGTGGACCTATGTCGAGCCTGCAGGCCAACGCCCTGAAAAGATTGCGCTGAGCTACTGGATGAACCTGCTCCAGTCGATCCCGCAGGATGACCCGTTGTTCGTCACGCTGAACGGCCAGACGCCAATTCGCGACGCGTTGATCCACGATGTCACGACCTTCTGGCACCCGGTCTTCGATCGCGGCACGCTGGCAGCGCAGGAGAAACTGCGTCGGATGAATGGCCAGCGCGGCACGTGGTTTTGCGGCGCCTGGATGCGGAACGGCTTCCACGAGGATGGCTTTGCCAGCGCGGTCGACGTGGTTGAATCGCTTTGCAGTGCGGTTCGCGGCGCCGTTCGCGAAGATAATGCAATCTCGCCTGACATTTCCGGACGGGTCTTGGCATGACCGGCATCCGTCATCTGCGTGGCGAGACGTTCCACGGGCGCAAAGGCGGCCCTGGAAATCGGTTCAGCTATGGCGTCGACTACCTGCTTCTGGAGCCTGACAAAGATCGCGGCCCAGCACTTTTCGCGCGCAACCGCGCCGGACTGGTTTCGCTTCATGACAGCGACCACGGTGGTCCGCCCAAGGCAGGCCGCGGCACCGCCTGGGTTAGGGAGATCCTGGCAGAGCGGGGTCTGCCGGGCAGCGATCGGATCCTGCTTCTGGCCCAGCCGCGCGTTCTGGGCCATGTTTTCAACCCCGTGTCTTTCTGGCTGTGCCACGATGCCCAGGGGGCACTGCGGGTCGCAATTGCAGAAGTGACCAACACCTATGGCGACCGGCATTCCTATTTGTGCCATCGTGACGACCTCGGCCGGCTGACGGCCGCCGATGAGGTGAAGGCCCGGAAAATCTTCCATGTCTCTCCCTTCCAGCCGGTCGAAGGCGAATACGCCTTCCGGTTCAACATCGGCGCCGACAGGATCGCGATCCGGATTGACTACTCTGCCAAGGGCCACGGGCTGGTCGCGACCCTTGCCGGGCCGGTCGCTCCTTTGACCACTGCAGGACTGATCGGTGCCTGTCTGCGTCGGCCCTTCGGCTCGCGACGCGTGCTGGCGCTGATCCACTGGCAGGCCCTAAAGCTGTGGTGGAAGGGCGTCGCGTTTCGGAGCCGCCCGTTGCCTCCGGCAGATGAGGTGACCCGGTGACGGCAGTGCCGGCGGACATCGGGCTGCGTGGCGCGGGGCTTTGGCCCTGGGCGCTTTTCTCGGGCCTGATCGCGGCCGCCGGGCTGCCGATCTATATCCACGCCCCCAAATTCTATGCCGATACCTATGGCATCGGGCTGGGCGCGCTTGGGGCGGCGCTGTTTGTGCTGCGGCTGGTCGACGTGGTGCAGGATCCGCTGTTGGGTTGGCTGGCCGAGCGTCAAGCAAACCGTCGTGGAGTGCTTGTGGCTGTGGCGCTCGTGCTGATGGCTGCGGCGATGGTCGCGCTTTTCGCGGTCACGCCACCGATCGCTCCGCTTCTTTGGTTTGCCTTCGCGCTGGTCGTCATGTTCTCGGCCTACAGCTTTCTCACGATCACCTTCTACGCCGAAGGGGTGCGAAAGGCCGCCAGCCTGTCGGGACAGGGACATCTCCGACTTGCCGGCTGGCGCGAGGCCGGGGCTTTGGTCGGGGTGTCGCTGGCTGCGGTTGCGCCGACCGGACTCGGGCTTCTCATGCAGGCCCCATTCACCGGCTTTGCGATCGGCTTTGCCGCGTTGGCCCTTGCGGCCGGCTGGGCGATGCGGCGGGACTGGATCGGCGGACGATCGACGACTTCTTCGCTGTCGGCCGCGATTGGTCTCGTTCTTTCAGATCCCGTCTGCCGACGCCTGCTTCTGGTCGCGCTGGTCAATGCGATGCCGGTTGCGGTGACATCGACCCTTTTCCTGCTCTTCGTCGAAAGCAGGCTAGGCGCACCGCAGGCGGCAGGTCCGCTGCTTCTGGTGTTCTTCCTGTCCGCTGCGCTGGCCGCGCCGATGTGGAGCGCCGTGGCGCGACGGGCCGGCGCGCGCAGAACCCTGATCGCGGGTATGGCTCTGGCAGTCCTCGCGTTCTTCTTCGCGGCCCGGCTTGGCGCCGGCGATGTCTGGCCCTTCGCGCTGATCTGCGTTCTGTCCGGTGCGGCGCTTGGGGCGGATCTGACATTGCTTCCCGCCGTCTTTGCCCGGCGCCTCGCCGCCGTTGCACCACAGGCGGGCATCGCCTTTGGACTTTGGAGCTTCGTCTCGAAGCTGACGCTGGCATTCGCGGCCGCCCTGACATTGCCACTGCTTCAAGGGGTGGGCTTCGTGTCAGGCGGTGAAAATCCACCCGAGGCTTTGGCATGGCTGACGCTTCTGTACGCGATCCTGCCCTGCGCCCTGAAACTCGTGGCGATCGGTCTGGTGCTGGTCAGCCGGTTCGAGGAGGACATCAGATGACGCCCACCCTGTTCCTTGGCCTGGCCCTTGGTCTTGCCTGTGCGCTGGCGCTTGCATGGCTCGTGACGCGCCGGATGGGGTTCGAAGCGCAGGTCCCGGCGGACTATGCCGCGACCTCGCCCGCTATCGACCTGCGCCAGCACCTTGACGGTCCGCTGCTGTGCGAGGGGGTGATTTACGGCCCCCTCGGGCGGGTGAAATCCCGGTTCGTGGCGCGGATGGAAGGCAAATGGGCCGGCGCACGAGGTGTGCTGACCGAGCGGTTTCACTATGACAGCGGCACGGTGCAACACCGCGTCTGGACGCTGAGTCTTGGCAATGAAGGGTCGATCCGGGCCACCGCGCCAGATGTTCTGGGCGAGGGTCAGGGGCAGGCGCAGGGATCGGCCGTCAGGCTTTGCTACCGGATCCGTCTGCCGGATGAGGCAGGAGGCCATGTCCTGTCGGTGACAGACTGGATGTACCTGCTCGAGAACGGCACGATCATGAACCGCAGCCAGTTCCGCAAGTTCGGGATCAAGGTGGCAGAGCTGGTCGCCACCATGCGCAAGGCCCCTGCATGAGAGCCTTCCACGGGAAACGCTACTGGCTGGTCGGCGCGAGCGAGGGGCTGGGCGCAGCGCTGGCCCGGAAACTGAGTGACGCCGGTGCTGACCTCGTTCTCTCTGCCCGGAACGAGGCGCGGCTGGCCGAGGTCGCCTCGGCCCTGCCGGGCAAGGTCGAGACCGTCGCGGTCGATGTGGCCGATCGAGACTCCGTTCGGGCTGCGGGCGGGCGGATCGGCCCGGTCGACGGAGTCGTATGGCTGGCGGCGCTCTACTGGCCGATGCGGGCGCAGGACTGGAACGCCGATCAGGTCGAGGCGATGTGCGACGTCAACTTCACCGGATGCGCAAGGGTGATCGGTACCGTCCTGCCTGACATGGTGGCGCGTGACCGTGGCCATGTCGTGATCGTCGGCAGCCTGTCCGGCTTTCGCGGCTTGCCGGGCGCCATCGGCTATGGCCCCAGCAAGGCCGGCGTCATGGCACTGGCCGAGTCGCTTCACGCCGACCTGAGGGGGAGCGGTGTAACGGTGCAACTGGCCAATCCGGGCTTCATCAGGACACGGCTTACCGACAAGAACGACTTCAGGATGCCTTTCCTGATGTCGCCTGAAGAGGCGGCAGGGCATGTCTTCCGCCTGATGTCGGGGCGACGGTTTTCGTCGAGTTTCCCCGTCCCCTTTTCCTGGCTGTTCCGGATTTCGCAGATTTTGCCTGACTGGGCGTACTACCCGCTTTTCGCCCCACGCCGGCCTTGACAGGAAAACGTGATCGGCCGCCTTCGGCAATTGCAACTTCCGGCATTCAGGATCACACCGGCAGGCAGGGCAGGACAGAACCGAGCAGGAGGCCCGTCTTGACGACGGCTCAGATCGACAGCGTCCGGACTTCGGTCTGGCGGAACCGGATGACTCCGCTGATCGTGGCGACCGCACTTCTGATGGAGAATATCGACAGCACGGTCATATCGACCTCGTTGCCGCAGATTGCCCGTGACCTGAACGCAGACCCGATCCACCTGAAGCTGGCGCTGACGTCGTATCTTCTCGCCCTGGCGATCTTCATCCCCGCCTCCGGCTGGGCGGCAGACCGGTTCGGCGCGCGCAAGGTGTTCCGGCTGGCGATCCTGGTCTTTACGCTCGGCTCCATCGCCTGCGCGCAGTCCGACACCCTGCCCGAACTGATCGCCGCGCGTGTGCTGCAGGGGATCGGCGGGTCGATGATGACGCCGGTCGGACGACTGATCGTGCTGCGGTCGACGCCCAAGGCGCAACTCGTCAACGCCTTGGCCTGGCTGACGGTGCCGGCTCTGATCGGGCCGGTCATCGGGCCGCCGCTTGGTGGGTTCATCACCACCTATTTCCAGTGGCGCTGGATCTTCTGGATCAACGTCCCTGTCGCCGTGCTGGGTCTGATCCTTGTCACGCTGCACATCCGCGACATCCGCATGGACGACGTCGCGGATTTCGACTTCCGTGGCTTCTTCCTTGTCGGACCGGGGATCGCTGCCTTCCTGACGGGCATCACCCTGTCCGGCCTGACGCTTGCCTCGCCGCTTTTTGTCTGGTCCCTGATCCTGTCGGGCATCGCCCTGCTGCTGGGCTATGTCTGGCATGCCCTGAGGGTTCCGGACCCGATCATCGACCTTCGGCTGCTGAGATTGCCGACCTTTCGCATCAGCGTGACCGGCGGCACCCTGTTCCGGATCGCGACCGGCGCCCTGCCGTTCCTGCTGCCGCTGATGCTCCAATTCGGTTTCGGCATGTCGGCCTTTAACTCGGGCCTGCTGACCTTCGCCACCGGTGTCGGTGCGCTGACGATGAAATTCCTGGCGCAGCCGATCCTGCAGCGGTTCGGCTTCCGTCGGGTGATGGTCGCCAACACCGCGATCGCCGCGCTGTTCTTGATGGCGCCGGGGGCGTTCCAGCCGGGCATGCCGTGGCTCCTGATGATAGCGGTGCTGTTCGTCGGCGGCATTTCCCGGTCGCTGCAGTTCACCAGCATCAACGCCGTGGCCTATGCCGACGTCCCGCCCGAGCGGCTGAGCAGTGCGACCTCGTTCAACTCTGTCCTGCAGCAGCTGTCCGGCTCGGTCGGGATCACGGTCGCGGCCTTCGGGATCGAGGCCGTGCGCGGTTGGAATGGATCGCCCGACCTGTCGGCGGACGTCTTTCCGCCGGTCTTCGTGATGATTGGATGCCTGTCACTGCTGGCGATCATTCCCTTTGCCCGCCTGTCGCGGATGGCCGGCTCTGGCCTCTTGGGCGAGGGCGAGATGCCGCGGCGAGACCAGGATTAATCCCACCCTTGGAATTGCGGCAGGCCGTCGGTGATCCGGTAGTAGTCACCCTTGTCGGCCACGAAGATATGGCTATCCAGCGAAGCGCCGGTCGGACCATCGACGGCGCCCGCCTCGACCGAAAATCCCCCTTCGGCATCGCGGAAATAAAGGCTCGATCCGCAGGAGGTGCAGAACCCCCGCTGCCCGCCGCCAGGCGTGACGAATTCGGCCAGCGAAGAACGGCTTTGCCATTCGACCAGAGCTTCGGGGACATCGAAGGAAGCGGAATAGTGGCCCGACAGCTTGCGGCATTGGCCGCAATGGCAGGCGCCGACACCGCCGGCCGGTCGCGGCAAGGTGAAGGCGCAGGAGCCGCACAGGCAGGAGGCCGTCAGCCGGTCCGGCGCCTCTGTCTTTGGCAGTGGCGGTCCCTCGGGCGCATAGTAGTCGCCTGCATCTTCGGTGAAGATATGCTCGGCCACGGTCAGCCCGGTCGGCTCCTCCAGCGCGCCGGGCGCGAATGAAATCCGCGCCTCACCCACCGGTTGCCAGAAGAGCGACGCCCCGCAACAACGGCAGAAGCCGCGCCGCGCGGAAGGCGAGGACTCAAACCAAGCAAGCGTCGCGTCAGAAATCAGCCGAAAGCGATCATGCGCAACCGAGGTCGCCGCCCAGTACTGCCCTGACGTCTTGCGGCACTGGCTGCAGTGACAGGCGATCACGTCGCGAAGCGGCGGGTCGACCTCGAATTCAACGCCGCCGCACAGACAGTTTCCGCGCATCGTCCCGCCTCCTGAATGACGGGCTCAGCCTAACCCGCGGCGAACGACGGCAAAGGCCGAAATCGTCACTCCGCGTCCCGAAACGTCTCGGCCAGGATACGGGCCAAATGCTGCGCGTCCCCTTCGTTGAAGGCGGCTGGCGTGTCGCTGTCGATGTCGAGCACGCCAAGAAGGCGCCCCTTGCCGTTCCGGACTGGCAGGACGATCTCGGAGCGGGTCGACGAGGAACAGGCGATATGGCCCGGGAAGGCATCGACATCGGGCACAAGCTGGACTTCGCCGGTTCTGGCTGCCGCGCCACAGACGCCACGCGAGAACGGGATGACCAGACATCCGTGGCCACCCTGGTAGGGGCCGATCTTCAGAAGCTCGGGCCCGACGACCCGGTAGAAGCCGGTCCAGTCGGCCATGGGATGCGCCGCATGAAGTTCGCAAGCCACGGTCGCCATCAGCGCGACCGCATCGGTTTCGCCGTGACAAAGAGCCCGAAGGCCGGTTTCGAATGCCGCGTAGTCCATCAGTCCGCCCAAATCGCCAATCCCCCGCCAAGGTAGAAGCGTGATCCGAAAAGGGAAAGGCCGGACGCGGCTTACCTTTCGCTAACCTCGCGGGGCTAGGCTTCCTCATCACGGGTTCATGGGAGTGTCAGATGCGACTTGTGCCGAAT
Organism: uncultured Rhodobacter sp.; assembly: GCA_945952585.1. Lineage (GTDB taxonomy): Bacteria > Pseudomonadota > Alphaproteobacteria > Rhodobacterales > Rhodobacteraceae > Aliitabrizicola. Next base: position 590,849 of record CAMFII010000001.1, read on the forward strand.
GTCAGCGGGGACCGGCTGGTTATCGAGGTGGCCGAAGCGCGGATCGACGCCGCAGTGGCGATCGAATTCAAGGAGAGGATGCGCGACCTGATCAAGGACGCGCCAGAGCGCGTGGTGCTGGAACTGTCAAAGGTCGGCTTCCTGGATTCAAGCGGACTCGGGGCCGTCGTGGCGGTGATGAAGCTTCTCGCGCCGGAAAGGCGGCTCGAACTCGCCGGGCTGACACCCACGGTTGAAAAGGTGTTCCGGCTGACGCGGATGGACAGTGTCTTTGTCATTCACCCGGCGGCGCCAGATGTGCAGCGCGCTGCGCTCTGATCCCCGCGACGATGCCGGGCTGAGAGTGACCATTGCCGGGAATGCCCATGCGATCCGGCAGGCCCTGGCCGATCTGGTCACTCGACCGCCGCTTGCCGGTTTATGCCCTGCCGACCGGGGCAGCGCCGAGATCGTGCTGGCCGAGATTCTGAACAACATCGCCGAACATGCCTATGCCGGGCGGGGCGGGCCGATTGAAATCTGCCTTTCTCCTGAAAAGGCAGGGATCGCCTGCACGATCGCCGATAGCGGCATCGGAATGCCGGGCGGTCAGCTTCCGCACGGAGATCTGAACCACGTTTCCGAGGTCTCTGCTCTGTCCGAAGGCGGCTATGGATGGTTCCTGATTCGAAGCCTCACGGCCGATCTGCACTACCATCGGCGGCGCAACCGGAACGAGTTGCGGTTCCGGATTGTTGCCGGACAATAGGTGGAAAAGACGGTGTTTGTCGCTCATTGCGGAAACACTGCCAAATTCTTGCCGCATTTCGCCCGCGGCTTCGCCACAAGCCGAGTCGAAAGTCGATCTTGTAGCTGCCAAAAGCTTCCCTCGGCATCGCGGTAACAGCCCCCACCCAGTCCGCGATGCCGAGGCCCTTCGGCTTGGAACCGGTGCATTAAGGCACTAGGGTCATCCCGAGCAGGAGGGACAACATGCGCGATTTCGAAACACCGGGCCGGTCTATCGTTCTGGCAACCAACGGAATGTGCGCGACGTCTCATCCCTTGGCTGCCCAGACGGCCATCGGGGTCCTGCAGTCCGGCGGCAATGCCGTGGACGCCGCCATTGCCGCGGCTGTGCTGCTTGGCATCTGCGAACCGCAGATGACGGGCATCGGCGGCGACTGTTTCGTGCTGCTGAAACCCGCCGGCGAAGAGCGTGTCATCGCGCTGAACGGGTCTGGCCGCGCCCCTTCCGGCTTGCGCGCCGACGAGCTTCGCGCACGCGGATTGACAGCCATGCCGCTGAATTCTGCCGATGCGGTGACGGTTCCGGGGGCCATCGACGCGTTTTGCCGGCTGTCTACAGATTGGGGCCGACTCGGCCTTGACCAGGTGCTCGCCCCGGCAATCCGCTATGCAGAGGAAGGCGTGCCCGTCGCGCCCCGGACCGCGCGGGACTGGGCGGAAGCGGCGGGCGACCTTCAGGGGGCAGCCCGGGAACATTTCCTGTTCAACGGTGCCCCACCGCATGTGGGCCAAATCTTCCGCGCACCCGGCCAAGCAGAGGTATTGCGCAGGATTGCAGCCGAGGGGCGCAAGGGCTTCTACGAAGGCGAAGTCGCAGAGGATATGGTTGCCGCCCTGCGGGCCCTGGGCGGAACCCATACGCTTGAAGATTTCTCCGCAACTTCATGCACTTATGGCGATCCGGTCGCTGGCACCTACAAGGGTGTCGAGCTGCTGGAGCATCCGCCAAACGGTCAGGGCGCAACGGCGATCCTGATGCTGAACATCCTGTCGCATTTCGACCTGGCGCCGCTTGATCCCTTTGGGACCGAGCGCGCCCACCTTGAAGCGGAGGCGGCCAAGCTTGCCTATGACGCGCGCAACCGCTTCATTGCCGATCCCGCACATATGACGCGCGCCGTCGACTACATGCTGGCGCCGGAAACCGCCCGGCGGCTTGCCGCCCTGATCGATCCGAAACGGGCGATGCCCGACCCCGCCCCGCTGTCCGAGGCCGTCCATCGCGATACGGTCTACCTCACGGTTGTGGACCGGGACAGGATGGCGGTGTCGCTGATCTACTCAGTCTACCACGCCTTCGGGTCCGGCCTTGCCTCGGACCGGTTCGGCATCAACTTCCAGAACCGGGGTGCAGGGTTCACGCTCCAGGCTGGCCATCCGAACGAAGCGGCGGGCGGCAAGCGGCCTATGCATACCATCATTCCGGGAATGCTGCGAAGAAATGGCAATGTAATCATGCCCTTCGGCGTCATGGGCGGCGCGTATCAGCCCACGGGGCATGTGCGGTTTGTGACCAACATGCTCGATTTCGGCCTCCATCCCCAGGCGGCCGTCGACGGCCCTCGCTGCTTTGCCGGCACAGCGGGGCTGGAAGTCGAACGCGGCTATTCCGAGCGCGTGAAGGCCCAGCTCGCCGAGATGGGACACAGGGTGATCCCTGCCGATGGCCCGCTCGGTGGGGCTCAGGCGATCGGCATTGGCGAGGATGGCGTGCTCACAGGGGCATCTGACCCGCGCAAGGACGGGTGCGCCCTAGGCTATTGATGCGTTTCAGTTCAACTGGAACTGCAGCGGGTAACGACCATCTTCGAAATCGCCGAAAAGGTCGGGCAGGTCGGGGTGATCCACCGGTTCGCCCGTCTCGTCGGGAACGAGGTTCTGTTCGGACACATAGGCAACGTAATAGCTCTGATCGTTTTCGGCGAGCAGATGGTAGAATGGCTGGTCCTTGTCCGGACGGCTTTCCTCGGGAATGGCGTCATACCATTCCTCGGTATTCGAAAACATCGCATCCACATCAAACACAACGCCCCGGAATGGATGCTTCCGATGACGCAGTATCTGGCCCAGATGATATTTGGCCTGCGTTTTCAACATATCAAAACAACCCCCACAAATGGTGTAACTCTGCCATCCCCGATTTGTCCACATCACCGGCCCGTGAATTAGGGAAACAATCTGTGGGTCCGAACCCGACAGTCGGTCCCCTCTGGCCGAAGCGTTGCCCGAGAGCGGCAGTCTTGCCGACATCGCAAGGCCTTGGGCATCAGCCATTTGCAAGCCGTTCAAATTGGCTTATTCTATCGCAAAACAAAAGACTTCGAGAGGCAAATGAGCAGGCTACTCCGCGCAACACTCGTGTTGCTGCTGCTAGCGTCGTGCGGCGGCGGCCGGCAGTCTGCGCCGCGCAATCTTGATGACGCTTGCGCCTTCATCGACGAAAAGCCGCAGTATTATTCGGCCATGCGCGCGACCGAACGCAAATGGGGCGTGCCGATCTATGTGCAGATGGCGGCAATCCATCAGGAGTCGAAATTCATCGGCAACGCCAAGACGCCGCATCAATTCGCGCTTGGGATCATCCCGATGGGGCGGCAAAGCTCGGCCTATGGTTTCAGCCAGGCGCTTGACGGGACCTGGGATGAATACCGCAAGGATCAACATCGCCGCAACGCCAAGCGGGACCGGATCAGCGACGCCACCGACTTCATGGGCTGGTACATGACCGGCACCTACGCCAAGCTCGGCATCCCGATGGACGATGCGCGCAACCAGTACCTCGCCTATCACGAAGGCCGGAGCGGTTACGCCAGGGGCAGCTATCGCGACAAGCCGTGGCTGATGGATGTCGCGGATCGGGTGCAAAGCCGTGCCGACATGTACCAGACGCAGCTGATCCTCTGCGATCGCTAGCTAGCGTTTCGGCTTCTGCAGGTTGATGTCGAAAAGTGACATCGGAAAGCTCTCGGCCTCGACCAGCGGGCCGAGCTCCACTTCCGTTTCGTTGCCAGCCTCGTCCGTAATGATCCACGCCTTCAGCGTCGTGGGGTTAGGTGAAAAGACAAGCTCGATCGTGCCGTATTCCGGATGCTCCGGATCCTGTGCCAGGACGCGGGTGGTGCCATCGACCTCGCGCTGACCGATGACCATCTTGGCCTGCCCGAGATTGACCTGCGGGGCGAGGACAAGGTTCAGCGGGGTACGGCGCAGTGGATACTGCTCGGGCGGCTGGTTCGACTTGCCGTCAAAAATCGCGACCATACCGCCGCCGGCAATCACCACCGTCTTTTCGGGCGGGGCATACTCAAATCGTGCCCGCCCGGGCCGGCTGATGTAAAGCGTCCCCTTCGATTTCGATCCATCGGCGTTGACCTGGACGAAATCCGTCTGCGCCTTGGACAGGCTGTTGATGTAGCGCGACAATTCCGACAGCGGGATCGGGGCGGCCAAAGCGGGAAGAGTCGTGGCTAGACATGCAGCAAGGGCAAGGGCCGGACGGAGGGGGCGATGCAATCTCATGCCAACAATCTAGTCGGCTTTGCGCCGCTCTGCACCCCCGCGCATCTCACGATGCGATGAGCGGGGGCCTGGATCGGTGGCTTACTGCTCGGGCAGGAGGATTTCGCGCTTGCCGACATGGTTCGCCGGCGTGACGACGCCCTGCTCTTCCATCTGTTCGACCAGACGCGCGGCCTTGTTGTAGCCGATCCCGAGCTTGCGCTGGATATACGAGGTCGAGCATTTGCGATCCTTGGCGACGATCGCGACCGCCTGATCGTAGAGCGCGTCGTCACCGCCTTCCCCGCTGCCGAGACCCAGGACGAGGTCGATATCGTCGGCCTTGTCGTCCTCCGGTCCTTCAACCACGCCGGACATGTAGACAGGCGGGCCGAAGCTTTTCAGGTGGTTGACGATTTCCTCGACTTCCTCGTCCGACACGAACGGCCCGTGGATGCGGGTGATGCGCGCGCCGCCGGCCATGTAGAGCATGTCGCCCATGCCGAGAAGCTGCTCTGCCCCCTGCTCGCCCAGAATGGTGCGGCTGTCGATCTTCGAGGTGACCTGGAAGCTGATCCGGGTCGGGAAGTTCGCCTTGATCGTGCCGGTGATGACGTCGACCGAGGGCCGCTGCGTCGCCATGATGAGGTGGATGCCGGACGCACGGGCCATCTGGGCGAGGCGCTGGATGCAGGCTTCGATCTCTTTCCCCGCGACCATCATCAGGTCGGCCATCTCGTCGACGATGACAACGATGTAGGGCAACGCGACCGGGGCGAATTCCTCGGTCTCGAACACGGGATCGCCGGTCAGGTCGTCAAAGCCGGTCTGGATCGTGCGCTTGAACATCTCGCCCTTGGACAGGGCCTCGCGCACGCGGCCGTTGTAGCCCTCGATGTTGCGCACGCCCATCCGCGACATCTTGCGATAGCGCTCCTCCATCTCGCCCACGACCCATTTCAGGGCGACGACCGCCTTCTTCGGATCGGTGACGACCGGCGAAAGCAGATGCGGGATGCCGTCATAGACGGAAAGTTCCAGCATCTTCGGGTCAATCATGATGAGCCGACATTCGTCCGGCGTCAGCTTGTAGAGAAGCGACAGGATCATCGTGTTGATGGCGACCGACTTGCCCGAGCCGGTGGTCCCCGCGATCAGCAGGTGGGGCATCTTGGCAAGGTTCGCCACGACCGGGTCGCCGCCGATGTCCTTCCCGAGCGCAAGGGGCAGGCGCATGTTCGAGTCGCCGAAATCGCGCGCGGCGAGGATCTCGCGCAGCACGACCTTCTCGCGATGCGCGTTCGGCAGTTCGATGCCGATCACCGAGCGGCCCGGCACGGTCGACACGCGGGCGGACAGCGCGGACATGGAGCGGGCGATGTCGTCGGCCAGACCGATGACGCGGCTCGCCTTCAGGCCCGGCGCGGGTTCCAGTTCGTACATGGTCACGACCGGGCCGGGGCGAACCGAGACGATCTCACCCTTCACGCCGTAGTCGTCGAGCACTGATTCCAGCATGCGGGCGTTTTCTTCCAGCGCCTCTTCGCTGAGATGGCTACGGCTGGCCGCCTGCGGCGCCGTCAGCAGCGACAGGGGCGGCGGTTCGTAGGCCGTCACCTGCTCTTCGAACTTCAGCCGCGGCTGGGATTCCTGCACCGCCTGCCGCGAAGGCACCGGCTTTTTCACAGCCGGCTGCACGACCCGTCGGGCCTCTTGAAGTTGCAGGGGCGAGCCGAGACGGGGCGAGGCAGGCGGAACATCAGCGAGGTAATCGTCGTCGTCGAATTCCTCGTCTTCAAAGCTGTCGTCCTGCGCAAAGGCGGCCGGGGCCTGCCGCTCGGGCATCCCGATGCCGTCATCCTGCCCCGCCTCGAGGATCTCATCCTCATCGAAGAACTCTTCACCCTCCCAGTCCTCGACAGCCGGTGCATGGGACTGGATCGCCGCGCGCGGCGTCGGAGCCGGCACGCGGCTCAGGTCGGCGATCAGGGGCTGCGGACCACGCGCGCGGGCGACGGGCGGCTCGGCGCGGGGGGTGGAAATCACCGGTTCGGCCACGGGACGACCGGTCGCGCGGGTGCGGATCGCGTCACTGATCCGGGCGCGGATGCGGTCTTCGGACGGGGCATCGGCGTAGCCGTCTTCCAGCATCAGGCGCGGCTCGACCAGCTCCGGCTCGATCGAGCGGCGCAGGATGTTCGGCATCCGCGACAGGAGCCCGCCCTTCGGCCGGATCGCGGCAATGGCCCGCACCGGTGCAGCAAGCGTCGAAGCCGAAGCGGCCATCCCCATCGCGGCGGCCGGCGCAGCGGCGGCAGCCCGCATCACCACAGGTTCGGCCACGGTTTCCCGGGGATAGCGGACATCGGCGCGCAGACGCGACGGGTTTCCGGCCATCGTCCGACCAGAGGCGGAAAGCGGTTCCGGCGCATAGGTGGGCTCGGGTTCCACGACCTGCGCGGAGCGGATGCGCGATGTCCAGGCGGGGCGGGCCACTTCCGCCTGCGGGGCGTGCATCTCGGGTTCGGCAAATGCCTTCGCCTCGCGGCGGGCCTGCTGGCGGTCACGCATGTCGCGCGCAGCGCGGGCAGTTCCGGCGGCGCCCTGCCCTGCCCAAGTCACCAGCCGGGCATAGGTCATGATAACGCCGACATAGAGGAACCGCAGGACTGTCCGGACCTCTTCCTTGTCAAAGCCGGTCACGTAAAGAAGCATCAGGATCAGCGCGATGCCCGAAAGCACGGAAAGGACCTTCAGCCCGATCGCCGCGCCGAAGGGAAGGATGCCCAGCAGCGCGCCGACGATCGTGTCGCCGAACAGCCCGCCAAGGCCAAAGGAATGGGTCCACGACGCGCCCGGCACATGGGTCGAGGCAAAGATCGAGGCAAGGGCGACGCAGATGACGGCAAAGATCGTGCGCCCCATCGCGCGATCCTCACCCCGGTGCAGCACAAACCGCACACCCCAGGACAGAAGGATCAGCGGCAGGGTCCAGGCGCCCTTGCCGCAAATGATGACAAGGGTCGAAGCGGCAGCGGCGCCGAAGCGGCCCATCAGGTTCTTGGCGGGTTCGGTCGTGGCAACCATCCAGCCCGGATCCTCGGGCGTGTAGGACCACAGCATCAGCGTTCCCGCCAATGCCGCGATGATCAGCACGAGGCCCAGCAGCTCTTTCCCCCGACGCTCCAGCATCGCCTGGACGTTCTGGTCCAGAAGGGGGTCACGCTGCCTTGACTGATACGAAGCCATGCCCTGTCGTCCTCACACGTAGAGGCAGTCGCGAAGCCGCTCGAGCCCGCGCTGCGTTTCTTGCCTTGGGGCCACCAATGCGACCCTGATGTATTCCTTGCCGGGGTTATGCCCGTTCACGTCGCGCGACAGGTAGGCGCCCGGAAGCACCCGCACGCCGGTCTGTTGCCAGACCTTCAGCGCGGCCGCCTCGCCATCCTCGACCGGCAGCCACAGGAAGAAGCCACCCTCGGGCAGCTGGAACCCCTGCACACCGGCAAAGATCGCGGCGGCATCGGCGAACTTCTCCTGATAGAGCGCGCGGTTCGCGACAACATGCTCTTCGTCCTGCCAGCATCGTTCGGAAACCTGCTGGATCGGTAGGGGCAGCGGCGCGCCGGCAAAGGCGCGCAGCTTGCGAATGCGGGCAATCCCCTCGCGACCACCGGCTACGAAACCAGACCGCAGACCCGGGAGGTTCGACCGTTTCGACAGCGAATGAAAGGTGAAGACCCGCTCGGGATCGGCACCAGTCGCGGCGGCAACTTCGAGCACACCGGGCGGCGGGGAAGTCCGCCAGATCTCGGAATAGCATTCGTCCGCCAGAACCGTGAAATCGTGCTTTTCCGCCAGCGCAATCAGGCCTGCCCAATACTCACGCGAGGCAACGGAGCCCTGCGGGTTGGCGGGCGAGCAGATATAGGCCAGCGCCACGCGGTCGAGCAGCTTCGGGTCCAGGCCGGCATAGTCGGGCAGGAACCCGTTGGCCGCGGTGGCAGGCACATAGACTGGCTCGGCCCCGGCGGCGAGCGCGGCGACCGCGTAGACCTGATAGAAGGGGTTCGGCATCAGCACCACCGGGCGCTGGCCGTTCTTCGCCTCGGGGCACAGGGCAAGGCCGGCATTGAACAGCCCTTCGCGGGTGCCGTTCAGCGCCATAAGCCGCTCGGGCCCGACCTGAACGCCATAGCGGCGCTGGATCCAGCCCGAGATAGAAGACAGGAGTTCGGGTGTGCCGTCATTGGGAGGATAGACGCCGAAGCCGTCGAGATTGGCCGCCAGCACTTCGCCCACGAAGGCAGGCATTGCATGGGTCGGCTCGCCAATGGACATGGCAAGGGGTTCGCCGCCCGGAGCGTGCGAATCCAGAAGGGCCCGCAGACGCGGGAATGCGTATTCTGGCAGGTTCGAGAACCGCTCGGGAAACGCCATCACTGCCTCATTGCCGGGGTCGTTTCGCCCCGTTTGCGGAAAGGATACCGGTAGTTTGTGGCGCGGTCCAGAAAAAGGCCGCGCAAAATCACCGGGATCCGGATTCCTTGTTGCTTTTTCGCCGGTTCGCCGGGTTAACGCAGCGCCGCCTCGACCGCCGCGCCAAGCCGAAGAAGCCGTGCTTCGGCAAAGGCAGGGGCCATCAGGCTTATCCCGCAGGAGGGCTCGCCCGCCGGCAGGGTCAGCGCGCAGACGCCCATCATGTTGCCGATGCGGGTGTTGCGCAGGGACAGAAGGTTCTCGGTGACGTAATAGGCGTCGTCGGTCATCAGCCGGTTGGCATTTGGCGGCAGGATCGGCGAAGTCGGCAGGATCACCGCATCGGCGGCAGCAACGCGCTCTGCCCAGATGCGGCGCAGGTCCATCAGCCGGCGCCAGGCCGCGACATAGTCGGCGGCCGTGAAGGCAGCGCCAGAGCGGAAACGCTCAAGGATGCGCGGGAACATCTTCTGCGGGGCGGCCTCGACCTTGTCACGCCAGATGGCATAGGCCTCGGCCGTAAACAGGATGCCGGCCAGCGACAGTGCTTCAGCAACCTCAGGTGCGACGAGCCGCTCGATCGTCGCACCTGCGGCGATCAGGCGGGCAACCGAATGGTCGAAGGCCATCTCGGGTGCGGGCCGCAGATCGTCCAGCGCGACGGTTTCCAGCACGAGCAGCCGAACCCCGGACAGATCGGCACCGCGCAGGTCAGGCGGGGCAGCGCCCTGCAACTGGCCAAGCAGCAGCGCGCAATCCTCGACACTTCGCGCGATCGGGCCGACCGTGTCGAAGCGCTCGCACAGCGGGACCACCCCATCGAGCGGCAAGAGCCCCGAGGTGGTCTTGAGCCCCACCAGATCATTCCAGGCTGCGGGAATGCGGACCGACCCCCCGGTGTCGGATCCGATGGCCGCAGGCGCCAGCCCGAATGCCACCGAGGCCGCCGCGCCAGAGGACGACCCACCCGATACCGCACCGGGATCGTTGACGCAGGGCGGTGAGGCCGTGACGGGATTGAGGCCAAGCCCCGAGAAGGCAAGCTCGGACATATGCGTCTTGCCAAGGCAGACAAGCCCTTGAAAAGTCGCGCGTTCCAGGACCAGCGCATCGCGTTCCGGCACACGGCGGCGAAGCAGCGCCGAGCCCGCTTCTGTCGCGACGCCGGCCGTGTCGAACAGATCCTTCCAACTGACGGGAACACCGTCGAGCAGCCCTTTGCGCAGCCCCGCCTTGACCCGCCCTGCCGCTGCCATTGCTTCCGCACGGGCTCGTTTCGGGGTCAGGCGCGCGTAGATCCGCCCCGACAGCGGATGCTTTTCGATCGCGTCTAGTTGCGCTTCGACCAGTTCGACCGGATGAATCCGGCCCTTGTCAATCGCCCGCCCAAGGTCCGCCGCCGTCTGCCCCAGCATCGCCATCTCCGATCCGACCGGGCGGAACGGTAGCGGCAGAGCGGCGCATGGACAATCCCGCTATGGCGCGCATATTGCAGGACATGGCACATGACAGCGACATCCTGATCGTCGGCGGCGGTCTGAACGGCCCCGCACTCGCTCTCGCCCTGGCCCAAGGTGGGTTGAGCGTGACCGTGATCGACGCGCGACCGGCTCCGGCCCGCGCGGAGAAGGGTTTTGACGGTCGCGCCTATGCGTTGGCCATCGCGTCGAAGCGGTTGCTGACGGTTCTGGGCGTCTGGGCGCGGGTCGGAGCGAACAGCCAGCCGATCCTGCAGATCAAGGCCAGCGATGGCTTGGCCGGACAGGGTGCCGCGCCGTTCTTCCTGACCTTCGATGCGGCCGAGATCGAGGAAGGCCCGATGGGCTTCATGCTTGAGGACCGCTTCCTCTATGCCGCTTTCCTCGACGCGATGGCCGGGACACCGGGGATTACGCTGCTTTCGGGCGAAACGGTCACGACGCAAGAGGTCGGTCCGGGCGGCGTCAGTGTGACGCTGGCCTCTGGGCGGCAGCTTTCCGGCCAGCTGATTGTCGGTTGCGACGGACGCGGCAGCGGAACCGCGACGCGCGCGGGCATCCGGCGTCATGGCTGGGGCTACGGCCAGACGGCGCTCGTCACGGCGATTGCGCATGAGCTGCCCCACCACGGCATCGCGCATCAGTTCTTCATGCCTGAAGGCCCGCTGGCGATCCTGCCCCTGCCCGGCAATGTCTCGTCGATCGTCTGGAGCGAACGGGACGAAACCGCCCGGCAGATTCAGTCCCTGCCAGATGCCGAGTACCTTGCCGCCTTGCGGCCGCGCTTTGGCGATTTCCTTGGCGAGATCCGGCTGGCGGGTGACCGCTTTACCTATCCCTTGTCCCTGAGCCTTGCCGAGAAGTTCGTCGTTCCGCGCGTGGCCCTTGTCGGCGACGCGGCGCATGGTGTGCATCCGATTGCCGGACAGGGGCTTAACCTTGGCCTGCGCGATGTTGCAGCCCTTGCAGAAGTCGTAATCGAAGCGGCCCGCCGGGGCGAAGACATCGGCGCGATCGACGTGCTGGAGCGGTACCAGATTTGGCGGCGGTTCGATTCAACCGCGCTGGCCCTTGGCATGGACACAGTCAACCGCCTGTTTTCAAACGACAACCCGATCCTGCGGTTTGGACGCGACATCGGGCTGGGCGTCGTGAATGCGGTCCCGTCGCTGCGCCGCGGCTTCATTCGGCAGGCGGCGGGTCTGACGGGCGATCTGCCACGACTTCTTGCCGGGCAGGCGATCTGAGACGGGGCCTAGTCCAGCGTCCGCGCTTCGCTGACCAGCATGATCGGGATGCCATCCCGGATCGGAAAAGCCAAGGCCGCCGCGCGCGAGACAAGCTCCTGTTTTTCGGCGTCATAGGTCAGGACTGCCTGGGTCAGCGGGCAGACCAGCGCCTCGAGCATGCGGCGATCGAACAGCGGCGGGGTTTCGTCTTCGGTCATTGCAGCGTCTCGTCAGCCGAGCCACCGCGCAGGGTGAACTCGATCAGGGTTACAAGGGTTTCCCGTCGCGTCGGAAGCGACGGGGCTTCGAGCAGGGCCTGCTTGTCCTCGGGCGCAAAGGGGCAAAGCATCGACAGCGAATTGATCAGCAATTCGTCCTCGGCCTCGTTCAGGCTGCTCCAGTCGGTGGACAGGTTCATGGCGTCGAAATAGCGGGTCAACTGGGCCAGGAAGTCTTCCCGGCAAAAGCCCGGATCACACTCTGCCGCGCCAAGATCGCGGGCGAACGGGGTCCAGTCGACCTCGGCCCGGCGGTAGGGGGTGAAGCCACCGATCTCGTTCGAGAGGCGAAAGCGCGAGATCCCGCTAAGGGTGATCATGTAGCGCCCGTCCTCGGTTTCCGAAAAGCCGGTGAGACGGCCGGCGCAACCGATCGCCTGCAACCTCTTCTGGCCCGCAATGGGAACCTCGCGCGGCTGGATCATCCCGATCAGCCGGTGCGAGGTTTTCATCACGTCGTCGAGCATCTGCAGATAGCGCGGCTCGAAGATGTGAAGTGGCAACCGCGCCCGGGGCAGCAGCAATGCCCCGGGCAAGGGAAAGATGGGGATGATGTCGGGCAGGTCGATCGAACGGGTCATGCCCATGAAGCTAGTCCCCGACCGGGCTCAGGCAAATATCATCGAGGACAGGCGACGGCGTCCCTTCAGCACGATCGGGTCCTGCGGCTTCAGCGCGTCGAAGATTGTCAGAAGCTGCGTCCGGGCGGCACCGTCGTTCCACTCGCGATCCCGGCGGAACAGCTCCAGCAGTTCATCCACGGCCTCGTCGACTTTGCCCGAAGCATGAAGCGCCTGCGCCAGGTCGAAGCGCGCCTGATGGTCGTTCGGGTTTGCCTCGACAGCGACACGCAGCTCTGTCTCGGGACCGGCATTCGCGGCCTGGCGCGCCAGTTCGATCTGCGCGCGTGCCGCATCGAATTCCTTGGTCTTGGCGATCTCGGGCGAGGCGGCATCGGCCAGCCCCTGCGCCTGGTCGATCTGCCCAAGGGCAAGGTGGCTGCGGATCAAACCGGCATAGGCGGCGCCGTTGTTCGGCTCTTCGCCCAGGATCGCGGCAAAGGTCTCGGCCGCGTCGGTCGCGGCCCCTTCGGCCAGCATCTGCTCGGCCGCCTCGATCGCATCGGCCAGACCGCCATCCCCGGCAAGTGCGCTGACGCGCTCAATGAAGGTCTTCAACTCCGACGCCGGCAGCGCCCCCTGGAACCCGTCGACCGGCTGGCCTTGCCAGAAGGCGTATACGGTCGGGATCGACTGGATGCGCAGCTGCGCGGCGATGCGCTGGTTCTCGTCGACATTGACCTTGACCATCTTCACCTTGCCGCCAGCCGCCTTGACGGCAGTCTCCAGCGCGGGGCCGAGGGTCTTGCATGGGCCACACCAGGGCGCCCAGAAATCGACGATGACCGGCACGGTCTGGCTGGCTTCGACCACGTCGGCCATGAATGTGGCTTCGCTCGAGTCCTTGATGAGATCGCCTTGTGTCTGCGGCTTGTCCCCAAATCCGAACATCGTTCGTCTCCCAAATGATCTGTTGCGCCCTATATGAGCGCGGCACCGTGAAAGGCCAAGGGGGCGCTCACAGGTCGAAGCTTGCAAAGACCGGCACGTGGTCCGAAGGCTGGTCCCAACCCCTGACGTCGCGCAGGATCCGGCTGCCATGCGCCGCGCCCGAGATGTCCGGCGTGGCCCAGATGTGATCAAGTCTGCGCCCCTTGTCGGCGGCATTCCAGTCGGCCGAGCGATAGGACCACCAGCTGTAGAGCAGCCCTTGCGGGATGTCCTGGCGGGTCACATCCACCCAACGGCCTGCCTCCTGCGCCGCAGCCAGATGTTCGACCTCGATCGGCGTATGGCTGACGATCTTCAGAAGCTGCTTGTGGCTCCAGACATCATCCTCGCGCGGGGCGATGTTCAGGTCGCCGACAAGGATCGATTTCGATGGCGCCTCGGCCCGGAAGTGGTCGCGCAAATCGGTCAGGAAATCGAGCTTCTGGCCGAATTTCTCGTTCTCGGCACGGTCCGGAATGTCGCCTCCGGCCGGGACATAGAGGTTGTGGATCGTCACGCCATTCTCAAGCCGGGCCGCGACGTGGCGGGCATGGCCCAGGGTCGCAAAGTCACGGTCCCCGGCATCGGTGATCGGCAGTTTCGACAGGATCGCAACGCCGTTGTAGCCCTTCTGCCCGCGGGCAACGACATGGGTGTAGCCAAGCGCGCGGAACCCCTCCAGCGGCAACTTCTCGACGGGGCTCTTGCACTCCTGCAGGCAAAGGATGTCGGGTGCGTTCTCGCTCAGAAGCCGCAGCACCAGCCCTTCGCGCAGGCGGACGGAGTTGATGTTCCATGTGGCGATGGTGAAGGGCATCGTGCGTCTCCTCTTGGGGGCGGCAGACTAGGGTGCCATCGCACAATGCTCAAGCCCGCGGGCCGCAATGGCGGCCTGAGAAAAAACGGCCGGGCTTGCGCCCGGCCAGGTCCAACAGGGAGGTCGCCGCGTCATTGCCCCGACGCGGCCAGGGGATCTCAAGAAGGACAATATACCCTATTTTGCCTTCATAAGACCAGAATCTGTCAACAATGCGGCAATCAGGCGACCAACCGGTATCCGCCGCTTTCTGTGACCAGCAAACGGGCATTCGACGGATCGGGCTCGATCTTCTGACGCAGGCGATAGATGTGGGTTTCCAGCGTGTGGGTCGTGACCCCAGCATTGTAGCCCCAGACCTCGTGAAGCAGCACATCCCGCGCCACCACGCCCTGACTGGCGCGGTAGAGATACTTCAGGATGTTGGTCTCCTTCTCGGTCAGGCGGATTTTCCGTTCCTTCTCGTCGACCAGCATCTTCTGGGCCGGCTTGAAGGTATAGTGACCCAGCTGGAACACCGCGTCTTCCGACTGCTCGTGCTGGCGCAACTGCGCGCGAATACGGGCCAGAAGCACGGGGAACTTGAACGGCTTGGTCACATAGTCGTTCGCGCCGGCATCAAGACCAAGGATCGTGTCGGCATCCGAGTCATGGCCGGTCAGCATAAGCACCGGGCATTTGACGCCCTGCTTGCGCATCCGGCGGCACAGTTCGCGCCCATCGGTATCAGGAAGGCCGACATCAAGGATCACGAGGTCATAGATGGCGGCTTTTGCCTTCTCCATGCCCTCGGCGCCGTTGCGGGCCTCGAACACGTCGAAATCCTCGGTCATGACCAGCTGCTCGCTCAGGGCTTCGCGCAGGTCATCATCGTCATCGACAAGCAGGATCTTCTTGAGGTTGGCCATTTTCTTGCTCCTTCCCGTTCCTTTCCGGCAGATGCGTCCGGATCACGACTCCCGCAAGAACTGCGACAGAGTTCTCACGCGGTCGTGTCGCCCAGCCGGGAAATGTTTCAATTCTGCATGATCCGACATAGATACGCAGGCGGAATGCCCTGCTACCGGATGTCGTGATGAGCCTTGGTCCCAGCATCGTCGAACGCCTCGCCCGCGCCGGGGCAGACCTGCGCATGGGCGTGCCCGTGGTGCTGACCTCTGCAGGCCGGGGTGCCCTGGCCGTGGCGGTTGAGACGCTTTCGGCCGAACGGCTCGCCGAGTTGCGCGCCCTGGGACAGCCGGAACTCGCCATCACGTCCTGGCGGGCAGAGACGTTGAAAGCCCGCGCCTATGACAATGACCTTGCCCGGATCGCGGTGCCGGACGAAGTCGGCATCGACTGGCTTCACTGTATCGCGGACCCCGCAGACGATCTGCGGTTGCCGATGAAAGGCCCGCTCGCCTCGCTCCGGGACGGGCCGGCGGATCTGCACCGGGCGGCGATCCAGCTGGCGAAGGCGGCGCATCTGCTGCCGGCCGCCGTGCTGCTGCCGGTGCCGGATGCCGTCGCTGTGGCCGCGAGGCTCAATCTGACGCTACTGCCTCTGGATGATGCCGCCCCGGAACTGCTGCGATCCTCGCCGCTGCACCCGGTGGTTTCAGCCCGCCTGCCGATGGCCGCCGCGCAGGCCGGGCGCCTGCACATATTCCGCCCTGAAGACGGTGGAGAGGAGCACTACGCTGTCGAAATCGGACGGCCCGACCGGTCGCTTCCGGTGCTGGCACGGCTGCATTCGGCCTGCTTCACTGGCGACGTTCTTGGCAGCCTGAAATGCGATTGCGGTCCGCAACTCCGCACCGCGCTCGCCCAGATGGGCGAAGAGGGCGCGGGCGTCCTTCTCTATCTGAACCAGGAAGGTCGCGGAATCGGACTCGCCAACAAGATGCGGGCCTATTCGCTGCAAGATCAGGGCTTTGACACGGTCGAAGCCAACCACCGCCTTGGTTTCGAAGATGACGAACGGGATTTCCGCATCGGCGCGGGGATCCTGCGCTCGATGGGTTTTTCGTCCGTCCGCCTGCTGACCAACAACCCGAAAAAGATCGCGATGATGGAAAACAACGGACTGACCGTCGCCGAGCGGGTGCCGCTCAAGGTTGGACAGACCTCCCAGAACGCGGCCTATCTGGCGACGAAGGCAGCAAAGTCAGGGCATCTGCTGTGACGGTGGGCGATCTGGTTGTCACGCCTTGGGGCGCACGGTTCCTGGGCCGCCGATTTCCTTGTTCGATCGGGCGCGGCGGGATCAGCCACGCCAAGCGCGAGGGCGATGGAGCGACCCCTGTCGGCAGCCATCGCATCGTCGGCTGCCTTTATCGCGCAGACCGCCTGGCAAGGGCTGAAGTGCCCGACTGGGCGGAGCCCATCGGGCCGGGCGATCTTTGGTCAGACGACAGCCGCGATCCCGACTACAACCACCTGGTCACAACCCCGCATGCCTGGAGCCACGAGCGGTTGAGGCGGGCCGACCCGCAATATGACCTGGTTCTGGTGACAAACTGGAACTGGCCCGAGGCCGTACCGGGACGGGGATCGGCGATTTTCCTGCACATGTGGCGCCGCCCTCGCCGCCCGACCGCGGGCTGCGTCGCGTTTTCTCGCGCCGATCTCTTGTGGATTGCGCAGCGCCTTCAGCCGTCGAGCCGCCTGGTCGTCCTGGGCTGACAGGTCAGGCGTAGGTCCTGGCGCCGAAGATCGCGCTGCCGACGCGGATATGCGTGGCCCCGGCGGCGATCGCGGCTTCGAAATCCGCGCTCATGCCCATCGAGAGGCCAGAAAGCCCGTTGCGCCGGGCCATTTCGGCGAGAATGGCGAAATGCGCCGAAGAGTCTTCGTCCTCGGGCGGAATGCACATCAGGCCGTGGATCGGCAGGTCAAGTGCGCGGCATCTGGCAATGAAGGCATCGGCGTCTTCGGGCAGGATGCCAGCTTTCTGGGGTTCCCGGCCGGTATTGACCTGCACGAACAGATCTGGACTGGCCCCCCTGTCCTGCGCCAGCCGCGCGAGCTTTTCGGCGAGCGACGGTCGATCGACCGTGTGTATGGCATCGAAGAGTTCGACTGCCAGCTTTGCCTTGTTCGTCTGGAGCGGGCCGATCATATGGACGTCGATTCGACCAAACTCGACCCTCAGGTCGGGCCATTTGCCTGCCGCCTCCTGCACATAGTTCTCGCCGAACAGGCGGTGCCCTGCCTCCAGAACCGCGCGTACGCGGTCCAACGGCTGCACCTTGGACACGGCGATCAGCTTGACGCTGCCATCCGGACGGCCTGCGGTGCGAACCGCTGCTACGACCCTCGCAAGAATCTCGGAATAGGACATGGCCCCTCTCCTGCCAGCGGGTGCGTTGAAAGCGACCCACCGAAATGAAAAGAACGGGCGCGAGGCCCGTTCTTTCCGTAACTCTGATCGTCAGATCAGAAGTTGAACTTCACACCGGCGTCGAAGTAGACGTTTTCGTCATAGCCGTACTGGATGCCGGTCTTGAGGACAGCGCCACCAAGATCGTAGTCCATGCCGACACCGAAAGCGTAGTCGTTCTGGTTGCCGTCACCATAGGGATCGCTGATCGTGGTGCCGGTCGGGTTGGCGACAGTGAACTCGGTGTATTCGTAGTTCGGGTCACCGCCGTAGTTGTTCCACGAGATGTAGCCTTTGAAGGTCATCGCATCCATGGTGTAGTTGCCGTACAGAACCACGGTCTCGCCCAGCGACGGGCCATCGGAGTAGGCAACGCCTTCGTCGATGTAGTTCAGGCCGACATTGGCGACGTCATTGATGGCGTAGGCGGCACCGATGAAGTAGATATCGTTGCTCTTGATGCCGTGGCCGCTGATGGTCGCAGCACCCGACACCGTGAAGGCGCCGGCGTTGTAGGCGGCGAAGATCGAGTATTCTTGAGCCTTGCCGTCGAACGAGTAGATCTGGTTCGGGTCGACATACGACACGCCGCCGCTGAAGCCGCCGACGCTGTAGAACGCCGACAGGCCGTTCCGGCCGATGTTGTACGGGCCAGACGAGAAGGCGTAGAAGCTCGAACGCGAGTCACCGAACGAGGAGTCGAGCAGGCCGAGTTCCGAATCGTAGAACAGCGGAGCCGAGTCGAGCGCGGTGTTGACGTTGCCGACTTCAACGCGGAAGCCCATGTACTCACCGTACAGGAGCGCCGGGCTGATCTGGCCGGTGACGTTGTTGTCGCTGCTAGCCGCGGTCTGGATGTCCAGGTTGCCCGAGGTGCCATCGTCGTACTGCAGACGCAGCAGGCCGCCGAACGTCGCCCCCGAGTCGGTTTCAACCTTGGCGTTCAGGTTGATACGCAGACGGGTGGTGAACGTCGTCGAGTTCTGCTGGTAGTAGGTTTCGGTGTTCCCGTTACCATTCGGATAGGCAGTACCGAAGTCGATGAAGCCCGAACCGTCGCGGCCTTCAGAGTAAACCGCACCGAAACGGCCGTAGCCATCGATCGTCACGCCGTTTTCAGCGTGTGCGACGGAACCCAGGCTCGCCAGGATCGTCGAGGCGAAGAGTACCTTCTTCATTTCGTTTTCCCTCGTTGTAAGAAAGGCGCCCAACTCAGGGAAATCCGAATTGGGTATGGCCCTATTTCGACCGTTAGCCTTCGCAATGCAATGCAGACTGCACGCTCTGGCGATAACTCGGAAACCGATGGTGCAGCTTTGCCACAGTCGAATTGAGCCGGATTTCCCAAGGCCTGCCCAACCCTTCGCGGGGGTGGTGGCAGAGCTGCGGGTGCGGGTGCGGGGATATGCCTTGTCGCGCGAGTCATGCTAGGCTAGACAGCAGCAAATTGTTTCGGAGGCGAGGCCCCATGGCGATCCTGGGCAAGAAGTATGTGGCGCTTCTGGGCGCTGCGATCCTGGCCAGCGGCTTCGGGCTGACCGAGGCGCTTGCCCAGAGCACCAGCGATGTGCCCTCGCTGCAATCGAACTCAAAGCGCGGAGCCAACCCCAATCCAAATCAGAGCCAAGAGGTGACGATCTGGGACCTCTTCCGCAACAGCACCAATCCCAACACGACTGTCGAGGTGAACAAGTACCTCTGGTTTGCGGCGCTCGACATCCTGAACTTCCTGCCGGTCGAGACGGTCGATCCCTTCACCGGCGTGATCGTCATGGGCTATGGCACCCCGCCCGGCGGTGGCCGCTCTTACCGTGCGACCGTCTATGTGCAGGACCCTGCGCTTGATGCCCGGTCGATCAAGGTGGCGATCGAATCGCGTGGTGGTGGCGCCGTTCCGGTCGAGACGCAGCGCGCGATCGAAGATGCGATCATGACCCGCGCCCGCCAATTGCGCATCCAGGACTCCAAGCTCTGATATTGGGGGCGGTTGCCGCCCCTCTCTGGACCTCTGCCCTTCTGTCGGTGTAATCCCGCGCGGCACCGCAAGGAAAAGAGGCCTGTCCATGTCGCGCTACGACCCCGCCAGCACCGAAGCCAAGTGGCAGGCCGAATGGGATGCCGGGGGTGTCTTCACGGCCCGGCGCGACGACCGGCCCAAGTACTATGTGCTCGAGATGTTCCCCTATCCCTCGGGGCGCATCCACATGGGCCATGTGCGGAACTACACCATGGGCGACGTGGTGGCGCGCTACAAATCCTCCTGCGGTTTCAGCGTGTTGCACCCGATGGGCTGGGACGCTTTCGGCATGCCCGCCGAGAACGCGGCGATGGAACGGGGCGGCCACCCCAAGGACTGGACCTACGGCAACATCGCCGACATGAAGGAGCAGATGAAGCCGCTCGGCCTGTCGATCGACTGGTCGCGCGAATTCGCCACCTGCGACCCGGAATATTACGGCCAGCAACAGGCCATGTTCATCGACATGCTGGAAGCGGGCCTCGTCTACCGCAAGAATGCGGTCGTGAACTGGGACCCGGTCGACATGACGGTTCTGGCCAATGAACAGGTGATCGACGGGCGCGGCTGGCGGTCGGGCGCGATGGTGGAACGGCGCGAGCTGACCCAGTGGTTCTTCCGCATCTCGGATTTTGCCGGCGAACTCCTCGAGGCGCTGGACGGGCTTAAGGACTGGCCCGAGAAGGTGCGCCTGATGCAGGCCAACTGGATCGGCAAGTCGCGCGGTCTGCAATTCGCCTTCTCGACAATCGGCGCGCCCGAGGGATTCGACCGGCTGGAGGTCTACACCACCCGCCCCGATACTCTGATGGGCGCATCTTTCGCTGCGATCAGCCCGGATCACCCTCTGGCCAAGCAACTCGAAAGCCAGGACCCGAAGATCGCCGAATTCGTGGCCGAGTGCCGCCGCGTCGGCACCTCGGAAGAGGCGCTGGAAAAGGCCGAGAAGAAGGGCATGGATACCGGCATCCGCGTCCGCCATCCCTTCGACTCCAACTGGGAGCTGCCGGTCTACATCGCAAACTTCATCCTGATGGACTACGGCACCGGCGCGATCTTCGGTTGCCCGGCACATGACCAGCGTGACTTCGAGTTTGCGACCAAGTACGCCCTGCCGATCCCGGCCGTCTTTGTCGCCGAGGACGGCGAGACCGACCTGCCCTTCGTGCCGATGAAGTCCGAGCGTGTCCGCTATGTCCGGCTGCTCGCCGGCAAGGAGCATCAGACGGGCGACGAGGCCGTCGTCGCCGCTATCGCAGAATGCGAATCGAAGGGCATCGGCCGGGGCGTCACCAACTATCGCCTGCGCGACTGGGGCCTGAGCCGCCAGCGCTACTGGGGCTGCCCTATCCCCGTCGTCCATTGCGCCGATTGCGGCGTGGTGCCCGAGCGGAAGGAGAACTTGCCGGTCCGCCTGCCGGACGACGTGACCTTCGACAAGCCGGGCAACCCCCTTGACCGGCATCCGACCTGGCGCGACGTGGCTTGCCCGAATTGCAACAAACCTGCCCGGCGCGAGACGGACACGATGGACACCTTCGTGGATTCGTCCTGGTACTTCGCCCGCTTCACCTCGCCCCACGCGGCGACGCCCACAGTTCCGGCCGAGGCCGATTACTGGATGAACGTCGACCAGTATATCGGCGGGATCGAGCACGCGATCCTGCACCTGCTCTATTCCCGATTCTTCGCTCGGGCGATGCACAAGACCGGCCACCTGCCCGCAAAGGCGATCGAGCCGTTCAATGCGCTTTTCACGCAAGGCATGGTGACGCACGAGATCTACGAGCGAACGCTGCAACCTTTCGTAAGTGGCCTGCTCTTGGGTGGACCGATTGCATCTGGGCCGATTGGTGCCACTTCGCGTCCTGAGTACCTCTTGCCCGAGGACGTAATCGTTTTCATGGATGGCGATGAGCGAAAAGCGGTTCTTCGGGAAGATGCGGTAACTGCTTCGATATCCGATGGGGATCTAGCCGCACTTCGGCAGTTGGCCGCTTCCGATCGGGCATCTGGCAAAGACATTCGGATCATCCCCTCGGCCAAGATGTCGAAGTCGAAGAAGAACGTCGTCGATCCGGTGAGCATCGTCACCAACTTCGGCGCCGACACCGCACGCTGGTTCATCCTGTCCGACAGCCCGCCCGAGCGCGACGTGGAATGGACCGCCGCCGGGGCCGAGGCGGCCTACAAGCACCTGTCGCGTGTCTGGCGCCTGGCCGACGAGATTGCCCAGTCGAAGGCGCCCACCTCGGCCGAGGATGGCGCGCTTGACCGGGCGACGGCCCGCGCCATTGCCGATGTCACCGCCGGGATCGAGGGCTTTGCCTTCAACAAGGCGGTCGCCAAGCTCTACGAGTTCACCAACACGCTGGCGAAATCGCAGGCGGGGGCCGAGGCCAAGCGCCGCGCGATGAAGGTCATGGCGCAGCTCATGTCGCCGATGGTGCCGCACCTGGCCGAGGATGTCTGGTCGATGCTGGGCGGAGAGGGCCTCGTCGTCCGCGCGCCCTGGCCCAAGGCCGACCCGGCGCTGCTGGTCGAGGATTCGGTGACGCTGCCGATCCAGATCAACGGCAAGCGGCGCAGCGAAATCACCGTGCCCAAGGACATGGCACCAGCCGAGGTTGAAAAGCTCGTGCTCGCGGACGAGGATGTGGTGAAGCATCTTGGCGGCGTCGCGCCGAAGAAGCTGATCGTGGTGCCGGGCCGGATCGTCAATGTCGTCGTGTGATCGCCGTAGCCTTCTGATCCGTCTGGGCGCCCTCGCGGCGATCCTTCCGGTCACGGCTTGCGGCTTCACCCCGGCCTATGCCCCCGGCGCAGCAGCCAACGCGCTGCGCAATTCGGTGGTGCCGGACGATCCGGCGAACCGGATGGACTACTATTTCATCGGGCAGATCCAGTCGCGCCTCGGGCCCGCCTCGAACCCGCGCTACCGACTGTCCTACCGGATCACCACGCGCAAGATCCAGTTGGCCGTCACCACGGAAGGCTCGATTCTGCGCTACAATATCGTAGGCGAGGCCAGCTATTCGCTGAAGGACATCAAGACCGGGGCGACGCTGTTTACCGGACACGCCAACAGCTTCACCTCCTCGGCGGCAACTCAGGCCACGATCGCCGCGCAATCGGCCGAACAGGATGCGAACGAGCGGTTGATGATCATCCTGGCCGATCAGGTCGTATCCCATCTGACCGCTGCGGCTTCCACCTTCGCCGCCCCGACGGCCGCCCAGCCATGAAGATCACCGCTGCCGAGGTCCTGCGGACCTACGCGCGGCCGGACCCTGCCCGGAAGGGCCTGCTGATCTATGGCGCCGATGCCATGCGCGTCGCGCTGAAGCGGCAAGAGGTCATCGCGGCCATCATCGGCCCGGAAGGCGAAGCCGAGATGCGTCTTGCCCGCATCGCCGCCGCCGACCTGCGCCGCGACCCGGCGCTTCTGGCCGATGCGATCAAGGCGCAGGGGTTCTTCCCCGGACCGCGCGTGGCGTTCGTCGAGGATGCCGGCGACGGGCTCGCCCCGCTGATCGAGGCGGTCCTGGACGACTGGCGGTCGGGCGACGCGCTGGTGGTGGTGACGGCGGGCGCGCTGGCGGCCAAGTCGGCCTTGCGCAAGGTGTTCGAGGCAGGCGCAGCGACCCATGCGCTTGGCCTTTACGACGATCCTCCCAGCCGGGAAGAGGTCGAGACGATGATCGCCCAGGCGGGGCTTGCCGTCACCGACCGCAACGCCATGGCCGACCTGATGGCCCTGTCCCAGGCGCTCGATCCCGGGGATTTCCGGCAGACGGTCGAGAAGATCGCCCTGTACAAGCGGGGCGACTCGGCCCCCCTGACCGGCGCGGAAATCGCCCTATGCGCCCCGGTCACGGTCGAGGCCGATGTCGATGACATCGTGAACGCCGCCGCCTCGGGCAGGGCAGACCAGATCGGGGCGATCATGCGCCGGCTGGATGGGCAGGGCGTAAACGCCGTGTCGATCTGCATCGCGGCCACCCGTCATTTCAGGACATTGCAGATTGCCGCTGCAGACCCGGGTGGACCGGCAAGCGGGCTGGCCCGGGCGCGACCGCCGGTTTTCGGCCCGCGCCGGGACCTGATGCTGCGTCAGGCGCAGACACTGGGCCTGCACCGGATCGAAGAGGCGCTGGCGATGCTGGTCGAGACCGACCTGACCTTGCGATCCTCAAGCCGCGCGCCCGGCCTTGCGCTTCTGGAACGCGCTTTGATCCGCATCGCGATGCTCACCCGCCGCTGACGCGGATCAGCCCAACTCTCCGGGCAGGTCCGACGGGACCTCGTCCGGCCAGGGATCGTTTTCGTCGGGCCAGGGCTCGCCCTCATCAGGCAGGTCCGGGGGCTCTTCCGGTGGCACCGGATCGGGCAGATCGTCAGGATCGGGCGCCGGCGGCGCGTCGGGGTCGGGTTTGGGGATCATCGGTACCTTCGCCTTTGACGAGTCCATTCTGCACCCGTCCCGTCCGGCCGCCAAGGACAGTGAAAGGCCGTCAGCCGTGGCGCGCTGCCGCACGGCCGGCCCAGAGCCCGCTGGCCAGACAGGCGGTCAGAAGGTAGCCCCCCGTCGGCGCTTCCCAGTCGAGCATCTCGCCTGCGGCAAAGATCCCGGGCAAGGCGCGCAGTTCCAGCCCAGGCGTCAGGCTTTCGGCCATGATCCCGCCGGCGACCGAGATCGCCTCGTCCAGCGGCCGTGGTCCAGCGAGCGGCAGAGGCAGCGACTTCAGCCAGCCGGCGGGGTCGCCCCCGATTGACCGGCCGAACTCCATCGCCAGGGCGACCGCGACCGGGGCAAGGCCGAGCTTGCGCAGGCGGTTGGGCAGCGTCTCGCCCTTGCGCTGCCGGGCCAGACGCTCGCGCAGGGAAGCGGCATCGAGGTCGGGAAGAAGGTCAACCTGAAGCGTCGCCCCTTCGCGCAAGGCCCGTGACAGGGGGTAAAGCCCGCCGCCCTCGATCCCCCTGGCCGAGATCACGAACTCGCCGCGCTGGCGCATCCCGCCTGCGATCAAAGCAACGCCCTTCACCGGCTGGCCGAAAAAACGCTCCATATGGGGCGACCAGACGACCTTGAACCCGACATTGGCGGGCTGCCACTCTGCCATCCTGACGCCCCGCTCCCGAAGCCAGGGCACCCAGGCGCCGTCCGACCCGAGCCGCGACCAGCTTGCGCCGCCAAGCGCCAGTACCGTCACGCGCGGCGCGACCTGCCGGACACCCTCGGGAGTGGCAAAGGTCAGCCGGCCGCCGTCGAAGCCCGTCCAGCGCCACCTTGTCCGCAGTTCTACACCCAGACCGTCCAGCCGGGACAACCAGCTTCGCAAAAGCGGCGAGGCTTTCATCGCCACCGGAAAGACACGTCCGGTCGATCCGGTAAACACCTCCTGTCCAAGAGCGCGCGCCCAGTCCTGCACCTCGGTCGGGCCGAAGGCGTCCAGCATCGGGCGCAGCCAGTCTGCGGCCTCGGCATAGGCGCCCTGAAACCGGTCAGGCGGTTCGACCTTGGTCAGGTTCAGCCCAGACTTGCCCGCCATCAGGAACTTGCGGGCCGGCGTCGGCTTTGCTTCGGCCAGCACCACGTGGCGGCCCGTGCTGGCCAGCGCATCCGCGGCCATCAGCCCTGCCGGGCCGGCACCGATCACCAGCGCATCCACAGCCTCGACCGTCATGATGCCTCTTGCCGGCGCGGTAGTCTGCGCCAAACTGGGCGCCGCCGGAGGCTGAAGTGACCGAACCGCCGATCTGTCCGCTCTGCGACCGCCCGATCCCGCCGGAGGCGCCGCAAAGCCTTCATCATCTCGTCCCCCGTCTGCGCGGCGGAAAGCAGGGGCCGACCGTTCTTCTGCACCAGATCTGCCATTCCGAAATCCATGCCACGCTGACCGAAACCGAACTTGCCCGCCGTTACAACACCGTCGAGGCGCTCCGCGCCCATCCCCGCCTCGCCCGGTTTATCGCCTGGGTGGCGCGCCGTCCCGCGGCATTCCATGCGCGCAGTGCAGGCGGACGGCGGCACCGATAGCCTCAGCCGATCATGCGCTTGATTGCCGCAACATGGCCGGCACTCGCGGCAAGCGGCCCAGCGACCAGCGCCAACGCTTCGTCCATCAACCGTTCAGGCGGAACAATCCGGTCGACAAGACCCCAGTCGCGGGCCTCTTCGACCGGAATCTTCTGGCCCGCCATCAGGATCATCTTGGCCCGGGCCGGCCCGACCAGCGCCGAAAGGCGTACCGGGTCGGACGGTTGCGGCAGGTAGCCCAGGCGCATCACCGGGTAGAAGAGGTTCGCCCCCGGCACAGCCAGCCGCAGGTCGCAGGCCAGCACCATCCCCAGCGCCCCGCCCGCCGCCGTGCCGTTCATCGCGCAGATGGTCAGCCCGGGAAAGGCAGCGATCCGCGCAGACAGCCGTTCCCAGACAGGATCGGTGGCAAGCCCGGCCTTCGCGGCATCAAGGTCCGCCCCGGCGGAGAAAACCTTGCCTTCACCCGTCAGGATCAGCGCCTTCGCACCCTCGGCTTCGGCCCGGACGACCTCGGCATCAAGGCTGTCCAGCATCGCGCCGGTCAGGGCGTTGGCCTTGTCCGGGCGGTTCAGCCGCAGGGTGCACAGCCCGTCCGTCAGATCGCGCAGAATCATCGTCTCTCGTTCCTTGTCAAATCAGTCCGACGGCGCGACGGATGCCTTCGTCACGCAGCGAGATCTCCTTGCCCAGCCACGGGTCCGCCTCGGGTCCGCACATCCACAGCAATGTCCGCGCCGGCCAGTCCGCCGGAATATGCACGGAAGGGTCAAGCTGGCTTACCGGGTTGACGCCACTTGCCTTGATGATGACCTGCATCTCGGTCGCGACCGTTCCGGGCGACAGTCCCATGACGCGGATGCCCGCCGGTCCCTCTTCCAGATGCGCCGCGCGGGTCAGCATCGCGGCCCCGGCCTTGCCGCTGCAATAGGCGCCCCAGCCCTCCAGCGGGTTATGCGCAGCACCCGAGGAAACGGTCAGGATCGTCCCCTGCCCCTGCTGATGCATCGCCGGGAGGACCGCCCTCATGCCGTGGAACACGCCCAGCAGGTTGATCCGGTAGGACTGCGCCACCACCTCGGGATCCGCCTCGGCCAGCCGCGCGATCGGCTCGATCACGCCGGCATTGTTGACAAGCACATCGATGCGTCCGGCCCAGCCGAGCACCTTGCCGATAGTGGCCTCCACCTCGGACCAATCGGCGATGTCACAGGGCAAGGCCAGAGCCGCCGGGCCGATCTGATCCGCCAGGGCGGCAATGGCGTTGCCGCTGCGCGCGATCAGCGCGACCTTCGCCCCAGCCTCGGCAAAGACCCGGGCCGCAGCGGCCCCGATGCCACGGCTCGCGCCCGTGATGATGACGACCTTGCCCTTCATGCCGACTCTCCTGCTGGCCTTCCCCCTCCTAGCGCAAGCTGCGTTTGATCGGAAAGCCTTGACCCCGCTTGGACCTGCGGGGACTATGCCGCCCAAACCGATTTCTTTCATGGAAGGCGCCATTATGTTCCAGTCCACCATCCGCGTCGGCGGGGTGCTTGCCGCTTTGCTCATCTCGACCGCCGCGCAGGCGCAGATCACCGCCGAGCAGGTCTGGCAGAACTGGCGCGATGCCAGCACGACCTATGGCCAGACAATGACCGCCGCATCCGAGGCGCGGCAGGGCGATACGCTGGTGATCTCCGGCCTGCAGGTTTCGTCGACCTTCGAAGGTGGCGGGTTCACCAGCAAGATCGATACGGTGAACTTCCGGGAACTGGGCGACGGCACCGTCGAGGTGACGATGTCGCCGGAATATCCGCTGTCGTTCAACGTCGCCGACGACAAGGGCAGGGTCGCCGCAGATGTGCTCGTCCGCCAGCCGGAGCTGAAGGTCATCGCTTCGGGTACGCCCGAGGAAACGACCTATGCCTTCACCGCGCCAAGCGTGAAGCTGACGCTGGAAAAGCTTCTGGTCGATGACGCTCCTAAGGATGTGACCGCCCAGGCAGATCTTTCGACCCTCGCGGGGACCTATGTTGTCACGACCGGCGACAAGAAAGGCGTCACCACGAACTTTACCGCCGGCGACGCCTCGGTCGACATCGATGCGAAAGAGGCCGAGGCCGGCAACACCTTCAAGCTGAAAGGCAAGGTCTCGAACCTTAGCGGCAAGAGCGACGGCATGCTTCTGTCGTCCGAGGCGATGGGAGACCTGAATGCGGCGCTGAAGGACGGCTTCAATACCAAGGGCAACTTCGCCTATGGCGTCGGCAGCTACGACTTCGAGTTCGCCGATCCGACCTCGAACGGCAAAGGCTCGGCCACCATCGGCGGCGGCGACATCCATTATGTCCTGGATTCGACCTCGCTCGGCTATGGCGGCACCGTCAAGGACGTGGCGATGAAGCTGTCGAGCTCCGACATGCCGTTCCCCGAGCTTGCCATCGGCTACTCGGAAGGCGCGCTTGACCTGCTGATGCCGCCGTCGAAATCGGACACGCCTGGCGACTTCAAGTTCCTCGTTTCGCTCAAGGACCTGACCATCTCGGACGATGCCTGGAACCTGGTCGATCCGAACAAGGTCCTGCCGCGCGATCCGGCGACCGTCGCGGTCGACGCCACCGGCACTGGGCGCTGGCTGACCGACATCCTTAACGAGGCGACGTCCGAGCAGCCGCCCGCGGTCGAGAACCCGATCGAGATGCAGACGTTCAACCTCAACAACCTTGTCCTGAAGCTGGCGGGTGCCGCGATCACCGGCACGGGCGCACTGACCTTCGACAACACGGACATGACGACGTTCCAGGGCATGCCGGCGCCCACCGGCAAGATCGACCTCAAGCTGACCGGTCTGAACGGGCTGATCGACAAGCTGATCCAGCTTGGCTTCGTGCCCCAGGATCAGGCGATGGGCGCGCGGATGATGCTGGGCCTGTTCGCCAAGCCTGCCGAGGGCGGCGGGCCGGACGACCTCGTCTCGACGCTGGAATTCAAGGACAAGGGTTTTTACGCCAACGGCCAGCGCCTGCAGTAATCGCCGGCGCGGCATTGCGATCGGGGCGCCTTCGGATCGGAGGCGCCCTTTTTGCTGGGGTGCTTGCAGGCTGACCGCCGGCAGATTACCTCAGCCGGAACCGAAGGAGAGCCAGATGTCCCGTTCGTTGCAAGACCTGACCGAGGCCATGCTGGCCGCCGCGCGCAAGGCCGGGGCCGATGCCGCCGACGCGCTTGCGGTCGAGGGCACATCGCTGGCCATCCATCTGCGGCAAGGCAAGCTGGAGCAGGCCGAACGGTCGGAAGGTGTCGATCTGGGGCTTCGGGTGCTGGTCGGGCACCGTCAGGCCTGCGTCTCGGTCTCCGACACCTCCGACAGCACGATCGCCGAAGTTGCCGCCCGCGCCGTCGCGATGGCCAAGGAAGCCCCGGAGGATCCTTATATCGGCCTGGCGGAGCCTGACCAGCTGGCCCGCGGATGGGACATGGCGGCGCTGGAGCTGGCCGAAGTCGCGACGGAGCCCGGAGCCGCCGCCCTTGAAGAGCAGGCGCGCCAAGCGGAAGCCGCCGCGCTCGCCACCGGAGCGATCACGCAGGTCGAGGCAGCGGCAGGATACTCGATGCGCCGGATGCATCTGGCGATGACCAACGGCTTCTCCGGCGGCTATGCCCGGTCGTCTCACAGCGTCTCGGCGGTGGCCTTTGCCGGCGAGGGCACGGGGATGGAACGCGACTGGGCTGCCGAGGGGCGGACCTTTCGCGGCGACCTGCCCGCCCCGGAGGAGATCGGCCGCCTGGCCGGCGAACGGGCGCTGGAGCGGCTTGGCGCACGCAAGCCCGCAACCGGCGCCTATCCGGTGCTTTATGACGAGCGTGTCGCTTCGTCTCTGATTGGCCATCTGTTGGGGGCGGTGAACGGCAGCGCCATCGCGCGCGGCGCCTCCTGGGCGCGGGACCTTCTGGGCCAGCAGGTGCTGCCCAAGGGCCTGTCGGTGATCGAGGACCCGCACCGTCCACGCATCGGCGCCTCGCGCCCCTTCGACGCGGAAGGGCTGCCGACCCGCCGCCGCGCCATCGTCGAGGACGGGGTGCTGACCGGCTGGACGCTTGACCTCGCGACCGGGCGCAAGCTCGGGATGGCGAGCACCGCCAATGCCAGCCGCGGCACCACGGCGCCCCCCTCGCCCGGCACCGGCAACATCGACCTGACGCAGGGCCGTGCGAGCCGTGACGAGTTGATTGCGGCGATGGGCACAGGCCTTCTGATCACCTCGATGATCGGCTCCTCGATCAACGCGACGACGGGGGACTATTCGCGCGGGGCTTCCGGCTTCTGGGTCGAAAACGGCCAGATCGCCTATCCGGTCAACGAGGTGACCGTGGCGGGCAACCTGCGCGACATGCTTTTGCGGGTCACACCCGCCAACGATGCCAGGGCGCATCTGTCCACCCGCGTGCCGAGCCTTCTCGTCGAGGGGCTGACCCTTGCCGGAGCGTGACCTGGCCCTTCTGACCGACGCGGCGCGGAAGGCGGGCGAGATTGCCATGCGCTTCTGGAAGAAGACCCCACAGGTCTGGGACAAGGGCGGCGGCAACGATCCGGTGACGGAGGCAGATCTCGCCGTCAACGACATGCTGGCGAGGACCCTGCGCGCGGCGCGGCCCGACTATGGCTGGCTGTCGGAAGAGACAGAGGACAGCACCGCCCGGACCGATGCCGACCACCTGTTCGTCATCGATCCGATCGACGGCACCCGCGCCTTCATCGCGGGCGAGGAAGCCTTTGCCCATTCGCTGGCGGTCGCGCATCGCGGCAAGGTGACGGCGGCGGTCGTCTATCTGCCGGCGCTCGACCGGCTTTATACCGCCTGCGACCACGGGCCGGCGCTGCGCGATGGCGAGCCGATCCTTGCCAGCCGTCGGGACGCGCTTCCTGGCGCCACGCTGCTGACCAGCCGCGCCGGCCTTGCGCCCGAACATTGGCCGGGTGGCGTGCCCGACGTGCACCGGGTGTTCCGCACCTCGCTCGCCTATCGGCTCTGCCTTGTCGCCGAGGGGCGCTATGACGCCATGCTGACCCTGCGCGACACCTGGGAATGGGACGTTGCCGCCGGGACCCTGATCGCCGAACGCGCGGGCGCCGTGGTCAGCGACCGCACCGGTGCGCGGCTGAGCTTCAACGCCCGGCATCCGCAATTGCCCGGAGTGATCGCCGCGGGGCCTGCGGTACATGGCGCGCTCATGGACAAGCTTGGCGTCCGGGCGAGCTGAACCGTCGCCTCCTCGTCCTTGAAAAACGAAAGGCCCTGGGTTTCCCTCGGGGCCTTCCTGTCTCGTCGCGCGCTCAGCCTTTCGGCTTCTTCGGCGGCACGAACCGCTTGCTGGTGTCAGAGGCATCCTGCGCCGGGCGGCGCGGCGCGTCGGACTTGCCGTGGCTCTTCATCCCCGCCGATTTCGACTGACCGGGCTTGCCACCATGCGACTTGAAGCCGGCGGACTTGAACGGCGGCTTGCCCTTCCCCTCCGCAGGAGCGGACCGTTGCGGACGGGCGTCAGGACCCGCATCGGCCTTGGTTTTCCAGCGCGGCTTGCGGGGTTCGTCGCCTTCCGCGGCGGGAGGCGCATCCTTGCGGGCATAGGGCTTGGGCGCGGCGCGTTCCGGTTTCGCCCAAGGCTTCGATGCGGCGTCATCTCGCTTTGCGTAGGGTTTGCGATCCCCATCCTCGCGCTTGGCATAGGGTTTGTGCGGGGCATCGCTGCGCGGCTTGCGGTCGCCATCTTCGCGCTTCGGATAAGGTTTCCGCTCGCCACCTTCGCGTTTCCCATAGGCCGGACGGTCGCCGTCGTCGCGCTTGGCATAGGGCTTGCGGTCCCCGTCCTCGCGGCGTGCATAGGGCTTGCGATCGCCCTCTTCACGCTTGGCATAGGGCTTCCGCTCGCCATCTTCGCGTTTGCCGTAGCCGCGGTCACCATCTTCGCGTTTGGGATAGGGCTTCCGCTCACCGTCTTCCCGTGCGGCGTAAGGCTTTCGCGGGCGTTCCTCGTTCCCACTGTCATCGCGCAGCACGCGCGGGGTGGGCAGGGAACGCGATCCCTCGTCGCGCCGCGGCGGACGGGCGTCGTCGCCCTCGCCCCGGGGCGGGCGCGGGGCATAGGGCTTACGCTCGCCGCGGTCTTCGCGCGGACGACCGCGAGCGGGCGCAGCCAGATCGGGCTCACCCTCCATCCGACGCAGGGTCAGCCCGGGCTCGAGTTCCGTGCTTGCCGCGAACTGCGCGGCGACCGGCGCGGAAATCTGCACGAAGGTCTCGTCCTGCTGGACCCGGATCGCGCCGATGCTGGTGCGGGTGATGCCGCCGGCATCGCAGATCTTCGGCAGCAGCCAACGCGCCTCGGCCCGGCCGGTATGGCCCACCGACAGGGTAAACCAGACAGCGGGACCGAAATCGGTCTTCGGGCGCGGTGCGGCAGGCGCAGCGGGCGTCGTGGTATCCGACAGCTCTTCCGGTGCCGCCCTGCCGACGCGCCAGAGCTTCAGAAAGGCCGCGGCAACGCGATCGGCTCCATGACGCGCAACCAGTTCGGCAGCCAGCGCCGCGTCTTCTTCGGCCGGTGCCTCGGTCAACGCGGCGTCTTCCATCAGGCGGACCGCATCGCGCTCGGCCACTTCCTCGGCCGAGGGGGCCTTCGCCCATTCCGCCACGACCTTCGCACCCTGCAGGAGACGGTGCGCCTTGCGGAACTCGGCCGGCGGAACGATCAGCACCGACACGCCCTTGGACCCGGCCCGGCCTGTCCGCCCCGAACGGTGCAGCAGCGTTTCGGAGTTGGCGGGCAGATCAGCGTGGATCACCAGTTCAAGCCCCGGTAGGTCGATGCCGCGCGCGGCGACGTCGGTCGCAATGCAAACCCGCGCCCGGCCATCGCGCAACGCCTGCAGCGCGTGCATCCGCTCCTGCTGGCTCAGCTCGCCCGACAGCGCCACGACGTTGAAGCCCCGGTTGCCGAGGCGCGCCAGCAGGTGGTTCACCGCCACGCGGGTCTTGCAGAAGATGATCGCCCGCTGCGCCTCGTAATAGCGCAGGACGTTGAAGATCGCGTGGTCGCGGTCGCGCGAGGCGACGTTCAGCGCGCGATACTCGATATCGGCATGCTGCCGCGCCTCGCCCGCGGTCTGGAGCCGCAGCGCGTCTTTCTGGAAGGTCCGGGCCAGCTTCTCGATATCCGCCGGGACGGTGGCCGAGAACATCAGCGTGCGGCGCTCGGCAGGGGCGGCCGACAGGATGAATTCCAGATCCTCGGCAAAGCCCAGATCCAGCATCTCGTCGGCTTCGTCCAGAACCACGGCGCGGACGCCGGACAGGTCGAGCGAGCCGCGCTCGATATGGTCGCGCAGGCGGCCCGGCGTACCGACGACGATATGCGCGCCGGCGCTCAGCGCGCGGCGTTCGGTGCGATAGTCCATTCCCCCGACGCAGGTGGCGATCCGCGCCTCGGCCGGTTCATAGAGCCAGCCGAATTCACGGGCGACCTGCTGGGCCAGTTCGCGCGTGGGCGCGATCACCAGCGCGACGGGACGGTCGGCGAACAGCAGAAGGTCCGACCCATTCAGCACGTCCGGGGCAATCGACAGCCCGAAGGCAACGGTCTTGCCCGAGCCGGTCTGGGCGGAGACCAGAAGGTCGCGGCCCTCGGCCTCGGGGGTCAGCACGGCCTCTTGCACGGCCGTCAGGGTTTCATAACCCTTGGCGGAAAGCGCCTCGGCCAGCGGCCGGGCAATCCTGTCGTTCATCTTGTATCCTTGCCTAGAAAGGGGGTGCGATCCCATGCACCCGACGCGCGGCGCCATTCCCCTTCACGGCCGGGCCTCCTCGCCCGCCGCCCCGGAAGTCGGAGCCAAGCCGCCCCCGTATCCGAAAGCGGGACGCTTGTATAGGCCCGACTGCCCTTGCGCCTGCCGCCCGCCCTGCCATCATTCCCGGACAAGAACAGGAGAGTTCCATGGAACAGGCCCGCACCGTCGTCATCGAAGCCCCCGGCGGCCCCGAGCAGCTGAAGGTCGTCCTGCGCGACGTGCCCGCGCCCGGACCCGGACAGATCACGATCCGACAGGCCGCGGCGGGGCTGAACTTCATCGACGTCTATCAGCGGACGGGCCTTTACACCCTGCCCCTGCCAGCCGCGCTTGGGATGGAAGGTGCGGGCACTGTGACGGCCGTGGGCGAAGGCGTGACGCATCTGAAGGTCGGCGACCGCGTGGCCTATGCCGCCCAGCCGCCCGGCGCCTATGCCGAGGCGCGGACGATGCCCGCGGGACAGGTCTGCCGCCTGCCCGACGGCATCAGCTTCGACGAAGGCGCGGCGATGATGCTGAAGGGGCTGACGGTCCAATACCTGTTCCGCCGCACCGTTCCGATCGCGCGCGGCGACACCGTCCTGTTCCACGCCGCGGCAGGCGGGGTCGGCCTGATCGCCTGCCAGTGGGCCAGAAGCGAGGGCATCACCCTGATCGGCACCGCGGGAAGTGACGAGAAATGCCGTCTCGCGCTCGAGAACGGTGCGAGCCATTGCATCAACTACGCGACCGAGGATTTCACTGCCCGCGTCAGGGAGCTGACCGGCGGCAAAGGCGTGGATGTGGTGATGGATTCCGTCGGTGCCTCGACTTTCGAGGGATCGCTGAACTGCCTGCGCCCTCTCGGGATGATGATCTCGTTCGGCAGCGCGAGCGGCAAGGTTCCCCCGTTCGACATCCTGACTCTGGCAGCGAAGGGATCGCTGAAGATCACCCGCCCGACCATCTTTACCCATACGGCCGATCCCGCCGTCTGCCAGGAGATGGCCGCGGACCTGTTCGCCAAGGTCAGCTCGGGCGCGGTGAAGATCAGCATCGACCAGCGCTTTGCCCTTGAGGACGTGGCAGAGGCGCATCGTGCGCTGGAGGCCCGCAAGACAACGGGGTCGACAATTCTGACGATGTAAGGGCGCGAGAGCGTTTCTGCGGCGCGGCGAACTTGACCCCGTGGGCGCAATCATTAGGTTGCGTCCGTCCTTCCCGTGGCAAAGGAGTACGCGCCCCATGCCCCAGCAACGTCTTCACCTCGTCTTCGGCGGCGAACTCGTCGATCCGACGAAAACCGTCTTCAAGGATGTCTCCAAGATCCACATCGTCGGCATGTATCCCGACTACGCCAGCGCCTTCTCGGCCTGGAAATCGGAAGCGCAGCGCACGGTGGACAATGCCCATATGCGCTATTTCATTGCCCACCTGCACCGGCTGCGCGATGAAGAACAGCCGGGTTCCTCGACCGAGTCTTTCGGGGACTGATACCGAAAGCCTATGCAGCAGTCGCTCGTTCTGTCGCTCTATTCGCTGGCGGCCCGCCGCCGGAACGAGCCCACGCCTGCCTGGCCCGCCCGTCCGGCGGGACAATTGGTGTGGCTGCATGCGCCCGGCCAGGGTTCGTATCGCGGCCTCCTGGAGCTTGGCCGCCGACTGCGGGACGAGGACGGCTATCAGGCCGTCCTGACGTCGCCCGAAGAAACCGGGCTTCAGTCAGGCGTGCCGAACGTGCGCCCACCGCCCGAGACACCCGCCGCCGTGCGGGCCTTCTTCGACCACTGGCGCCCGGATGTCGCCGTGCTTGCGGATGGCGAATTGCGGCCCGTCCTTATGGCCGAGGCGGCGCGCCGCAAAGTGCCGGTCTTCCTCGTCGACGCCCGCGAGCCATACCTGCCGGGTCCGGCGCCGGGTTGGTGGCCGGGGCTTGCCCGGTCGGCTCTGTCACATGTCGACCGCGTCGTCGCGGTCGACGCAGCGGCGGCCCGCAACTTTGAGCGACTGGGGGCCGAAACCGGCCGCCTGCGTGCCGATGGCCGGATGGAAGAGGGGTCGAGCGTGCTTCCCTGCCTCGAAGCGGAACGGGCCGCGCTGGTCCGCCAGTTCGAGACACGGCCGGTCTGGCTGGCCGCCGCCCTGCCCGAAGCCGAGGAAGCCGCCGTCATCACCGCCCATCGCGCCGCGTTGCGGCTGTCGCACCGGCTCCTGCTGATCCTTGTTCCCGACCGCGCAGAACGGGCCGAGGAACTCGCGCAGTCGCTGCAGGCGAACGAGGGATGGACGGTTGCCCTGCGCAATTCCGACGAAGAGCCCGACAGTGAAACCGAGGTCTTCATCGTCTCGGCCGCCGAGATGGGGCTATGGTATCGTCTGGCCCCCATCACCTATCTGGGCGGCAGCCTTTATGGCACCGGATCGCAGCGCGATCCGATGGAACCGGCGGCGCTTGGATCGGCCATATTGCATGGGCCGCGCGCGGGCGACTGGTCGGGCGCACATGCCCGACTGACAGCAGCCAAGGCCACGCGGCTGGTGAACTCGCCGTCAGAACTGGCCGAAGGGCTGACGGATCTGCTGTCGCCCGATCGCGCGGCCCGCTTGGCGCAGGCCGCCTGGGGCGTGGCATCGGCGGGGGCCGAAGTCACCGACCGCATCCTGATGATGCTGCGCGAGACGCTGGAGAAACGGGCATGAGGGCGCCGCGCTTCTGGTTTACCGCGCCGGATCAGCCCGCGATCATTGCCCGATTGCTGGCGCCACTTGGCCGCCTTTACGCCGGTGCGACAGCGCGCAGGGTCGCTGAGCCGGGGTATCGCCCCGGCGTCCCGGTGATCTGCGTCGGCAACCTGAATGCGGGCGGCACCGGCAAGACCCCGACCGCCATCGCGCTTGTTGAGCGGCTCTTGGCCCGCGGCGCCAAGGTGGCGATCGTGTCGCGAGGACATGGCGGGCGCTTGAGCGGCCCGGTGCGGGTGGACCCGCTGCGTCATGGCGCAGGCGATGTCGGGGACGAGCCGCTGCTGCTGGCCGCCTTCGCTCCCACCTTCATCGCGCAGGATCGGGCTGCGGGCGTCCGGCTGGCCGAGGCGGACGGTGCGAGCGTGATCCTGCTTGATGACGGGTTCCAGAATCCGTCGGTGGTAAAATCCTTCTCGCTGATCGTGGTCGATGCCGTCATCGGCTTTGGCAACGGGCTGTGCCTGCCGGCCGGGCCGCTGCGCGAACCGGTCGATGTCGGACTGCTGCGCGCCGACGCGATCCTGTCGATCGGCGGCGATGCGGCGCAGGCAGGGTTCCGCGCGCAATGGGGCGGGCATCTGCGGCAACCGCACCTGACCGGGCGGCTCGATCCGTTGCAGATGGGCATGGACTGGAAAGGCGAACGGGTGCTTGCCTTCGCCGGGATCGGTCACCCGGAGAAGTTCTTTGCGACGCTTCGAGCGGAAGGCGCAGAAGTCGTACGCGCAGAGGCGCTCGACGATCACCAACCCTTGGGCGAGGCATTGATGACGCGGCTCGAGATCGAGGCCAAGGCGATCGGCGCCCAACTGGTCACGACCGAAAAGGACGCGGTGCGCCTGCCGCCCGGGTTCCGGTCGAAGGTGTTGACGTTGCCCGTTCGGCTCCGCCTGGACGACTGGGGGCCGCTGGACGCGGCCTTCGCCAGGCTCGGCCTGTAGGCCGCGCGTCTTAGCCCAACACCTCGTCCTGGTGCTCGCCCAGTTTCGGCGCGGGACGATCGAGCTTCAACTCGGCACCGGAGAAGGTGAAGGGAGAACGGACCCCGGGCACCCCGTCGAAATCGAGCTTCAGGCCGCGCGCCACAACCTGCGGGTCGGCAAAGACCTCGTCCAGCGAATTGATCGGGCCGGCCGGCACCCCCTCCGCCTCGCAGGCGGCAAGCAGGTCGGCCTTGGTCCAGGTCCGTGTCGCGGCGGTGATGCGATCCGTCATCGCGTCTCGGTTGGTCACCCGGTCGGCATTGGTCAGGAACTCGGCCGCCTCGGCCATGTCGTGAAGGCCCAGGATCGCGCAGAGGCGGCGATACTGGCCGTCATTGCCTGTGGCGAGGATGATCCAGCCATCGGCGCAGTCGAAGACCGCATAGGGCGCGAGGTTCGGGTGGGCGTTGCCCATCTTGCGCGGGGGCTTGCCGGTGGCGAGGTAGTTCAGCGCCTGGTTGGCCATGGTCGCGGTCGCGACGTCCATCAGCGCCATGTCGATCTGCTGGCCCTCACCTGTCCGCCCGCGCTGGATCAGCGCGGCGAGGATCGCCGTCGCAGCGTAGATCCCGGTGAACACGTCGGTGACGGCGACGCCCACCTTCTGCGGCTGGCCGTCTTTCTCGCCGGTGACGCTCATCAGCCCGGCCATGCCCTGGATGATGAAATCGTAACCTGCCCTGTGGGCGTAGGGCCCAGTCTGGCCGAATCCGGTGATCGAGCAATAGACCAGCCGGGGGTTCACCTTGCGCAGGCTGTCCCAGTCGAGCCCGTATTTCGCGAGCCCCCCCAGCTTGAAGTTCTCGATGACCACATCCGCATCGGCCACCAGCCGCCGGACCGTCTCCTGCCCCTCGGCCGTGCGGAAATCGACGGTGATCGACCGCTTGCCCCGGTTCGTCGCGTGGAAATAGGCAGCCGAGCGGTCGCCATCGCGGTCGATGAAGGGCGGCCCCCAGCGGCGGGTGTCGTCGCCCTCGGGCGCCTCGACCTTGATCACGTCGGCGCCCAGATCGGCAAGCGTCTGGCCAGCCCAAGGGCCGGCGAGGATCCGCGCCAGTTCTATGGCGCGGATACCTTCAAGAGGTGCCGTCATGTCAGCCGCCAAGTTTCCCGTCGAGGATCTTCTTCAGATCGTCATAGGACATGTTCGAAAACTGCTCGCCATTGATCATGAAGGTCGGCGTGCCCTGGATGTTGTCGGTCTTCATCTGCTCCTGCGACCAGGTGACAAGCGCCTGCGCGGTGGCGGCATCCTCGAGACAGGCCTGAATTGCGGCATCGTCCATGCCTGCGGTCCGGCCGATCTTCTTGATGTTCTCGACGACCACGGTCGGATCGTCCGACGCGGCCCATTCGCGCTGCTGGTCATAGAGCATCGAGTTGATGCCGAAGTAGCGCGTCTCGCCGCCGCAGCGCGCCATCATCGACGCCCAGAGGCCGTAGCGGTCGAAATAGACCTCGCGGAAGATGAACTTGACCTTGCCGGTGTCGATGTAGTCCGCCTTGAGCTGCTTGTAGCTTTCGTCGTGGAAGTCCTTGCAGTGCGGGCAGGTGAAGGACCCGTATTCCACCATCGTCACCGGGGCATTCGCATCGCCCAGCACCATGTCCTGGATCACGGGCGCATCCCCGGCATAGGCGGCCGAGGGCGCCAAAAGGGCGGTGCCGCCCAACTTCATCATGGCAGCGCCTGCGCCAGTCAACGCGATCATCGTCAGGAAGGTTCTGCGGTCCATCATGGCCCCTTGTTCAGCTTTTCTGTCTTGAAAGGACGTTCTGCGCCAGCCTGTCAAGGGCAGCGCGCAGCCCGTCGTCATGGATGTCGGCCGTTTCCGCCGCCGCCCGGGCAACCACGGCCGGATCGGGCGCGCGTTCGGGCTTCGGCGCCGGTGCGAACTGCGCCTGACCTTCGGCAAAGCCGGTTGCAGCGGTCTGGGTCAGGCTGATCCGGGCGATGGCATTGTAGCCGTAGCAGGCATTCACCCGCTCCTTCAGCCGCGGCAACTGCATCTGGACCATCGGGGCCTGTGCCGAGGTCGTCAGAAGCGTCAGCGTCGCCCCCATCCCCTCGCGGCCGTAGCCGATCTTGACCGGACGGGTAATCGAGGCCAGCTCGGCCCCGGCGATCTCGGGCCAGGCGGTCAGCAACCGGGCGACCGCGAAGCCGCGCTTTTCGCCCGCGGCGCGGATCCGGTCGGCGACCAGACCGGATGCCGGTTCGAACCCGCGCATCCGGCGGGTCGGCTGTTTCGGCTCGGCAGGCGGCTGGCTCATCTGGTCATCACGGCTCCTCAGGTTATTCTAGGCAGGCGCGCGGCACATGCCAGCGGAATGGGTTGAACAAGGACATAAAGATTGCGTGACGCAGGTTTGGCCGAAGCGCTCCTGGACTGGTATGACAGCCACGCCCGGGTCATGCCCTGGCGCGTGGGACCGGCCGAGCGCTGGGCGGGCACGCTCCCGGACCCCTACCATGTCTGGCTGTCCGAGGTGATGCTGCAACAGACGACCGTCGCCGCGGTGCGCGACTATTTCCGCCGGTTCGTGGCGCGTTGGCCGACGGTCACAGATCTGGCCGCCGCCGAGGATGCCGAGGTGATGGCCGAATGGGCGGGTCTTGGCTATTACGCCCGTGCCCGCAACCTTCTGGCCTGTGCGCGCGCCGTTGCACTGCAGGGCGGGACCTTCCCTGAAACGCGCGACGGGCTGCTTGCCTTGCCGGGCATCGGCCCCTACACGGCGGCGGCCGTGGCAGCTATTGCCTTCGACCGGCCCGAGACGGTCGTCGACGGCAATGTCGAGCGGGTCATGGCGAGGCTCTTTCAGGTCGAAACCCCCATGCCGGCCGCCAAGCCGGAGCTTGTTCGCCTTGCGACATCGCTCACGCCAGAGCAGCGGCCGGGGGACTATGCGCAGGCGGTCATGGATCTGGGCGCCACCATCTGCACGCCCCGCAGCCCCGCCTGCGGCATCTGCCCGTGGATGGCGCAATGCCGGGCCCGTGCCGCGGGCGTCCAGGGGGAGCTTCCCCACAAGACGGCCAAGGCAGCCAAGCCGGTGCGCAAGGGGCTGGTCTGGATCGCGCGACGGTCGGATGGCGCGATGCTGCTTGAGACGCGCCCCGAACGCGGGCTTCTGGGCGGGATGCTCGGCTGGCCGGGTGATGGCTGGGACGGCGTAGGCGGGGACGCGCCGGTTCGGGCCGATTGGCGCGAGGTCGGCGCGGTGGTCCGCCACACCTTCACCCATTTCCACCTGGAACTGGACCTCCGCGTGGCCGAGGTGGCCGACACCCTGCCCGACCGCGGCACCTTCATCCCGCGCGAACGGTTCCGCCCCGCCGACCTGCCGACGGTGATGCGCAAGGCCTATGACCTTGCGTCGGGAGCATTCGGCCGCGTTGAGTGACACGCGCCCTGCCCCTATCGTGGGGCCGGGAGGACGCACGATGACCACTATCCCCAAGGCAGACGTGATGCGGCTGAAAAACGCGCTGCCGTTCTGGCTGTCGCTCGGCCTCATTCCGATTGCGGTCGCCGCGACCTTTCTGGGCGGCTGGGTAATTGCGCTTCTGCCGCTTTATTCCTGGGGGATGTTCTCGGTCCTCGACAGCGTGGAGGGGCGCAACGAGGACAATGCCGATCTCGACACCCCGGAAGCCGGGCTGTTCTGGTACAGGCTTGTCACCATCGTCTGGGTTCCGCTGCAGTTTGCCCTGCTCTTCTGGGCGATCTGGTATGTGACCCACACCGGACACCTGTCCCGGGGCGAGAAGATCGGGCTGTTCTTCGGGCTCGGCATCGTTTCGGGCACCATCGGCATCAACTACTCGCACGAACTGATGCACCAGAAACCCGCCTTCGAGCGCTGGCTGGGTGACCTCCTGTTGTCGATGGTGCTCTACAGCCATTTCCGGTCAGAGCACCTGCGGATTCATCATCCGTGGGTCGGCACCCCGCGCGACGCGGTGACGGCCCGCTACAACGAAGGCTTCCACCGCTTCTTCCCGCGCGTGCTGTGGGAATGCCCGCAAAGCGCCTGGCGCGCCGAAGTGGCGATGCTGGCGCGGCGGAACTTGCCATGGTGGCACCGGTCGAACCCGTTCTGGCGCTACGCCGCGCTTCAGATCTTCATGCTGGCCCTGGCCTTTGCCCTGGGCGGCTGGGTCGGCCTCGCGCTGTTTGTCTGGCAGGCCTATATCGCGGTCTGGCAGCTCGAGCTGGTCGATTACATCGAGCATTACGGCCTGACCCGGCGCTACAAGGGCGAGGGCAAGTACGAGCATGTCCTGCCGCGCCACAGCTGGAATTCGGATTACCGCGCGTCCAACTGGCTGCTCATCAACCTGCAGCGCCATTCGGACCACCATTACAAGCCTGACCGGCGGTTTCCGCTGCTCCAGACCTATGACGAGGAGCAGGCCCCGCAGCTGCCCTTCGGCTATCCGATCATGACGATGCTCGCGATGGTGCCGCCGGCGTGGAAACGGGTGATGAACCCGCGCGTCAAGGCGTGGCGGAAGCAGTTCTACCCGGACATCAAGGACTGGAAACCCTACAACAAGGCGTTGAATCCCATGCCCAAAGGGGCTGCCTGACACCGAAATCGAGAGGTTCGCGAGCCGCTGCGGCATTTTGCTTTGACAGGCCGCTCGTGCATCATCCTAGATGCGGCACCAATTGCCACAGATCGGTGTTGTAATGACCAAAGCCTTGCCCTCCTTCCGCTATCGTCTGGAACAGAAAGAGCCGCGTCTTGGGCCGGGAGGGATCACGCGGGGCGCTTCTGTCCATGACTTTCCGGCCAGCATCGGGATCGCGGGCGTTTCGATGCGTCTTCAGCCTGGCGCGATGCGCGAGATGCACTGGCACGCGAACGCGGCGGAATGGGCCTATGTCATTTCAGGCTCCTGTCGGACGACGGTGCTGCACC
Source organism: uncultured Rhodobacter sp. (assembly GCA_945952585.1). GTDB lineage: Bacteria > Pseudomonadota > Alphaproteobacteria > Rhodobacterales > Rhodobacteraceae > Aliitabrizicola. The sequence goes on from CAMFII010000001.1 coordinate 632,855, forward strand.
CCGACGGCGGATCGGCAACGAACGATTTCTACGCTGGCGACGTCTGGTATTTCCCCCGCGGCTGGGGCCATGCGATCCAGGCAACGGGCACGGGCGAATGCCATTTCATCCTCATCTTCGACAACGGTGACTTTTCCGAGGATCATACCTTCAGCGTGACCGACTGGATGTCGCGCACACCGCCCACCATCCTGGCGCAAAGCCTGGGACTGTCGCTGGAAGAGGTCGCGCGCCTGCCCAAGGGCGAGGTCTACTTCGCCCAGGGCACGCCGGCGACCGACCAGTCGCCGCTCAGTACACCGCACGAGGCGCCGGCCCTGTCGGCGATGCACCGCTATCCGCTTTCGGCACAGGAACCCCGCAGAGTCCCGGGTGGTGGATTGCAGCGGACGGTCACTGCCAGAGAGTTCCCGATCTCGCAGACCATGGCCGGATCGCTGCTGGAGATCGAGCCCGGTGGCCTGCGCGAATTGCATTGGCATCCGGCGGCTGACGAATGGCAGTACTATATTGAAGGCAGCGCCGAGATGTCGGTCTTTCTGGCCGAGGGTTCCGTGGTGACCGAGCAGTTCGAGGCGGGCGATGTCGGTTATGCGCCGATGGGATCGGGGCATTACATCAAGAATACCGGTGCAGGCGTTCTGAAGGTGCTCATCGGTTTCAACCACCCGCACTACCAGTCGAACGAGTTGTCGGCGTGGCTCGCCTCCAACCCCGACGACATCCTGCGCGCCAATCTGGGACAACCGCAGGAGGTCGTGGCGAAACTCCCCAAGGAGTCGCACTTCTTCCTTCGCGGTAAGGCATGAGAAAAAAAGCCCGCCGTGATGTCACGGCGGGCAAGGTTGCAGTCCGGTCAAGGGGACCGAGCTGCAGGCGGTTCGGAATGTCGGGTCAGGTCAATGCGCGGCGTCGCCCATTTCGGCGCGGATCTGTTGCCGCAGGATATCGATCGGGATCATCTGGCCGTCCCGCTTGAAGTGCCAGTAGGTCCAGCCATTGCAGGAGGGTGCGCCTTCCAGAGCCGCGCCAACCTGATGGATGGAACCCTTGGTGTCGTCGGAAATCAGCGTTCCGTCAGCACGGACGCGGGCCGTCTTGCCGCGCGGGCTGACCAGAACCTCGCCGGGACGCAGCATCCCGCGCTCAACCACAGTGCCAAAGGGCACACGGGGTTCCGCGCGCTTGGAACCGGTTACGTCCAGTGCCGAGCGGTCGAAGGGGCGGATGCGGTCCAGCCGGGCCGTAGCCGCGGCGCGGTAGGCTTCCTCGCGTTCAATGCCGATGTAGGACCGGCCCAGCATCTTGGCGACGGCGCCGGTGGTGCCGGTGCCGAAGAACGGGTCGAGCACCACGTCGCCGGGATTGGTCGTAGCGAGAAGCACGCGATGCAGCAGCGCCTCGGGCTTTTGCGTCGGATGGGCCTTGTCGCCATTGGCATCTTTCAGCCGCTCGCCGCCGGTGCAGAGCGGGATCACCCAGTCCGACCGCATCTGCACGCCGTCGTTGAGTTCCTTCAGAGCCTCGTAGTTGAAGGTGTATTTCGAGGACTCGTCACGGCTGGCCCAGATCAGCGTCTCATGCGCATTGGTCAGGCGCTTGCCGCGGAAGTTCGGCATCGGGTTCGACTTGCGCCACACGACATCGTTCAGAAGCCAGTAGCCGGCATCCTGCATCGCCGCACCGACGCGGAAGATGTTGTGGTAGCTGCCGATGACCCAGATCGCGCCGTTCGGCTTCAACAGCCGCCGGGCCGCCTTGAGCCAGTCATGGGTGAAGCGGTCATAGGCAGCGAAGCTGGAGAACTGGTCCCAGTGGTCGTCGACGGCATCAACACGGGAATTGTCGGGTCGGTGAAGTTCGCCCTTGAGCTGCAGGTTGTAGGGCGGGTCGGCGAAGATCAGGTCGACAGAACCAGCCGGGAGGGAGTTCATCACCTCCACGCAATCGCCTGCAAGGATCTGGTTCAGCGGAAGCTCTGGCGCCTCTGCCGCGGTCTTGGTCTTCGTCATCGCTGCCTCTGTCCCGCGGCCTCTGGTGTGCCGCTTGTTGGATTGCAGGATGAGTCAGGGACGATTCGCCGTCAAATTCTTTTTTGAATCAAGCACTTACAGAAACATCTTGATACAAGATATTGTAGACGGGCCTGAACGAACGCCTATGCGCTGCGGTGACCCCAAGTTTTTCCAACGCAGCGCGATGGTCTGCGGTCGGGTATCCAGCATTGGATTCCCAGCCGTAACCGGGGTGCTGTTGCGCCAAATCCACCATGATCCGATCGCGCGCGACCTTGGCGATGATCGAGGCGGCCGCGATCGACAGGCAGCGCGCATCCCCTCCGACGATCGCCTCTGCCGCGCAGGGCAGGCGCCGTGGGAGACGATTGCCGTCGATCAGCAGGTGATCCGGCGCGACCGGCAGGGCCGCTATGGCGCGCCTCATCGCAAGATGACTGGCATTCAGGATATTCAGCGAGTCGATCTCTTCCACGCTGGCCTGACCCACGCCGAAGCTGGCAGTTTCACGCAGGATCAGGTCCAGCTCCTCGCGGCGCTTCGCCGAAAGGCGTTTGGAGTCGTTCAGACCCGGCGGAATACGGTCGGGATTCAGGATCACCGCCGCAGCCACGACAGGACCTGCGAGGGGACCACGCCCGACCTCGTCAACGCCGGCAATCCGGCCAAGACCGCGGCCCAGGGCGCGGGCTTCGAAACTGAAATCGGGGTTGGACCTGGGTGGCATCGCCGCACCCTGCCGCGCCGCCATCCGAAAGAAAAGGGGGTGGAGGCTGCTCGATCCTCCACCCCAGATTGGCGTCCTGGGGGCAGAACGCCGGATGCGCGCCCGTCCTGGGGGCAGGTCCCGGCGCGCTTGTCCGTCAGTGCCAGGGCGTCCAGCCGGGTTGCGAGTAATAGACCGGAGGCTCTGCGCGGCGATGGTGGTGACGTCCATAGCGGTCATGGTCGCGCCAGCTGTCGTCGTCGCGATCCACCTCCTGCCAGTGGTCCATGGGCCAGCTGGGCTGGGTATAGGCGGGACGCCCCGGGTAGACGTAGACCGGGGTCGGATCGGCATAGCGCGGCGGATCGACATAGATGGGGTCGGGCATCGGGGCATAGCGCGTCACCGGGGAGGCGGCAGAGCCCCGCGGCGCCAGCGCCCCGGCGGCAATGGCACCCGCCGCGATACCGAGGATGACCTTCCAGCCGTCGGCATTGCCTCGGGCAGAGACAGGTCCGGCGCTGGCAGTTACCGACGCGCCGGCGACGGCGAGCGCCGTGATGGAATTCAGGATGATGAGGCGAATGCGGGACATGTGCCGATCCTTTCCGTGGGGGCGCCGCGACAGTCGCGGGGCCGATGCGGATCAGGTGGGGCACCCACCGGCGGACAGGCAATATCGGCGGGCTGCTATCGGATAACAGCCTCGCGCCACCCCTTCTGCCATTGAATGACAGCCCGCTTCATCCCACTGTGCGATCAATCAGGGAGACGATCATGGACATGCGGATACCCCTTGCGGCTACGGTCTTCAGCCTTGCCCTGGCCGGGGTCGCGCGCGCGGATTGCTATGCCGACTACAAGGCAAAGCGGGAGCCGCCGCTGCAACTGGCCTACGGGGTCGCGCAGGTTCCCCAATCCGCCTGCGGCAGCACGGCGGATGCTGCGGCGGCACTGGCGCCGCGATTGGCGGCGGCGGGCTGGACGCTACTTTCAGTGGTAAGCCTGTTCGGGCCGGACGGATTGGACGAAAGGAAAGCGAGTGCCGGAGATCAGTTCCTCCGCTACTGAGGCGGCGCGCCCAGGCAACCGCGTGGTTGCCGGCGGAATTGCGGCGATCGTGCTGATCCTGCTTGGCGCGGCGGTCTTTCTGTTCCTCAACCTGCCGGATGCAAATGCCTTCAACGCGCGGGTCGAGCGGATCTTCGTCGAGAACGACCTGCGCACGCCGTCCGAGTTGCGGCTGCTGGAGATCCTCGCCCAGTCTGGCACCTCGTTCCAGGAAGTGCTGCAAAGCTACCGGCAAATGATCTTCGTGTTGCTGGTCTTCGCGACCGCGCTGCTGATTGCAGCCCTGGTGTTTCTCGTCACCATCATTTCCTTGAACCGGCGCATCTCGGCGATCCAGCGATCGGGCATTCAGGTCTCTTCCCTGCTCATCGCGCGGGAAAGTCGGTCGGTCTACATCAACGACATGGAGTTTCAGCTGACCGAGGCCGCGATCGAGACGCTGGCGGTCCTGGCCGAAGCTCGGATGGACGACGACGTGCTGACAGGCGCGCAGATCGAGGCGGTCATCTCGGGTCGGTCAGAGGCCGATTGCGAGGAGGCTGCCGGGGCCACAAGGATCAAGCGGCTGCGCGACGCGCTTGGCAACCAGATGGTCAGCGAACTGCTGGTCCGGACCATCGCCAAGCGCGGTTATGTTCTCGCGGTCGGCAAGGACGTGATCCGGGTCGTCTGAGGTCCCGGGATCAAAGGAATGTGCGGCAGGGGATCACGGATCCCGGCGCAGCCGCGCCGGCAGCAGGTCGACATAGCGCGTGGCCGTTTCAACCGGAATCCGTTCGCGGGCCGCGAGTTCGTCCAGGCAGGCCAGGACAAGCGTATGGCTTGCGAATACACCCGAAGCCAACACGGCAAGATGCGCCAGCCCTTCATCGTCGATCGATGCCTTGTCCGCGAGATCGCGGATATAGACCGCATCCCCGTCCAGAAGCTGGTCGCGGTTTTCCGAGATCAACAGCCGATGCGACTGCGAACTGCGGATCGGCACCGACTTGTTGAAGAGGAACTTGTGCAGGATGAAACCGCGCGCGCGCAGATCGAGATCGACGCCCGCGGACATCGGCTCTGACTCGTAAAGCCGCAGATGTCGCAACTCGACGATGACCGCCATCGCGGCGGCCAGCTTGGCGGAGGCGCCGATAAATACGTCGACCTCGCCGCCCTGAATGTCGATCTTCAAAAGGTCAAACCGGCCGATCTCGTCCACGCTGTCCAGAGCGACGGTCGTCATCAGCTGGCGACCGACCACCTGACCCAATCCGCGGCGCCCCAGAAACCCGAGCGACGGCAGATGCGGATCAAAGACCGAGGTCATGCCGCTGCTGCGATAGATGCGAAGCTCGCGGGGGGACCCGTCGCCCACGGCGAAGGGGAAATAGCGCTCGCGCGGCGAACGTGCGGCTTCCAGCGCGGCAAAGGCCTCGGGCTGGGGTTCAAAGCCGATGATCTCGCAGCCGCCCATGTCGAGCAATGGCTTGTAGGGCGGATCCCCAAGCGGGTTGGCCCCGACATCGACGACGACGGTCGGACGCCCGAGCGGCAGGGTATCCATCAGGAACCGCGTCGCTGGTGCGGTATCCGGGGCCTGCCGCCTGCGGCGGGGCCTTGCAGGGGCGGCACCCGCCATCGGATCTGCTGTCTCAGTCACGTCACTGTCTCCCGTCGTCGCGGGCAGAGTGGCGGAGTTCGGCGGGCTGTTCCAGCCGAACTCGCCGCGGTCGTACAGAACGTCCTTTCGAAGCTCTGCAAAGGCTTGCCAGGCATTGTCTTCCAGCTCGGCAATCCTGGGGTCAGCGCGGTATCGCGCAAGCCGGGCGGTACAGGCCGGCCAGTGGCGCAGGATCGACCGGTCTTCGGCGTCATTCGCATCGGCGTAGGACCAGAAGTCCGAGCCCCTGCGATACTTTTCATGGACCATCGCCATGCCATCGCCGCGGACGTTCTTGAGCAGAAGCAGGTCCTCGGACTTGATCGCATAGTGGTTCAGCGAGGCTTTGGCCCAGGTGACGAGCGACAGCTTTGCACTGCGATGCCGCGCCAGCGCGGGCTTGAAGAGAGCCAGAGACGGCATGACCTCGCCCGCCGTATTCTTCAGAACCACATCGGCCGAGGTCGGCTGTTTGGGCATATGGCAAACAACCGCGCCGAAGCGGTTCGGGCGGAACAGGCATTTCTGCAGCGCCCGGCCGCGCTTCAACTGGCCCTGGGTCTGCACGCACCTTGGCAACACATCGCCGCGGTCCCACACCCTGCGCCCGCCCGAACCGAACATGCGCCAGCTGACAGCGATGCAATCGGCCTCACCTACAGCGGCGAGAAGGTCATCGACCTTTCCTTCGCCTGCCGAGACATTCAGGAACTCGTCTGTATCGCAGTGAAACGCCCAGTCCACGTCGGCCATGAGCGGATGGGACAGCGCCAGCGCACAGCCCGCCGGCTGGGGTGCCACCCCTTGCGGAACCGTCTGGCGCAGGTGGATCACCTCGCCCATTTCCTCGAGCCGGTCGAGAAGCAGGTCAGACCCGTCCGTGCAATCGTTGGAGATCACATAGACCCGCTCGAAGCCGATCGTTCGCTGATAGGCGACCCATTCGCAGAGCCAGAGCGCCTCGTTGCGCTGGCAGGAAATGACTGCGGTGCGATTTCCGGACGCCTCGACCTCCGGACTGTGCGGGATCATCCCTGCCTGCTCCCCTTCCGACCGCCTCACTCCGCCTTTGGCAGAGTCCCACGCAAGAAGCCATGACAGGTGTCGACAGGCAAGCAGGTAGTCCCATGGAAGATGGTGTCTGTGAAGCGAAGCAGGCGGGGAAATGCGAAGACTACGGTCTGGATGTGGCCAAGATCAGTTGCTGAGAAGGGTGTGAGCCATCTCCAAATCGGAGTCATGGTTTGAGCTAGGTCGCGTTTCCGGGCCGAATAGCTCCAGCCGCTAGTGATCCCGCATCGGGACCTGCGGCGAAGGTCGGCCTAACTCAAATCCCGGATCAGAACGGGAGTTGCTCCAGGCCGCGGTGCCAATGCCCGCGCAGTGCTGCTGTCGAGCAAGGCAGATGCGCCGGAGCGAGGGATGTCGATGATGACCTCTGCCCCGTCTGGCAGGTCGCCGAGGATGCGCAAGCTCGGGCCGTGAAAGACAGTCGTGCGGATGACAACTGGCGCGGCCGAGTTCCCCTCGACGAGCGTCAGGTCTTCCGGTCGGAAACCGATCGTGACGGCGGCTCCGGACGCCATGCCGCGGCTCTCTGGCAAGTTCAGCGTGAGGCCCGCGACCTCAACGTGGCCATCCCCAACGGCGCGACCGGAGAGCAGGTTCATCGTGCCGATGAAGCCAGCGACAAAGCGGGTCGCGGGGCGGTCGTAAAGTTCAGCGGGGCTGGCGACCTGCTCGATCCGCCCCTCGTTCATGACCGCGATCCTGTCCGAGATCGACAGCGCCTCGGTCTGGTCATGCGTGACCATCACGAACGTCGTGCCCAGCCGGGTCTGCAGGTTCTTGAGTTCAAGCTGCATCTGTTCGCGCAACGACGCGTCGAGCGCGGACAGCGGTTCGTCCAGCAACAGAACGCGCGGCTGGCACACGATGGCGCGGGCCAGTGCGACCCGTTGCTTTTGCCCGCCGGACAGGGCCGAAATCGCCCGTCCCGCCTTGTCGGCCAGCCCGACGAGTTCCAGCGCCTCTGTCACGCGTCGGCGGCGTTCGACACCTGGGGTTCCACGAACGGACAATCCGAACTCGACGTTCTCGGCGACATTCATGTGGGGGAAGACCGCGTAATCCTGAAAGACGGTATTCACCGGGCGGCGGTTCGGAGGCAGGGGACCGATTTCCTCGCCTGACAGGAGAACCTGCCCGGAGGTGGGCTTTTCAAAGCCCGCGATAACGCGCAGCGTCGTCGTCTTGCCGCAGCCCGAGGGGCCGAGCAGGCTGACGAATTCGCCCTCGGCGATGTCCAGGTCGATGTCGATCAGGCCGAAGACTCCGCCACCGAAATCCTTGCTGACCTTGCGCAGGCTGAGAAGCGGATCAGCGGTCATCGCGCGCCTCCGCCGGCCGGTTGGTGTTGACCCAGACGATCATGCAGCGGTCGGGGCCGTCGTTCCGGAAGGAATGAAGCAAGGTCGAGCGGAAGGCAAAGCTGTCGCCGGCGCGCAGGTCGTAGGGGGTTCCGTCGATCATCAGCAGAGCTGATCCCTCGGCGACATAGCCGAACTCGTGGCCCTGGTGGGCATAGGCCTGCAATGTTCCGCCGCCCGGTTCGATCTCGACGATCATGCCGGTCAGCGAAGCGCCGGGCGGCGAAAGCAGCTGTTTTCGAATGCCTTCCGACCGCACCGGAAGGTCACGGCGATTGGCGGCGCGGACGCAGTAGATGTCGTTCTGCTCGGCCCCGTCATCGACGAGCCGCGACGGTTCTACCCCAAGCGCGGCGGCAAGGGGCCAAATGGTGCGGACCCGCAGCGACGAGACACCGCGTTCGATCTGGCTCAATGCCCCGACTGACATGCCGGCGCGACCGGAAAGCTCGGCCAGGGACAGCCCGGCCTCCAGCCGCAGCGCGCGCAAGCGGCGCCCCACGCGGATGTCGGCGGGGTTCATAGCCGCGCTCTTTGCCCTTGGATCGAGCGTTGGGGTATTGTCGTCCATTCCGCTTTTCCTGTCTGGGCGCCGCGCGGGATGCGCGGCGCCCGCATCCGTCAGCCGCCTGCCTTGACGCGTTCGAACATCTTGGCAAGCTCGTCGTTCTGCTTCATCGGCCCGGTGAAGATGGTGGTCTTCAACATCTCGTCGGGGTTCGCGGGCAGCTTCAGTTCATCGAGCGTCGCCTGCGGCACTTCGGCGAAGGCCGAAGCGGTCGAAGCCCCATAGCCATAGGCTTCGATAAGGTACTTGCCTGACTCCGCCTCGAGCCGGCTGTTGATGAAGTCATAGGCCAGGTCCGTATTGGGCGAGTCCTTCAGCATCACGAAACCGCAGGTCCAGGTCAGCATGCCCTCCTTGGGATTCATGAACTCGACCGGCACACCCTGTTTTTTCAACGCCACGGCAGAGGCGTTCCAGGTCATCGCCGCGACCAGTTCGCCCGAGGCGAGCGATTGCTCGATCGAGGTCATGTCCGTCGTGTAGGTCGTCAGAAGCGGCCGCTGCTCCCGCAGCTTTTCCGCCACCTTCTCCATATCCGCAGGCGACATGTCGAAGGGGTTCACTCCGGCAAGGATCGCTGCGACGACCGGCGTGTCATGGACGGCGTCGATGGTCGCCAGACGGCCGGCATATTCCGGATCCCACAACATGCTCCAGCTTTGCGGCGCATCCGCCGCAACGAGGTCGGTGCGATAAAGGACCGAGGTATTGCCCCAGTCCCACGGCACCATCCAGACCTTGCCGTCGCCCGCCTGGATGTCTGGCAGGTTCTGCAGGACCGGAAAGATCTTGTCCCAGTTCTTGATCCGGCTGGTGTCGATCGGTTGCAGTAGGCCCGCGGCATTCCAGCGGGCGATCTTGTCGTAGCAGGGATGGGCGAGATCGGGATGGAAACCTGCCTTGACCTTGGTGAAGGCATCATCGTCGTCGCCGAAGAACGAGATCTCCGGCCCCTCGGGATGGGCAGCGATGTAGCTCTTGTTGAAGTCGGGCAGCTCGTAGCCCGACCAGGTGAAATAGGTGAGGGGCCCGCCAGCCAGGACCGGCGTGGCGGTCAGTGTCGCGGCCAGGGCGGCAATCAAATGTTTGGTCATGGTCCATTTCCTCCGTGCTGCAGGGTTTTCGTTCTTGTTGTCATTCAAAGTCTGGTCCTCCGGCGCAGCAGTTCGGCCACGACGGCAAGCAGGATCGAGGTCAGAAGGATCAGCGAGCCAAGCGCCATCACCACCGGCAGCGACTTCGGAAAACGCAGCTGGCTCCAGATATAGAGGGGCAGGGTGATGTCGGTCCCGGCAAGGAAATACGCGACGATGAATTCGTCGAACGAGGTCAGGAAGGAAAGCGTGAAGGCCGAGGCGACCGCCGACCACGCGAGCGGCAGGATCGCCCGGCGGAAGACCGTCAGGTCCGAAGCGCCCAGGTCGGATTCGACCTCGGCCAGGCTGCGCGGGATCGCGACCATGCGGGCGCGGATGACGGACACCGCAGCAGGCAGGCAGATCAGGATATGACCCATGACGATGGCAGGGCGTGACGGTCCAAGACCTGCGAGGTTCACGAGGATCAACATGGCGATGCCGACGATGACCCCGGGGATCAGGATCGGCAGCCGCGCCAGCATCGCCACCGGGCGCGACAGCCGGGGTCGTGGAAAGACGTCGAGATAGGCGATGGCCGTGGCGCAGAAGGTCGCAATCGCGGCCGCGGTGATTGCGATGCTGACGCTGTTCATCAGCGCGGCACGGATGGCGGGTGTTTCGGCCAGCGTCCGGTACCAGTCCAGCGTGAATCCCTTGAGCGGGAAGGCGGCCTGGATGGAATCGTTGAACGAAAACAGCGGGATCAGGGCGACCGGCAGGTAAAGGAAAAAGATGTAGGCCACGACATAGCCCAGAAGTGCCCGGTTCCCGGTCATGCCCGGCTTCCCCATCTGCGGTCGGCCTGCCGGATCAGCAGCACGGCGGCCAGGATCACCAGCATGGTCGAGACCGCCAGCGCGGCGCCAAAGGGCCAGTCATTCGCCTTGCCGAACTGAGCCTGGATCTGGTTGCCGATCATGATGCTGCCCGGCCCGCCAACCAGGGCAGGCGTCACATAGTCGCCAAGCGTCGGGACGAAGACGACCAGCGCCCCTGCCAGCACCCCCGGCATCGACAGGGGCAGCACGATCCGGGCAAAGACTTGCGCCCTGGAGGCACCAAGATCCGACGAGACCTCGAGCAGCGATCGGGGAATTGTCTGAAGCGCGACGAAGATCGGCAGGATCGCGAAAGGCGCATAGGCATGGGCCAGCGTCACCACCACCGCCGCCGGATTGTTAAGGAGCGCGCTTGACGGCTTGTCCCAGATGCCAAGGCTCATCAGCGCCGAGTTCAGCACCCCGTTATAGGCCAGCACGATCTTCCAGGCGAAGACCCGCAGCAGGTAACTCGTCCAGAACGGCAGGGTCACAAGGAACAGGACCAGCCCCCGCCACCTTCCGGCCTGGAAGGCCAGGTACCATGCGATCGGATAGGCGGTGACGACGGTGGCCAGCGTGACGAGGCCAGCGATCCAAAGCGAGCGGAGCATGATGATCGCGTAAAGCGGATCGCTGAAAATGCCGGTGAAATTGGACAGGGTCAGCGGCCCGATCACCAGACCACCGTCGTTCCTCCGGAAAGCCAGCAGCAGGACAAGCGCCAGGGCAAACAGCGCAAGGCCGAACGTCGCGGCGATCCCGGGAACCGACATCACGAAGCGGAACCCAGCGCCATCGTTCGCGGAAAGCCGCAATCTCATGGATCTGTTCCATTGCTGAGGCGCATGAGCCCGATTCCGTCCTGCATGGACTGGCTAACGAATAATTGAAATCTGGTCAGATGGATATGGTTTTGTGAAATCTTTGAGCAGATTTTCAAATCTTCGGTCATGCGGATATGCTGGCGCCTGATCCTTCTTTACAGGCCGGTCCTTGGCCCAATGGCGGGCCAAGTTCGCCCCTCGAGGGCAGTCTTTCTCGCGGTCGATCTTGACAGCAGGCGCATCATCAAGGACGGAACCGGCATCAGCCCGATGCGCGATACGCAGATCTTCGGGCCGGGATTTGCCGGAGGGTTGAAGGCGGACCCTATAGCAGCCGCTGCCGCCTTGCCGCCTGAGGCAAAGATCTGCGGTTGCAAGGGCAAGATTGTCAGGGCGATCGAGGGCGGCGCGACTACGCCGGACGCAGTCAGGGCGCAGACCAAGGCCAACTCCTCTTTCTGGAACTGGACGGGGAGGGTCGAACAGGTCCTGGCGATGCCTTCGTCATGCCTGCGGCGCAGCCGACGTGAAAATGCGCCAACCATACACATGACGACTTGCGCCGGCTCATCAAGTCGATGGTGCAGAAGTCAATCCCGGCGGTGATGCAGGAACTGGTCTGGAAGACGGCCGGCGGATGCGCCTCGTGCCGACCCGCACTAAAACTGCTGGCCGACCGGCCGCTGGAGGATCGCGACGACCGACAATCGCGCTTCGCCAACGAAAGGAACCACACAAACATCCAGAAAGACGGCACGGTCACCAAATGCGACCGCACAATCAGCCGTCAGCGCTTCGTTCTGCCCACTCCGGGCGAGGGCCGTCCCGACTGGCGCATCCTCGCCGAAGTCGGCGCCCGACTTGGTCCGGCCCGGGCCTTCGCCTGGTCGGGCCCGTGGAAAATCTACGCGAAATACGCCGCACTCTCCGGGGTGGCCGGGGTGCTTGGCAGCCACTTCGACATCTACGACTATGCCGGGATCGACACGACCAGTCACGACGTGCAGCGGCCTTTTACCTGCCCGCTAAGCCCGGCGCACAAGGGCAGACGCTTTTTCGCCGGCGGGCGCTTCCATTGGCCCGATGGCAAGGCACGGATGCCGGCCATCACCCGGCGCGCGCCAGTCTCGATGCTGTCTACTGATCTTACCTTCCGGCTGAACACCGGGCCAGTCCGTGACCACCGGCGAACGACAACCCGCAGCGCCAAGTCCCCTCGCCTCAGTCAGCAACTGGCCGAATCCTTCCTGGAACTGCATCCGGCAGATGCGGCGCAGCTCGGTATCGCTTCGTCGGACCTTGTCGCGGTGGCGAACCCGCTCGGCCGGGCAATCCTGCGGGCATTCATCACCGGCGGGGTCCGCGCCCGGTCAGGACTTTGCCCCTTAGCATCGGACGGGCGAAACCGCCTCGAAGGCGCGGATCGGCGGTCTGGTTCCTGGGATGATCGATCAAGTCTCGGGCCAGCCGGCGAGCAAATCGGCGGCCGTTGCTGTGCAGCGTTTCTCCGCAGGCGTGCCGGACGAGAGTCGGGTGCAGGTTGTTTCGCATGTTGCGACGGCGAAGCAGCGGTTGTTCGAAACGCTGCTCGATACCCTCGACAGCCGCCATTCTGGCATTGAGAACCCTTCTGTGGTGCTTGATCGACATCACCGCTTGGGAAGCGCCGCCCGTCGGGACAGAGGTGTCGGCGAACGGCGGCTGAGCCGCGCCTCAGCCTGGGGTCGTTGTCGGCACCCGCGCCTGAACCGCAGCGCGGGCCCACGCCATGACTGCGTCCCGTTCGGCAGGTAGCTCCTGAAGCATGTCTCCGGCGAAGTCGCGAAGGGGTTGCAGGTTCAGCCCGTTCACGCCCAGCAGAACCGGCATTCCGCTGTCCACGGCCTCGGCGATGATCGTGACAAGGCCCTTCCCCTCTGCCTCGCGCTTGCCGAACTTGTTGACCACAAGCAGATCGGCGCCCGACAGGCGACGCCCGACCTCAACCACCGCCTCCTCCAGGACACCGGCATCGAGGCGGCACCCCATGGCGAGATCGCCGCGATCCTCGCTGATGCGCAAAGTGGGTCCGTCGGGCAGCACTCGAATGTCCATGTCGCACCGCCGCCTGCCGATCCGTTCCGGGTTGGATTGGATCGTTCCGGCAAGCCTCAGCCCCGCCCCCTCCAACGCAACGGCGATTTCTGCCAGAAAGGCATCGGTCGCCCCCTTGCCGGTGACGCTGACACAGGCAAGCTTCTTCTCAAGCGGCATGACGGATCGGGGCTCTTGCTGGTGCGGGTGCTGCCTTCATGCCCGGTGCATTCCCGGTTGGCAATGTGGCCCATGGCCACGGGTCCGCGCCGCTCAGCGCCGGGTCATGTCGATCGGGTTGAGGGCGGGGGCGCGGCCGCCGGCGCCCTGTACCTCGATGGGCCGGACGCCTGTTGCCGCGCTGCCGGATGCCGTGGCACGGAGCCTGATCGAGAAATCGGACCTTAGCCCACAGGACCTGACCAGCCTTTACCTGCCGGCGCTGCTCAAGGTTCAGGCGGGGCTGCGGCGGATCCTGCCCTGAGGAGGTCGCTGTCGTTCGGCCTCAGGCGTCCAGGTTTTCCACGCTCAGGGCATTCTGCTGGATGAATTCGCGTCGGGGTTCCACCACGTCGCCCATGAGCTTGGTGAAGATATCGTCGGCCTCGGCCAGATCGTCGATCTTCACCTGCAGCAGCGTCCGCGCCTCGGGGTCGAGCGTAGTTTCCCAGAGCTGCTCGGGGTTCATCTCGCCCAGACCCTTGTAGCGTTGAAGCGAAAGCCCCTTTTCGCCTTCGGAGAGGATCGCCTTCAGCAGATCCAACGGGCCGTGGATCGGCTGTTCCCGGTCCTTGCGAACCAGCGTGGCGGGCAATCCATAGATCTCGTCCAGGCTGTCCGTATGTGCGCCAAGACGCCGCGCCTCGCCAGAGCGCAGCACCGGGCCATCGAGTGTACGCACCTCTTCGACGCCCCGCAGGACGCGCGAGAAGCGCAGGCCGTGATCCTGAGTCGGGCGGCCGCTCCAGCCCCGTTCATACTCCAGTGCGATCTGGTCCAGCCGCCGGGCCACCTTGTCGGCCACGCCCTGCGCATCGGCATCGACACGTCCAGGGATCAGAGCGCCGGCAATCGCGGCTTGTTCAAGGATGTGGGCCGGGTAATGCGTCGGGAAGGCCGCGAGAATCCGACGGACCAGCCGCGCTTCGTCGACAACGCGCGCCAGATCGGCGCCCGAGATGTCCTCCCCTGTGCCAAGCCGAAGGACGGTCCCCTCGATCCCCTGGTGAACAAGGTAGTCATCCAGCGCCGCCTGGTCCTTCAGATAGACCTCGGATTTCCCGCGTGCGACTTTGTAAAGCGGCGGCTGCGCGATGTAGAGGTAACCGCCCTCGATGATCTCGGGCATCTGGCGGAAGAAGAAGGTCAGAAGCAGCGTGCGGATATGCGCGCCGTCCACGTCGGCATCGGTCATGATGACGATCTTGTGGTAGCGCAGCTTGCCGATGTCGAATTCGTCGCGGCCGATCCCGGTTCCAAGCGCCGTAATGAGCGTGCCGACCGTTTCAGAGGACAGCATCCGGTCGAAGCGCGCGCGCTCGACGTTCAGGATCTTGCCGCGCAGGGGAAGCACGGCCTGGTTGCTGCGGGCGCGCCCCTGCTTGGCCGAGCCGCCGGCGCTGTCCCCCTCGACGAGGAACAGTTCGGACTTGGACGGATCCTTTTCCTGGCAATCGGCCAACTTGCCCGGCAGCGAAGCCACGTCGAGCGCAGTCTTGCGGCGGGTCAGTTCGCGGGCCTTGCGCGCGGCCTCGCGCGCCAGCGCCGCCTCGACGATCTTGCCGACGATCAGCTTGGCAGGGCCGGGATTTTCC
This sequence comes from uncultured Rhodobacter sp., assembly GCA_945952585.1. Classification (GTDB taxonomy): domain Bacteria; phylum Pseudomonadota; class Alphaproteobacteria; order Rhodobacterales; family Rhodobacteraceae; genus Aliitabrizicola. The sequence continues at coordinate 647,960 of CAMFII010000001.1, forward strand.
TCGAACCACTCGGCAAGCTTTTCGTTTACCAGGTTCTCCACGGCAGGCCGGACCTCTGAGGACACAAGCTTGTCCTTGGTCTGGCTTGAGAATTTCGGATCCGGCACCTTGACCGACAGAACGCAGGTCAGCCCTTCGCGGGCATCGTCGCCGGTGAAATCGATCTTCTCCTTCTTCGCAATCCCCGAGGACTGCGCGTAGGCGTTGATCGTCCGGGTCAGCGCGCCGCGGAACCCGGCCAAGTGCGTACCCCCATCCCGCTGCGGAATATTGTTCGTGAACGGAAGGACGGTTTCGTGATAGCTGTCGTTCCACCACATGGCGATCTCGACCGTGATGCCGCCCCGCTCGCCCGAGATATAGATCGGCTCCGGCATCACCGGCGACTTCGACCGGTCAAGGTATTTGACGAACTCGCGCACGCCGCCTTCATAGAAAAGCTCGGTCCGCAGCGGTTCGGCCGGGCGCTCGTCCTCGAGCACGATGCGCACGCCGGAATTGAGGAAGGCCAGTTCCCGCAGGCGGTTCTCGAGCGTCTTGTAGACGTAGTCGAGGTTCGAGAAGGTCTGCGTCGAAGCCAGGAACCGAACCTCCGTGCCCTTCTGGCCGTTCGCGTCGCCCACTACCCGCAGCGACTCGACCGTGTCGCCATGTTCGAACTTTGCGAAGTGTTCCTTGTCGTTGCGCCAGACCCGCAACTCCAGCCAGTCGGACAGGGCGTTCACGACCGAGACGCCGACGCCATGCAGGCCGCCTGACACCTTGTAGCTGTTCTGGTCGAACTTCCCGCCGGCATGAAGCTGGGTCATGATGACCTCGGCAGCCGACACGCCTTCTTCGGCGTGGATGTCGACGGGGATACCGCGACCATTGTCCCGGACGGAGACGGAATTGTCAGCGTGGATCTTGACGGTTACCTCGGTCGCATGACCGGCCAGGGCCTCGTCGATGCCGTTGTCGACCACCTCGTAGACCATGTGGTGCAGGCCCGAGCCATCGTCAGTGTCGCCGATATACATGCCCGGCCGCTTGCGAACCGCCTCCAGGCCCTTGAGAACCTTGATGGAATCGGCACCGTATTCTTCGATCTTCTGGGCTGGCTCGGCCATGCGGGCAGGGTCCTTTCTCGCGTGCGCGATTTATAGTCGCTCCCACCGGGAATGTCACGTCACGGGCACAAGATTTGGTGGTCAGACGAAGGGAATGACAAGGCCGACCACGATCAGAAGCGCGCCTGAAGCGATGTTCAGCCGATGGAGGCTTTTCGGGTCCGAAAGTAGCCGTCGCGCCCGGTCCAGGAACAGCGCCAGCCCGAGGTTTCCCAGAAGCGGAATGGCCGCCGAAACAAAGATGATCGCGGCAATGTCAGGGCCGGTGAGCCGCGTCAGGTCGAAGAAGCCCGGCAGTACGCCCATGTAGAACAGGATCGCCTTGGGGTTGCCGATCACGGCGGCCAGCCCGACGGCAAGACCGGCCCATCGACCGGGTCGGGTCAACCGGCTATCCGCCGTCAGGGCGACCGCAGGCTTGCGGATCAGCAGAACGCCCATCACCAGGAACACCCCGGCCGCGATCCAGCGTAGCGCATGCAGGAAGTCGCCATAGACCGACAGAATCCAGCTCAGGCCGAAGATCGCCGCCAGTGGCCAGACAAGATCGCCCAATGCCACGCCGACCGCCAACGGCCAGGCCGAGGCGAAACCGCCTGACAGGGCTCGCGCCGTAAGTGCGACCCAGACCGGCCCGGGGACGGCCCAGAGCGCCGCCATTCCGCCGGCATAGAGCAGGAGTTGCCAGAAAGAGATGGTCACGATGGCAATGTCAGCGAACCATCAGCCGCGAGCGGCCAGAAGGGGTTCATCGCGACTTCCCAGACATGGCCGTCGGGATCGGCCCAATAGCCGGAATAGCCGCCCCAAAACACCTTCTCCGGCTTTTTCAGCGTAGTTGCCCCTGCGTCCAGCGCAGCCTGGAAGGCCGCGTCAACTTCGGCTTCCGTCGCAAAGTTCTGGGCCAGCGTCATGGCGCCGGTTCCCAGCCGGACATCCGGTCGCCCCTGATCGGCGGCAAGGTCCGCAAGCCCGAACAGTGCCAGCACTGCGCCATGCATCTGGAAGAACGCCACGCCGTCCTGGCTCTGCCGCGACTCGACCCAGCCCAAACGCGCATAGAAGGCGCGGGACGCCGCCAGGTCCGCGACGCCAAGCGTAATCAGGGTGATGCGCTGCGGGGTCATGCCTGTTCCTCGGTGATCCGGGACTGTCCGTCTGTCTCGTTTACGGCAAAACGCTGCGCGCGGGCGCCGAGGCTTTCAAACAGTTCGGGGCCGGTCCCCGTCAGGAACGCCTGCGCGCCAAGTCCCACGACCTCGTCGTAAAGCGCCGCGCGCCGCCCTTCATCGAGATGCGCGGCAACCTCGTCGAGGAGCAGGATGGGTGGTGCACCGCCGCGTTCAGCCAGCGCGCGGGCATTGGCGAGAACCAGCGAGATGAGAAGCGCCTTCTGTTCGCCCGTCGAACATTGATCGGCCGCCATACCCTTCGCAGCATAGGTCGCGGCAAGGTCCATGCGATGGGGACCGATCAGGGTCCGACCCGCCGCCTGGTCGCGGCGGCGATTATCGCGAAGCGCATCCCGCAGGGCCGCGACGTCCGACGGCGCGGGGTCTTCGGGCCAGACGATCTGCAGATCCGCGCGCGGAAAACTGGTTGCAGCATCACGTTGGGCGTCTTCGATTTCGGCAAGCGATGCAGAACGGTTTGCCATCATGCGCGCGCCCGCCTCTGCCATCTGCGCCTCGAGCGCGGCATACCATGCTGCGTCGGCTGCACCCTCTTTCAGCAGCCGGTTCCGGTCGCGCATGGACTTCTCGTAATCAAGAACCGCTTCGGCATGGTCGGGCCGGAAGCTCAACGTCATGCGGTCGAGAAAACGGCGGCGTCCATCGGCGCCCTCGATCCACAACCGGTCCATCGCCGGCACCAGCCAGAGGATCGGCACCAGCCGCCCCAGGGCAGTCTGCGCGGCGGCTTTCTCATCGATCCGCACGGTCCGCGCTTCGCCAGCCTCGGCCCAGGTCTCGATCTGATGCATGTCCCCCAGGCGAAGCAGCGTCGCAGCCACCTTCCAGCCAAGTCGTTCCGGCAACCGCGCAATTTCCACCGTCGTCGCGCGGCGAATGCCGCGACCGGGGGAAAGCAGCGAGACGGCTTCAAGTATGTTGGTCTTGCCGGCACCGTTGCGACCATGGATGGCCACCGGCCGGCCATCCAGGTCCATCCGCGCTGCCTTGTGGCTGCGGAAATGCGACAGGGTCAGCGAAGTGACCGCGAGCCCCGGCACGGCTTGCCTTTCATCGGTTTGCAGAGATCGGCGCGCCGGACAAGGCAGCGCCGCAGTCTCAGACGCGCATCGGCATCACGACATAGACGGCGCTGGTGTCGTTGCCTTCGCGCATCAGGGTCGGATCGCCAGCCGAATTGAACAGGAACACAGCATTCTCGCGATCGACCTGGCTGGCGATCTCCAGCAGGTATTTCGCGTTGAAGCCGATATCGAGGCGATCGTCGGAATAGGCGACGGCAAGCTCTTCTTCCGCGGCGCCACTGTCGGGCGAATTGACGGACAGCACGAGACGATCTTCGTCGAGGCTCAGTTTCACGGCGCGCGACCGTTCCGAGGAAACCGTCGCCACCCGGTCAACCGCCTTGGCAAACTCGGTGGCGTCAACTTCCAGACGACGGGTGTTGCCGGTGGGGATAACCCGGCTGTAATCCGGGAACGTTCCGTCGATGACCTTCGATGTCAGCACGATATTCGGCGTCGCAAAGCGAACCTTCGTTTCGGAAACCGAAACCGCGATCTGGGTTTCATCGTCGTCCAGAAGCTTGCGCAGCTCGCCCACGGTCTTGCGCGGGACAATCACGCCCGGCATCCCCTCGGCGCCAGCGGAAAGCGGCGCGTCGATCCGGGCCAGACGATGCCCATCGGTCGCAACGCAACGCAGGACCGGCCCCTCTTCGCCCTGGGCGACATGCATGTAGACGCCGTTCAGGTAGTAGCGGGTTTCCTCTGTCGAGATCGCGAACTTCGCCTTGTCGAACAGGCGCCGCAGAACTGGGGCGGGCGCCGAGAAGTTCGTGGTGTATTCAGAGGACGCCATCACCGGGAAGTCTTCCTTCGGGAGCGTCGCAAGGCTGAAAGTCGAGCGGCCTGCGGCGACGGTCAACCGGCCAGTGGCCGCATCCTCGGTGAGGTTGACCAAGGCACCGTCCGGCAGTTTGCGGACGATCTCGTGCAGCATCACCGCGGAAACTGTGGTCGCGCCCGGGCGCTCGACCATGGCGGGGGCCTTGTCGACCACCTCGATGTCAAGGTCGGTCGCGCGCAGGCTGACCTGATTGCCTTCGGCTTCGATCAGCACATTGGCGAGGATCGGGATGGTGTTGCGCCGTTCCACCACCGACTGCGCCTGCCCGACGGCCTTGAGCAAAGTGCCGCGTTCGATGCTGATCTTCATACCTTCGTTCCCTCTGGACACCGGATCACGGACCCGGGGCGAGAAAACTACCCGTTTCTCGCCGGTTCTCAAGCGTTTTCGGGAATGTCCGTCGCTTTCCGGAGCCCGTCAAGAGCCCCGGCTGACTCAGCTTTCCAGAAGGCGCCGAAGAAGTTGCAAATCATCGGCCAGCTGCGAATCCGTCGTCATCAGCTCTTCGATCCGACGCACGCCATGCATGATGGTGGTGTGGTCGCGCCCCCCGAACCTCCGGCCGATTTCAGGCAGGCTGCGCGGGGTCAATTGCTTGGCCAGATACATGGCGATCTGCCGCGGGCGGGCGATGTTGCGCACCCGCTTCGGGCCGATCAGGTCCGAAAGGCGGACGTTGTAATGCTCTGCCACCCGCCGCTGGATTTCCTCGACCGTGATCTTGCGGTCGCTGGCACGAAGGATGTCGGCAAGGCAGTCCTGAGCAAGTTCGAGCGTGATCTCGCGCCCGACGAGAGAAGCGAAGGCGAACAGGCGGGTCAGCGCCCCTTCAAGGACGCGGACGTTGGTGGTGATCCGGTGGGCAAGGAATTCAAGCACGCCGTCGGCGATCACCAGACCGCGATACTGCTGGCGATAGTAGTCGGCCTTCTGCTGGAGGATGCCAAGCCGCAGTTCGTAATCGGTGGGGTGAATATCGACCACGAGGCCGCATTGCAGACGGCTCTTGATCCGCTCTTCCAGATCCTTGATTTCGCCCGGCGCACGGTCGGCCGAAATGACGATCTGCTTGTTCTGGTCGACCAGCGCGTTGAAGGTGTGAAAGAACTCTTCCTGCGTGCTGTCCTTGCCGGCGATGAACTGCACGTCATCGACCATCAGCACGTCGACAGACCGGAACAGTTCCTTGAAATCCATGATCTGGCGTTCGCGCAGGGCCTGGACGAAGCGGTACATGAACTGCTCGGCCGAAAGATACAGCACCTTCAGTTCGGGATTGCGGGCCTGAAGCTCGTGCGCAATCGCGTGCATGAGGTGGGTTTTGCCAAGGCCGACGCCCCCATAAAGGAAAAGCGGGTTGAACGAGACGGGGCCCCCTTCGGCAACGCGCCGCGCAGCCGCATGGGCCAACTCGTTCGGCTTGCCCACGACAAAGGAGTCAAAGGTAAAACGGGCGTCGAGCGCGGCGCCACGGAACTCTTCCTCTGCGGCGGCGCGGGCCTTCGGGGCCGCGGGCGGGGCGGAAACGCGAGTCGCGGTACGGGGCTTGGCGCCCACACCAAGGCTGAACTCGATCCGCTCGACATTCTGGCCGTGTCGTTTCAGATCCGACTGGATCTGATCGGCATAGTTGCGGGAAACCCAGTCACCAAAGAACACGGTCGGGACTTCGAATCGGGCGACGCCGTCCTCGATGGCAGACAGGCGAAGCGGCTCGATCCAGGTTACGAAGTTGTTCTTGCCGATCCTCTTGAGCAGGTCATTGCGCACCAGTCCCCATGTGTCGTCGGTCATTATTCTTGGCCCGTCCAAAGCAGTTGCCCGTGTATCGTCACGCGTCTGTTGTCTTTCGCGTCCCTCGCTACCCCCAACACCCTGCTTCGGCCACAACACCGTCCACCGACAGGAAACCTGCCGATGCCCGGTTTTTCCGCGAGAGACAGTCCGGACCCAAAGGGAAACCGGAACGCCCGATTGCGCAGCCTCATTCTTCTTGGACATGTCAGATGCCCGTGCTGGCGACCGAGTCGCCGGCGCAGTCACCCTCTATCGGGCACAGGCAAAGCCCCACTTTGCCACGCGCTCCAATCGGTTGATCGTAAACGATTTTCCCAAAGCCGCTGCGCCGGCAGTGACGCAGCATGGGCATTTTACCGTTCACGATCCTCCCATGTCCCCCCAGGACGATGTGAATCGCAAGGTGACGCTAGCAAGCCGCCGGAAGCGACTGCAACCGAACTTCTCTGTTGACTCAGGGGGGCGGGGACCGAATCCGGAAAGGGATGCGATTGTTATGCAACACTGCCCAGCTTCGGGCCAAATCCGGCTGGCGCGACAAAGGAAAAGGGCGCGCCGAAATGGCACGCCCTTCAGGTATTCAGCGAGAGATCCGCGGATCAGGCGGTGGCGGCGCCAAGCGCTTTGACGCGCGACGACAGGCGCGACATCTTGCGGGCCAGCGTGTTCTTGTGCACCACACCTTTGGTCACGCCACGGGCCAGCTCGGGCTGGGCCACGCGGAGCGCCTCGGCGGCGGCGGTCTGGTCGCCCGAGGCGATCGCCTCTTCGACCTTGCGCAGGAAGGTGCGGATCCGGGACCGGCGCGACTTGTTCACGGCGTAGCGGGCCTCGCTCTGGCGGGCGCGCTTCTTGGACTGGGGCGTATTAGCCATTCGTTCGACTTCCGGTTCTACGGTATAGGGAATTCTGAAGCCGCGTCTTTACGGGCGACTCGGACCCAAGTCAACCCGCGAAACGCAGGGTTTTCGGGCCTTATTCGTCGCGAAACTGGGGTTTCCGCTTTTCGACAAAGGCGGCCATCCCTTCCTTCTGGTCCTTTGTCGCGAACAGCGCGTGAAACATCCGCCGCTCGAAGAGCAATCCCTCGGAGAGGCTGGTTTCCTGCGAGCGATTGACCGCCTCTTTGGCGGCCATCGAGGCCAGGAGCGATTTCGTTGCGATCGCCAAGGCCGCTTTCCGTGCTTCGGCGACGAGTTCGGCGGCTGGAACCACACGGCTGACAAGACCCGATCTTTCGGCCTCGGCTGCATCCATGAAGCGACCCGTCAGGTGCATGTCCATGCTCTTCGACTTGCCGATCGCCCGGGTCATGCGCTGTGTTCCGCCCATGCCGGCGATGACGCCAAGATTGATCTCGGGCTGTCCGAACTTGGCCGTATCGGCCGCGATGATGAAGTCGCACAGCATGGCAAGCTCGCAGCCGCCCCCCAGGGCATAGCCCGCAACAGCGGCGATGATCGGCTTGCGCACGCGTTCGATCGCGCCGACCTCGGGTGCGAACATGTCGTCGAAGAAGGTGTCGACGAAAGTCTTGCCCGCCATCTCGCGGATATCCGCGCCGGCGGCGAAGGCCTTCTCCGATCCGGTCAGGACGATGCAGCGCACCTTTTCATCAGCGTCGGCTGCCGTCAGTGCTGTGGAAAGCTCGCGCATGAGGGCCGCGTTCAGGGCATTCAGCGCATCGGGCCTGTTCAGGCGGATCAGGGCGATCCCGTCCTCGACTGTGACGATGATCGTTTCATAGGCCATGATGTCCTCCGGCGCTGCAACTCCGCCCTGTCCTATCAAGGTGGATCGGGGGATCAAGTCACGACTGGCAGCGCGGACAGAAGAATGACGAACGACCCGACTGAACGATGCGTCCCACTGTCGCGCCGCAGCCGGGTGTTGCGCAGACCTGACCCTCGCGGTCATAGACGCGGAAACTGTGCTGGAAATAACCAAGCTCGCCCCCGGCCTGCCGGTAGTCTCGCAGCGACGACCCGCCAGCCTCAATGGCTTCGGCCAAGACTTCGCGGATCAGCGGCACGAGGCGCGCAACCTCGTCAGACTGCAGGCTACCGGCGGAGCGCGCTGGGTGCAGGCGGGCGCGATGCAGCACCTCGCAGACATATATGTTGCCCAGACCAGCCACGAGACGCTGGTCCAGCAACGCCGCCTTGATCGGCGTGGCGCGACCACGCAGGCGACCGGCCAGATAGTCCTCTGAAAAGCCGTTCCCGAAGGGTTCCGGGCCCAGAGAGGCCAGAAGCGGATGCGCTTCGGCCTCTGCCGTCGCCATAAGGTCCATCGCCCCGAAGCGCCGCGCGTCGTTGAAGGTGACGCGGGCGCCATCGTCGAGGTCAAGAACCACATGGTCATGCTTTTCAGGCGCGGGATGCTCGTGATGAAAGCTGCCGATCATGGCGCCCGAAATCAGCATCCGCCCGGACATGCCAAGATGCACCAGCAATGTCTCGCCCGAGGAAAGGTCGGCAAGGATGTACTTTGAGCGCCGGCGCAGTCGGTCGACCCGCTTGCCCGTGAGCCGTTCCGCCATCTGCGCGGGAAAAGGGAAACGCAGGTCCGGGCGGCGGATGTCGGCCCGGGCGATCCTGTGACCGGTCATCACCGGTTCCAGTCCGCGCCGGACGGTCTCGACCTCTGGCAATTCGGGCATTGCCCAGGACCTCCCCTGACGCGCGCCAGACTGCGCCCGAATCCGACGGCAGTCCGCAGCCCCGAACTTGGCAATCCCGCTGGCGGGGAACAAGAGTGCGCGCTGCGGCAGATTGAGGATTTGTCCTTCCCGCCGCGAGGCAGTATCCCATGGCCCAAGCATTCCGGGACAAAGCGCAGATGAGCGACCAGAGCAAGACCACCCATTTCGGCTTTCAGACTGTGGCCGAAGGCGAAAAAGCCGGAATGGTGCACGGCGTCTTCACCCGGGTGGCGTCCCGCTACGACGTGATGAACGACGTGATGTCAGTCGGCATCCATCGTCTGTGGAAGGACGCTATGATGGATTGGCTGGCACCGCGTCCCGGGCAGCACCTGCTCGACGTTGCGGGTGGAACCGGCGATGTCGCCTTCCGCTTTCTGAAGCGCGCCCCGGGGGCGACCGCGACAGTGCTGGACATGACCGAGTCGATGCTGGTCGAGGGGCGCAAGCGCGCCGAGGCCGAGGATATGGCCGACCGGCTCGACTGGATCGTCGGCGACGCGATGGCGCTTCCTTTCGCCGACCGGACCTTCGATGTCTACACGGTTAGCTTCGGCATCCGGAACGTCACCCGCATTCCGGACGCATTGAAGGAAGCCTATCGTGTGCTCAAGCCCGGCGGGCGTCTCATGGTGCTGGAGTTCAGCCAGATTCCGAATGACGGGCTGCAGTGGCTTTACGACCGCTACTCCTTCAACGTCATCCCCGTGATGGGCCAGATCATCGCCAACGACCGCGACAGCTATCAGTATCTGGTTGAGTCGATCCGCAAGTTCCCTGACCAGGAAACCTTCGCCACCATGATCCGCGAGGCAGGCTTTTCTCAGGTGAAGTATCGGAACCTTTCGCTCGGTATCGCGGCACTTCATTCGGGCTGGAAGATCTAGGTGCGCGGTCCCCACAACATCTGGCGGCTGGTCCGCACCGGCGCGACGCTGGAGCGCACGGGTGCGATGGGCGTGGTCCTCGAGGCGATGAATGCCCCGCCCCGGTTGCGCTTCGTTGCCTGGGCGCTTGGCTGGCCCTTCAAGTGGCTTGGGCTGAAGGGCAATCCCGGACTTCCGCCGGCCACGCGCGCCCTGACGGCCTTGGGTCCCGCCTACATCAAGTTCGGGCAGATCCTGTCGACGCGTCCAGACATCGTTGGCGACGAACTGGCCGAGCAGCTGAAATACCTGCAAGACAAGTTGCCGCCTTTTCCGACCGATATCGCCAAGCAGATGGTCGAGGCAGAACTTGGCATTCCGGTCGATCAGGCATTCTCGGAATTCTCCGAGCCGGTTGCGGCCGCTTCCATCGCCCAGGTCCACCGCGCGCGGCTGCGTGACAACGGCGAAGAAGTCGCGGTCAAGGTCCTGCGCCCGCATATCGAGCGCGCCTTCCGGACCGACATCGACGCCTTCTATCTGGCCGCGCGCTTGATCGAAATGCTTTCGCCCGCGTCGCGCCGCCTTCGCCCGATGGATGTCATCGCGCACTTTGAGGGCGTCGTGATGGGCGAGCTGGACCTTCGGCTGGAAAGCGCTGCCGCGTCGGAATTCGCGGCAAATACCGAGAAGGACGAAGGCTTCCAGGTGCCGAAGCCGGTCTGGAACCTGTCCGGTCGCACGGTGATGACGATCGGCTGGGCCGAGGGGATCGCCCTGTCCGACAATGCCGCGATCGACGCCGCCGGGCATGACCGGGCGCGCCTTGCGACGAGGGTGCTGCAACTCTTCCTCAGCCATGCACTGCGCGACGGCTATTTCCATGCCGACATGCATCAGGGCAACCTGAAGGTCGCCGCGAACGGCGACATCATCGCCTATGACTTCGGGATCATGGGCCGGATCGACGAGTATACCCGCCGGGTCTATGCCGAGATTCTCTATGGCTTCATCCGTCGCGACTATCGCCGTGTGGCCGAGGTTCATTTCGAGGCGGGTTATGTTCCCGCCGACCGCGACATTGACGAATTTGCCCGCGCTCTGCGCGCGGTGGGCGAGCCGATCTTCGGCATGGAGGCGAACCGCATCTCGATGGCGCGTCTGCTCGCCTACCTGTTCGAGGTGACCGAGCGCTTCGGGATGGAAACGCGCACCGAGCTGATCCTGCTGCAGCGGACCATGGTCGTGGTCGAGGGCGTCGCGCGCAGCCTAGACGCGCATATCAACATCTGGCAGGTCGCCCGCCCGATAGTCGAAGGCTATATCCGCAGCAACATTGGCCCCCGTGCGCTGGCGCGCGACCTGGCAAAGACAGCCAGGGTTCTGGCACGGTTCGGCCCGAGACTGCCGGGCGTGGTCGAGGGGATGCTGATCCGGCAGACAGAACGTCCTGCGCCCGTGGTGGCTCCGAAGCGGACGCATCCGGTCGTCTGGATGGTGGCCGGGGCGGCGTTGACCGGGCTGGGAATGCTGCTGCACTCGCTGCTCTAGGCCGACATTTCCAGTTTCAGAGCCATTTCGTAATCAGATGCTCCGCGTTCGGCGCGCCAGAGACAATGCGCCGCCATGCGAAGACGATAGGCCGGAAGAAGTGACTCAAGGCGCTTTACCACCGCCGGATCGGGATAGGCCCGCAGGAAAGCTGCCCGTTCATCGTTGGTCATGACGCTCCCGCGATACAGCCATTGCATGGCCGGCGACAGGAACGTTGCGAGGTCTTCTGTCGGATCGCCAAGGGCCGGGCATTGCCAATCGATGGCGGTGACCGAGCCAGAGCCGACGATCAGGTTTCCGGGAACGATGTCGGCATGAATCGGAACAGTCGCCTGACATGGTTCGACCTGGACATGGCTGCTTTCTGCCCTCGGCAGACTGCCCCGGCATTCCGCAAGAATAGCCTCCGCCTGAGCGGTCACCGCGGCACCGCCTGAGGCGAGCCTGCGGAAAGCCGGAAGGGGGGAGGGCCGACAGGCATGCAACCGGTGCAGCATTTCGGCAACCGGACGCGGGTCGGCGCGCCAGGTCGACCCTTTCAGAAAGCCATAGGCAATCCATCCAGCCCCGGAGCCGGTCAGCCGGGGCGCAAGGCCAAGCGGCCCGAAGCAGCGCAACGCTTCGACTTCGGCCGCGTCATCGTTCGGAAACAGCGGGCTTGCCTGGGAGCCGTCGAAGACCTTGACCACCTGATCGCCAACCCGCCAAAGGTGGTTGGTGCGGCCGCCCGTCAGTGGCAGCCAGTCAACGCCGGTCAGGCCGGGCAAGGCCGTCTCGATGGTTCTGCGTAGCGTGGGCGAGAGTTTCATGCGGCCGGGAAGCTAGTCTGACCGCTTCCGCGCTGCAAGCGCCGCTCAGCCGTTGCGCAGCGCGGTGATCTTGCTGGCCGAGACCTCGATACCCCCCTTGAAGACAAGGATCGTGTCGTCGCTTCCGCCGCGCGCTTCCTGAATCTCTCCGTAGCTTTCGACAGGCGTTGTCGAAACAACGGTCCCGTCAGTCAGGTTCTGCACTTCGAAACTGTAGGTTCCGGCCGCCAGTGGCGATCCGTCCGATGCGGTTCCTTTCCAGTCGAAGGACGTCGCACCATCTGGAATGGCCTCGCTGGCGACGATGGTTCCGCTCTGGTCGCGGACGACCAGCCGGGCGCTGTCGCCGGCGGAATCGAAGGTCGGGAACAGGGTCACCGGAGTTCCGTCATAAGCGACATCCATATCGGCCCGCGCCTGCTGCCCGACCCATCCCGCAAGCTGGGACATGTTCGACAGGTTCAGCTTGGCCGCCATCCCGTCCAGAAGCTCGTTGGTCTTGGTCTGCTGCTCGACCGACGAGAAAGTGGCCAGTTGCGCGGCGAACTGAGTCGAATCCATCGGGTCGAGCGGGTCCTGATTCTTCAGTTGCGTCGTTAGAAGATTCAGGAAGGTGTTGAAGTCCCCTCCGGTCGAAGTCGTTGCCGTGCTCACACTGTTGCTTCCTGCCGATGAAGAGGTTGCAGCTACGCCTGTCGTGACGTTGGTGATGGTCATACCGTTTCCCTCAAAGGCGGAGATTGAGCCCGGTGCCTGTCCGGTGGGTGGGGTCAGGGGAAAGCACCCGGACCTCGGCGATGCTGACATTCTCGCCAACCGGAAACTGGCCTGGAGCAGCGAATGAGTGCGAACGCTGGCTTCCGCCAGACCAGCCTGCGAAGTCGAGCGTCCCGCCCGCGAACCCCGCAGCCCTTAGTTCCTTCATCAGGACTTCGCCGTTGCGGCGCATCAGATCCAGGGTTTCGGGCCGCTCCGCCTGGACCGTAACGCGCGTCGCCTCGCTTTCTACCGCGACACGTATCCTGAGCCGGCCGAGTTCGTGCGGCGCAAGCTGGATCTCGACCTCGTCGCCCGCCTTCGACTGGATGATCCTTGCAATTTCAGGTCCAAGGGACCCAGGCGTGGCCGCTACGACAGGTGCCGCGACGGCCATGGAAGGCCGGTTGGTCGCCATGCCATCCGCGCCGACAGGGAAAGCCGCGGAGGATGGGTTTGCGACCAGCGAACCAAAGGCAATCCCGGCAACATCGCCGGGTTCGACAGCAACGTCGGCAGTATCCGTGGCGTCGGCTGCGCCATTTCGACCTCCGTCTCGCATTGCGGGGTGCGTCGCGGCAAGAGTCGCCACGGTGCTGGTCTGCTCCACCCGGTTTGGCGTCGCCGCGGAGGGTGTCGATTGCCCCTGATCCTTGAGCAAGGCTCTATCCTCCTGGGTGATATCGGCCTCAATCCGGTCGGCTTTCACGGGCGGCGCTCCGGTCAATGGAGGCGTTCCAGAACCAGAGCGGATTTCTGCCGCAGGCCTCGCTTCCGCGGCCTGGATCTCGATACCGAGTGGTCCATCGCCCGTTGAGCAGGAACCACTGGCTGGAAGCAGCACGGCAGAGGCCAAAGCTGGACTTGGAACCGGACAGTCATCCCTGTCGTCATCCCGATCGTCGATCCGGGGCGACTCTGCCGCGCCGGCGGCAGACAGAACCGGAGCCCGAACATCGGTGGCATCAAGAAAGACGTCCGAATCTGCCATCTCCACCGCCTCTGTAACAACATCGCTGGATGGTGGAGCATTCTCCTCCGTTTGCGCCGACTGGGCCGGTGCGCGGGATGCAACAGGCAGGGCAGGCTGCGCATCCTCGGGTTGCGCAGAGTCGGCAGGCGTATCGGCAAGAACCGCGTCGAATCCCACCGCATCGCCGCCGTCCAGCGCAGGATCATTCGGTGGCACAGTCCGTGTGGAGGCGGTCGCCGGCAAAGACTGGGCAGCTACAGGCAGCATGGAACCTTCGAGTTCTATCGAGACATGCCACTGTTGCCGGGCAAGGCTTACCGATCATTTACCGCGCCTCCGGATGATGCGGAAAACTTGCACCAGAAAGGTTGCCCATGAACTTCACGATTGCCAGGGTCGACGGCCGACCCGATCAACCCGCCGCTTCACGCGCCAATTCCGCCGAACGCGATCCCCGCAAATGGCAGGCGGCGCAGGAGCTTGAGGCGAACTTTCTCGCCGAGATGCTCGATGCAGCCGGCCTGGATGACGAAAGCACGTCTTTTGGTGGCGGCATCGGCGCTGAACAGTTCGGGTCTTTCCTGCGCCAGGGTCAGGCCGAAGCGATGGTCAGGGCAGGCGGGATCGGCCTCGCCGAACAGTTCTACAACTCGCTGGAGAAACGGGATGACTGAGATCGCCGACCTGCAACGACTGCTTGCCGATCTGCGCGCCGAACTTCGGCGCGGTCGATACGCGCGCCTGCCCGAGGTGCTGCCGGTTCTCGAGGCAAGAGTGTCAGAACTGATGCCAGGGGACGCCGCGGTGAACGAATCGCTCAAGGCCGAGGCACGCCGGACGTCTCGTGCGGCCCGGGCCGCGCTTCAAGGCATACGGGCCGGTCAGCGCCGGGTCGCCGAACTCATGAGGATCGAGGCGGGGTTTCTGTCATATGATGCCGGGGGAACGGCCGAGACGGCTGCGCCTCCCCCATCGCTGAGCCGACAGCTTTGACCAAGATGCGGCAGTTTCGCATCAAATCCTATGCACTGTGGGCTTGCGGCTTAGGACGCTGTTAGGGCGCGACGCGTTGAGATGGCGTTGCATCCCGGCTCGCGGGGTGGCGCGGACAGGGGTCCGCACGGCCAGTACGCCATCCAGGCCATCTTCACGATGGCGCCCAACCGGCCCGACGCAAAGCGCGGCCGAAACTATGGTGACTTCAGAATGTCTTCGATCCTTACCAATACCAGCTCGATGGTTGCGCTGCAGACGTTGAAAAACGTCAACGCGAGCCTTGCCAAGACACAGGATGAAATCTCCACCGGCAAGAAGGTTGCTTCGGCCAAGGACAATGCCGCGGTCTGGGCGATCTCGAAGGTGATGGAGGCCGATGCCGACAGCTTCAAAGGCATCTCCGACAGCCTGTCCGTCGGCTCGTCGACTGTTTCGGTGGCGCGCACGGCAGCGGAAACCACGACGGACCTGCTGAAGTCGATCAAGGAAAAGATCGTCTCGGCGCAGGCTGACAACGTCGATCGCGCAAAGCTCCAGACCGACATTAAGGCTTTGACGAAACAAATCGAATCCACCGTCAATGCGGCCCAGTTCAACGGCCTGAACCTGGTCAACGGTTCAGTCACCTCGACGAACACCAACGGCGCCACTGGCGTCAACGTCCTGTCCTCGCTTGACCGTGACTCGGCCGGCAACGTGACGGCCAGCTCGATCGGCGTGGATGCGCAGAACCTTTCCCTCGCGGCGGGCACCGCCCTGAGCACTCTGGCCGCGTCAGTTGGCACGGATCCGGGTGCTCTTGGCGTGATCGAGGCGAATGATGGCGGGACCAACGATTCCATCACGCTCGATACCTTCGCCTTCCTCGATAACAGCGGCGGGGCCACCGGCGGTGTGGCGCTCAGCCGGACAGCGGCCGGAGTGGACAATTCGGTGGGTGACGGCCTTGTCGAGGGTGACGAGCTTCGCCTGCGGATCGGATCGGTTGAAGGCCGCTATACGATCAAGGAAGGCGACACCGCCGAAGCCATCGCGGGCGGGCTGAAGAATGCCCTGATTTCGGGCGGGATCGACAGCGCATCCTTCACGCTCGATATCACAACGGCTGGCGAATTGACCGTCACCAACCAGACAAACAGCGATGAAACCTTTGCCTTCTCGGCGACTCGTGGGTCTGGCGGGCTGGCGGCCCTTTCGTCGATGGATGTCTCGACTGCATCCGGGGCGGAGGACGCGCTTGCCTCGATCGAGGGGATGATCCAGACGGCGATCGATGCCTCGGCCGCCTTCGGTTCGGTCCAAAGCCGCATCGAGACGCAGACCAGCTTTGTCGGCGATCTGGTCGATGCCTTGAAATCCGGTATCGGCGCGATGGTCGATGCCGACATGGAGGAAGCCTCGGCCCGCCTCACCGCCCTGCAGACCCAGCAGCAGTTGGGGATCCAGTCGCTGTCCATCGCCAACCAGGCACCGCAGAGCATTCTGAAACTGTTCCAGTGATGATCCGCGACTGACCGGTCGCCGGGCCGGACGTTCGGCCCGGCGATCTGACGGCCTCGCTTGAACCGACCAGGAAAGTATCAATCGTGAATGCACTCGATCTGGCCAAAACGGCCTATGTCGGCGCGGCTGCGCCGGCCCGAACCTTGCGCAGCATAGAGTATGGACTGTTCGCCAAAGTCACGCAGGCGCTGCAGGCAGCCTGCTCCGCCGGACGGTCGGACTTTCCCCGGCTCGCCGCCGCGCTCCACGACAATCGCAGCCTCTGGACCGCCCTCGCTGCGGATGTCGCTCAGCCTGGAAATCAGCTTCCTGCCACCCTGAAGGCGCAGCTTTTCCAGCTTTACCAATTCACAGATCAGCACAGCCGCAAGCTTCTGGCAGGGGAGGGTGAGCCCGATGTCCTCGTTGACATCAATCTGGCAATCATGCGCGGCCTGCGCGGGACAGGCGGTGCGGCATGACCGGCCTGGTCCTGAAGCTCGCTCCCAAAGAACGGGTGCTCATCAATGGTGCCGTCATCGAGAATGGCGACCGACGGTCGCGCCTCGCCATCATGACGCCAAATGCGCATATCCTCAGGCTGCGGGATGCCATCCATCCAGAGCAGGCGAATACTCCCGTGCGGCGCGTCTGCTACATCGCCCAGTTGGTGCTCTCCGGCGATGCGGATCCCTCCGAGGCGCGCCTTCAACTGCTCCGTGGGATCGAGCAGTTGAGCCAGGTCCTGACCGACCATGACAGCCGGACCCTGCTTGCAGGAGCGACGACGGCGATCCAGCAGGGCTTGACCTATCAGGCCCTGAAATACCTACGGAGCCTTCTTCCGCGGGAAGAGCGGCTTTTCGCGGCAGCGGTCCGATGACGGCCTCAGTCGCGCTTCCCTTCGGCGGCTTGTCCGGCTGGGTCTACCTACAACGGACCCGCGCCGCGCAAGAGGCAATCGTCGCGGCCGATCCGCAGAACCTGCGCGACGAGACCTATTTCCGGGAGAAGATTGCAACCGTTACCAGCGCCGAGGATCTGGTCGCGGACCGGCGCCTGCTGAAGGTCGCCTTGGGCGCCTTCGGGCTCGAGGGCGACATCGGGAACCGGTACTTCATCCGGAAGGTTCTGGAAGATGGCTCCGGTGAGGATTCCGACCTTGCCAACAGGCTGTCGGACAAGAACTACCTCGCCCTGACCCAGGCCTTCGGGTTCGATCAGGAAGGCGATCCAAAAACCTCATCCGACGGGTTCGCCGACTCCATTCTGAAGGCTTATCGAAGCAAGGCCTTCCAATCCGCTGTCGGCGAACGCAGCAATGTGCTGCGCCTTGCGCTGAATGCCGACGAAACGCTGGGCGACATCGCGTCGGCATCCTCGAGCGAAAACACGAAATGGTACAAGATCCTCGGGTCCGCGCCGCTCCGCCAAGTCTTCATGACCGCCTTCAACCTGCCTAAGTCGTTTTCGTCGCAGGACCTCGATCAGCAACTTGCGGGCATGAAACAACGCGCCCATCAACTGTTCGGAAGCGAAAGCGTCAGCCAGTTTGTCGATGCAGAAAAGCGCGCCTCTCTTGTCCGTCGCTACATGGTCATGGCAGGCGATGATGTGTCGACCGTTGCTACCGGCAGTCAGGGGGCCGCGCTTGCCGTGCTTCAGGCGGGGACAAGAGGCACGGACACGACCAGCACCCTTCTTTCAGTCCTGCTCAAGCGCGCCTAGCCGGCAAGGCAGGCGGCCAGACGGCGGAAACTTCCATCAATTCCGTCCGGTGCGTCTTCCGAGAGGAAACCGTCTAATGCGGGCCAGGCGCAGATCGCCTGATCGACAAGTGAATCGCTGCCTGCAGTGTAAAGCCCGGTCTGGATCATCAGTTCGGCCCGATCATAGGCTCCCAGCAGCTTCCGTGCCTGCTGGATCAGTGAATTCTCTTCCTCGGTCGCGGCACCGGGCAAGCTGCGCGAGACTGAGCGCAAGAGATCGATCGCCGGATAGCGCCCCCGCTCCGCGATCTTGCGATCCAGCACGACATGACCGTCCAATACGCCACGAAGGATATCGGCGACCGGCTCTTCCATGTCCGATCCGGGAACGAGAACGCTGAATACCGCAGTTATGTCGCCCCACCCTTCCGGGCCCGGCCCTGCCCGCTCTGCCAACGACATGATCAGATGCGCGACGGAGGGCGGATAGCCGCCCAGGGCCCCCTCTTCTCCCGATGCCAGCGCGATCTCGCGATGGGCCTCGGCAAAGCGTGTCACCGAGTCGGCGAGAAGAAGGACATGCCGTCCCTGATCGCGAAAATGTTCAGCGACTGCCATGGCTGCCCAGAGACAGCGCCTGCGGATAAGGGGAGATTGGTCGGAGGTCGCAGCCACCACGACTGCCCGGGCCATCCCGCGCTCCCCCAGGACCGTCTCGGTGAATTCGCGCAGTTCCCGGCCGCGCTCGCCAACCAAGCCAATGACCACGACATCGGCCGCCATGCCCCGAGCCAGTTTTGCCAGCAACGAGGATTTGCCGACGCCTGACCCCGCGAACAGGCCGATCCGCTGTCCCTGGACGATGGGCAGCATGGTGTCGAACACAGCGACGCCGGTCGACAGCCGCTGTCCAAGCCGCCCCCGTGCCGCTGCGGCAGGGGCCGCGGCCCGCAAGGGACGGGGCCGTTCGCCGCGCAGCAGGGGCCGCCCGTCAAGCGGCTTTCCGAACGGATCGACGATCCGGCCGATCCAGCCGTCATCCGGCGCGATGTCGGACTGGCCGACAAGGGCGACCTCGTCCCCGATCGCGATCCCTTCCAGCCGGTCATCCGGAAGCACGGTCAGCCCGTCGCGCGAAAGGCGCAACACCTCTCCACCGGTCTGGCGCTGCGCGGAGGTGATCCGGACCCTGTCTCCAAGGCAGGCGACCTGCGACAATCCCGCGACCCGGAGGGTCCCGCTTTCCACCTCGATCACGCGTCCGATACGGGTAATGACCGGGATGATCCCGATTTCCGCCCGCAGCGCCCCGAATACATCCGACATCGTACGCCCTCTTCAGCTTCGCCTTACGGTTTCTAAAGGAATCAGCCTTAAGCCTTGATGAAGCAGACCGAGGGAGAACCCCGATGTTTCAACAGCTTGCAATTCTGAAAATGGCTGGCGCGCTGGCGTCCCATGCCGGCCGGCGGCAAGAGGTGATCGCCGAAAACATTGCCCAGGCGGACACGCCCGGCTACCGGGCCCGTGATCTGGCTGATTTCGCCTCGACCTATGACGCCGCCGATGTTGGATCGCCCCGGCCCGACGGCGATGCAGTCGTTGTCTCCGCAGCGGGCGCGGCCTCCCCCAACGGCAACACCGTGTCGCTCGAATCCGAAATGGTCCGCGCCGCCGATGTGAAGCAGCAGCACGACCTCGCCCTGTCTGTCTATCGCAACATGGTCAGCGTCCTGCGCACCAGTCTTGGCCGGTCGAGCTGAGGTTCCCGATGAGCGATCTCGTCAGGACGCTTGGCCTTTCGGCCTCGGGGATGGAGGCGCAGGCGATGCGGCTGCGCCATGTCTCCGAAAACATCGCCAATGCCGACACGCCCGGCTATCACCGCAAGACAGTGGAATTTCGCACGGACAGCGAAGGGGACGTTGCTGTCGGACCCGTTCGGCTGGATCAGAGCCCGCTGGACCAGATCTATGCGCCGGGTAATCCGCTGGCAGATGAGACCGGTCATTTCGAGGGCTCGAATGTCGATCTGGTGATCGAGATTGCCGACGCCCGCGAGGCGCAGCGCAGCTACGAAGCCAATCTGAAGATGTTCGACCAGGCCCGCCAGATGGCTCAAGGGCTGCTCGATCTTCTTCGCCGCTGACATCAACGGAGGTCCAGAATGGACGTTAGACAGGCCCTCGCGGCCCAGACCTATGCCAATGCCAAACCCGCCACTGCACCTGACGAGGGCGCAGGCCTGGCAGGCATGGCACGCGACTTTGCCGCCACGCTTGAACAGGGGGAGGAGGTGGCCCGACAGACCATGTTGGGTGAGGCCGATCCTCACCTGCTTGTCCAGGCGCTGTCGCAGACGCAACTCGCCGTCGAGACTGCCGTGACGTTGCGCGACAAGGTGGTCGAGGCCTACCAGGAAATCCTTCGGATGCCGGTCTGATCCGATGACCGAGGCAATGATCGATGACGTCTTGCGTCAGGGCCTTTGGGTGGCCATGGCGATCGCGTCCCCGCTGTTGCTCGTCGCGCTTGTCGTCGGGCTTGCCATCGGCCTTCTGCAGGCCCTGACCTCGGTGCAGGAGGCGACGTTGACCTTCGTGCCAAAGGTCGGGGCGATGCTTCTGGTCTTCTGGGTCTCGATGAGTTTCATGACCCACACCCTGCTCGCCTTCTTCACCGACCGGATCGTTCCGGCCATCGCGGGGGGCTGAGATGGACGCTGGCATCTACGCGACCCTGGCACGGCAAAGCGGGCTCATGCGGGAGTTCGGCGTCGTTTCGGGAAACATCGCCAATGCCTCGACGACCGGCTACCGGCGCGAGGAAATGACCTTCTCCGAACATGTTGTTGCGGCGGGGGATGACCCCTCGATCTCGATGCCGAACGCCATCGCGCATCGCATCGACCTTGCGCAGGGCGAACTTGCCGCAACGGGCGGCAGCCTCGATTTCGCCGTGCAGGGCGAAGGCTTCTTTCTTATCGACACCCCGGGCGGCCAGCGCCTGACTCGTGCTGGCAGCTTCTCGCCGGGGCCGGACGGCCTGCTGGTCACACCGGGCGGCCATCCCCTGCTCGACGAGGGGGGCTCTTCGGTCTTCGTGCCGCCGGATGCCAAGTCCCTCAGCCTGGGCCGGGACGGTACGCTGTCAGCGGATGGGGTGCCGGTCGCGCGGATCGGATTGTGGCAGCCCACGCGGCCAGAGACGCTGACGCGCGAACCTGGCGCGCTTTTTTCGGCAACGGGCGGTCTCGAGCCGAAGGACGACCCGGTAATCCTTCAGGGCTTTCTCGAGGGCTCAAACGTCAATCCGGTCGAGGAAATGACGCGGATGATCGAGGTGCAGCGCGCCTACGAAGCGGGTCAGGCGCTGCTCGACCGCGAGGATGACCGCATCCGTTCCGTCATCCGCACCCTAGGAGCTTAGGAGAAAGAATGAAGGCCCTGCAGATCGCCGCAAGTGGCATGGCCGCCCAGCAGATGCGGGTGGATGTCGTGTCCAACAACTTGGCCAACATGTCGACGACCGGGTACAACGCCCGTCGCGCCGAGTTCGCAGACCTGCACTATCAGCAGGTCGCGCGACCGGGGACCGTCACAGCCGAAGACGGATCGGTCCTGCCGACTGGCGTCCAGATCGGGCTCGGGGTGCGTCCCACTTCGGTCTCGGTCCTGCTCGAACAGGGCTCGCTCAGCGAGACGGGGGGCGACCTGGATGTGGCGATCGAGGGGCGCGGCTATCTTGAGGTGACGCTGCCATCGGGTCTGTCGGCCTATACCCGGGATGGCGGATTGAAGCGCACGGCCGACGGGCTGATCGTCACCTCTGACGGGTATCAGGTCGTGCCCGGGATCACCATTCCCTCGGACGCCCGCAGCGTCTCGATCAATGCATCGGGCGAAGTCTATGCCTATTTCAGCGATGCGGTGCAGCCGCAGCAACTCGGTCAAGTGACCCTTGCAGGTTTTGCCAACGAGAAGGGGCTCGAGGCGATGGGCTCGAACCTGTATCTCGAATCGGCGGCTTCCGGTCCGCCCAATGTCGGCACGCCCGGACAGGACGGACTTGGAACGCTGCGGCAGGGTTATCTGGAGGATAGCTCGGTCGACTCGGTGCGCGAAGTGACCGAACTCATCAAGGCGCAGCGCGGGTACGAGCTGAACGCCAAAGTCATTACCGCCGCCGACCAGATGCTGGCGGCAACGACGGCGTTGCGGTGATGCGGGCGGTCGTCTTTTTCCTTCTCCTTGCGCCCCCAGCTGTGGCGCAAAGCCTGGAGGCAACACGCACCCTTCGCGCGCAAAACATCCTGACCGAGGACGATATCCGGATCGGGGCCACGGAAACCACGGGCGCGCTCAGCGATCCGTCCGAAGCGGTCGGGCTGGAAGTACGCGCGACGATCTATGCTGGCCGACCCATCCGGCCAGAGGATCTGGCGCCTGCCGCGGTGGTCGAGCGCAATCAGCTCGTCCCTCTGGAGTTCCGCATCGGCGGGCTGACAATCACGGCGCAGGGCCGGGCCCTGGCCCGCGCCGGAGCAGGCCAGACGATCCGCGCGCTCAATCTGGACTCTCGCACCGTCGTCACAGGCCGCGTCTCGCCCGATGGCCAGATCCTTGTCGGTTCGACCCACTGATGCACGGGAAAGGTTTCACCATGCGCGTTTTCCTTCTTTGCCTTCCCGCCCTCGCGGCCTGCGCCCGGCTGGCCGATGTGGGCCGGGCGCCTGATTTTTCTTCCACGGAGGGGTCGTCAGAATTCTATGCCCATTACGCAACGCCGCTTCCGCTCTCCGCCACTCCCGACGGGCCGTCCGATGCCGCGTCGCTCTGGGCGGCGACGCCCTCTTCCCTGCTTGGCGATCGCCGGGCGGGATCTCCGGGGGATATCCTGACGGTCGTGATCGAGATCGATGACAAGGCCGAGATGGTGAACAGTTCGGCGCGCAGCCGCGCGGGAGCCGAGACATTCGGGATGCCCGATTTCTTCGGCCTGCCCCAGCGGATCGACGAACACATGCCCGCGGGAGCCAGCATGGCCAACGCCGTCGACATCGATTCGAGCGGATCCTACGACGGGACCGGCACCACCAAGCGCAAGGAGAAGCTGATGCTGCGCGTCGCGGTGACCGTGGTCGAGCGGCTGCCCAACGATGTCCTGCGCATCGAGGGACGGCAGCAGGTCCGGGTGAACTTCGAACTGCGCGACCTGATCGTCTCGGGCTACATCCGGGCGGCCGACATCTCGCGACAGAACGAGATTACCTATGACAAGATCGCCGGCGCCCAGATCGCCTACGGAGGTCGCGGCCAGATCACCGACGTGCAACAGCCACGCTATGGCCAGCAGGCCGCCGATATTCTTCTGCCGTTCTGAGGGCCCATGCTGCGCTTGATCCTGCCCGTCGCAATCATCCTGACAGCCGCTGCAGGAGGTGGCATCGCCGGCTATTTCCTTCGGCCGCACCACTCGGAAACGCCCTTGCCGGGCCAGGTCGCCGCTGCATCGAACCCGGATGGCGCGGGCCATGCGAAGACGGAAGGGGCAGGAGCGCAGGAAGGCAGCGAAGAGCCGCTGCATGATTATGTAAAGCTGAACAACCAGTTCGTTATTCCGGTTGTTGAAAATGGCCGGGTCGCGGCACTGGTCATCCTGTCGCTGAGCCTCGAAGTTCCGCCCGGCGGAAGTGACACCGTCTTTGCTGCAGAGCCGAAGCTGCGTGACGCCTTCCTGCGGGTTCTCTTCGACCATGCTAACAGCGGCGGTTTCTCGGGCAGTTTCACCGAAAGCGCCGCGCTGGCGCCTTTGCGGACCGCGCTTCTGGAGGCGGGGCAGACGGTTCTGGGTGCCAAGCTTACCGCGGTCCTGATCGGCGACATCGTCCGGCAGGACAACTGAGCGGCAGGCCCGGCACGTCGGCTACTTTCGCGCAAGCAGGCGCGCAAGAACATCGGACCGCCCCAATGCGGTTTGCGCGCGGTCCTTCGCCTCCATCCAGTCTGCGGTCTGCCGGGCAAGCGCCTGCAGTTCCTCGGCTCGGCGCGCGTCGGCCCAAAGGCGATACTGGTGTTCGATCTGGGCACTGGCAGCTGGTGGCAGCTCCGGGCCCGCCACCGGATCCCGCGCAAGAATCTCAATCCGCGCCCTCGTTTCCGCAATCGCGCGTGCGCAGCCGCGCAACTCGGCCAAACGCAGGTCGAGAAGCACATCGGCGGCGATGACAAGGCGTGTGAGGCGGGGATCCGGTTTCACGACAGACGGCGCTCCTTCTTGCGCATGGCCTCGGCGAAGCGGATCGCTGCCGCGACCGCCCGGTAGTGTTCCGCCGGAATCTGCTGGCCGATCTCGACCCGCGCATGAAGCGCGCGTGCGGTGGGAGGGTCGCTTCGGATCGGCACACCCGCCTCGGCCGCCGCGGCACGGATCCGCGCCGCTACGGCATCCACCCCCTTGGCAACACAGACAGGTGCGCGGTCCTTGCCCTTCTGCCATCGCAGCGCAACCGCATAGTGGGTCGGGTTGACGATCACGACATTCGACTTCGGAACGTCGGCCATCATCCGGTTCATGGCGATTTCTTCCGCCCGCTGTCGGCGGCGCGACTTGGTTTCGGGATTGCCTTCGGATTCGCGCATCTCTTCGACAAGCTCTTGCTGGCTCATCCGGTGCCGAGCCCGAAACCGCAGGTGCTGGAACAGAAGATCGCCAATGCCGAGCACCAGCGAAATGGCGAGACCGATGAGGATCAGTCCGATCATCAGGTCGATCAGCACCTGCATTCCGGCGCCTGGAACCAGCGCCATGGCGCCGAAAACCTGGTCGCCATGTGCCGAAACATAGAACCAGACCAGCGGCAGAACGATTGCGACCTTCATGAGCTGCATCGCGAAGTTGGCGAGGCCGTCGAGTCCAAAGCGATGCTTCAGGGCACTCATGGGCGATATTCGCGAAATCTGCGGCAAGATCGCCGAAGGTCGCAAAACGAAGGCGTTCTGCAGTGCCGCAGCGAGCAGGGCAAAGCAAAGCGGAAGAAGCAGGACAGGCGCGATCATCCAGATGATTTCGAGAAGGGCAGGTTCCAGTGCTGCGCGCCAGCCCCCTGCGCCCGGCACGGAAGGAGAGAGCATCTGCTGCAGCACCGAGCCGGCCTGCCCTGGCGCCCGACGACCAGGACCAAGCAAGGCGGCGACAAGTCCGGCCAGTCCGGCGGCCGAGATCAGTTCCTGTGATCGGGGAGAATCGCCACGCTGGCGCGCTTGTTCCAGCCGGCGGGGACTTGCCTCATGCGATTTCTCGCCCGCATCCTCGCCGCTCACGGCGTCACCGTGAATGGATTCGCAAGGCTGCCGACCAGCGCGGATTGCCATAGCGGAAGCAGGACCGGCGTGACCAGAAGCAGCAGGAGCAACCCAAGCCAGGCAAGGGCGGGGGCGCCAATCATCGACACCATGAGCTGCGGCATCGCGCGGTTGATGATCGCGATTGACAGGTTGTAGAGAAAGCCGCCGATCACGAAGGGCATCGCAAGCGACAGGGCCAGCGAAAAGCCCCGCGAAATCTGGCCAAGCCCCAGTTGCGCCACTTGCGCCAGATCGGGCACCCCCCCGATGGGCCAGAAGCCGTAGCTGGCAATCATGGCGACGGCCAGGCGCACATGGAGGCCCGCCATCATCGCAAGGGCCAATCCGGCCGCTGTCCAGAGCTGACCGATGGCCGGTTGCGGCTCAGGGCCGACGCCGGCTGTCATCTGGGCAAGCGAGGTGGATTGAGCCGCAATCGAAGCCGCGATCTGCAAGGCCGCGACCAGCATCCGGAAACCGAATCCGAGCACCAGCCCGGCTGCAGTCTCGGCAAGCAGAGGTAGCGTCACTGGTCCGTCCTGGCTTGCTTGCGGCATGACGCAAGGTGTGACCACGGTTGAATAGGCCAGCGCCAAGGCCAGCCTGACCCGGGCCGGAATCGTCGCCTCCCCGAGCCCCGGGACAAGGGCGATGGCCGCCCCGACCCGCGCGAAGACCAGAAATGCTGTCCGGACTAGATCAAGGCTCAGACCGCTTAGCCGGGCCAGATCATCCATCAACGGCGTCATGCCGGAACCATGCCGACCATGGCCGGCTTCGCCTCTAGCCCGATCTCTTCGTAGGAAAGCACCGTCAGAGCCAAGCCTTTTGCAGCGACGACCGAGCGCAGGAAGCGGCGCCGCACCGACGAGGTGACAAGGGCTGGCTGGGTGCCGGCTTCGTTGGCCTGAACCAGCTTTTGCGCAATCGCGTTGGCCAGCCGGGTGAACTGCTCGGGCGGAAGAGCAACGTCCCGTGGGCCACGCTCGCCCTCGATCTGGTACGAGGCAAAGACCTTCTCCCAGTCGGACGCAAGCTGCAGAAGCGGGATCGATCCGTCCGGCCGTTTCAGGTCGGCGACGATCTGGAACCCCAGACACTGGCGAACGTGATCGCAGACCGCCTCGGCTCGGCCAAGCTGGCGGCCCGCGGCGATCGCCTCAAGAATGAGGGGCAGGTTGCGGATCGACACACGCTCTTCCAGAAGCAGGCGCAGAACTGAAACCAGAAGGTCGACCGGAACCTTTTCGGGGATGAACTCGTCCAGCAGGCGCCGGTTGGCATCGGCGCGTGCTGCATCCGAAAGGTTGACGAACTCATCCAGTAGCCGGCGCAGGCTTCGGGGAGAAAGCAGGCGACCGAGGTTGGATTTGAGCACCTCGAGCAGGTGCGTCGCAAGAACCTCGGCCGGGGTGACGACGGTGAGGCCGGAAAGCGCGGCCTCGTCCTGCGCATCGGTCGCGATCCAGCGCGCCGGTGCGCCGTAGACCGGCTCGCGAACGTCAAGCCCTTCCGCCAGCTGCGTCATGTCGCCGGCAAGGGCCAAGACGTGATCGGGCAGCAATCGGTCGCGGGCAACTTCCACCCCCTGCAGGCGGATCCTGTAACTGCCGTCCGGCAACAACGGATCGTCGGTCAGGCGAATGTCCGGCAGGATCAGCCCATAGGTCGTCGCGATATGGTTGCGCATGTTGCCGATGCGCGCATCTAGCCCGGTCGCCGGATCCAGCGCGAGCGGGACTAGGTTGCTGGCAAACTCGACATGGATTTCGTCGAAATCCAATATATCGCCCAGGGGCCGCTTGGCGGGGGCAGCAACAACTGGCGGGGCCTCGGGCCGCTTGGCGCTGCGGCGTGTCTGATAGGCGATTGCCGCCAGAGCCAAGCCGCCGGTAACGAAGGGCAGGAAAGGCAACCCCGGCACCAGCGCGAACAGCAGCATCAGGACAGCGACTGTGCCGAGCGCGCCGGGATATCGCCCAAGTTGGCGGAAAAAGGCCAGATCCGCGGTGCCGCGCGATCCGCCGCGCGACAGAAGCAGCGCGGTCGCAACCGAGATGACGACAGCCGGGATCTGGCTGACCAGACCGTCGCCGACCGTCAGGATCGCATAGGTCTCGAAGGCATGGCCTACCGGCATGCCGTGCACCGCAATTCCCATCACCAGACCCATGATGATGTTCAGGGCGGTGATGAGCAGACCTGCGATGGCATCGCCCTTCACGAATTTCGATGCGCCATCGAGCGAGCCGAAGAAGTTGGTTTCATCCAGTTCGCGCTCGCGTCTGGCCTTGGCCTCGGCATGGTCGATCGCGCCCGCAGCCATATCTGCGTCAATGGCAAGCTGGCGGCCCGGCATGCCATCGAGCGCAAAGCGGGCGCCGACCTCGGCCATGCGGCCTGCGCCCTTGGTGATGACGACGAAGTTGACGATCAGCAGCACACAGAAGATCACGACACCCTGAAGGATGCTGCCGCCCATGATGAAATTGGCAAAGCCCTCGATCACCTTTCCCGCTGCCGCCGTGCCGGTGTGTCCCTGCCCGATGATGAGCTTGGTGGACGAGACATTCAGCGACAGCCGCAGCAGCAGGCTTGCCAGTAGCACCGTTGGGAAAGCCGAGAAGTCCAGCGGCCGCTCGATGAAAAGCGCGACCGTCAGCATCAGGATCGCGAGCGCGAAGGACAGGGCGAGGCCAAGGTCAAGCACAGCCGCCGGAACAGGCAGGACCATCATCGCGATAACCGCCATAAGCGCCAGGGCCAGCAGGATCGTCGGCTGGAACATGTCGCGGATCTGGATGGCAGGAAGCGTCATGGTCCCCCCAGGAGCGCCAGCCCAAGCCCGCCTTGGGCGGGGACGATAGACCCAACGCTTCCCGCTGCGCCGGCGCGCAGCAAGGGAAAGCGGTTTATCCGCTCGGCCAATGCCTCGGCCCCGGGGGTCAGGCTGTCCTGGATCGCCTCGAAGCGCGCTCTGTATTCCGCCGCGAGATCGGTCGTGCTGGAGTGGTAGGCCGCTGCGGCTTCGTCCCAGCTGCCATGGCGGGCACGAAGATCGACCAGGAACTGCGCGGCATATCGGGCATTCGTTTCGGGGTCGATCATCTCGTCGAGCGAGGCGAATGCCGCGCCATGCCAGCGGTAGTTGATCTGGAAGCAGCCGACATCGAAGTTCGACTGTCCCTCAGCCTGACGGTCCAGCGCCGCCCCGACTGCTTCGGCTTCGGTTGCGAACCAGTGCCCCTCGCCACCGAAGTTGATGGCCCAGGGCCAGGGCCGCAAAGTCCCGCCGTCGCGGCGCCCGGTTTCGGCAATGGCTATGGCCATCATGACTGACCGCGGAACACCGAAGCGGTCTGCGGCTTTCGTCGCAGCGGTTTCACAAAGTTGGGCAGGCGATGGGGCCGTTTCAGCGGAACCGCCAGCGAGCCCGATGGCGAGGGCCGCGACCAGCAGGCGCGGTTGTCTGAAGACAGGCTTTAGGAACGTGGGTTTCACCCGATTGGCCCCCGCAGGCTAGCACCCGCCAATCTTTGGCCATCAGGTCTTTCGATTCGGTAACCACGATCAAGGCGAGGGTGCCAAGGCGAGGACAGCACTGATGTCCTGTGCTGCCGCTTCTGCGTCGGCGACCAATTCGCGACCTTGTGCAAGCGGAGCGGAAGCCGCAGCATCGAAGCCCGGCACGGGGGCGAGCAGACGGGCAACATCCTTTTTTCCGGGGGCGTCCGCCTTCTCCAGCCAGCCAGACCAGTTCTGGCTCTGCCAAAGCGCCGTTGCGGCGCCCTTCTCGTCTCCCAGCCGTTCATAGGCGGCGGTTGCCGGATCAAACTCGCCGAGTTGCATCATGGCCGCCGCCCTGATCTCGTCCGCGGCTTTGCTCTCGTCCCCCGCGATCAGCGTAAGGGCTGCGCGCGCGTCCCCGGCAAGCAGTTCGGCCCGGGCCGCGACCAGTCGCCCAGCCGGATCGCCGCCCGGAGTCCAGCGCATCGCCTCCGCCAGGAAGCCGAGCGCAAGCAGCCGCTCGGAAAGGCGCAAGCGCGTCTCGAGTGGCAGGGTGACAGGAGCGGTCTTCTGGTCCAGCGCATAGGTAACAATCGCAGAATCTGGCCCACCGTTCGCAAGCATGGTCCAGAGATCGACGTGTACAGATGGTGCCAGCGGCGCCGCAAGGGCAAAGGCCTGCCCGTAATCCCCTGTGGAAGCGGTTGCCAGGGCCCGTGTCCGGGCGAGTTCATTCCCTTCCGGCCCATCCCCGACCTCTGCCACGATCGAAGCGAGGTCGCCCAAAAGCGCAGGATCTACGGCTTGTTTCTGGGCGAGTTGCGCATTCGCTCTTGCGATCAGCGCATTTACTCTATCCGGTCCGGCATCGGGCAACACCGAACTGGCAATGCGCTCGCCTTGTGGTGCGTCCCCTTCACGAGTTGCGAGATTGGCAGTGGCCAGACGCGCAGCAGGGCTGGCGGGACCAGGCGCGCGGTCGGTCGCGTCGATCACGGCACGCGCGGTTGCCATGTCACCGTCATTCATCAGTCTTTCCGCCAGACGCGGCCCGAGCGACTGCCGCAGATGACTTGGCATGGCCGAGAACGCCTGCCGCAGCGCCGCCCGGTCTAGCCCTGGCAGCTTGCCCGGATGATCCGCTGACAGCGCAGCCCAAAGCGCCGCCTTGCCACTGCAAGCCGCCTGCCCCTCAAGCAGCGGAAAGCCAGATCGCTCTGCAACCGTGGTTCCGTCCAGAAGCATGGCCATCTCGCGCCAGAGATCCGCATCAGGCAAGGAATTCGGAAAGGCATCAAGCAGGGCGGCGCTTTCCGCACCGAATCCGGAATAGAGATAGAACCTTACTGCAGCGGACAGGCCCTCGGGCTTGACGTGGTCGAACTCCCCAAGCAGCGCAGCATCATGAGCTGCGGCCGCGACGGCAAATGGTTGCCCGTCGGCCCAGGTTTCGATGGCGAGCTTCCCGTCCTCGATGCATTCGGCCCCTTCGGCGGTTACCGGGGCAGCCTTGTCATTCGGCGATGCCACCGAGACCTGCGGCAGATCGCCGAGCTGCGTTCCGATCCGGGGAGAAAAGCCATGGGCCTCCCCAGGAGGATCGAGTTTCTCCGCCGGATCGACCAGCCCAGCTGCGGCCGCCCGGGCAAAGCCGTCCAGAAGATCGTTGCGCAGCGGGAGTGTCGCCCGATCAGCGATAGCCGGCAGGGCCGGCTGGGGCAGGCCGAGGACAAGAAGGTTCGGTAAAGTGGAGGCGAGAACGGGTCGCGGCCGAGGTCGCATTTCGCGTGCGGATTGAAGCGGTGGGGCAGCCGAGCCGTCCGACCGCGTTTCAAACAGAGACCCTGGCTGGGCACGGCCGTCGACGAGGTCAAGGACAAGCACATCTCCGCTCAGCCGTTCGACCCGGGCATGACAGGCACAGTCCACGCCGAGTTGAAGGGCGCCTGACCGCGGATCAACCCAGACCGTACCGAGCCTCGACCGCGTTATGCTCCGATAGATCTGCGAAAGGTCGAACCGGACATCGGAGCGAAGAAGCAGCAACTCATAGCCGTCGTCCGTCCGGTTCACCCGCGCATCTGTCGGCTGCGCAAGATCCAGGACCAGGCGAGTGAAGTCGGCATGATCGCCCGTGAGGACGCGGACCGTTTCCGCCCGGGCGCTAGACGGCAGATGCGGCAGGAGGACGACCGTCGCGACCAGGAGGAACCGGCGGATCATGCGGCTTCCTTGCGCAGATTGCGCAGCGCCTCTTCCAGATCGCCAAAACTTGGTCGCACCGCATGGGGCGTGTTCTGTCGGCCCACCTCGATGCAGATGTTGGCCGGATGATTGTACAGGTTCGCGACAAGAACCTCGCGGATCAGGGTGTAGAAGTGCTGGTCTTCCTCGATGACCGTTTTGAGCCGCGCTGCAATGGGGCTGACAAATCCATAGGCCAGGAAAACCCCGAGAAAGGTTCCAACAAGTGCCCCTCCGATCATCTTGCCTAGGATCTCAGGTGGCTGGTCAATCGATCCCATCGTCTTGATGACGCCCAGAACTGCCGCGACGATTCCGAGTGCAGGCAAACCGTCCGCCACCGATTGCAGGGCGTGGCTGACATGCAGCTGGTGGTGAAGCTGCAGTTCCACCCGTTTGTCGAGAACCTCCTCCACCTGATGCGGGTCGTCGTAGTTCATCGACGCCGCGCGCATCGTGTCACAGATCAGTTCGACTGCCTCATGGTCCGCCTGGATCCGGGGATAACGACTGAAGAGTGGCGAGGAAGACGGGTTTTCGATGTGCTCCTCCAGCGCGACGGGATTGCTCCGCGCGATGCGGATCAGCTCGAACAGAAGGCAAAGAAGGTCGCGAAAATCGGCGGGCTTCCACCGCGGTCCACGAAAGGCCGTCACGACTCCCCTTGCAGAGCCCTTGACCGTGGCAAGATCGTTCGAGATCAGGAAGGCACCGGTCGCCGCACCGCCGATCATCATCATCTCGAAAGGCAGCGAGTGAAAGATGATCGCCAGCTTGCCCCCGGCGGCGACGTAGCCGCCGAAGACCATGGCGAAGATGACGACAAAGCCAATGGCGCCAAACATGAACGTCCTATCCCTTGTTTGCCCGCGAGGCTGTCAGCCTGCCGTTAATAAACCGCTTCACTCGGTCGGAGCCCGCGCATTGCGTCCGGCCAGGATGACCGA
This sequence comes from uncultured Rhodobacter sp., assembly GCA_945952585.1. Classification (GTDB taxonomy): domain Bacteria; phylum Pseudomonadota; class Alphaproteobacteria; order Rhodobacterales; family Rhodobacteraceae; genus Aliitabrizicola. The sequence goes on from CAMFII010000001.1 coordinate 679,860, forward strand.
CATGGCATAGGCCTTGTCCGCGGGCATGCTGCCAAGAATTCCGGCAGCCGCTTCCGGCTTCATCCGCGCGAGAAACCCGGCGGCGAAGTCTGGGGACATCGCGGCAAAGAGGGCTGCGGCCTCCTTCGGTTTCATCGCCTCGTAGACGGATGTCAGTCTCGACAGGTCGTTTTCTGCTGCGCCGTCCGCGAGGGCGATGGTTTTCGAAAGCTCCTGCGTTGCCGTGTTCAGCGCCGCCAGCCGGCCGTCGATGGCCTTGTTTGCAAGTGCCAGCGCCGCCATGCGGTTGGCGATCGCCGCTTCCTGGACACGGACCTTTTTTTCCCGTTCCGAAAGCGCCTCGACCACCGCCATTGGCGGCGCCGGGCAGACCATGGGTTCAGAGGACAAGGCCGGCGCGTTCGCGACAGCCTCGCCGATCCCGAGGCCGATGCGCAGAGCGCCCGATGCGGCAAGAAGAAGCGCGATGACCGCGAGCGGTCCCTTGCCGCGAAACAGGGTTCTGCCGGTCATTCGGCCATCTCGACTTCGCGCGGCGTCCGGCGGCGGACGACGCGGCGATGCCCCGCGCCGGAACCGGCCTCTGGCAGGTCATGAAGTGACGCGAGCATCAGTTCCAGCCGGGTTGCGGCCGCTTCGGCACGGTTGGTCAACTCCTCCAGTGCCCCGGCCGACCCAAGCGCGGCGGCCTGGGCGTTGCGAAGAACGACCGTCATGTCATCGACCTGTGCCGAAAGCACCGCGACCGCGCCGCCTATGCCGCCTTCGAGTTTCGAGAACCGGCTCAAGCGTTGCGAAAGGACATAGCAATAGACCGCAGCGCAGATCGATCCTGCCGCAAGGAGTGTGTCAGCCAGGAATGTCATCTTGCCCTCAGCTCAGGACGAATTCAGTGATAAGGACATCGCGCACCTGATCGGGGCCGGTGACCATCTGCACCCGCCTGAGGATCTGTGCGCGCAGGCGGATCAGCGCCGAGGGATCTTCAAGCTGCGCGACCTCAACCGCGCGCAAGTAGCCGTTTATGACATCGACGATCCGCGGCATCAGGTGCTCGACCTCCGCGGTGCCGGTCCTGGAGGTCTCGATCTGGGCCACGAATCGGAGATGGCGCCCCTCCTCCGCCGCACCGAGCGAAATGACCAGCGGGGGAATCGGCACAAATCCCAGTTCAGCCAAGAGCTTTGCCCCACTTTCGCCCTGGCCCTGCTCTTGCGATCCGCCAAGTGGCAGCAGTCCAAGATAGGTTGCGCCAAACGCTCCGCCCGCAGCCATCAGCGCCACGAGACCAGTGATCAAGAGCCGCTTCTGCACCCGTTTCGGCGTTTCGTCGTTGTCGCTTGATGCGGTCTCGCTCATCTGCGGCTCCCTCTGATGGTCACGTCCGAGTAAAGTCGAATGAGGCTAACCGAATGTTAAGTTCGTCCTCCGCAAGTTGCTGCCAGACGGGCAGAAGCCTGGCGGCTGGAGGATGATTTGCGGGGCCTTCTTTCTTTCTGGTCGAAACTGGATCTGCGGAAGCGGCTGATCGTGGCGGGTGCCACGGCCGGGGTCTTTCTGGCGGTTCTGGCGCTGGCGCGGACCGCTGCGGAACCAGGCATGGCGCTGCTTTATGCGGGGCTCGACCCTGCAGAGGCGGGCAAGGTCATCGCCGCGCTGGATCAACGCGATGTCGCACACGATGTCCGTGGCGAGTCGATCTATGTGCCCGCGGATCAGCGGGATGAAGTTCGCCTGGCCCTCGCGGCCGAGGGTCTGCCGGCCACCGGGGCGGCAGGCTACGAACTCCTCGATTCGCTGTCGGGCTTCGGCACGACCTCCGAGATGTTTGACGCGGCCTACTGGCGTGCCAAGGAGGGGGAACTGGCACGAACCATTCTGGCTCTGCCACAGGTCAGGCAGGCGCGCGTTCATATTGCCCGGGCCGATCCCCAGCCGTTTCGACCGGATGTTCCCCCGACCGCCAGCGTGACCGTGACTACGGCCGGCAGCAGTCTTACCGCTGCGCAGGCGCGGGCGGTCAAGCATCTGGTCGCGTCGGCGGTTGCGGGATTGCGACCCGAGGCGGTCGAGGTCATCGACAGCGAAGGCGGCCTGATTTCCACCGGCGACGAGTCTGGCGTTCTTGGCGGGGATGCCGACAGCCGGGCGCAGGAACTGAAGCGCAGCGTCGAACGCCTGCTCGAGGCTCGGGTGGGGGCAGGCAATGCGGTGGTCGAGATCACGGTCGACCTGGCAACGGAACGCGAATCCCTCAGCGAGCGACGGTTCGACCCTGCTGGCCGCGTCGCCTCCTCGACGGACACCGAGGAAAAGAAGGAAAGTTCATCCTCGAACGGCGGCACGGGGCAGGTGACGGTCGCTTCCAACCTGCCGGACAACCAATCAGCCAATGGGGACAAGAACCAAAGCAACCAGGCGAGCAACCGCGAACGCATCACCTATGAACTGTCAGAGACGCAGCGCCAGGTTGAGCGGGCACCGGGGGCGATCAGGCGGCTCAGCGTTGCCGTCCTGCTCAACGATCCGGCAAAGCCGGGCGCGGATGGCGTTCCTGTTGCCGAGCCGCGCCCGCAGGAAGAACTCGACCTTTTGCGTGAGCTGGTTCAATCCGCCGTCGGATTCGATCAGGCCCGCGGCGACCAGATTACACTTCGCTCGATGCAGTTCCTTCCGCGCTCGCAGGAGGGGAGCGTGATCCAGGCAGGCCTGCTCGGTCGCCTCGACCTCGACTCGCTGGCTCGCGGAGGAGTTCTGGCAGTCGTCGCCCTGATCCTCGGGCTCTTCGTCGTCCGCCCGATGGTGCTGGGCCGATCCGCGCAGCCCGAGGGTGCGGATGCCCCCGCCCTGGCTCTTCCCGCCCCGGTCGAAGTCCTTTCACGACCGAACGTATTGACCGGCGAGATAGATGACAGCGGCGACTTTCCCCTAACCGCGCTCACTGCCGGCGAGGGTGATGGCACCGATCCGGTCGCGCGGCTCAGGCGTCTGATCGAACAGCGACAGGCCGAGTCGCTCGAAATCCTGCGCAGTTGGATGGACGATCGTGAGGAGAAGGTCTGATGCCGCCGCTGAAGCTCGAGGTCTTTGACAGCGACGACCGGCCAGCGCTTGAAGGGACGGTGCCCGTTGGTACCGATCTGGAGGAGTTGCGCCTGGCGGCCTACGAGTCCGGCTATGCCGCAGGCTGGGAAGACGCCGCGGCCACCGAAGCGGAAGAGCAGACCAAGTTGCGGGCGGACATTGCCCGCAACCTCCAATCCCTGTCCTTCACCTATCACGAGGCACGGAGCCATATCCTGCGAGCCCTCGGCCCGCTCTTGCAGGAAATGGCCTGTCATATCGTCCCTCAGTTGGCGCGCGATGCCCTTGCGCCGACCGTCCTGGAAGCCCTCATGCCGCTTGCTGAACGTTCCTCCGACGTACCGGTGACGATCGTCCTCAACCCGGTGGCCCGTCCGGCGGTCGAGCCGCTGCTGGAGGCGACCGCGGGCTTGCCAGTCCGTATCCGCGAGGAGCCTTCTCTGGGCGAGGGGCAGGTCTTCCTGATCTTCGAGAATGGCGAGATGCGCATCGACCTGCAGCATGCCGCGGAAGAAATCACCACCAGCCTGCAGCGCTTCTATCAGGTTGTCGAAGGAGAGCGGAAATATGGATGACAATGGCGACCAGACTCCCTTCTCGCAGGTGCCGATCGAGGTCGTGATCTCGGTCGGTCGGGCGCGCCCACAGATCCGCGATCTGTTGCGGTTGCAGCGTGACGCAGTCCTTGTCCTTGATCGCAGGGTCGATGACCCAGTCGAGCTTTATGTCGGTGATCGTCTGATCGCCCGGGGCGAGCTGACCGAACTGGACGGAGATCATGCCGGCCAGCTTGCCGTCCGGCTGACCGAAGTCGCCAACCTTCGCGGTGGCCTGTAATGACGAAACGGATGATGCTGGCCGCCGCAGCCCTGGCCGTCGCCCTGGTCGCAGCCGGTCCGGCGCTTGCCCAGCAGGTCACCGTCGATCTGGGCAGCGACGCCTCGCTTGCGGCGCGCAGCATCCAGCTCATCACGCTCGTGACCCTGCTGAGCCTTGCACCCGGTCTGGCGGTCATGGTCACCTGCTTCCCCTTCGTCGTGACCGTCCTGTCGATCCTGCGCCAGGCGATGGGATTGCAGCAATCGCCCCCGAACATGGTCATCGTCAGCCTCGCGCTGTTCCTGACCTGGTATGTGATGGACCCGGTTTTCACCCGGGCCTGGCAGGACGGGGCCCAACCGCTGATCGCAGGCCAGATCAAGATCGACCAGGCAATTCCCGCGGCTGTGACACCTTTTCGCGGTTTCATGGCCCTGCGCGTCAATCCTCAGACCTTTGCGACGCTGCGCGACCTGCGCCCGGTCGAGGGGGCGACCGCGATCGCCGACGCGCCGCTGTCGCTGCTGGTGCCCAGCTTCATGCTCAGCGAAATTCAGCGTGCGTTCGAGATCGGCTTCCTGATCTATCTGCCGTTCCTGATCATCGACCTGGTTGTGGCCGCGGTCCTGATGTCGATGGGCATGATGATGGTCCCACCGGCTGCTGTGTCGATGCCGTTCAAGCTGGCCTTCTTCGTCATTGCTGACGGATGGACGCTCGTATCTTCAGCGCTTGTTCGAGGTTATGGCTAAACCTGCCGTTTCGCGCACCGGAAGACACGCACTGGCATCCGAATGAGATGGCCTGTGCGTGCCCGATCCGAACGTCACTCCGCCGGCACCCAGCCGTCACCAGGATCGAAGCTGTCGATCGCCTCTGCTGCCGCCAAGGTGTCCGCGCCGAGGTCCTTTTCGTAGACGACGCCGTTTTCGCCAACGATGAAGCTCATGATCCCGGTCTCGCCATAAGCGGCCGGATAGGCAAGAAGGGCGTGACCAGCGATCATGTTGCCCCCGATCAGGTAATCATGCGCCCCACCCGGCGCGCCCGGTCCCTGCTTCTGCAAGATGCGGAAATAGTAGCCAAGATAGGGGTCCGGTTCCTCGTCCTTGCCGTCGACGCTGAAGCCGCTGTCTGAAGCGCGCGCCAGGAATTCCCCGATCGGGCTTTCTTCCGTCCCCGGCTCTGACGGCCAGTAAAGACCGTCCCGGTGCCCCGGCGTACTAAGGATCGACGAGGCGAATTCCATGACCCCGTCCCCGTCGTGATCCTTCTGCCGATAGGCGGACTGCACGGCGACGGCACGATGCATGAGGTCAATCACGTCAAGCTCGTTCAGGCCGATGCGCCGCATCAGAACCTCTTCGCGCGCCGCCGCGCCGTCGAAGGACCACGACCCGGAGGACAGCACGATCGGCGCTGGAAAGGGCCAGTCCTCGCGGCCGATATGAAGGATCGCGCGATCCGGCCCTTCCATCTCGATGCTGTGCCGGCGGCGATAGTCGCGCATGAACCCGGTCCAGATCTCGACATCCCGGTCGGTGTTGCCGGTAAAGGCAACATCCTCGTTCTCGGGACCGAAGACCGTAAGCAGGGCATCGCGGTCACGCGCCTCGAGTGCGGCGATGACAGCATCGACGGCCGCGTCGGGCGAGGCATATCTCGCCGGTTCGGCCAGCAGGGGCGAGGCGGCGAGGACAAGGGCGGCGGAAACGCTGATGATGTGTCTCATGGTCTTACCCCCTCCGGCCCGCACTGGCGCGTCCACGGTTGGACGCGGCCTTGGCCCTGCTGCCGCCCGTCCGTTCCATTGCCGAAGATCTGGTTGGCTTGTTCACCGTGGTGGGGCGAACGGCATTGGCCGGCTTCGACACATTGGCGGGACGGCTGAGATTGGCGGGCTTATTGACCTTCGCGGGCAGCCTTGACGCTGCTGGCTTGTTAACCTTGGGCAGGGTGTTGTCCGGCCTGTTGATCTTGCCCGCCGCCGCTCCGGCAGCGGCACCTGCCGCCAGCCCTCCGCCTTCGGCGTTTCGCACCCTTGCGACAGCCTCACCGGTCGCCTTGCGGTTTTCGATCTTGGCGCGAGCGTCCGCCCGGCGGTCGTCGCCCGGCTTGAAGCTGCCGTCGAATTGCCTGTCGAGCTGATTGCGATCAAGATCGCCGATCCTGTTGCCGGCGTTGATCTTGTCGCGGTCGATCTGGACGTTGTCGCGGTTGATGTTGGTGAAGCGGTCGTTGTCGATGTTGATGTCGCCATTGACGTTGATCCCCCCCGGCCGCGGGTAGAAATTGCCGTCGTTCCAGTCGATCACCGGCGGGCCGCGCCAGTAGTTGTCCCAAGGATCGTCATCGTCGAAGATCTCGTCCAGGATCATCGCCGTGCCGAAGACGATCGCACCAGTGGCCAGCGCATCGCCCCAGTCGGCGCCGTCCGAGATATATACGGGATTGGCCGGTGCGGGCTGGGTATAGACCACGTTGCTGTCATAGGTCGGCACATAGACAACATCCGGGTCGGCCGGCTGCACGACGATGGTGTTGTCATTCGTGACCTCGACGGTCTGCGCATCATTCGATTCCAGATAGCCGTTCGCCTTGGCCTGTTCCCGCAGCCGCTGCACGCTGTCGAGCACGTCGTCAGTCTGGGTCAGGACAGCCTGGCCCATCTGCTCGGTCCAATCGATGTTGTCCGCCATCCGCGAGACGACGTCAGGAAAACCGGCGGTCAACGCCTGGACACTCGGATCCCAGCTTTGGGCCTCGGCGCCGGCCGCGCGTTCCTTGTCGGCCAGATCGGGATTGTCGCGCAGGAACCTGTCAGCCTTCACGATGTCGATGGGATAGGTCGAGGCCATCATGATCTGCGTGAGCAGGCTGTCCGGAAACAGCGCGACGGGGGCGGTCAGGGTGTCGAGATCCTCGGCGCTCAACAGGCCCTCGGTGGCTGCAGCCTGGTCAAGGCTGGCATCCGTGGCCTCCGTGGCAGAGCCGGTCGTTTCCGCAAGCGCGTTGCCGGGTTGCCAAGCCGCAAGGACTGCGGCGAGAACCGCGGCAAGATGATCGTTTCGCATGACGTTTCCTCCCCCGCCTGGCTGCCCACCCCGTCTTGGGTCTGTCGGGGTTCGCAGCAGCGCTGTCTTCATCATGCCAGCTTGCCACAGGAATGCATCTTGAATTGGCCCGTTTCGCACAAACTTGGTGCGAAGTCGCAGGGTGACATGACGGTCCAAAATGCCATCTTTGTGTGCAAGCGAACCGCATTCCGCGGACCCAATTCATCCGAGGTCATCATGACGAAGATCAGCATCCCCGGCATCCACCATGTGACGGCAATCTCCGGTCCGGCGCAGGCGAATGTCGATTTCTATACCGGCACCCTGAGACAGCGCCTTGTGAAGAAAACCGTGAACTTCGACGCGCCTGACACCTATCACCTGTACTACGGTGACAGGCGAGGCTCGCCCGGCACGATCCTGACGTTTTTCCCCTTTGCCGATGCCGGCCCAGGCCGGGCCGGACCAGGCATGGCCAGCGCCTATGCCTATTCAGTGCCAAAAGGGAAATTCACCGAATGGATGGAGCGTCTCGGCGATGCCGCCGTGGACTTTGCCGGAATCGACGAACGCTTTGGCCAGCAATACATCACGCTTCGTGACGCCGACGGCGCGCCGGTCGAACTGATTGAAACTGACCGGATCTCGGACGAGGCGCTTGACGGGTTCCATTCCGTCACCCTGTGGGAACGCGACATCGGCCCGACGGCGCGACTTCTGACGGAGGCGTTCGGCTACGAGGAAAAAGGTCACGAGACGACCGGCGGCCTCGAGCGGCTGCGCCTTGTCGCGCCCGGCGACGAGCGTGGCAACATCGTCGACCTGATCCGGTCGGACAAACCGTCGATCGGTCGCCCCGGTGCCGGCACAATCCATCACGTGGCCTTCCGCGCCCGCACCAATGAAGACCAGCGCGACTGGCAGGATCGGCTGTTGTCCTTTGGCCACCGCACCACGCCGGTGATCGATCGGCAGTATTTCAACGCGATCTATTTCCGCGAGCCCGGCGGCGTCCTGTTCGAGATCGCAACCGATCCGCCCGGATTTGCCGTGGACGAGTCTGTCGCCACCCTTGGGCAGGCCCTGAAACTGCCGCCGCAATACGAGCCGATCCGTGACCGCATCGAGAGGATCCTTCCGCCCCTGAAGGTGGCATCGTGAGGCGCGCAGGCGCCGCGTCAGGGCAGGCCCGCTCCGGGCTTGTCCTGATGCACGGACGGGGGTCGAACTCGGCCGATATCCTGGGGCTGGTGCCGCATCTTGCCCTGCCCCAGGTCACGGCCATCGCGCCGGACGCCCCGGGAGGAAGTTGGTGGCCGGTCAGCTTCCTGGCGCCGGCCGCACAGATCGAGCCCTATCTGGCAAATGCGGTGGCCGAAGTCGGCAAAGCCATCCAGGCGCTGGAAGCAGACGGTTTGGCGAGGAACCAGATCTGGCTGGCCGGTTTCAGCCAGGGCGCCGTTCTCGCGCTCGAGGCCTTTGCGAGGCGCGGTGAGGGCCTGGCAGGTGCATTTGCCATGTCTGGTGCGCTTGCCGGAACCGGAGATGCGCCAGGTCCCGCGGACCCCGCCCTTTACGGTCACAGGCCGAAGCTGTTCGATTATGAGGGGTCTCGTGCGGGCTCAAAGGTCTGGATCAGTGTTCACGCCCGCGATCCGCATATTCCGGTGCGCCGTGTCGAAGAGAGCGTGTCTGTCCTTCAAGGCCTTGGGGCGGAAGTCCGCCACCTTGTCTATCCGGGGGCGGGCCACTCGGTGATGCAGGATGATCTCGTCGCAATGCGCGGCTGGCTGAACGCGTGACTGTGCTGAGGCAGGCGGCGCGTTCGCCTGCCCCGGTCAGAGCAGCTCTCTTCCCGCTTGCCAAACCTGCTGCAAACGCCAGTCAGGGGAGAGGTGGACAAGGTCGGCAGCGCTGCCCGGCCCGATCCTCCCTGCCCGTTCCTGCGCGCCGATCACCGCCGCAGGTCGGCTTGTCGCCATGGCAAGCGCGACCTCGGGGGCCGCGCCAACCTCGGTGATCAGACAGCGGATGGCGTCTGGAAGGGTCAGGTCGGCCCCGGCCAAGGTTCCGTCCTCAAGCGTCAACCGGCCCTGACGGCGCAGGATGCGACGCCCGCCAAGGGTGAATTCCGTCAGGTCCGAACCGGCAACGCACATCGCATCGGTAACGAGGAACAACCCAATGGGGCTGGCCGCCATCGCGATCTTCATTGCGGCCGGATGAACGTGGATGCCGTCCGCGATCAGGCCGGCGGGGATCGCCTCGGCCAGGATCGTCCCCACCATTCCCGGCTCGCGATTGCCGAGCTGGCTCATCGCGTTGAACAGATGCGTGGCGCAGGTCGCACCAGCCGCGATGGCCTGCCGCACCTCTTCTGCCGTGGCCTCGGCATGGCCAAGACTGACGACTGCTCCAGCCGCACGCAGCGCCCGGATCTGTTCGGCGGTCGCGGCCACCGGGGCCAGCGTGACCATCAGCGCGGGCAGCCGTCGCGCGGCATCGCACAGGCGTTGAAGATCGGTCTCCTGCATTGGGCGGATCAACTGCGGGTCGTGCGCCCCCTTGCGGCGCGGGTCGAGATGCGGCCCCTCGAGATGCAGGCCCAGGAAGCCGGGCACCTTGCGGCGGGCAGCTTCGATCCCGGCCTCGATCACCGCTGCGGTCGCCTCGGCCGTGTCCGTGATGAGCGTCGGCAGGATCCCCGTCGCGCCAAGACGGGCGTGGGCTGCGCAGATCTGCGCAAGCACTTCCGCCGTGGCGCGGCCATCCACCATGCGGCCTCCACCGCCATTGACCTGCAGGTCGATCAGGCCGGGCGCCAGCACGCCACCGTCAAGCTGTATCCTTTGCCCTGGCGGCGCGTCCGCCTCGGGAAGGACGGACAGAACGCGACCGCCCTCGACCACGATGGCATGGTCCTCGTGAAAGTGCTGTCCATCGAACAGCCGCGCGCCGCTCAGGATCAGGGGCATCAGATCGTCTCCGTCACCTTGCGCAGATGCGGTGGGGTGTCGGGATCGAATCCGCGCCGCCGCGCAAGTTCTTCAATGAACTTGTAGAAGGCGACAACGGCGATCAGCGGCGCCACCAGCGGATGGAGACCCGAAACGAGCGGCAGCGTCACGGCTCCCTTCGCCGGAGCGCCGGTAATGAAGACGTCGGCCTCCTGAACAGCAAGCCGCTCCGCCGTGGCGACGACCTGCGCCTGCGCCGCATCTTCAACCGCGAGGGCAAAGACCGGGAAGCGGGCCTGAACGATTGCGGCGGGCCCATGAAGGACCTCGGCGGCGGAATAGGCTTCGGCGTGCAGGCCGCAGGTCTCCTTGAACTTCAGCGCCGCCTCGTTCGCAATCGCGAAGCCGGGGCCACGACCAAGAACGAAAAGCGACTGCGCCCGGACGAGGCGCGCAGAATGCGGCGACCAGTCGAGAGCAAGCGCCTTGGCAAAAGCCTCGGGCAGATCGGCCACCGCCGCGCGCAGCGAATTGTCCTGCTGCCATTCGGCAAGCAGCGCCAACGCGGCGAGCACCGAAGTGACGAAGGTCTTGGTTGCTGCGACGCTCTTCTCGGCGCCTGCCTGCAAGGGCAGGCAACGGTCCGAGGCAGACGCCATTGGCGAATCCGCGAAGTTGGTGATTGCGATGCTCAGTGCCCCGCCGGCGCTGGCAGCCCGCATCATCTCGACAATGTCGGGGCTGCGGCCGGATTGCGAGATGCCGATGCAGGCCGCCCCATCCAGCCGAAGCGGCCGATTGTAGATCGAGGCGATCGACGGGCCGACCGAGGCGACGGGTGCGCCGGCCAGCAACTCTACCGCATATTTCAGATAGGTCGCGGCATGGTCCGACGACCCGCGGGCAACCGTCACGATCAGCCGGGGATCGACCCGCCGCAACTCGGCTGCCGTTTCGGCGATGGCTTGTCCGGAAAGGTCCAGGAACCGCGCAGCGGCTTGCGGGATCTCGGCGACTTCGGCCGCCATGTAGCTTTGGGTCATGTGACGATCCTTTCCCCGTCGGGGGCAAGTTTCAGCTCCACGGCGAAGTCATAGGCATCGCCGCGATAGAGAGAGCGGGTGAATTCCACGACGCGGCCAGAGGGCAGGTAGCTGATGCGCTCGATCCGCAGGCCGGCTACTCCTGGTGCCACGTTCAGCAGCGCCGCGTCCTTGGCGCCAAGATTGGCCGCCGAAATGCGCTGGACGGCCCGCACGGGGCGCATTCCCCGCGCCTCGAGCGTCTTGTAGAGCGAGCCCTCGACCCCTTCGGGATCGGGCAAGACCGAGGCGGGCAGCGAGGCCCGCTCGATGGCAAGCGGTACGCCGTCGCTGGACCGCACACGTTCCAGCCGAGCCACGCGATCTTCGGCACCGAGGCCCAGCGCCATCACCTCTTCCGGGGCCGGGGCCGCGAGGCCACGGGCGATCCAGACCGATTCCACCGTCCGGCCGCGCCGGGCCATGTCCTCGGTGAAAGAGGTCAGAAGCGACAGGGCCTGCTCCAGTTTCTCGACGCGCGGCGCAACGAAGGTGCCCGATCCGCGCTTCTGCAGCAGTTGTCCGCCTGAAACGAGCGCCTGCACCGCCTTGCGGACTGTGACACGGCTTAGACCAGTAAGGGCCGCCATGTCCCGCTCGGGGGGCAGGCTGTCGCCGGGGACAAGGCGGCCCGAGGCGATCGCTTCCGAGATGCGTTTCTGAAGCTGGAGGTAAAGCGGTCCCGAACCCGTCTCGTCAAAGCCGTCCGGAGTGAAGATCAGGTTCATGCCGCCTCCTCGCGCGCAAGTGCGACCGCGCCATCAAGCGCCGTGCCCATCGCGGGCTGGATCGTCCATCGCGGGGCGAGCAGGCGTGCGAATTGTTCGCCCAGCCCACCCAGAAGCACGACAGGCAATGGGCGTTCCGGCTGAAGAAGCGCGATCCAGGCTGCCACCTCTTCTGCGGCCGCTGCCATGACCCTGTGAGCGGCTTCGTCGTCGCTCGCCGCAACCCGTGGGGCGAGGCGTGCGAAGTCTGTCGGCCTTGCGTCGCGGGCAAAGGCGACGACACCATCAGGCCCACCATGTTCACGGATCAGGTCACAGGTGAGATCGGTTTCAGTAAAAAGTCCATCCCGTGCGCGAAGGGCGTGGGCCAGGATCGCCCGACCGATCCATCCGCCCGATCCTTCGTCCCCGAGCACGAGACCCCAACCGCCGACCTGGCAGTACTCTCCGCGCCATTGACGGGAGAAGACCGAGCCGGTGCCGATCGCCGCAACGATGCCATCCGCCGCCCCGAGCGCGCCGCGCGTCGCTGTCAGGGCATCCGACACGACCCGAATGCGCGCAAAGGGCAGCCCCGGCAACAGGCGCGCGACGCTGTCACGCACATTCGCACCGGCAAGCCCTAGAACGGCCTGCAACTCCGCGATCTCCGCGCCCTGGGGAAGGGCCTGCCGCGTCGCGGTCAGGATATTCGCGCAGGTGCCGTGACTATCGGTCGTGACATTGGCCGGGCCGGCAGCGCCTTCGCCCAGAGTACGACCGGCATCGTCCACGATCCGCGCCCGGCAGCCTGTGCCGCCCCCATCGATTCCCAGAAAAAGCCCCATCAGCGCCTCCTGTGAGTAAAGATACCAAAACAATACCAAAAGAAAAGGGAAAAGGGCGTTGCGTATGAAATTCGGCCATTTTCACAGCTATTTCATTGGACGCTTTACAATTGGTATTAATTTGGCATTATCAGTTTGGGAGGAGGGATTCGGATGGCTGGACTCACGACGGAAGACAGAAATCCTTTGTCGCAAGGCTTGCAGGCCGTGCCGGCAGAGGTGGCGCTGTCGCGCATGCTCGATGCACAGCAAGGTGCCTTGGCCGCGATCCGCCCTGCCGTCCCGGCGCTGGCCCGCGCGGCCGAGATAGCCGCGAAGACGCTTCGGGGCGGACATCGCCTTGGCTACGCCGGAGCCGGGAGTTCCGGCCTCATGGCGCTGTCCGACCGGCTTGAGCTTGCAGGGACCTTCGGCATCGCGCCCGAACGGACACCGATGCTGTTCGCCGGCGGGAGCGCTGCGCTTTCGCATATGATCGGCGGAGTCGAGGACGATCTTGCCCTTGCCGGTCGCGACCTGGAGGCATCAGGACTTGGCGCAGGGGACGCAATCATTTGCCTGTCCGCTTCGGGACGCACACCGTACACCGTCGAGGTCGCCCGACAGGCGAAGGCCCGGGGCGTGACGGTCATCGCGTTCGCCAATGTGGCTGGCAGCCCGCTTCTGTCCGCAGCAGATGTCGCCATCCTGATCGAGACGGGGGCCGAGATCGTCGCGGGTTCGACACGGCTCGGTGCGGCGACGGCGCAGAAGGTGGCCCTGAACATGCTGTCGGTCCAGCTCGGGATCGGGCTTGGCCATGTCCATGAGGGTTACATGGTCAATGTCGTGGCCGATAATGCAAAGCTTGTGGACCGGGCGGCGCGCATCGTCGCGGCGGTGTCGGGTGCCGGGCTGCAAGAGGCGCGCGCCGCCCTTGGCCAGACGGCAGGGGCAGTCAAGCCCGCCATCCTGATCGCGGCGGGTGCCGATCCTGCGCGGGCCGCCGAACTTCTCGACCGCCATGGCGGGCATCTTGGCCCCGCCCTGCGAGAGATCGGACGCTGAGAACGTAAAACCAGGGGCAGACCGCCCCGCAACAGGGAGAAACGACCAATGCATTCCAGACCGCTTCGCATCGCGCTCTTGACCAGCACGCTGTTGGCCAGTGCCTTTGCCGCCCATGCCGAGGACGTGACGCTGACCATCGAAAGCTGGCGCAACGATGACCTTTCGATCTGGCAGGACAAGCTTATCCCGGCTTTTGAGGCGTCGCATCCGGGGATCAAGGTTGTCTTCGCGCCGTCCGCGCCGACCGAGTACAACGCCGTGCTCAACTCCAAGCTGGATGCGGGGTCGGCGGGCGACCTCATAACCTGCCGTCCGTTCGACGCCTCGCTTGAGCTTTACAACAAGGGCAAGCTGACGGATCTGTCGGGCCTCGCCTCGATGGCGAACTTCTCGGACGTGGCCAAGTCTGCCTGGTCGACCGATGATGGCAAGGCCACCTTCTGCGTGCCGATGGCCTCGGTGATCCACGGCTTCATCTACAACAAGGACGCCTTCGATGCGCTCGGCCTGACGCCGCCGACGACCGAGGAAGAGTTCTTCGCGGTCCTCGACAAGATCAAGGCCGACGGCACCTACATCCCGATGGCGATGGGCACCAACGACCAGTGGGAAGCCGCCACGATGGGCTACCAGAACATCGGCCCGAACTACTGGAAGGGTGAGGAAGGCCGCCTGGCGCTGATCAAGGGCGAGCAGAAGTTGACGGATCCGCAATGGGTTGCGCCGTTCACCGAGATCGCCAAGTGGAAGCCCTATCTGGGTGACGGGTTCGAAGCGCAGACCTATCCCGACAGCCAGAACCTGTTCACCCTCGGCCGCGCCGCGATCTACCCGGCAGGGTCTTGGGAAATCTCGGGCTTCAACGCGCAGGCCCAGTTCAAGATGGGTGCCTTCCCGCCGCCGGTGCCGAAAGCAGGCGACGAGTGCTACATTTCGGACCATACCGACATCGCCATGGGCATGAACGCGGCCTCGCCGCATGCAGATCAGGCCAAGGCCTTCCTCGAATGGGTCGGCTCGCCGGAATTCGCGACGCTCTACGCGAACGCGCTGCCGGGCTTCTTCTCGCTCAACAACACCCCGGTGAAGATGGAAGACCCGCTGGCGCAGGAATTCGTGAGCTGGCGCGAGAAGTGCAAGTCTACGATCCGCTCGACCTACCAGATCCTGTCGCGCGGCACACCGAACCTGGAAAACGAGACCTGGACCGCTTCGGCCAACGTCATCAAGGGCACCGAGACGCCCGAAGCCGCTGCCGCCAAGCTGCAGGAAGGGCTCGCTGCTTGGTACGCCCCGCAGCAGAAGTGACGGGCGCCGCGCAGGTCTGATGCGACGGAAGCGGGGGGCTGTCTGCCCCCCGCACCCCCCGAGGATACTTTTCAACGGAAAATGAGCAGGAGGGCGCGGGCGATGGCCGCACGCAAGCCGATCCGCTGGCATATCCCGGTGTTCCTGGCACCGGCGGTGCTGGTCTATACCGCGATCATGATCGTACCGCTGTTCGGGACGCTGAACCTGTCGTTGTTCAACGTCAATGAAGCGCGGGAGACGGTCTTTGCCGGGCTGGACAATTTCCGCACCCTGTTCACCGATCCCCGCTGGTCGGCCTCGTTCTGGAACGCGCTGAAGAACAACACCTGGTTCTTCATCATCCACATGCTGGTCCAGAATCCGATCGGCATTCTGCTTGCCGCGCTCCTGTCGAGCCCGCGGCTGCGGATGGCGGCCTTCTACCGCACCGCAATCTTCATCCCGACGATCCTGTCCTTCGTCATCGTCGGATTCGTCTGGAAGCTGATCCTGTCGCCGATCTGGGGGATCGCCCCGGGCATGCTGGATGGCATCGGGCTGAAGTCGTTGTTCGCCCCTTGGCTCGGCAAGGAACAATACGCGCTGACCACCCTCGCGCTCGTGTCGGTGTGGCAGTTCATCGGCATCCCGATGATGCTGATCTATGCAGCCCTCCTGTCGATCCCCGACGAGGTGCTGGAAGCCGCCGAGATGGACGGCATCACCGGCGCTAGCCAGTTCTGGAAGATCAAGCTGCCGCTGATCCTGCCGTCGATCGGCATCATCTCGATCCTGACCTTCGTCGGCAACTTCAACGCTTTCGACCTGATCTACGTGGCGCAGGGGGCGCTGGCAGGTCCGAACTTCTCGACCGACATCCTGGGGACGTTCCTGTACCGGACCTTCTTCGGGTTCCAGCTGCAACTTGGCGACCCGCATATGGGGGCGACGATCGCGACCGCGATGTTCTTCATCATCCTCGTCGGCGTCTGCTTCTACCTGTTCACGATCCAGACGCGGCTCCGCCGCTATCAGTTCTAGGGAGGTCCGGATGGCTCAGGCCCGTTCCCATCTCGGCCGGACGATCGCGGCGCATGCGGTGCTCATCACCTATACGCTGATCGCGCTGTTCCCGGTCTTCGTGATCGTCATCAACTCGATGAAGACCCGCAAGGCGATCTTCGCCGAGCCGCTGGCCCTGCCGGGGCCAGAGACGTTCGATCTGGTCGGCTTCACCACGGTGCTGCAGCAGGGCGACTTCTTCCAGTACTTCCTGAACTCGCTGATCGTGACCGTCGCCTCGCTGTTCTTCGTGCTGCTGTTTGGAGCCATGGCGGCCTTTGCCCTGTCGGAATACCGGTTCAAGGGCAACACGCTAATGGGGCTTTACCTCGCGCTCGGGATCATGATCCCGATCCGGCTGGGGACGGTGGCGATCCTGCAGATGATGGTAGCGGCGGGGTTGGTGAATACGCTGACGGCGCTGATCCTCGTCTACACAGCGCAGGGCCTGCCGCTGGCCGTTTTCATCCTGTCGGAGTTCATGAAGCAGGTCTCGGACGACCTTAAGAATGCCGGGCGGATCGACGGTTTGAGCGAATACCGCATCTTCTTCACCCTCGTCGTGCCGCTGGTTCGCCCCGCCATGGCGACGGTCGCGGTGTTCTCGATGATCCCGATCTGGAACGACCTGTGGTTCCCGCTGATCCTCGCGCCGTCGGAGGCGACCAAGACCATCACGCTCGGCAGCCAGGTCTTCATCGGGCAGTTCGTCACCAACTGGAACGCCGTGTTGGCGGCGCTGTCGCTCGCCATCCTGCCGGTCCTGATCCTGTACCTCGTCTTCTCGCGGCAACTGATCCGCGGCATCACAGCGGGAGCCGTGAAATGATCCGTGTCCTCGTCGCCGGTCTTGGCAACATGGGGCGCAGCCACGCGCTCGCCTATCACCACAACCCCGCCTTCGAGATCGTCGGGCTGGTAAACCGGTCCGTCCCGGCAAACCTGCCGGACGAGCTGAAGCGCTACGCCATCACCGCCGATTTCCACGAGGCGCTGGCGCGGCTGAAACCCGACCTCGTCTGTATCGCCACCTATTCCGACAGCCACGCCGACTATGCCGTGGCAGCGATGGAGGCGGGGGCGCATGTCTTCGTGGAAAAGCCGCTGGCGACAACGGTGGCAGATGCGAAGCGTGTCGTGGCCAAGGCGGTCGAGACCGGGCGCAAGGTGGTCGTGGGCTACATCCTGCGCCATCACCCCAGCTGGATCCGGCTGATCGAGGAGGCGCGCGCGCTTGGCGGACCTTACGTGTTCCGGCTGAACCTGAACCAGCAAAGCTCCGGCCCGACCTGGGAGGTTCACAAGGCGCTCATGCAGACCACGCCGCCGATCGTCGATTGCGGGGTCCATTATGTCGACGTCATGTGCCAGATCACCGATGCACAGCCGGTCGAGGTGCGCGGCATGGGCCTGCGCCTGTCGGACGAGATCGCGCCGGACATGTACAACTACGGCCACTTCCAGGTGCTGTTCCAGGACGGCTCGCTTGGCTGGTACGAGGCCGGCTGGGGGCCGATGATGTCGGATACTGCGTTCTTCGTGAAGGACGTGGTCAGCCCGAACGGCGCCGTATCGATCCGGATGCCGGAAAGCGCTAAATCGGACGACATCGACACCCATACCAAGACCTCGCTTCTGCGCGTGCATCGCGTCGGGCGCGGGGACGAGGACCTGAGCATGGCCGACGAGCCCGGCCACCAGGAGCTTTGCGACCGTGAGGCGGCCTATGTCGCCCGCGCGATCAACGACAACATCGACCTAACCCGCCACATGAACGATGCGGTCCAGTCGCTCGCCATCTGCCTTGCCGCGGATGAAAGCGTGCGCTCGGGCCGCCCCGTGAAACTCTGAAGGAGCCGCGCATGGGCGCCCTTACCCTTTCCGCCGTCACCAAGAGCTTCGGCGCCACCGACGTCATCAAGGGCGTCGACCTGACCGTGAATGACGGCGAGTTCTGCGTCTTTGTCGGACCGTCGGGCTGCGGCAAGTCCACGCTGCTGCGGATCATCGCGGGGCTTGAAGACGCGACCAGCGGCACCGTGTCGATCGACGGCAAGGACGTAACCCTGCTGCCGCCAGCGCGCCGCGAGATCGCGATGGTGTTCCAGAGCTACGCGCTTTACCCGCACCTGACAGTCCGCGACAACATGGGCCTAGCGCTGAAACAGGCGGGCGAAAGCCGCTCCGAAATCGCGCAGGCGGTGGACCGTGCGGCGGGGATGCTGTCGCTGGAGCAACTGCTGGACCGGCGGCCGTCGGAACTTTCGGGAGGTCAGCGCCAACGGGTGGCGATCGGGCGGGCCATCGTGCGGACGCCGAAGCTGTTCCTGTTCGACGAGCCGCTGTCGAACCTCGACGCCGCGTTGCGCGTGGCGACCCGGATCGAGATCGCACGGCTTCATCGCGAACTGAGTGCCACGATGATCTATGTGACCCATGATCAGGTCGAGGCGATGACGCTGGCCGACCGGATCGTGGTGCTGCGCGCCGGTAGGATCGAACAGGTCGGCGCACCGATGGAACTTTACAACAATCCGGCCAATACCTTTGTTGCCGGCTTCATCGGCTCGCCGCAGATGAACTTCCTGAAGTCAGACAGGCTCGGGCTGCGGTCGGAGACGGTGGGGATCCGGCCGGAGCACATGGCGATTTCGCGCGACGCCGGTCAGATCGCGGGCACGGTCAGCCATGTCGAGAAGCTCGGCGGTGAAACGCTGGTCTATGTGAATACGCCGGATCACGGGCTTCTGACGGTCAGGCTGTTCGGCGAACATGACTACAGCGTCGATGAACGTGTCCACCTTAGCCCCGACTCGCAGCGCGCCTTCCATTTCGATGGCGAGGGTCAGCGGCTCAGATAAGGTCGGCACGACGGGCTTCTGGCCGAAATTCGGGCAATCCTCCGCACCGCAACAGCCCTTCTCCGGCTTGCGACCGCCTGCCGTCATCGCTGCGGCGCCGCATTGACGGTCCTTTGACGTTGCCGTTACGGCAGCGTCACGACACCGGATGCATGGTGAACCCAGCAGAACCGGAATGTCGGAGCGACCAGATGAACGTGCAGACGTCAGAGCGGAGCTTTTGCATCCACCTCATCGCGGCTTCCCCGGCCGCGTCGCTGGTGATCCCGTCCATCGCCAGCCTTCTCGGGATCGAGCCGTCCCAGGCAGCGGCCCGCCTGTCGTCGCTCCCCACGACGCTGGCGGACCGCCTGCCGGAACCGGAGGCCCGGCGACTTTCAGACCTTCTGACCCTTTTCGGTTTGATGGTCCGGCTCGATCCCGTTCTTTCACCACCGGCTGGCCCCCGCCTGGACCTTGCTGTCAGGCTTGCCAGCGACGCGGAATTCAGCGGGGACCATGCGTTTCTCGCCGATCAACTTGCGATTCCGGCTAGCGAACTCAGTCGGCGGCTCGCCGGAGTCGAGGGCGCTGTCCTGCGTGGCGTCGATCCAGCCCAGGCCGAGGCGATCCGCAAGCGTCTGCAGCAGCACAAGTCGATGCGAGTCACGGTGTCCAATCCGGCGCAGGCGGAGCATATGCTGTTCTGCAGGACACGGCGCTCGCCCGCCTGGACCGAGGCGCGCCGGCTAGGACTTGCAGCCTGCAGGTTCACGGGGGCATCGGCGACGCAACTCGACCAGGCAACGGCCCGCCATCTGGAACGCTTCGCCGCACCCGCTGACAGTATCGTCAACCGCGATTTCCTGCGCGTCGATCTGCTCGCCGATGTGGAGCGCGAACTCGTCGGATCCGACGTCATGGATTTCCTTGCGACACGCCCTGAAAGCCGTAGCAGAAGAACGGCAGACGGGATGCTGCGCATCGAGTCCGATCTTGGTCTTACCAGTGCTTGGCAGTTTGCCAGGGACTATGCGGCCATCGGCCTGACGGTCCGATGCCGCATCCGGGGTCAAACACGCTGAAGGCTCCCAAGGGCTTGACCCCCGGCGCCCCTCGTCCAGCCCACGAGGGGCGCATCCTTTTCGCAGATCATTAAAAGGCCAACCGTTAAGCGCCGCTTCATTGCCTGCTCCTAATTCTGGGTCGGGGTGAAAGCGAGTGAAGGCATGGCCGGGCAATCGAACGCCGCGGCAGTCATCATCAAGCGCAAGAAGGTCGTGAAGGGTGACGGGCACCATGGTGGCGCCTGGAAGGTGGCTTATGCCGACTTCGTCACCGCGATGATGGCCTTCTTCATGCTGATGTGGCTGTTGAACGCGACGACGGAAAAGCAGCGCAAGGGGCTGGCGGACTATTTCAATCCGACGATCCCGATCAATCGGATCTCGGGCGGCGGCGATGGCGCCTTTGGTGGCGACAGCGTCTTTTCCGAACAGACATATACGCAAAGTGGAACCGGCGCGTCGCAGGACCGCGCGACACGCGACCGCAAGGCGCGCGGGCAGAATCCGCCCGCCAAGCCAGATCGTTGCAACGAGACCTCCGACGCGCAGTTGAAGGAATTCGAAAAGGCCCTGCTGGCGCGCAGCGGCGAAAGCATGACCATGGAACGGGCGATGCGCCATGTCGTGACCCGGGTCTCGGACGAAGGCCTGATCGTGGATCTGTTCGATATCGAAGGCTCGCCCCTGTTCGCCCCGGACGGCATCACGCCCGAACCGGTGCTGAACCAGATCCTTCCCGTCGTCGCTGAGGTCTTCGCGCTAGCGGCGAACAAGGTCGCCGTGCAGGGCCATGTCAGGGCCTATCCGATCACGTTGCGCCGCAACCCGGCCTGGGGGTTGTCCATCGACCGGGCAGATGTGGTCCGTCGCGGTCTTGTGGCCGACGGCCTGGCGCCGCAGCGCATGCGTCGGGTGGCGGGTCTGGCGGATACGCAGCCGGTGGCGGCGAACCCGATGGCCATCAGGAACAATCGTATCGAAATCATCCTGTTGCGCCGCGACCGCTAACCCAACGGCATTAGCCCGATCTTAAGGCTGAGTCCGCAGGTTGGCCCCGAGCTGAATTCAAACCTGCCAGGGGGCACCTTCCGGATGACCATCTCTTCGTCGATGAATGCCGGCGTTGCGGGGCTGAACGCCAACGCCACGCGGCTCGCCACGATTTCGGACAATATCGCGAACTCCGCGACCTACGGCTACCGACGCGCGGAAACCGATTTCACCGCGCTCGTGCTGCAGGGTTCCGATTCGTCGCGGTATTCGGCCGGTGGCGTACGCGCGTCAACGTCCCGCGCCATCGACGAAAATGGTCCGCTCATCAGCACCAGCAATGCCACCGACCTTGCGGTCGACGGGCGCGGGATGATTCCGGTCACCACTTCGGCCGCCGCAGCCTCGGGCGGCGAAAGCTATCCGCTGCGCCTGATGACGACCGCATCCTTCAAGGCTGACGACCAGGGTATCCTTACCACCGGTTCCGGAATGGTGCTGCTCGGCTGGCCCGCCGACGCCGATGGCACCATCGACGCCTATTCGCGGGTCAGCGCGTCGGGACTGCAACCGGTGCGGATCAACTGGAACCAGTTCGTCGCCAACCCCACGACCGAAGCCGCCGTGAAGGTCAACCTGCCGGCAACCTCCACGACGGCAGGGGCCACCAGCCCGGGCGAAAGTCTGTCGGTCGAGTATTTCGACTCTCTTGGCATGTCGCAGACCCTGGACATCTCCTTCGAGCCGACGGTGCCCGCATCGGGGTCATCGAATGAATGGACGATGACCATCCGCGATTCAGCCTCTTCGGATGCCATCGTCGGCCAATACACCCTGACCTTCTCGGATGCCGCAGGGTCGGGCGGAACGCTGGAATCGGTCACCACGACAAGCGGGGGCGCGTATGATCCGGCGACCGGCAAGGCGTCCATCGCCGTTGCCGGGGGCAGCATCGCACTCGACATCGGCACCTATGGCGCGATCGACGGCATGACGCAGCTGTCCGACACGTTCGCGCCGGTCACGTTGACGCGGAACGGTTCGGCCGTGGCCAGCGTGACCTCTGTCGAGATCGACGAGAAGGGCTATGTCAACGCCATCTACGACCAGGGCTTCACCCGGCGCATCTATCAGATCCCGCTTGTAGACGTTGCGAACGTCAACGGCCTGAAGGCCGGAAGCAACCAGACCTACGAAGTCACGCCGGAGAGCGGAGCGATGTTCCTGTGGGACGCGGGTGATGGCCCGACCGGCACCATCCAGAGCTATTCGCGCGAGGAATCGACCACGGACGTCGCCAATGAACTGACCCAGCTGATCCGGACTCAACGGGCCTATTCCTCGAACGCGAAGGTCATCCAGACGGCCGACGAGATGCTCCAGGAAGCCTCGAGCCTGAAGCGATAAGGGAGAAACCGGATGAGTCTGTCCCTTGGTCTATCCAATGCCCTTTCGGGTTTGACGGCCAACAGCCGTGCGACAGAATTGGTCTCGTCCAACATCGCCAATGCGCTTACCGAAGGCTACGCCCGTCGCGAAATCCAGCTTTCGGCGCGGGGCAGTGCCGCCAGCGGGCAGGGCGTGACGGTCGCGGGCGTCCTGCGCGTGACGGACAGCGTCCTGATTTCCGACCGCCGCGCAGCAGAGGCCAACACCGCCGGAGCGAGGCAGGTGACCAGTTTCCAGCAGGCGATCGAGGCCGCGATTGGAACGCCGGCGACCGAGGGATCGATCGGTGCTGCGGCCAGTTCCCTCTCGGCGGCCCTGGTTGAGGCGGCAGCCACCCCGGACTCGACGGCAAGTCTCGACGCCGTGCTGCGTGCTGCGCAGGATCTGGCAGAGAGGTTCGGAGCGGCGAGTGCGGAACTGCAACGGCAACGCGAACAGGCAGATGATCGCATCGCAGCATCGGTCGGGCAGTTGAACACGGCTCTCGGACAGATCGACGATCTGAACGCACAGATCGTCCGCCTGACCTCGGCAGACAGGGACGCATCCGGACTGATGGACCAGCGGCAGAAGCTGGTCGATTCCATCGCCGAGATCGTGCCGCTGCGCGAGATTCAGCGCGACAGCGGTGAGATCGCCCTTGTCTCGACCGGCGGCGCCGTCCTGCTCGACGGGCGGCCGGCGGTCTTCGGCTTCGTTCCCGCGGGAAAGATCACCGCCGACATGAGCCTATCCTCGGGGGCTCTGTCAGGGCTGACATTGAACGGCAAGGACATGACGCTAGGTGACGGCTCGAACCGGCTGGACGGCGGGACACTCGCCGCAGACTTTGCCATCCGCGACAGGCTCGCACCGGGGTATTCCGCGCAGCTCGATGCCGTGGCCCGTGACCTCGTCGAGAGGTTGTCCGATCCCTCGGTGGACCCGACCCTGGGCGGGGGCGCCGGGCTGTTCACCGATGCCGGCGGCCCGGTTGGCGCTACGGCTGGGCTGGCCGGGCGGATCATGGTCAACGCGGCGGTCGATCCAGACTCTGGCGGAGCACTCTGGCGCTTGCGGGAGGGGATTGGCGCCGCGACTGAATCCGCGACAGGGATGTCCGGTCTGCTGTCCAACCTGAATGCCGCCCTGACGCAGGCTTCGGTTCCAAGCGACCCCGCCGCGGGCACGTCGCCGCGGAGCTTTGACGGGCGGGTGGCCGATATGGTGTCCAATGTCTCGCTCCAGCGCGTTCGCGCAGAGGATGCCGAAAGCTACGCCTCGGCGCGGTATTCGGCGCTGCGTCAGGACGAACTGGATCAGGGCGTCGACACCGACGCCGAGGTTCAGGCCCTGATGGTCATCGAGCAGGCCTATTCCGCGAATGCCAAGGTCATCTCGACCATCGACGAATTGCTCAAGACCTTGCTGGAGATGTGAAATGTCCGCTTCCGCGATTGGCGACAGCGCCAGAGGTTTCGTGCTTCGGCAGCAGACTACTGCTCTCAAGGCCGAACTCGATCGACGAAGTCTTGAATCAACGACCGGCCAACAGGCGGATCTTGGCAGGGCCCTTCACGGAAATCTGGGGCCCCTGGCAGCGATAGATGCCTCGCTGGCCCGGGCCGAAGCGCATCTGTCGGCGGCTGCGACTGCAGAAACCCGGGCGAATGCGACCCAGACCGCCCTGGAATCGCTGTCCAGTCTGTGTGAAGACCTTGCCGGGTCGCTGATCTCGGTGGGCACCGGAACCAGTTCGACGGCGATCACCACTGTCGCTGGACAGGGACGTGTCGCCTTCGATGCGGCGCTTTCCACCCTGTCCAGCCGCATCGGAAACCGTTCGATCTTCGCCGGGCTTGAGACGCAGGGTGCCGCTGTCGCGTCGGCGGATACGATCCTCGATGCGCTCGAAGCAGCAGTGGGCGGCCTGACTTCGGCCGGGACGGTCGCAGCGGCAGTCGATGCCTGGTTCAGTGATCCGGCAGGCTATGCCAGCATCGGCTATCTCGGCGGTGGCGATCTGTCCGCGGTGGAGATCGCGCAGGGCGAAACTGTCGCTCCCGACGTGACCGCGCTCGATCCGGCCATCGTCGACACGCTGAAAGGGCTGGCACTGGCTGCACTTCTGGATCGCGGAGGCTTGTCGGGCAACACGGAGGAGCAGGCAGCCCTCGTCAAGTCAGCTGGCGAGTCGCTTTACGAGTCCGCGGCCTCGCGCACCGCGCTGTCGGCGCGCATCGGCATCGCGCAAGACAGGATAGCCGATGCCCAGACCGGGACGGCAGCCGAAAAGACGGTACTTTCGTCCCGGCGCCTTTCGCTTGTCTCGACCGACCCCTACGAGGCGGCAACCGCGCTGACAGAGGCGCAGTCGCAACTCGAAACCCTTTATGCGGTGACTGCCAAGGTTCTGGGTCTGAAGCTTTCGGACTATCTCTGATGAGGTGGATCGTCGTCCTGATCATGATCCTGGCCTTTGGTACGGCGCCCCTTTGCGCGGGCGAGATCCGGATCAAGGATCTGGTGGACTTCGACGGGGTGCGCAGCAACGATCTGGTCGGCTATGGCCTTGTGGTGGGACTGAACGGTACGGGCGACACGCTCCGCAATTCGCCCTTCACCGAAGAGATCATGTCGAACTTGCTGGAGCGTCTCGGGGTGAATGTCGCGGGCGAGCAGTTCCGGGCCAAGAACGTCGCAGCCGTCTTCGTCACCGCCAGCCTGCCACCGTTTTCGCGCGCGGGTTCCCAGATCGATGTCACCGTCTCGGCCATCGGCGACGCGCAAAGCCTGATGGGCGGGACGTTGGTGATGACTCCGCTGAACGGCGCGGATGGGCAGATCTACGCCGTGGCGCAGGGCACGGTCATCGCCGGCGGCGTCGTGGCGCAGGGCGATGCATCAAGCGTGACTCAGGGAGTTCCGACCTCGGGCTCGATCCCTGAGGGAGCCCATGTCGAGCGAGAGGTAGACTTCAACCTGTCCGGCCTGGCCGATGTCCGATTGGCGCTGCGCACGCCGGATTTCACCACGGCAGAGCGGATCGAAACGGCAATCAATCGCGATCTGGGCCGGCGGGTCGCGACCATGCTCGATGCCGGAACCGTTTCGCTGAACGTGGCCGATGCCGGGATGCGATCCCCCGCGCATCTGCTCGGCCGGATCGAGAACATCGATATCGAGCCTTCGGTGCGGGCCAGGGTGGTGGTCGATCAGCGGTCAGGTACGATCGTGATGGGTCAGGATGTCCGGATCAGCGAGGTCGCGGTCGCCCAGGGTGGTCTGACCCTGCGCGTGCAGGAAGAGCCGCTCGCGGTTCAGCCCAACCCCTTTGCGCGCGGAGAAACCGTGGTTGTACCACGGACCGATGCCTCGATCAGCGAGGCCCCGGGAACAGGGCTGGCTCATCTGACGGAAGGGACCAGCCTGGCCCAGGTCGTCGAGGGGCTGAATGCGCTCGGCGTGACCCCACATGACATGATCGACATCCTGAAAAGCATCAATGCAGCGGGCGCGCTCCATGCCGAATTCGTTGTCCAGTAGTGACCGGGAATGGAGAAGTTGGACGGGGCGTTCATGCCGATGGCAAGCCGATGGCCTGTTGCGTCGGGGATGGATCGAGACCTGTCTCACACGTGCGAGGCTGTCAGGCAGAAGACCCCGGGCCAAGCGTCGGATGTAGGCGTCGACCAAAGGGGGCCCGCCTTGACTTCGGCCCTGGCGCAGGCGCTAGTGGCCGGGCAACAGCCCCAAGGTTTCCGGCATGAACAAGACCCTGCCCGTTTTCGATGGACACAACGACTTTCTGCTTCGGCTCCAGACCGATCCGGACCGGCGCGAGGTCCTGTGGCTCGAGGGCGACGGCACCGGCCATCTCGACCTGCCGCGGATGCGCAAGGGCCATTTCGCCGGGGGCTTCTTTGCCATCTACATCCCGTCCCCGGCGGGCGCAGACTACGACATCAACGATGCGCTGATGGACAATCCGCCCTATGACCTGCCGCTGCCGGATCCCATTCCGCTGGAACGGGCGCAGGTCATCGCGCTTTCGAAGGCCGGCCATCTGCTGTGGATGGAGCGCACCTCCGGCGGACGGTTCAAGGTCTGCCGCACGACCGCCGAGTTGCGAGCGGCGCTCGACGATGGCGTGGTTTCAGGGATCATGCACATGGAGGGTGCCGAAGCGATTGACCCAGCGCTCGATACCTTGCCCCTTTACTATGCCATGGGTCTTCGCTCGATCGGCCCGGTCTGGAGCCGCCCGACCGCCTTTGGCCATGGTGTGCCGTTCCGCTTTCCCGGAACGCCCGACACCGGGCCTGGACTGACCGATGCCGGTAAGGCCTTGGTCCGCGCCTGCAACCAGATGGGTATCATGATCGACCTGTCGCATCTGAACGAGGCCGGGTTCAACGATGTCGCCCGCATCAGCACGGCGCCTCTGGTCGCGACCCATTCCAACGCCCATGCGATTACGCAGACGACCCGCAACCTGACCGACCGTCAGCTGGGCATGATCCGCGACAGCGAGGGGATGGTCGGACTGAACTTCGCAACGGTCTTCCTGCGCCCTGACGGCCGCCAGTCGCCGGAGATGGATTGGGATCCCGTTCTGCGCCATCTCGATCACCTCATTGCCCATCTGGGCGAGGATCACGTCGGCTTCGGTTCCGATTTCGACGGAGCGACCGTGCCGCAGGGCATCGGCGATGTGACCGGGCTTCCGGCACTGCAGGAAGCCCTGCGCGCCCACGGCTATGACGAGGCCCTGATGCGCAAGCTCTGCTACGAGAACTGGTTTGCGGTGCTGGACCGCACCTGGCATCGCTGACGGGCGCGTCAGTCGATGTCCGGGTCGGCCAGTTCACGCAGCCGCGCCGGATCGCAGATCAACACCTCGCCGGCGCGCTGGATCGCCTGATCCTCGATCAGAACCTGCAGTGCCCGGTTCACCTTTGGGCGGCTTGCCCCAAGAACCGCAGCAAGATCCGACTGGGTGATCGCCAGCCGAAGCCGTGCCTTCTCTGGCAGGTCGTCGCCGTGAATCTGGCGCAGGGTGAACAGAAGAAACCGGGCAAGCCGTGCCTCCAGCCCGTAAAGCGCGATCGACTCCAGCTTGTCATTCGTGTCGCGCAGCCTTCGGCAGAGAAAGCGCGCGACGCCTTCCATGAGGTCCGGATGGCGTTCCGCGACCGAACGGAAGGCCGCGCGGCCCAGCACGTAACCGCTGGTGGCGCTCAGCGTGGTTCCGTCGGCCGATCGCGGGTGATCGTCGAACAGGACCATCTCGCCGATGATGGTGCCGGGTTCGGCAATGGCAAGTGCCAGTTCACGCCCGCCCGGTGTCACCAGGGAAAGCTTCACCCGACCCTCTGCGATGGCCAGCAGGTAATCGCCCGGCTCTCCCCTCAGAAACAGGACGGCCCCGGCGGGCCAGTCCCGGGCGATGGCCACTTCGGACAGGGCGGCGAGGGTGTCGTCCCCGAGGTTCTCGAACATCGGAAAGGACCGCCAGAAAGCGTGGCCTGGCCGGGTCGCCAGGGATCTGGTCTGCCTGTCTGCCATAGTCGGGCCTTCCCGAACCTGCATTTCCGTAATGTCTAACGTCTCCGCCCGATCCTCTCCAGCCTCTTGCAGGGCATGGGAGCAAACGGATTGTGGTGGCGTCAGGGCTGGATGGGGTTTTCAATCCCGGGTTGAGACGCCGAGCCTGCCTGCCCCGGGCGAGGGCGGCGTCGCCGCGTTTGCCGCGGCCTGAACCGGGAAAATTCGGGGGAGTCGTGGTGCAAGTTGCTCTTTTCCTTGGATTGCTCTTGCCGCGCCAGCGCGTCGCGGTAGACGTTGCGGCAATCACGACATAATTCTGGGAACATGACCGACCGGTCCGCCACGTCTGACGTCCCGATGCCGCGAAGCGCGCTCAGCTTTCGCGTCTTCGATTCTTTCGAACTGCTTCTGAATGGCGTGGTGATCCCGCTGCGGCCGACGAAGGCCAAGGCGATCGTCGCCTGGTTCTGCTTCAGCGGGCAGACACGCATTTCGCGGGCGCGGCTGGCGAGCTTGCTCTGGTCGGGGGCGAACGAGGAGAACAGCCGCGGCTCCCTGCGCAACATCCTTTATGTTCTGCGTGATAACCCGCCGGTTCCGGGGATGGACCTGATCAGTTCGGACCGCGAAACGGTTACTTCGACGCTCGACCGAGTGCCGAACGAGGTGACAGCGGCGCTTGCCGCCCTGGATCGGGGGGAAGACGGGCCGCTGCGCAGCCTGTCGCTGGCCGAGGCCGACCTGCGCTTCGCGACTGACCTATTTGGTCTTGATCCGGAATTCGACACCTTCCTGCGCAACCAGTGTGCCCCGTTCATCGCCACGATGGCCGACACGCTGCGCGCGCGCCTTTTGCCGTCGAACCAGAGCGAGTCCACACGGGTCGTCGCCGAAAAGCTGCGCGAGCTGGTGCCACATGACGAAACCGCGACGCGGCATCTGATGCTGCTCGACATCGCCGCCGGCAACAGCGCCGCCGCTCTGGAACATTACAACCGGCTCTGGGCGCTTCTCGACGAAGAGTTCGATGTCGAACCTTCCGAGGCGACGCAGGCGCTGGCAGTCCGGATCAAGTCGCAGGGCGTCGTACAGACCGTTGCGCCGCAGCCGCTTGTCTCGCTGGCCCCCGCACAGGACCGCATCACCGTCTATCTGCGTCCGATCGCGGGCGACATGATGTCGGACGACAACCGGATCGTCGTGAACGGCATGCAGGCCGAAATCGTCTCGTCCCTTCTGACCGTCGGCGACTGGATCGTCATCGAGGCCGACAGCGATACACCGCTCCCGACGACACGCGGCAATTTCGAGCTGCGCGGCGTCTTCTCGCCGGGCATCGGCGAGATGCGGGTCATCCTGACGCTGAAGGACACGCATTCAGGCCGGATCATCTGGACCAACGCCCTGCCAGTGAACCGCGGCGACTGGATCCGCAACAGTGAACTGGCCGTGCAGCGCCTGGCCGCGCATCTGATCGGCAAGGTCGAGTCGCACTACGTCACCAATCTCGACTCGCTCGGGGATGAGGACCTGCCCGATTACGACAAGCTGGTGCGGGCGAGGTGGCTGATGAACGACTGGTCACCCGAGTCCGACCGCCGCGCCGAGGCATTGATGCGGAGCGTCGCGACCAAGGGAGAAGTCGGCTTGCGGGCCCGCGTCATGCTGGCTGAACTGCTGAACAGCCGCAGCCTGGTCTTCCCCGGCCTCTACGCGCCGCGTGAAGGCGTGGCCGAGGCCTATGACATCGCCGAAGGCTGCGTCCGCGATGACATGCTGCGGTCGGATGCCTGGCTGGCGCTGGCCTGGTCGGCGGTCCAGTCAGACCGTCTTGGCCGGGCTGTGATTGCCGCCGACCAGGCGATCCGCGGCAACCAGAGCAGCCCGCAGCGCATCGCCTCTGCGGCGGAAGTTCTGGCGCTGTCAGGTGAGGTGGCGCGGGCCGCCTCGCTATCGGATGCCGTCAGGGTCATGGACCCGGGCATCAGCCGCATGACACTTGCCTACCGGGTGCCGACGGCCCTGCTGGCTGGCGATTTCGAAGGCTGCATCGATCTCGCTGACAGGTCGGGCGGCGCGACTGTGGTCGATCACGCCTATGCGGCTGCGGCCGCCTCGATGATGGGTGACCGGAAACGGGCCGGCGATCTTTGGCAGCGGTTCTCGACCGATCTCGACCGACGATGGCATGGACGCAAGCCGCCTGACCATCTGGAATGGTTCATGACGGCTGCGCCAATCAGTGCCAGCAAGGAACGCCATGCCGTAGCGGCCGCGCTAAGCGGCCTCGCCTGAGCGCCTTTGCGGCGGATGGAGTCGCGCCCGCCTCAGCGGCAGTGCGACGTGGTGTAATCCGCGATGCGCGACCAGAGGTACTCCATCGTGGTCATCCCGGGCGAGTTGCGGAAGTAATCGTAGTAGTAGGTCGGTCCGACGAATTTGTCGGTATCCCCGGCCACCGAAAGGATCCGGGCATCGTGCTCGGCCCCTGCCAGCAGGCCGGCGGCGGGCAGACGCATCACAACGCGATCCGTCCTGTGCTGGACCAGGTCGATCGCTGCGTCGCGCCGGATGTTACCGACCTCGATGTAGGGATGGACCATCCAGGTTCCGATTGCTGCCGGGCCGGTCTCACCCTGCGTCGCCGGCACGAACACCGCCGCTGCTTCTCCCTTGGTCCCCGCAACGTTCGGGGTCAGCTTGGGCGCGGGCATCTTGGGGTCGATGCGCTTGTCCGGATCCAGGAAATGGGCATTCAGATAGCCCGCGAAGGCCTGCATTAGCCCCTCGACCGTCTTGGGCCGATCGGCCTCTGGCAAATGGGTAAGTGCGGTCAGGAAGGCGCCAACGGGGCGCTGATGCGCGACGGTCATGCTGACTTCGGTCATTCTTGGTTATCTCCTCATTCCAATGCCGTAAGGAATTCGATCAGTGGCCACATGCCCGGCGCGCGCCCCCCCGGCGGCGGGAAGATCGACCGCGCCCGGCCGATATTCGGTTGAGCCGCAATGAAGGAGCGGGCCCTCCGCAGGCGCGGCACCAGCACTTCGGCCACGAGGATTGAGCCAAGCGCCCCAAGCGTCCGTCCCTCGCCAAAGCCAAAGTCGGCACCAGTCGCACCGGATTCGACCAGCAGAAACAGGTACAACGGCGGATCGAGTTGGAGGTGATCCGGCCTCTGGCCTGGCTGGACCGCGAGCCAATCGGCCATCAGCGCCCGGCGCCCGGCCTGTGACCACAGCGTCCAGCCCGCGCAGGCGGCGTGGCTTGCCAGATGCGGAGCAAGCAGGTCAGCCAGCGCCGAGACGCTCTGCAGCCGGCCTGTGGCGCTGCTGGCCAGATCGCGCATCGCAAGGTCGCTCTTGCGACCGCCCGGTATAGCCCGGTTTTTGCCAACCCTTTCCAGATCCGGCGGAATGTCCGGCCCGATCCGCCGGGACATCTGCACGTGCGCACCCGGACCGAAAAACAACCGCCAGTCCACCCGCCAGAAGTTCGAGTTGCCGGCCCGGATGCCCGCGAGTTCTGGCGGAACTGGCCCGATCAGATCACCGAGGGACATTGTCGGGCTTCTGTCATTCAACAGGTAGGTCGAGCGCACCATCGCATGACCGAAGCGGAAAGCCGCATTCGTGAACTCGACGGGAATGGCGAATCCCTCGCGCTCGGCCACCGTATCAACCGGATGCCAGCCGTTGGTCCGGACGATTGTCTGCACAGCCGGATGGAGCAAGCGGGGCAGCAGGTCGTACTCGATGATGTCGAGATAGGCCTCGGCCGTCAGGCAACGGGCAAGAAGCCGCACGTCCTGCGACGGAAACTCTGCAGCCAGCGCGGTCTCTGCCAGGTCGAAGTAACGGACGAACAGGGCAGAGAGCTGCGACAGGAACGGCGTGTCGCCATTGCGCGCGTCATGGACGTCGATCGCGTTGCCGGTCCAGACAAGGTCTGCCGCGACCGGCCGACCCGGGTCCGAGGCGGATGCACGGAACCGGTACAGCCGAGGCCTTGCCCGATCACCCGACAGCGGACCGAAAATCGAATCGAGCGTCAGGCCGTGGCTTCGCGCGGCATCCGGGCGAAAGGTCTCGTCGGGGCCGAGGGTGTGCGCGGCGACGTCATGGGCGACTAGCTGGGCAAGGAAGGTATAGCCGGCGGGCATGCTGCCCGGCAGGGCATCGACCTTCCAGGCGTCATCGACAAGCAGTTCGGCAACCGGTTCAAGGTGCCGCAGCGTCTGCGTGACCGAGCCGGCTCCAGCATAGATCCGCGACGGATCGGCTTGGGCCGCCTCGCACAGATAATTTCGCCGATCCGGGGGAAGGGCGGCCGCCCGTACAGCCCGCGCCGCGGTTTCCGCGCGCGCGTGGCCGCGGCGCTCGGTCGGGTCAGTCGGGTGGTCGTCGCGGGCCATGCCTGCCGTTCCTGTTGCCTTTCCCTGCTCCTAGACTGGCATGCGTCATTCAAACGTCAAAGGTGCCCCGAAGAAGCGGACGCCACCGCGGCAGGGTGGTCGAGACGGCCCTCCACACCGGCACGCCAAGCGCGGGGTTGGTCAGGTCGACGAGTGCCATGTCATGCCCGGCGCCCCGGCAGAGACCGACCAGATCGCCCACGGACAGAGCCGGGCCTTGTTGGGGCACGACTCGGCCCCTGGTCGTTCCGATGCGATTTTGCAAGGCGCGATCCATTGCCAGTGCCTGCCGGTGGTCCGGATGATCGGGTGGCGCGAGCAGCGCCACTTCCGACAGAAGCGCCTCGGCCAAGGCAGCCTCGCAGGCTGCGGCAGCCGTGTCTGCGGCGGCGCTGCCAAGGACCAGGCCCCCCCCGTTCACATCGCCGGTGATGACAAGGCAAGTGGCGATGCCGGGCACTGCGGCAACCTGCCAGCAGCGGCTCCAGCGCCGGGTTTCGCCTTGCCGATAGCGGGCCAGCAGATCCGGGTCGATGCCGATCTCGCTTGCCTCGGCCTGCCCCTGCCACCAGAGCGCCAGCGCGGCCCGTTCGATCCGTTCAAGAACGG
The DNA here is from genome assembly GCA_945952585.1 of uncultured Rhodobacter sp. GTDB lineage: Bacteria > Pseudomonadota > Alphaproteobacteria > Rhodobacterales > Rhodobacteraceae > Aliitabrizicola. Next base: position 712,713 of record CAMFII010000001.1, read on the forward strand.
CTCCCTTGCGGGCCAGGTCCGGATTTGAATGTGCCGCGCAACCTTCGCTGCCGAGATCGGTCGCGTCGGTCAGATCGCAGGCCCGCGCATCCACGCGGCCAGCGTCAGTCGCGCCCCATATCGGCAGCGGATGTGCAGCGACGCCGATTGAAAGGTTCTCGACCAATTCACCAAGACAGCCCAGTCGCGCCGAGGCCGCATCGGGCCCTTTGCCGGTGGATAGCGGTGTCACCGGAATGCCTGTCCCAGTCCAGCGGCCGAAGGCGATATGCAGCCCCGGCGCGAGAGGCGAGCGCAGCTCTACGATGTCCAGATCTGCGGCAAGGCTTTCCAGGGAAACGGGCATTTCGCCGATCTGTCTGATTCGGTTCAGCGGAAAGGATAACGCCGCGGAACGTCCCGCACAGCCGCGAGCGGCTGTTGCAAGAGGTCCGGACATTCCGAGGAAGAAGTGGTGAGCCCAACAGGATTCGAACCTGTGACCCACTGATTAAAAGTCAGTTGCTCTACCAACTGAGCTATGGGCCCACAACGCGGGCTTCCTATGGAGTTCAGCCCGGAGGGTCAATACCCTTTCCACAACTTTCCGGGCACATACTGGCAAATGCGGGGGCAGAGGCGTATATGCCTGCCCATGAACGCGCGCATTGCAGATACCGGCCTGCCCTTCATGAAGATGCATGGGCTTGGCAATGATTTCGTCGTGATCGACTCGCGGGGACGCGGGGCGGCCGTGACGACGCCTGCGCTTGCGCGCGCCCTGGGGGATCGCAATCGCGGTGTGGGCTTCGATCAGCTGGCCGAGATTCGCGACAGCGATCAGGGCGACATCGGGCTCGACTTCTGGAACAGCGATGGCAGCCGCGCCGGAGCCTGTGGCAATGCCACGCGCTGCGTCGCGGATTTCGTCATGCGCGACACCGGGCGCGACAGGATCATCATCCGGACGGCTCGGGGTGAGCTTCAGGCCCTGCGTCGCGCCGATGGTCTGGTCAGCGTCAACATGGGTCAGCCGCAACTGGACTGGGCCGAGGTCCCGCTGGCGCGGGCGACCGACACGGCGCACGTGCCGCTGGCGGGCGATCCCGTCGCGGTTGGCATGGGCAATCCGCATTGCGTGTTCTTCGTGCCGGATGCCGGCGCGGTCGACGTGGCCGGTCGTGGAGCGCAGATCGAACATGATCCGCTGTTCCCACAGGCCACGAACGTGGAATTCGCCAGCCTGACAGGTCCCGACCGCCTGCGCATGCGGGTCTGGGAACGCGGCACCGGCATCACTCTGGCCTGCGGATCGGGCGCCTGCGCGACTGCGGTTGCCGCCCATCGTCGCGGGCTGACCGGGCGGCATGTGCTGCTCGACCTCGATGGCGGCACGCTTGAGATCGACTGGCGCGACGACGGCGTCTGGATGACCGGTCCGACAGCGCATGTCTTCGACGCGGTCCTGACGCCGGCCTATCTGTCCGCGACGGCATGAGCGCGCCGCCCGTCTTCGCAACGCTCGGGTGCCGGCTGAACGCCTATGAAACCGAAGCGATGAAGGAGCTGGCCGCCTCGGCCGGGCTCGACGGCGCCGTCGTCGTCAACACCTGCGCCGTGACCGCCGAAGCCGTCCGCAAGGCCAAGCAGGAAATCCGCCGCCTGCGCCGCGAGAACCCGGAGGCGATGCTCATCGTCACCGGCTGCGCGGCCCAGACCGAACCCGATACCTTCGCGGCGATGCCGGAAGTCGACCGGGTCATCGGCAACACCGAAAAGATGCAGGCCGCGACCTGGACCGCGATGGCCGCCCCCGACCTGATCGGCGAGACCGAGCGGGTCAAGGTCGACGACATCATGTCGGTCAAGGAAACCGCCGGTCACCTGATCGACGGCTTTGGCCGCCACCGCGCCTATGTGCAGGTCCAGAACGGCTGCGACCACCGCTGCACCTTCTGTATCATTCCCTACGGTCGCGGCAATTCGCGCTCGGTTCCTGCGGGCGCGGTGGTCGAGCAGATCAAGCGCCTGGTCGGCAAGGGCTTCAACGAGGTCGTGCTGACTGGCGTGGACCTGACCAGCTGGGGCGCCGACCTGCCGGGCGAGCCCCGCCTGGGCGATCTGGTCATGCGCATCCTGCGTCTCGTGCCGGACCTGCCGCGACTGCGGATCAGCTCGATCGACTCGATCGAGGCAGACGAGAACCTCATGCTGGCCATCGCGACTGAGCCGCGCCTGATGCCGCATCTGCATCTGAGCCTTCAGGCCGGCGACGACATGATCCTGAAGCGGATGAAGCGCCGCCACCTGCGCGACGATGCCATCCGCTTTTGTGACGAGGCGCGGCGGTTGCGGCCCGACATCGTCTTTGGCGCCGACATCATCGCGGGTTTCCCGACCGAGACGGACGCGATGTTCGAAAACTCGCTGAAGCTGGTCGAGGATTGCGGCCTGACCTTCCTGCATGTCTTCCCGTTCAGCCCACGCAGGGGAACGCCCGCCGCGCGGATGCCGCAGGTCGCGGGTCCCGCTATTCGCGAGCGTGCGGCCCAACTGCGCAGCGCCGGGGATCGGGCGCTTTTGGCGCATCTGGCCGCGCAGGTCGGGCGGTCGCACCGTGTCCTGACCGAAGGCCCGCGTCTTGGCCGGACCGAGCAATTCACCGAGGTCGCGTTCGCACATGACATGCCGGAAGGCAGCCTGCTCGACATCCGTATCGCGGGACATGACGGAGGCCGTCTGATCGCCGCCTGAACGCAGGTTCAATTGCGGCGGATCGTGTCGCCCGGTTCCAGCGTCGGGGTCAGCTCGACGATCTCGCCGCCGATGATCCCGTCGCGGTGCTTGCCTGCCACGATCTCGGCCGCGATGCGCCCGATCTCGTATCGGCAGGCGTCCATCGTCGCAAGGCGCCGCGGCAGGCCATCCAGCAATTCGACGCCGTTAAAGCCGGCGAGGCCCAGCCGGTTCGGAATGTCTATCCCCGTTTCCAGGCAGTAAAGCAGGCCGCCGGCGCCGATCATGTCGTTTGAATAATACAAGAAATCGAGGTCCGGCGTTCGCGCAAGGATCGCCGCCGTCATCTCGCGCCCCTTGAGCAGGGCCGAACCGCCCGAATAGAACTCGCGGTCCGCCAAGGTCAAGCCCGCCTTGGCCAGCCCCTCTTCGAACCCGGCAAGCCGCTTTCGCGCCCTGTGGTCATGGGGCATCATCGTGCCCAGAAAGCCGATCCGGCGATAGCCGGCGGCGACGATCGCCTCGGCCATCTCGAGCCCGGCGCGACGGTGGGAAATCCCGACGGCGCTGTCGACCGGGGTTCCGTCAATGTCCATCACCTCGACGATCGGGATGCCCGCATTTGCCAGCATTGCCTGCGACGCGTCGCTATGCTCGAGCCCCGCGATAATCACCCCTGAGGGCCGCCAGGACAGCATCTCGTAAAGCACGGCCTCCTCGCGCTCGGGAGAATAGTTCGTAACGCCAACGACAGGCTGAAGCCCAGTATCATCCAGCGTTTCAGAGATTCCGGTCAGTACCTCTGGGAAAACCATGTTCGACAGCGAGGGGATGATGACCCCGACCAGGTTCACCCTTTGGCTGGCCAGTGCACCGGCAATCTTGTTCGGTACATAGCCAAGCCTGCGCGCTGCATCCAGGACCCGCTCACGCGTGGTATCCGAAACATCCCCCCGGCTTCGCAGCACCCGGCTTACAGTCATTTCGCTGACACCAGAGGCTTCAGAGACGTCGCGAAGGGTCAGCGTGCGCTTCGGATCGGGAATGCGAGCCACTTGGGTAGGTTCTCCTCAAACCTGCGGACTTATCCCTTGTTAGCGCCAAACTTCCCGCTTGTCCAAGCCGTCGGAAATCGCTATGTTACCGCTAACAACTCCGGCGAATCCGGGGCTGGCGATATCCTGCGCGTCCTGCAAGCTCTCAACTCTGACGCAAGGGACCTGAAGGGGGAGTGGTGGGCCAAAAGCACTCCCCCTTTCCATTTCCTGATCCCACGCCAAGAGCGGTTGCGCTGAATCGCTTTTGCCCGCATTTAGGGCGCGGGTGAACGGCCCCGTAGCTCAGGGGATAGAGCGACCGCCTCCTAAGCGGTAGGTCACAGGTTCGAATCCTGTCGGGGCCGCCACCTTCAATCCTTCATGAATAACTAAATCTATTCAATGGGTTGGAGAGCGGGTGGCTCGGGCTTCCCCACATGCTTTCCCGACACATAGGTGTATCCGGTGTCTAGCCCGGCGCTTGGGAGGTCTGAGTCGAGAATGATGGTCTTTGGATGGCTCCTGCCCAAAGGTCAGGCCAAGAGCTGGTCCGGCCCATGCTCCCCCGGCTTGTAGTCACCAAAGAGCGGCACAACCTTGACTGCCATGTGCACATGCAAAAGGTAAAGGGCTTTGCTTTCGTGGCAGCAGGACCGGAAGGTCGAATGGCAACATGGCGCCCGGCAATCCCATGTGAGACACGACTTGATCGAGAGCTTCAGTGGCCGTCTGCGGGATGAGTGCCTCAACGAGCCCCTGTCCTCCAGCCTACGCCAGGCCCGTCACCAGATCGCGGCATGACGTGACGACCTGAACCATCACCGCCCGTATAGGAGCCTCAGGGGCTCACGCCGCAGGAGTTCTTCATGCGGTCAATAAAGGGCCAAACCCTGAACAGAACCAACTTCTGAACGAGGATAAACTGACGAGCAGGTCATGCCAAAGCCAAGAACCTTGTCACGAATCAACCTTGATCCATGCTGCTGCCGCCCTTGGCGTGGGTTTTGGCGGCAGGACTGGCAAATAGTGTCGTGTCGGGACGCTTTGAAATGCGATCCAGAACTGCTGTGGCGACAGCTTAGTGTTCCGCCGCGATGCTCCCTCGATTGTCACTTTGTGGCGGATCCCTTGAGATACCTCAAAGCATGGTTGGCACCTCTGCTTCTGGCAAACCCCGTCGTCCGCTCGGCAACGCTCGGCATCGGGAAAACACACCTTTGCGCCAGATGCACAACCGCGATCACATTCACCTAGCAGTCGAGTCTCCCGATTTGCGAGTGTCAGAGCGTAAGTGTTCCTTCCGGAGGAACCCCGAAAAGATGGCCCTCATAAGCGCCAGTTTCTAAATAGAAATCTCACCATTTGCTTGGACCGCGCGCGGCAGTCGTCGCTCCACGTCTTGCCGAGTTTACACTTGTCCTCTCCGTTAATTACGCATCTCGGTCCGATCGATGACGTAGCGTCAAGGCGACCAAGCGGATTCGAAGGTCGCCATGTCAAATCATCCAGTCGTGCCACCGACAGTCCTTCGGCATTTTGCCACGCTTCGCGACGAAGTGTTTGATCTGGCGGTTCGTGACCCAGCCTTTGGCGACATGTGCGAAGAGTTCGCAGAAGCCGAGGACGCGATGACGAGAATTGAACAGCTGCCTGTCGGATTGCGCGAAGAGCGCCTTGAGGAGTGCCAAGGATGGATTGAAAGCCTGATCGCAGAAATGGAACAGGCTCTTTTGACAGCCAAGGTGATACCGCTTCCGCACCGACCGGGGCAGCGGCTGCCATGAAGGACCAGCGCGCTGAAATCGTCGCGGGCACGGGTTCGGTGCATCGCCGGAACAAGACTTGGCCACATCGCGGCGAATGCACGACTGCCCCGCGACACAGGTCCTGGCCATCTCGATAGCCTTGCCGTCCCAGCTCGTCGGCAAGGTCGAACGTTGACGCAAACAAGATCCGAAGCAACGGGAGACTGACATGTATTACACAGACGACTCTATTCTGCCCGAGAACATGGCGCCACTCATCATTACGGCCGCGCCCTACGGGCCGGCCTGGCTGCCTGGCGATGCGGCCGATATTCCGGTCACCTGGGATGAGCAGGTGCAGGCCGCGGTCGATTGCTACGAGGCCGGCGCGACGATGCTGCACTTCCATGTGCGCAACCCGGCCACCGGCATGGGCTCGACCAACTTCGAGCAGTATTGCTACCTGCTGAAGCGCGTGAAGGAAGCCGTGCCGGACATGATCATCCAGGTCGGTGGTTCGATTTCCTTCGCGCCGCACACGGATGACGCCAAGGCCGCGTGGCTCGACTACGACACCCGCCATATGCTGACCGAGTTGGATCCCAAGCCGGAATTCGTGACAGTGACGACCGGCACCACCTTGTGGGATGTCGCATCGGTCTTTTCGGCCGAGGACATCAAGGGCACCCACATGGAGGACCCGAAGGTACAGGCGGCATGGCAAGGAATGGTGGTTGACTCAACCCCCGCCTTCTACGTCGAACACCTGCGGCGCCTGCGCAAGAATGGAATCCAGCCCTATTTCGTGCCGGGCCACGTGCATCAGTGGGAAATCATTGAGCGGCTGGTGCGCGCCGGTGTCTACATGGGCCCGCTGAACCTTGCGCTCTGCGGCTACGGCGGCGGCACGATGTGGCGCAACCCCTACGACTGGATGCATTTCCTGCAGCGCCTGCCCCAGGGCTCGGTCAATACCTTCTGGACCAGCATGAGGGGGCTGATCTCGATTTCGGCGATGTCCCTTGTGCTCGGTCAGCACATCCGTGTCGGCAATGAGGACAACCTCTGGGGCGCCGACGGGAAGCGGAAGACGACGGTGGAACAGATCAAAGGGGTCGTCCGTCTCGCCAAGGAGTTCGGCCGCAAGGTTGCAACCGCTGAGGAAGCCCGCAAGATCATGAAGGTCGGCACCTGGTACAACAGCGTCGAAGAGACTCTCCGCGCCGCCGACATGCCGCCCAATCCCACCTCGTTCAATCCGGGCTTCCTGACCTGGCCGACGGACGGGAAGATCAAGCCGGCCGTGCTCGGGGGTGACTCGCACCCGATCGCTGCCTGCATGATCGCGCCCGAACCCGTTCGGGCTGCACAGGCAGCACTGATCGGCGGCAAGAAGTAACTCAGGCCAACATCCCGTGGCCGGTGCCTTGGTGCCGGCCACCCATTTCAGCACGCATCAATGGGGGCAGACCGTGCCTGGCCGGACGACACATTTCGAAATCTACGGCGACAACCCGGAAAAGCTCGCCGCCTTCTACGCCAGCCTGTTCGGCTGGGCGATGGATAAGCTGGAGGGGATTGACTACTGGCGGATCCGTCAGGACCCGGCCGACACCGGCAAAGTGGATGGCGGCCTGACCTATCGCCCCCGAGCGGACCCGAAAGGCTGGCTGCAATTCATTGACGTCGAGTCGATCGATGCCTCGCTCGCTGCTGCGGAGGAGATGGGCGCAACTGTGGTCCGGCCCAAGACGGCCGTTCCCCGGACCGCCTGGGTCGCCGTCCTGGCCGATCCCGCCGGCAACATGTTCGCGATCTGGCAGCCGGATGCGACCGCGATGCCGATGCCCGAACCCGATTGATCCCACGCAAGAAGGAATGTGCCGACATGGCCGACTACAAGGAGACCATCCCGCTTGCCAAACTGCCGCCCGGAACCTCGACCACGGTCGAGGTGGACGGCAAATCGGTGGCGCTGTTCAACGTGAATGGCACCGTCCACGCGATTTCGGACACTTGCCTGCATGCCGGCCATTCTCTCGGCTACGGCGTCCTGGAGGGCAATGTCGTCCGCTGTCGCGGCCACGGTTGGCGCTTCGACGTTCGCACCGGCCTTGTCGTCGGAGCGGAGATCGGCGTGCCCTGCTACTCCGCCAAGGTAGAGGGCGAGACAATCTTCGTTGCCGTAAACTGACGGCGGCACCTTCCTGTTCATCGAAGGAGAGCGACCATGTCCGGTACAGAGCATAATCCTTCATTCGGACCATGGTCCGAGGGCGTGCGCGAGATGCTATCGGAACGCGATGCCGTCTGGGCTTCGGCAATTGAGACGACCAGCCTGAGCAGTTGGCGCAGCGGGATCCTTTCGCCGCGTTTCGTCGAACTTGTCGCCGTAGCTGTCAATGTCGCGGTAACGAGCCTCGACGCTGACGCCACGCGGCGCCACATGCGGGCTGCGCTTGCCGCAGGCGCCAGTGAAGCGGAGCTTTTCACGCTGATAAAGATGGGCACGGTCATGGCGCTGCATTCCGCAAGCCTGGGTGCACCGATCCTGATCGAGGAGGCCGGCGCTGAGGCGGTGGATGCCGCCGCGAGCCCCGCCGGCACCACGCCCTTCACCGACCGCATGAAGGCAATGGGCCAGTGGAATACCGCTTGGGATCCTTTCTTCGCGCTCGATCCCCTCTGGACAGACGCTGTCATGGCCACGGGAGTAGGTATCTATGCCAGCGGGGTATTCGACCCGAAGGAAACCGAGCTTCTGAGCATCGCTTTCGACGCATCGATCACTCACATGTATGCACCGGGGACGCGGCGACACATCCGGGGCGCTCTTGCCGCCGGCGCGACCGTCTCTGAGATCATGGAAGTGCTGAAAATCTGTGTCTCTCGGGGCGTTGAGTCCTTGAACCTCGGCCTGCCGATCCTGGCAGAGGAGGTTGCACGAGCCCGGAAATCCGCGGGCAGGTCGTGAGTCCCGCATAGCCACAAGTCAGTCGCCCTTTGGGCGCATCAGAAATGGAATCCCTGCAACAAATGTTGGAGTGTCCATCATGAAATACCTCTCTTACGCAATTTCATTCGTTGCACTTGGCCTGGCGCTGGACTCGGTGGCCCTGCCACAACCAGCGCGGGCCCAGGACTTGGACGCGCAGCCTATCAAGTCCATCGGACAGGTCTCGCCGACCAGCCCGGTACCATCACTGTTCGTGCTGAACTCCGATGGTGCAACCCTGTCGGACGGCAAGCTCACGCTGACCGGCGTCTCCCCAAACTCGATCGTTTTCTCGGACCGGCCGTTCCGAGCGGCCGGGCATCTTGAGACGAAGCAGTTCATCGAAACCTGGAGTCAGGGCGAAGACAATTTCGGCATCGACCCGCCAAACGCGACGATCTCGCTGCTCGATGGCCCGAACGTCGCAGATGCCGTAGTGACCATCTCCGCTCCGGTGTTGAAGGCCGACACGCTGACGTTCACCGCGGTTTTGCTGGAAGGGAATCTCGACGGCGCTAAGGGCGCGGCAGCCTTGTTCATTGACGATCTCGGCGGTCGCGGTGCCGGCGGGGCCAGCTTTGCGGGCGGTGCGCGAGCGGATCATTTCAGCAACTACGCGCACGTCCAGAACCCACACGCCGCATACTACAAGACCAACGACACTGTGAACCGGACGGTGAACGTGGACGGAAGCGGCTATCACGGCTATGGCGGCTATCCGGTCGGGGCCGGGGCCGTAGGCCTCGCCACAGGCGCGGCCATCGGCGCGGCAGCGGCCGACAACTGGGCCGCACCTGCCTGTGGATACCCGCCCTATCCGCCCTGCTACTGAAGCGTCCGATTGCCGGGGCGCGAACTGCGGCTCCCCGGCCAGGCCCAGAAGGGAATCAAACGATGAGCCTTGAGGACTTTCTTGCGCGCGACTGGGCTTTGCTGGTCTTTCGTGACCATGGCCCGCTGAGCTTTCGCATGGTCATGCAGCCGTTGATGGCCGGCGCCTTGGCCATTCGCGCTGGATTGGGCGACTTCCGTGCGGACCGCAGACCATATGCCTGGCTGGTCGCGACTTCCGCGGGACATCGGAGCGAGTTGTTGCGGACAGGATGGTCGGACGTGAGCCGGCTTTTCCTGCTCGCAGTCGCAATGGACGCGATCTACCAGATGATCGTTTTCCGAACGATCCATGTGCTTCAGGCCCTGATCGTCGCATCTTTGCTGGCCTTTCCCACCTACTTCTTCCTGCGGGGCCTGACAAACCGAGTTGCCCGGCTGATGAGCCAGAGTAGCCGCAGGGGCAACCCATGACGGCGGCCGTCGCGCAGAGCGATACGAATGGCCGGCTCGCGCTAGTCCGAACGCGGCTCGCCCATGACCGCACGATGCTCGCGTGGATCAGGACCGCGACATCGCTCATCACCTTTGGTTTTGGCGTCCATCAGGTCTTCCGCATTCTTCCCGGATCGGGACCAACAGGACTTCGCGAGACGGCACCCTTCGCATTCGGGACAATGATGGTTGGTATGGGCCTGGTGGCGTTGATCCTTGCTGCACTCGAGAACCGAACCGCCACGGCGGCACTCACTGACTCTTTCCCGCCCGCAGCAGGCTTTCCGTCGCCGTCGCGATCCTATGCGCGCCTTCTGGGCATACTGATCTTCGCCCTCGGAGTGACAGCGCTGATTGTGATGCATCTCGGGACCTGATGCGGCAATGGACATTTTGCCGATGGATGCACAGCAACGGGAGATTGAGATGGACCATTCATCGGGGAAACGGTCGGCCAGCAGAATGGAGTGGCTCAAGAAAGAGCTTCAACGCGGGCTGATACTGTTTCTCTACCTCTTCACGCTCCTGTTCCTGTTCGTGCTGAACGAGGACATCGCCACCAGGCAGATGGGCGAACGTTTCTTTTTTTCGGGCTTTGCCCTCATCAATGCCCTGATACTGACCAAGGTAATGATGGCCGCCGAGCATATCGACCTGGCCCACAGGCTTTCGACCTGGCGGCGTATCTGGGTGATCTTGGTCGAGGCGATTTTCTGCACAGTGTTGTTCGTGGTCGTTCACGCGCTTGAGCGGTCCGTGATCGGCCTCATTCATGGCGAGACCCTCTCCGGCAGCATGCCGTCCTTCGGTGGTGGCGGAGTTCTCGGGCTGTTCATCGTGTCACTGATCTTCTTTGTATCCCTGCTGCCATTCTTCACCTTCAAGAACGTGGCGCGGGCCGTCGGACCGGATCGGATCCTGGCGATCCTATTCAATCGACCTGAGACCTCCAAACACCGCGGAAGCGCATAACGAAAGGACCCCAAAATGGCGAAATCCACGACTATGACCCTGGAGCGGACCTATGCAGACGGCGCGCCGTTTGACGAGATCACCTATCTTGAGGCCAAGCTGATCCTGAAACCGGATCGCTTCACCTCGGTCAGAAGCTTTCAGGAATTTGGCAAGATTGTCCGCAAGACCGCCAAGGAGTGTGGGGTCGGGTTTGCCCCTGCAAAGGCCGAGATCCCCGAAGTGCGCGAGATCGTCTTTTTCGACACGCCGAACTTCGACTTCTACAACAATGCCTTCATCCTGCGGCGCCGGATCACCTACGAACATGGCTTTCCGGTCGGCGATCCCGAGATCGTCTTCAAGTTCCGCCACCCGAACGAAGATTCAGCAACAGCCGTCGATGTCCGCCCCAAGATCGACGGGGACTACCGGATCAAGTTCAAGGCTGAGGCCCTGCCGCTCAAGGATGACATCGGAAGTTATCGCCTTCTCTATTCGCACAACTGCCAATTCGGGCTGAGCCAGCTGCGAGAGGGCAACCGAACGTCAATGGAGACGCTGCACAAGATCTTCCCGGCCCTGTCTCGGCTGTCGGGCGTGGATACCGGCAAGGTCAAACTGGTGAACGAAGGGATCGTTGAAGAACTGCTCCTGCCGCTCGGAACGCTGGATTTCGGCGGCGGTCGCCTGGCAAAATGCGACATCTCGCTGTGGCGGACACGGGGAGCTCACCAGCCCTTGGTCGGCGAGTTTGCTTTCCAGGCGAAGTTCGACAGCCGCAAGAACGTCGCCGAGAAGCAGAAAAAGCTGGCGGCCGACTTCTACGTGAAGCTGCAATGGGCGCTGGAATCCTGGCTGGCACTCGGACTGACCAAGACGGCAATGGTCTATCGTCTGAACGGCGTGGCCCCGCAAAGCCATGAGTGACCCTGTGACCAAGGCCGATCCGCAGGCCGCCGTACCCGCCGGTGTGGTCTTCCGAGAGTTTCTGACCATCGGTGCGACCAGCTTCGGCGGGGCGGTCCCTTATCTTCGCCAGGGCCTGGTTACGCGCCGCGCCTGGCTCAACGAGAAGGAGTTCGTCGAACTTCTGTCGATCAGCCAGAGCCTGCCGGGACTGAACGCTACCAACATGGCAATCCTTGTCGGCCAGAAGCTGGCAGGAAGGATGGGTGCGGCACTCGCAATCCTCGGGATGTGTTTGCCCGGCGCGATCATCATGTTCGCCGTCGGTATCATTTACCGGACGTACGGAGACCATTCGATCACTTCAGCGGCACTCAAGGGCGTGGCCGCGGCGGCAGTCGGGCTGATCCTGGCGACAGTCGTGCAACTCGGGAAGAAGTCGCTGGTCGAATATGCCGACTACGTCTTCGTCGCGATCACGGTCGTTATGGTCAACAAGTTCCACCAATCGGTTCTGACCACGCTTGTCGTGGTCGGCCTCCTGTCGGTCCTGTGGCACCGGCCAGGCCGGTCGGCTGCAAAGGAGTAACGGTCATGTCTGAAGTTCCCGCCATCATCCGGGTGTTCGCCTATCTTTCCCTCCTGACCGTGGGCGGAGGTATGGCGGCCTTCCCCGAGATGAAGACGCTGACGGTCGAGACGCACAACTGGCTGAGTTTCGACCAGCTCGTCCATCTCTACTCCGTCGGCCAGCTCGCACCCGGTCCGAACATGATGATGATCGTGCCGATCGGTGACTGGGCGGGCGGCCCACTTGGCGCAATTGCGGCACTCGTGGCGTTCTTTGGTCCGACAGCCGGCCTGACCTACGCCGTCGGAAGATGGTGGCAAAAACTCGAGGCCTGGCCTTGGCGCGCGTCAATCCAGAGCGGCCTCGCCCCCGTTTCGATCGGCCTTTTGCTGGCAGGTTGCTTCACTATGGCCAAGGGCGCAATCTTCGGTATCGACACCGCAGCCATAGCGGTCGGCGTGCTGCTTGTCCTGATGCAGACCCGCATGAACCCTGCCCTGCTCGTGATCGCTGCAGCAATCGTCGGTATATTCTCTTTCCAATAAGAGTGGCTTGCAATGGTCGCCGAGCCGGAGTCGACGTCCTACTGGTTGGGCGCAGGAATGCCCGCCTTTTCCAGCGAAACCAATATGCGATCCACGTCTTCCTTACGCCCGATGCGGTAGGCGATCTCGGCACGAGCATCCTTGAAATACTGGGGGGCATGTAGGCGCAGCCAGTCCACTTCCGACGTAACTTGCGGATCGCCCAGTTCAGCAAAGATGATAGCCGCAATGGCGTGGTACTGCGGATTGTCGGTCATCGGATACTTGCGGATCCACGTCGCCGCCGTCGCATAGTCATTCAGCTGATAGGCGCATAGCGCAAGGGCTGCCTCGTAGGCGCCGGCCGGTCCCGGTTGACGCTTCCGCGCTTCGTCAACCAAAGCGCAACCCGCCTTCCAGTCGCCGGAAAGGGCCAGACGATATCCGTATTCGCCCATCAACTCGGTATCGTTGGGGTTTATCTCCAGCGCAGCCTTTCCAACCTGTATGGCCGCATCCTTTTCACCCGAGAAATACAGTGCGAACATTTCTGCCTCTAACCCGCGGATGTTGCTCGGGTCCAGCGAAACAGCCTTGCGAGCCGCCAATTTAGCCTTCTCGATCGAGCTTGGCCCGTTGGCACTTTCCGGCGGAAAGCGGTAGCGCAGTTCATCGATGTACATCAGGGACAAGAGTCCCCAGGCTGTAGCGTAGGTTGGAAAACGTTCAACGGCATCCTCTAGACAGCTTCTGATCTCCGCGTGAGTAGAAGCATCAAATGTCAGGCGGTACGCATAATAGCCTAGCGTACAGGCATAGGCCGTCCAGTCTTCGGGCGGGCTCACCATCTGCCGGGCGGCATCCTCCCGGAAGATCACGCCGTAGGGCTGAGCGAGCGCAGTCGCCACCTGGTCCGCGATCTCGCTTTTGATGCCGGTCACACTCGAGACGGACAGATCGCCCGCGTATTTGTTCGCCCAAAGCACAGCGCCGTCGCTACGTGAAACGAGCTGCGTCTGCAGGCGCAACGTGCTGCCATCAAGCTCGAGACTGCCGGACAGATTGTAGCGAGGCGAGTCCTGCACCGGCAGCACACCCAAGGCATCGGACAGCGGGCGGCCTTCTGCATCAGCCGCGATCACCACGATGTCGCGGAACTTTGATATCTGACCGATAATTTCCTGAGTGAGCCCACTCGCGAGGCGGGCTGAATTTCCGGACTGGGTCAGGTCTTCGAAGGGTTGCACCAGTATACGCGGGATATCGGGTCGGCTGGGCATGGCGCGGCCGGACCAGAGGCCATAACCCAGTCCGGCGCCGACGAACACGGCGAGGGCGACGCCGATCGGGATCGCCGCGCGACGTATCGTCCGTTCGGGGGCGGCCGGGATCGTCAGCTTAGGTATTGGTGTGGGCGCAGCCACCTCGCGAGACAAGAAGACCGGGGCATAACCGCCTTTGGGAATGGAGATTTCAACCGCCTCGTTGCGCCCTGCGGAGACGTAATAACCTGCTAGCGCGCGGCGTAGTTGTCCTGCCTCGACGCGCACGATCGGATCGCCGTGCGCGTCAAAGGAGGCTTCGCGACCGAATACTTCAGTTGCGATTGTATAGGCTTTGATCCTGTCGCCTCGACCATTGAGCGTTTCGGTTACCACGTAGGACAGGAAACGTTTGTTCCGGTCGGTTGCGTCGAACTCGGGCGAAGCTATGATGCGATTGAGCGTTGCGAGAACTGCCTCGGCATCAGGGAGTTCCTGAACAGGGCCGTTTCTTTCGCTGGCCCCCGGACCTTGATGAGCTTCACCAGACACGACACCTGATCCCCCCGCGCTTTGATGCTAACAAATTCGCATTGGCGAGTCATGATTGAACCTTTGACCAAAGCCCCTGCTCATCCTGCAGTTTCCGGTAGAGACCAGTCACAGCTATGACGGCCTCGGGATTCAGGGACGGATCGTATGCTTGTTTCTGCGGTTTTGGATGTGGCCTGCCCCCTGAAAAGTGGTCCTCCCTGAAGTAGGCTTTTTGAGCCAGATGGAGGACGAAGGAATGCCCCAGAAGAAGCACAAGCCGGAGGAGATCGTCGCGAAGCTCCGGCAGGTAGACGTGTTGGTGTCGCAGGGCCGGCCGGTCTCGGAGGCCGTGCGGTCGATCGGCGTGACGCAGTTCACCTACTATCGGTGGCGGAAGGAGTTCGGCGGCCTGAAGACCGACCAGGTGAAGCGGCTGAAGGAGCTGGAGAAGGATCGAGCCATTGTGGCGCCATTGGTTCGAGCCCAATGGCGAGGGAGCGTCTCCGGAAGGCCGTCTCTGACCTGACGCTGGAGAAGCTGATCCTGGCTGAGGCTGCACGGGGAACCGAAGGTCCGCGTCAGCGAAACTTCTGAGCCCCGCCCGCCGTCGCGCTTGCATCGAGCATGTCAGGCAGAGGTTCCGGATCTCGGAACGGCTCGCCTGTCGCGTACTCGGGCAGCACCGCTCGACCCAGAGGAAGGTGCCGCAAGGCCGGGCCGATGAAGAAGCCCTGACGGCGGACATCGTCGCGCTCGCCTCACAGTTTGGGCGCTACGGATACCGCCGGATCACGGCCCTGCTGCGTGAAGCCGGTTGGGCAGTGAACGTGAAGCGGGTCGAGCGGATATGGCGGCGGGAGGGGCTTAAAGTCCCACAAAAGCAACCGAAGAAGGGTCGGCTCTGGCTGAACGACGGGTCCTGCATCCGTCTCCGGCCCGAGCGCCCGAACCATGTCTGGTCCTATGACTTCGTTGAAAGCCGGACCCATGATGGAAGGAAGTTCCGCATGCTTAACCTCATCGACGAGTTCACTCGGGAGTGCTTGGCAATCCGCATTGACCGGAAGCTGCGGTCGACTGACGTCATCGACGTCCTGTCCGATCTATTCATCCAGTGGGGCGTGCCCGCCCACATACGGTCGGACAACGGCCCGGAGTTCATCGCCGAGGCTGTGAGAGAATGGATCGCCGCCGTCGGAGCGCGAGCCGCCTACATCGAGCCTGGCAGCCCCTGGGAGAACGGCTACTGCGAAAGCTTCAACGCGAAGCTCCGTGACGAACTGCTCAACGGCGAAATCTTCTACAGCCTCGCCGAGGCAAAGATCATCATCGAGAGCTGGCGCCGCCATTACAACACAAAGCGCCCGCACTCATCACTGGGGTATCGCCCGCCAGCTCCCGAGGTCATCCAGTGGCCGGCTTCGCCATCCGGAACCGCTTCGCCGGCCACCCCCGCCGTAGCGCCAAGCCCCGTCATGCACTAAGACTGAAACCGGACCACTCGATCGGGGCAGGCCATATAGGCGAAGATCGGGCCTTGTGAACTCAAATTTGGGAACCGAGTATCCGTCACCCGAAACCTTCGAGCACGACGTTTGTCTGTCTTAAGGGGCGGCCATTCGGAGATCGGAGAGCGACGCCCTCGCACATAGATGCGGCCCATGGTCAAGCGGGAAAGAGGATCGCAGGCCGCTCCAGTCCAGACAATCGGTCTCTGTATGCCCCGCCGACCTGATCGGCCCATAGCTGCCATTTCGTTTTGTTGAAGCAACAATGCGAAATACTGGTCCGGCCCTCGGCGTCGACATCGCCAATGCTTTCGTGAATGGTCAGGACAGGACTTGCGGCGGACAGCCAAAGTGTTGTTGGTACAGCCAAGGCTCCTCTCCCAGCATCAGCGTTTATGCTGAGACCCCGTTCAATTCGACACCACACAAAGTCGTCTTGTCGCCTCCGTCTTGGGATCCCGGAGAAGCTCCAAAGGGCTGCCGATCTCGACCAGTTCGCCCTTCGCCATCACCGCGGCCCGGTCGCAGAAGGCCTCGACCACCGGCATGTCGTGCGAGATGAACAGGATCGTCAGCCCGTGCTTCTGCTGGACCGACTTCAGCAGGTTCAGGACCTGGGCCTGTACCGAGACATCGAGCGCGCTGACCGGTTCATCCGCCACGATCAGCTCGGGCGACAGCATCAGGGCGCGGGCGATGCCGACGCGCTGGCGCTGGCCGCCGCTCAAGGATTTCGGCATTGCGCGGGCCATCCCGGGTTCCAGCCCGACATCCTCGAGCATGGCCAGCGCCCGGGCCTCGCGCTCCTCCGGGGTGCCGAGGCCGTGGATGCGCATCGGCTCTGTCAGGCTCCAGAGGATGGTATGGGCGGGGTGCAGGGTGCTGTTGGAATCCTGGAACACCACCTGAATGCGGCGGCGCAGGTCGCGCCATGCGGCGCCGGTGCTGCGGGGCAGGGCCTGGCCGTCAAAGCGGATCGTCCCCGACAGCGCGGGCAGCAGCCCGAGGATCACCCGGCCGAGCGTCGATTTCCCGCTGCCCGACTCCCCCAGAAGGCCCATGGCCTCGCCCCGGCGGACCGACAGGGTGATGTCGCGCAGCACCGGATGCTGAGGAGGGGACAACAGGCCGCCGCGCCGGTAGCCGGCACTGACATTCTGCAGGTCGAGGATCGGGGCTTCAGAGGGGGAAATGGCAGGCATATGCATGGTTGGGCTCGATTTCCGTCAACTCGGGCAGGGTCTTGTGGCAGCTTTCGCCCGCGCGGGAGCAGCGCGGGGCGAAAGCGCAGCCGGGAAACTGTTCAGAGGGCAGGGGCGGGCGACCGGGAATGACCGGAAGCTCGCCTGCCCGCTGGCCCGGCTGCGGGCGCGCATTGAGGAGCGCCCGCGTATAGGGGTGGCGGGACCTTGCCAGGATGCGCTCGGCCGGACCGACCTCGACCATCCGCCCATGGTAGAAGACCGCGATCCGGTGGGCGACCCGCACCGTCTCGGCCAGGTCATGTGTGACGAGCACGAGCGATGACCTGTCGGCCTCGGATTTCTGAACCAGCAGGGCAAGGATCTGCGCCCGGATGGAGGGATCGAGCGCGGTCGTCGGCTCATCGGCGACGATAAGCCCCGGATGGAGCGCGGTGGCCATCGCGATGACGGCGCGCTGCTTCATCCCGCCGCTCATCTGGTGGGGATAAAGGCCGATGATCCGGTCCGGATCGGCAAAGCCCATCGCCGCCAGTTGCTGAACCGCAAGCTGGCGCTGTTCGGCCCTGGGGCGGTCGTCATGGGCGCGGTAGACCTCGACCAGTTGCTCGCCGATGGTCAGGACGGGATTGAGCGCCCCTGCCGGATCCTGGAACACCATCGCGACCTTGCGGCCGCGGATCGTGTGCCAGTCGTCTTCTCCGGCGTCGGACAGGTCCTCGCCGTCGAGGGTCAGGGACCCGCTTTGCTGCATCACGTCGCGCGGCAGAAGGCCAAGGAGGGCAAGAGCGACGGTGCTCTTGCCGCTGCCGGATTCGCCGACGATCGCGATCCGTTCGCCGGGCTGCAGCTGCAACCCGACGCCCCGGACGATCGGATGGCCCCCGAGCGAGGGCTTGAGGCGCACCCAGAGGTCCTGGACGGCCAGCATCATGCCACCCGGGGCATCGGCGGCGGACCGGCGGGGGTTTGGGCCAGCGCGCCATAGATCTGCGGCCGCCGGGTCTGGTAGACGCCCCAGAAGTCGCGGTCGCGCGCCGCCTGCTCCAGATCCAGCGTGGCGAGCACGATCGCCTCTTCGTCGCGGCCCGCCTCGGCGATCACCTGCGCGCGCTGGTCGGTGCAGAAGGACGTGCCGTAGAACTTCATCTCGACGCCGTCATCAAGCTCGACCCCGATGCGGTTCGAGGCGAGCACCGGCACGAGGTTCGACGCCGCGTGGCCGCGCATCGCCGCCCGCCACTGTGCCGCGCTGTCCCAGTCGGTGCGGACCGTCTCGGATCCGATGGCCGTGGGATAGACCAGCAATTCGGCCCCCATCAACGCCATCGACCGGGCGAGTTCCGGGAACCACTGGTCCCAGCAGATGCCGACGCCGAGCATCAGGTAGCGGGTCTTCCACACTTTCGGCCCTTGCGTGGAGGGCAGGAAGTAGTCGGATTCGCGATAGCCGTCGAATTGCGGGATGTGGCACTTGCGGTAGATGCCGAGCACTTCGCCATCGGCGTCGATCACCGCCGCCGAGTTGAAAAGCCCGTCCTCGGCCCGTTCGTAGAACGACACCGGGACCACCACCTGACGGTCACGGGCGAAGCGCCGGAAGGCTTCGATCGTCGGGTGATCGGCGGCAGGCCGGGCCAGTTCCTTGTAGCGGTCGTCGGCGACCTTGCAGAAATAGGGCGTCTCGAACAGTTCGGACGGCAGGACGAGGCGGGCGCCCTGATCTGCGGCCTGATGGGCGAGGGCGAGCATCCTTTCGACATTGGCGGCCTTGTCCCAGCTCATGCTGGTCTGCAGGGCGGCAACGGTCAGATTGCGGCTCATGGGTGGATCTCCTTGGTTGGATTGGGGGCGTGGCGGGCGACCCAGCTGCGCGTCTGTGCAGCCTGATCGTCCAGCCAGCGGCGGAATTTCTGGACTTTCTCGAGCCCGGCGACGCGTTCGCTCACGCAGGCGAAATAGCCTTCACCGGGCACGATCACCTCGGGGAATGGGGCGGCGAGGCGGCCGGCCGCGACCTCGCCCGCCGCAAGGACCATGCTGCCGAGGCAAAAGCCGAAACCGGATGCGGCGGCTTCCAGAAGCATGCCGGAGTCGCTGAAGTTGTAGCCCTGGACCGGGTTGGCTTCGATGCCGGCGGCCTCGAACCACATCGCCCAATCCTCGCGCCGCTCGTCATAGAGAAGCGGTGCCTTCAGGACGTCGGCGGGAGTGCCGAGCGCGCTTGCCGCGATCCGGCCGGGTGCGCCGTAAACGGTGAGCGGATCGGCAAAGAGTTCCCAGCATTCGATGTCTGGGGCGGTCGGGCGACCGCGGCGGATGACGACGTGGAACTCGCCCCGGGCGATGTCGACATCGTCGTTGGTGGTGTGCAGCCAGACGTCATGGCCCGGGCATTGGGCGTGGTAGCCATCAAGCCGCGGCATCAGCCAGCGCCCGGCCAGCGACGGCGGCATGCAGACGATCACCTGGTTCGGTTTCTTGTACTGGTCGAGCCGCTTCAGCCCGGCCTCGAGCCGCTGGAAGCAGTCGCGGACGGTGAATTGCAGGTCCCGCCCGGCATCGGTCAGGACGGCGCTGCGGTGCAGCCGGTTGAACAGCGGCTGGCCCACCTGATCCTCAAGCGAGCGGATCTGATGGCTGATCGCCGACTGCGTCATCCCCAGTTCCTGGGCGGCCAGCGTGAAGCTCTCCAGACGCCCGGCGGCCTCGAAGGCGGCAAGGGCGCGGGTCGATGGGAGCATCGCAGTTCGCATGAGTTATTTTGCTTTCTGACTTGAGAATTTCGATGTGGAACTCGATTTCCATCATTTCTACACTCGATTCTCGAACGAAAAGCAATCGGAATCTTAATTGACATGAACAGTATCGATACGAAGACCCAACTTGGTGCCGCCGCCAAACCGCGCTGGCCGGCCGAGTGGGAACCGCATGAGTGCTGCTGGATGGTCTGGCCTGACAGCGCCGGCTGGGGGCAAAGGCTTGAGGCGGTGGAGCGCGAATACGTCGCCGTCGCCCATGCGATCGGTCGTTACGAGCCGGTGCGGATGATCGCCAACCCGCGATCGGCCGCGAAGGCGAAACGCATGCTTGGCGCCGGTGTCGATGTGGTCGAGTTGCCGGTCAGCGACTCGTGGTTCCGAGACAGCGGCCCGACCTTCGTCAAGCAGCCCGATGGCGGCGTTTCCGGTCTGTGCTGGCGGTTCAACGGATGGGGAGGGGCGGCGCCCGACTTTACGGATGATGCGCGGCTGGCGCGACGGCTGGTCTCCGGTCTCGGCCTGGACGCGGGCACTTCAGCGATGGCGATGGAGGGGGGCGCGATCTTTTCCGATGGCGAGGGCACCTTGCTGACGACTGACACCGTCGTCTTCAACCCCAACCGCAATCCGGGCCTGACCCGCGAGCATGCCGAGGCCGAGTTCCGCCGCACGCTTGGGGTCGAGAAAGTCATCTGGCTCCCTGGCAATGACGCCGAGTTCGGCACCAACGGCCATATCGACGGGATCGCGACCTTCGTCCGGCCCGGGGTGGTCCTGTTCGAGCTGAGTTCCGAAGACTCCGGTCCGTCCTTCGAGACGACCATGAAGAACCTCCGCGCGCTGGAAGGCCAGACGGATGCGAAGGGGCGGAAGCTGGACCTGCTGTTCATCCGCGAGGGCGAACGGCTCCGCGCTGGCAATGGCGACTGGGGCTACTCGATTTCCTACGTCAACTTCTACATCGCCAATGGCGGTATCGTCATGCCGCGCTTCGACTTGCCCGGCGATGACGCGGCCCGGGATGCCGTCGCGGCCGCCTTCCCCGATCACGCGATCACCCAGGTCAACATCGCGACCATCGCCGCAGGCGGCGGCGGGATTCACTGCATCACCCAACAACAGCCGCGCTGACCCTGCGCTGGCACATGGCCGATCCGGCCCGAAAAAGGAGCGATCAGAATGGACGACCTCTCTCGAATTTCCCGGCGCCGCATGCTGCACGGCCTGATGGCAGGCGGCGCGGCGGTAACGCTTCCCGGCCTGTGGTCGCTTGCGCGGGCCCAGGTCGCGATCTCGGCCGGGCGTGACCCGGACACGCTGGTTGTCGCGACCGAGGCGGCGGTCGACAACCTTGATCCGGCGACGAACATCGACTGGGCGATGGGGCTGGTGCCGGTCTACGAGACGCTGACGGTCCTGAAAGGCACGTCGACCACGGAAGTCGCGCCAGCGCTTGCCTCGTCCTGGACGAAGAACGCCGATGCCAGCCGCTGGACCTTCGAGATTGCGGCGGGGGCCAAGTTCCACGACGGGACGGTTTGCGACGCGGCGGCGGTCAAGGCCGCGATCCTGCGCACGCTCACGCTCGGCTCGGGCAATGGCTATGTCTGGGGGATCGCTGATGGCGAAAAGCAGATTCTCGTCGAGGAGGGCAATCGCATCACCTTCGATCTGGGCGCGCCGCGCGCCTATTTCGACGTGCAGGTCTCGGGGCAGTATGGCTTCTGGATCGCCAGCGCCGCCGCCGCCGCGGCACATTCCACCGGACCGGACGACCAGGGCAGCGCCTGGCTGCAGAGAAATCCCGTCGGCACCGGGCCTTATCGGCTCGTCTCGCTCGAGCCCGGCCAGCAGGCGGTCTACGAGGCCGATCCCGGCTATCGCGGCGGCTGGAAACCCGGTCAGTTCAAGAAGATCGTCATCCGGGCCGTGCCGGTGGAAAGCAGCCGGCTGCAGATGCTGGAAAGCGGCGAGGCCGACGTGATCTTCCCCCTGCCGCCGGAAGAGACGATCGCGCTCCGCGACGCGGCGAAGTTCACCGTCTCGAACAGCGAGACGCTGACGATGAACTACATCGCGCTTGGCTGTTACGGCCCGCTGGCGGATCCACGCGCACGTCAGGCGATGAACCACGCCTTCGACGCGGCGTCCTATCGCGACCAGATCCAGCTTGGGCTGAAGGACCCGGCGCATGGCTGCTTCCCCGTGGGCCTGTCGGGCGCGAACCCGGAACAGACCGTGCCGGGCTTTGATCTGGCCAAGGCGCAGGAACTGTTCGCCGCCGCGGGTGTCGCGCCGGGGACCGAGCTGAGCTTCCTCTTCTACGAAGGCATCGGCAAACAGGCCGGGGAGCTTCTGCAGGCCCTGCTCGGCTCGGTCGGCATCACCCTGACGCTGGTCGAGAAAAGCTACAGCGCCTTTGCGGCGGATTACTTCGGCGATGCCCCGCCCGAGCAGCGCTACAACATGTACGCCTTTTCGTGGTGGCCGAACTTCAACCATCCGAACGAATATGCGCGCCCGCTGTTCCATTCCGCCTCTGCGGGGTCGATGGGCGGCAATGCCGGGTTCTACAAGAACGACGAGGTCGACCGCATCCTGACCGAGACAAAGGATGCCGCAATCGACGCGGCGCTGTTTCAGAAGATGAAGCGCCTGCAAGAGATCGTCGCGGTCGAGGATCCGGCCTGGATTCCGATCTTTCAGGACCGCACCGCGATGCCCTATCGCACTGATGTGATAGGCATGGACCTGAACCCGGCCTATGCGCTGACCCTGCCGTTCTACGGAATGACGCGCGGCGGGGCCTGACCGATGCTTGCACAGCTTCTGGGGCTGGTCGCGCGCCGGCTGTTTGCCGCCAGCTTCCTTCTGGTCGGCATCGTGTTCATGACCTTCGCCCTCTCCCGGCTTTTGCCGGGGGATCCCGCGCGGATGTATGCAGGTGCCCGGGCAACGCCCGAGGCTGTCGCGCTGGTGCGACAGCAGCTCGGCCTTGATGCGCCGGTCCTGACGCAGTTCCAGACCTATGTCGCCGCGCTGGCCCATGGCGATCTCGGGCTGTCCATCGTCACGCGGCGCCCGGTCGTGGAGGATGTGATCTCTTTCCTTCCCGCCACGATCGAGCTTGTGCTTGCCGCGGCCGTGATCGGCATCCTGGCAGGCACGGTCCTTGGCACCTGGGCCGCCTGCCGGCAGGAGCGGCTGCCGGATTATTCGGCACGCGGCCTTGCCGTTCTGGGGCTGTCGTTGCCGGATTTCTGGCTGGCGATCCTGATGCAGCTCATCTTCTTCTCGGCGCTCGGCTGGCTGCCGCTCGGCGACCGTCTGAACCTCGACACGCTGCCGCCGCCGACGGTGACCGGGCTACTTCTGCCGGACGCGCTTCTTGCCGGGAACCTGCCACTCGCGTGGGAAATCCTGCGCCACCTTGCGCTGCCGGCGATTGTCCTGAGCCTGCCTCTGGCGGGGCTTCTGACCCGGACGACACGGGCCGCAACGATCGAGGTGCTGGGCAAGGACTACATCCGCCATGCGCGGGCCAAGGGCCTGTCGCGGCGGCGAATCCTGGTACGGCATGTCATGCGCAATGCGATGATGCCGGGCGTCACGGTCATCGGGCTGCAACTGGGCTTCATGATTTCCGGCGCGGTGTTGGTCGAGACGGTGTTCAACTGGCCCGGAGTCGGCCGCTATGCGGCACAGGCGATCCGGGCGGTCGACTACAACGCCATCATGGCCATGACGCTGATCCTGTCCTGCGCCTATGTGCTGATCAATCTCGCCGTCGATCTGGCCTATGTCTGGCTTGATCCGCGGCTTCGGTCCTGAGGGAGTCGCATGTCATTTCCTGCCGTTGAACTGGCTCAACCCCAAAACTCCCGCGCGCTGGCCATGCTTCGCCTTGTCGGCGTGCCGGGCCTGATCGCGCTGGTCCTGCTGGCCTGCATCGCAATCGGAGGTCTTTGGCGGCTGACGGGGCTGGTCCCGACGCCCTACGACCCGGTGGCGCTGGACCTGTCGAGCCGGCTCTTGCCGCCATCGGGGCTGCATCCCTTCGGCACCGACAGTCTTGGCCGGGATGTCCTGTCGCGGGTGGTGGCGGGCGCGTGGTTCTCGCTCATGACCTCGCTGGCCGTCATCGCCATTGCCGCGACCATCGGCACGCTGACCGGCGCCGTCGCCGGGTTGCTGGGCGGGCTGGCCGACGAGGTGCTGATGCGGATCACCGATCTGTTCCTCGCCTTTCCCGCACTGGTGCTGGCCGCAGCCATCTCGGCCACGTTCGGCGGCGGGCTTGCCACGACGGCGCTGGCCCTCGCGGCGGTGTTCTGGCCCTGGTATGCCCGGATCGCGCGCGCCCGCATCCTTGGCCTGAAGAACCTCGATTTCGTCACGGCCGCGATCACGCTTGGCGCCAGCCGCCGCTATCTTCTGTTCGTCACCCTGCCGCCGCTGCTGGCGCCGACAATCCTGGTGCAGATGACGATGGACGTGGCCTTTGTGACGCTTTCGCTTTCAAGCCTGTCCTTCCTTGGGCTTGGCGTCCAGTCGCCGCTGCCGGAATGGGGTGGGATGATCTACGAGGCGCTTCCGTCGCAGCCGCGCGCCTGGTGGCTGGCGGCTTTCCCGGGCGGAGCGATTGCCATGACGGCGCTGGCCTTCAACCTGCTGGGCGACCGGTTGCGGGACAGACTCGATCCGGACTCGAAGTCGAGAGGAGTTTGAAGTCACGAAAGGGCCCCATCAAAGTAACCTAGACGGTAGCGCCGCAACCCGCCCTTCGCGACCTGTCGACGATCCCGGCCCTTCGCTACCAACAAACAGCCCGACGCGATCGGCCCATAGCGGACTGTCGACACGATGGATGTCAGCGGCAGCTCTGCGGAGGTTCGGCGTCTCTCCTGCGCTCGTTCCGAATGCTGGATGTGACGGTGGTGACGTCGAACCTTGTCCGCCGTCAAGAGCGTTGAACAGATCCTGCCTTTTACAGAGTGTGAAATGGCCATTTGTTGAGCCGACTCAAGGCATCGACTGCCGAACTTCAAGAGGCTTGCTGGCCTCGATCGGAAGGCCGTCGATCCAAGAGAGGGGCATTTGTTTGTGGCGGTGGCCACCGCCGATCGCCCGTCAAGATGACTAGCCCCATGTTTCGTGGACGCCTTCTTCGCTAACTTTGAGGCAAGGAGGCTATGATGGGCGCTGGCAATTTCACAGACGAGTTCAAGCGTGACGCGGTCGCGCAAATCACGGAGCGGGGCTACCCGATCAAGGAGATTTCGGAGCGGCTCGGGGTCAGCCTGCATTCGCTCTATGCGTGGAAGCGCAAGTTCGCGAAGGCGGCCACCGGCGAGACCGAGAAGGATGTCGAGATCCGTCGGCTAAACCGCGAGTTGGCACGGGTGTCGGAGGAGCGGAACATTCCAAGAAATGGCCACCGCGTACTTCGCCAGGGATGCAAGGTGAGATACGCGTTCGTGGCCGAGCATCGAGGGCAGTTTTCCGTCCGGGCCATGTGACGGTGCCTGCGTATCCAGCCGAGCGGGTTCTATGCATGGCTTCAAGCTCCGCTGAGCCATCGGGCGAAGGAAGACACGCGCCAGACCAAGATGCTGCTCAATGCCTGGACCGATAGCGACAAGGTCTACGGCCATCGCAAACTGCACGACGATCTTCTGGAGCAGGGAGAACGTATCTGCCCGAACCGCGTGGCCAGGCTGGCACAGCTTGCAGGGATCAAGGCGCAGATCGGCTACAAGCGACGTCCGGGCAGCTATGGCGGCAAGCCTTCGGTGGTGGTCGACAATATCCTCGCCAGGCAGTTCGACGTCGAAGCGCCGGATCGGGTCTGGGGGAAAGACATCACCTACATCCGGACGCAGGAGGGTTTTGCCTATCTCGCGGTGGTCATCGACCTCTATTCCCTGCGCGTGATCGGATGGTCGATGCAAAGCCGCCAAACCACGGATGTCGTCTTGCAAGCCCTGCTCATGGTGGTCTGGCGACGCAAACCCAAGGCAAAGGTGCTTATCCACTTCGATCAGGGCAGCCAATTCACCAGCATCGACTTGGCCGCCTTCCTGCGCGCCCACAACCTTGAGCACTCGATGAGCCGCCGGGGAAACTGCCACGACAACGCGGTTGCCGAAAGCTTCTTCCACCTGCTCAAGCGGGAAAGGATCAGGCGGCGAACCTATCGGACCCGCGAATTAGCCAGGCAGGACGTGTTCGATTACATCGAGATGTTCTATAACCCCAAGCGTAAGCATGCGCGAAGCGGGATGCTGTCACCAGTCGAGTTCGAACGGCAGCAGAAGATGAGACACAAAGGCGTCTAAGAAACTCGAGGCTATTCAGATCATCTTTTGGCGGCCTGATTCAGCCACCGCAAGGAGACTGACCGATGAGCAATTTTTTTCTGGCTGACGGACGCGCAGATGGAGCGGCTGAAGCCATTCTTTCCAATA
Source organism: uncultured Rhodobacter sp. (assembly GCA_945952585.1). Classification (GTDB taxonomy): domain Bacteria; phylum Pseudomonadota; class Alphaproteobacteria; order Rhodobacterales; family Rhodobacteraceae; genus Aliitabrizicola. The sequence continues at coordinate 739,221 of CAMFII010000001.1, forward strand.
GCCATGGCAGGCCGCGTGTCGATGACTGGCGGGTTCTGAGTGGCATAATCCTCATCAATCTCAAAGGTTTGCGCCGGTGCGATGCGCCTCGGGAGTATGGTCCGCCAAAGACACTTTACAATCGTTGGAAACGGTAGAGCGACAAGGGCGTCTTCGCTCGCATGACGGATGGCCTGGCCGCCGAGGCCGCCGGTCCGAAGACGGTGATAATCGACGCGACATACCTGAAGGCGCACCGTAGGGCGACCAGCTTGCGGTCGAAAAAGGGGAACCCGGCGACCAGAGGGGCCGTCTGATCGGCCGCACCAGGGGCGGCATGAACACCAAGCTGCATGCTGCCACCGATGCCCGAAAGTCATCCTCTCCGCCGTCGCCCTCGTGGCAACCGTGATGTTTTGGCTATCACGCGAGAACGAGTCCTGAGCCTAGAACGAGACGGTTGGCTGAGTGCGTGGTAGGCAGATCACAACAAGTTGGCTGTGACAAATCGCAAGCAACTAACCCCGATCCAGGCGATGCTTCAAAGAAACAGCATCGATCACTTCAATCGTCCCGTAATGTTGCCGGATAATTCCCGCGGAGATTAACTCCCTCAACGCTGCCAGCGTCTGTCGACGGGACGTGTTCGCCATCAGGCCAATGCCCTCTTGGGTGAGATGCAGACGATAACCCGAATGTCCCCCACAAGCACGCTGGACCACTGCCCCGACGCGACGCGAGGCAGACGGCTCAAGCAGATCCACGACAGTACGAATAGCCAGATCGATGTTCAGCATGGCGATACCGGCAAAGCTACGTTCGAACCGGCGGTCCTTTCCGGCAAGGACTTCCATGTCGGCCAATGGCAGGTTCGCTAGCAATGACTCGGATGCCGTTCTAAGCCCGATCCTCCTCGGCTCACCGGTCAGAAAGCCGCCCTCGCCGAACCAGGATCCCGGAACAGCAAGGTGCGCAACCGTCTGCGGACGGTCCATTGGTGGCAGCACGACCGCGATGCTTCCCGATACGATCCCGTAGACACCTCCCGGCGGATCGCCAACCAGATAGACATTCGTCTTTGGTGGATATCGTCTTAGGATAATCCGGGGCAGCACGGCCTCTTGCATGTCTGGCGGCAGCCGAGACAGCCATCCACTTTTGGTGATCGTCGATCGCAAAAGGCGGAAGTCGTCATTCATCGCAAATATTCCGTTCGGGACAATTTTGCGCAACCAGAGCGCTATTCTCACACGATTATATATGGAATCACCATTTAGGAGAGGAGACTGCGGACGATGTTGAAACAATTGCGATCGGCGGTCGTCTTTACGGCCCTGACCTGTGCGGTGCCAGCTTTCGGACAGGAAGCAGAACATCCGAACATTCTTGTCATTTGGGGCGATGATATTGGATGGACCAACGTCTCGGCTTACGGGATGGGCGTTATGGGGTATACGACGCCCAACATCGATCGGATCGGCATGGAAGGTATCCGTTTCACGGATCACTACGGCCAACCGAGTTGTACGGCGGGCCGCGCCTCGTTCATCACCGGCCAATATCCGATCCGGTCCGGCATGACGACGGTTGGACAGCCCGGTTCCCCACTTGGGCTTCAGGCTGCATCGCCGTCGCTGGCGGAAGAGTTGAAAGGGGTTGGCTATGCGACGGGCCAGTTCGGCAAGAACCACCTCGGTGACCGGAACGAACATCTGCCGACCGTACACGGCTTCGACGAGTTTTTTGGCAATCTCTATCATCTGAACACGCAGGAAGAATCCGAACAGCGCGATTACCAAAGGTTCGCCAAGGCTTATGCCGGGAGTGTCGAGAAGTATGACGAGATGTTCGGCACAAGGGGCGTCCTGCACAGCTATGCCACAGATGTTGACGATCAGACCGTCGATCCGCGGTTCGGCAAGGTCGGCAAACAGAAGATCGAGGACACGGGACCCCTGACACAGGAAAGAATGAAGGAGTTCGACTCCGCCGAGGTCATTCCCAAGGCCGAGGATTTCATGCTTCGCGCCAAGGATTCCGGAAAGCCGTTCTTCGTCTGGCTCAATACCAGCCGGATGCATCTTTATACGCGGCTCGACGATCAATGGCGCTACGCTGCCGAGGACTTCACGTCCGAAGTAGACCTGCACGGATCCGGAATGCTCCAGCACGATCACGATATCGGGCAAGTGCTTGCTTGGCTGGAAAAGGAAGGTTTGGCAAAGAACACGATCATTTGGTACTCAACCGACAACGGACCCGAGCACGCGTCATGGCCCCACGGCGGCACAACGCCATTCCGCGGTGAAAAGATGTCGACCTATGAAGGTGGGGTACGTGTCGTATCGATGATCCGCTGGCCCGGCGTCCTCAAGCCTGGGACCGTTCTGAATGGCATTCAGGCCCATATGGACATGTTCACCACACTGGCAGCAGCGGCCGGAATTTCTGACGTGAACGCCAATGTCATGAAGGAGAAGCGCCAATTCATCGACGGCGTAAACAACCTGGATTATTGGGAAGGCAAGCAGAACCATTCGAACCGCGACACCTTCTTCTATTATTACGAGAGTGTGTTGTCGGCCGTCCGGATGGGACCGTGGAAATTCATGTTCTCCACCAAGGAAGACTATTACGCCAACCTCGTGCCGCGAACTGCTCCACTGGTGTTCAACCTGAGAATGGACCCCTACGAAAGCTACTCCAGCACGGATAGTTACGGCCATCTGATGCAGAAGGTTTCGTGGTTGGTTCAACCGATGTCGGTCCTGATCAACCAGCATCTGCAAACTCTGGTGGACTATCCGCCGGTTCAGGGCGGGGCATCGTTCGACCTGTCAAACGCGGTCGAAGACTTCATGAACAAGGCCGTTCAATGAGAAATTGACGGGGTGGTGACGAGGAAATTTGCCTCGCCGAATTCGAAAATTGGGGCGCGCTGAACAGCCCTGGTTTCGAGTGAGTGGATCGAACGAATTTGCAGCCTGTCGCGCGCGGCAGGAAAGAAAGAACATCCAATCGACCCGGTGCAAAAGCGACCGCGGCCATTACAGAAAAGGGGACCCTCATGACAAAGCTTCACTATCTGGGAATGTTTGCGGCACTTACCCTGCTTGCTGCATGCGGGGGGATGAGCGAGAAAGTATTGCGCGTCGATTGCGGCGCCACAGACGTATTTGTGACGGAGACCGAAGCGCAAAGCATCCTTTCCGCAATGGGCGGCGACGCGCAAAGCTCTGCAATTGCCGTTTGCAAAACCTTCGGCAGTGTCGACGCATCGAATTATGAGCGTCCGACGTCGGTCAGCGTCAAGGCGCCCTCGGGCACAGAATACACGGCCAAGGTTCAGCGCAGCCTGAACTGATCTCGAGCCTGCGGTCCGAGCCAGTCCGACGTCTAAACTCGTTGGAATGGCTCGTTTTGGCAGACCGGCTGACGATCGGAAAGCGGCAATGCCGGACGGCGCCGCGTAAGACGGTCTTCGAAAATCAGGGATCGCGGCCGGCCCGTTCGGCCGCCACGGAGTTAGGTGACCTCGCGATGCTATCCCTCGGAGCGATGGGCACCCAACCCGAGCCGCAACGGGCTCGGCCCGCTGGAAGGCCCACAAACTGGACGTCTGGTTCCCCCGAACCCAGACGTCCTTTTTCGTCAGACATGATGGATCTATGTGTATCAATGCAATCCCACGCGCCATCAGCTCTGCTGCGATCGTCCTCAGCGAATGATGCCCCTGGGATCGGGTATCCGCGATGACTGGTGCGAGGTCATCTGCGACGGCCTGTGCGTTGGCTGATACGGCCGCCCGGAGCGCGTCACCGCCCTTGCCAGCCCGCCGCAGAGCCTCGGCGCCGTTGGGATTGCCGAGCTTCACGCCCCGTTCCTTGGCCATCGCCAGGGCCTCCTTGGTGCGCTTCGAGATCGCTTCCCGTTCGACCTGGGCGACCAGCGCCATGATCCCGACGGTGAGGTCGTTGGCCTCGGGCATGTCGCAGGCCAGGAAGCGGACGCCGCTGTCTCTGCGCGCCAGCCTGAAGGCCGCATTCCCGGAAAGCCAATCCAGCTTGGCGATGACCAGCGACGCGCCGGTGACTTTGGGGTGGTGCAGGGCTTTGGCGAGTTACGACCGTCCCTTCAGGCACGAAGCGGTTTTTCGCGGAACGGCTCAGAGCATGGTCGGCCCCCTAGCCGAAATCTATGACGCGACCACGGCCAGCGGCAAGGCTGCGCTTTTTGGCTTTGCGGCCGTGCCGGCCGCCAACCGCGCCGCACTCGGCGAGGAGACCCTTACCCGCGCGGAGATCCAGCAATTTGTGTGGCTCTTCGGGCCGGACGCCGCCGCACCCTACGCCACGCTGGTCAAGAACTGGACACAGGATCCGTGGACGGCAACAGCAGACGACACCACGCCGACGGGACACCCGCCCTCATTTTCGGGAGAATGGGTGACGGGCGAATGGGGGGCTCCCCATCATGGCGGGAAGCGAGGTAAGCCCATCAGAACCAGGATTCCTGGCTGGAGCCGCTATGGCATCTCAGCTTGCGACTGAAGATGTGGTTGCAGATTGACCCTACGGGACAGTTGGGACGGTGGGCGGCAAAGGTAATGGCGATCCTTGAGCGTCCGCTTCCCGCCCTTATCGGACATTTGATAAATGGCCTAGTCCGGTCCAAAGCAGGCGTTCGAACCTGCCAAGATCTGATCCCACCACTGCCAGCGGTTACCGTCCGAACCGCCCCTTAAAGCGAGCGAGTTCATTCGGCTTTGGGGGGCGGCCTGTATAGATCTCGACGTAGTTTGGGATGCGGGTCATGCGGGTTTCGAGCGTCTCATCCACCTGCATTGAAATATAGCCTATCTGGACAAGATAGATTGTCCGCGCGCGCACATCCGCATCCCGCGCGCTGTGGCCCCAGCGTTCGAGCATGGCACTGAGCGCACGCAGACGGCGGGCATCGGCATCGGCGATGCGGGCAAGAATTTCCTGGTCCTTCAGCCCCCAGCCGCGCATGGCGAATTCAAGCTTGGCGTCGAACGTGTCCGGGTGCAGGAAACAGCCAATGACGTTCAGCATCGCCTCGGTTTCCGTTTCGGCATATTCGGTCGTCGCGGCGACGAGAGGGGTGGTCGTGCGGGCCTCCCACATCTCGGCAAGGGAGGACAGGAGCGCCTCGCGATCCTTGAAGAACCAGTAGAAGCTGGTGCGGGACAATTTGAGACGTTCGGCCAGCGGCATGATCTTCACCGCATCCACACCTTCGGTCACGAGCGCGGCATAGGCGGCCTCGAGCCATCCTTCGCGCGACCCGCGCCACCCGGTTGCGGTCTTTTCCACCTGATCCATGACGCTGACGGTAGGGCGAACGGGGGCAGCGCGCAAGGAAATGTTCGCCTATGACTATCAATTTGACACAGGTGCACATTTCACGGCAGATTGGTTAAAACGACAGGAGGCCTCGATGTCAAACGATCCGCTGCTGCAGCCCTACAAGCTGAAGCACCTCACGCTGCGCAACCGCATCATGATCACCAGCCATGAACCGGCCTACCCCGAGGACGGAATGCCCAAGGGGCGGTACCGCGCCTATCACGCGGAACGGGCCAAGGCCGGGGTTGCGTTGACGATGACCGCCGGATCGGCCTCTGTCGCCCGCGACAGCCCGCCGGTCTTCAACAACATCCTTGCCTGGAAGGACGAGGTCGTCGGCTGGATGAAGCAGATGGTGGACGAGTGCCATGATCACGGCGCGGCGGTGATGATCCAACTGACCCATCTGGGTCGCCGCACGCGGTGGGACAAATCGGACTGGCTGCCTGTCGTGGCCCCCAGCCATGAGCGTGAAGCCGCGCACCGCGCTTTCCCCAAGCGGATCGAGGACTGGGACATGACCCGCATCGTCGAGGACTTCGCCGATGCGGCAGAGCGGATGAAGGCTGCAGGCGTCGACGGGATCGAACTCGAGGCCTATGGCCATCTGCTGGAACAGTTCTGGTCACCGCTGACCAACGACCTGGACCATCCCTATGGTGGCAGCCTGGACAACCGTCTTCGCTTTTCTTTCGACGTCCTGCGCGCGATCCGCGAGCGTTGCGGAAGCGAATTCATCGTCGGTCTGCGCTACACGGGCGACCAGGACATGCCGGGCGGCATGACCAAGGCCGAGGGGATGGAGGTCAGTCGCAAGCTGCGCGACAGCGGTCTGGTCGACTTCCTGAACGTGGTGAAGGGTCATATCGACACCGACCCCGCGCTGACGGACGTGATCCCGATCCAAGGCATGAAGAACGCCCCGCATCTGGATTTCGCCGGCGAGATCCGCGCAGCGACCGGGTTCCCCACCTTCCATGCTGCGAAGATTCCGGATGTGGCGACGGCACGTCATGCCATCGCGTCGGGCAAGCTGGACATGGTGGGAATGACGCGGGCGCATATGGCGGACCCGCATATCGTGCGCAAGATCATCGAGAAGCGCGAGGATGACATCCGGCCCTGCGTCGGGGCGAACTACTGCCTTGACCGCATCTACCAGGGCGGGCTCGCCTTCTGCCTGCACAACCCAGCCACGGGGCGCGAGGAGACGATCCCGCATCTGGTGCCTGCGGCGGCCGTCAAGAAGCGTGTCACCATCGTCGGCGCCGGCCCCGCCGGGGTGGAGGCCGCACGAGTTGCCGCCGAGCGCGGACATGAAGTGACAGTGTTCGAGGCCGCCGACCAGCCAGGCGGTCAGATCCGCCTGACGGCACAGGACGAACGGCGGCGCGAGATGATCTCGATCATCGCCTGGCGGATGCAGCAATGCGAGCGGAAGGGGGTCACCTTCCACTTCAATACCTTTGCCGATGCCGCAACCGTCCTGGCCACGAAGCCGGACGAGGTGATCATCGCCACCGGCGGGCTGCCGCATCTGGAGGTGCTGGCGGCGGGCAACGAACTTGTGCATTCGGCCTGGGACATCCTGTCTGGCGACGTAAAGCCAGGGACCAACGTGCTGATCTTCGACGACGCAGGCGACCACGCGGCTCTGCAGGCGGCCGACCTGATTTCCGCAACCGGCGCAGCGGTCGAGATTGTCACGCCTGACCGCAGCTTCTCGCCCGAGGTCATGGGGATGAACCTGGTCCCCTACATGCGGAACCTGCAGAAGCGGAATACGACTTTCACAGTCACCTGGCGACTGATGTCGGTCGCGCGGGAAGGCAACCAGCTGCGCGCGGTTCTGGGCAGCGACTACGGCGATTTCACCCGCGAACGGTTGGTTGATCAGGTGATCGTCAACCACGGCACGCGACCGCTGGACGAGCTGTACTTCGAACTGAAGCCACAGTCGCGCAATCTCGGCGAAGTGGATTACGACGCGCTATCCACAGGCGGGCTCCAGGATGTGGTCCGCAATCCGGATGCAGGGTTCCGGGTCTTCCGCATCGGGGACGCGGTGGCATCGCGCAATACCCATGCCGCGATCTACGACGCACTGCGCCTGGTGAAGGATCTCTGACAACAAAAGGGCCGCCCCGACGGGCGGCCAATGCAGGTCAGGCCCCCGGTGGCCACAGCCATCGGGGGATGCTCATTTCAGGCCGCCGGTTTCTGGAGGTGAGCATAGCTTGCTACGAAGCGACCGAAATTGTGCGCGCCGCAGGTGGACCGTTTCGTCAGACTCTCCATGCCGGAACAACATGGACAAAGCCCGGCTGCCAGCGATTTCCGCCCCAATCGATCGACCCGCAAACGGGCTGCGTTTTGTTTGGGCCAGGGGCACCCTGCTGCCTCCCCGGATCGCCTATGCACGCAAGCTTCTGCTCGTCTCGCCAATCCACAATCGATCCCACCAAGTCGACACCTGCTCCAGGATTTTCCTGGTCCGGAAGTTTACGGTGGGACTACGCAACCGCTGCAGCATACCCAATCTTCGCCGGGTTCCTTCATGACAGGTCTCGGTCGTATGCGGACAGCCGCGAGGACATGCTACCTGGAAATCGGGTTTCCGGAAGCCGCCCCGCAAGAAACCGTTCAGCAAAATGGCGCACGGGATAGCCTGCTCCCCAGACGCGCCGGATCTTGTTGGCCTCGGTCGGGCGTTTACCCGGAACCGATGGCAACCACTTCCTGGCTTGAAATGCCGATTTCTCTTCTGAAGCCGTCCTAACTCGATCCGCCGAAAGTCAGCACCCCGATGACTGCGGCGGACAAGACGAGCAAGGCAGGATTCACCTTGGCCTGAAGAAGGATCAGAAGGACACCTGCGGCAATTGCTGCAGTTTCCAGACCGAAGATCGCGCCTTTCGCCATGCTGAAGCAACCCGCGAGCAGCAGCCCGATCGAAACAGGCGCAAGTCCGCGCTGGATAGACCTTCGCCATGGCCAGTCTTCAAGCTTCTGCCACCACCTGCCGACAACATAGGTCAGGATCGCCGTTGGCCCGAAGAACGCGACGAGCGCGGCCACAGCGCCCAACCAGCCGCCTGCCCAGTCCCCGATCGGGACGATCAGCATCATGTTCGGTCCCGGGGCCAGTTGCCCGACGCTGTAGAGATGCACCAACTGGTCGAACGACAGCCACTTATGGGTCTCGACCGTAAGCGTCTTCATCTCGGGGAAGGCGGCCATGCCTCCTCCAACCGTCAGCAGCGACAGGTAACCGAAGACACGGAGAATCGCGGGAATTTCCGACATGCTGCTTCACTCCGCCTTCGACGTCTTGCCTGGCCGGTGCCAGAGGATGGAAAACAGTCCGACCGCGACAAGTGTCGTCAGGACCGATTGATGGAAGGTGTTGACCATCAACACTGTGACGGCGACGAAGGCGTAATCCGCATACTCGACCAGCGATTTCTTCCCGAGCTGCACAACCGTCGCCAGGATCAGACCGACCGCCGCTGCCGACACACCTTTTAGCGCGGCAGTGGTGATGGCGTGATCCCCGTGTGCCCGATAGACAATTCCGACCAACAGCATAATGAGCGCGCCCGGCAGACACATGCCGATGATTGCGAGCGCCGCACCGAGGCGACCCGCCAGCCGCTGCCCGACAAGAATGGCCATGTTGGTTGCATTGAGGCCAGGCAGGCTCTGACTGATCGAGAGAAGTTCGACGAACTCCGTCTCTTCAAGCCAGCCCCGACGCACGACAAGGCTTTGGCGCAGATAGGGAACAGCGCCGCCAAAACTTGTCGCGCCAATCGTCAGGAACTCACGGAAAACAGTTGCCGCGGAGACGGACCGAACAGGTTTAGCCACATCGTTACTCATGACCTTGCGGTGCCACGCCGTTCAGCCGGTAGACCATTGCCGTCTTTGTCACGCCAAGAGCCAGCCATGACTCCACGGCCCATTGCAACTTGATGTAGAAGTCCGCAGCCAGCTTTTTCTGTCGGGCTCCGACCTTCTTTCTGCTGTCAAACTTCGCCTGGAACGCAAACTCACCCACCAATGGCAGATGAGCGCCGCGCGTTCGCCAGAGCGAGATGTCACATTTCGCAAGCTGCCCTTCCCCGAAATCGAGTTGCCCCAGAGGCAGCAGGATCTCCTCGACAATGCCCTCGTTCACCAGTTTCACATTGCCTGTCTCCACACCATCCAATCGGGACAGCGCAGGGAAGATCTTGTGCAGGGTCTCCATTGATGTCCGGTTGCTGTCGCGCAGCTGGCTCAGACCGAACTGGCAGTTGTGCGAGTAGAGCAGACGGAACCCTCCGACCTCGTCCTTCAATGGCAGGGCCTCGGCCTTGAACTTGATGCGGTGCTTGCCGTCGATCCTGGGCCGGACATCGACGGCGGTTGCCGCCCGCTCGTCAGGATGCCGGAACTTGAAGACGATTTCCGGGTCTCCGACCGGAAAGCCATGCTCGTAGCTGATCCGCCGCCGCAGGATGAAGGCGTTGTTGTAGAAATCGAAGTCGGGCGTATCGAGAAAGACGATCTCCCGAACTTCGGGCGCATCGGTCTCGGCCGGGAGGAAGCCGACCCCGGCTTGCTTCGCTGTCTTTCGAACGATCTTTCCGAAGTCCTTGAAGCTCTGAACGGAGGTGAAGCGATCGGGCTTCAGGATCAGCTTCGCCTCGAGGTAGGTGATCTCATCAAAGGGGGTGCCGTCGGTGTAGGCGTCTTTCACCGCGCTGGTCTTGTCCTTTGCCATGATGGCCCTTCCGTTACTCTGTTGCTGGAGTTGCAGCGTTGGCCGGGCCGAACAAGATCGCCTGAATGCGATCTGCGCCTATTGCCCGGGCGACGATCAGCAGACCGGTCAGCCCTCCGCCACCGAAAGACGGCATGCTCGCGCTTAGGGCGTTGCCGTCGATCAGTCCGATCACCACCCGCTCCAGAACATGGACGGTCAGGAAAATCATGGTGCAGAAGACGGCCTCGGCAAGGATGACCCAGATCCGCCGCCAGCGATCAAGCCGTCGCGCCAGATCGATATGTTCGCTCAGCATCATCACCTTGGTCAGGATCAGCGCGTTGATCAGCGCAAATCCCTGAAACACGGCATGCGTCCCAAGCTTTCTGGTCGCCAGGTCCTCGTTCAGCACGAACAGGGCCAGCAACGTCCAGAGGTATAGAAACAGGACGAGACCACGCTGAAGCTCCCGCTTCCACCAGCATGCCCGACCGCCGCCGGCTTCTGCAGTCATGCTGAAATCTCCGTTCCAAGCCGCCGAGCTGCCTTTGAAGTCACCTTGTCCGCCATCACGATCCAACCTGCATGACCAGAAGCGCTCCGATGCCGAGGAGACCGATGAATGTTCCCAGGATCCGCGCATAGGGCCAGGGTTGGGCCGGATAGCCTGCAGAGATTGGATAAGCGTCGGCCAGTACGGTCGAGGCACCCCGGTTCTCGATCGTGGCAAAGACCAGGGTCATGAGGCCGATCGCAACCATGACCGACCCGAAATGATAGGCCGCCATGCTGTGTGATGGCCCGGTCGACGCCCCAGGCATGATCCGAAACACCTGATGCACGCCAAAGCCGAAAGTGATGAGCGAGGTCGATGTGCGGATCCAGGACAGCATGGTGCGGTCCTGCGACAGGCGTGTCCGGATCAGGGCCAGCCGGCTGTTGGGGTCGCTCTGGGTGGGTGCGGCCAGTTGCTCGGTCAAGGTGAGGCCCACGCCTTCGAGTTCGGTCTTCATCGTTTTGATTTACCCGGATAAAACCTGGTCATTCCTGCCCGTCGAAGCTGCGGCGGCCTAGATGCCGCGCGATGCGATTGGTCAATCCCCGCAGCAGGAAGTAGCTGGGGAAGGCCACGAAGGCGGCGACGATCAAGGCTTGTCCCGGATAGAAGGCCCGGAACACGAGGGCCTGGTAGATCGCGTCGACGATGACAGCGATGACGAACAGGCGCGCGACGTCGCTCCAGCCCGCGAGAAGCAGGACTTTCCGGCGGACGGGATCGGTGGCGACGGTCCAGCCAAACGGACGCTCGCCAGTCTGCGCATCCATGAGGCCTGCCCGAATAGCCAGCAGAGCCGCGACGAGCGGCTGAAGGATCAACCGGAAGGCAAGCGGCCCGTGCTCGCGGCCGATCAGCATGTTCCAGTCTCTTGCGACGTAATCTTCCAGACCGTTCATTGCATCCCCCCATGGTCTGCGCCCCATGCGCGGCTAACCCTGGCGGGCAAGCTCTTCGGCGAGGATCGGCACCCCCATCATCGACGTCGCGGCCCCGTAGGAGACGCAGATCTTCAGCACCTCCATGATCTCGGCGACGCTTGCCCCCGCGATCAGCGCGTTGTGGATGTGGCGGCGGGTCCCCGGTGCGTACATGTGGGTGAACGAAGCATCGAAGGCGATGCTGAGCAGTTCGGTTTCCTTCGCCGAGAAGACACCACTTCCATAGATGCTTGCCCCGGCCGCCATGAACTGGTCCGTCCATGTCGGATCGAGGTTGAAGAAGGGGTCCCAGGCCACATTCCATTGGCCGATCGCCTTCATCCGGTCGCAGGCCGGCGTTGGCGTCGGCGGGCGCGCTGCCGCCGCCAGCCGATCAGTTCCCGCCTCGTCCATCAGGATCGGCGCGCCAAGGCTGCAGGAATGGATCGACATGACCGTTCCCATTTTCAGGATGGTCAGGAGCTCATCGCGCGTCGCGCCCGCATCAAGCGCTGCTCGGATTTGGCGGCGGGTCCCGTCTGCATCGAGGCTCGTGCAGGCAGAGGCGACGGCGAGCGAGACGAGCTCGACGAAGCGGTCGGTCAAGACCCCGCCCCGCCAGGGATTGGTCGTGACGGCCCGAATGGCTTCGGTCCAATTCGGGTCCCATTCCGCCATCTGGTCAAGCACCGCATCGCTCCACGGCCCGCGGTCCGCCCTGATGCTCTTGGCTGGGGTCATTCTGTTCTCCCGGAGGCTGCTAGGAGGTTAGGTCATGGAAACCTGGACGCGCCCGTTCTGGACACGGACGCGGTAACAAGGGACACCTGCGCCCGGCACGCCAACGACACATCCGGTTGTCACGTCAAAGCGCCAGCCGTGGCCACGGCAGCGCACGACCTTGCCTTCAAAGATGCCGTAGCCAAGGGACTGACCGGCATGCATGCAATTGTCAGAAATGGCGTGGACGGTTCCGTCCACGTTGAACAAGGCGACTTTGCGCCCGTCGATCTCGACCACGGTCGACCTGCCGGGAGGAACGTCGTCCAGAGCTACGGCGTCCGAGAACTCTGCCATGGGTGCCAACTCCGCTGACGTTGCTACGGTCGTAGAGGACATTGCGTGACAGGCCCTCAGTCGGGTTCGGGCATGGGAAAAGCTGTCGGGTCCGGCTCCCAGATCGCGAACATGTTGCCCGCAGGATCGGCGAGCACGGCGACCCAGGCCGTCCGGGGGATCGCCGTCTTGGGCCGGACAACCGTTGCGCCCATCTGCTCGGCGGCGGCGATCGAGGCATCGACCGACTCGACGTCCAGGAATTGCAGCCATCCCTTGGGGTCGTTGCGGGGCCGGTAGGTCAGCCCGCCGGCCACCTGGTCGGGATCGGTCGGATCGGCGAGGATGCGCCAGTAGTCAAGGCCTTCGACCTTTTCCATCCCCCAGCCGAAGAGCGTTGCATAAAAGGCGGCCAGCGACTTTGGGTCGTCGCCGTAGATCTCGAAATGCGTTCTCTGGCCCGGCATGTGCCGCTCTCCTGGATTGGTCATGGGAATAATGGCCGACGCCGGGGCGCCGGCCACCTTGATCGGGGGGCTACTTCTTCCCGCCCAGCAATGCGGCCTGCGCCTTGCGCACCGGCTCGGGCGCGATCATGCAGGCAGCGATCGGGTGCGAGTCACCCCCGAGCACGGCCGGCTTGATCTTCCCGTCCGTCGGCCAGGTCAGGAAGCCCGGATTGAACGAGGTGGGATTGGGCGGCATGTCGGCGGCGCGGAGAGTCTCTTCGACGCTGTTGTACCAGGTGCCGACCTTCATGATCTTGCGGGCTTCCTGAGCGGTCGCGACCTTCCGCCCGAACTCATTGGCCAGACGCACGACACCCTTGATCTGCTCGACCGTGGTCTTGCGCTCACCGCGCGCGCCCCAGAGGTTGTCCTCGTTGCCGACGCGGATGTGCTGACCGAGCACGAGCGACATCGCCGAGAGCGAGATCAGGCCACGCATGCTCGACCAGATGGTGTTGACCGTCCCTTGCGGCAGGCGCTGCAGGAAGTGCATCAGGTCGAAGGGGTTGCGGCCTAGCGTCCCGCCGCCATAGGCGCAGAGCGCCATATTCAGCGGGCCCATATAGACGCCAGCCCGTACAAGCCGCTCGATGATTTCCCACTGATGCACATGCGCCGGCACGAAGTAGGGCTGGATGCCGTTCTTCCGAAGTCGCTTCAGGTGCTCGACGTAGAAGGCAGGCGTGGAATCCACCACCATCCCTGACCAGGCCGCAAGCACCTTGGGATCATCCATGTGCGTGCCCTTGATATCGTCCTTGGAAAACATCGAAGCGATGTCCCACAAGGTCGTGCCGGTGGTGACGGTCACATATTCCGGCTTGGGATCAAGTTCGGTCAGCATGTGGCGCGTGTCGTAGTCGAGCCACTTCGCCTTGGCATCATCCGTGTGCGGCGCGAAGGAGATCGAGCCGCCGACCTGGATGATCATGTCCGGGACGGCTTCCTTCACCCGCTTGAGGAGATAGTTGTAGTCATCGAAGTTGGTCGACCCCATGCCGGTGGCCGGGTTGCGCACATGGAAGTGCAGCATCGTCGCGCCGGCCTCGTAGCAATCGACCGCGGCTTGCACCTGTTCGTCCCAGGTGACCGGAATGTCTGCGGCATCGCCCGGCAGCCAGGCCGGTCCGTAGGGTGCTGCCGTGATGATCAGCGGCGCCATGTTCTCCGGCAATATGGAGTCGTCTGTGTAATACATTCCCTGATCTCCTTGCTTCAGGTCGCAAACCGGACCGCGGGACCATCCCGTTGGGTCCGTTCCTCGGCTGCCTGTGGACCCATCAGGTCCAGCCGGGATTTGTTGAAACTCGCAGTTTGTCCGGACATGCGATGGAGGGTCCCACACATGCCACCACAGGATGTCGTCAGTTTCCGGCGAGCTCTCGCGGCGCGTGGCCCTATCATGATTGCGGCCCATGTCTGAGGCTTGTCAGCGGAATGACCTTCGCCCTGGCCATGGCCTGGCGCATTTCCAGCGTCAGGCGGGCGATCCATCCCCGGCACTCCTCCCGTCTCGCAGCCTGTATCTCGACGGGAAGGGTCTCGATCCGCTCATATGCGATCTCGGCCGCATCAAGCTCATCACACATGTCCCTGAAATCCGGGTCGGTTTGCGCCAGACGCTGAACCCCATCCGGATCTGCCGGAAAGTGGCGGAGTACGGTCTGGGGCAATTCGGATGGCCTTTGCACGGCTGACCTCGTCGGGTGCGGTTGACCCTGAGTAAGGGCCAATGACGGGCCAAGGGGGGTAATTAACAGCGTATCTTTAGGGTTAATGTCTTTGGCCGGGTGTTGCGCGGCCGCCTGGCCTTTGCGCTGGACCTGAACCAAATGTCCGGGATTTCCGTAATCTAGAATATCGGATAAAGTCCAAACCTGACGCCCAATACACCTGTGTCGGACGTCTTGTCGGGCATGGCGTTTGGGGGCGTGGTGACTTTAAGGGGTGACAGGGAGCCGACCGGCGCCCCAAGCGGTACCGCCAAGGGTGATGGTTCGATTCGCGCCGATGAGATCCGGCGCCAGCTTCAACTTGTTCTTGAAAGTCCCGATTTCGACACGACCGAGCGCAACCGACGGTTCCTTGCCTATGTCGTCGAGGAGTCGCTGGCCGGGAGATCTGATCGGATCAAGGCCTATACGATCGCGGTTGAGGTGTTCGGGCGTGATGCCTCGTTTGATCCTCAGTCCGACCCGATTGTCAGGGTCGAGGCAGGCCAGCTGCGCAGGGCCTTGGAGCGCTTTTATCTTGCCTCTGGCCGCAACGATGCGATCCACATCGCCATTCCGAAGGGGGGATATGCCCCCCAGTTCCGGCGCAACATGGCCGCATCCTTGGCCGCGCCCGAGGGTTTGCCTGTGTCTTCCACTGGCACGTTCGAACGAGGTCGCTCGCGGCTGGTCACTGTCGCCGCTGCGTGCGGACTTGTCATAGCGGCAACCGTCGCAGTCTGGGGTTATCTGGGGCGAGCGGATCAGCCAATCCAGCCGGATTTGCCCCGACTGCTCGTGCAGCGTTTCGACGATATCTCAGAGCCAGGGCATTCGACCTCGATCGCCGAGGGCTTTACCCAGGAGGTCATCGGGCAGATCGCGAAGTTTCGCGACATCGTCGTCATCTCCGCGGGGCCGGACGGCAATCCCCTGACGCCGATCCCGCCCGGTGCACCCAATTCCCCTCGCTATGTTCTCGCTGGTCTGGTCGACGTCGACGACCAGAAGGTGCGTCTGCAAGCGCGCCTCATGTCGCGCGCTGACGGCGCAGTCCTTTGGGCCAACAGCTATTCCGAAGACCTTTCGGTCTCTCATCTGATCGAGATTGAGCACGACATCGCAAACCAGGTAGCAACGGCCCTGGCGCAACCGTACGGGGCGATCTCTCAGGCCGAAGCGTCAAGGCCCATGGTCAGCATACCGGAAGATTGGGCTGCTTATGCCTGCACCTTGTCCTACTATTCCTACAGGCTCAGCCTTGATCCCGCGACCCACAGTCGGGTCCGTGAATGCCTCAAGGAAGCGGTGGCCAGGAGCCCGACCTATGCCACTGCCTGGGGTCTGCTGTCGCAGATCTATATCGATGAGTTGCGTTTTCGCTTCGCTCCCGATCCGCAGGACGGGGCTGCATCTGTCGACCGCGCGCTTGCGGCGGCCCGCAAGGCTGTTGCGCTTGATCCGATAAACATCCGCGGTCTTCAGGCCGAAATGCTCGCGCTATACTTTGCTGGCGAAATGGATGCAGCGATCGACGTCGGCAAGCAGGCCTTGTCCATCAATCCGAACGATACCGAGTTGATGGGCGAGGTTGGGTTTCGCATGGCATTGGCCGGGGACTGGGAGGCAGGTTGCGCCCTGGTCGCGGAGGCGCGCCAGCGCAATCCCGGACCAGCGGGTTACTATGAGGCTGCGCTTTCGCTCTGCGCCTATATCCGTGGAGACCTCAAGCAGGCATCAACGCTGATCCGGAAGGCGCCCCTTGCGAACAATCCGCAATACCACTTGATCGCAGCAGTGATCTACGGAGAGACCGGAGACCCGGCCGGCGCCGCCGAGATAGACTGGATCCGTCAGAAAGCACCGCATCTGTATGGCGAGGCCGAAGTCCGCAAGGAACTCGCGTTTCGGATAGGGCGACAGCAAGACGTGGATCGGTTCGTGAAATCGCTTGTGAAGGCAGGGCTGCCCGCAGCGAACTGACTGCCGCTTGAACGATGCATCTCGGTGGCCGGTGAGAGACTGGCTATGCCGGCTTCTTCGCAATTGACCAGAGCCCCGTCTTTTCTCTCAGGCTGGCGATATCTCTGGCCTAGGCGGCCAGCATTCCCATTCTGAACCTTAAGGCAGATTCGGCTGGTGGGATATTCCCGGGGGCAGAAGGGGGACTGTGACGATTGCCGTTCTCCTTGCATGTTGCGATTCTGACGTTGCCCGCTCCGCCTAGTCCAAATTGAGGTCGACTCTGGCCCGACCGCGAGGCCCAGAGATTAAGCGCAGCAGGTTCACTGAAGATCAGCGAGAGGCGATCCGGCAGGAAGACCCCGTGCTACGTTAGCCGCTGAGGAAGTTGGCGCGGGTTCGCCGCCGGTTTGGCTATCCGCGGCTGCAAGTCTTCCTGCGCCGTGAGGTGCATGAGGTGAACCACATCCGCGCTCTGATCGAGCGGATCGTGCTGCATCCGACAGCCGAGGAGCCGGCGGGGTTCGCAATGGACATCGAGGGGGACCTGGCCGGGATCCTGGGCCTAAGCCACGAGCAGCAAAGCAAAAAGGCCTTCGGGCTTTCGCCGGACGACCTTGTGCAAATGAAGCTGGTTGCGGGGGCAGGATT
>CAMFII010000002.1 GCA_945952585.1 uncultured Rhodobacter sp.
CCTTGCGGAGCCTGAATCACGCCGCAAGCGGATGATCAATGGGTCCTGACCCTAGCCATCATTCGTATCCAGAAGGTGTTCCTTCAGACTCTTAAAGATCGCATTGAAGACGGCCGGATCAGAAGTTGCAGGCAGATTAAGATTTATGGTGTATCCAAGATTCAGTCCAATTCCAGTTGGCCTGGGTTGGACATCCCGATGGTGCTCCGGCTTCGCAGGTGTCGAAGAGGTACTCGCAAGCTGTCCTGCTTCCACGTTTGAAACTTTTGGTTCCTCGAAGTCAGCATGCTTCCTGAGCGCCTTGATGCAAGAAAAAGTCATTTTAACAGGCGAAGAGTCGTGCGGCTGTCCTGTTTCTTCCACCAAAAGTCCAAGGAGCTCACTATCCGATAGCTCATGCATAAATTCATTTCGGACATAAAGCGGCGCATATGCATATCTGATGGCTTGAGCAATGGCTTTGCCGGAAGTCGTTGGGTTTCTGAATCGAGTGTAGATCTCGGTCGGCTTTCCATCATTCCCCGAAAAATTTATTTTCTTAAGGAATGTTGTCATCTGATCGCCAGACCCTCCGGGGATTTTCAGTATCGTCTTTACAAAATCCTGACTTACGCGTTCTGGCACTGCTGCGGCTTTAATGCCCGCAAGTGCTTTTTCGATATTTCCACTCGAAGTGACATAGGGCAAGGTCGTCATTGTAATGGTCCATTCTGGCTTTCACGCCATGGTTGATCAGTCCGACATAGGAAGCAAGTTCCAATTCAATACTCAACGATTAGGGACGACCGGCCAGCGCTGCGGAGACTTTGACGGTGGACGGTCTAAAACTGAGCGCGCTTGGAGAGCCCTGTCGCCATACAGAGGCCAAACAGAAACTCGACGTCTTCCACCCACCGGTTTCGCGCTTTCCCGTGACCTTGCCCGCGGGCCGTGCTACCTGACGGGGCATGACCCCGTTTCCCTCCAAGACCGACATCCTCAACTGGATCGCCCAGAATCCCGGCCTCTCGGCCAAGCGCGACATCGCGAAGGCCTTTGGCATCAAGGGCGATCAACGAATTGAACTCAAACGGCTTTTGAAAGAGTTCGAGGCCGAGGGCGCGCTGGAAAAGCGCCGCCACAGCTACCGCGATAGCTCAAAACTGCCGCCCGTCTCGCTGCTGGTCATCCTCCCCCCCGACCGCCAGGGCGACCAATGGGCCGCCCCCATGGATTGGGAGGGGGAGGGGCCTGCCCCCAAGATCTTGTATCGCGCCGCCAAAACCGATGCGCCCGTGGCCGAGGGCGACCGCATCCTCGCCCGCCTGACCGAGGTCAAGGGCGGCGACGCCGACTACGAGGCCCGCCTGATCCGCAAGCTCGGCACCAACCCCCAGAAAATACTGGGGATTTTCCGGAAGGAGGCCGAAGGCGGCCGCATCGTTCCCATCGACAAGGGCCAGGACAAGGACTGGCGCGTCGGCCGCGATTACACCCTGAACGCCCGCGACGGCGAGCTGGTCGAGGCCGAGCAATCCGGCCGCCGCGGCCTCGGCCTGCCGCAAGCTAAGATATTGAATCGCTTGGGCGATCCCTCCGCCCCCAAGGCCGTCTCCCTCATCGCGATCCACCAGCACGGCATCCCCGACCACTTCCCCGACCCCGTGATCGCCGAGGCCGACGCCGCCAAGCCCGCGACCGCGAAGGGCCGCGAAGACCTCCGCGACCTCCCCCTCGTCACCATCGATCCGATCGATGCCCGCGACCACGACGACGCCGTCTATGCCGAGCCCGACACCGACCCCGCCAACCCCGGCGGCCACATCGTCTGGGTCGCCATCGCCGACGTCGCCCACTACGTCCGCCCCGGCACCGCGCTGGACCGCGAGGCAAGAAAGCGTGGAAATTCAACGTATTTCCCCGATCGCGTCGTGCCGATGCTGCCCGACCGGCTGTCGGGCGACCTCTGCTCGCTGCACGAAGGCGTGGTGCGCCCCTGCCTCGCCGTGCGGATGAAGCTCGACGCCTCCGGCCAGAAGATCGGCCACCGTTTCGTCCGCGGCCTGATGCGCTCTGCCGCGAGCCTCGACTACACCGAGGTGCAGAACGCCGCCGACGGCCGCCCGAACGACAAATGCGCGCCGTTGATGGACCGCATCATCAAGCCGCTCTACGCCGCCTACGAGGCGACGAAGAAGGCCCGCGCGCTGCGCCAGCCCCTGGACCTCGACCTGCCCGAGCGCAAGATCGTGCTGTCGGACGAGGGCAAGGTCCTATCGGTTGCGTTCCGCGACCGGTTCGAGGCGCACAAGCTGATCGAGGAATTCATGATCCTCGCCAATGTCGCCGCCGCCGAGGAGCTGATCCAGCACCGCCGCCCGCTCCTGTTCCGCGTCCACGAGGAGCCGAGCGCCGACAAGATCGAGGCGCTGCGCGAGGTGGCCGAGGCGTCGGGCTTCGTGCTGGCGAAGGGGCAGGTGCTGAAGACTGCGCATCTGAACCGCCTCCTCGCCCAGGCCGAGGGCAGCGAGTTCGACGAGCTGATGAACATCACCACGCTGCGGTCGATGACGCAGGCTTACTACCATCCCGAGAACTTCGGCCATTTCGGGCTGGCGCTGCGGTCCTATGCGCATTTCACCTCGCCCATCCGCCGCTATTCCGACCTGATCGTGCACCGCGCGCTGATCTCGGCCCATGGCTGGGGCAAGGACGGGCTGTCGGCGGAGGACATCGAAAGCCTCGAGGATACCGCCAAGCACATCTCCGACACCGAGCGGCGCAGCATGGCGGCCGAGCGGGACACGACCGACCGCTATCTCGCCGCCTACCTGGCCGACCGGGTGGGGGCAGAGTTCACCGGTCGCATCTCGGGCGTCCAGCGGTTTGGCCTGTTCGTGCGGCTGGACGAGACGGGGGCCGACGGCCTGATCCCGATCCGCGATGTCGGGCGCGAGTTCTTCCATTTCGACCCCGACAGCCAGACGCTGATGGGCGCCGATACTGGCCTGACCATCGGCATCGGCCAGCGTGTAACGGTGCGCCTTGCCGAGGCGATCCCGGTGACGGGTGGGCTGGTGCTGGAACTGCTGGAGATCGAAGGGAAGCCGCTGCCGGCAGGGCGGGGGGCGAAAAAGGGCCGTTTCAATCCGCGCAAGCCCGGCAAGGCAGCGGCCCGCGACGAGAAGCTGAAGCGCAAGGTCATCCGCAAGCGCAAGTGATCCCATCCGATCCAGTCTTTGTGACTTGCCGTCTCGGCAGGACAGGTCTAACTCCACCCCGTGCGGGATAACCCGCGCGTCATCAGGAACCCAAACCCATGTCCGACGACAGTCGAAGTCCGTCTTGCCCTGCGCGCGCCGACTGACCCGTCGTTGACCGGGTCTCCGGGCCCCGCGCGCAAGGCAGCGCGGCCGCAAGGAGACCAACATGAAAGCCTTCATCACCCATCGCTTCGATGCGCTGTCCGAATGGATTTCGCGCATGCTGGGCAACCCGTCCTCATTCCTCGCCGCCTGTGCGCTGGTTGCGCTCTGGGGCCTGTCCGGCCCTGCTTTTGGCTTTTCCGACACCTGGCAACTGGTCATAAACACCGGCACCACCATCGCGACATTCCTGATGGTGTTCCTGCTGCAGAACACCGGCAACCGCACCATTGCCGAGATGCAGGATCACCTCCACCGGCTGGAGCGGCAAAATGCCGAGATCATCGGTCAGTTGCGGGCTCTGAATGCAGCCTCACCTGCGACAATGCCGTTCAAGACTTTGGTGATGACAGGTGAAGCCGCCTGAAAGGGCAGGCTGGGCGAGGGATTCTGCGTTCCGCCCGGCCCCCGCCCGCGCTAGACTGCGCGAAAACGGGCAGAGCAGAATGAAACAGACGACGACCTTCCTTGCGGCAGTCCTTGCCTGCATCGGTTTTGCGGCCGATGCCGAGGATCCCATGCCGGTGGTCGACGGCGGGAGGGCGGATGTGATCGATGGTGGCAGCGCTGAGGGTTTCGAGGCGTGGCTGGCGGCCTTCCGCCCCCGGGCAATGGCGGCCGGGATCACGCCGGCAACTCTTGATGCGGCCTTTGCCGGGATCGGCTTCGACACCTCAGTGGTGGAAAAGGACCGCAACCAGAACGAGTTCACCAAGCCGATCTGGCTGTACCTCGACACCGCCGTGTCATCGGATCGGATCGCCAATGGCAAGGCGGCGCTGGCGGCGAATGCGGCACTTCTGGATCGCATCGAAGCCGCCTATGGCGTTGAGAAGGAAGTCGTCGTCGCGATCTGGGGGCTCGAGACGGCCTATGGCACCTATCGTGGCAAGACGCCAACCATCGGTTCGCTGGCAACCCTTGCCTATGACACGCGCCGGAGCGCCTTCTTCGAGGCCGAGTTGATCCAGGCGCTGAAGATCCTGCAGAACGGCGACACCACGCCGGCAGCGATGATCGGTAGTTGGGCCGGGGCCATGGGCCACACGCAGTTCATGCCATCGTCCTGGGCAACCTACGCCGTCGATTTCAACGGGGATGGTCGGCGCGACATCTGGTCCGACGACCCGACTGACGCACTGGCTTCGACCGCGAACTACCTGAAGCACTGGGGTTGGACGACCGGACAGCCCTGGGGCTACGAGGTCCTGCTTCCCCCGGGATTCGACTATACGCAGTCGGGCGACAGGGTGGTGAAGCCGGTCTCGGACTGGCAGGCGATGGGGGTCCGGCGGCCCAACGGCAGCGATCTGGTTGCCGAAGGCACGGCGTCGGTCCTGCTGCCGGCGGGCGCGGGCGGGGCGGCCTTCCTGATCTTCCCGAATTTCCGCGTGATCGAACGCTACAATCCGGCGGATGCCTATGTGATCGCCGTGGGCCACCTGTCGGACCGCATCCGCGGCGGGGAGGCGATCCTGGCCGACTGGCCGCGCGAGGACCGGGCCCTGACGCTGGACGAGCGGGTGGAACTGCAGTCCCGGCTGTCCGCTGCCGGCTTCGATCCGGGCGGGGTGGACGGCAAGATCGGGCCGAATACCATCGCCGCCGTCAGGGCCTATCAGATCGCACAGGGACTGACGCCTGATGGGTATGCCAGTCTGGCAATCCTGACGAAACTGCGCTGAGACCTCACAGGCCGAGGAGGCCTGGCAGATCGGACATTGCGCGAAACAGCGTTGCGCCTTCGTTCACCAGGGCGGTGCCGCTGCCGTGCGGCGCAAAGCCAAAGCAGCGCATTCCCGCAGCCTTCGCGGCGCGCGCCCCCGTCGGGCTGTCCTCGACAACCACGCAGGCTTGGGGCGCGACGCCGAGAAAGGCCGCTGCATGCAGGTAGAGATCGGGGGCAGGTTTGGGCTTGCCCAGGGTCTGGCCCGAAAAGGTGCGCCCCGACAAGCGCCGCATGATCGAGGGATGCTGGCCAAGCGTCACCTGCATTTTCCGGTCAGAGCCGTTGGAGCCGACGGCATAAGGAATGCCCGCCGCGTCGAGCGCATCAAGCACCGCCTCTATCCCCGGAACCAGCGGCGCGCCCTGTGCGAGGCGGGTGTAGAGACGAACGTAGAAATCGTCGACCCAGTCGTCGGGCAGGTGGGCTCCAAGCTCGCGGGCGCGGGCCTGCACGCCGGGGATGGTGCCGCCGATGAACAGGCGCTCCATTTCATCCGCGGACAGGGGCAGGCCGTGGCGGGCGAGATCTCCCGTGAGCAGATCGAACAGGATCGGCTCGCTGTCGACGATCACGCCATCGCAATCGAAAAGGACGGCAGACGGGATCATGCGGGGGCCCGGAGCAGGGTGACGATCGTGTCGCCGTAGCGGCGCTGGTCGAGAACCTCGAACCCGGCCGGGGGGATCGGGGCCTGCGACTCCTCCCAGACGACCATCGCACCGGGGGCGAGCCAGCCGCCTTCGCTGCAGGAGGCAAGCGCCGCCTCGCCCAACCGCTGACCATAGGGGGGGTCAAGGAAGACCAGGCTATAGCCCGGCCCGCGGTTCGGCCCCATCCGCGTCGCGTCGCGGCGCCAGACATCGGTTGCGCCCATGGCCTGCATCTTCTCGATGTTCGCGCGCAAAAGCGCCCGCGCCGCCACGCCGTCATCGACAAAGGCCACGCGCACCGCGCCGCGCGACAGCGCCTCGAGCCCGAGTGCCCCGGTCCCGGCAAAAAGGTCGAGCACGCGGGCGCCGGTCACCGGATCGTCGTAGCCGCCGTTCAAGAGCAGGTTGAAGACGGCTTCGCGCACACGGTCGGTCGTGGGGCGCAGATGCGCGGCGGCATCGCCCTCGCCCACTTCGGCCAGTTTCAGCCCCCTCCTTGCGCCGCCGATGATCCTCATGCCTTGAGCAGGGCCTTCAGGTCGGTGCCGGGGTCTGCGATCAGGGTCGGGTCGGGGGATTTTCCTCCCTCGATCAGGCGTTTGCCGACCATGTAGGCGCGGGAGTCGTTCATCGCGTCGACCGCGATCAGCCTGTCTCCCTTGTAGTACCAGTAGGACACCGCCTCTGCCTCGGGACCGCGGGTGACGATCCGGTCATAGCCCGTGTTCAGGCCGGCAATCTGCAGCTTGGTGTCGTACTGGTCCGACCAGAACCAGGGCTTCGGTTGATACGCCGTCTCTGCGCCCAGAATGTTGTCGGCCACGAGTTCGCCCATGTCGATGGCGTTGCCGACGCTTTCCAGCCGCAACCGGGCTTCTCCGAGCGGGAATGAGGCGCAGTCGCCTGCGGCCCAGACATGCGGGTCAGAGGTGCGGCCTTGCGCATCCACGCGGATGCCGTTTTCCACGGCGAGCCCAGCTGCCTCGGCCAGTCGCGTGTCGGGAACAATGCCGACGCCGGCGATGACAAAATCGGCCTTGAGCACACGGCCGTCGGTCAGCTTGGCCTCGGTCACATGGCCGTCCTTTCCAGACAGCCGGTCAAGCCCGGTTCCTTCCAGGATCACGACGCCCTTCCGGCTGTGAAGATTGCGGAAATAGGCCGAGGTTTCGGGCGCGGCGACGCGCTGGAGGATGCGCGGCGCCATTTCGACGACGTGGACGGTGAGGCCAAGCTTGGCCGCGACCGCCGCAGCCTCGAGGCCGATGTAACCGCCGCCGATCACGACAAGATGCCTCCCGGGTTGGAATTCGTGCCGCGCGCCGTCGATGTCGGCGAGGGTGCGGACGGTATAGACACCCTTCAGGTCGCCTCCGACCGCAGCCGGCAGGCGGCGCGGGATCGAGCCGGTGGCCAGCACGAGGTCGTCGTAGACGATTTTATCGGCGCCAACCGTCACGGTCTTCTTGGCGGGGTCGAGGGCGGTGACGGGCTGGCCGAGCCGCAGCTCGATACTGTTGTCGGCATAGAATTCAGGCGAGCGCAGCAGCAGACGCTCCATCTCCATCTCGCCAAGGAGGTAGGCCTTGGACAAGGGCGGACGCTGGTAGGGGGCAACGGGTTCGTCGCCGATCAGGATGATCCGGCCTTCGTAGCCTTTCGCGCGCAGCCGGGCGACGCAGGACGCCCCGGCCTGACCGGCCCCGACCACAACCACCTGTGCCATCACAATCCTCCTCTGGTCCTGTCCGGCGGCGGAGCCTATATCCCTGCTTGGTCGAGATGCAACGCGAGAGGATGACGAGAATGACGATTTCCGTTGGGGCGAAACTGCCGGAGGTCACGCTTCTGAAGATGGGGGCGAATGGGGCCGAAGCTGTAAGCCTTGGCGACCGGCTCAAGGGCCGCAAAGTGGTGATCTTTGGTCTGCCTGGGGCCTTTACCGGAACCTGCTCGACCTCTCACCTGCCAAGCTTCATGCGGACGAAGGACAAGTTCGCCGCCAAGGGCGTGGACGAGATCATCTGTGTGGCCGTCAACGACCCCTTCGTGATGAAGGCCTGGGGCGAGGCGACTGGGGCGGACAAGGCGGGCGTGACCCTTCTGGCCGATGCCGATGGCAGCCTGACCCGCGCGCTTGGGATGCAGTTCACGGTGCCGGGCTTGGGCTTCTTCGACCGGTCGCAGCGTTACGCGGCGGTGGTCGAGGACGGCGTGGCGACGGTCGTGCAGATCGACAAGCCGGGGGAATGCAACATCTCGACCGGCGAAGCGCTGCTCGAGGCGATCTGATCCGGGTCGTGCCGGCCGGGCGCTAACGCGCCCGGACCTGGCACAGGCTTTCGACCGGCAGCGAATGGTCTGTCTGAACGGTGGCGGCCCCTGCGGCCGTATCCATGCGGCGGGCAAGGTCGATGTCCGCTGCACTCAATCCGTGGCAGTCATGCGTCGTCAGGGTCACGTCGACGACATTGTAGGTGTTGGACCATTCCGGATGGTGGTTCAGCTTCTCGGCGGCCAATGCGGCGCGGGACATGAAGCCCCAGGCTTCGGAGAAGTTGCGAAACTTCCAGATCTTGCGGATCGCGTCGCGGCCCTCGACGGCCCGCCAGCCGGTTTCTGCAAGGGGTGGCAGCGCCGAGCGGCGCTCGTCTTCGCTAAGCAGCATCGCCATTTCGTCTCCCTCCCCTGATCTGTCAGTCCCGTTCCTGCACCTCGCCCCGGCGGAAGGGGCCATAGGCGGTGACGACCTCGATCTCTTCGCCGATCGCAGCCCGCTCGGCGTCGAGATAGCGCTCGATGGCGGTGCGGAAACCCGGATCGGCAATCCAGTGCAGGGAATGACAGGCCACGGGTAGATAGCCGCGCGCCAGCTTGTGTTCTCCCTGCGCGCCGGCCTCGACCCGCCGCAGGCCCTGGGCGATCGCCCAGTCGATGGCCTGATGATAGCACAGCTCAAAATGCAGGAAGGGGTGGTCTTCGATACAGCCCCAGTAGCGGCCGTAAAGCGTCTCCCGCCCGATGAAGTTCAACGCGCCGGCGACGGGGCGGCCGCTGCGCTCGGCCAGGATCAGCAGCGCATCGTCGCGCATCGTCGCATGGACCTCGTCGAAGAAGGCGCGCGTCAGGTAGGGCGTCCCCCATTTCCGGTTACCGGTGTCCTGGTAGAAGGCCCAGAAGGCATCCCAGTGGTGCGGCTCGATCTGGTTGCCTGTCAGGGTCCGGATCGTGCCGCCAAAGCCCTGGGCCTGCGCGCGTTCCTTGCGAAGCGCCTTGCGCTTGCGCGAGGAGAGATCGGCCAGAAAGTCGTCGTAGCTGCCGTAGCCCCGGTTTTCCCAGTGATATTGCTGGGTTGTCCGGCGCAGGAGCCCCATTGCCTCGCCCCGCTCCGCCTCGGCCTCGGTGCAGAAGGTGATGTGGAGCGACGACAGGCGGTTGCTCTCGGTGATCTGCCGGGCGGCGTCGATCAGGGCGGCGGTGCCCGCAGTTTCCTTGCCGGGACGGGTCAGGAACCGCCGCCCGGTCGCCGGAGTGAAGGGAACGGCGATCTGAAGCTTCGGATAGTATCGCCCGCCGGCGCGTTCCCAGGCATCGGCCCAGTTGAAGTCGAAGATGTATTCGCCCTGGCTGTGTGACTTCACATAGAGCGGTGCCGCGGCGATGATCTGTCCGTCTTCGCGGACAACGAGCGGATGGGATTGCCAACCGCTGCGGCCACCCGTCGAGCCGGATCGCTCCAGTGCCGAGAGGAAGCGATGGGTGGTAAAGGGGTCGATCGGCCGCCCGCCAGCGGCGGTTTCCGGGCCGGCGACCGAATCCCAGTCCGCCGCCGTGATCTCCGCAAAGGAGCGGTGGATGGTGACCTCGACGGTTTCGGTCATGCGGGCGAGGGTCCGGTGGCTGGCGGCGGCGCGGAGGCCATGTGTCGCCCGCGCCGCCCGAGGAGAGTTGTCAAACAGAAGACGGTCTGCGCTGAAGGGTGGTCCGCCGCGGCGCGGCGTCAAGTCGGGATCTTGGCCAGATATCCTTCGAACGTGATGTTCTGCGCCACTCGCCGCGCCTCGGCCTCCATGGCGGCCGACCGAACAGTCCAGCACAGGACTCGCGCCCCCTTCGCCTTCAATTCGGCGACCCGGGGCCTGGTCAGGTCTGCCACCTCGTGGCTGATGAAGCTGGAACCAGTGCGGTCGTAGTCAGGGATCCCGCGGAGCTCATCTGACCGGGCCGCGCTGGCACCTTCCCATTCGTCCGAAGGGTAGGATCCCGTGGTGATACCGCGTGGCAGAAGCGGACAAAGCTTTTGCATCCAGGCCACGGAATGGGGATTGAAGGACATGAGGGCGACAGCACCGGAATAGTTGGAAAGCGCTGCCGCGACGGCGCTCTCAAGCCGGCCGTCGGTTTCCGTCAGGTTGTGGGACTGGTCCTTCAACTCGACAAGCAGGGGCACGCGGCCTGCAACCAGATCGAGCGCCTCGGCAAAGCTGGGAATCGTGTCGGTGCTGCCGTTCAGGGTGATCCGACCGAGTTCGGCAGCGGTGCGATCGATGACCGGGCCGCTTTCCCCCGTCACGCGGTCCAGGGTCGGGTCATGGAAGACAACCGCAATCCCGTCCTTCGACAGCTGCAGGTCAAGTTCGATCCCATAACCGGCAGCAACCGCTGCGCGGAAGGCGGAAAGGGAATTCTCGATCCGGCCCTTGGTCTTGTCATGAAGGCCGCGATGGCTGAACGGTGCGCGGACAAAGTCGTGCGGCAGGGGAACGAAGCTCATTTCAGCTCAAAGACCGCGTCCACCTCGACCGCAACTCCCAGTGGCAGTGCGCCCGCCGAAACGGCCGAACGGGCATGGCGGCCCGCATCGCCCAGAACCGCAACCAGAAGGTCGCTTGCGCCGTTGATCACCTTGGGCTGATCGATGAAGTCGGGGGTGGAGTTCACGAAGCCAGTCAGCTTGACCGCGCGCGCGACCCGGGACCAATCTCCGCCAACGGCGTTCTTCAACTGTGCCAGAATGGCGAGCGCGCAGGTTTGCGCCGCCGCTGCTCCCTGGGTCACGTCCAGCTCAGCGCCCAGTTTGCCGGTAATCAGACTGCCGTCGGCCTGACGGGAGATCTGGCCCGCAATCCAGACCGTGCCGCCGCTAACCACAAATGGCACGTAGTTTGCTGCGGGTGCCGGGGCGTCGGGCAGGATCAGGCCCAGTTCGGCAAGACGGGTTTCGATGGGGGACAGCGACATGTCGGGCTCCGGCGCGGTTGTGTTCCGCAAAGGCTAGCCGCGCAGGGAAGTGGCAGCAAGAGCGAGGCCAAGCGAACCGTCGCGCATCGGTCACGGTCAAACATTGCGTTCGCCTGCCGGGCTTCGTATGGCTTGTCTCTGGTCCCGGAACGCTAGATCAGACGCCATCGCACCGAGAAGCCCGCCTGATGCCCCAGTCCTTCCATTCGCGTCTGTCCTCTGCGTCGAGGTCTGTCCTGCTGGCCAGCCTGATCATGGGCGCACTGGCGTCTTGCGGGCCGGCACCGGCGCCAACCGGGATCAACGATCCCAAAGAGGCCGAAAACCGCGAGGTGCACGAGGCCAACAAGGCGGTCGACAAGTTCTTCGTGCGGCCGGTCTCTGAAGGCGTGAGCCACGTTCAACCGGGTCCACTGCGGCGCGGACTGTCGAATTTCGCCAAGAACCTCGCGGTTCCGAACGACATCGTGAACAACATCCTGCAATTGCGGCTGGGCAAGGCGGTCGAGAACACCGTGCGCTTTGCCGTCAACAGCACACTTGGTCTTGGCGGACTGGTTGACGTTTCGACGGCGGCCGGGCTGCCCGAGCAGCCGACGGACTTCGGCGAGACGCTGCATGTCTGGGGTTTCGGCGAGGGGAACTACGTCGAACTGCCGGTGTTAGGACCGTCGACCGAGCGCGACATGTTCGGCCGGATCGGCGATCTGGTGCTGGATCCGATCTGGTATGTCCTGCCGACGGGCGAGGCGCTGGCAGCATACGGCTTGGTGGTGATCGACGATCTCAACTATCGTGACAGGTACAAGTCGACGATTGATTCCATCCTTTACGAAAGCGCCGACAGCTACGCCCAGGCACGGCTGCTCTATCTTCAGAACAGGCGCTATACCCTGGGCCAGACCACCAGCTCAGACGGGGCGAATGGTTTTGAGGATCCCTATGCAGACGACAGTTTCATCGACCCCTACGAGGACAGCAATGGCAACTGAAACCAACCGCCGGGCGGTGCTTGGGCTTGGCCTAGGCGCGGCTGCCGTTCTGGTGCTGGCGCCGGCCACGGCGCGGGCGCTGACCGTTGACCAGGCGCGGGCTCTGATCGACGAAGTTACAGGACAGGTGACCAAGGTCATCAACTCGGGCGCGCCCGAAGCGCAGATGCTGGCGAAGTTCGAGCAGATCTTCGCCACCTATGCCGATGTTGCCGCGATCGCGCGTTCGGCCCTTGGGCCGGCGGCGCGGCAGGCCAGCCCGGCGCAGATGAAGTCGTTCACCAAGGCTTATCAGGGCTACATCTCGCGCAAATACGGTCGGCGGTTCCGCGAATTCATCGGCGGACGGATCGAAGTGACCGGAGCCCATCCGTTGAAGAGCTATTACGAGGTGGTTTCGACCGCCTACCTGCAGGGCGAAGCGCCTTTCGATCTGCGCTGGCATGTGTCCGACAAGTCCGGACGCGACCTGTTCTTCAACCTCATCATCGAGGGGGTAAACATGCTGTCGACCGAACGGACCGAGATCGGGGCGATGCTTGATCAGCAGGGGGGCGACATCGACAAACTGATCGCGCAGCTGAACAAGAGCTGACCTCGCGGCGCCGAAGGATGAAAAAGGGGCGGCCTTGGTAGGGCCGCCCCTTTTTCTTTGTCGCGTCAGTCCTGCTTGTTCTTGCCGAAGGCGCTGAAGACCTGCTGGAAGAAGCCGCCATTGCCTTGGTTGCGGTTGCCGTTCGACGCTGGTGCCGCGCCGCCATTTCCGCTGCCTTGCGAGGCCTGCGCCACGGGCGGCAGGCGCGGCTCGGGGATGATCATTGGCAGGGGCTGGGGCGGCAGACCTTCCTCGACCCTCACCATCACCTCATGCCAGATCTCCGCCGGCAGGCCGCCGCCGGTCACACCCTGCATGGGCGTGTTGTCGTCGTAGCCCATCCAGACGCCGGTCACATAATCTGCCGAGAAGCCCAGGAACCAGGCGTCGCGCGCGGCTTGGGTCGTGCCAGTCTTGCCTGCCACCTGACGGTCGGACAGCATGGCGCGCCGCCCGGTTCCACGTTCGACCACCTGGGTCATCATGTAGGTGAGTTCGCGCGCCGCCTGCTCCGAGATCACGCGTTCGCCCAGACCGCCCTCCTGTCCCATGAGCGGCGTATCATCCCCCATCAGGCGCAGGTCGGTCAGGCCGTAGGGTTGCACGGCAGTGCCGCCGTTGAGGATGCCGGCATAGGCCCCCGTCATGTCGATCAACGTCGCCTCGGACACGCCTAGTGCCAGCGCCGGCCCGTCGGCGAGGTTCGAGGTGATGCCGAAGCCGCTTGCCACCCTGCGGACATTGTCGCGGCCCGCGGCCTCGGACACCTTCACGGCTGGGATGTTGCGGGATTCGGCAAGGGCGTCGGTCAGCGTGATGACGCCGTGAAATTCGTGGTCGTAGTTGTCGGGCGACCAGTTGCCGGACCCGGGAATGTACAGGGTCAGCGGGCTGTCATCGACATAGTCGGCAGGCGAATAACCGGCATCGAGTGCTGCAGCATAGACGAAGGGCTTGAAGCTCGACCCGGTCTGGCGCAGCGCCTGTGTCGCGCGGTTGAACGCGCCGGCATCGGCGGTATTGCGGCCGCCAACCATCGCCCGGACCGCGCCATCCGCCGACATGACCACGACGGCGGCCTGCGCTTTCGAGCCTTCCTTGAGCTTTGTCGCGAATACGTCGTTCAACGCGGATTCGGCTGCCTTCTGGATGCGCTGGTCATAGGTCGTGCGGATGATCACGTCCTCGGTCGTGTTGCGGGTCAGGTAGGACGGGCCGGAATCCATCACCCAGTCGGCAAAGAACCCGCCGGACCGCGCGGCGGCTGCGGCGGAAAGCTGTGCGGGATGCGCGCGCGCGTCGTCGGCCTGCTCCTTGGTCAGGTAGCCCTCATCTTCCATCAGGCCGATGATGATGTTGGCCCGCTCGCGTGACCGTTCCAGGTTGTTCGTCGGCGCGTAATAGGACGGAGCCTTCAGCAGGCCGGCGAGCATCGCGGCTTCGGCGGGGGTGACGTCGTTTGCCGACTTGCCGAAGTAACGCTGGGCTGCGGCCTCGAACCCGCGGGTGCCCGCGCCAAGATAGGCGCGGTTGAGGTAGATCGTCAGGATCTCGTCCTTGGAATACTTGGCTTCCAGAGCAAAAGCGAAAGGGACTTCCTTGATCTTGCGCACGACCCCGCCCGAGCGGCAGTCGGCCTCGTAATCCGATTCCGATTTCCAGTTGGCCTGGTCGTAGGGCACGCCTAGGCACAGGAGCTTTGCCACCTGCTGGGTGATCGTCGAGCCGCCGTTGCCTTCCAGCGGCCCGCGGCCTTCTGACATGTTGATGCGGATCGCCCCGATGATGCCGCGCGGGCTGATGCCAAGGTGATGGTAGAACCGTCGGTCCTCGGTCGCCACGATGGCATTGCGCAGGTTGGGCGAGACATGCTGCGCGTCGATCTGGCCGCCGAAAGTCTCCCCCCGCCAGGCAAAGACCTCGCCGTTGCGGTCAAGAAGGGTGACCGAACCGCGCGCCCGGCCATCGAGCAGGTCCGAAAGCTCGGGCAGTTTCTGATAGAAATAGAGCGTGGATGTGCCGACCGCGATCGCCAGCAGGAAGCCGACGCGCCAGCCGATTCCCCAGATCACCCGGGCGATCCAGCGGAAGATGCCAATGAAAAAGGCGGCGATCGGGTTTCGGCGCGGGGGGCGACGCTTGGGCGCAGCGCGAGACCCGGACGACGGAGGCTTGCGCCCGCTGCCGCCAGAGCCACGTGTGCCGCCGCTTTTCGCACGGGTCGCGGAAGTCTGTGCCATGTAGCGCCGATCCGCCACCAGGGGTGGACGCCAGTCGCCAGTACTGCTCATGCCTGTTTCGCCCGTTCGTTGCGTGCGCCTGCTTTGAGCCGACTCTAGCCTGTCCTGTCACGAATGTGGAGCGCGGACACCAACGATTCGCGTTTGTGGCGTGATTAATTTTTAATCGAAGAGATGAATTTGTGTAATTTATGGGCAGTTCGATCGGCCGCATGCCCAGGCTTACCGGCCCCCAACTTGTGTGGAATTCCATCAAGTCTCCTTGATCTCGCAGGGGACGCGCTGGGTCGCCCTCCAACCATGAAGGGGATGGTCGTGAAACTCATTATTGCAGCAATCAAGCCGTTCAAGCTGGAGGAGGTGCGCGAGGCGCTCACCGCCATCGGCGTTCGCGGCATGATGGTAACCGAGATCAAGGGGTTCGGATCCCAGTCCGGGCATACCGAGATCTATCGGGGTGCCGAGTATGCGGTGAACTTCGTGCCGAAGGTCCGCCTGGAAGTCGTTGTGAGCGACAGCCTGGCAGAAGCTGTTGTCGAGACGATCCGGACGACGGCCAAGACTGACAAGATCGGCGACGGCAAGATCTTCGTCCTTGACGTTCTGCAGGCTGTCCGGGTGCGGACGGGCGAAGTCAACGACGACGCGCTGTGACGCGGCTGGTGGGGATAGAGAAAGAAATGACGAAATCAATGAAAGCTTACGCGCTTGGCGCAGGAGCGGCCGTCCTCGGCGCGCTTCCGGCCTGGGCGCAAGACGCCACTGTCGAGGTCGTGAGCGGCCCGATCAAGGGTCCGGACGCCGCCGCTATGGCGGGCATGGTCGACAAGGGCGACACGACCTGGATGCTGGTCAGTTCGGCTCTGGTGCTGCTGATGTCGATCCCGGCGCTCGCCCTCTTCTACGGCGGTCTCGTGCGGTCGAAGAACATGCTCAGCCTGTTGATGCAGGTCTTCATGATCGTGTCGATCGGGGCGCTGCTGTGGGTCTTCTACGGCTACAGCCTGGCCTTCACCGGCGGCAGCCCCTATGTCGGCGGCCTGAGCAAGGCCTTCCTCGCCGGGGTCAGCACCAGCACCTATTCCGCGACCTTCTCGAACAACGTCTACATCCCGGAATATGCCTTCGTCATCTTCCAGATGACCTTTGCCTGCATCACCCCGGCCCTCATTGTCGGCGCCTTCGCCGAACGGGTGAAGTTCTGGCCGCTGATGCTGTTCGTGGTGCTGTGGTCGACCATCGTCTACTACCCGATTGCGCATATGGTCTGGTACTGGTCCGGCCCGGACTTCCTGGTCGATAACCCCACTGACTACGGCATGCTCTGGGGCATGGGTGCGCTCGACTTTGCCGGCGGAACCGTGGTTCACATCAATGCCGGGATCGCCGGTCTGGTGGGCTGCCTTGTCATCGGTCCGCGCCTTGGCTTCGGCAAGGAAGCCACCCCGCCGCATAGCCTCGTGATGACGATGATCGGCGCCTCGCTGCTGTGGGTTGGTTGGTTCGGCTTCAACGCCGGCTCGAACCTCGAGTCGAACGGCCTGGCCGCGCTTGCCTTCCTGAACACCTTCATCGCAACCGCCGCCGCCGCCCTGTCTTGGAGCCTGGTCGAGCAGGTGCATCATGGCCGTGCCTCGATGCTGGGTGCCGTGACGGGTGCCGTTGCCGGTCTCGTGGCGATCACGCCGGCTGCCGGTTTCGCCAGCCCGATGGGTTCGGTGGTGCTCGGGCTGATCGTTTCGCCGGTCTGTTACTTCTTCGTCTCGACGGTGAAGACCAAGCTGAAATACGACGACACGCTCGATGTCTTCGGCGTCCACTGCGTGGGCGGTATCCTCGGCGCGATCGGCACTGGCTTCCTCGCCTCGCCTTCGCTTGGCGGTCAGGGCTGGGTCGACTACACCGTGTTCCCCGCTGTCGCTGGCGAATACGACATGGGTGCTCAGGTCATCACGCAGATCAAGGCCGTCCTGGTGACTCTGGTGTGGTCGGGTGTCGTGTCGTTCATCCTCTACAAGGTGATCGACCTGCTGTTCGGCCTGCGTCCGAGCGCCGAAGACGAGCGTCAGGGTCTGGACCAGACCTCGCACGGCGAAAGCGCCTACAACATGTGATCCGGTTTCGGCCTGCCGCCTCCCGGCGGGCCGTTTCCCGCGCGGACCTCCTCCCCCGCGCAATCTACGGCCCGGACGAGCCTCTCCCTCGTCCGGGCCGACTTGTTTTCAGGCGACGTTGTCGGCGATGGCGCGGGCCAGCACTGGAACGGTGTCGGCATTCAGGCCCGCGATATTCAGGCGCGAATCCCCGACCATGTAGATGCCGCGTTCAACCCGCATCCGCTCGACCTCTTCCGGTGTCGCGCCGATGCGCGAGAACATGCCGCGGTGATCGGCGATGAAGTCGAAGCGGTCGGAATTGGTCAGCCGACGCAGCTCATCCGCCAGCTGACGGCGCAAGCCAAGCATGTTCAGCCGCACCTCTTCCAGCTCCTCCTGCCACATCTTCCGCAGGGCCGGATCAGTCAGGATCATCGTGACCAGCCGCGCGCCATGGTCGGGCGGGAAGGAATAGTTCTGCCGGTTCAGGAACGCGAGGTTCGCCTGCACCGTGGCCCTCTTGGCCGCATCGCCCACGGCCAGAAGGATCCCGGTCCGTTCGCGGTAGATGCCGAAATTCTTCGAGCACGAGGCGGCGATGAGGACCTCGGGCAGGCGCTTTGCGATCAAACGGGTGGCCGCCGCGTCCTCGTCCAGACCGTCGCCGAAACCCTGATAGGCCAGGTCCACCAGCGGCACTGCGCCCTTGTCGGCCAGCAGGTCCGCGATCTTCGCCCATTGGTCCGCCGTCGGGTTGGCGCCGGTCGGGTTGTGGCAGCAGCCATGCAGCAGCACCACGTCGCCTGCCTTGACCTTCGCCAGGTCGGCCATCATCCCGCCGAAGTCCAGCCCGCGGGTGCCTGCGTCGAAATAGCGGTACTCCGCCATCGGCATGCCGAGATAGCGGATGATCGAGGGATGGTTCGGCCAGGTCGGGTCACTGAGCCAGACGGTGGCCTGCGGCGAGGCGAACTTGATAAGCTCCAGCGCCTGCCGCACCGCGCCCGTGCCGCCGGGTGTGGCGACAGCGGCGACACGGTCGGCCGCGACGCTGCCGGCCAGGATCAGGTCGATCATCGCAGCGTGGAAGGCGGGTTCACCGGCGAGACCGGTATAGGTCTTGGTCTTTTCCTCGTCCCACAGCTTCTTCTCGGCCGCCTTGACCGCGCGCATGACCGGGGTCAGCCCGGTTGCATCCTTGTAGACGCCGACGCCGAGGTCGATCTTCCCCTCTCGCGGGTCGTCGCGGAACATCTGAATGAGCGCCAGGATCTTGTCCTGCGCCTGCGGCTTCAGCGCCTCGAACATGGGTTATCCTTTCGCGACCTTCAGGTCGTCATACATGCCCCATTCGGCCCAGCTGCCGTCATAGAGCGAGTGGTTCCGGTGGCCGATCCGTTCCAGCGCGAGGCTCAGGATCGCGGCAGAGATGCCCGAGCCGCAGGTGGTGATGACTGGCTTGGTCAGGTCGATGCCTGCTGCGAGGAAGGCGGCCTTCAGCGCGTCTGGATCCTTCATCGTGCCATTGGCATTGAGAAGCCCGTTCCATGGCAGGTTCTTCGAGCCCGGAATGTGGCCCGACCGCAGGCCCGGACGCGGCTCCGGCGCCTCGCCCTTGAACCGTGCCGCGGAGCGGGCATCGACGATCTCGGCATCGCCGAGCTTGCTCGAATGGGCAACCTGGGTGACGTCCTTCACCAGGCTGGCCTGACGCTGAACGGTGATGTGGCGGTCGCGCAGGACCGGGGGCATGTCCTCGATCGGCCGGCCCTCGGCCCGCCATTTCGGCAGGCCGCCGTCCAGCACCGCGACATCGGTCTTGCCCATCAGGCGGAAGGTCCACCAGACGCGCGGCGCCGAGAAAAGGCCGGAACCATCATAAATGACCACCTGGTGGCCGTCGCCCACGCCCATCGCCCGCATACGGCTGATGAATTTCTCGGGCGGCGGTGCCATGTGCGGCAGCGAGGACCGCTGGTCCGAAATCTCTTCGATGTCGAAGAACCGCGCACCGGGGATATGGGCGGCCATGTATTCGCCCTTCGGATCGCGCCCGGAATCCGGCATATACCACGAAGCATCGAGAATGCGCAGGTCGGGATCCTGCAGATGCGCCTCGAGCCAGGCAGTTGAAACCAGTGTCTTGGGATCATCCGTGGCCATCAGCGCCCCCATCATGTTGCCTGCCCACCCATAACGGGCGGCGGCGGGTCTGGGCAAGACGTGACGGCAGTGGCCCGCGGCTTGGCTCGCCGCGGGCCGGTCGCGCTTAGGCTGCGCGGTTCTTCATCATGCCGATGACCGCGGTCAACACTGCACCGCCAATGCCGCCAGAGGCGAGGCTTGCTACGATCGAGCCGATGTCGATGCCAGCAGCACCTGCGGCGGCGTCAACTGCGCCGCTACTGACAACTGTCTGGACGATCCACCCGAGGATTCCGCCGCCGACCAGTCCGGAGATGGTGTTGCCGAGGCCACCGAGACTGGCATTCGGCATTGCCTTGCCTGCCGCATTGCCACCGATGGCACCGGCGACAAGCTGGATAATCAACTGTTCCATATCTTCCCTCTTGGGGGCTGATCACAGTCTGCCGGTCGCGTGCCCCTCGCGCCGGCCAAAGTTACTATGCGTCAAGTTACCTAAAATGTCAGCAAAAAGTGCGGATTATCCGCCTTGCTTCAACAATCGGGCCTTCTCGCGGCCCCAGTCGCGCTTGGCTTCCGTCTCGCGCTTGTCGGACAGTTTCTTGCCCTTCGCGACGCCGATCTTGAGCTTCACCACGCCGCGGTCGTTGAAATACATGGCGATCGGCACGATGGTCATGCCCTCGCGCGCGGTGGCGTTCCACAGGCGCGAGAGTTCCTTGCGGCTGACGAGCAGCTTGCGGCGGCGGCGTTCCTCGTGCCCCCAGGTCTTGGCCTGGAGATAGGGCGCGATATAGCCGTTGATGAGCCACAACTCGCCGCCTTCGACGCTCGCATAGCTTTCGCCGATGTTCGCGCCGCCCTGCCGCAGCGACTTCACCTCGGACCCGGTCAGCACGATGCCCGCTTCAAGGTCGCTTTCGATGAAGTAATCGAAGCGCGCCCGGCGGTTCTCGGCGATGAGTTTCGAGTTGGGATCGGATTTCTGGGCCATGACCCGACCGAGATAGGCGAGCGAGGGGGCCAAGTCCAGTCACCTGCCATCCGGTTGTCGCAGGCGGATCGCGCTGTTAGCCTTTGCCCGGCCCGCGACGCAAGGCACAGAAATGGACAATATCGAGGCGCGAACCGCTCGGGAACAGGCGGCCCTGCAGGGCTCGATCCGACTCCTCGTCGTCCTGGCCGGCATCAGCTTTGCCGCCGGCCTGCTTACCGGCTCTTTCGCGGTGCTGTTCGACGGCTTCTACGCGCTGATCGACGCCTCCATGGGCGGGCTGGCGCTGCTCGTCTCTCGGCTGATCCAGGAGGACATCCGCCGACAGGGGACCCCGGCGCGGGGGCGTGTCCGGTATCAGTTCGGCTTCTGGCATCTGGAACCGCTCGTTCTGGCGCTGAACTCGATCATGCTGGTCCTTGTCGTGCTCTATGCGCTTGGCAGTGCCCTGCTTCTGCTGCTTGACGGCGGGTCGGAGCCGGATTTCGGCTGGGCCGCGCTTTATGCGGGGGGGATGGCTCTGGCCTGCCTTGTCATGGGGTGGCGGCAGCGGAGGTTGAACCGCGACCTCAAATCGGCCTTCGTCGCGCTGGATGCGAAAAGCTGGGCGATGTCGGGGGCGATCTCGGCGGCACTGTTTCTGGCCTTCCTTGTCGCGCTGGCCCTGACCGGGACGCGGCACGCCTGGCTGCAACCCTTTGTCGATCCGGCGATCCTTGTGGCCGTCTGCCTTGCGGTCCTGCCGATGCCGCTATCCGACCTGCGCGCGGCCCTGTCGGATGTCTTCCTTCTGGCGCCCGAAGAGCTTGACCGCCACGTCCGGGCCCGCGCCGCAGAGGCGGTGCAGCGCCACGGCTTCGAGACGTCCTACAGCTATGTCGCCAAGATGGGCCGCTCGGTCCTGATCGAGATCCATTTCCTCGTACCGCCAGACTGGCCAGCGCACAGCATCGCGGAGCTTGACGCGATCCGGGACGAGGTCGGGGCAGCGATCGGCGGCGATGGTCCAGGGCGCTGGCTGACGATCTGCTTCACCGAGGACCCGGACTGGGCCTTCTGAGCGCAGGGCGTGGCCGGAAGGACACGGCTCCGGACTGCCGCGCGGGGCCGATCTTGGGATGCCCTCCCCGGAAGACATATCTTGAAAGGGTGATGCATCGCGGTGCGGGAGGCAATCGCATGTTGGTCGAGATCGGGGTGGGGACCGTGCTTCTCATCTTCAACATCACTTTCGCTGCGTTGGCTGCGATGGTGCTGGAGGTGGTATTCCTGCGCGTCCACCCCTGGCTGCTGAAGCCGCCCCATCGGCCGAAACTGGTGCTTTTGGTGGCCAGCGTCTCGCTCTGGGTGCTGGGCGTTATCACCGTCGGCGTCTGGGTCTGGGCCGGGGCCTATGTGATGATGGGCGCCTTCGACACGCTGGAGGAAGCGGTCTACTTCTCGCTCGTCTGTTTCACCACGCTTGGCCTCGGCGATATCGTCCTGCCGATCGGCTGGCGCATCCTGTCCGGCATGGAGGCCGCCAACGGCTTCCTGAACTTCGGCCTTCTCTGCGCCCTGCTGATCGAAGGGCTGCGCCAGATCCGGCTGAACCAGCTGGAAAGCCGGCGCAGGGGCGACTGACCGGCGCCCCACGCTCAGGCGCCGACGCCGATCTGCCCTGCTGCCAGACGTTCTGAGAGGAGCCGGTGCGCCCGTTCGCGCGACAGGCGGGGGAAGAAGCCGGGCGCCGCGCCGCGCGTCGAAGTGCTTGCTGCACCAGGGCAATGCAGCAGGAGACCGCCCTGTGCA
Organism: uncultured Rhodobacter sp.; assembly: GCA_945952585.1. Classification (GTDB taxonomy): domain Bacteria; phylum Pseudomonadota; class Alphaproteobacteria; order Rhodobacterales; family Rhodobacteraceae; genus Aliitabrizicola. Next base: position 21,878 of record CAMFII010000002.1, read on the forward strand.
TGGATCACCTCTTCCTCGGCAAAGACCGGCATGAGGATTTCCGTCGCCTTTCGAGTTGCGCTGACGGTGACCCCGGCCAGACCGATCAGCGCCGCCGCCGGAACCAGCGCAACCACCGCACCATCCATCTCCGGCTCGTCCCAGCAATCGACGAGCAGCGCCTGTCCCGGCATCATCGACACCTCATCGCAATTGCCCAGCACCCCGGCCGGCACCTGGACAAGCTGGACCTTGCCCGGCGCCAGCCAGTCGCGATCGATCGCGACGATCTCGCGCAGGCCGCCGTCAAAGCTGTGAACCCGGTCGCCCCGGCGCAGGTTCTCGGCCCGGCACCAGCCCTGCGAGGTCTCGACGAGCGTTCCCGCAACCAGACCGGTCCGCGGCAGGGCGCGGGCGACGGGCATCGGGGTGGCGCGGGCGACGAGGCGGGTCATGTCCTGCATGAACATCTGCGTAATCCTTCCTGATTAAGTCTTGTGGCGGCCAGATCGGCCATGTGCCCAAGAAGCACCCGGATTTCGCCATTTTTTCGTCACGCTGACGGCTGGCAGAGGGCAGCGTTTCTCGTCTGGTTACGGTCTCTGCGCGCGGACGCCATCGTTCGGAAAACTGACGCGCATTCACATTCGATTAAGCATAAATCAGGGTCAGGCGGCCGGATTGTTGACCGCGGCGACGGACTTGATTCGCCCTAGCGGCGGCGGCTGCGCAGGAGGGCGTAGACCCCGCTGGCGACGATCAGCACCGATCCGGCGATTGTCATCAGGTCTGGCCGCTCGGCAAAGACGGCCATGCCGAGGATCATCGCGAAGATCAGGCGCGTGTAGCGGAATGGCGTCACGACCGAGACGTCGCCGGTGCGCATCGCGCGGGTCAGGGCGTAGTAGGCCGACACGCCGACGGTCGTCGCGCAGATCAGGTCCGCCGCCGAATAGCCGTCCGGAACCTGCGCCCCACCGGAAAAGCCCAGCAGCGCCGCCCCGGCGGGCACCATCATCGCAAAGCCGTAGACGCCCAATTGGAAGTTCGACAGCACCGGCGGTGCCGCGCGGGTGGCAAGGTCGCGCCCGGCAAAGCCGATGGTGCCGATCACGGCCAGCAGCGTCAGGGGCGTGAAGCCTTCAAGGCCGGGCCGCAGGATGATGAGCACGCCGATGAAACCGACCAGCACCGCTGTCCAGCGGCGCCAGCCGACGCGCTCACCAAAGACCAGCGCCGCGCCGGCGATCACCACCAGCGGCGTCGCCTGAAGGATGGCTGAGGCGTTCGACAGGGGGGTGAGAGCGATGGCGAGCGTGTAGAACAGCCGGCCCGTCACCTCGAACAGGGCGCGGATCAGGATGACCGGGGTCAGGATTGCCGGGTGCAGGACCCGTTCGCCACGCTGCTTGGCCAGCGCGGCAAAGACGAGCATCCCGGCGCCGCCGAAGAGGATCAGGATTTCCCCTACCGGCAGCGTCTGCGCCGCCGATTTCAGGAACATGTCCTCGATGGCGAAGCCCGCCATCGCCGCGACCATCCAGAAACTTCCGTGAAGGTTGGCCCTGGCGCCCGTGGCGACGGCGGAAAGGTCGAAGCTCAGTTCAGGATCCCCGCATGGCGCATCGCCGCGTCGATCCGCGCCTTGGTGCCGTCGGTCAGGCCGACCAGCGGCAGGCGCACCTCTTCCGAGCAAAGGCCAAGCCGGGACAGGCCGTACTTCGCGCCGGCAAGCCCCGGTTCAAGGAAGATCGCCTCGTGCAGCGGCATCAGACGGTCCTGATACGCCAGCGCCTTCCTGTAGTCTCCGGCCAGCGTCGCCGCCTGGAACTCGGCGCAGAGCTTGGGCGCGACGTTCGCGGTCACGCTGATGCAGCCGACACCGCCATGGGCGTTGAAGCCGAGCGCGGTCGCATCCTCGCCCGAAAGCTGGATGAAATCCTTGCCGCAGGAGGCACGCTGCTGGCTGACGCGTTCGATCTTGCCGGTCGCGTCCTTGACCCCGATGATGCGGGGCAGCTTTGCCAGCACACCCATGGTCTCGGGCGACATGTCGACGACCGACCGGCCGGGGATGTTGTAGATCACGATCGGCAGGTTGCAGCAGTCGTGCAGCGCGGTGAAGTGGGCGATCAGGCCGGCCTGGGTCGGCTTGTTGTAATAGGGGGTCACGACGAGCGCCGCGTCGGCGCCGACGCGCTCGGCATGGCGGATCAGGCGGATGCCCTCGGCGGTGTTGTTCGAACCGGCCCCGGCGATGACCGGAACGCGTCCTGCCGCGGCCTTGACCGTTTCCTCGATCACCCGCTCGTGCTCTTCATGGCTCAGCGTCGGGCTTTCGCCCGTGGTGCCAACGGGAACAAGGCCGGTCGAGCCCTGTTCGATGTGCCATCCGACCAGCTTCTTCAGCGTGTCCAGATCCAGCTCGCCGTTCTTGAACGGCGTCACCAGGGCGGGGATGGACCCCTTGATCCTTTCGATCATGGCACGCGTCTCCTCGAGTGGTCGGGCGGATGAGTCGCCCAGTTGCAAATGGAGCTTACCTAGCGGCCCCGATGCCGATTGCCAACAGGCGGAAGGCCCTGTGGATAACTGGCATATTTGTGTGTTGCGGCGCGACTCGGGGGAAGGCAAAAAGCTTCCATGCCGAAGTATCGCCCCAACCTTCTCCGCCAGACCCTGTTCCGGCCGTTCCTTCGCCCGCTCGTCGTGGCGCTTGCCGTCGTCGCTGCGCCTCCGGCCCATGCCGACAAGGCAGGTGCCTTGCGCAGTGCGCTGGCCGAAGCACGAGCCGGGGATTGGGCGGGAGCCGAGGCGACGGTCGAAGATCCGATTTCCCGGGATGTCATCGAATGGTTCCGCCTGCGCGCCGGCGATGCGACGCTCAGCGATTACGAATCCTTCCTTGAACGCCGTCCCGACTGGCCGGGCCGCAAGATCATCCGCATCAAGGGCGAAGAGGCGGTTGCCCGATCAAACACGCCCGAACGGGTGATTGCCTATTTCGCCGAGGCGCAGCCCGCCACCGCCAAGGGGTCAATCGCCCTGATCAAGGCCTTTGCGGCAACCGACAACAGCGAAGCCGCGCAAGCCGAGGCAATGCGCGCCTGGATCGCCCTGTCCTTCACCATGGACGAAGAAGACGAGCTTCTGGCGATGTATCCCAAGGCACTGGCCAAGGTGAACGAACAACGGCTCGACCGGCTCTTGTGGGATGGCGATACCGACGAGGCGGCGCGGATGCTGCCCCGCGTTTCGCCCGGCTGGGCGGCGCTCGGCAAGGCCCGGATTGCCCTGCGCGTCGAAGCGCCCGCGATTGATGTCAAGCTGAAGGCCGTTCCGGCCAAGCTGGCCGACAATCCCGGACTGGCCTACGAGCGGTTCCTCTGGCGGATGCGGAAGGACCGCTACGAAGATGCCGCCGAGACCATCATCGCGGCCTCGGCCAGCGACGCGACGCTTGGCCAGCCCGAGGAATGGGCCGAACGTCGCGCGCTCCTGGCGCGGCGTCTGCTGCGAGACGGAGATCCGCGCACGGCTTACAGGGTGGCGTCGTCGCACCATCTGACCGGCGGCGCCGATTATGCCGAGCTTGAATTCGTCTCGGGCTTCATTGCCCTGCGCAGCCTCCATGACTACGGCGCGGCGCTGACCCATTTCCAGAACCTCACCGCGTCGGTCAGCACGCCGATCAGCGTGTCGCGCGGCGCCTACTGGGAGGGCCGCAGCTACGAGGCGATGGGCAAGCAGGCCGAGGCCCGGGCTGCCTATGCCCGGGCGGCAAGATACCAGTCGGCCTATTACGGGCTTCTGGCCGCCGAGCGGATCGGCGCCGATCTCGACCCGAAGATGCTGGGCAAGGACCGCTATCCGGATTGGCGGCAGGCCCCGTTTGCGAAATCGTCTGTCCTCGCCGCGGCCCTGCTTCTGGAAAAGGCTGGCGACAAGGCCACGGCCAAGCGGTTCTTCGTGCAACTGGCCGACGGCCTTGATCCGCCGGAACTGGCGCAGTTGGCCGAACTTGCGCTGGACATCGACAACCCACATGTCGCGGTCGTGGTGGCTAAGGAGGCAGCTGATCGTGGCGTGATCCTGCCGCGGGCCTATTTCCCGGTGACGGGCATGGTGCCCGACGGCCTGCCGGTCAGCCGCGCGCTTGCCCTGTCGATCGCCCGGCGCGAAAGCGAGTTCGATCCGACCGTCGTCAGCAGCGCTGGCGCGCAGGGCCTGATGCAGCTGATGCCCGAAACCGCCAAGCGCATGGCCAGCCAGACGGGCCAGTCCTTCGTCGCGTCGAAACTGACGACCGACCCTGACTACAACGCGTCGCTCGGCTCGGCCTATCTTGCCCAGATGGTCGACCAGTTCGGGCCCTCGGTCGCGCTTATCGCCTCGGCCTACAATGCCGGGCCGGGGCGGCCGAAGGCGTGGATGGAACAACTGGGCGATCCCCGGCGCGAGGATGTCGACGTGGTCGACTGGGTCGAGATGATACCGTTCAAGGAAACCCGGACCTATGTGATGCGGGTATCCGAAGCGGTGGTGGTGTATCGCGCGAAGCTCAAGGGCAAGGTCGGTCCGGTGAACATCACGGGTGAGCTCAAGGGGTGAGCGCGGGCCCCGGCGCGAACGCCCTGAGCGCAAGCGCAGGGTCAGGCCACGATTCCTGCCGGGTCAGGACTGCTGCTTCGCCCGAATTCTCTGCCGCCAGAGTGTGAACAGGCCCGCCGAGACGACGACCGCCGCGCCGATCACCACGTTCGTCCGCAGCGTTTCGCCAAAGACGCCAAGCCCGATGAACGAGACAAAGACGAGCTGCAGATAGGCAAAGGGCTGCACCGCGCTGGCCTCGGCGACCGCATAGGCGCGGATCAACAGCCAATGGGCCGTCGCCGCCGTGGCGCAGAGCAGCGCCATCCAGCCCCAATCGCCCGCCGTCATCTCCTGCCAGTGCAAGAGGCCAAGCGGCGTAATCGCCGCCGCGCCAACGGTTCCCGTCCAGAAGAAGCTGACCGAAGCGCTGTCCCCCCGTGCGACGTAGCGCGTCAGCAGCCCGTAAAGCGCGAAGAGGAAGGCCGAGAGCAATGGCACCAGCGCATAGGGCGAAAACACTGCCAGGCCCGGCTGCAGGATGATGAGCACACCGACAAAGCCGATGCCGATCGCCGTCCACCGGCGCCAGCCAACCTTTTCGCCCAGGACTGGCCCTGACAATGCAGCGACAAGCAGCGGGTAGCAGGTAAAGACGGCGTGGGATTCGACCAGGCCAAGCAGGGTGAAGGCCACCACCATGACGCAGACCTCGGCCACCAGCAGCAGCCCGCGTGAGATCTGGATGACGGGATAGCGCGTGCGGACGGCGGCGCGAAGGCCGCCGTCGTTGCGCATGGCAAGGAAGGTCACGAAGGCCGCGAAGAACCAGAAGCGGATCATCACGACCATGTAGACGTTGTACGTCGCCGCCAGGTGCCGCGAGATCCCGTCCTGAATCGCGAAGATCGCCGTCGTGGCGATCATCAGCCAGATGCCGAGGCGGGTGTTCTGTTCGGTCTTCATACGGCAGAGTCTGGAACAGGCGGCAGGCTGCGCCGCCGCTCGAGCATCAGCGCGGCAAGGCCTGCGCCGACGACGATCACGACCCCGATCGCCACGTTGCGGGCCAGCGTTTCGTCGAAGACCACGATGCCCACGATGCTGACGAAGACAATCTGCATGTAGGCATAAGGCTGCACCGCATTGGCCTCGGCCACCTCGTAGCAACGGATGAGCAGCCAGTTCGCAAAGACTGCGACCAGGCCGTACATCGCCATCCAGCCCCAGTCAGCACCGGTCATCGGCTGCCAACGCGGCAGGCCGACCACGGTGATGAGCGCGGCCCCGAAGATGCCTGACCAGAACAGGCTGAGAAAGGCGTCCTCTGCCTGCGTCGCCCGGCGCGTCAGCAGACTGTAGAAGGCGAACATCGTCGCCGAGGCGAGCGGCAGAAGCGCAGCGGGCGTGAACACGCCAGATCCGGGTTGCAGGATCACCAGCACCCCAGCAAGACCAACGCCGATGGCGATCCAGCGGCCAAGCCCGACCTTCTCGCCCAACACCGGCCCGGACAGGCCCGCGATCAGAAGCGGGCAGACCGCGAAGACGGCATGGGTGTTGATGAGGCCGATCAGCGTATAGGCCGTGACGATGACGCAGATCTCGGCGATGAGCAGCGTGGCGCGGGTCAGGTGAAGCCAGGGGTGGCGTGTCCGGATCCCCCGACGCAGGCCGCCCGGCCGGCGCAGCGCCAGCATCACGACGAAGCCGGCATAAACCCAGTAGCGGATCATCACCACCATCAGCGGGTTGTAGGCGGCGGCGAGGTGCTTCGACAGCGCGTCCTGCACCGAGAACGCAAAGACGGCCGCGATCATCAGAGCGATGCCAAGGCGGGTGTTCTGGCCGGGCCGGGTCATCGGGCAAGGACACCGGTCGTCATGTGGCGCTTGGTGCCAAAGCCCGCTCGGCGCTCGACCGCAAAGCCCGCCTCGGCAAGTGCCCGCCGAATGCCGCCGGCGGCGCTGTAGGTGGCGAAGGTCCCACCAAGTGCGGTGTGGCGGGCCACGTTGGCCATCAGGTCGTCGGTCCAGAGATCGGGGTTCTTGGCGGGCGAAAAGCCGTCAAGGAACCAGGCGTCGGCGCGGCCCTGCCAGGTGGGCAGCGTTTCACCTGCATCACCGAGGACGATCTCAAGCTCCAGCCCGTCAAGGGCGATCCGGGTTCGCCCTTCGGCCCATTGCGACAGGAAGGGCGTGGCGACGGCTTCGGCCTCGGGAAAGGCGGACAGGGCGCGGGCGATGTCGGGCGCCGCCATCGGGTAGGCCTCGAAGGAGGTGAAGCGCAGGGGCCCTTCGGTGCCGCTGTCGCGCCAGGCGATCAGCGCCGCCAGCATGTTCAAGCCGGTGCCGAAGCCAAGCTCGGCGATGTGGAAACCGGGGCGAAAGCGGGCGGGCAAGTCGTTCCCGGCAAGGAAGACGTGACGCGTCTCGGCCAGACCGCCTGCGAGCGAAAAGTAGGGATCGTCGAAGCGGGTCGAGACCGGGATCGCGCCGTCCCGCCATTCCAACTCTGCCGTCTGGCCCGTCGCCGTCATTTGCCCTACACCCCGGATCGCGGCGGACAATGGTCAAGGGCGCGAGGCATGGCAAGGGCCGATCTGACGGTGATGGGGGCGGGGGTCTTCGGGCTTGCCTGTGCCTGGGCCGCCGTCCGGCGCGGTGCGCGGGTGCGGGTGCTTGAACGGGACAGGATCGGGGCCGGGGCCAGCGGTGGGCTGGTCGGCGCGCTGGCGCCGCATGTGCCGGAGCAGTGGAACCCGAAGAAGCAGTTCCAGTTCGAAAGCCTCGTCATGGCCGATGGCTGGTGGGCCGAGGTCGCGGCGGCGGGCGGTCTTGCCACCGGATATGCCCGGCTGGGCCGGCTGCAACCGCTGGCTGATTCCGCTGCCGTGACGCAGGCGTTGGCACGGGCGGATGGGGCGGAGAGGCTCTGGCAGCGCTTGGCCGAGTGGCGGGTGACCGAGCAGCGCGGCACCTTCGCGCCGGACAGCCCGACCGGCCTGTGGCTTTGGGACAGCCTGTCGGCGCGATTGCATCCCCGGATGGCCGCGGCGGCGCTGGTGTCGGCGATCCGTGCCAAGGGCGGCGAGGTGGTCGAGGGCGTCGCGGCACCGGACGGGCCCGGTCCGGTGCTCTGGGCAACCGGAGTGGCCGGGCTGGCGGACCTGTCGCGCGATCTGGGGCGCGAGGTCGGCGGTGCGGTAAAGGGGCAGGCGCTGTTGCTGCGCCATGACGCCCGAGACGCGCCGCAGCTGTTCGTGGACGGGCTGCATGTCGTGCCTCATGCCGACGGCACCGTGGCAATCGGCTCGACCAGCGAACGGGTGTGGGACGATCCGTCCGCGACCGATGATCAGCTGGAGGCGCTGCACCGCAAGGCGGTGGACGCGTGTCCCGCGCTGAAGGACGCGCCGGTGATCGACCGATGGGCGGGTCTTCGGCCGCGCGCGCGGTCGCGGGCGCCGATGTTGGGGGAATGGCCGGGCCGGGCCGGGCAGTTCATCGCCAATGGCGGCTTCAAGATCGGCTTTGGCATGGCGCCGAAGGTGGCAGAGGTGATGGCGGGCCTGATCCTCGACGGGCGCGACGAAATCCCCGACGATTTCCGCGTGGAAGCGAGCCTCAAGCGCTGAGAGTCAGCGGCGGTAGGTGGGGTGGAACAGCCCGCCGGGCGACAGGGTGAAGATGTCGCAACCCGTCGCGGTGACGCCAACGGAATGTTCGAACTGCGCCGAAAGCGACTTGTCGCGGGTGACCGCTGTCCAGTCGTCAGCAAGGATCTTGGTCTCGGGCCGGCCAAGGTTCACCATGGGCTCGATGGTAAAGAACATGCCCTCTTCCAACACCGCGCCGGTTCCGGGCCGTCCGTAATGCAGCACGTTCGGGGGGGCGTGGAAGACGCGGCCCAGACCGTGGCCGCAGAAGTCGCGCACCACGCTCATGCGGTTGGCCTCGACGTAAGCCTGGATGGCATGGCCGATGTCGCCGAAGGTGTTGCCGGGCTTGACCGCCTCGATCCCCTTCATCAGGGCGTCATGCGTCACCTCGATCAGGCGTTCGGCTTTCCGGTTCAGCTCGCCGGCGACATACATGCGGCTGGTGTCGCCGAACCAGCCATCGACGATCACCGTCACGTCGATGTTCAGGATATCGCCATCCTTGAGGAGCTTCGGTCCGGGGATGCCGTGACAGACCACATGGTTGACGCTGATGCAGGAAGCGTGGCGATAACCTTTGTAGCCGATGGTGGCCGAGGTCACGTTGCGCCGCTTGACCTCTTCGGTGATGAAGTCGTCGATCGCCTCGGTCGTGACGCCGGGCTGGACCAGCGGGACCACGGCATCGAGAATCTCGGCCGCGACGCGGCCTGCGGCGTGCATTCCGGCGAAATCCGCGTCTTCGTAGATCCGGATGCCATCCCGGGTGATGCGGCCTCTGGTTTCGTCCAACGACATGGTCCTTGTTGCGACCCTCTAGATAATGAAAGCCTTCCGCCTTGGCCAGAGGGCCGACCCGGCCTATACGAAGGACCGGACCCGAAACCGCGGAGTTGCCATGCCGAACCCCACCGCCGCCATGCTTGTCATCGGGGACGAGATCCTGTCGGGCCGTACGCAGGACGGCAACACCCATTACCTTGCCGGGCAGCTGACCCAGCATGGCGTTTCGCTGCGCGAGGTGAGGGTCGTCGCCGATGATCACGCCGCCATCGTTGCGGCAGTGAACTCGCTGCGGTCGGGCCATGACCATGTCTTTACCAGCGGCGGGATCGGGCCGACCCATGACGATATCACGGCCGAGGCGATCGCCGATGCCTTCGGGGTTCCTATCGGTATCCGTCAGGATGCCCATGACCTGCTGGCCGCCCACTACGCCCGGCAGGGGCTGGAGTTCAACGCGGCGCGCCAGCGGATGGCCCGCATCCCCGATGGCGCCACGCTGATCGACAACCCGATCTCGGTCGCGCCCGGCTTCATAATTGGCAATGTCCATGTGATGGCCGGGGTGCCGAGCATCTTCCAGGCGATGGTGGCTTCGGTCCTGCCCGGCATTACCGGTGGCGCGCCGCTGGTCAGCAAGACACTTCGCGTCGAACGGGGCGAGGGCGAGATCGCAGCGTCCTTCGGCGCGCTGGCCGACGAGTTTCCTGAACTCTCGATGGGGTCCTACCCCTTCATCAGCAACGGCCGGCACGGCACAAACCTTGTGATCCGCGGCACGGACCCGGCGCAGGTCGATACCGCGATGGCCCGGCTGACCGCGCTGTTCCCGCCGGCATGACGGCGCTGCCCGAAGAAGAGGCGTTCGTCGCCGCGATGGAAGCGACCTGGCCCGCCGCGGCGCGGCGGCAGCTCGGCGCCTTTGTGATCCGGGACGGGCAAGGCGGCGGCAAGCGCGTCTCGGCGGCAACCGCCGTGGGACCGGTGACTGCCGCCGACGTGGAGATTGCCGAGGCCGCGATGCGTGATCTAGGGCAGGATCCGCTTTTCATGCTGCGTCAGGCGGATGCGGACCTGGACCGGATGCTTGAAGGTCGCGGGTACGGGATCGTCGATCCGGTCGAGCTTTTCGCCGCGCCGGTCGATCGTCTCGGACCGCCGCCCGGCGACATGGAGATCTTTCCGCATTGGCCGCCTTTGGCCATTGCTACCGACATCTGGGAGGAGACGGGAATCGGTCCGGCCCGGATCGCAGTGATGGGTCGGGTTGCCGGGCCAAGGACCGTGCTTCTGGCGAGAAACCGGGACCGATCTGTTGGCGTTGCCTTCGCCGCGGTTCACGACGGACTGGTCATGCTGCATGCGGTCGAAGTCCTCCCCGATGCGCGGCGGCGCGGGGTCGGAAGCCAACTGGTGCGCGGTGCGGCAGTCTGGGGGGCGTCTCACGGAGCCGAGGTGCTGGGTCTGGCGGTCACGCGCGCCAACGCCCCTGCAAAGGCGCTCTATGCTTCCCTCGGCCTGCGGGTTGTGGGAGGGTATCTCTATCGTCAAGGATGAGCCCGAAGTGGCCAGCGCAGTTCTCCGATCCACATCCATCGCCCGCCAACTGGCCCTTCTTCTGGTGGGAGGGATCTGCCTGGCGCAGCCTGCCGGGGCAGTGGACCTGAGGATGCCGTCCACGGCGACACTGATCGCCGACCAGTCCGAGCCCGTGGGCAGCTATGACCTTCCGACCGGGCCTTGGGGCGAGGGAAAGGTACCGACGCAAGCCTTCGAAGGCGGGGTGACGCGCCGGGTGTGGCGGATCGACGGTCAGCCCCAGACCACGCTGCAGATCTTGGCCCCCTTGCGCGACCAGCTCGCGGCACAGGGGTTCCGCGTCCTCCTCGATTGCGACACCGATGCCTGTGGCGGCTTTGATTTCCGTTTCGGCACGCAAGTCCTGCCCGAGCCGGACATGCATGTGGATCTTGGCAATTTCCGCTTCCTGTCGGCCGAGCGTGACGGGGCGGATGGGCCCGAGGCCGTCAGTCTGTTCGTCAGCCGATCGGCGGTGCATGGCTTCGTCCAGCTGATCACGGTCGGCCCAGCCACGCCGGTCGTCGAGGTTGAACCCGCAACGGTTGCGCCCGTGACCGCATCCGCCACTGCCGCCGCCGCTGCGCCGGTGACGGGGGTTCCCAAGACCGAGGCGGATATCGCGGCTGGCCTCGCGAGGGCCGGCTCGGTTGCGCTTGACGATCTGGTCTTCGCCTCGGGCGCGGCGCAACTCGATGCGGGCGATTATGCGTCCCTGGCGGCACTGGCTGCCTGGCTTCGCGCCAATCCCGGCTACAAGGTCACGCTGGTCGGCCACACCGATGTCTCGGGTGGATTGTCAGGCAACGTGGCCCTGTCGAAGGCCAGGGCGGCTTCGGTTCGGGACCGGCTGGTGCAGTCCTATGGGGTCGCGGCGGATCGGGTGCTGGCGGATGGCGTGGGATATCTGGCGCCGCGCGCACCCAACGTCACACCGGAGGATCGCGCGCGCAATCGCCGCGTCGAAGTGATGATCACCGCAAGCCCGCCCGGCTAGGCCGGAAAAGACAAGGGCCGCGCTAGGCGCGGCCCTTTCCTGTATCGTCCGGACGCGATCACCAGTTGTCGGGACCCTTGTCCATATAGCGCCGCGCCAGGAAGTCGATGAAGGCGCGCACCTTCGGCTGGGTGAAGCGGCCCGGCGGATAGACGGCGTAGATCCCGAGGATCTCGGTCGGCAGGCCGGGGATGGCTTCTTCCACGAGGCCTTGGCGCATCGCATCGGCGAAGAGGAAGCTCGGCAGGTAGGCGATGCCGAGACCCGAGATCGCGGCGTTCAGAAGCGACTGGCCGTCGTTCACCGTCAGCCAGCCGGCTGTGCGGACCTGGCGGCGCTCGCCCGACGGGGCGATGACCTTCCAGACGTTGCCGTTGGCCTGGTTCGAGTAATGCAGAAGCTTGTGCTCGTTAAGGTCGTCGATCTTCTGTGGGCGTCCGTATTTCTGGAAATAGGCCGGCGAGCCGATCATCCGCCGCGTGGTTTCAGTCAGCTTGCGGGCCCGCAGGCTGGAGTCTTCCAACTCGCCCACCCGGATCGCCATGTCGAAGCCTTCGGAAATAAGTTCGACGTAACGGTTGTTGAGAACCATGTTCACGGTGATGTCGGGGTATTCGAGCAGGAAATCCCCGAGGATCGGCGACAGCAGATTGACGCCGAAATCCGTCGCCACCGAGATCCGCAACAGGCCCGAAGGCGCAGACTGCATCGAGGTGACAAGGGCATCCGCTTCGCCGGCGTCGTTCAAGACGCGGCGGGCGCGGTCGTAATAGGCTAGTCCGATCTCGGTCGGGCTGACCCTGCGTGTTGTCCGGTTCAGAAGGCGGGCCCCCAACCGCGCTTCCAGAGCCGAGACATGTTTCGACACGGCGGATTTAGAGATCCCCATCTTCTTCGCCGCATCGGTGAAGCCGCCTTGGTCAACGACCGTGGCGAAGGCTTCCATCTCGGTGAGTCGATCCATTGTCGTCCTCTGGGCTGGCAGCAGTTGCTTTCGCCCTTACTAGCCCCCCAATCGCGGCAAGATTGAGATCAGATGCGGTCAAGTACGGGGTTTTGTCGCGGATCGTTTTGGGCGTGGAAACGAAAATGGTCACAATTGGGCAGCCAGACGAGCGCCCTGGTCGATGGCGCGCTTGGCGTCGAGTTCCGCTGCAACATCGGCCCCGCCGATCAGATGAAAGGGAATTGCCGCCTTCTGCAGCATTTCGGCGAGTTCCCGCCGAGGTTCCTGTCCTGCACAGATCACGATGGTGTCTGCCTCAATCTCGACAGGATTCGCGCCTGCAATGCTTACAGTGATCCCCGTCCGTGTGATGCGCGAATAGTCCGCGCCGCCCTGCATGCGGACACCTTTCATCTGCAGGCTGGCCCGGTGGATCCAGCCCGTCGTCTTGCCCAGCTTGCGGCCAGGTTTCTCGGGCTTGCGCTGCAGGAGGGTCACCTGGCGCGCGGCGGGGTCTGGATGCGGGCCGTCGGGGGCCAGACCGCCAGCCGTGACGGCGGGATCGCCGACGCCCCATTCGCGCCGCCAGAGGCTGGCGTCTATCGTCGGACTGATACCATCCTGAACCAGAAACTCGGCGACATCGAATCCGATGCCGCCCGCCCCTATGAGCACGGCTTTCTGCCCCACCTTCGCGCCCTCCAGCACTTCGGCATAACTCAGGACCGGCGCGCCCGGTTCGGTGGGTATGCCCGGGTCGCGCGGCTTGACGCCGGTTGCAAGGATCACCTCGTCGAAGCCGCCCAGGTCAGAGACTTCCGCGGCATGGTTCAGCTGCAGGTCGACCTTGCGCACCGCCAGCATGGTGCGGAACCATGCCACGAGGCCGTCGAATTCCTCTTTTCCCGGCACGCGCCGCGCGAGGTTCAGCTGGCCGCCGATCTGGTCCGAGGCCTCGAACAGCGTCACCTCATGGCCGCGCTCGGCCGCGACCAGTGCCACCGACAGGCCGGCCGGGCCGGCGCCGACCACCGCGATCCGCTTCGGGCTCATGGCCGGGGTATAGACCAGTTCGGTTTCGTGGCAGGCCCGCGGATTGACCAGGCAGGAGGTCAGCTTGCCGCCGAAGGTATGGTCAAGACAGGCCTGGTTGCAGGCGATGCAGGGGGCGATCTCGGCGGCGCGCCCTGCGGCCGCCTTCGTCACGAAGTCGGGATCGGCAAGGAAGGGACGGGCCATCGAGACCATGTCCGCCTTTCCGTCCGCCAGAAGCTGCTCGGCCACATCGGGCATGTTGATCCGGTTCGAGGTGATGACCGGGATGCCGACCTCGGGGCGCAGGCGCGCGGTCAACCAGGTGAAAGCGGCGCGCGGGACCGAGGTCGCGATGGTTGGAATGCGCGCCTCGTGCCAACCGATGCCGGTGTTCAGCATCGTTGCACCCGCAGCTTCGATAGCGCGGGCAAGGGTCACGACCTCGTCCCAGGTCGAGCCGTCGGGGACGAGGTCGATCAGGGAAATCCGGTAGATGAGGATGAAGTCGGCCCCGACGGCCGCTCGCACCCGGCGCACGACCTCAACCGGCAGGCGCATCCGGTTGGCATAGGCGCCGCCCCAGTCGTCGGTCCGCCGGTTGGTGTGCCGCACGAGGAACTGGTTCAGGAAATACCCCTCGCTTCCCATGATCTCGACGCCGTCATAGCCCGCCTCGCGGGCGCGGGCGGCGGCGGTGACGATATCGGCGATCTGCTTCTCGATCCCTTCATTGTCGAGCTCGCGCGGCGGGAAGGGCGAAATCGGCGACTTGATCGCACTCGGGGCCACGCAGTCAGACCCGTAGGCATAGCGGCCGGCATGCAGGATCTGCATGGCGATACGTCCGCCCGCCCCATGCACGCGATCCGTCACCAGCCGGTGATTGGCAATGTCCTGTGGCGTGAACAGCCCGGCCGCCCCGGGGAAGACCCCGCCTTCGCGGTTGGGGGCCATGCCCCCGGTCACGATCAGGGCCACGCCGCCGCGCGCCCGTGCGGCATAGAATTCGGCCACCCGGTTCCAATCGCCTGTTTCCTCGAGATTGGTATGCATCGACCCCATGAGCACACGGTTCGGCAGGGTGACAAACCCCAGGTCGAGCGGTGCGAGCATGTGCGGATAAAGGGTCATTTCGGTCCTCCTCGGTTGGGATAGACCATGCCGTTCGGCAGGCGCGCTGTCATCCTCAACGCGGCGTCATTACAGGCCGCTTTCCCATGCGTCAGGTGATGGCGCATTGCTGTGGATGCATGGCGACACTGCAAAATTGGCGCTAACAGCTGATTTGTCAGCGGCTTATGTGACGGCCACTGAAGGAGACTGCGATGCTTGACCTGCCCCAGAAACCCGAACTCAACTCGATCGTCGTTCCGCTGCCGCGCCGTGAAGAGGCCGCGAAGGACGTTCTCAGCGGTTACGAAGCCTATTTCAGCGCTGCGCCCGCTGCTGGCAAATCGGCGCCTGAGCTCACCCCGCTTGAGCTGATGTACGCCTATTACGACGCGGCCTGAGGCTGCGGATGTCTTGATGTCCGGAGGGTGCGACGCTATCCCTCCGGTGTGCGTTGCGTGGGAACCCGGATGCGGGATCGGCCCGGCACAGTCAGACAAGACGGTGTCACATGCGCAAACCCCTAGACAGAATTCGTCACGCCCTGAGTTTCGAGGCGATCGGTATCCTCGTGGCGACGCCGATCGGCGCGAAGCTCTTTGGCCTTCCGATGATGGACATTGGAGCGGTCGCCATCATCAGTGCGACAATCGCGATGGTGTGGAACTACATCTTCAACTGGATCTTCGACCACCTGCTGGTGCGGGCCACCGGCACAAGCCTCAAGACGACGTGGATGCGCGTGGTTCACTCGGTGCTGTTCGAAGGTGGCCTGCTTGTCGCTCTGATCCCGGTCATCGCCTGGTATCTGCAGATCGGGATGGTCGAGGCGCTGATCCTGGATGTCTCGCTCAGCCTGTTCTTCCTCGGCTACACCTTCGTCTTCAATTGGATCTATGACCGGATCTTCCCGCTGCCGGAATGGAGCGAGGCTCGCGGCTGACCATCAGGCGCCGCCGCTGGTCCCGGTTTCGACGCAGTGCCGTCGGAAGGCGCGCTTGAGCATGTCTAGTTCGGCCCGCAGCAGATCGAGTTCGGCACGGATGTCGTCTTCCATGGCGACACCGGCGATCAGGGTGAAATGCCCGGCGACCGCGCCCGTCGCCGCATCGCGCAGCACCACGGTCTGCACGCCGTCCGACAGAAGCGCTGCCGGGACGGGAAGGCGCAGCGACCACAGACCCCGACCCGCCGAGGTGATTGTCAGGCCGGGAAGGACCCGCCCTTCGTGCACGGCCTCGATCGCCGGCATCGGGCCCTCCGACCGCAGCGCGCCTCGCCAGATGCCTTCCCGCAGGGTGCTGGCGCTGATCTTCAGGCCGACGGAGTCCGGCTTCACAGCTCGGCCCTCGGGCGGCGGGTAAAGGTCACGTCGCGCAGGATGATCTGGTTCATCTCCGGTCCTTCGAAGATCAGGTCGATCCACAGCCGCTCGACCCGCTTTTCATTGAGCCGGGTATAGGCCAGATCGAACTCCATCTCCACCTCTTCGCCGGTGATCGGAATCTCGCGCACGATCTGTTCGGCGTTCGGACCCTGCTTGATGTTCAGCCGGGCGAAGAGCTCGAGCGGCTTTTCGAGTTCCAGGATGGCGGCAAGGCGGATGATGTGGCGCTGCTTCAGGCCCTGCACGACTTCGGGCGGCAATTCCAGCGTCAGGGCAAGATAACTGCCGTCGAAGCGGAACACGTCCATCCGCATGCCGAAGGGCGCAAGGTCGGCTTCGCGCTGGTTGCGGATCTGGCGCACGGTCAACTCGCTGCGGCGGCAGTCGTGATAGATCGTCGTGCCTTCGCAGATCTGCGCCTTGCCGGACACGCTGGCCTGACCGGGAACGGCGATCTTTCCCCGCCACAGCGCCGGCCGCCAGGCCCAGTCGGTGCCCATTGGCCGGACGATGGCGTTGGGGCCGATCACCGGCAGGGCAAGGCGCCCCTCGGCCTCGTGCAGGACACGGTCGACCTGGCGGCGCAGGCCCCAGGCGCGACCGCGCAGCATCCGCAACTCTTCAAGGTCCATCGAGCCGGACCGGTCGGCGAGACGCGACCAGCGCCGCGCGGCGCCGCGGGTCCAGAAACGGTCGATCATCCTGTCCAGAGTTGCGCTCATGCGATCCTTCGTCCCGCAGCATCGTTTCGGGATGGTAAACGATTCTCCTTATCGCGCCGTTTTGGGAATGCTTCCACCCCAAAGCCTTGCAAGATGGCGTCAGATTTCAGCCACGGCGTGCAGGGCGGCGAGCGTTCGGCGCAGGCGATTCACGCTGACGAATTCCGGCCAGGTCGACAGCTTCACTGCAACCAGCCCCTTGTCCGGCATGACGTAAAGCAGCTGGCCAAACACACCGCGCCCCATGAACCGCCCCAGGGTGCTGTCCTCGATCCAGAACTGGTTGCGGTAGGACCCGTTCGGCAGCGTTGCGCGACCCGTGTCGTTGAAAAGCCCATGCGCGCCGTGCCGTGTATCCTCGATCCAGGCTTTCGGAATCACGCGCCGCCCCTCGACAAGGCCGTCGTTCAGCAGCGCGAGCCCGAACCGCGCCATGTCGCGCAGCGAGGCGCTTATGCCGCCGGACGCCGTGCCATAACCAGCGGGATCCAGAATGATGTTGGCATCCTCGACACAGCCGAGCGGTTGCCAGAGGCGGTCGGACACCACGTCCGCCAGCTTGCGGCCTGTGACCCGTTCCACTGCATGGCCCAGCACATCCGTCTCGATCGAGCGGTAGGCGAAGCGCTCGCCATGCGCCGCTTCGGCAACCTTCAAGGTCAGGATCTGCTCCCAGGTGCTTTTCGGCCATCCTGACGTGTCGATCCCGTCGGGCGGCAGTTTCCACCCCGCCGCGACATCGAGTTTGCCTGCATCGCCATCGACCTGTTCATAGCTTTCGTCGAAGCGGACCCCGGTCGTCATATCGAGCACCTGCTGCAGCGACGCCCCCTTCCACGCGGTTGCCTGCAATTCGGGCAAGGCCTCGGTGATCGGGGCGGCGGGGTCGAGGTGGCCTTCGTCGATCAGCGATGCGGCGGCGGTCGCCACGATGGATTTCGATACCGACTGCAACAGGTGGACAGACCGCGCATCCATGCCGTTGTGATAGCTTTCGTGCAGGATGCGGCCGTCTTTCCACACCAGCATGGCATCGGTGTAGGTGTCGTCGAGCATCTCGCCGAAGGTCGTGCGGCGACCCTCGGGTGTTTCGAACGGGACATCGTCGAGACGCCCTGCCGCGTCTGGCAGCGGCGAGGGGGTCAGCGCGTGACGGATGCGGGCGGTAGGCAGAAGCTCGGACGCGCGCTGGAAGGTCCAGCGGTTCCAGGGCGCGCGGTCCCAGGCGTCACGCGGAACCCGCCATTCCGGCGGCGGAGGCGATCCGGCCATGATCGGCGGGGCGGTTTCGGAATTGCGGTAGCTGGTCGGCATGGGGTCCTCTCCTGATCCGTCGAGATCACGGCAGCCAGGCCCGCCTGTCTTGTCCGGGACCGACACGCGCGACAGTGCCCCGCCAAAGAAAAACGGCGGCCGCGAGGCCGCCGTTCGAAGAATCGCGTGCGTCCAGGCTCACTGATCCATGTAGACGTGCTTTTCGTCTTTCGCGCCGGGATGAGTGACCGCCCCGTAGCGGGCGCCCCCCACCAGCTTGGCGTATTTCCACAGCGCACCCGTGGCATATTGCGTCGGGCGCGGGCCTTTCCATTCGGCCTTGCGTTTTGCAAGCTCTTCGTCGCTCAGCGCGACCGAAAGCTCACCCGTCAGGGCGTTCAGCGTGATTATGTCGCCGTTCTTCAGCAGCGCGATCGGCCCGCCATGGGCCGCCTCGGGGCCGACATGTCCGACGCAGAAGCCCCGCGTCGCACCGGAGAAGCGGCCATCGGTAATCAGTGCGATCTTCTTGCCCATGCCCTGACCCGACAGCGCCGCGGTCGTGGCCAGCATCTCGCGCATCCCCGGTCCGCCCGCGGGCCCTTCGTTGCGGATGACGATCACTTCGCCTTCCTTGTAGGCTCGCGCCTTGACCGCCTCAAACGCGTCTTCCTCGCATTCGAAGACACGGGCCGGGCCGGTGAAGACCTGTTCCTTCTCGGTCATGCCGGCGACCTTCACGATGGCGCCATCGGGCGCAAGGTTGCCTTTCAGGCCGACGACGCCGCCGGTCTTGGTCAGCGGGGTGCCGACCGGGTAGATCACGCGGCCATCGGCCTCGCCCGTGATCTCCTCAAGGCTTTCGCCAAGCGACTTGCCGCTTGCCGTGATGCAGTCGAGATGCAGCAGGCCGGCTTTGGCCAGTTCCTTCATCACCACCGGCACGCCGCCGACCTCGTAAAGGTCCTTGGCCACGTATTTCCCGCCCGGACGCAGGTCGACGAAATAGGGCGTGTCGCGCATGATATCGGCCACGTCGAACAGGTCGAACTCGATCCCCGCCTCGTGCGCGATGGCCGGCAGGTGCAGTGCGCCGTTGGTCGAGCCGCCGGTGCAGGCCACCACGCGGGCGGCGTTTTCCAGCGCCTTGCGGGTGACGATGTCGCGGGCGCGGATGTTCTTTTCGATCAGGTTCATCACGGCGACGCCCGAGGCCTCGCCATACTGGTCGCGGCTTTCGTAGGGGGCGGGCGCGCCCGAAGAGTTCAGGAGCGCCAGACCTATCGCCTCGGAGACGCAAGCCATGGTGTTGGCGGTATATTGCGCGCCGCAGGCGCCCGAGGACGGGCAGGCGATCCGTTCCATGATGTCGAGTTCGGCCTCGGACAGCGTTCCGGCCTGGTTCTTGCCCACGGCCTCGAACATGTCCTGGACGGTGATGTCCTGGCCCTTGTAGCGGCCGGGCAGGATCGAACCGCCATAGATGAAGACCGACGGCACGTTGAGGCGGACCATGGCCATCATCATCCCCGGCAGCGACTTGTCGCAGCCGGCAAGGCCCACCAGCGCGTCATAGCAGTGCCCGCGCATCGTCAGCTCGACCGTGTCGGCAATGGCATCGCGCGAGGCGAGGGAGGAGCGCATCCCCTCGTGCCCCATGGCAATGCCGTCGGTCACGGTGATCGTGGTGAATTCGCGCGGCGTGCCGCCGCCCTTCTTCACCCCGTGCTTCACGATCTGGGCCTGGCGGTTCAGCGCGATGTTGCAGGGCGCTGCCTCGTTCCAGCAGGTCGCCACACCGACCCAGGGCTGGTGGATCTCTTCCTCGGTGATCCCCATGGCGTAGAAGTAGCTGCGATGCGGCGCGCGGGCCGGGCCCTCGGTCACATGGCGGCTGGGCAGCTTCGACTTGTCGAAACGGGTGTTGACGGTCATGGCGGATCCTCCGGGAATGGCTTGGAGGCAAGGGATAAAGCCCGGTGCGGGAAGGGGCAAGGCAAGGAAACCTCGCGCGGCCAAGGATTTTCGAAAATCCTTGGCAAAACTCTTGGAAGAGTTTTGCGCCTAGACCCCGAGTTGCGCCAGGTTCCAGCGGCCGACCGCCTGCACCATGTCATCCCGCCCCGACAGCGGGCCGGGGCGGAACTTGACCGAGGTCAGGGCTTTCTGCTGGTTCTCGAGCACGCCCATATCCTCGCGGGCGACCCGCTCCCATCGCTCTTCGTAGGCTTTCCGGTGGTGGTCGAAGTCAGGCAGGGACAGGCTGTTTTCGGGGAAACACCCGCCCAGTTCCAGGATAGAGCGATCCGCGGAGAGCGGCAGGACATTCAGCCACCACATGCAATCCTGCGACACGGCAAATTGCACGTTTGGATGGATGACCGAGAAATAGGTGCCTTCCAGCGCATCCTCGTCCAGCCCCTCGATCTGCGGCAGGGGCGGGATGGTCGCGGACATCGTTCCGATCGAGCGTCGGCTGAGCACCTGCATGCACAGCCAGTCGCCGACAGTCGGTATCGGCCGCTGCACCTGTGCGCCGACCGTATCACGATGAACCGTGCCGGTATGGTAAGTCTCCATTGCGTTCTCGAGGATGAGCTTCCAGTTGCAGGCGACCGGGATCGACAGCGTCCAGACACAGCGCATCCGGTCGAGGCGATGAGAGCCAAATCGTTGTGGCAGGTCGCCAAGATGCTCGATCAGCGGCGGTGCGTCGTCGCGGAAACAGGCGAAGACGAAACCGGCCCAGCTTTCCATCCGGACCGGGACCAGCCCGTTCTCTGTCCGGTCGAAGCCTTCTGCGTCCTTCATGTCGGGGCAGCCATAGAGCCGCCCGTCGCTGAAATAGCTCCAGGCGTGATAGGGGCACATGATGCGCGCCCCGCAATTCCCCGAGCCCTGCAGCAGCAGCGACCCTCGGTGGCGGCAGTAGTTGGCGAAGCAGCGCAACTGGCCGTCCTGGCCCCGGACAAGAATGATCGGTCCGCCAAGCGTGTCGAAGGTCTTGTAGTCGCCCTTTTCGGGAACCTGCTCGTCACGGCACAGGAAGAACCAGGTCCTCAGGAAAATCCGCTCCCGCTCAAGCCGGAAGATCTCCGGCGAGGTGTAAAGCTCGGCCGGCATCGACTTGGCGCGCCGCAGGGGCGCAAGCGCGTCTTCAAGGGCCGCGCCAGTCAGGGCGACGGAATCGTGGCGGGTCATGGCGGCCTCGTTCACTGGTCTGGGCGCGAGCCTAGCGCCAGCCCGATCCACCTGTCATCCCGGACCTTGCCCTTGCCCAACGACTTTGCGCGATCGTGGGTGAGACGGTCGTCAGGTGCTTCTTCCGTCAGCACCATCATGCCTGCGGCGGGTGACATACTGCATGCCGCGATTCACCTCGAGCACGTCGCGCAGGTAGATCGACATCGCGGCGGCATAGAAAAGGACTGCCGCCGAAAAGATGATCTCGATCATGGGCGCCAAAGATACCGAGGTCTGCGCGTCGATAAACAGAAGCACGACGACCAGCGCGACGCTTATCCCGGCCATTGTGCAGCAGATCGCTGCCCGCCCGATGCGACGGGTCCTGCCCAGATAGAAGTCGAGCTCTTCCATCCCGTCAGCTGCGGACATGTTGTGCGCAGTCATCTGCGCTTCGATGACCCGGATGCGGTCGACGATCCGGTTCTGCCGCGTGTCCACGACTGCAAGAGTTGCACCGATCGCCGTCAGAAGGAAAACCGGAGCGAGAGAGGCCTGGATCAGCGGCGAGATGGTCGAGTGGAGTTCGGGGCTCAGCATGATTGGTCCGGAATCGGGTGGCTGGCAGAGTTGACCTGCCCATGAGCCCGCTGGCAATACCATGTCGCGCCTTTGCAGGACTGGACAAAGGCCAGCCGACCTGCGTTCACTCGACATCGTCCGGATAAGGAGCTTCTCATGACCATCGAGACCTGGCTTGCCTTTGTCGCCGCCTCCACGGTGCTTCTTGTCATTCCCGGTCCGACGATCCTGCTGGTCGTGTCCTACGCGCTTGGCCAGGGATGGCGCGCGGCCTTGCCGACCGCGATCGGCGTGGCGCTTGGCGATTTTACCGCGATGACGCTGTCGATGCTGGGAATCGGTGCGCTGCTTGCGGCTTCGGCGACCCTGTTCACGGTGCTAAAGCTTCTTGGCGCGGGTTACCTTGTCTGGCTTGGCGTCAAGCTCTGGCGGGCGGGCGGAACGATGGACGCGAGGCCCATTACCTCGGCCGCGCCAGTGGTCAAGATGATCGGCCATGCCTGGCTGGTCACCGCGCTCAATCCCAAAAGCATCACCTTCTTCGTGGCGTTCCTGCCGCAGTTCCTCGATCGGAGCGGGGATTTCTGGCAGCAGATGCTGATCTTCGAACTGACCTTCCTGACGCTCGCCTTCGCCAATGCGCTCGGCTACGGCCTCGTCGCCTCGCGCGCCCGGTCGCTGGTGCGCAGCGAGCGGGCGATCCGGGCCATCAACCGCACGGGCGGGTCACTGCTGATCGGGGCAGGCGTCCTCACGGCGACGGCCCGCGCAGCCTGATCAGAGGCGGGACTGCCGGCGGGCGAGGCGGTTCTTCGTCGGAAGAATCGCAAGTCCGGCGAGCACGCTGGCGAAAAGCGGGAGGGCAGGCGGCAAGGGCACCTCTGCGGTTTCCGGGACTGGGGCGGCAGCGGCCGGCGGGGCGGCAAATCCGACATCGGCCACCACGGTCTGGCCCGTGCCATAGACATGCCCAACGAAGTTGAAGCTGATCATGTTGCCGATTTTCGTGACGATGCCGGCCGGACCGCTGGATTGCGCGACTGTGTCGATCGCCGAGTCGATCCCGGACAAAACGATCCCGTCGAAGATCGTGCCGGTGAACCAGGTGTTCTGCAGGAAGGTCACGATGACCGACTGAGCCTCGATATCGACGCTGAAGTAGGGGCCGCCAGGGAAGCTGTCCTTCACCAGATCCGAGGTGCCGGCCGCGCCCGTCACTGTCAGGGGAAAGCCACCACCAAGATACTCATCGTCAATGGTCGGGTAGAAATATTGCATCGTGATCGTGTCGCCGATGAGCGTTGCGGCCGGCGAGGGCACGACGAACCCGGCGAGAGCGGCAATTGCCATGACTGGCAGACACTTACGGGAGAGTGACATCTGGAGTAACCTTTCCGCCCGACGGCGACCATCGTTCTGATGCTCTGTCTGGCGGCGAGCTATGGTCGTTCTGGGCCGGCATCGCGGAAAGATTGTGAAAACCAATTCCGTCTTGCCCGGACTGCGCCATAATCAGGCGGTGCCGCCGCCGGTCACCCGTTCCGAATTGCATTCCGGCCCGTCGCGGCTTATCTCGGGCGCTGACCGCCGCGACCGAAGGGCCAGCCCGCGATGAACTGGATCTCCAACTATGTCCGCCCGAAGATCAACTCGCTGTTCTCGCGGCGCGAGGTGCCCGAGAACCTGTGGACCAAATGCCCCGAATGCGGAACCATGCTGTTCCATCGCGAACTGGCGGATAACCTGAACGTCTGCACCAACTGCGATCACCACATGGCGATCAGCCCGCGGGCGCGCTTTACCGCGCTGTTCGACACCGGGATCTTCACCGAGGTGAAGGTGCCCGAGCCTATCACCGACCCGCTGCATTTCCGGGACCAGAAGCGGTATCCCGAGCGTCTTAAGGCGGCGCAGAAGGCGACGGGCGAGAAAGAGGCGATGCTGGTCGCCGAGGGCGAGATCGGTCGCACCCCGGTCGTCGCCGCCGCGCAGGACTTCGCCTTCATGGCCGGGTCGATGGGCATGTATGTGGGCAACGCGCTGATCGCCGCCGCCGAGCGGGCGGTAAAGCTGAAGCGGCCGCTGATCGTGTTTTCGGCGGCGGGCGGTGCCCGGATGCAGGAAGGCATCCTGTCGCTGATGCAGATGCCGCGCACAACCGTCGCCGTGCAGATGGTCAAGGATGCGGGTCTGCCCTACATCGTGGTTCTCACCCATCCGACCACCGGTGGCGTGACCGCCTCTTACGCGATGCTGGGCGATGTCCAGATTGCGGAGCCCAATGCGCTTATCTGCTTTGCTGGGCCTCGCGTGATCGAACAGACGATCCGCGAAAAACTGCCCGAAGGGTTCCAGCGCGCCGAATATCTGCTGGATCACGGCATGCTTGACCGCGTCACACACCGCAAGCAGCTGCGGGACGAACTGATCGTGCTGATCCGCATGCTGATGAACCAGCCGCCGGCGGTGAAGGGTGACTTGCCGCCGCCTGGTTCGCCCAGTTCCGATGCCGCAGAGGCCAAGGCGTGACCACCGGATCCGACGCGATCCTCGAGCGGATGATGACCTTGCACCCCAAGGTCATCGACCTGACGCTCGGGCGTGTCGAACGGCTTCTGGCGGCGCTCGGTCATCCCGAAGAGAATCTGCCACCGGTGATCCATGTCGCCGGGACCAATGGCAAGGGCTCGACCCAGGCGATGATCCGCGCAGGTCTGGAGGCCGAGGGCGAAACCGTCCACGCCTATACCTCGCCACATCTTGCCCGTTTCCACGAGCGCATCCGTCTGGCGGGTGAGCTGATCTCGGAACCGGCGCTGACCGCGCTGCTTGATGAATGCGTCGCGGCGAACGGGGGTGAGGAAATCACCTTCTTCGAGATCACGACCTGCGCCGCCTTTCTGGCCTTTTCGCGCACGCCGGCAGACTGGACGCTGCTCGAGGTCGGACTGGGCGGGCGGCTCGATGCAACGAACGTGGTGGCGAAGCCGGCCATGACGATCATCACCCCGGTCAGCCTGGATCATCAGCAGTATCTGGGTGAAACGGTGCGGGAAATCGCGGGCGAAAAGGCGGGTATCCTGAAGCGCGGCGTGCCCTGTGTCGTTGGCCCGCAGACCGAGGAAGGACTGGCGGCGATCGAGGCAAGGGCCTACGCGATTGGCGCCCCGCTCTTCACGCACGGCGAGCACTGGCATGTCTGGGAAGAACGCGGCCGCATGATCTATCAGGACGAGAACGGGCTTCTCGACCTGTCGCTGCCGAACCTGCCCGGACCGCACCAGATCCAGAATGCGGGGGCGGCGCTTGCGGCGCTCCGGCTGCTTGGCTTTGGCGTGGTTGCCGCCGAGGCGGCCGTGTCCAAGGCGCAATGGCCGGCGCGGATGCAACGGCTGAAGCAGGGGCCGCTGGCGGCTTCGGCACCACATGTCGAGCTTTGGCTCGACGGTGGCCACAACCCCGCCGGGGGCGAGGCACTGGCCGCCACGCTGGCGCGCATGCCGCAGCGGCCGACGCACCTGATCTGCGGGATGCTGAACACCAAGGACATCGGCGGATACCTCCGCCCCCTGGCTGCGCAGGCCGACAGCCTGACCGCCGTCTCGATTCCCGGCGAGAAGAACACCCTTCCGGCCGAGGAAACCCGCGATGCGGCGCTGAAGGCGGGGATGGAGGCGACGACCGCCCCTTCGGTCCAGGCGGCGCTTGACGCAATTGCCGCGCGCGATCCTTCGGCGCGGGTGCTGGTCTGCGGGTCGCTCTATCTTGCCGGACAGGTGCTGAAGGAAAACGGCTGACGGCGCCTTCGGGCCCATGCCGCCGCACATCGACGCGCCATTTGCGCACAGTCCCGGATGTTGCCGACAGCTTGGCAGAAGCCTAGGGTCTGGCTGTATCCCGGATGGAGGTTCGCCCGTGACCCAAACGCTTTCCCTTGGCCTCGACACCTTCGGCGACGCGACGGTGGGTCTGGATGGAACCCCGCTGCCGCACGAGCAGGTCCTTCGCAACGTGGTCGAGCAGGGCGTGCTGGCCGATGCGGTCGGGGTCGATTTCCTGGGCGTCGGAGAACATCACCGCGACGACTTCGCCGTTTCCTCGCCCGAGATCGTCATGTCCGCCATCGCGGCGCGCACATGCCGCATCCGGCTAGGCACCGCGGTAACGGTCCTGTCCTCGGACGATCCGGTGCGGCTGTTCGAGCGTTTCTCGACTCTTAATGCTGTCGCCGGCGGGCGGGCCGAGGTGATCCTTGGCCGCGGGTCCTTTACCGAAAGCTTCCCGCTCTTCGGCTACGACCTGCATGATTACGAGCTGCTGTTCGAGGAAAAGCTGGACCTTTTCGTGAAGCTCCTCCGCGAGCCCGAGGTGACCTGGTCCGGCAAGACCCGTCCTGCGCTGAATCGGCAGCGCGTCTATCCGACACTGGGCGAGGGGCTGGTGGTTTCGATCGGCGTGGGCGGTAGTCCGGAATCCGTGGTGCGGGCCGTCCATCACGACCTGCCGATGATCCTTGCGATCATCGGTGGGGATCCGCGACGCTTCCTTCCCTATGTCGACCTTTACAAGCGCGCCTGTGCGCAGATCGGTCGTCCGGTCCGGCCGCTTGGTGTCCATTCGCCGGGCCATATCGCGGCTACGGATGCCGAAGCCCAAGAGCAGCTTTGGCCGCATTATCGCAAGATGCATGATCGGATCGGCGGCGAGCGCGGCTGGCCGCCCACTTCGAAGGAAAGCTTCCTGAACGAGGTCCGCTACGGCTCGCTCTATGTCGGATCGCCCGAGACGGTGGCGCGCAAGATCGCATCGACCGTATCCTCGCTTGGCCTCGGGCGGTTCAACCTGAAGTATTCCGGCGGTCCGACGCCCCACGAACATTCGATGGAATGTATCCGCCTTTATGGCGAAAAGGTCATTCCAATGGTCCGGGATATTCTGGCGAGCAAGGCGGCCTGACCGGCGCCCGGGATCATTCGATCATCGGCAGCGCCATCACGAAGACCAGAAGGAAGGCCAGACTGATCTTCAGCCAGTTGCTTTTCATGCCAGATGCTCCCTGTGTCTGCTCTTCCCCAGATGGGAAGGCCGGAGGACGATCTCAAGTCCGGTCGAGGCCCCAATCGGCCCCCTGCATCTCGCGCAGGCGGCTTGCCGTCCGCTCGAATTCGAAGGCGCCGGCGCCTTCGATGTAGAGCCGCTCGGGTTCATCGGCCGCCGAGCAGATAAGGCGGACCTTCGCCTCGTAAAGCGCGTCGATCAGGGTCACGAAGCGCTTGGCCTCGTTGTAGTTCGAGGAGGACAGCTGCGGCACGTCCTCAAGGATCAGCACCTTCGCGGCGGCGGCTACGGCCAGATAGTCGGCGGGCCCAAGCGGCCGGGCGCAAAGTTCCCAGAAACTCGCCCGGGCGACGCCATTGGCAAAGGACGGAAGTTCGACCTCGCGCCCGTTCACCGGCAGGACCAATGGATGGGCCGTCGCGCCGCCGGTCAGGTCGGTCCAGATCCCGTTCAGCGCGGCCTTGGCCTCGTGACCGGCGGGGCAGAAATAGACCTTTGCGCCGGTCAGGCGATGCTGGCGATAGTCGGTCGGGCTTTCCAGCTCCGCAACCTCCAGCCGGTCGCGCAGGAAGGCGATGAAGGGCAGGAACAGGGCGCGGTTCAGGCCGTCCTTGTAAAGGTCCTCGGGCGGGCGGTTCGAGGTGGTGACGATCACGACGCCGGCGCCGATCAGCATCTCGAACAGCCGCCCGACGATCATCGCATCGGTGATGTCGGTGATCTGCATCTCGTCGAAGGCAAGCAGTCGGACCTCCTGCGCCACGGCCTGGGCAACGGGGGCGAGCGCATCGTCGACGCCCCGCTGGCGGGCGGCATGCATGCCCCGGTGGATTTCCTGCATGAAGGCATGGAAATGTACCCGGCGCTTGGCAGAGATCTCCGTCGCGCCGACGAACAGGTCCATCAGCATCGACTTGCCCCGCCCGACGCCGCCCCAGAGATACAGCCCCTTTGGCGGGGTGGGCGGCTTGGCGAACAGACCGCGAAGCCCGCGCGGGCGTTCGGCGTTCTGTTCCAGCCACTCGCGGATCCGCTCGAGCATCGGCAGCACACCATGCTGAGCCGGGTCGGCCCGCAGGTCGCCGTTTGCCACTCGGGCCTCGTAGATCTCGGTCAGAGTCTCGCGCATATGCGGTGCTTAACCCCCGGAGACGGACCGGAAAAGAGTGCAGCCCCGCCCGATCCATCACGATCCGTCATGTGCCGCATCACAGCAACGACTCTTGACCCTGCCGCTGCGTCGCAGCAGGCTCCGTGTCCGTTTCCTCCCCAGGCCGAGCATTTCCATGACCAAGGCACCTGTCTTTACCCCGGTTCTCATCGGGGGTTGCATCATCCTCATGCTTGGCTTCGCCATCCGGGCGAGCTTTGGCGTGTTCCAGATCCCGATCGCCGAAGAGTTCGGCTGGCCGCGCAGCGAGTTCTCGATGGCGATCGCGATCCAGAACCTCGCCTGGGGCTTTGGCCAGCCGATCTTCGGGGCCGTGGCCGAGAAATGGGGGGACCGCCTGGCGATCGTCATAGGCGCGGTGCTTTACGCGCTGGGTCTCGTGCTGTCGGCCTTTGCGGTGACACCGGGCCAGATGCAGCTTCTGGAAATCCTCGTGGGCTTCGGCATTGCCGGAACGGGCTTTGGCGTGATCCTCGCGGTCGTCGGCCGTGCCGCGACGCCCGAGAACCGGTCGTTGTCGCTCGGCATCGCCACGGCCGCCGGATCGGCGGGGCAGGTTTTCGGTGCGCCGGTCGCGGAACTGCTGCTGATGTCTCACCCCTGGCAGACAGTCTTCGTGATTTTCGCCGTGGTGATCCTGTGCGCGATGCTGGCCCTGCCGCTCCTCCGCAGCCAGCCGATGGTGTCCAAGTCCGAGCTGGAGGAAAGCCTTGGCACCGTTCTGGTGCGGGCCTTCCGCGATCCGTCCTACACGATGATCTTCCTCGGCTTCTTTTCCTGCGGCTACCAGCTGGCCTTCATCACCGCACACTTCCCGGCCTTCGTCGCCGAGGCCTGCTCGGGCATCGACCCGAACGGCCCGTTGGCTGCGATCGGCATCACCACCACCTCGGCGCTTGGAGCCATCGCCATCTCCGTCATCGGGCTGGCGAACATCGCCGGCACGATCCTGGCGGGGTGGCTGGGCAAGCGCTACACCAAGAAACACCTGCTGGCGGCCATCTATACCGGCCGAACGATCGCGGCGGCGCTGTTCATCATGATGCCGATGACGCCGGCCTCGGTCCTGCTGTTCTCCTTCGCCATGGGATCACTTTGGCTGGCCACCGTGCCGCTGACCTCGGGCCTCGTCGCTTACATCTACGGCATCCGCTACATGGGCACGCTTTATGGTCTGGTGTTCTTCAGTCACCAGCTGGGCAGCTTCCTGGGCGTGTGGCTGGGGGGACGGCTGTATGACGCGACCGGCAGCTACAACACAGTGTGGTGGATCGGGGTCGGCGTCGGCGCCTTCTCGGCGCTGGTCCACCTGCCGATCCGCGAACGCCCGCTGATGGCCCAGCCTGCCTGAGATGTCGCATTCGGACGCGATCCGTCCCGGGTGGGCCCCTAACCTCAAGGTCATGCTGCCGAGGGAATGATCGCGTTGACCGCCCACCGCTCCCGTTCGCGCCGTCGCGGTGCCGGATCCGTCCGGAGCGTCGACTATGTCCATCTGCGCCATCCCTTCCTGGCGCAGGACATCTTTTCGGCCGATGCGGTGGCTGCGCTGCATGAGCACGCCTTGCGCACGCTGGAAGAGCTCGGGATGCGCGTTCTGCTGCCCGAGGCCCGGGCGATCTTCGCTGCCGGTGGGGCGTTGGTCGACGAGTCGACCGAAAGGGTGCGGATCGGTCGCGACATCGTCATGGCCGCCGTCGCCGCTGCGCCAAGATCGATCCGCTTCCGGGCCTCCAATCCGGCGCGCGAGCGGCTGTATGCGCCCGGCGAACTGCTGTTCTCGCCCGGCGCCGGCTGCCCGAACGCGAGCGACCGGCTGCGGGGGCGCCGCCCGGGATCGCTGCGCGACTATACCGAAACGCTGCGGCTGCAGCAGAGCTTCGACGTGATCCATATTCTCGGCCCTTCGGCAGAGCCGCAGGATGTGCCACCAAACCTGCGTCATTTCGCGATGATGCAGGCCCAGATCGCCGATTGCGACAAGCCGATGTTCGTTTATGCCCGTGGGCGGGCGCAGATCGAGGATAGCCTCGAAATGATCCGCCTCGGACTGGGATTGTCCGAGGCCGACTGGGCCGATGGAAGCTGGGCCTACACCGTCATCAACACCAATTCGCCGCGGCAGCTCGACCGGCCAATGGCGCAGGGCATCATCGATTTCGCGCGCGCCAGCCAGTTGAGCATCATCACCCCGTTCTGTCTTGCCGGGGCAATGGCCCCGGTAACTGTCGCAGGGGCGCTCGTCCTGCAGCATGCCGAGGCGCTGGCCGGCATCGCGCTGGCGCAACTGACCCGTCCGGGTGCGCCGGTGAGCTATGGCGGCTTCTCCTCGAATGTCGACATGAAATCCGGCGCGCCCGCCTTCGGGACGCCCGAACATCTGAAGATGCAGGTCGGATCGGGACAGCTTGCCCGGTATATCGGCCTGCCCTGGCGATCCGCCACGGGAGCTGCGTCGAACACGGCGGACATGCAGGCCGCGCAGGAAACGACGATGGCGCTGTGGGGCGCGCTGATGGGGCAGGCGACACTTGTCGTCCATTCCGCCGGCTGGCTCGAAGGTGGCCTGACCTTCGGCTACGAAAAGTTCATCGTCGATATCGAGGCGCTGCAGACAATCGCCGAGCTCTGCACGCGACCGGAGGACGACATGGCGGCGATGGCCTTTGATGCGATTGCCGAGGTCGAGCCAGGGGGGCATTTCTTCGCGGCGGCCCATACCATGGACCGCTACGATCGTGCCTTCTACGCGCCGCTTGTGGCGGATCTTTCGAATTTCGGCAGCTGGACCGAGGCCGGATCGAACGACGCGACCGCCCGCGCGACCGCAATCTGGCAGGAGACCCTGCGCGGCTTCCAGCCCCCCGACCATTCGGCAGAGGTCGTCGATCGCCTCGCCCCGTTCATCGCCCGGCGGGAAGCCGAAGGCGGTGCGCCGCCGCTTGACTGACATGCGCGCCGGTATCGCCTGTCTTGTGCTGGCCTATGTGCTGAGCCAGTTCTACCGCGCCTTCCTTGCGGTGTTGTCGCCGGTGCTTATCGCCGATCTGGGCATGACGCCCGAGCAACTCGCCTCGGCCTCCGGTCTGTGGTTCCTGGCCTTTGCCCTGATGCAGATCCCGGTGGGCGAGGCGTTGGACCGGGTCGGGCCGCGCCTGACCGCGTCGTTGCTGCTGGCAGTCGGGGCCGGGGGCGCGGGGCTGTTTGCCGCGGCGCAGGGCGCCTTCGCGATCAAGGCGGCGATGGTGCTGATCGGCATCGGCTGCTCTCCGGTGCTGATGGCCGCCTATTATATCTTCGCGCGCAGCTTTTCGCCCGCGGTCTTCGGCACGCTGGCCGGGGCGGTGATCGGCGCGGGTTCCCTTGGCAACATCGGCTCGGCCCTGCCGCTGGCCTGGTCGGTGGAGCAGTTCGGATGGCGGGGCAGCGTTGCGGCCCTCGCCGGGGTCACGCTTGCCGTCGCCTTGGCCATCGCGGTCTTTGTCCGCGATCCGCAACGGGTTGCGGGACACAGCAAGGGATCGGTTCTGGACCTCCTCCGTATGCGTGCGCTCTGGCCGGTCTTAGTGATGATGGCCGTCTGCTACTACCCCGCCGCGGGCCTCCGCGGCCTGTGGATCGGGCCCTATGCGCGCGACGTCTTCGGAGCCGGGCCCGAGGCGATCGGCAGGCTGACGCTGGTGATGGGGCTCGCAATGGTCGCGGGCAATTTTGCCTATGGGCCGCTTGACCGGCTGCTGGGCACGCGCAAGGGGCTGGTGCTGGGCGGGAACCTCATATGCGCGCTGTGCCTTCTGGCCCTCTGGTACTGGCCGGCCCTTGGCGGCTGGCGGACGGCGGCGCTGCTGGCCGGGGTCGGGTTCTTCGGCGCGTCCTTCCCCATGGTTATCGCGCATGGCCGCGCGTTTCTGCCGCACCATCTGGTCGGTCGCGGGGTGACGCTGCTCAATTTCTTCGGGATCGGGACGGCGGGGCTGGCCCAGATCGTCACGGGGCGGCTTTTTGCGGCCGTTCCGCCCGATCCGCCCGCCGCCCCTTTTTCCGCGCTGTTCCTGTTCTTTGCCGTGACCCTGCTGGCCGGGCTAGCCATCTACCTCTTGGCGAAAGACCGGACGGACTAGACTGCGCTTGCCAAATCCCGGCCGGCCGGCAAAGGTCACGAGCCCTTCCTGACGCTACGGAAACACGATGCGCTTTGGACTGATCTGCCTCGTCCTGGCCTATGTCCTCAGCCAGTTCTACCGCGCCTTCCTTGCCGTGCTGACGCCATCGCTGGTGGCGGACCTTCATTTGACCGGCGGGCAGCTCGCGCTCGCATCTGACCTTTGGTTCGTCGCCTTTGCCCTCATGCAACTGCCCGTGGGCGAGGCGCTGGACCGGGTCGGCCCGCGTCTGACGGTCGGCGTTTTGTTCTTCTTCACGGCAGCAGGCGCGGCTCTTTTCGCTGCGGCGAGCGGACCCGCCACCATCATCCTCGCCATGGCGCTGATCGGGATCGGCTGTGCCCCGGCACTGATGACCGCATACTTCGTCTATGCCCGCAGCTATCCGACGGCGGTCTTCGGCACCTTTGCCGGGATCGTCGCGGGCCTGGGGTCGCTTGGCAACGTGGCGTCGGCCCTTCCCTTTGCCTGGGCGGTCGAGGCCTTTGGCTGGAGATCCTGCGTCTGGGGGCTGGCGATGCTGAGCCTGGCCATAGCCATGGCGACCGCCCTCCTGATGCGCGACCCGCCCCGGGTCGACCAGAGCCAGCGTGGATCCCTCCTGGACCTTCTGCGCGACCGCAGGCTTTGGCCGCTCTTTGCGATGATGGCGGTCTGCTACTATCCCGCAGCCGCGATACGAGATCTTTGGGTCGGCCCCTACGCCCGCGACGTCTTCGGTTATGGCGATGACCGGATCGGTCAACTGACCCTCGTCATGGCCGTTACCATGGGGATCGGTAATTTCGTCTACGGTCTCCTCGATCGCTACAAGCCACAGCGACGGGCGATCATCCTGGCAGGTAACCTTCTCTGTGCGGCGGGGATACTCGCGCTCTGGGTCTGGCCGGATCGAGGGTCGGTTCTGGCGATCGCCCTGCTCGGGCTGGTCGGGCTTTTCGGCACCTCGTTTCCGCTGGTCATGGCCTATGGCAAGGGCGACTTGCCGAAGGCGATGCTCGGACGGGGCGTGACGCTGTTGAACTTCTTCGGGATCGGCGCGACAGGCCTCGCCCAGGTGACCACGGGCTGGATCTTTTCCACCAGTGCCGGTGAACCGGCGTCCGACCGCTTTGCGACGGTGTTCCTCTTCTTCGGGCTGACGCTTCTGGCCGGGCTGGCGGCCTTTGCCTTCGGCCGCAGGTCGTCCCGCTGAATCGCCCTTTTCCCCTAGGTCCTTTTGCTCTAAGGGACCCACGTTTGACGTGAAGGAGACCCCTGATGGGCTACAAGGTCGTCGTCGCGGGCGCCACGGGCAATGTGGGCCGCGAAATGCTGAACATCCTCGCCGAGCGCGAGTTCCCGGTGGACGAGATCGCGGCGCTGGCGTCGCGCAAATCGCTCGGCACTGAAGTCAGCTTTGGCGACAAGACTATCAAGACCAAGGATCTCGACACTTTCGACTTCACTGGCTGGGACATCGCGCTGTTCGCAGTGGGGTCCGAGGCCACGAAGGTCTATGCGCCGAAGGCTGCCGCCGCCGGCTGCATCGTGATCGACAACTCGTCGCTCTATCGCTACGACCCCGCCGTCCCGCTGATCGTGCCGGAAGTGAACGCCGACGTGATCATGGGCTACAAGAACAAGAACATCATCGCGAACCCCAACTGCTCGACCGCGCAGATGGTCGTGGCGCTGAAGCCGCTGCATGACCGGGCGAAGATCAAGCGCGTCGTCGTCTCGACCTACCAGTCGGTGTCAGGCGCGGGCAAGGCGGGCATCGACGAGCTCTGGGACCAGACCAAGGGCCTTTATGTCCCCGGTCAGGAGGTCGAGCCGAAGAAGTTCAGCAAGCAGATCGCCTTCAACGTGATCCCGCATATCGACGTCTTCCTCGACGATGGTTCGACCAAGGAAGAGTGGAAGATGGTCGCCGAGACCAAGAAGATCCTCGATCCGAAGATCCGCGTCACCGCCACCTGCGTGCGCGTGCCGGTCTTCGTCGGCCATTCGGAATCGATCAACATCGAGTTCGAGGAATTCCTGGATGAGGACGAGGCGCGCGACATCCTGCGCGAGGCGCCGGGTGTGCTGGTCGTCGACAAGCGCGAGCCGGGTGGCTACATCACCCCGATCGAATGCGTGGGCGATTATGCGACCTATGTCAGCCGCATCCGCCAGGACTCGACGATCGAGAACGGTATCTCGCTGTGGTGCGTGTCGGACAACCTGCGCAAGGGCGCGGCGCTGAACGCGGTGCAGATCGCCGAAGTGCTGGGCAACCGGGTGCTGAAGAAGGGGTGAGGCGCGCCCGGACGATCTTCCGGCGGAAGATCGTCAGCGCCGAACGCCCGATCCGCGAGGATCGGGCCGGTCCCAATAAAACGAAACGCCCGGTCGGAAACGACCGGGCGTTTCGCCTTCATCGTCCTTGCCATCCTATCCCGCCCATCCTACTCCTGCCCTGTCTGGTGTCCGGCACTTGCCGGGATAATCGGGAACGCGGTGCAACTCCGCGACGTGCCCAACGCTGTAAGGTGGATGGGGCGGCAGATGCCACTGGTCGCGAGGCCGGGAAGGCGCCGTTCCGCGCGAAGCCGAAGTCAGAAGACCGGCCAGGCGACAACCGGGGTGCCCGCGCGGACGGCGGGTGCGCCGCAGTTGCCGGACAGGGGATTTGTCATGCCGCAACCCGATACGCTCGCCCCCGCGGGGGCGTTTTCCGATGCCGAACGCGCTGCGGTCTATCGCGCAATCCACACAAGACGCGACGTGCGCAGCCAGTTCCTGCCCGACCCGATCCCGGAAGAGGTTCTTGCGCGCCTCTTGCTGGCAGCCCATCACGCGCCGTCGGTCGGCTTCATGCAGCCGTGGAACTTCATCGTGATCCGGGACAGGGCCGTAAAGGCGCGGGTCCGCTCGGCCTTCACGCGTGCAAATGACGAGGCCGCCTCGATGTTTCCCGACGCGCGCCGCGCGCTTTATTCCGCGATCAAGCTCGAGGGTATCGCCGAGGCGCCGGTCAATCTCTGCATCACCTGTGACCGCTCGCGGGGCGGCCCGGTGGTGCTTGGCCGGACCCACAACCGCGACATGGACCTCTATTCCTCGGTCTGCGCGGTGCAGAACCTGTGGCTGGCGGCACGGGCCGAGGGGATCGGCGTCGGCTGGGTCAGCATCTTTCGCGACGCCGACATCCGCGCGATCCTCGGTCTGCCGGATGAGGTGGTTCCAGTTGCGTATCTCTGCCTCGGGCGGGTCGCGGAATTGCACACCGAACCTGAATTGCAGGCGCGGGGCTGGCGACAGAGGCTTAGCCTGAATGACCTCGTGTTCGAGGACGGCTGGGGCCGGAAGGGCGATCTTGCTGCCGGTGCCGCAATCTAGTCGTGGGATCAGACCGAGACGAACCCGCTCTGGGCCGCGTCGTATTGCTCGAGCCCGCCTTCGCCGGTGTTGGTCCACAGCCCGTGCAGGGTCAGGCGTTCATCCTCGACCGCTTCGCGCACGAAGGGGAAGGTCATCAGGTTTTCAAGGCTGATGAGCACCGCCTGCTTCTCCAGCGCGGTGATGCGGCTTGCGACCGGCTCGATCCCCTCGGTCCGAAGGTAGCCTGGGCGGAGGATATCCATCCAGCGGCCAACGAAGCTCGACTTCTCTTCCAACTGTGGCGCCAGGCCAGCGCACATGTCGTGGCACCCCTTGACCCCCCCGCAGTTGGAGTGACCGAGCACCACCAGATGCGCGACCTTGAGGGCGGTGACGGCATATTCGACCGCTGCCGAAGTGCCGTGGTTCTGGCCATCGGGATTGAAGGGGGGAACCAGGTTCGCCACGTTGCGGTGGATGAAGAACTCACCTTCATCGGCGCCGAAGATCGAGGTCACGTGAACCCGGCTGTCGCAGCAGGAAATGACCATGGCCCGCGGCATCTGGCCCGCTTCCGCCAGACGGCGATACCAGGCCTTGTTCTCTTGATAGGTCGTGGCGCGCCATCCATGGAAGCGCTGGATCAGATAGGTCGGCAGCGGTTTGGCAATGTCCATGGCGTGCATCCTTCCGGTCTGTTGGCCTTGGTAGGCTGCAATTGCAGAAATTTCGAGCGGTTTCTGTGGGGCACGGCAACCTTTTTTTCAGGCGACCCCACGCAGGATGACCTCGGGTATGCGTGGGGGCGCAGCGAAGGGTGATGCTGAAATGTCGGGCAATGTCACGGTCCTGAGACCGGTTGAGCGCGTGCGTCTGGACGCCGCGCCGATTGCGGCGATCTACCGGAATCTCGGGCCGAACGGAGCCGAGCAGGTGGTGAGCCGCGCCTTGGGTGAGGTGGCGCTGACGCTGGCGAGCCTGGCTGAACTGGTGCGTCAGCACGATTTCTCTGACATCGACCGCCAGTTGCGCCGCTTGCAGCGCATGTCGGAACATCTGGGCATGATGAGCCTTGGTACTGCCTGCAGCGACCTCAGATCCTGTTCCACCGGCGGCGACCCAACGGCATTCGCCGCCGTCTGGGCCCGGCTTCTGCGGGTAGCCGAGCGCTCACTTGCCACGGACAAGGATATGCGCGGCCAGACGCTGTAGCGCCCTTGCGGCTGGTGGGCGAGGCGCTAGGCTGGCGCCGATCCGACCCTAACCGAGCCAAGAGATGCCTCCTCGTTTCGCTTCCGCCCAAGACACCTCGCGTCCGCTTCACGTCATTGCGCAGGAGGGATTGGCGGACTGGCTGGCGGCACAGCCGCCCGAAGTCGCGACCTGGCTGAAGGGAACAGGGTTCGGCGCGGCCCTTGGCGAGGTGCAACTGCTTCCGGGTGCGAATGGTTCGGTCACTGGCGCGGTCTTTGGTTACGGTTCGGCCTCGGCCCGCGCCCGGGGACGGTTCCACCTGGCGCGCGCCTTCTCGGCACTGCCAGAGGGGGCCTGGCACCTGGTGGCCGATCTTGGCGCGGAAGAGCGGGACGAGGCCGCGCTTGCGGCACTCTTCGCCCAATACCGGTTCGACCGCTACCATCCCGACCCGGCAAACCGGGCGCTCCTCAAACCCCCGGAAGGGGTGGACGCGGCCCGCATCGAAACTGTTGCAGCCGGCGAGTTCCTGACCCGTGATCTGGTGAATACCCCCGCCGCCGACATGGGCCCGCAAGAGCTGGAAGACGCCGTTCGCACCCTAGCCGGGCAATACGGGGCCGAGGTGCATTCAATCGTGGGCGAGGATCTGCTGCGGGCGAATTTCCCGATGATCCATGCGGTCGGCCGTGCCTCTGACCGAGCCCCGCGTTTGCTTGACCTGCACTGGGGCGAGACTGGGCCGCGCCTGACGCTGGTCGGCAAGGGCGTGTGCTTCGACACCGGGGGCCTCAACATCAAGCCGACCGCAGGCATGCACCTGATGAAGAAGGATATGGGCGGGGCGGCCACGGTCCTGGGCCTTGCCCAGATGATCATGGCGCTTGGCCTGCCTGTCCGTCTGCGGGTGCTCATCCCGGCGGTCGAAAATGCGATTTCGGGCCGCGCCCTGCGCCCTCGCGATATCCTGACCTCGCGCAAGGGCCTGACGGTCGAGGTCAATGACACCGATGCCGAGGGGCGGCTGATCCTGGCGGACGCGCTCGCGCTCGCGTCCGAGGAGGAAACGGACCTGCTGGTTTCCATGGCGACGCTGACTGGGTCGGCGCGGGTTGCGGTCGGGCCGGACCTCGCTCCCTTTTACACCGATGACGAAGCGCTGGCGGGGGCGCTGCAGAGGGCAGGAAGCGCGGTGCGCGATCCGGTCTGGCGCCTGCCGTTCTGGACGCCCTACGAATCGATGATCGAACCGGGCATCGCCGATCTCGACAACTGCCCGCCCGGCAGCTTTGCGGGCTCGGTCACCGCGGCGCTGTTCCTGCGCCGGTTCGTCGAGGCGCCGCGCTATCTGCATTTCGACCTTTACGCCCACCAGCCGACCGATGCGCCCGGACGGCCAAAGGGCGGCGTGGGGCAGGGTGCCCGCGCGGTGCTGCAGGCTCTGCCGGAAGTCTTGGGTCTGTGATGGAAAAGCGACTGACGCCCGCAACCGATCGTGTCGCCCTGGACAGCCTGCGAGGGTTGATGTCGGGTCGCACCTTCGTGCCGGGCGAGCCCGCCTGCGTTTCCGCGCAGCTGGTGGACCTGTGTGCTGCGGCTGCCGGCAACCGCGAGCGGCAGGTGCTCTATGGCGATGCCCTGGCCGTGGTCGAACGGCGGGACGGCTGGGCCTTCGTGCAGATGGCCAAGGACGGATACTGCGGCTGGCTGCCGGAAGACGCACTTTCCGCGCCGCGCGTAGCCAGCCATTTGGTAAGCGCCCCCTCAAGCCATCTTTATCCAGAGCCGAGGGTTCAGGCCCGCGAGCGATTTGCGCTGCCCTTTGGTGCCCGAGTGACAGTGATCGGTGAAACCGGCGCCTTCGCCGAGACGCCTGAGGGGTTCATCCCCCGGTTCCACCTGCGACCTGTGGATCAGCCAATGACCGATCCTGTCGCGGTGGCGCGGCTGTTCCTTGGCACTCCCTATCTTTGGGGCGGCAACAGCCGGGCGGGAATCGACTGTTCGGGTCTGGCGCAGGCGGCGCTGCTGGCCTGTGGAAAACCTTGCCCGGGCGACAGCGACCTGCAGGAGAGCACGGGCCGGGCGATCGGCGAGGCCGAGGATCTGGTCGCGGGTGATCTGTTGTTCTGGCGGGGGCATGTGGCGATGGTCTCGTCGCCGGACAGCATCATACATGCGACGGGCCATGTCATGTCGGTGATCGAAGAGCCCCTTGCAGCTGCGATTGCCCGCATCGCCGCCACTGGGAAGCCGGTGATCGCCCGCCGCCGGCCCTGAGATCAATCGATCGGGCGGATCAGCTTGCGCTCGAGCACCCGCAGCACCTGGGCCAGGTCATGGCCCCGGCGCAACACTTGGCCATCCATGCCGATGACCGCGTAAAGGCCCTGCCGGGTCCGCAGGCGTGGGCGCTTCTCGATCCGGTAGAGCGGATATTCGGCCGTGCGGCGGAACACCGAGAAGATCGCGACTTCGCGCAGGCAGGAAATCGCATAGTCCCGCCATTCCCCCGCCGCGACCATCTGCCCGTAAAGCGACAGGATGGTGCCGAGTTCCTTTCGGTCGAAACTCACGTCGTCGGCCAGTCTGGCCGCGAGTGGAAAGGGGGTCGGTGGCTGGACCGTCATGACACGATGATGACGCCCGCCATAATTCAAATCAAGTCGCCTGATTTGCGCCTTGGAATGACCCCCGAAAATCCCCCGCACCTTCGAACCGCCGCCGCAAAGCAGGGCGATAACGATCATGTAGCGAGTGAGACGAAGCCCGGTGGCGCGGAATGATTAGCCCCCACCCATACCGCGTCACCGGGTGACTCGCTGAAACGGATGGCTCCTGCGGTCCCGCAGGAGCCATCTTTCATTTCCGGGTCAACGCTTTGCGTGGCGTCAGGCGAGATAGGCGCGGAAGGACTTTACCACTTCGTCGTAGACCGCGCGCTTGAACGGCACGATCCCCGCGACCAGCTCGTCCACGTCGATCCAGCGCCAGGCCGAGAATTCGGGGTGCTCGGTGGCGATGCGAATCTGCTCGTCAGTGCCGAGATAACGGAACAGGAACCATTTCTGGCGCTGGCCGCGATATTTTCCGCCCCAGACCTTTCCCAGAAGCTCGGGCGGAAGGTCATAGGTGACCCAGTGATGGGTCTTGGCGACGAATTCCACCAGGTCTTCGGTGATACCGGTTTCTTCCCAAAGTTCGCGCAGCGCGGCCTTGCGGGGCTTCTCATCCCCGTCGATCCCGCCTTGCGGCATCTGCCAGGCGGCAGAAGGGCTGTCGAGACGCTGACCCGCGAAGACAAGGCGCGCCGGATTCATCAGGACGACACCGACGCAGGGCCGGTAGGGGAGGGTGGCGGGATCAGTCATGGATGGGCCGGAAGATGAATGGGGGCGGCACAGGCCGCCCCCGCAGCTTTACTGTTTCACGGCTTCGGTGGTCTGCACCGGCGCCGGAACGATGACTTCGAGGCCCTTCAGGATGTCGACGGCATAGGCGAGCTGATAATCCTCGTCGCGCAACTTGGCGGCTTCTTCGGCGCGCTTCTGCTCTTCCTGATAAGTCTTCTTCTCTTCTTCGGTCATCGAGTCATTCGACAGGATGCCCTTCAGATCGGCTTCCGACCGGATATCCTGCTCTTCATCGGGCTTGGCTGCGGTATCGGCGGTCGCCGGCTTGACCGGCTGCTTGACCACGATGTCGGGCGAAACACCAAGCGCCTGGATCGACCGGCCCGAAGGCGTGTAGTAGCGCGCAGTCGTCAGACGCATCGCGCCTTCGCCCCGCAGCGGCACCAGCGTCTGGACCGAGCCCTTGCCGAAGCTCTTGGTGCCCACGACCACGGCACGGTGCTGGTCCTTCAGCGCCCCGGCAACGATTTCCGACGCCGACGCCGAGCCGCCGTTGATGAGAACGACGATCGGCTTGCCGTCGATAAGATCGCCCGGCGTCGCATTAAAGCGCTCGGCATCCTGCGGATTGCGGCCGCGGGTCGAGACGATCTCACCCTCGTCAAGGAAGGCGTCCGACACCTTGATTGCCTGGTTCAACAGGCCACCGGGGTTGTTGCGCAGGTCAAGCACGACGCCACTGATCTTGTCGACGCCGCCAAGTTCATCGATCGACTTCTTCAGCCCTTCTTCGAGGTTCGGATAGGTCTGGTCGTTGAAGGTGGTCACGCGCAGGACGACCGCATCGCCGACAACGCGCGCCTTCACGGCGGTCAGCTTGATCGTGTCCCGGGTCAGGGTCACGTCGAACGGATCGGCCACGCCCTCGCGCACGATGGTCAGGGTGATCTGCGATCCGACCGGGCCGCGCATCTTGTCCACCGCATCGTCAAGCATGATGCCCGACAGGCTTTCGCCATCGACCTTGGTGATGAAGTCGCCCGACTGGATGCCCGCCTCGGCGGCAGGGGTGCCGTCCATGGGCGAGACGACCTTGATGAAGCCGTTCTCCTCGGTGACCTCGATGCCGAGACCGCCGAATTCGCCATGGGTCTGCACCTGCATGTCGCTGAACTGGTCCGGCGGAAGGTAGCTTGAATGCGGATCGAGCGAGGTCAGCATGCCGTTGATGGCGGCCTCGATCAGCTTCTGCGAATCCGGCTGTTCGACATACTGGGCGCGGATACGTTCGAAGATGTCGCCGAACAGGTCCAGCTGTTCATAGACCGAGGCCGACTTGTCGGTTTCCTGGGCGATCAGCGGTCCGGCCAACTGGGTGGTCACCAAAACTCCGGCCACCGTACCGCCAAGGGCGGCCATCACGAATTTCCTCATCGGGTCTCGTCCTATCCGTCTATTCCGTTGTTCCCGCGAACCACTCGGTCGGGTCGACCGGATCCGCGCCTTTTCTCAGTTCCAAGTAAAGCGTCTCTGACCCGCCGGCGCCACCGCCTTCTGCGTTCGTCACCAGAAACTCTCCCGCCGTCGCCTCCGGACCGCCCATCAGGCCCAGGGCCTCGCCCTCGGGCACGACATCGCCGACGTCACCATAGACCGTCTCCATCCCTGCGAGTATCAGCAGATAGCCGTTGCCGGGTTCAAGTATCATCACATTCCCGTAGTCGAGAAGAGGTCCACGATACCGGATGGTAACGGGCCATGGCGCCGTGACCAGCGCGCGCGGACGGGTCGCGATCATCAGGCCCGGTCGGCGCACACCGCGGGCATCGGCCTCGCCCGGCCGGCGGATGATCGTGCCGGTCACGGGCAGGGGCAGGGTGCCCTTCATCGTGTCGAAGGCCACGCCCGCGTCCGGATCATCCAGAACCATTCCCGCGGCGACGGCATCGAGCGTATCGGCATTCTGCAAGAGCGCGCGCAGCGCTTCGGGGTCGTCGACGAACCGCTTGGGCAGATCGGTCCGGTCCGAGATCGCCTGGCTCAGCGCCGTCCGAGCCTCCTGCGCGGCGCGGAGGCCGTCGGCCAGGGTCTGCGCGGCGGTCTCCTGGACAAGCTGCAGATCGTGCAGCTCCTGCAATTCTGCGCGCAAGCGGTCGGCTTCGGCCTGAAGGGCAGGGGTCACCTCGGTCAGGATCATGCCCGACCGGGCCATGCCAAGCGGACCGTTCGGGTGAAGCAACAGCAACGGCCCGGGATCGGCGGGCATGCTGGCCAGCACGCCCACCAGTTGCGCCACGCTGTCGCGCTTGGCCTCGAACTGCATCTCCAGCGCCGAGGTGCGGATCGTCACCTGACGCAGCCCCTCGCGCAGGGCGTCCAGACCCTGCTCGTAGGCGCGAATGGTCTTTGACAGCGCCGCGACCCGATCCTTGCCACCGGTCGCGTTTTCCATCGCGCCGATCGCCGCCTGAAGGTCTGCTGCCGCCTGTTTCGCCTGAGCCGCAGCATCTGTCTGCGCCACGGCAAGGCCGGGCAGCAGCAGCGCGAGGGCGAGGGCGGCGGCGCGGATCATCGGGTGATGAGACTCTCGCCGGTCATTTCGGGGGGCTTGGGCAGATCCATGAGCTCCAGCAGGGTCGGGGCAAGATCGGCCAGCCGGCCCTTGCGCAGCGAGACGCCGGGCGGGCCGCCGACAAGGATCACCGGCACCGGATTGGTGGTGTGCGCCGTGTGCGGCTCGCCCGTCGCCGGGTCGACCATCGTCTCGCAGTTCCCATGGTCGGCGGTGACGATCATCGCGCCGCCGGCCTTTTCCAGTGCCTTCAGCGCACGGCCAAGGCCTTGGTCCACCGCCTCGCAGGCCTTGATCGCGGCGGGCAGGCTCCCGGTATGGCCGACCATGTCGGGGTTGGCAAAGTTGACCACGATCAGGTCATAGCCCTTCTCGATTGCCGCAACGAAGTGATCGGCCACTTCCGGAGCCGACATTTCGGGCTGCAGGTCATAGGTCGCGACCTTGGGCGATTTCGGCATGAAGCGATCCTCGCCAGTCCAAGGTGCCTCTTTTCCCCCGTTCAGGAAGAAGGTGACATGCGGATATTTCTCGGTTTCGGCCAGTCGGAACTGGGTCTTCCCATGCGACGCAACCCATTCGCCGATGGTGTTGCGGATGTCCTGCTTCGGGTAGGCGGTGGTCATGTAGGCATTGTGCTCGACGGAGTAGTCGACCATGCCGAGCATCACCGCCCAATTCGGCCGCCCCGAGACGTCGAAGCCTGAAAAGCCCGGCGCGCCGAGCGAGGCAAGGATTTCCCGCGCGCGGTCGGCCCGGAAGTTCAGGCAGAAGACGCCGTCGCCGTTTTTTGCCCCGGTGTAGCCCGCTAGGACAGTCGGCGCGATGAATTCGTCGGTCACATCCTTGGCGTAGGATTGGGACACCGCGGTGGCGGCGTCGGGGGCGGCCTCGCCCTTGGCGCGGACGATGGCATCATAGGCGCGCTCGACCCGTTCCCACCGGTTGTCGCGGTCCATCGCCCAGTAGCGGCCTGTGACCGTGACGATCCTGGCTCCGTCCGGCAGGCCATCGACCAGTTGCGCCATATAGCCCGCAGCAGAAGAGGGCGGCACGTCGCGGCCGTCGGTGATGGCATGAACGACAACCGGGATGCCCGCGCCGGTCAGCGCACGCAGCGCGGCGAGAAGGTGCAGGATATGGCCATGAACGCCGCCATCCGAGACAACGCCCAGCACATGGGCCGTTCCACCGCTCGCCTCGAGCCTGGCGATGAAATCCAGAAGCGCGGGATTGCTGAAGAAGGTTCCCTGCTCGATCGCCAGGTCGATGGCACCAAGGTCCATCGCCACGACCCGGCCCGCGCCGATATTGGTATGGCCGACCTCGGAGTTCCCCATCTGCCCGGACGGCAGGCCGACATCGGGCCCGTGCGTGACCAGCGTGGCATGCGGGCAGGTGGCCCAGAGGCGGTTGAAGTTCGGGACATCGGCAAGGGCTGGGGCATTCGCCGTCTTGTCCTCGCGCAGTCCCCAACCATCGAGG
Source organism: uncultured Rhodobacter sp. (assembly GCA_945952585.1). Taxonomy (GTDB): domain Bacteria; phylum Pseudomonadota; class Alphaproteobacteria; order Rhodobacterales; family Rhodobacteraceae; genus Aliitabrizicola. The sequence continues at coordinate 66,029 of CAMFII010000002.1, forward strand.
ATGCACAGGACGACGGGTTTCGGTGCGGGCATGGGATGGGCCTTTCGCAGGGGTCGCGACGGTTCTACGCCCGGTTGCGATCCGCGGCAACGGGCTCAGGCGCGGTGATAGGGGCTGCCCGACAGGATCGTTGCGGCGCGGTAGACCTGTTCGGCAAGCATGACGCGCACCAGCATATGCGGCCAGACCATCTTTCCGAACGAGATCGCAAGATCGGCCCGGTCGCGCAGGGCCGGCGCGATCCCGTCGGCCCCTCCGATGAGGAAGGCAAGGTCCTGCCGCCCCTCGTCGCGGTAGGCCGCAAGGCGATGGGCGAATTCGGGCGAGGTCAGGGTCAGCCCGCGTTCATCAAGCGCAACAACCACGGTGTTGGCGGGAAGCGCGCGCGAAAGGAGATCGCCCTCTGCCGCCATTCCGCCGCCCTTGCGGTCCTCGACTTCGTGCTCGGTCAACGGGCCAAGGCCAAGGGGACGGGCTGTCCGGTTGAACCGTGTGATGTAGTCATCGACAAGCATGCGTTCCGGCCCGGCGCGCAGCCGGCCCACGGCGCAGATTGCCAGCCGCATCAGACGCCCTTGGGCATCCGGCCACCGGTGGGCAGCCACATCTTCTCGAGCTGGTAGAACTCGCGCACTTCCGGGCGGAAGACGTGGACGATCACGTCGCCCGTGTCGATCAGCACCCAGTCGCCGGTTTCCTTGCCCTCGATCTTCGACAGGCGGCCGTGGTCCTGCTTCAGGCGGTCGACCAGCTTTTCGGCAATCGACGACACCTGGCGCGAAGACCGGCCAGAACAGATGACCATGTAATCGGCCATGTCAGAGCGACCGCGCAGATCAATCGTCACGACCTCTTCGGCCTTGTCGTCATCAAGCGAGGTGAGGATGGCGGCCAACAGCGTTTCACTGGACGGATCAACCGTCTTGGCCTGGATCGGAGCGGTCATGACGCCCGCCCGCGGTTCGACCGAAGTCCCGGCCGAAGGGTCAGAATGAGACAGGACATCGTCCTCCCGGGTTGCGCGCCGCAAAGGCCCCGGCGCGGGGCATGTTTCATAGATAGCATCGCCCATCCCGAATCTCAACGCGCGGGGGGCACAGGAAAGGGGGAGCCGATATCGGCATTCCCCGGGGCTGTCCACCGCCTGCGCTGCGGCGCGCTTGCTTCGCGAGGGATTCGGGCCTATCTAGCCGCGATGATCCGCTTCTTCGACATGGATGACCGCGCCCGGCTGCCCTGGAGGTTTTACGGCGCGACCGTTTCGATCCTCGCCCGACTCTGATCGTCGGCCGCGATGCGGTGCCCTTTGCGCCCGCGCCCGAATTCCAGCCAATCGCCCGAATTACCAGAGGAAGACCCATGTCTCCGAAAACGCTGTACGACAAGATCTGGGACGCGCATGTCGTCCACGAGGCCGAGGACGGCACCTGCCTGCTGTATATCGACCGTCACCTGGTGCACGAAGTGACCAGCCCGCAGGCCTTCGAAGGGCTGCGCATGACCGGCCGCAAGGTACGCGCGCCGGAAAAAACCATCGCGGTGCCGGATCACAACGTGCCGACCACCCCTGGCCGTGACAAGCACATCGACAACGAGGAAAGCCGCATCCAGGTCGAGGCGCTCGACAAGAACGCCAAGGATTTCGGCATCAACTACTACCCCGTGTCGGACATCCGCCAGGGCATCGTCCACATCGTCGGGCCCGAGCAGGGCTGGACGCTACCGGGCATGACCGTGGTCTGCGGCGACTCGCATACCGCGACCCATGGTGCCTTCGGCGCGCTCGCGCACGGGATCGGCACGTCGGAGGTCGAGCATGTGCTGGCCACCCAGACGCTGATCCAGAAGAAATCGAAGAACATGAAGGTCGAGATCACCGGGTCGCTCCGCCCCGGCGTGACCGCCAAGGACATCACCCTGTCTGTGATCGGCGAAACCGGCACGGCGGGTGGGACCGGCTATGTCATCGAATATTGCGGGCAGGCGATCCGCGAGCTGTCGATGGAAGGCCGCATGACCGTCTGCAACATGGCGATCGAGGGTGGCGCCCGCGCCGGCCTGATCGCGCCGGATGAAAAGACCTTCGCCTATGTGATGGGCCGCCCGCATGCGCCGAAGGGTGCGAAGTGGGAAGCCGCGCTGGCCTGGTGGAAGACGCTCTATTCGGACGAGGGCGCGCATTTCGACAAGGTCGTGACGATTCGCGGCGAGGATATCGCGCCGGTCGTGACCTGGGGCACCAGCCCCGAGGACGTTCTGCCGATCACTGGCGTCGTGCCGGATCCGGAAAGCTTCACGGGTGGCAAGGTCGAGGCCGCGCGCCGGTCGCTCGACTACATGGGCCTGAAGCCGGGGCAGAAGCTGACCGACATCAAGATCGACACGGTTTTCATCGGGTCCTGCACCAACGGCCGGATCGAGGACCTGCGGGCAGCCGCGGCGATCCTGAAGGGCAAGAAGATCAAGGACGGCATGCGCGCGATGGTCGTGCCGGGCTCGGGCCTTGTCCGGGCGCAGGCGGAAGAGGAAGGTCTGGCGCAAATCTTCATCGACGCGGGCTTTGAATGGCGTCTTGCGGGCTGCTCGATGTGCCTGGCCATGAACCCTGACCAGTTGAGCCCCGGCGAGCGCTGCGCCGCGACCTCGAACCGCAACTTCGAGGGGCGTCAGGGCCGTGGTGGCCGGACGCATCTGTTGTCGCCCGCGATGGCGGCGGCAGCGGCGGTAACCGGTCACCTGACCGATGTGCGCGAATTCATGGCGGAGACCGTGTGATGGACAAGTTCACCACCCTGACCGGCATCGCGGCGCCCATGCCGCTGGTCAACATCGACACCGACATGATCATCCCCAAGCAGTTCCTGAAAACCATTCAGCGCTCGGGGCTTGGCAAGAACCTGTTCGACGAGATGCGCTATACGCAGGACGGGGCGGAGATCCCGGATTTCGTCCTGAACCAGCCGGCCTATCGCAAGGCGGAAATCATCGTCGCTGGCGACAACTTCGGCTGCGGCTCGTCGCGCGAACACGCCCCTTGGGCGCTGCTCGACTTCGGCATCCGCTGCGTGATCTCGACCAGCTTCGCGGACATCTTCTTCAACAACTGCTTCAAGAACGGCATCCTGCCGATCGTCCTGCCGCAAGAGCAGGTCGCAGCCCTGATGGACGACGCGAAGAAGGGGGCCAATGCCCGGATCACCGTCGACCTGGAGGCGCAGACCGTCACCAGTTCGGACGGCCAGAGCTTCCATTTCGAGGTGGACCCTTTCCGCAAGCACTGCCTGCTGAACGGGCTCGACGATATCGGACTCACTCTTGAAAAGTCCGCGTCGATCGACGCCTACGAAAAGACCGCCGCCGCAGTTCGGCCTTGGGTCTGACCTACCGTTCAACCGCAAGATGTGGGGCCGCCCTGTGGGCGGCCCCTTTTTCATCGCCCATTTGATGCAAAGTCGCGACACATTCTCCGCGAAAGCGCCACATTTCCCGGACCTTATTAACAAGTCATTGCTGGACCTGGGGAAAGAAGGCAAGAATTGGGCAAGATTATGGCAGCCCGCCACAAACTGGGGGGCATCGTTGGGATAAGGCCCCGGCAAAGTACCGGCGCCGTCCGTGATGAGGGCAAGAGAGCAGTGGTGTCGCGGCTGACCGGCGCGATCGTTCGTGCCATTTTGGTGATGGTCCTTGTGGCCACGCCGTCCATCCTCCTGCCGGGCGCTGCCTCGGACGGCAAGGAGATGGTCGCGCTTGTCGCGCTGTTCGCCGGCTTCCTGACCTTCATCGAATACAACGCCGCCTATCCCGGCCTGATCGAGTTCCGCGACGCGCCGCCGTTCAACCGCGTCCGCTTCCTCATGTTGTTCGTGACGATCTTCCTGCTGACGATCATCGCGCGCGGCGAGTCCCATCCGACGACCCTGACAGTGTTCGTCCGCGCCGTCGGCGGCCTGATCGGCACGGCCATGGATTTCCCCTTCAGCCCGGTGCGGCTTGCCACGCTGATGATCAACGACGGTACGCCCGATGGCGATACCAGCTTCGTCCGCATCGCAACGGGCCTGAGCTATCTGACCTCGCTGATGTCCCTGTCGATCTTCGTGGTCCTCCTGAAGTTCTACAACTGGCCGTCGCGGTCGGGCGCGTTCAACGTCTGGGTCAACCTGCCCACCTTCGACCCGACCGCCGGCGGCGATGTGGTCGACCGCCTCGACCGCGATGCCCGCATTAACATTGCGTTAGGGTTTCTGCTGCCATTCCTGATCCCGGCGGTGGTGAAGGCCGGATCGAACGGGTTCGAGCCGGTGACGTTCACCTCGCCGCAGACCTTGATCTGGACGGTGGCGGCATGGGCGTTCCTTCCGGCGAGCCTGTTCATGCGCGGCATCGCGATGGGCCGCATCGCCGACATGATCCGCGAAAAGCGCCGGCAGAACAGCCTTGCTCAGGGGCAGCCCGTTCCGGCCTGATCGCCGCTTTCCTGCTGGCCACGCCTGCCACGGCCGATGCGCTGCGCATTGCCACCTATGACATGGAACTGGCGCGCGAGGGGCCGGGGCTTCTCTACCAGTCGATCCTGTCCGGAGACGATCCGCAGGTCGGCGCCGTGGCGGCGGTGATCGCGCGTGCCGACGCCGATGTGCTGGTGTTGCAGGGCATCGATTACGACATGGAGCTTCGCGCGCTGACCGCGCTTGCGGACCGCCTGCGGCGCGACGGGGTCGACTATCCCTTCCGCTTTGCCTGGCGTCCGAATTCGGGTCTGGCAACCGGGCTGGACCTCGATGGCGACGGGCGAAGGGGCGGGCCGCGCGATGCGCAGGGCTATGGCGACTTTGCCGGAGCGGGAGGTATGGCAGTGTTGTCGCGCCTGCCGATTGATCAAGCGGCGTCGCGCGACTTCTCGGCATTGCTGTGGAGGGACCTTCCGAAGCCAGATCTTCCTCCGGGCTGGAACGCAGAGGCGGCCGCCACGCAACGGCTGTCCAGCACGGCGCATTGGGACATCGTGGTGACGCTGCCCGACCAGAGAGCCCTGCACCTTCTGACCTGGAACGCGACTCCGCCAGTCTTCGACGGGCCTGAGGATCGCAACGGTCGGCGTAATCACGACGAAGCAGCCTTCTGGCTTCGGCTTCTGGACGGGGAACTGCCCTGGCCGCCGCCGCCAGAGCTCTTCGTGATCCTCGGGGATGCCGAACTGGACACAACGAAGAGTGAGGGGCGTCCGGACGCCCTGACCGCGTTGCTTGCCGATCCCCGCCTTCAGTCCCCCCTGCCGCCGGGAACCGAAACCGCCGACTTCCGTCCGACAGGTGGGCCGGGACCGCTGCAACTGGACTATCTCTTGCCGAGTGCCGCGCTGGTCATTCGCTCTTCGGGGGTGATCCAGCCAGAACCGGACGATTCCCTGGCAGGGACTATCGTTGCGGCATCGCGTCACCGCCTTGTCTGGGCCGATCTGGCCCTGCCCGGGGCTCGCGCGCCTTGACCCTCGGGCAGGCTTTGGCTAGGCCTCGCGCGACATCACGCCATATCCCGAAGGGAGTTCATCTTGGCCAATCCGAGCCTTCTTATCCTCGCCGGCGACGGCATCGGTCCCGAAGTCATGGCCGAGGTGAAACGCATCATCGCCTGGTATGGCGACAAGCGTGGCGTCAAGTTCGACGTCTCCGAGGATCTGGTCGGCGGTTGCGCCTACGATGCCTATGGCGTGCCGCTGGCGGACAAGACCATGGCCAAGGCGCAGGCGGTGGATGCAGTGCTGCTCGGTGCCGTCGGCGGGCCGAAATACGACACGCTCGACTTCAGCCTGAAGCCCGAGCGCGGCCTTCTGCGCCTGCGCAAGGAGATGGACCTTTACGCCAACCTGCGCCCGGCCCAGTGCTTCGACGCTTTGGCCGATTTCTCTTCGCTGAAGAAGGAAGTCGTTGCGGGCCTTGATATCGTCATCGTCCGCGAACTGACTTCAGGCGTCTATTTCGGCGAGCCGCGGGGCATTTTCCCGGATAACGAAGGCGGTCGCGTCGGCATCAACACGCAGCGCTACACGACGGAAGAAATCCGCCGTGTCGCCCGCTCCGCCTTCGAGATGGCCCGCCGGCGCGGCAACAAGGTCTGCTCGATGGAGAAGGCCAACGTCATGGAATCGGGTATCCTCTGGCGCGAAGAGGTGCAGTGGGTCCACGACAACGAATACCCGGACGTGGAACTCAGCCACATGTATGCCGACAACGGTGCGATGCAGCTGGTGCGCTGGCCCAAGCAGTTCGACGTCATCGTGACCGATAACCTGTTCGGCGACATCCTGTCTGACTGCGCGGCGATGCTGACCGGCTCGCTTGGCATGCTGCCCTCGGCCAGCCTTGGCGCGCCGATGGCGAACGGCCGTCCGAAGGCGCTGTATGAACCCGTCCACGGCTCGGCCCCTGACATCGCCGGGCAGGGCAAGGCCAACCCGATCGCCTGTATCCTGAGCTTTGCCATGGCGCTGCGCTATTCCTTCGACATGGGCGATGAGGCGGCTCGGGTCGAGAAGGCGGTGGAAAAGGTGCTGGCCGACGGCGTGCGCACTGCCGACCTGATGGGCCCCGCTGGCGGCACACCGGTTTCGACCAAGGGCATGGGCGACGCGATCCTCGCGGCCCTCGACGCGAGCCTCTGACCGCTTGCCCTTCGGCCCGCCGGCGCTTTGCGTCCGGCGGGCAATTTTTTACGCGCGTTCATCTTGCCACAGGCGTCCGTCCGCGCGAAAAGCGGGTCATGCGTCGGACATCGGAGTCCGGCGGGGATTCCACCGATGGCAATCAAGAATTCGAACCTGCGCGGTGCGCTCATGGCGCTGCTCGCCTTTGCGATCTATTCCACCCATGACGTGGTGGTGAAGTTCCTGGGCGGTCTCTATTCCCCGGTGCAGATCATCTTCTTCAGCACGCTGCTCGCCTTTCCGCTGGTCACGCTGATGCTGATCCAGGACCGGCGCGACGGGAACCTGCGGCCGAAACATCCCTGGTGGTCGCTGGCCCGAACGGTCTGCACGGTGATCACTGGCCTGTCGGCCTTCTATGCTTTCTCGGTGCTTCCGCTGGCCCAGACCTACGCCATCCTCTTTGCCGCGCCGCTCTTGATCACGGTGCTCGCCATCCCCGTTCTAGGTGAGCGCGTTGGAATCCGGCGCGGTCTTGCCGTGGTGGTCGGCCTGTGCGGTGTGCTTGTCGTGTTGCGTCCCGGGCAATCGTCGCTCCAGCTGGGGCATCTCGCGGCGCTGACCGCGGCCGTCACTTCATCCATCGCCTCGGTCATCGTACGAAAGATCGGACAGGACGAGCGGAGTGCGGTCCTGATCCTTTACCCGATGCTGGCGAACTTCGTCGTTCTCGGGCTGGCCTTGCCCTTCGTGTACCATCCGATGCCGATCGAGCATGTCGGAATGCTGGCGATCATCGCGAGCTTCAGCTTCGTCGCTTCGCTTCTGGTGATTGCCGCCTATCGGGCGGCGCAGGCGGTCGTGGTGGCCCCGATGCAGTATTCGCAGATCATCTGGGCGGCGATCTACGGTGCGATCTTCTTCTCGGAACGCCCGGACCTCTACACCGGGATCGGCGCGACCATCATCATCGCCAGTGGCATCTACATCGTGCTGCGCGAGGGCGGAGGCAAGGTCGAGACGCAGCGACCGGTTCTGGAGTCGAAGTCACGCCCCGAGACCGGGATCGTGCCACGGATCAGCCTGATCCTTGCCCGGGTGACGACCCGCGATATCGCCGACTGATCGCGCCAGAAGCCCCCTTGCAAATGCCCGGCGGACGGTTTAACCCCCCGCCCACGGTCGGAGCGTAGCGCAGCCTGGTAGCGCACCTGCTTCGGGAGCAGGGGGTCGGAGGTTCGAATCCTCTCGCTCCGACCATTTCCCGAATAATCAAGTGCTTAGAACGCAAGTTCCGCTGGTGCGCCACACCGGTGAGGCACAAGCCATGCGTCTAGCATCCTACCTAAGCGCCTCCAGACATGGAGTTTTCTACTTTCGCTGGCCTATCCCGGCCTCAGCGCACCCAGCAGGGAAGCGCACGAGTGCAAGGGTGTCACTCAGCACCCGGTGCCCGGATACCGCTCAGCGGCTGTCGAGGCTGCTGGCACTGGCTGGACATTCAGCACTCAGGCGGGCGACACACAGCAGCATGACATACGAAGAAATCAGGCAGCATGTGCAGGAGCACTTCCGGGAGCTTCTTGGGCAATTCAAGGATCAGGTCCGGGTGGATGGCAAGCCCGACGATCTGCGGCTCGATGCGCTGAGAGCCACGGAGGGGCTCGCTGGCGGCGATCCCGAGACTTGGCTGTCGATCCAGCCGGAAGGTGCTGACGGGCTCCTGCGCGGCTTCTGCGCGCGCCGTGGAATTGTTGAGGCTGATCTGACAGAGGCAAACAGGCGGCAATTGTTGAGGCTGCTTCAAGATGGCCACGGCAGCTTGGCCCACACCGCACTCAACTATATCAGTGCCTTAGCGCATATTGACCTGTCCGAGCCTAGCGGACCGGCAACGTCGGATGCAGCGCCAGCTACTAAGCCCTTAGAGAGCGGAGTTCCGGGCAAGTCGGTGGCCGAGGTTTCCGCCATCTACTTCGATGAGGTCAGGCGGACTGCGCCAGTGGAGCCAAAGACAGAGCTAGATCGCAAAGAGGTGCTGGAGCTACTGGACGAGATAATCGGGCAGAAGTCTATCGCCGCGATCAGCAAGAGTGATGCGCAGGAGGTGAAGAAAATACTGCTGCGGCTGCCGTGGAACCGTAACAAGATGCCAGCTACGCGGGGTAAGACGCTGGCCGAAATGCTGCAAGTGCCGGGGGTCAGGGTGATCTCCGCTCGCAGGGTGACAACGCACCTCGGCAACCTGCATGCGTTCTTTAAGTGGGCTGTCGCCAATGGCTACGTCGCTACCAATGTGTTCGACGGCATGCAGATTAGAGCAGCCAAGAAGTCACGTGACGACGACCGAGACGCATTCAGTGCCGAACAGCTCCAACTCATGTTCCTCCACCTGACTGAGAACCCATTGGGCCTAGTGCGGAAGGACGTTCACAAGTGGGGAACGTTAATCGGCATGTTTAGCGGCATGCGTCTCAATGAAGTTGCCCAGCTCGAAGTGGCGGACATAAAGCAGGAAAACGATGTCTGGTACTTTGACGTAACCAAGGTCGGCGACGAGAGAAAGAGCCTCAAGAACCTAGCTTCGGAGCGCCGCCTGCCGGTCCACCAGCGGTTGATCGAATGTGGAATATTGGAGTTCGTCGCTCAGCAACGTAGCGCGGGAGAAGCTCGGTTGTTTCACGAGCTTTCCTACTCAAGAATGAACCACTTCGGACGCAATCTCGGAAGGTGGGTTAACGAGACCTTCCTGACCGCGCTGGGCATAAAGACGCGCCAACTGGTCTATCACAGCTTCCGCCACACTATGTCAACGCGGCTGGCTCAGGCTGACGCACCGGAGAAGCACGTCCCGGCGATCCTCGGACATCGGCAAGCTGGCATCACCTATAGCACTTACTTCAAGGACGGCTTCCTGCCTGCGCAACTAAAGTCCACCATAGACTTGTTCGACTTCTAGGCGAGCGACGCTCTGTCAGCCGTGGGGAGCTAAACCTAACTTTCAACCATCGGACCAGACTTTGGCATGCTACTCGTTAGCATGTATGTCAACTCGCCGGCCTCTGTTCTCAGCTTTTCAAGGCTAGGTGAGACCATAGCCCGGCCGATTAAGTCACCGAGTTCTCCCGGCAATGCATTCGGCATGCGCTCCAAGTCACCAAACTGGCGCACTACGAAGGCGGAACCCTTAGCAAGCATGTCGATATCGTCAAAGTTGCGACCGAGGGCTTGCGCAGCTCCATCAAAGGAACCCAGAGCTGCTGCTGCGAACTCTACGTCATCGAGTTCACGACCGACAGCGTTCAAGTACGCCGCATGCGCAATGCCAGCGGCTACGTACAGCTCCTCATCGGCACCCGTGGTAGCATAAGGATCAGGGAGCGACGCACGCTCACTTGTTGACTTGCCATCAGCAGCAGTCTGGTTGACCGTGCCCTTGGGTGATGCGCTGCCCATGGCCCGGCGTAGCCATCTGCAACAGCGCACCATCGCGAAGCCGACTAGAGCCAGTACGATGGGGAACAGCCCCGCGCCTTCGTGATGTGAGGTGTTGGCAACCATGATACCCACCACCACACCATAGACCAAAACGGACACTAGCCCCGTTCTTGCCCGCGACATCCAGTACCCTATGGCACAACCTACTAGGAACGAGAGCAAGGAACCTCCGTCGACTATCTGAATTTTAGATAACCAGATTTCAGATATACGTGAAGTCCCCATCCGAAGCAGATGGGGCAGCATGCCGAGAACACTGGGGGATGCACGGCATGAAGCACTGGTCGCCTTCATTGTTCGCAGGCGGCAGGAGGTCGGGCTGACACAAAGCGAGTTGGCAGCCCGGATGAAAGTCTATCAGTCGTTCATCGCGCGCTTAGAGAGCGGGCAGCGCCGCGTGGACGTCATCGAGTTCATCCAGCTTGGTGAAGTGCTCGACTTTGACCCAGCCGCCGTAGTGCGGATGCTGACCGACTAGCCGACAGTCGCCGTTGAACGCGACAACGGCTTGCAAGCAGGTACGTGGGGCCACGCAGCTCACCCTCCCTTTTTCCTACTCTTGTGCACCTCCGGCGGCAGGTTCTCCGCTGAGGCTGGTTTGCCATCCAAAAGCAGTTCGGCGATGGCTTCCGGCAGGTGGCTCAGCCGCAATTCATCCGTCGAAGCGGGATCGGTGGCTGGCAGCAATCCGTCCAGCGGGTGTGAAGTGCTCCCCGGCAGTGGTGTATCCGGCGCTGCTGCCTCGCTGTCAGCCAAAAGCGCTGCCAGATCGGCTGGCATGCGCTCTGCCCGAAGTTGCGAAAGTGAGGCGGGGGTGCATGTTGGGGCACCTGCGAAGCTCGCAGCGGCGTCCAGCACGAGCTTGATGAGCTTGATGGTGCTGGCCTCCTGCAAGGCTTGCCAGACGTAGGGCACGCCCGGTTCTGTGTACATCGAGAGCTCCACAGCCAACTCTGGGTGTATCACGCTCGGTGTCGCGCGGGGTATGTCCATCGGTCGGAACGCGACGATCTCGCGGGGCTGGAGCCCAAGGTGCAGCATCAGGAAGAACGCCACACGCTCCACCGATCCCGCAGGATAGTCCCGTCGGAAGGTGTCGAGGTGCGCTGCTGTCCACATCCGATGCGCAGTACGATCTGCGGTGCTGCCGCTGCGCGGTGTGCTCCTAGCGCGGTTCATTGAAGGCCCTCACGACGCTGGAGCTCCCAAGCCGATGGCGACCGTCAAACACGCCCTTGGTGGTGTGACGATAGACGATGCGGCTGTCATAGGGTTTCGGGCCATGCTCAACAGCCAGCACGATGGTCCGCCCGAATGCATGGTGCTTACGGATGCGGGTGCGCTGCCCTGAAAGCAGGGCGCGACGGGTGCGGCGGGGCAGGGCTGTGTCGTGGTCAAGCGGCATGGTCAAGTTCCTTCGCCTTGGGTGATTTTCCAGTCTGATGCACAAGCCGCATGGCGCGGTCGGCCAGCCCTGCACGTTGTGCTTGTTGGGTGTATCGCTGCACCTCAGAGAGCGTCATGTGCCCGGTTATGGCCATGATCTCGTGAGGGGATGCCCCGGCCTCGGCCAGCCTGCGGGCGATGGCCTTGCGGAGCCCGTGCAGCGTGCACTCTGGCAACCCGGCCTTGTCCCGCCACTGCTGCATGAGATTGCCAAGCCCCGCTGCGCTGCGCTGCTGCCCGGAGTGGGTATGCAGGTAGGTCGCCTGATCCGGGGGCAGGGCATCAAGCCTGCGCTTGAGCTCAGGATGAATTGGAATATCGACCACAACGCCGCTGCGCTTCTTGGTCTTTTGCCGCCGATACTGGAGGCGGTCCCCGATGCGGTTGTGCGGCCCGAGCTGCACCAGATCAATTCGGGCTGCCCCGGTGTACAGCGCCAGTGACATAGCCAAGTCTGCAACTGTGCCTTCGGGCCAAGCCGTCTGGAACTCCGCTATCTCGGCCTCGGTCCAAGTGTGGAAGCTATCGGGGTTCGCGGAGGGCATGCTCTTGATGCGCGCAGCCGGGTTGTGGTTCATGCCGTCCAGCGTGTCGCAGGCGTACTCCAGCACCATGCGCAGAACCTTGAGCAAGTTGTTGGCTGCCGCTGGCCTATCGGCATGCTTGGCCATGATGCGCTTGATGGTCTTGCGGTCCAGTCCGGCAACAGGGCGGTCGCCGTAGGTGGTGCGCAGGTGATCCGCTAGCCTGCGGTAGCTGCGACGAGTGCTGCTGGCCAGCCGGGGGAATTGCGGCGAGCCTAGCCAGTTCTCGACAGCATAGCCAAGACTGCCCGGTATTGCCCGGATCGCCCTTGTGCTGGGTCCATCCTCGCAACGCATGGCGGCATTGTAGCGCCGAACGAAGTCAGCACTGCCGTACTCCGCTCCGAGGTTCACAGTCGATCCTGCCCGACGCAGCCTGTAGCGCAGCTTGCCGTGCCGATCTGTGTACTGCGAAACTCCGGGGAACTCTGATGCTCTCGTGAGCTTGGATGCAGGGCGAGGCATTACACGTCCTCCCAGCCTGTGCCGGGTGGCAGCTTCCCTTGGGCCATCATGCCTGCGGTCTGGTCCCCGAAATGGACCGTGGTGCTTCCATCTGCATGCTGAGTGATCCCGCTGGCCGATAGGCCCCTGCGTTGTGCTGCGGCGATGATCGCCTCTAGCCGCTGAGGGCTTACCCCAACTCTTCGCTTGCGCTGGGCAGCATCCTGCCTCGGCTGCACTCCCGTGTCCGTCATTGACTTGCTCACTGTTATTGCACCTACCGGAGTGCTCGGCATTCAGCCCGATCTGCTCAATCCGGTAGGTGCCTTGGTTGCTTTGGTGTCAGCCTGTGCAACTGCCAATACCGATACTCATAAAATCAAATTATGTGCAACACTAAAATGGAGATGATCGTCCACAGATCGGCTAAGTCTCTGACCCGCATGGAAAGAAACAAGAAAGATCAGATATAACCGGGATAGCTGCTATAGACTACTCTTGTATTACTCTTCTGTGTGTACCCACTAGGCAGGGATGGACGTACTCAAGTAAGCCAGCAGTTAGGTTGTACTGCTATGCACTACTTCCTAGTGGTCTGTTAAAATACTGTTATACATAAGGTTATGCATCAGTCTGCCCTGATAGCCCGAGGTAAGGTGTGCTTCTGCTTGCATAGGTATTGAGCTAACCATAGCTAGCAGTATCAACTATAGTATAACTACTGTTATAATACCTGTATACTCAGCTAGTATGTATTACAGTGTTATAATATCTATTCAGGTAGTATAATGGGTTATACTGCGCTGATATAATTAACTAGTCATAGCTGTAGTGTATGGCTTGCTTTACTCGGGTAGTGTACTTGGATGGTATACTGCTTGCATTGAAGCATTGCAGGACTTTTATGCATCCGGGCTACGCTCCGGCATACCGCAAGCATCTAATCCCGCTGCATACCTTCGCGGGTGAGACAGATGAGCAATCTGGGAAATTGTTCTGTCTGCAAGACGGGGGGCCAAGGATCGGCTCGCCTTCTTCTGCAAGATGAGGCATCAGCCCAGCTCGGGCTCAATGCAGCCTGCGGAGCCGTCGCTTATGTCTGCAAGATGAAGGGCTGACCTGATCCGGGCTGCTGTCGGTAGCGGCCAGACACATGCGGGAAAGAAGATAGATACCCCCGGAAAAATCCCGGACTTCCCGGCTGGGCCGCCAGATCAACGCAGAGGCCACAAAGAGCCCCGCACAGGCATCCCAGTCCCGTTGATCATCCAAGGTCGCCGAAAACCAGATGCCCGCTGTACGGGCCTCTCCGGGCCTCTCAGGGCGCGGGCGGCTTTCGGCCTCGGCAGAGCCAGATAGGCTGTCGCTAGCCTCCAAGCAGGAACAGCGCCGCAACCACGCAGAGGGCTGCCAGCCAGATCACCAGCCCCGGACGCCTCCGAAACCGCAGCCGCGTCAGGTTGAGCTGGCGATGCTGGAGCGGGCGCTCAACAAGGCGCTCCTCGCTCACACTGCGAAGTCTCTGTGCGGGGAGGGCAACGACCTTCTTGGACATGCCAGCACCTTGCACAGTAAATCGGGCAAGTGTTTGGCAGCACTCCGGTACTCAGCTCGCTGCTAAGTGTCCATGCCAGCAGACAGGCGCTCTAGAGTGCGCATAACCTGCGATGCCTGCCACTGTCCGCCACGTGCTGTAGGAACCCCAGCGCGGTTCAGATGTTCTGCAATCTCCCTCAACGGCTTTCCTGCCTCCCGAAGTGGTAGGATGATGCCTGCTACACGGTCGGCCCGCGCTGCGGCATTGGCCTGCATCGCGGCATTGCGCCTCATGGTTTTGTCCCGCAGTCCACCCAGCGTGGTGCCACGAGCTTTGGCTTCTGCGAGTGCTGCCTTAGTCCGGGCGGAGATGAACTCGCGTTCCTGCTCTGCAAGTGCAGCGTAGATGTGGAGCTGGAACTTGTCGGCATAGGGCATCTGCGCAACTCGTAGCCGTATCTTGGGATCGTCCATGATAGTGGCGATGAAGGATACCTTCCGGCTCAGGCGGTCGAGCTTGGCCACCAACAGATCAGCGCCGGTCTTACGCACCAGTGCCAAAGCCTCGGCTAGCTTGGGCCTGTCATCGGCCTTGCCAGTCTCAATCTCTGTGAAGTCGGCCAGCACCTCATACGGCACCTCAGTGAAGCCAGTCAGGAAAAGCTGAATGTCCCGCTCTTGTGCTGCCAAGCCGAGCCCGGACTTGCCCTGATCTTCTGTGCTCACTCGCTTGTAGATGACGTACTGCTTCACGATCCGAACCCGCCATGACTTGCCACTCAGGACAGGCTGGCATGCGGCGTTGCAAATGTCAATGTTGGTTGTGATTGTTACATGTGGGTCTTTCGCTGTCGAGATGCAGTAGGTGGTCTGCCTTAGGGTTGATCTGCGACCTTGCCTTTCACTGCTGCCTGTCTCAGCGCCCCAATGGACTTGCTGATTTCCGCCGCGACACCGAACGCCACACCGATTGCCAGATACTTGGCATTGGCATCAATGAGCATGAACGGCCCACGGCCCAGAATTCGTGTGACCTCCTCTGCACTGCCAGTCGCCAAAGCGACGAATGCAATGCCCAAGTTCATGGCGCTAGTGACAAACAGCAACCAAGCGATGAGCAGACCGACCTTGGTGAAGAACATGTACAACTCCCATACAGTGCACCTGACCAGTGCTCTCACGGATCGGGAGCACAGGGAAGTGGGCCGTAACTCGGCCATGTCGTCTCACCAAATCGAGAGGGGTATGGGGGAAGATCGCGCGGGGTACATGATAGATACCCCCACGCAAAAATTTGTCGGAGATTTACGTTGCCTAGAGGCGAACAACTCTGCCGTTAACGCACTCGTAGAAATCAGGATTGCGAACGGCTACTAACTCAACGAGGCGGTCAAGCACTTCTTCCATAGGAACACTTGTGTGGAGGTCTCCAACTGCGAATGCCCTAATCCTGTTGGTCTTTGCTGCGATATCCAGAAGTATCAAATAAAACTCTTCAAATTGCTCGTCGCGCCCTGCTGGATCATCTCTGCCGGTGAAGAGCGCGAGGCGTCTATGCGCGTTCTCAAACGTGGACTTACGTTGTCCAGTGTTGTCGCGCGCAGCACCCTCATCAAGAAAGAAAAGTGCAGCCAAGACGGCATACGGAAAGCGCCTGTGTAGGGTGACCGCCTCAATAAGCATATCTCCGCGTCTGTTAGTCAGGTTCTTCTGGAAGTTACCCGATCTAGCGTCGCGGTAGTTGATTGTCTTGATAGAGATACCAAGCAGCAAGCCGCTTTCCTCTGTAGCCCAAGTCACATCAACCTTTTTCGCTCCAATCCCACCTGCCATCCTGCGCTCTGCACCGGTGTCGCCGGTTATCCCGGGTGGAGCTGGTCTTGCTCCATCAAGCCCTCTATGCCGCAACTCATCAGCTATCGCTTCCGCTACGGCCTGAGAAATCCGCTCGGAGAAGGCCTTTTTCTGAGACTGGCTGGCGGTGTCTGGCGGCTTTGCACCCACTCTATCAAGAGCGGCATCAAGTAAGTCATCTATTCTTGCCATTCCCAGCCCGCGCTTTTCGCCGATTGAAGAGGAGCTCCCTCGCCTGCCTTAAGTTAGTGAGCGTCGCTTCCGACACGTTCTCAAGCACAATCGGATCGACCAGTTTGCATGCGTCCTCAAGCCTCCCACTACGAAGCGCCGTACCCAATTGAGGCTTAATGGCCTCAAGTCGCGCCCTTCTTCTGTTTATCACTTCTAAAGACGGGACGGGCAGCTTGCCCGCTTCGCTCGGCTCAAGCTTAAGTAGCCCTCCACCATAGGCCCTGCCCACCACTTCCGCGCCCAGCAGAGTGACGCTGTTAAGGCAAGCTAATGGGAGTAGAAGTCTGCCGAGTTCTTTGCGACCCTCTTTCAACCTCACTCCGTACACCGAGTTTACGATAGCTGCACTTGCAGTGTTCGCGATGAGCCTAGGTCGATCATGGTTCATATAGGTGAAAAGCAAATCTGGTGTATCTACCAGTGGTACGCGCCACCATGGCTTTCGTACACGACACTTGTAGGCTTTCGAGACACCGAGCTGCTCACCAGCTTCAATATACTTGCGGGCAGCGTCGGAAGGTTCATCGCCCGGATAGAACAAATGGCAACGCTCACCCTCAGAGCGCAACGCCTTCCAACCATTCATCGAGAACTCTAGGCCACGAAGGTGGCGCGATCCGGGCGGAGATATACGGATAAGCTCGTCAGTCGTGATGCCATGCTCACGTGCTTGTGCTTCCGTCATCGCAAAATAGGCGTTGTTGCCGGTGACGGCACCTAGATACGTTGCTCCCCAAGCAGCCAGTGTCTCACAAGTCTGTGCTGCTAGCGCATCATACTCTTGGAAGGTGTCCTGAGCCACAAATGCGGGCGTCCACTTCTCACCTTCCGAAGGGACGTAACTGGTCCAGTTCATGGCTTCCGCTTCTAGCGAAGCGGCGTTCCGGGCTTGGTACAGTTGGAAGCAGCTTGCTCTGCCACTGCCCTCAGCGAGCAAGAGTACGACATCTTCGAGTACCCCGGGAAATACTCGCTCTTCGAAAGAGACAAGGCGCAAAGAGCTAAACCTGTTAAGAAGGAAGCGCCTTACTTCTGCTGCGTAACCTACGCTGAGCAACTCCGCAGGCAGCACGAGTGCAAGTCGCCCCTCGGGCCTTAGATGCAACGCTGCCTTTACAACAAAAGCGGCCCACGAGCTTGCGAGGCCGGATAGCCTTACGCCTTGCGCAAGTGCAGCCTCTAGGCTTCGGGCGCGTGAGAGACCGGAGAAGTCCTGATATCGCACGAACGGCGGGTTGCCGATGATAGCATCAAAGCGGTGGCTCGCTGCGTACTCAAAGAAGTCTCCCTCACTCACATCTGCGAACAGACCGACTTCTGCCAGTGCCTCGCGTGCTCTCGCGGCTGATGCGCCGTGGAGCTCCACGCCAGCTAACTGGCCTTCGTTCAATGAAGTAGCATTGCGCAAGGTGCGCAGCTTCTTCCCAGCCGAAATGAGAAAGACTGCCTCTCCGCAAGATGGCTCAAGTACCGTGTCGTCTGCGCCCCGGACGGCCCACTGAGCCATGTAGTCGGCAATCTCGATTGGGGTGAAGAAAGCTCCTCGCGCCTTCTGTTCTATAGTTCCTGCCAAGGCACTCCCCCACTTCATACTGTACTCTCGCCCCGGTCGGGGCGGAATATCTAGCTCTCAAACTGTCATGCCGCGAACAATATGGCAACAAGCGCGAACATGATCCGGTTAGCCGAAGTGGTCGCCTGAGCAGGCACGCACTTTTGCAAATCCCGGCGCGCATGCGAAAGTGCGACGTCTGGAGGATGCCGAGAAGCCAGTCTCGCAGAAAACTGGATCATGCCAAGGACGCAACGCTGGGCTGGCATGGGGCCTACATGCCTTCGCCTCCGCCTTGTGTGGCGATCCATGCGTCGGCCTCCTCTCGGGTGCGAAACCCAACGTCAGATCGCCTATGGAGAAGAGTGCGGCCATCGACTGGCAGGACGTCATAGATTTCAAAGTGCGTCACTTCCTCGCCGCTGGCTGTGCGCAACGTAGCTTCTTTTACGATCAGTCGGCCTTCCATGTAGCACTCCACTAGTTTGAAGAGGTCGGCAGAGGTGCTTGCATGGGAGCACCGAGCTGCTTGGCAGACGACAGCAAGACAAAAGGCTGCGCCAGGAAAATCCGCAGCATCTTCGAGTTTGACCTTGCCTGTTGATGCAGTGTGACACAACAGTGCGACACAGAACTTAACCCGCACTCACGCGTTCTAGCGTTCTCAAGCACTTACAGGAATGGTGGGAGCTCCTCTCGCTCCGACCAAATCAAGAAATCCCGAAAAACCCAGATGGCAGGCGCCGCTAGTTGGCCTCGGCCGTCGTGTTTTCGATCCCATCCGCGCCCATGAAGATCGCGATAAGACGAACGTCATCCGTTCCGGTATTCCGTCCGTTGTGGGGGGACTGATAGGCTTCGACGAGGGAATCTCCCTTGTGGTAGACCTTCGTGCCCGCAGGCCCGTAATCGACGGTCAGTTCTCCGTCCAGCATCCAGGCAAAGAGCGGGACGTTGTGCTTGTGCCACCCGGTTTCCTGCCCCGGAACCATCGTGACAATCGCGGCGGTGACCTTCGCCGTGCCGGGGGGATAGGCAAAGGGCTGTCCGATCACGGTCGTGGAGGTGGACAGAAGCACCTCGAGCGGGGGATAGCTCGCTCGCCCGAGGGCGATGCCCCCCGACATGCCGACCAGCCCCGCCGCGCCTGCGATCAGCCATAGGCTGCGTCTTGAATTCCCGGCCATGCATGCCTCCCTTGAACCTGGGCCGCCCTCGCCACGGGCAAATCAGCGTTTCCGCCAGGCCCCGAGGATGTAGGCCGCCGTCATCAGGTCAAGATGCGCGCCGCCGCCGTTCTTGGCGATGGTTATCTCGTCGTCCGAGAGGCGGGCAAAGCCGCCTTTTGCCAGGTCGTAGTAATCGGCGATCACGTCCGCCTCCGAGATCACGCCGCGGGCGATCGGATCCTTCAACTCGCCGATGTGGTGAATGGTCGTTGCCCTAGAGTCTACGAACAGCCGCGCGCGCCGCAGCGCCTCGTCATCGACCTCGCGCATGTCAGGGCGGTAGGCGCCGATCAGGTCAAGGTGGGTGCCCGGCGACAGCCATTCCCCGCGGATGACAGGGTCGCGGCTCATGGTGGCGGTGGCGATGATGTCCGCCGCGCCTACCGCGACCGCCAGGTCGTCCGCGACATCGGCACCGCTGGCCTGTGCTGCGGCTTCCGCACCCGCACGGCTGCGGTTCCAGAAGGTGAATCGGGCTTCAGGGAAAGCGCTGCGATAGGCGCTTACCATTGAGCGTGCCACCGTGCCGGCGCCGACGATCAGGATGTTGCGGCTGCCCGGTCGTGCCAGCTGGCGGGCGGCAAGCAGGCTGTCGCCGGCGGTCTTCCACTTGGTGACAAGGTGGAAGTCGACCACCGCCTCCAACTCGCCCGCGCGGTCGTCATAGACGGTCACCGAGCCATTCACGCTTGGCTTGGAGAGTGCTGAATTCCCCGGAAAGATCGTCGCCGCCTTGACCAGGAGCCCGAGCCCATCGATCCAGGCGGCGCGGTTCAGGAGCGTGTCTTGGCCACGATAAAGCAGCGTGTCGCCGATCTCTGCTCTGGGCAGTCGATGGCCTTCCCGGAACGCCTCGACGAGCCCGCCCCAGCTCAGATACGACTCTGCCTCGGGTCCGATGATTTCCACCGTCATAGTCCAGCCTCGCTTTGGGAAAGAAGTCCTGCCTCGACCAGCCGGCGCGCCCAGCCCTGTGGTCCGTCGAAATGGTGGGTCTGCCAACCGCGCGCCTGCGCTGCGGCGATGTTGTCGGCCCGGTCGTCGGTGAAGAGCAGCCGCTCAGGCGCAAGCCCGCAATCTGCCTCGACCATCTCGTAGATCCGCGGATCGGGCTTGATGACCCCCATGTGCCCCGAGACATAGGGGCGGTCGAATTCGTTCAGGAAGTCATATTGCGTCTGGGCATAGGCAAAGCTGTAGATGCCGAAGTTGGTCAACGCGAAGACCGGAACGCCCTTGGCGCGAAGCGCCCGCAGAAGTGCGATCGAATGGTCGATGGTGGGCGAGGCGATGTCGATCCAGTGGTCGTGCCACCAGCGGATCTGCTCGGCCCAGGCGGGATGGTTTTCGGCCGTCTCGTAGATGGTCTCGCGGAACAGGCCGCCTGCATCGACCTTGTCGTTCATACCGTGCAGGTCGACCTCGGCGAACATCCTTTCGCGCGCCTCGCGCCCGATGCGGCTGTCGTAATAGCGTTCGGGGTTCCACTCGATCAGCACGTTGCCGATGTCGAAGATCACCGCCTCGGGTGTCGTCATCTAGGTCCTGCTCCTGTTCACGGCCTCGCGCCAGAACATGTACAGACCGCCGCCGCAGATCAATGCGATACCGACCCAGGCATGAAGATCGGGCCAGGTGCCGAAGACCGTGGCGCCCCAGAAAATCGCCAGCGGCATGGACGCATATTCGAAAGGCGCAACCAGCCCTGCCTCGCACAGGCGGTAGGCCTGGGCGATCAGGAAGCCGCCGATGGCGCTCGCCGCGCCCGAGGCCAGGAAGATCGGCCAGTCGCCCGGATGCGGCCAGGTCCAGCCGCGGAACAGGAAGGCGAGCGACGGATCGCTCTGTGCCGCGAGGTGGCCGTCGCCGACGGTAAAGCCCATCCCCAGACAGACGACGATGAAGGTCAGCTGCACATAGAAGGCCATCGTCACGGCTTTTTCACTGATCCCCATACGTCGGGTCATCATGTGCATCATCGCGTAGAACAGCGCCGACAGCACCGGCAGCAGCGCGGCCCAGTGAAATCCGCTTTGCCCCGGGCGCATCATCACGATCACGCCGAGAAGGCCCACCCCCACCGCGATCCAGCGCCGGATCCCAACCTTTTCGCCCAGCAGAGGCACGGAAAGGGCGGTGATAAGGAGGGGCGCGATGAAGAAGATCGCCACCGCATCGGCCAGCGGCATCGCGGCAAGGCCCAGGAAATAGAACAGGTTCGAGCAGACGACGAACAGTGCCCGCATCAGGTGCATCGGCAGCCGCTGTGTCCGCAGGGCCGGCAGCCCACCGTGGAAGGGCAGGACGACGCACAGCATGATCATCAGCCCGACGGACGAGCGGATCAGCACCACCTCGTGCAAGGCGTAACTTCCGCTCAGGAACTTGATCGAGACATCGTTGATCGAAAAGACCAGCGACCCGCCGACAGCAGACAGGATGCCGACGAGCGCAAGGCGGTTGGGCTGGGAAAGCTGGGTTGTCACAAGCGAAGCTTGCCCCGGCCGTGGCCAGGCCGTCTGTCCCGCCCGCGACAGGCGCTATCCCGCCCGCGCCGCGCGGACGGCCCGTTCCAGCGTGTCGAGAAAGCGCGACCGGTCCAGCTTGCCGAAGCCCTTGCCGCCGCCCTGCCGGAACGGATCGGCGGCCCGCAGATCGGCGGCCAGATCGCGCGCGGCGAGCGCCATGCCCACATTGGCCGAGGTCAGCATCTCGCCGTTCGGCTTCACCACCTTGGCGCCTGCGGCCACACATTTCGCCGCCAGGGGGATGTCATTGGTCACCACGACATCGGTCGGTCCCGCTGTCGCCGCGATCCACTTGTCAGCCTCGTCCGGCCCGTCAGCAACGTAGACGCTTTCGACCAGCGGGTTCGCCGAGGGTCTGATGCCACCGTTCGAGACAAGGATCATCCGCAGCCGGTGCCGGGTCGCCACCCGCTCGGTCTCGTCCTTGACCGGGCAGGCATCGGCATCCACGAGGATGCGCGTCTCAGTCATAAAGTGCCCTTGCGTGGAAGCCGACATGCTCTTCCATGAAGCTCGCCACGAAGAAATAGCTGTGGTCGTAGCCTTTCTGCATCCGGAAGACGCTGTTCTGCCGCCGCGCCATCATTGCCTCGGCCAGCGCCTCGGGCTTCAGGAGGTCGAGGAACTGGTCCGACCCGCCCTGGTCGATCAGCATCGGCCCATCGAAGCCACGCCGCCGCATGAGGAGCGTCGCGTCATGCGGCGCCCATTTCGTCTCGTCGCTGCCAAGGTACGCGGCGAATTGCTTCCGACCCCAGTCGCTCGCCGTCGGATTGGTGATCGGAGCAAAGGCCGAGACCGACTGGAACCGCCCCGGAAAGCTCATCGCGATGGTCAGCGCACCATGCCCACCCATCGAATGGCCGGTGATCGCCTGCCGCTCCTCGGCAACCGGGAAGGCGTTGAACAGGAGGCGCGGCAGTTCTTCGGTCACGTAGTCCCACATGCGGAAATGTGGTGACCAAGGCTGTTCGGTCGCGTTCACATAGAAACCCGCGCCCTGGCCAAGGTCATAGGCCGGGTCATTTGCTACATCCTCGCCGCGCGGGCTGGTGTCGGGGAAGACCAGAGCGATGCCAGCCTCTGACGCCCATTTCTGCGCCCCGGCCTTCACCATCGCGTTCTCATGCGTGCAGGTCAGGCCCGAAAGGTACCACAGGACCGGAACGGGCTCCTTCTCGGCCTCCTCGGGCAGGAACAGGCCAAAGGTCATGTCGCAGCCGCAGGCATCCGAGGCATGGGAATAGACCCCCTGAACCCCGTTGAAGGCGCGGTTTTCCGAAATGGTCTTCATGGCGTCGTCCTTTCGTCAATGCGCCGTGACCCAGGCGATCACGGCCGAGACGGTCACAATGCTGACCGCCGTGGAAATCAGGATCGAGGTCGAGACACGCTGCGGCGCGACCCCGAAATGCTGGGCTAGGATATAGACGTTCCCCGCCACCGGAAGCGAGGCCGCCGCGATCATTACTCCCGCCTGCGTCTTGTCGACCCCGTAAAGCACCAGCGCGGAAAATGCCACCAGCGCCGGATGCAGGATCAGCTTCGCCGCGCTGATCCAGACCGCCACCGACAACCGCTCGGCCGATCGTCCGGCCAGCGAGGCGCCGATGGCAAAAAGCGCCCCCGGCGTCGCCGCAGCGCCAAGCAGCGTCAGGAAATCGTTCACGGGCGGCCAGAGCGTCCGCCCGGTTGCCGCCCAGCCCAGACCAAGGGCCATCGACACGATCATCGGGTTGCCCAGCAGTCCGAGGGCCAGCACCCGCACTGTCGCCCACCGCATCCGTCCTTCGCGCGCGGCGGTCACCAGCAAAGTGACCAGCGTCGAGAACACGATCAGGTCGATGGTCAGCACCATCAGCACCGGCCCCGCCGCCTGCGCGCCCATCAGCATCACCAGCATCGGCACGCCAAGGAAGCCGGTATTGCCGGTGATCGCGCAATGGGCCTCCATCGCCGCCTCGTCCATGCGGCCATGACGCCAGCGCGAGACCGAGAAGGCGAGCGCCCAAAGGACCAGCGAACCGGTCAGGTAGGCCAGCAGGAACCGGGTCGAGAAGATCGCGGAAAGCGACAGGTTGGCAGCGAAGCCAAACAGCATGGCCGAAAGCGCGAAATAGAAGACGAAGCGCGTCAGGCCCGCCACCGCTTCGGCCGAGATGAAGCGTGTCCGCGCCGCCGCAAACCCCAGGCCGATCAGCGCGAAGAAGGGCAACGTCTTCAGAAGGATCGGCAGCATCGGCACTTTCGCGGCGGTTCAGCTCAAGGCTTTCCACGCCTGCGCAAGGGATGCAAGGCAACGGGGGCCAGTCGGTTGCCGCTGTTTCTTCTTGGTGCAAATACCCCGCGGGGGTGCGGGGGCGCGAAGCCCCCGTGCGCCCTCTGCAAAGGATCAACCGCCGCCGATCAGGACCCCGGCCGCAAAGACCAGCGCGCCCCCCAGCACCACCTGGAAGGCGGCCCGCAGGAAGGGGGTTTCCATGTAGCGGTTCTGGATCCAGGCGATTGCCCAAAGCTCGACGAACACCACCGCGATGGCGATCGCGGTTGCCGTCCAGAAATCCGGAATCAGGTAGGGCAGGGCGTGGCCCAGGCCCCCGATCGCCGTCATGATCCCCGAGGCCAGACCGCGCTTGATCGGCGAACCGCGCCCAGACAGGACGCCATCGTCATGCGCTGCCTCGGTGAAGCCCATCGAGATGCCGGCACCGACCGCCGCGGCCGTACCGACCAGCAGGGTCGTGTGGCTGTCCTGAGTGGCGAAGGCAGTGGCGAAGATCGGCGCGAGGGTCGAGACCGAACCGTCCATTAGCCCGGCGAGTCCCGGTTGCACCCAGGTCAGGATAAACTGCCGCCGCGCGCTTGCATCCTCGGCATCGCGCTCGTCCTCGCCGAGGTGTTTCTGTTCCAGTTCGTCGGCGGTGCGTTCATGCCCCGCCTCGGCGGCGGCCAGATCGCCGAGCAGCCGTCGGGTCGCCGCGTCGGATGTGGCCTGGGCCGCGGTTTCATAAAAACGCTGCGCCTGCTTTTCCATGTCGTGCGCCTCGCCCCGGATCTGGTCGAGGGTAAGGTTGGTGGCCAGCCAGATCGGTTTGCGGGCGTAAAAGCCTGCAACATGCTCGCGGCGGATCAGCGGGATGCGATCGCCGAACCGGGACTGGTGCAGTTCGATCAGCCGCTGGCGGTGAATGTCCTCTTCCGCCGCCATGCCGTCAAACACCGCAGCCGAGGCCGGGAACTGGTCGGCCAGACGCGCTGCAAAGGTGCGGTAAATTCGCGCATCATCCTCTTCGGACGAGATGGCGAGGGCCAGAACCTCCTGTTCGCTCAGATCGGAAAAGCGGCGTCGTTGGGTCAGCGCAGACAGCATTTGGGGCCTCAGTTTGGAATCATTCTAAAATATCGGGATCACATCCATGCGCAAGGCTGGATCGGGATCGGCCCATGTCTTGATCCGACGCGGCGCGATGAACACATCTGAGACTGGATATGGGGTTCTGGCGACCGGAGAAAGCGGCCTTGCGCCGATGAGATGCTTGTCCGCAAGGGGGCGGATGACTATTGTCGCGGCAGGAGAAATGCATGGGCAGCGCCGAGCCGATCATCAAGCGCGGACGAAAATACGATCAGGTGTTGAACGGCGCCTGGCATGTTTTCCGTCGCGACGGATTCGAGGGGGCGAGCGTCGACGACATCGCCCGCGAAGCCGGCGTCTCGAAGGCGACGCTCTACAGCTATTTTCCCGACAAGCGATTGCTCTTCTTGGAAGTGGCGCGCGGAGAGTGCTGCCGTCAGTCGCGCGAGACGGCCGACCTCATCACCTCCGGCAGCGGTCCGAGGGATGTGCTGACGATCTGCGCGTCGCGGATGCTGGACTTCCTCCTGTCGGATTTTGGCTTGCGCATCTACCGGATCTGCGTTGCCGAGAGTGACCGCTTCCCCGAGATCGGCCGCGAGTTCTACGAGAACGGCCCGAAGATGATGCGCGCCCGACTGGTCGAGTATTTCCACGAGGCCGAGGAACGGGGCGAGCTGGACATCGAGGACAAGGAGCTTGCCGCCGGGCAGTTCCTCGAACTGTGCAAGACCGATCTCTTCCCTCGGCAGCTGATGGGCATGGGCCGCAAGATCGCCCAGACCGACCGAGAGCGCGTGGTGCAAGGCGCCGTGGACATGTTCCTGGCGCGCTATGGGGTGAAGGCGGGTTAAGGACCCTTCAGCCGCACCGCGATGTCCTTCCCGGATCCATCGACCACATAGAGTTCGGGCTTGGACTCTAGATATGATCGCCAAGTCGCTCTGCCCGTTTCTTTTCGAGTGACTTTCTTCTCCTGTGGCATGCGATTGCCGAGTTCGGTCAAAAGGACGCGGCTAGTTGTTGTTTCTCCGTGCTCTCTGCAGACCTCATGTATCGCTCGGTCAATACGACCAAGCTTTGGCGGTTGGGCTCGTTTAACTGGAATCGGTGACGGCGATACGGCTGGCGTAACCTGTTTGGTCGTGGGAGGCTGAGAGGTGCCAGGCAGAGCAACGAACTCTGAGCACATCTCACGGAAACGGCGCGAAGCCCCTTCTCGGCCCAAGCCGATGACCCGGAAACCGCCCTCATGCAGGCGCATCGCCAAAGGGGCGAAATCGCCGTCCGAAGACGCAATCAGGAAGGCGTCAGCTTTGCCGGAATGGGCGATATCCATCGCGTCAATCACGATCGATATGTCTGCACAGTTCTTGCTGGGCACGTTTCCTGTATGGACTGCGGCAAACCGGTGATCGGCCGCCCAGTCCTTGAGCAGCTGGACGTTGCCGTAGACCCTGCGGAAGCTGGGAACGCCTATTCGTCCGGCGGTCTGGAGAATCTCATCGGCGCAACTCTGCGGGATGTTCTCGCCATCCACCAACAAGGCAACGCGGCATTCCTTTGCAAACCGGGCTGCAGGTGAAATGAAATCGTGAATCATGTACCGCCTCGAAATGCACGATGGAACAATTCCGATGAATTGCGGCGTATTCAGGGCGTTAGACGCTCAGGACACATCCCTCGCCAGAAGCTGGCCACTAGGTCCCGCCTGCACCTCAAAGCGGCTGGACAGCTTCTTGATGAGGTCCGAAAGCTTTGCGCTGCCGTAGGTGCGCGTGTCGAAATCCGGGTTCGCCTGGGTCAGGAACTGGCCGATCTGGCCAAGCGAATACCACTCTCCCTCGGGGTCGATGGCGCGCATGGCGGCGGCGATCAGCGGGATCGCCTTGGCGGGTGGCTCCTTGCCCGTGGGCTTGGCCGACGGCTCGGTCGCCTGCAGGTCGCTTCCCGTGATCGGTTCGCTGCGGGAGGCCGCGCGGGCAGGTTCGTCGGCGCTCAAGTTCTCGACATAGATGAAGCGCTTGCAGGCCATCCGGAAAGCCTCGGGCGTCTTCTTCTCGCCGATGCCGTAGACATCCAGACCCTGTTCGCGGATCCGAGCGGCAAGGCGGGTGAAGTCGCTGTCGGAACTGACCAGGACGAAGCCGTCGAACAGGCCGGAATGCAGGAAATCCATCGCGGCGATGACCAGGCCGATATCCGAGGCGTTCTTGCCCTTGGTGTTCGAGAACTGCTGGTCGGCCACAAGCCCAAGCGCTGCCACCTTGCGTGCCCAGGCCTGCAGGCGCTGCGCCGACCAGTCGCCATAGATGCGGCGCACGCTGGCTTCGCCCAGGCTCGCGATCTCTTCAAAGATCGCCTCGGCGTATGAGGCCGGGACGTTGTCGGCGTCGATCAGCACGCAAAGGCGGGGGGCGCGGTCCTCGGCCATGGGGGTCCTTTCCGGAGGCTTGCCCCGTTCTGGCCCAAACCGACCGCCGACGAAAGGGCGGAATTTGCAGGCGCTCGACATCCGGTGCAGGACGCGGTCTGCTGGGCCGGGAACACGGAGGCACCAGATGAGCAATCCCGAAGCGACTGCGGCCCATATCGGGCTGAATATCCCCGACTTTGACCTGATGGGCTATTACGGCGCGAGTTATGGCACGATGAAACCCTACCATCGGGTCGGGAACCTGCTGTTCCTGTCCGGCCATGTCGCCCAAATCGGCGCAGAGATCACCCACAAGGGGCGACTCGGCGCGACGCTGACCACCGAACAGGGCTATGCGGCCGCCCGCCAGACCGGGCTGAACCTGCTGGGCGGAATCCGCCAGGCAGTGGGATCGCTGGACCGGGTGAAGTCTATGGTGCGGACGCTGAACTTCGTGGTTTGCACGCCGGATTATGAAGAGGTGCACAAGGTCTCATCGGGCCTCTCGGACCTTCTGGTCGAGGTCTTCGGGCCAGAGCGCGGGCTGGGTGGGCGCGCGACCATCGGGGTGATGGCGCTGGCCAATGGCGTCTGCTTCGAGACCTGGGCGACGGTCGAGGTCGAATAGGGGCCGACCCGCGGGTGGCATGGCTCGAAGAGTGTTGCCTGCGTCGCGTTGATCTCGGACGCGCGACTCGGCCTGGCGGTAAGGCCGAGCAGGCCGAGGAGCCGGCGAAAGCGGCTGATCCAGATGCCGCGCCGCTCCGCGCGCCGCGCGGACAGGTGTTCCCGCCGGTGGTGGGCATGGATGTCCTTCGGTCGGCCATTGGCATGATGGCGGGCCGATGCGGAAAGCATGTCAAGGTTCAGATCATACATCGACTTTCGTCCCATGCGCGATTTCATGCTGGAATTTCGCACTGAAAAAGCGAAAAATCGAATCAGGAATTTCCACGAGACGAAAGTTGAACTTACATGTCATCTCGGTGGCGGGACTTGCCCTCCCTTTCAGCCTTGCGGGCCTTCGATGCCACAGCGCGACATGGTGGCTTTGCTGGCGCGGGGCGGGCGCTGAACGTCACCCATGCCGCCGTGACGCAGCAGGTCAGGGCGCTTGAGGCCGAGATCGGGGTGCAGCTCGTGCGGCGCAGCGGGCGGACCGTGAGCCTGACCCCCGCGGGCGAGCGGCTTGCGCAGGTGCTGGGCGAGGCGTTCGGGGGGATGTCGGCCGGTATCGAAAACCTCCGTCGCAGCGAGGAGCGGCGCATCCTGCGCGTGACCACGACTACCTTTGTTGCCGAGCAGACGATCATGCCGCGCCTGCCCGAGTTCTGGGCGCTTCACCCCGAAGTCGAGGTGGCGCTGGTGCCGACCCCGTCTGTCGTGGATCTGATCGAGGAAGGCTTTGACCTGGCTGTCCGCGTTCATGCTGCAGATGCGCCCCCGCCACCGGGGACCGAGGTCCATCCGCTTTGCCACACACCGATCCTGGCGGTCTGTGCCCCGGAGTTGCTGAAGGACGGTCCGTTCGATCCGCAGGATCTGCCCTGGATAACCAGCGATCACGGTTGGCCATGGGACCGAGAGAACCTGAGCAAGGCTGGCTTCGATACGAGCCGGCTGAAGCGCGTTCAACTGGGCAGCCCCCATCTTGAAATGTCGGCTGCCCGGCAGGGGCTGGGCATCAGTCTTGCGACCGAGATTATCTGCCGCCCAGACCTCGAGGCCGGCCGGCTGGTCGCATTGCCGATCTCCGGACTGCCTTCGGTCGACTATGCGGTGATCCTGCCTCGCGGCCCGCGCCGCCCTGCGGTCGACCATTTTGCCAGTTGGTTGCGGACCGTCTTTGCCTGACCCGGGGGGCGGGACCGCCGTCGTGTCTCAGCCTTCCTGCGGTGGCTCCGCCGGCTCCAGGTTGCCGTTTCCGGTCCAGGCAAGCAGCAGGTCGTAGAAGACCGACAGCACGATCGGGCCAAGGAACAGGCCGATCAGCCCGTAGCTGATCGTTCCGCCGAGGACGCCGAGAAAGATCACCAGCGTCGGTGTGGTCAGGCCACGCGACATCAGCAGCGGCTTGAGAATGTTGTCGATCAGGCCGATCGGGATCAGCGTTACAGCCAGGAAGATGGCCCATCCGACCGGCAGCTTGAACCAGCCCCAGATCAGCACAATGGCAATCACCGGCATGGCGCCGATCTGCATGATCGCCAGCGCGAGGATTAGAAAGGCCGCTAACCCCGCCGCAGGAACACCCGCCACCTGCATGACAATCCCGGCCAGGATCATCTGGATCGCCGCGACGCCCACGATCCCGCGCGAAACGTTGCGGATCGTTGCGCCGGCCATGTCAACGAACTGCGCGCCGCGCGGCTCGATCACCCGGCCGGCCAGCCGTCTGCTGGCCTCGGCCAGCCGATGGCCGGGCACGAAAAGAAAGCCGGCCAGCAGGACAGCGGCGAGAAAGCCCATCAGGTCCAGCCCGACATGGGCCAGGATGCCAAGCACGGTCTCGCCCGCTGGAAGCAGGGTCGGTGCGATGCTGCGCAGGAAATCCTCGATGTTGGTCGAGGCGAGATACCACATGTCATGCAGCTGTGGGCCAATCAGCGGAATCTCGGCAATCCTGTCGACCGGGCGCGGGATGCGAAGTCTGCCCTGATTGAAGGCCGTCACCAGCGCGCCGAGCGTAACCACAAGGTTGGAGGCAAGCGCAGCGATCGGGCCCATGACGACAAGGAAGGCCCCGCCGGTAACCAGCGCTGCAGACACATGGCTGCGGCCGCCAAGACGCAGCGTCAGCCACTGATGCAGCGGCGACAGCGCCACGGCGATCACCACGGCCCAGACGAAGATGCCCAGAAACGGTTCGACCAGCCGGAAAGCCGCGAAGACAAGCACGGCCAGGATGGACAGGCGGATCAGGAAATCGGTCGCCCGACCTTCCGGCGTTGCGGTTTGCAAGAGGTCGTCAAAGGGATGTCTTTCGGCCTGGTTCGGCATTGCGCCCTCATTTCCTGGCACTGGGACAACTACGCTGACACGGTTCCCGGGAAGGATTGCTCACAATCCGAAACGGGATCGTTCTTGTAGGGGCGGGCAGACATACGGCCAAAGAAGCCCGTGCGAGACGGAAGGAGTGCCGCCCCGAAACACGGTTTCGGGGCGGCGACTGAAATCATCAGAACACTACGACCGAGCGGATCGACTTGCCTTCGTGCATCAGGTCGAAGCCCTTGTTGATGTCTTCGAGCTTGAGCGTGTGGGTGATCATCGGGTCGATCTCGATCTTGCCCGACATGTACCAGTCTACGATCTTCGGAACGTCGGTGCGGCCGCGGGCACCACCGAAGGCGGTACCTTTCCAGACGCGGCCGGTGACCAACTGGAAGGGACGGGTCTGGATCTCGGCGCCCGCGGGAGCCACGCCGATCACGACCGACACGCCCCAGCCGCGGTGGCTGCATTCCAGCGCGTCGCGCATGACCTTCACGTTGCCGGTGCAGTCGAAGGAGTAGTCGACGCCGCCGATCTGGTCGAACGGGGTCTTCGTCATGTTGACGATGTGCTGGACGATCGAGCCGTCCACCTCTTTCGGGTTGACGAAATGGGTCATGCCGAAGCGCTCGCCCCATTCCTTCTTGTCGTTGTTCAGGTCGACCCCGATGATCATGTCGGCCCCGGCCATCTTCAGGCCCTGGATCACGTTCAGCCCGATACCGCCCAGGCCAAAGACCGCGGCCTTGGCGCCGGCCTCGACATTGGCGGTGTTCAGGACGGCACCGATGCCAGTCGTGACGCCGCAGCCGATGTAGCAGATCTTGTCGAAGGGTGCGTCGTCACGGACCTTGGCCAACGCGATTTCGGGCACGACGGTGTGCTGGGCAAAGGTCGAGCAGCCCATGTAGTGATAGATCGGCGTGCCATCGAGCATCGAGAACCGCGTGGTGCCATCAGGCATGAGACCTTGGCCCTGGGTGGCGCGGATCGCGGTGCAAAGGTTGGTCTTGCGCGAGAGGCAAGACGGGCACTGGCGGCATTCCGGAGTGTAGAGCGGGATGACGTGGTCGCCCGGTTTCAGCGTGGTCACGCCAGGACCGCACTTAACGACGACGCCCGCACCTTCATGGCCCAGGATCGAGGGGAAGATCCCCTCCGGATCGGCACCCGACAGGGTGAATTCGTCGGTATGGCAGATGCCGGTGGCCTTGATCTCGATCAGAACCTCGCCTGCCTTGGGGTCGTCGAGGTTCACTTCCATGATTTCAAGCGGTTTGCCGGCAGCAACTGCAACGGCGGCCCGGGTACGCATTGGTCTTCCCTCCCTGTGCGTTTTGGCGGCAGAGTGCTGTAAAGCGTCCGGTCCTGCAACCGGCATTAAAGAAGGTTTCGCCGGTTCTGCATGAGGCGCGAAGCGGTCTGAGGAATGGAAGGGAGACGGGAGGATGACCAGGGGCTTGATGTCGGTGGGCTTGATGTCGGTCGCGGCGGCCATCGTGCTTGCGGGGTGCGTGGCGGACAATGCGCCGCCTGCCCCGGACCCGGGGCCGGCGGGTCCGGATCAATGCGGCGCGGTTGACCTGCAGAATCTGGTTGGCCGCCCCGTATCGGATTTCGAGGCGCTGCAGTGGACCAAACATCCTGTCCGCATCGTGCGACCGGGTGACATGGTAACCTTGGACTACAGCGCCTCGCGCCTGACGATCTGGGCAGATGACGGCGACAATATCAGCCGCATGAGCTGCGGCTGACCCGTTACATTTTGTAGCTGCTGTGGCAGGCCTTGCAGGCAGCGCCGATGTCGCCCATGCCCGCCTTGAGCCCGTCGAGGCTGGAACTGTCTAGCGCCTCGGCAGCCTTGCCAAGCGCGGCGGCCTTCGCGGTGAAGTCGTCCCAGTTCGCCCAGATGTCCGGCTTGGCTTCGGACGCCGGGTCCTCGGCCTGATCCTTGAAGACAACGGGAATCTGCGCGGCATCGTCGATCAGCTTCTGTTTTGCCGCCGCCGCCGCAGCGGCGTCGAAAGCGGCTTTGCCCGCGGCCATGTCGCCCAAAGTCTTGGCGGCGGCGCCGTTCTGTTTCATCAGTTGTTTCCAGGCGATGACGGTCGGGTTGGTGGCCTCCACCTCGGCCAGGGCTGCCCCCCCGGTCACCAAAAATGCGGCGGCGATGATCCTTGCTGCAGACTTCAAAGTTGCCTCCCTGATTCAAATATTGCGACGATAGCCTGAAATGGTCGTCCTGAGAATGACGTCTCAGATTGCCAGTTCATCCCGACGGGTCAAAAAATTCTCTTCACCATCGCGGTGGTCGAGCGGAACCCGAAAACAAGGTGAAGCGGACCAATCGATTCCCGGTGCAGTTCCTCGAAACCAAGGCGCTCGTACAGCGCCCGTGCCCGCCAGTTGCTGTCGATGACATCCAGCCGCACTTCGCTGTAGCCGCGCGCCAGGGCTTCGTCGCAGATCGCTTTGACCAGCAGGCTGCCGATGCCCAGCCCCCGTGCCTCGCGCTGCACGCAGACGCCGTCCATCAGGAAGCGGTGGTTTTCGACACTGCGGCCAAGCAGCCGAAGCAGCGCGGCTCGCCAGAGTGAACCGGCCAGGCCGTAGACCGTCCGCAGATCCTCGGGGGTTCCGCCGGCGAAAGCCCCGTCAACTGTCTTGAACCCGGCGAGTCCCAGGAGTTCGCCTTCGTCGGACAGGGCGATGATCGCATGATCGCCGCGGATTGCCCGGGCGAGGAAGCGCATCGCGCGATCCTCGGGACCCATCACGGTCCCGAGCTTGCCACCGAAGGCTTGCCAGTAAAGGGCAGCGGCGGCCTCGCGGTGTTCACGGGGCAGACCGCGCAGGATGCGCACGGTCATGACAACACCTCGCGCAGGCTTGCGACATGGCCTGCGCCAAGGATCCAGCCCTCTTCCCGTGCGATCCCGGGGACATCGAGCATTTGCGCCAACTGCCCCCGTTTCGAAGCCCGCAGCAGGGCGCGGGACAGGAGCCGGACCTGAGTTTCGTCGGTAATCGGGCCGGGATCAGCTCGCACCTCGGCTGCAAGCAGGGAAGGATAGACTTCGGCGAGCACCACGGGCCGATCCGGACCTTCGAAGGGCCACACCGAAGTGTCGGGCCGCTGTGAAAGGCGATGGATTACCGGCATGCCGGTCAGTGCCTGCGCGCCGACCGAGCCGGTCGTGTAAAGCTTCCAGACCGGTTGGGCCCGAGGCACCAGGGTTTCGACGGTCCGTCGCTCGGCTAGGCCAAGGGCGGGATAGTCCACATGCTTGCGGGCCGGCAGGTGAGGCAGGTCATACTGGCCCGGGCGCCCCCAGAACGGGCCGCGTCCGCCGAAGCGGGCGTTGATGCCGTCGGCCAATTGGAAGCGCGTGTTCTTGTTATCGGGACCGTCCGTGAGACGTTTGGCGATCCAGGCCCAGATGCTCTGTGCCGAAGGAACGCCGGTCAGACGCGTTGCAAAGCCGGCGGGATAGCCTTGCGGAAAGTCGAAGCCGACAAGCACCCGGCGGCCCGCCGATCGCAGTCGGTCGATCCGGCGTCCAATTTCAGCCTCCGCCTCGGTCCGTGTGCGGCAGTAGCGGCTCTCCTCGCCCCCTGGTCCTGCTTCGCCGATCCAGATGGCATTGCCCGAGGGTCGAACGGGCGAAGGGCTGCTGGCTGACGACCAGTCGACCACGATCACCGCATCGAAGGGCAGGTCAGTCGCGGACAAGGCCCGTCTCCCGCAGGATGAAGTCCGCAACCGCGCCTGCATCGTTCAGGTCAAGCACCGGCACGGCCAGGCCGGGCAAGACCGTATCAGTCGCGACGGCGCGCACCATCGGATCGCCGGGCTGGATCAGGTCATGACCGGCCTGCTTGCGGAATACCTCGATCTTGGGATGGGTATCGCGCTTGTAACCCTCGACCAGAACGAGGTCGACCGGAGCCAGCCGGGCAAGAAGCGTCGACAACTCCGGTTCTGCTCCGCGGTGTTCGGCCATGAGCGCGAAGCGATGGGCCGAGGCCAGCACGACCTCATGCGCACCGGCGGCGCGGTGGCGCCAGGTGTCCTTGCCGGGCTGGTCTAGATCGACGTCGTGATGAACGTGCTTGACGGTCGATACCGAGAAGCCGCGCCGGGTTATCTCGGTGACGAGTCGCTCCATCTGGCTGGTCTTGCCGGCGTTTTTCCAGCCGATGATCCCGTAGATGTTCATCACGCTTCACCTTCATCTTGGCCGCTCCGCATCATCGCTTCGGCGCGGACCAGATCGTCGGGTGCGTTGATGTTCAGGAAAGCGCGCTCATCAGGGAAGGGGGCAGCGACCGCCCCTGCGGCGCTGGCAAATCCCTGAACCCGCGCCTCGCCCCTTTTCAGGGCCTGGCGAAGAGCCGCGGCATGCCCCACAGGCCACAGGCCGAAGGTCGGGTGCAGGCGGCCGCCGCTTTCGGCCACGGCCACCCCGCCAGAAGATGCCTCGGCGGCCAGAAGCAGACGCGGCACCAGATCTTCCGGCAGGAACGGCGTATCGACGGCTGCCGTCACCACATGGGTCGCCCCAAGTGGAATTGCCCAGTCAAGGGCTGCCAGAAGACCGGAAAGAGGGCCTTGCGAAGCCCTGTCGGCCAGAACCGGCAGGCCGGTATGGCTGAAACGCGCGGGATCGCCATTTGCGCTTATCGCCAGTCTTTCGACCTGCGGTTCAAACCGGTCGATGACATGCGACAGAAGTGGGCTGCCAGCCAGTCGGATCAGCGCCTTGTCCGCGCCACCCATCCGTCGGCCCTGCCCCCCCGCGAGGATGACGCCGAAGATCCGCACTGCCTGCCCTCGAATACCGTTGCCGGTCCGGCTTAAGCGCTGCTGCGTGTTGCGTCCAGCGTCGGTTCAGGGACCGTCTTGAGCCTGAACCAGCAGAACCCCATGGTTCTTGTCCGCGTCGTTATCAGTGATCACCCGCTCGGTCACGCCCGGCAGCTGGCCGAACTGGTTCATCAGGTTCTTCGGGAACCAGGTGGTGTGGATCGACTCGAAGCCGGGGACGCTTTGCAGAACGCTGGACGTTGCGATGGTGCAGAACGACTTCTTCACGGCACCATAGTTCAGTGCCGCCTGCAGCGCCGCTTCGGCCTGTTCGGGAGTAACCACGAGTGTCTGTTGCACGACGTTGTAGGTCTCGCGCGCATGGTAGTCGATGTAGAAGGCGACCATCTTGTCGGTCATGCCGAAATGCACGTCATTCCGCTCGGGAATTCGCGGATGCTGCCAGGTGCCAGCGGGATCAAACATCACCCGCTGCGACCCGTTGATGAGCAGGCCGCTATGGGCGCCCTGATTGCGGTGCGATCCGACAACGGTGAAAAGCGTGATGCTCGGCGGCCCGGGGGCCCGGTAGGCCGCCCGCGCCACTTCTGCGTCAGGGGCCCATTTGGGCTCTGCCGCGCAACCGGCAAGCACCAGAGCCGCCGCAAGACAAACGATAAGACGCCACATGGGGAGGAGGGCGCGGATCAGGCGTTGGCCAAGGCCATGAAGATCAGGACGGCGATGATTATGCCAACGGCCCAAACCACCATCCGGACAAATCCTTCGAACGTCTTCTCATGGTCGCGGATGTCCATCGTGCCGTGCTTGTACTCGACGTGGTCGTGCTGTGCCGCCATGATCGCCGTGGCTCCCTTTTCTCTGTTCGCTGGAGTCCACTTAGCCGATCACGCACGGCCTGTCACCTCCATTGCCGCGCCCCCGTTCAGCTTCGCCGCCAAAGCCAGGCCCCCTGCCGTTCCTCGCGCCGGGCAGCGCCCGACCGCAGCAGGTGGTTCAGGTGCGCAACCGTCTCTGCCAGCGCGAGCGAGAAGGTCCCGGGCCCGATTTCGCGCTTGAAGAGGGGCGCGAAGCACTCAACGGCAAGTCGCGGGCTGGACAGGTGATCCTGCAGTCGTGCGAGAGCGCCTTCATGGTTCTCGATCATCTGCGTCAGGCGCAGGGGCAGTCCGGTGAAGGGCAGCTTGTGACCCGGCAGGACAAGCTGGTCCTCGCTTGCCAGCGGCCGAAAACGACGACAGCTGTCGATCCAGTCGCTCAGCGGATCGGCTTCGGGCTCTGTCGGATAGACGCCGATATTGGCTGAAATCCCGGGAAGGAGCTGATCGCCCCCGAGAATCATCCCATCGCTTTCCGACCAGAGCGTGATGTGGTCCGGCGCGTGGCCTCCCCCCAGCAGCACCAGCCAGTCGCGGCCCGCGAGCGTCAGGACGTCGCCTTCCTCGATCCCGAAAAAGCCAACTGGCATCGGCGCGACGCAATCGGCGAAGTTGAAGGGACGCTCGGTCATCCGGCGGGCAATGTCGTCTTCGCCGATTCCGGCCCGGCGCCAGAATTGCACCTGTTGTGCCGAGGGCGTCTGCTGTTCGTCCAGCACCAGCATCCGGGCATAGAGCCAGGCGGTTCGGGTCGTCCAGAGTTCCGCGCCCTGCGACTGGAACCAGCCTGCAAGTCCCACATGGTCGGGGTGGTGATGGGTGACGATGACCCGGGCGACGGGGCGGCCTGACAGAGGGCCGTCGAGCAGGTGCTGCCAGATCGCACGCGTCCGGCGGGTATCGAGCCCGGTATCGACCAGCGTCCAGCCGTCGTCATCTGCCAGCGCAAAGACGTTTACATGGTCCAGCGCCATCGGCAGGGGCAGGCGGATCCACAGGATCCCCTCTGCCAGCTGAACAACGTCGCCCTCGGCCGGGGGCACGTCGAAGGGAAAGCGAAGGCCGCCCTCCTCGCGCATCCGCTCAGGCCGCAAGATCGGCGGCGGTCACGGCGTAAAGGCCGTCGGCGCCTTCGCGCGCTTCGGCCAGCAGGCCTTGATGCTCGGGCAGAAGGCGGCGGATGGCGATGCGAGCCAAGGGCAGGCGGGCATCATCGGCCAAGGCCGCGCGAAGATGGGCATCCGAGCCGAGAACCCGGGCAAAGGCGCGCAGATAGGGGACGGCGCCGGCGAAGCGATCGTTCGGGGCGCGGGTCAGCAGCCATTCCGTCGTCTCGCGCAAGGACTCTGCCGCGGCCCAGACATCGCCGGCCAGATCGGCCAGGCGCGCGCGGGCCGCCTCGGCGTGGTCCTGCACCTCCTGGATCAGGCGGAAGGCTGCCTCGCCCCCGTCCGAAAGCTTGCGGCCGACAAGGTCCATCGCCTGGATGCCATTCGTGCCTTCGTAGATCGCGGTGATGCGCACGTCGCGCAGGTATTGCGCGGCGCCGCTTTCCTCGATGAAACCCATGCCACCATGGATCTGGATACCGGTCTCGGCTGCGGCGATCCCGACATCGGTACCGAACGCCTTGGCGATCGGGGTCAGCAGGGCGGCGCGGGCATGCCATTCGGGAGCATCCGTGGCCTTGGCCATATCGAGCGCCACGGCGCAGGACAGGGCAATCGCACGGGCCGAGAACAGGTCGGCCCGGGCCGTGGCCAGCATCCGGCGTACGTCGGCGTGGCCGATGATCCCTGCATCGCCCGTTGGGGTCGGACCCTGGACGCGCGTTTCCGCATAGGCCAGCGCATGCTGCAACGCCGCCTCGCCGACACCGACACCCTGCGCCCCGACGGCGAGGCGGGCGTTGTTCATCATGGTGAACATCGCCGCCATCCCCTTGTGCCGCTCACCCACCAGCCAGCCGGTCGCGCCGTCATACTGCATGACGCAGGTGGGCGAACCATGGATGCCCAGTTTGTGCTCCAGGCTCACCACCTGCAGCGAATTGCG
Organism: uncultured Rhodobacter sp.; assembly: GCA_945952585.1. GTDB lineage: Bacteria > Pseudomonadota > Alphaproteobacteria > Rhodobacterales > Rhodobacteraceae > Aliitabrizicola. Next base: position 104,106 of record CAMFII010000002.1, read on the forward strand.
CCGGCCGGGGTTGCCCTGGGCATCCGGGATGAACTTGGGAACCAGGAACAGGCTGATCCCCTTGGTGCCTGGGCCGCCATCGGGCAGCCGCGCGAGGACAAGATGGCAGACATTCGCGGTCACGTCGCTGTCGCCCCAGGTGATGAATATCTTTTGCCCGGTGACCGCAAAGGTGCCATCCCCGTTCTCGACGGCGGTCGAGCGCAGAGTGCCCACGTCGCTGCCGGCCTGAGGTTCGGTCAGGTTCATCGTGCCCGACCATTCGCCGGAGATGAGCTTGGGCAGGTAGAGCGCCTTCAACTCGTCCGAGGCGTGGTGCTCCAGCGCCTCGATCTGCCCCTGGGTGAGCAGGGGGTTCAGTTGAAGGGCGATGCAGGCGCCCGACATCATCTCGTTCACCGCGGTTGCCAGCGCCATCGGCAGGCCCATCCCGCCGTATTCGGGCGAGGCGGCGACAGAAATCCATCCCCCCTCGGCGATGGCGCGGTACGCGTCGGCAAAGCCGGGGCTGCTGCGGACGATGCCGTTTTCGAGGCGTGCCGGGGTTTTGTCGCCCGAGCGGTTGACCGGGGCTAGAACTTCGTCGGCCAGCCGGGCTGCGCCGGTCAGGATCGCCTCGACCATCTCTGTTGTCGCGTCCGAGAAACGCACGGTCGCCGCGACCTGCGAAAAATCGACGACGTGATCCAGCAGGAAACGATGATCGGCGACGGGTGCGCGAAATGCCATGTGAGTCCTCCGCTCCTGCCTTGGCAAGGGCGGACGCGCCGCGTAAGGCAGGTTCATATCGGGACCGACAGTAGTGATTGGCGGTCCATCCTCAAGGGCTACGCTACGTCAGATCATGCGGATCACCGAAACCCTGTCCCCTGACACCGCCGGATTGAACCGCGCGGCAGAGCTGTTGCGGGACGGCGAACTCGTGGCGTTCCCGACCGAAACAGTCTACGGCCTTGGCGGCGATGCGCGCTCGGACCGGGCCGTGGCGCGCATTTACGAGGCAAAGGGCCGGCCGCGTTTCAATCCGCTGATCGTTCACCTGCCCGATGTTGCCGCCGCCCGAGCACTGGCCCGGTTCGACGATCGTGCCGAGCGGCTTGCCGCGGCCTTCTGGCCCGGTCCGCTGACCCTGGTCCTGCCGCTGCGGCCTGGTTCGGGTCTGTCGCCCTTTGTCACGGCCGAGTTGCCGACCGTCGCGCTGCGCGTGCCGGCGCATCCCGTCGCGCGGGCGCTTCTGCGCACCTATGGCGGGCCGCTGGCGGCCCCCTCGGCGAACCCCTCAGGCCGGGTCAGCCCGACGCGGGCCGAGCATGTGCTGGACGGGCTTTCGGGTCGGATCGCTGGCCTGGTCGATGGCGGGGCCTGTGCCGTTGGCGTGGAATCGACCATCGTCGGGCTGGATGGTCCAGCCCAGCTCTTGCGGCCCGGAGGCGTTCCGGTCGAGGCGATCGAGGCAGTTCTTGGGGAACCGCTTGGCGCTGGTGGAAGCACGACCAAGCCGACTGCGCCGGGTCAACTCGCCTCCCATTACGCGCCTGGTGCGACGGTGCGGCTTGGGGCTGCGGCGGCGCTGGCAGACGAGGTCTGGATCGGCTTCGGGCCGGAATGCGGCGGCGCCGACCTGACGCTATCGGCGACAGGCGATCTGGTAGAGGCGGCGGCGAACCTGTTCCACCTGCTGCGCGAGGCCGACCGTCTGGCCGGGCCGGGGGGACGGATCGCCATTGCCCCGATCCCCGAAACCGGACTGGGCCGGGCGATCAACGACAGGCTTCGCCGCGCCGCCGCGCCGCGTCCGTGATCCGGGCTTCTTTCTCGCGGAAACCCTCAAGCGAAGGCCCCCGTGGGCGAAGGGGCGCAGAGCCCCCTCGCGCGGGTCATCAGGTGCGCGCCGGCTGCGTCAGGCCACGCTGCACGGCCGGACGTGCCAGGAACCGTTCCAGATAGGCCGGGACGTTGCGAAGCGCGTCCCATCCCACCAGGTCCCCCGCCTTGTAGAAATCCCTGAGGCCGCGCAGCCAGGGCCCGACGGCAATGTCGGCGATCGAGTAGTCGCCAGCAATCCAGTCCCGTCCCTCAAGCGCCTTGTCGAGCACCTTCAGAAGCCGCTCGACCTCCGCCCTGTAACGCTCCTTCGGGCGCGGGTCGTCGATCTCCTTGCCGGCATAGTTGTGGAAATAGCCCAGCTGACCGAACATCGGGCCAATGCCGCCGATCTGGAACATGAGCCACTGCAGCACCTCGTAGCGGTCGGCCTGCGGCAGGAACTTGCCGGATTTCTCGGCGAGATAAATCAGGATCGCCCCGCTTTCGAACAGGGCCAGCGGTTGGCCGCCCGGCCCATCGGGGTCCAGGATCGCCGGGATCTTGTTGTTGGGGTTCAGCGACAGGAAGGCCGGGCTGAACTGGTCGTTCCTGCCGAAATCCACCAGATGGGCGTCATAGGGCAGCCCCATCTCCTCGAGTGCGATCGAGATCTTCACGCCATTCGGAGTTGCAAGCGAGTAGAGCTGGATCGCGCCGGGGGTCCGGGGCGGCCAGCGGTCGGTGATCGGGAATTGAGTGAGAGCGGTCATTCTGTCTGCCTCGTAAGGTTCCTTCTTGCCAAGCTAGGTACGGATTGGGCATCACCAAGGCGGCGGACCTGTGTGTTTCTGCAGTGCCGCATGTGCGCGGAAATCACCGCGCCAGAGGTCCAATTTGGGGGACAGACGACAATGTTGAATGAATTCAGGGCTTTCATCGCGCGAGGCAATGTCATTGACCTCGCCGTTGGTATCATCATCGGTGCTGCCTTTACGGCGATCGTCAACTCGATGGTCAATGACCTCATCAATCCGATCATCGGTCTCATCATCGGCGGGATCGACTTTTCCAACCTCTATTTCGTCATGTCGGGCAATGTTGCCGAAGGCGCGAGCCTGCAGGCCGCGCGCGACAGCGGGGCTGCGGTGTTCGCCTATGGCTCGTTCCTCAGCGCGCTACTTAACTTCCTCATCATCGCCTGGGTGGTGTTCCTGATCGTCAAGGCGGTGAACAAGGCGCAGTCGGCGATCGCCAAGCCGAAGGCAGCGGCACCCGAGGCGCCCAAGGGGCCGACGCAGGAAGAACTGCTTGCCGATATCCGTGATCTGCTGAAAGCGAAGGCCTGACACCTGTCAGCGCTGCTGTGAGTTGCGGGCCGTGCGGCCCGCCTCGCCAGACCAAATGATGAGAAACCTGCCGGCACGCCACTGGCAGGTTTTTCAATGGCTTTCCGTGGAAACTTTTTTGCACTATATTTCCACAGGAAAGGACAACGCGATGCGCCCAGCAAGCAGACCCGAAGCAGCACCCGACCGCGGCACGATCCTGACCAAGGCCGCCGTCCGCGCGGCGGAACGGCTCGACATCTCCGGTCGGCAACTGGCCGAGATCATCGGCGTGTCCGAGGCGCAGGTGTCGCGGTTCAGGAATGGCGAGGCTGCGCTGCCGGGGCATGGCAAGCCCTTCGAACTTGCGGCGCTGCTGGTGCGGGCCTTCCGGTCGCTTGACGCGATCACCGGGGGCGACGAACGGGTGGCGCGGGCCTGGCTGAACGCCCCCAACACGGCGCTTGGCGCCTGCCCCGCAGAACGGATCGTGTCGATACAGGGGCTGCTCGATGTCGTCGCCTATCTGGACGCCAGACGCGCTCCGCTCTGAGACACGGCCCTTCGCCGGCCTCGCCTAGCGTCTGGTCGAGGCGCAGCACCGGGTCTCGACGCTGAAGCTCGTGGACAGCCTGCGCGAGCATGACGTGCTCGAAGCCATCCTGGATGAGACCAAGCCTCCCGTCCCGGAAGAGTGCCGTCACCTTCACTATCTGCTGGCCACGCCCTTCCGCTATCGGCCCTATCCCCATGGTTCGCGGTTCCGGCGGGCGGGACTTACACCGGGCGTCTGGTACGGGGCCGAGCAGGCCGAGACGGCAGCTGCCGAAATGGTTTTTTACCGCTTCCTCTTCTATGCCGAGAGCCCTGAAACGCCGTTTCCGGATGGCGCAGCCGAATACACCGCCTTCTCGGCCGACCTGGCCAGCCCCCTCGCGTTGGACCTGACGGATGGCGCGTTGGCCGGCTCGGCCGACCAGTGGACCGATCCGACCGATTACGGCCCCTGCCAGGACCTTGCCGATGCGGCGCGTACAATCGGGGCCGAACTTCTCCGCTATCAATCCGTCCGCGACCCGGAGCGGCGCGCGAATATCGCGGTACTGACCTGTCGCGCGTTCCGGAATCCCGGTCCGGTCGATCTGCAGACCTGGCACATCCGCATCGGTCCGACCGGCGCGCAGGCCCTGTGCGAGCACCCGCGTCGCGGGATCGAATTCGCACCGGACTCATTTTCCGGGGATCCGCGCCTGGCCGGGATGAACTGGAGCCGACCCCGAGGCCGCTAGGCGGCAGTCGGAAAGCAAAAGGGCCGCGGATTTCTCCGCGGCCCCTTGCATTTGCTTCGAGCGAACTCAGGCGGCCAGCGCCAGTTTCGGCTCGATCACCGGCAGGTTCAGCGCGGCACCGACCGCACCGTAGGTCAGCTTGCCGGCATGGACGTTCAGGCCGTTCAGCAGGTGCACGTCATCGGCGCAGGCCTTTTTCCAACCCTTGTTTGCCAGGGCCATCATGAAGGGCAGGGTGGCGTTGCCGAGGGCCAGCGTCGAGGTGCGGGCCACGGCGCCCGGCATGTTGGCGACGCAGTAGTGCATGATGCCGTCGACTTCGTAGATCGGGTCCTGGTGGGTGGTCGCCCGCGAGGTCTCGAAGCAGCCGCCCTGGTCGATGGCCACGTCCACCAGCGCCGCGCCGTGCTTCATCGTCGAAAGCTGGGCGCGGGTGATGAGTTTCGGAGCAGCCGCACCGGGGATCAGCACCGCGCCGATCACCATGTCGGCTTCGCGGATCAGCTCGGCGGTGGTGCCGGCGCTGGAATAGACCGCCTTGAAGTCACGCCCGAACACGTCGTCGAGGTAGCGCAGGCGGACCAGCGAGCGGTCAAGCACGGTCACATCCGCGCCCATGCCGGCGGCAACCTTGGCCGCATGGGTGCCGACGACGCCGCCGCCCAGAACCACGACCTTGGCCGGGGCAACGCCCGGCACGCCGCCGAGCAGCACGCCGCGGCCGCCATTGGCCTTCTGCAGGGTCCAGGCGCCGACTTGCGGGGCCAGGCGACCGGCGACTTCCGACATCGGGGCCAGGAGCGGCAGGCCGCCGCGGTCGTCGGTGACGGTTTCATAGGCGATCGCGGTCACGCCGCTGTCGAGCAGGTCTTTGGTCTGCTCGGGATCGGGCGCCAGGTGCAGGTAGGTGAACAGGACCTGGCCTTCACGCAGACGCTTGCGCTCAACGGCCTGCGGCTCCTTGACCTTCACGATCATCTCGGACGCGGCAAAGACCTCTTCCGCGGTCGGGACGATCTTGGCACCGGCGGCAACATAGTCGGCGTCGGTGAAACCAGCGCCTTCACCGGCCTTGGTTTCCATCAGCACGGTGTGGCCGGCATTCACGGCCTCGCGTGCGGCGTTCGGGGTGATGCCGACGCGGAACTCCTGCGGCTTGATCTCTTTCGGGCAACCGATCTTCATTTGGGGATGCTCCCTGCAAAAACTCTCTGCCGACCAATTTGCCGCAGGTGGCGCGCGAGTGCTTTGAAATGTTGGTGGCGAAGATGATGGGTTCTGATAGAATTTCCGAAGAAATGTCGAAATGGCAGGAAATTCTTGCGCGATGATCGAACTCGACGCGACAGACAGGCGCATACTCGCCGCATTGCAGAAAGACGGGCGCATGACCAATGCGCAGTTGTCCGAGACGGCGAACCTGTCGCCGTCGGCCTGTCACCGACGGGTGCAGCGGCTTGAGGAGGAGGGGCTGATCGACGCCTATGTGGCACTTCTGGATGCGCGCAAACTAGGCCGGCCGACGACGGTCTTTGTCGAGATCACCCTGTCGGGGCAGGCCGACGAGGTGCTGGAAGCTTTCGAGCGCGAGGTGAAACGGATTCCCGACGTTCTGGAATGTCATCTCATGGCGGGAACGGCAGACTACCTGCTCAAGGTCGTGGCGCAGGATACGGACGATTTCGCGCGCATCCACCGACAGTATCTGGCGCGGCTTCCGGGCGTGGCGCAGCTCCAATCCTCGTTCGCTCTTCGGACCGTGTTCAAGACGACGGCGTTGCCGGTCTGAGTGGCGGGACGTGGCGTCTGCAGGCCGACCGGGTTCCAATTGTGGGCCGCGGCAATGTCACGGGGCCGTTACATTGCTTCGATAATTCCAGAAATATGGATGAATCACGCGCCTCACTCGCATTTGCGGCTCTTGGCCAACCCACACGACTGGCGCTGTTCCGCCGCCTCATTCAGGGCAGTGACAGCGGAACCGCAGCGGGGCAGCTGGCCCTGCAGCTCGGCGTCCGCCAGAATACCCTTTCGACGCATCTGGGGGTGCTTTCGGAAGCCGGACTGATCCGGTCCCGGCGCGACGGGCGATCCATCCTTTACTCCGCCGATCGCGACGGCCTGCGCCAGCTTCTTGGCTGGCTCTTGCAGGATTGTTGCGGCGGGCGCCCTGAAATCTGCAGTGCTGTCCTGAACGAGATCGCATGCCCCTGTTGAGAGACGCCGATGATCAACACTCCCAAACACGTTCTGTTCCTGTGCACCGGGAACTCCGCGCGCTCGATCCTGGCCGAGGCGCTGCTGAACCGCGAAGGGAAGGGGCGGTTCATCGCCCATTCGGCAGGGTCGCGGCCGACCGGGCAGCCGAACCCCTTCGCCATCGCCCTGCTTGAACGGGAAGGCTATGACACGGCCTTTGCGCGGTCGAAGAGCTGGGACGAGTTCGCCGGCCCCGATGCACCGAAGCTCGATTTCATCTTCACCGTCTGCGACAACGCCGCCGCCGAGGAATGCCCCTATTGGCCGGGCCGGCCTGTCAGCGCCCATTGGGGCGTCCCTGACCCTGCGGCGGTCGAAGGAACCGACGCCGAAAAGGCACTGGCCTTTGCCGAGACCTACAGGATGCTGCGCAAACGCATCCTCGCCTTCTGCGCCCTGCCGCACGACACGATCGACGCAATGGCGCTGCAGGGGCGGCTGCAAGACATCGGGCGGATGCAGGATTGAGCGCGCCGCTTCCGCAACGACTGGCGGCCGAGGCGCTTGGCACCGGGCTGCTCGTGGCCGCCGTCATCGGTTCGGGGATCATGGCCGACCGGCTGACCGATGACGTGGCACTGGCGCTTCTGGCGAACACGATCGCGACGGCTGCGGCCCTCTTCGCGCTTGTCACCGCCTTCCTGGCGGTGTCGGGCGCGCAGTTCAACCCTGCGGTGACGCTGGTGGTCCTGATGCGGGGCGGCCTGTCCGGCAGCGAGGCCGCGGCCCGTATCGTAGTCCAGGTCATCGGCGGGCTCTGCGGAACGATCCTGGCCCATGCGATGTTCTCGCTGCCACTCTGGCAAGCTGCGGCGACGATGCGCAGCGGCGGGCCGCAATGGCTCGCGGAAGGGGTGGCAACCTTCGGGCTGGTGCTTTCGATCCTTGGCGCGCAGCGGGCAACGGGCGCGCCAGTCGCGGCCACAGTGGCGCTCTATATCGCTGCTGCCTACTGGTTCACCTCGTCGACCAGTTTCGCCAATCCGGCAGTCACGCTCGCGCGCGCCTTCAGCGACAGCTTCGCCGGAATTCGTCCGGTGGACGTGCCGGCCTTCGTGCTGGCGCAACTGGCCGGGGCCGGTCTTGCCGCCGGTCTGGCGGGCTGGCTGTTCAGGTCCGACGCCGGAACCGAAGAAAAGTGAACAGGCCTGCCGGCGGCATCGGGGTATCCTCGATCAACCGCAGGCGGGCATCGCCCAGAACCCGCTCCTTGGCGAAGTCGGAATGCCAGCCGAGCGTGTTCTCGAACCGCGAGAAGGCCCGTTCGATCCGCGCCAGGGGGCCGGCATCTGTGGCGAAATGGTTGACGATCACAACCTCGCCTCCAGGCCGGCAGACGCGGGCCATCTCAGAAATGACCCGTTCCGGCTCTGGCACGACAGAGACGAGGAACATCGCCACCACCGTGTCGAACGCTGCATCGGGAAAGTCGAGAGCGCGCGCATCCATCTGGTGCAGGGCCACGACATGGGTCAGCCCCTCTTCTGCGACCTTCTTGCGGGCGCGGGCCAGCATCTCGTCCGAATAGTCGATGCCCGTCACCCGGACCCGACCGTCGTAAAGCGGCAGGGCAAGGCCGGTGCCGATGCCAACCTCGAGCGCTTCGCCGCCGCGGCGGCTGACATGGTTGACCACGTGGCGCCGGGCAGAGCGGCTGACGGCCCCGAAACTGAAATCATAGACGGGCGCCCAACGGCGGTAGCTGCGCGCAACGGCATCAATTTCCATGACGTATCCCTTGTCCTGCCGGGGCAATCAGAGGCGGCGGTGGCGGAGGAGATGGCGCATCACCGCGACGGCAATGACCATGGCATAACAAAGTGACAGAACGACCATCAGCAGCCAGAACCTGGTGACCGCCAGGCCGATCACGCCGGCCAGGCCGACCAGCACGAAGCGGGCATATTCCCGCTTGACGCGGATTGCCTTGCTCGACGGCGTTGGTACGCGGCTGGCCATGAGCAAACCGCTCAGCGCGAGCCAACCACCGACCAGTTGCGGGTAGATCGAGGCGTCGAAGATTTTGGCCTGCGCCAGAAACAGCGGGATCAACGCCAGCAGCGCCCCTCCGGGCGAAGGTACGCCGATGAAAACGGGCCGCCCGGTCGGCGGCGAGTCGCGGTTGACGTTGAAACGCGCAAGCCGCAGGCAGGCGCAGATCGCATAGACCAGGACGAAGGCCCAGCCGAACCCCTGTGCGTCGCCTTGCGCGAAGCGGAAGATCAGCAGCGCGGGCGCCACTCCGAAGGCCAGGAAATCCGACAAGCTGTCGAGTTCGGCGCCGATTGTGCTGGTCGCGTCCAGCCTGCGGGCAAGCGTCCCGTCCATCCCATCCAGCACAGCGGCCAGAACGATCAGCACCGCCGCCAGATCGAAGCGACCCTCCATAGCGTAGCGGATCGACGTCAGCCCGGCGCACAGGGCAAGGATCGTCACGGCATTGGGCAGCAGCTGCAGGATCGGCAGGTTATCGTCGCCGCGAATCGACATCAGCGGACCCCGCCAAGTCGGCGCGGTTCATCCGATGTCAGGTCGGCAAGTACGGTTTCGCCGGCAACCGTGGTCTGGCCCAGGGCGACGAGAGGCTCGACCCCGTCAGGCAGATAGGTATCAAGCCGCGACCCGAAGCGGATCATCCCGAAGCGTTCGCCGGTCGAGAGGTGCTGGCCTGCCGACACGTCGCAGACGATGCGCCGGGCGACGAGGCCCGCGATCTGCACGACCGCGATCTTGCGTCCATCGGCCAATTCGATGGCGATGGCGTTGCGCTCGTTGTCGGAACTGGCCTTGTCGAGCGACGCATTGAAGAATTTGCCGGGCCGATAGGCGACGCTGGAGATCCGGCCTTCGATGGGCGCGCGATTCACATGGCAGTTGAAGACGTTCATGAACACGGAAACCCGCGTCATCGGCGCCGGGCCAAGGCCAAGCTCCTCGGGCGGAACGGCGGGTTCGATCAGAGAGACGATGCCGTCCGCGGGGCTGATGATCAGGCCTGGGCGCGTGGGTGTCACCCGGTCAGGATCGCGGAAGAAGTAATAGCACCAGACCGTCAGGCCGACCCCGACCCAGCCAAGGGGCTCCCAGATCAGAAAGAGGACCAGCGTCACGGCGGCAAAGATCCCGAGGAATCGCCAACCTTCGCGATGGACCGGCTTGACGAAGGTCGAAAGCATGCTGACGGCCATGCGGGTCTCCGGCTGCGGGCAGCGTCATGCTGCGGATGCGAAGTCTCTGGCCGCGGTTCATTGCCCAAAACCGACCGGATGGCAACCTTCGACGACGACAGAGACCCTGTGTGTCCAGCGGTTCGATCGCGGGCAAAGGGTCGGTTCCTCTCTCAGGCACAGCTCGGCTGGCATGGGTGGAGCATATCGGCTGGGGCGCAGGCAAAGAAAAACCCCCGGGCCACGGGCTCGGGGGCATGTCGTTTCGCCCTTGCGGACGACAGTGTTCAGAAGAGCCTCAGAGGAGACCTTCGCGCTGCGCCTTCTTGCGCGCGAGTTTACGCGCACGGCGGACGGCTTCGGCCTGCTCGCGCGCTTTCTTGACTGACGGTTTCTCGAAATGCTGCTTGAGCTTCATTTCCCGAAACACGCCTTCGCGCTGGAGCTTCTTCTTCAGGGCGCGGAGCGCCTGATCGACGTTATTGTCGCGAACGCTGACCTGCATGTGGTGTCACCACCTTCCTAAGCTAGAGTTGCACGATCTTGTGCAGGCCGGGGGCGCATAGCAGAGACAGGCCGGCTTGTCCACCTTTCCCGGCCTGCGGCGCGCCGCCCTCGTGACCCCGCGCCGGTTCGTGCTAGAATTGTTTTGAATGACGGAGGATCCCGCGATGACCGAGCCGGACGAGACCCGCGAGCCGCGCGACAGGCTGATCGACGCCGCGCTGGGGCATGTTCCCTTCGACGGCTGGTCGGACGTGACCTTCCGCGCCGCGATTGCCGATTCGGGCGTGGCGCCCGGGCTGGCACGGGCGCTGTTCCCGCGCGGGCCGGTCGATCTTGCGCTGGCTTTCCACAAGCGCGGCGACGCGTTGATGGCGGCCCGGCTTCAGACAGCGGACCTGAGCGCCATGCGCTTCCGCGACCGTATAGCCACGGCAGTGCGCTGGCGGCTGGAAGTGGTGCCGGACAAGGAAGTCGTTCGTCGCGGGATGACATTGTTTTCCCTGCCGCTCCACGCGGCCGACGGGGCGAAGGCGCTCTGGGGTACGGCGGATGCGATCTGGGCGGAGCTCGGCGACAACTCGCGCGACATCAACTGGTATTCCAAGCGGGCGACGCTTTCGGCCGTCTATGGCTCGACCGTTCTGTTCTGGCTGGGCGATGACAGCATCGGCCATCACGACACCTGGGAGTTCCTTGATCGCCGCATCGAGGACGTGATGCAGGTCGAAAAGGTGAAGGCAAGACTGCGCGAGAACCCGCTTTCGAAGGCATTGCTTGCCGGACCGATGAAACTGATGGAAAGGGTGAAGGCCCCGTCGCGTCCGGATGACCTTCCGGGCCGCACCCACCCCTGATTGACTGACCAGGAAGGCCCCGGAATGACCCTGTCCCACACCATGCGCGCCGTCGAGATCAGCGAACCCGGCGGACCCGAGGTGCTGAAGCCCGCGACCCTGCCGGTGCCGGTGCCCGGGCATGGCCAGATCGTGATCCGCGTGGCCTATGCCGGGGTCAACCGGCCCGATGTCCTGCAGCGGGCTGGGATGTATGCGCCGCCGCCGGGCGCCTCACCGCTGCCGGGGCTGGAGGCTTCCGGCACCGTGGTCGAGGTCGGCCCGGGCGTGGACCGCTGGAAGATCGGCGACAAGGTCTGCGCGCTTTTGCCCGGGGGTGGTTACGCCGAATATGTCGCGACCCCCGCTGCCCATGCGCTGCCGATCCCCGAAGGTCTGGATCTGCGCGCGGCGGCCTGCCTGCCCGAGACCTGTTTCACCGTCTGGTCGAACGTGGCGCTGCGCGGCGGCCTCAAGGCCGGCGAGCGCTTTCTCGTGCATGGCGGCTCGTCGGGCATCGGGACAACCGCGATCCAGATCGCCAGGGCGCTCGGTGCCCGGGTGTTCACCACCGCCGGATCGGACGAGAAATGCGCGGCCTGTGTTGCGCTTGGCGCCGAGCGGGCGATCAACTACCGCAGCGAGGATTTCGTCGCGATCCTGAAAGCCGAGGGCGGCGCGAACCTGATCCTCGACATGGTCGGCGGCAGTTACCTGCCGCGCAACGTCCGAGCATTGGCCGATGACGGGCGGCTGGTGCAGATCGCCTTCCTGCAAGGCCCGAAGGTCGAGCTGAACTTTGCCGAGGTAATGATGCGGCGGCTGACCATCACCGGATCGACCCTGCGCCCGCAATCCGATCTCGCCAAGGCGGGCTATGCGGCGGAGTTGGAGCGTCACGTCTGGCCGATGATCGCTGCGGGCAAGCTCAGGCCCGTCATCGACAGCGAATTCGCTCTGGAAGATGCAGCTGCGGCCCATGCGCTGATGGAAAGCTCGGGCCATATCGGGAAGATCGTGCTGAAGGTGGAATAGCGGCTAGCGCACTGGCTCCATCACCGCGTCCTTCAAGCGGCAGTCACGGATCGTGTCTGCGCCGCAGCGGCGCGGTTGCAGGTCGGTCGTCAGGCAGATCCGGACCTCCTGTATCATGCCCTGCTGGCAGCTCACGGTAATCGCGTCACGCGGCAAGCCGGGATTGGCTTCGATGAAGGCGTCCTCGACCACGCTGGCGGGCAGGGCGATCTCCTTCGGGAGGTTCGAAAAGACCTTTGGCATCGCGATCGAGCCATAGGCGCGACGGGCGAGATCAAAATAGGCTGCCGACGACAGGCCTGAGCAGCGGCCGTGCTTCTTCCATTCGTACCAGGCGAGCCCGCCCGATCCGGTGATGTCGGACATGGCCGCCGTTTCAGCCTTGGTCGGGTCGCGCTCGGTCGTCCGGCAATAGGAAGGCCACCCGCTTTCATATTGCGGCCAGAGCCCGTGCAGGGTGAAGCCATAGTCATGGCGCGCATCGCACTGGTCGTCGCCGCGCGCGTCGCCTTCGAGGGCGCACCAGTTCGGCGACCAGCCGAGCGACAGGACATAGTAATCGAAATTCCCGGCCTTCTCCCCCTCGGCCAGCGCAGGGCTGCCGAACAGGGCGCACAGAAGAAGCAATCGAAGCATTTTCTCTTTCCTCTGCGCCAAGGGAGGACTATATGGCAGGCGAATTCCCCGACATCGTGGAAATCGCGGACCGAAAGGCCGCCGCCGTTTTCCCGGCCCGGGAGAGATTTGTAAAGGAGCCGCTCCGATGAACAAACCGCTGATGGCCCGCGCCACCGCTGTCTGGCTGGTCGAGAACACCACGCTGACCTTCAAACAGATCGCCGACTTCTGCGGCATGCACGAACTTGAGGTGCAGGGCATCGCCGACGGCGACGTGGCAGCCGGCGTGAAGGGCTTCGACCCGATCGCTAACAACCAACTCGACCCGATCGAGATCGAGAAGGGCCAGGCCGATCCGCTTTACAAGCTGAAGCTCAAGTTCAACGCCGCCGCCGTGGGTGAGGAAAAGCGCCGCGGCCCGCGCTACACGCCGCTGTCCAAACGGCAAGACCGCCCGGCCGCGATCCTGTGGCTGGTGAAGTTCCACCCGGAACTTTCGGACGGCCAGATCGGCAAGCTTGTTGGCACGACGAAGCCGACCATCCAGTCGATCCGCGAGCGCACTCACTGGAACATCAGCCAGATCACCCCGGTCGATCCGGTCGCGCTTGGCCTCTGCCGGCAGTCGGAGCTTGACGCGGCGGTGCAGACCGCGGTGAAGAAGAAGGCGGCGGAAGGCGTTGTCATGTCGGATGACGAGCGTCGCAAGCTCGTCTCGACCGAACAGTCGCTCGGCATGGCGCCGGAACCCAAGATGCCGTCGGGTCTCGAGATCTTCGGCGCGGATGAGAAAGAGGAAAGCCCGGCCGACTTCAGCGACGCCGAAAGCTTCTTCAACCTGCCGCATGGCGAGGATGACGAGGAAGAGGATCACTGAGACCTGAGGCCATCGCGCAGCGCGATGGCCCGGGCCACCTCGGCGACAAAGCGTTTGCGGTCGGCGGCAAGCTCCTGCTCGACGTCTGCCGCCTCGGCCAAGGCATTCCAGCCGGGCGACAACGCTTCGGCGCGGTCAAGATAGGCCGCGGCGCCTTCCGGATTGCCCAGCATTGCCTCGCAGGCGGCCATGCGCATAAAGCGGAAGGCGCTGGTTTCTGGCAGGCTGCGCAGATGGGCAAGCGCGTCGGTATATCGGCCGAGCGCCTGATGCGCGATCGCGATGTCGATGTGGTACCAATCCGGATGCAGCGGATTGAGGGTGCAGGCACGGTTCAGCCAGTCCAGCCCCTTCTCAGGATGGCCGCGCATCGTCAGCACGCAGCCGTGCCATGCCATCAGGTCGGCATCATAGGGGTTAAGGGTTAGCGCGCGGCGGCTGTGCAACTCCAGATCGGGAAATTCGCGGCGGTACATCCGCACGACGCTGGTCAGGAAATGGCAGCGCGCCTCTTCCGGGGCCAGCCTGATCCCGGCGAGGGTCAGGCCGAGGGCGCGGTCCTTTTCGGCCTGCGAGGCCGCAAAGCGCCCGGCAATCAGGATGACCGCCAGACCGAGATAGGCATGGGCAAGGGCGAAACCCGGATCGGCGGCAAGCGCCGCCTCGAGATGGACCTTCGCCCGTTCGTTCACCCCCGGTCCGTATTGGCGCAGAAGGGCCGCCGCGAGCACGAAGTTCTGGAAGGCGCCGAGATCGTCGGTTCCGGAACCGACCGGGCGCAGGGTGATGCTGCGTTCAAGGTCAAGGTTCAGGCGAGTGACGATCCGGTGCGGAATGGCCGCCGCCGTCTCGCGCAGCGACGGGCCGTCGAGAGGGAAGGTCTCGCCCCAGATCTGCCGCCCGCTTTCGGTCTCGCACAGGGCCACGGATAGGCGGCTTCCATCCGGGCGGGGATGGATGATGCCTTCGAGATGATGGCTCGCGCCCAGTTGCCTGGCCGCGTCGGCCGCCTTGCCATAGGCGGGACGCAGCTCGAAGGCGGAATGGCGGGCGATCACCCCGATCAGGCCGTAGCGTCCGAGGCCGTGGGTGGTTTCCTCGGCCAGCCCGTCGGCGAGGGCCTGCTCGGCAGGGGTGGCGGCGTGAAACGGAAAGACCGCGACGAGGGGGCGTTCGGCCCGGGCGGGGGCAGGACGCGCCGCGTCGGAGAGGGAAAAGAGGTAGCCGCGCTTGGGGACTGTCTGCAGACGCCCGGCCTCGGGGCCGAGCGCGCGGCGCAACTCGCTGATCGCCTGGGTCAGGCTGTCTTCCGTCACGACGAGGCCCGGCCAAAGCCTCGCCAGCAACTCGTCCTTGGTCAGGACACGATCGGCGTTTCGGCAGAACTCGACAAGGAGGGCGAAGGTCTTGGCCCGCAGGCGCACCACCTCGGTGCCGCGCAGCAGAAGGCCCCGCTGTTCATCCAGCGTGCAGGCTCCGAACCGGATCGATCCCTCGCGTGACATGGCCTCCTTCCGGGGTTGCACCGGAAGTATTCCTTGCGGCGATCCATTGCGTCAACGCAGTGAAAAGGTGGGCGAGGGGGCGCGGGGGCGGACCTTCGAGCGCGTCCGGGTTGGTCCGCGCCAGCACATCGACGCGATCTTCCCACGGCGCGGGAATGTCGCGATCGAAGCGGTCCCGTTCGTCGGACCAACGCTCGGCGACCAACTCATCAGTCCAGAGGGGGGCCGGCAATCCGGTGCGTGCGACTAGGTGCGAGGGAAATGCGAAGACGGTCATGGCGGCTGCTCCATCACGGGCTCATGCCGCAAGTCTGCGTCTGCCGCTCTCCGCGGTCCTTAAGTCGCGCTGAAGTTTTTCTGAAATCCGGGGCCGGAACGGCAGTTCAGACCCGCCTCCGCGCCTTCAGCGCCGCGCCGATCGTGCCGTCATCAAGATAGTCGAGCTCGCCCCCGATCGGTACGCCCTGGGCAAGCGAGGTCACGGCGACGCCCGTCGGGTCCAGCGCGTCGGCGATGTAATGCGCGGTCGTCGCGCCATCGACCGTCGCGTTCAACGCAAGGATCACCTCGGTCGTTCCTTCCTTGGTCACCCGTTCGACCAGCGCCGGGATTCGCAGGTCTTCCGGGCCGACCGCGTCCAACGCCGAAAGCGTGCCGCCAAGGACATGATAGCGGCCACGGTAGCTTTGGCCGCGTTCCATTGCCCAGAGGTCCGATACCGTCTCGACCACGCAGATTTCCCCGGTCGCGCGCTTCAGATCGGCGCAGATCGGGCAGGGGTCGGACGTCGAGATATTGCCGCAGACCGAGCAATCCCGGGCCGAGAGCGCCACCTGCGCAAGGGCCTGCGCGAGCGGCGCCATGACTGCCTCGCGCTTCTTCAGCATGTGCAGCACCGCGCGACGGGCAGAACGGGGGCCGAGGCCCGGCAGGCGGGCCATCAGATCGATCAGCCGTTCGATGTCGCGCGGGGCGTCCGCCATGTCAGAACGGCAGCTTCATGCCCGCCGGAATGCCCATGCTTTCCGCCAGCCGCCCCATTTCGTCCTTGGACAGTTGCGCCGCGCGGGCCTGCGCATCCTTGATCGCGGCAAGGATCAGGTCCTCGGCCACTTCCTTTTCCGACGGCACGAAGATCGACGGGTCGATCTCCAGCGCCGTCAACTCGCCCTTCGCCGTCGCCGTCGCCTTGACGAGGCCAGCGCCGGACTCGCCCACGACGGTGCGGTTGCCGAGCTCTTCCTGCATGCGCGCAAGCTGCTCCTGCATTTCCTGGGCCTTCTTCATCATCCCGGCCATATCGGCGAGACCGCCAAGTCCTTTCAGCATCGTTCCGTCCTTTTCAGTTGTCCTCGAAGGGATCCCATTCGTCCTCGACCTCGGGCAGAGCCTCGGTCGCCGCGGTGGCGGCAAGGGCCTCGGGGGTCCGGATTTCCTTGATCTTCGCGCCGGGAAAGGCGGCGAGCACCGCCTTGACCAGCGGCAGGTCCTGCGCCTGCGCAACGGCGGCGAGGTGGTCGCGGTTCCGCTCCTCGGCAATGGTCGCCGCGCCGCCGGAGCCCGTCACCGACACCGCCCACCGCGCGCCGGTCCAACTCTGAAGGCGCTGCGCCAGGCGCGAGGCGAGATCCGTCGGCGCATCCCGCGTCGGCTCGAATTCGATCCGGCCGGGGGCGATGTGAACCGGACGAAGGCAGGTCTCGACCTCGAGCAGCAGCTTCATGTCGCGCTTTTCGCGGATGAGGGCGACGATGGCTTCGAGCGTGGCGTAATGGGCGAGCGTGGCCGGCGCCTCTGCCAGCGCCGTCACCGCGCCCGAGGCGGTCACGCCACCGCGCGGCGGCGCAGACATGCGCGGCCCGTTGCCGGGTGGCGGCGGTTGGCGTGTCGGGGCGGGGGCCGAGGGCGCGGGCATCGACTGGAGCTTCTTCACCAGCGACTCGGGGTCTGGCAGGTCGGCGACATGGGTCAGGCGGATGATCGCCATCTCGGCCGCCATCATCGCGTTCGGGGCCAGCGCCACCTCTTCCAGCGCCTTGAGCAGCATCTGCCACATCCGGCTGAGGACCCGCATCGACAGCCGCGCCGCCATGTCGAGCCCGCGCGCCCGTTCGTCGGGCGGGACGGTCGGGTCCTCGGCGGTTTCGGGCGTGATCTTCAGGACCGAGATCCAGTGCGTGATCTCGGCCAGATCGCGCAGAACCGCCATCGGATCGGCGCCGTCGGCATATTGCGCGGCAAGTTCCGACAGCGCGCCGGCGGCATTGCCCGTCATCACCAGATCGAAAAGGTCGAGCGTCCGGCCCCGGTCGGCCAAGCCCAGCATGGCACGCACCTGATCGCCGGTGGTCTCGCCCGCGCCATGCGCGATGGCCTGATCGAGGAGCGACAACGCATCCCTCACCGACCCTTCGGCGGCGCGGGTGATGAGCGCCAGCGCCTCTTCCGAAACCTGCGCGCCCTCCTTTGCAAGGATGCCCTGCAGATGGGCGATCATCACCTCGGGTTCGATCCGGCGCAGGTCGTAGCGCTGGCAGCGCGACAGGATGGTGACCGGAACTTTGCGGATCTCGGTGGTGGCGAAGATGAACTTCACATGGGCGGGCGGCTCTTCCAGCGTCTTCAGAAGCGCGTTGAACGACCCGGACGAGAGCATGTGCACCTCGTCGAAGATGATGACCTTGTAGCGCGCCTCGGTCGGGCGGTAGGGGACAGAGGCGAGGATGTCCCGCATCTTGTCCACCTGCGTGTTCGAGGCGGCGTCGTATTCCAGCACGTCGACATGCCGCCCCTCTGCGATCGCCTTGCAGGCGCCGCATTCGCCGCAGGGCTCGATCGTCGGGCCGTCCGAGTTCAGGCAGTTCAGGCCCTTGGCGATGATCCGGGCGGTCGTGGTCTTTCCCACCCCTCGCACCCCGGTCATCACGAAGGCATGGGCGATGCGGCCCGCCTCGAAGGCGTTCTTCAGCGTCCGCACCATCGCCTCCTGCCCGATCAGGTCGGCAAAGGTCTGCGGCCGGTATTTCCGGGCGAGCACCTGATAGGCTTGGGTTTCGGACATGGGCACTCCGCTGGCGACCCGGCCAACTTAACCACCGCGGCGGGCCGCGACAACCGCCGGTGACGGGATCGGCGGAAGGTTGACCGGGCGGCTGCCTCACCACCCGTCCTGTCGATCCCGCTTGGCCTGCATTGCCCGCCGCGCCATCTTTCCGAAGGCCCGGCTGCGGGCGCGTGCCTCGGCCAGCGTCTCGGTATTGACCCGGTCCTCGCGCTTCAGCTTGCGCCAGCGGGCAAGGCGGGCGGGATCGAGTTCGCCCGCAGCCATCGCAGCGGCAACGGCGCAGCCGGGCTCCCCGTCATGGCTGCAATCCGAGAACCGGCAGTCACAGGCCAGCGCCTCGATGTCATCGAAAGTGGCGGAGATGCCTTCCTCTGCATCGGCCAGTTGCAACTCGCGCATTCCGGGCGTGTCGATCAGCCAGCCGCCGCCAAGCGTCGCGATCAGGTGGCGCGCCGTCGTGGTGTGCCGCCCCTTCGCGTCCTCCTCGCGTATCGCCTGCGTGGCAAGCGCCTGACCGGTCAGCGTCGCCGCCAGTGTCGATTTTCCGACGCCGGATGAGCCGACCAACGCCAGCGTACGGCCCGGCCCGCAAAAGGTCGCGACCTCGGCGACCTGCGCCGAATTGCGCGCGTCTAGCACGAGAACCGGCACGCCGCGTCCCGCGGCTTCGGCCCGCAGGCGAAAGGACGAAGCATCGACCAGATCGGCCTTGGTCAGCACGATCAACGGCGCCACGCCACCCGCCCGCGCCAAAGCCAGATAGCGGTCGAGACGGCTTTCCGAGAACTCGGCATTGCAGGAGGTGACGATGGCCAGCGTATCGACATTGGCGACGATCGCCTGCCGGGCCACGCCGGTGCCCGCCGCCTTGCGCGACAGGTGACTGCGGCGGTCGAGCAGGCGAAGGATCGCATCGCCGTTGGGCGTCAGGAGCAGCCAATCGCCGACGGCCACCTCACCGGTCGGCAGGGCGGGCGACAGCGGCAGCGATAGGCTACCCCCCTCGCCGATCACGTCGAGCCTTGTCCGGTGCACAACCGCGACCCGGGCAGGGGAACAGCGCCCGATCTCGTCAAGATCGAGCTGGCGCAGGAAATCGGCCGACCATCCGAGGCCGGCAAGGGTATGGGTAATCAAGGAGGGATCCTCGCGAAAACCGTATGGAACGGATGCCCGTCACGGGCACCGGCGATCATCGGTCGGGCGAGGCGGCCTGCGGCTTAAGGCGTCAGGCGGCCCGCGCCCGGAGGATTGCAGTCTCGGTCATGCTGTCCTCCATTGCGTGGGGGGGCGAGGTGAGAGGCTGGACAACGACCCAAGCGGGGCTCGTTACGGCTGCTTCCTTCCGGACCTGACCGGGTTGGCGAGGCGCCTGCCCGCGCCAACCTCTCGCGAGGGGATATAGGCCGCGCCCGGAGATTCCGCAAGCGGCAGGTCGGGGCCGTTGCAGGAGGCGCGCGGGCAAATTTCTTCGAAGAAATTTGCCAAAAGCCTTCGAAGGCTTTTGGTCGGTTCCCATGACCGGGCCATCTGCTCTACCTTCCGTCGCAGGGAGGATCCCATGACCGCAAGACTGATCCGCATCGACTGGCCGGATTTCGGCACCCCTGACCTACCGCCCTCCGTGACCCTTGCTGAGTTCCGCGACCGATTGGCGGAGACCCGTGCCACGATGGCGACGCGCGGGCTTGAGGCCCTCGCGGTCTATGGCGACCGCGAGCATTTCGCCAACATTCATTGGCTGACCGGGTTCGATCCGCGCTTCGAGGAGGCGCTGCTTGTCGTTCGTCCCGACCGCGCGCTGCTGATCGCCGGGAACGAATGCCTGCCCTATACCGGGGTCTCGCCCCTCGTGCAGGCGGGTGACGTCGAGGTGGCCCATTGCGCCAGCTTCTCGCTGATCTCGCAGCCACGGAAGGGAGCGCGGCTGTCCGAGCTTCTGGCGGGCGCGATTCCGTCGGGGGCGCGGGTGGGTGCCGCGGGCTGGAAGTATTTCGAACCGGACGAGGTCGAGGACCCCGAAACCACGCTTGACCTGCCGGCCTTCCTCGCCGATCCGATCCGGAACATCGCCGGGCGGGTGGTCAACGCGACCGACCTTCTTATGCATCCCGGCCATGGACTGCGCAGCACGATCAACGCAGCCGACATCGCCCGGCTGGAATTCGCCAACCACATGGCCGCGACCGCGCTGCGGCGGATGGTGTTTGCCTTCCGCGAGGGCATGACCGATTTCGCCGCCTTCGAGGCCGCGAGCGTCGGCGGCCTGCCGCTTGGGTGCCACCCGACCTTCGCCACCGGAGGGAGGGCCGCCCAGGGCCTGAGCGGCCCGACGGGCGAACGCCTGACCCGGGGCAGCGCGATCTCGTTCAACATCTGTCATTGGGGGGCGAACATCTGCCGGGCCGGCTGGTTGGCCGAAGGGCCGGCCGATCTTCCCGAAGCGGCGCAAGACTACCTCGAAGCCTTCGCCTATCCCTATGCGGCGGCGCTGTCGGACTGGTGCGGCCTGATGCGGCCGGGCGTGTCGGGCGGCGAGGTCTGGCGGCGGATGATGGCGCTGCTGCCGCCCGACCGTTTTGGGGTGGAGCTCAATCCCGGCCACCTGATCGGGATGGACGAATGGCTGTCCTCGCCCATCTCCGAAGGGTCCGGCCTGCCTCTTCGGTCAGGCATGGCGATGCAATGCGACGTCATCCCCGCACATCCCGTCTATGGCTCGACCCGGATGGAGGACGGCTATGTGATCGCTGACGCAGAATTGCGCGCCGATCTCGCCGCCGGTTTCCCTGGCGTGGCTGCCCGTTGCGCAGACCGTGCCCGGTTCATGCGCGAGCGGATTGGTCTTGACGTGCCCGAGACCCTGCTGCCGCTGGCTGATACCTGCGGGATCATCGCGCCCTGGCTTCTTGATCCCGGCCTGGTGATCGCGCTCAGATGAGCCCGGCGGCCCGGGCTCCGGCCAGCAGGTCTTCGGCGACGTGGTGGGCAAAGTCGCCCGAAGCCGGGACGATGTCGGGGATCTGCACGACGGTCATTCCTGCCGCATGGGCCGACCGCGCCCCCGTCTCGCTGTCCTCGAAGGCAAGGCAGCGGTCCGGCGTGACGCCAAGCAAACTGGTGGCAAGCAGGTAGGGCTCCGGATCTGGCTTGGGCGCGGTTACATCGTCGAAAGTGACGACATAGTCGAAATGCACACCCAGACCGGTCAGGGCCAGCTTCTGGTCCGCCTGCCAGCGTGTGGACGAGGTAACAAGCGCCTTCGGCTTGCGGATCGCGGTCAGCAGTTCGACCGTTCCGGGCTTGAGCGGAACGCCCTGGCTCCAGTGGCGGCTCACCGTCGCGCGCCATGCCGTGCCATAGGCGGCAAGGTCGAGTTGCGGATACCTGTCTTTGATGACCGACGCGCTGGTCTGGTCGTCGACGCCGATCAGGCTGTGAAGAAACTCGGGCTCGACCTCGATTCCGAACGTCCGAAATGTCTCGAGGCCGGCCGCTTGCGTGAGGCTTTCGCTGTCGATCAGGGTTCCGTCGAGGTCAAAGACAACAGCGTCGTACATGCGCCTGCTCCTGTTAGCGCTAGCCCTTTAACCCAACGCTGCGGCGCTTTGAAGGCACCTCAAAGCCGAAACCGCAATTGCACCAGGCCCTCTGCGCCGTCCCCGAGATCTTCCAGCGCCAGATCGCTTCGCCAGGGCAACTCCGCGCGCACCGACCGGGCGGTTTCGAACAGGACAGAGGTTCCGGGCATTGCGGTGAAGGCGAACGGAAAGTGCCGCGGCGCCCGGATTACCCCGAGGCGTTCGATATGACCGCGCAGCACGTCCTGGACCAGGATACGATCTTCGAAGACCTTGTTCGCGGGCTGTGCCCCGGGAAAGTCGCCGCCGCCTTCGGCGCGGTAGCTGTTGGTGGCCACGACAAAGGGCTGTTCCGGATCGATCGGGCGGCCGCCATGACTCGGCCCGACGATACGCCGTCCATGCGGGGCGGACAGGTCGATTTGGTAGTCGATCCCATGGACCACATCGAAATCCGACGCATGGATGTCCGGGTTGAGAAGCGGCTGGCCGTCCAGTCCCGGCTTCACCTGCAGAAAGAACTCTGCCGATTTTTCCAGCCAGGCTTTCAGCTCCGCGCCGGTGACCAGCACGGCAGCGATGCGGTTCGGGTGGATATAGAGATCGGCCACATGGCGGATGGCCACGGGTCCGGGCGCGACATTGGTGTAATGCGACGCCCCTCCGCGACCACCGAACTTGAACGGTGCAGCGGCCGAAAGCAGCGGAACCTGAGCGAGAGCCGTTCCCTGCAGCGCCGCGGCGACATGCGCTGCCTGTGACTCGGCGATGATTGCGAGTGCGGCGTTGCCGGGAAGGGCAGCAAGGTGGGTCGTCAGGGGCACCTCGGTCCGGCCGACCGGATGGCGAACCGCAAGCCGGGTAGCGCGATGGGCTGCGGCCGAGGCCCTTCGCACGACCTGGGCGTCAGGGGAATTGCGAAGGCGGCGGAACCCGACGTGATCGGAAACCCGAAGTGCAGAGGCCCGGCCCAAACTGCGCCAGCGCCCGTCCTCGGCCTGATGCAATCGCAGGTCGATGACCCCGACATGCGACCCGAAACAGCCGGGCAGGACCATGGGCACCGCGTGGTCGTGCGGATCCGGGCTGCGCGGAAAGACGTCGTGGCTGTGCCCCGCCACGATTGCATCCAGCCCCTCAAGCGCAGCAACCTGTCCGGCCATGTTCTCGGAACCGGGCGGCGCCTCGGCCGCTCCAATGCCGGAATGACAGAGCGCGATCACCAGATCGGCGCCCTGGGCGCGGAGAGCGGCGATCGAGGCACGGGCCGCCTCGACCATGTCGATCATCGCAATCCGCCCTTCAAGGTTGCGCCGATCCCAGGTCAGCACTTGCGGCGGAAGGAGCCCGAACAGTCCGATCCTGAGACGCTGCATCCGCCCGGAGGGGGAAAGCAGGGTCCGGACCAGGATGACATGGGGGCTGGCGACAGGGGGCTCGGTCCCGAGCATCGCGATGTTGGCGCAAACCGTCGGAAATCCGGCGCCGGCGAGGGCATGGCGCAACGCCGGAAGGCCATAGTTGAATTCGTGATTGCCGAGGCTGGCCGCGTCATAGCCGAGCCCGTTCATTGCGGCGATGACCGGATGAACCTGCCCGGGCGTCGGATCGGCAAAGAGGTCGGCCAGCGGATTGCCCTGCAGGAAATCGCCGTTGTCCACCAGAAGACTGTTCTGCACCTCGCGCCGGAGCTTGCCGATCAGCGCAGCGGCCCCCTCGAGTCCTCGACCGGGCAGGGGCTGTTCCGCACAGTAGTCGAAGCCACGGATCGTTGCATGAAGATCGCTTGTCGCCAGAATGCGCAACTGGAGTTCGTTTTCCGTCCGGTTCGAAATCGTCATCTTTCGCACTTGGCTGACTTCTGCTGCGCCGGGCCGATCCGGAGCCCCCTTTGTCTAGCCAGTGCGGGCACTTCTGCCCATAATCAGGATCAGGTCGGGCCGATGATTTTTCCCGTCTGGGTTGTATTTGCAACCCGCCCGGACCAGAAGCCTTTGTCGTCCCTTGCCTTGGCAGACGCGCCCGGCAAGAAGGGGGGCGGAGGGTGGGCATGCGTCTTGCAGAAACGGTGACATTCGGCGGCTCGGATCTGGATCGCGCCGCGGCCTGGCGCGGCGATGCTGTCCGGATCGAAGCTTTTTGGGCCGAGGGGCGGGTCGTTCCGCTCTGGCGTGGAAAGGTGCTGCTGCGATCCGGAGACGAGGCGGGTCTCGGCTGGCTGTCCCCGACGCATCCGGTCCTTGCCGATGCCGGGTTGCGGGTCTTTCTGGGGTTGCAGGCCGGCCGGCCGCTCTTCGCCGTCGATCTGTCGGGCTGGACGCCCCACGCCGATAAGGCGGCTGTGCAGCCCGGTTTCTTCGACCCGTCCGAACAGCGTCACCCCGCACTGGGCGCCGACCATGCCTTTGTCGAGTTGCGCGGCGTGATGACACGTCTTTCGCCGCTCGACGCAGAATGCGCGGCGACGGCTCGCGCGCTTTTGCAATGGCATTCGACCCACGGCTTCTGCGCAGTCTGCGGCGCGGCGACGACCGTTGCGATGGCGGGTTGGCAGAGGGGATGCGGCGCTTGCGGGGCAAGCCATTTCCCGCGCACCGATCCGGTCGTCATCATGCTGGTCACGCGCGGAAACCGGCTGCTTCTTGGCCGGTCTCCCGGCTGGCCCGAGGGGATGTATTCGCTGATCGCCGGCTTCGTCGAACCCGGCGAGACGCTCGAGGCGGCGGTCCGCCGCGAGGTGGTGGAAGAAACCGGCATCCGCACCGGGCCGGTCCGCTATCTGGCCAGCCAGCCCTGGCCATTCCCGGCCTCGCTGATGTTTGGATGCCAGACCGAGGCGCTGGACGAGGAGATCCAGGTCGACCCGGTCGAGATCGAGGATGCCCTGTGGGTCACGCGGGAAGAGATGGTGCGGATCATGGCCGGCGGCCATGAGCGGATCAAATCGCCACGAAAAGGCGCGATCGCGCATTTCCTCATTGCCAATTGGCTGGCCGATCGGCTGGAGTAAGGTGTCACCAATGCAGGCCAACACCTCCTCATCATGAAGTTCGGCACCAGAACCGATATCGAGGCGCCCCAGGCCTTCGTCTTCGCAAGCCTTGCCGATTTCGCGGCATGGGAGCGGTCGGGCCTGCGCCGCGGCGTGGAACTGGAGCGGACCGACCGCATGCGCCAGCCCGGTCAAGGCATGGGCTGGAAGGCGAGCTTTCCGTTCCGGGGGCGGCGGCGCACGATGACCATCCGGGTCGAGGAACTGGTCGAGCCGCGCAGCCTTGGATTTTCCGGGGCAGGCGCGTCCGTCGACGGCAGGTTGCAGGCGGATCTGATCCCGATGGGGCCCCGCCGGACGCGGCTGACCGTGCAGCTTGAGGTCAAGCCCCGCACGCTTGCCGCGCGGCTGTACCTGCAGACGCTGCGGCTGGGGCGAAAGCGGCTCGAGGCGAAGTTCGCCGACCGGATCGCCCATATCGCGCTCGAGATCGGCGAAAGGTTCCGGCGCGAAGGCTGATCCGTCAGTCGCGGCTGCGGTCCGAAGGATAGACCCCGAGGATGCTCAGCTGCGTCGTGAAGAAGCCCAATTCTTCCAGCGCCCGGGCAACCGGCGGGTCTTCGGGGTGGCCTTCGATGTCGGCGTAGAACTCGGTCGCCGTGAAGGAGCCGCCGACCATGTAGCTTTCCAGCTTGGTCATGTTCACGCCGTTGGTCGCAAAGCCGCCAAGCGCCTTGTAAAGCGCCGCAGGGATGTTGCGGACGCGGAAGGTGAAAGTCGTGATCATCTTTTCGGCGCGGCGGGATTGATCCAGCTCGCGTGCCATGACCAGAAAGCGGGTGGTGTTGTTCTTGTGGTCTTCGATATGGCGGGCGAGCACGTCCAGGCCATAGATTTCGGCTGCAAGTTCGCTGGCCAAGGCCGCGCGGGTCACGTCGCCCGCTTCGGCCGTCTCGCGCGCGGCGCGTGCATTGTCGCTGCTAACCTTGCCCTTGATGCCGTGATCTTTCAGGAAGCCCGCGCATTGCGGCAGGATCACCACATGGCCGTGGGCCTCGCGCACATCTTCCAGCCTTGCGCCCTTCACACCCAGAAGGTTCACGTGAACGCGTACGAATGCCTCGTCCACGATATGGAGTTTTGCGCGGGGCAGGAGGCTGTGCACATCGGCGACACGACCGTAGGTCGAGTTCTCGACCGCCAGAACCCCAAGATCGACTTCGCCGTTGCGGGTCATCTCGACCACATCTTCGAAGGTCTGGCACGGCACCGGGGTAAAATCGGGGCGGGCCTGGGCGCAAGCCTGATGAGAATAGGCGCCAAGCTCGCCCTGGAAGGCGATTCTGCCGGTAGATTGCGCCATCAGGACACTCCGTTCGCTGTCCGCCCCGCGATTTCGCCGCCATTCGGCAGATTGGGCGTTTGGTCGCGCTACTACACCTTGAAACATGGCAGGGGAAGCAGGTAGATACCGACCGGAAACATCACGGCACGACGGGACGCACCATGCTCGATACGATGACTTTCACCAAGGCCTTCGGTGCCCTCTGCGGGTCGCTGCTTGTCTTCCTCCTGATCGGATGGGCCGGATCTGCGATCTATTACATCGGTCCGGGACATGAAGCGGGAGCAGAAGAGGCCTATGTGGTCGACACTGGCGCCGACACCTCCGCAGGCAGCGGTGAGGCGGCTGCGGCTGGTCCGTCGTTTGACGAGCTGCTGGCTTCTGCCGATGCTGCCGCCGGTGAGAAAGTCTTCAGCAAATGCAAGTCATGCCACAAGGTTGACGGTACCAACGCGACTGGCCCGCATCTGAACGGTGTGGTGAACCGGCCGGCGGCATCGGTTGCCGACTTTGCCTATTCGGACGCGATGAAGGCCCATGCGGGCAGCAACTGGACGCCGGACAACCTCAACGTCTTCCTGACCAACCCGAAGGCCTATGCGCCGGGCACCAAGATGACCTTCGCCGGCCTGCCGAAAGAGCAGGATCGCGCCAATGTCGTCGCCTATCTTTCGACGCTGCAATAAGCGCCGCGCAGATGCTTGCAGAGGCCGCCTTCGGGCGGCCTTTTGCTTTCATGGGATCACGCAGCGACACAAGCGCGCGAAACGCCCTTGATCAGCCGGCGGCGCACATTGAGAAAGTGACGAACCGGACAGGATCACCCGGGGCCGTCCGAAGGCGGCGACAGGTAGAGGAAAAAGCAGAATGACCCAAAGCCACAGCCCTTCCGCCACCGACATGCGTGTCAGGCTTGCTGACTGGCGGTTCGGGCTTGCGGCCGGGGTCATGCTTCTGGCGCTTGGGTCGGCGGCCAGCGCGCAGACGGTCATCACCGCGCATGGGATCTCGACCTTCGGCGAGTTGAAGTACCCGGCGGACTTCAAGCATCTGGACTACGTCAACCCGGATGCGCCCAAGGGCGGCGAGATCTCGGAATGGGCCTTTGGCGGGTTCGACTCGATGAACCCCTATTCGGTCAAGGGGCGGGCCGCTGCCCTTTCCGCGTCGCTTTACGAAAGCATCCTCGTCTCGCCCTCGGACGAGATCGGGTCGTCCTACTGCCTGCTCTGCGAGTCGATGGAATACCCCGAGGATCGGTCCTGGGTGATCTTCAACCTTCGCCCTGATGTGCGCTTCTCGGACGGAACGCCGATGACCGCCGACGATGTCGTCTTTTCGTTCCAGACCTTCCTGAAGAAAGGCCTGACCGATTTCCGCACGATCTTTGCCCAGCAGGTCGAGGGGGCCGAGGCGTTGGGTCCCCACCGCGTCAAGTTCACCTTCAAGACCGGAATCCCGACCCGCGACCTGCCCGCAGATGTCGGTGGACTGCCTGTCATCTCCAAGGCGGATTACGAGGCCCATAACCGGAACCTCGAGGAATCCAGTCTCGAGCCCTTCCTTGGAACCGGGCCCTATGTCCTTGACAGCATGGATGTCGGCAAGACGATCACCTACCGGCGCAACCCGAATTACTGGGGTGAGAAGCTGCCGTTCAACGTCGGCCAGAACAACTTTGACCGCATCCGCATCGAGTATTACGCCGACTACAACGCGGCATTCGAGGGCTTCAAGGCCGGCAACTATACCTTCCGCAACGAGGCTTCCTCGATCCAGTGGGCGACCGGCTACGATTTCCCCGCGGTGAAATCCGGCGACGTGATCAAGGTCGAACTGCCGGACGGCAACAAGGCGAATGGCCAGGCCTTCCTGTTCAACCTGCGCCGGGCGAAGTTCCAGGACCCGAAGGTGCGCGAGGCGATTGGCCTGATGTTCAACTTCGAATGGTCGAACGCCACGCTGTTCTACGACCTCTATTCCCGCATCAACTCGGTCTGGGAAAACAGCTGGCTTGCCGCCGAAGGCCCGCCCAGCCCGGAAGAGGTTGCGATCCTGAAGCCCCTGGTCGAGCAGAAGCTGTTGCCCGAAAGCATCCTGACCGACCCCGCGGTGATGGCCCCGGTGTCCGGCGCACGGCAACTTGATCGCGAGAACCTGCGCAAGGCCTCGGACCTGCTGGATGACGCGGGCTGGCTGGTGGGTCCCGACGGGATGCGGCGCAACGACAAGGGTGAGACGCTGGCAATCGAGGTCCTGAACGATAGCCAGACCTTCGACCGCGTGATCAATCCCTTCGTCGAGAACCTGCGCAAGCTTGGGGTGGACGCGAAGATGACCCATGTGGACGATGCCCAGATGGAGGCACGGACGCGCCCGCCGGTCTATGACTTTGACCTGATCGTCGGCAATGCCCGGAGCAACTACTTTTCCGGATCAGAGCTGAAACAGTATTACGGCTCGCAGACCGCCGATGTGTCCTCGTTCAACGTCATGGGCCTGAAGGACAAGGCGGTGGACCAACTGATCGACGTGGTCCTTGCCGCCAAGACCAATGACGAGCTGACGGTCGCGACCAAGGCGCTGGACCGGGTGCTGCGCAACATCCGCTTCTGGATCCCGCAGTGGTACAAGGACAAGCACACCGTCGCTTATTACAACATGTATGAGCATCCCGAGAAGCTGCCACCATATGCACTGGGCGAACTGAGCATCTGGTGGTACAACCCCGAAAAGGCCGCCGCGCTCAAGGCGTCGGGCGCGCTAAGGTAAGCCTGCGCATCGAAGAAGGCAGGCAGGGGCTGGGAACGGGGCAGGCGGGCATATGGGTGCCTATATCCTGAGGCGGTTGTTGCTGATGATTCCGACGCTGTTCGGGATCATGGTCATCAACTTCACCTTGACCCAGTTCGTTCCCGGCGGCCCCATCGAGCAGGTTCTTGCCCGGCTGGAAGGCAACGGCGATACCTTCCAGAACATCGCCGGTGGCGGCGATGCCGGCGGCGGGATCGAGGATGCCGGCGCAGCCGATCCGAAATACATCGGCTCGCGCGGGCTGCCGCCCGAATTCATCAAGAGCCTCGAGAAGCAGTTCGGCTTCGACAAGCCGCCGTTGGAACGCTTCCTCGACATGATGTGGAACTACGCCCATTTCGACTTCGGCCAGAGCTATTTCCGCTCGATCTCGGTCGTCGATCTGGTGCTGGAGAAGATGCCGGTGTCGATCACCATCGGTCTGTGGTCGACGCTTATCGCCTATCTCGTCTCGATCCCGCTTGGCATCCGCAAGGCGGTGCGGGACGGCTCACGCTTCGACACCTGGACGAGTGGCGCGATCATCGTGGGTTACGCCATACCCGGCTTCCTGTTCGCGATCCTGCTGCTGGTGCTGTTCGCCGGCGGGTCTTACTGGAAGGTCTTCCCGCTGCGCGGCCTGACCTCGGAGAACTGGGAAGAGCTGAGCCTGCTCGGCAAGATTGGCGATTATTTCTGGCACATCACCCTGCCGGTTATCGCCTCGACGATCTCGGCCTTCGCCACGCTGACGCTGCTGACCAAGAACAGCTTCCTTGAAGAAATCAAGAAGCAGTATGTGATGACGGCCCGCGCCAAGGGTCTGACGGAAAGCCGGGTGCTTTACGGCCACGTCTTCCGCAACGCCATGCTGATCGTGATCGCCGGCTTTCCGGCGGTGTTCGTCGGCGTGTTCTTTGGCGGCTCGCTCATCATCGAGACAATCTTTTCGCTCGACGGCCTCGGCCGGCTGGGATTCGAGGCGGTGGTGGCGCGCGACTATCCGGTGATTTTCGGCACGCTCTTCATGTTCTCGCTGATCGGCCTCGTGATGGGGCTGGTATCTGACCTGATGTATGTGTGGATCGACCCCCGCATCGACTTCGAGCGGCGGGGCTAGGGCATGGCGCTGTCCCCCCTGAACCAGCGTCGCTGGCGGAACTTCCGGGCGAACCGTCGCGCCTTCTGGTCGCTGATCGTCTTTACGATCCTGTTCGGCCTGTCGCTGTTCGCCGAGCTTCTGGCCAACGACAAGCCCATCGTCGTCAGCTATCGCGGCAGCCTGCATTTCCCGATCTTCCGCATGTATCCCGAGACTGCCTTCGGCGGCGATTTCAAGACAGAGGCGGTCTATCGCGACATCGAGGTGCAGTGCCTGATCATCGCCGGCGGATCCGAGACCTGTTTCGACGATCCCGAAGCAACGATCGCCTCGGCGCGTGAGACGGGAATGGTGGACGGCGAGAAGGTCGAGACGGGCTGGATCGTCTGGCCGCTGATCCCCTACAGCTTCAACACCGTGAACGACATTCAGGGCGCGGCGCCCTCGGCCCCGGATGCGCAGCACTGGCTTGGCACCGACGATACGGCGCGTGACGTGCTGGCGCGGGTGATCTACGGCTTCCGGCTGTCGATCCTCTATGCCCTTGCGGTGACGCTCCTGACCTCGTTGACGGGTGTGGCCGCCGGTGCGGTGCAGGGCTATTTCGGCGGCCTGACCGACCTGATCTTCCAGCGCGTGATCGAGATCTGGGGGGCGATCCCGGCGCTCTATGTCATCATCATCGTGGCCGCGATCATCCCGATGAACTTCTGGCTGCTCGTCCTGCTGATGCTTCTGTTCAATTGGATGAGCCTGGCCGGGCTGGTTCGCGCCGAATTCCTGCGGGCGCGGAACTTCGAATATGTCAGGGCCGCCCGCGCGCTTGGCGTCCGCGACCGCACGATCATCTTTCGCCATGTGCTGCCGAACGCGATGGTGGCGACGCTGACGATGCTGCCCTTCCTCGTGACCGGCAACATCTCGGGCCTGGCCGCGCTCGACTTCCTCGGCTTCGGCCTGCCGGCCTCGATGCCTTCGCTCGGCGAGTTGACGCTTCAGGCCAAGCAGAACCTTCAGGCCCCGTGGCTCGGGTTCACCGCCTTCTTCACCTTCGCGATCATGCTCAGCCTTCTGGTCTTCATCTTCGAGGGGGTCCGCGACGCCTTCGATCCGCGGAAGACCTTCCGATGACCGGTGCTGCGGTCCTTCAGGTCGATGACCTGCATATCAGCTTCCGCCAGGACGGTCGGGTCATCGACGCCGTTCGCGGTGTGTCCTTCACCGTGGGCCGCGGCGAGACGGTGGCACTGGTCGGCGAAAGCGGGTCGGGCAAGTCGGTGACGGCGCTGTCGACCGTGTCGCTTCTGCCCGACAGCGCGACCATCCGGGGATCGGTCCGATATGCGGGGCAGGAACTGCTGCACCTACCGGAAGCCCAGCTGCGCAAGGTGCGCGGCAACGACATCAGCTTCATTTTCCAGGAGCCGATGACGAGCCTGAACCCGCTCCACACCATCGAGCGGCAGATCGGTGAAAGCCTGGCGCTGCATCAGGGGCTGCGGGGCGAGGCGGCCCGGGCGCGGACGCTGGACCTGTTGCTGAAGGTCGGCATCCGCGATGCCGAAACACGTCTCGACGCCTATCCGCACCAGTTGTCCGGGGGGCAGCGGCAGCGGGTGATGATCGCGATGGCGCTGGCCAACGGCCCCGACCTGCTGATCGCCGACGAGCCGACGACCGCACTTGACGTGACGATCCAGGCGCAGATCCTTGAGTTGCTGGCGGAACTGAAGGCCCGCGAGGGCCTGTCGATGCTGTTCATCACCCATGACCTCGGCGTGGTCCGCCGCATCGCCGACCGGGTTTGCGTCATGCAGAACGGCGAGATCGTCGAACAGGGACCGGCGGCCGAGATCTTCGCCGCGCCCAAGCATCCCTATACGCAAAAGCTCCTTGCCGCCGAGCCCAAAGGCCGCCCGGATCCGGTTCCTGCCGACGCGCAGGAGATCGTGCGGACCGAGCATCTCCGCGTCTGGTTCCCGATCCATGCCGGGTTCCTGCGCCGGACCGTGGGCCATGTGAAGGCGGTCAACGATGCCTCGCTGTCGGTCCGCTCGCACGAGACGCTTGGCATCGTCGGCGAAAGCGGGTCGGGCAAGACCACCCTGGCGCTGGCAATCCTGCGCCTGATCGCCTCGACCGGCCCAGTGGTGTTCATGGGGCGCGACCTGCAAGCCGAGACCAAGGCCGCGCTTCGCGACCTGCGCCGCGACCTTCAGATCGTGTTCCAGGACCCGTTCGGCAGTCTGAGCCCCCGGATGACGGTCGAACAGATCATCGCGGAAGGCCTTGGCGTTCACGGCGTAGAGCCCGGACGGGACCGGCGGCAGATGGTGGCCGAGATCATGGCCGAGGTCGGGCTCGACCCGGCCGCGATGGGGCGCTATCCGCATGAATTCTCAGGCGGCCAACGCCAGCGCATCGCCATTGCCCGGGCCATGATCCTGCGGCCGAAACTCGTGGTGCTGGACGAGCCAACCTCGGCGCTGGACATGACGGTGCAGGTGCAGATCGTCGAGCTTCTGCGCTCGCTCCAGCGCAAATGGGGGCTGGCTTACCTCTTCATCAGCCACGACCTGCGCGTCGTGCGGGCGATGGCGCACAAGGTGATCGTCATGCAGAATGGCGATGTAGTCGAGGCAGGCGAAGGGCAGGCGGTGTTCGACGCGCCAAAAGCGGAATACACGCAGCGCCTGCTGAGTGCGGCCTTCGGGCCGATCGAGCCGGCGGCGGGTGGTTGAAGGGGGGTAGGGCGGTGAAGATCCTTTTCATCCACCAGAACTTCCCTGGACAATTTCTGCATCTGGCGCCCGAGCTTGCGCGGCGCGGCCATGACTGCCTCGTGCTGACGGATGCGGCGAACAACCGCCCCACCGATATTCCCTTCGTCAAGTATCGCTACGCCCCGCCCGCCGTCGATCCGAAAGAGACACGGCTGGGGCGCAACTACACGACCATGTCGGACCGGGGCGTGGCGGTTGCCCGGGCGGCGCGGACGCTGCGCGACGAAAATGGCTATACCCCTGACCTGATCCTTGGCCATTCCGGCTGGGGCGAGACGCTGTTCCTCAAGGAAATCTGGCCCGGCGCGCGGCTGGTTATCTATGCCGAGTTCTACTATCGCGGGCAGGGCCTCGACATGGGCTTCGATCCGGAATTCAGCGCGCCGGGGCTGGACGGGCTGATGATCGCGCAGGGGCGCGCCGCGCATCTGGGGCAGGCGCTGGTCCATGCCGATGCCGGGATCGCGCCGACCGAATGGCAGGCCTCGACCTTTCCGCCTGTGCTGCGGCAGATGCTGACGGTGCTGCATGACGGCATCGACACCGATCTTGTGCGCCCCGATCCGCAGGCGCAGCTGGAACTGCCTTCGGGCCGGGTCCTGACCGCCGGGGATGAGGTCGTGAGTTTCGTCAACCGCAACCTCGAACCCTATCGCGGCTGGCACATCTTTGCCCGCGCCTTGCCCGAGGTCCTGCAGGCAAGGCCCGAGGCGCAGGTCGTCATCGTCGGTGGCGACGGCGTCAGCTATGGCCAGCCTCCGGCCGATGGGGGCACCTGGAAGGATGCGTTGCTTCGGGAAGTCGGGCCGCGCCTTGACCTGTCTCGCGTACATTTTCTCGGGCGTGTTCCGCGCGAGACCTTCGTTCGCCTCATGCAGGTCACGCGTGTCCACGCCTATCTGACCTATCCCTTCGTCCTGTCCTGGTCGCTGCTCGAGGCGATGGCGGCCGGCGCGCTGGTCGTGGGATCGCGAACCCGGCCGGTCGAAGAGGTGATCCGCGACGGGGTCAACGGCGTGCTGGTCGATTTCTTCGACACTACAGCCTGGTCTTCCGCTCTCATTGCCGCGCTAAGTGAACCCGACCGGTTCCGGGCCTTGCGCGCGGCGGCGCGCAGCAGCGTCGTCGAACGCTATGACCTGCACAGCCACTGCCTGCCCCGGCTTGTGTCCTATGTCGAGGCGCAGGCGGCTGTCCCGCCCGCCCACTGATCCGGTCGTCCGTCCTCAGACGGCGGCGCTGTGTAGGGCCTTGGTCTGGTCGTAGGCGTCGAACGCCCGGGCGATCATGCGCGTCAGCGGCCGGCCCTCAGGCGTGATGAACGCGCCTTCGGCCGTCAGGCGGAAGAACGGGTCGAACGCCTGGGCAGCCGCCGAGAAAAGCTCGTCCAGCCGGGCGGGCGTCGTGTCGAAACTGCGCAGCAACTCGGACCGGCTGACCGCGAAATCGCACATCAATGCCTCGATGATACGGGCGCGCAGCAGGTCCTCACCGGCGAAGACATGGCCGCGATGCGTCGAGAAGCGGCCCGCGCGGATCGCCTTGGTATGATCCGCCGTGCCGCTGGCGTTCTGGGCATAGCCCTGCGGAAAGCGCGAGATCGACGAGGCACCGATCCCGATCAGCACCGGAGCGGTGTCGTCGGTATAGCCCTGGAAGTTCCGCCGAAGCCGGCCTGCCGCCTGGGCGATCGCCAGCCCGTCATCGGGGCGCGCGAAGTGGTCGATGCCGATTTCACGGTAGCCATCCCAGCTGAAAAGCTGGCGCGCGGTTTCGAACAGGGCCAGCCGCTCTTCCGGGGTGGGCATGGCATCCGAAGGGATCATCTGCTGCCGGCGCGACATCCACGGAACATGAGCGTAGCCGTAAAGGGCCACGCGATCGGGGGCCAGTGACAGAAGCTTTTGCACCGAATCTGCGATGCGCTGCGGCGTCTGGTGCGGCAGGCCATAAAGGATGTCGCAGTTGAGGCTGCTGACGCCACGGGCGCGGATCATCTCGCTGACCTTGCGGGTCAGGTCGTAGCCCTGGATACGGCCGATGGTCTTCTGGATCTCGTCGTCGAAATCCTGAACCCCGATCGAGGCGCGGTTCATCCCCGCCGCGGCAAGCGCGTCAAGCCGGGCATCGTCCACCTCGTTGGGGTCGATCTCGACCGAGAACTCCCCGCCCTTGGCCATCGGCGCCACATCGAAGATTACCCCGGCCAGTTCCGCGATCAGCGCTGCAGGTATAAGCGTAGGCGTACCGCCGCCCCAGTGCAGGCGCTGAAGCTTGACCCCCGGGGCCAGGCGGGACTTGAGCAACTGAAGCTCGGCCTTCAGCGTCTCGACATAGGCTATGACCGGATCATCACTGCGTGTGCCCTGCGTGCGGCAGGCGCAGAACCAGCAGAGGCGGCGACAAAATGGCACATGCAGGTAAAGGGAGATGGACGATCCCACCGGAATCGCAGAGACCCAGTCCGAGAATAGGCCATGCCCCACCGTCGCACCAAAATGCGGGGCGGTCGGATAGCTCGTGTACCTTGGCACACGCGCATCGAATAGCCCGAGACGGGCGAGTTGCGAGTTCAGCGTCATTGGCATAGTTTTGGATGATCTGCGCGCCCTCGCCTTGACGCAGATCAAGCTGGACAGGTGGAATGGTAGCGCACGATTTGGTCTTTCATCATCAGCAGTGTCACGATTGCCCGATCAGGCATCGGGCCGTCTGTGCGCGCTGCGAAGAGGACGAACTTTCGCGCCTCGAGAAGATGAAGTACTACCGCAGCTTCCAGGCCGGGCAGACCGTGATCTGGTCGGGCGACAAGATGGATTTCGTTGCGTCCGTGGTCAGCGGTATTGCCACGCTGACCCAGACGATGGAAGACGGCCGCCGGCAGATGGTCGGCATGTTGCTGCCGTCCGATTTCGTCGGGCGTCCAGGTCGGACCCATGCCGCCTACGACGTGACCGCGACGACCGACCTGGTGATGTGCTGTTTCCGCAAGAAGCCGTTCGAGGACATGATGCTCGAAACGCCGCATATCGGGCAGCGCCTGCTCGAGATGACGCTGGACGAACTCGACGCGGCGCGGGAGTGGATGCTGCTTCTGGGGCGCAAGACCGCGCGCGAGAAGATCGCGAGCCTGATGGCCATCATCGCGCGTCGTGACGCCGCGCTCAGGGCGACCGACGGGCAGGGACCGCTTGTCTTCGATCTGCCGCTGACCCGCGAAGAGATGGCCGATTATCTTGGCCTGACGCTCGAGACGGTAAGCCGCCAGATCTCGGCGCTGAAGCGCGACGGCGTGATCCAGCTGGAAGGCAAGCGCCATATCGTCGTGCCGGACATGGATCGTCTGCTGGAAGAGGCGGGCGATGACAGCGACGGCGGCTTTCTGGTCTAGAGGTCAACCTCGGCGGGCGGCTTTGCCGCATCAGCTCTCCCACCTGCATTTTTGCGCAGCGCTAGTCGAGACATCGACAGGCCGGCCGCAAGCACAGCGAAGACAGACCCGAGAAAGAGCGCCAGGCTGGCGCCCTCAAGACCGAACTGTCCCATCAGCAGCGCAACCAGCGCCGCGCCAAGGGATTGGCCGGTCAGGCGCGCTGTCCCGAGCATCCCGCTCGCCGCACCGCTGCGCCACATGGGCGCGGATTCGATCATCACGCGGTTATTGGGCGACTGGAACAGTCCGAACCCTGCGCCGCACAGCGCCATGCGCCAGGCAATATCCCAGACCGCGGCGTCCTTGCTCATCAGGCTGAGCGCCAGAAGACCGGCCGCCAGTGCTGCCAACCCCAGACCGCCAAGGATCGCCGGGGGGAAGCGGCCGGACAACCGGCCCGCAATCGGTGCGACCACGGCGATTGCCAACGGCCAGGGCATCATCAGGAGCCCGACCACCGAGGGGCTATGACCCATCACGTTCTGCAGCAGGAACGGCAGCGACACGAAGGCCAGAAGCTGAGCGGTGAACGAGACGATCGAGGTCGTGACCGACAGGGAAAAGACCGGGATCCTGAGAAGGTCGACGGGCAGCATCGGGCTAGCTGCGCCCCGTTCGCGCAACAGAAGCAGTCCAAAGGCAAGGATGCTTCCCATCAGCTGCGTCAGCGTCAGCCAGGCAGGCAGATCATTCCCGATGCCGTCGATCGCCGTGATCGCCAGGCCAAGGCCTGCTGCGCTCAGGATCGCACTGATCCAGTCGAACCGCCGCGGCACATGGAGGCTTTCGGGAAGGCTCGGCCAGCCAATGAGCAATGTGAGAATCCCGAGCGGAATGTTGATTGCAAACAGCCAATGCCAAGTTGTGACCGACAGGATGGCCCCTGCCACGACGGGGCCCACCGTGGCTGCGATCGCAACGATCATGGCGTTCAATCCGATGGCCGCCCCCAGGTTTTCGCGGGCGACCGTGTAACGAAGGATCGACATGTTGATCGCCATCAGGCCCGAGGCGCCAAGCCCCTGGATGACACGCGCGGCCGTCAATTGACCAAGCGACCCTGCAAACACACAACCCACTGACGCAACGGTAAAAAGCGCGATCCCGCCAAGATAGACCGTGCGGTAGCCGTATATGTCTGCCAGTGCCGCGAGGGGCAGCAGGGTCATCACGATGGCCAGCAGGTAGCCGTTCACGATCCAGATCGATGACGCGGGATCGGCTGAGAAATGCCGGGCAATGCTCGGCAGGGCGACGTTGGCGATTGTCCCGTCAAGAACCGCCAGCATCAGGCCAAGAATGATCGCGACCCAGGCGGCGTAGCGGCGCGGGGCGGGCAGGCCCTTTCCGGCTGCGCATGCTTCTGCCACCGCGCGCCGCCGATCCGGATCGGGGAAGTAAAGCCGTCTCAGACCGGTCATGTCGTTCCGAAATGCCTTGAGCCTCTGCACAGGCAAGCGGGTGGTTTCCCCAGCCTGTCTGCGGCTCAAGCGGTATGGGCTTCGGTTGGCACAGACAAGTCCCGCGCGCGAAAATCATGTATGCGCGCCATGCATATTGCGGAATGTGCGGCGCCCGGGTTCGGACGCCGCTACAGACCGGACAGGCCCGTCAGGTCAATGCGCCAGGAAAACCGGCAGGCCAGTGTTTTCCAGCATGTCGCGCGTCGCGCCACCAAGGATCGCCTCGCGCAGGCGGGAATGGCCATAGGCGCCCATCACCACCAGATCGGCATTCACGTCGCGGGCCTGCTGGACCAGCACGTCCGACACGCGCGGCGCCGTCTTCGCCAGGACCGAGACCTCGGCCTTGACGCCGTGGCGCACCAGCATCTGGCACAGCATCCCGCCGGGATCCGACCGTTCGGGGCTGCTTGGAGGCGGCTCGATGACGGTGATGTTCACCACATCCGCCTGCTTGAGCCAGGGCAGGGCGCGGCGCACAGCAGCCATCGCCTCTCGCCCTTCGTTCCAGGCGATGACGATCCGCTTGCCGATGGGACCGACAATTCCGGTATCAGGCACGACCAGCACGGGGGCCTGTCCTTCGAACAGGGCGGCTTCCAGCACCGCCTCGCCCTCCGGACCACGGCCCTTTCCGTAGGGGCGCGGCAGGACGACCAGATCGGCAAAGCGCGCCTTGAGTTCGACCAGCGGCCCCAGCCCGCCAAGCTGAGCGACCGCCGCCTCTGTTCCCCACCGGATGTCCTGCCGGTCAAGATAGGCGCGGGCAGCCTTGTCCAGTTGGGCGGCATCCGCCTCGGCCCGCTCGATCGAGACTTCAATCAAGGCCGGCGCGCTGCCCAGGTAGGCATAGCCCACTTGGGTCCGGTCGATGCCAAGCGACAGGACATCGACATGCGCATCTTCCTGTGCGGCGATTGCCGTGGCCGCAGCCAGCGAGACATCTACCAAGGCGGGATCGGTCAGTACCGAGAGGATCGACTTGTAGGCCATGTTCGGTGCTCCGTTCCTTCTGTCATTCTTCCCACATCATGTGTGGACTGCGCCACAGTAGCGCAAGCGACCTTGTCTTCCTTGACTTCTATCAAGGGCATGACACGGAGTGTTGATATGGATCAATGCAGGGGCGCCGAGACGCCCCCAAAAGCCGCATTGTCGAAAAAGCTGCCTGCCGACGCCCGAATCGGACTGGGCAATGACGAAGGGACGCAACATGTGGGATTACGTAAAACTGGTCGTATTGGGGCTTGTGGCCATTCTGGCCGCAGTCGCCGCCAACTACGCCCATGACCTGCCCTATCTGGTGAACATGATCGTGGTGATGATCGCCGCGGCCATCACGTTCATCTGGGTGCTGCGCCGGACCGACGAGGTACGCCTTGTCGATGTGTCGGCTGACTATAACGACGGCGTTGTCCGTGCCGGGGTGATCGCCACCGCCTTCTGGGGCGTGGTCGGTTTCCTGGTCGGCGTGGTCATCGCCTTCCAGCTGGCATTCCCGCAGCTGAACTTCGTCTGGGCCGAAGGGATCCTGAACTTCGGGCGACTGCGCCCGCTGCACACTTCGGCGGTCATCTTCGCCTTTGGCGGCAACGCGTTGATCATGAGCGCGTTCTACATCGTCCAGCGCACCTGCGCGACGCGGCTTTGGGGGGGGAACCTCGGCTGGTTCGTGTTCTGGGGCTGGCAGCTGATGATCGTGCTGGCCGCGACGTCCTATGTCCTCGGGGGGACGCAGGGCAAGGAATACGCCGAAACCGTCTGGTACATCGACCTTTGGATCGTCGTTGTCTGGGTCGCCTTCCTGGCGGTGTTCATGGGCACGCTGATGACCCGCAAGGAACCTCACATCTACGTGGCGAACTGGTTCCTGCTTTCGATGATCATCACGGTCGCGATGCTCCATGTCGTCAACAACCTGGCCATCCCGGTCTCGATCTTTAGCTCGAAATCGGTCTCGCTCTTCTCGGGCGTGCAGGACGCGATGACGCAATGGTGGTACGGGCACAACGCGGTGGGCTTCTTCCTGACCGCCGGCTTCCTGGGCATGATGTACTACTACGTGCCGAAGCAGGCCGAACGCCCGGTCTACAGCTACAAGCTGTCGATCATCCACTTCTGGGCGCTGATCTTCCTCTACATCTGGGCCGGTCCGCACCACCTGCACTACACCGCGCTTCCTGACTGGGCCTCGACCCTTGGGATGATCTTCTCGATCATGCTGTGGATGCCGAGCTGGGGTGGCATGATCAACGGCCTAATGACGCTGTCGGGCGCCTGGGACAAGCTGCGCACCGACCCGGTCATCCGGATGATGGTGGTGTCCGTCGGCTTCTACGGCATGTCGACCTTCGAAGGCCCGATGATGTCGATCAAGTCGGTGAACTCGCTGTCGCACTATACGGACTGGACCATCGGCCACGTGCATTCGGGGGCCCTGGGCTGGAACGGCATGATCACCTTCGGCGCGCTCTACTTCCTGACCCCGCGCCTGTGGAACCGCGAACGGCTCTACAGCCTGAGCCTCGTCAGCTGGCACTTCTGGCTCGCGACGATCGGCATCGTGCTCTACGCCTCGTCCATGTGGGTCGCGGGCATCATGCA
Source organism: uncultured Rhodobacter sp. (assembly GCA_945952585.1). GTDB lineage: Bacteria > Pseudomonadota > Alphaproteobacteria > Rhodobacterales > Rhodobacteraceae > Aliitabrizicola. The sequence continues at coordinate 144,487 of CAMFII010000002.1, forward strand.
GGGCCTGATGTGGCGTGAAGTCGACGCCAACGGCTTCCTCGTGAACGCCTTCGCCGACACGGTTGCCGCGATGCATCCGATGTATGTGGTGCGGGCCCTTGGCGGGACGCTGTTCCTGACCGGCGCGCTCATCATGTGCTACAACCTGTGGAAGACCGTGACGTCTGTCGCCGAGAAATCGGCGGCGCCGGCGGCCGTTCCTGCTGAGTAAGAGAGGGAACGACCATGGCATTCCTGGACAAACACAAGGCCATCGAGACCCATGCGACGCTCCTTCTGGTGCTGAGCTTCCTCGTGGTCACCATCGGCGGCCTGGTGCAGATCGTGCCGCTGTTCTACCTGCAGAACACGATCGAGAACGTCGAGGGCGTGCGGCCCTACTCGCCGCTCGAACTCGCCGGACGCGAGATCTACATCCGCGAGGGCTGCTACGTCTGCCACAGCCAGATGATCCGCCCGATGCGCGACGAGGTCGAGCGTTACGGCCACTACTCGCTGGCCGCGGAGTCGCAGTACGACCATCCGTTCCAGTGGGGCTCCAAGCGCACCGGGCCTGACCTGGCGCGCGTGGGCGGGAAGTACTCGAACCTCTGGCATGTCGAGCACCTGACCAACCCCGAGGCGGTCGTGCCGGAATCGGTGATGCCGAAGTATGGCTTCCTGCTCGATCGTCCGCTGGATGGCAAATACATCCTCGACTCGATGAAGGCCAACAAGCTGGTCGGCGTGCCGTACACGGATGAGGATCTGGCGAACGCCCAGGCCGATTTCGCGGCGCAGGTCGATCCGGATGCCGATACCACCGGCCTCATGGCGCGCTATCCCAAGGCCGTTGTCGCCAACTTTGACGGCGTGGCCGGTGTCAGCGAGATGGATGCGCTGGTGGCCTATCTGCAAGTGCTGGGCACGATGGTCGACTTCTCGACCTTCAAGCCTGATGCCAGCCGGTGAGGACGCAGATGGAGACCTACAGCACACTCCGGCATTTCGCCGACAGCTGGATGCTCCTGTTCATGGTGCTGTTCTTCCTTGGGGTGATTGTCTGGACCTTTCGTCCAGGGGCCCGGCGGGACCAGCATGAAGCAGCAAGCAGCATCTTCAGGCATGAAGACAGACCCATCCCGGCCGATGACACGGCCGGAACGGGGCGGATCGAACACCGCGCGGGCCGCGGCACGTCGAAGGAATCGGTGATATGAGCGCCAAGCAGACAAACCGCAAACCGGGTGAAGTCGAAACCACCGGCCACGTCTGGGACGGGATCGAGGAACTCAACAACCCGCTGCCGAAGTGGTGGTTGTACATCTTCTACATCACGATCGTCTTCTCGATCGTCTACGCGATCCTCTATCCCGCCTGGCCGATGCTGACGCGGGCCACGCCGGGTCTCCTGGGCTATTCGACCCGGGGTGCGCTGGCCGCCGAAATGGAGCGGTTCGACGCCCAGCAGCAGCCGATGCGCGACAAGCTGGTGGCGACGCCGCTGGATCAGGTCCAGAACGATCCCGAACTGCTGCAATTCGCGCAGGACGCTGGCGCTGCAGTGTTCCGCACCAACTGCGCCCAGTGCCACGGTTCCGGCGCGGCGGGTGTGCAGGCGGGGGGCTTCCCGAACCTGCTCGACGACGACTGGCTCTGGGGTGGCACGCTTGATGACATCGTGACGACTGTCACCCATGGTGTGCGGAACACCGATGACCCGGATGCGCGCTACTCGCAGATGCCGGCCTTCGGCAAGGATGGGCTGCTGACCCCCGAGCAAGTCGGTGCGGTAGTGCAGTACGTGATGTCCTTCTCGAACGCGGCGACCGATCCGGGCCTGGTTGACGAGGGCAAGCAGATCTTCGCCGACAACTGCGCAGCCTGCCATGGCGAGGACGGCAAGGGTGACCGGGCGCAGGGCGCACCGAACCTGACCGACGCAATCTGGCTCTATGGCGGCGACCAGGCGACGCTGACCAATACGGTCACCAACGCCCGCTTCGGTGTCATGCCGTCGTGGTCGATGCGGGGCATGTCCGAGTCCGACATCCGTGCCGTGGCGCTGTACGTCCACGGTCTGGGCGGCGGCGAATAAGAGCTTCCCCGGGCCTGCCCGGGGCAGGGCACCGGCGTCCTTTCCTGTTCGCGCGTTTCCGGGACGCCGGTGCTTCCCAAGAAAGGACCCGGGCGGTCAAACCGCCCGGGTCTTTGCATTCCGGATGAGTGCCGCTCGTCGGCTGATCAGGGGGTGCGACCATCCGACATCGGGCGTCCGCGCATGTCAGCAGCTAAACCGCTCAGTGCGGGTTTCGGCCCGCCCCCGAGTCCTTGCAGACCGGGGTTGCGATGACGCAGGATCAAGATGCATCTCCGATCCCTCATTTTGATGCAGGTCAAGGCAGCCTCATGCCAAAGCCTTGATACCCCGAACGATCCCGCCCGTGCTGGAGCCTGACCGTGAGCCATCAAGACAGCCCTTCCGATTCCCTTTACGCCGCGCGCGAGCCGGTATTTCCCAAACGCGTCAAAGGGCAGTTCCGTACGCTGAAATGGTGGATCCTGGGGATCGCCCTTGGCATCTATTACATCACGCCATGGATCCGGTGGGATCGCGGGCCGCACCTTCCTGATCAGGCAGTGCTGCTTGACCTCGCGAACCGGCGCTTCTTCTTCTTCATGATCGAGATCTGGCCGCACGAGTTCTATTTCGTCGCCGGCCTGCTCATCATGGCCGGACTTGGCCTGTTCCTGTTCACCTCGGCCTTTGGCCGGGTCTGGTGTGGCTACGCTTGCCCACAAACGGTCTGGACCGATCTCTATATTCTGGTCGAGCGCTGGATCGAGGGCGATCGAAATGCCCGGCTTCGCCTGTTCCGGCAAAAATGGGACCTCGAGAAGGCCCGCAAGCGCCTGTTCAAATGGACGGTCTGGTTCCTGATCGGTCTGGCGACCGGTGGTGCCTGGATCTTTTACTTTGCCGACGCACCGACGCTCTTGCGCGATCTCGTCACCGGGCAGGCGCATCCGGTCGCCTATACGACGATGCTTGTGCTGACGCTGACCACCTTCTTCTTCGGTGGTTTCGCCCGTGAGCAGGTTTGTATCTATGCCTGCCCTTGGCCCCGCATCCAGGCTGCGATGATGGACGAGGAAACCATCACTGTCGCCTACCGTGAATGGCGGGGCGAGCCGCGCGGCAAACTGAAGGCCGGGCAACATGACGCCACGCAGGGCGACTGCATCGACTGCATGGCTTGTGTCAACGTCTGTCCCATGGGCATCGACATCCGCGATGGTCAGCAGCTTGCCTGCATCACCTGCGCGCTCTGCATCGACGCCTGCAACGAGATCATGGACAAGATCGGCAAGCCGCGGGGCCTGATCGGCTACCTCGCCCTCACCGACGAAAAGGCGGAACGCGCCGGAGTGCCCGAGAAATCGGTGTGGCGCCATGTCTTCCGGCCGCGCACCATCCTTTACACCTCGCTTTGGTCGGCGGTCGGCATCGGCTTGCTCGTGGCGCTGTTCATGCGCTCGCCGATCGACATCAACGTTACCCCGATCCGCAACCCGCTCTTCGTCACCATGTCCGACGGCGCGATCCGCAATACCTATGACATGCGGCTGCGCAACAAGGAGGGCGAGCCAAGGACCTTCTCGGTGCGGCTCGAGTCCGAAGAACCGTTCAAGGTCGAGCTTGAGGGCAGCCCGGATGACAGGGTGACTGTCCCGGCGAACGAGACCAAGACGCAGAAGGTTTATGTGATCGCGGCACCGGGGACCGAGGCCGCGAAAGAGAAGCGCACCGACATCCGGCTTTGGGTCGAGGATGTCGAGTCCGGCAAGAAGGTGTATCATGACACGATCTTCAACGGGAACGGGCACTGACATGACCGGATCAACAGCCACGATCACGGGGAAGAAGGTTCTGGCCATCGCGGTGGTCTGCTTCGGGATCATCTTTGCCGTGAACTTCTGGCTGGCTTACAGCGCGGTCTCGACCTTCCCGGGGCTTGAGGTCGAGAACTCCTATGTCGCCAGCCAGAACTGGGACAAGGAGCGCGCCGCGCAGGTGGCTCTCGGCTGGACGCTAAAGCCCGAATATGACGCGGATCGCGAGCAGCTGCGCCTGACCTTCACCGATCGCGACGGCCTGCCGGCGCGCATCAGCGATGTCGCGGTCCTTGTCGGCCGCCCGACCGAGGCGAAGGACGACCAGACGCCCAAGATGCAGCGCGATGAGGGCACCTTCGTCGCTCCGGTGAAACTCGCGCCGGGCAAGTGGATGCTGCATGTCGAGGCGCGGGCCGCGGACGGCACCATGTTCCGCCAGCGCATCGACCTTTTCGTCAAGGTCCCGGCATGACGGCCGTTCCGCGCATCGAAACGGCCTCTCCTGCGGCTTGCGGCGCTTGCGTCGCGGCACCGGAACTGGCCAACCGGGCCGCCGCCGCGGCCCATTCCGACGCGCGGATCATGCTGTCTCTGCCGACCTCGCATTGCGCGGCCTGCATCTCGACCGTCGAGAGCGGGCTCGCGAAGGTGCCCGGCGTGCAGTCCGCGCGCATGAACCTGACAATGAAGCGGGTCAGCGTCGCGGCAGATCCCGATGTCACGCCAGACCAGCTGATCGGGGTTCTCGCCGGCCTCGGCTACGAGGCGCACGAACTCGACCCGGGCCTGCTTTCGGCGACCGAGACCGACCGGCAGGGCCGCGAGCTGCTGATGCGGCTGGGCGTCGCGTTCTTCTCGATGATGAACGTCATGCTATTGTCCGTTGCCGTCTGGTCAGGGGCCGCGGACGCCACCCGCGACATGTTCCACTGGATTTCGGCTGCCATCGCCATCCCGACGGTGATCTTCTGCGGCCAGCCGTTCTTCAAGAATGCCTGGGCAAGCCTCAAGGCGCGGCGGCTGGGCATGGATGTGCCGATCTCGCTCGCCATCATCCTTGCCTCTTCGATCTCGCTCTACGAGACGATCCATTCCGGCCATCACGCCTATTTCGACGCCGCCGTGATGCTGACCTTCTTCCTGTTGGCCGGACGCTACCTCGACCATCGCACCCGTGCCGTCGCACGCTCCGCGGCCGAGGAACTGGCTGCTCTCGAAGTGCCGCGGGCGATCCGCCTTCTTGACGGGCAAGAGATCGTGACCTCGATTTCCGAACTGGCCGCGGGCGATATCGTGCTCGTGCGTCCCGGCGGGCGGATGCCCGTCGACGGCGTGGTCATCGCCGGGACAAGCGAGGTCGACCGTTCGCTCCTGACCGGGGAAAGCCTGCCGGTCTATGCGGGCCCCGAGACAAAGGTCAGCGCGGGCGAGGTCAATCTGACCGGTCCGCTGACCCTGCGGGTGACGGCGGCAGGCAAGGATTCGTCGCTGCACCGCATGGCCGATCTGGTGGCCGTCGCCGAAAGCGCCAAGACCCGGTACACCTCGCTCGCCGACCGGGCCGCAAAGCTCTACTCCCCCTCGGTGCATCTGCTCTCCTTCGGGGCGTTCTGCACCTGGATGTGGATCACCGGCGGCGACGTGCGCTTTGCCATCAACATTTCGGCGGCCGTGCTGATCATCACCTGCCCCTGTGCCCTTGGCCTCGCCGTTCCCGCCGTGGTGACCGCGGCCAGCGGCAAGCTGTTCCGCAAGGGCCTGCTCATCAAGCACGGCACGGCACTGGAGCGCATGGCCGAGGTCGATACCGTGGTCTTCGACAAGACCGGCACCCTGACCCTTGGCGCGCCGCAGCCCACGAACCTCGCCGAGCAACCCGCCGAGGCTTTGGCCGTTGCTGCGGCGCTGGCGGGCGCCTCTTCGCATCCCCTGGCGCAGGCACTGGCGGCGGCGATCCGGGCCGCCGGTGTTACCCCGGTTGCGGTCGTCGACCTGCGCGAGGTCCCCGGTTACGGGGTCGAAGGGCAGTGGCAGGGCCGGACAGTGCGGCTTGGCCGGGATGCCTGGGTGGGGGCCGAAGGGCTCGAGGTTACCGCGACCTACCTGTCGCTCGGCGATGACCGGGTGATGCCCTTCACCTTCTCCGACACGATCCGGCCGGGGGCCGAGGCTGCGGTCGCTGCGCTCAAGGCGCAGGGCGCGCGGATCCTGCTGATCTCGGGCGATGCCGAGGGGGCCGTCGCCGATCTGGCGGCGCGGCTTGGCATCGCCGACTGGACGGCCGGCGCGCTGCCTGCCGAGAAAGCCGCCCGGGTGGCGGGGTTGTCGGCAGAGGGCGCGAAGGTGCTGATGGTCGGCGACGGGCTGAACGACACGGCCGCGCTTGCCGCCGCCCATGTCTCGATTTCCCCTGCTTCTGCGCTTGATGCGGCGCGGGTCGCCTCTGACATCGTCCTTCTCGGGCAGGACATGGCCCCGATCGGCGATGCGCTTCGCATTTCCCGGCAGTCGGCCCGGCGGATCAAGGAGAACTTCGCGATCTCCTTCCTCTACAATATCATCGCCGTTCCGATCGCCTTGGTCGGTCTCGCCACCCCTCTGGCGGCGGCGTTGGCGATGTCCTTGTCCTCGATCACGGTTTCGCTCAATGCTCTGAGGCTGAAGTAGTCATGGCGATCCTCGGCATTCTCATACCGGTTTCGTTGTTTCTGGGGGGAGTTGGCCTTGTCGCCTTCATCTGGGCCATGCGGAACAGCCAGTTCGATGATCCGCAGGGCGATGCCAACCGCATCCTGACCACGGATTGGGATGACCATCCCAAGCCGTAAGGGTGGGACCAAGATCCTTGGAAGGATCTTGGCAAATTTCTTTCAAGAAATTTGCATCAGGCAAACGTGACGGTGGCCGCGTCCAGCCCTTCGATCTCGACGCTGCAGGTCTGGCCCGGACGGATTGCACCAACCCCGGCCGGTGTCCCGGTGAAGATCAGGTCACCGGGCCGCAGTTCGACCAGCCGCGACAGATAGGCAATGATCGCGGCCACCGGCCAGATCATGTCGGACAGGTTTCCGTCCTGCCGGACCTCGCCGTCGACGAGGCAGCGGATGCGTCCCCGTGGTGGGGCGCCGTCGGCAGAGGTGACCAGCGCGCCGATCACGGCCGAGCGGTCAAATCCCTTCGACATGTCCCAGGGCCGGCGGGTCGCCTTTGCCTCGGCCTGCAGGTCGCGTCGGGTCAGGTCGTTGCCCGCGGCGTAACCCCAGGCATGGGTGAGCGCGCGATCGACAGGGATGTCCTGGCCGGCAAGCCCGATCGCAACCACCAGTTCCGCCTCGTGATGCAGGTCGCTGGTCATTGGCGGATAGGGGATGGTCGCCCCCGAGGCGACCAGCGCATCGGCAGGCTTGGTGAAGAAGAACGGCGGCTCTTTCTCGGGGTCGTTGCCCATCTCGCGCGCGTGTTCGGCATAGTTGCGCCCGACACAGAAGATGCGGCGGACGGGGAAACGCTTGTCGCTGCCGCGGATCGCGACCGAGGGCTGGTCCGGTTGGGGCAGGACGAAGTCCGTCATTGCCCCATCGTGAAGCACTGGATGGCGCGCGCTTGCAGGCGGCGGCAGGCCAAATCGGCCTCATCCTGGGTCAGACCGACGAAGTTCGCGTCGTACTTCCCGCCGTTCGACACGACCTTGCGCAGGCCATTGCTGAGTGTCGTCGTCTCGGCGAGGGCCACCTTGCGCAGTTGCGCCTCGGCGCCCGTGCGGCTGTTGAACCGGCCGATGTTGATCCCCCATTGCCGCCCGCCCGAGGTCGAAAGGCGTGTGATCATCTCGGGTGCGGTATCGGCCGAGACCAGAACGGGTTCCGCATCCGCGAACATTTCCTCGGGCTTGTGCCTTGGCTTGGTGGACGCGGACAGTGAGACCAGCGCCACTGGCTCTGCCGCTTCTGTCGCCGTGGCGGATGTGTCCGGCGCGCCGTCTTCCTCGGCGGAAAGGGCAAGCTGGACACTGTCATCGGTTGCCGATGAGGTGGCCTTGCCGTCATCCTGGGCCGTCGGATCGGCGGCGGCAATCTGGGTCTCGGCGGCGGCCGGTGCGTCGGTTTGGGCCACTTCGGCTGGGGCATCCGCGTGGGCAGCGGCTTCCGCCAAAGCGCCCTCGATCCCGTCCTGCAAGGCTGCGATCTGCGTGTCGCTCGGGGCCGGCGCCTGATCGGGTCGCGCCTTCGGGCGCTGCGAGGTCTGGACCATTCCGCTGACGCGGATGGTCTTGCCGGCTCCATCGGGCGTTTCCGGCAGGGCGGTATCTTCGCCCGAATCATCCGCAGCGACCTGCGTTCCGGGGGAGTCCCCGGCGTCGGCATTGGCGATGGCCATGACCGCGTTGTAGTCGATCTCTCCGGGGGCCTTCACCGGCGCGTTGCGCGGTGCCTTGGCAAAGCCCAAGTCCAGCAGTTCGGCCATCTTGGCATTGCGATGGGCAGTCGACTTGCCGCCGAACACCGTCGCGATGATCCGAACGTTGCCGCGCTGGGCCGAGGCGGTCAGGTTGAAGCCGGCGGGCTCGGTGTAGCCGGTCTTGATACCGTCGGCGCCCTTGTAGCTGTCAAGGAAGCGGCGATTGGTATTGGCGACGGTGGCAATGCCGGCATCGGTCGTGCGGCGGGAGAAAATGTTGTAATACTGGGGGAAATCGTAGAAGAGCCGCCGCCCGAGGATCGACATGTCATGCGCCGTCGACAGGTGCCCCTTGGCGGTCAGGCCGTTCGCGTTGGCGAAGGTCGTGTTCTTCATCCCGATCGCCTTGGCGGTCGCGTTCATCCGCCGGGCAAAGCCTTGCGCCGATCCGCCAAGCGCATCGCCGATGGCGGCGGCGGCATCGTTGGCGGATTTCACCGCGGCGGCCCGGATCAGATAGCGCAGCTGGATCTTCTGCCCCGCCTTCAGGCCAAGCCGCGAGGGCGGCATCGAGGCAGCGTGCGGCGTCACCGTTACCATGCTGTCGAGCGAGATCTCACCGTTCTGGATCGCCTGGAAGGTGATGTAGAGCGTCATCATCTTGGTCAGCGAGGCCGGGTGCAGGCGGGTGTCGGCGTTGTTGGAGTAAAGCGTCTCGCCGGTCCGCGCATCCATGACATAGGCGGCATAGGGTGCGGCCTGCGCGACGGCGCTGAAAAGGAACGCAAGGACCATGAAAAGGGCGAGCATTCGGCCCAACAGTCGGGCCCGCCAATCATGCTCAAGGCGCGCGACGGCATCGCGTGTCATCATACCTGCCTCGGTTGCCCCTGTTTTTGTTGGGGCTTTTCTGCTCTGCAGGAAGGTTAGCACAGGGATTTGGTTGCGAAAAGGCCTATGATTCAATGGCTTTCGCGCAATTCCTCAGATTGTGGTGCATGCGGAACATCTAGGCCTCTCCCGCAAGCCCCTCCCAACCCGTGGTAGTCAGCTTTCCAGATCCCGAACCAGATCCGGCAGCCCGCCCAGATCGGCAATCTCGCGGAAGCGCGGATTTCCGCCCGGCGCTTCAGCGGCCTCGTAGCTCCAGGTCAGGGGATGGGGGACGTAGACACCCCAGCCCCCTGCGGCAATGACCGGCAGGACATCTGATTTCAGCGAATTGCCGACCATCACCGCTTCGGCCGCGCCGCTGCCATGACGCGCAAAAACCCTGGCATAGACCTCGGGCGTCTTGTCGGACACGATCTCGACCGCGTGGAACAGCTCGCCCAGGCCGGACTGGGCCAGCTTGCGCTCCTGATCCAGAAGGTCCCCCTTGGTGACAAGGATGACCCGGTGCGTCGCCGCCATCGCCTCGACCGCGGCACGGGCATGGGGAAGAAGTTCGATCGGATGGGCCAGCATCTCGCGGCCGGCAGACAGAAGCTCTTCGATGATGGCGGCGGGGACTCGGCGGTCGGTGACCTCGATGGCGGTTTCGATCATCGACAGGACGAAACCCTTGATGCCGAACCCGTAATGGCCAAGGTTGCGCTTCTCGGCCGCAAGAAGCCGCTCGGACAGGTGATCTGGGTCGGCGTGATCGGCCAGAAGCGCGCGGAAGCGGTCCTGCGTCATGCGAAAGAACGTCTCGTTTTGCCAGAGGGTGTCGTCGGCGTCGAAACCGATCGTGGTGATGGGCATTCGTGACCTCCGGTGGCTCTGGCGGGGTTGCCTTGCAGGGCAGGGCGCGGCTGGTTCCGTGTCGGCATATGGACCCCCGAACCCTTTTCCGGCAAGTCCGGTTGCGCTATATGAAGGGAGTGTTCCCAAAGTTGACGATCTGCACCAACGAGGCTGGCCCGTGACGCTCACTCCTTTCCTTATGGCAGGAAAGACCGATGGTTCGGATGGCGACACCTCTGTCGTCACCAAGACCCTTACGCGCACGCAGCGGCCACCGCTTTACAAGGTGCTGCTGCTGAACGACGATTACACGCCGATGGAATTCGTCGTCCATGTGCTGGAGCGGTTCTTCGGCATGAGCCATGCCCAGGCGTTCGAGATCATGCTGACGGTCCACAAGAAGGGCCTGGCGGTGGTCGGCGTGTTCTCCTTCGAGGTGGCCGAAACCAAGGTGGCGCAGGTGATGGATTTCGCCCGCCGTCACCAGCATCCGCTGCAATGCACGATGGAAAAGGAATAAGGCCGGGTCCGGCCGCCCATGCGATCCGCCCGACTGACCCTTGCGCTTGAAAGCGGTGCCGTGGCCCTGCCCGAGGACGGCCCGATTGCTGTCTTCCGCCCGCGAATGGGCGATGACCTGTCTGCCTTGCCCAAGGCGAGTGTAACGGTCGTGCAGGGCTTCAAGCCCGACCATGACGCTTTTGCTGGCCTTGGCTACAAGACCCGCGTCGCGGGCGAGGGAGGCTACGCTGCGGCGCTGGTCTGCCTGCCAAGAAGCCGGGCCGAAGCCCATGCGACTCTGGCCGCCGCGGCATCGCAGGTCGTGCCTGGCGGACCGGTGATCGTCGACGGGCAAAAGACCGATGGCGTGGATTCCATGCACCGCGAGCTTCGCGGGCGGGTCGATGTCACGCCGGCACTGTCCAAGGCCCATGGCAAGATCTTCGCCTTTCCGGCGGGGCCGGCGCTGGCGGACTGGGCCGGTCAGGAACATGAGGTCGAGGGCGGGTTCGTAACCCGGCCCGGCGTCTTTTCGGCCGACGGGCCGGACCGGGGATCGGCGTTGCTCGCGGCGGCGCTGCCCGATCGGCTTCCGGCCCGGGTCGTCGATCTGGGGGCCGGCTGGGGATTCCTGGCGCGAGCCATCCTTCAGCGCGACGGCGTGCAGCGGCTGGATCTGGTTGAGGCCGAGGCCGAGGCGCTGGATTGCGCGCGGCGCAACGTGACCGATCCGAGGGTGCAGTTCCATTGGGCCGATGCCCTGGCCTGGAAACCCGAGACACCGGCGGATGCGGTGGTTTGCAATCCGCCCTTCCATTCCGGTCGTGCCGCCGACCCGGCGCTTGGAGCCGCCTTCATCCGCGCCGCTGCAGCGATGATGACCACCTCCGGCACGCTTTGGCTGGTCGCCAACCGCCACCTTCCCTATGCGCAGGTCCTGACCGACAGCTTCCGCGAGGTGGAAGAGATCGGCGGCGACAGCGCCTTTCGCCTGACACGCGCGGCCCGTCCGATCCGGCCGCGGTCCTGACCCATTCCCTCGAGGAGCATCATGTCCACCTCCATCACCGGCAAGACCGCCATCGTCACCGGAGCCGCCAATGGCATCGGTCTGGCCATCGCCCGCCACTTCCTTGAAAAGGGCGCGAACGTCATGGTCGCCGACATGGACGAAGATGGGCTCGAGGCCGAGTTCGGCGCCGAGGCGCAGCGCGAGGGTCCGCTGCGGATGTTCGCCGGCGACCTGCGCGAAAAGCTGACCATCGCCAACCTGCTGTCCGCCACGGTCGATGCCTTCAACCGCATCGACATCCTCGTCAATGCCAGCCGGCAGGTCGCGCTGACCGACAAGCCGCTGATCGTGGGCGAAGACGGGGTCGAAGCGATGCTTCAACAGAACCTGATCACCAGCCTGCGGATGTCGCAGATGACCGCCAAGCGGATGATCGGGCAGGACGCAGCGAGCGATGCCCCCTCCGGCGGGTCCATCGTCAACCTGACCTCGATCGCCGGCCAGCGGGCGCTGTCCGACCTGATGGGCTATTCCATCGCCTGCGCTGCGCTGGACCAGATGACCCGCTCGCTGGCCGCTGTGCTGGCGCCGAAGGGCATCCGGGTGAACGGCGTCGCCGTGGCCAGCGTGATGAGCGCCAGCCTTCAGGCGGCACTCGTGGATCATCCCGACTGGCGCGACCGGATCGTGGCGGCGACGCCGCTCGGAAGGATCGCCTCGTCGACCGAGGTGGCAGAGACGGTGCGCTTCCTGGCTTCGGATGCGTCCTCGTTCATCACCGGGCAGATCCTGCCGGTCGATGGCGGGCGGTCGATCCTGGATCCCGTCTCGGTCCCGGCGCATTGAGCCCCGCGCGGCGATCTGCCCGAACCTGCGCCGCTGTCACATCCATGTGAGACTGTCACGCCACAAGGAAGACGTCTTCATCTGGCGCGAAATGTGAAGCTTGAGGCCGGGATTTTAGGCTAGGATCCCGGCGTCATAACTTGAAGGGGTATTCCTATGACGATTTCAAGGCGTGCTTTCGGACTGGGCGGCGCAAGCCTCCTGGCGCTCGCTGCGGCGGCGCGGCCCGGACTGGCCGAGGGTCCTGTCCTCGACTTTGTCGAGTCGACCGAGGACTTCGACATCGCCGTCGACGCCTATGTCTATGGCTATCCGCTGGTCACCATGGAGATGACCCGCCGCATCATTACCAACGTGACCGAACCGGTCGGCACGCGGGGGCCGATGGGGACGATCATCAAGCTGCGCGAATACCCGGACGCGAGCTTCCGCGACATCACGGCGCCGAACGCAGACACGCTTTATACCACCGCCTTCTTCGATGTCGGCGACGAGCCCTGGGTGCTGGATCAGCCCGACATGGGCGACCGCTACTTCCTGCTGCCTCTGCTCTCGGGCTGGACGGACGTGTTCGAGGTTCCGGGCAGTCGCACTACCGGCGGCGGCGCGAAGACCTTCCTCATCACCGGGCCGGGCTGGACCGGCACCGTTCCCGAGGGAATGGTCGAGCTGAAATCGCCGACCGCCATGGTCTGGCTGCTGGGCCGGATCTACTGCACCGGCACGCCCGAGGATTATGCGGCGGTGCACAAGCTTCAGGATGCGTTCAAGCTTCAGCCGCTCAGCACCTGGGGCAAGGACTATACGCCGCCCGCTGGCAAGGTCGATGCGTCGATCGACATGAAGACCCCGACCCGCGATCAGGTCAATGCGCTGACGACGAGCGATTTCTTCACGCTGCTTGCCGACCTGATGAAGCGCAACCCGCCCGCCGCCGCAGACGCCCCGGCGCTGGAGCGGTTTGCCAAGATCGGCCTCGTTCCCGGCAAGGACTTCGATCCGAAGACGCTGGACGCACGTCTCGACAAGCGTGTGCCGGCGCTCGGCTACGACAAGATCATGCTGCATTTCATCGATTCCGATGGCGACATGACGCGTCACAACGGCTGGGCCTTTACGGTCAAGGCCGGGACCTACGGCACCAACTATATCCAGCGGGCGCTGGTCACGGCGATCGGGCTCGGCGCGAACCGGCCGCAGGACGCGATCTATCCGACTTCGCTGAAGCCGGATCTGGTGCAGGACTATAGCGGCGAGCACAAGTACACGATGGTCTTCCCGAAGGGGCAGACCCCGCCGGTCAAGGGCTTCTGGTCGCTGACGATGTATGACGAGCAGCTGTTCTTCGTCGCCAACCCGATCAACCGCTACTCGATGAGCGTGCGGACCAATCCGACCTATGGCGAGGATGGATCGCTGACGATCTACATCCAGAACGAGTCGCCCGGCGCGGACAAGGAGGCGAACTGGCTGCCAGCGCCGAAGGGCAAGTTCCACCTGATGCTGCGGCTCTATTGGCCCGACGAATCGCCGCCCTCGATCATCGACGGCTCGTGGAAGATCCCGGCCGTCACCAAGGCCTGACGATCCAGGCGCGACCCCCGACGGTGGGGCCGCGTCACTGCGGATAAAGCGCCTTGCACTGGGCGACGGCGGGGGCGGCCTGCTTGTTCAGCCGGGCCTGCTGCTTGCGCAGCTGCGCAAGCTTCTGCTTTTCGGCATCAAGGTCGATCGCGACGGGGCGCGTCGTGGTCACCGCCTCGTCCACCCAGCAGTTCTGCGGGACGTAGACCCACTGCACCGCTCCGTTCGGCTGCTGGACGGGAATGTTCCCGCCACAGGGCTGGACCGTCGGCACGATCGTGGTCTGCTGCACCGTGCCATAGCCGCGGGCCAGGTTGATCTCCGACTGGGTGATGAGGTCGTTGACCACCTGAAGGTCACGCGTGACGCTGTTGATGCAGCGCTGCTGCGGCGTCGCGCAGGCGGCCAGCAGCAGGAGAAGGGCAATCGGGATACGGGGCGACATGGCGACTCCGGTTGACGTTCCCCTAGGATAGCCCGGCCCGGCTGGCCTGCAAATCCCCGGCGCGGTCTGGACCTTCGGCCGGGGACGGTGCTAGCTGGAACCGGGTTCACGGAGGAGCAGATGACCGACAGTTTCGATGACCGCAAGGCCCGAGCGGCCGCCTGGTTCCACGAACTGCGCGACCGCATCGTCGCCGCCTTCGAGGCGCTGGAGGATCGCGGTCCGGGTGATGGGCCGGCGGGCCGGTTCGAGGTGACGCCGACGACCCGCGCCGATGGCGGCGGCGGGCTGATGAGCGTGATGCGCGGCGGCCGGGTCTTCGAAAAGGTCGGCGTGAACTGGTCCGAGGTGCATGGCACGCTCGGCGAGCGCGCACAGAAGGCGATGGCGGCGCGCGGGGTGCCGGGGATGGATCGCGATCCGCGGTTCTGGGCCAGCGGAATCAGCCTTGTGGCCCATATGCAGAACCCCCATACGCCCGCCGTCCATATGAACACGCGCATGTTCTGGACACCGGGGGCCTGGTGGTTCGGCGGTGGGGCCGACCTGAACCCCTGCATCGAATATGCCGAGGACACGGCGCATTTCCACGCTCAGTTGCAGGCGGCCTGCGATGCCCATGCGCCGGATTACTATCCCCGCTTTAAGGCCTGGGCGGATGAGTACTTCTTCGTCCCGCATCGCGGTCGGGCGCGGGGTGTTGGCGGCATCTTCTACGACGATCTGAATACCGGGGCCGCCGGTACAGATAGCTGGGAGTCGGATTTCGCCTTTACCCGCTCGGTCGGCGAGGCGTTCCTGCCCGCCTTCTTGCCGGTGACCGAGCGCCGTCTCGGTACCGTCTGGTCAGAGGCCGACCGCGAGACGCAACTGGTCCATCGCGGGCTCTATGCCGAATACAACCTCGTCTACGACCGCGGCACCAAGTTCGGGCTGGAAACCGGGCACGATGCCAATGCCGTGCTGATGAGCCTGCCGCCCGTGGCCAAGTGGCCCTGACCTATTCCTTGCAGAGGTAGACGAGCCCGCCGACCGTCACGACCGTGACCGCCGCCGCGCCGACCTCCGCGGGGGCTGCGGCTGCGGCCAGTGCGGTCGAGCCAAGCCGCGTCAGGGCGCCCGCCACCTCGACCGCCTTTCCGGTCAGGCTGACCGCGCCGTTGTCCTGGGTCAGAAGCTGCACGTCCTGCGTCGTCTGCGCGACCTGCGACGCTCCGGTCGCATTGGCGGCCAGCCCGGTCAGCGCCAGGACCGTGTCCTTCGAGGCGTTCACCCTCTGGCAGAAGCTTTTCGACGGCTTGCGGCAGACGGCATAGGAGTCGCGCTCGCCTTCGCTGTAGCCGGTATAGGTCTTGGCCTTGCGGTCATATTGCAGGCAGAAGGTCCCGCGCTGGTCGTCCGTCAGGTCGGGCGTCAGGTAGCGCAGCGTCACGAAGCCGGGGCAGGTGATCTTGCCCCAGTCGCCGAACCAGCTTTCCCGGAAGGTCGTGTTTTCATCGACGCGCGGGTCCTCTGGATTGTAGAACAGCGGCACGTCGGCGCCGTTGACCGATGAGGTACAGGCAGACAGGCCGGCCTGCGCCGTGATTGCGGACACGACCCAGCCCGGCAACGACAGCAGCAGAATCAGGATCAGCAGGTGCCGGTGCATCTGGCCTGGGCTCCATCGGGCAATCTGGTGCTGGTCCTGCCCGACCGCGCCGGCTATGGCAAGGGCGGGCACGCAGCCGTGATCGGTGGCCCGGCAGCATGACCCCCCTGGCGGCCGTTCCAGCGAGGGCTTCATCCGCAGGTCACACGATGGCGCTAACCCGGGGCACCTCACCTAGATCGGGAGACTTCGATGCGCCGGAAATGCATGCTGCTTGCCGCTACCGCCCTTACCGGCCTTGCCACCACCGCGCGGGCCGAAATCGCGTTCTCGCCAGTTCCGTTTGCCGCCGATGACGCCGCACGACGTGCCGTGATTGCCACCGATTCTGCGCAGATCAACGGGCAGGTAGTACCGCTTGCCTTTCATGCCTTTCTGAACAGCGGCGACCAGCTGGGCGACAATGTCTTTGGCCAGTTGCTGACCGCAGATGGCAAGGCGATCACTGGTGCGGTTTCGGCCAATCCCGATTTCACCTCGCTTTTGGTCAAGGGCAACCGGCTGTTCGCGGTCACCCATTTCGAGGAAGCCCCCGCCGCGCTTTACCTGACCGAGCTGAAATCCGACGCCGCCGGCAACCTGATCGCCCTTTCGACCCGTCCGATCGACACCTCCGCCCTTGGCGGCATCTGGCAACCCTGCGCCGGTTCGGTCACGCCCTGGGGCACGCATCTGGGCTCCGAAGAGTATCCCGACAACGCCCGGGCGACCGAAGAGGCAAAGGGTGTCAATGATCTGGTCGAAGACACCGCGCCGATGGCCCGCTACTGGGGCCTCGACCCGGCGACGATGACGGTTGACCAGTTCCGGGCGGTCTTCAATCCCTATCGCTATGGTTTTGCAACCGAAGTCTCTGTTTCGGATGCCGGCGACCCTGCCGTGATCAAGCATTTCGGCATGGGCCGCATCTCGATGGAACTTGCGATGGTGCTGCCAGACCTCAAGACGGTCTATCTGTCCAACGACGGGACCAATACCGACCTCTACCGCTTTGTAGCCGACAAAGCCGGCGACCTAAGTTCCGGCCAGCTGTTTGCGCTGAAATGGGTGCAGAGTGACGACAAGGCAGGCGGCGCAGCCAAGGTCGAGTGGGTTGACCTGGGCCATTCGACGGACACGTCCATTGCCGCGGCGATCGCGAAAGGTGTGAAATTCAGCGACATCTTCGAAACGGCATCGTTCGAGGAAGACGGAAGCTGCCCCGAGGGCTTTGGCGCGTCGAACGGTGATGGCAGTCTGGAATGTCTGAAGGTCAAGCCGGGGATGGACGAGGTCGCCTCGCGTCTCGAAACGACGCGCTATGCCTCGCTCAAGGGCGCGTCGACCGAGTTCCGCAAGATGGAAGGTCAGGCCTATGATCCGGCCACCAACCGCCTGTATGTGGCGATGACCGAAATCGGCAAGGGCATGACCGACGCCGACAAGAAAGCCGATCTGGTCGGGCGCAACGACATCCGCCTGCCGAAGAACGGCTGCGGTGCGGTTTACGAGATGCAGCTTGGGGACGATTTTGCCGGCACCGGCATCCGCGCGGTCGTAACCGGCAAACCGAAGGAATATGGCGCAGGCACGCCCGAAGCCGGCAATACCTGCGACATCGACGGTATCGCCAGCCCAGACAACCTGACTTTCATCCCCGGCCAGAACACGCTGATCATCGCCGAGGATACCGAGGACGGCCACCGCAACGACGTGGTCTGGGCGATGGACATGGCCAGCGGCAAGCTAACCCGCATCCTGTCGACGCCCTACGGCGCCGAGGCGACCTCGGTCGACTACTATCGGGATGTGCTCGGTCATGGCTACCTTATGGCGGTCGTTCAGCATCCCTTCGGCGAGACCGATATGGATCAGATGAAGTCGCCGGACGAGGCCAAGGCGCGTGTCGGCTTTATCGGCCCGTTCCCGGCGCTGAACTGACCGCGCGCCTAACCGCGTAGCAGTCTGCCCAGCCGGGCGATGCCCTTGTCGATCTTGTCATCCGAGGCGCAAGAGAAGGACAGGCGCAGCGTATTGCGGTTCGACCCATCGGCGAAAAAGGCCCCTCCGGGGACAAAAGCCACTCGCTGTTCGGCGATGGCGCGGGAGAGAAGTTCCGCGCCTTCGACACCTTCGGGCAGGGTCAGCCAGACGAACATGCCGCCTTCGGGGCGGTTGAAGGTGACACCCTTCGGCATCTCGCGCTCCAGCGCCGCAACCATTCGGTCGCGGCGATGGCCATAGACGGTGCGCAGTTTCGCAACATGCTCATCGAAACGCGTCACGGCGACGCGGTGGGTGACGATCTGGTTGATGGTCGAGGAATGCAGGTCCGCCGCCTGCTTCATCAGGACCAGCCGTCCGATCACCTCTTTCGCGGCGCAGACCCAGCCGACGCGCAGGCCCGGCGCCAGCGTCTTGGAGAAGGACCCGCAATAGATCGTCCGCGCCGCCTCGATACTGCCTGACCTTGCGATGTCCAGCGCCAGGATCGGAGGGACCGGTTCGCCGTCATAGCGCAGCGACTGGTAGGCGGCATCCTCGATGACGGCGATGTCCAGCGCCTGGGCCTGGTCAAGGAGCGCCTCGCGCCCCGCGCGATCAACGGTCTGGCCGGTCGGGTTGGCGAAATCGGCCGAAAGATAGGCGAACTTGATCCGGCCCCCGGCCTCGGCCGCTTCCGCTTTCAGGGCCTCGGGCGCGGCGTTGCCCTTGGGGTCAAGCCGGATGTAGCGCGGTTCATAGGCGTTGAAGGCGCCTAGAGCGCCAAGATAGGTCGGCCAGCCGACCATCGCCGTGTCGCCCGGCGACAGCATCAGCTTGCCAAGGTAGTCGAGCGCCTGTTGCGAGCCCGAAGTGATGAGGATGTTGTCGGCCGTGCAGGGCACGCCGATCTGCCCCATGCGCCCGGCGATCCAGTCACGTAAGGGGCGGTAACCCTCGGACACCGAATACTGCAGCGCCGCGCCCGCCGAACCGTCCGCCATCGCCTCGGCAAAGGCGGCAGCGAAGTCCGCAGTCGGGAACAGGGCGGGGTCGGGGATGCCGCCGGCAAACGAGATGATGTCGGGCTGGTCGAGCAGCTTCAGAAGCTCGCGGATCTCCGACGCCTTCATCCGCGTGCTGCGCGTCGCAAGCACCTGTGACCACTGCATGACAACCTCCCCCTTTGGCGGGGCGACCCTGCCTGTCCGGCGATAATATGTCAATAACCCTGACCTTAATTGCGGTCAGCCGCCGCGCACGACCTCGATCATCCGTGCCACGTTGGCGGGATCGGCATCGGGCGTGATGCCGTGGCCGAGGTTGAAGATATGCGGACCCTTCGAGAAGGCGCGTACGACGTGGCGGATCGCCTCGTCCATCTCCGCCCCGCCGGTGACCATGTAACCGGGCGCGAGGTTGCCCTGAACGCAGCCATCGACCTGCACATGTGCCGCCGCCCATTCCGGGCTGACCGAGTTGTCCAGTGCCACGCAATCGGCGCCGGTCGCCTTGGCAAAGCCGACATAGCCCTGGCCAGCCTCGCGCGGGAAGGCGATCACCGGCAGGCCGGGATGGCGGGCCTTGAGTTCCGCGATGATGCGGGCCGCTGGGGCAACGGCAAAATCGGTGAAGTCCTGCCCCTTCAGCGATCCGGCCCAGCTGTCGAAGAGCTTCACCACCTCGGCCCCGGCCTGCACCTGCATCGACAGGTAGTCGATCGTCGCGTCGGTCAGCCGGTCGATCAGGGCCGCGAAGGCGGCGCGGTCGGCGGCCTTGAGCGCATGGGCCGGACCCTGATCCGGGGTGCCGCGCCCGGCGACCATGTAGGTGGCCACCGTCCAGGGCGCGCCGGCAAAGCCGATCAGCGTCGTCTCCTTCGGCAGTTCGCGCGACAGGATGCGGACAGTCTCATAGACCGGAGCCAGCGTGTCATGGATCGCATCGGCCGGCTTCAGCGCGGCGATCTCGGCGGCGGAAGTGACGGTGGACAGGCGCGGCCCTTCGCCGGTCTCGAACCACAGCTTCGCGCCAAGCGCCTGACAGATCAGCAGGATATCGGCAAACAGGATCGCCGCGTCGAAACCGTAGCGGCGGATCGGCTGCAGCGTCACCTCGGCGGCAAGGTCCGGCGTGTAGCAGAGCGACAGGAAATCCCCGGCCTGCGCCCGCGTCGCCCGATACTCTGGCAGGTAGCGCCCCGCCTGCCGCATCATCCAGATCGGCGGGGTCGGAAGAACCTCGCCCTTCAGCGCGCGCAGGATGGTCTTTTCGGTCATGGCGGGGCTCCTTTACGCCACTCCGTCGGGGGAGTACGGCGGCTTGTCAAGCGGAACGGCAACCAGTCCGGGTTGTCAGGCCGTTTTGACACAGGTAATCCGGCAACATGACACTTTCCCTGCCCACACCCGCCCAGCCCCTCAAGATTGGAACCCGCGGTTCACCGCTTGCGCTGGCGCAGGCACATGAGACGCGCGACCGGTTGCGCAGGGCGTTCGACCTGCCGGCCGAGGCGTTCGAGATCGTCGTCATCAAGACGACCGGCGACCGTGTGCTCGACCGGCCGCTGAAAGAGATCGGCGGCAAGGGCCTCTTCACCCGCGAGATCGAGGATGCGCTGCTGGCCGGCGAGATCGAAATCGCCGTCCATTCGATGAAGGACATGCCGACGCTGCAGCCCGAGGGGCTGCTGTTGGACTGCTACCTTCCGCGCGAGGATGTGCGCGATGCCTTCGTCTCGCCCGGCTTCGCCACGCTCGCGGACCTGCCGCAGGGCGCGACTGTCGGATCGTCCAGCCTTCGGCGCCGGGCGCAACTGGCGCTGCGCCGCCCGGACCTGACGCTCGTGGAGTTCCGCGGCAACGTGCAGACGCGGATGCGCAAGCTGGAAGAGGGCGTGGCGGTGGCGACCTTCCTCGCCATGGCGGGGCTGAACCGGCTGGGCATGGCCCATGTCGCGCGGTCGGCCATTGCCCCCGAGGACATGCTGCCGGCGGTTGCACAAGGGGCAATCGGGATAGAGCGGCGCAGCGGCGATAGCCGCGCGGCGGAGATGCTTGCCGCGATCCATGATCGCGAGACAGGCCTGCGGCTTGCGGCAGAGCGCAGCTTCCTCGCCCGTCTGGACGGCTCGTGCCAGACGCCGATCGCCGGGCTCGCCGTCATTCAGGACGGCGCCCTGTGGCTGCGGGGAGAGATCCTGCGCCCAGATGGCAGCGAAGCGGTCCGCGGGGAACGGTGTGGCGGGCTGACCGATGGCGCAAGGATCGGGACCGATCTTGCTGCCGAGCTTCTGTCCCGGGCAGGCGCGGATTTCTTCGCGCAGGGCTGACGCCCGTCTGGCGATCAGCGCGGCAGGATCTTGCCTGGGTTCATCAGGTCCGCTGGGTCGAGTGCCTTCTTGATCCGGCCCATGATCTCCAGCGCCACCGGGTCCTTGCGGCGCGCCATTGACGGCTGCTTGGACAGGCCGACGCCATGCTCGGCCGAGAAGCTGCCACCCAGTTCCTGCACGACATCCTCGACCGTCTCTAGGATGCGGTCGTTCAGGTCGGCGTCGTCGCGGGTTGGAAAGACCGAGAAATGCAGGTTGCCGTCGCCCAGATGCGCAACGGTGACCGTCTGGTGGCCGGGGTCGAGCCGGTCCAACCGCGCCGGCACCTCGGCCATAAATCGGGCGACCGCGTTCAGGGGCACGGCGACATCGGTGTCGACGAAGGGATGCCAGCCATGGGTCAGTTCTGCTGCCGCCTCGCGCCGGGCCCACATGGCGCGGCGCTGCGCCTCGGTCCGGGCGAAGACGGCGTCAAGGATCATGCCCTCGTCCATCATCGCGGCGAGCGTTTCCTCGAGCAGCGCCTCCAGCGGCACGGTCCCGTCCGGGCCCGCGGTGGTGTCGCGCGGCGAGGTCGCGCCCAGTTCGACCAGAATCGTGGTGTCGTGGATCGTCGCGAAGGGCTGCCCCAGATCGGGGCGCACCGCCGAGAGGCGGTCCATATAGGTGCGCGGCATGTATTCGAAGGCTTCGACCTGCCCGCCCGTCGCCTCCTGCAGGCGGTTGAGCAGCGCCAGCGCATCCGACAGGTCGCGCACGGCCAGCGTCGCGGTGGCAAAGGCGCGCGATTTCGGCACCAGCTTCATCACCGCCGCGGTGATGACGCCGAGCGTCCCCTCGGCGCCGATGAACAGGTCCTTCAGGTCGTAGCCCGAATTGTCCTTGTGCAGTTCGCTCATCAGGTTCAGGACCCGGCCATCGGCCAGCACCACCTCGATCCCCAGGCACAGCGCCCGGGTCGAGCCATAGCGCAGCACGTTCGACCCGCCGGCATTGGTCGACAGCACGCCCCCGATCATCGCCGAGCCGCGCGCCCCGAACCACAGCGGAAAGTTCAGCTCCACCGCATCGGCAGCGTCATGGAGGTTGCTCAGCACAACGCCGGCCTCGACAACGGCGATGCGCGCCTCGGGGCGGATTTCCCGGATGCGGTTCATCCGCTCGAGCGACAGCAGGATGCCACCGGTCGTCATTCGCCCGCCGACAAGCCCGGTGCGGCCGCCGGACGCGACGATCGGCACCCCGGCCGCCGCCGCGGCGCGCACCACTTCCGATACCTCGGCCGTCGAGGATGGACGGACGACGCAAAGGGGCTTGGCGTTGTATTTGCCCGTCCAGTCATGGACATGGCTTTCCATGGACGCTCCGGTCAGGACCTGCGCCTCCCCGACGATACCGGTCAGCTTTGCGATAAGGTCCATGGCGCGCACTCCGCTCTGTTCGGCGGCATGTGAGGCCAAATCCCCCGCCAAGGCCAGAGAGGAAATAGCGAGACCCTCCGAGACTGGCCAATGGCGCCATCGGATGACGCTTCCTTGCCTGCTGCCCGGGGCTTTGCGACCCCTCGACCCCGCAGGATGTTAGGAAAAAAGGAGTCGGGGGCAGGTCAGGGGAGCAATTGGTCAGGGCGTGATGCGGCCGAGAAGTTGCAGCACGACCGGCCCCAGCCCTGCGACGATCTTCGCAACGCCATCCCTGTTCGGGTGGATGCCGTCGGCCTGGAGATAGGGCGCGAGCGCCGCGGGATCGCCGCCAGCGCCGAGGGGTGCGAAGAAGCTTTCGGCGTAGAGCGTGCCGTATTTCTGCGCGAGGTCGGGATAGATCGCGTCGAACTGCGCCTTGTAGTCGGGCCCATAATTGCCGGGGGCCGGCATGCCGATCAGCAGGACCGGCAGACCCTTCGCCGTGGCCCCGGCCAGGATCGCATTGAGGTTGGCGCGGCTTGCCGCCGGGTCGATCCCGCGCAAAAGGTCGTTGCCGCCGAGGGTGACGATCAGCGCCTTGACCTCAGGCGTAAGCGTCCAGTCGAGCCGCGACAACCCGCCTGCCGTGGTGTCGCCTGAAACGCCTGCATTCATCACCGTGACATCGGCGCCGTGGTCCCGCAGCCAGGCCTGAAGCTGCGGCACGAAGCCGTCGTCCGGAGGCAATCCATAACCTTCCGTCAGGCTGTCGCCGAGCGCGGCGATGGTTACGGGGGCGGCAAATGCCGCCGGGCCAAGGCAAATCACCGCGAGAAGGGCGAGGCCGAGGTTGCGCGCTGCGCGGGGAGCGCCATATCCCAAGGACAGGCACGACCGAAGGGCAGCGCGCATGACCGAACCAATTCTTTCCCTGCGCGACGTGCGCCTGACGCTTGCCGGCAATGCCGGTCCCGTCGACATCCTCAAGGGCATCTCGCTGGAGGTGCGCCGGGGCGAGACGCTCGGGCTTGTCGGGCCGTCCGGATCGGGCAAGTCATCGCTCCTCATGCTGATGGGCGGGCTGGAACGGGCCACCGGCGGCGAGGTCCGGGCATTTGGCCAGGACCTGACGGCGATGGACGAGGACCAGCTCGCGCGGTTCCGTCGGGGGAATATGGGGGTGGTCTTCCAGTCCTTCCACCTGATTCCGACTTTGACCGCACTGGAAAATGTCGCGGTGCCGCTGGAACTCGCCGGAGTGGCGGATGCCTTTGGCCGAGCCGAAGCCGAACTCCGGGCCGTGGGGCTGGCCCCGAGGGCGGGTCACTATCCCCGCCAGCTTTCGGGGGGCGAGCAGCAGCGGGTGGCGCTGGCCCGCGCCGCCGCGCCCCGCCCCGCGATCCTTCTGGCCGACGAACCGACCGGCAATCTCGATGGCGTGAATGGCGCGGCGATCATGGACCTGCTGTTCGGGCTGCGCGACAGGAACGGGGCGACGCTGGTTCTCGTGACCCATGCGCCCGAACTTGCAGCGCGCTGCGACCGGATCGTGCGCCTCGCCGACGGTCAGGTGCTGGCCGACGAGCGGAGGGCGGCATGACCTCGCGAGTTTTCTACGAATATTCTGAAATTTCGCAGAAATTTCGGGGCAGGGACACCGCATGAGCCTGGCGCTGTCGGCAAGGATCGCGCGGCGCGAACTGCGCGGCGGGCTTTCGGGGTTCCGCGTCTTTCTTGCCTGCTTGGCACTCGGTGTCGCGGCCATTGCAGCCGTCGGCTTGGTGCGGGCCGCGATCGAACGTGGTCTGCAGGATCAGGGTGCCGTGCTCCTCGGTGGCGATGCCGAGATGGAGTTCACTTATCGCTTTGCCTCTGACGCGGAGCGCGCCTTCATGGCGCGCAATGCCCGGAAGGTCTCCGAAGTCGTCGATTTCCGCTCGATGGCGGTGGTGGGCGAGGACCGGGCGCTGACGCAGGTCAAGGCCGTGGATGACCTTTATCCCCTCACCGGCAGCGTGGTGCTGGATCCGCCGGTGCCGCTGGCGCAGGCGCTGGCGTCCGGCGATGGCCATCCCGGCGGGGTGATGGACAAGGTGCTGGCTGACCGGCTTGGGCTCGTGCCCGGATCGACCTTCCGGCTGGGCACGCAGGAGTTCCGTCTGGGCGCGGTTCTTCTGCGCGAACCCGACACGGCGACGGCCGGTTTCGCGCTCGGGCCGCGGACGATCGTGCGAACCGTCGATCTCGGGCAGTCCGGGTTGATCGGACCGGGATCGCTGTTCGAGACGAAATACCGCCTCCAACTCTTGCCCGACGCCGATATTGAAGCAGTCAGAAAAGAAGCCTTGGCGGCCTTTACCGAGACCGGCTTGCGTTGGTCCGACAGCCGCCGGGCAGCACCGGGGATCGAACGATTTGTCGACCGGATGGGCTCGTTCCTTGTCCTGGTCGGACTGGCCGGGATGGCCGTGGGGGGCGTTGGGGTTTCGGCGGCAGTGCGGGCCTACCTGTCCGGCAAGACCGAGACGATCGCGACGCTCAAGACGTTGGGGGCCGAGGGGGGAACGATCTTCCAGGTCTACCTGATCCAGATCGGGGTGCTGGCTGTGGCCGGGGTTCTGGCCGGACTCGCCCTTGGCGGCGCGGCCGTCCTGACCCTTGCCGATGTCATTTCCGCGCGTCTGCCTTTTCCCGCCGAATTCGCGCTTTACCCCCGACCATTGGCCGAGGCCGCCTTCTATGGCGGGATGACGGCGCTCCTGTTCACGCTCTGGCCGCTGGCAAGGACTTCGCAAATCCGCGCGGCCGCGCTTTACCGGGGTGAGGAAGGACGCCTGCGCCCGCGCTTTTGGCATGTGGGGATGCTGCTTGGGGTGCTGGCAACCCTTGTCGGCGGCGCCGTCTGGTTCTCGGGTGTCTGGAAACTCGCGCTCGGAACCCTTGGCGGGGTGCTCGCGGCGCTTCTCGTCCTCGCGCTGGCGGCCCTTGGCGTGCGCAGGCTGGCCCGGTGGCTGGCGCGGCGCGGCTTCGTCCGTGGTAGGCCCGGCCTGCGCATGGCGCTCGCGGCGATTGGCGGACCGCAGTCCGAGGCGAGTTCGGTGATTCTGTCGCTCGGCCTAGGGCTGACGGTGCTGGCGACGGTCGGGCAGATCGACGCGAACCTGCGCAGCGCGATCCGCACCGACCTGCCGGAGCGGGCCCCGTCGTATTTCTTCCTCGATATCCAGCCCGACCAGCTTGACGGCTTCAATGCGCGGCTGGCGGGGGACCCGGCAGTCAGCCGCGTGGAAAGCGCGCCGATGCTGCGCGGCATCATCACCCTGATCAACGACCGGCCGGCCAAGGACGTCGCGGGCGAGCACTGGGTGCTGAACGGCGACAGGGGCGTGACCTATTCCGAATCTCCCCCCGCCGGCACCAAGGTGACAGCCGGGGCCTGGTGGCCGCCCGATTACGCCGGCGAGCCGCAGATTTCCTTTGCCGCCAAGGAGGCGGAGGAGATGGGGCTCAAGCTTGGCGACCGGCTGACGATAAACATCCTCGGCCGCGACATCGTGGGCACGATCACCAGCTTCCGGCAGGTCGATTTCTCGACCGGCGGCATGGGCTTCGTCATGGCGATGAATCCGGCCGCGCTGAAGGGGGCGCCGCACACCTCCATCGCGACGGTCTATGCCGCGCCCGAGGCGGAAGCGAAGATCCTCCGCGATCTGGCGACAGCTTATCCGAACATCACCGCGATCCGCGTGCGCGATGCGATCGACCGGGTGACCGAGGCGCTGAACGCCATTGCCGAGGCGACTGCCTGGGCGGCGGCGGCAACGCTGCTCACCGGCTTCATCGTGCTGATCGGCGCCGCGGCGGCGGGCGAGCGGGCGCGTGTCTACGAGGCGGCGGTGCTGAAGACGCTTGGCGCGACGCGGGGACGGATCCTTGGCAGCTTTGCCTTGCGGGCCGGGATCATGGGGGCAGCGGCGGGGGCCTTTGCCATCCTCGCCGGGGCGCTGGCCGGATGGGTCGTGATGGTGTGGGTGATGGAAAGCCACTACCGCTTCGAACCGCTCTCCGCCCTGGCCATCGTTGCGGGCGGGGTGATCGCGACCTTGCTCGCCGGGTTCTTCTTCGCGCTGCGCCCCTTGTCGGCGCGTCCGGCGCAGGTCCTGCGCTCGGCAGAGTGAACGACCCGAATAGACGGGGCGGGCTGGCGGCGCGGGGACGCAGGGGCTAGGCTGTCCGCGCCGAAACAGTGACGGCGGTGTGGGAGCCCTATCATGCGCACAGAGTTCGATCAGGAGCTGGAAGAGCGACTGGTCCGTTACGCGAGGATCGACACGCAGAGCGACGAAACCTCGTCTTCGTCGCCCAGCACGGCGCGTCAGCATGATCTGCTGCGGCTTCTGGCCGAAGAACTGCGCGGGATCGGGGCGCAGGACGTGCGGCAGGCGGACTACGGCACGGTGATCGCGACGATACCGGCCACCGTGTCGGACAAGGTCCCGACCATCGCGCTTCTGGCCCATGTCGATACCGCGCCCGGTTTCGCCGCGAGCGGGGTGAAGCCGCGGGTGGTGAAGTCCTACAATGGCGGGCCGGTGCATTTCCCCGATGCGCCAGACCTGATCTTGTCGCCGGACCAGTTCCCCTACCTTGCGGGCAAGGCCGGGGATGACATCATCACCGCCTCGGGAACGACGCTGCTCGGCGCCGACGACAAGGCCGGCGTGGCGATCCTGATGGCGACGGCCCGGCACCTTCTTAACAATCCGTCTATTCCCCACGGGGAAATCCGCATCGCCTTCACCCCGGACGAAGAGATCGGTCGGGGCGTCCACAAGAACCTGCCGAAGGATCTGGGCGTCGACTTCGCCTATACGCTCGACGGTGGCGAAATCGGCGAGATCGTGGGCGAGACCTTTTCCGCCGACGGCGCGGTAGTGAAGATCGAGGGCGTCTCGATCCATCCCGGCGAGGCGAAGGACAAGCTTGTCAACGCATTGCACCTGGCAGCGAAGATCGTGGATACGCTGCCGAAGCACCGCCTGACGCCAGAGACGACGAGCAAGCGCGAGGGGTTCATCTTCCTTTACTCGCTGTCCGGCACGGCGGCGACGGCCGAGCTGCATTTCGCCCTGCGGGATTTCGACCGGACGCTTCTGGCGCAACATGGCGAGTTGCTGCGCAAGGTCTGCGAAACGGTACAGGCGGGCGAGCCGCGGGCGAAGATCACCTGCGAGATCTTCCCGCAATACCGCAACATGGCCGACTGGCTCGACAAGGACCCGCGTCCCGTGGAACTGGCCGAAGAGGCCTGCCGCCGCGCCGGCATCACCCCCTTCTCGCAGCCGATCCGGGGCGGCACCGATGGCTCGCGGCTGACCGAGATGGGCGTGCCGACGCCGAACATCTTCACCGGCATGCAGAACCTGCACGGTCCGCTCGAATGGATCTCGGTGCAGGACATGGGCGCGGCCACGAAGGTGTGCCTGGAACTGGTGCAACTGGTGGCCACGAAGTGAGCTGATGGCGGACCTGTTCGACAGCCCCTCGACCCCGACACCGGATGCGCCGCGCCCGCTGGCAGACCGGCTGCGGCCAAAGTCGCTGGCCGAGGTGATCGGCCAGGAGGCGGTGCTGGCGCCGGATGGTCCGCTCGGCGCGATGCTGAAGGCGCACAGCCTGTCCTCGCTGATCCTCTGGGGGCCGCCGGGCGTGGGCAAGACCACCATCGCGCGGCTTTTGGCGGCCGAGACCGACCTCGCCTTCGTCCAGATCAGCGCGATCTTCACCGGCGTGCCGGAACTCAGGAAGGTGTTCGAGCAGGCGAAGATCCGGCGGCAGAACGGGCAGGGGACGCTGCTTTTCGTCGACGAGATCCACCGTTTCAACAAGGCGCAGCAGGACGGGTTCCTGCCGCACATGGAAGACGGGACGATCCTGCTGGTGGGCGCAACGACCGAGAACCCGTCGTTTGAACTGAACGCCGCCCTGCTCAGCCGCTCACAGGTGATCGTGCTGGAGCGGCTGTCCTTGGCCGATCTGGAACGGCTGGCGCAGCGGGCGGAACGGGAATTGGGGAAGGCCCTGCCGCTGTCCGGTGAGGCGCGAGAGTCCCTGCTTGAGATGGCCGATGGTGACGGGCGGGCGCTTCTGAACCTGATCGAGCAGGTCGCGGCCTGGTCGCTGACGAAGCCGCTCGGGCGCGAGGACCTGTCAAAGCGTCTGATGCGGCGGGCAGCGAAATACGACAAGTCGGGCGAGGAGCATTACAACCTGATCTCTGCGCTGCACAAATCTGTGCGGGGGTCAGACCCGGATGCGGCGCTTTACTGGTTCTGCCGGATGCTGGAAGGGGGCGAGGATCCGCGCTTCCTCGCCCGGCGCATCACCCGGATGGCGATCGAGGATATCGGGCTGGCCGATCCGCAGGCGCAGCAGCTTTGCCTGCACGGTTGGGAGACCTACGAACGGCTCGGCTCGCCCGAGGGGGAACTGGCGCTGGCGCAGGCGGTGATCTACCTCGCGCTCGCGCCGAAGTCGAACGCGGGCTACATGGCGTATAACACGGCCCGCAAGGCCGCGCGCGAGACGGGGAGCGAGCCGCCACCCCTTCATATCCGCAACGCGCCGACGCGGATGATGAAGGACCTAGGCTATGGTGCGGGCTATGCCTATGACCATGACGCCGAGGATGGCTTTTCTGGGCAGAACTACTTCCCCGAGGGGATGAAGCGGCCGGTCTGGTATCAGCCACCTGAACGCGGCTTCGAGCGCGAGCTGAAGAAACGGGTCGAGTATTTCGCCCGGCTGCGGGAAAAGCGGCAGGGCGGGTAGGGGACGATTTTTCTGCGAAAAATCAGGCGCGCAGTGATTTTTCGTAGAAAAATCGTGTCTGGGGCGTGGTTGACATCGGCGGCAGCGGGGACGAGAGAGACGGAATGTTCGGAACACTCCTTCAAGTCGCGCTCGGGGGCGCCATAGGCTCCACGGCCCGCTATCTGACCAATGTCTCGGTCATGCGGACCATCGGTGCCGGCTTCCCCTGGCAGACGGTGATCGTCAACGTGCTCGGCTCCTTCGCGATGGGTGTGCTGGTCGTCTGGCTGGCGCACAAGGGCCTGACAAGGCATGCGCCCTTCCTGATGACGGGGATCCTTGGCGGGTTCACCACCTTCTCGGCCTTCTCGCTTGACGCCGCGACCCTCTGGGAACGGGGCGCGACGGGGCAGGCGGCGGCCTATGTCATCGGCACGGTCGTTGTCGCGCTGGTGGCGATGTTCCTTGGCATGGCGATCAGCCGGGGGTTGGTGTCATGAGCGGCGTCCAGATGCTGACCGTGACCGAGGAAGAGGGCGAACAGCGCCTCGACCGCTGGTTCAAGCGCCGCTTCCCGCAACTGACGCAAGGCGCGATCGAGAAGATGTGCCGCACCGGGCAGGTCCGTGTCGATGGCGGTCGCGCCAAGGCGGCCGACCGGATCGTGCCGGGGATGCAGGTCCGGGTGCCGCCCCTGCCGGATGCCGAGGCGCCGCGTCCCGAAGGCGCGCCGCGCGTCACCAATGCCGATGCGAAGATGATCCAGGACGCGGTCCTGTGGATGGACCAGCACATGATCGTCCTGAACAAGCCCGCGGGCCTGCCAAGCCAGGGCGGCTCGGGGCAGGGCGAGCGGCATGTCGATGGTTTGGCCGAGGCGCTGAAATTTGGCTACAAGGAAAAGCCGAAGCTCGTGCACCGGCTCGACAAGGACACCTCGGGCATCCTGCTGCTGGCGCGGACCGACCGTGTGGCGCGCGGCCTGTCCGAGGCGCTGCGCCACCGCGAGGCGCGCAAGATCTACTGGGCTGTGGTCGCGGGGGTCCCGCATCCCAAGCAGGGCTCGATCAAGTTCGGCCTGATGAAAGCACCGGGTCGCGGCAAGGGCGGAGAAGGCGAAAAGATGATCTGCGTCCATCCCGCCAAGATGGCCGAGTACCCTGAAGCCAAGCGCGCCCAGACCGACTATTTCACCCTCTGGTTCCTTGGCAACCGCCTGTCCTGGATGGCACTGGAGCCGGTGACGGGACGTACCCACCAGCTGCGTGCCCACATGGCCGAGATCGGGCATCCGATCCTGGGTGACGGCAAGTATGGCGGCGGCGAGGCTGACAATGCCGGCGATGGCTGGGGGGCGGGCATCGGCGGCGACCTGAGCCGCAAGCTGCACCTCCACGCCCGTAGCCTGACCGTCGAGCATCCGGTAACGAAAGAGGTCATGACCTTCACCGCGCCGCTGCCCGAGCACATGGCACGCACCTGGAAGACGCTCGACTGGAAGGAAGGCGACGTGCCCGCCGACCCGTTCGAGGTGTTCAAGTGAGCGAGTGGCGCCCCAAGCGGTTCTGGAAGACGGCGGAAGTGACGGAAGCCGAAGGTGGCTTCGGCGTCGTGCTGGATGGCCGTCCGGTGCGAACGCCCGGCAAGCAGCTGCTGGTGGTCCCGACCCGTGCGCTGGCCGAGGGGGTTGCCGCCGAATGGAACGCCCAGAACGACCTGCTCCAGCCCGAGACCATGCCTTTCACCCGGGCGGCGAATACCGCGATCGAACGGGTCAGCGCGCATCGCGACGCCGTGGTCGAGGAACTGGCCCGCTACGGGGCCTCGGATCTTCTGTGCTATCGCGCCGAAGAGCCGGCCGAACTGGTCGACCGGCAGGCCCGCGACTGGGACCCGATCCTGTCCTGGGCGGCAGCCGAGCTCGGGGCGCGGCTCCGGGTGACGGGCGGTGTCGTTCCGATCGAGCAGGATCCGGAGGCGCTTGCCGCGCTCGTCGCGCGCCTGCAGGCACTGACGCCATTCCAGCTGACGGCGTTTCACGATCTTGTCGCGATTTCCGGGTCGCTTGTCTTGGCCTTCGCCGTGGCGACGGGGCGGCTCACGGCCGAGGAAGCCTGGCACCTGTCCCGCCTCGACGAGAGCTGGCAGGTCGAACGCTGGGGCGAGGATGAAGAGGCCGCCCAAGCCGAGGAAATCCGCCGGCAGGCGTTCCTTTCGGCGGCGCGATTCTTTCTTGCCTGCCCCTGATCGGCCGTGCCGGCCAGGATAGGTTTGCTGAATTTCAGGGCGAATTAGGCAGAAAATTGCAAGGCTTGATGTTTTTTGCATCGGCTTGCCGCGAGCCTTGACGTTTCAAAGCGCTTCGGCCCAAACTCGCCGATACTGAGCGGAAACAACCGCGCGGATCACAAGGCCGTCGGGCCATCAAAGATAACATCGCCCTGCGGGGCGGACGATCAGGAAGAGGTCACCATGAAAAAATCCGTCTTCATCGGCACGCTGGCCCTCGCCAGCGCGCTTGCTGGCGTGGCGGCAGCGGACACTGTCGCGGACGTCAAGGCGCGCGGCCAGCTGATCTGCGGCACCAACCCCGGCCTGACCGGGTTTGCCGCGCCGGATGCGAACGGCAATTACCAGGGCTTCGACGTGGCAATCTGCAAGGCCGTCGCCGCTGCTGTTCTGGGCGACTCGAACAAGGTCAAATATGTGCCGCTGACCGGCGAGACCCGCTTCACCGCGCTTGCCTCGGGCGAGGTTGATGTGCTGGTGCGCAACTCGACCTGGACGTTCTCGCGCGACACCGACCTGAAGTTCGATTTCGTCGCGGTCAACTACTATGACGGCCAGGGCTTCATGGTGAAGAAGGACCTCGGCGTAACCTCGGCCAAGGAACTGGATGGCGCGACGATCTGTATCCAGACCGGCACGACGACCGAACTGAACTTGGCCGACTGGTTCAAGGCGAACAACATCGCCTATACCCCGGTCAACATCGCCGACGACGCCGAAGGCCAGCGCCAGCTCGTGGCGGGCGCCTGCGACGCCTACACGACCGATGCGTCGGGCCTTGCTGCCGCCCGTGCCACGATGGCCGACCCGCAGAACTACATCATCCTGCCCGAGATCATCTCGAAGGAACCGCTCGGCCCGGTCGTTCGCCATGGCGACAACAACTGGGGTGACGTGGTGCGCTGGACTTACTACGCGCTGGTTGCTGCGGAAGAGTATGGCATCACCTCGGCCAACGTGGACGAGATCGCCTCGACCACCCAGAACCCCGAGATCAAGCGCCTGCTCGGCATGGATGCCGACCTCGGTTCGTTCATGGGCCTGGACAAGGAATGGGCCAAGCGGGCGATCAAGCAGGTCGGCAACTATGGCGAGATCTTCGCGGCCAATATCGGCGAATCGACCCCGATCGGCCTGGCCCGCGGCCTGAACGCGCAATGGACCCAAGGCGGCCTGCAGTACGCCCCGCCGTTCCGTTGATCTGACATCCGGTCCGGGCGCGCCACAGGGCGCGCCCGTTTCCTTCTTAGGGGTTACCCTGCAAAAGGCGAGGCAAAAGACCTCGTGGCGGCAAGCCGGAAAACCGGCCCGCGGCAGGATCAGGGGGTACTGAAATGGCCTATGCCGGCGAAGCGCCGAAGGACTCCTTTCGGCTGAGCATGTTGATCTACGATACGCGGTATCGGTCGATCACGATCCAGATCATCGTGCTGATCCTGTTTGGGCTCTTCCTGTCCTGGATCTTCAACAATATCGTCCAGAACCTGGCCGCCAAGGATCGTGGCTTCAGCTACGATTTCCTCTGGAACCGCGCGGGATATGACATCAGCCAGCGGCTGATCGCCTATACCAACGATGACACCCACGCGCGGGCAATGCTCGTCGGGCTGCTGAACACGCTGCTGCTGGCTTTCTTCGGCTGCATCCTGGCTACCGTGATCGGTGTCGTCGCCGGCGTCCTGCGCCTGTCGAACAACTGGCTGATCGGGCGGCTGATGACCGTGTATGTCGAGGTCACGCGCAACGTCCCGGTCCTGCTCTGGATCCTGCTGGTCTATGTCGTCCTTTCAGAGGCGATGCCGGAACCCAAGGACTTCAAGCTGACGGACGCGATGATTGCCGCCGGCGAACAGCCCAAGGCCCACATGATCTTGGGTTCGATCGCGATCACCAACCGCGGTACCAACATTCCCGAACCGCTGTTCGACCGCAGTCTTGGCAATATCGACCTTGGAATCTTCCTGGTCAGCCTTGACCTTCTCGCGATCATCGCCGTCCTGGTCGGTAGCTTTTTCGCGTATCGCGCCCTGTCGCACCGCGCCCGCGCCCTGCAAGAAGCGACGGGCGTGCGCCCCGTCACCTGGTGGAAAAGCCTGCTGATCTGGCTCGCACCGGTCGTGATCCTGCTTTGGGCGCTCGGGTTCCACCTTGGCTACCCGCAGTTCAAGGGCTTCAACTTCACCGGTGGTATCACTGTCGCCCATGCCTTCACCGCGCTACTCGTGGCGCTCTCTCTCTATACGGGGGCGTTCATCGCCGAGATCGTCCGCGCCGGGATCATGGCCATTCCAAGGGGGCAGACCGAGGCCGCCTATGCGCTTGGCCTGCGTCCTGGTCGGACGATGAGCCTTGTCATCCTGCCGCAGGCCCTGCGGGTGATCATCCCTCCGCTCATCAGCCAGTACCTGAACCTGACCAAGAACACCTCGCTTGCCATCGCCGTCAGCTACATGGACCTGCGCGGCACTCTTGGCGGCATCACGCTGAACCAGACCGGCAAGGAACTGGAATGCATGCTCTTGATGATGGCGATCTATCTGACGATCAGCCTGATCATCTCGGGCGTGATGAACATCTACAACAACGCCGTGAAACTGAAGGAGCGCTGAGATGGCCAATCCCACCGGCGACTCCATCGCCTTCGCCCGAGATACCATGATCCCGCCGCGCGAACCTCCGGCCCGCGAAAGCGGATATGTGAAGTGGATGCGCGAGAACCTGTTTTCGAACGCGTTGAACATCACGCTGACGGTGATCTCGATCCTGATCATCTTCGGGCTGCTGCGGGCGGTCGTGCCGTGGTTCTTGAACGGGGTTTGGAATGCCGGCTCGCTGTCGGAATGCCGGACGATCATCGCCGAGCGCGCCGGTCCCGATGCCTCGGGCGCCTGCTGGGCCATGGTGCGCGAGCGCTGGAACCAGTTCCTGTTCGGGTTCTTCCCGATGGACCAGTATTGGCGCCCGACGCTGGCCTTCGGCCTGCTTTTCGCCGCCATCGGTCCTGTCCTGTTCGCGGGGCAGAAGGAAAAGCTCAATCCGCTTTTCCTGGTCGTCACGCTGTTCCTGGCCGTGACGCTTTGGCTCGCCTCCGCCCCGGCCCTTGCCTTTGCGCTGACGGCCGTTCTGCTTCTTGTGCTGTTTGCCCTTGCCAACACCGCGCCCGGCCGCCTGATCTGGTTCACGGCGATCTATCCGGCAATCACCTTCTTCCTGCTCTGGGGCGGCTCGATCTGGGCGCCGGTGGTTGCGATGCTGGGCTTCGTCATCATCGCCGTCACCTATCGTCTGACCTTTGAACGGCTCGGCGTCGTGGTCGCTACCGCCCTTGGCGCGGTGCTCGCCGTGCTGTGGTGGCTGTTCCTGGACCATGGCGTTGCGCAGGCGATCGACAGCGTCATCCCGATCGGCCTGCCTGCGGTAGCATCCGACCAGTTCGGCGGCTTCCTGCTGGCCATGACGATCGGCGTGACCGCAATCGCCTTCTCCTTGCCGATGGGAATCCTGCTGGCGCTCGGCCGGCGGTCGGACATGTTCCTCATCAAGGTGCTCAGCGTCGGCTTCATCGAGTTCATCCGTGGCGTGCCGCTCATCACGCTGCTGTTCACCGCCTCGCTGCTGCTGCAGTACTTCCTGCCGCCGAACACCAACTTCGACCTGATCCTGCGCGTCATCATCCTCGTGACCTTCTTCTCGGCGGCCTACATCGCCGAGGTGATCCGCGGGGGCCTCGCTGCCCTGCCGCGCGGCCAGTACGAGGCGGCGGATGCGCTTGGCCTCGACTACTGGCGGGCGCAGCGGCTCGTCATCATGCCGCAGGCGCTGAAGATCGCCATTCCCGGCATCGTCTCGTCCTTCATCGGGCTGTTCAAGGACACCACTCTGGTGGCCTTCGTCGGCCTTCTCGATCCGCTGAAGGGCGTGACCCAGATCGTCCGCGCCGACATCAACTGGAAGGGCATCTACTGGGAGCCCTACATCTTTGTCGGCGCCATTTTTTTCGTCATCTGCTTCGGCATGTCGCGCTACTCGATGTATCTCGAGCGCCGGCTGAAGCGCGACCATCGCTAGGGAGAGCGCTCATGGCTGAAGCTGCCAAGGCCCGCAAGGAAATGAAGGTCAGCGACGAGGTCGCGGTCCAGATCACAAAGATGAACAAGTGGTACGGCACGTTCCACGTGCTGCGCGACATCGACCTGACCGTGCGGCGGGGCGAGCGCATCGTCATCGCCGGGCCGTCCGGGTCGGGCAAGTCGACGCTGATCCGTTGCATCAACCGGCTGGAGGAACACCAGTCCGGCCAGATCATCGTCGATGGCACCGAGCTGACCAACGACATCAAGAACATCGACAAGGTGCGGTCCGAGGTCGGGATGGTGTTCCAGCACTTCAACCTCTTCCCGCACCTGACCATCCTCGAGAACCTGACGCTCGCCCCGATCTGGGTCCGCAAGATCCCGAAGAAGGAAGCGGAAGAGACGGCGATGTACTTCCTGAAGAAGGTGAAAATTCCGGAACAGGCGAACAAGTATCCCGGCCAGCTTTCGGGCGGCCAGCAGCAACGGGTGGCGATCGCCCGGTCGCTTTGCATGAAGCCGCGGATCATGCTGTTCGACGAGCCGACCTCGGCCCTTGACCCCGAGATGATCAAGGAGGTGCTCGACACCATGATCGAGCTGGCGGAAGAGGGGATGACGATGCTCTGCGTGACCCACGAGATGGGCTTTGCCCGTCAGGTGGCGAACCGGGTGATCTTCATGGATCAGGGCCAGATCGTCGAGCAGAACGAGCCCGAGGAGTTCTTCCTGAACCCGAAGTCGGAACGCACCAAGCTGTTCCTGAGCCAGATACTCGGGCATTGAATCAAGAAAGGGGGGCCTTCTGCCCCCCTCTGCGCTTCGCGCATTCACCCCCCGAGGATACTTGAGAGCAGAAAATGCTCAGGCGTCGATTTCGCGTGGCACGACGAAATCCATGACCGCGCCACGGCCCCACTCGGCCTGGCCCCAGTCGGCGATGTCGAAATCCACGACAAGAGTGGCACCGGTCGGGTAGCGGTGGAATTCGGGGTTGATCGGGGCGCGGGCGACCAGCCGCGCAGCGAATTCGGCGATGCCCGGGTTGTGGCCGATCATCATCACCGTGTCGCCCTTGGCGTGGCGAAGGACGGCGAGCATCACGTCGGGCCCGGCATGATAAAGCGCCGGCTTCAATTCCAGGATCGGCGTGCCCGGCAGGGCCGGGGCGATGCCGGACCAGGTCTTGCGGGTGCGCAGGGCGTCGGAGCAGAGGACTTCGTCAGGCACGTAGCCGCGCGATGCGAGCCAGCCGCCAAGGTCGGCGGCCGCGGCCTTGCCGCGCTCGTTCAGCGGGCGGTCGTGATCGGCCATGGTCGGATCGTCCCAGCTGGACTTGGCGTGCCGCGTCAGGATCAGGCGCTTGGTCATCGGTGGAACTGCCCCATGTGATAGGCCGACTGTTCGCGCATCCTTGCATGGGCAACCGAGACCGGGCAAGCGCGGCGCACGGCGCAACCGTTCGACAGGCAGTCCTGCCCCGCCGGCGTGTCGAGGAAGGCGTGGCAGGCCGGGACGTCATAGCCGGCGGCGGTCAGGGCACGGGGCGGGCAGGTCGTCAGGCAGGGTCGGCCGATGCAGGCCTCGCAGGGTGGGGGCGGCGGAGGCGGCAGGTCGATCGACTCTTTCAGCGCCAGCGCGCCGCGGAAGGACACCCAAAGCCCCGCCTCGTCATGGACCAGCAGCCGTACGGGCGACTGATGGCATCTTCCCGTCCGCAGGGCCCAGCTGAAAAAGGGGCGATAGGGCGGTCCGCCAAAGGGGAACAGCGCCTTTGCGCCAAGGCCGCAAGCGATGCCGCCGATCACCCGCCGCGACCAGCGGTCGACGGGGTCGGGCGCCCCGTCCTGCCATTCCGCACTGGCGGTCAGGATCGGCCAGAAGTTTGCGCCGTCTGGGCCGATCATCAGGACCGTCCGCGTGCCTGTGGGAAGGTCATCCTCTGCCGTGGCGACAAAACCGCCGAGGATCGCAAGGCCCTGCGGTGCAAGACGGCCTTCGATCCCGGCGAGCGTGGTCATCTGCGGCGCGGCTTCACGCGCGGTTCGGTCGAACGGATCTGCGAACCGGCGCCGTGATCGGTGAACAGCTCCAGGAGGCAGGCATTCGGGATGCGTCCGTCAAGGATCGTCACTGCCCGCACCCCCTGATCGAGCGCTGCAAGCGCGGTTTCGGTCTTGGGGATCATCCCGCCCGAGATGCTGCCATCTGCGATCATGGCCCGCACGTCCTCGGGGGTGATCTGGGTCAGCACCTCGCCCGCCGGGTTCTTCACGCCAGACACATCGGTCAGAAGCAGCAGGCGGTCGGCTTGCAGTGCTCCGGCAATCGCGCCCGCCGCCGTATCGCCGTTGACGTTGAAGGTCTCGTTGTCCGCCATGCCGGTAGCGACCGGGGCAACAACCGGGATGATCCCGGCCTCGTAGAGGTCGCGCAGCACCTGCACGTTCATCTCGACCGGGCGGCCGACGAAGCCAAGTTCCGGATCGTCCGCCTCGCAGACCATCAGGTCATCGTCCTTGCCCGAGATGCCCACGGCGCGGCCGCCCTGATCGTTGATCGCCTGCACGATCCGCTTGTTGACGAGGCCTGAAAGGATCATCTCGACCACCTCGACGGTGGCCTTGTCGGTTACGCGCTTGCCACGGACGAATTCCGACTTGATGCCGAGCTTGTTCAGCATTTCGTTGATCATCGGCCCGCCGCCATGCACGACGACCGGGTTCACCCCCACCTGACGCATGAGCACGATATCGCGGGCAAACTCGGCCATGGCCGCGTCGTCGCCCATGGCATTGCCGCCGAATTTCACGACGACAACCGCGCCGGAATAGCGCTGAAGATAGGGGAGAGCCTCGGACAGGATCCGGGCTGTGGCGATCGAATCTTCCATCGTGGCGGTCTGCTTTCTCATGCGGGGCCCCATGTTTCGGGCGGAAATGCGCGGTCCGTCCTAGCCCCTTTGACGGGGTGTGCCAAGGGACTTGCCTCGGTCCGTGCGACCGTGCAGCAAGGGCCAACAGCGAGGACGCCATGGCCAAGCCGCCCCCCGACCTCATCGAACCGGTCGACTGGCAGACGATGATCCGCACTATGCCGCCAGACATGGCGGCGCGGCTGGCCGATCGCGCCCGAGCGGCACCGCTTTTCGCCCATGCCTATGCCCATCACCTCAACTTCCGCTTCGGCGGTTTTCGACCCGCGGACCTGCTGGACTTCGCAGAGGGGCATCGTCTGGCCGGGGTGAAGATCCATGTCGAGGACGGCGAAGGCGCAAGCCTCCTCGCCATGGACAGGGCCGCGCGCTCTGACTTCGGCCGTCAAGCCGCGGCGCTTGGTCTTGAGGTGCATGTCGAGACAAGCAGCACTGAGGCCGGGGACCTGAGAGACGCGGCGGCGATTGCCGAGGCGGTGGGGGCAACCTCGATGCGCTTCTACCCGCGCCATTGCGGGCCGGTGTCGCAGGTCATGGCCCGGACGATCGCGGATCTGGCGCTGTTGTCCGACCTCGACGCAGGCGGGCGCCTGGCCTTCACGCTGGAACAGCACGAAGACCTGAAATCCGCCGAACTGGTCGAGATCGTCCGGCGCGTGGGACATCCGCGGCTGTCGCTGCTCTTCGACTGCGGCAACATGGTGAATGCCGGCGAAACACCGCTGGCGGCGCTTGAGGCCCAGGCCGGGCTCATCACCGAGGTGCATGTGAAGGATTGCCTGGTCGTGCCGGATCGCGGTGGCTGGGGACATGTCGCCTGCGCCTCCGGCACGGGACATATCCCGATGCGGGCCTTGCTGGTCCGGCTGCTGCTTCTTGGCGAGGCAGCCCCGCAGGTGCGCGCCTTCGCGCTGGAGGAGGAAGAGGGTTATTTCGCCCCTGCCTTCCGATTTCCGGGGGAGGGGCCGGATCCGGTCATCCCGCCGCGTGGACCTAGCGAGACACCGTTCGATGCGGACACGGCGCAGGATCGGCTGCGGCAAGAGCGAGCGGCCGCAACGCGTCAGGTCATCGTGGTGCGGGCGATGCTGGCCGAAATCGCGGCGGAGGCTGACGCTATTGCAGCCCGGCGATGATCGCCCGCAGGGTCTCGATGCCGTCGCCTTTCTCGGACGAGGTCAGGACGATTTCCGGATAAGCCGCCGGATGCTTGGCCAGCGCGCCGCGCACCTGCTCGATATTGGCTTCGCGGGTCGCCGCATTCACCTTGTCGGACTTGGTCATGACGACCTGGAAGGTCACGGCCGATCGGTCGAGCAGGGTCAGGATTTCCTCGTCCACCGCCTTCACGCCGTGACGGGTGTCGATCAGCACAAAGGCGCGGCGCAGGGTGACGCGACCGGCGAGGTAGCTTTTCAGCAGCGCCTGCCACTTGGCGACGATTGCCACCGGCGCCTCGGCATAGCCGTAGCCGGGCAGGTCGACCATGTAGCGGGTGTCGCCAAGCGCGAAGAAGTTGATCTCCTGCGTCCGGCCCGGCGTGTTCGAGGCGCGGGCGAGGTTCTTGCGTCCGGTCAGCGCGTTGATGAGGCTCGACTTGCCGACATTCGACCGGCCGGCAAAGCAGATCTCGATCCGGTCTGCGGGCGGCAGGCCGGACATGGCGGTGACGCCCTTGACGAAGGTCACCGGCCCGGCGAACAGCAGCCGCCCGGCCTCGCGCGCGGCCTCTTCGGGTTCGGGGGCAAGCGGGAAGGCGAGTGTCATGCCAAGGTCACCTCATCGCCCAGCCGCAGGGTGCCGCCGCTGACGACCCGGGCATAGACGCCGAAATCCTGATGCCCGAAGGCTGAGTCGAGGGCGGCGAGAGTGTCGCCGTCGGTGCGGCCGGTTTCAGGGTTGGCACAGGTGGCGCGGCATCGTGTGATGCGTTCCTCGACGCGCAGGCGAACCGGACCGACGGTCATCTCGCGGCCGATCAGGTCAAATTCCGACCAGGGGGCGAGGCCGTCGATCCACAGGTTGCCGCGCCAGCGGTGGATGGACAGGTCCATGCCCATCCTTTGCCCAAGGTCACGATTGCTGGCGAGGCTCAGGACCGCCACCCAGGGATCGGGGACATCCGTCATCGGCTGCCCCTCGACCCGCACGACCCGGGAGGGCGCAGGGCGGTTCTCGGGCCAGAGTGGGCGGAGCCAGTCGACCAGGGCCGCGGCCTCTTCAGGTTCGTCCGGAGCGACAGTCACCGTCCCGGCGGCCGGATGGCGCAGGGTCACGCGCCGGTTGGCGGGATCGGAACTGCAGGCGATGGCCATCAGCTGCGACGACGCCCAGCCGCGCAGGAAGTTCATCTTGGGCGCCCAGCCGTCCGGCTGCTGGCTAAAGCGCGCCGCTTCGTGCGCGACAGCCCATTCGCGATCAAAGGGGAAAGCGCGGCCCTCGGTCAGGGTCGCGCTTTCGATTTCTTCATAGCCCGCCGACTTGATCGGGTGGCGGCACAGATGCGCCAGCCAGGCGGTCATTTCTTCGCGCCGGTCTTTGGCGCCTTCGCGTCATTTGCCGCCTTGGGCTTGCGTTTGACCGAGGCCTTGATGTTGCCGAAGATATCCGGCTTGGCCCCGTGGCTGCGCATGATCAGGTACTGCTGGGTGAAGGTGATGGTGTTGTTGGTGATCCAGTACAGCACCAGGCCCGAGGCGAAGCCGCCCAGCATGAACATGAAGATCCACGGCATCCAGGCAAAGATCGCCGCCTGTGCCGCATCGGCGGGGGCCGGGTTCAGTTTCTGCTGGAACCACATCGAGATGCCGAGAAGGATCGGCAGCGCACCGATGAAGATCGTGGCCAGCAGGGTGCCGTGGGCCGGCGCGGCCCAGGGCAGCAGGCCGAACAGGTTGAACAGCGACGACGGATCGGGCGCCGAAAGGTCCTTGAGCCAGCCGAAGAACGGCGCGTGGCGCAGTTCCAGC
Organism: uncultured Rhodobacter sp.; assembly: GCA_945952585.1. Classification (GTDB taxonomy): domain Bacteria; phylum Pseudomonadota; class Alphaproteobacteria; order Rhodobacterales; family Rhodobacteraceae; genus Aliitabrizicola. The sequence goes on from CAMFII010000002.1 coordinate 186,306, forward strand.
GTGACGAAGATCACCTTGTAGAGCGAGAAGAAGATCGGGATCTGGATCAGCACCGGCAGGCAGCCGGCCGCCGGGTTGACCTTCTTCTCCTTGTAAAGCGCCATCATGTCGCGCTGCATCATGGCCTTGTCGTCGCCGGCCCGTTCCTTCAGCTTCTCGATTTCGGGCTGAAGTTCCTTCATCCGGGCCATCGAGGCGTAGGATTTCCACGCAAGCGGCAGGACGATGATCTTCAGCACCAGCGTCAGGGCCATGATCGCCAGGCCCATGTTGCCAATGATCCCGTGCAGGGCGTGCAGGACGCGGAAGATCGGCTTGGTCAGGAAGTAGAACCAGCCCCAGTCGATCGAGTCGATGAAGCCATGGACGCCCTGTTCATTCTGGTAGTAGCGCAGGGTTTCCCATTCCTTGGCCCCGGCGAACAGACGCGAGGCATTCTCGGCCGTGGCGCCGGGCGCGACGGTGACCGGCTGGTTGCGGACCGTCGTGCGGAAGATATCGCTTTCGGCCAGGTGCTTGGTCACCGCGGTAAAGGGCTGACCATCGGCGGGAATCAGGATCGTCTGCCAGTAATGGCCGGTGAAGCCGATCCAGCCGTTCTGTGTCACCTCGATGCTTTCGGCCGGGCCACCCTCGGCCGGGATCAACGGAAGCTTCGCGACATCCTTGTATCGCGTCTCTTCCAGCTTGCCGTCGGCCATGCGCACCACGCCTTCATGCAGGACGAAGAAGTTCTGCGCATCGCTCGGGATGCCGTGACGGTCGATCACGCCGTAGGGGTAGAGGGTGACCGGAGCCGCGGAATTGTTCTGCACCCCTTGCGTGACCGAGAACATGTAGTTGTCGTCGATCGCGAAGGTGCGGGTGAAGACAAGGCCCTTGCCATTGTCCCAGGACAGGGTGACGGGCGCCCCGGGGGACAGCGTCGAACCAGCGGTCTGGGTCCAGACGGTGTTCGGGCCCGGCAGGTCCGTCGAGGCGACGGAGCCGTCGGATTCCCAGCCGTAGCGCGCATAATAGGACTCTTTCTCGCCCACGGGAGTGAGCAGGCGCACAAGCGGCGATTCCGGGTCGATGGTGACGCGGTAATCCTTGAGCAGCAGGTCGTCGATCCGGCCGCCGGTCAGCGCGATCGAGCCGGACACCCGCGGGGTGTCGATCGAAATGCGCGCGGTTTCCGCGGCCGCGGGTTCGGTCGCTTCGCTGGAGGTAGAGGCGGTGGCCGCAGGGGCCGTGGTCGTGGCTTCGGTCGCCGCGGCCGGGGTCTGCGGCGCCGGTTGGGTTTCGGGCGGCGGGAAGATCAGGAACCAGCCCAGGATCACCAGGAAGCTGAGCACTGTCGCGAGGATGAGGTTCTTGTTCTGATCGTCCATCTGGACCACCACCGTTCCGTCAGAAAAGGGTCAGGCGGTGCTTCAACAGATGGGTCGTCCAAGGTCAAGCGGATTCCCGGATGAAGGCTTTGTTCGGCAGCGGCCCGCCGGACCTGTCAGGCGCTGCGGTGGCCCAGTCGAGGCGGTATTCCAAGCCGCCCGGCGTGGCTGCGGATCCAGTCGGTCGTCGCGTCGAAATCCATCGGCCGTGCGATGGCAAAGCCCTGCACATGGCGGCAGCCAAGCTGGGCGAGCATGGTGTGTTCGCCCGCGCTTTCGACGCCCTCCGCCAGCGTGTCGATTCCCAGCCGGTCCGCCATCGACAGGATCGCGGCGATCATCTTCTGCTGCTCGCGGTCGGTATCGACCCGGGTGACAAGGCTCCGGTCGATCTTGATCCGGCGCACGCCGAAGCGGCGGATGTTGGTGATCGAGGCGTGACCGGTGCCGAAATCATCCAGGTCGATGTTGCAGCCAAGCCGAGCCAACGCGGCGATGTTCTGCACCGTCACGTCATCGTCGGTGCGGGTGACCACGGTTTCCAGGATCTCGACCGTCAGGCGGCTGCTTGCCAGATCGAAGCGGTCAAGTTCCCATTTGATCCGCTCGGGCAGCCGCGGGTTTTGCAGTTCTGACCCGGAGAAGTTGACCGAGATGCAGGGAACGGCCAGGCCGGCCTTGTCCCATCGCGATAGCGAGGTCAGGGCATGGAACATCATGACTTCGCCCAGCCGCTCGGCCAGACCCGCCTCTTCGATGGCGGGCAGGAACTCTGCCGGCGACAGGATGCCACGCTCGGGATGGTGCCAGCGCGCGAGTGTCTCAAGCCCGGTCAACTCGCCGGTATCGGTCGAGATCTGCGGCTGGAAATGCGGACGGATCTGGCCTTCATCCAGCGCCGCCTCCAGCAGGTCGCGCCGCGCCTCGCGGTCGGCGCGGGTGCGGGCCATGTCGGGCGAGAAGCTGCGGATGGCCCCGGGGCCATTGCGCAGCGCCTCGTCCGCGGCGACTTGCGCGGCGTCGAGCATGGCGCGGCCGGTTTCCTGCGGCGCACGCGAGACCAGGCAGAAGCCGACCGAACAGGTGACGTAGATCTGTGCCCCCTCGACCGCCATCGGGGCGCCGATGGCCGTTTGTAGCCGCCCCGCCACCTGAACCAGCGTTTCGAGGTCGAGCCGGCGCACGGGCCCAAGCGCGACCGCGAGACCGCCGCCTTCCAGCCGGGCGACCGTGTCACCCTGGCGCAGCGCGGTGCAGATGCGTTCGGCCGAGCGTTGCAGCATCTCGGCCTGGACAGCGCGGCCGTGACGGTCAAGGAAACGGTCGGCCTCGTCGAATTGCAGGACGAGGCAGGCGGTGGTCAGGCCGGAGGCACGGCCCTGGCGCAAGACGGCGTCGAGGGCCGCGGTGATATCGGCGCGCAGGCCGACCTCGCCCAAGGCGGCGGCGGGGGCTGGCGCCTGGCTGAAGGCGCCGGTCATCACGAAGATCATTGGCAGGCCAAGGGCAAGCAAGATCAGCGTCCCTTCGCCCCCCAGCCAGAAACCGGCAAGCGTGAGGGCTGGCAGGAAGATCATCACTTCGGGCCGACGCAGCATGCCGTTGATCCGCACCATGCCGCGCTGGAAGTCGCTCAGTTCCACCATCTGCCCCGGGCCCCCGTCGCCGCGGGCGATCCGGTGCCCGCAGGAGGAAACTAGGCAGACAGGCTGATCGGATTGTTAATCCTCGCCCCGAAGTTGCGGAGGATTTTCACGATCTCCTGCCATAGGCGAGCCGAGCTGAAGGCCGGCGAAGTCGAAGAGGCCGGGGTCGAGCAGATGTGAGGGCCGCGTGTTCATCAGCGAGCGGAACATCACCTGGCGGCGGCCGGGGTTGCGCGCCTCCCACCCGTCGAGGATCTGCTTGACCTGCTGGCGCTGAAGCCCCTCCTGGCTGCCGCAGAGGTCGCAGGGGATGATCGGATAATCCATGTCACGGGCGAAACGCTCGCAGTCCGCCTCGGCGACGAAGGCAAGCGGGCGATAGACAAAGAGGTCGCCATCCTCGTTCACCAGCTTCGGCGGCATGGTGGCCAGCCGCCCGCCGTGGAACAGGTTCATGAAAAAGGTCTCGAGGATGTCGTCGCGGTGATGGCCAAGAACGACGGCCGAGCAGCCTTCCTCGCGCGCGATCCGGTAGAGGTTGCCGCGGCGCAGGCGCGAGCAGAGCGAGCAGTAGGTCCGACCCTGCGGGATCTTGTCGACCACGATCGAATAGGTGTCGGCATATTCGATGCGGTGCGGAATCTGCATCCGTGTCAGGAACTCGGGCAGGACGGTCGCGGGAAAACCCGGCTGGCCCTGGTCAAGGTTGCAGGCGAGCAGGTCAACCGGCAGCAGCCCGCGCCACTGGAGTTCGGTCAGCACGGCGAGCAGCGTGTAGCTGTCCTTGCCGCCCGACAGGCAGACCAGCCAGCGCGCGCCGCGTTCGACCATGCCATAGGTCTCGATCGCCTCGCGGACCTCGCGCACGAGCCGCTTGCGGAGTTTCTTGAACTCGGTCGTGTCGGGCGCGCCGCGCAGGATCGGCGGCAGATCGTCGGTTTCGTCGAACATGGGGCTTTTCCGCGGGCAGGGCATCCGGTCGGCGTCTCCGCGCGTATACGGCAGGACAACAATCGGGGGAAGGGCGCGATGCGCTGGATGATCCTTGCCGCGTTTCTGGTTCTGGGGGCGTGCTCTGGCCGCCCGGGGCCGACCGATCCGCTTCTGAGCGATCGCAAGCTGAACCTGGAGGAGTTCTTTGACGGGCGCGTCATCGCCCACGGCCAGTTCCAGGATGTGTTTGGCGAGGTGCGGCGGCGCTTTGTCGTGACCATCGACGGCGACTGGCAGCCGAAGTCCCAGACCCTGACGCTGGACGAGAACTTCGTCTACGAGGACGGGTCGAAGGAAAACCGCAAGTGGACGCTGACCAAGACCGGGCCGGACAGCTGGCAGGGGACAGCGCCCGGTGTCTTGGGCGTGGCGAGCGGGGTCGAGCGCGGCGATACCTTCAACTGGACCTACCGGATCGACCTGCCTGTGCCGGACGGAACCCTGCGGGTGGGTTTCGATGACTGGATGTGGCTTCTGACCGAGGATCGCCTGATGAACATCGCCTACATGCGCAAGGCCGGGGTCCGGATCGGACAGGTCACGATCTTTTTCGAAAAGGACTGATCACTCCTTCTCCGGCACCGGGTCATAGCCCGAGCCGCCCCAGGGATGGCAGCGGCCGATGCGGCGGGCGGCGAGCCAGCCGCCCTTCAGCGCGCCGTGTTTCTCCAGCGCCTCGAGCGCATAGGCCGAGCAGGTGGGCTGGTAGCGGCAGCCATGCCCGACCCACGGGGACAGGACCAGCCGATAGGCGCGGACGGGCAGGGCGACGAGATGGGCGAGCGGGGTCATCGGGCCTTTTCCGCGTGGATACGGGACAGGGCCTGAGATAGGTCGTTCAGAAGGTCACTGTAAGGGCGGCTGACCGTCGCATCCGGGCGGCCGACCAGCACATAGTCCCAGCCCGGCTTGCCGCCCTTGGGCAGGATGGCGCGGGCCACTTCGCGCAGGCGGCGCCGCGCGCGGTTGCGGGTGACGGAGTTGCCGACCTTCTTGGAGCAGGTGAAACCCACCCGGATCGTCGGGCTGTCATCGCCGCGGCGGCGGGCCTGCAGCAGAAAGCCCGGCATCGCCTGACGCCGGGCCTGGGCCGCGCGGAGGAAATCTGCGCGCTTGGCGATGACCTCAAGACAAACGGAAACCGCCGGGGGCGGCAGGGCGGCCCCGGCATTGCTGCCCGTGGCCCCGGCCTCCGGCGGTGTCATGTCGTGTGACCTTGCGAGAGGTTCGCGGCCGATCAGGCCGACAGAACCTTGCGGCCCTTGGCGCGACGCGCGGCCAGAACCAGGCGGCCGCCTTTGGTCGCCATGCGGGCGCGGAAACCGTGGCGCCGCTTGCGGACCAGGTTCGAGGGTTGATACGTGCGCTTCATCGCGGCTCTCCAATTCTTCCGGGCAACCCGAACCGCGAAGGATTCGAGGGCGCCCCCATTCGAAGCCCGTCCTTTACGGGCGACCTGTGCCCAAGTCAATTCCGCCAAGCGGGTTTTTCTTCCGGAATCTGCGCCGGAACTCGGCCGACGCGGCGGCGGTGCGAAAACTCTCCTGTCCCGCGTGGGGGCACGTGCTAGGTCTTGGCCCGAAGGACTGCGGGTGGCGAACGGATGGCGTTGGGCGGAAGGGCGGAGGGCAAGACGCGCGGGGCAGGGCGCCCCTGGCGCCGCCTGCCGATCGTTCTGATCGGCATCGCCGCCGTGATTGCCGCGATCTTCTTTCGGGACGATCTGACCCTCAAGGCGCTGTCCGAGCATCATGCCGACCTTCTTGCCTATCGGGATGCGCATTACGCCCGGGCGGTCGTGGTTTTCATGCTGACCTATACTGCTATCGTCACACTCAGCCTGCCCGGGGCGACCGTGGCGACGCTGACCGGCGGGTTTCTGTTCGGTGCTTTTCCGGGGGTGCTCTACAACCTGGTTTCGGCGACCTGCGGCGCGATCCTGATCTTTCTCGCGGCCCGGTCCGGATTCGGGGAAAGCCTGCGCGGGCGGATCACGTCGGGTGGCGGCAGGGCGGCGCAGTTGATGGAAGGGATCCGGGAGAACGAGCTTTCGGTCCTGTTCCTGATGCGGCTGACGCCCGTCGTGCCGTTCTTTCTTGCGAATCTCATCCCCTCGGTCATGGGGGTCAGCCTATCGCGGTTCGCTTTCACCACCTTCTTCGGCATCATTCCGGGCGCGTTGCTGCTGACCGGGTTCGGAGCCGGGCTGGGCGAGGTTCTGGCGGCAGGGGCTGTGCCGGACCTTGGGGCGCTCAAGAGCTGGAGGGCGATCCTGCCGGGGATCGGCCTTGCGGTCCTGGCGGCGCTGCCGATCCTGATCCGGTTGTGGCGCGGAAGGAGACTTTGACTGTGGACGAAATCAGGACCGACCTTTGCGTGATCGGTGCCGGTTCGGGCGGCCTGTCCGTCGCGGCGGGCGCGGTGCAGATGGGGGCGCGCGTGGTGCTGATCGAGGCGGCCGAGATGGGCGGCGACTGCCTGAACCACGGCTGCGTCCCGTCCAAGGCGCTGATCGCGGCGGCGAAGGCGGCACACGCGATGACGGCAGGGGCCAGGTTCGGAATCCGGCCGGTCGCACCGAGGGTCGATTTCGCGGCGGTGAAGGATCATGTCGCGCAGGTCATCGCCGCTATCGCGCCGGTCGACAGCCAGGAGCGGTTCGAGGGGCTGGGCGTGCGGGTGATCCGCGCCCATGCCCGCTTCGTCGCGCCTGATGTGGTCGAGGCCGGGGGGCAGCGCATTCGCGCCCGGCGCTTCGTGATCGCCACCGGGTCGCGGCCGCGCCTCCCGCCGGTCCCGGGGCTGACGGACGGGCCTTATCTGACCAATGAAACCATTTTTCCGCTGCGGGAGAAGCCGGAGCATCTGCTGATTCTGGGGGCCGGTCCGATCGGCATCGAACTCGCGCAGGCGCATCGGCGGTTTGGCTGCCGGGTGACTGTGGTCGATGCAGGGACGGCCCTGCAGCGGGACGATCCCGAGTTGGCGGCGGTGGTGCTGGCTGCGCTGGGCGCGGAAGGGGTGGAAATCGTGACCGAGGCCAAGGTCGGCTCGGTTGACTGGTCAGACGGGGTCGCCCTGCGCCTTGAGGATGGGCGGATCCTGAGGGGCAGCCATCTGCTGGTGGCGACGGGGCGCGCCGTTTCCTTCGAGGGGATGGACCTTGGCGCGGCGAAGATCGCGCATGACGACCGGGGCGTGACGGTCGATGCGCGGCTTCGCAGCTCGAACCGGCGGGTCTTTGCGGTGGGCGATGCGGCGGGGCAGGGGCAGTTCACCCACCTTGCGGGCTATCACGCCGGCATCGTCATCCGCCAGGCGGTGCTTGGTCTGCCGGCAAAGGTGCGGACCGATCACATCCCCCGCGTGACCTATGCCGATCCGGAACTGGCCCAGGTCGGTCTGACCGAGGCCGAGGCCCGCAAGACCCATGGCGACCGGGTCGAAGTCCTGCGCTGGTCCTTCCACGACAACGACCGCGCGCAAGCCGAGCACCGGACCGAGGGTCTGGTCAAGCTGGTGGCGGTGAGGGGACGGGTGATCGGCGCGGGCATCGTCGGCGCGCAAGCGGGTGAGTTGATCGGCCTTTGGGCGCTCGTCGTGTCCAGCCGGATCAAGCTGTCGGCGGTCGCGGGCATGGTCCTGCCCTATCCGACGCTGTCTGAGGTGTCGAAACGTGCGGCGGGGGCCTATTTCTCGCCCAAGCTCTTTGATAATCCTGCGTTGCGGCAGGTCGTGCGGCTGGTGCAGCGTGTCCTGCCATAGTCTTCGTCTATTGCGGCGAGGGCGCGGCGGAAGGGTTGGCACTGGGTGAAGGTCGGGCGAGCGTCGTTTTTCAAAACGTTGTCGGGGCGGTTCCTGCTTCTGACATTCGCCTTTTTCGTGCTTGCCGAAATCCTGATCCTTGTCCCGTCGATGGCTCGCTTCCGCGCCGACTACCTGATGGACAAGCTCGAGAAGGCGCAGATCGCCTCGCTTGCCACGTTGGCGACCGACGAGATGATTGGGCCGGAACTGGAAAAGGAGTTGCTGGCCAATGCCGGGGTCTACAACGTCGTGCTGCGTCGGGACGAGGTGCGGCAGTTGGTGTTGTCCTCGGAGATTCCCGAACCGATCCAGGCCACCTATGATCTTCGCAGCTCTGGCCCCCTGACGCTGATCGAAGATGCCTTCGCGCTGATCGCCGACCCGGGCAACCATGTCATCCGTGTGATCGGCAACCCGGTGCAGGAGGCCGGGCTGCTGATCGAGGTGACGCTGCCCACGGGGCCCCTGCGCAAGGCGCTCATCGAATACGGGCTGAGGATCCTGGCCATTTCGGCGCTGATCTCGGCCGTGACTGCGGTCTTGCTGTTCCTTGCCGTGCGGCGGCTGCTTGTCGTGCCGATCCGGCGCGTCGTCGATCACATGACCTCCTATGCCGCCTCGCCTGAGGACACACGGCGGATCATCGCCCCGGAATCCAGGGTTGTGGAACTGCGCGAGGCGGAAGAGACGTTGCAGACCATGCAGACGCAATTGACCGGCGCCCTCAAGCAGAAGGAACGGCTGGCGCAATTGGGGGCGGCGGTCGCCAAGATCAGCCACGACCTGCGCAACATCCTGACGACGGCCCAGCTTTTCGCCGATCGGATCGAGGGCAGCGACGATCCGGTCGTCGCCCGCGCCGCGCCAAAGCTCGAAGCCTCGATCAAGCGGGCGGTCAATCTGTGCGAAACCACGCTGGCCTTTGGCAGGGCCGAGGAACCCCCGCCGCAACTGTCGCTCTTCGCGCTGAGGCCGCTGGCCGAGGATGTGGTCGAGGCCGAGGGGCTGGGCGAGGCGTCCGGCACGATCGTCGCGTGCCTGCTGGATGTGCCTGCGGGCCTGATGATCCGCGCCGACAGCGAGCAGCTTTACCGGGTGTTGTCGAACCTCGTCCGCAATGCGCGGCAGGCCATCGAGGCGACCGGCAATCCCGGCACGGTCGAGATCGGGGCAGGCGAGGATGAAAACGACTGGTGGATCAAGGTGGGCGATACCGGACCCGGCCTTCCGCCGAAGGCGCGTGAGCATCTCTTCACCGCCTTTCAGGGCGGGGCACGCAAGGGCGGCACCGGTTTGGGCCTGGCGATTTCGGCCGAGTTGATCCGCGGCCATGGTGGGCGGCTGGAGCTGTTGCGCAGCGATGCCGAAGGAACTGAGTTCCTGATCCGCCTTCCCAAGGAGTTGGACACGGCCGAAGTCGGCTGACGCCGTTGTTTTTCTTTTTCGGCCTTGCAATGCCCCACGCGGGCGTCTAAATGCCCGTCCCACGACGGACCCGTAGCTCAGCTGGATAGAGCATCAGACTACGAATCTGAGGGTCGGGCGTTCGAATCGCTCCGGGTCCGCCATTTTCCAAAATTATAGTAATTTAGTCAGAGGTTTGCGGACCTGATTGTCAAACTATTTGCTGAGGTTTGACACTAGACCGTTGCGACAGCTTCCGAGTCGAGAGTTGCAACCGCCTGTTTGGCAAGCATCCTTCGACTCGCCGCAACAGTGTATCTGGTGACTTCGCCAAGCGTCTTGTGGCCCGAAATGGCCATGATCTGATGCGGGGTGCCGCCACCCTCTGCCATTCGCCTGCAAGCCGCTTTCCTGAGCCCATGCGGCGACAGCCAATCTGGCAGCAGTCGCTTGCCCTTAGCCGCCGCCGAATACCTCCGCTTGCACCGCACGGTCTTTGGTGGCGGCAACCTATGACCAACCCCCACCCCGGCCTCGCGCTTGCCGGGCAGGGAATGTCAGATCAGAATCGGGTGCTATCGCGGCACAGGAAGCAAAGCTCGGTCCCGGCCGCCGCGCTGATGCTCGCGAAGATCACCGCGCCGTCATAAGGGGCTTCGATCGGCTCGCCCGAGGCCCGGGTGCCAAGCCTTTGTCCCCTGGTGACGGCTTCACCCGCCCGGAACTGGCGTGACAGCCGGTCCTCGTCTGAAAGTGCGAGGATTGGTTCAACCATTTCCAAGGCACGTGAATGGATTGGGCTGTCCGGCAGGGGATCGATCAGACCTAGCTGGCCCAAGCCGCGCAAGACCGACATGCGCCCGATCTCAGGCGCATCCGGCGCGGCATGTTGGCCACATTCGACCGTTACGCCATACCCCCCCGCAAATCGCATGTACTCGGTGGTGCCGAAGGCTTGCGCCAGGCTCGCCGCTTGGGATCGGCCTAGGACCCCCGCCGCGTCGCGCCCCCGGGTAAATGCGGACAGCCAGCCGTGAACGATCAGCGGCAGTCCCATCGCGCGGGCCAGGGCTGCCTCGGCGGCGGCGTGCCGGAATGGCTCCAGCGGGCCGTCGTTGTCTTCCGGGCCAAGAAGCACCATCGGTTCCCCATCGGCCGAGAAGGAATGCAGGTCGATCAGAACCTCATGGGCCCGCAGCAGGGGGCAAAGGAGGTTGGCGACCCGATCCTCGTTGTCCCGCGGTGCCACCTTCTCGGCCAGATCACGGTTCAGGTTCCTGTCGCCTTCGCGGCGGTTCAGGGCATAGGCGAGCCTGTTGACGACCGGAATGAAGGTGACGCTGCCTCGCCGCAGAACGAGGGCACCCGACCTGAAGGATCGGACGAGGTCCGCGATCGCGCGGGGACCGGCCGGTTCGTTGCCATGAACGGCACCCGTGACGATGACGCGCGGACCAGGCTCGAGGCTGCTGAAGGTAATGCTTTCCAAGGCACCGGGTGCCGCAACGGCAGGCGCAGCGAGCGCCGCAGGCTGAGCTTCCGCCGGAGCGATGTCGATCATCATGCCGGGACGCAGACGGCGCGCCAGGTCGAGCACCACCTCGTGCGCCACGACCACACAACCGGCCGTTGGCGTGAAATCGGGCCGCGCGACGTGAAGGAAGATCGCCGAGCCGCCGAAAGCGCGGGGCGTGGCGTCGTTCCATCCGATCGGCACGATCAGGTCGAAGATGCGCTCGCCCAGCCGCGACGGCTCACGGGGGTCGAGGTTGTAGACCAACCGGTTGTAGAACGGGTTGAACCCGTCCTCGGGCCAGTCGTAGTTGGAAGGCTTGGGCACGAAGGGAAAGGCGAGATCTCGGAATTCCGACGCCGGCAGGGCAGTGGGATCGTAGAAGCCGTAGCGCAACGGGAAGCAGCCGATAGGTGTCGCGCCATCTCCTTCGCGCTTCAAGTCCGGGCTGAGGAGGCCGCCGCGTCCCGTCGCGCAGGGGACGGTCCAGTCGTCGATGGACAGCGTCCCGATGTGCGGCCTGGCCGGGTCCTGCCCGACACGAACCCGGATCACCGGCATCTCCTGCATGCCGAAATGCTCGCTTGTGCTCGTCACGCCGGGACCCTTTCCGTAAGCAGGTGGCATCGGGCGCAATGCCCCTCTTCAAGCATCGTAACCGGTGGGCCAGACCCGGTCCGGCACGGCTCGAAGGCTTCGGCGCATCGCGGATGGAAGGCGCAGCCCGGCGGCGGGCGCAACGCTGACGGCGCCTCGCCGGTCATCCTGCGGCCAGGTCCGGTCGCCTTCGTCGCGCCCGGAACCGAGGCGAGCAAGGCGCGGGTATAGGGATGGGCCGGCCGCGAGAGGACCTGGTCCCATCGGCCTTCCTCCACGAACCGTCCAAGATACATCACCGCGATCCGGTCGCTCATGTGTTCGACCACGCCAAGGTCGTGCGAGATCATCAGCAGCGCCAGTCCCAGTTCATCCTTCAGCCGCAAAAGCAGGTTGATGATCTGCGCCCGGATTGAGACGTCGAGGGCCGAGACCGGCTCGTCGCAGACGAGGATGCGGGGTTCCACTGCCAGCGCCCGCGCGATGCAGAGCCGCTGGCGCTGACCGCCGGAGAAGGCATGCGGATACCGGTCGGCGGCGTCCGGCTCCAGTCCGACCAGCGCCAGTAGTGTCCGGATGCGGTCCTCGACCTCGGACGGCGGACAGAGCCGGTGCAGGTGTAGCGGTCCGGCCAGCGTCTTGCGGATGGTCATGCGCGGATTCAGCGAGGAATAGGGATCCTGGAACACCATCTGGATGGCGCGCGCCCGGTCCAGCCCGCCGATTGCCGTCTTGTCGGCAGGAAGGCCTGCAATCTCGATCGAGCCCGAGGCGGGCTCGACGATCCCCATGATTGCCTGGGCCAGGCTTGACTTGCCGCAGCCGGATTCACCGACAAGGCCAAGGCATTCGCCGGGTTGCAATGTAAAGGACACGCCGTCGACGGCCCGCAGGATCCGGGTCTGAAGCCCTTTGCGCAGGCTGTACTGTACATGCAGGTCGCGGACGGTCAGCGCGGGGAGGATTGCTTCAGACATGATGGAAACAGCTCACCTTGCCACCTGCCTGCAGGGCGGTGAAGGGCGGAACGGCGGCCTTGCAGGCCGCGTCGGATCGCGGGCATCGCGGGGCGAACTGGCAGCCCTCCCGGCGCTGGCCGAGGGGCGGCACAACCCCCCGGATCTCGACAAGCGAATGGCGACCTTCCGCCAGGCGCCGCCCCGGCTGCGGCATCGAAGCGACCAGTGCGCTGGTGTAGGGATGTCGAGGGGACTGGAACACGGCCTGCCCAGTCTGCACCTCGGCGATCCTGCCGGCGTACATGACGGCGACCCGGTTGCTGATTTCCGCGACATGCCCCAGATCGTGCGAGATCATCAGCACGGCCGTCCCCTGCGCACGGCACAGTTCGAGGATCAGTTCGGTAATCTCGGCCTGGATCGTTACGTCGAGCGCCGTCGTCGGCTCGTCGGCGATCAGCAGGGACGGGCGGCAGGCAAGGGCGATCGCGATCATCACCCGTTGCCGCATTCCGCCGGAGAGCTGGTGAGGGTAGTCGGAGATGCGCCGTTTCGGGCTCGGGACCTGAACCCGTTCCAGCGCGCCAATCGCCTTGCGCCGGGCCTCCGCCTTGCCCAGCCCCTCGTGCAGCACGAACATCTCGCCGATCTGGTCGCCGATCGTCATCAGCGGGTTCAGCGCAGTCATCGGTTCCTGGAAGATCATCGCGATCTTGCCGCCGCGCAGATGCCGGAACTGGCGGGAGGGCATCCGCAGGATGTCCTGCCCGTCAAAGCGCACGGCGCCGCCGGTCACATGCACCGGCGGGCGCAGAAGCCCGGCAATCGCCAGCGCGCACAGGCTCTTGCCGCAGCCGGATTCCCCGACCATGCCAAAGACTTCACCGGCGCGGATGTCGAAACTGACGTCTTCCACCGCGAGCAGGCCGCCGGCCGTGTCGACCGCAATCGAAAGATGCTCGACGGCAAGGATGGGGTTCGGGGCACTCATCGATCAGCCCTCCCCTGCGGATCGAGCAGGTCGCGCAACCCGTCGCCCAGCATGTTGAAGCCGAGGACCGTGATGAAGAGGGCAAGCCCGGGAAAAACGGCGATCCACGGGGCCACCATCAGTTGCTCGCGCGCGCGGGCCAGCATGCCGCCCCAGCTTGGCGTCGGGGGAACAACGCCGAGGCCGATGAAGGAAAGGGACGCCTCCGCGAGGATAGCCGAGCCAACCCCCATGGTGGCCACGACGACAAGGGGGCCGGCGACGTTGGGCAGGATCTCGCGAAAGATGACATGGCCGCGCCCAAACCCGATGGTCCTGGCCGCCTGCACGTAGTTCTGCTCCTTCTGGCTCAGGACCTGCGCGCGGGAGATGCGGCAGGAATAGGCCCAGTCCGTCAGCCCCAGGGCCAGCAGCAGGCTGACCAGGCCCGGACCGAGGAAGGTCATCAGGGCCAGTGCGAAGACGATCGTCGGGATGGCGAGCATGAGATTGGTCAGCCCCTGCACGAATTCGTCCCACCATCCGCCGAAATAGCCCGCCGTCAGGCCAAGCGTCACACCGACGAAGGTGTTCATCATCTGCACGACGACCCCCACCAGCAGCGAGATGCGCGCGCCGTAGATGATGCGCGAGAAGATGTCGCGTCCCTGTTCGTCGGTGCCCATCAGGAACGGACCGCCGGGAGGAAGGTTCGAATTCCTCAGGTCGGCGAAATCGACGGGGGAGTAGGGCGCAAGAAACGGCGCGAAAGCCGCGACGAACACCAGCGCCGCCACCACCAGGAGCCCGAAATTGAGATTGAAGCGCTGCACCTGGTGATCCTCAACTGTACCTGATGCGGGGGTCGATCGCGATATAGGCAAGGTCGACCAGCGTGTTGATGACGAGGAAGAAGACGATGATCAGCAGCACGCAGCCCTGCACCAGTGGAATGTCCCGCTGCGCGACCGCCTGCGTCAGGAGCGCGCCGATCCCCGGCCAGGAGAACAGGTTCTCCACGATCACGGACCCGCCCAGCATGGACCCGAACTGAAGGCCGATGGTTGTCAGGATCAGGACGAAGGCGTTGCGCGCCATGTGCCGAAGGACGACCCGCCGCTCCGACGCGCCCTTGGATCGCGCCGTGCGGATGTAATCTTCCCCCAGCACCTGCAGGACGGCGGCGCGGGTTGTGCGGGCAATGAGTGCCAGCGGCGCGATGCCGAGCGTCATCGCGGGCAGGACCAGATGCGACAGGTCGCCGTGACCATAGCCGATCGTCGGCAGCCAGCGCAGTTCAAGCGCGAACAGGTACATTGCCAGCAGGCCGAACCAGAATCCCGGGATCGACAGGCCGGAAATCGCAAGCATCATGACTGCAGCATCAACCCAGGTGCCCTTGCGGGCCGCCGCGAGGAAGCCCATCGGCACCCCGACCACCACGGCGAAGCCGATCGCCGCGACGGCCAGGCGCATCGACGCGACCAGTCTTTCCAGCAGGATGTCCAGGACCGGCCGGCGCATGGCGAAGGACTTGCCGAGATCGCCCTGGGACAGGTCGGAGAGGTAATGGACGAAGCGCTCCGGCAGCGGCTCGTCCAGGTGCAGTTCCGTCCGCAGTTTCTCCTTCACCTCGGCACTCACGGCGCGCTTCTCGCCGCCGATCGCGTCGGCGAAGGACCCCGGGATGACGCTGAACATGAAGAAGACCAGCAGGACCGAGACCAGCAGGGTCACCAGCGACTGAAGAAGGCGACGGCCGAGGACGGAAGACACGGCGACGGGTTCCTTTCGGAGGGAAGGGGGAGGCGGCACGCGCCGCCTCCCTCGAACGATCTCAGCCGCGGCCGGGGGCGTCCTGCGTCAGCCAGAGGTTCTCGACTTCCAGAACCGCGGTCTCGGTGACGTTTCCGGTCGCCCCCATCAGCCAGGGCTGCACCGCAAGGATGCCCTTGTTGTAGTTGTGGAACCATACCGGCGCCTGATCCTGGATATAGGCATCGGCTTTCTTGAGCAGGTCAATGCGCTGCGCGTCGTCGGCCGCGGCGGCGGCCTGATCCAGCATGGCGTCGAACGCCGGATCCTTGAATGCAAAGACGTTGCCTGCGGCGCGGCTCATGCGGCTGTCGAACATTCGAAGAGCCACGACCGGGTCCGGCCCGGTGCCGGCCGAGCGCATCCAGGCCATTGCGGTGCCCTTCTCGCGCGCATCGGCCACCACCGCACCATCTGCGATGGTCATGTTCAGGGTGATGCCCACGTCCTTGAGGAAGGGGGTGATCGCCTCGGCCACGCCACGGCCGGAGGTGGAGTCGGTCACCATGATGTCCAGCGTGAAGCCGCCCGCCTGGCCCGCTTCGGCCAGAAGCGCCTTGGCCTTCTCCGGATCGTAGGGGTAGGGCTGCCGTGTGGCATCGAAGGCGATCGATGTCTTCGGCAGCCAGCCAGTCGCCTTGATCGCCTTGTCCTTCAGCAGCTTCTCGATGACCAGGTCGCGGTCGATGGCGTAGTTGATCGCCTGGCGCACCCGCACGTCGTTCAGGGGCGGCATTTCGTTGTTCAGGCCCATGTGGCGTGTGAACAGCTCTGCCACCTCGATCAGGCCCTTCGAAAGCTCGGGATCTTCCCGGTAGAGCACGTAGGCGTCTTCCGAAAGCACCGTTGCATCCACCTCGCCGGCGCGGAAGGCCACGTCCATTGCGCTGTAGTCGTCGGTGATGGTGAAGGTCACCTCGTCGGCATAGGGCAGGCCCGGCTTGAAATACTTGTCGAACTTCTTGCCGGACACGTAGGATCCTTCGACATGCTCGGAAAAGGCGAACGGGCCGCAACCGACCGGGTGGCTTGCGAATTCCGGCTTCGCCACCTCTTCCTGCGGCAGGATCGAGGTCGAGCCGTCGAAGAACAGCATGCCGGGATCGGTCGGATTGTCGAAGGTGACCGAGAAGGTCAGGTCATCGACCTTCGTCAGCCCGGAGATCGTCTTTGCCTTGCCGTCCATCACCGCCTGCGCGCCGGAAATGGGCTGGACGTTCGAGACGCCCGGCGAGTTGAGGGCGGGATCGGCGATGCGGTTCAGTGACCAGATCACGTCATCGGCCGTCACCTGGCGGCCGTTGTGGAAGTAGATGTTGTCATGCAGCTTGAAGGTGAAGGTCTTGCGGTCGTCGCTGGCCTCGACCGTCTCCGCAAGGTCCAGGACGGGCCGGTTGCCGGTCGTGTCCCAGTTGTAGAGCGAGCGGTGAAACGCCTTCGACACGACGAGGTCCTGCGACTCCCAGGTCTTGTGCGGGTCGAGGCTGGTCAGCGCGGTGCCGTAGGGTGCCACGAGGTGCAGCGTGCCGCCCGGCAACGGGGTGTCGGCCATGGCGCGGAGCGCACCGGCGAAGGGACTCACGGTCAGGGCGAGTCCCGCGGCGCTGGACTTAAGGAAGGTACGTCTTTTCACCGTCATTCTCCTCTTCTGTTGTCGTGTTTCTTGTTCGATCGGACGTGGCGTGCCGACCTGGTCAGCGGTTCGGGTAGGCGAGCGAGTGGAACGTCCGTGCCAATCCGGGCAGGAAGGTTTTGTTGCGCGAGGTCCAGGCCCCCTCGGTCATCACCGAAAGGAGGAAGGCGCTGCCATCGGGGTTCTCGCCGTAGACCAGGTCATGTCGGGTCGTCGACGTGTGGCCGGCCTTCGACCAGACGGAGGTCGTCTCGGGTAGTCCTTCCGACAGGAAGCCGATCACCTGATCGCCCTCGGGATCGAAGTAGTCCGGGCGTCTCTGGAAGTCGCGTTGGAGCAAGCCCATCATCCAGTCCGATCCCGGGAGCGCCCCGCGGGCGATGTCATGCAGGAGGGTGGCGCTCGCCAGCGCCGAAAGCCGGTTGGCGTTGCCGGGTCGGCGGGCCTGGAAAGCGCGGCCATAGGGGCTGTCCTGATAGGTGGCGTGCAGCAGTTGCAGCCCCGAGAATTCGGGACGACCCTGCTCCAGATACCAGTCCTGAAGGGCCGCTCGCCTGCGGCACCAGTCCGCCAGCGCCGGTTCGTCGAGGTCGCAGCCATCCTCGGCCCCCGTCAGCCGCCCGATAAGATAGGCCGTCGCCTCGTTCGACGAGGTACGGATCATTGCGGCCGCCGCGCGGTCGTCTTCGGGATCGGCGTCAAGTCGCCCTTGCTCGCGGAACGATGCGAGGGCCACCAGGACGAAGACCTTCATGATACTGGCAGGATATACCATCTCCTGCGCGCGATGGCCCCACCAGCGTTGTTTCAGAAGCGGCCCCGGGTCGGCTTTTCGCAGCGACTGCGGGAAGGTGCAGGCAACCAGGGACACCTGATCCGCGCCGAGGGCCCCGTCGGTTTCCGCCAGCGCAAGACGCAGCGCTGCATCCGCCGGATGAAGAGGCATGTCCTGTGTCGTCACCGCGTCCCGTCCCTCGACCTGGAGTCAACCGTCAAAAAGTTACGCGTTGGGCGTCCTGCGAAATACAGAAGAGACGCGCGGACTTCATTCATTTCTGATATGATCTGGCCGAAACCAACCCCAAGGGAGGACGGATGTGGCGCGACGCCGTGGAGAGCTGAACCTGCGCAACATCGAGGTCTTCCGCGCCACGATGAAGCTCGGCACGGTCACGGCGGCAGCCGACGCTTTGGGCACGTCGCAGCCAACCGTGACGCGTGAGTTGATCCGGATGGAGCAGAACCTCGGCTTTGCCCTGTTCGAACGGCAGCGCCAGCGGCTGGTTCCGACTGCAAGAGCCATCCGGCTCTACAGCGAGATCCTGCAGACCTATGTGGGGTTGGAGCAGATCAACCGCTTCGTGGCCGGGCTGCGGGGCGCCGGCGACGAGGTGCTGACCGTTTCGACCTTGCCCGCCCTGTCGGTCGCGCTTCTGCCCGAAGTGCTGGTGCGGCTGAAGGCAGAGTTGCCGGGCCTGAGCATCGACATCCGGACCGAAGACCCGAGCGACGAGTCGCCTGTCAGCGGCTTTGATTTCGACATCGGCCTGATCGAGGGCGAGTTCTCTTCGCAGACGACCGAAGTGACCCCGATCTGCGATTTGGCGATGGTCGCGGTCCTGCCGGAGAACCACCCGCTCGCGGATCGGTCTGTGTTGCGTCCCGCCGACTTCGCGGGGCTGCCCTTCATCAGTCTGGGCCGGTATGATCCCTCGCGCCTGCGGCTTCATGACGTCTTCGATGACGCCGGGGTGGAGCGGCACATGTCGCTCGATTGCCAATCCGCGACCGCCATCTGCGAGTTGGTGCGCCGTGGCCTCGGCGTATCGATCGTCAACCCGGTGACCGCGCTGCATTACAAGGGTGGGGGGCTCGTGCTGCGCGCCTTTGCCCCAAGAGTCGGATTTTCGATTTCGTCGCTGCGACCGCTCAACCGGCCGCAGATTCCCTCGGCCGACCGGTTTGTCCGCTGTCTGACGGAAGTCTGTGCGCAGATCGCGGACCAGTTGCTTCGCACCGGACTAATGGACCCGGCTCGGGATGAAGGCCTGTCTGCGGCCCGATCCGCCCAGGATCGCTGACGCTCCCCATCCGGGTCTGGTCCCCATCGCCGGAACTGCCGCTGTCGTTGATAGGGGCCAGCCGTCAGGTGGCCTGCGCGGCAAGGAAAGCCTTGAGCCGCCCGGACTGTGGATTTCGCAGAACCTCGCGCGGGTCACCTTCTTCGCCGATGACGCCCTGGTTGAGAAAGACGACCTTGTTCGCGACCTCGCGGGCAAAGTTCATCTCGTGGGTCACCACGATCATCGTGCGCCCCTCGTCGGCCAGACTGCGCATCACCCGCAGCACTTCGCCCACCAGTTCCGGGTCGAGCGCGCTCGTCGGTTCGTCGAAAAGCATCAATTCCGGCTCCATCGCCAGCGCCCGCGCGATCGCGACGCGTTGCTGTTCACCGCCCGACAAGAAACCTGGATAGGCGTCCTTGCGGTGGGACAGGCCGACGCGCGCCAGATAGGCATCCGCCCGCTCGCCGGCTTCAGTCCGGGAGAGGCCATGCACCCGAATCGGTCCGAGCATGACATTCTCGCGCGCGGTCATATGCGACCAAAGGTTGAACTGCTGGAACACCATCGTGACCCGGGCCCGATAGGCGCGAAGCGCGCCTGAATCCGCAACGGTCAGGTCGCCCGCCCGGTCGCGGCGGCAGACGAGCGGAACCCCATCCAGGCTTATGGTGCCCGAGGTGGGGCGCTCGAGGAAATTCAGGCATCGCAGAAAGGTCGACTTGCCCGAGCCCGAAGAGCCGATCACGGCGATCACGTCGCCCTTGGTGGCAGAGACCGATATGCCTTTCAGCACTTCGGTCGGTCCGAAGGACTTGCGGATATCTGTGGCAGTCAGCATGGCGGTCATGGAGCTCTCACGGGCTGAGGAGGAGGCCGTCGCGGAATGGCTCGGCGCCGGCGATCTTGCCCAGGCGCTTGCCGATCTCGGCGATGCGGGTGGCGGGCCGGGCGTAGAAGACACCGGATGTCCGCGTGCGGACGGGGGTCACCTCGCCCGTTACGACATCGGTGATTTCTGCGATCACGTCCCCTTCGGCCACGCGCGCGCCTAAGTCGACCGCATAGGACAAGAGGCCGCGGACTGGCGCGACAAGCGCTTCGGATCCGGCAAGGGGCGTCGGCTCGCAGGCCGGCGGCGGGAGCTCTACCGTTCCGGAGACCGCACCAAGATGAACAAGGGCCCTGAGTATCGCCGTGGCATCCGCCGCGCCAAGCCGGCGCGAAACGTCGGACCGGCCACGAAGCTCCAACGTCGCACTGGCGCAGGCCGGGGGGATGGGATGATCCGGGAAGCGCCGGGCAAGCTCGACCCACGGCCAGACCACGGCTTCGTCGAAGGGATTGCCGCCCGAGATCTCGGCCAGGAGCAGCGCCCGGCATCCGGTCAGCGCCGCAAGCGCCCTCATCCGGTCAAGCGAGGCGGGCTGCGTGTAAAGATGGACCTCGGCTTCGCCGTCGCAATGCAGGTCAAGCACCACATCCGCAGGCATGGCAAGGCGGAGCAGTTCCAGACGCAGATGATCCGTGGGCCCGGCCGCCATCCGGTCGTCCAGCGCGGCGCGGAGGGCCTCGCGGATCAGGGCCACGTTGGTCTCTGGATCCCGACCCAGCCGGCCGGCGATCCGCGGCGCAATCTCGTCCCCGAGGTCCGGATAGTCACGGTTGAAGTTCCGCCCGTCATAAAGGTCGAAGCGTCCGGTCTGATCACCGTGCACAAACTGGCTCAGGCCGATCGGATTGGCAGCCGGCACCACGGTGACGCAGCCCGTGACGCGCCCCTCGGCCTCGACGGTTGCGAGAAGGTCGGCCAGCATCCGCGCCGCCAGCATTCCCGGTCCTTCGTCGGCATGCAGGCCGCCCTGCACGTAGATGTGCGGCCGCGCACCTGGCGTCCCGAATGTCAGGACGGTGAGATTGTGGAAGCTTGCCGGTCCATAGCCGGGCAGGAGGATCGTCGTCTCACGCATCGGCAATATGCTGCTTTCCTTTGGGAGGGGCCTGCGTACGGCTGGCCTTCGGATCGAGATGGCGCAGGTAATGCCGCTCGAGCAGGCGGAAGCCCTGCGTCAGGATCACGGTCAGCATTAGGTAGAGGACCGCCGCCATGCCGAAGCTTTCGGGAACGACCAGGTAGTTGGTATAGACATCGCGGGCGACCCGCAGGATCTCGACGATGGTGACGGTGCTGGCAAGCGCTGTCGCGTGCATCATCTGCACCACCTCGTTGCCATACTGGGGCAGGGCCCGGCGCCATGCGCCGGGCCAGAACACGTCGCGGAAGACCTGAAAGCGTGTCAGGCCCATGGCGCGCGCGGCCTCGATTTCTCCCGCCGGGGTGGAGCGGATCGCGCCCGCGAACATCTCGGTGGTGTAGGCGGTCGTGTTCAGCGTGAAGGCAAGCCAGGCACAGAACCAGGGGCTGCGGAACAACGGCCAGAGGGCGCTTTCACGAACGGAATCGAATTGCGGAAGCCCGTAATAGAGCACGAACAGCTGCACCAGCAGCGGGGTGCCGCGAATGACATAGGTGTAAAGCCAGACCGGCGTGCGGATCCACGGATTTGCCGAGGCCCGCGCCACCGACAACGGGATCGACAGCAGCAGGCCGCTCGAGATGGAGATCACAAGCAACAGCAGCGTGATCTGCAGCCCATGCCAGAAGGCGGGCAGGGTTTCGATCACGATCGACCAGTTGATCATCGCGTCGCCTCCCGCCGCACACCGCGCGAATAGCGCCGCTCGATTGCAGTCAGGACCAGGATCGAGATCGTCGTTACCGCCAGATAGATCAGCCCGGTCAGCGCGTAGAAGGTGAAGGGCGCACGGGTCGCCGCCGATGCGAGGCCGGCACGATGGACCATGTCGTCCAGCCCGATGATCGACACGAGCGCCGTCGCCTTCAGCATCACCAGCCAGTTGTTGGTGAAGCCCGGGATGGCGTGGCGGATCATCTGCGGCAGCATGATGTGCCAGACCACCTGCCAACCACTCAGGCCACAGGCATGGCCCGCCTCGATCTGCCCGCGCGGGATGGCCAGGATCGCGCCGCGGAAGGTCTCTGTCAGGTAGGCGCCGAACACGAAGCCAAGCGTCAGCGTCCCGGCCGCAAAGGCGTTGATGTCGACATAACCCCAGCCCCGCGCCTCTGCGACACGGTTGAGCAGGATCTGGCCGCCATAAAAGACGATGAGCATCAGGAGCAGGTCGGGCAGCGAACGCACAACTGTTGTGTAGATGGTCGCGATGCCGCGCAGGACCGGCGAGGCCGAGAGCTTGGCCAGTGCGCCAAGCATCCCGAACACGCTGGCCACGCCCAGGGATACCGACGCCACGGACAGGGTGACGCGCAGCCCGTCCAGGATCATCGGCAGGTAGCCGTAGAACATCGTTGCGGTCCTGAAATGAAACAGGACCTGTGCGGGAGGGGCACAGGTCCTGTCAGAGTGACGCTTACTTCTTCGCCGACTGCGGAATCACGTCGAAGTCGAAATACTTGTCCTCGAGCTTGGCATAGGTGCCATCCTCGATGATCCCGGCAAGCGCGGTGTTGATCTTCGTCTTCAGCTCCTCCTCGTTCTTGCGGACCGCGATCCCGACGCCGCCATCCGCGCCATCGGTCAGGAAGATCGCTTCGCCCACCTGGGCAAAACCCTTGCCCTCGGGCTGCTTGAGGAAGCTTTCACCGGACACGACCGACGAGCCGAAGGCAATGTCGCCACGGCCGGCCGCGAGTTCAAGGTAGACGGCCGTTTCCTTGTCGACCAGCAGCACCGGGTTGTCCGGATAGGTGGCGGCGATGTAGTCGGCGCGGGGGCTGTTGCGCAGGACGATGATTGTCTTGCCCTTCAGGTCATCCGGGGTGTAGCCGGTGAAGGCGCCTTCCTTGGCGATGAAGCGCGAGGGCACGTCATAGTAGGGATCCGAGAAATCGACGACTTGCTTGCGCTTCTCGGTGATCGACATGGAGGCAACGATCATGTCGAACTTCTTGGCGGTCAGCGCCGGGATCATGCCGTCCCATTCCTGCTGAACCATCTCGCACTGCACTTCCATCTTCGCGCAAAGGGCATTGGCGATGTCGATGTCGAATCCCGACAGCGTTCCGTCCGCCGCTACCTGGCTGAAGGGCGGGTAGTTGCCTTCGACGCCGATACGGACGACGTCGGCCGCCTGCGCCGCGCCGGCGGCGATCAGGGCCGTGGCAAGGGCCGAAGCGATGGAAAGACGCATTTGGGTTCCTCTCCTGTTGTGAGTTTTCATCGGGTTTGACTTTGGCAATGGATTTTCACATGGTCAATAGGTGAAAGAAATAATGTCACCATCTCCGTCCTCGTGGTCTGCTGAAGCCGACCGTCGCTTCACGACCTCTCCGCTTGGAAAGCAGGTTCTGGGCTTGCTGACTTCGGGATCGCCGTCGCAACGGCAACTCTCCGAGTTCATCCTGCGCGATCCGGTTTTTGTGGCGACCCACGGAATCGAGGACGTGGCGCGGTCGTCGGGAATTTCGGCAAGCACGATAAGCCGTTATGTCCGTGATCTCGGCCTGTCCGGGTATCCGGAATTCCGGACCGGCGTCGGCGAAACCGTTCATGCCCTGATCGCGCCGGTGGCAAAACTCGGCGAGCGGTTGAACAGTCCCGATCCCGATCGCGACGCGGGCGAGGCGAGCCTTGCCGCGGCCCTGCACAGCATCAAGGCGCTTGCCAATCCGACCAGCGCCGAGACGATCCGCAGCGTGGCCCGGCAACTGGCGGGCGCCCGCAACGTCTGGACCATGGGCTTTGGATTGTCCGCGCACCTGTCAGCGATTCTCGCCCTTGGGCTTCAGCCCTATCGCGATGGGGTGGTAAACGTTGTCCAGTATGGCGGAACCGAGGTGGCCGCAGGTCGCCTCATGTCGGCCGCAGCTGGCGATGTGGTCGTCGCCATCGCTTTCCCGCGCTATTCCTCGGATGTGTCGGACCTGGCGCGAGCGGCGCGCAATGCGGGCGCGCGGATCGTCGCCCTGACGGACTCTGTGGCCTCGCCCCTTGCTGCCGTTTGCGACGAATTGCTGCTTGCCCCCGCTCAGCATCCGGTCCTGTCATCGTCATCCCTGCCGGGACTTGCAGTGATCGAGGCCTTGGTCTCGGAATTCCTTATGTCCGATCCGAAGCACCTCGAACGCGCCGCCCGCCTCGCCGCTGCGATGGCCGCCTATTTGGCGGCGCAGACGTGACAGCTGTGCCTGACGCTCCCTCGGCTCTCCAGGCTCCAGGCTCATTGATCTTCAAAGCCAGAACATGATGGTCGAGGCGACTGCGACGGCAAAGGTCTCGGCACATCTGTCATCGCGGTGGCAATGTCGCGCCGGTCCTTCAGTCTGACGAACACTATTTCGATGCGGTTGTGCCGCTTGTCTCGGCTCCCGTCGTAGCGGACGACCCTGCCTTGCAACTTCCTGCCCCGGATGCATGGGCCTATCCCGTTTTTGCCGATCGTCGGAGGCGCATTCGCCGCAGAAAGGTTGATCGGTTTAGGTTCCTGATGCGGATCGAAAAGCACTATGGTCCTGGCCGTTGCTTCCCATGCAACGACCGCATTTTTCTTTTATATCTGCGGAGTTATATCCATCAGGCGAACAAGCGGCACAGAAGTCAGAGTAAAAACCCTGCGGTCCAGTAGATGCAGTCACGCTGTAGTTCTCGTTTTCTCTGCTGCCGGTCCGCCATTTCCCCAAGAAAAGAGAAAACCGCCAGGGGAGTGGCGCCAGGCTGTTGGTAGACCACGTTTGCGCGGATCTTTCTTGATTCCCTGATCTGGATTTCTCCTCCCGTCACACTGACCTCCCTCATTGCGAAGCGGGTAAGCACCTGCTCGATGACCTGCCTGATCACGGTGCTGCCGAACCACTCCATCGGGAGCCGGATGCCCCGGCAGGCGTGGCCTGCCCCGATCGGGTGGTCCAGTTCCAATCTTAGTGCATGACGGGTTTTGGCGCTACGGCGGGGGTGGCCGGCGAAGCGGTTCCGGGTGGCGAAGCCGGCCACTGGATGACCTCTGGATTTGGCGGCCGGTATCCGAGCGATGAGTGCGGGCGCTTGGTGTTGTAGTGTCGACGCCAACCCTCGATGACGATCTTTGCCTCGGCGAGGCTGTAGAAGATTTCGCCGTTGAGCAGTTCGTCACGGAGCTTCGCGTTGAAGCTTTCGCAGTAGCCGTTCTCCCAGGGGCTGCCAGGCTCGATGTAGGCGGCTCGCGCTCCGACGGCGGCGATCCATTCTCTCACAGCCTCGGCGATGAACTCCGGGCCGTTGTCCGACCGTATGTGGGCGGGCACGCCCCACTGGATGAATAGATCGGACAGGACGTCGATGACGTCAGTCGACCGCAGCTTCCGGTCAATGCGGATTGCCAAGCACTCCCGAGTGAACTCGTCGATGAGGTTAAGCATGCGGAACTTCCTTCCATCATGGGTCCGGCTTTCAACGAAGTCATAGGACCAGACATGGTTCGGGCGCTCGGGCCGGAGACGGATGCAGGACCCGTCGTTCAGCCAGAGCCGACCCTTCTTCGGTTGCTTTTGTGGGACTTTAAGCCCCTCCCGCCGCCATATCCGCTCGACCCGCTTCACGTTCACTGCCCAACCGGCTTCACGCAGCAGGGCCGTGATCCGGCGGTATCCGTAGCGCCCAAACTGTGAGGCGAGCGCGACGATGTCCGCCGTCAGGGCTTCTTCATCGGCCCGGCCTTGCGGCACCTTCCTCTGGGTCGAGCGGTGCTGCCCGAGTACGCGACAGGCGAGCCGTTCCGAGATCCGGAACCTCTGCCTGACATGCTCGATGCAAGCGCGACGGCGGGCGGGGCTCAGAAGTTTCGCTGACGCGGACCTTCGGTTCCCCGTGCAGCCTCAGCCAGGATCAGCTTCTCCAGCGTCAGGTCAGAGACGGCCTTCCGGAGACGCTCCCTCGCCATTGGGCTCGAACCAATGGCGCCACAATGGCTCGATCCTTCTCCAGCTCCTTCAGCCGCTTCACCTGGTCGGTCTTCAGGCCGCCGAACTCCTTCCGCCACCGATAGTAGGTGAACTGCGTCACGCCGATCGACCGCACGGCCTCCGAGACCGGCCGGCCCTGCGACACCAACACGTCTACCTGCCGGAGCTTCGCGACGATCTCCTCCGGCTTGTGCTTCTTCTGGGGCATTCCTTCGTCCTCCATCTGGCTCAAAAGCCTACTTCAGGGAGGACCACTTTTCAGGGGGCAGGCCAGCGCAAGGAGCATGCGGCGCTCAAGGCGTTCATGGAGCGGATGCCGTTTGCCGTGCCGCTCGACCAGCCGGTGCGGGCGCTGGCGGCGGGCGAGAAGCAAAAGCTCGAGATCCTGAAGCAGCTCTATCTCGGTCGGCGGTTCCTGATCCTCGACGAGCCGACCTCGGTCCTGACGCCGGACGAGGCGGACGAGGTGCTGGGCCATGTCCGGGGCCTGTGTGAAAAGGGCGAGATCTCGGTCCTGATGATCAGCCACAAATTCCGCGAAGTGACGTCCTTCGCCGACGATGTCTCGGTCCTGCGGAGGGGCAAGCTGGTGGGGCAGGGCCGGGTGGCGGACCTGAGCCATGCCGACATGGCGAAGATGATGATCGGCTCCGATGTTCCCATGGCCGCCACGGCGCGGGCCGGAACGGCCGGGGTGCCGGTCCTCGAAGTCGACAACGTCCGTACGCGCGACCGATCCGGCCTGAAAGAGATCGCGATCGAGGGGCTGACGGTGCGCGCGGGCGAGATCGTCGGCGTCGCAGGCATCTCGGGCAATGGCCAGATGGAGCTGATGGAGATCCTGACCGGCCAGCGCGGGCTTGAGGCGGGCACGATCAGGGTCAAGGGTGCCCCCTACAATGCCAGCCGGACCGAAGCGCGCATCCGCGCCGTCCGCTACCTGCCGGAAGAGCCGCTGCGCAATGCCTGTGCGCCGAAGATGACCGTGGCCGAAAACATCGGCTTTCGCAGCTTCGACCAGAATGGCAAGGGCACGCGGTTCTGGCTGAAAGGGCGCGAGATCCGGGCGCGGGCGAATGAGCTGGTTCAGGATTTCAAGGTGAAGACGACCTCGGTCGATGCCCCCATCGCTGCCTTGTCCGGCGGCAATGTCCAGCGTGCGGTGCTGGCGCGGGAACTGACGGGCGAGGTGGACCTGCTGGTCATCTCGAATCCCTGTTTTGGCCTCGATTTCTCTGCCGTGGCCGAGATCCGGGCGCGGATCGTCGCGGCGCGGAACCGGGGCGCGGCGGTGCTGCTGATGAGCGAGGATCTGGACGAGATCCTGGAACTGTCGGACCGGGTTCTGGTCATGTCCGAGGGACGCATCGCCTATGCCGTGGATGCGGCGCAGGCGGATATCGCGACCATCGGCCACCATATGGGGGGACATGCCTGATGGCCGAGATTGCGGCCGCCCGGCCCTTTCCCTTCTGCTTCGATCCGGCGACGACGGCGCTGATCGTCATCGACATGCAGCGCGACTTCATCGAACCTGGCGGCTTCGGTGCGGCACTTGGCAATGACGTGTCGGTGCTGGAGGCCATCGTCCCGACCGTGGCCACCCTGATCGACGGTTTCCGTGCCGCGGACCTTCCGGTGATTCACACCCGTGAATGCCACCGCCCCGATCTTTCCGACTGTCCGCCCGCCAAACGCGAGCGCGGCAAGCCTTCGCTGCGCATCGGCGATCCGGGGCCAATGGGCCGCATCCTGATCGCCGGTGAACCCGGGGCCGAGATCGTGCCACAGCTGTTGCCGGTCGCAGGCGAAATCGTCATCGACAAGCCGGGGAAGGGGGCCTTCTACGCCACGAGCCTTGGCGATGATCTGACCCGTCTGAACATCCGCACGCTGGTCTTCGCCGGGGTCACGACCGAGGTCTGCGTCCAGACCACGATGCGCGAGGCCAATGACCGCGGCTTCGACTGCCTGCTGGCCGAAGATGCGACCGAAAGCTACTTTCCCGAGTTCAAGGAAGCCGCGCTGCAGATGATCCGGGCGCAGGGCGCAATCGTTGGCTGGACGGCGACGACGGCCGAGATCGTGGACGCCCTTGATGATTGATCCGCTGCTTTACGCGGGGCTCGCCTCGGGCGGATGGGCAAGTCTTCCGTTCCAGCCATTTCGTCACGGGGTCGAAATCTGCCCGCTCTGCGACGGCTATCCCTCGGTCGCGCTGCTGCGCTATGCGCCCGGCGCCTCGGTGCCCCGCCACCGGCATGCGGGGATGGAGACCATTCTGGTTCTGGAAGGCGCGCAGAGCGATGAGCACGGCGACTATGCTGCCGGTGCGCTGGTCATCAATCCCGAGGGCAGCATCCACTCCGTCTGGTCGACCCCCGGTTGCGTCGTGCTGATTCAGTGGCAGCGCCCGGTGGAGTTCGTCGGAGAAGATCCTTGACCGCGCGCGGGACCGTCCACGGCTGGATCTGGCTCAATAAGCAGGCGGCGTCGATGAAAAGCGCCGAGAAATGCGGCAGGCCCGGCCTCGGGCAGGTCGAGCGCCGACATATTCTTGGCTCGGGTGGGCTCAGGTCGGATCAAGGTCACCATGAGTTGGCGGCTAGGGTTCCGGCGCTGAACGGCGTGACTGGTCCGAGAGCTGCCACCGGCGGGGGGAGAAATCCCCGCCTGGCGCACGGCGGGACAAAAACCCGGGAGACCTCGTAAAGCCAAGGGATTGGCGGCGCGATGGTTCCGACAATCCCCTTTAACGCCGAAAGGGACACCAGAATGTCGATCTGCCGTCGAACCGCGCTTGCCACGCTGACCGCCCTGGCCGTTCTGGCCGTTGCCGATCCCGGCCTTGCCGAGCCTAAGAAGGACTTCAAGGTCGCCTGGTCGATCTATGTCGGCTGGATGCCCTGGGGCTATGCCGCCGACACCGGGATCGTCAAGAAATGGGCCGACAAGTACGGCATCACCATCGAGGTGACCCAGTTCAACGACTATGTCGAGTCGATCAACCAGTACACCGCCGGCGCCTATGATGCGGTGACCGTCACCAACATGGATGCGCTGTCGATCCCCTCGGCGGGGGGCGTGGATACGACCGCGGTCATCGTCGGCGATTTCTCGGCGGGCAATGACGCGGTGATCCTGAAAGACGGCGCGACGCTGACCGACATCAAGGGCCGCGACGTGAACCTCGTGGAATTCTCGGTCTCGCATTACCTGCTGGCCCGTGCGCTTGAAAGCGTGGGCATGTCCGAGCAGGACGTGAAGGTCGTGAACACCGCCGACCCGGACATGGTCGGCGCCTTCCAGACGCCGGACGTCACCGCGATGGTCACCTGGAACCCGATGGTGTCCGAGATCGTGAAACTGCCGGGCGCGACCAAGGTCTTCGACAGCAGCCAGATCCCGGGCGAGATCATCGACCTCATGGTCGCCAACACCCAGGTGCTGGCCGACAACCCGGACTTCGGCAAGGCGCTGGCGGGCATCTGGTATGACACCGTTACAGTCATGGCCTCGGACACGCCGGAGGGGGCCGCGGCGCGGGCGGCGATGGGCGCGTCCTCGGGCACTGACCAGGCAGGGTTCGAGGATCAGCTGGCGGCAACGAAGCTCTTCGCCAAGCCGGCGGACGCCGTAGCCTTCGTGACCTCGCCCGACCTCGAGAAGACCATGGACCATGTCCGGGGCTTCCTGTTCGACAAGGGCCTGCTTGGCTCCGGCGCACCCTCGGCGGACGTGATCGGGATCGAACTGCCGGGCGGCAAGGTGCTGGGCGACAACGGCAACGTGAAGCTGCGCTTCAGCGACACCTACATGAAAATGGCCGCCGACGGCGCGCTCTGAGCGGCGGAGAGACCGATGCGCTGGATCAACCGGCGGCCGTCGCGAGGGGCCACCCTTGCGCTGCAGTGCCTGCCTTTCGCCCTGCTGATCATCGCCTACCTGATCGGCTCGGCGATCCGGTTGGAGGCCAATCCGAACGACAAGCTGCTGCCGTCGCTTGCGACGCTGGCGGACACGGTCAACCGGATGGCGTTCCAGCCCGATCCGCGCACCGGGGATTACCTGCTGTGGTCCGATACGGCGGCGAGCCTCTGGCGGCTGTTCGCGGGGCTTGGCATCTCGACTGTCCTCGCGCTGGTCGTGGGCCTGCTGATCGGCCTCTTGCCGTTGATGCGCGCGACGCTTGCGCCCTTCGTCGCCTTCGTCTCGATGGTGCCGCCGCTCGCGCTTCTGCCGATCCTGTTCATCGTCATGGGGCTGGGCGAGGCGTCGAAGATCGCGCTGATCGTGATCGGGGTCGCGCCGATCCTGATCCGCGACCTGTCGCTGTCGGCCCTTGCCCTGCCGCGCGAGCAGATCGTCAAGGCCGAGACGCTTTCGGCCTCGACCTGGCTGATCGGGCTGCGGGTGGTGCTGCCACAGGTGCTTCCGCGCCTGCTGACCAGCCTGCGCCTGCAACTGGGGCCGGCATTCCTGTTCCTGATCGCAGCCGAGGCGATTTCGGCCGAATCCGGTCTCGGCTACCGGATCTTCCTGGTCCGCCGTTATCTGTCGATGGACGTGATCTTTCCCTATGTCGCCTGGATCACGCTTCTGGCCGTGGTCGGCGACCGGCTGATCGACCTTCTCCGCCGCCGCGCCTTTCCCTGGTCGGAACTGGAGGGCGCGCGATGACCGCCCTGACCGTCGAACGGGTCTGGAAAGAATACGGCGACCAGATCGTGCTGGAGAACATCTCGCTTGAGGTCGCGCCCCGCGCCTTCGTGGCTCTGGTGGGACCCTCGGGCTGCGGCAAGACCACCTTCCTTCGGATGCTTCTGGGGCAGGAGCAGCCGACGCGCGGGCGCATCCTGCTCGATGGCGCGCCCCTGCCACCCGAGCCGGGACCGGATCGTGGTGTGGTCTATCAGCGCTACTCGGTCTTTCCGCATCTGACCGTGCTGGGCAACGTCATGTTCGGCCCGGAACTCCGCGCCGGTCGCAGCCTGGGGCGGACGTTCGGCGCGACCCGCCGCCGGATTGAGGATGAGGCGCGGGCGATGATCGCCGAAGTTGGGCTTGCCGGGGCGGAGGCGAAGTATCCCGCGCAGTTGTCAGGCGGGATGCAGCAGCGGCTGGCGCTGGCGCAGGCGTTGATGATGAAGCCGCGCGTCCTTCTGCTCGACGAACCCTTCGGTGCCCTCGATCCCGGCATCCGCGCCGACATCCATGTGCTGATGAAGCGGCTGTGGAACGAAGTGCCGATGACCGTGGTCATGGTCACCCACGACCTACGCGAGGCCTTCAGCCTTGCGACCCGCGTCATCGCCTTCGAGCGCACCCGCAACCGCCCGGAAGAACTCGAGCGCTACGGCGCGACCATCACCAAGGACATCGCCCTGTGGCCGCCGCGCGTGGCGGGACAGCGCACCATGTTCGAGGTCGACACACTGCCCGGCCGGGACGACCCGGCGCTGTTCGCGGGCGAATCCGGGACGGCCCGGTAGTCAACAGGACAGACAGATGCTCCACACCCCCCGCAGCCCAGACCAGATCGCCGCCGACCGCGCCCGCTATGAGGAGCATCAGCGGCGTGGCTTGGACTTCGCGCCGAAGGCTCTGCCGGGCCCGAGTCCGGTTCCGGCACCCGATCCCGACCCTTCGCGCATCTTGCAGACAGAGGTGATCCCTGGCGGCTGGTACTGGCCGGCCCGGCTGGCGGCGGGGGAGGTGTTGCGCGTGTCGGTCGCGGGGACCGGCAAGAGTGTCGGCCTTGCCGCATGGTCAGCGCGCGACCCGTCCGAGCGGATGAACCTGCCCGACACGGTCAAGGTCCAGTGGACGACCGAGTTGCGCAAGGGACGGGTGATCTTCTCGGACATGGGCCGGGTGATGCTGTCGATCACCGAGGACAGTTCCGGCGCCCATGATGCGCTCACCGGCGGGTCCTCACCCGCGACCGTCGCTGACCCCAAGGCGCGCAACCAGCGCGACAACATGGTGCTGGCGGCGGCCAAGCTGGGGCTAGACCGCCGCGACCTGCCAGCGGTGCTGACGCTGTTCGCCCCCGTCCGGGTCGATGCCGAGGGGCGCTTCGGCTGGCGCGGCGCGCTCCTCTCGGGGCAGGACTGGGTCGAGCTTCGAGCCGAGATGGACCTGCTGATCGCGCTGTCGAACACCCGCCATCCGCTCGATCCGGCGACGGGACCGGAACCGACGGTGACCGCAACGCGCCTTGCCGCGCGGCCCGTGCCCGCCGACGACCTCTGCCGCACCGCCACCGCCGAGGCGATCCGCGGCTTTGAAAACAACGCCCGGGGCTGAGGGGACCATCATGCAGATTCACGAGATTCCCGCCGAGAAGCCCTGGTCGGGCCTTGTCCGCAAGGGCCAGACCATCCGCATCGAGGACAGCTACGGCCAGCAGGCGATCGACACGATCTTCTACAACGCCGACGACTTTGGCGAGCGCTACTCCAACCAGGAGACGATGCGCACGAACGGCATCGCCTATATCTCGACCGGGGCAAAGGTCGTCTCGTCCGAGGGGCGGGTGATGCTGACCGTCACCGCCGACACGTCCGGGAGGCACGACACTTCGGCTGGCTGCTGTTCCTGCGAGTCTAACACAGTGCGTTTCGGGCATGAGACGCGCTACCTGCACGCCTGCCGCGAGAACTTCCTTCTGGAACTGGCCCGCCACGGCCTGTCGAAGCGGGACATCGTGCCGAACATCAACTTCTTCATGAATGTCCCGATCAGCCCGAACGGCGCGATGACGATCGACGACGGCATCTCGTCCCCCGGGGACCATGTGGAGCTGAAGGCCGAGATGGACGTGCTCTGCGTCATCTCGAACTGCCCGCAGATCAACAACCCCTGCAACGGTTTCGACCCGACGCCGATCCGCGTCATCATCCGGGACTGAGGCCGATGTTTCGCAAGGTCCTTGTCGCGAACCGCGGCGAAATCGCGGTGCGGGTGATCCGCACATTGAAGCGGATGGGGATCGCCTCGGTCGCGGTCCATTCCGATGCCGATCGCTTTTCGATGGCGGTGCGGATGGCCGACGAGGCGGTGCGGCTCGGTCTGGCCCCGGCATCGGAAAGCTATCTGAACGTCGAGGCCGTGGTGGCGGCTTGCAAGGCGACCGGGGCCGAGGCGGTGCATCCGGGCTACGGCTTCCTGTCCGAGAATATCGGCTTTGCCGAACGGCTGGCGGCGGAGGGCATCGCCTTCATCGGCCCGCGCCCCGAGCATCTGTCGGCCTTCGGGCTGAAGCACACCGCGCGGGAGCTGGCGCAGGCTGCGGGCGTGCCGCTGTTGCCAGGATCGGGCCTGCTGTCCGGGCTGGACGAGGCTTTGGCCGAGGCCGACCGCATCGGCTATCCGGTGATGCTGAAAAGCACGGCGGGCGGCGGTGGGATCGGGATGCAGCTTTGCGCCGATTCCACCGCTCTGACCGCAGCCTTCGACGGCGTCCAGCGCATGGCCGGCGCCAGTTTCGGCGATGCGCGCGTGTACCTCGAGCGCTTCGTCGCCGAGGCGCGGCATGTCGAGGTGCAGGTCTTTGGCGATGGGCAGGGCAGGGTAGTGGCGCTCGGCGAGCGCGACTGTTCGCTCCAGCGCCGGAACCAGAAGGTCATCGAGGAAACGCCGGCGCCGGGCCTTTCCGACGCGGTGCGGTTGCGGCTGCATCGGGCCGCGACCGATCTCTGCGCCAGCGTCGCCTATGCCTCCGCCGGAACGGTCGAGTTCATCTACGACCCGGTGCGCGAGGAAATCTACTTCCTCGAAGTCAACACCCGGCTTCAGGTCGAGCATCCGGTGACCGAGGCCGTCTTCGGCATCGACCTTGTCGAATGGATGATCCGGCAGGCGGCGGGAGAGATGGTCATTCCGGCGGTCCTACCTCCGTCGCAAGGGGCAGCCATCGAGGCGCGGGTCTATGCCGAGATGCCCCATGCCGGGTTCCGGCCGGCGGCGGGCCTTCTGACGGAATTGTCGTTTCCGCCTGGTATTCGCGTGGATGGCTGGGTCGAGACGGGCACCGAGGTGACGCCCTTCTACGACCCGATGCTGGCCAAGGTCATCGTCCACGGTCCCGACCGGGCTTCGGCCATCTCAGCGCTCCAGGCCGCGCTGGCGGAAACGCGGCTGGCGGGGATCGAGACGAACCTTGGCTACCTGCGGGCCATTGCGGCGTCGGACCTTTTCACCTCGGGCCGCGTGGCGACGACGGCGCTCCGCAGCTTGCCCTTCGTATCCGACGGTATCGAGGTGCTTGCCCCCGGTGCGCAATCGAGCCTGCAGGAGCTTCCAGGTCGCCTTGGCCTTTGGCATGTCGGCGTCCCGCCTTCCGGTCCGATGGATGCACGGTCCTTCCGCAACGCCAACCGGCTGGTCGGCAATCCTCCCGACACGGCCGCGCTGGAGCTGACCGTGAACGGCCCGACGCTGCGCTTCCTGACCGCGGCGCGCGTGGCGCTGGCCGGGGCGGCGATGCGGCTTACGCTGGACGGTGAGGATCATGCCGGTCCTGTGGTCGATGTTCCGGCGGGGGGCGTCCTGACCGTCGGCGGCATCGTCGGTCCGGGGCAACGCGCCTATCTCGCGGTCGCGGGCGGGTTTGCGGCGCCCGAGATCCTCGGTTCACGGGCTTGTTTCGCGCTCGGGCAGTTCGGCGGTCACGCCACCGGCACGCTCAAGACCGGCGATGTCCTGCATCTTGCGCATGGTCCGACCGGAGGCGTTGCCGCTCCGGAACCCGCAGACCTGACCCAAGACTGGGATCTCGCCGTCGTCTACGGCCCGCATGGCGCGCCGGATTTCTTCCGGGATGGTGACATCGCAACGCTGTTCTCGACCCCCTACGAGGTGCATTTCAACTCGGCCCGCACCGGTGTGCGCCTGATCGGACCGGCGCCGGACTGGGCACGGACGGATGGGGGCGAGGCGGGGCTGCACCCGTCGAACCTGCATGACAATGCCTACGCGATCGGCGCCATCGACTTCACCGGCGACATGCCGATCATCCTTGGCCCCGACGGCCCGAGCCTTGGCGGCTTCGTCTGCCCGGCGGTGGTGGCGGAGGAGGACTTGTGGAAGATCGGCCAGCTTCGCCCTGGCGATCGCGTCCGGTTCCATCCCGTTGAGCGACCCGCCGATCCGGTGGCCGGTCCGGCGGTGGCCCGCGCCGGATCGCCGATCCTTGGCCAGCGCGATGGTGAGGTGCCGGTGGTCTATCGTCGGCAGGGCGACGCGAACCTGTTGGTCGAGTACGGGCCGATGGCGCTGGACATGGGTCTGAGGCTCCGGGTGCATGTGCTGATGCAGGCGGTGAAAGCCGCCCGGCTGCCGGTGATCGACCTGACGCCGGGCATCCGTTCGCTCCAGATCCACTACGACCCGGCCCGCATCGCGCGCCCCGACCTTTTGCGCGAATTGGCCGCGATCGAGGGCCGGCTGCCACCGGCGGATGAGGTTTCGGTGCCCTCGCGCATCGTCCACCTGCCGCTCTCATGGAACGATCCCGACGCCGCGCTGGCGATGCGCAAGTATCAGGAACTGGTCCGCCCGAACGCTCCATGGTGCCCGTCGAACATCGATTTCATCCGCCGGATCAACGGGCTGGAGGATGAGGACGCGGTCAGGCGCATCGTCTTCGATGCCCGCTATCTGGTGCTGGGCCTCGGCGATGTCTATCTCGGCGCGCCGGTGGCGACACCAGTCGATCCGCGCCACCGGCTGGTGACGACGAAGTATAACCCGGCCCGAACTTGGACGCCGGAGAATGCCGTCGGCATCGGCGGGGCCTATATGTGCATCTACGGAATGGAGGGGCCGGGCGGCTATCAGCTGTTCGGCCGGACCATCCAGATGTGGAACACATGGCGGCGGACGCCGGCCTTTGCCGAAAACCCCTGGCTGCTCGACTTTTTCGACCAGATCCGTTTCTTCCCCGTCGATCACGCCGAACTCGCCGAGGCGCGCGCCGCTTTTCCGCATGGCGGCTATCCTGTGCGCATCGAAGAGACGGTGCTGAGTTGGACCGACGAAAAGCGCCGTCTCGCGGGCGAGGCCGGGTCCATCATCGCCTTCAAGCGCCGCCAACAGGCGGCCTTTGAGGCGGAGCGCCTGCGCTGGAAAGAGGCGGGGCTCGACAGTTTCGTGGCGGACGAAGGGCTTGCCGCCGAGGTGGGCGACGTGCCCCATGGCTGCACCGGGATCGAAAGCCCGGTCCCCGGCAGCGTCTGGAAACTGCTGGTCGAACCCGGCGATCGGGTGGCAGCGGGCGACCGCATCGCCATTGTCGAGTCGATGAAGATGGAGATCATGGTCGAGGCGCCCGCTTCCGGGCGGATCCGCGACCTCTGTGCCGCGCCCGGACGTACCGTCCGCGCCGGGGATGTGCTTGCCGTGATGGAAACCGCCTGATGCTGCCGATGATGCTGACGCTTCCCGCCCTGCGCGCCGCCTATGTCGGGGGAACCACGCCGCTGGACGTCGTCGAAGAGGTGATTGCCCGCCGCAATGCGCTGGCGGACCGGGCGGTGTTCATCACCGAGACGCCCGACGACGCGCTGCGCGCCGAGGCGCGTCGGCTCATGGACGAAGGGCCGCAGGGCCGGCCGCTCTGGGGCATCCCCTTTGCGGTGAAGGACAACATCGACGCGGTGGGCCTGCCGACGACGGCGGCCTGCCCGGCCTATGCCTATGATCCGGCGGCCGACGCCGTCGTGGTGGCGCGGCTCAGGGCGGCGGGGGCGATCGTCATCGGCAAGACCAACCTCGACCAGTTCGCGACCGGGCTGAACGGCACCCGGTCGCCCTATGGGGCGCCGCGCTCGGTCTTCGATCCGGCCTATGTCTCAGGCGGGTCATCCTCAGGTTCGGCGGTGGCGGTGGCATCCGGCCTGTGCACCTTCGCGCTTGGCACTGATACGGCAGGGTCGGGCCGCGTGCCGGCCGCCTTCAACAACCTCGTGGGGATCAAGCCCACCCCGGGCCTCGTCCCGAATACCGGCGTCGTACCGGCCTGCCGCAGCGTCGACGTGGTGACGGTCTTCGCCGCCACCGTCCCCGAAGGCGTGGAGATCCGCCGCCTGATGGAGGGCGAGGACGCCGGTGATCCCTTCTCGCGCGCGGCCGCGCCGGTGGCGCTGCCTGCCCAACCGAGGATCGGTGTACTCGCCGGGGCGGAGCGCGAGTTCTACGGCAATGCCGACGTCGAGGCGCTCTACGACGCGGCCATCGCCCGCGCCGAAGCGCTTGGCGCGACGATCCTGCCCTTCGACTATGCGCCGTTCCGCGAGGCGGCGGCGCTGCTTTACGACGGCCCGTGGGTGGCCGAGCGGCTTGCGGCGGTCGAGACCTTTCTGGCCGACCACGCCGATGCCTTCGATCCGACCGTGCGCCGGATCATCGAAGGGGCACGGGGCAAGACCGCGGTCGAAGCTTTCCGTGGTCGCTATCGGCTGGAAGAGCTGCGCAAGATCGTGGCCCCGGTCTGGGAGGCAGTGGACATGCTGCTCCTTCCGACCTCGCCCACGACCTGCACGGTCGAGGCGATGCTGGCCGACCCGATTGGCCGAAACAGCCAGTTCGGCCGCTACACCAATTTCGCCAATCTTCTCGGCTATGCCGCCATCGCGGTTCCGGCGGGCTTTGGGTCGAGCGGCCTGCCGGCCGGTGTGACGCTGGTCGGACCCGGCTTCAGCGACGATGCGCTCGCGCCCTTTGCCTCGGCGCTGCACCATGCGGCGGCGGCCGGTCTGGGTCGCGACCGCGCGGCAGAGGTGCCCGCGCCCGTCGCGCCCGCTTCCCCTGGGGAGATGCTGCCGATCGTCGTCGTCGGGGCGCATCTGACCGGGATGCCGCTCAATCCCGAACTGACCGGGGCGGGAGGGGTGCTTCTGGAGGCGACGCGCACCGCCGTGGATTACCGGCTTTACGCTTTGGCGGGGACGGTGCCGCCAAAGCCGGGCCTCATCCACGAACCTGACTTTGCCGGGCCCGGGATCGAGGTCGAAGTCTGGGCGTTGCCAGCGGCGGCATTCGGGCAGTTCGTTGCACGGATCCCGGCCCCTCTGGGGATCGGGAAGGTCACGCTGGCGGACGGGCGGCAGATCTCGGGCTTTCTGTGCGAGGCCCATGCCGTGTCTGGCGCCGAGGAAATCACCAGTTACGGCGGCTGGCGAGCGTTTCGAGCCGCGCGCAGCTGACGCGCCTTTTTCGGCTTAGCCGCCTGTTTCGAGCTTCTGAAGTGCAGCCTTGGCGGCTTCGAGATCCGTCGCGGGCTTGTCGCCGGCCATTGCGAGATAGGATTGCAGGGCGTCCTTTGCCTCGAACCGCCGGTCGAGCGCGAATAGCGCCATCGCCTGGTGGAACCGGATGGTCGGCTCGGCGGGCCGAAGCCGTCCGGCGGTCTGCAGATCGGTCAGGCCTGCCGCTGGCGTGCCGAGCCGCACTTCGACCCAGCCGAGCGTGTCCAGCACCAGCGGTCGGTCCAGGGACCGCAGCGGCGCGGCAATGTCGCGCGCGCGGCGCAAATCCTCGGCGGTTGCCTGCGGGTCGAGCACGATGCGCCGGGACAGCAGGGCAGCGGTCGCCG
Organism: uncultured Rhodobacter sp.; assembly: GCA_945952585.1. Taxonomy (GTDB): domain Bacteria; phylum Pseudomonadota; class Alphaproteobacteria; order Rhodobacterales; family Rhodobacteraceae; genus Aliitabrizicola. The sequence goes on from CAMFII010000002.1 coordinate 224,656, forward strand.
CGTCACTTGGGTTCCTGTCGTAGGCGGCCGTGGTCAGCGCGATCGCCGCGCCAAGGTCGCCCGCCGCGGCCTTGTTGTCTGCTGCCTGAAGAAGGGCCGCAACCGGCGGCGCGGCCTGTGTCAGAGCCTCGTCCAGAAGGGTGGCTGCGGCACTGAACTGACCTGAATTGTCGAGCAGCCCGTAGAGCCCGAGAAAGGCAAGATCATTCGAGGGATCGGACTTCAGGATCGCGCGCAATTGCGTTTCGGCCTGATCCGCCTTTCCGTTCAGCGCGAATATCGTGGCACGCAGGGTGAGAAGCGCCGGGTCGCTGCCCCGAGACGGGTCGAGCAGGTAGGCCATCGCGGTATCGGGTTTGCCCTGGTCGATCATCCGCTCTACGGCGCGCGCCGCATCCACCGTCTGACCAGAGCTCTCCGCAAGGATGCGGTCAATAACTTTCCGCGTGGTTGCAAGTGTCGCCTGGGTCATGTCGATCGCGTCGCGCGCCTGGGCGGCGGCGGTCAGCGCATCCGGAGTGCCGATCGCGGTCAGGGCGTCGACCATCGCTTGCGCCCGTGGCCAGTCGAGCTGGCTGGCATGCGCCTGCGCCGCGGCGACAAGCAGGGGAATGCTGCCGGGGTTCGCCTGCACCGACTTGGTCAGCACCTCGATCGCACGGTCAGTCCTGCCGGTCCGCACCAGAAAGGCTGCATCCTGCAGGGTTTCTTCGACGCCGTTGCCGGAATATTCGACCGCCAGCGCAAAGCGTTCCCCCGCCAGGGGGAGAGCGCCGGTTTTTTCATAGGTCTCGCCAAGCAGGAGCATCACCTGGCTGTCGCGCGGGCTTTGATCCAGGGCGCTTTGAAGGGCGGTCAGGGCCTGTGGCGCATTGCCGGCATCCAGCTCCATCCGGGCCTGAAGCTTCAGCGCTGCGACCGTGCCCGGCGCAGTCGAAAGGATCTTGCGGACAAGATCCTGCGCCTCGACGGTCTTTCCCTGGGACAGATAGATCCGCGCCATCACTGTCTGAGCTTCTGCAGCCGTCTCGGCCGGGGGATCGCTGTTCAGGAGGGCCTGAAGCCGGCTGATCGCCGCTTCGGCCTGCCCATTTTCAACTTCGACATTGGCCGCGGCAAGCACATAGCGGGTCGAGATGGCGGCATCAGGAGCCGCGGCGATGATCTGGTTATATGTGTCGAGCACTTCGCCGGGTTGCCCCTTGCGCCTGACGTAATCGAGCAGTTTTCCTGTCTGTTCCCCGGAAAATCCCCCCCGCTGCGCTGTTTCGAACAGGATTTGCCGGGCCCCTGCGTAGTCCTCCTGCCAGTCGAGCACGGAAAAAAGCCACTCGCCGATTGCGGGTCTGTCCGGGAATGCCTGATACATTTTCTTGATCTGGGCGATTGCAGCCTCATTTTGCCCGGCTTTGTTCAGCACCCCTAGCCGCAGTTCCTCGAACTCGTATTGGCCCTTGGTCAATTCGACGGCATGATCAACCCATGGCAGCGCTGATGCAGGATCGTCTCCCGACATCGACGCCCGGATCGCGGCGCGAAGCGCCATCAGGTTGTCGGGGTTGGCCTGCAGGATGCCCCTTGCGCTGTCCTGTGCCGTGGCAAGCGCCGCTTGGTCTTTTGCCTTGATCGCGTCCTCGACCTGAAGAGCAACGGAAAGAGACTGTCCTTCGACGTTCTTGGGATCGATGGCCAGAGCGTTCGCCACATAGGATTTAGCCGACGCATAGTCGTAGGTTGAATAGGCGATCGTCGCGAGGGCGATCAGACCGTCCAGATAGTTCGGGTCCTGTGTCACCAGATCATCGTAAACAGTCCTGGCCTGGCTGGTCTCGCCCTGCCGCAGAAAGGCGGCGGCGACTTCACGTTTGGCTTCGACGTTCGTGGGATCAAGCTTCAGGGCAGTGCCCAGAAGCGCCAATGCGGCAACGTCGTCTCCCGCAGCGATCTGCGCGCGGGCCTGGGCCAGCGCCGAGGTCGACTGTTCCTCGGCTGAATCGAACAGAAAAGGCACCGCGAGCGCCAGTGCCACCACCAGAGTGCCCGCCATTAGCGGCCAGCGCTTGTGGATGAGCCGTGATATCGAGTTTCTTGAGATGTTCATGCAGAAAGGAGGCGCTTCAGGGCTATGGTCTTTCGCGGCAGAGCCGCTGTGCTAGTGTGACCGGATGATAGACGTCGTTTTCTTGTCTTCAATGATCCTGCCCGTTTCCACCCGCGCCGCCAAGGGGTGAGCCGGGAATGTCGACGCCCGAGATTTCGATTGCTATTCCCACCTACAATTCTGCCTGGTCGGTGGGCGATACGATCCGTTCCGTCCTTGCGCAGGATTTCACGGATTTCGAGGTGATCGTCGTCGATGACGGGTCGACCGACGATCTGGACGCAACGCTGCGCGCCTTTCAGGGAGAGTCGCGCCTGCGCCTCGTGCGGCAGGCCAACGCCGGTCTCGCAGGGGCGCGCAATCGCGGTCTGGCCGAAGCGCGCGCGCCGCTCGTGGCCTTTCTTGATGCCGATGACATCTGGCATCCTGCCTTTCTGCAGCGCACGCGCGCGGCACTGCTGGAGGATCGCGCGGCACCCTTTGCCTATGCCTATTCGTTTCGCATCGACCGGCAGAACCGGCTTCTATCCATGCCGGGCTGGACGGTGCCGCCCCGTCACGACTTCGAGGGGTTGTTGGCAGTGAATTCGGTCGGCAACGGCAGCGCGTCCCTGTTCCGCCGGGCCGCTGTAGAGAAGGCAGGGGGCTTCGATCCCGGTCTGCGCGCTCGTGGCGCACAGGGCGCCGAGGACTGGAAGCTGTGTCTGCAGCTTGCCGCAGTGGCGCAACCTGTCCTGGTCCCGGAACCCCTGGTGGGGTATCGGCTCTTGCCGGAAAGCATGTCGCAGTCGGACCCAGTGCGGCAATTGCGCGCCGTTCGTGCCGTGCTTGCGGATATCGCCCAGATTTATCCCGCCACCCCGAATTGGGCCTTCCGGAATGCGCAGACCACGCTGATTGGCTGGCTTCTGCCGGCGATGCTGCGCAAAGGTGAAGTCGCGCTGGCAGCCCGTCTGCTGGCGGAATCCTACCTGCTCAATCCTTTCTGGTTCCGGTCGCGCGACCTCAGGTCCCTGCATTGGCAGAAGATCACCACTGCGCTGCGCCGGACTGGCCCGCCAATTGCCCTGACGGACCTGACAGACCCAGACGGCCGCAGGCCCTATTCGTTTCTGGCGCGCTCGTCTGCTTCGCCCTGATCTACGCGCCAATGCCGAGGTGCGAACAGCACGCCCTCACGCCCGCGCTCGCCCGAGACGACGAACCGGGCCGCGTCCGGATAATAGTCGTATGCGTATTCCCAGTCGGGGTGCCATAGCCCAACGTCGATACGGTAGGCGCCGGGAAGCAGGTCCAATCGCTCCACCGCAATTTCAACCCTGCGGTCCTGTGTCATCTCGGGCAGGTCAATGCCGTCAGTGTCAGAGTTCATGTCGAGCAGCTGCGTGCCATCTTCCCGCGCAACCGCAACGGTGACATGCCATTTTCCCACCGAATCCTGCTGTTTGACCGAAACGCGGATGGTCAGAGGCTCTCCCGGATCGATTGCGGTTGCCGGCAAGCCATGCCGGTCGATGATTTCGAGTCCGGCCACGGAAATCTCACCCGCGCCATAGCGGCCGGTATCGCCTTCGACCGGGTCAGCGCTTCGTTGAAGCGTTTCGGCCCGCATTGAGCCGATATAGGCTTCGACGGTATCTGGCGCATCGCCGCTGCCGCGCAGTTCACCCCGTGCGAGCCAGATCGCCCGGTCGCAGCGGCTGGCGACCTGTTCAAGCTCGTGCGAGATGAGCACGATCGCGCAGCCGCGCGCGCGAAATTCCTCGATCCGTGCCAGGCATTTCTGCTGGAAGGCCAGATCGCCGACGGCCAGCACCTCGTCGATCAGCAGGATCTTCGGATCGACATGGACAGCCACGGCAAATCCGAGCCGCAGGCGCATGCCGCTTGAATAGGTGCGAACCGGATCGTCGATGAATTCTGCCAGTTCAGCGAAGTCGATAATCCTGTCGACGCGCTCCTCCACTTCCTTGCGCAGAAGCCCTGCGAGCACGCCGTTGACGATGATGTTCTCGCGTCCGGTCAGGTCCGGATGCATGCCCGTGTTCAGCTCAAGAAGACCATTGACCGGGGCCGAGGTCTCGATCTGACCCTCATCGGGACGCATGACGCCGCCGAGCAGGCGCAGGAGCGTCGATTTGCCTGCGCCATTTCGGCCAATCACGCCCAGCATCTCGCCCGGGGCGACATCGAAAGAAACGTGACGCAGTGCCCAGAACCGCTCGGCCGATGACGCACCGCGAAAACCGTTTTCGACCCATCTGCGGAACGATCGCGGTTCTTGCCCGGTGCGGTGGCGGAACGCCTTGCCGAGATCCGCGACATGCAGTGCCGGGCGCATTCAGACCTCCTCGAGGAAGTCGGCGCTGGCGGCGTGAAAGTACCGCCAGGTCAGCACCAGCACGACCATCCCCCCCAGAAACACCAGTCCGAGTGCCGTCCAGTCGGGCCATTCGCCCAGGATCAGCACCTCGCGATAGGACTGGACAAGGGTCACGAGCGGATTGAGTGCAAGTACGGCGCGGGCGCGGTCGGGAACGGCGGCATAGTCGTAGAAGATCGGCGTCGCGAACATGAACAGTTGAAGCAGGATCGGCACGATATAGCCAAGATCGCGGAACCGGACATTCAACGCGGCGACCAGGAAGGCAATCGCAAGGATCACGACAAGCTGGCAGAGCAGGATCACCGGCAAGGTCACCAGCGACAGCCCCGCCCGCGATCCTTCGGCGAGCAGCACCAGCATTAGGACCGGGAGCGTCAGGCACAAGGTCAACAGGTTCGACATAGCTGACGCGACTGGCAGGGCCGCTACGGGAAAGCGTGGCTGGCTGATAAGGCTCTGGTTGCCGACGATGCATCCCACGCTTTCGGAGATTGTCGACTGGAACCAGGTCCAGGCGACCAGGCCCACGAAGACATGCGAGGCATAGTTCGGGATCGCGAGCGGCATCACGAAGGTGAAGAGGAAATAGAAGGTCATCAGGAAAAGCACTGGCGCCGCGACAGCCCAGACAACGCCCATCAAGGTCGTGGTGTAGCGCCCGCGCTGGTCGCGCCAGACCAGAACGCGGATGACGTCGCGCAGATGACGTAGCTCACTCAACAAGCCAATGGTCAGATTGGATCTCTGCGACGTAGGGCGGTATGACACTATCTCTTCCCGTTGGCAGACTGATCCTTTGCCAGCCAATCCCGCGGGGACCGGTCAAAGACCAAGCCCAAATGGCGAAGCGACTTGACATAGCCACTGATCCAGTCGGCAAGCAAGATATCGGGATTCCCGCGAAACGCACGGAGCGGCTGCCTCAAAAGCCGGCGCAACAGCCAAAGGGGGAATGTCCCCAGGAGCCGAGCCAAATCCCCCTTGTCCCGGCCCCTGGCATACTGGGCCATAAGCGCAACCGAGTGGCCGAAACTGTAACCATAGGCTTGCCGCTTGAGGTCCTTCATTTCCCTTCGATGTTGGTGCCGGACGACGGAAAGAGGCTCGTAGACCGCTTCAAAGCCAGCAAAGAGCGCGCGATGCCAAAACTCGGAATCATCGCCGCAGCCGCCAAGCGCGCCCGGTCCGAGCCTTTCGTCAAAGCCGCCGAGGTCGACGACGGACTGCCGCCGAACGGCCATGTTAGCCCCGGCCCCGATTGACCAGACCGGCACCCCGGTCCAGCCGCCTTCGATGAAGTCTCGGTCGAATCGAAGTGGAAGATGGCCCATGCCGCCAAAGCCAAGATCGAACTGGAAGCCGATCTGTCCCGCCGTGTCGAGCGTGTCCGGCAAGACCATGCCACATACGACGGCAACTTTAGGGTCGGTGAAATTCCGCAATAGCGGCTCGATCCAACCGGGTTCGGGGCGCACGTCATCGTCGACAAAGACAACGACATCCTTTGTCGAAAACTTCACGCCAACATTACGTGCCCGGCTAAGCCCTGCGATTGGAGCAACGACATACTTGACGGTCGGGTGCGCCCGGACCGCAACCTCTGTCTCGGCATCTGGGCCATTGTCAACGACGATTACCTCTGTTCCAGCGGCGATTTCTTGCGCGATCGAGTCGAGACATTTCGCAAGATCCTGGGCGCGCCGTCGTGTGCAGATCACAATCGACGCGGTAACCTCGATTGGTCTTTTGTTCCTTTCCGCAATCCTGGCTGCGAAGGTCTCGATAGAGAGGGGGGCATTCGCAAGCGACTTGCGCAGGCTGTAGCTATCGCGGCGTGGTGTCGGAGCAGGCAGTTCTTTCCCCGTGCTGACCAGGTTCCAGCTATGCAAGTTGCCTTGAAGGATCGCTGCCGCTCGATTGGGCAATTCCGCAGCCGCCAGCGGAAATTCCTCTGCAAGAACGTAATCGTAGCCCAGAACGAGCGCGTCGAACCTGTATACCACGAAGGCCGCCTTGAACTGGTCCTCGATTGTCAAGGCTGTGAGCGTCTTGCTTAGGTCGACATGGATGACTTTCCACGGCGAATTCGGCGTCATTGGCGAAATCTCCGCACCCGCTCTGCCACCCGCTTCTGCGATCTTCCATATTCTCCAGCCGAGCCGACAGCCGCCCCGACCAGTTCGGCAAGGACGAAGGAGGGATATCGCTGACCGCGTCCCAGCAAGGACCCGGCCAGTTGGCGCAATAGGCCTTTGATGTACATATGGGCGAGGCGCCGGTTGGCCCGTTTCATTTCGGGGTCGGACTTTTCGTTCTTTCGGACCAGAACAAGGATGCTCTTGCCCCAAGATCCATACTGTTTCCGCAGGCCCTTGATGTCTCGCCGATGCTCGTGAAGAACCATGAGACCGGGCGAATAGACGAGCGAAGTACCGCCCCGGATAATGCGGTAGAACATGTCTATGTCGCCGCCTCCCGGCAGTGGCGCACCGGTATCAAGAGCCTCATCAAAGAGGCCAAGACGCTTGAGAGCATCCGTTGCATAGACCATGCAGGCGCCCGTGCCAAAATCCCCGGCGGCGGCCGGATAGAGAGAATTTCCCCACGATTTTGCAGAATACCGCATCCAGAAAAAACCCTTGCCGAAACCGCCCGCCCATTCGAACCGCAGCTGTGCTTCGGTTTCCAGCATCATCGGCAGGATCGGACCGGTGAAGCAGCCGGCATCGGGGCAACGCTCGATCTCTTCCGACAGACGGTCAAGCCAGTGTCGGTCGACGATTGCATCGTCGTCGACATAGGCCAGCCAGGCGCGGTCGGTGCTGGCAATGGCACGGTTGCGACCGAAATCGAGCCCGGGGACCGGCTCCATCGCGTAGCGCACGCCGGGGAACTCGCCGACGGCGATCCTGGTGCTGTCGTCTGGCGGAGCGTTGTCGACCACCAGCAGGTCGATCGCCGGTCCCAGATCAAGCCTCGCGTCACGCATCGCAACAAGCGAGTCAAGGCAACGGCGCAGGAGATCGGCGCGGTTGCGGGTGCAGACCACCACTGTCAGATCAGGGGTCGGTGCGGGCCGGGTGCGGTTCTCCAGCGCGAGCTGGACCTTCATCTGGTCGATTGCCCAGCCTGCCTGTTTGCGGATGACATCCTCGACGACAGCTGCGGGGATCGAGCCGCCGTAGTCGTAGCGGGGAAACCAGATGCGCCCGACTGGATGGCCTTTGTAGCGCACGATCATGTGTGCGCCATTGACCTCGGGCGCCATTTCGATGGCTGTGACCGGAGACGTCGCCTCTTGGTCCAGCATCACATAAGGCGGCTTGAGCCGCTCGCGTTCCCACATTCTTGACTGCTCACACGTTTATCCGAAACCGGACAGCACCCTGAATAGGTGCCGCACTCACAAGGTCACTCAGGCCGCCGATTGCGACAGGGCAGGCATCTCCACCGGATCGAGCGGACGTCCCCGCTTCTTGAGGATCTCAAGATAGCGGCGGAGCCCTTCGATCAAGGGGATTTCGGCTTGCCAGCCAAGGACCTCGGCGGCGCGCGCTGGGTTCCCGCAGAAGCCCTTCACATCAAAGCTCCGGGCCGGCAGAACGGTCACGGACGACCGCGACATGGCGACCTCAAGCGTCAGGCGGGCAAGCTCGCCAAGCGAGGTCGCCACCCCGGTGGACAGATGCACGGTCGGAAGTTGCCCGGCCCCGTCCTGCAAGAGCTTGGCAGCCATCACCAGGCCGCGCGCCGTGTCATCGACATGAACGAAATCAAAGAAGGCATTCACGCCCGACAGCCGCAGTTCCTCGCCTTTGTAAGACCGCCAGAGCAATGCGGGCACAGCGCGGTCGGGGTGGTCGTGGACCGTGCCATAGACGTTGGACAGTCGGACGATGGAAACCGACAGTCCCTTTGCGCGCGCGGCTTCGATCATCCGCTCGCCTTCTGCCTTCGAGCGGCCATAGGTGTTGACCGGCTGCATCGGTGCGTCTTCCGAGACCGGCACGATTTCCGGATCGCCGTATACTTCGCGCGAACTGGCAAAGACGAGCCAAGGCTTGCGGAGCCTTTGGCCGATCACATCCAGAAGGATGCGCGTCCCGCCGATATTCACGTCGTCGCACAGCACCGGCGCCGCCTCTCCCCAAGCGACGCGCGAGATTGCGGCGAGGTGGATGACACCATTGCAGCCTTCCATCGCCGCGGCCAAGGCTGACGCATCGCGGATATCGCTGCCGTCATCGGTAATGTCGAACGGCACAACAGCATGGCCTTCGCGCATGAGACGGGCAACGACTTCCCGGCCAATCAACCCGGAACTTCCGGTCACAAGCACCTTCATGAGGGTGTCTCTGCCTTCTGCGTAAGAGCTGCGTCACGACGAAGGGGCGAAGTGCCCTTTTGCTGTCCGCAGGGGATGAAACTTGGAGTCATCAGGTATTCCACATCGATGCAATCAAGAAACACCGACACTCAGCGGGTATTGTTGCTTCCTTCGCCGCTAGCTCTCTTGCCCGGGGCATGTCTCCATGCTTCGCTTCGGCGCGAGCATGGCTCACTGTGTCCCGGACCGGACGAAAATCGGCGTTACAACATCATCCCGCCTAGGGTCGGACTTTTCAATCCTATCGTTCTTTCCCTGAGAAAGAACCGTTTCGAAATAGCGGATGGTCTTTGCCAGTCCGTCGGTAAGCCGAACCGTCGGAGTGAAGCCGATTGTTTCACGCGCAAGGCTAATGTCTGGACGGCGCTGGCGCGGATCGTCAGTTGTGGCAGGAAGATTGACGATTTCGGACTTTGAATTGGTCATTGCGACAATCAATTCGGCAAGGTCGAGCACCGTAACCTCTTCCGGGTTTCCGAGGTTCATCGGACCGGTAAAGCTGTCGGGCGTGGCCATCGTGCCCATCAGTCCGGTCACGAGGTCATCGACGAAGCAGAAGGACCGGGTTTGCGACCCCTCGCCGTAAATCGTGATGGGCTGATTTTGCAGGGCCTGCAGGATGAAGTTCGAAACCACGCGTCCATCGTTCGGCAACATGCGCGGGCCGTAAGTATTGAAGATCCGCACGACCTTGATGCGGACGTTGTGCTGGCGGCGGTAATCGAAAAACAGCGCTTCGGCGCAACGCTTGCCTTCGTCGTAGCACGAACGGGGCCCGACAGGGTTGACGTTGCCCCAATAGTCTTCCGACTGCGGATGCACCAGCGGGTCGCCATAAACCTCGGACGTTGATGCCTGGAGCACCTTGGCACGGCAGCGCTTCGCAAGGCCGAGCATGTGCAGCGCGCCCATCACCGAGGTCTTGGTCGTCTTTACCGGGTCGAATTGGTAATGGATCGGACTTGCGGGGCAGGCCATATTATAGACCTCGTCCGCTTCAACAAAAAGCGGCTGAGTTACATCATGGCGCAGCAATTCGAAATTCGGCTGATGCAGCAACTTGGCGACATTGCTCCGGCGGCCAGTAAAATAATTGTCGACGCAAAGGACATCATGTCCCTGCGCGACAAGACGTTCGCAAAGATGGCTACCGATGAAGCCTGCACCGCCAGTGACAACAATTCTTTTTTGCATCATCCGCCAACCAGTTACAAAGAAGTTGAAGAACACCCTAGTGCGGGGAACACTGCACCTGCAGAAACGATTCGTGAATACCCAGATTGGGAAACGATCTTCTTCGCGAATGTCTGTTGTCGGATGGGCGAAAATGACATCTCATGACGAAGATTGATGCGAAGCGGAAACGCTTCCGGATCGCCTGGGTTCATTTGGTTGTAAATCTCGCACATAATTCTTTTGAAGGTTGAGTGGTGCCATGAATTGGAAGGTCGTCTCGTGAAGGTTCTTGCCATTATTGGTGGCGGCCCTGCAGGGTTGACTGCTGCGCATGAAGCGCAGGAGGTCGGGCTTTCGCAGCATCCTGTCGTTCTCGAGGCGCGAGATCTGGTCGGCGGGATCGCGCGGACCGAAAGTCATGCCGGCTTCCGGTTCGACATCGGCGGCCACCGCTTCTTCACCAAGGTGCCCGAGGTCGAACGCATCTGGGAAGCGATTTGCGGCACCGACTTTCTGACCCGTCCACGGCAGAGCCGCATCTTCTTCCGCGGCAGCTTCTTCGATTATCCGCTGAAGATCGCCAACACCCTGCGCCAACTCGGTCTGGTGGAGACCTTTCGTGTTCTTGTCAGCTATCTTCGCTGGCGGGTTTTTCCGTATTCCCAAGAAGATACGCTAGAGCAGTGGGTGACGAACCGGTTCGGCGACCGGCTGTACCGGATGTTCTTCAAGACCTATACCGAAAAGGTCTGGGGGGTCTCCTGCACCGAGATCAGGGCCGACTGGGCGGCGCAGCGCATCCGCAACCTGTCTCTGACCAAGGCTGTCTGGAATGCCCTGACCGGGGCAAATGATACAGCAAGCCTCATCGAGGAATTCCGCTATCCGCGCCTAGGTCCCGGCATGATGTGGGAAAAGATGCGCGACAGCATCCGGGCCCGCGGAGGCGAGGTGCGGACCGGCGCCTTCGTGCGCCGCGTCCTGCGCGACGGCTTTCGCGTGACCGCACTTGAACTGGAGCAGCCCGACGGGCAAGGGGCGCGCGAAACCGTCACGATGCCGGTCGACGAGGTCATCAATTCCATGGCGCTCCGCGATCTTCTGCTGTGCCTCGACCCGCCTCCGCCGGCCGAAGTGCTCGCTGCGGCGCGGCAACTGAAGTACCGCGATTTCCTGATCGTGGTGCTGATTCTCGACCGCGCAGCTCCTTTTCCCGACAACTGGATCTATGTGCATTCCGATGAGGTGGCTGTCGGCCGGATCCAGAACTTCGGTGCCTGGTCGCCCGAGATGCTGGCCCGCCCAGATCATGCCGCGATCGGGATGGAGTATTTCCTGAACGTCACCGATGCGATGTGGTCCGAGCGGGACGAGGACCTGATCCGCAAGGCGGCGAAAGAGTTGCAGGCAATCGGCCTAGCCCCGGCTGAGGCGGTGATCGACGGTTGCGTCATCCGTGAACCGAAGGCCTATCCGGTCTATGACGCAGACTACATGGCAGCGCTGGACGTGATCCGGGCGTGGCTGGACAAGTTCCAGAACCTTCAGACAGTGGGGCGCAACGGGTTGCATCGCTACAACAACCAGGATCACTCGATGCTGACGGCCATGCTGGCGGTGCGGAACATCATGGGCGAGAACCACGACCTCTGGCAGGTCAATGTCGAACGGTCCTATCACGAGGAATTCACCACGGATCGGCGGCAGAACACGACGCTTGCGGCATGAATGCACAAACACTGACCCAGGCGCCTGCTGATGTCCGGAAGGTGGAGGTCTGGCGCAAATTTCTGGCAATCGTTGTCGCCCTGATCTGTGCGCTTTCGGTCTACGGCATCAATGGCCGGGCGACCTTTTACTACGATACCGAGGGGTATCTCGAGGCTGGCAAGCAGGTGCTGGGCCTCTTCGGCGTGGATCTGGCTGTCGCGTCGGCGCCAAGCGAGTCGAAAGTCGTGCCTGACGCCGAAGCGGTGACCGAAGACACGGTTGCGCCGACCAATGGTCCTCCTGCTGACAACATCACGGTCGGAAGTCGCTCGGCGGTCTATGGGGCGGCGCTTGCCCTGTTTGCCTGGCTTGGTCACGTGGATATTGCGGTCGGGGCCAATCTTGCGCTGTTCTGGCTTTCGGTCTGGATTGCCGCGAGGGTCGCCATCCGCGCCCTGGGTTTGGAAGGACAGCCGGCAGAGATGGCCGCGGGGCTGACCGTGGCGGGTGCTCTCGGGTCGCTGCCCTTCTATGTCGGTTTCCTGATGCCGGATCTTCTTGCGCCAATCCTGATCCTGTCTCTGGCACTGCTGACGGCGTTCCTGAAGTATATGAGGGCAAGCGAGATTGTTCTGGCTTTGTCGGTGGCGGTCGCTGCGATCCTCTCGCATCCGTCACATCTGATGATTGCCGCGATGATGCTTCCGATCTGTGCTTTCATGGCTCCTGCGACGGCCGGGCATCGCCGGAAGGTGGCGGCCTTGTGCGCGATCCTCGTGGTCGGCGGTGTGGGCGAAAGGCTCGTCTTTTCCGGCGCGGTCACCACGCTGCGCCATTCGCAGGTCGTCTATCTGCCGTTTCTGACAGCAAGGCTGATCGACGACGGCCCGGGACGCGACTATCTTGCCGTTCGTTGCCCGGACCCGTCCTTCGCAACCTGCGCGCTTTACGAGCAACTCGAACGCCCAGGTGATCGGCGATACCGCTCCGATGCACCGGTCATCCTGTTCTCGTCGGACGAGAATGACGGTTCCTACGCCCTGCTTGCGCCGGATCTGCGCGCGAAGGTGGCAGCGGAGCAACTGGAATTCGGTCTGCGGACCTTCCTTTCGGCGCCGTTTGCGGTGACCGGGGCACTTGTTGCGAACACCGTCGACCAGTTGCGGCTGACAAGCATCGACATGACCATCCCGACCCCCGACATGGTCGGATCGATCTTTTCCCGCTCGACCTATCTGAGCCCGGATCATGCGGATGGGCGACTGCTCAAGTCGGACAGGGAATGGATTGTCTGGGTGTCGACGCTCCACACCGCGGTCTATCTTGGATCGCTACTCGGTCTCCTTTTTGTGCTGCGCCGATCTGAAACGCCCGAACCGCTTCGCCTGTTCATCCTGACAGTTCTTCTTGGCATCGTCGTCAACGCCTTCGTCTGTGGGGCCATCTCGGAACCCGCCTCGCGCTACGGGGCGCGTGTCAGCTTCCTGCTGCCCTTGACGCTGGCTCTTGCCGTTTGGCCGCGCAGATTGCGAAAGGCCGAACCTTGACCGGTCGACAGGGTATCTCGGTGATCATGCCGGCCTACAACGCCAGCAGATTCCTTGACCGGTCGCTTGCAGCGGTGATCGACCTGCAGCGACGGGGTCTCGTCGACGAGGTGATCGTCGTCGATGACGGTTCGACCGATGCGACGGCGCGGCAGGCGCGCGGCCTTGGGGCCAAGGTGGTCGCCATGCCACAGCAAGCAGGCCCAGCCGCCGCCCGTAATCGCGGTGCCGAAGAGGCGCGCGGACAAGTCCTTTGGTTTGTCGACTCCGATGTCGCCGTCCATTCCGACGCGGCAGAAGTGCTGCAGAGGTTAATGACCGATCCGACGCTTGTTGCGGCCTTCGGCAGCTACGACACCAGCCCGCCCGAGCCGGGTTGGCTGTCGCGCTACAAGAACCTGATCCACCATTTCTACCACACACAGGGGGCAGGCGACGCGACGACCTTCTGGGCCGGATGCGGTGCTGTCCGGGCCGAGGCGTTCCGGTCTGTCGGTGGCTTCGATGGCACGCGGTACCGCTATCCATCAATCGAAGATATCGAACTGGGGGACCGGTTGCGGCATCTGGGACGGATCCGCATAGAACCGGCCCTGCAGGCGACGCATCTCAAGCGTTGGCGGATCGTCAACGTCCTGCGCACCGACATCCTGCATCGGGCCGTGCCGTGGTCCCGCCTGATCCGCGAGCGGGCGGGCCTGGCCGACACGCTGAACATCTCACGGGCTGAACGGCTTCGTGCCGGGCTGGCCTGGCTTTTTGCTTTCAGTTGCCTCGCGCTGATCGCCGCACCCTGGCTCTGGCCGCTGCCCGTCGTCCTGTTCGGCGCGGCGATCCTGGCCAATGGTCCGCTTGCGCGGTTCCTGTACCGGCAGGGCGGCCCGGCATTTGCACTGTTCGGCCTTGCCTGGCACCAGTTTTATTATCTCTACGCCTCGGCGACCTATGTCTGGTGCATGGTCGAGGCGCGGCTTGGGCTGGGCTGAGCCGGCCTTCAGGCTGATGCGCGCAGGATCAGCTCTCCGCCGATCAGCAGGCGCTCGGCATGGGGCTTCTGCTCTCCGCTGGCGATCCGCGCCAACAAAAGGCGGATGGCCACGCGGCCCATCTCGGCCGTGTTCTGCTGAACCGTGGTCAGTGGCGGCCAGATGTATTCCGACAGGGGCTGGTTGTCGTGGCCGGCCACGCGATAGTCACAGTCCGGGCCGAGGCCGACCTTCAGCCCGGCCTGATTGAGCGCTGCCAAGAGGCCGAAGGCGACGCGGTCGTTGCCGCACAGGATCGTGCGGGTCGGAAAGCCGCCATTGGCCAGGATGCGATTGGTCTCGTCGAAGGCGTACCGTTCGAAATCCCAGCTGTCGGACGGCGTCAGCGGCACCAGCACCGGCTCCAGTCCGCGCTGGCGCATGGTCGCCAGATAGGCCTCGCGCCGGTCGCGCGCGTTCGAGTTCACATCGGGCATGTCGAAGTAGCAGGGCCGGTCGCCCAGACGTGTCAGATAGTCGGTGATCAGCGCCATGGACTGCGCGTTGTTGGTGCCGACGAAGGTTTCCTCGTCGTCGAAAGGTGCGTCCATGAACACCACGGGAATGCGCTGCGCCAGCGCCTTGACCTTTGCCCGATGGGCGTCGTCCCCGCGGACGGGCACCATGATGACACCTGCGACGTTCAGGGAGCCGAGTGTCTCCAGCGCTTCTGCCTCAAGCTCGGCGCGCCCGTCCGACGAAAAGACGAAGGGCATGTAACCGGCGGCGGTCGCTTCGGCTTCGATCCGGCGGCGCAGTCCGGTGAAGAAAGGATCGAGCGAACTGGGAAAGATCAGGCCGATGATCTTGGTGCGGCGGCGGTTGAGGTTCACGGCGAAAAGGTTGGGGCGGAACCCTGTCGCCTTCAGCCCCTGTTCGATCTTTTCGCGCACCTTCGGGCGGACCGAGCCGGGATCCTGGAAGTATTTTGACACCGTCGGCCGGGACAGGCCGACGCTTGCCGCGAAATCCTCCATCGTCCGCACCTGCTTCGCCGTCATCTGCACTCCCCGACCCAGGGCGCCGCACTCGAGGGCGCGGTCGATCCGTGGCAGGTCGGTTCCGGCTTGTCAAACTCCGTTTTTTCCCTGCGCAAATGTCGGGATTTACACGTCAAGTTTCTTGGCGGTAGCTGATGCCGGAAAACACACCGACGGGGCAGTGTGTCCATGCGGAGATACGGAGGCCGGGCAAAGGACCCGGCCCCACGTCCATACGATTATTCCGCGACGTGAAGCGTCGTCGGTCCCCTGCGCCCGCCCTGACCGGCTTCGATCGCGTCGATCCGCTCGCGCAGGGCGGAGAGTTCGCTCGCGCCTTCGGCCAGACGTTCGGCGATCACCGAGTTCTCCAGCGGCTCCGGCTCCTGCTCCTTCTGACCGACGAAGCGGTTGAAGATCCAGGCGAGAAGGCGTGACAGGTCGTCCATGATGAGGAAGAACGACGGGACGACGACAAGGCTCAGCACGGTCGAGACGATGATGCCGCCGATCACGGCAATCGCCATCGGAGCGCGGAAGGCGCCGCCTTCGCCAACGCCAAGGGCCGACGGCAGCATCCCCGCCGACATCGCGATCGAGGTCATGACGATGGGCTGTGCGCGCTTGTGGCCCGCCTCGATCACCGCCTGCAGGCGGCTCATCCCCTTGTTCCGCATCTCGATGGCAAAGTCGATCAGCAGGATGGCGTTCTTGGTGACGATCCCCATCAGCATCAGGATCCCGATCAGAACCGGCATCGACACCGCGTTGTTGGTCAGGATCAGTGCCGCTGCGACGCCGCCGATGGCAAGCGGCAGCGAGAAGAGGATGGTGAAAGGCTGGATCACGCTGCCGAACAGCAGGATCAGCACCGTCAGCACCAGCATCAGGCCCATGATCATCGCATTGCCGAAGGACTGGGTCAGTTCCGCCTGCACTTCGGCATCGCCGGATTCCTGCACACGCACGGTCGCGGGCAGTTCCGTCTGGTCCAGCACCTCCTTGAAGCGTGCCGTCGCCGTGCCAAGCGCCACGCCGACGGGCAGGTTGGCGCCGATCGTGGCCTTGCGCTCGCGGTTCAGCCGGTCGACGACGCTCGGTCCCTCGGCGATGGTCACCTCGGCCACAGAGCTCAGCGGCACGGCGGCGCCGGAAGCGGTGTTGACCTTGAGCGCCGCGATGCGGGCCAGGTCGGCCCTCGAGGCATCGTCAAGCCGCACCCGCACAGGGACAAGCCGGTTGTCGATGGACAACTTGGCCAGCGCCGCATCGACGTCGCCGATGGTCGCCACACGAATGGTGTTGGCGATGTCATTGGTCGTGACGCCAAGCCGCGCGGCTTCCTCGACCAGAGGATGGATCTGGATTTCGGGCCGGGGCAGGGCGCCCTCGGACGAGACGTTGGCCAGCAGGGGGTCGCCCCGCAGGTTCTCTTCCAGCCGGGCGACGGCCTCGTTCAGGTCGGCCTCGTTCGAAGACAGGATCGAGAACGAGATGTCACGCTCGCCACGGTCGTTGAGCTTGAAGGCGCGGATGTCCGGAATCTCGGCCAGCTTGGCAAAGACGTCGGCCTCGATCTGGTTCTGCGGCCGCTCCCGGCCTGTGCTCTTCACCTCCGGCACGATCGAGCCGACCACCGGCAACTGACGCAGGATTTCGGAAATCCGCCGGACGAGCGAATGGTCAAGCTTCTGCAGGATGACCGTCACGCTGGCGCGCCGCACGTCAAGATCGCCGGTCGGGGACGACCCGCCGAGGATGAAGATGCTGTCCACACCGTCGATATCCTTCAGCGCGGCGTAGATGCGGTCAGTCGCGGCCTCGGTATCGTCAAGGGTCGATCCGGGGGGCAACTCGACGCTGACCGGGATACGGCTGACGTCTTCGGGCGGGATGAAGCTGCCCGGGACCTTGGCCATGAAGTAGACAGAGACGACGAGCACGCCAATCGCCGCCACCAGGGTGAGGTAGCGGGACGGAATGAACAGGATCCGGCCGCCCGCGCTCTTGCGTACGAACCAGAGGTAGGCGCGCATGAACGGGCCGTCGCCCTTGTGCTCTTCCATCGCGTCCTTGGCGCGCATCAGGTAGGCGGCCATCATCGGTGTGATGAGGCGCGCCACCAGCAGCGAAAACATCACCGCGATGGCGACGGTCAGGCCGAACTGGCGGAAGTACTGGCCCGGGATCCCGGGCATGAAGCTGACCGGCACGAACACCGCGACGATGGTGGCCGAGGTCGCGATGACGGCCAGACCGATCTCGTCCGCGGCCTCGATGGCGGCGCGGTAGGGTGTCTTGCCCATGCGGATATGGCGGGCGATGTTCTCGATCTCGACGATGGCATCGTCTACAAGGATCCCGGTCGCCAGTGTGATCGCAAGGAAGCTGACAAGGTTCAGCGAGAAGCCGAGCAGATCCATTATCCAGAAGGTCGGCACCGCTGAAAGGGGCAAGGCCACCGCGGCAATCAACGTTGCGCGCCAGTTCCTGAGGAAGGCGAGAACGACCAGAACCGCAAGGATCGCCCCTTCGATCAGCGTATGCAGCGCCGCCTCGTAGTTGCCGAAGGTGTAGAACACCGTGTCATCGACGGGCACGATCGAGACCTGCGGGTTCGCCGCCCGGATCTCGTCCAGAACCGCGTTGGTCGTTCTGGAAACGCTGACCTCCGAGGCGCCCTTGGCGCGGAACACGGCAAAGACCACGACCGGCTCGCCGTTGAAGCGCGAGAACGACCGCAGCTCCTCGCTGGTGTCGATCACCTCGCCCAGGTCGGACAGGCGCACGAAACGCCCGTTGCCAAGCGCGATCGTGGTGTCAGCGAGGCTTTCGACCGTCGAGGCATCGCCCAGCAGCCGGATCGCCTGCTCGCCGGTGCCAACCTCGGCCCGGCCAGCGCCGAGGTCGGTGTTGGTCGCGCGCAGTTGCGCACTGACGGCGCTTGCGGTGATGCCGAAGCTGTCGAGTTTGACCGGGTCAAGCTCGATGCGGATTTCGCGGTCGGCCCCACCGTAACGGTCGACCCGGCCGATGCCGGACTTGCCCTGCAAGGCGCGCTTCACCGTATCGTCGACGAACCAGGACAGTTCCTCGACCGACATGTTCGGCGCCTTGACGGCGAAGGACATGATAGCCTGGCCCTCGACGTCGATCTTGGTGACGATCGGGGCATCAATGTCGCCGGGCAGGTTGCCGCGGATACGGTCGATCGCGTCCTTCACATCCTGCACGGCCTGATTGGTCGGCGTCTCGATGCGGAATTCCACAAGCGTCTGCGACTGGCCGTCGGTGACCGACGAGGTGATGTTCTTTACCCCGCTGATGCCCGCGACAGAATCCTCGATCTCCTTGGTGACCTGCATCTCCATCTCGGCCGGAGCCGCACCCGACTGGGTGACGGTCACGGCAACCAGAGGCACGTCGATGTTCGGAAACCGGGTGATGGGAAGGGTGTTGAACGACTGCCACCCCAGCACCATCAGCATGATGAAGAGAAGGAGCGGCGCGATTGGCTTTCGGATGGCCCAGGCTGAGAAGTTCATGGTGTCCCTCAGTTGGTGCCGACGGTTTCAGGAACCGGCTGGATATGGTCGCCGTCGCGGACAAAGGACGCGGCCTTGGTCACGACAAGATCGCCCTCTTTCAGACCCGAGACGATTTCGACCAGCCCGCCTTCACGGATTCCAAGTTGAACAGGCGTGCGCGAGACGACGCCATCCGTCACCTTCATCACTGTCGGGCCCGAAACAGCCGACCCGACCGCAGTCACGGGAACGGCCAGGCCATCGCGCTCGGCGACAAGGATATCGGCGTCCATGAACATGCCCTGGCGCACCAGATCGTTGCGGTCCACCGAGATGCGGGCGCGCCCAAGCCGGGTGTCGGTGTCAATGACCGGATCGACCAGGCGGATCGTGCCGGTCAATGGCTCAGTCATGCCCACCGTGCGCAAGGTCGCCGTCTGGCCCGGCTGCAATTTCGTGACGAGGCGCTCGGCGACGTCGGCCCTCAGCTCGAGCGCGCCATCGCGCACGATCGTGAACATCGGCGATCCGGTGGCGGAGGCGATCGCGCCGACCATGGCATTGCGCTCGACCACAGTGCCGCCGACCGGCGCCACGACATCCGTGCGGGTCAACTCAAGATCGAGGTTGTCGATCTGCGCCCGCACGACCTTGACCTGCGCCTTGGCTGCTTCCAGCGTCTGGATGGCAACCGTCACGCCGGCCTGGGCCGCCACGGCATTGGCCGACGCTGTGTCCGCCGCCGCCTGCGAGGCAGACCCCTGCGCGCGAAGCGCGGCAGTACGCTCGTTGATCCGCTTGGCGTCGTCGGCCTTGGCATTGGCTTCAAGGAGCTGAGCTTCCGCCTGGGCGACCTGGGCCTGGGCCGAGGCAAGCGATGCCTCGAACTGGCTTTCCTGAAGCCGCAGTGTGGAATCCGAAAGCTTCGCCAGCACCTGTCCGGCGGTGACCGTGTCACCGACTTCGGCGTTCAGGGACTCGATCGGCTGACCCTCGATCAGCGGTTGGACAAGCACCTTCTCGACCGGTGCCACCAGCCCCGAGGCGACGACGCGGTCGCGCAGGTGCGCCATCTTGACGGTCGAAACCGTAATGGCGGGAAGCGTCGCGTCCTTCTGGACGGTGGCCGCGTCTTCGGCCCAGACTGGGCCGCCGGAAAAAGCCGGCATCGTGGCCAGTACCGCCGCCAGAATGAAAGAGAGGGAATGAAACTGCCTCATGTCAAACCTTCACGTCGTCGTTTGAAATCTCGTCAAGCACTCGGTCAATTGTTCGTAGGATCAGCTCGATCAGATCAGGGCCATTCACTGCCGCAAGCCGCGGGCGCCGCAGTTCGACCCGCGTGCCGGCGCCCTTGACCAGGAGCATCAGCAATTCGACATGGGCGGCATAGCGATTGCAGGCTGTCTCGAAGTCAAGCCCCTTGCCTCCCGCGATGATCCGCAGCAGGCTTTCCTGCACCGCCGTTTCCATCCGGCAGACCACGTCTGCCACGTCGCTCTTGCGCAGGGCTGCTGCCGTCATCTCTGCCCAAAGCTGGCCGTCGTCAGAGCATTCGCAGTCCGTCACACGCTTGCGCGCCGCGGCGCGCAAACCCTCGATCGGGTCCGGCAGGGTCAGGATCGCCGCGAAGTCGCGTTCGACCTCTGCGACGTCCCGTTCGATGATCGCGGCGACGATGGCCGATTTCGACGGGAAGTAACGGTAGAAGTTGCCAACGCTCATCCCGGTGGCGCGCGCCAGATCCTGCATCGAGGCGCCTTCGAAACCCTTCTCGATGAAGGCCGTGCGGACGGCTTGCAGGATGTCAGCCTGACGGCTGTCCTGGATCGGGGGGCGGAAGTCGGGGCTATGAGCGGTCATGACGGTCGTGAGTTCCAGCTTTGCGGCAGGCCTACGCAGCGGCCTCGCCGCGACGCAGAGTGAATGAACATTCATTCTCTGACCTCAAACGCCTCTTACGTCAAGAGCAAAGACATATTCTGTTTGCAGAGTTTCAGCCTGCGGATGGCTTTGGCCCGTTCTCAAGCAGCAAAACCAATGCAAGAGCGGTCAGGCCGACGCCGACAAGGACGATCGTTGGAGGATGTGCCGCCCCGAGTGCCATTTGCAGAAGGATGACCCAGCTTGGGACCAGATAGGTATAGGCCATGACCTTCGAGGCTGGCAGCCGCAGCGAGGCAAATTGCAGGAGAACAAAGGAAATTGCCGTCGCGCAGACGACCAGATAGCCGATGACCGCCCAGAACAGGATCGGCAGGGCGCTCCAGTCGGTCTGGCGGATCGCGGGCAGGCCCCACAGGAACAAGACGGCGCTGCCTGCAAGAAGCGTGCCGAAGGTGAAGACAAGCGCCGGTTCCCCCCGGTTCAGCCGCCGGACCATCGGCGTATAGGCCGCATGGGCGATGCAGCCGAGAAAATAGATCGCTTCGCCGGCAGTGACCTCGAAGCGGAGTGCGGCCCCGAGGCTACCGCGAAAGATGACCCAAAGTGCCCCCAGGGCTCCGATCGACAGCGCCACAGCAATCCGCCGGGTCAGGCGCTGGCGCAGGATGATCCAGCCAAAGCCCGCCGCCATCGCGGGCGTCAGCGTCATTACCGCCGAGGCTGACACGGGATCGGCGGTCTTCAGCCCCTCGAACATCAGCACGAAATAGATCGCAAGGAGCAGCCCCAGCACGAGGTAGCGCCAGGGGGAAGACAGGGCGCTCCTGCGAACGGGCGTCGTGGTGAAAGCGGCTGCGCCGATCACGGTTGTCGCCAGGGCGAAGCGTAGCGCGCTCAGGGCCGCCGGGTCGACCATTGGCGCGACCAGCACTCCTAAGGAAAACGAACCCGCAACCAGCGCCGAGAAGGCCAACATCGCCGCGTGGCCCGCCCAGGCCGCACCCGGACTGGCAGGGGTCATAGCCCCTTCCAGTGGCGTGCCGCGTCCTTGAGATGGCTGACAAAAGCCTGCACCTTGGTCGTCCGGTGCAGATCGACATGGGTGACCAGCCAGAGCGTCACTTCCCATTCGGGCAGCGGAGGAAGCACCTGGATCAGGTTGTCGTCACCTTCCGCATCCGCGGCCGAGATGAAGCCGATCCCGGCCCCTTCGCGGATCGCCTCGCGCAGCGCTTCCTGGTCGGAGGCGACAAAGGTGAAATCCTCGGGGGCGACCCGTTCGGCCAGCCAGCGGTGGAAGGGCGCGCGTGATGCCGGCGAATTCACACCGATGAAGCGGTGGCCCGGAAATTCGGCGGGTGAGGAGGGTAGTCCGTGCTGCGCCGCATAGGCCTTCGAGGCGTAGAGCCCGGTATGCATCCGGAACAGCTGCTGGACGACGTTGTCAGGCTCTTCCGGCATGGCGCCGGCACGGAGCGCCACATGCGCCTCGCCATACTCCAGGCGGAACAGGCGCGAGTCGACGAGAAAGCGGATGCGAACCGCCGGGTGCAGCTTCTGGAAGCTGATGAAGACCGGCGTGAGGATGCGTGACAGCCCCCCGATCGAGGTAACGACAAGCTCTCCCGTGACCGTATCGCCCTGGCCACGCAGGCGACCGGCAAGCTGGGCGAATTGATCATCCGTGGCCTGCGCGACCGTCTGCAGGTCGCGCCCGGCCTCTGTCGGGGTGTATCCGCGGGCGTGGCGCTGGAAAAGCTTCGTGCCCAGCCGCTTTTCCAGCGCGTCGATATGCCGGATGACGGTGGCGTGGTGGACCCCCAGGACCTCGGCAGCGCCCGAGACCGTCCCGAGGCGGGCGACCTGATAGGCCGTCCGGATTTCGTCCCAGTTGTCGAAGGACATCGCGAACTCCGTATCCGGCCCGAGCCGGCGATTGTGCAGACATGCTCAGGGTTAGCGCCAAAGATGGCGACTACAAGGGCGAATTCCCCTGCCTTTCCTCCGCCGCCAGAAAGGCCGCAACGGCGTCTCCGCCCTGGGAAGGGTCCGGCAGGCCAAGCGCCCGCCATTCCGCCGCCCGCGCCTGCCGCTCTGCCGGCAGGATCGCAGTCAGGTCGTCCAGCCGTTCCTTCGCGCCGCGCAGATGCTGCAGCAGCCGGTGCGAATGCAGGATGGTCGGCCGCGCATCGAGCGGCTCCCAGGCGTCCAGTTCGGTCACCCGACGCAGGTTGAATTCCGGAGGCAAGACATAAAACCGCAGGTCGCTGCGCCAGAGGACATCTCGGAAGCTCGGCTGATCGCGGTCAAGGCCGGCGGCGCGGTAGGCCGCCTGCCATTCGGCAAGGAACCGTGCCATCGGTTCAGACCGGCGATAGAGCAGGACCCCGCAATTCATCTGCGGGAAGGCATAGGGCACCTTTTCGCCGGTACCGGTGCGGATCAGCCCCGACGTCCGCCGCACGTCATGCGCCACCGCAAGGTCGAACCGGTCGAGCACGTCGAACAGATCGCCAAGCGGCGCAAGGCAAAGCGTGTCGCAATCCAGATAGAGCGTCCGCTCGAACCGCGAAGCGCCAAGGCTGGCCAGTTTCGCCGTCGCGCCATCCGGAATGGGCAAGACCCGGTCGAAGAGGCCGGGTTCTGGGGCAAGATCGGTGAAAACGTCGATCTCAAGGCCCGGGTTGAGCGTCCTGAGGCTCCGGGCCGAACGCTGCGCAAGGTCTAGGTAAGCCGCGCCCTTCGCCACATAGATCACGCCTTGCATTCCGCTGTCCCTTTGGTCCGCCTTTTGCTGTTAAGCTCGATCGCGCCGCCGATCCGTCAAGGGCAACCGCGTCGGCGCCATCGCTTTCAGGAGTTGGCAAAGGTTCAGGATGCGCGTTGTCGAAAACTCTCCCGACCGGCTTGTGCTTCGCGACATTCCCCTTGGTCCCGGCCTTGCCCTTCTGGCTGTTGCGCTTTTGCCGATGCTTTGGGGCTGGGCCCTCGCACGGGCAGGGCAGGGGACGGGCGGGTTGTTCCTGATCGGCATCGGTGTGCTCATCTTCCTTGGCTGCTTCGGCGCCTTCGTTCAGATGCTGACCGTCCGGCTCGACCGTCCGAGCGACAGTGCCCAGATCACGCAGACCGGGCTGTTCGGACGACGCAGGACGAACCATCCCCTGTCCGATCTGACCGGCGCGACGCTGCAATCGACGCTCATCAAGCGCAAGCCCGGCGACATGGTGGGCAAGTCAGGCCGCCGGCTGCCCCCGCAACCCCGGGTCTGGCGGGCCGCACTCGTGCGGCGCGACGGCACCCAGTTGCCCCTGACCGAGGCCTATGGCAGCGAAAGGACCGCAGGCGCCTTTGCCGCCGCGCTGAACGGCTGGTTTGGCGCCGCCTGAACTGCTGTCGATCGGCTTCCGCCTTGACTCCCGCACCGCCCGGGCGTATCGCTCTGCGGAATTCCCCGGAGGCATGCCGCTTCCGGTCCCATGGGCAATGCCCGGGATCGCCATCCGTCAGCGCGTTGCGCCCACGGGTGCGCTCCGGCTTTGTATCATGGTCCCGCCGCCCCATATCGGGGCAAATGCCAAGGATGAGGTGCCGCGATGTTCGAGAACCTGTCAGAACGCTTGGGTGGCGTCTTCGACCGGCTGACCAAGCAGGGCGCCCTGACCGAGGCTGATGTCGCGACCGCGCTGCGCGAGGTTCGGACGGCGCTCCTGGAGGCCGACGTCTCGCTTCCTGTCGCGCGCGACTTCGTCAAGCGAGTGCAGGACAAGGCGACCGGCCAGTCGGTGACGAAATCCGTCACGCCGGGCCAGCAGGTCGTCAAGATCGTCCATGACGAGCTGGTGCATGTGCTGGCGGGCGACGGCCCGGCCGACGCGCTCAAGATCGACAACCCGCCTTCGCCGCTTCTCATGGTGGGCCTGCAGGGCTCGGGCAAGACGACCACGACCGCGAAGCTTGCGAAGCGTCTGAAGGAAAAGAACGGCAAGCGGGTGCTGATGGCCTCGCTCGACACCAACCGCCCGGCGGCGATGGAGCAGCTCCAGATCCTCGGTGCGCAGATCGGCGTCGACACGCTGCCGATCGTCAAGGGCGAGACGGCGGTGCAGATCGCCAGACGCGCCAAGACGCAGGCCTCCCTCGGCGGCTATGACGTCTACATGCTCGACACCGCCGGGCGCCTCCATATCGACGAAGTGCTGATGGACGAGGTGCAGGCGGTCCGCGACGCGGTGAACCCGCGCGAGACGCTGCTGGTCGTCGATGGCCTCACGGGGCAGGACGCGGTCAACGTCGCCACCGAATTCGACGGCAAGGTCGGCATCACCGGCGTCGTCCTGACCCGGATGGATGGCGACGGGCGCGGCGGTGCGGCCCTGTCGATGCGGGCCGTCACCGGGAAGCCGATCCGCTTCGTCGGCCTCGGCGAGAAGATGGACGCGCTCGAAACCTTCGAGCCGGATCGCGTCGCGGGCCGCATCCTCGGCATGGGCGACATCGTCGCGCTGGTCGAGAAAGCGCAGGAAACCTTCGAGGCCGAACAGGCCGAGCGCATGGCGAAGCGCTTCGCCAAGGGCCTGTTCAACATGAACGACCTGAAGATGCAGCTCGACCAGATGCTCAAGATGGGCGGCATGCAGGGCCTGATGGGGATGCTGCCCGGCATGGGTGGCATGGCCAAGAAGGCCGAGGCTGCCGGGTTCGACGACAAGATGCTCCGTCGCCAGATCGCGCTCATCAACTCGATGACCAAGAAGGAGCGGGCGAACCCGGACCTGCTGCAGGCGAGCCGCAAGAAGCGGATCGCCGCCGGCGCGGGCCTCGACGTGGCCGAACTGAACCGGCTTCTGAAGCAGCACCGCCAGATGGCGGACATGATGAAGAAGATGGGCAAGGGCGGCATGATGAAACAGGCCCTCAAGTCCATGCTCGGCAAGGGTGGCATGCCGGACCTGTCGAAGATGTCACCGGAACAGCTGGAAGAAACCGCCAAGGGCATGCGCGAGGGCATGTCCGGCATGCCGCCGATGGGCATGCCGCGCGGCCTGACCCTGCCGGCAGGACTTTCAGGGCTGATGAAGAAGAAATGAGCCCGGCCTTCCGCTCCCACGAATTTTCTTGCGAAAATTCACCGCCTCCTCCGAATTTTCGTACGAAAATTCGCGCCTCCGGGCTGCGCTGCGCATGATCACCCGCCCGCAGCATGTCCAGCACGCCATTGCGCCGGTCCTTGAGACCGAGCGCCTGCGTCTGCGCATGCCTCGGTATGAGGATTTCGCCCATCGCCTGGCCTTCCTCGCCGCCGACCGGGCGAAATGGGAAGGCGGGCCATTCACCGACGAGCAGGCCTGGCGCATCTTCGCTTCCGAAGTGGGCCAGTGGCCGCTGATGGGCTTCGGTCCCTTCTCGATCGACGACCGGACGACGGGCGAGTATCTGGGCGAGGTCGGAATCTACCAGCCCGAGGGCTATCCCGAGCCCGAACTGGGCTGGTTCGTGACCGAGGCGGCCGAGGGCCGGGGCATCGCCGCCGAAGGTGCCCGGGCCGTGATGGGCTGGGCGGCGGCGACCTTCGGCTGGGACCACATCGACAACTACATCGACCCGGGCAACGACCGCTCCATCGCGCTCGGCCTGCGCCTTGGCGGCCGCAAGGTCGATGCGCCGGGCGCCGACCCGACCGATGTCGTCATCCGCCACGACCTGACGCGCCTCACCGGCACCCCCGAATTTTCGTGCGAAAATTCGCGCCCAGTGACGCTCGCCGGAACCCCGGTGCTCGAGACCGAACGGCTCATCCTGCGTGCCCCGCGCCAGGGCGATTTCGAACCCTGCGCCGAGTTCCTCATGTCGGAACGCGCCCGTTTCGTCGGCGGCCCTCTGACGCGTCCGCTGGCCTGGCGCGCGATCGGGCACCTGACCGGTCACTGGGTACATCGTGGCTTCGGCATGTTCATCTTCTCGACCAAGGAGGCGCCCGACGTCCCGCTCGGTATGGCAGGTCCGTGGTTCCCCGAGGGCTGGCCCGAGCACGAGATGGGGTGGACGGTCTGGTCGCCCGAGGCAGAAGGCAAGGGCTACGCCTTCGAGGCCGCCGGCGCCGCCCGCGACTGGGCGATCCGCCGGCTCGGCTGGACCGACATGGTCAGTTATATCGCCCCCGACAACCTTCGGTCCATCGCGCTCGCGTGCCGGCTCGGCGCGGTGCTGGATCCGGCGGCGCGCCCGATTCCGGGCGACACGCCCTGCCTCGTCTACCGCCATCCGGCCCCGGAGGCACGGCAATGACCAAGCGCTTTACTCGCCACACGGTCGCTGTACGGACACCGTACGGAAACCAGCACCCCGGGAGGTCAGAATGACCGATACCGCCAGCCGGGCGCAGGCCCTTCTGAAGACCCATCGCGAAAGCATCGACCGGCTCGATGCGATCCTCGTCTACACGCTTGCGGAGCGTTTCAAGCACACGCAGGCCGTCGGCCGTCTCAAGGCCGAGCACGACCTTCCGCCGTCGGACCCGACGCGCGAAGCACGGCAGATCGAACGTCTGGAGCGCCTGGCGCAAGAGGCAGACCTCGATCCGGAATTTGCCAAGAAATTCCTGAACTTCATCATCTCCGAAGTCATCAGGCACCACGAGAAACTGCAGAAATGACCGGTCCCAAGCCGGTATACCCAACCCTGAAGGAGACTACCCCATGTCCATGAAAATCCGTCTGGCCCGCGGCGGCTCGAAGAAGCGCCCGTTCTACTCGATCGTCGCGACCGACTCGCGGATGCCCCGCGACGGCCGCTTCATCGAAAAGCTCGGCACCTACAATCCGCTCCTGGCGAAAGACGACGAGAAGCGCGTTCAGATGAACATCGAGCGCGTCCAGTACTGGCTGTCGCAGGGTGCCCAGCCGACCGAGCGGATCGCCCGGATGCTGGAAGCCGCCGGCCACAAGCCGAAGGTTGCCCGCAGCAACCCGAAGGCCGCCGTGCCGGGCAAGAAGATGGCCGAGCTCGCCGCCAAGAAGGCCGCGCGCGCAGCTGCCCCGGCCGAGGAATAATCGGTCTGGCGAGATGTGGGCGGCCCGGTCGGGCCGTCCGCCCCAACACCTGCCAAGGACGCGCCCATGCCCGGACCTGACCGTATCTGTGTCGGTGCCATCGCCGGATCCTTCGGCGTCAAGGGAGAGGTGCGGCTGAAGAGCTTCTGCTCGGAACCCACCGATATCGCCTCTTACGGACCGCTCTTCACCGAGGACGGGACCCGCAGCTTTCGCGTAACGCTGACCCGGCCCGTCGCAGGCGGCCTTGGCGCGCGTCTGACCGGTATTTCCACCAAGGAAGAGGCTGACGCGCTGAAGGGGACCAGCCTTTTTGTTGACCGGTCACGGCTGCCGGCGCCGGACGAAGACGAATTCTATCACGCCGACCTGCTGGGCCTCGAGGTGCGCGATACGGGCGGTGTCGTTCTGGGCAAGGTCCGCGCGATCCACAATCACGGTGCTGGCGACCTGATCGAGGTGATCCGTCCTGCCCCGGCGGACATCCTCTTGGTCCCCTTCACCCGCGCTGCCGTTCCCACGGTCGACATTGCGGCGGGCAGGCTGATCGTCGATCTGCCCGAAGGTCTGGAATAGCCTTCCGGACGCTTGCCAGACGCCCTTCCCCCCGGCATCCTGTAGCCGGTGTGGGGGGAAGAGTGTGATGTTCAATCGAGCCATCTTGCTCCGTTGTGCGACGGTCCTCCTCTATATCGGACCGCTCCTGGCAGGGCTTGCCGGACTTGGCTGGGCGCTGGTCCCGGTCTTTACCCTGCTGTTCCTGATGTGGCTTGTCGTGCTTCGTCCGGAGACATGGCCAAGGCAGGATCGGGAATGGCTGATGCTGCGGCCCTGGATCGCTCTGGCTGCGCGGACGGTCATTCAACTTATGCTTGTCCTGCTTTGCTTCGGGCTCGGTCGCGGCGTTGGGCATGTCCTTGGCTTTGATCCCCGCGTTCCGTTCTGGTTGCCCGTCGGCCTGAGCGCCTTGGCGATCCTTCTTGGACGCCTGGTCTGGAGTCCCGCCAAGCGGACGGAGATGGACGCTTTGCTGGACGATGCCTTGCGGCAGATGACGGCCATGCCGCTTGCCGAACGGCCGCGGTCGGACTGGCCCGGCCGGTTTGCGCCGCTTCTGGAGCTGTCCGAAGACACGCCGGATTTCCGCATGGACGAGGCGTTGTTGGACGCGATCGGAACCGAGGACAGCGGTGGGAACCTCCGGCTGCTGGCGCGGCACTTGCGCTTTTCCGAAGGGGAACAGGCGGTTCTGCGCCGGGCGATCGTACGGCTGGCCACCGATCCGGCGACGGCCGACCTGCTTAAGGGCACGTCCGGTGTCACCGAAGCCTTCTTCGTTGCCGGCCAGGATCCCGCTTTGCTGGACGAATTCCTGTCCCGCGCCGAGGCGCTTTTCGCCGACCGACCCGACCTATGGGACGATTACCCGGCGCCGGATGCCTTGCGGATGGCGGCCTCTTCCGTCGCCAACGACGTATTGGGCGACAGGCTGCGTGACTTTGCCGAGGTCATCGAGGTCTCCGATCCCGACAATGCGCCGATCTAAGCCGGTTTCCGTCGCGGCCGGAACCCGCTAGAAGGCGGCACCATGTCCGATGCATCCGACTCCCCGCCGCCAAAGGTCGCGGCGAAATCCCACGGGCGGCTGAAGATCAGCGCCACGCTGAAGCCGCGTGACCTGATGGAAGAGCCGCGCCGCCTGATGGGTGCCTGGTGCGCCCGGATCATCACGCTTTTCCCCGAGGCTTTCCCCGGCACGCTTGGCCTCAGCCTGACCGGCAAGGCGCTGGACATGGGCCTTTGGGCGCTAGAGACGATCGACCTGCGCCCCTTTGGCGAAGGCCGGCACAGGAACGTCGACGACACGCCGGCGGGCGGGGGCGCGGGGATGGTCCTGCGTGCCGACGTGGTGGATCGGGCGCTGGCGCAGGCCTCGATCGGTGCGCCGGTCGACAGGGCGCGCTGGCCGGTCGTCTATCTTTCCCCGCGGGGAAAGCCGTTCACGCAGGCGATGGCGCAGCGCTGGTCCGAGGGGGAGGGGATCACCCTTCTCTGCGGCCGGTTCGAGGGCGTCGACCAGCGCGTGATCGACCATTGGGGGATCGAGGAGGTCAGCCTTGGCGACTTCGTCCTGACCGGAGGAGAGATCGCGGCGCAGGCCTTGATCGATGCGACCGTTCGCCTTATACCCCGCGTGCTCGGGAATCAGGTGTCCACCGAAGAGGAAAGCTTTTCGGGGGGCCTTCTTGAATTTCCGCAGTACACGAAACCCCCGGTCTGGGAAGGCCGCGAGATCCCCGAAGTTCTTCTGTCGGGGCACCACGCGAAGATCGCCGACTGGCGCCGGGGAATGGCCGAAAGGCTGACGAAAGAACGCAGGCCTGATCTCTGGCGGGCTTACTGTGCCGAGCACGGTAGGGACCCGGATGAAGACTGAGAGCTCTGAGGCGGCATCACCTTCACGGGAAAACCGTGAGCATCGAAAGGACCAGGGCATGAACCTGATCGCCCAACTCGAAGCCGAGCAGATTGCGGCTCTCGGCAAGACCATTCCGGATTTCAAGGCCGGCGACACCGTGCGCGTCGGCTACAAGGTGACCGAAGGCTCGCGTTCGCGCGTGCAGGCCTATGAGGGCGTCGTGATCGGCCGCAAGGGCGGCAACACGATCTCGGCCTCGTTCACCGTGCGCAAGATCTCGTTCGGCGAAGGCGTCGAGCGCGTCTTCCCGCTCTACTCGACCAACATCGACTCGATCGAGGTCGTGCGTCGTGGCCGCGTGCGCCGCGCCAAGCTGTACTACCTCCGTGACCGTCGCGGCAAATCCGCCCGGATCGCCGAGGATGCGAACTACAAAGCCAAAGACGGCGCCGTCGCGTAAGGACCGGGACCATGAAAAAAGACATCCACCCCGACTATCACCTGATCACGGTCAAGATGACCGACGGCACCACCTTCCAGACCCGCACCACCTGGGGCAAGGAAGGCGAGCAGCTCGCGCTCGACATCGATCCGCTGGCGCACCCCGCCTGGACCGGTGGTTCGGCCAAGCTGATGGACACCGGCGGCCGCGTGTCGAAGTTCAAGAACAAGTACGCCGGCCTCGGGTTCTGAGACCGACGCCTGCGACAGGAAGCGAAGGCGCCCCTTGGGGCGCCTTTTGCATTCCGATGGCCTGATCCCGCTTGGCAGCGCTGCATCTGTGGCGCATCCTTCCCCCATGTGGCGCACCCTTCTTCCGCTCTTGGTTCTGGCGTCTCCATTGCGGGCGCAATCCCTGCCAGAGATAATGCAAGGATCCTACGGCTCGGCGACTGATCCGGCCGGCAGTTGCCAGGTCAACCCGCACGAGATGAGTTTCCTCGCCTCGCCGCCACATCTGTTCCTGAGCTGGAAGCAGCCCTGGGTGACAGCCTCTGGCGAAACCGAAACCGGACGGCGCTACGATCTTCTGGCGATGGACGCCGGCAGCTTCACCCTGCGCCGCGAAGGCGAGACGCAGCGCACCGACAGCGGCGATCGCCCGATCTGGATTCTGCGGCGGACAACCAACCCCGAAGGCTATTGCTGGGGCAGGGCGGATTGGCCACTCGTCCGCTGCGAAGACCAGCAGCTGCGCTGCGATGCGCCGGTTTCCTGACCCCCGCTGAAACGGTGCCCCTTGTCGTTCCGGTGCCCCGCCTTCCCGCTTCCCCTTGCGCGGCGCTCCGCTTATAGCGGGGGAAAAAGGGGAATCCGGTCATGGCGCATATCATCGTCGTGGGCAACGAAAAGGGCGGGTCTGGGAAATCCACGACCTGCATGCATGTCGCGACTGCGCTGGCGCGGATGGGGCACCGGGTCGGGGCATTGGACCTCGACCTGCGGCAGAAGAGCTTTGGCCGCTACATCGAAAATCGCCGCGCCTACCTGGAGCGGACCGGCCTGCACCTGGCCACGCCGGACTACCGCGAGCTTCCCGATGCCGCCAAGGATTCGCTGGCCGAGGGCGAGAACCCGTTCGACCAACGCCTGTCGGCGGCCATCTCGGCGCTGGAGCCGGTTTCGGACTTCATTGTCATCGACTGCCCCGGCTCGCACACACGGCTGAGCCAGGTGGCGCATTCGCTGGCAGATACCCTTATCACGCCGCTGAACGACAGCTTCGTCGACTTCGACCTGCTGGCCCGCATCGACCCGGAAACGGGCCGCGTCATTGGCCCGTCGATCTATTCCGAAATGGTCTGGAGCGCGCGGCAGCTGCGGGCTCAGGCGGGTCTGAAGCCGATCGACTGGATCGTGCTGCGCAACCGACTGGGTGCGCAGCAGATGCACAACAAGAAGAAGGTCGGCGCCGCGCTCGAGGATCTGTCACGGCGGATCGGGTTCCGCGTCGCGCCCGGCTTTTCCGAGCGCGTGATCTTCCGCGAGCTTTTCCCGCGCGGGCTGACGCTCCTCGACCTGCGCGACACCGGGGTGGACCAGCTCAACATCTCCAACGTCGCCGCCCGGCAAGAGGTGCGCGACCTGGTGAACGAACTGCGCCTGCCGGGCGTGACGGTGAATTTCTAGACCGGGGGGCGGCATGGCCAATCCGCTGTTCGACGCGCTGTTCGCCCCCCTGTCGGGACGCTCCTCACGGTTGCTGGTGCTGGCGTCGGGGGCCGAGATCAGCGGCGATGCCCTCTTTCGCATGGTCGCTCGCACCGCCAATGCGCTGCGTGGGGCGGGGGTCGGGCCGGGTGACCGCGTGGCCGCGCAGATCGCCAAATCGCCCGAGGCCTTGGCCGCCTATGGCGCCTGCGCGGCGCTCGGCGCGGTGTTCCTGCCATTGAACACGGCCTACACGGCGGCCGAGGTGGATTACTTCCTGGGCGATGCGACGCCGCGCGTGTTCCTCTGCGACGGCGCGACGTGCGAGGCGTTGGCCCCGGTTGCCGCGCGGCACGGGGCCAAGACGCTTACCCTGAATGCCGACGGGTCGGGGAGTTTGGCTGAGGCCGCAGAGGGGCAGCGCGACCTGATCACGCCCGCCGACCGGGGACCGGACGATCTGGCAGCGCTGCTTTATACCTCGGGCACCACGGGGCGGTCAAAAGGGGCAATGCTGACGCAGGCGAACCTCTTGTCCAATGCCGAGGTGCTGGTCGATCTGTGGCGATTCACCGACCGGGACGTACTGCTGCACGCGCTGCCGATCTTCCACACCCACGGACTGTTCGTGGCGTCGAATGTCTCGCTCCTGTCCGGCGGCGCGATGATCTTCCTGCCTGGTTTCGATCTGGAGCAGGTGCTGGCGGCCTTGCCGCAGGCAACTGCGCTGATGGGCGTGCCGACCTTCTACACCCGCCTGCTGGACGACCGGCGCTTCACGCGTGATCTGGTCGGGCACATGCGGCTCTTCGTTTCCGGCTCTGCGCCACTTCTGGCCGAAACCCATGTGGCGTTCGAACAGCGGACCGGGCACCGCATCCTCGAACGCTACGGCATGACCGAGACCAATATGAACACCTCGAACCCCTACGAGGGCGAGCGGCGCGCCGGCACGGTCGGTTTCCCGCTACCTGGCGTGGAGTTGCGGGTCATGTCCGATGGCAGGGAGGTCGCGCCGGGCCAGGTCGGCGTGATCGAGGTGCGCGGGCCGAACGTCTTCAAGGGCTACTGGCAGATGCCAGAGAAGACCGCCGAAGAGTTGCGCGCCGACGGCTTCTTCATCACGGGTGATCTGGGGATGGTCGATGCCGAGGGCTATGTCCACATCGTCGGCCGGCAGAAGGACCTGGTGATCACCGGCGGCTACAACGTCTACCCGAAGGAGGTCGAGCTTCTGCTCGACGAGGTCCCGGACGTGCTGGAAAGCGCGGTGATCGGCGTGCCGCATCCGGATTTCGGCGAGGCGGTCTTTGCGGTGCTGGTCGCCCGGAAGGGCTCGGCGCTTGACGGCGAGGCGGCGCTGGCCGCCATCCGCGACCGGCTGGCGCGCTACAAGCAGCCCAAGGCGGCAGTCGTGGTCGACAGCCTGCCACGCAACACAATGGGCAAGGTGCAGAAGAACATCCTGCGCGACACCTACAAGGATTGGTTCAAGCGGTGACGCCGGACCGGGGCGCTGCCCCGGACCCCGGGATATTTGCAAAGCAGAAAATGGTTTAGTCGGCGTCTTGTCCTTCTCCCTCGGACAATTCAGCTTCGAGGAACCGTTCCAGCGCGTCGAGATCCACCGGACCGAACTGGCCGAAGCCCTGCATCCACACCGAGGCGGCGCGAAGCGCATCAGGTTCCAGCTTGCACCATTTCACCCGCCCGCGCTTTTCCTGGGTGATGAGCCCCGCATCGGCCAGCACGGCGAGGTGCTTCGAGATCGCGGCGAGCGACATGTCGAATGGTTCCGCCACGTCCGTGACCGCCATGTCGTCTTCAAGCAGCATGCCCAGGATCGCCCGGCGGGTCGGGTCGGCAAGGGCGGCGAAGGCGAGGTCGAGCGGGTCGGTCATGGCTTTGCCTAGCGGGGTTGCGGCAGAAAGGTCAACCGGAAGGTTGAATTTGGTGGCACGGCGACGCGAGCGATGCTTTGGCGGAAATGCGGGGCGGAGCGAGAGGTTGCGTTAGATATTCCATATATTTTTCAAATGCTTGATGGATCACGTCGCGGTGATATCACGCCTTGACTCACGCGCGCGGCCTCCGTAGGTTCCGCCCGACTGTCGAAAGGGCGTCTTCCATGGCTGACGAACCCGATCAGGACCGTTTGCGCTCGCTGGAACAGCGGCTGGCGCAGAAGGCTGAAGCGGGGAAGAAGCCGGAACGCTCGGAGATGGGCAAGGGTTTCTCGCAGGGCGAGGTAGCCTGGAGGATGGTGATCGAACTGGCGACCGGAATCGTGATCGGTTGCGGGATCGGTTACGGGCTTGACGAGCTGTTCGGCATGCGCCCGCTCTTCCTGGTGATTTTCTCGCTTCTGGGGTTCGCCGCCGGCATCAAGACGATGCTGCGCACGGCGGCCGAGTTGAAGGAAAAGACCGCGGTCGCCGAGGCGGACGCGCAGGATAGGAGCAAGTGACGTGGCAGGCGAAGCGGTGGTTCCCCTCACGGAAGACGTCGATGGTCAGATGTTCCACATCGACCCGATGCACCAGTTCAAGATCCACCCGCTGTTCGGCGAGGGCGACGTTCACTGGTACACCGTCAGCAACGTGACGCTCTGGCTGGCGATCACCGTTCTGGTCATCGCCGCGATCCTGGTGTTCGGCACCCGCCGTCGCGCCATGATCCCGTCGCGCAGCCAATCGGTCGCCGAGCTGATCTACGGCTTCATCCACAACATGGTCGAGGAAGTGACCGGCCATGACGGTGTGAAGTACTTCCCCTATGTCCTGACGCTCTTCCTGTTCGTGCTATTCGCGAACGTGCTCGGCCTGATCCCGACGAGCTTCACCACCACCAGCCACTTCGCCGTGACGGTGACGCTGGCGCTGATGGTCTTCCTGGGCGTGACCCTTT
Organism: uncultured Rhodobacter sp.; assembly: GCA_945952585.1. Taxonomy (GTDB): domain Bacteria; phylum Pseudomonadota; class Alphaproteobacteria; order Rhodobacterales; family Rhodobacteraceae; genus Aliitabrizicola. The sequence continues at coordinate 259,911 of CAMFII010000002.1, forward strand.
TGGGCCTTTACCGCAAGGGCCTCGGCTTCCTGTCGATGTTCTGGGTCAGCTCTGCACCGCTGGCGATCCGCCCGATCCTGGCGATCATCGAGGTCATCTCGTACTTCGTGCGCCCGGTCAGCCACTCCATCCGTCTTGGCGGCAACATGATGGCCGGCCACGCCGTGATGAAGGTGATCGCCGGCTTTGCAACGATGCTGGTCGTCTCGCCGGTCGTCGTCGGCTCGATCGCCCTGATCTACGGTCTGGAAACGCTGGTTGCGGTCGTCCAGGCCTACGTCTTCACCATTCTGACCTGTGTGTATCTGCGCGACGCCGTCGGCGACAACCATCACTAAGGTCCGGACAAAGAACCCCTCAATCCAAATTCCATAAGGAGCTGAAGCTATGGAAGGCGAACTCGCACAAATGGGTAAATTCATCGGCGCCGGTCTGGCTACGATCGGTCTCGGTGGCGCCGGCATCGGCGTGGGCAACATCGCCGGCAACTTCCTGTCGGGCGCCCTGCGCAACCCGTCGGCCGCTCCCGGCCAGATGGCCAACCTCTTCGTCGGCATCGCCTTCGCCGAAGCGCTCGGGATCTTCTCGTTCCTGATCGCGCTCCTGCTGATGTTCGCCGTCTGATCTGACGACCGAGAGTTCGGGGCCGGAAGGGGAAACCCGTCCGGCCTTATTCCAACGGTCTGCAGGAGTAGGACATGGCAACCGAAGCAACCGACGCGGCAGGCCAAGCGGCCGAAGCCTCCGGCATGCCGCAGCTCGATTTCGCGCTCTGGCCCCACCAGATCTTCTGGCTTCTGGTGACGCTGGTCGTGATCTATCTGCTGCTGACGCGGATTGCGCTGCCGCGCATCTCGTCCGTCCTTGCCGACCGCAAGGGCGCGATCACCAATGACATCGCTGCGGCTGAAGAGCTGAAGCAGAAGGCGCTCCGCGCCGAGAAGGCCTATAACGACGCGCTGGCGCAAGCCCGGGTCGAGGCGGCCAAGATCGTGGCGGAAGCCCGTGCCGAGATCCAGAAGGACCTCGATGCGGCGACGGCCAAGGCCGACGTGGAAATCGCGGCGAAGTCGACGCAATCCGAAGCCCGGATTGCCGAGATCCGCGATGGCGCTCTCGAGGCGGTCACCGAAGTCGCCAAGGATACCGCGAAGGAAATCGTCGCGGCCCTGGGTGGCAAGGCGGATGCGCGCAGCGTCACCGCTGCCGTCAACGCGCGGCTGAAAGGGTGAGACCGATGAAGAAACTCGTTCCCCTCGCCCTGTTGGCTGCAAGTCCGGCCTACGCCGCGGAAGGCCCGTTCTTCTCGCTCGGCAACGCCAACTTCGTCGTTCTGCTCGCCTTCATCCTTTTCGTCGGCGTCCTGATCTATCTGAAGATCCCGGGCAAGGTCACCGCGATGCTCGACGCCCGCGCCGAGCAGATCAAGGCCGAGATCGCCGAAGCGAAGGCGCTGCGTGAAGAGGCCCAGGCGATCCTGGCGTCCTACGAGCGCAAGCAGAAGGAAGTCCAGGGTCAGGCCGACCGCATCGTGTCGACCGCCCGGGAAGAGGCGCTTGCTGCCGCTGCCCAGGCCAAGGACGACCTGAAAGTGTCGATCGCACGCCGCATCGCGGCCGCGGAAGAGCGCATCTCCTCGGCCGAAGCCTCGGCGCTGAAGGAAGTGCGCGAGCGTGCCGTCTCTGTGGCAATCGCTGCGGCGGCCGACGTGCTGTCCAAGCAGGTCACGGGCGACGACGCGACGGCCCTGATCGAGAAGTCGATCGCCGAGGTCGACGCGCGCCTGCACTGAGGCACCGGCACTAAGACAATCTTCAGGACGCCCGGTCAGAAATGGCCGGGCGTCTTGTCATTGGCGGTTGCGTTCCTGCTCCAGCCGCTGGCGGGCGATATCCTCCTGCTGCGCGGCGCGGCGGCGGGTGGCCAGCACATCTTCGACGAAGCCCAGATGCATGGCGACGGCACGGCGCGCTGCGGCGGGGTTACGGGCCTGCAATGCTTCCAGGATCGTCCGATGCTGGGCCAGCAGGGCTTCGCGCGTCGAGGTTTGCCGGAACAGGATCTGGCGGTTGTAGAAGACGCCGGCCCGCAGCAGGTCGAACATTGACCGCATCATGTGCAGCATGATGACGTTGTGGCTCGCCTCGAGGATCGCCAGGTGGAACTCCGCATCCAGCCGCGCCTCTTCTTCGGGATCGGGCTTGCCATGCGCTGCCTCCATCCGGCGGAAGATTTCGCCGATCACCGCCAGATCGGTGTCGGAGGCCTGGGTCGCGGCCCGCTCGGCCGCCAGGGCCTCGATATCGCGGCGGAAGGCGATGTAGTCGAACAGGGCTTCGTCATGTTCGCCCATTAGCCGGATCAGCGCCGGCGAGAAGGCAGAGCCCAGCACATCGGCGACATAGATGCCGGCGCCAGGGCGGGCGACCAAAAGACCTTCGGACTGAAGGTCGGCAAGGGCCTCACGCAGCGAAGGGCGCGAGACGCCCAGGCGCTCCGCAAGATCGCGCTCACCGGGAAGGCGCTCGCCGGGGCGCAGGATACCTTGAAGGATCAGGGTTTCGATCTGGCGGGTGACCGACCGCGACAGTTTTTGAGGTTCGATCTTCCTGAACGGCATGGTGCACCTCTCCCAGCCCGGACCCTAGAGCCGAAGCCGGGACCGGGCAATCCGAAAGGGAATGGGCACGCCTTCAGGAAGATGCGCGACGACCGGGCTCGCCTTCGGCATCGCTTCGGGCGGCTTCCCAGGCCAGCATCGCCCGCTTGACCGGCAGGCCCCAGTGATAGCCGCCGAGGCCCCCGGATTTGCGCAGGGCGCGGTGGCAGGGGATGAGCCAGCTGATCGGGTTGCGGCCCACGGCATTGCCCACGGCGCGCACCGCGGTCGGATGGCCCACGGCGCCGGCAAGCTGGGAATAGGTCGTGACATGGCCCGTGGGGATGCGCAGCAACGCCTCCCAGACCTTGATGTGGAACGGCGCGCCGATCAGGTAGAGCGGTGTGTCCGAATTGGCGGGCGTCGTCGCGCCAAAGGCCGACAGAACCCAGGGCCGCAGCATCATCGGATCCTCGATGAAATGCGCCTTGGGCCAGCGCGCGACGAGGTCGGCGATCGCCGCCTCTTCACCCATCTCGGCGGCAAATCCCATGCCGCAGATGCCCTTCTCGGTGCCCATCACGACGGCGGGGCCGAAGGGGCTTTCGAACCAGCCCCAGTAGATCGTCAGCCCCTCGCCCCCCTTGGCGAAATCGCCGGGGCTCATCGCCTCCCACCGCAGGAAGAGGTCGTGTAGCCGTCCGCCGCCCGACAGTCCCGTCGCAAGCGAGGTCTCGAGCACGGTGAAGCGGTCTGCCAGAAGGTGCCGGGCATGGTCGAGCGTGAGGTATTGCTGGTAGCGCTTCGGGCTGACCCCCACCCATTGCGAAAAGACGCGCTGGAAATGCGCCGGGCTCATGTTCATCCGCTCGGCAAGGTCGTCGAGCGTCATGCCGGGTCCGCCATCGTCGATCAGCTTCAACGCGCGGTCGATCACGGCGTAATGGTAGCGGTCTTCGGTTCCGGTGGCGGTCATGGCGCTCTCCTTTGATGCCGAAGATAGGGGCAGAGGGATCACGGCGCGACCCGGAACCTGCGCCTTCCGCTGCCGCCCGCTTGCCGGGGGCATCGGGCTTTGGCAAGAGGGGGCATGAGCCGCCAATTGCCCTATCACACGATCCGCGAGATCTTCACCCGCTTCCACGCGCAGGAGCCGGAGCCGAAGGGCGAGCTGGAGCATCTGAATGCCTATACCCTTCTGGTGGCAGTCGCGCTGTCGGCACAGGCGACGGATGCCGGCGTGAACCGCGCGACGCGGGCGCTCTTTGCGGTGGCGGACACGCCCGAGAAGATGCTGGCGCTCGGGGAAGAGGCGCTGATCGGGCATATCAAGACGATCGGCCTTTTCCGCAACAAGGCGAAGAATGTGATCCGCCTGTCGCAGATCCTGATCGAGCAATATGGCGGCGAGGTTCCGTCGTCGCGCGCCGCGCTGCAATCGTTGCCGGGGGTGGGGCGCAAGACTGCGAACGTGGTCCTGAACATGTGGTTTCGCCAGCCGACGCAGGCCGTCGACACCCATGTCTTCCGTGTCGCCAACCGCACCGGCATCGGGCCCGGCAAGGACGAGTTGGCGGTCGAGCGGGCGATCGAGAACCAGGTCCCCGCCGAATTCCAGCTGCATGCCCATCACTGGCTGATCCTGCATGGCCGCTACATCTGCGTCGCCCGCAAGCCGCGCTGCCCGGATTGCCTGATCCGCGATCTCTGCCCCTTCGAGGAGAAGACCGAATGAAGACCTACAACGTCGTCGGCATCGGCAACGCCATCGTCGACGTGTTCTCGCAGGCCGATGACAGCTTTCTCGAACTCATGGGGATCGAGAAGGGCATCATGCAGCTTGTCGAGAAGAAGCGGGGCGAGCTCCTCTATGCCGCGATGCGCAACCGGGTGCAGGCGCCGGGCGGGTCGGTCGCCAACACGCTGGCGGGACTTGGTAATCTGGGGCTGACGACCGCCTTCATCGGTCGGGTCCATGATGATGCGCTTGGCAAGTTCTACGCGCAGAGCATGGCCGAGAACGGAACCGACTTTGTCAACGCCCCCGTGCCGGGCGGAGAGTTGCCGACCTCGCGCTCGATGATCTTCGTCTCGCCGGACGGGGAGCGGTCGATGAACACCTATCTGGGGATTTCCTCGGAACTCGGTCCCGATGATGTCTCCGACCATGTTGCGGGACGGGCCGAGATCCTGTTCCTCGAGGGCTATCTCTACGACAAGCCCAAGGGCAAGCAGGCCTTCGAGCGGGCGGCGAAGCTATGCCAGCAGAATGGCGGCAAGGCGGGCATCGCGCTGTCGGACCCGTTCTGCGTCGACCGCCACCGCGACGACTTCCGCCGGCTGGTGCGCGACCTCGACTACGTCATCGGCAACGAGCACGAATGGTGCTCGCTCTACCAGACCGACCTGTCGGCGGCGCTGGAAAAGGCGGCAGCGGATTCGGGCTGCGTGGTCTGCACCCGGTCCGGACATGACGTGATCCTGCAGATGGGCGAGGATCAGGCCATCGTCCCTGTCCGCCGGGTGGTGCCTGTCGATGCGACCGGCGCCGGGGACCAGTTCGCCGCCGGTTTCCTATACGGCCTCGCGACCGGCCAATCCCTCGCAACCGCCGGACGCATGGGCTGCGTCGCGGCAGCCGAGGTCATCAGCCATTACGGTGCACGGCCCGAGACGGACCTGAAGGAACTGTTCCGCAAGGAAGGGCTGATCTGAAGCAGGGGGCGCCGGCCTCAGGCTCCGCTGGAGCCATCGGCCGCCGCCGCTGCCGCGGACTGCGGGGGTCTAGTCGCCAAGCTTGGCGTGGACCTCGTCGAGGTCGACCTCGCCCAAGGGCATCTTGTTGGCCGGGTTCTCGAAATCGTAGCGGAAGATCTGGAAGTCCTTCCGGTAGATTTCCCACATCAGGTGCATCGACAGGTCATCGAAATAGGCCTCGACCGGATGGGCGCGCTTGGGTCCGTGGCCTTCGCTTTCGTTGAAGCGGGGGATGGTCTTGAGGTCGATCGGGTGCTTGGTCTCGACATGGTCGAGGACGTCCTGCATCCCCTCGTCGAAGGCTTCGGTGAAGAAGATGCGGTCGTAGCGGCCGCCATTGACGATGAAGGTCGAGACATGTCCCGACATGGCGGACCAGTGGATGTCGGGCTCCATCGGCTTCTTCCAGCGGATGGTGTCGCGGGCGAAGAGCAGGAAGCGGCGGAAGCTGGCGATCTGGTCGAACTCGCCCTTGCCATCCTCGCCGCCGACCTCGATCCCGTATTTCTGGATGATGAGCGGCACCAGGTTGCCGCGATAGCGCCGCCCGTTGCGCTGGATGCCGCAGATCTTGTCGAAGAACGAGGACAGGATGCGGGTGTAAGGGTTGCGCACGCAGGTGAACGTATAGGCACGGTGCTTCTTCACCGTCTTCTCGATCAGCGGCTGGCTTTCCTCGATCGCCCATTTGTGCATGCCCGAGGTGGCATCGTGGATATCGCCGTCAAAGAAGCGGCCGTGATCGGAAAAATACATGATCTGCCCGATGGTCGAGCAGGCGCATTTCGGGACGACGCGATAGACCATGCTCTCGCTTTCCGTCATCCACGTACCGGGAAACCCCATGAAAACACTTCTCCATTCACCCTGCGGCAGATCGGTTACCGAATTGCGCGGGAATCAAGACAACATCGGCTTTCCAATGGTGGATAATCCGGAATAAGGAAACAATGGGGGCAGAAAAGGGGCAAGAATTTCGGTCATGGCGCGGATAGCCTATGTCCTTCTCTGTCACAAGGATCCCGACGGGATCATCGCCCAGGCCGAACGGCTGACCGCCGTCGGCGACTTCATTGCCATCCATTTCGATGCGCGCGCCAGCCGTTCCGATTTCGACCGGATCCGGAACGCCCTGGCAGACAACCCCTCGGTTGCCTTCGCGCGGCGCCGGATCCGTTGCGGCTGGGGCGAGTGGAGCCTGGTCGGGGCGACGCTGCTGGCCACCGAGGCCGCGGTCGATGCCTTTCCGGAGGCGACGCATTTCTACCTGCTCTCGGGCGACTGCATGCCGATCAAGTCGGCCGAGTATGCCCATGACTTCCTCGATGCCGCTGACCGTGACTATGTCGAGAGCTTCGATTTTTACGCCTCGGACTGGATCAAGACCGGCATCAAGGAAGAGCGGCTGATCTACTGGCACCTGTTCAACGAACGCGAGCGCAAGAAGCTGTTCTATCGCTCGATGGACTGGCAGAAATCGCTCGGGTTGGAGCGCAAGGTGCCCCATGACCTGCAGGTGATGATCGGCAGCCAATGGTGGTGTCTGCGGCGGCGGACGATCGAGGCGATCCTGCAGTTCTGCCGCAAGCGCCCGGACGTGATGCGGTTCTTCCGATACAGCTGGATTCCTGACGAGACGTTTTTCCAGACGCTGGTTCGCCATCTCGTGCCCGAAGCCGAGATCGACAGCCGCACGCTGACCTTCCTGATGTTTTCCGACTACGGCATGCCGGTGACGTTCTACAACGACCACTACGACCTGCTCGTCAGCCAGGATTACCTCTTCGCGCGCAAGATCTCGGGCGATGCGGCAGAGTTGAAGGCGAAGCTCGGCAATCTCTATGCCGCCGTCGGCGAGTCCTTCCGCATCTCGAACGAGGGACGGGAGCTTTATCGTTTCCTGACCGGGCGAGGGCGGATCGGGCGCCGCTTCGCCCCACGGTTCTGGGAGTCCGAGGGCAGTGTCGGGCGCAACCGGACGGTCCTGATCGTGGTGTCGAAGAAATGGCACGTCGCCAAGCGTCTGGCAGAGCGGATCCGCCAGGTCGCGGGCGTGCCGGCGGTCGACTACCTGTTCAACGAAGATGCGACGGTGCTGCCCGATCTGGGCGGTATCCAGAAGACCGTCGAGAAGCGCACGCGGCACCGGCGGGCGCTGGTTCGGATGCTGTTTGACGATTTCGGCTCTGACCGGATGGTGATGTGTATCGATCCGGCGAATCTTGACCTGATCCAGGATTTCGCGGCCGACCGCTCACCCCTCCGCGTGCTCGAGATCGATTGCGATTTCACCGACGATTATCTGATTGGCCACGCACGACGGGTGGGGCTGGCCAGCGACAATACGCCGGACGGCACGATTGAACTGCTTCTGCCGACCATCCGCTTCGATCTGCGCTTTGAAAGCGACAGGTTGCGCGATGCCGGGTTCGAGGGGTTTTTCCGCCTGCGCCAATCCGCCCCGGTCGAGGAAAATGCCGCGGTGCTGGCGGCCTTTCTTGATATTCCCGCCGACAAGGCGCAACAGATTGCGGCGACCGATTACCTCTTCGTGGACTGATCCGATGACCTACAGCTACGACGACCAGAACATCTTCGCCCGCATCCTGCGCGGCGAGATCCCCAACAAGACGGTGCTGGAAACCGAACATACGCTCGCCTTCCATGACATCCGTCCCCATGCCCCCCAGCATGTGCTGGTGATCCCCAAGGGCCGATACGTGAACTACGACCACTTCTCGGCCGAGGCGAGCGCGGAGGAGATCGTCGATTTCCATCGCACCGCGGCGGCGGTCTGTGCGCTGCTGGGCGTGTCGCCGGGCAAGGGAGGGGCCGGTTATCGGGCGATCGCCAATTCGGGGCCGGACAGCAACCAGGAAGTGCCGCATTACCACCTGCACATCCTGGGTGGGCGCAATCTCGGGGCGCTTCTGCCGCATTGACGGGAATGCGCAAGGATCGGGTCGCCTGAGACAGGGGGCTGAGCCAAGGTATCGGGGAAAGGAGACCCCCGATGCCCCTGCATTTCACCCCGATCCCGACCGAGATCGCCCGCCACTACCAGGCGGGTGGCGCCGATGCGAATGGCCAGACGCCCGAGCGCGTGATCGCCACGGCCGGTGCCAATCCCTGCCGGCACTGCCTGACGTTGATCCCGGAAGGCGCGCCGATGCTTATCCTTGCCCACCGGCCTTTTCCGGCGCCGCAACCCTATGCCGAGGTGGGCCCGATCTTCCTTTGTGCCGATCGCTGCGAGGCGCCAAAGGACGACACGGCAACGCCCGAGGTGCTCGCCTCGCCCGACTACATCCTCCGCGGCTATTCGGCGGATCATCGGATCGTCTATGGCAGCGGCGCGGTGGTCGCGACCGGGCAGCTTCGCGACGAAGCGGTCAGGCGGTTCGCCGATCCTCGGATCGCCTATTGCCACGTGCGGTCGGCGCGGAACAACTGCTTTCAGGTCAGGATAGACCGGGGCTGAGCTCAGCGACTGCGCCCCCTACCGCCGGAAGGGGCTAGGGCGCTTGCCCTCGGCAAGGCTCGCCCGGACATCCTCGATCCGCTTCGCGCGGGTCGGGGCGGTCCGGGCGGTCTTGATCCATTCCAGCGCCGCCCGCTTGATCGAGCGGGGATAGGCATCCCAGCCGGCCGTCAATTCCCCGAGCGCCTCGGTCAGATCGGCCGGCTTCTCGAGCCGTTCGACATCGTCCAGGAAACTCCATTGGCCGTTCGCCACAGCGGTCGCAATCTTGGCCTCGCCGGCGGCCGTCATCGCGCCGCTCGCCCGCGCTTTCTCGACCAGCGCCTTGTTGACGGCCGACCAGGCGGAATCCGGCTTGCGCGGCGCGATCAGGATCATCGAGCGGTCGGCATCGAGTTCGCGCGGGATGCTGTTGATCCATCCCCAGCAGAGCAGCTCTTCGGTGCTTTCCGCGACCGAAAAGTAGTCGGGATGGTGCCGACGGTAGCAGGCCAGCCAGACCGGCCCCTTGTCGCCATGATGCTCTGCGAGCCAGTCGCGCAATTCGGCCCGGTTGCGCACTGTCACAATTGTTGCATCGTCCAGGCTCGCCATATCGATTACCAGCAGGATCCATGGACCGAGACGGTCCCGAATACGACGTCATGCATGATCCGGCCTGGCATCAGCGTGAAAACGCCCGCGATCACCAGTGCCCCCAGGAACAGTAGGCGCATCGCGCGGGCATGGTCGCGCACCTTGTGCTGGCGCGCGCGCAGAACGGCGATCGGCAGGACTGCCAGTGTGAAGATCGACAGAAGGTGGATCACCGAGAAGCCACCGAATGTGCAGATCGTGTGGATGAACAGCGACGATCCCGCGACGATCGTCATCAGCGTGACCCAGACCCAACCGAGCGAGCGGTGCGGCAGCGTGCCCTTCGGAGCCAGCAACTGGATCATGCCGAGGGCGAGGGCAGTCAGCGCGGCGAAGGCATGCCAGCGGATGGCGGGTGAGGATGCTAGAAGTGGCTCAAGTGTCATCCTGATCCCATTTCAATGTGCGGCGGCCCAGCTTGTGCCCTTGCCGGATTCGACGGTCAAGGGCAAGGACAGGTGCACGGCAGGATCGGCTGCGCCCTCCATCACGGCTTTCGCGCGCGCCGCCAGCGTGTCGGCGGCGTCCTCGTCCACCTCGAACAGGAGTTCGTCATGGACCTGTAGCAGCATCCTTCCGGGCAGGTCGGCGATTGCGGCGGGCATGCGGATCATCGCCCGGCGGATGACATCGGCGGCGGTTCCCTGGATCGGGGCGTTGATCGCGGCCCTTCGGGCGAAGCCGGCCGTCGGCCCCTTTGAGTTGATCTCTGGCGTGTGGATCTTTCGCCCGAAGAGCGTCTGGACGAAGCCCTGCTCCTTCGCGAAGGCGACGGTGCGGTCCATGTACTCCTTGATGCCGGGAAAGCGTTCGAAGTAGCGGTCGATGAATCCCTGCGCGTCGGCGCGCGGGATCCGCAGGTTCCGCGCGAGGCCAAAGCCGGAAATTCCGTAGATGACGCCAAAGTTGATGGCCTTGGCCTGCCGCCGGATCTCGGGGGTCATCTGGTCGAGCGGCACGTTGAACATCTCGGAAGCCGTCATCGAATGGATGTCGATGCCATCCTTGAACGCCTGCTTCAGCGCCGGGATGTCCGCCACATGGGCGAGGATGCGCAGCTCGATCTGGCTGTAGTCGAGGCTGACCAGAAGCCGCCCCTTGGGCGCGACGAAGGCCTCGCGGATGCGGCGGCCTTCCTCGGTGCGGACGGGGATGTTCTGCAGGTTCGGGTCGGTTGAAGCGAGGCGGCCCGTCACGGCGCCGGTGATCGAATAGGAGGTGTGGACGCGGCCCGTGTCGGGGTTGATGTGGTCCTGCAGCGCGTCGGTATAGGTCGATTTCAGCTTGGACAGCTGACGCCAGTCAAGCACCCGCGCCGGCAGGTCGTGCCCTTCAGCGGCAAGGTCCTCCAGAACGTCGGCCCCGGTTGCGTAGGCTCCTGTCTTGCCCTTTTCCCCTCCGGGCAGGGACATCTTGTCGAACAGGATCTCGCCCAGCTGTTTCGGAGACCCGACGTTGAACTTCTCGCCGGCGAGTGTCTGGATCTCGTCCTCGAGCGCGGCCATCTTCTGGGCGAAGGCGTTCGACATGCGGCTGAGCGTGTCGCGGTCGATCTGGACGCCCGCCATCTCCATCTCGGCCAGCACCGGCACGAGCGGACGTTCGAGGGTCTCGTAGACGGTCGTCACATGGGCACGGTGCAATTGCGGACGGAACAACTGCCAGAGGCGCAGCGTTACGTCGGCATCCTCGGCGGCGTATTTCACCGCATCGGCGATCGGCACGCGGTCAAAGGTGACCTGGCTCTTTCCCGAACCGAGCAGCGACTTGATCGGGATCGGCTGGTGGTGAAGGTAGGTGTCCGAAAGCGCATCCATGCCATGCCCATGCAGACCGGCATGCATGGCGTAGGACATCAGCATCGTGTCCTCGATCGGCGCGACATGAACGCCGTGCCGGGCAAAGATCTTCGCGTCGTATTTCATGTTTTGCCCGATCTTGAGGATCGCGTCGTCCTCAAGCACCGGTTTCAGCGCCGCCAGCACCTCGTCTGCCGGCAATTGTCCTTCAGCCAGCGCCGAGGACCCGAACAGGTCGCCGCCGCCCTGGCGATGGCCGAGCGGGATGTAGCAGGCGCGCCCGGCATGGACGCAAAGCGAGATCCCGACCAACTCGGCCCGCATTTCGTCCAGGCTCGTCGTCTCGGTGTCGACGGCGACGTGGCCGACCTCGCGGATCTCGGCGATCCAGCGCTCCAGCGTCGCGCGGTCGCGGACGGCCTCGTAGCTGTCATGGTCGAAGGGCAGGGGGGCGACATGCTCGACCGGTTCGTCGGTCGTGGGGGCCATAGCCGCCGCTGACGGGGCCACGGTCGGTTCAGGCACCGGCACCTTCAGGCTGTCGGCGACCCGCTTGGTCAGGGTCCGGAACTCCATCGCATTCAGGAAGCCCATGAGCTTTTCTGCCTCGGGATCCTTTACCTCGAGGCTTTCCAGCGAGAAATCGAGCGGGGTGTTGCAGTCGAGTTCGACCAGACGTTTCGAAATGCGGATCTGCTCGGCATTCTCGATCAGGGTCTGACGCCGCTTTTCCTGTTTGATTTCGCCCGCGCGTTCCAGCAGCGTTTCGAGATCGCCGTATTCCTGGATCAGAAGCGCGGCCGTCTTGATGCCGATCCCCGGCGCCCCGGGGACGTTGTCGACGCTGTCGCCGGCCAGAGCCTGGACATCGACCACCCTCTCGGGTCGGACGCCGAACTTTTCCTCGACCTCTGGGATGCCGATCACCTTGTTCTTCATCGGGTCGAGCATTTCGACCCCGTTGCCGACAAGCTGCATCAGATCCTTGTCGGACGAGACGATGGTCACCCGCCCGCCTGCCTCACGCGCGCGGCACGCAAGCGTCGCGATGATGTCGTCGGCCTCGAATCCCTCGGTCTCGATGCAGGCCAGGTTGAAGGCGCGGGTCGCCTCGCGGGTCAGCGGGAATTGCGGACGCAATTCCTCGGGCAGCTCCGGGCGGTTGGCCTTGTAGAGCGGGTAGATGTCGTTGCGGAAAGTCTTCGAGGAATGGTCGAAGATCACCGCCACATGGGTCGCCTGATCGCCCTTCTTGTTGTTCTCGACATAGCGGAACAGCATGTTGCAAAAGCCTGCCACGGCGCCGATGGGCAGTCCGTCAGACTTGCGGGTCAGGGGCGGAAGGGCGTGGTAGGCGCGGAAAATGTAGGCCGAGCCGTCGATCAGGTGCAGATGGCTGCCCTTGCCGAATGTGCCGTCCATCTCGCGCCTCCTGCCGTTCCGTTCGCGGGAAAGTATTGGCACGATCAGAGGGCGCTTGCCACCCGTCCCCGCCCGCCTGCATCATCACGCCAGGATAGGGGGGCGGAATGCGGACGTTTCTTGGCTTCTTGCTGGGTGGGCTGATCGCGGGGGCAGTGGCGCTCGGAATCGGGATCCTCGCCATGGATCAGGGATGGGTGTCGACCCGCGAAGGGGCAGCGGCAATGGGGATCGTGTTCTTCATCACGCCCACGGCTGCCCTGTTCGGAGCGATTGCCGGTGCGATCATCGCCAGGGCGACGCGCAGGCGTCAGCCCTGAACAGCATCAGCCCTGAACGGCCGGGTCCTTGACGCTTTCGTGGACAAAGCGCTTGTCGCAGTAGCCGCATTCGACCCAGCCGCGATCTTCCGGGATGGTCAGCCAGACACGGGGATGGCCAAGGGCACCTTCGCCGCCATCGCAGGCCACTTTCCAGGTCTTCACCACTTGGGTCTCGGGCGCTTCGATCGGCATGGGTCGTGGTTCCTTGGCAGGCAGGCTTACAATGGGGCTCCATGATACCGATCCCTCCTGCGGCGGCAAGGCCGGCCAAGCGTCAAGACGCGCGGAGTGTGTCGATCCAGCCGAGGTTTTCCGCAGTCGGCCCGGCAGGAAAATACTCGGCGGCGACCCAGCCCCGGTAAGTGTCCAAAATCGCCAGGTCCGCGGCAGTCTCCGCGTCGGGTTCATGTCGACCGGACTTGCCCGCAATCTGGATGTGCTGGATCCGGGGGCCATACCTCTCCCAGACATCGGCGAACCGCAGTCCCAGCCGCCAGACATGCCAGAGATCGGCTTGCAGACCGACGCTCGACTGATCGAGCCGGGCCAGGATGCGGGCGGCCTGGGCGAAATCGTTCAGGAAATATCCGGGCATGTCGACCGGGTTCAGCGGCTCGATCACCAGCCCGACCGGTCCAGCCTGCTGCGCGGCCCAGTCGAGATTGCGTAGCAGGGTTGTCTCGGCCTCGGGACCCGAGGCGATGCCGGACATGACATGGATCAGCCCGGCCCGCAGGCCGAGCGCATGGTCGAGCGCGCGCCGGAAGCCGTCGCGAAACAGCCCCTCGGCCCCCGGAACGGCGGCCCAGCCGCGCTCGCCCGCCGCCCAGTTGCCTGCCGGCGTGTTGATAAGGGCCAAGGGCATGGCACCAAGCGCGCTCTGCCAGTCGGCTATTTCGTGGTCATAGGGGAAAAGCACTTCGACCCCGTCAAAGCCCGCTTGCGCGGCCAAGGCGGGCCGCTGAAGTGCCGGCACTTCCGTGAAGAGCAGCGTCAGGTTGGCGGCCAGCTTCATCCGACCAGTTCGGCCGAGGGCATCAGCGGGAAAAAGCGCCCGCCCGACCACAGGCCGAACCAGTTCTGGCCATCAAGGGGTTCGTGGACGCCAAGCTCGACCAGCCGGTAGAACGACTTGCGGTCGATCAGCGCCTCGAGATTGGCGCGCACGAGCACATAGGGCGAGGGTTCGCCCGTATGCGGATCGCGGATGACGCGGATCGGGCGATCCGGTCCGGCGGTAGTGCGGTCACCAACCTGGGTGATGAAGGTCAACGTCTGGTCGCGCCCCTGGCCGTCGCGCTCGAAATCCACCGCCACGAAGGGGGCGTCATCCACCTGGATGCCGACCTTCTCGACCGGCGTGACCAGGAAATACTTGCCGTCCTCGCGCTTGAGGATGGAAGAGAACAGCTTCACGAGGCTTGGTCGGCCGATGGGCGTGCCGAGATAGAACCACGTCCCGTCGCGGGCGATGCGCATGTCGAGGTCGCCGCAGAAGGGCGGATTCCACAAATGGACGGGGGGCGGGCCTTTCTTCGCGGCCTCCTGTGCTCCGGCCAGCACACTGTCCGCCGAGGGTTTCACGATCATTTGTGCCTCCTCCCTTTTTGTCATTTGTAGCCGGCGGCATAGTCTGTTCAGATGCAGCATATAATCGCACGAGGATGATTGTCATGGCCGAGCCGCAGGCATTGGTTGGCGAAATCGAAGCTCTGGGTCAGCGGCTGGCGCAGGCCAAATCCAGCATCAACCGCCGCTTCATCGGGCAAGAGGCGGTCGTCGATCTGGTGCTTGCAGCCATGCTGTGCGGCGGTCATGCGTTGCTGGTCGGCCTGCCCGGCCTGGGCAAGACCCGGCTTGTCGATACGCTTTCGACCGTCATGGGTTTGAAGGGCAACCGCATCCAGTTCACACCCGACCTGATGCCGGCCGACATCCTGGGGTCGGAGGTTCTGGATACGCGTCCCGATGGCGGGCGGGCCTTCCGCTTCATCGAAGGGCCGATCTTCTGCCAGCTGCTGATGGCGGACGAGATCAACCGCGCCAGCCCGCGCACCCAGTCGGCTTTGCTGCAGGCCATGCAGGAACGCGAGGTGACGATCGCCGGCGAGCACCGCCCGCTTGGCCGGCCATTCCACGTCCTCGCGACCCAGAACCCGATTGAACAGGAGGGGACCTATCCCCTGCCCGAGGCGCAGCTCGACCGGTTCCTTGTACAGGTCGATGTGGATTATCCCGACCGGGCGACCGAGCGGGACATCCTGATCGCCACCACCGGGGCGGAAGAGGCCGAGGTGCATCAGGTCTTCACCGCCGACGAGTTGGTCGCGGCCCAGTCCGTCCTGCGCCGGATGCCGGTGGGCGATGCGGTGGTCGAGATGATCCTCGACCTTGTCCGTGCCTGCCGTCCGGGAGAGCCAGAGGGCCGAGCACTGGCCGATGTGCTGAGCTGGGGGCCGGGCCCGCGGGCCGCTCAGGCGCTGATGCTGACCGTCCGGGCACGGGCGCTGCTGCAGGGGCGGCTGGTGCCGGACGTGGACGATGTGCGCGCGCTGGCACGACCGGTGCTGATCCACCGGATGGCGCTGAGCTTTGCTGCGCGGGCGCGGGGCGAAAGCCTGGCCTCGGTGATCGACGGCGTCGTCGCCCGCACGACCGGGCTCGAGGCGGCCGCGTGACGCTGGACGACGACCTTCGCGTCAGGGCCGAGACACTCGGCCAGTCGCTGCCGGCCCTGCTGGCGGCGGCAGATCATCTTGCGGCGACGGTCATCCTTGGGGAGCACGGCCGGCGCCGGTCGGGCATGGGCGACGAATTCTGGCAGTACCGTGCGGCGCATCCCGGCGATTCCGCCCGCATGATCGATTGGCGCCGCTCTGGCCGGTCGGATGCGCATTTCGTGCGCGAACGGGAATGGCAGGCGGCGCAGTCTGTCGTCCTGTGGGTCGATGCCTCGCGGTCGATGGACTTCGCGGGCGACCGCAGCCGCCCGCCGAAAGGCGACCGTGCGCGCCTGTTGGCGTTGTCGCTGGCGATCCTGCTGATCCGCGCGGGCGAGCGCGTCGGCCTGGCGGGCAGCGACGCGCCGCCTAGGTCGGGCCGGGCGCAGGTCGAGCGACTTGCCTTTGCCCTGCGGCAGGCGAACGGCGAGGATTATGGCAAGCCGGATGTGGGCGGACTTGTCGCCCATGGCCGGGCGGTCTTTCTGTCGGATTTCCTGGGCGATCTTGGCCCTGTGGAAGAGGCGCTTGCACGCGCTTCGGATCGCGGGGTGCGCGGGGCGCTGGTGCAGGTGCTCGACCCGGCGGAAGAAGAGTTTCCCTTCGACGGCCGGACGATCTTTGAATCCATGGGCGGCAGCCTGCGGCACGAGACCCTGCGTGCGGGCGACCTGCGTTCGCGCTATCTTGCGCGGCTGGCAGAACGCAAGGACAGGCTGCTGCGGCTGGCCGAGGCTTCGGGCTGGCATTACCTGTGTCACCACACCGCCGAGGGGGCGCAAGCCGCCCTCCTTTGGCTTTACCGGGCGCTGGAGCCTGCGCGGTGATGTGGACGGTCGGTTCCCTCGGTTTCACGACGCCTTGGCTTCTTCTGGGCCTTCTGGCGCTTCCGATCCTTTGGCTGCTGCTCCGCGCTGTGCCGCCCGCGCCGATCCGGCGACGGTTTCCCGGCGTGGCGCTGCTGCTCGGGCTGAAGGACGACGAAGCCGAAACCGACAAGACGCCCTGGTGGCTGCTGCTTCTGCGGATGGCGGCAGTGGCGGCGGCGATCGTTGCCTTTGCCGGCCCCGTGCTGAACCCCGAGCCGCGCGTTGCAGGATCGGGGCCGCTGCTGATCCTGTTCGACGGCGGTTGGGCCGATGCCCGCGACTGGCCGCGTCGCATCGACCGCGCCACGGCGCTGCTCGAGGAAGCGCAGCGCAACGGCCGCACTGTCGCCGTCGCCCGACTGACCGACCGGCCGGAAACGCCAGCCTTCCAGACCGCCGAGACCTGGCAGGGTCGTCTGGGCGCGTTGCAGCCGCACCCTTGGGACGCGGGCGATCTGGCCGGCTGGGTCAAGGCGCTGCCGGACGGGGCATTCGAGACCTTCTGGCTGTCCGATGGCCTTGACCACCCCGGAAAAGCCGAGCTTCTGGCCGCCCTGAAGGCGCGCGGAGCCGTCAGGGCGTTCGAAAGCGCGCGCCCGGTCGTGGGCCTGCGCCCTGCCGTCTTTGCCGATGGCGTGGTAAAGTTGCAGGCGGTTCGGCCGGTCGCGGGCGGGCAGTCGGATCTGGAGCTTTCGGCGCGCGGCACCGATCCGGGCGGTGTCGAGCGCGAACTCGCGCGCGTGCCGCTGGTCTTTCCCGCGGGATCGCTCCAGGCCGAAGCGCAATTGTCGCTGCCGCCAGAGTTGCGCAACCGCCTGCAACGCTTCGAGGTGGCGGGCTTCCGGTCGGCTGGCGCAGTCAGCCTGACCGATGACAGCCTCAAGCGTCGGAAGGTGGCGCTGATTGCCGGAACCGAAAGCCGCGAAGGGCTGCAACTGCTGTCGCCCACCCACTACCTGCGGCAGGCGCTGGCGCCCGTGGCCGACCTGATCGACGGCACGATGGCCGATGTCCTGCTGGCCTCGCCCGATGTGATCGTGCTGGCCGATGTCGTGAAGCTGTCGCAGTCCGAAACCGACGGGTTGAGCGACTGGGTGGACAAGGGCGGGCTTCTGGTGCGCTTCGCCGGGCCGAAGCTTGCCGCCAGCGATATCAGCCGGATCGAGGAAGACCCGCTGATGCCGGTGCGCCTGCGCGAAGGCGGCCGGACGGTGGGCGGCGCGATGAGCTGGGGCGAGCCCAAGACGCTGGCGCCCTTCCCGGAAAGTTCGCCCTTCCATGGGCTCGACATTCCGGCGGATGTGACCGTCAGCGAGCAGGTTCTGGCCCAGCCCGACCCCGACCTGTCCGAACGCACCATCGCGGCACTCGCCGATGGAACGCCGCTGGTCACGCGCAAGGCGGTCGGGCAGGGGCAGGTCGTGCTGTTCCACATTACCGCCAATGCCGAATGGTCGACCTTGCCGCTGTCGGGCCTGTTCGTGCAGATGCTTGAACGTCTGGCGATCTCGACCCGGCCCTCGATGCCGGAGGAAAGCGACCTGACGGGGCGGACCTGGGTTCCCGATACCGTGCTTGATGCCTTCGGCACGGCTGCCGATGCCGGCAAGGTGGCGGGCGTCGGTGGCAATGACCTGGCGAAGGCGCTGAAAGCCGGCCCGCATGAGGGGCTGCCCCCCGGCCTTTACACCGGCGACGACCGTCGGGTGGCGCTGAACGTGATCGGACCACAGAGCGTCCTGTCCCCCGCCGTCTGGCCCGCCGATGTCCCGGTGGAAGGTTTGGCCGCCGCGCATGAGCAATCGCTGAAGGGGGCATTCCTTGCTGCCGCGCTTTGCCTGCTTCTGGTCGACTTGCTTGCCTCGCTCTGGCTTACGGGGCGGATGCGGGGTGCGGCCGTGGCCTCGGTGCTGCTGGCGGCACTTCTGATCGGCCCGGGGACAGCGAAGGCAAGCGAGAAGGACGATCCTCTGGCCCTGCGCGCCACGACCGGCGTGGTTCTGGCGCATGTGCTGACCGGCGATCCCCGGGTGGACGACATGGCGCAGGCCGGGCTTCTGGGGCTGAGCCAGAAGCTGGCCGAGCGCACGTCGATCGAGCCCGATCCGCCGCTCGGCGTGAACATCGAGACGGATGAGCTGGCCTTCTTCCCCTTCCTGTATTGGCCGGTGACCGCCGACCAGCCGATCCCGTCAGCCAGCGCCTATGCCGCACTCAACCGGTATCTCCGCACGGGTGGCATGATCCTGTTCGACACCCGCGATGCCGATATCGCGGGAACCGGCGGCACCACACCCGAGGGGCAGCGCCTGCAACAGATCGCGGCCCAGCTTGACGTGCCGCCGCTGGAGCCGATCCCGACGGACCATGTGCTGACCCGCACCTTTTACCTGCTGCAGGACTTTCCCGGGCGGTACAACGGCTCGATCTGGGTCGAGGCGGCGCCCCCTGACGCCGAGCAGGCCGAAGGGATGCCGTTCCGCAACCTCAACGATGGGGTGACCCCGGTGGTGATCGGCGGGAACGACTGGGCGGCAGCCTGGGCCACGGATGATACCGGCTTGCCGCTCTATCCTGTCGGGAACGGCCTGTCCGGCGAGCGCCAGCGCGAGATCTCGTACCGCTTTGGTATCAACCTCATCATGCATGTCCTTACGGGCAACTACAAATCCGACCAGGTCCATGTACCGGCGCTTCTGGAAAGGCTGGGCCAGTGAACGGAACCTTCCTGACCGGTAGCGTCATCTTCGACCCGCTGCTACCCTGGTCGGTAGTCCTGGGCATCGCGGCCCTCGCTGCTGCGGCCATTGCCATTGCGCTGTGGCGCGGCCTGTCGGGCTGGTGGCTTCGGGCGCTGACGGCGGTGGTCCTGCTTGGCGCTCTCGTCAATCCGTCGCTCCAGCGCGAGGATCGGGCCCCCCTTTCGGACATCGTCCTGATCGTCGTCGATGACAGTGCGAGCCAGCAGATCGGCGACCGCCCGGCACAGACCGCCTCGGCGCTGGCCGGGGTCGAGCGCGAACTGGCCTCGCTTGCGAATGTCGAGACCCGGGTCGTCCGGGTTGCCGATGGCGAGGGCGACAAGGGCACGTTGCTGATGAACGGCCTTGCCCAGGCGCTGGCGGAAGAGCCGCGGGCGCGGGTGGCGGGGGCGATCCTCATCACCGACGGGCAAGTTCACGACATGTCGGCCGCGCCGCAGATGCCGGCGCCGGTCCATGTGCTGCTGACCGGCCACAAGGGCGACTGGGACCGGCGGCTGACCATCCGCAACGCCCCCGCCTTCGGCATCATGGGGGAAGAGGTTTTCCTGAAGCTGCGGGTGGACGATGACGGGGCGGTGCCGGACGGGACCGAGCCGCTGGCCGCCCTGTCGATCTCGGTCGACGGCGAGACGCCGCAGGTCTTTCCGATCCCCGTGGGCCAGGACATGGAGCTTCCGGTCAAGCTGCCGCATGGCGGGATGAACGTGCTGCAGTTCAGCATCCCGGCCGAAGCCGGCGAGCTGACCGACCGCAACAATGCCGCCGTCGTGCAGATCAACGGCGTGCGCGACCGGCTCAGGGTGCTGCTCGTCTCGGGCGAGCCCCATGCCGGCGAAAGGGTCTGGCGCAACCTGCTGAAGTCCGATGCCAGCGTCGATCTGGTGCATTTCACCATCCTACGACCGCCAGAGAAGCAGGACGGGGTGCCGGTGACGGAACTGTCGCTGATCGCCTTCCCGACCCGCGAGCTGTTCATCGAGAAGATCGACGAATTCGACCTCATCATCTTTGACCGCTACCGCCAACGCGGGATCCTGCCGAATTCCTATATCGAGAACGTCCGCGACTACGTTCGCAACGGCGGAACGGTGTTGATGGCGGCGGGTCCGGAATTCGGTACGGCCGACAGCCTCTACCGCTCGCCCCTGGCAGAGATCCTGCCGGTCGTGCCTTCGGGTCGGGTGATCGAGGAAGGCTTCAAGCCCAGGTTGACGGATCTTGGACGGCGTCACCCGGTCACCCAGGGCCTGGATGATTTCAAGCCCGACGAAACCGGGCAGGACCAAAGCCCCCAAGCGTCGGGCCAGCCCTCGGCGAAGGGCAAAGACCCGCAATGGGGCCGCTGGTTCCGTCAAGTCGATGTCAAGGCGACCGGCGGTCAGGTGGTCATGGAGGGGGCCGAGGGGCGACCGCTTCTGGTTCTGGACCGGGTCGACAAGGGGCGGGTCGCGGTCCTGGCGTCGGACCATGCCTGGCTTTGGGGCCGGGGATACGAGGGTGGCGGTCCGCAGCTGGAACTGCTGCGTCGCTTGGCGCACTGGATGCTCAAGGAGCCCGAACTGGAGGAAGAGCTGCTTTCAGCCACCGCCAAGGGACAGACCATCACCATCACCCGCCACACCATCGGCGATCCGCCAGGGCCGGTCACCGTGACCGGGCCGGATGGCAAGGCGGTCGATGTGACGCTGAGTGAAACGGCCCCGGGCGCCTATCAGGCCGACTGGCAGGCGCCGGGCCTTGGGCTGTACCGGCTGGAACAGGGCGACCTGAAGACGGTGATTGCGGTTGGCCCCTCGGCCCCCCGGGAATTCGAGCGCACGATTGCGGATGGCAGCATCCTGCAGCCGATCGTTGATCCCGGGCGCGGCGGAATCCAGCGGATCGAAGACGGTGTTCCGGACATCCGCGAGGTCTCGGCCAACCGCTCGGCCGCCGGGCGTGGCTGGATCGGCATTACCCCCCGCGGCGCGTATGTCACGCAGGACGTGCATGTGCAGCCCTTGCTACCCGCATGGGCGGCGTTGCTGCTTGCGGCGATGCTCGCGGTTGCCGCCTGGATGTGGGAGGGGCGGCGATCACCCCCGACCCGACCGGTCTAAAGGCCACGCTTCAGGATGATCTCGCGCGAATGCGAGGCGAATTCGCGGCGGATCAGGACGCCGGTCGCGGCAAGTGTCGCGACGATCAAGGGGATCGCCCCGAACAGCCATGCCAGCGCCCCGAGCGCGAAGAAGATCGACCGCAGCCCGGAATTGAAGGCCGCCGCCGCGGTGATGTTGACCTCGGCAGCCTGACCGGCTCGGTGATAGGCCAAGGGGTCGTTCGGATCATTCGGAACCGAGGCCATCAGGATGGCGCAGTAGCCGAACAGCCGGTTCGACCAGATGAATTTCAACAACGCGTTTGCCAGGAACAGGAGCGGCAGGATCACCCGGATTTCGAGCGCGTCGGCGATCATCCCGGGCGTGATGTCGCGTGCCACGCCTTCCAGCCGGTCGGAATTGCCAAGCAGGGCGACCCCGCCGCCAAGCGCGATCATGCAGGCCGAGGCGAGGAAGGCCGTGCCCTGTCGCAGGCTGTCTATCACCGTCGCATCGAAGATGCGCGGCTGGCGGGTCACGAACTGCCGCATCCAGTCGCGGCGGTACTCGGCCATCAGCACGCTGACCGACGGCCTGCTGACCGGCGGGTGCTCGGTCAGTTGACCGGTCGCAAGCCACGCGACCAACAGCATCGCGATCGCGGCGATGTCGAGTGAACCGAGGCTGGCAAAGAAGGGCGGGATGGACATAGACTGAGACTACAACTCCCAGAGCCGCCTTGCCAGTCGTCGCGATTGGTAATATTTCCTTACCAGATGATCCGGGGGACAGCGACGATGCAGATGCCAGAGCCCGATGCGGGCGTCCTTGACCGGAAGGCGACAGTCGTCGCGCGTTTGCGGGCTGTGCTGCCCACGGATGCGGTGATCGACGCCCCGGCGGAGACCCGCGCCTATGAATGCGACGGCTTGACCGCGTATCGCTGCCCCCCGCTCGCCGTTGTCCTGCCGCGCAGCACGGCCGAGGTTTCGGCGGTCCTGCGCATTTGCTACGAAGAACGGGTGCCGGTCGTGCCGCGCGGGTCGGGCACGTCGCTGGCCGGTGGCGCGTTGCCGACGGCGGACAGCGTCATCCTTGGCGTTGCGCGGCTGAACGCGGTGATCGAGACGAACTACGCCGACCGCTACATCCGGGTCCAGAGCGGCCGGACCAACCTGTCGGTGACCGGCGCGGTCGAGACGGACGGATTCTTCTACGCGCCCGATCCCTCCAGCCAGCTTGCCTGCGCCATCGCCGGCAACATCGCGATGAATTCGGGGGGGGCGCATTGCCTGAAATACGGTGTCACCACCAACAACCTGCTGGGCGTTACGCTGGTCCAGATGGACGGCACGGTGGTCGAGCTTGGCGGTCCGTGGATGGATGCGGGGGGGCTCGACCTCTTGGGCGTCGTCTGCGGGTCGGAAGGGCAGCTTGGGGTCGTGACCGAAGCGACGCTGCGCATCCTGCCAAAGCCCGAGGGCGCGCGTCCGGTGCTGATGGGCTTTGCCTCGAACGAAGTGGCGGGCGCCTGTGTCAGCGACATCATCAAGGCCGGAATCCTGCCCGTCGCCATCGAATTCATGGACCGCCCCTGCATCCGCGCCTGCGAGGATTTTGCCCATGCCGGCTACCCGGATTGCGAGGCGCTGCTGATCGTCGAGGTGGAAGGGTCGGAGGCCGAGATCGACGACCAATTGGGGCGGATCATGGAGATCGCCCGTCGCCACGATCCGGTGGAACTGCGCGAGAGCCGCAGCGAAGAGGAAAGCAAGCGCATCTGGCTGGGGCGGAAGTCGGCCTTCGGGGCGATGGGGCAGATCAACGATTACATGTGCCTCGACGGCACGATTCCGGTTTCGGCCCTGCCTCTGGTTCTGCGCCGGATCGGCGAGATGAGCGGCGAATTCGGGCTGGACGTGGCGAACGTCTTCCATGCCGGCGATGGCAACATGCATCCGCTGATCCTGTTCGACGCCAACAAGCCGGGAGACCTTGAGCGGTGCGAGGCCTTCGGCGCGGCGATCCTGAAGCTTTGCGTCGAGGTCGGCGGCTGCCTGACCGGCGAGCATGGGGTCGGGATCGAGAAGCGCGACCTGATGAGCGTGCAGTTCTCGGAGGCGGACATGGAGGCGCAGATGCGGGTCAAGGATGTCTTCGACCCGGCCTGGCTGATGAATCCGGCCAAGGTGTTTCCGCTGGAGCTGACTGCCGGGCGGCGCGCGGGCTGAGAGGGCGGAAGCGGGGGTTTCACACCCCCGCGCCCCCGTGGGATACTTGTGAGCAGAAAATGGGGAACTGATGCGCCCGGCGACCGAGACCGAACTGGCCGAAATGATCCGGTCCGCCAACGCGCCGCTTGCAATTCGGGGCGGCGGAACCCGGGGCATCGGGCGGGCGACGGCAGGGGATCCGCTGGAAACCTCTGCTTTGTCGGGGATCGCTCTTTATGAGCCGGGCGCGCTGACGCTGGTCGCGGGAGCCGGTACGCCGCTCGCCGAGGTTGAGGCGGCACTGGCGGCGGAAGGGCAGCGGCTGCCGTTCGAACCGCCGGATTTGCGCGGGCTGCTGGGCCGGGAAGGGCAATCGACGCTTGGCGGCGTGGTTGCCGCCAATGCCTCGGGGCCGCGCCGGGTGCAGGCGGGGGCGTGCCGCGACAGCCTGATCGGGGTGCGCTTTGTCGATGGAAGCGGGACCGTGGTCAAGAATGGCGGCCGGGTGATGAAGAATGTCACCGGCTATGATCTGGTGAAGCTGATGGCGGGCAGCCATGGCACGCTCGGCGTGCTGACCGAGGTCAGCTTCAAGGTGCTCCCCGCACCCGAGGCCGAGGCGACACTGCTGCTGCCCGGTCTTGATCCGGTCAGGGCGGTCGAGGCGATGTCGGCGGCGCTTGGTTCGCCGTTCGAGGTGACCGGCGCGGCGCGACAGGTTGACGGGACGACCGCTTTCCGTGTGGAAGGGCTCGACCTGTCGGTGCGCTACCGGGTAGGGCGTCTGACGGAGGTGCTGAGGCGGTGGGGCGCCGCGCAGGTGGAAGAGGGCGACGCCTCAATCGACCGGTGGAGGGCGATCCGCGACGTGAAGGCCTTTCACGGGCGGGAAGGGGATGTCTGGCGCCTGTCGGTCGCGCCTTCGACCGCGCCGGAAATTGTGGATCGGCTGGGCGCCGGGGCCGTGCAGCTTGATTGGGGCGGCGGCTTGATCTGGGCCCTGGTTGCCGAGGGAACCGATCTGCGCGCAAGACTGGGTCCGATCGCCGGTCATGCCATGCTGGTGCGGGCTTCCGAGACGATCCGCGCTTTGATCCCGGCCTTTGCGCCCGAGGCTCCGGCCATCGCGGCACTGACACGCGGCCTCAGGGCGAAATTCGACCCGCGCGGCCTTTTGAACCCCGGCCTGATGGACTGAGCCCGATGCAGACCAACTTCACCCCCGAACAACTGGCCGATCCGGGTATCGCGCGCGCCAACGAAATCCTGCGAACCTGCGTCCATTGCGGCTTTTGCACCGCGACCTGTCCAACCTATCAGGTGCTGGGCGATGAGCTCGACAGCCCGCGCGGTCGCATCTACCTCATCAAGGACATGCTGGAGCAGGGGCGTCCTGCGGATGAAAAGACGGTCAAGCACATCGACCGCTGCCTGTCCTGCCTGGCCTGCATGACCACCTGCCCGTCCGGTGTGCATTACATGCACCTGGTCGATCACGCCCGGGCGCATATCGAGAAGACCTATCGCCGTCCCCTGTCGGACCGGCTCCTGCGCTGGACGCTGGCGAAGGTCATTCCGCACCCGACCCGGTTCCGCCTCGCCTTGCTGGGCGCGCGGCTGGGCCGGCCCTTTGCGGGGTTGATCCCGGACCGCCGGCTTCGGGCGATGCTGGCCATGGCGCCGTCGCACCTTCCCCCGGTCAGCCGCAACGACGATCCTCAGGTCTTTGCAGCCGAAGGACCGCGCCGGATGCGGGTCGCGCTGATGACCGGCTGCGCGCAGAAGGCGCTGAACACCGATATCAACGACGCAACGATCCGGCTTCTGCGGCGGCTCGGCTGCGAGGTGGTGATTGCCAAGGGGCAGGGCTGCTGCGGCGCGCTGACCCATCACATGGGCCGCGAGCACGAGGCCCATGCGACCGCGGCCCGGACGATCCGGGCCTACAGCGCCGAAATCCGGGGCGAGGGTCTGGACGCCATCGTCATCAACACCTCGGGCTGCGGCACGACGCTGAAGGATTACGGGCACATGTTCCGCAATGATCCGCTGGCGCAGGAGGCGGCCGAGGTTTCGGCGCGGGCGCTCGATGTCTCGGAACTTCTGGTGAAGATCGGCTTGCCTGCCGGAGCGCCCAAGGGCCTGCGGGTCGCCTATCACGCCGCCTGCTCGCTTCAGCACGGCCAGAAGGTGAAGACCGCGCCGAAGGACCTGCTGAAACAGGTGGGTTTCGAGGTGGTCGAACCAGCGGACAGCCACCTGTGCTGCGGCTCGGCGGGGACCTACAACCTGCTCCAGCCGGAAATTTCGGCGGAGCTGAAGACGCGGAAGGTTGCCACACTCGAAGCGCGGAAACCCGAGGTGATCGCTGCCGGGAATATCGGCTGCATGATGCAGATCGGGTCGGGCACCCGGATCCCGGTTGTTCATACCGTCGAGCTGCTGGACTGGGCGACCGGCGGGCCACAGCCGCGCGCGCTTGTGAACACGCGGCCTTAAATCTGCCCCAACATGCGGCTACTCCTTAGGGGACGAGCGGAGTCTCCCATGCGCCTTGCCTTTCTGACTGTCCTGCTGGCCCTGTTCCTGCCGGTCGCTACCCTTGCTGATGAAAGCCCGTTGCGGCGGCTGCAGACCGGGGATGACAGTCGTGGCTGGAACGCGGTCGGGCGGCTCAACCTTGGCGATCGCGGGTTTTGCACCGGCACACTGATCGCGCCACAGCTCGTGCTGACGGCCGCCCACTGCATGTTCGACAAGGAAAGCGGACGCCCGTTCACGGCCGACGAGATCCAGTTTCTGGCCGGCTGGCGCAATGGCCGCGCCGAGGCTTACCGGGGCGTGCGGCGCATGGTCGTGCATCCCGAATACACATTCGACTCCGTCAATCGGCTGGATCGCGTCGGGACCGATCTTGCGCTTCTGGAGCTGGACCAGCCGATCCGCCTGCCCTCGATCACGCCCTTTGCCACAGGCCCGCAACCGCTGGATGGCGATGCGGTCGGGGTGGTGTCCTATGCGCAGGACCGGTCCGAGGCGCCGTCGCTGCAGCAGTTGTGCCATGTCCTGGGCGAACAGCCCGGCGTGCTGGTGCTGACCTGCGACGTCGATTTCGGGTCGTCCGGGGCGCCGGTCTTTGCGATGAAGGATGGGGTCGAGCAGATCGTTTCGGTCATCTCGGCCAAGGCCGAACTCGACGGGCGCAAGGTCGCGCTCGGCGTGTCGCTGGAGCAGCCGCTCGGCGTGGTCATGGCCGCGCTGGAAGGCACTGCGCCGGCCCTGCCGCGATCCGGCGCGAAGGTCATTTCGCTGTCGGGGGGCACGGCGGGCGGCGCCAAGTTCATTTCGGCATCGCCATGATGCGGCTGCGGGTTCTGCTTGCGCTTGCCTGCCTTGCCGTTCCGGCAGCGGCGGTGGCGAATTCGGGACTCGACCAGCTCAACCGCCGGGAAGAGGTGCTGGGCTGGGAAGCCGTAGGCCGGGTCGAGATCGGCAACGAAGGATTCTGCACCGGCACGCTGATCGCCACCGATCTTGTCCTGACCGCGGCGCATTGCCTGTTCCATCGCGAAACGGGCCAGCCCGTCGATGTCGGCACCATCCGGTTTCGCGCCGGGCTGAGCGGCGATGACGTTGTGGCCGAGTCCGCAGTTGCCCGGGCCGTGGCTCTGCCCGGCTACGAGCCTGCCGGACCGACGGACGAACAGAACATCCGCCACGATCTGGCGCTCTTGCAGCTTTCGCAGGCCATCCCGGCCGCCGTCGCCGCCCCCTTCGCGGTTTCGGATGCTTCGGGCGTCAGAGAGGTCAGCGTCGTCTCCTATGCGATCGGGCGCGAGCAGTCGCTGTCCTGGCAACGCTCCTGCGGGGTGCTCGGCCAACGGGACGGGCTGATCGGGTTCAACTGCGATGTCGATTTCGGATCGTCGGGCGCGCCCGTCTTCGATCGCAGCGGCAGCAGGCCGAGGATTGTCTCGATTGTCTCGGCCGGCCATCGCGATGCCGACGGTGTCGTGGCCTTCGGCACGGTGCTGCCGGACGGCATTGCCGAATTGAAGGCCGATCTGCGAAGCGGCAAGGGCGTACTGTCCTCCTCGGCGCCAGCAGCGACCGCGTCTGCCCCGACGATCCGGCGGATCGGCGTGGCCACCGATCCCGGCACGACCGGCGCGCGGTTCATCAAGCCCTGACGGGCGGTAGCGGCCCTTGAAACCGCCGTTTGCAGATCCCAGATCGATGGTGTCCGGATGCCATGACGGGTCCGGAAAAGCCCACTGCCCGTCCCGCAAGGGAGGGTTCATGAACATCGCTCAATGAGGATGAAGATGCGTACATTTGATCTTGCACCGCTCTATCGCGCCACCGTCGGTTTCGACCGTATTGCCGACCTGATGGATCGCGTGCTGGCCAGCGACGTCGCCCAGCCGGCCTATCCCCCCTACAACATCGAAAAGATCGACGAGAACGCCTATCGCATCTCGATCGCCGTCGCCGGGTTCTCGGCCGACGAGCTGAACGTCGAGGTCAAGGAAGGCGCGCTGATCGTTTCGGCCCGCAAGTCCGCTGATGAAACCGAGCGGACCTTCCTGCATCGCGGCATCGCGACCCGCGCCTTCGAACGCCGCTTCGCGCTGGCCGATCATGTCCGCGTCACCGGCGCGAGCCATGAGCACGGGATGCTGCACATCGACCTCGTCCGCGAAACCCCCGAGGCGCTGAAGCCGCGCCGCATCGAGATCTCGCAGCGGGCCGACGTGGAAACGAAGGCCGTCGAGGCTGAAACGGTCTGAGACATCGTCTCTTGAACCGCAAGGCGCGTCCGTTCGGGCGCGCCTTTTCGTTTCGGCAGGGCTTATTCCCGCGCGACAAGCAGCTTGTCGATCCGCCGGTCGTCAAGGTCGATGACCTCGATCCGCCAGCCCTGCAGCGAAACCTTGTCGCCAAGCGCCGGCATCCGCAGCAGGTGGTGGATCACGAGGCCCGCGACGGTTTCGTAGTCCCCCGCCTCCTCGCGCGGAATCGAGAAGCGGTCGCAGAATTCGTCGGCCGGCATCCAGCCGGAGACGAGGAACGACCCATCGTCGCGCTGGACCAGCGCCGGTTCTTCGGCCACCGCCTCGCGGAAGGTGCCGGTGATCGCCTCAAGGATATCGCCCGTCGTGATGATGCCCTCGAAGCTGCCGTATTCGTCATAGACGAGCGCGAGGTGGTTGGGCGAGGCGCGCAGGATCTCGATCACGTCCAGCGCGTCGGCGCGGTCGGACACGACCGGGACGTCGCGCATCATCTCTGCAACATTCAGGGCCCGGCCCTGCGACAGCGCGGCGAAGGCATCGGTCAGGTAAAGCACGCCAACCACCTCTTCGGCACCGCGCCGGACGGGGATGCGAGGGCGGCCTATGCGGCGGATCTCCGACAGGACCTCGGCGGCGGGGGCGTCGATGTCGATGGTCTCGACCTCGCGTCGGGGGGTCATCAGGGCGCGGGCCGAGCGGTCGGCCAGCCGCATCACGCCCGAAAGCATCTCCTGCTCTTCGGTTTCGATCACCCCTTCGACATGGGCCTCGGCCAGGATGGTGCGCACCTCTTCCTCGGTGACGCGCGACTTCTCGACGCCGCCCTGTCCAAGAAGCCGCAGCACCAGACGGCCGGAGAGGTCAAGCAGCCAGACCAGAGGTGCGGCGATCCGCGAGACCCAGACCATCGCCGGAGCCACGCGCATCGCGACGGCCTCGGGGTTGCGGAGCGCGATCTGCTTGGGGACAAGCTCGCCCACGATCAGCGAAAGATAAGTCAGGACCAGCACGACGCCGCCGACACCCAGCCGGTCGGCCCAGATCGTTGGCACTCCCTGCGCCGCGAGCCACAGCGACAGACGTGCCCCGAGCGTCGCGCCCGAGAAGGCGCCCGACAGAACACCGACCAGCGTGATCCCGATCTGCACCGCCGACAGGAACCGGCCCGGATCCTCGCCCAGCATCAGCGCCGTCTGTGCGCCCTTGCTGCCAGCCTCTGCCAGCGGCTTCAGCCGCGCGGGGCGGGACGAGACGACGGCAAGCTCGGACATGGCGAGCGCGCCGTTCATCAGGATCAGCACCAGGACGATCAGAAGTTCGGTAATCACGCGGCAAACTCGGCAGATGAAAACGAATGTAGGACCCTAAGGAAACCGGGACCGAGTTCAACGGCAAACCGACAGGGGGCCTCAGGGTTCGTTGCTGAACGCTTCGAGCGCCGCCCGGTTGCGCACGATGATCGAGCCGTAATTTTGCTCGACCGCGCCACACTCCTCGAGACTGGTCAGCGCCCGGCGCAGCGACGAGCGGTTCATGCCGATCAGGCGGGCAAGGTCGAACTGGTTGGCCTCGACCCGCGTCTCGCTGGCCGACAGGCGCAGCAGCACCCTGGACAGCCGGGCGCGCGAGGAGAGCGACAGCGCCTCGGCGAGCAGCTGCACGGCGGTGCTGGCGTTAAGCAGGCTCAGCGCGCAGAAGCCCGGCCAAAACTCCGGCTGGCGGTCGAGCAGCCCGCGCAGCGCAGCGCCCGGAACCCGGAACAGCCGGCAGGTGGTGGCGGCCTGCAGCGAGATGACGCGGGGGGCACGGGCCAGGATTGCCGCCTCGCCGATCCAGAAGCCAAGTTCAGCCCGGTGCAACGTTACCTCTTCTTCACCGACAAGAGGCAAGGTGGCCTCCACCGCGCCTTCGCCCAGACCATAGATGGCGTCGGCAGGGTCGCCGAACGCGTAGATGACGTGCCCCCGTTCGTAGGTCTTCCAGCGGCCATTGCGGGCAATCCAGTCGCGCAGGCTTTCCGGTTGTTCCGACAGCCAGCCGCGTTCGGCCAGCACCCCGAGAACCGCGGCAGAAGATGGTGCGAATTGGTTCAAAGCCGACAGTCCTTTTGTTCCTGCTTAGGGTAACAATGCTCGTGTCGATCGCGCAATGCCGAAGACCTTATTATGGTTTCCGGCAGGTCGGCGGACTTTCGTTTTCTTGTGTGAGGGAGAAAAATGAAACGGTCAGCAAGACGAATCCTGAACCTTGGCGCGATCACCGGGGCGGCACTGTTTGTCCTGCCCATGGTCGCGCTGGCCCAAGAGAAACCGAACATCGTGGTCATCTGGGGCGACGATATCGGCCAGTTCAACATCAGCGCCTACAACAACGGGATGATGGGCTACCGCACGCCCAACATCGACAGCATCGCCAAGGAGGGCGCGCTGTTCACCGACTGGTACGGGCAGCAAAGCTGCACTGCGGGCCGTGCCGCCTTCATCACCGGACAGTCGCCGATCCGGACCGGCCTGACCAAGGTCGGCCTGCCCGGCGCACCCGAGGGGATGAAGATCGAGGACCCGACGATCGCCGGGCTTCTCAAGCCGCTCGGCTACGAGACCGGGCAGTTCGGCAAGAATCACCTCGGCGACCGGGACGAGATGCTGCCGACCAACAACGGCTTCGACGAGTTCTTCGGCAACCTCTACCACCTGAATGCCGAGGAAGAGCCCGAGAACGTCGACTATCCGCAGGGCGCGGAGTTCAAGAAGATGTTTGGTCCACGCGGCGTCATCCATTCATGGGCGCTGCCTGACGGCACCCAGAAGATCGAGGATACCGGCCCACTGACCCGCAAGCGGATGGAGACGATCGACCAGGAAGTCACCGACAAGGCGCTTGCCTTCATGGACAAGGCCCACAAGGACGGCAAGCCGATGTTCCTGTGGTACAACACGACGCGGATGCACATTTTCACCCATCTCAAGCCTGAATCGCAGGGCGTGACGGGTTTTGGCATCTATGCCGATGGCATGGTCGAAACGGACGGAATGGTCGGCCAGATCCTGCAGAAGATCAAGGATCTGGGGATCGAGGACAATACCATCGTCATGTACTCGACCGACAACGGCGCCGAGACTTTCACCTGGCCCGACGGCGGCACCACGATGTTCCGCGGC
The DNA here is from genome assembly GCA_945952585.1 of uncultured Rhodobacter sp. GTDB lineage: Bacteria > Pseudomonadota > Alphaproteobacteria > Rhodobacterales > Rhodobacteraceae > Aliitabrizicola. Next base: position 291,533 of record CAMFII010000002.1, read on the forward strand.
GAGAAGAATACACCCTGGGAAGGCGGCTACCGCGTTCCGGCGATGATCCGCTGGCCGGGCGTCATCAAGCCCGGCACGGTGGTCAATGACATCGCCGCCCATGAAGACATGCTTCCGACGCTTCTGGCCGCGGCAGGCGATCCGAACGTCAAGGGAGAACTCCTCAAGGGCGAGACGATCAACGGTCGCGACTACAAGGTGCATCTGGACGGCTACGATCTTGGTCCCGCCCTGAAGGGGGCAGGAGAATGGCCGCGCAAGGAGTTCATCTACTGGACGGATGACGGGTCGGTCGCGGCCCTGCGCTATGGTCCGTGGAAGATCAGCTTCCTCGAGCAGAAGGCGGAAGGCCTGAAGGTCTGGCAGGAGCCCTTCACCGAACTGAGGGCGCCCGTGATCACCAACCTTCGGATGGACCCGTTCGAGCGCGCCCGGTCGGAAGACGCGATGGGATACCAGCGCTGGTATATGGAACGCATGTTCCTGATCGCCCCGGCGGGCGCCTATGTCGGGCAGTGGCTGCAAAGCTTCAAGGACTTCCCGCCGCGCCAGAAACCGGGCAGTTTCAACCTGAGCCGTGTCATGGAAGCCGTGACAGAGGGCAGCCCTGGCAACCAGTGAACCGGCTGAGCTGATGCATGCGGCGCCCCGGTGAACGGGGCGCCGTTTTGTTTGGAAGAACCAGTAGACCGGAGGAACCCATGCTTCGCTTCATCTTCGTCCTGCTCCTTGCCGCCACGCCGCTCAGGGCCGAGGTTGCCTTGCCGTCGTGGAACGATACCCCGGCGCGCACCGCCATTCTCGACTTCGTCGATGCGACGACCGATCCCAAGGCCGCCACCTTCGTCGAGCCAAAGGACCGGATCGCGGTCTTCGACAATGACGGAACGCTCTGGGCGGAACAGCCGGTCTATTTCCAGTTTCTTTTCGCGCTGGACCGGGCCAGGGCATTGGCCGCTGCCGATCCCGAATGGGCCAAGACGCCCGCACTGAAGGCCGCCGCCACAGGCGATGTGAAGGCGCTGATGGCGGGCGGAGAGGCGGCCCTGATCGAGGTGGTCGGCGCCACCCATTCCGGCATGACGGTGGAAGAGTTCACCCGTGAGGCCGGTGAATGGGTGCGGACGGCAAAGCATCCGACCAAGGACAGGCCCTATATCGACATGACCTATCTGCCGATGGTCGAACTGCTCGACTATCTGCGCCTGAACGGGTTCTCGACCTACATCGTGTCGGGCGGCGGGGTAGACTTCATGCGAGGCTTTACGGACGAGGCCTATGGCGTCCCGCCCCCCAACGTCGTCGGATCGCTCGGCAAGGCGACCTACCAGATCGTCGATGGCAAGCCGCAGGTGATTAAGGACCCCGCGATCGCCTTCATCGACGACAAGGAGGGCAAGCCAATCGGGATCATGCGGTCGATCGGGCAGCGCCCGATCTTTGCGGCTGGAAATTCCGACGGCGACTACCAGATGCTGGACTGGACAACCTCGGCGGATGGTCCGCGTTTCGGCATGATCGTCCATCACACCGATGCCAAGCGCGAATGGGCCTATGACCGGGACAGCATGGTCGGGCGGCTTGACAAGGCACTGACCGATGCCCCGGCAAAGGGCTGGCTCGTGGTCGACATGGCCAAGGACTGGTCGACGGTCTTTGCCAAGTGAGATGGCGGAGCGGCCGCGCTGGCCGCTCCCGCAGACGCCGGTCAGTCCTGGTTCACGACGAAGTCGAAGTGCTTGCGCACATATTCCTCGATCTTCCAGGTGCCCTTGAAATCCTTCTCGACCACGAAGGCATCGCCCGCCTTGACCGTCACCGGTGTCCCGCCATCGGGGGTGATGACGATGCGGCCGGTGATGAGCACGACGTATTCATAGGCCGTGTAAGTCGCATGGTAGCTGCCCGGGCTGCATTCCCAGATGCCCGAGACCATCGCCCCGTCCTTCGAGGTGTGCAGCACCCAGGTCTTCATCGAGGGGTTGCCCTCGGTCTTGATCCAGCCGTCCAGGTCGGCGGTGGACGGTTCGATGCCGGTCGTGTCCGGCAGTTTGACGATGCTTTGCATGCGGTGCTCCAGGCAGGTTGCCGCGCCACCCTGCCAGACGGCCGCTCGCCTCGTCCGTCCACCCTGCGACCCATTCCGGCCCGTTTCAGCCACCGGCCAAAAGGAAACGGGGCCCGCAAAGGGGCCCCGTACCGTCTCTGTCCTGCCGGCTTAGACCGAGAGGCAGATGTATTTCATCTCGAGGTAATCCTCGATGCCGTGGTGGCTGCCCTCGCGGCCGAGGCCGGATTGCTTGATACCGCCAAAGGGTGCGACCTCGGTCGAGATCAGCCCGGTGTTCACGCCGACCATGCCGTATTCCAGCTTTTCCTGCACGCGGGTGATGCGGCCGATGTCGCGGGCGTAGAAGTAGGAGGCAAGGCCGAAGATCGTGGCATTGGCCTTCTCGATCACCTCGTCCTCGGTCTCGAACTTGAACAGCGGCGCGACCGGGCCGAAGGTTTCCTCCTGGCTGACCTTCATCTCCTGCGTGACGCCGGTGACGATGGTCGGCTGGAAGAAGGTGCCGCCCAACTCGTGGCGATGACCGCCGGCCACCACCTTGCCGCCTTTGGAGATCACATCGGCGATGTGCTCTTCGACCTTCTCCACGGCATCAGCGTTGATGAGCGGCCCGAAATCGACCGCCTCGGTCAGCCCGTCGCCGACCTTGGTCTTGGCCAGCGCCGCCGCGAGTTTCTCGGCAAAGGCGTCATAGACCCCAGCCTGCACGTAGATGCGGTTGGCGCAGACGCAGGTCTGGCCGTTGTTGCGGAATTTCGACGCCATCGCGCCGATCACCGCCTGGTCGAGGTCGGCATCGTCGAACACGATGAAGGGCGCGTTGCCGCCCAACTCCATCGAGCATTTCATCACCTGGTCGGCGGCCTGCTTCAGCAGGATGCGACCCACTTCGGTCGAGCCGGTGAAGGTGAGCTTCCGCACGGTGGGGTTTTCGCAGAACTCCTTGCCGATATCCGAGGCGCGGGCCGAGGTGATGACCGACAGCACGCCCGCCGGCACCCCGGCGCGTTCCGCCAGCACCGCCATCGCCAATGCCGAAAGCGGCGTCTCCGCGGCAGGGCGGGCGATGAAGGCGCAGCCTACGGCCAGCGCCGGGGCGACCTTGCGCGCGATCATCGCGTTCGGGAAGTTCCAGGGCGTGATCGAGGCGACGACGCCGACCGGCTGCTTGATGACCGTCAGGCGCTTGTCGCGCATATGGCCGGGGATGGTCTCGCCATAGACGCGCTTCGCTTCCTCGCCGAACCATTCGATGTAGGAGGCGCCATAGGCGACCTCGCCCTTGGCCTCGGCAAAGGGCTTGCCCATCTCGGCGGTCAGGATGCGCGCCAGATCGTCCTGGTTCGCCATCATCAGGTCGAACCACTTGCGCAAGACTGCGGCCCGCTCCTTGCCGGTGCGGGCGGCCCATTCCTTCTGCGCGTCCTTGGCGGCCGCGATGGCGCGGGCGGTTTCGACCCGGCTCAGGTTCGGCAGCTTCGCGATCACATCGCCGCGCGCCGGGTTGCTGACGGGGAAGGTCGACCCATCATCGGCGTCGACCCATTGGCCCCCGACAAAGGCCTTCTCGACCAGAAGCGACGGGTCTTTCAGCAGCGACCGCAGATCGGTTACGGAATCAAGCATGACGGGGTCTCCCATTTCGTGGATGCGCATGCAAATCATGGCCGACGGGGGGATGTCCAGTTCTCAGGGGCGGAAATCCGCAAATTTTGATCAAATTATGGGGTATCCGGTGGATATGGACCTCGCCTATGCCAACAGCGCCTTCATCCCGGGGGGCGATGGCTATGCTGACCGATGGGCCAAGGATGCAGCCGCATTCCGCGCCCGCATAGGTCGGCAAGCCCGGTTGGACCTGCCTTACGGGCCCGGGGACCGGCACCGCTACGACCTGTTCCTGCCGAAGGCGCCGCCGCAGGGAACGGTGATCTTCATTCATGGCGGCTACTGGATGGCGTTCGACAAGAGCTTCTGGTCCCATCTCGCCGCCGGGCCGCTGGCAAGGGGTTGGGCGGTGGCCATGCCGTCCTACACCCTCGCGCCCGATGCCCGGATCGCGCAGATCACCACCGAGGTGGTCACGGCCGTCGAACGGATCGCCTCGGACCTGACCGGCCCGCTTTGCGTCACGGGCCATTCCGCGGGCGGGCACCTGGCGGCGCGGCTCGCCTGCCGCGACCTTCCGCTTTCACCTGTCGTCGCCGCGCGTCTTGTCCGGTCCGTGCCGATCTCGCCCCTTGCCGATCTCGAGCCGCTGCGCCAGACCTCGATGAACGACACGCTGCGCCTAGACGAGGCCGAGGAGCGGGCGGAAAGCCCGGCCCTGCTGCCGCGCCGCGAGGGCTGCGAGGTGCTCGTCTGGGTCGGCGGGCAGGAACGCCCTACTTTTCTTTGGCAAGCGAGGACGCTGTCCGAAGCCTGGTCCTGCCCTTGGCATGTCGCGCCGGGCCGGCACCATTTCGACGTGATCGACGACCTGGCGGACCCCGACAGCAGCCTTGTCGGCTTCCTCACAGGACAGAGCTGACAAGCTTCTTCTGTTCAGAAATATCCTCGGGGGTGAATGCCCTGGCAGGGGCAGAGGGGGCAAAAGGCCCCCTTGTCCACCTCAGGAGGCGTTCATCCGCTCGATATAGGCGCGCATTTCCTCGGCTTCTTGCCGGGCGTCGCGCAGGCCTTCCATGGCGGCGCGCAGTTCGGCTTCGGCCTGCGAAATGTGATTGGCCAGTTCCGACTCCCGCTGCTCGAGGTAGATCAGCGCCTGGTCGCGCGCCTCTTCCGCCTCGTGCAGCGACTGGGCCAGCCGGTCGACCTCGCCCATATCGGCGCCCGCGATCCGGGTGAAGCGGTGGAGCAGCCAATAGGCGAACCAGCCAAGCGCAAAGGCGATGAACAGGACGATCGAGGTCGCGGCGACGAATTCGAGACGGTTCATGGTTACGGCTTCCCTGGCTTCGGCGCTCAGTTGGATTTCGGGCGTTTCTTGGGTTTCACGTCGATCTTTTCGGGCGCGGCAGAGTCGTAGGGCTCTTCCGGCGCGGCAGTGGCATCGCTTCCGGCGGAAGCTGCGTCGCCCTGTGGGGCATCGACCGTGGCACCGCCCGCGATCTGGTCGGTCGCGGGGGCCGTCGCATCGGGCTGGGCCGTGCCGTCATCGGCGGGATTGTCCGGCGCGGTCCCGTCGGGGGCGTCGGGGCCATCCATCGGCTCGCCGGCGATCGGCTGGTCGGTCCCGACTCCGGTCGTGTCTCCGGCGGTGTCGCCCGTTCCATCTGCTTGCGCCGCGTTGGGTCCGGCATCTGTCGCGGCACCCCGTTCCATCGTCGCGGGCGCGTCCGGGGATGGTCCGACCGGTGCAGCACCGGCGACAGTCCCATTGGACAAAAGCTTGAATTCGATCCGGCGGTTCTTTTCGCGCCCTTCCTCGGTGCCATTGTCCGCGATGGGCTGCGACTCGCCATAGCCCTTTGCGGTCAGTGAGCCCACCAGAACCCGGCGGCCTTGCAGCCCGAGCAGAACGGCCTCGGCGCGGGCCTGGCTCAGGGCCTGGTTGCCGGTTTCGCTGCCCTGGGCATCCGTGTGGCCACCGATCTCCATCGCGACGTCGGGGCATTTGCGCAGGATGTCCGCCAGCGCCGCCATGGTGTCGCGCGCATCGGATTCGATTTCGGCCGAACCGGGCGAGAAGACGATCTTGTGCTTCGCCAGCACGGCGTTGAGTTGCGCCACACATTCCTGGGGCGTGGGAAGGTCGGCTTCGGGATCGCGCGACTTGTCGTACTGCACGTTGACGGTGAAGGCCTGGCCCTGGCCCAGCTGACCTGACAGCGTTCGCGTGATCTCGGCCTGGGCGCCGGGCGAAATGGTAATGCCCGTGACTTCGACGGCGTCTGCCCGCACGACGATACTGCCCTCGGCAAGGTTCGACATCGCCTGGAGGCCCGCCAGAACGCGCACCGGCCAACCCTCGGGCAGGTTGGGGTCAAGCCGCGTCGCGGTATAGACGTTCGACGCCCCGAACCGTGCCTTGGCAAAGCTCGACACGGCGTTGCGGCTCATCTCGTCGGTCAGGCGGCCTCGCAGCTGGACCGCGCCTTCGGCGGACAGCGTGGCGGTGAATTCGGGCGGGCCTTCCGGCGCGGCGGTCTTCGGCTTTTCGGGCAGGGTGGCCTTCAGCGAGAAGACATCGGGCAGCGCCGCCTGCAACTCGCCCACCACGCGGTCGAAGGTATCCTGCGGGGTTGCTTCGGTCGCCAGGAGAGACACGTCGGCATCCGAGAAGGTGATGCTGCCACCGCCCATCGCCGCCACGGCCTTGATCCCGAGCGTGGTCGCATCCGCCCAGCTGGGCGAGGGGACACCAAGGCCGATCACGCAATCGGCCTTGCCGGTCAGCCCCGAGGCGACGGCTGCGGCGATGATGCGGTCGCGCGCCTGTTCGGTATCGGCCGAGCAGGCATCGAAGCGCGCACCCTGCGCGTCGATCAGGAAGCGCAGCGTGAACGGCGTCAGCACCGGCCGGGGCGCCGAAATGTCCATCGCAATCTGCAGCCCCTCGGGCTTGGCGCGCGCAAGCTGGCTTTCGAGCGAGCGCCTTTCGCTGTCCGAACCCGAGATGGCGGTGATCGCGACCTTGTCGGCGGAGATCGAGATCTTTGCCCGCTCAAGCAGGCCAAGCGCCCTGACGCCGAAGCCCACGGCGGCGTCCCAGCCTTGCGGGGCCGGGAAATCCGCCTGTTCCAGCATGTTCGCCACCGGCGCGCCCTTGGCTGCCGCGGTCACCTCGTCGTTCAGGGCGTCCGCCTGTTCCTGCCCGGGGACAAGCCCGATGATCGAGATGCCGTCATCATTGCGCAGAAGTTCGACCGAGAAGCGCGGCGCTTCGATCGCCTGTGCCGGCGTGACCTGCATCAGGTCGCGGATGCGGCCGGAATCGACCAGCGAGCTGGCCAGGTTGACCGCGCGAAAGCGCTTCGCTTCGTCTGGCGCAGTTCCATGCAGGCGCACCTGCAGCCCATCGGTCTGGACCTCGACCCAGTCCAGCCCCTCGCGCAGATAAAGGCCGCGCACGTCTTCACCTGTGCGTTTCTCGATCCAGCTCGCCGCCCAGCTTGCGGCAAGGATCGAGATCAGCAGGGCGCCCAGAAAGGCGGCCGGAGCGATGAGGCGAGGCGGAAAACGCATGGAAGTCGGGGTGATCCGGACGAGAGACTCGGGGGCTTGCGCAACCCAAGCTTCCTAGGCGGTCGGGCCGCCGGGATCAATCACAGGAGCGCGGCAATGGCAAGAAACAGCGCAGGGATCAGCCCGGCATCGCGGTTCGAGCGGAAGAGCCGCAGGCAAAGCGCCGGGTCCTCGGTGTCGAGCTGGCGCAGCTGCCAGGCCAGGTGCCAGCCCAGGCCCCAGACCCCGGCAATGCCGAGGACAAGTTTCAGGACGTTCCCGCTCGGCAGAAGCGCAAGGATCACCGCAAGCGCCATCAGGGTGAGCGTGGCCACCATGAACCCGCGCAGCCAGCCGCGCGTCGCCGTCCCGAACAGGCGGGCTGTCGATTTCACGCCGATCAGCGCGTCGTCGTCCTTGTCCTGGTGGGCATAGATCGTGTCGTAGAACAACGTCCATGCGATGCCCGCCAGATACAGGGCCACCGCTGGCCAGCCGAGCGCGCCCTCCCGTGCCGCCCACAGCAGCAACGCGCCCCAGTTGAAGGCGAGGCCAAGGAAGACCTGCGGCCACCAGGTAAAGCGCTTGGCAAAGGGATAGATCGCCACCAGCGCCAGCGACGCGATGCCAAGAGTCACGGCCGACCAGTTGTAGCTGAACAGGATGCCCGCCGCGATCACGGCCTGCAGGACCATCCAGATCAGCGCCTGCCGGACGGTCACCTGGCCCGAGGGCAGCGGGCGGGACCGTGTCCGGGCCACGGCCGCGTCAAAGTCGCGGTCGGTGATGTCATTCCAGGTGCAGCCCGCCCCGCGCATCAGGAACGCGCCAAGGCCGCTCGACAGGATCAGCCAGAGGTCCATGAACGACGGGCCGTCGCTCGAGGCGGCCGCACCGAGCGTGATCGCCCAGAGGCACGGAATCCACAGAAGCCAGGTCCCGACCGGCCGGTCGGCCCGCGACAGGCGCAGATAGGGGCGCAGGGGCGAGGGCGCGAGATGGTCGACCCAGTTGCCGGGCACCGCATCGGCCACGGTCGCATCTGGCGTTCCCGGTGCGTCGATCATAGGTTCAAGCTCATGCAGGAAGCGAAAGTCAGGCTCTATGTAGAACAGCCGCTTGGTCCGGGGCAACCTGTGACCCTGGAGCGGGAGCAGGCGCATTACCTCTTCAACGTCATGCGGCTTCAGCCGGGCGATGCGGTCCTGCTGTTCAACGGCCGCGATGGGGAATGGCGCGCCTCGGTCGCGGATGCGGGAAAACGCGGCGGGATCCTGGCCTGCACCGAACGGACGCGCCCGCTGCAACCGCCGCCCGACCTGTGGCTGCTCTTCGCCCCGGTGAAGAAGGCGCGGACCGATTTCATCGTCGAGAAGGCGGTTGAACTGGGTGTCGCCCGCATCCAGCCGGTCCAGACTGCCCACACGAATTCCGAACGCATCCGCCCCGACCGCCTGCGCGCACATGCCGTCGAGGCGGCCGAGCAATGCGGGGCAACCGTTGTGCCCGAGGTCGCCGATCTGGTGTCGCTCGACCGCCTCCTGTCGGCCTGGCCGGACGGCCGCCGAATCCTCTGGGCCGACGAATCGCGCGTCGGCGCGCCCGCCGTCCTGACCGAGGCGGCACGGACAGGGCGCGGTGCTTGGGCGATCCTGATCGGGCCCGAGGGCGGGTTTTCGCAGGCCGAGCGCGCGCGGCTCCTTGCGCGCGCGGAGGTCACGCCTATCAGCCTTGGCCCGCGCATCCTGCGCGCCGATACGGCGGCCGTGGCGGCGATCACGCTGTGGCAGGCGCATCTGGGGGACTGGGTTTGAGCGGCTTCATCCGGCCCGAGGCGCAAGCCAGCCTGCGTCGCTTTGCCGAAGTCATCCTTGCCAGTGGCGCTGGCCTGTTCGGAGCGTGGCTCCTGTGGCTTGGCGGCTATGTGCTGTTTCCCCTTGGACTGATCGTGATTGCGCTGGCCGCACTCTGGGCGCTGCAGGCGTTGCGGCGCGCGCGCTTTGCACGCTCTGTCGCGGCACCCGGCGTTGTCGAGGTGGACGAAGGGCAGGTCGGCTATCTCGGCCCGGTTTTCGGCGGTTACCTGTCCTTGCCGGAACTGGTCGAGGTCAAGGTAATCGTCATCCACGGCCAGCGGCTGTGGCGGCTGAAGCAGGCCGACGGGCAGGCGCTGCTCATCCCCATGCGGGCGACCGGCGCCGAGCGGTTGTTCGACGCGTTTTCGGCGCTGCCGGGCATGGACACGCAGGCACTGGTCGAGGCGGTCGAGGATGGCGGCAGCGAAGGTCTGGTGTGGAAGCGCGGCTCTCGCCCGGCCGTGACGCTCACCCTGACAAGCGGCCGCCCTTGACTTGGCCTGCGCGACCGATCACCAGTTGCTGCCGAGACGAGCAGTTCATTCGGAGCGCCCCAGATGTCCATTCCCCAGTCCGGCGGCGGGCCGATCGAGCGCTTCGAGCAGCTGGCCGAATACATGGAAGCCGGGTGCAAGCCGGCCTCGGAGTGGCGGATCGGCACCGAGCACGAGAAGTTCGGCTGGCTGACGGACAGCCGCCTGCCGCTGCCCTATGACGGCGACCGCTCGATCCGCGCGCTCTTCGAGGGCCTGATCCAGCGCTTCGGCTGGTCGCCGGTGCGCGAAGGCGACAATGTCATCGGCGTGACCCGTAACGGCGCGAATGTCAGCCTTGAACCCGGCGGCCAGTTCGAGCTTTCGGGCGCGCCGGTCGAGGACCTGCACGAGACCGCCGCCGAGTTGCGCAACCATCTTGCCGAAGTGGGCGAACTGGCCGGGCCGATGGGCGTCAACTTCATGGGGATCGGCGCCGCGCCGGAATGGACGCACGAACAGATGCCGGTCATGCCGAAGGGCCGCTACCGGCTGATGACCGACTACATGGGCCGCGTCGGCACCCATGGCACGCAGATGATGTACCGGACCTGCACCGTGCAGGTGAACCTCGACTACGGTTCGGAAGCCGACATGGTGAAGAAGCTGCGCGTGGCGCTGGCGTTGCAGCCGGTCGCGACAGCGCTTTTCGCCTCTTCCCCGTTCTTTGAGGGCAAGCCAAACGGCCACAAGAGCTGGCGCAGCCGCATCTGGCGCAGCCTTGACGACAGCCGGACGGGAATGCTGCCGTTCGTTTTCGAAGAGGGCATGGGGTTCCAGCGCTATGTCGACTGGGTGCTCGATGTGCCGATGTATTTCGTCTACCGCGACGGCAAGTACATCAACGCGCTCGGCCAGTCCTTCCGCGATTTCCTGAAGGGCGAACTGCCGGCTCTGCCCGGCGAAAAGCCGACGCTTTCCGACTGGGCCGACCACATGACCACGGTCTTCCCCGAGGCGCGCGCCAAGAAGTTCATCGAGATGCGCGGGGCCGATGCCGGGAACGAGGCGCATCTGAACGCGCTTCCCGCCTTCTGGGTCGGGTTGATGTATGACGATGCTGCGCTCGATGCCGCCTGGGATCTGGTCAAGGGGCTGGACGGCGAAACCCGGCAGGCCCTGCGCGTCGCCGCCTCGGTGTCGGCCCTTGAGGGAGAGGCCGGCGGCGTGAAGCTGATCGACCTGGCGCGCGCCGCGGTCGACATTTCGCGCGGCGGCCTGGCTGCGCGGGCGCGTGCCGGCAGCGGCAAGGCGGACGAGACCTGCTATCTCGACGTTCTGCTGGATAACGTCGCGCGGGGCAGGGTGCAGGCCGACGACCTGCTGGCGGCCTATGAGGGGCCGTGGCGTCGCTCGCTGGCGCCGATCTATCCCGACACCAGCCTGTGCTGAGGGGCCGCGCGCCTCAGGCGTAGGGATTGACCGGCTGATCCGTGATCGGGTCGGGACCGTAGGCGTTGGCGCCGCGGTCGCCCGGTTTCAGCATGAACCAAAGGTAGATCAGCCAGCCTACGAACGGGATCAGGTTGATCCAGAACCACCAGCCCGACCGGCCGGTGTCGTGCAGCCGACGGACCATCACCGAAAGGCCCGGAAAGAGCACGACCAGCGAGAAGATGCCTCCGACGACGCTTTTCTGGATGATCTCGATGCTGTCGGCGGTCTCGATGACGACGCTGCCGAAAAGTGCCCGGTCGATCATGCCGGCAATGATGCTGCCGAGGATGTTGAACAGCACGAACCACCAGTATTCTGCCCGCCGCGCGCGGCCGGAGAAGGTCAGGAACTTGTCGAAGCAGCTTCGGACAGCTTCACCGAAACCCATGGCGCAATCTCCCTTGCTACCGATACGCGGCGAGGCTGCGCCTGAATCCTCAATGCTGCAAATGCTTTAGTGTATCTAGTTGATCTGGGTGCCGGACTGTTGCGGGCACCGCACGCCATCCCGGTTGCGTCGTCACGCCTTCTTCTGACCGATCCGGGGCTCGGTCCCGGCCAGGATGCGCGCGATGTTGGCTGAATGGCGCCAGAAGACCAGAACCGCCAGAACGACCACCAGCGCCAGCATCTGCCCTCGTCCGAAGATCACCAGCCAGAGTGGCGAAAGCGCTGCGGCAACCAGCGCCGAAAGCGACGAGATGCGCCCGATCGCGGCGACAACCGCCCATGTCGCGCAGGCGGCCAGCCCGACCGGCCAGGCCAGCGCCAGCAAGGTGCCGAGGAAGGTTGCGACCCCCTTGCCGCCCCTGAAACCCAGCCAGACCGGGTAGAGGTGACCAAGGAACGAAAACAGCGCCGCAACCTGCGCCGCATCCTTGCCCACGGCCGCGCGTGCGATCAGCACGGCCACGGCGCCCTTTGCGGCGTCCAGGAGCAGCGTCGCAAGGGCCGCGCCCTTGTTGCCGGTGCGCAGCACGTTGGTCGCGCCGATATTGCCCGATCCAATCTGGCGCAGGTCGCCCAGGCCCATGATCCGCGTGATGATGACGCCAAACGGAATCGAGCCGAGCAGATAGCTCAATCCGGCGGTCAGGATGAGGGCGAAGGGGGCGCTGGTGATTTCAGGCATCTGGTCCCCCGAAAACCTGCATCCCCGCGACCCAGGTGCCCAGAACCTTACCTTCCATGCGCTGGCCGTCAAAGGGCGTGTTCTTGGATTTCGATCTGAGGGTGAACCGGTCCAGAAGGAAGGGCGCGTCGGGATCGAAGAGCAGCAGATCGGCCGGCGCACCGATCGCAAGCCGTCCCTGCGGTAGGCCAAGACGCCGCGCCGGGTTCAACGACATGGCCCGGAACAGCTGCGGCAGCGTGATCCCGCCCGCATGGTAAAGCCGCATCGCCGCGGGCAGGAAGGATTCCAGTGCGACGGCCCCCGCCGCGGCCTCTTCAAACGGCAGGCGCTTGCTTTCCTCGTCGGCCGGGGTGTGGAACGAGGCGATGACGTCGATCTCGCCCGCCGCCACCGCCTCGACCATGGCCAGACGGTCATCCTCGGACCTGAGGGGCGGGGTCATCTTGAAGAAGGTGCGGTAGTCGCCCACGTCGAATTCGTTCAGCGTCAGGTGGTGGATCGAAACCCCGGCGGTCACGTCCAGCCCTTGTTCCCGCGCGCGGCGCAGGGCGGGCAGGGTCGAAGCGCAGGTGATCTGGTCGGCGTGGTAGCGGGCGCCGGTCATCTCGACCAATGCGAGGTCCCGCTCCAGCCCCATGCGTTCGGCCAGGGGATGCACACCCGGCAGACCGTAAAGCGAGGCGAACTTGCCCGAGGTCGCCGCGCCGCCCGCCGACAGTGCCGGATCCTGCGGATGGCCGACCACCAGCGCGCCAAGGCTGCGCGCATAGGTCAATGCCCGGCCGAGGACCTTGCTGTCGGCGACAACATGGTCGGCATCCGTAAAGGCCAGCGCGCCGGCGTCGAGCAGAAACCCGATCTCGGTCATCTCGCGGCCCTGACGCCCCTTGGTCAGCGCCGCCATGTGGCGGATGCGGACGGGGCTCGCCTCGGCGGCGCGGCGGGTCACGAATTCCAGCGTCTCGGGCGTATCGATGGCGGGATGGGTGTCTGGGCGTGCGATGATGGTGGTGACGCCCCCTGCCGCCGCAGCCAGCCCGGCGGAGCGGAAACTTTCCCGGTGACGCTCACCCGGTTCGCCGATCTTGACGCCCCAGTCGACGATGCCCGGGGCAAGGCAGGCGCCGTGGCCATCGACGAGGGCGGCACCTTTCGGGGCTTCGGCCCCGCGCGCCATGATCGTGCCGTCTGCGACCGTCAGGCTGCCATCGTCGATCTCGCCAGTCTCGGGGTCGATCAGGCGGACATTCTGAAAGACGGTGATGCGCATCTCTGTCCCCTTGCTGCGGCCGCTGCCTGCCTAGCGCGGCGGGGCGTTCCCGGCAAGTTCCTGCCCGCTGATCGCGGTGATGAGGCCATAGACCTTGCGCGCCTCGGCGATCCGGCGAAAGCCGACCCGGCGTCGGATGGTCTGGCCCGGAACATACATGCCTTCGGAATGCGACCCGCGCCATTGGCCGGCGGTATGGCGCACATCCGTCGCAAACCAGACGGACCCAGGCTCGCCCTCCTGGAGATGTGCCTTCGTCTCTGGGCCGATGGCGTAGCGTTCCAGCTTCCGCCGCCCGCGCGGCTTGGTGGCGATGAAGGCCGTCCGGTCGGTCAGCGTGTAGTGCGTGCCCCGCCTCAGGGATGCATCCCAGAATAGCCGGCCGATGCTGAGCCAAAGGCCGAAACCGACGAACACCACCCCCAGGACGGCCGCAATCAGCGACGCGTGCCCGACCTTCAGGAGCACGGCGATGCCGGCGCCGCCCGCGATGATACCAGCAAGAGTCTCGTGCGCCGCGAGGTCGCGCCAGACCACAGACGCATCGGGCTGACCTTGCCAAAGGATGCGCTCGCCCGGAGCGAGGAAGTCCTCCCAGCCGGGCGGCGGGGAGGCGTCGGGAAGATCGGTCATCGGTGCATCCCTGGCTGGCCTTGCGGAAGATCGTGGAGACAGAAGGACATCTCTTCTCCTACAGAACTTCAGGTCTGTCGTGCCAGTGGAAGCTATCGGACACGGCCATGGTGGCCGGTGTCATCACGTCTTCGGGAAAAGGTAGGTCACGACCAGACGCGCGCCCCATCCGTCGGGCCCGTTCTCGGGCGTGTCGGCCCAGTAGCGCACACCGCCGGTGATCTGCACGGGCTTGCCGCCAATCTTGATGATCTGTCCGACCATGAAGTTGATCGGTACCGACCATTCCTCGTTCTCCCAGTCATAGGTCGACTCGGTGTTGATGGTAAAGGACGTGGCCTTTTTCGTCGTGTAGCTGAGGAAGGGCTGCAGGTAGAGCGCGTTGGTATTGCCGAACTTTTCGCTGCCCGACACGGACCAGATGTTGTTGGCGAGAATGCCGTAGGTCCAGCCCTTGGACTGCTTCAGCGCAACGCCGGTGATCCCCGCACCCCCATTGGTTGTTGGCGATGCCATCGGTCGCCGTGGGCAGCTGGAACACCGGACCGACGCCCCAGATAAGCCCGTTCTTCGTCGGGTTCTTGGGCGAGAAAAAGAAGCTCTGCGTGGTATTGCCGAAACCCGTCTGCGAACTGCCATCCGGCAGGAAACCGTCCTGATGGACGACCGGCAGGATTGTGCGCGAAATCACGTTCCAGTTCGGGCTGATCGAGATCGGGATGACCGGCTGGATGTTGATGTAGCTCTGGTTGGCCGAGCCGCCAAGAAAGCCGTCGTTGTAGTTGTACTGGAACGGCACGCTGACGAGGTTGGCGACCGGGTTCGATAGCTTCTTGGCCAGGTCTTCGGCGGACTGGGCCTGCGCCAGACCAGACATCCCCAGCAGAATGAGAACAGCGCCTAGTAGCTTTTGCATTGCTGGACCTTTCACCAAACGACTTGCCGGCACTGCCGACTCGTCCGAAGTTTATGCGCTTTCGGCCCGCGTCGCGTTGCTTTGCGCGCCAGATCCTGGCTTTTGGCGCGACCTGTGGCCGTCACGCCCCTGCTTCGGCGGCCACCCGTCCGCGTTCTGCCTTCAAATTACGCGCCAGCAGATCCATGCAGGCCATGCGCACGGCCACGCCCATCTCGACCTGGTCCTGGATCACCGAGCGGTTGATGTCGTCGGCGAGCGTGCCGTCGATCTCGACCCCGCGGTTCATCGGCCCGGGATGCATGACGATCGCATCAGGTTTCGCAAAGGCCAGTTTCTCGGCATCGAGCCCGTAGCGGTGGTAATATTCCCGCTCGGACGGGATGAAGCCGCCGTCCATGCGCTCCTTCTGAAGGCGCAGCATCATCACCACATCGGCGTCCTTCAGCCCCTCGGCCATGTCGTCAAAGACCTCGCAGCCGAACTCCTTCACGCCCGACGGCATGAGCGTCGAAGGCGCGATCAGCCGGATGCGGTTCTCCATCTTGCCAAGCAGGATCAGGTTCGACCGCGCCACCCGGCTATGGGCGATGTCGCCGCAGATCGCGACGGTCAGGCGCTGGAGCCGCCCCTTGGCGCGGCGGATGGTCAGGGCGTCGAGCAGCGCCTGGGTCGGGTGTTCATGGCGTCCGTCGCCGGCGTTCAGCACGGCGCAGTTCACCTTCGAGGCCAGCAGGTTGACCGCGCCCGAAGAGGAATGGCGCACCACCAGAAGGTCGGGCTGCATCGCGTTCAGCGTCATCGCCGTGTCGATCAGCGTTTCACCCTTCTTCACGCTCGACTGGGCGACGGACATGGTCATCACGTCGGCCCCAAGCCGCTTGCCGGCCAGTTCGAAACTCGCCTGCGTCCGGGTCGAGTTCTCGAAGAACATGTTGATCTGGGTCATCCCCGCGAGGACGTCGGTCCGCTTGATCGTGCGGCGGTTCAGGTCGACATAGCGCTCGGCCAGGTCAAGGACGGTAGTGATCTCATCCGGGGCGAGATGCTCGATTCCCAGCAGGTGACGGGCACGGAACGGCATGGGGCCTCCTGAGGCTGGATCGGGTCGGCCCGGTTATAGAAAGCGCGCCCCGCGCGGACAAGCCGGGTTGTTCCCGGCGGGTGGCGGGCATAGGTTTCCGGCATGGAGCATGACAGCGAGTTTCATGCCGCCTTGGCGGCGCTGGCCTGGCAGATCGACCTCGGTGCGGACGAGGCGATCGGCGAGGTCCCGGTGAACCGCTACGAGGCCGTTGCCGCGTCTGAGTCTGTCGTCCCCCAACCGCAGACCACAGCGCCTTTCGCCCCTCCGGCAGCCCGACGCGCTGTCGAGCCGCCGCCCGAAGCGCCGGCGGTCGATGCCGTGGCCGAGGCCCGCCACGTCGCCGCCGCCGCGCGCGATCTCGATGGTTTGCGCGAGGCGCTCGCGGCCTATGAGCATTGCGAATTGAAGAAGGGCGCCCGGACTCTGGTCTTTGCCGACGGCAATCCTAGGGCGCGCGTCCTGGTACTGGGCGAGGCGCCGGGTCGCGATGAGGATATGCAGGGCAAGCCCTTCGTCGGGCGGGCCGGGCAGTTGCTTGACCGGATGTTCGCGGCGATCGGCCTCAGCCGGACAGCGCCCGACGCCGAGAAATCGCTCTACATCACCAATGTCATGGTCTGGCGTCCGCCACAGAACCGCGACCCCTCGCCCGAGGAAATCGCGATGATGCTGCCCTTCGTCGAACGGCACATCGCGCTGGTCGATCCGGACGTGGTCGTGGTGATGGGCAACACCCCTTGCGCAGCGCTTCTGGGGCAGCGGGGGATCACGCGGCTTCGGGGCAAGTGGACGCAGGCGCTTGGCAAGCCGGTGCTGCCGATGTTCCACCCGGCCTTCCTGCTGCGCCAGCCGCACATGAAGCGCGAAGCCTGGGCGGATCTGCTTGAGTTGCAGGCGAAACTGAGGGTCACCGCATGAGCCGAATTGACGAAAGCATGGCCTTCGTTCCGGTCCGCATCGCCGTTCTGACCGTGTCCGATACGCGCACGCCGGCCGAGGATCGCTCGGGCGACACGCTGGTCGAGCGGCTGACCGGCGCCGGGCATGTGCTGGCGGACCGGGCCATCGAAAGCGATGACCGCGCCGCGATCGCCGCGCATCTGCGCCGCTGGTGCGCCGATCCGCAGATCGACGTGATCCTGACCACGGGCGGCACCGGCCTGACCGGACGCGACGTGACGGTCGAGGCGCATCGCGACGTCTACGAGAAAGAGATCGAAGCCTTCGCCACCGTCTTTACGATGGTTTCCATGCAGAAGATCGGCACCTCGGCGGTTCAGTCGCGGGCGACCGGGGGCGTGGCGCAGGGCACCTACCTCTTTGCGCTGCCGGGGAGCCCCGGGGCCTGCCGCGATGCCTGGGACGAGATCCTGAAATGGCAACTCGACATCCGCCACCGGCCCTGCAACTTCGTCGAAATCATGCCGCGGCTCGAAGAACACAAGCGGCGCAAGTAGCGGTCAGTCGGCGGGGCAACCGCGGATTTCGACCGCACGGTCGGGGCCCAGCACCGTCACGGTCAGGTTGCGCCGGTCCAGCGCAATCGGCGCGCCCGAATCCGAAACCATGTCAGCCGAAGCAACGAGCGTGCCGCCCTTGCGGGTCACGGCCGCGTCTGACACCCAGACCGGAACCGGGCCCGGTTCGAACACGACGGTTTCCTTGCCGCCAAGCGGCGGCAGCGACATGTGGGCTGTAATCGTCAGACCGTCATTCGACGGCGAGACTTCGCAGGAAATCCCGTCTACGCCGGCCTTGTCCGCCGGGATCGGTTGATCCGCGAGGGCGGCCTTGATGAGCGGATCGGACTGTCCAGTGCCTGAAAGCTCTGCCTCGACGCTGACGCTGGCCGGCATGCAGATGTCGTTGCAGACACCCAGGTCGATCGTCGCATTCAGCCGGATCGGCTTGGAGGGGTCGCTTGGTGTCAGTTCCAGCGGCAGGACGAGATGCTTCTTGTAGCCGATGGACTGCATCCCGTTCAGGTCGAAGACCTGGGGCCGTGGCCAGTGGAACCGGACGCCCTCGAGGTTTTCCGAGCCCGACCAGTCGAATGCCGGGGGGATGCCGGCATCGCCGGGGCTGCGCCAGTAGGTCTTCCAGTCCGGCGCCAGATCCAGCGCCAGCGCGGCCATGCGCCGCCCGTCGGCCATCTGCCAGCCGGGCAGAAGTCGGGCCTGCAACACCTCCGACGCGGTTTGCGCGGCGGCGGGCAGGGCGGTCAAGCCAAGGGTGATGAGGGTTCTCAGCAGCATGAGCCCTGATATGGGGCCAGCCGCATCCGGGGTGAAATCACATTCGGGCGACAAGTGGTGAGGTGTTGCAACATTGCCCTTGAGCCGTGCCGGACCGACGCCCATCTTGGTCGCATGAGTCTCGATCTGGCAGGTAAGCTTCTGGTTGCGATGCCCGGCATGGGTGATCCTCGCTTCGAGCGGAGCGTTATCCTGATCTGCGCCTATTCGGACGAGGGCGCCATGGGGCTGGTCGTGAACAAGCCCGTTCCCGAACTGAGCTTCGGCAGCCTGCTCGACCAGCTCAATATTCCCCGTGTGCCTGAAGGGCGCGACATCAGGGTCCATCTCGGCGGACCGGTCGAGCGGGGCCGCGGTTTCGTGCTACACTCGCCGGACTGGTGGGCTGACAAGGCAACGATGGATGTTCCCGGCGGATTGGGCATGACCGCCACGCTGGACGTACTTGCCGCAATCGCCCGGGGCGACGGCCCGGAATCGGCCCTGCTGGCGCTTGGTTATTCCGGTTGGGGGCCGGGTCAGCTTGAGGCCGAGATCGGACGAAATGACTGGCTGACCGCCGATGCTCCCGCGGATCTGGTCTTCTCGGCGGACGACGGCGGGAAATGGTCCAAGGCACTCCGCGCGATGGGCATCGACCCGCTGACGCTGTCGTCGGCCGCGGGCCGGGCCTGAATCACTCCCCGTAGGGCACCCAGATCGTCTTGACCTCGGTCGCCGCGCGCAGGAAGGCGCGGCCTTCGCCCTCGGTCGTCCAGTCGCGGGCGCGGCCATAGTTGACCCAAGTCCGCTTGAGATTGCTGGCGGCTTCCTTCTCGATGAGCCCCGAGATGTCGGAAGCCGAGAACGACCAGACCGCATCGACGTCCATGTGACCCGCCAGCGTCTTCGCCAGTTCCGCATGACCGCCGGTGACGATGTTCACCACGCCGCCCGGCACGTCAGAAGTGTCGAGCACTTGGTAGAGGTCGGTCGCGGCCAGCGGGAAGGCCTCGGACGGCACCAGGATCGCCGCGTTTCCCATGGCAATGGCCGGGGCCATCAGGCTGACGAGGCCCAGAAGCGGCGCCTCGTCGGGGCAGAGCGCGCCGATAACGCCGACCGGCTCGTTCATTGCCAGGGCCACGCCGCGGATCGGCACTGACTTCGCCACGCCATCATATTTGTCTGCCCAGGCGGCATAGGTGAAAAGCCGCTGGATCGACGCGGCCACCTCAGCCTCGCCTGACCGCCCCGTCATGTCGCGCAGCCGCGCGGCGAATTCGGCTGAACGGGCGGAGAGGTTCTCGGCAATGTAATAGATCACCTGGGCGCGGTTATGGCCGGTGGCCTTGCCCCAGCCCTTGGCGGCATGGGCAGCCTCGACCGCGTTGCGGATGTCCTTGCGGTTGCCGACACCGACATGGCCGAGGAGCTTGCCCCTGGGCGACCATATCGCCTTGGAATATCCGCCATCGGGCCGCGCCTGCTTGCCCCCGACATAGAGTTTGGCGGTGCGGTCGATGCCCTCGACGATCACGTCCTTCGGGGCGGGGACGGCGGCGACGGGTTTCAACGCCTTGGCGCTGCCGGCGGGCTTGAGATAGGCCATGAGCCCCTCCCATTCGCCTTCGCGGCCAAAGCCCGACTCGCGCACACCACCGAACCCGGCAGCGGCGTCGAAGAGGTTCGTCGCGTTCACCCAGACGACGCCCGCCTTGATCTTGGGCGCGATGTCGAGCGCGAGGTTGACGTTCTCGGTCCAGACGCTGGCGGCCAGGCCGTAGCGGGTGTTGTTGGCCAGCGCCACAGCCTCTTCAGGCGTGCGGAAGGTCATCGAGACGAGGACCGGGCCGAAGATTTCCTCCTGCATCAACCGCGACGAGGCGGAGAGGCCGGTGATGAGCGTCGGCGGGTAGAAGCATCCCGCGGGCACGGGCGTTGCGGCCCGGTAGACCTCGCCCTCGGCATTGCCGTCGACCATCGCCGTGATGGTGGCAAGTTGGATCGGGTCCACCACCGCGCCCACGTCGATGCACTTGTCCAGCGGATCGCCGATCCGCAGGCCGTCCATCCGCCGCTTGAGCTTCTGGTGGAACCGCTCGGCCACACCTTCCTGCACCAGAAGGCGCGAGCCCGCGCAGCAGACCTGGCCCTGGTTGAACCAGATCGCATCGACCAGCCCTTCGATGGCGCTGTCGAGGTCGGCATCGTCGAACACGATGTAGGGCGACTTGCCGCCCAGCTCCAAGGTCAGGGCCTTGCCCGACCCCGCCGTTGCCTCGCGGATGCGCCGCCCGACCTCGGTCGAGCCGGTGAAGGCCACCTTCGCCACATCGGCCGCGACCAGCGCTGCGCCCGTTGCGCCGTCGCCGGTGACGATGTTCAGGACGCCCTTCGGCAGCCCCGCCTCGCGGCTGATCTCGGCGAAGAGGAGCGCGGTCAGCGGCGTGTATTCGGCGGGCTTCAGCACCACCGTGTTGCCCGCCGCCAGCGCGGGTGCGACCTTCCAGGCCAGCATCAGCAGCGGAAAGTTCCACGGGATCACCGCGCCGCAGACGCCGACCGGCGCCATGCCCGGCAGCTCGCTGTCCATCAGCTGGGCGAGACCGGCGTGGTAGTAGAAATGGCGGGCGACGAGCGGAATGTCGATGTCGCGGCTCTCGCGGATCGGCTTGCCGTTGTCGAGCGTCTCCAGCACCGCGAACAGCCGCGAATGCTTCTGCACCAGCCGGGCGAGGGCATAGAGCAGGCGGGCCCGCTCATGCCCCGGCGTCCGCCCCCATTTCGCCTGCGCCCGCGTCGCGGCCTTCACGGCGGCGGCCACCTCGGCCTCGGTCCCCTGCGTGACCTCAGCCAGTTCCTTGCCCGTCGCTGGGTTCTTCGTGGCGAAGGTCTGGTGCGGCTTCGTCCAGCCGCCGTCGATCCAGTGACCGAAGCGGTTGCCGTGGGCCTTCAGCCAATCCATCGCCTCTGCCGATCCTTCTGGGGCGGGGCCGTAGTCCATCGTCTGGAAGACGTCGCGGATGGTCATGGCTTACCCCATCGGATGGCGGTTGGCGGCCGAGTAGCGGCCGGTGACGAAATGCTCGAGCTGACGCTCGATATCGCCCAGAAGCGAGGAGGCGCCAAAGCGGAACAGGTCGGGTTGCAGCCAGGGCAGGCCGAGCTCGTCCTTCATCAGCGACAGGTAGACGAGCGCGTCCTTGGCCTTGGAAATTCCGCCCGCCGGCTTGTAGCCGACCTTGATCCCGGTCCGATCCTCGTAGTCGCGGATGGCACGGATCATCGTCAGGCTGACGGGCAGGGTGGCGTTCACCGACTCCTTGCCGGTCGAGGTCTTGATGAAGTCCGCGCCCGCCATCATGCACACAAGGCTTGCGCGCTCCACATTCCTGAGCGTCCCGAGTTCGCCGGTCGCGAGGATCGCCTTCACATGCGCCTCGCCACAGGCCGCGCGCATCTCGGCCATTTCGTCATACAGCGCCTGCCAGTTGCCGGTCAGCACATGGCGGCGGGAGATGACGATGTCGATCTCGCGCGCGCCGGCTTTCACGCTTTCGCCGATCTCGGCGATGCGCAGGCGGTAGGGGGACAGGCCCGCGGGAAAGCCGGTGGAGACGGCAGCGACGGGGATGCTCGTGCCTTCCAGCGCGCGGACGGCAGTTTCGACCATCTCGTGATAGACGCAGACCGCGCCGGTGGTGATGCCGGTCATGCCGAGCGCTTCGAGCAGGTCGGCCCGCACCGGCTGCCTCGCCTTGGCGCAGAGGCGCTGGACCCGGCCGGGTGTGTCGTCGCCCGACAGCGTCGTCAGGTCGATCAGTGTGATCGCCTTCAAGAGCCACGCCGCCTGGAATTCCTTCTTGACGCTCCGCCGCCCCGGCAGCGTGGCGCAGCGCCGCTCGATCGCCGAGGTGTTGGCCTGCACGCCCGCGACCCAATCGAGGTCGAGCGGCATCCCGGGATTGCGCACATGGGTGACCTGCGGCAACAGGTCCGTCGCCGCGACGGTGGGCGTGGGGTGGGTCTGCACGGGGGGCCTCCGGGTGCTCCTTGCGCGGGAAGGTTCGCACGGGCAGGGTTGCCGTTGCAAGTCGGCAGGGAACCACCGCCGCCATCTTTTTACCATTCGGTCAATAAATCGCGAGTGGCGGCATGATCGGGGGCCTTGACCGTATACAGACCTTCGTGCGCACTGCGCCAAGATAACGGACGGAGCCTGACCCGAGATGCTTGACCTGACCTCCCATTGGGCCGGCTACCTTTCCCTTGTCATCTTCGTTGTCGCCTATGTCCTCGTCACGCTCGAGGAGAAAACGCATCTGCGGAAATCGAAGCCGGTGATGCTGGCCGCGGGCCTGATCTGGATGCTGATCGGGATCGCCTATTCCGCCGCCGGGATGAGCACTGAGGCCCATGCCCAGGCGACCGAGATCATCGAGGAATACGGCGAGTTGTTCCTGTTCCTGCTGGTCGCCATCACCTACGTCAACACGCTGGAGGAACGCCGGGCCTTCGAGGTGCTGCGCGCAAGGCTGGTGCAGGCGGGATTGAGCTACCGCCAATTGTTCCTGTTGACGGGGGTGCTGTCGTTCTTCTTGTCCTCGGTGCTCGACAACATGACGACCGCGCTGGTGATGGGTGCGGTGGTGATCGCGCTCGGCTCGCACAGCCCGCGTTTCGTCGCCATCGCCTGCGTGTCGGTCGTGGTTGCGGCCAATGCAGGCGGAGCCTTCTGCCCCTTCGGCGACATCACCACGCTGATGGTCTGGCAACAGGGCAAGCTCGAGTTCTTCGAGTTCTTCAAGCTGTTCATTCCTGCGGCGCTGAACTGGATCGTGCCCGCGGCCTTCATGTATTTCGCGGTTCCGCAGGCGCGACCTGAACCGGTGACCGAACGCGTCCGTGCCAAGCCGGGAATGACCGGCGTCGCGGTCCTGTTCGGCCTGACCATCGTCACTGCGGTCGCCTTCAAGAACTTCCTCGACCTGCCGCCCGCGCTCGGGATGATGCTGGGCCTCGGCTACCTGCAACTCTGGTCCTTCCTCCTACAGCGCAAGGGCAGCCGGCTCAGCGATGAGGACATGGTGCTGGACAGTTTTAGCCAGGTGCAGCGGGTCGAATGGGACACGCTCCTGTTCTTCTTCGGGATCATCTTCGCGGTGGGCGGGCTTGGTGTGCTTGGCTATCTGACGCTCTTGTCCGACGTGCTTTATGCCGGGCTTGGCCCGACACCGGCGAATGTCATCATCGGTGCCCTGTCGGCGATCATCGACAATATCCCGCTGATGTTCGCGGTTCTGACCATGGATCCCTCGATGTCCGATGGTCAGTGGTTGCTCATCACGCTTACGGCCGGCACGGGCGGCTCGCTCCTGTCCATCGGTTCGGCGGCAGGGGTGGCGCTGATGGGGCTGGCGGGGAGGGGCTATACCTTCTCAAGCCACCTGAAATGGACCTGGGCCGTGGCACTGGGCTATGTGGCCGCGATCATGGCGCATCTTGCGGTGAACGCGCACCTTTTCTGACCCGGTCAGAGATGGCGCGCGTCGCGGTCGGCGGGATCGCCGTCGAATGTCGCCCATCCCCGTTTTGTGCCGGTCGGGGGCAGTTCGGTGGCCGACATGTTCCGGTGCAGATGCACCTTGGACAGAAACAACGCGGTCACGGGCGAGGTGATGAACAGGAAGACCACGATCAGCAGTTCCTGCCAGGTGACGATGCCGCGCACGATCTTGAAATAGAGAACCGACGCGACCAGCACCGCGCCCACGCCAAGCGTCGTCGCCTTTGTCGGGGCATGGAGGCGCTTTACCGGGTTATTCAGCTTCAACAGGCCGTAGCTGCCGATCAATCCGAACAGGCCGCCAAGGACCAGTAGGGCCGAGATGACGATTTCCGTGATCATGGCTGCTGCGCCCCGCTCATTCGATGATGTTGCCGCGCAGCATGAACTTGCTGAATGCGACGGTGGACACGAAGCCGGTCATGGCAAAGAGCATCGCTGCCTCGAAATTCACCCCGTTGCCGGTGAGCAGACCGTGGAGCACGATCAGCGCGATGATGTTGATGACCATCGTATCGGCAGCCAGAACCTTGTCCGGCAGGCCCGGCGCGCGCAGCACCACCCAGAGGTTCATCAGCAGGCCTATCCCGAAACAGCCGATTGCGAAGAGCAGCGCATAGGTCATCATCCGAAGATCCTCTTCAGGCGGGCCTCGTAGCGGGTCTTGATCTCGTCGCGGACCGCGTCCGGGTCGGGCGCATGAAGCGCATGGACCAGCAGCGCGCGACCGTCCGCCGACATCTCGGCCGTGACGGTGCCGGGGGTCAGGGTGATCGTCGCGGCAAGGACGGTGATCGCCTCGGGCACGGTCAGGTCCAGCGGGATGGTGATCCAGGCGGATTGCATCCGGTCATTCGGCACGAAGAGCACCAGCCGGGCCACGACGAAATTCGCCACCACGATGTCCCAAAGCACGACCGCCCCGAATTCAAGGATCGCGGGCAGGTTGTGGATCGGCACGTTGCCGGGCCAGAAGGCCGAGATCGCAAGCGGGATGGCAATGGCCAGGATCACCGCCAGGACCAGGCTGCCCAGCATCACATGGTTGACCAGCAGGAACCAGGTAGCGACGAGGGCGGCTGACAACCAGGGATGGGGGAAGAGCTTGCGCAACATGGCCGTCATCCCCCGACCGGCAGCGCATTGGCGGCGATGTACGGCGCGGGCGTGTAAAGCTCTGCCGCCGTCTTTGCCAGCCAGCCGGTGACCGGCCCTGCGAAAAGGGTCAACCCGATCAGCAGCGAGAGGAGCAGACCGATCACGACAAAGGGCAGGGCATTCGGCCGCGCCTCGCTTCGCTGCGTGTCGGACGAAAGCGCGGTCGCCTTCCAGAAGAGAAGGCTCCCAGCCTGGGCAAATCCGACCACCATCAGCATGGATGTGCCAAGGATGACCGGCCAGACCAGCCCCATCGCTGCCCGCGTCGCGTCAAGGATCAGCAGCTTGCCCAGGAACCCCGAAAGCGGCGGCATGCCCGCCATTGCGACGGCGCACACGAAGAACAGGCTGGCGATCAGGCCGGATTGGGCAATCGGCGGTCGCGCCTCGGCCAGCGATCCCGTCCCGCGCCGGGCCAGGACCAGATCGGTGACAAGGAACATTGCCGCCGTCGCGAAGGTCGAATGCAAGAGGTAATAGAGCGCCGCCGCAGTGCCCGCTGGGGAGAAGACCGAAACCGCTGTGAACAGCGTACCCATCGAGGCGATGGCGGCAAAGGCTACAGTCCGACCCAGACTCCGGGCCCCCAGCACCCCGATTGCACCAAGGCAGAGCGTGACGAGCCCCGCCGGCAGGATCAGGTCGGCGAACATCGACCCGGTCGCAGGGGTTTGTGGCGGAAAGACCAGCGTGTAGACCCGCAGGACGGCATAGGCTCCGACCTTGGTCATCACCGCGAACAGCGCGGCCACCGGTCCCGGCGCATTGGCATAGGTGCCCGGCAACCAGAACTGCACAGGCACGAGCGCCCCCTTGATGGCGAATACCAGAAGCAGCATCACAGCGCCGACCCGGATCAGCGCCGCGTCGCCTTCGGGCAGGATCGCCACCTTCTGCGCAAGATCGGCGAGGTTCAGCGTTCCGGTCACCGAATAGATCGTCGCCAGCGCAAACAGGAACAGTGTCGAGCCGACAAGGTTGAAGGCAACGTATTGCACGCCGGCTTTCAACCGGTCCCGACCGCCGCCGTGGATCATGAGGCCGTAGGAGGCGATCAGCAGCACCTCGAAGAACACGAAGAGGTTGAAGGCGTCGCCGGTCAGGAACGCGCCGTTCAGCCCCATCATCTGGAACAGGAACAGCGCATGGAAATGCTGTCCGCGCCGGTCCCAGCCGGTCCCCACGACGTAAAGAAGAACGGGCAGGGCCAGGGCGGCAGTCAGCAGCAGCATCAGCGCCGACAGCCGGTCGAGGACCAGGACGATGCCGAAGGGGGCGGGCCAGTCGCCAAGGAAATAGGCCTCGGGCCCTGTCAGGGTCGCCGCCCGGAGCAGCAAGATCGCAAGCGCCGCCAGCGCCAGAACACCCGCAAGACCGATGACACGCTGCAACACGATGTCGAAGCGTGCGACCAGCACGGCCAATGCGCCAAGGACGGCAGGAAACACGACGGGGGCGATGATCCAGTGGCTCATGCCCGATCCTCCCCGCTGTCATCCGCAGGGCTGGAAGGTTCCATGTCGATCCGGTCGTCGCCGGCCTCGAGATAGGCACCAAGCCCCAGCATGACGATGACCGCCGTCATCCCGAAGGAGATCACGATCGCCGTCAGCACAAGGGCCTGCACCAGCGGGTCGGAATAGCCCTCGGCCGTCTTCGACCAGATCGGCGGCAGGCCGATGGCGAGGCGGCCCGAGGCGAAGATGAACAGGTTGACCGCATAGGACAGCAGCGACAGGCCGACGATCACCGGGAAGGTCCGCAGCCGCAGGATCAGGTAAACCCCGCCAGCGGTTAGAAGGCCGATGGAAGAGGCGACGAGCAACTCCATCTCAGCCCCTCCCGTCCGAAGGGTCAATGTCGAAGGGGCGGGCGTTCGTTGTCTCGCCCGCCCGCACCGCAAGACGCGAGATCGAGGCGAGCGCGAGCATGACCGCACCAAGGACGGCAAGGAACACGCCCAGGTCGAACAGGGCGGCGGTGGCCAGCTCGAATTCCTCGAGCGGCGGCAGGTGGACATAGCCGTAAGCCGAGGTCAGGAAGGGCAGCCCGTTGAACCACGCGCCGACACCGGTCGCCGTGGCGATCAGGATGCCAAGCGCGATCAGGATGTGAAAGTCGACCTTCATCCGCGCCGCGGCCCAGCCAAAGCCAGAGGCCATGTATTGCATGACAAGGCCGATGGCGATCACGAGCCCGGCGACGAACCCGCCTCCGGGCTGATTGTGGCCGCGCAGAAAGATGAAGACGCCGACCATCAGGATCAGCGGCAGCAGGATCCGGGTGACGACGACCAGCATCATCGGGTGACGGTCGCCTGCCTCGGGAGCTTCGGGTTTCCAGGCCAGAAGCCGGTCATTGGCGGCACCGCCCCTGAGAAGGGCTTCGGCGAGGGCATGGATCACCAGCGCGGCAATGCCGAGCACCGTCAGTTCGCCATAGGTGTCGTAGCCACGGAAATCCACGAGGATGACGTTGACGATGTTGGTGCCGCCGCCGCCCGGCTTTGCGTTATCGATGTGGAAGGCGGCGATCGAGGGGAAGGCGAAATCCCTCGTCATCAGCGCATAGGCCAGCGCGCCGACCGCCAGTCCGACGGCCCCGGCAAGCACCGCGTCGCGCCCGCGCCGCCCCGGGCTGCTTTCGCGCGGGGTTTCCTTCGGGAGGAAGTTCAATGCCAGAAGAAGCAGGATGATGGTCACTACCTCGACCGAGATCTGGGTCAGCGCGAGGTCGGGGGCCGAAAGGTAGGCGAAGGAAACCGCGACGACCAGCCCGACGATGCCAAGAAGCAGAAGCGCCAGCAGCCGGTTGCGGTGCAGGACCAAGAGGGCGAGCGTGGCCGAAACCAAGAGCAGCCAACCCATCGCCGGCACCGGCCCCGCCGCCGTCAGGCTGCGGCTACCCGGAGCGTGACCGCCCCCGGTGAAAGCCCAGATCCCGGCGGCCAGCATCGCCACGATGCCGATGGCGAAGGCACGGGTCAGCGCGCCGTCATGCAGCCCGTCCGTCAGCCGCGCCGCTCCAGCCCGCGCGCCGCCGACAACGGCGTCAAACAGGCGCTTGGCGTCCGGCTTCGGTGAGGCCAGCCAGAGCCGGTCTAGCGGTGCGAATCCCGCCAGCACCAGAAGACCACCCGCAAGCGCGATGATCGACATCCAGAGCGCCGGGGTCACCCCGTGCCAGAGCTTCAGGTGGACGTGCACCGCTTCGCCCGTCACCGCCGAGGCGCCTGCATCGACGATCCAGCCGAACAGCGCCATCGGGGCCAGCCCGCCGATTAAGGCGACGGCGCAGAGCAGGGCGGGCGCCGCCCAGAACCCAAAGTCGGGATCATGCGGCTTGTGCGGGTAGTCGTCGCGCACCGGGCCAAGGAAGACATGGGCGATGAACCGGTAGGAATAGGCGGCGGACAGGAGGGCGCCGATGGTGGCGAGCAGGGGGACCAGCCAGGCCTGACCGGCCCAGACGGCATGGGTCGTCTCCTCCAGCATCATTTCCTTGGACAGGAAGCCGTTCAGCGGCGGGATGCCCGCCATCGCAAGCGCGCCGATTGTGCCGATGACGAAGGTGACAGGCATCAAGTGGCGGAGGCCGCCAAGGCGGCGGATGTTGCGGGTATGCGCCTCGTGGTCGATGATCCCTGCGGTCATGAACAGGGCAGCCTTGAAGCTTGCGTGGTTCAGGATGTGGAATACCGCGACCGTCGCCGCCTCGACCGTGCCGAAGCCCAGAAGCATGGTGATGAGGCCAAGGTGGCTGACCGTCGAATAGGCGAGGAGCGCCTTCAGGTCGTCCTTGAAGAGCGCGATCTTCGCGCCGACGAGCAGCGTCACGAGGCCGGCGGTGCCGACGAGGTAGAACCACGCCTCCGTCCCCGCCAGAACGGGCCATAGCCGGGCCATCAGGAAGATGCCTGCCTTCACCATCGTCGCGGAATGCAGGTAGGCCGAAACCGGCGTCGGCGCGGCCATGGCGCGGGGCAGCCAGAAATGGAACGGGAACTGCGCCGACTTGGTGAAGCAGCCGAGCAGGATCAGCAGAAGTGCCGGGATGTAGAGCGGCGATGACTGGATCGCCGCCTTCTGTGTGAGGATCACGCCGATGTCATAGCTGCCCGCGATCTGGCCGAGGATCAGCATCCCCGCGATCATCGACAGACCGCCCAGCCCGGTGACGGTCAGCGCCATGCGGGCGCCCTGCCTTCCCTCGGGCAGATGCTTCCAGTAGCCGATCAAGAGGAAGGACGACAGCGAGGTCAGTTCCCAGAACACCAGCAAAAGCA
Organism: uncultured Rhodobacter sp.; assembly: GCA_945952585.1. Lineage (GTDB taxonomy): Bacteria > Pseudomonadota > Alphaproteobacteria > Rhodobacterales > Rhodobacteraceae > Aliitabrizicola. The sequence goes on from CAMFII010000002.1 coordinate 320,883, forward strand.
GGATGTTGTCCGACAGGACGATCCCTACCATCGCGCCCTGGAAGAGCATGAGATAGGTGAAGAACTGCCCCATCGGGTCTGACTTGGAGAGGTAGAACCTGGCATAAAGGATGATGAGAAGCCCGATGCCCAGGATCAGCCCGGCGAACAGCAGACCCAGCCCGTCGAGCCGGAAATTCGCGTTCAGCCCGATCTGAGGCAGCCAGTCGATCCTGGTCTCGATCACCTCGCCCCGCAGGACCGCCGGAGCATCGAGCCCGAGCATCAGCAGCGCCAGCCCGGTGAAGAAGGCCGCCGAAAGCGCGCAGGCGTCGCGGCCGGCCCGGATCATCAGTCCGGGCAAGAGCGCGCCAAGGAAGGGAAGCGCCGCGATCAGGGCAGGGGACATGTCCGGGGCGATCCGTTCTTTTGGGGTCGGGCTCCGAGAAGGCGGAGCCGCAGGCGGGGCGTGTCTTCCCCCCTTTTCGGCCAGAAGGGCAAGCCGGGTCAATCCCTTGGGCGCGTTCGTTCAGGCGCGGCGTCAGCCCTGCGGTGTCATCGACTTGCGCTGCCGGGCCCGTTCGAGACCCAGTTTCCGTTCACGCCAGATGATGAGGATGCCCGCCGCGACCACAAGCGCAGCACCGCCCAGCATGGTCCAAGTCGGCAATTCGTCGAAGATGAAATAACCGATCAGAAGCGAGAAGATCATCGAGACATAGTCGAACGGCGCGACGAGAGAGGCGTCGGCCTCGCGGTAACTCGAGGTCAGCAGGATCTGCCCGACACCGCCCAGAAGCCCGGCGCAGACCAGCAGCCCGGCCTCGCCCGGAGATGGCCACACCCAACCGAAGGGCAGCGTCGCCAATGACAGCGTGGTGGCGGTGACCGAGAACCAGAAGACGATCGTTGCCGTCGGCTCGGTATCGACCAGCTTGCGGACGAAAACCTGCGCCAGTGCTGCAAAGAGGGCGCCCCCAAGGACAAGGATCGCGCCCAGGGCCTCGGCGATGCCGACATTTCCGCTCTGAAGGCTGGTCATCCGTGGCGACAGCACGATCATGACGCCGACAAGCCCCAGCCCGACAGCCGAAAGCCGGAAGATGCGCACGTCCTCGCCCAGGAACATCGCGGCGAAAATGACGGTCAGCAGCGGCGCCGCGTAGCCGATCGCGGTGACCTCGGGCAGCGGCAGGAAGCCAAGGCCAGCAAAGCCGAGGCCCATCGCCATCGTCCCCATGGCGCCGCGCCAGAAATGGCCCATCGGTTGCGCCGTCTTGAGCCCCTTGGGCAGTTCGCGCCGCCAGAGCAGCCAGCCCACGATGACCGGAATCGCGAAGAACGATCGGAAGAACACCGCCTGACCGGCCGGAACATGGGCAGAGGTGGCCTTGATGATCGCCGACATGATGATGAAGACGAGGACGGAGGCGATCTTTAACGAGATGCCACGCAGCGGGCGCATCGCGGTCTCCTGAGGCGGATGATGCCGTGATAGCGGGTCGCGCCCCGGCTGCAACCCCGAAGGCGCTTTACGGCCCGGTTGCCATGCGCTTCACTGGCGGCAAAGGAGACCGCCGATGACACGACCCGCCCTTTCCGACCTCATTGACCAGGGACGGGGGCTGACCCCCGCCGATCTGGTCCTCAAGGGTGGGCGGATGTTCGATCTGGTCACGGGGGAGCTGGTCGAGACCGATGTGGCGATCTGCGGCGACACCATCGTCGGGACCTTCGGCACCTATGAAGGCAGGTCGGAGATCGACTGCCGCGGCAAGGTTCTGGTCCCCGGCTTCATCGACACGCATCTGCATATCGAAAGCTCGCTGGTCACGCCCTTCGAGTTCGACCGCTGCGTCACGCCGCGGGGCATCACCACCGCGATCTGCGACCCGCACGAGATCGCCAATGTCTGCGGGCTGACCGGCATCCGCTATTTCCTTGAGTCGGCAGCGGAGACCGTCCTCGACCTGCGGGTGCAGCTGTCGTCCTGCGTGCCTTCTACCCACATGGAAACCGCGGGCGCCCGGCTGGAGGCGGCGGATCTGGTTCCGCTGATGGACCATCCGCGCACTCTCGGCCTGGCAGAGTTCATGAACTATCCCGGCGTGCTGATGAAGGATGCAGGCTGTCTGGCCAAGCTCGAGGCCTTTCGCGGCCGGCACATCGACGGCCATGCCCCGCTCTTGTCGGGCAAAGACCTGAATGGCTACCTCGCCGCCGGTATCCGCACCGAGCATGAGGCGACCTCGGCAGAGGAGGCGCTGGAGAAGCTGCGCAAGGGGATGCGGGTGCTGATCCGCGAAGGTTCGGTCAGCAAGGACCTGCACGCGCTTTATCCGATCCTGACCGAGCGGCACTCGCCCTACCTGTGCCTCTGCACCGATGACCGCAACCCGCTCGACATCGCCGAGCATGGGCACCTTGACCACATGATCCGCACGGCGATCGCCCTTGGCTGTTCGCCCCTCGCCGTCTACCGCGCCGCGAGCCTGTCGGCGGCCGAGGCCTTCGGCCTGAAGGATCGTGGCCTGATCGCGCCGGGCAAGCGCGCTGACATCGCGGTGATCGACAGCCTCGAGGGGTGCCATGCGGCGCTGGTCCTGGCGGGTGGCGTCGTCGCGGACGAGGCGGCCTTCGCGAAGCGCCGGATCGTGCCGCCTGTTGCGCGGGGGTCGGTCAAGTCCGCCGCTCTGAAGGCCGAGGATTTCCGCACAGGCGGCAACCGGGTCGAAACGCCGGTGATCGGCATCCTGCCGGGCAAGATCATCACCGAGCATCTGACCTATCCCATCCCGCCTGAGAATGGCGACAAGCGGCCTGACCTGTCCCGCGATCTGGTGAAGATCGCGGTGATCGAGCGCCACGGCGTGAACGGCAACCGCGCGACCGGCTTCGTCAAGGGCTTCGGGCTGAAGCGCGGGGCCATCGGCTCGACCATCTGCCATGACCATCACAACATCGCCGTGGTGGGCGCCGACTATGCCGACATGGCGCTGGCCGCGAACCGGCTGGTCGAGATCGAAGGCGGTTTCGTCGTGGTCGAGGGCGGCCGGGTTCTGGCGGAACTACCGCTGCCCGTGGCCGGACTGATGAGTCTCGAGCCATTCGAGGTTGTCCGTGACAAACTCGTGGCCCTGCGCGCCGCCGCGCGGTCGCTGGAAGTCACGCTGGACGAGCCCTTCCTGCAACTCGCGTTCCTGGCCCTGCCGGTGATCCCGCACCTCAAGATCACCGACCACGGCATGGTCGACGTGGACCGGTTCGAGATCATCGGCTGAATTCAGCCTTTCCGGCCGGCCCAGCTTTCGAGCTTGCGGTAAAGCGTCGATGGCGACACGTCGAGCACCCGCGCTGCCTTTGGAACCGATCCGCCGAAGCGCGCGATCGTCGCCTCGATCACCAGGCGTTCGATCTCGGCCAAGGGCCGGCCGATGAGGTCGTCGGGGCCGGGCGCAAGGCGCATCGGATCGGATGCCGCCGTTTCGGCCGGCAGCGTTTCGATGTCGTGGACCATCTCGAACGGCAGCATGCCGAGGCTGACCTGCCCGCCGGGGTTCAGTACCACCACGTTGCGGATCACGTTCAGCAGTTGGCGCACGTTGCCGGGCCAGGGCAGGCGCCGGAAAAGTGCGCGCACCTCGTCGTCGAGACCGTCAAACTTGCGACCCTCCTCGGCTGCGAAGCGGGCAAGCGCGGCTTCGGCGATCTCGATCACGTCATTGCCGCGGTCGCGCAGAGGCGGCATCTGGATCGGGACGACATAGAGGCGGTAATAGAGATCCTCGCGGAAGCGGCCGCGCCGGACCTCTTCCATCGGGTCGCGGTTGGTCGCGCAGATGATGCGGACATTGACCTTGCGCGGCTTGGTCGCGCCCACAGGCTGGACCGTCGAGGTCTGCAGAAATCGCAGGAGCTTGGTCTGAAGCCCGATCTCCATCTCGCAGATCTCGTCGAGGAACAGCGTTCCGCCATCGGCGGCCACTGCCGCGCCCGCCTTGTCGGCGATGGCGCCGGTGAAGCTGCCCTTCACATGGCCGAAGACCTCGGATTCCAGCAGGTCCGGCGGAATGGCCCCGCAGTTCAGCGGCACGAAAGGTCCGGCGGCCCGGGCGGAGTAGTCATGGATCGCCTGGGCGCAGAGCTCTTTTCCTGTGCCGCTTTCGCCGGTGATGAACACCGAGGCGATCGAAGGGGCGACCGAGCGGATGCGCTCGAACACCCGCGCCATCGTGGCGGAGGACCCGAGGAACAGATCGCCCGGATTGACCGGCTCGCCTTGTGCGATTGGCAAACCAGGGCGGCTGCCGGGGCTGGCCGCGTTCTCGATGGCCGCAAGAAGACGCGATTCATCGAAGGGCTTGACCAGGAAGTCGTGCGCCCCGGCCCGCATCGCCTCGACCGCGAGGCTGACCGACCCGTCCGCCGCCATGACGATCACGCGCGCTTCGGGAAGGCGCGCGTGGATGGCCGCGACCACTTCCATCCCGTCCTCGTTCGCCAGCTTGAGGTCAAGCAGGATCACGTCGGGGTGCCGGGCCGAAAGTGCCGCCAGGGCCTCGTGTCCCGTGGCGACGGCCGTGACCGAGTGGCCGGCGCGTGACAGGACCGATTGGTAAACAGCCCGCAGCGCCGAGCCGCTTTCCACCACCAGCAGGGTCAGCGGCCGTGTGCCGGAACCCACGCCGAGGCTGCCCGAAGGGGGCCGGAGATCGCGCTTTGATTGCATTCTGGTCGCGAAGTTACGCGACAGCCGCCTCTCCTCCAACTGCGATTTCACCCGGCCGATCCCATCTCAGACCTGCAGCAGGCTGCCGGGACTGGGAAAAACCCGGATCGCGTTGCCGGGACCCGGCGCGACGGGGCCGGGATCCCGCCACAACCACAGGTCGGATTCTCCTTCCACCAGGAAATCGTAGCGGATCGACATCGCAAGGATGATCGAGACGCCCCGCTGTCGCAGATCCCGCAGGTCGGCATTGAACCGAAGGATCGGCTCCCAGCCCATGAAGACACTGGTGTTGGCCTGTCCGACCGGCGACACGTCATCCAGATCGAACAGCGGAAGCGTCAGGCTGTCGCTGGCGAGGGTTTCGCCGCTACTGAGCGAGGCGGTCACGGTGGTGATCTGCCAGCACTTGCTCCATTTGTCGTCAGCGGCCCAGAGCCAATCGTAAAACCCGGTCCAGCCCGAAGCGATGCCCTGGATCCGGAAGCGCGGCCGGATCTCGAAGCGGCCGGTGCTGTGCGCATAGAAGCGATCCGGCGTCAGGAAATAGAGGCCGGTGCAACCAAGATTGCCGCCCAGGGTCGGATCCGCGTCATAGGCAAGGTGGCCGAAGAACAGCCAAGGCGTGTTGTTGCCGTCTACCGTCAGGCTGTTGTTGGTCCAGCTCCAGTGCGTCTCGCCCCACCAGAATTCGCCGGCATAGGGCGGGTCGAGGAACAGCCGTGGGGGCCAGGCATCGAGCGCATGTTTGCGCACGGCCCGGTCGAGCGCGGTTGGGAAAGGCAGAAGGTCATGCAGGCCTCCGGCCTCGGGGACCGGGGCGGTGACGATGATGCCCGGATCTGTGTGGATCGGGCTGAAGGCGCCGCCTGCCTTGAGCGCCTCGATCTGGGATTTCAGGCGGTCGGACTGGGCCGTGGACTGCCGGTCTAGATCCGGGATCGCGGTGGCCAGCGCTTCGCGCCGCGCCGAGGCCAGGGACCGGCGGATCCGGTGGTGCCGGTCATCGGTCAGGGCGGCGATGCGGGCTTTTGCCTGGTCCTGGCTGGCTTGGCCGATCGCGGTCGCGGCGGCGAGGTCGGCCGTGCTCAGCGGGATGCGGTCATTGCGGAGAAGTCCTGTCGAAATGAGAGTCTTTTCCAATTCATTGCCTCCAATACAGGCGCGCGTCGCACCTGGGGGTGAGCTGAAAAGTGCATTGTAAAAAAAGTAAGTCGGGACGAAAAAACGTGGTCACATGAAAACACGACTGGCCGATTCCGGCAATCGGCCAGTCGTCTTGCCGTTCCGCGGGTGCGCGGGATCAGTTCGCCTTGGCGTAGCCGAGCGACATCAGCGCCTGGGTGATTTCGTCAAGGATCGCCGGATCGTCGATCGTCGCCGGCATCTTCCATTCAGTGCCGTCCGCGATCTTGACCATCGTGCCGCGCAGGATCTTGCCAGACCGGGTCTTGGGCAGGCGTTCGACGACGACCGCCTTCTTGAAGTCGGCAACCGGGCCGATCTTTTCCCGCATCAGCTTCACGCATTCATTGACAACGTCAGGATGATGCCGGGTCGAGCCGCGGTTGAGGCACAGGAAGCCGAGCGGCGACTGGCCTTTCAGCGTGTCGGACACGCCGATCACGGCGCATTCGGCAACGTCGGGATGGCTGGCGAGGACCTCTTCCATCGCGCCGGTCGACAGGCGGTGGCCGGCGACGTTGATGACGTCATCGGTGCGGGCCATGATGTAGAGGTAGCCGTCCTCGTCGATGTAACCGGCATCACCCGTCTCGTAATAGCCGGGGAAGTGGTCGAGGTAGCTCTTGCGGAACCGCGCCTCGGCGTTCCACAGCGTCGGTAGGGTGCCGGGGGGCAGCGGCAGCTTGATTGTGATCGCGCCGAGCGTGCCGGCGGGAACCGGGTGGCCGCCTTCGTCCAGAACCTGCACGTCGTAGCCCGGCATCGGCACCGAGGGCGATCCGATCTTGACCGGCAGGGGTTCAATCCCGAGCGGGTTGCCGGCGATCGCCCAGCCGGTCTCGGTCTGCCACCAGTGGTCGATGACCGGCACGTTCAGGTGACGCTGCGCCCAGAGGATCGTATCGGGGTCGGCGCGCTCGCCCGCCAGATACAGCGCCTGAAGCGAGGAGGTGTCATATTTCTCGACGAACTTGCCCTCGGGATCGTCCCGCTTGATGGCGCGGAGCGCTGTGGGCGCAGTGAAGAAGCTCTTCACGCCATATTCGCCGATCACCCGCCAGAAGGTGCCGGGATCGGGGGTGCCGACCGGCTTGCCCTCGAAGACGATGGTCGTGCAGCCGGCGATCAGCGGAGCGTAGCAGATGTAGCTGTGGCCAACGACCCAGCCCACGTCCGACGCCGCCCAGAACACGTCGCCAACGCCGACATTGTAGATCGCCCGCATGGTCCAGGACAAAGCCACCAGATGGCCTGCGGTCGGGCGCACGACGCCCTTGGGCGCGCCGGTCGTGCCCGAGGTGTAAAGGATATAGGCGGGGTGATTGCCCTCGACCGGTACGCAGTCGGCGGGTTCCACGCCATACTGGAAGCTGTGCCAGGCCACGTCGCGGCCCTCGACCAGCATCGCCACTTCCTGCTCGCGCTGGAGTATCACGCAGAAGTCCGGCTTGTGGCTTGCCATGTCGATGGCACCATCAAGCAGCGGTTTGTAGTGAACGACGCGGCCCGGCTCGATCCCGCAGGAGGCGGCGATGATCGCCTTGGGGGTGCAATCGTCGATCCGGACCGCAAGCTCGGCCGCGGCGAAACCGCCGAAGACAACCGAGTGGATCGCCCCCAGCCGGGCGCAGGCCAGCATCGCCTCGAGCGCCTCGGGCACCATCGGCATGTAGATGATGACCCGGTCGCCCTTGGCGACGCCCTTGGCCTTCAGCGCGCCGGCAAGGCTCGCCACGCGGGACTGGAGCTCGGCATAGGTGATGACGCGCTTGGAATGGGTGACGGGGCTGTCATGGATGATCGCCGGCTGATCGCCGCGCCCGGCCAGCACATGCCGGTCGACCGCGTTCCAGCAGGTGTTGACCATGCCGTCCGCAAACCATTCGTAGAAGGGAGCCCGGTCGGCGAACAATGCATGCGTCGGCTTGCGGATCCAGTCGATCGCGCCGGCGGCGTCCATCCAGAACCCCTCGGGATCGGATTTCGAGCGCGCGTAGATTTCTGCGTATGCCATTGTATACCCTCCTCCGGACTGCCTCTGTTATGCGTCAGTCAGCCTCCGGCGCAAGAATTTCGCAAGGTCGCGGCTGCGACCCTGCGTCACGTTTTGCGCTAACAGGGATAAGACCTTAGGAGTAGTGGGTGACCGGAGTGCCGGCGAGGGCGGACATGTTGAGCAGGCCGCGCGCCGTCACCGAAGGCGTGCAGATATGCGCCTTGTTGCCCATGCCCATGAGGATGGGACCGACTTCAAGCGCATTGGCCTTCATCTTGAGGATGTTGCGCACGCCCGAGGCTGCGTCGGCATTGGCAAAGACGAGTACGTTCGCCGGCCCTTCAAAGCGCGACTGCGGGAAGATCCGCGCCCGGATCGCCGGGTCAAGCGCCGAGTCGGTATGCATCTCGCCCTCGTAGGCGAAGTCGGGTTCGCGGGCGTCCAGCAGTCCCATCGCCTCGCGCATCCGCCGGCCGGTGTCGCAGTCGAGGTTGCCGAACTGCGAATGCGAGCAGAGCGCGATCTTGGGAACCAGGCCGAAGCGCTTCACATGCCGGGCCGCGCCGATCACGGTCTGCATGATCTCGACCGGGGTCGGTTCGGGATGCACATGGGTGTCGGCGATGAAGAGGGGGCCGTCCTCCAGGATCATCAGGCTGAGCGCGCCGATGGGCGACAGGCCGCCACGGGCCAGGATCTGGCGGACATAGTTCAGGTGCCACAGGTACTGGCCGAATGTCCCGCAGATCAGGCTGTCGGCCTCGCCGCGATGGACCATGATCGCGGCGATGGCGGTGGTGTTGGTCCGCATGACGGCCCGGGCGATGTCGGGGGTCACGCCGCGTCGGGCCATCAGTTCGTGATAGGTCCCCCAGTAATCGCGATAGCGCGGGTCGTTCTCGGGGTTGACCAGGTGAAAGTCGCGCTCGGGTCGGATCGGCAGGCCGAGCCGTTCGCAGCGCGCCGAGACGACGTCCGGGCGGCCGATCAGGATCGGGCTGTCATCGGTTTCCTCGATCATCGCCAAAGCGGCGCGCAGAACCCGGTCATCCTCGCCCTCGGCGAAGACGATTTTGCGATGGGCGTTGCGCGAGGCCTCGAAGACCGGCCGCATGATCAGCGCCGAGCGGAAGACCGAGCCGTCGAGCTTTTCGCGATAGGCATCGAGATCGGCAATCGGGCGCGAGGCGACGCCGGTCTCCATCGCGGCCTTCGCCACGGCATGGGCGACAACCCCGATCAGGCGCGGGTCGAACGGTTTCGGGATCAGATAATCCGGCCCGAAATTCAGCCGCTCGCCCTGATAGGCCGCAGCCGCTTCGGCACTGGTGGTGGCGCGGGCGAGTTGCGCGATGCCGTCGATGCAGGCGAGTTGCATCGCGTCGTTGATCTGGGTCGCGCCCACGTCCAGCGCGCCACGGAAGATGAAGGGAAAGCAAAGGACGTTGTTGACCTGGTTCGGATAGTCGGACCGCCCCGTCGCGATGATGGCCTCGGGCGCGACCGTCCGCACCTCGTCCGGCAGGATTTCGGGTGTCGGGTTGGCAAGCGCAAAGACAATCGGCTTCGGCGCCATCTTCGCAACCATCTCGGGCTTGAGGACGCCAGGACCGGAAAGGCCAAGGAACAGGTCGGCGCCTTCGATCACCTCAGCCAGCGTCTTCGGCTCGGAACCTTGCGCATACTCCGCCTTTTGCGGTGTCATCTCGGCCTCGCGGCCCTTGTAGACCAGTCCGGCCAGATCGCAGAGCCAGACATTTTCGCGCTTCACGCCAAGCTTCAGCAGCATGTTTAGGCAGGCGATCCCCGCCGCGCCGCCGCCAGTCGAGACGACCTTGATCTGGTCGAAGCGCTTTCCGGCGACATGCAGCGCATTTGTCGCCGCCGCGCCCACGACGATTGCCGTACCGTGCTGGTCATCGTGGAAGACCGGGATCTTCATCCGCTCGCGGCACAGCTTCTCGACGATGAAGCAGTCGGGCGCCTTGATGTCCTCGAGGTTGATCGCACCAAAGGTCGGCTCCAGCGCACAGACGATATCGGCCAGACGATGGGGATCGGGTTCGTTCAACTCGATGTCGAAGCAGTCGATATTGGCGAACTTCTTGAAGAGGACGGCCTTGCCTTCCATCACCGGCTTGGAGGCGAGCGCCCCGATATTGCCAAGCCCCAGAACCGCTGTGCCGTTTGTGACGACGGCCACGAGGTTGCCTCGGGCCGTATAGCGGCTGGCGGTGGCGGCGTCGGCCTTGATCTCGAGACAGGCCTCTGCCACGCCCGGCGAGTAGGCGCGGCTCAGGTCGCGCCCGTTGGCCAGTGGCTTGGTGGCGCGGATCTCCAGTTTGCCGGGCTTGGGCAGTTCGTGATAATCAAGCGCAGCCTGGCGGGCGTTGGTGTGGGCCTCGTCCATGACATCCTCCCTGTGCGATGGTTTAGCGTTAAACTATCTCCACCGCTCTGCAATCTCTCTCTTTCCGGATACAGCTTTCGGCGCGCCTTGCAAATCCCCGAATGCCGCACCACTGTCGGCTGCGACCAAAATGGGGGGTGTCATGACCGAAATCCGGGCCGAGATCCGTCTGCCGACGCAAGAGCTGCGCAATGACCTGCCGTTCTACATGAAGACGCTCGGCATGCGGCTGGACATGATCTATCCCGCAGACAACCCCGAGGTGGCGGTCCTTTCCGGCCACGGGCTGCGCATCCGCATCCAGAAGGGCGCGCCGGAAGCGCCCGGCACGCTGCGGATCCTGACCGAAGATCCCGACAGCATCGCCGAAGGCAAGCGCGAGCTGACTGCCCCCAATGGCACGCGGATCGAGATTGACGAGTTGCACCCGCCGCTGGTGCTGCCGGCGACCGAACATGCCTTTGTCGTGCGGCGGCTGGCCGACCAGGCGCCCTGGATCATCGGGCGCGCGGGGATGGAGTATCGCGACCTCGTTCCGTCGCGCCTGGGCGGGGCGATGATCGCCAGCCATATCCGGGTGCCGGATGGCAAGGTCCCGGACATGGTGCATTTCCACAAGGTCGGTTTCCAGCTCATCTTCTGCATCAAGGGCTGGGTCGATGTGCTATACGAGGATCAGGGCGGTTTGCGCCGCATCCATGCCGGCGACTGCTTCATCCAGCCGCCGCAGATCCGCCACCGCGTGGTCGAGTCCGGCGACGGCATCGAGGTGATCGAGATCGGCGTCCCGGCCGAGCACATCACCGAGATCGACCACGACATGACCCTGCCGACCCCGCATCTGCGACCCGACCGCGAATGGGACGGCCAGCGTTTCGTTCACAACATCGGCAAGGAGGGGGAGTTCCGGCCCTTCCGCCTGCCCGGCTTCGTCGCCCGCGACACCACGATCAACGCCAATACGAAGGGTGTGGCCTCGGTCATGGTGGCGCGTCCCGATGGGGGTGAGACGCGCTGGACCAGCCACGACGGCGACATCCTTTTCACCTTCGTTATGAAGGGGGGAATGACGCTGGAAGGGGAAGGCAAGGATCCTTATCGGCTGTCCGCCGGGGATGCCTTCGTCATCCCGCCCGGCATGGCAACACGATACGCCGACCCGACCGCTGATCTCGAATTGCTCGAAGTGTCGCTGCCCGGAACCTTCGAGACGAAGCAACTCTGATCTTCTTCTGTTCGCAAATATCCTGCGGGGGAGGCCCCGGATGCAATCCGGGGCCCGGGGGTGCAAAACCCCCGGTGGCGCATCCGGCAAGGGCCGCCGGAAGGCTCCGCTTGCATCCGCTTCGGCCGCGCCCCAGAGTTGTCCAAAACTCCGAAGGAGCCTCCATGTCCCTGCTCGAAGCCGCCACCGCCGTTCGCGAGAACGCCTATGCCCCGTATTCCCGCTTCAAGGTCGGCGCGGCGATCCGCGCGGCTTCGGGGCAGGTCTATTCGGGCTGCAATGTCGAGAATGTCGCCTATCCCGAAGGCACCTGCGCCGAGGCAGGGGCCATCGCCGCGATGGTTGCCGCCGGCGAGACGGCAATTGCCGAGGTACTGGTGATCGCCGATAGCCCCGAACCGGTTCCGCCTTGCGGGGGCTGCCGGCAGAAGATCGCAGAATTCGCCGGACAGGACGTGGTCGTCTCCCTCTGCACGACCGACGGAAAGTCGCGTGCGATGACGGTGCGCGACCTTTTGCCGGGCCTGTTCACCGCCGCCCATATGGACCGGACCTGACATGGATGCGCGCGCGATCAACAGGAAGCTCCGCGAGGGGGAAACCCCCTCGGTCGAGGAGTTGGCGTGGTTTGCGCGCGGCCTTGCCTCGGGCGATGTGACGGACGCGCAAGCAGGTGCCTTCGCCATGGCCGTCTGTCTGAAGGGGCTTGGCGAGGCGGGCCGCGTGGCCTTGACCCGCGCCATGCGGGACTCGGGCAAGGTCATGGACTGGGACTTGCCCGGCCCGGTGCTCGACAAGCACTCGACCGGCGGGATCGGTGATTGCGTCTCGCTTCTGCTTGCGCCGGCGCTGGCCGCCTGCGGCGCCTATGTGCCTATGATTTCGGGCCGCGGCCTTGGCCATACCGGCGGCACGCTCGACAAGCTCGAGGCGATCCCCGGTTTTCGCACCGCGATGGGCGAAGACCAACTGCGCCGACAGATCGACGGTGTGCGCTGTGCCATCGTTTCAGCCTCGGCCGAGATCGCGCCGGCGGACCGGCGGCTGTACCTTATCCGCGACGTGACCGGGACGGTCGAAAGCGTCGATCTGATTACCGCCTCGATCCTGTCGAAGAAGCTGGCGGCGGGGCTGGAAGGACTGGTGCTGGACGTCAAGGCCGGCTCCGGCGCCTTCATGAAGACGCTGGACGAGGCCGAGTTTCTGGCCCGTGCGCTGGTCTCGACCGCGCAGGGCGCCGGCTGCATGACGACGGCGCTCATCACCGACATGAATCAGCCGCTTGCCACCGCGGCCGGCAACGCGCTCGAGGTGATCGAGGTGATGGAGACGCTGACCGGCACCTCGGTCAATGCCGCGCTCTGGGACCTGACGGCGGCTCTGGGCGGCGAGGCGCTGGCGCTTGGCGGGCTGGCGGCCGATCCCGAGGATGGCGCGGGCCGGATTGCGCAGGCGCTCGAAAGCGGGCAGGCGGCGGATTACTTCGGCCGGATGGTCGCAGCGCAGGGCGGTCCAGCCGACTTCGTCGACCGCTGGCCCGACCGGCTTCCCTCGGCACCGGTGCAGCGCGAGGTGCCATGCCCGCGCGACGGGTTCGTCGCGGCGGTGGATGGCGAGGCTCTGGGGCAGGCGGTCGTTCATCTCGGCGGCGGGCGGCTGCGCGAAGGCGACAAGGTCAACCCGTCGGTGGGTCTGTCGGACATGGCGGGTCTTGGCGAAGAGGTGGGCGAGGGCCTGCCGCTTGCCATCGTCCACGCGGCGAGCGAGGCGGATGCCGATCTCGCCGTCCGCAGCGTGCTTGCGGCCTATCGGATGGCCGAAAGCGCGCCCAAGGAGCCGCCGCTTATCCACAAGAGGATCGCCTGATGGCCCGCGCCTTCCTCATCGTCATGGACTCGGTCGGCTGCGGCGGGGCGCCGGATGCCGCCGCCTTTGGCGATGCGGGCGCGAACACGCTTGGCCACATCGCCCGGGCCTGCGCGGCGGGGCGGGCAGAAGAGGGGCGCAGCGGTCCGCTGAAGATGCCGGTTCTGGATGGCTTGGGCCTTGGCGCGGCGATCCGCCTCGCCTCGGGCGAGGACACACCGGGACTTGGCGCAAAGTCGAAAGGCCGGTGGGGCGCCGCAACCGAGGTTTCGAAGGGCAAGGACACGCCTTCGGGCCACTGGGAACTGTCGGGCGTTCCGGTCCCATGGGACTGGACCTATTTCCCGGAGACTCGCCCCGCCTTTCCCGAAACCCTTGTTGCCGAGGTTTGCGCCAGGGCCGGAACCGCCGGCATCCTCGGCAATTGCCATGCCTCGGGTGTTCCGATCATCGAGGAACTGGGCGAGAAGCATATGCGCACCGGTTGGCCGATCTGCTACACCTCGGCGGATTCGGTGTTCCAGATCGCGGCGCATGAAGAGACGTTCGGCCTCGACCGCCTGCTGAAACTCTGCGCCGATCTAGCGCCAACGCTCCACGCGATGAAGGTTGGCCGGGTGATCGCGCGGCCGTTCATAGGCCAGCCAGGCAGCTTCCAGCGCAGCGCGAACCGCCATGACTACGCCATCGCGCCCCCCGCTCCGACGCTGCTCGACTGGGCGGCGGGGGCGGGGCGGGCGACCCATGCGATCGGCAAGATCGGCGACATCTTCTCGATGAAAGGCATCGGGGCGCTCCACAAGGGCAAGTCGGACGCGGACCTTTTCGATCATCTCGACCGCCTCGCCGCCGAGGCTGAGCCCGGTTCCTTGACCTTTGCGAACTTCGTCGAGTTCGACAGCCTCTATGGTCACCGCCGCGACGTGTCGGGCTATGCAAGGGCGCTCGAATGGTTCGACGGGCGGGCAGGGGGCTTTCTTGCCCGCCTTGGTCCCGGCGACCTCGCGATCTTCACGGCCGATCATGGCAACGATCCGACTTGGACCGGCACCGATCACACGCGCGAACGCGTGCCGGTGATCTGTGCGGGCGCGGGAGAGGGCGCGATCGGCCTTGTCGCCTTCACCGACGTCGCGGCCAGCATCGCCGCCCATCTGGGCATCCCCGCCGAAGGCCCCGGACGGAGCTTCCTGTGACCCGGGACCTGCCGAAAGTCGAGTTGCACCTGCATCTGGAAGGCGCCGCGCCGCCTGCCTTCATCCGCGGGCTGGCCCGCGAAAAGCACATGGACCTGTCGGGCCTTTTCACCGAGGACGGAAGCTATCGCTTCACCGACTTCTGGGACTTCCTGAAGGTCTACGAGGCTGCGACCTCGACGCTGAAGACGCCAGAGGACTACGGCCGCTTGACGAAAGCGGTGCTGGAGGAAAGTGCCGCGAACGGTGTGGTCTATTCCGAAACCTTCCTCTCGCCCGATTTCTGCGGCGGGCGCGACATCGGCGCCTGGCGGGAATACCTTCACGCAATCCGCGAAGCCGCGGACGAAGCCGAGCGCGATGCCGGCATCACCCTGCGCGGCATCATCACCTGCATCCGCCATTTCGGGCCCGAGAAAGCCAAGGAGACCGCCCTTTGCGCTGCCGAGACGGCGGGTGACTGGATCGTGGGCTTCGGCATCGCGGGGGATGAGAAGATCGGGAAACCCAAGGATTTCCTTTGGTCTTTCGATTGCGCGCGCGAGGCCGGGCTGCGCATCACCGCCCATGCCGGTGAATGGGGCGGGCCGGAGTCGATCCGCGACGCGCTGAAGGACCTGAACCCCGAACGCATCGGCCATGGCGTGCGTGCCATCGAGGACATGGCGCTGGTCGAGGAACTGGCCGAACGCGGCACGGTGCTCGAGGTCTGCCCGGGGTCGAACATGGCGCTTGGCCTGTTCCCGACATGGCGCAAGCACCCGATCGGCACGATGTTCGACAGGGGCGTGAAGGTCACGATCTCGACCGACGATCCGCCCTTCTTCCACACCACCATGACGCGTGAATACGACCGCCTCGCCGAGGCCTTCGACTGGGATGAGGGTGTGTTCCGACAGATCGCCCGCACCTCGCTTGACGCCGCCTTCTGCGACGAGGCGACGCGCGCCCGCATAGCCAAGAGACTGGAGCCCGAGAATGCTTGATCACCTGACCGTCGTCACCCACCCGTTGGTGCAGCACAAGCTCAGCATCATGCGCGACAAGGACACCTCGACCGCCTCTTTCCGACGGCTCCTGCGCGAGATCAGCCTGCTGCTGGCTTATGAGGTGACGCGTGAACTGCCGATGACCACGCAGCGCATCGAAACCCCGCTCGAGGCGATGGACGCGCCGTCGATCGAGGGCAAAAAGCTGGCGCTGATCTCGATCCTTCGGGCAGGGAACGGGCTTCTCGACGGGATCCTGGAACTGATCCCTGCGGCGCGGGTGGGCTTCATCGGGCTTTACCGCGATCCCGAAACGCTGCAGCCGGTGCAATACTACTGCAAGCTGCCCGACCATCTGGAAGAACGGGTGTCGATCGTGGTCGACCCGATGCTGGCGACGGGCAACTCCTCGGCCGCAGCCGTGGACCTGTTGAAGAAGGCAGGGGCCAAGGATATCCGCTTTCTCTGCCTTCTGGCGGCCCCGGAAGGCATCAAACGCATGAAGGACGCCCATCCCGACGTGCCGATCGTCACAGCTGCTGTGGATAGCCACCTCAATGACCATGGATATATTGTCCCTGGGCTAGGGGATGCGGGCGATCGCATGTTCGGTACGAAATAAAGCGTTTCGCTCTTTACACCGAATCACCGATTCGGCATGATTCGCCCTAACCACAGGGGTGATTTCCATGCTGTCCAGACTTGTTCCGGCCGCGGCTATCGCGGCCCTGTGCGGAGCTTTGTCCGCAGCCCAGGCGCAGGGCGTTCGCGAATTCGCAACCCCTCTCGAGACGCCTCCGACAAGCTTCAAGGGACAGCAATTCGTCGACGGCCGGGGTTGCGTCTACATCCGCGCCGGGATCGACGGGCAGACCGCCTGGGTGCCGCGCGTCGGCGCTGACCGCAAGGTGCTGTGCGGCTATCCCCCGACCTTCGGCAAGATGGCCGAAGCCCCGGCGCCCGTGGCCCCGGTCGCCGCTGCAGCGGAGCCGGCGCCCGCTCCTGTCGCGGTCGCTCCCGCGCCTGCGGCTGCCACCGCTCCTGCTCCGGTCCGGGTTGCCGAGACCGCTGCCGTCTCCCCCGCAGACACACACGGATATGTCGATACGCCGCGCGCCACCGGGACGCCGGGCCAGATCGCCTGCCCGGACCGCGCGCCCTATGCCGAGCGTCTGCCACTCCGCGGTGGCGGCACGATCCTTCTCTGTCTCTCTCGCCCGGGCCTGCTTGATGAAAAAGCAGTGGTGCTCGGCAGTCTCGCCACCCCCGCGGCTGGTGCAAACACTGTCCTCGCCTGTCCTTCAAATGCCCCGGTTGCGCAGAGGCTCCCGCAGAAAGGGGGCGGCTCGGCGCTGCTTTGCACGGCGGGCGACGGCCGGACGGCCGGTCTGGCGTTGCCGCAGGCGAAGACGGCCGCAGCCCCGGCTCGCGCCCTGGCAATCGACATTCCGGCCCCGACCCCCGATCCGCGCCTGGTCAATCCGATCATTCCGCCGGGCTACAAGCTCGCCTGGAGCGATGGGCGGCTTAACCCTTATCGCGGAAAGGGCAGCATGGCCGGCCAGCAGGCGCAGGACCGGATCTGGACGCGCACCGTTCCGGCCGAACTGGTCGAATGGAAGCCCGCCGAGACTGTGCAGGTCGCTTCGGCTTCTGCGCCGGTTCGCGCCACGCGGTCTGCGACTCCGACGCTTGTCGTTTCGACGAAATCGCCCGATGCCAAGGCGGCAACACCCGGCCGCAGCTTTGTGCAGGTCGGCAGCTTCGGCCAGCCGTCGAACGCCGATGCCGCCCGGCTGAAGATTTCGGCGCTTGGCATGCCGGTTGCCGGCAGCCGCGTCACCAGCGGCGGGAAAGCGCTTCAGGTCGTCCTCGCGGGTCCCTTCGACGACCCCGCACAGGCGCGAAACGCGCTTGCCTCGCTGCGTCAGGCAGGCTTCCCCGACGCCATTCTCAAGCAATAACCGGTCGAGCAGGGCCAGGGGCGCTCCTTCACTTCGGTGAAGGAGCGCCCGACAATTTCAGGGTCAGCCCTTCTGGTCCTGGCAGATGGATTGCAGCTGCACCCAGGTGGCATCGGGCAGGATCGGTACAGCAGAGGCGCCCCGCAGCGGGTCTGCCTCGATCAGCGGCAGGGTCGTTTCCCCGCTCGGGTCGACCGCGTAGGCATAAGGGGTCGAGGGCACGCTCGCCTCGCGGAAGGCAGCCAGAAGCGCCTCGTCGCCGATGGGTGCCGGCGGGCGAATGAGTAAGGATTCGGCGTATCCGCTCAGTGCCCCGGCGGGCAGGCGGCCCGAGGTCAGAAGGCGCACCGTCGCCAGCAGCCCCGCCTGCTGCAGCACCGGGATCAGCGGGTCGGACAGTTCGGCACGGGTCTTTTCCGCGATGGCAAAGCCTGCGGCCACCTCGGGCCCGTCGAGCGGTTCGACGAGCTTGCTGGACAGAAGCACCAACCCTCCGGGCAAGTGGGTCGCCGGATTGAGCCCGTCGCGCAGGATCAGGATCTGCCCGCCGCCCTGGCCCAGCACGCGCTCGGACAGCGTCATTGCGGCCCTGAGCCCAGCAGGATTGGCACAGGGCACACCGGTCAATCGGGTCAGATCGGCCAGCGCCATCCGCCCGATCTCGGCCCGGGTTGCTGTCGGCACCATCGCCGCCGTCCGCGAGATCAGTGCCGAAGGCAGCCAGAAGACCGCAAGCAGCAGCCCAAGCGCGATGCCCCCGCCCAGCAGGGTGGCGCGCAGACGCCCCGGACGGGCGCGGGCCTTTTCGATGGCGCCTCGCACTGTCTCGATCGCGCCGACCATCAACCCGTCGTCGATCTCGAGCGTTTCGGCCGCCTCGGAATCGGCGGCATAAAGCGCAGGCATGGCGCCGGAATTGAGCCGCACGACAGCTGGCAAGGACCAATGGGTCAGGGCCGACCCCGTCTTTGGATCGCTCAGGACCAGCGAGGCGTCACCGAAATTCACCACCACTTCGCGTCGTTGCGCATCTGGACTGTCCCGCCAGAGGCCGGTGCATTCGAGCTTCTCGTATTTCTTGAGGGCCGTCATGGGCGGCGAATGCGCTTTCGTGCTGGCAATCCACGGCTGAGAGTAGCCGACGACCTGTGGACCTACAACAGATTGTGTCGGCCAGACCTCATTCCGACCGGCAGAAGATGTCGGCTCTCGGGGCGCGGCAGGTCGGATTCGGTTGCGATTTCATCCCCGGGGCGGGGCAGGATCGCCCGGTGGAGGAGAACGAACGCCATGCCTCAGGCTGACCGCACCCTGGCCGCAGCCGGCCTGATCCTGATCTATGCTTTGTCGATCGGATTCACCGACAACTTCGTGCGCGTGATCGCGGCGGACGGCGGACTGTGGCAGTTCCACCTGACGCGCTCGGTGATGGCGATCGGGTTGCTTGTGATCGCCGCCCCGATGCTGAAGCTGAACCTGCGGCCGCAGCGGCCGGGTGCAGTCGCGGCTCGCAGCGCGGTCCATGGGTTCGCGATGCTGGTCTATTTCGGCAGTCTGGCCTTCTTTCCGGTGGCGGTGGTCGCGGCGGGACTGTTCACCGCCCCGATCTTCGTCCTGCTCATCTCCCGCTTCGCCTACGGCCACCGCATTGGTCCGTGGCGCATCCTTGCAGTGGCGCTCGGCTTCCTGGGGGTGATCCTGGTGCTTGGTCCGGCTGCTGTCAGCGGGGCGTCCGTTGCCGCGCTGATGCCGATCGCGGCGGGGCTGCTTTACGCCATCGGCAACATCGCGACCCGCGAATGGTGCGAGGGGGAACGGCCCGAGGTGCTTCTGGCCGGCTTCTTCGTGGCGCTTGGCCTGCTGGGCATGGTGGGCCTGGCGGTCTTCGCCCTTCTGGACCCGGTCGAGGCCGAAGGGCCGGCCGCCTTTGTCCTGCGCGGCTGGGCGATGCCGACGGGCCGCTTCCTGTTCTGGACCTTCGTGCAGGCCGCCGGATCGCTGATCGCCGTGGGGATGATGATCCGCGCCTACCAGATCGCCGAGGCAAGCCGGGTCAGCGTGTTCGAATACGTCATCCTGCCCTGCAGCGCTCTTTGGGGCTGGCTGCTGTGGAGCGAGGTCCTTTCACCGCGGGCGCTGACCGGGATGGCGCTCATCATCGCGGCCGGTCTGGTGATCGCCCTTCGCGCGGTTCAGCCGACCGCAGATCAGTCGCCGACCGCCTCGCGCCAGTGACGGCGGCAGAGGCTTTCGTAGGTTTCGTTCCCGCCGATCTGCACCTGCGCCCCGTCCCTTTGCGCGCGGCCGTCCGGCCCCTTGCGGACCACCATCGTGGCCTTCTTGCCGCAATGGCAAATGGTGCGGACCTCTCGCATCTCGTCCGCGAGGGCAAGCAGGGCGGCAGACCCGGGAAACAGCTCGCCGCGAAAATCAACGCGCAGGCCGTAGCACATCACCGGAACGTTCAGGTCATCGACCACTCGCGCCAACTGCCAGACCTGCTCCTGCGACAGGAACTGGGCCTCGTCGAGGAAAATGCAGGCGACTGGGCCTTGGTCGAGGCGGCGGGCGATCTTGGCGAACAGGTCCTCGCCGGGGGCAAAGGTATCGGCCGCGTCGCCGATACCGATCCGGCTGGCAATGCGTCCTTCACCGGCCCGATGGTCGAGTTCGGCGGTGATGAGGTAGGTCTCCATTCCGCGTTCGCGGTAGTTGTAGGAGGCTTGGAGCAGCAGGGTAGATTTCCCCGCATTCATCGTCGAGTAGTGGAAATAGAGCTTGGCCATGCCGTCCTCTAGCCGAGGGCGGCATGGCCATCAAGCATGGCGCTCAGCGGCTGCCGCCGGAGCCCGTCTTGCGGTTGCCCTGGAAGCGGCGCGGCGCGCCTGTGCCGCCGGGCTGAGCCGGGCGGGCGGGTTTTTGGCCGCCGGGTTTCTGGCCCGCGGGCTTTTGCCCGAAGGGCTTGTGACCGCCGGCCGACTGGCCGGCCGGTTTCGGCGCACCGGATTTCTGGCCGTTCTGGGGACGGCCACCGCCGGCCGCGCGGGCGATCTTCTGGGCCGATTTCCCCATGACCTTCACCGGCTTCGGCGCTGCTGCACCTTCCGCCCAAGGCGCGCCGCCGATCACCGGGATCGCCGCCTTCATCGTCTTTTCGATGGCGCGGAGTTCCTCCATCTCGGCCGGAGCGCAGAAGGCGACCGCCGTGCCCTGCGCGCCCGCCCGGGCCGTGCGGCCGATGCGGTGGACGTAGTTCTCGGGCACGTTCGGCATGTCGTAGTTGTAGACGTGGCGGACCGTCGGGATGTCGATGCCGCGCGCGGCGACGTCGGTCGCGACCAGCACGTCAAGCTCGCCGCCGCGGAATTCCTTCAGAGTCCGCTCGCGGTGGTTCTGGCTCTTGTTGCCGTGGATGGAACCCGCCTTGAAGCCCCAGGTTACCAGCAGCTTCATCAGTTTTTCCGAGCCGTGCTTGGTGCGGCCAAAGACCAGTGCCTGCTCGCCCGGATGCTTGAGAAGGTAGGATTCCAGCAGCTTCGCCTTGTCGCCCTGCGGGGTGAAATGCACGCCCTGGACGATCTTCTCGACCGGCTTTCCGGGCGGGGCAACCTCGACCCGGACCGGGTCGCGCAGGTAGGTGTCGGCCACTTCCTCGATCAGCTTCGGCATGGTGGCCGAGAAGAGGAGCGTCTGGCGCTTGTGCGGCAGGTGCTTGGCGATGCGGCGCAGCGAATGGATGAAGCCCATGTCGAGCATGTGGTCGGCCTCGTCCAGGACGAGGTAGCCGGTGTTGACCAGCGTCAGCGCGCTCTGCTCGAGGAGGTCGATCAGCCGACCGGGCGTCGCGACAAGGATGTCGGAGCCGCGGGCAAGGCGTTCGGCCTGACGGTTGATCGAGGCGCCGCCGACGACGGTGGTCACCTTGACGGCGGTACCCTTGGTGAAAAGCTCAAGGTTTTCAGCGATTTGCAGGACAAGTTCGCGCGTCGGTGCCAGGATCAGCGCCCGCACGGTGCGGGGCTGCGGCGGGTGGCCGATGTCGAGGATGCGGTGCAGGAGCGGCAGGCCGAAGGCCGCCGTCTTGCCGGTGCCGGTCTGGGCCAGACCCATCAGGTCGCGGCCCTTCATCACGTGGGGGATCGCGGCCAGCTGGATCGGCGTCGGCTTGGTGAAGCCGGTTTTCTCGAGCGCAGTCAGCAGCTTGGGCGAAAGGCCGAGTTCGGAGAAGGTAGTCATCTGTTTTCTTTCGGTCAGGCGGACTCGGTCCGCCGAATGGGGTTCGGGCCGCATGAACAGCGGCAGGCGAGAGGGCCGGCCGACGCTTTTTTCAAAGCTTTCGACCGTGGCGCCCCTGCGTGATGGTGGGAACCTTGCGATGTTTCCGGCCCTGGCCCCGTCGGCACCTGGTGCGATCAGAGGGGCGGCTGCTCACGCGGCAGCGGGCGCTGGATGGGGGTCACATGAGGCCTCGGACCCCATAAGTCAAGCATCAGATGCGAAATCGCGGCGAAACGGGACGGCACCAGGAGACGCGAGAGGCGCCCTCCTGCGACATCTTGCGCCATCCGCGCTCGGCTTCTGCCGGGGGCTGGACACAAGAAAGCCTTCAAGCTCTGGTTGTAAGGGAACGTCCCGCCGCCGCAACCCAAGGAGGAAGAGGCGGCGCAGCGCCAGGCCGGGCACCACGGCCGCACCATGAGGAAGCTACCGATGCTGAAACCCCTTCTGTCCGCCGTTTCGCTGATCGCTACCGTCAATGCCGGCCTCGCCTGCACCGCCGTCGATATCGTTGCCGGCGACAAAACCGTCATCGCTGGCCGGACGATGGAATGGGCCTTCGATATGCAATGGACGCTGGTCAGCCAGCCAAAGGGCACCGAGCTGAGCCTGACCGCGCCGCCCTCGACCGGCCTGCCGGCCAAGACCGAGGCCACGAAATACGCCGTGGCCGGTGTCAGCGCAGGCATCATTCCCGGCGGGGCGCTGCTCGAAGGGCAGAACTCGGAGGGTTTGGGGATGAGCGGCAACTTCCTGCCCGGCTTCACCCAGTACCAGACCGTCACCAAGGAGGACACGGACTATGTCTCGATCCTCGGCTTCGGGTCCTGGGCGCTTGGCAACCATGCGACCGTGGCCGAACTCCGCGCGGCGCTGCCCAAGATCAAGGTCTGGGCCGATCCGTCCTTGCCGAGCGGACCAACCCCGCCGACGATCCATATGGTCTTCACCGACCGGACGGGCGACGGGATGGTCGTGGAATATGTCGGCGGCGAATTGCAGATCCACGACAACGTCGCGCATGTGCTGACCAATGCGCCGACCTATGACTGGCACCTGCTGAACGCCCGCAACTACCTGAACCTGTCGACCGTGGGCGTGCAGGCGGTCAACATCGGCAGCGTCAACGTGACCGCCCTCGGGCAGGGGGGCGGGATGATGGGCCTGCCGGGCGACTATACTCCGCCCTCGCGCTTCATCCGCGCGGCCTTCCTGCGCCACAACATCACCCCGCCCAAGACCGGCGACGAGGCGATCCAGGCGGTGGACCATATCCTGAACACCGTCGACATCCCGATTGGCATCGCGCAGAGCAAGGATGGCGATCAGGTCGTGTCGGATTACACCCAGTGGGTGGCGATCAAGGATCTGACCCACAACCGGCTGATGATCTCGGACTATGCGCACCGGACAAGCTTCGTCGCGATCGACCTGGACAAGCTCTTCGCCTCGGGCAAGGCGATTTCGGTTCCGGTCGCGGACCTGCCCTATCCGGCGGCGACGGATGTGACAGACGCCGTGGTCAAATAGACCGGGCGAAGGTCACTCCGAACTTTCCTCACCCGTCAGGGCGCGGCTGATCGCGCCCGGCGAGACGCTGCTTTCGCCACGGAAGGGCTGATCCATGACCAGGATCAGCCCCAGCACAAGGCCGATCCCGGCCATGTGGAGAAAGACGAGCGTGCTGCTGGTCAGGTCGAAGCGGTAACGCCCGTTCATCACCATCGCTCCGATCAGGAAGGCGAAGATGATCCACCAGAACACGTTGGTCACCGATTTCGTCGCACTTTCCAGTCGTCCGAAGCGGTAATCCTCCAGCTGCGCGACAAAACCGTTGATGGTCGAGGCGGAGTCGGGGTTCGCCTTGGCCGTCGCGCGGACCGAGGCACGCAGGGATTTCAGCGCGCTGCTTGCCTGGGCCGAAAGATGGGGGACCCGCTGGCCGAGCGCCGGCCAGTCATGGGCGGTGATGGCGTCGGCATAGCCGCGCAGGTCGGCACGGGCCTGTTCCGCCTCGGCCCCGCCCGCCACCTGCAACTCGGCATCGAGCCGGGTGATGATCGACGCCTCGCGCAGCGTCGAATCCAGCGTCTTGCCCAGGTTGCCCCTGACATCGGCGAGCACCAGCGCCAGCGTGAAGACGGTGAAGGCGAGCAGGCTGCCATGCACAAGTTCCGCCAGCTTCGCATGGGTTTCGAGGCGGCTGTCGTTGGCCGAGAAGACCAGGCGGCGCGAGGACCAGCCGATGACAAGCGCCACGATGCCGGTCAGAAGCGCGCCACTGAGAAGGATGACGCTGTCCGCCCGGTGGCCGACCTGATCCAGAAACCAGTCCATCCGCTGTCTTTCCCCTTACCGCCCGACGCTTGCAGATCGTAACTGGCCACTTGGGTCAAGCGCGAAGGCTCTCGTTGCGGTTGCGGCCTTTGCTCACAGCAGGCATGGCGCGCAGGGCCAAACTGCGGCACTGCCGCGCTGGACGGGTCATGCGGGTGTGATAGGCTAGGGGGCGATGAGGGCGTTTCCGGGGGGTGAAGATGCGCGCTTTGGTCGGACTGGCGGTTCTGGGGCTTGGGCTTGTCGCGGGCTGTTCGCAGCCGCTCGCGCCGGACGCGGGCGGCGACCTGCCGCCGCCGGGCGCGGCGAGCCTCTCGGCCCCGCCGGCGGGGACGAATACCGCGGCCAATTACGCCAATGACATCAAGGCCGACCCGTCGATGCAGGAGGCGTGTCAGACGGGGGCGATCAAGGGGTGTCCGTAGGTTGGTGCCCCGTGAATGCGCACCCTGCGGCGGGCAACCCCCCGGCGTTGAACTGGGAGTGAGGAGGGGACAGGGCGGGTGTCCGTCGAAGCGTTGTGAACTCCGCCCCAAGTTCGCCTAGATAGGAAATATCAATATGGATGGCTGGGAGGCTTAATCTTGATTACGCATTTTGGTCTTTTTGGCCTGAGCGTGATGTCCATTGGTCGGGGGGGAAAGCCAATGAGGGGGCCATGCTTGGGATTGAAAAGCAGCCACGGGAAAAGCGGGGGAGACCGACTAAAGATGAAAAGGATTCCGAGAAAAACTATCGAGACTTTGTAGGCCTTTACTGCCTGTATGGTGAGGGAATTTTGTTATACATTGGTGAAGCAGGCCTTGAAACGAAGCAAACTCTTTTTGATCGACTGAAGCAGCATAGAAAAGGGCCGATGGCGGGTAGATGGGATAAGTTTTCATGGTTCGGGAGGGAAAACTGCGAAGGAGAAACGCCGATCAAAACTTCGCTTGCTCAGTTGGAGGCCGTTTCCATTTCGATTGTAAACCCTGGTTTTAATAAGCAGTCTGGAACTTTTAAAGGTGCAAAACAGGTATTTCAAGTGCCTCATAAAGACGCCGACGGGGACATAGAAACAAAACTTGCGTACCTTACAGAGCTTCTCGGAGGCATCAAAGCGAAGGTCGGCTGAACCCTCGCCCCGCTCCCCTCCGTTGCCGCCTCCGAACGCATGGGCGATCGGGGTGGAGGAGACGCTGGTTTCTGCCCGGAAGGGCGGGTCCTCACCACGATCAGCGCAAGGACAAGGCCGATGCTGGCTCTGTGCAGGAAGATCAGCAGATACGTAGGGCGGGGTTCACCCCGCCACCTCCGACAGGCCGGGTAGATGGCGGGGTGAACCCCGCCCTACGACGTGGAAGATCGTCCGGGCTCGCATCCGGGGCGCGAAGGCTTTCGCGCCCGTTGCCTGCTCAAAACGCTCCACTGGAGCGTTTTGCCCCCGGCAGGGCCGGGGTCGCGGTTCCCCGGCCCGATCCTTGCGGATCGTGCGTTCGACGCTGACGATCTTCCACTGGAAGATCGTCCGGGCGCGTCTCACCCCTGCAACGTCCTCACCCCATACCCCTCACCCTCGGCCTTCATCGCCTCGACGGCTGACACGGCGCCGGCGGCCGTCGTGTAGTAGGGGATCTTGTCGTAGAGGGCGACGGCGCGGATGTCGCGGCTGTCGCTGACGGCTTGGCTGCCTTCGGTGGTATTCATGACGAGCGCGATGTCGCCGTTCTTCAGCCGGTCGACGATGTTCGGACGGCCCTCGTAAACCTTGTTCACCGGGGTGGCGGCGATGCCCTCGGCGGTGAGCCAGGTGGCGGTGCCGCGGGTGGCGATGATCTCGAAGCCGAGGCGCGTCAGGTCGCGGGCGGCGGCGGCCATCGGGGCGGTCTTGTCGGCATCCTTGATCGATATGAAGACGCGGCCCGAGGTCGGCAGGGTCACGCCAGCGCCCATCTGCGATTTCAGGAAGGCGAGCGGGAAGGTGCGGTCCCAGCCCATGACCTCGCCCGTCGAGCGCATTTCGGGCCCGAGGAGCGTGTCGACGCCGGGGAAGCGGGCGAAGGGCATGACCGCCTCCTTCACCGAGAACCACGGGGTCTTCGGGTCGGCGAGCGTCAGCGGATCGGCGAGCGGCAGGGGGCTGTCGGGGCCGACGCCGGTCGGGTAGGGCGGGCGCATCGGGAAGGCCGAGAGCTTTTCCCCCGCCATCAGGCGCGCGGCGATCGAGGCGATGGCAGAGTCGGTGGCCTTGGCGACGAAGGGCACGGTGCGGCTGGCGCGGGGGTTGACCTCGAGCACATAGATCGTGCCGTCCTTGATCGCGAACTGCACGTTCATCAGGCCGACGACATGGAGCGCGCGGGCCATGACCTCGGTCTGGCGTTTGAGTTCCGCAACGGTCTCGGGGGCGAGCGAGTGGGGGGGCAGGCAGCAGGCGCTGTCGCCCGAATGGACGCCCGCCTCTTCGATATGCTCCATGATCCCCGCGACATGGACATTCTCGCCGTCGCAGAGCGCGTCGACATCGACCTCGATCGCGCCGGAGAGGTAGCTGTCGAGCAGAACGGGGTTCTTGCCCGACACCTGCACGGCGGTGGTGATGTAGCGTTCGAGCTGGGCGTCGTCGCGGACGATCTCCATCGCGCGGCCGCCAAGGACGTAGGACGGGCGGATGACCAGCGGGTAGCCGACGCGGGCGGCGATGGCGAAGGCCTCGTCGCGGCTGGCGGCGATGCCGTTGACCGGCTGCTTGAGGTCGAGCTTGTGCAGGAGCTTCTGGAAGCGCTCGCGGTCCTCGGCCAGGTCGATGGCGTCGGGCGTTGTGCCGAGGATCGGGATGCCCTCGTCATGCAGCGCATTGGCGAGTTTCAGCGGCGTCTGGCCGCCGAACTGGACGATGACGCCATGCAGCGTGCCGTTCTCCTGCTCGACCCGCAGGATTTCCAGGACATGCTCCAGCGTCAGCGGCTCGAAATAGAGGCGGTCCGAGGTGTCGTAGTCGGTCGAGACCGTCTCGGGGTTGCAGTTGATCATGATGGTTTCGTAGCCGACCGCGGTCAGCGCGAAGCAGGCATGGCAGCAGCAATAGTCGAACTCGATGCCCTGGCCGATGCGGTTGGGGCCGCCGCCGAGGATGACGACCTTCTTGGCGTTCGAGGGCCGCGCCTCGCATTCCACCTCGCCCATGACCGGGACTTCGTAGGTCGAGTACATGTAGGGGGTCTGCGCCTCGAACTCGGCGCCGCAGGTGTCGATGCGCTTGAACACAGCCTGGACGCCGAGGTTGCGACGGGCGCGGCGCACCTGCGCCTCGTCCCGGCCGGTGAGTTTCGCCAGGCGGGCGTCGGTGAAGCCCATCATCTTGAGCTTGCGGATGCCCTCGGCAGTCAGCGGCAGGCCCTTGGCGCGCACCTCGGCCTCGGCCTCGACGATCTCGCGGATGCGGGCGAGGAACCAGGGGTCGAAGGCGGTGGCGGCCTGGATCTCGTCATCGGTCAGGCCGTGACGCATGGCCTGGGCAATCAGGCGCAGGCGGTCCGGCGTCTGGGGCGAGAGGGCCTTGATGACCGCCGCCTTGTCGGGCGCGCCGGGGATGGCGATCTCGTCAAAGCCGGTCAGGCCGGTTTCGAGGGAGGCGAGCGCCTTTTGCAACGATTCATGGATGGTGCGGCCGATGGCCATCGCCTCGCCCACGGATTTCATCGCGGTGGTGAGTTCTGCCTTGGCGCCCGGGAATTTCTCGAAGGCGAAGCGCGGGATCTTGGTCACGACATAGTCGATGGTCGGCTCGAAGGAGGCGGGCGTGACCTTGGTGATATCGTTGTCGAGTTCATCGAGCGTGTAGCCGACGGCGAGTTTCGCGGCGATCTTGGCGATCGGGAAGCCGGTGGCCTTCGACGCCAGCGCCGAGGAGCGGCTGACGCGCGGGTTCATCTCGATCACCACCATGCGGCCGTCCGCAGGGTTGATCGCCCATTGCACGTTCGAACCGCCGGTTTCGACGCCGATCTCGCGCAGGACGGCGATCGAGCCGTTGCGCATGATCTGGTATTCCTTGTCGGTCAGGGTCAGCGCCGGGGCGACGGTGACCGAGTCGCCGGTATGGACGCCCATGGGATCGACGTTCTCGATCGAGCAGACGATGATGGCGTTGTCGGCGCGGTCGCGCACGACTTCCATCTCGTATTCCTTCCAGCCGAGCAGCGACTCGTCGACCAGGACCTGCGCGACCGGCGAGGCGTCGAGGCCGGAGCGCACGATCGCCTCGTAGTCATCGCGGTTATAGGCGACGCCGCCACCCGTGCCGCCGAGGGTGAAGGCGGGGCGGATGATGGCGGGCAGGCCGATGTCCTCGAGCGCGGCCATCGCCTGACGGACGCCGGCCGAGATGTCATACTTGCCGTTGTCGAGTTTCGGGGCCGCGACGATGGTGGCGCGCGGATTTTCCAGCCCGATCCGGTCCATCGCCTCGCGGAAGAGCTTGCGATCTTCTGCCATTTCGATCGCGCGGCGGTTGGCCCCGATCAACTCCACGTTGAATTTTTCCAGCACGCCCATGTCGGCCAGCGCCAGCGAGGTGTTCAGGCCGGTCTGTCCGCCCATGGTCGGCAGGAGCGCGTCGGGGCGTTCCTTTTCGATGATCTTGGCGACGACTTCCGGGGTGATAGGCTCGATATAGGTGGCATCGGCAAGGCCCGGATCGGTCATGATCGTCGCCGGGTTCGAGTTCACCAGGATGACGCGGTAACCTTCCTCGCGCAGCGCCTTGCAGGCCTGGGCGCCGGAGTAATCGAACTCGCAGGCCTGCCCGATGACGATGGGCCCGGCTCCGATGATCATGATCGAACGGATGTCGGTTCTCTTCGGCATCATGGCCCCCATCTGCGCGCAAATTGTCCGGCGTTATAGTCAAGGTCGGTCCGGGCGCAAGCCGATTCAGGCCTTGTCAGCCGCCTGCGGCGTCAAGGTAGCCCTGCGCGATCTCGCGCAGGCGCGTGCGCCCGAATTCCATACCATGGCCGGGCCACGCTTGCCGGACGTCCATGGTCAGCAGGCGCTCCATCGTCCGGCGATAGGCGGCGCGGTCGGAGTGGTGGAGGTCGTCGACGAGCCCGCCGTCATAGATGGCGTCGCCGGCGATCAGCAGGCCATTGGCGGCGTCCCACAGGCCGATGCTGCCCGGCGAATGACCGGGTAGCTCCAGTATGGTGAAGATCCGGTCGCCAAGGTCGATGCTGTCGCCCTCTGCCAGCGTGCCGGCCAGCACCACCGGGCGGGGGCCGGCGAAATCTGCCGCGCCGCCCGGAGGAGCTTGGGTGACCAGCGGGCCGGACAGGCGCGGCGGGCCGACGATCAGGCCCGCGAGGCTGTGAATGCCGTAGCCGGGACCGGCCAGTGTCACCATCGGATCGGCGGCGGCGATCCCTGGCGCCTCGACCGTCGGGGCCAGGACATGGCTAAATTCATGGGCCGATCCGGCATGGTCTGCATGGCCGTGGGTCAGGACCACCGTCAGATTATCGCGCGCCCCGGGTGGCAAGGCGTCGGAAAGCCGCTCGATCCCGTTCAGCGTATCGACCAGCAGCCAGCGGTCGCGGCCGCGCAGAAGCCAGGCATTGGCCTGCATGAACTCTGACACGAAGGGTTCGTCGATCCGCCAGATGCCGGGTGCGGTCTCGGTGAAGCGGAACCAGTCGGAGGGGCGCATGGGCGGATCTCCCAAATGGAAAGGGGCGGCCGGGTGACCAGCCGCCCCTGTCAGACTTTCTGCCAGATCAGTTCGCTTCGCCCACGGCCTTTTCGGCGGCGGCGATGATCGCGGCACGCTTCTTGATCTCCTCGCCGATCGGCGGGCCCTTGAAGCGGCGCTTCTCGACGCCGAACCAGATCAGCACGGCCAGGACGACGAAGCCGATCACGATCGACAGCACCTTGTCGTTCGGCGGCTGGATGGCGATCCAGAAGATGATCGCCATTGCGACAATCGACAGCACGCACATCAGCTTGAACAGGCCGCCCGACATCGACCAGGGCCCCGGATGCGGCCATTTCGGGTTGCCGTAGGCGATGAGGCCCGCGACGATCGGAATGGTGAACGAGGCGAAGAGGAAGATCAGCGTCGAGTTCACGACGATGGTGTAGATGTTGGTCCCACCGATCGAGATGAACTGGGCGAGGATCACGTAGACGATGCTGAGCACCGTCGCCGTCCAAATCGCGTTGACCGGGGTGCGGAACCGCGGCGACACGGTCGCCAGTGCCTTGGAGCCAATCGGCATGCCGTCATCGCGCGAGAAGGCGAAGAGCATCCGGCTGGCCGAGGTCACCGTCGCGAGGCCGCAGAGCAGCTGGGTGATGAGGATGCCGAAGTAGATCAGCAGCTTCAGTCCGTTCGGCAGGATCGTGTCCATCGTGTTGAAGAACACCATCCAGCCCTGCGCCGCACCGGCCTCCATGTCCGGGATCGCCAGCATGATCGCGCAGACCATGATCCAGCCGATCAGCGAGGACCAGAACACTGCCGTGACGATGCCGCGCGGCACGGAATGGGCGGCTTTCACCGTTTCTTCCGAGGTATGCGCCGAGGCGTCGTAGCCGGTGATCGTGTAGACCGGCAGCAAGAGGCAGAGCAGGAACAGGTTCACCATACTCGTCGATTCCGGGAACACGTTGCCGCCCGCTGCGCCCGAATAGTTGTGGAAGGTCCACAGACGCGACAGGTCGATCGACGGCGCGAAGAAGAGGCAAGCCAGCACCAGCACCGCAGTCGTCGCGAAGATGATGTAGCCGGAGATGTCGGTCAGGAACGTCGTCGCCTTGATGCCGATATGGTTGAAGATGGCCTGGATGATCGTGACGATCGCCACGAACCAGACGATCTGGTGCGGCGTCGATCCGTCAAACCCGAACCAGGGTCCGAAGGTGCCTGCGAAGAAGAACGCCGTCCCGATGTTGATGGCGCCCAGCACGGTGATGAGGCCGAGAAGGTTGGTCCAGGCGGCGAGCCAGCCCCAGAAGGTGTTCCCCAGGATCGAGGACCAGTGATAGATGCCGCCCGCCGTCGGGAAGGCCGAGGCGATCTGGGCCATCGCAAGTGCGAAGACCGCAGAGACGCCGCAGCCGACGATCCAGCCGATGCCGGCGCCGGCGCCGCCGATCGAGCCGATCGACTGGGCGAAGGAGTTGATGCCCCCCGAAAGGATGCAGATGATCGAGAACGAGATGGCGAAGTTCGAGAACTTCGACATCGAGCGTTGCAGTTCCTGGGCATAGCCCATGCCATGCAGGACCTTTATGTCCTCATGGCGGTCCTTTTCTGTGTAGTCGTCGGACGACATTCTGGTTCCCCCTGGTCTGTTCGACGTTCCAGTCAATGTGAAATGGACCCGGTTCGAGCCGGGCCTCGCCGCGAGGGAAGCCTGAAACTGGAAGTCTGGCAACTACATATTGTCGAAAGGGGGTTTCGGTTCCGCCGTGGTGTCGCAAATATCGCGGTTTGGGTGGGAAACGGGCGGGCCGGAGAATGCCCTGCCCAGGTAGATGCAGCGGTGAAAAAGAGAGGCGATTGGACGTGATCCTGTGTGAGCATGGCCCGGGTGGACAGCCAGTGGTCTTCGGCCAGCCCGAAGCCGTGATTTCGGCTGTCGACCCGTCGGATCTGCCCGGGGCCTTCGCCGCGCTCGATGCCGCGCGGGCGCGCGGACGCTGGATTTCCGGCTGGGTCGGATACGAGGCAGGTTACGCCGAGGAGCCTCGGCTTGCCCCGCTCATCCCGGGGGATCGACCTGTCCCGCTCCTGGTCATGGGGATCTTCGCCGGTCCGGCGGAGGCAGGCCAGGTATTGGCGCAGGCCCGGGTGGAGGCTGCAGATGTGGCGATGTCCGCGCCCGAGCCGATGATTTCACGCGACAGCTATGATGCGGCGATGGCGCGGCTGAATGCCTATATCATGGCCGGCGACTGCTATCAGGTGAACCTGACCTTCCCGATGGCATCGTCGCTGGTGCGGGGAACCCCGCTTGGGCTTTATGGTCGGCTCAAGCAGTCCGGGGCGGTCGGGCATGGCGCCTTCGTCGATCTTGGCGTTGGGCCGGTTGTCGTGTCGCGCTCGCCCGAGCTTTTCTTCCGCCTTGATGCCGGGGGGCGCATCTCGGCCCGCCCGATGAAGGGCACCGCACCGCGCGACCCCGATCCAGTGCGCGACATGGAACTGGCGGCCGAGCTTGAGAGCAGCCTCAAGGGTCGGGCCGAGAACCTGATGATCGTCGATCTGCTGCGCAACGACATCTCGCGGCTGAGCCGGGTCGGATCGGTCCGGGTGCCGGAGCTATTCCGCATCGAAAGCTATGCGACGGTCCACCAGATGACCTCTCTGATCGAGGGGCAGCTGATCGGGCAGCCGGGTTTCGGGTCGCTGATGGCGGCGCTGTTCCCTTGCGGCTCGATCACCGGGGCGCCCAAGATCCGCGCGATGCAGATCATCCGCGAGCTGGAGCCCTTTCCGCGCGGCGTCTATTGCGGAGCGATCGGCTGGATGGCACCGGACGGAACAGCGGATTTCTCGGTGGCGATCCGCACGCTTTCGGTGTTCCCCGACAGGCGGATCGTGATGAACGTGGGCGGTGGCGTTGTGATGGATTCCACCGCCGAGGGCGAATGGGAGGAGGCGCTGTGGAAGGCGCGCTTCGTGAAGGCGGCCGTGAGCCGGGGCTGAAGCTGATCGAGACGCTCGGTTGGGACGGCGCGCGTCTTGTCCGTGGCGAACGCCACCTCGCGCGGCTCGAGCGGTCTGCCGCTGTGCTCGGCTGGGTTTGCGACGTGGATCAGGCGCGGGCGGCCCTGCTTGACGGGCGCGACGGGCCGGCGCGGTTGCGGCTGACGCTTGAGGCGTCGGCGCGGATCGAGGTGACCGCAGCCCCTTTGACCCCGGTTTCAGGTCCATGGCGGATCGCTCTCGCGCCGGATCGCCTTGATGCAGACGACCCCTGGCTTGGAGTGAAGACGACGAAGCGGGCGCTCTACGACCGGGCGAGAGCTTCGCTGGCCGAAGGGGTGGACGAAGTCCTTTTTCTCAACCACCCGGGAGAGGTCTGCGAGGGCACGATCACGAATGTCTTTCTGGAAAAGGACGGGGGGCTGATCACGCCGCGACGCGGCAGTGGTCTGCTTCCAGGAATCTTGCGCGAAGAACTGCTCGCGACGGGGAAGGCCCGCGAGGGAGATCTTTCTCCTGCCGATCTTGCGACGGGACAGCTTTGGGTCGGAAATTCCCTGCGTGGTCTTATCCCGGCCATCTTCCTGGGCTGACCGATCAGGTCTCCGCGATCGGGCGATAGAGGTAGTCACGGGTCAGGGGGACGGCGCGCTGGTTGCGGGCCAACTGGAACTGGAAGACGCATTGGCCGTTGTGGCGGAACGCCATCTCCGACGCGGCCAGATAGTAGCGCCACATCCGGCAGAAGCGATCATCGTAGAGCGCCCGCACCTTGTCGATGTTCGCCTCGAACCGCCGCCGCCAATGCAGCAGCGTCTCGGCGTAGTGCAGGCGCCAGATCTCTATGTCGGTTGGGTAGAGGCCGACGGCCTCGATCACCGGCGTGACTTCCGACAGGGCGGGCACATAGCCGCCGGGGAAGATGTACTTGTTGATCCAGGGGCTGGTCCGCCCCGGTGGCGAAGTGCGTCCGATCGTGTGGATCAGCGCCACGCCATCATCTTTCAGCAGGTCATGCAACTTGGTGAAGTATTCGGTGTAATGCGGCAGGCCGACATGCTCGAACATGCCGACAGAGACGATCCGGTCGAACTGTCCCGTGACCTTGCGGTAGTCCTGCAGGCGGATCTCGATACGGTCGGACAGTTCAGCCTCGGCCACCCGGGCGGTTGCGACGGCATGCTGTTCTTCCGACAGGGTAACGCCAAGCACGTTCGCGCCATAGTCCCGCGCCAAGGTCAGCGCCATGCCACCCCAGCCGCAGCCGATGTCGAGCACCCGCATTCCGGGCCTCAGCAGCAGCTTGCCGGCAATATGGGCCTTCTTCTGGGCCTGGGCCTGTTCCAGCGTGTCGTCGGGCGTGCGGAAATAGGCGCAGGAGTATTGCTGGTCCTCATCGAGAAAGAGCCGGTAGAGATCGCCCGAAAGATCGTAGTGATGCGCCACGTTCTGCTGCGACCGGTGGACCGGTGCCATCTGCTCCAGCCGGCCAAGCACGCGCTGAAGTCGGGCAACCGGAAAGCGCCAGGCCTCGGCGCGACCCTTGCCGACATTGACCGTCAGCAGGGCCAGAAACCCCGCGACATCGTCGTCGCGCAGGGAAAAGGCGCGGTCCATGTAGCCTTCGCCAAGGCCAAGATCGGGATTGCGCACGATGCGGCGCAAAAGGCCGGGATCGTGGACCGTCATTTCGGTACTGGGACCGACGCCGTTGCCGAAGCGTCTGGTCGATCCGTCGGGCATGTGCATCACGAGAAGGCCGTCACGCACGACGCCCGAGGCGAGCCGTTCGAAAAGCTTGTCCCACATCCCTGCAAGACCGTTTCTTGTCGATTTCAAGCGAAGTCTTAACGACCACAAGTGAACTTTCCAGTCTAGCCGCGACATTTCCGCACAGAAGCCGACGAGATGTGCGCCGGTGATCGCTTGACTTCCCGCCCGTGCCGCTGTGTATCGGCGCGACGATGAAAAGCCTCGGGCCAAGGGGACGACCATGCACGCCTATCGCAGCCACACCTGCGCACAACTGACCAAAGCCAATGTCGGCGAGACGGTGCGCCTTTCGGGCTGGGTCCACCGGGTGCGCGACCACGGGGGGGTGCTGTTCATCGACCTGCGCGACCATTACGGCATCACGCAGGTGCTGGCCGACAGCGACTCGCCTGCCTTCGCCGAGATCGAGAAGGT
The DNA here is from genome assembly GCA_945952585.1 of uncultured Rhodobacter sp. Lineage (GTDB taxonomy): Bacteria > Pseudomonadota > Alphaproteobacteria > Rhodobacterales > Rhodobacteraceae > Aliitabrizicola. The sequence goes on from CAMFII010000002.1 coordinate 355,916, forward strand.
CCGCGCCGAATGGGTGATCTGCATCGATGGCCGGGTAAAGGCGCGCGATGCGTCGCTGGTGAACCCCAAGCTCGCGACGGGCGAGATCGAGGTCTATGCGACGGGTATGACCGTGCTGGGCGCGGCGGATGACCTGCCGATGCCGGTTTTCGGCGACGTCGACTACCCCGAGGAGACGCGGCTGACCTACCGCTTCCTCGACCTGCGGCGCGAGAAGCTGCACCAGAACATGATGCTGCGCTCGAACGTGGTGCGGTCGATCCGCAACCGCATGTGGGACCAGGGCTTCAACGAATTCCAGACGCCGATCATCACGGCGTCCTCGCCGGAAGGGGCGCGCGACTTCCTCGTGCCGTCGCGCCTGCATCCGGGCAAGTTCTACGCGCTGCCGCAGGCGCCGCAGCAGTTCAAACAGCTGATCATGGTCGCGGGGTTCGACCGCTACTTCCAGATCGCGCCCTGCTTCCGCGACGAAGACCCCCGCGCCGACCGCAGCCCGACCGACTTCTACCAGCTCGACATCGAGATGAGCTTCGTCGAGCAGGAAGACGTCTTCGGCGCCGTCCAGCCGGTGATCCAGGGCCTGTTCGAGGAATTCCGGCCCGACATGAAGGTGCCGGGCGACTGGCCGCGCATCGCCTATCGCGACTCGATGCTGTGGTATGGCTCGGACAAGCCGGACCTGCGCAACCCGATCAAGATGCAGGTCGTGAGCGAGCATTTCCGTGGCTCGGGCTTCGCGATCTTCGCCAAGCTTCTGGAGAACGAAGGCACCGAGGTCCGGGCGATCCCGGCGCCGAAGGGGCCGTCGGGCGAGCCTGTGGGCCGCAAGTTCTGCGACCGGATGAACGCGTTTGCGCAGGCGCAGGGCCTGCCGGGCATGGGCTACATCTTCTGGCGCGAACGTGATGAAAAGTCGCACAGCGGAGAGGCAGTGCGACGCGCTACCGAACTCAGTGACCTTATTAGTTCTCTTGAAGACTCAGGTTCGCTTTCTGCATCCGAGGAGTCCGCGTTGGATGCCGCTTGGCAGCAGCTTGCAAAAGCTGCGGAGCACGCGCTTGACGAAGAAAAGGCAGCGTTGAAGCGCATTAATCTCGCGATCGACACCGGCGACGTGCAAACTGCGCAGCTCCTGCTCGATGCGTACTTCGGTCCCGGTGAAGCGGCCGGTCCGCTGGCCAAGAACATCGGGCCCGAGCGGACCGAGGCGATCCGCAAGCAACTCGGGCTGGAGATCGGCGACGCGGCCTTCTTCCTTGGCGGCAAGCCCGAGCAGTTCGAGGCGGTCGCGGGAAAGGCCCGGAACGAGATCGGTCGCGAGTTGGGACTGGCCGAGACGGATACCTTCCGCTTCGCCTGGATCGTGGACTTCCCGATGTACGAGAAGACCGACGACGGCAAGATCGACTTCAGCCACAACCCCTTCTCGATGCCGCAAGGCGGCATGGAGGCGCTGATGGGCGATCCGCTGAAGGTCCATGCCTATCAGTACGACCTGGCCTGCAACGGCTACGAGCTGATCTCGGGCGGGATCCGCAACCACAAGCCGGAAATCATGTACCGGGCCTTTGAACTTGCCGGCTATCCGAACTCGGAAGTGGACAAGCGCTTCGGCGGGATGGTCAAGGCGTTCAAGTACGGCGCACCTCCGCACGGCGGCTGTGCCATGGGCATCGACCGGGCGGTGATGCTTCTGGCGGACGAGATGAACATCCGCGAGGTCATCATGTTCCCGATGAACCAGCGCGCAGAGGATCTGCTGATGGGCGCGCCGAGCGAGCCCACGAACGAGCAGCTGCGCGAGTTGCGGCTGCGGGTTCTGCCGAAGGAAGCGTAAGCGGGACGGGCGGATCGTCGCCCGGCCCGGACTGCATTGGATTTGCATGATGGCCGACGTTCCGCCGCTCTACACCGCTTCGGTTCCGGTGTTTCTGCATTACCTAGACCGCCAGCGCGGCCTCTTGGAGCGGGTCCGCGGGCGGGAAGAGGTGCTGGGGATGCGGCTTCAGCCCGACATGTTCACCTGCGGCCAGCAGATGGCGACGGCGACCGGCTTTGCCCTGCGCGCGACTTATCCGCTGGCGGGGCGCGAACAGCCGAAGGTGAGCGACCCGCCGCCCGATCGCGAGGGTCTCCTTGCCCGTCTCGCCGAGGCCGAAGAGGCGCTGCGCGCGCTCGATCCGGCAGAGTTCGCGGGGGCCGACGTCCGGCGGGTGCGTCACCGGGCCGGATTCGCGGTTCTGGATCAGGATGGCGCGACCTTCCTGCATGTTTTCGGGATGCCGAACTTCCTGTTCCACAGTTCCATCGCCTTCGCGATCCTGCGGGCGAACGGGATCGAGATCGGCAAGGCCGATTTCGACGGCCAGCACGATTATCCGCCGGGCTTCCGGTTCTGAGGCCGTCCTTTCGCGCCGGCTGCGTCGCAAATGGCGTTGAGGACCGGCAATCGGGGCCGCATAACGGCGAGGCAGAGAGGGAGAGCCGCATGACCGACGACGAACGCCTTGGAACGCCGGTGCCCGGTTTCACCCCGCCGCCGCGCCCGGCGGGCGAGACGCTGACCGGGCGTTATGTCCAGCTTGAGAAACTGGACGCGGATGCCCATGCGGCCGACCTCTACCGGGCGTTTTCGGGCGATGACTCGCTGTGGGACTACATGCCTTACGGGCCGTTCGGGTCCTCGGCGCGCTATCACCGCTGGGCCAAGGATTATGAAGGCGCGGCCGATCCGGTGTTCTACGTCGTGCGCGATCTGGTGACGGGGCGCTGCTGTGGTGTCGCGAGCTTCCTGCGCATCACGCCGGACGCCGGGACCATCGAGGTCGGGCATATCTGCTTCTCGCCCGAACTTCAGGGCACGCGTGGGGCGACCGAGGCCATGTACCTGATGATGAAATGGGTCTTCGAGGCGGGCTATCGCCGCTACGAATGGAAGTGCAACGCGCTGAACCTGCCATCGCGGCGCGCGGCCGAGCGGCTGGGCTTCAGCTATGAGGGCATCTTCCGGCAGGCGGTGGTCATCAAGGGCCGCAACCGCGACACGGCCTGGTTCGCCTGCATCGACAAGGAATGGCCGGCGTTGAAGGAATGCTACGAGGCGTGGCTGTCGCCGGCCAATTTCGACGCGAAGGGGCGGCAGAAGGAACGGCTGTCGGACCTGACGCGGCTCGTGCGAGTCACCTCTGACCCGGCGCTCGGCTAGGCGGAGAGGTCGGAGCGGGGGCCGTCTGCCCCCGCACCCCCGAGGATATTTGCAAGCAGAAAATGAGGCGGGCCCGTCACCAGCGATGGTGGACGTGCGGCGCGATCTTTTCCTCGTAGAGGTCGCGCAGGGCCACCATGGTTTCGTCGCTGATCGGTGCGAGCGCGTCGGCACCGGCATTGGCCAGAGCCTGATCGGGGCGGCGGGCACCGGGGATGACGGTCGTCACCGCCTGCTCCATCAGGATCCAGCGCAGGGCGAACTGCGCCATGGTCGCGCCCTGCGGCACCAGCGGGCGGATCGCCTCGACCGCCTCGAGCGCGACGTCGAATGGCACGCCCGAGAAGGTTTCGCCCATGTCGAAGCTTTCGCCATGCCGGTTGAAGTTGCGATGATCGTCGGCGGCGAAGGTGCTGGCGGCGCTCATCTTGCCCGTCAGCAGCCCTGAGGCCAGCGGGACGCGGGCGATGACGGCGACGCCGCGACGTTTCGCTTCCGGGAAGAACAGCCGTTCGGGGCGCTGGCGGAAGATGTTGTAGATGATCTGGACGGAGGCCACGCCGGGAAACTCGATCGCCTTCAGCGCCTCTTCGACCTTTTCGACCGAGACGCCGAAGGCCGCGATCTTGCCGCGCGCCTTCATGTCCTCCAGCGCGTCGAAGACTTCGGCGCGGTAGAAGACCTCGGTCGGGGGGCAGTGGAGCTGGACGAGGTCAAGGCAATCCATGCCCAAGTTGGTGCGGCTGCGGTCGATGAAGGCCTCCAGAGCCGGGCCGGTATAGGCCTCGGCCACATGCGGCGACAGGCGTCGCCCGGCCTTGGTGGCGACGAAGGGTCGGGGACCGCCGCGTTCGGCCAGCACGTCGCGGATCAACCGCTCGGAGCGGCCATCGCCATAGACATCCGCCGTATCGAGGAAGGTCACGCCGGAATCAAGCGCGGCGTGGATCGTCGCCTTTGCGTCGGCCTCGGATACGTCGCCCCAGGAGCCGCCGATGGCCCAGGCGCCGAAGCCGATGGCGGTAACGTCGCGGCCGGAATGGCCAAAGGGACGGGTGGAAAGGGGCATGCTGGATCCTCCGCTGTGCCCTGCCGATGTAGTCTGCGCCGGCCGGTCCCGCCAGAGGGATGGCGCGCCGCCGCTGCCCTGCGGCGTTGCGGGACTTGCCGACGGGCGGTCCTGACCGCATAACGCGCGGGATGCTTGCAAGGAGACCTCCCCATGATCGGCCGCCTGAACCATGTCGCCATCGCCGTTCCCGACCTTGAAGCCGCCGCGCGCCAGTATCGCGAGACGCTTGGCGCCAAGGTCGGCGCTCCGCAGGACGAGCCCGATCACGGCGTGACGGTGGTGTTCATCGAACTGCCGAATACCAAGATCGAACTGCTTTACCCCCTTGGCGATGCCTCGCCCATTGCCGGATTCCTCGAGAAGAATCCCGCAGGCGGCATCCATCACATCTGCTATGAGGTCGAGGACATCCTTTCGGCGCGGGACCGGCTCAAGGCGGCCGGGGCGCGGGTGCTGGGGTCGGGCGAGCCGAAGATCGGCGCGCATGGCAAGCCGGTGCTGTTCCTGCACCCGAAGGACTTCAACGGCTGCCTCGTGGAACTGGAACAGGTCTGATGTCGATCACCGCGATCCTCGTCGTCTTTGCCGTGACCTGGTTCATGGTGTTCTTCATGGTCCTGCCATTTCGCTTCCGATCGCAGGCGGACAGCGGATCGGTCGTGCCCGGCACGCCGAAAAGCGCGCCTGCCGAGGAGAACGTGAAGAAGAAGGCCTGGATCACCACCTTCATCACGGTGCCGCTGGCGGCGGCGATCTGCGCCATCATCATCTCGGGCGTCATCACCATCCGCGACCTGGATATCAGGGGCGTGATGGGGCCCGAGCCTGCAGCCGATGGAACAGGTGGGTAAAGGTCGCCGCACCCAGCACCGGCACCAGCAGGTTGACAATGGGGACCGAGAGCGGCGCGGCCATCAGCGCGCCGGCAAGCCAGATCGTCCCGGAATGACGTGAGCGCAGCGCCCGGGCACCGTCCGGGCCCAGGCGGCGCATAGCGGCGAGAGTGAAATACTCTCGGCCCAGCAGGTAGCCGTTGACGACCCAGAACAGGATCGGCGCGAAAGGCCCCGAGAAGGGATAGATCAGCAGCGCCAGAAGGTTGACCAGCACAACCGTGCCGAAGAACCGGATCGCGTCCCAGATCTGGGTCGAGATCGGGATGCGCGGGGCCGGCGGCAGCCCGGGATAGTGACGATCCTCGACCGCCTCGGCGACATCGTCGAGGAAGAGGCCGCAGAAGGCCGAGGCGACCGGAACCATCAGGAAGACCGACGCGAGCAGCATGACCGGGATCGCGCCCAGTTCCAGCGCGCGTTCGACCCAATGGACCTCGCCGATCCAGGGCAAGGTGACCGCATCGGGGACAAGCCAGCCGATCGTCCGGCGCAGCGCGACGAAGGCCGCCACGAAGAGCCCGAGCGTCAGGCCGATCCCCATCCAGAGCACGCGCTGGAACCGGCCATCGCCCAGTTGCCCGAGCGCCTTGAGGAAACTGTCGAGGATCATGCCCCGACCCAGCTGACGATCCGGTCCAGATTGGGCCGCGGCCGATCCGGCGGGGTCAGCGGCGCGGTGCCGATATGGACAATTCCCGCCACGAATTCCTCGGGGGTCAGGCCCAGACCCTGCTCGAGGAAACGGCGGTCATAGCTCGGCCAGCCGGAAAGCCAGTTCGCTCCCCAACCGGCGGCGGTGGCGGCGTTCAGAAGAGCCAGGCAGGCCGCGCCGGCTGATAGCGTCTGTTCGATCTCGGGGATCTTCTCGGAGGGTTTCGGGCTGGCGACGACGACCACGGCCAGGTGGCTCGCGTCGAACTGGCCACGGCCTTTGGCGGCCTGTTCGGCGTCGAGCCCCTTTTCCGCCGCGCGCGCCTCGGCCAGATCGGCCAGGCGGCGCAACGCCGGTTTTTCCAGCACGATGAACCGCCAGGGTTCGAGCTTGCCATGATCGGGCACACGGGAGGCGGCGGTAAGAAGCGGGATCAACTCGTCGCGGCTCGGGACCGGCAGGGTGAAGGTCTTGGCGGGGCGGGATTGCCGGGTCAGCAGGAAGTCGAGCGCGGCATTGTTCTGGTCGGGCATGAACGGTCCTTGAAGATGTTCCGGCAGCTGATACGCGTGGCGGCCGGGCATTCCGTCGAATGTGGCTGTTGGGGCGCCGGATGCAAGGGCGGCGCGCCTATCCGAAGTGGCGGACCAGATCGTCGATCCAGCCAGACAGGAAGGCGTCGAAGGCAGGGCCGGGCTGGCGTTTCGCCAGGGTTTCGCCAAGAGGGTCGGGCGCTGCGATGGCGCTGCCCGAGAGCTCCTCGATCACCGCATGGCCGCAGAAGGGCACATGCACCTCGGAATAGCCGCCCTCGTGGACCAGCACGAGACGGCCGCCACAAAACTCTTCTGCCGCCTGCTTCACGGCACGGGTCATCAGGCGGAAGGTCTCGGCGGTCGCCAGCATCCTGCCGAGCGGATCGACCGCCGAGGCGTCGAAGCCGCAGGCGACGATGATGGCATCGGGTTTGAAGCGGTGCAGCGCGGGCAGGACCAGGCGCTCCATCGCCATGAGGTAGCCGGCATGCCCGGTCCCGGGCGGCAGGGGGATGTTCATGTTGGCGCCGAGGCCGGCGCCCGTGCCGCGCACTTCGGCCCCGCCGGTGTCCATCGGGTAATTGCGTTCCTGGTGCAGCGAAATCGTCAGCACCTCGCCCCGGTCAAGGAAGATCGCCTCGGTCCCGTTGCCGTGATGGACGTCCCAGTCCACGACGGCGATCCGGCCCGCCAACCCCTGCGCCAGGGCCGCCTCGACCGCGATGGCGATGTTGGCGAGCAGGCAGAAGCCGTTGGGCCAGTCGGGCAGGCAATGGTGCCCCGGCGGGCGGCTGAGCGCATAGGCATTGGTCGCCTGACCCGTCAGCACGTCGAGCAACGCGGCTTTGGCGAGGCCCGCCGACAGGGCGGCAATCTCGAACCCGCCCTTGCTGAAGGGCGTGCGCAGGCCAAGCTCGCCGCCACCGTTGTCTGAAGCGGTCTTGAACGCTGTCAGGTAGCGTTCCGGATGGACGCGGCGCAGGTCGTCCCAGCTGGCCGGGTCTGCCTTGCGGGTCGAGAGGTCCGCCATCAGGCCCGAAACATGCAGAAGGTTCAGAAGTCGCCGCTTGGTCTCCGGGTTTTCCGGCAGGCCGCCGCCAGGCTGGACGAGGCCGCCCGCGGGCACGGTCAGCACATAGTTGCCGCCGCCATGCCAGAAGCAGCGTTCATCGGAATAGAAGGCGGTGGTCATTGCAGGTCCTCGTCATTTTCACAGGACCTTAGGCGAGGATGGCTGTGGGGGAAACTGCCCACCGAAATGCAAACGGGCGGCCCCGTGGGAGGCCGCCCGCGACATGAGTTCAGCCGTGGATCAGGCGTGGGCCTTGCGCCGACGGATCAGCGCCGCGCCGCCAAGCGCGCCGGCAAGCATCAGGCCGCTCGCGGGAAGCGGAACCGGGGCGCCGTAGACGTCCAGCTTTGCCGAGGCGAGGCTGAATGTATCTTCGTCATGGCTCCATTCGTTGAAGCGGAACGACAGCGCCTCAGTCGCAAGTAGGCGGGCAAAGGCTGTGATGGCGCCGACATCGCTCGCGAGGCTCAGCTTGATGACTTGGGTCGGCGAGCCGTCCAGTTGCGTGCGCAGATTGTCGGCGTTGGTCGAGTCATTCAGACCCAGGAAATCGGTTGTCCAGCGCTCGCGCCAGTACACAAAACAGGTGGGGCATCTTTGCGCGAAGTTCGGAGTGGCGCCGCTATAGGTCAGCGACAGCGTCACGTAGCTGATGCTTGCGTAATTGAGCGACGCGAAGCTGATCGAGTCTGAAAAACGCGGGGAGCTGGCATCACTGATCTTGACGGAGTTCTTCTTGACCAGATCGCTGCCGGGGGGATCGATCCGTCCCGGGTTGCTTCCGTAAGCATGGGTGAACGTCCCCAGTAGGGTGGCCGCGTCCGCCGACGGCGCGAAGGCCGAACTCAGCCCAAGGGCGAGGGCCGCAAGAGTCATCTTCCTGAACAACTTCATCGTCTTTGTCCGCCGTCAATTGGTTGTTGTCGTCGGGCCAGAATTTGCCCTCGACCCTCTTTCTTAATGAAATGTGCAAAGAATGCGGCAGAATTGGCTCGCTCTTGGGACGGTCTGAATTCCGGTGGCAAATCCGGGATAGGGGCGCGGATTGGTCTGATTGCGTAAACAATCGCCCCGATCCATCCTTGCGAAATCGCCCAAGATTGCGGCAATTGCGGCATGTGTTTTTCGCGGATGCAGAATCAGTCCGGGCAAGGCAACGACAGGAACGCCATGACCGGCGACAACGAGACGGAAAAACCGGCGGCCGGAACCATCATCGAGGTTCGCGTCACCCCGAACGCCTCGCGCGAACAGGTCACGCGCGATGGCGCGCGATTCGTAATTCGCGTGACGGCGCCGCCGGAAGATGGAAAGGCCAACAAGGCAGTGACCCGCCTCCTCGCGAAGGCGCTCGGCGTCGCGCCTTCTCGCCTGACGCTGCTGCGTGGTGCGACGGGTCGCGACAAGCAGTTCCGCCTGGACTGATCACTCCTTGCGGGGAGACAGGCGATAGCTGCCCTCTGGCAGGTCCAGCGCCATCGCAAGTTCGCGCACCTGGCGGTTTGACAGGGTGATCTTCACCACCTCGTCCGACTGCAGATCAACCTGTTCGATGGTCACGCAATCCTCGAAGGCAAGGATCGTGACATCTTCCTGAAGCGGCGCGTCTTCGCCCTCGTCGACGAGGGTGATGATGGTGGCGTCGAAATCGTGCTCGATGGTGAACATGCTGCCAGATTACGCGGCGTTTCCTGTCGGCTCAACCTGCTTCGGCATGGATGCAAATCGACGTGAAGGGGGTGTGTCGGCATGTGGAGCTTGCTAGATAGCGGCGGTGACGGTGGGAGTCGGGCGGCAGATGCGGGTTCTGGTTTCGGGGATGCTGGCAACCGTGCTGCTGGCGGGTTGCATTCCGACCTCGACCGTGCCCATGGCCCCTGCGCCGGTTGCGTCGTCGACAGCGGCGATCCACGGCCCCGATCAGGCCGCTCGCGCCTTTGTGGAGGTCGTCACCCGGGTCGAGCCGGTGGCCGAAGAGGTCTGCCGGACCCGACTGGCGCCGCAGCGCTGCCAGTTCCAGATCGCCATTGATGACCGGCTCGATGCCGGGCCGAACGCTTTCCAGACCCTGGATGATGCGGGCCGGCCGATCCTGGTCTTTACCCTGGCGCTGATCCTCGAGGCCCAGAACGAAGATGAACTTGCCTTTGTCATGGGCCATGAGGCGGCGCATCACATTCTTGGCCATATGTCGCGGCAGGAACAGTCAGCGATGACCGGCGCGATGCTGGCCGGCACGTTGGCCAGTCTTGGCGGTGGCAACGCGGCGGATGTCCAGGCGGCGCAGGACATGGGCGCGCAGCTTGGTGCCAGGTCCTTCTCGAAGGATTACGAACTGGAAGCCGATGCACTTGGCACCGAGATCGCATGGCGTGCCGGCTTCGATCCCGCGAAGGGGGCGCAATTCTTCACGCGCCTTCCGGATCCGGGAAACCGCTTCCTCGGCTCTCATCCGCCGAATGCGCAGCGGATCCAGACCGTCGACCAGACGCTTGCCGCCCTGCAGGCCGGGGCGCGTTGATCTGCATCAAGGCTGATCAGTCCCAACAAAAGCACCATCGTCCGCACGAAACGGCCGCGATTGGTCGTCAATTGGAGGGCCGATCGTGATCGGAAATGTCGACATACCGCGTGCTTTCTGGCTGACCATCGGCATGGCGCGAAAGGCCGGTCTGAACCTGCAGGAGGCTGTGGTGGAAGGCTGGCTGACGCGGCGCGATCTGGCGCAGATGATCGATGGCTGCTCTGCTTGCAGCCATCACCGCAGCTGTATTCGCTGGCTGGCAGTCCCAGGTGAGGCTTCTCTTCCGGCCTATTGCCGGAACAAGTTGGAGATCGAAGCGATCCATCCCGGACTATAGTTGCGTATCGGCGCATTGCGGATGACAGACTTGGGCAAAGTCACGTTTTGTTGACAGATTGGTTAATTCCGGGCCTAATTCCTCATCCTGTTCACAAGAATTGAGGTCCGACATGCGATCGACGACCGTTTTCCTTTCCGCAATCGCCACGTCCTTGCTGCTTGCCGCGCCTAGTCAGGCCGCCACGATGACCTTCGACGATCTCGAGTTTCTTTCGACGTCCCATTTCGAAGATGGCATCCTCGCCAAGGCCGGCATGGGCCAGTTCAACGGCTCAGGCGATTATGATGACGAGGGCACGGCCCATCTAGACGATGGCGGAACACCAAACCCTGCCTTCGTGACCTTCACGATGGGGGGCCTTTTCACAGCCCTGAGCTTTGACCTGATCCCGCTCGGCTTTGCATTCTATGACTGCGAGCCGGAGGACGGTGCCAAGTGCTCACCCACGTCATTTCCCAATGTGAAGGTCTCGGGCTTCAACGGCGGGGCCGAGGTGGCGAGCATGATCTTCGACATGTCGACAAACTTCGGCACGATCCTGTTCTCTGACGCTTTCAAGAACCTGACGTCGCTGGTCATCGGCTTTGCCGATATTCCAGCCGAAGGTTATTGCGACGGCGCGCCCTGCTCGCATTTCCGCATCGACAATGTCGTGCTGGATGGGCCGCCTGCGACACCAGCGGAAGTGCCGCTGCCTGCGGCGCTGCCGCTGCTGGCGGTTGGCCTTGGCGCACTTGCCGCCTTGGGGCGGAGGCGCCGGGCCTGAGAGGCCCGACGCGCGCCCGCGATCAGCGGGAGTACCGCCAGACGTTGATGGTGAAGGCTACGACGCCAAGCAGGACCAACAGTTCCGCAAGCGGGGCGAGTGGCACCATCTGTTCTTCCACGAGCCGGCCGCTGAAGAGCAGGACCAGCATTATTGCGAGTATCGCCGCGCCTATCTGGAAGAGCCAGAAATGCGCCTTGGCGAGCGCGGTCTGGGCTGCAGCCGGAAAGACGGCGTAGTACAGGCCGAAGATCATCATCAACGTGAAGCCCAGCAGGTTGATATGCGCATGGGCCGGCGCAAGACTGTGGTCCTGCGAAGCGCCCATGTAGCCGCCGATCAGCATTCCGATGATCAGATAGATCGGCGCGATCGACAGAAATCCGCGCGATACGTTCATTTGTCCCTCCTGTCCTCCGGGTCTGATGCCGGATGTGTCCATGAGGGAGAGTCTAATGCCGCCAAGCAGAAAGGTGCATCCGGATTATTGGATTTCCGGTGGCATTCCAGCGAGGGTGGTCCGGCTAGACGCGACGGCCCCAAAGATCATACTCGCTGGCGTCCTCGACCTCGACCGTGACGATGTCGCCGGGGGCCAGTGTCTGGAAGTCCTCGTCGATGAACAGGTTGCCGTCGATTTCGGGCGCATCCGCCTTGGTGCGGCAGGTGGCGCCTTCCTCGTCGACCTCGTCGACGATGACCTCGATGGTAGAGCCGATCTTGGCGGAAAGTTTGGCTTCGGAAATGGCCTGTGCCTTTTCCATGAACCGTTCCCATCGGTCCTGCTTGACCTCGTCGGGAACGTGATCGGGCTGGTCATTCGACCGCGCGCCGGCGACGTTTTCGTACTGGAAGCAGCCGACCCGGTCGAGTTGCGCCTCGTCGAGCCAGTCGAGCAGGGTCTGGAATTCCTCTTCCGTCTCGCCCGGATAGCCAACGATGAAGGTCGAGCGCAGCGTGATGTCCGGGCATACCGCGCGCCAGGCGGCAATCTCGTCCAGCGTCTTCGCGGCGGCGGCGGGGCGGGCCATGCGCTTCAGCGTATCGGGATGGGCATGCTGGAACGGGATGTCGAGATAGGGCAGGACCAGCCCCTCCGCCATCAGCGGGATCAGGTCGCGGACATGGGGGTAGGGGTAGACGTAATGGAGCCGCAACCAGGCGCCGAGTTGCCCCATCTCCCGCGCCAGATCGGTGATATGGGCGCGCACCTCGCGGTCTTTCCACGGCGAGAGGTCATGCTTGCGGTCGACGCCATAGGCCGAGGTGTCCTGGCTGATGACCAGCAACTCCTTCACGCCGGCCTCGACCAGCTTCTCGGCCTCGCGCAGCACGGCATGGGCGGGGCGCGAGACGAGGCGCCCGCGCATGTCGGGGATGACGCAGAACTTGCACTTGTGGTTACAGCCCTCAGAGATCTTGAGGTAGCTGTAGTGCCGGGGGGTCAGCTTCACGCCCGAGGCGGGCAGCAGGTCGACGAAGGGATCGGGCGAAGGCGGCACCGCGCCATGTACGGCGTCGAGCACCTGTTCGTATTGATGCGGACCCGTCACGGCCAGCACCTTGGGATGCGCGCCGGTGATGTAGTCGGGTTCGGCGCCAAGGCAGCCGGTGACGATGACGCGGCCATTCTCGCGCAGCGCCTCGCCGATCGCGTCGAGGCTTTCGGCCTTCGCGCTGTCGAGGAAGCCGCAGGTGTTCACGATCACTGCGTCCGCGCCCTTGTAATCGGGGCTGATCGCATAACCCTCGGCCCGGAGCCGGGTCAGGATGCGCTCGCTGTCGACCAGCGCCTTGGGGCAGCCGAGGCTAACCATGCCGATGGTCGGCTGGCCGGGACGGCGCACGTCCGGGATATGGGCATGGGCAAGGTCGGGGCGGAGGTTGGGCGGGTTCTGCGACATGGGGCGGTGCTATACAGGAGGACGCGGAATTGCGCAAAGGGCGGCAGGACACTCCCCTTGCAGATCGGCAAGACCTGACGTCAGCTACGGCATGAATGGGAGGACCTGCCATGACCGACAAGCCGCTGGTGATTTCGTCGCCCTTGCCCCGCACACTGGACCTGATCTTCACGCCGGAGCGCCTTGCGGAGTTGCGCGCGCGCTACCGCGTCGTCGAGACCACGGACGACGAGTTGCCGTCGCTGCCACCCGAGGTTCTGGCCGAGGCGCGCTACATCATCGGGCAACCGCCGATCGACAGCGCCTTGCTGGCGAGGCTTGCGAACCTGCGCAGCATCTTCAACGTCGAGTCGAACCTCTACATGAACATGCCCTATGACGAGGTTTTCCGGCGGGGGATCTATGTACTTACGACCGGCGCCGTCTTTGCGCAGCCGGTCGCCGAGATCGGGCTTGGCTTTGCCCTGTCGCTCTTGCGCCAGATCAGCGAGGCGGATGCCGATTTTCGGGCTGGCCGTGAGAAATGGGGGGGCGAGGGCAACCAGCGCGCACGTCTGCTTGCCGGGGCCGATGTCGCGATCCTTGGCTTTGGCGATCTGGGCAAGGCCACGGCACGGGTGCTGTCGGGCTTTCAGACGAAGCTGCGGGTCTACGACCCCTGGCTTGCGCCGCAGCAGATCCGCGCGGCCGGGGCCGTGCCGGTCGATCTGCAGACCGCGCTGTCGCAAAGCGATGTCGTGTTCGTCACCGCCTCTGTCACCTCGGAGAACGAGGGGTTCCTTGGCGCGACGGCCTTCGCCTCGATGCGACCGGGTTCTGCCTTCATCCTTCTGTCGCGGGCGGGCGTGGTCGATTTCGACGCGCTGATGGATGCGGTGGCCTCGGGCCACATCGTCGCTGCGAGCGATGTGTTCCCGGAAGAGCCTCTGCCGCCGGATCATCGTGTCCGCAAACTTGATGGCTTCCTGCGGTCTGCGCATCGGGCCGGGGCGATGGACGTGGTCTTCACCGGTATGGGCGAGATGGTGCTGCAGGACATGGCGCTGCTCGACAAGGGCCTGCCACCACAGCTTTGCCGCCGCGCCGAACGCGAGACGGTGGCGCGCATGCGCTCGAAACCGGTCAAGGTGAACTGATCCCCCTCGGCGGAGCGGCGCCGGTTCCCGGCGATGCCGCTTGTGCGGGCGCCGACGCGCTCTAGGATTCCGTCATTGGTTCCGGAGGTTTCGATGCGTCTGGCGTTCCGCATTCTCGGCATCCTCGTCGCGGTCGCGCTGCTGCTTGTCGTGGCGGCTTTCTTCATCCCGACGGAAAAAGTTGCCGGCATCGCCACCGCGAAGTTCCGCGAGATGACGGGGCGAGAGCTGACCATCGCCGGCAGCGTGCGCCCGACGTTCTGGCCGGTCCTCGGCGTGTCGGCGCAGGATGTGACGCTCGCCAACGCCGACTGGTCGAAGGAAGGTCCGATGCTGACGGCACGGTCGCTCGAAATCTCGCTCGACCTGACGGCGCTGGTCGGCGGCGAGGTGCGGGTGACAGGCCTTGACCTGATCGAACCCCGGCTGGTGCTGGAGCGCACGGCGGATGGGCGCGGCAATTGGGACTTCGGGAAGTCGACCGTCGCCCCGTCAGAAGCCGCGCCGACGGAGGGGACGACGACACCCGTCGCGCCGGGCGATGGATCGGGCTTCACGCTCGACCGGGCTGAGATCAGCGATGGCACGGTGATCTGGATCGACCATGCCAGCGGCGACCGGCGCGAAGTGACGGGGCTTTCAACCGAACTGGCCATTCCCGACTTTGCCGGTCCGGTTGAGATCGAGGCGACCGGAACCGTCAATGGCGCCGGGGTGGACCTGTCGCTGGCGCTTGGCTCGCTGTCCGGCTTCCTTGACGGCAAGCTGGTCGACGGCAGCCTAAAGGCAGAGAGCGGCAGGAACAGCGTTGCCTACAAGGGGCGCATGAGCACGGCCCCCGCCGCCGAGGGGGATCTGTCGCTGACGCTTGGTGAACCGGGGGCGGGGTTCGGGTTGATCGGGTTCGGCGACCCCGGACTGCCTGCCGGGTTGGGGCGCGACGCGCTGAGCTTGAGCGGGCAGGCGACGCTGACCGAGGAAGGCACGCTGCATCTGCGCGATGGATCGCTGGCGCTGGATGGCAACCGGCTGAGCGGAGGAGCCGACATCCTGCCGGGCAAGGACCGCCCCAAGATCGTGGCAAAGCTGACGGCGGGGGCGCTGGACCTGTCGGCGCTAGGTGGTGCCCCTGCCAAGGCGGGTGGCGGGGGCGGTGGTGGAAGCGGCGGTGGCGGCGGCGCACCCCGCGGATGGTCGACTGCACCGATTGATGTCAGTGCCCTTGGCCTTGCCGATGCCGAACTGGCTTTGGCCGCAGACAGCATTGATCTCGGGTCAGTGAAGCTGGGCCGGACCCGGCTTGGCATCGTGATCGACGCCGGACGCGCCGTGGTCGACGTGAAGGAGTTGGCGCTTTACGGGGGCAGCCTGTCCGGGCAGACGGTCGTCAACAGCCGAGGTGGTCTGTCGACCCGCGCCAACCTGTCGCTCAGCGGCCTTGCGCTGCAGCCGCTGCTGTCCGACATGGCGGATTTCGACCGGCTGGTCGGAACGGGCGACATCCGCTTCAACCTGCTCGCTTCGGGCAACAGCCAGGCGGCCCTGATGCGAAGCCTTTCGGGCGACGGATCCCTGACCTTCGGCAAGGGCGAGGTGCTGGGGCTCGATCTGGCCGGGATGCTCCTGAACCTCGATCCTAACTATGTCGGCGAGGGGCAGAAGACGGTTTTTGACCGCATCACCGGGACGTTCACGGTAAACGGCGGCGTCCTCAGCAATGGCGATCTTGCCGTTCAGGCGCCGCTCTTGACGGCAAGCGGATCAGGGACGGTCGATATCGGCGGGCAGAGCCTGAGTTACCGTATTGTCCCGACCAGCCTGGGGGGCAAGGAGCTTGGTGCCGATGCGCAGGTGCCGGTGACAATCTCGGGCCCCTGGTCGGCGCCGAGGTTTGGTCTGGACCTTGAAAGCATCGCCCGGGCGAAGCTTGAGGCGAAGGCCCAGGAAGAACTGCAGAAGCAGGCCGAAAAGCTGGGACTTGCCCCGGTCGAGGGCGAAAGCATTGAGGATACGGCACGCCGGGCTGGCGAGGAATTCCTGAAGCAGGAAGCCCAGAAACAGCTGGAGAAACTGCTAGGCGGCGGCAACTAGGCCGCCAGCCCCATCGAATTCTCACCGGCGACGGTCGCGCCGGGCGCTCATCGGCTGGAAGGCGACGCCGACATGGGCGTCACAATAGGGCTTGCCAGCCTGCGAGGGCAGGCCGCAGAACCAGAAATCCTCGGTCGCCGGATCGCCGATCGGCCATTTGCAGGTCCGTTCGGTCAGTTCCATCAGCGTCAGCTTGCGCGCGCGCTTCTCGACCTCGCGCACCGAGGCGAGCGCTTCAGGCGAAATCTCGTTGGCCGAAGGCTGCGGCGGCAGCGGCTGGCCGGCGGGAATGATCGCCTTGCGCGGGTTGAGCGGCGTGACGGTCGCGCCCGAGGCCGGGGCGGCGGTGCGCGGTTCGGGTGCCGGGCGCGGCTCGGGCGCGCGGGCCTCGGCCGGCTCGGGCGCGGGGCGCGCGGCAACCGGTTCGGGCCGGGAAGGAGCGGCGGCAACGGCCGGTGCGGCTTCGCCTTCGTCCTCGTCCCCCTTGCCGCCGACGCGGTTCGACAGGCCCAGTCGATGCACCTTGCCGATGACGGCGTTGCGGGTGACACCGCCCAGTTCCTTGGCGATCTGGCTGGCGCTCTGGCCTTCGCCCCACATCTTCTTGAGCGTCTCGACGCGCTCGTCGGTCCAGGACATGTTATCCCCGCAAATTCGCAAGCCGCCGGAGAATGACCGGCACAACCCGAAGGTTTTACCGCGTCTCGGCCACCCGGCACAAGCCCCGCCCGGATCAGGCCCTTGCGTTGCCTCTCTGTACTTTCCTGACGGCCCGCATCGGGGCCATGACCTCGTACACAAGGTCGCGCATCCAGGCGTGGCCCGCGGACGACGTGGCCCGCCGGTGCCAGCACATGTAGATGGGTGTTTCAGGCACCTCCATCGGCGCGGCGTAAAGGCTCAGCTTGTACCGGTCACGAAAGACCCGGGCGAGTTGGGCCGGCATAAGCGCGATCGACGTGCCTTCGGCGACGGCGCGCGCAACCCCTGAAAAGACCGGCAGACTGCCGACAACCCGCCGCTTGCGCCCCAGGGCCGCCAGCGCCGTGTCGCCAACGGCGGAAAGCCGCCCCTCGGCCGAGAAGAGCAAATGGGTCAGGTCGCAGAAGAGGTCGAGCGGCATCTCATCGCCCTCGGCAATCCCGGCCGCGGCAAGGTGCGGATTGTCGCGTGCCGCGACGACCAGATAGTCGGCACGGAAGGCAAGGCGGCGATCCACCCATTCCGGAAAATCGCGATGGCCCGGGATCAGCGCGAGGTCGACGCCGTCGCGCTCCAGCGTCTGGGCGTAGTTCTCGGGCACAAGATCGACAAGCTGGGCCCGGATGCGCGGGGCGTCGCGCCGCAGGCGGTTCAGCAGCGGTGACATCAGCACCTCGGCGATCGCGTCAGACCCGCCGATCTTGAAGATCATCTCGCTGCGCGCCGGGTCGAACAGGACCGATCCGCCAAGAAGCCCCTCGACCCGCTCGAGGATATCGCGCACCGGTGCGGCCAGGTTGCGCGCCACGAGCGTCGGTTCCATCCCCTGGCCCTTGCGCACGAAGAGCGGATCGCCAAGCACTTGCCTGAGCCGCCCAAGCGCCGAGGAAACCGCCGGCTGCGACAGGCCAAGGCGGTCGGCCGCCCGCACTGTCGACCCCTCGCGCAGGAGGGCGTCGAGCACACGAAGCAGGTTCAGGTCAAAGCCGGATATATTCATCGTATGAATACATAGCATATCGCCTTGCAGTTTCTCAGCAGCTTTTGCGCGGCCTATTTTCTGTCGCATGGCCAGGCAGGCCAATATGGGAGGCCGACATGAAAGACGTTTTTTCCCAAGAAGATACGTTACACTGGGAGGACTGCAGTTTCCGCCCGCTGGTGACGAGCCGCGAAACCGGTGGCGCGTTGTCGATGACCGATACGCTGGTCGCGCCCGGCTTCGGTCCGGGGCGGCACTATCACGAAGATGCCGACGAATACTTCCTGATCCTCGACGGCAAGATCGAAGTGGAACTTGAGGGCGTTCGCTCCCTCAAAGGCCCGGGCGAGGCGGTCTTCATTCCCCGGGGCAAGGTCCATTCCTTCCGCAACCCCGGCAATTCACCCGCGCGAAAGATCGTGATCTTCACTCCTGGCGGGTTCGAGGCATGGTTCGCCGAAATGGCGCAGTTCCAATATCATGTCCCGGCCGACATGGCCGCCATCATCGAGGCGGCGAAGCGCCATCACATGGTGGTGGTGGGCCCGCCGATGGGTCCCGCCTGACTGGCCCGGAAGCAGAAAGCCGTCCGTCAACATCAGATACGGACCGTTCCCAAGACAACAGCGCTGGCTGCCGAGCGGGTCCATTTTCCTCCCTCGCGCCGGAAGGCAACGACAGTGAAAACGGTGAATGCCCATGGCCAGCGATCTTGGACTGCATCATCGCGTAACCCCGCCCGGTGCCGGGTACCTGGCGCCGCCGCCGCACGCGGAAATTGACAGGCTGGCCGCTTTGGCCGGGCGCGTGGTCGGGGCCTGGCGGGGCATTCTCGCCCGGCTGCAACCTGGCAGACGTCCGGCGCGCAGTCTCCGGATGCCCGATACGCCGCTGCATCTTCTGGCCGACATCGGCCTGGCCGACCGCTCCGAGGCCGTGCCGCTTCAGTCTGTCGGCCTTGGTGATGCGCGACCTGACGGGGTGTTATTCCGCTCCCACACCCTCAGGCACTGATCGGCCGGCCCGTCTGCCCGCGCTGCTCCACGCCGCGAAAATCCTTTGACCCCGCTGCCGCTTGCGGCTAAAGCGCCGGGTATGGCCCAGACCCAGACCCTGTTCCGGTTCACTTCGCCGCGACGCCGATAAGGCGTCTCGCGGCCCTTGGCCATTCGTCATCTTTCCTTGACGTCCTTGCGCCTTCTTGGCACCCCTTCATCTTCCAATCCGGAGCCGCACCCATGATCAGTGCCGTCCTGCCAACCTACAATCGTGCGCCACTCGCCTTCGTTCGCGGCGAGGGCTCCTGGCTCATCGCCGAGGATGGCAGCCGATACCTGGACCTGGGCGCAGGCATCGCGGTGAACGCGCTCGGCCACGCCCACCCCAAACTGGTGGCGACCATCGCGGATCAGGCGGCGAAGCTCTGGCATGTCTCGAACCTCTACCGCATCCCGGAACAGGAGCGGCTGGCCGAGCTTCTGGTCGCCAACACCTTTGCCGACACGGTGTTTTTCACCAATTCCGGCACCGAGACCATGGAACTCGCGGTGAAGATGGCGCGAAAATACTGGTACGAGAAAGGCCAGAAGGACCGGATCGACATCCTCGCCTTCGACGGCGCCTTCCACGGCCGCTCCAGCGCGGCCATTGCCGCCGCCGGGTCCGAGAAGATGACAAAGGGCTTCGGCCCGCTCCTGCCTGGCTTCCGCCAGTTGCCGTTCGGCAACATCGGCGCGGTGAAGGCCGCGCTGAACGACAGGGTCGCGGCGATCATCGTCGAGCCGATCCAGGGCGAGGGTGGCATCCGGGCTCTGCCCGATGCCTTCCTCAAGGACCTGCGCGCGATTTGCGATGCGACCGGCACGCTCTTGATCCTCGACGAGGTGCAATGCGGCATGGGCCGCACCGGCAGGCTCTTCGCCCATGAATGGGCCGGGATCACACCGGACATCATGATGGTCGCCAAGGGGATCGGCGGCGGCTTCCCGCTTGGCGCCGTGCTGGCCACCGAGAAGGCCGCTTCGGGGATGGTCGCTGGAACCCATGGCTCGACCTATGGCGGCAACCCGCTCGGCTGCGCCGTGGGTGCTGCCGTTGTCGAGGAGATCGCCGATCCGGCCTTCCTGGCCGAGGTCAACCGCAAGGGCGCACTTTTCCGCCAGCGGCTGGAGGGCCTCGTCGCCGCCCATCCCGACATCTTCGAGGCGGTGCGCGGACAGGGCCTGATCCTCGGCCTGAAATGCAAGGTTCCGAACACGGACATCGTCAAGGCGGCCTACGGCGAGCACCTGCTTACCGTTCCCGCGGCGGACAACGTGATCCGCATCCTGCCCGCGCTCAACATCCCCGATGCCGACATCGCCGAGGCCGTGCAGCGTCTCGACTGTGCCGCCGTCGCGGTGGAGAAGGCCCTGGTGACCGCGCATGTCGGCTGATCCGATGATGCCTGTTACCTTGCTGCGTCGACGACCGGCCCCCGTCGTCCCGACATCCTGAGCATTTTCTGCTTTCAAATATCCTCGGGGGTCCGGGGGCAGACAGCCCCCGGTTCCACCGCCAGTCAAAAAGACCACTCCCATGAACAGCTTCCTCGATATCCACAAGACCGACCCCGCCGCTTTGCGGTCGATGATTGACACCGCCCATGCCATGAAGATCGCCCGCAACGGTCGCCCCAAGGGCATGCCTGACGACGACCAGCCGCTCGCTGGCCGCATGGTGGCGCTGATCTTCGAGAAACCCTCGACCCGCACCCGCGTCAGCTTCGACCTGGGTGTGCGCCAGATGGGCGGACAGACCATGGTGCTGTCGGGCAAGGAGATGCAGCTCGGCCATGGCGAAACCATCGCCGACACCGCCCGTGTCCTCAGCCGCTATGTCGACCTCATCATGATCCGCACCTTCGAGGAGGCGACGCTCCTTGAGATGGCGGAATACGCCTCGGTCCCCGTCATCAACGGCCTGACCAACCGCACCCATCCCTGCCAGATCATGGCCGACGTGATGACCTACGAGGAACATCGCGGCCCGATCGCGGGGCGCAAGGTGGTGTGGTGCGGTGACGGCAACAACGTCTGCGCAAGCTTCCTGCATGCGGCCGGCCAGTTCGGCTTCGACTTCACCTTCACCGGACCCGAGACGCTCGACCCCGAGCCGGGCTTCGTCGGTTTCGCCCGCGAGAAGGGCCGCTCGGTGCGGATCGAGCGCGATCCGGTTGCTGCGGTGACCGGCGCCGATCTGGTCGTGACCGATACCTGGGTCAGCATGCATGACCCCGAAAGCGCCAAGGAACGGCGGCACAACCAGCTGCGCCCTTACCAGGTGAACGAGGCGCTGATGGCCCATGCCAAGCCTGACGCGCTGTTCATGCATTGCCTGCCCGCCCATCGCAACGACGAGGCGACAAGCGCCGTGATGGACGGCCCGCATTCGGTGATCTTCGACGAGGCCGAGAACCGCCTGCACGCACAGAAGGCCGTCATGCGCTGGTGCCTCGGGGTGTGATGCGATGTCAACGGCGCTTCTCGTCATCGACATGCAGATGGAAATGGCCCGCCGCACCGCGGCGGGGCGAGAGCGGGCCAATCCGCAGGCGGAAGAGCGGGTGGCGGAGCTGCTGGCACTGTTCCGCGCGCGCGGATTGCCTGTCCTGCACGTCCATCATGACGAGCCGGGCACCCCGGTTGCCATGGGCCAGCCGGGGGCCGAGGTGATGCCCTGCGCCCGGCCGCTGCCGGGTGAGCCGGTCTTCGTGAAGTCGCGTTCCTCGGCCTTCGCGGGGACCGGGCTTGAGAGCCATCTCAGGGCGCAAGGCATTGACCGGATTGTGCTGACCGGGGCGGTGGCCGCCTTCTGCGTGACCTCGACCACGCGCGCGGCCTCGGACCTTGGCTATCAGGTCATCCTGCCCGGGGATTCCCTGATCGGTTTCGACTTTCCCCGACCGGACGGCAGCCGCATTTCCGCCGAGGCCTTGCTGGACATGACGCTGACGATCCTTGGCGCGGATTTCGCGCGGGTCATGCCCACGGGGGCGGTGGCCCAGGCGATCTGAAGCAGCCGGAGCGTCAAGCAAATTCCTTCGAAGGAATTTGCCATTACCCTTCAAAGGGTTTTGGTCGCGCTATTCGGCCGGGTGTGGGTGCGCTCCGATCCTATCCGCCGAGGACACGCGCGACGACAGCGTCGCGACGATCGCAAGCAGCAGGGCCAGCACGAAATAGGTGAGCCGGTAGCCAATGTGCTCGGCGGCGAACCCGATCGCTGACGGCGCAAACAGGATGCCGGCATACCCCATCATCGCGACCGTAGCGATGCCGCTGCCCGCGCTTGCGCCCGGATGGTTGCCGGCCGCCGACAGCACGATCGGCACCATGTTCGCGACCCCGAGGCCGGCTATCCCGAAGCAGAGGATCGCGATCAGGTCACTCGGCGCTGCGCTTGCGCCCAGAAGGCCGACCGCCCCGACCACGCCGGAAATGCGGAGAGTCATGACGGCGCCGAAACGGTTGCGGACTGAGTCTCCGAGGAAGCGCACCAGAGCCATGGTGCCGGCGAACAGGGCGAAGGCGAATGAGGCAGTCGCAAGCGAAGATCCGTGCTCCTTGGTGAGATAGAGCGCCGCCCAGTCGAGCACGCCACCCTCGGGTACCATCGAGAAAAGCGCCATGATGCCAAGTGCATAGAGGGCAAGGTCACGCTTGCCGGCGCCTTTCTGACGCGGGTCGCCGGGCGAGGCAGGCGTCCTTTCGTCGCTGACCAGGAATGGCATCGCGGCCAGCATCAGCATCAGTGCGAGGATACTGGCGCCGATCGCATGGGCCTCGCGCCCGACATGGGAAATGACGTAACCGCCCACTCCGCCGCCCAGGAATCCGCCAAGGCTCCAGAAACCATGCGACGAGGACATGATCGCGCGATGCAGCTTGCGCTCGGCCTGCACGGCATTGGCGTTCATCGACACGTCCATTGTCCCCAGGAATGCCCCCATGATCGCCATGGTTGCCGCCAGGATCGGCACGGTTGGGGAAAAGACTACCGCAACCAGTGTGAAACTCGACAGAAGCGCAAAGATGCGCACCATCCGCCGCGACCCATAGCGGCTGATGAGCCGGCCGGAAAAGGACATTGCGCCGACCGCGCCCAGACCAAGGACAAGGATCAGGAGTCCGAGTGTGCTTTCCGTGATCTGGTGAACCGGAAGGAGCAAGGGAATCTGCGGCGCCCAGGAGCCGAAAAGGAATCCGTTCGACAGGAACATTGCCGCCACGGCCCATCGACCGCGGGTTGCTGCCTGCATGTCACTGGTCATCTCAAATTCTCCCGCTCGCCCGGATATCCATATGCCGAAAAAGCGGGCAGGAAAAGGTCGGATCCGAAGCGCTTTGGGGGATCTGTCAGGTGCCGCGCGGCTTGGCCCGCAGGGTGGGTTCAGCCTCGGTCGGGTCCTCGGGCCAGGGATGGCGCGGATAGCGGCCACGCATGTCCTTGCGGACATCGGCATAGGAGGAGCCCCAGAAACCGGGCAGGTCCATCGTCACCTGCACCGGCTTACCGCCCGGGGACAGCATGGTGATGCGCAGCGGCCGATGCGCCACGGTCGGATGACGCGTGACGCCGAAAAGCTCCTGCAGCTTCAGTTCGATCGAGGGCGCTTCGCCGTCATAGTCGATGGGAACCCGCCGACCGAGCGGGGTTTCGAAATGCGAGGGGCAAAGGCGGTCGACCTCCTGCATCTGCTCCCAACTCAGCGACTGGCGCAGCGGCTCCGTCAGGTCAAGCGCGCGCAGGTCGGCTTCGCTGCGGCGTTTGCCGAGCCAGGGCAGAAGCCAGGCCTCGGCCCGTGCCAGCAGCGCCTCGTCCCGGCAATCGGGCAGGTCGGCCCCGTCGGCGCGGGCCAGTTCGATGCGTGCGCGCAGGCGTCGGGCGGGCTCGCTCCAGGTCAGGCCGATCTGGCGCATGCCCTCGAGGGCGGCGCGCGCCACATCCTCTTCCGCTGCATCGGGCCAGGGCTGGTCTGAAAGGACCATCGCCCCCAGCACCTCCTGTCGCCGGGCCAGTACGCGCCCGTCCCGCCGGGACCATTCGCAGAGGCTGCGGCTTTCGATCCGGTCGCCAAAGAGCGATCGCAACTCTGGTTCGGTCAATGCGACGGCCTGGCGGATCCGTGCCTCGCGGGTGTCGCCATCGAGGTCGGTGGCCACGATCAGGCGCATGTCGGACAGGGGCTGGCCCGGTTCCATTGCCGCGCCCTTGCCGCCGGACAGCACCCAACGGGGCTGGTCGCCCTTGCGCCGCAGCCCGATCCGGTCGGGATAGGCGAGCGCCGCCATTGCTCCCGCGCTCATGGGTTCTGTGGCGTCGTTCGCCAGGCGGACAAGGCGCCGACTCTCCTCGCGGACCCGCTCAACGGTCGGCCGGTGGATAGGGAAAGGATGATCGGATTCAAAGCGTTTTGAGTCCCGAAGCGCGTCCAGCCGCAACGTCAGGTCGGGCGGTGCGCCACGTAGGGGGTCGCGTTCCTGCATCAGCGCGGCAAGGGGCGCCGCCTGCCGTCCGGCCAGTGCGAGCATATGGGCCAGCCGGGGATGCAGCGGCATGAGGGCGAGGCGTCTGCCGTGTTCGGTGATGCGGTTCGCCGCGTCGAGCGCCCCGAGATCGCGCAGCAGCGCCCGCGCCTCGGTCAGCGCGGGGGCAGGGGGGGGCGTCAGGAACGCCAGCCCCTCGCCGCCGCCCCAAAGCGCCAGTTCCAGCGCCAGCCCCGTCAGGTCCGCCGCCGCGATTTCGGGCGGCGGATAGGCGGCCAGCGCCCCTTCCTCGGCCTTCGCCCAAAGCCGGTAGCAGACGCCTTCGGCCACACGCCCGGCCCGCCCGCGCCGCTGTTCGGCCTCGGCCCGGGTGACGCGCTCGGTCACCAGGCGCGACATGCCCGAGGACGGGGCGAAGCGCGCCCGGCGCGCGCGACCGCCATCGACGACGACGCGGATGTCGGGCAGAGTCAGCGAGGTTTCGGCGATCGAGGTCGCCAGCACGATCTTCCGTCCCGAGAGGGCCGGGGCGACAGCGGCGCGCTGCGCCGCGAAGTCCATCGCGCCGAACAGGGGGCGAACCTCTGTCCCGGCCGGCAGGCGCCCGTTCAACAATCCCTCGACACGTCGGATTTCGCCTTCGCCCGGAAGGAACGCCAGAAGCCCGCCCGCCGCGGTCTCGTCGAGCGCCTGAAGGATCAGCTCGGCGAGGGCCGGTTCGAGTCTGGCCCCGGCCGGAAGCGGGCGCGGCAGCCACCGGGTTTCAACTGGAAAGGCCCGTCCGGCCGAAGTGACGACCGGTGCATCCCCCATCAACGCCGCCACCGGCGCAGCGTCGAGCGTCGCCGACATCACGACCAGCCGCAGATCCTCGCGCAGCGCGTCCCGCACCTCGAGCGCCAGGGCGAGGCCCAGATCGGCATGCAACGAGCGTTCGTGAAATTCGTCGAAGATCAGCGCACCCACACCCTCAAGCGACGGGTCCGATTGCAGCATCCGGGTCAGGATGCCCTCGGTCACGACCTCGATCCGCGTGGTGCGCGACACCTTCGCCTCGCCCCGGATGCGGTAGCCGACGGTCTGGCCAACGGTTTGCCCTAGCGTTTCGGCCATCCGCTCGGCCGCGGCCCTCGCGGCAAGTCGGCGCGGCTCGAGCATGACGATGCGGCCCGCGATCTCGGGCAACAGGGCAAGCGGAACGCGGGTGGTCTTGCCGGCGCCGGGCGGAGCCTGCAGCACGGCCATGCCCCGGCCGCGCAGGGCGGCGACCAGTCCAGGCAGGGCCTCGTCGATGGGAAGCGGGTCTGTCACCCCCGCCTTATCGCCGTTTCATCCGGCCTTTGCCATAGAGCGTGTCCATGGTGATCTCGGCCACCTGGACCTTGCCTTGCCCGGCGGGCTCCAGCACCAGCGTGAAGGGGAAACGGGTCTTCTCGGCCATGTCGGAGTCACTGAAACCGGCGACACGCCTATACTCTCCGGCGCAGGTCGTGCCGTCAGGCGTGGTTGCCGGCGGCCCGATGGTCACAAGACTGCGGCGCTTGCCGTCGAAAAGCTGCAGGGTCAGGTCGCAGGCATCGTCCTGTGGAACGGTGCGCAAGGCGGCGAACATCGCGGTCAGGGGGTCGACCGTGCCCCCCTGTTGCGCCGGATCGAGCCCGCCGCCGCCCGGCGGGCGCGGAGGATTGTAGACCTTCACCTGCGGAACGCCGTTTCGGTATTCCATCACCGCCTCGGACTGGCGCTTTCCGGTATCGGCAGCCTCGACATAGCGTTGAGGGGTAAAGCGGTCGCCTTTGACCCGGCCGGACCAATTGCCGTCGTAGCGGATGTGCTTCACCCAATCGAACAGCCCCCCGCTCTGCAGCCGGCCGGTCACGGAATATCGGCCATCGCGGATCTCGCCGGAATAGCTGACGGTCCCGACATGGAGGCCGCGGATCGACAGGTCGTAAGTGGCGGAGTCTTCGGCCGCCGCCGGCAGGACCAGCGCGAAAACGGCAAGGACACTGGCAAGAAACGGTGACCGCATCGGACTCTCCCATCAATGGCCGGAATCCTAGCGCGGCTTTGTGACAGGGGCAGCCCCGGCAGCGTTGACAATCCGGTGTGGGGTGGTGCTTGTCAGGCGGAACTTCGCCGGAGGGTGCACATGGATGTGTCGGATCTTGCCAGTCGCGTGATCGCCGGGGATCGCCGGGCATTGGCCCGCGCAATCACCCTGGTCGAAAGCGGCCGGGCCGATCACCGCATGCAGGCTCTGGCGCTGATCGATCTCTTGCGCGGCGCCGGGCGCGAGGCTCTGCGCATCGGCCTGTCGGGCACGCCGGGGGTAGGCAAGTCGAGCTTTATCGAGAGCTTCGGCCTGATGCTGACGGGGCAGGGGATGCGCGTGGCGGTGCTTGCGGTCGATCCGTCCTCGGCGCGGTCGGGGGGATCGATCCTTGGCGACAAGACCCGGATGGAGCATCTGTCCCGCGATCCGCGCGCCTTCATCCGCCCCTCGCCAAGCCAGAGCCATTTGGGCGGCGTCGCCCGCCGCACGCGAGAGGCGGTTGCAATCTGCGAAGCGGCGGGATTTGACGTGATCCTGATCGAGACGGTCGGCGTCGGCCAGTCGGAAACCATGGTGGCCGAGTTGTGCGACCTTTTCCTCTTGCTGCTTGCCCCGGCGGGCGGGGACGAGTTGCAGGGGGTCAAGCGCGGCATCATGGAGATGGCGGACCTGATCCTGGTCAACAAGGCAGACGGGGATCTGAAACCGGCGGCGACCCGCACTTGCGCCGACTATTCCGGCGCGCTGCGCCTTCTTCGCCACCGCCCGCAGGACCCGCCGGGCTTTCCCAAGGCGATGACCGTCTCCGCGGCCGAGCGAACGGGCCTCGACGCCGCCTGGGCCGAGATGCAGGCCCTCGCCCAATGGCGTCGCGAGAGCGGAAATTGGCACGCCCGCCGCGCCGACCAGGCCCGGCACTGGTTCGAGGCCGAAGTGCGCGCCGGCCTGCTTGCCGTGCTTGAAACTGGAAAGGCGCGCGCAGCCCTCGACCGGCTTGGCACCGAGGTGGCCGCATGGCGCCTCTCCCCCGAATCTGCCGCCGAGCGATTCCTTGCAGGGCTGAAGTCCGAATGAGCCGGGTTTCTTCTTGGCCGAAATACCCTCGGGGGTGAATGTCCCGAAGGGACAGAGGGGGCGGAAAGCCCCCTTCTTTTGACCCCTTCTCTGGAAAAGCCGGGGGTGAATCGCTTGACGCCGCCGCGCTTTGCCCCTAAACGGCGCCGATGGAATTGCGGGCGCACCTCTTCGGGGTGGGCTGCCTGCTTGACGGAAGACCTCGGCAGACCAGCCCTGCCGGTTCAGAACAAGGATAAGACCGATGTCGCGCGTTTGCGAACTGAGTGGCAAGGGCCCGATCACCGGGAACAAGGTGAGCCACGCCAACAACAAGACCCGCCGGCGCTTCCTGCCGAACCTGAATGATGTGACCCTGATCTCTGACGTTCTGGGCCAGTCGTTTCAGTTCCGCGTGTCGGCTGCGGCGCTCCGCACCGTCGATCACCGCGGCGGCCTCGACGCGTTCCTCGCCAAGGCGAAGGACGAAGAGCTGTCGGATCGCGCCCTGAAGATCAAGAAAGAGATCGAGAAGGTTCAGGCGGCTGCCTGAGTCCTTTCACCTTGACGGACAGTGACGGGCCCTGCCACTTGGCAGGGCCTTTTCCTTTTCCGGTCGCCCCATGCCCCCGTTCCTGACCCTGCCCGCCGCCCTGTCGCCGTCGGAATGCGACGATGTCATCGCGCTGGCTCGTGCCGCAAATTTGCGCGACGCAGGTCTGGTCGGCGGGACCACCCGCCATGGTATCCGCCGGGCCGACATTGCCTGGCTGGATGACCTCGAGGGCGGAAGCTGGGTGATGGACCGCCTGATCGGCCTTGTCGCGCGCGCCAACCGCGACGGCTACGGGTTTGACCTGACCGATTTCGGCGAAAGCGCCCAGATCGCCCGCTATGGGGCTGAACGAGAAGGACATTTCGACTGGCATTCCGACATCGGCGCCGGAAACTGGGCGGCGAAGCGCAAGCTGACGATCGTGCTGCAGCTGTCCGATCCGGCCAGCTATGAAGGCGGGGCGCTGGAACTCCGCCCCGACAGCAACATCCACAGCGCCCCTCGCGACCGCGGCACCGCGACCGTCTTTCCGAGCTTCGTGCTGCATCGGGTGACGCCGGTCACCAGCCGGGAACGCTGGTCGCTGACGCTCTGGGCGCATGGCCCGGCCTTCCGCTGATGACGCGCGTGCTGTTCCTATGCCTTGGCAACATCTGCCGATCGCCGACGGCCGAGGCGGTCTTGCGGCGCATGGCCGAGGAAGCCGGGCATGACCTTGCCATCGACAGTTGCGGGACCGGCGACTGGCACAAAGGCGAGCCGCCCGACCGCCGCGCCATCGCCGCTGCCGCTCGGCGCGGCTACGACCTGACGCCGCTGCGCGCGCGGCAGTTGACGCCAGAGGATTTCACCCGCTTCGACCTGATCCTGGCGATGGACCGCTCCAATCTGCGCGGGGCAGAGGCCCGACGCCCGGACGGGGCAGGGGCCCGGGTCGAGCTGTTTCTGAGCCTGATCGATGAGAAAGGGCCCGGTGCCAAGTCAATGGACGTGCCGGACCCCTGGTACACGGGCGATTTCGACGGAACGCTTGACCTCATCGAGACAGGCTGCCGCGCCCTTATCCGCAGGCTGGCTCAGCCGGCGCAATAGGCCGAGGCGGTGTCGGTGAAGTTGCGGTAGCGGTCCCAGAAGGCATCGTCGGCCGAGCTGGTCGACAGCCGCACGTCCTGCGCCTTCTCCGGATCCTCGAAGAATTTCGCGGCGCGGCGCTGGTCGGAATTGCTCAGCGTCTGGTCGGCGGCCTGCTGGATGCAGCTGCACATGCTGCTGGTCGCGCCGCTGCGGTCAGAGCGGTTGCAGGCCTTCTCGATCGGGCCACCGGCAAGGGCCAGCGTCGACCCGAGGGAAAGGAAAAGCGCGGCCATGACCGCGACACGGATGGAAGACTTCATCTGCTCTGCCTCGTGGTTTTCCGCAGCTGAACCTGCGGTTTTTCTGCCACGCAGTATGCCGATTCGGCGGAAAAACTTCAACCCGACCCGCTGGCTGGCAATTTCCCGCCGATCCAGGGTCCCGGAAGGGCTGTCCGCCCCCTTGCCGGGCGGCGGAATTCCGCGCACATCCGCTTGCTTGACCGCCCAATAAAACCTGCCATAAGCCGCGCATGACCCAGCTTTCGCACATCCGCAACTTCTCGATCGTGGCCCATATCGACCACGGCAAATCCACGCTTGCCGACCGCCTGATCCAGTCGACAGGCACTGTGGCCGACCGCGACATGAAGGCGCAGCTGCTCGACAGCATGGATATCGAGCGCGAGCGCGGGATCACCATCAAGGCCAACACCGTCCGCCTCGACTACAAGGCGAAGGACGGCCAGCATTACGTGCTGAACCTGATCGACACGCCCGGCCATGTCGACTTCGCTTACGAGGTGAGCCGCTCCATGCGCGCCGTCGAAGGTTCGCTGCTGGTCGTCGACGCCTCCCAGGGGGTCGAGGCGCAGACGCTCGCCAACGTCTACCAGGCGATCGATGCGGGACACGAGATTGTGCCGGTCCTGAACAAGATCGACCTCCCGGCGGCCGAGCCCGACCGGGTGCGCGCGCAGATTGAGGATGTGATCGGACTTGATGCCTCGGACGCCGTGCTGATCTCGGCCAAGTCGGGCCTTGGCATCCCCGACGTGCTGGAGGCGATCGTGCATCGCCTGCCGGCCCCCAAGGGCGACCGCAACGCGCCCCTGAAGGCGATGCTGGTCGACAGCTGGTATGACGCCTATCTCGGCGTCGTCGTCATGATCCGCGTGATGGACGGGGTCATCAAGAAGGGCGACCGCATCCGCATGATGCAGACCGGCGCGCTTTACGGGATCGACAAGCTCGCCGTGCTGAAACCGCAGATGGTCGACATCGGCGAACTTGGCCCGGGCGAGATCGGCGTGCTGACCGCCTCGATCAAGCAGGTGCGCGACACCCGCGTCGGCGACACCATCACCCACGAGCGCAAGCCCTGCGACCAGCCGCTGCCGGGCTTCAAGCCGGCGCAGCCGGTGGTGTTCTGCGGCCTCTTCCCGGTCGATGCCAACGACTTCGAGGCGCTGCGCGACGCCATCGAGAAGCTCGCGCTCAACGACGCCTCCTTCAGCTACGAGATGGAGACCTCGGCGGCCCTCGGCTTCGGCTTCCGCTGCGGGTTCCTCGGCCTTCTGCACCTCGAGGTGGTCCGCGACCGGCTGGAGCGGGAATATGATCTCGACCTCATCACCACCGCGCCCTCCGTGGTCTACCACATCTACATGCGCGACGGCTCGATGATGGAGCTGCACAACCCCGCCGACATGCCCGACCTGACCCATGTCGACCACCTGGAAGAGCCGCGCATCAAGGCGACGATCATGGTGCCCGACGAATACCTGGGCGACATCCTCAAGCTCTGCCAGGACCGGCGCGGCATCCAGCTGAACCTGACCTATGCGGGCAACCGCGCGATGGTCGAATACGACCTGCCGCTGAACGAGGTGGTCTTCGACTTCTACGACCGGCTGAAATCGGTCACCAAGGGCTATGCGAGCTTCGACTACCAGATCACCGGCTACCGCGAGGATGACCTGGTGAAGATGTCGGTGCTGGTCAACGACGAGCCGGTTGATGCCCTGTCGATGATGGTCCACCGCGCGCGCGCCGAGCTGCGCGGCCGGGCGATGGTCGAGAAGCTGAAAGAGCTGATCCCCCGCCACATGTTCAAGATCCCGATCCAGGCGGCCATCGGCGGCCGCGTGATCGCGCGCGAGACGATTTCCGCAATGCGCAAGGATGTGACGGCCAAGTGCTACGGTGGCGACGCCACCCGGAAGCGCAAGCTTCTGGACAAGCAGAAAGAGGGCAAGAAGCGCATGCGCCAGTTCGGGAAGGTCGAGATCCCGCAGCAGGCATTCATCAATGCGTTGAAGATGGATGGGTGAGGTGAGTAAATGGTGTCAAAGCGTAAGGTTTGGGCGAACAACGGCGCAGTCCTAAACCCGACCTACAACTTAGTTGATCCTTTCGGATTGATAGACGACGACGAACAATCTTCTTTCTTGTATCGTTTCAGAAATCAGAGAGAGGAGTATTTCCCTGCTGAACTCGAAAATCTTCTTTCGAAGCAGAAGCTTTTTCTTCCAAGTGTTTCTAGCCTTGGGGACATTCACGAAGCCCGCCCTGATATTGCTAAGAACCTCGCGCCGCTAACGGAAGAGCAGATAAAATCTATCAAGATTAGCGCATTCTCCGCAATCAACCAGTCTAGGGAGATGTCGCAAAGCTACGTTGAGGCGTTAAAAGTCTGGGGAACTTCAGGGCTCGACTTGGAGTTCTTCGAGCTAGTTGCAGGGAAGTACTTTTCAGATCCGTTGTTTTCCGCTCTCAGCAAGGCTAACCCGGCTGCGATATCAGAAGTTACTCGCATACTTCGTGAAAATGTTCGCGTCATTTGTTTCACCACGCAGACCCCTGGGGCCTTTCATTGGCAGCACTACGGAAATGGAGGGAAGGGTATTTGCTATGAAATTGAGGATAGGTACGCTTACACATTCTACTCACTTTATACACCAAAAGACGTCAGTTACGAAGCGGAAAAACCTAAGCTGGACCTGACTGATCTAGCTTCAATATTCATTCTCTTCGTTGTTCATAGAGAGTGGTCTCTCTCGGATCTATCGTTCCGCAGCGTTGATGATCCATTCTTCACTGCGGCGAGAAAATTCGTTTTTGTCAAGCAGGCGACATTCTCAGCTGAGCAAGAGGTTAGATTAGTTGATTTTTCGGGAAGCAAAGGAAGCGTCGGTGGATACACTGTCGCACCGGGCCTTTTTCTTCGCCGACTGATAATTGGCCCAGATTGCGGCGAGAGGGATGTGCGGGAGCTGAAACAAGTGATGGCCGAGCGTGGGCTTGATGTGCCGCTTGCGCAGTCACGTAGATCGGAAGGGTATGAATTGGTGTTAGAGCCAATTAATTGAATCTGAGCAAGCTGTAGGGTGCGCATTTATTGCGCACCTTTACAGTGGCCTTACTGTTGTGCGCGATAAATGCGCGCCATACCTGTTCTCCATAACGGCCGACATTGCCCTTCCCGCACCTGCCTGATTTGACCCCAGTCAAATCAGGCCGCGCCCGACCGCCCCCTCGGGCGGGCGCGTTGCGCCCACCCGGCGGTCCGGCGCGACCTGAGCTCAGCCGCAGGACAACCGGATACCCCCTTGCCCTTCGGCTTGCGCCTCCGGGCAATCAGTCCCGGCAAAGGTCCACTGGACCTTTGCTTTCGGGCCTTCTGCGCCGCGCTGCTGACAACCCCCACTCGGCCCGATCCTTGCGGATCGGGCGTTCGGCGCTGAAAACGGTCCTCTGGACCGTTTTCCCCCGGCATTGGCCGGGGCGCGCCTCACCCCTGCGGCTTGCGCCTTCGGGCAATCGGACCGGGAAACCGTCCACTGGACGGTTTCCTGCCGGTCCTCTGGCGCCTTCATCTGCGCGTTGCATTGCGATGGCACGCTTCCTCAACCCCAAGGGAGGCGCCCATGCCCGCCACGCCACTTCCCGTCCGTCTCCGCCGCTCACGCCGCCGGATCGGTCTGCGCCTTGCCAAGGCCTCGCGGCAGGTCAGGCGCCTCGGCGCGCCGAGGGTGCATGACATCACGCCCGAGGTGCGGGCGCTGATCCAGGGCTATCGCGGGGTCTTCTGACGCGGTCAGTCGGTGTGAGAGCGGAAGGCCTCGAACTGCTCCAGCATGGCACGGTATTCCGTCGGGATGTCGCGGATCGAGATCAGACCGACGACCGTTTCGCCCTCGACCACCGGCACATGGCGAAAGCCGCCGTCGCGCATGATGTGGAAGGCCTCGGCCAGCCCCTCGTCGATGCCCACGCAGTGCGGGCCGGGGGTCATCACCGCCTCGACCGGCGTCGTCTCGGGCGTCAGCCCCGGCGCCACGCATTTGCGGATGACGTCGCGCTCGCTCAGGATGCCTGACAGCCGCCCGCCCGACAGCACCACCACCGTGCCGACATTCAGCCGGTCCAGCACGCGTGCGGCCTCGCCGACGCTCTGGCCGGTCTCGACCCGGGCCAGCTCACGCCCGCTCAGGACCTCACGGATCGTTTTCGGTTTCATCTCGCCTCCCCGTCAGAGACCCGGATGCTAGCAGAGGCCGCAGGGCGACCGCGAGAGGGCGGCGATCCGCCGCGCCGATTAACCGCAGGTTAACCCACTTTCCCCAGTCTGGTCCTTGCCCGGGAGGAGGGGTGGCGCGATGCGGTTCCTGCTGATCCTTTTGTGCCTCGCGGCCTGCGACAGCCCCTCGCCGCGGATGATGGGCGGCGACCGGGCCGAGATGCGGGTCGGGGGCAAGACCTATGTCGTCTACCGCAAGGGGCCGGCCTTCGAGGTGATCCGCATGGACCGCGTCGCCCATGGCGGCCACGACGCGGTGCGGGTGGCGATGCTGGGGGCGGTGGCGCAGGCGACCGGATGCACCCCGGTCGCGGCCTCGGTCGCCGGCGATTCCGGGGTGATGCGCGGGCGACTCGACTGCCCCTGATCACAGGCCCCGAACAATTGCGGCCAGATCGTCGCATCCCGGGTGCAAATCCCCTCCGCCTGGTCTATGCTGCAATGCGGCATTCAGGAGGGCGGCATGGCGGGCAAGGTCATCACCATCGCGCAGCAGAAGGGCGGATCGGGCAAGACGACCCTTGCCGTGAACCTCGCCGTTGCCTTCACCCGGCGGGGGATGACGGTCGCGCTCTTGGACACCGACCCGCAAGGCAGCCTCGGCCGCTGGTTCCTGACCCGGCGCGAGAGGCTGGGCCAGCCGGGGATGGACCTGTCCACGGCCTCGGCCTGGGGCGTGTCCTACGAATGCGAAAAACTCCGCAAGACCAATGACGTGGTGATCGTCGACACCCCGCCCAAGGTCGATGCCGACCTGCGCCCGGCCCTGCGCGAGGCTGACCTTGTGCTGATCCCGGTCGCGGCAAGCCATGTCGACCTCTGGGCCACCGATGGCGTGCTGGACCTTGCGGCGCGTGAGCGCAAACGGGCGACGATCGTGCTGAACCGGACGAAGTCGGGCACGCGCCTGGGCGAGGAAGTGGCTGCGGCCGCCGCGAATCTCGAGGCCGAAGTGGCCGAGTCGCGCTTTGGCCAGCGCGTCGTCTTTGCCGAGACGCTCGGCCAGGGGCTTGGTGCGCAGGAATTCGGCAAGTCGCAGGCCTCGACCGAGGTCGAGGCGCTTGCGACCGAGATTCCGGCGCGGATCTAGGCCGCGGGGGACGATGGTCCCTTGATGACGAGGACCCAGAGCGCATAGGCGCCGGCCGCGCCGAACATCACCGCCCAGCCGGGGTTGCCCGTCACCAGTTCGTAAACGCCCCAGCACAAGGGGACCAGGGCCGTCGCCCATCGCCGCCAGGCCTGGCGAAAGAACGGGTGGTCAGCGTCGAGCAGACGCGACGGCGGTTTGGCGGGGGGAGGTGTGTCGGACATCACGCTACTCGGCGAAAGGGGCGGACAACTCGGCGGCATGGCTCGCCTTGTCGTAGATGCAGATCATGCGATCGGTGCCGGACTCGGTGTCGACCGTAACGATGGCGACGCCGTAATGCTCGGACCCGTACGGGTTGACCTCGACGGTCACGGCGGCCTCCTGTGGGGCGAGCGATCTGCAGGCGGCCCTGACATCCTGCCGGAACGCATCCCAGGCCGCGCCGGTCGAGGCAGCGGCGGATGTGGCAGGCAAAAGAAGCAAGGGCGCGATCAGCAGACGCATCGACCTCAATCCTAGGTTGGTCCCGATTTCCTGCGAAGCTAGACCGAAACGGTTCTGGCGCAAGCGCCTAACCCGACAGGATGCGGTAATCAGCTGGTGCGCTTTCGTCGCGGATCACGCGACCGTTCGGCAGATCGTTTCCGTCGAGTTTCCAGGCGATCTCGGCCTCCGACAGCCCATAGCCCTGCCAGCGGGCCGTCAGCCTTTCGCGCAGGATCTCTTCCGGCACATCAACCATCACCGTAACGTCGAAAAGCGGTCGCAAGCCCGACCAGGGGCTGCGGTCCAGCAGAAGGTAATTGCCCTCGGCCACGATGATCGGCACCTCGGCTGGGATCAGCCGCGCTCCGGCGCGGGCAATCTCGAGGCTGCGATCGAACACCGGCACGGCAACAAAGGCCTCGTCCCGGGCGCGCAGGCGCTTCAGCACATGGGCAAGCCCGCCCACGTCGAAAGTCTCTGGCGCCCCTTTGCGCGGTCGCAGGCCGGCCGGGACAAGGTAAAGGTCGTCGTAATGGAACCCGTCCATCGGCAAGACCGCGGCGCAACCCGGTTGGCGGGTATTCAGCGTCTCGACCAGCGCCTCTGCCAATGTCGATTTTCCCGATCCCGGCGCACCGGCAAGGGCGGCGATGACCCGCCCCGTCTTCGCGCGGGTGGTCAGCAGCTCTGCGAGTTCATCAGCACCGATTGCTTCGCTTGTCATGGCAGGCACTCCCCTGACCCGAGACTGGCCCAGGCAGCATCGGGGATGCAAGGGCTTCGCCGAAATGGCTTCTGATGCAGCGGGTTCCACCGTAAGCTGCCTCAAGCAAAGGAGAGTCGGAATGGGTGTCTCAAGTGTTCTGGCCATGCTCATCGTGGGTGCGATCGCCGGCTGGCTGGCCGGAAAGATCGTCGCCGGAGCGGGATTTGGTGTCCTCGGCAACATCGTCGTCGGCATTGTGGGCGCATTGGTCGCGGGCTTCGTCCTGCCGCGGCTAGGTTTTAACGGACCCGGGGGGACATTCAGTTCAATCATCCATGCGACCATCGGCGCTGTGATCTTCCTGGCGCTTGTGCGGCTGGTGAAGAAGGTCTGATCGCCCCGGAGGAAGGGAGGATAGAATGCCGGAAATCTCGACTTCATTCGACGGCCAGACCGTCATCACCACCTTCGAGATGACGCCGGGCACGGCAGCCGACCTGATGGAGGCGCTGCAATCAGCTTATTCGGAGTTCATCCGCCACCAGCCGGGATTCCTTGGCGCGGGGCTGCACATGAACGATGCCCAGACGCGGATCGCGAACTACTCGAAATGGCGGCGGCGCGAGGACTTCATGGCGATGCTGCGCACGCCCGAGATGCGCGAGCGCAATCGCAAGATTTCAGCACTGTGTTCGCGCTTCGAGCCTGTGATGTATGACGTGATGAGCGTGTTCTGACGGCGGAGCTGACTGTCGCCACGCGGGCCTTCCGATCATTTTTCGCTTCGGCCATGCCAATTCGACAGCTGGCCCATGACATAAACCAGGACTGATCCCGTCCACCCGAAGGTGAACAGCCCCGAAATCGCGATCATCGGGCCGATCAGGCTCCATCCTTGGGGCACCCTTACGTCGCCGGCGCCAAGCGTTGTGTATTGCTCCAGGGTGAAGCTGTAGGCGTGGCGGAAGGTGTCTATCAGGCCCAGATACCAGAGCGGGATGGCCCAGATGAACGTCTCGATCAGGTGGGACGAAGCCAACTCAGCAACCGTCACGCCCATCAGCAGGCTGACACGCCACCGGGCCGTATGTTCGTCGAATTTCCTGAATGACTTGGCAAAACGGCGTGAGATGCGTCCAAGAAACCAGCCGTGCAGCCCGATCACCAGGACAACCCCGGGAATGGCCAGGCTGACCTCGGTCACGGGAGAAGGGTTTGCAAGATCGTTCGAAACTACGACGCCGACCGTTTCGACTAGGGGTTCAACGGTAGTGGAAAGTGTATCTGACATCGTTTTCCCAAGGGCATCGGCCTGCCACTGCCTAACCGCAGCCATGGCGGATAGGCAAGTCTGGCCAGACGCCGTGGGCGTGGAAGCGCCTGTGCGTGTGACGACGATTGAGAACGCTGCCGCGTCAGCCGGTGACTTGGTCCCTGCCGACCGAGAAACCGGCCGCTCCCAGGCCCCGGCGCGCGGATGAGGGCACTGAACGGGGTGCCTTTCCTTCCCGACAGCCTTCGAGCCCCTTCCAGAACGAACCAAGCCAGGCATTCGCCTGATGGGTGAAGTTGCGATGGGCAAAGGGCTCGAATTCGCCAAAGACCGGCCCGCGGGTCGTCGCGAAAAGGTCGATTCGCATGAAGACGCCAAGCTCTGCGCCCATTGACGACGCTACCGCCACCATCTCGTCGGCAAACGGTGGGATGGGCGCGGGACCGCAATCGGACCGGCCGCTGCTGTGGATGTGGAAGGGCAACGGGCGCCAGTCCGGGCCAAGGCTCCAGGAGCGGGTCATCTTGCCGCCCGAACCGCCGTTGCGGTCGATCACCTGAATCGCCGCGACTTTCGCTCCGAAGCAGAAAAACTTGTAGTCGTAGGGAACTCCCGCATTCCCATCGAAGTTGGTCAGCAGTTCCTCGATCAGGAACGGTCCGTCAGAAGCTTGGGCCGCCTGAGTGACGAGTGCATCAACGTCCAAACGCTGACCACTGAATTGGTCGATGCCATCGCGAATGATGAACACGCCGCGGCTGGAATGGCCGCGCTCGGGTTTCAGAACGAAATTCGCGGGCAGTTCAACCTCATGAAGAGCCTTCGCATCAGGCAGCCGATGGAGGACTTCGGGAATGCTGACGCCCAGGCTTCTGGCCAGGTTTGCGCCTTCGACCTTGCTGGTGAAGATGCGGGCAAGGGGGCGGTAACTGGCGCGGCGCCAACGATCCCGCCGAGCCTGAAGCCTTGCGCTGAAAGGACCCGGCGAGACAACTCCCGCAATGACCAAAAGGTCGTGGGTAATGCGGTCTTTGATATCAAGCAGACCGTCACGGAACCGGGAAATGTGGCGCAATTTGGAACTCTCGACACAATTTTGTCACAAAATAGTTACTCAATTTTCACAATCGCGATAGCAGCAAAATCGTGAACAATCCGTTCTCCGATCATTTGCCCGGCCAAGGATAGGGATAGGGTCCTGGGGCAATTCTGGGTTGCTTTCCGTTTTCAATCGCCCGGATTTATTGCACTTTTCTGGGTTCGAGCGGGCTGTAGCTCACCGGGCTGGGACGGGGCTCGGGGCATTGCGTTTGTTAGGGTATACTGCTCACCGGAACTTCCCTGGAGACCACATGGCGCAGGTCCGGGCGGATGGTGAAGAAGGGGTGGGCGGCTACGGTGCTGCAGAGGTGCGCGCTGCGCGGCTTCGTGTCGGCAGTTGGCCTGGCCGCGAGTCGCGCTACAACGCCTTTGTCGTCAATTTTCTTGACGGTTTGCAGGCTGCCGGACTCGAGGTTGTCAGCCTTCCAGATCCCGCCGTCTTCGCCGAGGCCGAGGTCGACATCCTGATCCTGCATTGGCTGGAGCGATTGTTCTGGACGGCCCGCAGCGACCTTGACCTGTTCCGCAGGGTCGCGCGGTTTGTCAGGGCGCTTCAAGGCGTTCCCGAGCAGACGAGGATCGTCTGGCTGGTCCACAACCTTGCCCCGCACGAGCGGCGTCCTCTGCATCAATGGATGTGGCGTCGCCTGCTGCCCGTCGTGACACGTCGCGCCGACGCGGTCCTGACCTTGTCGCCCGGCACGGTCGATCAGGTCAGGCGGGCGATTCCCGGACTGAGCGGTTGCCCGGCGCTGGGGTGTTGGCATCCGGCCTACAAAGTGTCTTCCGAAGTTTCGGCTGACGAAATCCGGCGGAAATTGGGGGTGCCTGAAGGTGATCGGGTGATTGGGTATGTCGGAAACTTAAGGTCATACAAAGGCTTGGATGCGGTAATTGAAGTGTTTTCACAGCTTCAGGGTCCCGGTCTGCGTCTGCTCCTGGCCGGCGATGCCGCCACCGGTGACCGCGAGTTGCTTCAGGCGATGGCGGCCGCCGATTCCCGGATCATGATCGAGGCGCAACGGCTGGATCCGGCAGAGTACGACGCCCACCTCAAGGCCAGCGACCTGATCGTCGCCCCGTTTCGCGACTATCTGCATTCCGGTTCTATGATCCATGCGCTCAGTGCGGGGCGGCCCTTGCTGACGCCGGATACGCCCTTCGCCCGCGATCTGGCCGGGGCGGTCGGCCGGGGCTGGGTAACGACCTATGAGGGGCCCCTGACGGCGGAAACGCTGCGGGTGGCGCTTGACCGTGTGCCGCGGGGCGGGGCCCCCGATTTGACGGCGTTCCAGCCGGATTGCGTGGGCAGGGAAGTGGCAGCCTTCCTGCGCGAGGTCAGCGCGGCCCCGCGCCAGGCACGGGGGCGGCCTCAGAGCTCGGCATGGTCCAGGATGGCCGGGTTCCAGTAGCGGATGGCAATCTGACCGCGCAGCCCGGCCTTCGTCGCCGGATCGGCGGCGATCAGCGCCATCGCCTCGTCCCGGCTGGACGCCTCGACGATCAGGAGGCTGCCCGTCTTCGTCTCACCATCGTCCGACCGCAGGCTTCCCGCGGCAAGGATTCGGTCACGGATCGACAGCTCGTAGGCCCAGTGGGCGGCCATCAGTTCCGCGTCTGCGCGCAGGCGGGGGCCGTCGGGGCCATCGTCGGACAGGATCAGCCAGGCCATTGCGAACACCCGCTTGCTTGCGCTGCCAGACACCCTGGCGCCTATGGTCAAACCCTATGGCATCCTTGTGCCGACGGAAAGGAGTGGAGAGTTCCGTTCGCAAGGATACCGACGCCCCCCCCGCACTTCGCCGCGCTCGAGGGAAATCTGGCGCAGGTCAGACCAGCAGACGCCCGCGGAAGCCGCGCGCCGCGTAGTAGGAGTCGGCGCCGTTGTGGTAGGTGAAGACGGTGTCGTAGCGCCGGTCGCAGAACAGCGCGCCGCCGAGCTTGCGGATGCGGTCCGGCGTCTGGATCCAGCTGGAGGTCTTGCGGTCGAATTGACCGAGCGCCTGCAAGGCGCGGTACTCGTCCTCGTTGAGGAGCGTGATGCCGATCTCGGCCGCGCGTTCGGTCGCGCAGCCGGCGGGCTTGTTTTCCTTCCGGGCGTCGAGAGCGGCGCGGTCGAAGCACAGGCTTCGCCGGCCGGCCGGGCTCTCGGGTGAGCAGTCGCAGAAGATCACTTGTCCGCTGGCCGCGTCGACTCCGATCACATCTGGCTCGCCGCCGGTTTCCTCCATGCGGAGGAGGGTGCGGAGCGCGGCATCATTGGCGGTGAGGCGGTCATAAACTGTTGACCAGTCCAGCCTGGGATGGCGCGAAGGGTTGTTGATGAAGCGAACCTTAAGGTTCTGGATCAACTCTGCGGAACTGGTTTGACCCATGCAGACGCCTTTTCGGACAGGTGGATCGGACATCGGAAGTCCAGTCAGTTTGACCTGTGCCACCCCTCCGTTCAAGCGCGCTGCTTCGGTCCCGATCTGGCGAAGCCATCTTTGGTTCGTGGGCGTTGGTCGAATTGGTAAGCCTTCAGCGGAACTCGACATCGCGCCGTGTGCGCCCATTTTTCGATATTGCCGCGGTGGACGGCGCGCAGTGAACGCACAGCCTATGACTGGCTGCCTCGGTGCTGTTGACCGAATAGGCCAAAAGGTGGCTCTTCCCATCCGGGAAAGAAAATTGGACCAGAAATCAGTACTTCGACGAGGGGAGCCTCGGTCATCTTTCCCAACCAATAGGCTTCAGCTGCCTCGGTCCACTCTGCCTCCGACGAGTTCAGATGCGAACTGTCAGCCAAATGTACTTTCGCGTCAGGTCCAGCATACACTTCGACTAGGTGCCGATCCGGCAAATTCCATGCAGCCTGAGCCCGGCGCGCGTCTTCTCGTGAAACGAAAGCAAAAAAGCTACAAAGCCGTGGCGGCAAGACGTCAGCACCAATTCTCTTACGAACGTCCTCCCACAGCCTCTCCTTCTTTTGTTCGTCATTCAGGTGCGCGTACAGAGTTGTCGCACCGGGTGCGACTTGAGCGAGAACGTCCATTGACACGGTCCAGCCTTTGCCGAGCCGAGCGTTATGAAGCAATGGATTGAAACCCTTCGAAGTTAAGTGCCAAAATACGGGGCCAGACATCGAAAAACGCTTACCGCGAGAAGCGTTTGTACTTCACCCGCTTCGGCTCGATCGAGTCCGGTCCCAGACGGCGGACCTTGTCTTCCTCGTAGGCCTCGAAGTTCCCCTCGAACCATTCCACATGCGCGTCGCCTTCGAAGGCGAGGATGTGGGTGCAGAGGCGGTCGAGGAAGAAGCGGTCGTGGCTGATGACGAGGACGCAGCCGGCGAAGTCCTCGATGGCGGCTTCCAGCGCCTGCAGGGTTTCGACGTCGAGGTCGTTGGTCGGTTCGTCGAGGAGCAGCACGTTGCCGCCTGAGCGCAGCAGTTTCGCCATGTGGACGCGGTTGCGCTCGCCGCCTGACAGGAGGCCGACCTTCTTTTGCTGGTCGGTGCCCTTGAAGTTGAAGGCACCCGCGTAAACCCGGCTGTTCATGTCGAAGTCGCCCAGATGGATGACCTCGGCCCCGCCCGAGATTTCCTCCCACGCGGTCTTGTCGGGGTCGAGCGCATCGCGCGACTGGTCAACATAGGCGAGCTTTACCGTCTCGCCCAGGGTGATCGTGCCCTCGTCCGGCGGCTCCTGCCCGGTGATCATGCGGAAGAGCGTCGACTTGCCGGCGCCGTTCGGGCCGATGATGCCGACGATGGCGCCCGGCGGCACGGTGAAGGACAGATCTTCGATCAGGAGCTTGTCGCCCATGTGCTTCTTCAGGCCGGTGACCTCGATCACCTTGTTGCCCAGGCGCTCTCCGTTCGGGATGATGATCTGGGCGGTCGTGGCACGTTCGCGCACGGTCTGGCCGGCCATCTCGTTGTATTTCTGGATCCGGGCCTTGGACTTGGCCTGCCGCGCCTTGGCGCCGGCGCGGATCCATTCGAGTTCCTTCTCGAGCGCCTTCTGCTTGGCCTTGTCCTCGCGCGCTTCCTGCTGCATCCGCTTGGCCTTCTGGTCGAGCCAAGCCGAGTAGTTGCCCTCGTAGGGGATGCCGCGGCCGCGGTCGAGTTCCAGGATCCAGCCGGTGATGTCGTCGAGGAAGTAGCGGTCGTGGGTGACGATCAGGATCGTGCCCTTGTAGTCGATCAGGTGCTTCTGCAGCCAGGCGATCGATTCCGCGTCGAGGTGGTTGGTCGGTTCGTCAAGGAGCAGCATGTCGGGCGCTTCGAGCAGAAGCTTGCAGAGCGCCACGCGGCGGCGCTCGCCGCCCGAGAGCGTCGTGACATCGGCATCGTCGGGCGGGCAGCGCAGCGCGTCCATGGCGACGCCCACGGTGGCCTCAAGTTCCCAAAGGTTCTGGGCGTCGATCTGGTCCTGAAGCTGGGCCATCTCCTCGGCGGTTTCGTCCGAGTAGTTCATGGCGAGTTCGTTGTAACGCTCGAGGATCGCGGTCTTGTCGGCGACGCCGAGCATGACATTGCCCTTCACGTCTAGGGCCGGGTCAAGCCACGGCTCCTGCGGCAGGTAGCCGACCTTGGCGCCCTTGGCGGCCCAGGCCTCGCCTTTGAAATCCTTGTCCTGGCCGGACATGATCCGGAGCAGGGTGGATTTACCGGCACCGTTGACGCCGACCACGCCGATCTTCACCCCCGGCAGGAAGTTCAGGCTGATATCCTCGAAGCACTTCTTGCCACCCGGATAGGTCTTGGACACGTGATCCATGTGGTAGACATACTGGTAGCTGGCCATGCTCGCGCTCCGTGAATTCAGGGGTTGGAGCGGCTTCTACCGGCGTGGGGCCTGTTCTGCAACGGGCGGTGTCAGATGTCCTTGGCAAACCAGTGGGTCGCGGGGAAGTCGGTGAAGGGCGCAACCTCTGTCCATCCGGTCTTGCGGTAAAGCGCGATCGCCTCGGGCAGGTTCTCGTTTGTGTCAAGGCGCAGGCGGGACATCCCGAGGGCGCGGGCCTGATCCTCGATCGCCTCCATCATGCGGCGGGCAAGGCCAAGGCCGCGAGCCTCGGGCGCGACCCAAAGGCGTTTTACCTCGCCGGTGGTTGTATCGACGGTCTTGAGCGAGACGCAGGCGAGGGCATGGCCGTCGGACCGGGCGAGAAGGAAGGCGCCCGTCGGGGGACGGTACTGATCGGCGTCGGGGTCGGGATCCGGAACATGGGTGGCGCTGATGCCGGGGATGCGGTCGGCCAGAAGACGGAAATAGAAAGACAGGCAGTCGCGCGACTGCAGGTCGTCGGGGTCGGCTGCGACGATGGCAACGGAGCTTTCCATGCCGAGGACCCTAGCCGATCGCCCGCGCCGGGCAAGCCGGATCGCGGGCGCGGGAGGTCTGGACGACTTCTCGAAACCGAATTGGAACCGTCCGGTCGCCTTGGGGGTCAAGCCTATTTCCGCCGCCGCCGCAAAAGCGCCATGCCGCCAAGTGCCGAGACCACCAGCGGCAGGCCGGCGGGAAGCGGGACCGCGCTCGGCTGTGGATCGACGGTTATGGCCGAGTCGACGTTGAGGATGTCGAAGGCCCAGGCGCTGCTACGGTTGTTGCCACCCGCATCGCAGAACATGGCGTTGGAACAGCCCTCCGCTGCGGTAAAGTCATGCTCACCGTCGTGCAGGAAGGGCAGCGAGAGACGGGATGGGGCGAAGTTGTCGAACTGCATGACCGAGGCGAAGTAGTCGCCAACGCCAAGATCCAGAGTCAGAAGCGTGTCATAAGGCAGCCCGGTTTCCGGATCGGCCGGAACGCTGTAGCCGTCGTCGTTCTGGTTGATGAGGTTGCCCGACCCGTCAAACAGAGCGAGGATCGGATCGAAGCCTCCGGCCGCTATGACGGTCCCGTCCGCCAT
Source organism: uncultured Rhodobacter sp. (assembly GCA_945952585.1). Classification (GTDB taxonomy): domain Bacteria; phylum Pseudomonadota; class Alphaproteobacteria; order Rhodobacterales; family Rhodobacteraceae; genus Aliitabrizicola. The sequence goes on from CAMFII010000002.1 coordinate 400,204, forward strand.
GGTGCCGCCTGCGTAGGAATAGCTGCGCAGCGTGACGGTCGAGGGGGCGCCGACGTGAAAGCCGAAGACCTGCACATCGTCGTCGAAGCTGAAACTGCCGGTAAAGGAAAAGCTTGCCGCCTGAGCGACGGAAACGGTGCTGAAGATCAGCGCCGCGGTGCAAAGGAAGATTGTACGCATTTTGATACTCCATCACTTGGAACGAAGATTCTTCCGCACAGCTACGATGCCTGGGGTTACGCCGAGTTGCATGATGCAGATGCACTATGCGGGCAAATTTCTCCTGCTGGTGCCGGCTCACAGAGATTGACAGATTTGCGCAGTCGGGCCGAGATGTCCTGCCTTGACGGAGGGATGGTGTGCGCCACGGATTTCCCATTGCGAAGGCGGGAATGGTGATCGGATTGCTGGGCGGGTCGTTCGACCCGGCCCATGAGGGGCATGTCCACATCACCCGTGAGGCAATCAAGCGGTTCGGCCTGGACCGGGTCTGGTGGCTGGTGTCGCCCGGCAACCCGCTGAAACTGCACGGGCCGGCCCCGCTTTCTGCCAGGATCGCCCGGGCGCGGCAGGTGATGCGGGATCCCCGGGTGGTCATTACAGGGATCGAGGCGCAGATCGGCACCCGCTATACCGCCGCGACGCTGGAGAAGCTGATGGCGCTTTATCCCGGCGTGCGGTTCGTCTGGCTCATGGGGGCGGACAACCTGATCCAGTTCCACCGCTGGGACCGATGGCGGCGGATCATGGAGCTTGCCCCAATTGGTGTGCTGGCGCGTCCGGGCAGCAACATCCACGCCCAGCTTTCGGTAGCGGCGCGGGTCTTCCCTTTGGCCCGGGTCGAGCCGGGGCAGCTTGCGCAGGCGCCTTTGCCGGCCTGGGCCTTTGCGCTGATGCCGCAGAGTGCCTTGTCCTCTTCACAAATCCGTGCGCGGGGCGAGTGGCGGCGCGAGGCGCCGCTTGATGGTCGGGCGGGGGGTGACTAGGGTCCGCGCCATGACCAAGAACGACTCTGACGTATCCCGGCGCTGGCTTCTCGGTGCCTTGCTTGCGGGTGTTGCAACCCCGGCATTGGCCGAAGCCCCCCTGACCTCTGTCCGTCCGGTTCCGCGACCGGCGCCCGGCGGTGCCCTGGGGGCGCCGGCCGTCCTGACCAAGCCGGCCGCTGCCTCGGCCGACGACATCATCCTGTCGGCGCGCCTCGGGGGGCAGGTGGCCTATCTCTGCGTCGATCCCGCGACCGGCGAGATGATCGACGCGCGCGATCCGGACCTGGGTCTGCCGCCGGCTTCGACGGCCAAGTCGATCACCACGCTTTATGCGCTGGACCGGCTGGGCGGCGGCCATCGCTTCGAGACGCGGGTGCTGGCGACGGGGCCGGTGGCAGGCGGGCTGGTGCAAGGGGACCTGATCCTGTCGGGAACAGGCGATCCGACGCTTTCGACCGACATGCTGGCCGCGATGGCCGCAACGCTGAGCTCAAAGGGAGTTCGGGGCGTGACCGGTCGCTTCCTGGTCGATGATGGCGCGCTTCCCAACCTGCCGCTGATTGATTCGGAACAGCCGGATTACGTGGGATACAACCCGGCGATTTCGGGTTTGAACCTGAATTACAACCGCGTCCATTTCGAATGGAAGCGCAAGGGCAACGGTTGGTCGGTGGCGATGGATGCGCGGTCCGACCGGTTCGTCCCGCCAGTGCAGATGGCGCAGGTGAAGGTCGTGAACCGCGACAAGCCGTTGTTCACCTTCGACCAGAAGGGCGGGATCGACAGCTGGACCGTCGCGGCGACGGCCTTGGGCAATGCCGGGTCGCGCTGGTTGCCGGTGCGCCAGCCGGGCGCCTATACGGGCGATGTCTTCCGCGCGCTGGCCAAGGCGCAGGGCATCGACCTGCCTGAACCGCGAGAAATGCGCGGTGCCCCGGCCGGAACCATGCTGGTGCGGCAGACGAGCGACGAGTTGAGCACTGTCATCCGCTCGATGCTGAAATACTCGACCAACCTGACGGCCGAAGTGCTGGGCCTCTCTTCTTCAGGAGCGGATGCCGGAACGTTGCGCGAATCGGCCCGCCGGATGAGCGGCTGGGCGAACGCAAAGTTCGGACGCTCGGGCTCTTTCGTCGATCATTCCGGGCTTGGTCCCGACAGCCGCGTCGCGCCGGCCGACATGGTCGCAGCGCTGGCATCGCCAGGAGGCGCGCAACTGGCCGGGCTGATGAAGCCGTTCAAGTTGCGCGGGCTGGAAGGCCAGCCGGCCAAGGGCGCCAAGGAACCGGACCTGACCGTTCAGGCCAAGACCGGAACGCTGAACTTCGCCTCGGGACTGGTCGGGTTCGTCCTCACCCCCGCGGGTCGGCGGCTGGCCTTTGCCGTCTATGCCGCCGACATCCCCCGGCGCGATGCCCTGCCGCTGGCACTGCGCGAGGAGCCGCCGGGCGGCTCGGCCTGGGCGGCGCGGGCCCGGGTCATGGAGTCGCAGCTGATCGAGCGCTGGTCGCGGCTGAGCGCCTGAGGCCGGGTCAAAGCATCATGTGACGCGCCCGCGCGCCGCGTTCGATCGCGGCGGCATGCAGGCGGTCGATGTCGAGTTCTTCGCGCACTTCCTCGAGCATCCGCAACTCGGGGTCGCGGGCCTTGCCGTCGGCGGCGACCACGTCGCAGGACAGCGCATAGGCGGTCTCGTAAAGCCGCTCGGGCAGGGCGTCGCGGATCAGGCCAAACAGGGCGTCGAGGCCGTCTTCCTCTTCCATCAGGTCGAAGACCGTCTGGGCGATGGTGCGGATGCGGTCCGCGTCATAGCCGCCGAAGATCGGCATGTGGTTCACGATGCGGGTGATCGCCACGAGTTCCGAGGTCCGGATCGTTTCGTCCGAGAAGGAGACCGCGATCATCAGCGCGACAAGCGCATCCTGCGGGGTCAGGGACGGGGGGGTATCGAGCACGGGGACGATCCTTTGCGGTGAAATGGTTCAGCTTATCTGGGACCAGAGAATATTGACGCGCCAGAGGTGCGGCAATAGGACACCGCCACTCGCGGCGGGCATGGGGCCCGGACCGCGGAATGAGGATCTGCCGATGTCTGCCCTGCGTGACGCCGCGATGAAATCGAAAGCCTGGCCGTTCGAAGAGGCCCGCGCGATCCTCAAACGCTATGAGAAGAAGGACCCGGAAAAGGGCTATGTTCTGTTCGAGACGGGCTATGGCCCCTCGGGCCTGCCGCATATCGGCACCTTCGGCGAGGTGGCGCGGACGACGATGATCCGCCGGGCGTTCGAGATCATCTCGGACATCCCGACGCGGCTTTTCTGCTTCTCGGACGATCTGGACGGGATGCGGAAGGTGCCGGACAACGTGCCCCATCCCGAAATGCTGCGCGAAAACCTGCAACGGCCGCTGACGAGCGTCCCCGACCCCTTCGGCCAGTACAAGAGCTTCGGCGACCACAACAACGCCATGCTGCGGCGGTTCCTCGACACCTTCGGCTTCGAATACGAGTTTTTCTCGGCGACCGAGTTCTACAAGTCGGGGCAGTTCGACGACACGCTGCGTTTGGCGGCGGAACGCTATGACGCGATCATGGAGATCATGCTGGCCTCCCTGCGCGAGGAACGGCAGCAGACCTATTCCTGCTTCCTACCGATCCATCCGGAGACGGGCCGCGTTCTCTATGTCCCGATCAAGAATGTCGATGCCAAGAACGGGACCGTGACCTTCGACGACGAGGACGGGCGCGAATGGACGCTTCCGGTCACCGGCGGCCATGTGAAGCTGCAGTGGAAGCCCGATTTCGGCGCGCGGTGGGCCGCTCTCGGCGTTGATTTCGAGATGTACGGCAAGGACCACTCGACCAACACGCCGATCTATGACGGCATCTGCGAGGTGCTGGGCGGCCGCAAGCCCAACCACTTCACCTATGAGCTGTTCCTGGACGAGCAGGGCCAGAAGATCTCGAAATCGAAGGGCAACGGGCTGACCATCGACGAATGGCTGACCTATGCCGCGACCGAGAGCCTGTCCTACTTTATGTATCAGAAGCCGAAGACCGCGAAGCGGCTGTGGTGGGACGTGATCCCGAAGGCGGTGGACGAGTATCACCAGCAACTGCGCGCCTATCCGGGGCAGGACGTGGACGGTCAGATCAACAACCCCGTCTGGCACATCCACCATGGCAAGCCGCCAGAATCGGACATGGTGGTGCCGTTCGCGATGCTGCTGAACCTCGCGAGCGTTGCCGGGGCGAAGGATGCCAAGGGGCTGTGGGGCTTCATCAAGCGCTATGCGCCCGAGGCGAGCCCGGAGACCAACCCGCAGCTTGATCAGGCCGCAGGGTTCGCCGTCCGCTATTTCAACGATTTCGTGGCCCCGACCCGGACCTTCCGTGCGCCGACCGACAAGGAGCGGGCGGCCATGGAAGACCTGCGGGCGCGGCTAGTGGCCTGGGATGGCGGGCTCGACGCCGAGGCGCTGCAATCGATGGTCTTTGCCGTGGGCAAGGAGCATGGCTTCGAGCCGCTGCGCGACTGGTTCAAGGGGCTTTACGAGGTGCTGCTCGGCGCCAGCGAGGGGCCGCGTTTCGGTGGCTTCATCGCGCTCTACGGCGTGGACGAGACGGTAGCGCTGATCGACCGTGGACTTACCGGGGACCTCGCGGCGTGAGCGGTGAGATAGCGGGCGGGTGCCTCTGCGGGGCCGTGCGATATGTCGCCAGCGGTCCGGTGGTGAATGCGCGAGTTTGTCATTGCCATCTGTGCCAGCGTGCAATCGGGGCCGCGTTCAACGCGCGGCTTCTGTTCCGGCGCGCAGATGTCGAGATCAGCGGGCCGGTCGCAGAGCATGCCTCATCTGAGGCGATCCAGCGCGGTTTCTGCCCGCGCTGCGGGACAACGATCTACTCGCACCGTGTCGCCGCAGGGATGATCGGCCTGACCTCGGGGTCGCTCGACAACCCGGCGCAGTTCGTGCCTGAGGCTCATATCTTCGTCGAAAGCAAGCAGCCCTGGGTCGTGCTCGACCCGGTCATCCCGGCCTATCCGGGTGCGGCCCCTGCCTGATCAGCCGCGCCAGGCCTTCCACCAGCCGACCCACTGGTCGGCGATCGCCCAAGGTTCGCCCGCATAGATGCGCGCCCCGGAAGGGAAGATCCGAGTCTCGATTTCGGCCTGCGCCTCGGTGGCGCGGGTGTGAAGATCGACCATGGCTAACGGGCTGAGCGTCCCGGGCGGGACCTGATGCAGCAGGTCGATCAGCACGGCGAAATCGTGATGGTCGCCCAGATCCTCGGTCAGGTCCGAAAGTGCTGCCGCCAGAGGGTCCAGCATCCGTGGCCAGAGCGGGGCAAGCAGCCGGGACTGATACCACAGATCCTTGGCGCGCTTGCGCCAATCGTGGATCTCCACGACCCCGCGATGACGGTCGGCGGCCTTCATCCGCACGATGCCTGCCCGGCGGGTGTCGGTCAGGCCCTGGTGCAGGACTTCGCGGTCCTTGCCTTCGACCCGCCATTCTGCCGCGCGCTCGATCAGGCCGTGGAGGGCGATGCGCGGGGGGGCGATGTCGGTCTGGACATGGCGGGCGGCGTCACGTTCGGCCTCAAGATGGGTATGGAGTCGCTCCAGGTTGCGGGGGCGGGGTGTGCCGGCGAGCTTGTCGAAGGTTGCCAGTCTTACCTCGGCATCCCTGAGCCCGGCCAGCGCCCGGGCCGTGTCGCGCAGCTCGGCATTCTCGAGGTCGAAGGCGGAAAACGCGGGGCGAACCAGGCGCAAGAGGCCGCGAACCTTCTTGATGCGCTTGCGCAGGTCATGCACGCCGGTCGGGGGAGGGGGCCGGTCCCGATCCAGATGGGCGACCGCGGCGCCCAACTCGAACCGGGCGATCCGGCGCAAGGCTGCCGTGAGGTCGGCGTCGGTTTCAAGGAAGCGGTAGGCCATGACCATCCCGATGAGACGGTCGGATTGTGCGCCGGAAAGAGGGCTGCCGGCAAGTCTTCTGCCCGAATGACCACAGTGTCGCACCGCAAGGTCGTTGCCCGACGTTCCTCGCAGGCCTAGACTGGCGACACATCGGAAGGAGAAGCTGTGATGCGTATACTGCGCGTGGCACTGCTCGGGGTGGCGCTGTCGCTGGCCGGTGCCAGCGTTTCACTTGCCGAGGTCGTTTATTCCAAAGCGGGAGAAGCGATTTTCCAGTTCGAACCGCCAAGCGGATGGAAAGTGAAGAAGGGTCCGAACTTCCATCTGAAAGAGGCGCAGCCTGGAATGTCCGATCCGCCGCCGATCCTGTCGCTGCGTCCCAAGGGGCAGGGCGATTCGATGTGGGTGGGCCTGTGGTCGCCCGACAAGGCGCATTCGATCAGGGAGTTCGGCAACCGGCTCAAGGGGCTCCGGTCCCGGATCATGACGAAATCGCATGTCACCTACGTGGATCGCCGCGAGATCAACGGTCTGCCGGTTGGCATCTGGGCCGCAACGGGCCAGCGTGAGGGCAAGTGGTACGATCTGGCTTTTGCGGCTGTGCAGGTCAGCCCGGACGATCTGGCAGTCGTCGCCTTTATCGGTGAGCGGGCAGATTTCGATCGCTACGAGAAGGAACTGTCGGACATGCTGGCGACCGTTCGTCCGGCAGGGGAGGCAAAGTGATGCGCAAGACGCTGATTTCCCTTGCAGTCATCTCCGGTCTGGCAGGCTGCGTGAGTTCGGGTGCGCCGCAGGGCGATCCACAGGATGACAATTACCGCTACGGGATCGCGGCGGATTACTACCGGCCAGGCGGCGGGGTCTGCGCCTCGTGTCGCGGAGATCAAGAGGGCAACGCCGACCTTGCCAAGGCGGTCGCAAATGCCGGACGGTCGAACTATGGCGGCGCCATCGGGGCGGGCGGCGGACTGCGTGGCGGCGGTGGGGGCGGCTTCGGTGGAGGCGGAGGCGGTCGTCGCTGAGGCTGTTGCGCCCTCGCCGGGGGGCGCGCACGGCGCAGTAGTGTGGCTTTATGGGTGACTGAGTAGCACTTCCCCCTCGTGGGCCGCCCGGCTTGGACGGCCCGAAACATGCGGGGGAGTTCGCCGATGAACGTCGCCATCACGGATGGTCTGGTCCTGATGCCTCCGGCCTTTGCGGCCGGGCTGAACCTTTGGTCGCGTGAAAACGGCACGCCGGGATCGGGCAGCTATGCCGGACAGTCAAATGCGGCCTATGTCCCCTCGGACCAGGATTTCGGCGGCTGTCTGGAATTGCAGAAGACGCAGGCAGTGCAAAAGTTGCGCTGCTTCCAGCAGATCCCGTTTCTTCCCGGCATTTATCTACGGGTCACGGCAAGGGTGAAGGCGATTTCGGGCAGCCTGCCGTCGGTCCGGATCGCGGCCTATGCCGCCAGCAGCTCGGGCAGCAATATCGCGACGGTCCAGCAGGCCGGGACCGAGGTGGCGCTGACGAGCTATGGTGCGGTGGTGACCGTGACAGCCATCGTCGGTTCGGGCAACCGCCAGGGCTGCGACCTGGTCTGGGGCACGGCGCCCGTCTATGGTCACTTCGGCATCGACCTGACCGGGGCGAATGGCGGGGTGGTGCGGATTGACGACATCGTCATCGAGGATGTGACCTCGGTTTTCCATCGCAAGCTGATCGACTGGGTCGATGTGCGCGACTATGGCGCGATCGGAGATGGCGTCACCGATGACAGCGCTGCGTTCGAAGCGGCAGATACCGCTGCGGCAGGGCGGGGTGTGCTGGTCTCGGCCGGGACCTATTACCTTGGCGGCAACGTCACCTTCGAGAACCGGGTGCGTTTCGAAGGGACCGTCGCGATGCCCGCTGGTGTTCGTCTGGCATGCACGCGGAATTTCGACCTCGACACCTATGCCTCGGCTTTTGGTGGCGAGCTGGCGGGATTCAAGAAGGCGCTACAGGCGCTGTTCTTCTTTACTGACCATGTCACCTTCGACATGTCCGGGCGGCGGGTCGATCTGTCCGAGCCGCTGGACGTCGCCTCGATCGCGGCGTTGACGACCTATGCGCAGCGGCGGGTGCTGACCAACGGCCAGCTGAATGCGGTCAGCGGCAGTGCCTGGACGACCGATACGGTCAGCGCCGTGGCGACCTATTCCATCAGCGCGCCGACGAAGCTGACTGCCGTCGCCAACATCGCCGGCGTCCCGGTGGGGGCGCGGGTCTCGGGCACGGGTGTGGGGCGCGAGATCTATGTCCGGTCGAAGAACGTCGCGGCGGGGACACTCGAGTTGAGCGCGCCGCTTTGGGCGGCGGCGGGCACACGGACCTTCACGTTCGAGCGTTACAAATACATGCTCGATTTCAGCACCTTTGCTTCACTCTCGAAGTTCGAAATCCTCAATGTTGAGTTTCAGTGCAACGGTCTGGCCAGCGCGATCATGCTGCCACCGGACGGGCTGACCTTCCGTTTGGCGGGGTCGGTCATCAACCGGCCGAAGGACAGGGCGCTGACCTCGATCGGCGAAGGATGCCAGGGGCTGTTCGTCGAGCAGTGCCAGCTTCTGTCGAACGAACAGTCGGTCAAGGCGCAGGACCGCACGACCATCGCTTTGAACATCAACGCCAATGACGCGAAGTTGCGCGACAACCGGGTGGTGAGGTTCGCGCATTTCGCGGTGCTGGACGGGTCGGGGCACCTGATCCTCGGCAACCACTTCTTCCAGGGCGACGACGAGTCCGTCGGGGTGCGGCGGGCGGGTATCGTGCTGACCCAGCCCAATTGCAAGACCACGATCACCGGGAACTATATCGACAACTGCTTCATCGAGATGACGAACGAGCACGATCCCGAGCCGGGATTTTCGAACGAATTCTCGTTTGGTGGCCTGACGGTGACGGCGAACATCTTCATGGCAAGCAACGTCGTCAGCTGGTTTCGCTGGATCACAGTTACCCCGCGCGGGGCGGGCCATTACATCCAGGGACTGAGCGTCACCGGCAACGTCTTCCGCACCGTCAACGCAACGATCGACCGGGTGGAGTCGCTCGACACGACCTGGGCCACGCTCGACAAGACGCGGTTGCGCAACGTGGTCTTCGAGAACAACACCTTCAACGGTGTAACCCAGATGACCATGAGCCCGGTGACGGTGAAGCATGTGCAGTCGAGCGCGGCGGATACCTGGACCGTCGATGCCTCGGCCTATCTGCCTTTCGGCGGGCGGGCACGGACGGTGCCTGCGGTGGTGATGGAGACGCCACCGACCACTGCCGCCGGGGCGCCGCGGGCGGATGCGCCCTATGTGCAGGTCGAGCAGGGCAGCGCCGGGGCGCAGGCCTACCTGCGCTGGCTGACGGCGGTGAAGGGGACGGCGCAGGTGACGGTGCGCTGCGACAACCCGATCTAATGGTCAGGGGCGCAGGTCCTCGGGCGCAAGCTTCATCGCCTTGCCGAAACCACCATTCAGGAGCGCCGAAACGGGGGTCATCCGCACGAAGCCGAAATCGGCGAAGTCGATGTAGAGCTTCGACTTAGGGTGATCGGCCAGCCAGCGGTCCCGCAGGGCGGCATGGCCGGGGGCGGATCGGTCAATGTATTCGGCGCGCACCTGGACCATCAGGCGGGGATGGGTGAGGGGATCGCCCTTGATCCCCGGCTCGCCCACCATCACCGAGGCGAGGGGCTGTGCCCTGAGACCCGCATCATGGGCGGAAAGCGAGGAGATGAGCGTGATCGGGGTACCCGCCTCGTCTAGGCCGAAGGCGATGCGGCTGATCGAAGGGGTTCCCGTTTCGGGGTCGGCATAGGCGAGCGCCGCGTGGCGCGCCTCGGCCAGCAGGCGACGGGCGAGGGTGCGGCCCTCGTCATCGGGGGGCAGGAACGGGTCGGTGCGGTCGGGCATGGCGGGCTCCGGTCTGATCAAGGTCTTCTTGCGGCGGAGGAGGCCCCGGATCAAGTCCGGGGCCGTTTCACATTCCGGCGAAGGGATCGGCCGGGTAGGAGACGCCGACAAGGTAGAGCCCCTGTGGCGGGCAGACCGGTCCGCAGGCGGCGCGGTCGCGGGCGTCGAGCGCGGTCTTCACATCGGCGGGGGACCAGGTCCCGGCGCCGACGCGTTCCAGCGTGCCGACGATCGAGCGGACCTGATTGTGGAGGAAGCTGCGGGCGCGCAGGGCAAAGCGGTATTCGGCACCGCCGGGATAGGCGTGCTCGGTTACCGTGATCTCGTCCAGCGTCTTGACCGGCGAGTTCGACTGGCACTGGACCGAGCGGAAGGTGGTGAAGTCGTGCCGGCCGGTCAGATGCGCCGCGCCTGCGCGCATCGCATCCGTGTCCAGCCGGTTCAGCACTTGCCAGACGCGCCCCCGGTCGTGGGTAACCGGCGCGCGGCGGGCGACGAGGCGGAAAAGATAGCGCCGCTCGATGGCCGAAAAGCGGGCATGGAAGTCGTCCGGCACGTGGGCACAGGCGGTGATCGCCACCGGCGCGGGCTTCAGGTGCCAGTTCAGCGCTTCGGACAGGCGGAACGGGTCCCAGTCGCGGGAGAGGTCGCAATGGGCGACCTGAGCCATCGCGTGGACCCCGGCATCGGTGCGACCGGCGGCGGCGATCGAGGGCAGGTCGGGCTCGAGCTTCGACAGGGCGGTCTCAATCGCTTCCTGCACCGAAAGCTGGCCGGACTGCCGCTGCCATCCCGCGAAGGGGACGCCGTCATATTCGATGCGGAGCGCGTATCTGGGCATGGCCCGGGGGTAGCGCGGAACGGGGCGGAGGGCAACGGCGGCTGACGCCGGGGTCGTACCTCTATCCATCGCCGCATGGTGTGCCTATCTTGACCGCGAATGGACAAGGGGCAGGACGTGCTGGGTTCGATTGCGGACGGGGTGACGCGCAGCGTCGAGGGGGCCTTCGCCTCGGTGTCGAACGCATTCCTCGAGCCGGTGATCCGGCTGGGGGTCACGGGCCTGTCGCGTTCGGGAAAGACCGTGTTCATCACCGGCCTTGTCGCCAACCTGATGAACCGGGGCCGGATGCCGCAGCTTGTCGCCGCCGCCGAGGGGCGGATCAGCGCGGCCTGGCTGCAACCGCAGCCGCATGACACCGTGGCGCGGTTCGACTTCGAGACGCATATGGCGGCGCTGACCGGGGACAATCCGCGCTGGCCGGCCTCGACCCGCACGGTGTCGGAGCTGCGCCTGTCGTTCCGGGTGCAGCCAGTCGGGCTGTTCGCCTCTCTCGGCGGGCCGCGGACGGTGCATCTGGATATCGTCGATTATCCCGGCGAGTGGCTGATGGACCTTGCGCTGATGGACAAGTCCTATGCCGAATGGTCGGAGGCGACGCTGGAGCGGATCGGCAAGCGCCCGATGGCAGCCGAGTTCCTTGCCACGGCACGGGCCGAGGATGGCAGCTTGCGGCTGGAGGAACCGAAGGCGCAGGCGCTTGCGGCTGCCTTCACCGGCTACCTGACGGCAGCGCGCGAGGCGGGCTATTCCGACTGCACGCCGGGGCGGTTCCTGATGCCGGGCGATCTGGCTGGATCGCCCGCGCTGACCTTCGCGCCCCTGCCGATGCCCGCCAGCACGCCCCGCGGCAGCCTCTGGCGCGAGATCGAGCGGCGCTACGATGCCTATAAGCGCGAGGTGGTGCGGCCGTTCTTCCGCGATCATTTCAGCCGGATCGACCGGCAGGTGGTGCTGGTCGATGCGCTTGGCGCGATCCATGCCGGGCCGCAGGCGGTCGAGGACCTGCGCCGGACGATGGCCGAGATCCTGACGGCGTTCCGGCCGGGGAAGAACGATTTCCTGTCCTCGATCCTGCTGGGGCGACGGGTGGAAAAGGTGCTCTTCGCCGCGACCAAGGCCGACCATTTGCACCACATCCAGCATCCGCGCCTGACCGCGATCATGGAGGCGATGCTGCGCGACGCGAAGGATCGCGCGGCCTTCGCCGGGGCCGAGACGGCGGCGATGTCGCTCGCCTCGGTGCGCGCGACGGTGGAGGAGGAGTTGAGCCATGACGGCCAGACGGTGCCTGCCGTGCGCGGGCGCCTGATCTCGACTGGGCGGATGGCGACGATGTATGCGGGCGAACTGCCTGCCGACCCGGCCCGGCTGATGGCCCCGGCGCGGGAAGGGGCCGAGAAATGGCTGGATGCCGATTACCAGGTGATGGCCTTTGCCCCGGCCCGGATGAACCTTGGCACTGGCGAGGGGCCACCGCATATCCGCCTCGACCGCGCGGCGGAGTTCCTGATCGGAGACCGGCTGTGAGCGAACCGAGACCGATGAAACCAGTGCTGATCGAACGTGAGGAACGCCCGGACGACCCGACTCCCGCCTCGGTGCCGCCGGTGCCGGATCTGGGGATGGAGCTGCCGGCGGTTCGGCTGGTGCGGGCCAAGGGATCGGCGCTGAACCGTTTTGCGCTCTGGGCCTTTGGCGCGCTGCTCAGCTTCGTTCTGTCCGTGGCCGCCTGGACCTTCGTGACTGATCTTTTGGCCTCGAACACCATTCTTGGCTGGACGGCGTTCATTTTGGTCGGGCTGGCGGTTCTGGCGGCGGTGCTGCTCGCGCTGCGCGAGGTTCTCGGTTTCGCCCGCATGGCCCGGATCGACCACCTGCGGACCCGGGCGGAGCTGGCGCATGAGACGCTGGACATAAAGGCGGCCCGCAGCGTGGTCGAGGGGCTGGAGGCGATCTATGCGGGTCGCCCCGAACTGGTCGATGCGCGGGCGCGACTTGCCAAGCGCGCGCCGGAAGTGTTCGACGCCGACGGGCTGCTGGCGCTGGCCGAGCAGGAGTTGCTCGCCGGCCCCGATCAGGCGGCGCGGCGCGAGATCGAGGCGGCGGCGCGGCAGGTGGCGACGGTGACGGCGCTGGTGCCGCTGGCGCTGGCCGACGTGGCGACGGCGCTTTACGCCAATGTGCGGATGATCGGGCGGATCGCCTCGATCTACGGCGGCCGGTCGGGCACACTGGGCAGCCTGCGCCTGTTGCGCGGGGTGATGACCCATCTGGCGGCCACCGGCGCGCTGGCCGTGGGCGATGACCTGATCCATTCGGTCGCCGGCGGCGGCGTGCTATCGCGCATCTCGAAGCGCTTCGGCGAGGGGGTGATCAACGGCTCGCTCACCGCCCGGGTGGGGGTCGCGGCGATGGAGGTCTGCCGTCCGCTGCCGTTCAGGGCGCTGCCGAAGCCCAAGGTGACGAACCTGATCTCGCGCGGGCTGGCCGGGCTGTTCGGCACCGGCGAAGGTGAGGCGGCGTCGCGGTAGGGTGGCGACGAGGGGCCTATCCAGACGCGCGGACGGGTTCTAACATCCCTTCAACATGTTGCCGGAGGGAGCTTACATGGAAGCGCTCCTTGGACTGCTGGCCTTCGCCTACGTTCTGGGTCTGCCGATTGGTCTAATCGTGGCGCTCGTCGGCTTGTCGCGGCTGAGACGCCGGGTCGCTTTGGCTGAGGCCACGCTTAGGCTTGTAACTGTTCCGCAAACGGCAGTCTCCGCCGAGGAACCGTTGCCCGGCATCGTCAGTCCCTGGGAGCAAGTTGCCGTCGAGGAGACCACCGAAGCGCCGAAAGCTGGCGAAATCGCCGAGGCGGCCTCTGTCGCCGCCCACGAGCCCGCACCTGAGCCGCCTGCCCCCTTGGCGGAGGTCCCGCAAACGCCGGTCGTGGCGGATGCGGATCAGGATCGGCCGATCGTTCTGCGCCGCGACCGGATGGCGGAGCTTGCTGCTTGGGTGAAGGGCAACTGGGTCTACCTCGTCTCGGCCGCATCGCTCGCCGCGGCGGGCGTGTTCTTCGTGCAATACGGCATCGAAAAAGGGCTCTTGCCGCCGCCGGTCCGGGTCACGCTGGCGATCCTGTTCGGGCTGGCGCTGATCGGCGCCGGCGAATGGCTGCGTCGCCGAGCAGTAGACCCGAGACAGGCGACCCTGCATCTGCCGGCGGTGTTTTCGGGGGCAGGCCTCGTCTCGATCTTCGCGGGCATCATTGCAGGGCGTTTGCTTTACGGGCTTTATGGGCCGGAAGTGACCTTTGCGGGGTTGGTGGCGACGGCGGCGCTGGCGATTGGCCTTGGCTGGAGGAACGAGCCATTCCTCGTCGCGGTCGGCCTACTGGGCGCCAGCGTTGCGCCCTTCCTGGTGGGCAGTGACAGCGCGACGCCGGCCTGGCTTTACGGCTATTATGCGCTGATCGCGGTGACGGGCCTTGCCGTCGATGCGGTGCGGCGGTGGGCCTGGATCTCTGTCCTGGCGCTCGTCCTCGGCTATGGTTTCGGCTATCTCCTGATGCTGGCCGATGGCGGTATTCCGGGCTGGATTGCGCAACTGGTTGTGCTGGCCCTGGCCGCCACGGTCCTGCCGACTTTTGACATCGTGCCGCAGCACGAAGGTCCGGCGGTGCTGCCCTGGCTGCTTGGCAAGGAAAAGCGTCCCTGGCCAAACTTTCCGGTCCGTCTGGCCGCAGGCGCGGTGCTCGTAAGTTCCTTCGCCATTGCCGCCAGCAGGGCGGAGACCCCGGCCGAGGCCTGGATCGCGCTCGGGGCGATGGCTGCGTTGACGCTGGCCTACCTCGTCTGGGCCGACCGGGCGCCGGGGCTGGACGATCTGGCGCTGGTGCCGGCCATCGGTTTTGGCCTGCGCGTGATGGGCGAGGGGACGACAGGGCCGCTTGGCGAGTCCTTCGCGGCGCAGGCGATCTGGCTCAGGCCCCCTGAAACCTCTGCCCCCTGGACGGTGACGATCCTGGTGGCGCTGACAGCGCTTATCAGCCTTGGGGCGTTCCTGAGGGCCGTCACGGCCGGGCGCTTTGGTATCGCCTATGGGCTTGGCGCGATCCTGCCGCTGCCGCTGGTTCTGTTCGGACTCGATCAGCTGTGGCACCCGTCGGAGGTTCTGGGCGCCTATGTCTGGGCGCTGCATGTCATGGCTGGCGCGGCGCTGATGGTGGTCTTTGCCCTCCGCTTCGCCGCACGGGATGGCGAGGACCATCGCCGGCCGGCCTATGCAACGATCGCTGCCTTGGTCCTGATCGCATTGGCGCTGTTCCTCGTGACGTCGGGCGAGGCGCTGACGCTCGCGCTGGCGGTGCTCGTGCTGGCGACGGCGGTGCTTGACCGCCGCTTCGACCTGCGCGAGCTGGCGGTTCTGGTCCAGGTCGGGGTCGCCGTGCTGGGCTGGAGGATCACGATCGATCCGGGGGCGGACTGGGCGCTGACAGCGGGGCTTTTCTCTGTTCTCGCGGTTTATGGCGGGGTGATCCTTGCCGTTGCTGCGGCACTTTTCCTGCTTCTGCCCCTGCCAAGGGCAATGGCCAAGGGCGTGCTTGAATCCGGCGTCGCGGGGTTCAGTGCGCTCTTCGCCAACGTGCTCATTGCCCGCGCGCTTGGCTATACCTCGCTGACCGACTGGTCGGGCGAGGCGCTGGACCTGACGCTGAATGCAATGCCCTGGCTCATCCTGATGCTGGTCCAGCTTTACCGGATGCCGCTTGGAGGACCGCTGCGCCGGGTGCGGGGTGCGCTCGCAGCGCTTGGCGGGCTGATAGCGGCGCTCGGGCTTCTGGGTGCGGCTGTGCCGGCCAACCCGCTCTTGGCCGATGGGTGGCTGTTCAAGGTGCAGCCAGTCCGCGGTCCGCTGGTCTTTGATACGCTGATGGTCACGTACCTTATGCCCGCTTTGCTGCTCCTGGTGGCACCGCGACTGGTTCCGCACCTGCCGCGCATCTTGCGACGGGGCTTCCTCGTGGCGGGATGCGCCCTTGCGGCGCTTTACGCCGGGCTCGAGATCCGCCGCTTCTGGCGCGGCGACATCCTGTCGGTCGAGGGCGTGACCCAGCCCGAGCTTTACAGCTACACGCTTGCCCTGATGCTGACCGGAGCGGCGCTGCTCTATCAGGCCATCGCCCGGCGGTCGCCGATGCTGCGGCGGATCGCGATGACGATCATCGCGCTGACGATCGCAAAGGTCTTTCTGATCGACGCCTCCGGACTGACGGGGCTGACCCGGGTCTTCTCGTTCCTGGGCCTTGGCCTGTCGCTTGCGGGACTGGCCTGGCTGAACCGGTGGGCGGGGGCGCAATCGGGCGAAACCGGGCAAAAGACCGAATAGGCCGCAGGTTTTCGGCCTTCGCAGGCTGGACCGGCCCAAAGCAGAGGTCTATAAGCCCGCCATGACCAATCGGCTGGCGATGATCCTGCGAATTATCGGCCCGGCGACCTGACCTCAGGCGCCGGGACAAGGTGCCTGCCTCGCCGCACCGCCCCTCATCCACCGATATCCCGACTATTCCAAGGACCGCATCCGATGTGCGCCGACACGACCGATACCGCCGACTACCGCGACACCGTCTTTCTGCCCGAAACCGAGTTTCCCATGCGCGCGGGCCTGCCGCAGCGCGAGCCGGACTGGCTCGCCCGGTGGGAACGCCTGCGTGTCTATGACCGGCTCCGCGACAAGGCGAAGGCCGGGAGCCGCGCGCCCTTCACGCTGCATGACGGCCCTCCCTACGCCAACGGGCACCTCCATATCGGCCACGCGCTGAACAAGATCCTCAAGGACATGGTGGTACGCAGCCAGCAGATGATGGGCCGCGACGCCCGCTACGTGCCCGGCTGGGACTGTCACGGGCTGCCGATCGAATGGAAGATCGAGGAACAGTACCGCGCCAAGGGCCTAAACAAGGACGACGTCGACATCGTCGCCTTCCGCCAGGAATGCCGCAAATTCGCCGAAGGCTGGATCGACATCCAGCGCGAGGAGTTCAAGCGTCTGGGCGTGACCGGCAACTGGGACCATCCCTACCTGACGATGGACTACCATGCCGAGGCGGTGATCGCCGACGAGTTCATGAAGTTCCTGATGAACGGCTCGCTCTACCAGGGCTCGAAGCCGGTCATGTGGTCGCCAGTGGAGAAGACCGCGCTGGCCGAGGCCGAGGTCGAGTACCACGACCATACGAGCCACATGATCTGGGTGCGGTTTACGCCGGTCGGGGCGTTAGGCGATCTGGCAGGGGCTTCGGTCGTGATCTGGACCACGACCCCCTGGACCATCCCGCAGAACCGCGCCGTCGCCTTCAACCCCGAGATCAGCTACGGCCTCTACCGCGTCGATGGCCTGGGCGAGAACAGCACGGCGAAGGTCGGCGAGATGGTTCTGCTGGCCGACAAGCTGGCGGCCGAGGTGATGAAGGCCGCCCGCGTGGACGGCTTCGAGCGCTTGCGCGGTGTGTCGGCCGAGGAACTGGCGGGGCTGACGCTGGCGCATCCCTTCCGGGGCCGGGCCGAGAACCGGGAATGGGACTTCAACGTGCCCGTCCTGCCGGGCGATCACGTCACCGACGACGCCGGTACCGGCTTCGTCCATACCGCCCCCAGCCATGGCGACGACGACTATCAGCTTGGCCTGAAATTCGGCCTGCCGATGACCTACAATGTCGAGCCTGACGGGACCTATCGGACCGACCTGCCGCTGTTCGGCGGGCAGGCGATCATCCAGCCCGATGGCAAGGAAGGCCCGGCCAATGTCAGCGTCATCAAGGAACTGGCCTATGCCGGGGCGCTCTTTGCCAAGGGCAAGCTCAAGCACAGCTACCCGCACAGCTGGCGGTCGAAGGCGCCGCTGATCTATCGCAACACGCCGCAATGGTTCGTCGCGATCGACAAGGACCTCGACGACGGCATGACGACCTATGGCCGCACGATCCGCTCGCGCGCGCTGACCTCGATCAACCAGCTGGTCGAATGGACCCCGGCCTCGGGGCGGAACCGGCTGAACTCGATGATGGAGGCGCGGCCGGACTGGGTGCTGTCGCGCCAGCGCGCCTGGGGCGTGCCGCTGACCTGCTTCGTCAAGAAGGGTGCAAAGCCGACCGATCCGGACTTCCTCTTGAAGGATGCGCGGGTCAATGCCCGCATCGTCGAGGCCTTCGAAGCGGACGGCGCGGATGTCTGGTATGTGGAAGGATTCAAGGAGCGCATCCTTGAGGGCCTGCACGATCCGTCGCTCTACGAGCAGGTGAAGGACGTGCTCGACGTCTGGTTCGATTCTGGCTCGACCCACGCCTTCGTGCTGCGCGACCGGCCCGACGGGTCGGAGGACGGGATCGCCGACCTTTATCTGGAAGGCACCGACCAGCATCGCGGCTGGTTCCATTCCTCGATGCTGCAGGCCTGCGGCACCAAGGGCCGCGCGCCCTATCGCGGAGTGCTGACCCACGGCTTCACGCTGGACGAGAAGGGCATGAAGATGTCCAAGTCGCTCGGCAATACCGTGGCGCCCGAAGCGGTCGTCAAGGACTACGGCGCCGATATCCTGCGGCTCTGGGTGGCGCAGTCGGACTACACCATCGACCTGCGGATCGGGCCGGAAATCCTGAAAGGCGCCGCCGACAGCTACCGCCGCCTGCGCAACACCCTACGCTTCATCCTCGGCAGCCTCGCCGGTTTCACCGAGGCCGAGCGGGTGGAGCCGGCGCAGATGCCGGAACTTGAACGGTGGGTCCTGCACCGGCTGGCGGAACTCGATGCCGAGGTGAGGGCGGGCTATGCCGCCTATGACTTCCAGGGCGTGTTCCAAAAGCTGTTCCAGTTCTGCACCACGGACCTGTCGGCGCTCTACTTCGACATCCGCAAGGATGCGCTTTACTGCGACGCGCCGGGCAGCCTGACGCGGCGGTCGGCGCGCACAGTGCTGGACCTGCTGTTCCACCGGCTGTCGACCTGGCTGGCGCCGATCCTTGTCTTCACGATGGAGGATGTCTGGCTGTCGCGCTTCCCCGGCGAGGACAGCTCCGTTCACCTGCA
The DNA here is from genome assembly GCA_945952585.1 of uncultured Rhodobacter sp. GTDB lineage: Bacteria > Pseudomonadota > Alphaproteobacteria > Rhodobacterales > Rhodobacteraceae > Aliitabrizicola. The sequence goes on from CAMFII010000002.1 coordinate 418,963, forward strand.
GGACATCCCGGAAACGCCGGCAAGCTGGCGCGATCCGGCGCTGGCCGAGAAGTGGGCAGCCATCCGTCAGGTGCGCCGCGCGGTGACGGCGGCACTTGAGGTGCAGCGGACGGCGAAGGTGATCGGCGCGAGCCTTGAAGCCGCGCCGGTGGTGCATGTCGAGGACAAGGCCGTGCTGGGCATGCTGAAAAGCGTGCCCTTCATGGACCTCTGCATCACCTCGGGCATCGTGGTGACGGCAGACCCCGCCCCGCAGGAGGCCTTCCGCCTGCCGGACGTGCCGGGCGTGGGCGTGGTGTTCGAGTTGGCGCCGGGCGAGAAGTGCCAGCGCTGCTGGAAGATCCTGCCGGATGTGAACACGCACAAGCACCCGCATACCTGCAAGCGCTGCAACGACGCGCTCGGGTGATGCGGCGGGCGGTCTATCATGGGCCGCTCGGGCCGATGACGCTGACCGAAGAGAACGGGCAGATCACCTCGCTCGACTGGCATGACCGGCCGGGCGAGGCATCCCCGCTGCTGGATGAAGCGGTGAGCCAGCTTGCCGCCTATTTCGACCGCCGCCTGACCGTGTTCGACTTGCCGCTCGCCTTTGGCGAGGGGTTCAACGGCGATATCCGCCGCGCGATGGTGGCAATCCCCTACGGCCATACCCGGACCTATGGCGAGATCGCGCGTGAGCTTGGCGTTCCGGCGCAGGTCGTGGGGCAGGGCTGCGGGGCGAATTCGATCCCCGTCATCATCCCCTGCCACCGCGTTCTTGGGGCGACGTCCCTTGGCGGTTTTTCCGCCAAGGGTGGGGTCGAGACCAAGGTCGCGCTCCTGAAACTCGAGGGCGCGGCCTCGCTGCTTATCTGACCGCTTCGCTTTCCCTCTCGACCTGCCGCCGGTTCCAGCGGATCGAGGAACAGAGCGAAATGCCGATCAGCCCAGCACCGCCAAGGCCGGTCACAACCTCGGGGATGTGGAACAGCGACTGGGCGAACATGATCACCGACAGGATCAGGATCGCGTAGAAGGCGCCGTGTTCAAGGAAGCGGTACTGGGTCAGCGTACCCTTTTCGACCAGCATGATGGTCATCGAGCGCACATACATCGCGCCGATGCCAAGGCCGATGGCGATGATGAACAGGTTGTGCGTCAGCGCGAAGGCCCCGATCACCCCGTCGAAGGAGAAGGACGCATCCAGCACCTCAAGGTAGAGGAACGCGCCAAGACCGCCCTTGGCCGCCGTCGTCATCGCCTCCTGCGAAGCATCCAGCAGGCCGCCCAGCACCTCGACCAGAAGGAAGGTCAGAAGGCCCCACACGGCCGAAACAAGGAACAGTTCGGCCTCGTGCTCGGTCGGTTGGAGGTTCGAGAAGATCAGGATCAGCGCCAGCACCAGCCCGATCTCGATTCCGCGGATCGTGGCATAGCGGGCCATGCGCTTTTCGATCCAGCGGACCCAATGGACGTCCTTCTCATGGTCGAAGAAGTAGGTCAGCGCCACCATCATCAGGAACGATCCGCCGAAGGCCGCAATCGGCAGATGGGCATCATGCATGATCTCGGAATAGCGCTCGGGCTGGAATGCGGCGAGTTTCAGCGCCGCGACCGGCCCGATATTGGCCGCGACCACGACGATCAGCAGCGGGAAGACGATCCGCATCCCGAAGACCGCGATGATGATGCCCCAGGTCAGGAAGCGGTGCTGCCACTCGGGCGTCATTTCCTTCAGCTTGTTGGCGTTGACGATCGCGTTGTCGAAGGACAGCGAGATTTCAAGGACGGCCAGCACGAGACAGATGAAGAAGATTGTCAGCGTGCCGCCGATTGTGCCGGTCATCTGCCAGCCGAGAACGACCCCGAGGACAAGGCCAAGGGCGGTGACGATGAAGGCCCAACGGAAATAGCCGAGTGTTGATTGCGATCCGGTCTGCATCACGCGCCCCTCCAGACGGTGCAGATCATTTTCGCCTTCGGGTGGCCGCATTGGCCAGAAATGAAGGTCATGATCCTGCTTTGTGACGGCTGGCTGCGGTCAGGGTGCCGACATCACGAACGCGCCGCAAGACGTCCGCCAGAGGGGCCCGGTCACCCGTTGGTCACGCCCTTGTGAGGACGTGAGCCAGAGGTAGTGCAGGGCTGTCCTGGAAACAAGTCAGCGGATGCGTTTTGACATCGGGTGCAGGGGCGGCACCACCTGCTGCACGATACCCGCAGTCGCTAGATAGACCGATGTTATGACAAGGCCCCATAGCGCCCAGCTTTTCGGGTCGAAATCCACCCAGGCGGCCCAACCGGCAAAGCCGACCCAGCCAAGCGTCATCGGCAGCGACAGCGCGCGCCAGCGGTCCGTGCGGACGGGGTGGATGAACTTGAGGTTGGTGAACATCGCCACGGCCAGCGCAATGACGATGAACAGGATCACCATCTCGGGCGGTTTGATCGCGAACATGACGAGGACGACCATGTTCCAGCAGGCCGGGAAACCGGCAAAGGAGTTGTCCTTGGTCTTCATGCGCGTGTCGGCGAAGTAGACGACGCTGCCATAGACGATCGCGATGATGACAAGCCAACCGGGCCAGCCGGTCAGCAGCCCCGACTTGAACAGCGCGAAGGCCGGGATGAAGACATAGGTCAGGTAATCGACGATCAGGTCCATCAGGACCCCGTCATAGGTCGGCCAGTTGGTCTTGACGTGGTAGCGCCGCGCCAGGGGGCCATCGACGCCGTCGACGATCAGTGCCACCACAAGCCACAGGAACATCAGGCTCCACTTTTCCTCGACGGCGGCCAGCATGGCCAGCATCGAAAGGACCGATCCGGTGGCGGTCAGAAGGTGGACAAGCAGGGCTTTCAGGCGCGGTGTCATTCCGCTCTTATGACCGGATCGCTTGCGTCTGGCAAACGCTCAGGCGCGGGGATGCGCCTTTTCGTAGACCTCCATCAGCCGTGCCGCGTCGACCGCCGTATAGGCCTGTGTCGTCGACAACGAGGCATGGCCGAGAAGTTCCTGGATCGCCCGCAGGTCGCCGCCCGCCGACAGAAGGTGCGTGGCGAAGGAGTGTCGCATGGCATGGGGCGTGGCCGTTGCCGGCAGTCCAAGGCGGGCGCGGGCCTGTTCCATCGCCTTGGCGATCAGGCGCGGGTTCAGCGGGCCGCCGCGCGCGCCTATGAACAGGGGGCCGTCGCGGGTAATCTCGAACGGGACAAGGGCCGCATAGCGGTCGACCGCCGCACGGGCCGCCGGGATAACCGGAACGAGGCGGGTCTTGTCGCCCTTGCCGGTGATGCGCAGCACCTCGGCGAGGGGATGGGCGGCGCCGGTCAGGCCGAGCGCTTCGGAGATTCGCAGGCCGCAGCCGTAAAGCAATGTTACGACCGCGGCGTCGCGGGCGGCGATCCAGTCCTCGCGCGCCTGGGCATCGACGGTGTCGATCATTTCGCGCGCGGCATCCTCGCTCAGGGGGCGGGGGAGCTTGCGCTTGTATTTCGGGCCGCGCGCCGACAGGACGACGGTTGCATCGACGCCTTCGCGCTCGGCCAGCCAGCCGGTGAAGCCCTTCACCGCTGACAGGGCGCGGGCGAGCGACCGGGGGCCAAGGCCGCGCCCGCGTTCATGCGCCATCCAGGCGCGCAGGTCGGTCTGGCTGACGGCGATGGTCGAGCGAAGCCCCTCGGCCCCGCCGCGATGGCGGCCAAGGAAGTCGAGCCAGCGGGTCACGTCGGCGGCATAGGCGTTGACCGTGTTCGCCGCCGCGCCGTCCAGCGCCTTGAGATGCGACAGCCATTGCGCCAGCGCGTCCCGCTGCGCGGGCGAGATCGCGGTCAGTCCGCCCTCGCTCACGACAGCCAGCGGCGCATCGTCCGCTCGAAAACCCCGGCGAAGAAGGCCAGCAGGTCGGTGCCCTGCGCCGGCTTGAAGTGATGCGGGTCCTCCGAGCCGAGCACCAGCATTCCCGGCAGCCGTCCTTTGCCGAAGTCGAGGCGCAGCAGCGCCTCGGACCGGATCCAGCCCGCCTTTTCGCCGTAGATCACCGTCGAATCCGGCATGGTCTGGCGCAGCGTGACCGTCCGAAGCGGAACGTTCCGCCCCCCGGCCAGATAATCGGCGATGAAACCCGGTTCGGCCACGCAAAGCACGTCGCCCAGCCGGCGCAGCGCCGGGTCGTCGGCATTCTGCACCGATTCCAGCACCAGTCGCACGCAATCGACCTTCAGCGTCTGCGCGACCTCACCCCCGATCCCCTTGAGGAAATCCTCGAAAGACAGGGGATCTAGCATCTGGAGGATGGCGCGATGCACCTGGTTGGTGCCCGCGAGATTCTCGTAGGCCGCGGCGATGACCGACCGGTGGGTGTCCTCCAGCCGGTCAAGTCGCTGGCCCAGCCGCTCCATGGCGATGCCGCGCAGGTCGACGATGTTCGATCCCATCGCTCGTTCGTTGGCGGCGATAAGCGCCGCCATCACATCGCGATCCTCGAGGATCTTTTCGGGTTCCGCCAGGATGACGTCCCGCAGGTCCTGATCAATCATGCCGTCACTGCCCCGGTGCCGGATAAGCCATCACGGGATCGTTATACACAGGAACAGGTTAACGGGAATCAGAGAATTTTCTGACCCGTCTTCGCCCAGTCCTTCATGAACTGGTCCATGCCCTTGTCGGTCAGCACGTGGCTGGCCAGCGACTTGATGACGGCGGGCGGCGCGGTGATGACATCTGCGCCGATCTTGGCGCAGTCGGAGATATGGTTCACCGTGCGGATCGAGGCCGCGAGGATCTGCGTGTCGAAATCGTAGTTGTCGTAGATCGTGCGGATGTCCGCGATCAGGTCGAGCCCGTCGAAGTTGATGTCATCGAGCCGTCCGACGAAGGGGCTGATGAAGGTCGCGCCCGCCTTTGCGGCCAGCAGGGCCTGGTTGGCGCTGAAGCAGAGCGTGACGTTGACCATGAAGCCTTCGCCCGACAGGACCTTGCAGGCCTTCAGACCGTCCCAGGTCAGCGGCACCTTCACGGCGATATTCGGGGCGATGGCGGCGAGCTTGCGGCCTTCGGCGATCATCTCGTCGGCCTGAAGCGCCACCACCTCGGCCGAGACGGGGCCAGAGACGAGGTCGCAGATTTCCTTGGTGACCTCGAGGATGTTGCGGCCCGATTTCAGGATCAGTGACGGGTTGGTCGTAACCCCGTCCACCATGCCGAGATCGTTCAGTTCTGCAATCGCCGCGACATCGGCAGTATCGACAAAGAATTTCATGGGAGTGGTCCTTCCCTCTGTCCGGGGTTGCGGGGGTTGCGGCCCCGTATTAGCGCAAAGGGGAACCGGGTGAAAGACGGGTGTGAGCGCTAACGGTGTCGGATGAAATCTTTCCAGCGGGTGCGCGGGTCGGCGTGGTGACGACCGAACCGGTCGGCGGGTTCGCCGGTCTGCTGGATTATCGTGCGCCCGAAGGCGGCTGCGGAACGGGCGATTTCGTCGAGGTGCCGCTTGGCCCGCGCCGCGTTTTGGGCGTGGTCTGGGGGCAGGGCGAGGGGCGGTTCGACGAGGCGCGGCTGAGGCCGATCTCCCGGGTTCTCGATGCCGCGCCGATGCGTGAGGAGTTGCGGCTGTTCCTGTCGCGCGCGGCCGATTACACGCTGACGCCTTTGCCGCAGATGCTGCGGCTTGCAACGCGTGCGCCGGGCCTGGGTGAAGCGCCGGCGACGCGGCGCATCTATCGGCTGGCCGATGCCGAACCAGCGCGGCTGACTGATGCGCGGCTGCGGGTGATTGAGGTGCTACGCGATTTCGGCGGTGCGGCTGTCACGCTTGGCGAGTTGACGCAGGCGGCGGCTGTGGGCAGCGGCGTGGTCAAGGGGCTGGTCGCCGCCGGCGTGCTGATCGAAGAGGACGCGCCGCGCGATCTGCCCTATGCGCGGCTTGACCCCGACCTGCCGGGGGTCGCGCTGGCGGGCGACCAGATCGCCGCCGCCGATGCGCTGGTGGCTGCGGTTGCGGCGGAAGGCTATTCGACGACGCTGCTGAAGGGCGTGACCGGGTCCGGCAAAACCGAGGTCTATCTGGAAGCCGTGGCGGAATGTCTGCGCCTCGGGCGGCAGGCGCTGGTCCTGTTGCCTGAGATCGCGCTGACGGCGGATTTCCTGGCCCGGGTCGAGGCGCGGTTCGGGGCGCGGCCGGCGGAATGGCATTCGGGCGTGACGGTGACGGAGCGGCGCCGGTTGTGGAAGATGGTGGCCGAGGGCGGGGCGCAGCTGGTCGTCGGGGCCCGCTCGGCGCTGTTCTTGCCGTTCCGCGAACTGGGTCTGATCGTGGTCGATGAGGAACACGACACCTCCTACAAGCAGGAGGAAGGCGTGCTCTACAACGCCCGCGACATGGCGGTGCTCCGCGCCTCGATCCTTGGCAGCCCGGTGGTGCTGGCCTCGGCGACGCCCAGCCTCGAGACCTGGGCCAATGTCGAAGCGGGGAAATATGCGCGGCTGGACCTGACCTCGCGCTATGGCACGGCGGAACTGCCCGAGATGCGGGCGATCGACATGCGCGCGGAAAAGCTGCCGGGGGACCGCTGGATCTCGGAGACGCTGGCGCGCGCGGTCGAGGCGAGGATGGGGCAGGGCGAACAGGCGCTTTTGTTCCTGAACCGACGCGGCTATGCGCCGGTCACCATCTGCCGCGCCTGCGGGCATCAGGTCGGCTGCGACCAGTGCGATGCACGAATGGTCGAGCACCGCTTCCTCAAGCGTCTGGTCTGCCATCAATGCGGCGCGACCAAGCCGATCCCGGTGGTTTGCCCGTCCTGCGGGGTCGAGGGGCGGATGGCGGCGGTTGGGCCGGGGGTCGAGCGGCTGGCGGAAGAGGTCGCGGCGCGCTTTCCGCAGGCGCGGGTGGCGGTTCTCTCATCTGACCTGTTCGGCTCGGCGCGGGCTCTGAAGGAACAGATCGTCACGATTGCCGAGGGCGGGGCCGACATCATCATCGGCACGCAGATCGTCGCCAAGGGCCACAACTTTCCGCTGCTGACGCTGGTCGGCGTGATCGACGCCGATCTGGGCCTGCAGGGATCCGACCTGCGCGCGGCTGAGAGGACCTTCCAGCTGATGCGGCAGGTCGCAGGGCGGGCCGGACGTGCCGAGCGCAAGGGGCTGGCGCTCTTGCAGACCTACCAGCCCGAGCATCCGGTGATCCGCGCGATCCTCGGCGGTGACGAAGAGGCGTTCTGGCGGGCCGAGGCGGCCGAGCGGCGCGCGGCAGGCGTGCCGCCCTATGGGCGTATGGCGGGGATCATCCTGTCCTCGCCCGATGTCGCGCAGGTCTTCGATCTTGGCGGCGAACTGGCGCGCCGCGACGCGCCGCTGCGCAGGATCGGGGCGCAGGTCTTCGGTCCCGCGCCAGCGCCGATCGCGCGGGTCCGGGGGCGTCACCGGGTCCGGCTGCTGGTCAAGGCCGCCAAAGGCGTCCCGCTGCAACCTGCGCTGGCGGAATGGGTCGCGCAGGTAAAGCTGCCCGCGAACCTTCGCCTGTCGATCGATATTGATCCGCAGAGCTTTCTCTGAATGCCTCCTCGATGCGGAACCGCCGCGATTGACGTGGCGCGACCTCCATCGGATAGTCGGGCCGACAGCATCTGACGGGCTGCACCCGAATGCGTTTCCGCCAATTCCTTTTCCGCTTGGTCCCGGCAGGCTTGCCGGTGCTTTTCCCCTTCGTCCTGATCGCGCTCTTTGGCCTCTCTCCGCCAGTTTGGGCGGATGACAGCGGGGAGGGCGATGCCGATGTGGCGGACAGCCTGACATCTGCGGTGGAGGCGCCGCCCCCGGCAACCGATGGCTCTGTCGCAGCCGACAAGGACGAAGCCCAAATCCGGGCGCGCCTGCAGGACTGGTCAAACGCCTTCGCGAACAAGGATCAGAAGGCGGCCTGCGACCTGTTCTCGGACGATGTCGTGGCCGAGATCGAGGATGGGCCGACGCTCGATCATGCGGGCGTCTGCGCAAGGGTCGGTGAACTGCTGGGGAATCCCGATGTCGATCTGGCCTATACGCCTAAGATCGACGAGGTCCTGCCGATGGGCGGATATGCGCTGGTCCGTCTGACCTGGAGCTTGCAGATCGACCGCAATGGCGGGACGACCACAAGCAGCGAGCGCAGCTTCGACGTGTTCCGCAAGGAAGCGGACGGCAAATGGCGCATCGCGCGTTACCTGTCCTACCCGATCGAGTAGGCGCGGATGGGGCAGCGGCGGGATCTGATCGTGATCGGAGGTGGACCTGCCGGTGCCGCGGCCGGAATGACGGCGGCCCGGGCCGGGCTGGACGTGCTGCTGATCGACAAGGCGGCCTTCCCACGGGAGAAGCTTTGCGGTGGTGGTTTTACCGGCCGCAGCCGCCGCCACATGGCCGAGATCTTTGGCCGGGACGTGACGCCCGATCTGTTCCTGCCCTGCAACCGCTTCCGGCTGGTGGCCGGGGCGAGGACGGTCGCCGAAATGGCCGATGCGCCGACCATCTGGCTGACGATGCGGCGGGAGTTTGACGCGATGCTGTTGGCGGCGGCGGAGGAGGCCGGCTGTGCGATGGCGACGGGGGTGCGCATCGCCTCTTTCGATCCGGACGGCGGAAGGATCAGCCTGACCACGGGCGAAGAGGTATCGGCGCCGCTTGTCATCGGTGCGGATGGCGCAGCAAGCATGGTGGCGCGGCGGCTGTTCGGGCGCGCCCACGATCCGGCGCAGGTCGGCTTCGGGATGGAAGTCGAGGTGCCGCGTGAGGGCGCCTTGCCGACGGATGCGGTCGAGATCGACCTTGCCGCCGCAGACTGGGGCTATGGCTGGTCCTTTCCCAAGGCTGGGTCGATCACACTCGGCGTCGGCGGCATCCACCGTCGCAATCCGCAAATGCCGGCCACGCTCGACCGCTTCCTCTGCCGTCAGGGCGAAGATGGTGCCAGCTTGCGACCGCGCGGGGCGTTCCTTCCATTTGGCGAGGTGCGGCCGGTCGCGGGGAAGGGAACGACACTTCTTGCCGGCGACGCGGCGGGTCTGGTCGATCCGATCACAGGCGAGGGCATCGCTTGGGCGATGAAGAGCGGCCAGCTTGCCGCACAGGCTGCCGCCGAGGCCTTGGCCGACCGGCGTCCGGATAGGGCGCTGCCCCGCTATCAGCGGGCGCTGGCCCCGATCCGTGCCGAGTTGCGGCACGCGCGCGCCCTGCGCTGGCTTTTCTACCAGCCGCTGTTACAGCCGGCCTTCCTGCGGCTTCTGGCCGGCGAACCGCGCCTGCAGCGACGTTACCTTGCCCTGCTGTCGGGCGAGGCGGATTATGCTGATCTGGGCTGGCGCGCCCTGCCGCGCCTCGCCGCCCGGATCGCCGGCCGGACCTTCCAGGCCGGCGCTTGACCCCTGCCGCCCCCCACGCTATCGCCGCCCAAGCCAACCTTGGAGATTGCCATGCCCACCTATACCGCGCTGACGACGCTGACCGGGCAGGAAGCCGCCGAGGCGCTGGCCGAGGCGCTCGAGGACCTGGAGCCGGAGCCAACCGGCGTCGGCGTCTTCGAGATCGAGGATGACTCGGGGCTGTGGGAAGTGGGCGCCTATTTCCTCGAGCCGCCGGATGAGATCGCGCTGGCACTGCTCGCTGCAGCCTGGGGTGCGCAACCCTTCGTCCTTTCCGAGCTGCCCGAGATCGACTGGGTCGCCAAGGTCCGTCGCGAACTATCGCCGGTCGAGGCCGGGCGCTTCTTCGTCTATGGTAGCCACGACGCCGACAAGGTGCCGTCCGGACGCATCGCGCTGTTGATCGAGGCGACGGTCGCTTTCGGCACCGGGCATCACGGCACGACGCTCGGCTGCCTGCGGGCTCTGGACGGGCTGGTGGATCAGGGCGTGGTGGCGCAGAACGTCGCCGATATCGGCTGCGGGACGGCGGTGCTCGCCATGGCGGCGTCCCGGGTCTATCCGAACCCGGTCATCGCTTCGGACATTGACCAGGTGGCGGTGGACGTGGCTCGCGCCAATGCCGAGGTCAACGGCCTGGCCGACCGGGTGGAATGCCTCGAGGCGGCGGGGTTCGACCATCCGCGCCTGCGGGCCGCTGCCCCGTTCGATCTGGTTTTCGCCAATATTCTCAAAGGTCCGCTGATCGAACTTGCACCCGATATGGCACGGCACATTGCGCCGGGCGGGCGGGCGATCCTGTCTGGGCTTCTGGTGGTTCAGGCCGAATCGGTATTGGGGGCCTATCGCGCGCAGGGCTTCACACTCGAACGGCGCGAAGATCTGGGCGAATGGTCGGCCCTGACATTGGTGCGCGGCGCCTGACAGTCGCTGCAGGCGGCGCGGCTTTGTTCCACCCCAAAACCGGCTTGCAACCTTTCCGTGTCTCTCCAAAGCCCGACGCGCGTCTTGGTTTTGCCGTCGGCATCTTGCTTTCGCCCGCTTTGCCCCAATCCTGCCACAATTCAGGGGTATCAAGAACTATGGGCGGGGGCCTGAAAGATTTGGAGTTTCGATCGTGCCCGACCCCAATTTGCGCGACTTTTACAATCGCGTCTCGCGCATCCAGGATGCGCGTACCCAGGGCTACGGATTTGAGGCGCCGGGCACCTTGGGATTGTCCTACTACCGCAAGGCAGAACGCAAGCGCACTTCGATCTGGGGCCCGTTGTTCTTCGTGATCGTGATGAGCCTGGTGCTGAAGGGTGCCATTCATTACCGGATCGGCGAGGCCACTTATAACGAGCGGGTCGCTGACCTCATGCAAGGCGGTTCGGTCGACAAGATTGGCGGCTGGCTGATGCAGGCCGATCCGGCGACGCTATGGATCTCTTCCGCGATCCGCGATCTGGCCCGCTGAACGGGTTTCGCATCCCCTGAAATAGCCAAAGGCCGCGTCCCTTCGGGGCGCGGCCTTATCTGCGTCCGGTTGACCCGGTATCCCGCCAAGCCATAAGGCTCAGCCGCGGATACGGTCGATGTCGCCGCGGCACAGACCGATATCGTCCAGCTCGCGATCCGACAGGTTGCCCAGTGCCTTGCGGGTCACACGGGCGTCATTCCAGCTTTTCAGCCCAGCCATCGTGGTCGACACGAACTGGAAGGCTTTGAAAGTCGCAGTGGCGCCGAACGGCGCCGGGCGGCTCGTTTCATAGGCGGCCATGATGCTTTTCCTTGCGTTTACATATTGCCTGTTTCAGGGGCATCTCTGCCCTTGCGACGCCATCTAGACGTGCGGTCGCACAACAACAAGCGGGGCGGCGGCATGTCCACCATGCATTCTGTGCATAGCTTGCTTCATGATTTCTTCATTGTTTTTGGTGGGGTAGCCATTTTCGCCGGGGTTGGTGTCGCTTTCAGACCTTCGCCTGCCGCAATTCGCACCTGCGGCATCGCAATTGCAGCAAAACCGTGGCACTGGCGGGTGTTCCTGCTTCGTGCTATTCCTGCAACAGGGGCAGGAAAAGGGCAGTGAATGCGCGTACTGGGCATCGATCCGGGGCTTCGAAACCTCGGATGGGGCGTGATTGACGTGGTCGGCACGCGACTCACTCATGTCGCCAATGGCATCTGCCATTCGCCGTCGGGCGAGGGGGACCTTGCCGATCGCCTGCTGAGCCTGCATGGCCAGTTGACCGAGGTTCTGCGCATCCATGCGCCCGACGCCGCAGCGGTCGAGCATACCTTCGTCAACAAGGATGGCGTGGCGACCTTGAAGCTTGGCCAGGCGCGGGGGATCGCCCTGCTGGTCCCGGCGCAATTCGGGCTGACAGTCGGGGAATATGCGCCGAATGCGGTCAAAAAGACGGTCGTCGGCGTCGGCCACGCCGCCAAGGTGCAGGTCGACCACATGGTCCGGCTGCACCTGCCCGGGGTTGCCATCGCCGGCCCGGATGCGGCTGACGCCCTGGCGATCGCGATCTGCCATGCGCATCACCTGCAATCCGCCGGCCGGTTCGAGGCCGCTTTGAAACGTGCGGGGGCAGCGCGATGATCGGCAAGATCAGCGGGCGGCTGGAGTATCGCGGACCAGACCACGTGCTGATCGACGTGCGGGGGGTGGGCTATATCGTTCATGTCTCGGACCGGACGCTTGCTGCCCTGCCGGGGCCGGGCGAGGCGGTCGCGCTCTACACCGAACTGATCGTTCGCGAGGACCTGCTGCAGCTGATCGGCTTCCCCTCGCTGATCGAGAAGGAGTGGCACCGGCTCCTGACCACGGTGCAGGGGATCGGCGCCAAGGCTGGCCTTGCGATCCTCGGAGCGCTTGGGGCCGAAGGCGTGGCGCGGGCGATCACCTTGGGCGATGCGCGTGCCATCCAGTCCGCGCCGGGGATCGGCCCCAAGCTGGCGCAACGCGTGGTGTTGGAGCTGAAGTCGAAAGCCCCCGCTGTCATGGCGTCGGGCGCGGCTCTGGCGGCCGAGCCGGTGGTGGAGGTGCTGGAGCCCGCTTCCCCCGCAACCACCGCGCCGGCGCGCACCAAGCCCATCACGGCGGGCAAGACGCGCGCGGCCTTCACCGCGGATGCGCTGTCGGCCCTTACCAATCTGGGATACGCGCCGGGGGATGCCGCCCAGGCCGTGGCGACCGCCAGCGCCGACGCGCCCGAGGCCGACACGGCACAGCTTATCCGCCTGTCGCTTAAGCTGCTCGCCCCGCGCTAGGGCTCCCCCTTCTTGCTTCAGGGCCCTCTGCAGCCATATCACCTGTTGGGACAGCGTGTCGGAGGGGATGATGGGCTACGTCAAGACAGCGATCCTGATGGCGGCGATGACCGCGCTGTTCATGGCGGTCGGCGGCATGATCGGCGGGCGCGGCGGGGCAGGCATTGCGCTGGTGATGGCCGGGGTGATGAACCTGTTCGCCTGGTGGAACTCGGACAAGGCCGTGCTGCGGACCTATGGCGCACAGGAGGTCGATATGACCACGGCGCCGGACTTCGTCGGGCTGGTGCGCGAATTGGCCGACCGGGCGGGCCTGCCGATGCCCAAGGTCTATCTGATCCAGTCCGACCAACCCAATGCCTTCGCCACTGGCCGCAATCCGCAGAATGCTGCTGTCGCGGCCTCGACCGGGCTTCTGTCGCGGCTCAGCCGGGAAGAGATCGCGGGCGTGATGGCGCATGAACTGGCCCATATCAAGCATCGCGACACGCTGATCATGACCGTGACGGCGACCTTCGCCGGGGCGATCTCGTGGCTGGCGAACATGGCCTTCTGGTTCGGCGGCAATCGCAACCGTGAGGGCGGGCTGATCGGGACGCTGGCGATCATGATCCTCGCCCCCCTTGCGGCGGGGCTGGTGCAGATGGCGATCAGCCGGAGCCGCGAATACGAGGCTGACCGGATCGGCGCGGGCATCTGCGGCCAGCCCCTGTGGCTTGCCTCGGCGCTGGGCAAGATTGACCGGATGGCGCAGGCGATCTACTACCCGACGGCCGAGAGGAACCCGGCCAGCGCCCATATGTTCATCATCAACCCGCTGCACGCCCATGCGCGCGACCGGCTGTTCTCGACCCATCCCTCGACCGCGAACCGCATAGCCGCGCTGCAGGACCTGGCCCGGTCAATGCCACGGGAGGAGTTTGCGCCCAGCCGTATCCCGACAACCCGTCGGGACCAGGACGGTCCCTGGGGATGACGCGGCGCCCCTTGCATTGACCGATCCGTTCGGGGATTGTTCCGCCTGACCGAAACGGCGGAACCATGTCCGAACCCGATCCGACCCTGCGCCCCGACCGCCTGCCCGAGGATGCCGACCGCGCCCTGCGGCCGCAGCTTCTGGAAGAGTTCATCGGCCAGGCCGAGGCGCGCGCCAACCTGCGCGTCTTCATCGAAAGCGCCCGGATGCGGGGCGAGGCGATGGATCACACGCTGTTCCACGGCCCGCCCGGTCTGGGCAAGACGACACTCGCGCAGATCATGGCGCGGGAACTCGGGGTCGGCTTCCGCATGACCTCTGGTCCGGTGCTGGCAAAGGCGGGCGACCTTGCCGCGATCCTGACCAACCTTGAACCGCGCGACGTCCTGTTCATCGACGAGATCCACCGCCTGTCCCCGGTGGTGGAAGAGGTGCTCTACCCGGCGATGGAGGATTTTGCGCTGGACCTCGTGATCGGCGAGGGGCCGGCGGCGCGGACCGTGCGGATCGACCTGCCGCCCTTCACGCTGGTGGGCGCCACCACCCGGCTTGGCCTCCTGACAACGCCGCTGCGTGACCGCTTCGGCATTCCGACACGGTTGCAGTTCTATACCGAGGACGAGTTGAACGAGATCGTGACCCGTGGCGCCCGGCTGCTCGGTGTGCAGGCGGATGCTGCAGGTTGCCGCGAGATCGCGCGCCGGGCACGGGGCACGCCACGGATTGCCGGCCGACTCCTGCGCCGGGTCGTCGATTTCGCTCTGGTCGAGGAAGGCGGGCAGGTAAGCCGTGGGCTGGCCGATCGCGCCCTGACACGGCTTGGGGTCGATCATCTGGGTCTCGACGGCGCCGACCGCCGCTATCTGACGCTTCTGGCCGAGAATTACGGTGGCGGTCCCGTGGGCGTCGAGACCATCGCCGCGGCCCTGTCCGAAAGCCGGGATGCAATCGAGGAAGTAATCGAACCCTATCTTCTGCAACAGGGGCTGCTGCTGCGGACCCCGCGGGGGCGGATGCTCGGGTCGAAGGCCTGGCGCCATCTGGGTCTTGAGGCGCCAAAAGGCCCCGGACAGGCGGACCTGTTCGACGGCTGATCGGGTCCGGTCGGCTCAGCGCCGTGAATCGCGGTTTCGCGACGGCAACTCGCCGAAACGATCCCGGTAGGACCGCGGAAAGCGGCCAAGGTGGTTGAATCCCGACAGCAGGGCGATGTCCGTCACCGTTGGCGCGGGTGTGATCCCCTTCAGCATCAGATGCGCATGTTCCAGCCTGAGGCGGGTCAGATAGGCGTGCGGCGAGCGTCCGTACCTGCGGCGGAACAGATCCTGCAACTGCCGCAGGCTGATCCCGATCTCTTCATCAAGGGAGATCATGGTGAAATCCTCGGAAAAACGCTCGCGCAGCAGGCTTTCGGCGCGCTCGAGGACTGCCTGCGATCCCCGCATGGTTCTGCTGAGGGCAGGAGCCGCGGCGAGGATTTGGAGAGTGCCCTCCACAAGGTCTTGCGTAGCCGGAAGCAAGGTGCCCAGGAGCGTCGGGTCGGTCCGGCGGGACATGGCCTGCGCCGCGGCGGCGGCCTTGGCAAGGTCGTCGATCTCGGAGGTCCGGAGGACCGTCGCGCCGACTTGGGGCAGTCGCCGGGCGGCGACCGGCATGGTGATCGTGATTGCTTCGAACTTCTCCTCGGCCGACCGGTTGACGACGGTGCGCCGCCGCCCGGGCGGAAGGATCATCGCATCACCCGGCCGTGCCGTCAGATCGAAGGAGTCGGTCGCGCTCATGACCTTGCCGCGAAGCGGAAAAAGGATGGTCAGCAGGCTGCCGTCCTCCAATCCGATTTCGTGGCCGGTGCTTCTGACCACCGAGAGCCCGACCGGCTGGTCGTTCCGGCAAAGAACTGTCGTCGTCGCCTGGCCCCGCTCGGTATCGGTCAAATCGAAATAGTGAACGCGCTCGAACGTACCCGTGCCCCCGCCGTTGCGGCGCGAGCCAAGGACACGGCTTTTCCATCCGAAAGCGGGGGCGGGGCAAGGGGCAGCAATCATTGACCGGACTCCGCGCAATTCGGATAGCGCGCCGACGGCGTACCTTTACTCTTTGATGAAAAGGTACCGGAAAATCCACTTTGCAGCAACAGGTTACGTCTGCACTCGTCCTGGGCCGCAAGGGTATCCGGCCGCGCGTTGCGGCCGTAGAGGCCAAATCCTTCCGATCGAAATCGACGTTCCGCATTACCCGTTGTCAGCAAAACGAAGAAAGGATTGACATGAACGCCCTTCGCCTTGGTCTTGCCCTCGCCGCCCTTGCCGGGCTTTCTGCCTGCGTCGAGTCCGATACCTCCGGGGCCCCTTCCGCTGCCTTGCGGATGGCACCCGCCTCGGACGAAAGCGCCTGCCTTGGCGCAGTCGCGGCGCAGACGAACAATTCCGTCACCGTCCTGAGTTCGGAAACCTCGGAGGCCAACAACATGGTCATGGTCGGGGTCGGTCCGGACCGCGCCCCCTGGAAATGCCTGATCAACGGCGGAAAGGTCGTGGAAGTGATGTCCATGACGAATGAAGGCACGCTCTGATCCGTTGCCGCCATCTTGGCGGGGAAGCGAGGCCCCGCTAAGTCCTTCCGGCGGCACGATCCACAGCCGCCGGAAGGACGTCCCATGCCCGATACGATGACGAGCGACACCCTTGCGGGGCTGTTCACGCGCTCAGATGGAAGCTACCTGTTCGCCCGGTGGGGGCGTCCCATTGCGCCGGTTGTCTTCGGCGTCGAGGACGCCACGCTTCGCGTCGTCAAGGGTGCGTTCGAGGCCGTCACTGCGCTCGCCGGCCTGCAGATGGCCGAGACGGATCCCGAGCTTGGCGTCAACCTGATGATATTCTTCATCCGGGAATGGGATGAACTGCGGAGGATCCCCGATCTCGACCGGTTGATCCCCAACCTGAATGCGCTTTGTGACCGGCTGACAAAAGGCGACTCAAACCAGTATCGGCATTTTCGGTTCGACCGGACCGGGGCGATCAAGGCCGCCTTCGTCTTCCTGCGGATGGACCGGCATCTCAGCGACATGCCGGTCGAAGCACTGGCGCTGGCCCAGGCGGTCCAGACGGTGCTCCTCTGGTCTGACCGCGCCTTTGACCGACAGTCGCCACTTGCCCAGGCGGGTGGAACCGTGATCCTGCGCCCCGACATAGCGGCGGTCATCCGCGCTGCCTATGACCCAGTCCTGCCCAGTGTCGCGCGCGATCCGAGCCACGCCCTGCGGCTTGCAGCGCGGCTGCCCCGCGCCAATTAGTTCTGCGGCACCTGCACGGTCGAGATCGACATCTTGCCCGAGCCTTGGGTCAACTCGCTGGCATGGGCAAGATAGACCAGAGTGTGATTGGCCTTGTCATAGATCCGCGTCACCTTCAGCGACTTGAAGATCAGCGAGCGGCTGGCCGAGAACACGTCCTCGCCGCTTGGGCTTTCGTCGATGTCGCCCAGGGTGATCGGGCCGGTCTGGCTGCAGTCGATAGCGGAGTAGGAGGGGTCTTCGAACCAGTTGCCCTGCTGAAGCCGGTCGATCAACGAGCGGTCGAAATAGGCGACATGGCAGGTCACACCCTGCACCTTGGGGTCGGGGACCGCCTCGATGACGATGTCGTTGCCGACCCAATCGACCCCGACCCGGCCAATTTCCTGCGCGACCGACAGCCCTGGCACCGACAGGCCCAGCAAGATTGTCCCCGAAAGGAGTGCGGCGCGTATCGTCATGTCATGCCCTTTCGTTTGGCGGCTCCAGCGGACTTAGGGACCGTTGCCGCCCGCACAAGGGCCGGGGCCTTGGATCAGGCCGGTTCGCCGCCGAGCACCGCCCAGAAATCGTCCTTGCGGTTGCGATGGGGAAAGTCGACCTCGGGCACCTCGACGCCAAGGAAGGCGCAGAGCGGTTCCCAGCCCTGGGCGACGTCGTAGACCAGCAGCCGGTCGGCGGGGATGGCCGCCTCGACCTCGGCCTGGCGGGCCCGGAATGCGGCGATGGCGGATGCCTTGTCAGCGATCTTCCCATCGAAGGTCGCTTCGGCGACGAAACTCTTTCCGACATCAAGCATGTCGCGGACATGGGGCGGCAAGGGCATGCCCTGATAGCGATCGATCAGCTTGCCGATCGTGCGCGAGAAACTGGCCCACCACGCCTCTTCCGGCCGGGTGCTGTGGATCACCTTGGCATCTGGGAAAGCGATGGCCAACTCGCGCCAGACATGGGCTCCGGGCCAATCCACCTGCGAGACATAGCCGTCGAACACCTCTGCAAGATCCACGTCCTCGCCGGCGGCGATTGCCTGCCAGAAGGGAACTTGCCCCGGATTGGCAAAGACCTCTTCCATGTGGTGGCAGGGGCCAAAGCCCAAGGTCTCGAGCGCCTCCTTCAACGTTCGCGTTCCCGTCCGGCCGAATCCCGAACCAATGATCTTGAGTGACATGTGCCCTGGCCTCCCCCTGAAATTCCGCACCTATTCGTGGCTTGGCCGGCGTCCTTTGGCCAGCACCAATCTTTCGACCAAGATACATGAATCCAGGTTTTGAGGATTCATTTCCTGGCGAGGAATGTTTCTTCCCCGCGGGGGGTTCTGTGCGATTTTCCGAGGGTGGCTCTGCAATCGCGAAGGTTGAACGCGCCGCGGGAAAGGTCAAATCCAGAAATGAACAGTTCAGTTCGATCTGGAGGCTTAAGCCATGAACGCATTCACTTCTTCTATCCGCAATCCGGATCACCCGGTTGACCCCGTCTTTGTCGAGCGCTGGTCGCCCCGGGCCTTCGACAACACGCCGATCGCTGAGGCTGATCTCTTGAGCCTGCTCGAGGCGGCTCGCTGGGCGCCGTCGGCTGCGAATATTCAACCCTGGCGTTTCGTCATCGCGCTGCGCGGTGAGCCGGCCTTCGACCGGATCGTCGAGTCGCTGTCGGGCAACAACAAGCTCTGGGCCGGCAATGCCGCGGCGCTGATCGTCTTTGCTTCGGCCACCACGGCGGTATGGCCGGGCGCTTCCGAACCTGCCCCGAACGGGCTCCATGCCTTCGATACCGGCGCTGCCTGGGCGTCGTTCGCGATCCAGGCCCGCAAGGAAGGGTGGCACACCCACGGTATGGCCGGGTTCGACCGCGATGCGCTTGGCGCGGCAATCCGATTGCCTGCGGACCATGCGATCAATGCGGTCGTGGCAATCGGCAAGGTCGGCGATCCTGCGACGCTGCCAGAGGCTCTGCGCGTGCGCGAGGTGCCAAGCCAGCGCCGGCCGTTGAGCGAGACCGTCCTTCGCGGCTCGTTCTGAGCGGGTGCGCTTGCCTTCCAGCGGCATCGGCCTGTAGCTGGGGAGATCATTTCTCCGGGGGCCCGATGCCGCATCGCTTTCCTGTTCGTGTCTATTACGAAGACACCGATCTTGCCGGGATCGTCTACTACGCCAACTACCTGAAATTCATCGAGCGCGGTCGCACCGAATGGGTGCGCAGCCTCGGGGTCGACCAGACTCGCCTGCGTGATGAAGAGGGGTTGGTCTTTGCCGTGCGCAGGATCGAGGCCGACTACCTGCGTTCGGCCCGCTTCGATGACGAACTTGTCGTCGAGACCGAGTTCCTGGACATCGTCGGGACGCGGATCCGCCTGCGGCAGACGGTTTTTCGCGGCGAGGAACGCCTGTTCGACTCCGAGGTGACCCTGGTTGCGATCACCCGCGAGGGGCGTGCGGCGCGTGTGCCAACGGTCCTTTTGAAACGGCTCGTTCCCGATGGGCATTCTTCGGCGACATAATCTTTCACTTCGCCGCGCCGCGGCATAACGATCTTGCCCAATCCGGCGTCAATCAGGCGCCGGGCCGCGCATAAACGCAGATGTGTTGGCATTCCCTCTGGAATCCGGATAGAATCACGGGCAATGAGCCGCCGAAAAAAGAACGCGGCCTACCCACGAGCAGGTTCTATGGATACCCAAACCCTTGCCACGGCGCAGGAGATCGATTTCTCCATGCTCGCCCTTTTTGCCCGCGCGACCCTCACGGTGAAGATCGTGATGATCATGCTGATCGTCGCATCCTTCTGGTCCTGGGCCATCATCATCCAGCGCCACATCGTCTTCCGCAAGGCGCGGGCCGAGGCGTCGGTCTTCGACCGTTCGTTCTGGTCGGGAGAGCCGCTGGACGAGCTTTTCGAGAATATCGGCCCCAACCCGGAAGGCGCGAGCCAAAAGATCTTTGCCGCCGGGATGTTGGAATGGCGACGCAGCCACCGGCAGGACGGGGCCCTGATCGCCGGGGCGCAGTCACGCATCGACCGCTCGATGGACGTGGCGATCTCGAAGGAAAGCGAATACCTGAACTCGGGTCTGGCCTTCCTTGCGACGGTCGGCTCGACAGCCCCGTTCATCGGCCTGTTCGGTACGGTCTGGGGGATCAAGCACAGCTTCGAACAGATCGCGATCAGCCAGAACACCAACCTTGCCGTCGTGGCGCCGGGCATCGCCGAGGCTCTGATGGCGACCGCGGTCGGTCTGGTGGCCGCGATCCCGGCGGTCGTGTTCTACAACAAGCTGAACGCTGACAGCGAGCGGATCATCTCGGGCTACGAGGCCTTCGCGGACGAATTCGCCACCATCCTGTCCCGCCAGCTGGACGCCGACTGAGATGGGGGCGGGGGTCGTCAAGGGCAAAGGGACAAGCGGTCGCCGTGGCCGCCGCCGGCGCGGATCCAGCGCCGCGATGTCCGACATCAACATCACGCCCTTCGTGGATGTGATGCTCGTGCTGCTCATCATCTTCATGGTCGCCGCGCCGATGCTGACGGTTGGTGTGCCGGTCGAGCTGCCCGACACGGCGGCCACGGCGCTGCCGACCGAGCAGGAAGAGCCCCTCTCGATCACGATCAAGGCCGATGGCGGGCTTGCGCTGCAGACGACCGACGTCGCGGATGCGGATCTGATCCCGAAGCTGCAGGCCATCGCCGCCGAACGGACGAGCGACAAGATCTTCCTGCGGGCCGATGGGTCGGTGCCTTACCAGCGCGTCGCGCAGGTGATGGGCGCGCTGAATGCCGGCGGCTTCCGCAATATCGGTCTGGTGACGGATTCCGACGGCCCGACGTTCAACGGCGGGTCGGGCAACGGCGGCTCAGGCGGCTGAGGGCCGGGCGCGGATGAACACGGGGCAGATCATCTCGGGTATCGGGCACGGTGTGCTGATCCTGTGGGTGTTGGTGGGCGGGTTCTTCTCGACCCCGCCGGATGCCCCTGCGGTCGCGGTGACCGAGGTTTCGCTGCTGTCGAACTCCGAGTTCGACGCGATGATGGCGGCCCAGCCCGACAAACCGAAATCGGACTCCCCCGAACAGAAGCCGGCGAAATCCGAGACCGAGAAGACGACCACCCCAAAAAGCTCGCCCAAGCCCAAGGCGCCGCCCAAGCCCAAGGCCGAGCCCGAGCCCAAGCCTGACGCGAACCCCGACGTGACCGAGATCGCGCCGCTGCCCGTCCCGGACGAGGTCGTGGCGCCCGAACCGCTGGCGCCGATCGCGAACGAAGAGCAGCTGGTTGTCGTTCCGCCGACGACGGCACCGCCGAAGCCGAAGAAGGCGGATCGGGTCGCGCCGATGCCCGCCGACAAGCCCGCTCCCGATGCAGAACTGGCTGACACGCCGACCCCGGCCGAGAAACCCACCGAAAGCCCGGACGCGCAGGTGGTCGAGGAGCCGAAGAAAGCCGCCGCGCCGGAAGAGGCGACGACCGAGATCAATCCCGATGCCGTGGCCACGGACGAGCCGCAGCAACTGGCTCCGACCGCGAGTGTCCTGCCGCGCCAGCGTCCGGAGAAGCCCGCCAAGGCCGCCGAGCCGCCTAAGGAAACCGCCGACACGCCGACCGAGACTGCCAGCGCCACCGACGCCAGTTCCGAGGAACAGGCCGCCGCCAAGGAAGATGCTGCCGATCAGTCGGCCATCGACGATGCGCTGGCCTCTGCCCTGTCCGACGAAGCCCCGGCCGAAACCGGCGGCAGCGCGGGCGGCGGTTCGTCGGGGCCACCGATGACCGGGGCCGAAAAGGATGCCCTGCGGGTCGCGGTGCAGAAGTGCTGGAACGTCGGTTCCCTGTCCTCTGAGGCGCTGAACACCACGGTGACCGTCAGCGTCTCGGTGGGGCAGAACCGGATGCCGGATGCGAGCTCGATCCAGATGGTGGGATATGAGGGCGGTTCGGACGCCAGCGCCCGTCAGGCCTTCGAGGCGGCGCGGCGCGCCATCATCCGCTGCGGGGCGTCTGGCTTCCCGCTGCCCGCCGACAAATACGACGAGTGGAAGAACATCGAAATGACCTTCAACCCGGACAAGATGAGGATCAAATGACCCTTCTGAAACAGCTGACCCTGCCGGTCGCGCTGGCGATGGGGCTGGCGGCCGGGTCTGGCCTGCCGGCCCTTGCCCAAGACGGCCCGCTGCGCATCGACATTACCGAAGGCGTGATCGAGCCGATGCCGATCGCCGTGCCGCAGTTCATCGCCGAGAACGCGGCCGCATCCGAACTGGCCGCCAACATCTCGGCGGTCGTGGCCGCTGATCTGGAAGGGACTGGCCTGTTCCGGACCATTCCGTCCAACGCCTTCATCTCGACCGTGACGAGCTTCGACGCGCCTGTGACCTATGCCGACTGGAAGGCGATCAACGCGCAGGCGCTGATCACCGGTGCGGTCAGCGCCAGCGGCGACCGGGTGGTGGTGAAGTTCCGCCTGTTCGACGTCTTCTCGGAACAGCCGATGGGCGAGGGCCTGCAATTCGCCGGCTCGGCTTCGGGCTGGCGGCGGATGGCGCACAAGGTGGCCGACCAGGTCTACAGCCGGATCACCGGCGAGGGCGGCTATTTCGATACCCGCGTCGTCTATGTCTCGGAATCCGGGCCCAAGGACAACCGGCTGAAGCGGCTCGCGGTCATGGAATACGACGGCGCCAACGCGCAGTACCTGACCGACAGCTCGACCATCGTGCTGGCGCCGCGCTTCTCGCCCGATGGCAACGCAATCCTCTACACCTCGTTCCAGAGCGGCTTCCCCCGCATCTACATGATGAACCTCGGGAACATGCAGTCCCGCGCCCTTCAGGAACAGCAAGGCACGATGACCTTCGCGCCGCGCTTTGCCCCCGATGGCCGCACGATCGCCTTCTCGCTTGAGCAGGGCGGCAACACCGACGTCTTCCTGATGGACAGCAAGTCCGGCGGGACGCAGCGCCTGACGACCGCGCCGTCGATCGAGAACGCGCCGTCCTATTCGCCGGACGGCTCTCAGATCGTCTTCGAAAGCGACCGGTCGGGAACGCAGCAGCTTTACATCATGTCGGCCAGCGGCGGTGAGCCGACGCGCATCAGCTTCGGTCCGGGCCGCTATGGCACACCGGTCTGGTCACCGCGCGGCGACTACATCGCCTTCACCAAGCAACACCAGGGCCGCTTCCACATCGGGGTGATGCGCGTCGATGGATCGGAAGAGCGCCTGCTGACCTCGTCCTTCCTTGACGAAGGTCCGACCTGGGCCCCGAACGGCCGCGTCATCATGTTCACCCGGCAAGGTGCGGGGGCCAATGGTGAACCGGCGCTCTACACCGTCGACATTTCGGGCCGGAACCTGCGAAAGGTGAACACCACCACGCCGGCCTCGGACCCGTCCTGGTCGCCGCTTCTGCCCTGACCGATCTTCGCGCCGCCCCGGTTTGCAGGGCGGCGCGAAGACTGTTATCTTCCCGCCCATCGAGCAAATTCCGAACCAAGAAAAGCAAGAAGGAAGTCCCAATGTCGATCATCCCGAAGGTGCTGCTGGTCGTCGCGGCCCTGAGCCTTGCGGCCTGTAACAATCCCAACCGCTATGCCAACGGCGCCGGTGGCGCGGGCGGTGCTGGCGGTGCTGGCGGGGTTGGCGGCGCGGGCGGCATCGGCAGCTCGGCCTTGGGCGATCCGAACGATCCCAAATCGGTGGCCTATTTCAACCAGCGCGTCGGTGACCGCGTCCTGTTTGCCGTCGACCAGAGCACGCTCAGCGACACGGCCCGGATGACCCTGAACGGGCAGGCGGCCTGGCTGAAGACCAACCCGGATTACGCCATCATCATCGAAGGCCATGCCGACGAGCAGGGCACCCGCGAATACAACCTTGCACTCGGCGCCCGTCGCGCCAGCTCGGTTCAGGATTACCTGATCTCGCAAGGTGTCGCTCCCAGCCGGATGCGCACCGTATCCTACGGCAAGGAACGCCCGATCGCCGTCTGCTCGGAAGAAAGCTGCTTCGCGCAGAACCGCCGTGCCGTCACCGTCCTGCAGATGGGCGGGGGCGCCTGAGGCCGGCTAGCGGGAGAACCCTTCGATGCGCCGCCTGATCGCCGTTCTGGTCCTTGCGCTGCTGCCTCTGCCGGCGGTCGCGCAAGACCGTGCCCAGACGCTCGCCGATATCCGGGCCGAACTGAAAACGCTGACCTCCGACATCAATTCGCTGAAAAGCGAGTTGAAGGCGACCGGCGCGTCCAACCCCAATGTCGCGGGCGGATCGGCCCTGCAGCGGATGGACGCCATCGAGGCGGCGCTGTCCGAGCTGACTTCCAAGACGGAAGAACTGCAGAACCGCATCAACCGGGTCGTCACCGACGGCACCAACCGGATCGGCGATCTGGAATTCCGGGTGACCGAGCTTGAGGGCGGCGATGTCAGCAAGCTGGGCGATACCGCCCCGCTTGGCGGCGCGGCCGCGTCGGGCAGCGGATCGGGGGCCGCGACTGCGGCAACATCTACAGGGACGGGCGCAACCGAAGCCGCCCCTGACCTGGCCGTCAACGAGAAGGCTGATTTCGACCGGGCCAAGGGGGTGCTCGGTCAGGGTGACTTTCGAGCCGCCGCGGACCAGTTTAAGACCTTTACCGAAACCTACCCGGGCAGCCCCCTGAGCGCCGAGGCCCTGCTTTTGCGCGGCGATGCGCTGACGCAGCTTGGCGACATTCCCAATGCGGCGCGGTCCTATCTGGAAAGCTTTTCGGGCACGCCCAACGGCAGCTTCGCCCCGGATGCGCTGCTGCGGCTGGGGCAAAGCCTTGGCACCCTTGGCCAGACGCCCGAGGCCTGCGTGACGCTGAAAGAGGTTGGCGTACGCTTCCCCGGTTCAGACCAGGCCGCGCAGGCCACGACTTCGATGCAGGGGCTGGCCTGCCAGTGACCGAGACTCTGCCCGACAGGGTGGCGCGCTTTTTTGGCCCGGCGGAAACGCCGGGCCTTGCCGTTTCCGGAGGCGGGGATTCCGTGGCGCTGCTTTGCCTCGCCGTCGAGGCGGGCCTGCGGCCTGCGGCCGTTACGGTGGATCACGGGTTGCGCCCGGAAGCGGCTGCCGAAGCAGACTGGGTCGCGTCGCTTTGCGATCGGCTGGGGGTCCGTCATACCATCCTGCGCTGGCAGGGCTGGGACCGGTCCGGCAACCTGCAGGACGAGGCGCGGCGCGCGCGGCTGCGGCTGATCGCCGACTGGGCGAAGGTCCAGGGCCTGTCCACGGTCGCGCTGGCCCATACCCGCGACGATCAGGCCGAAACCGTTCTGATGCGCATGGCACGGCGGGGGGGCGTGGACGGGCTGTCGGCCATGTCTGCCCGCCGCCAGCACCTCGGGGTCACCTGGGCGCGGCCGCTTCTCGACACCGGACGTCAGGACCTGCGCGATTGGCTGCGCGCGCGGGGACAGGACTGGATCGAGGACCCGTCGAACGAGGCCCTGCGGTTCGACAGGGTCAAGGCGCGGCGGGCGCTGACGGCGCTTGCCCCCCTCGGGATCACAGCGCCGGTTCTGGCTGACATCGCCCGTCAGATGCAGTCGGTCCGGAAAACACTTGAGTTAAAGACGACGGAGGTGGCCCGCGCTGCCCTGCGGGCGGACCGGGGCGACGTTCTCCTGTTGCCCGCGGTCCTGGCCGAACCTGATGAAATCGCGCGCCGGCTGCTTCTGGCTGCGATTTCCTTCGTGGCACCATCCGACTATCCGCCGCGGTCTGCCCCGGTCCTGGCGTTGCTGTCGGCGCTGCGGCAGGGGCAGGGGGCGACGCTGGCGGGCTGCCGGTTCCTGAGGCACGGGGGCGTGGTTCGCGTGACGCGTGAACTCAAGGCGGTGGGTCATGCTGTCGCGCCCGGCGAGGTCTGGGATCGCCGCTGGTGCGTCTTCGGGCCCGTGCGTCCGGGGCTTGAAGTACGTGCGCTTGGGCCGTTGGGGCTGGCACAATGCCCGGACTGGCGGGCCGTTGGTCTGCCGCGTCCGGCGCTCCTGGCTTCGCCCGCTGTCTGGTCCGGGGACGATCTGATTGCCGCGCCACTGGCCCGGATCGAGGCGGATTGGCGCGCAGAGCCGGTTCGGGGTGCGGCGGAGCTGCATCTTTTGCCGTTATCGCATTGAACGCCCCGTCGATATCTCTATCTTATGCGTCAACGCTGCAGCCCGCGTCGCTGCGTGGCGGTTTGGGAGTCTCTTCGTGGGAAATGCACGAAATATCGCGTTCTGGGTCGTCCTGTTCCTTCTGATCCTCGCGCTTTTCAATCTGTTCAGTGGAAGTCAGGCGACAGTTTCGTCGCGGTCGATTTCCTATTCCGACTTCATCAGCAAGGTCGAAGCCGGCGATATCGCCGGTGTGACGCTCGACGGCGAGCGGATCCTGATCCGTACCAAGGACGGCAACCAGCTCGTTTCGGTCAAGCCGACGGGTGAGAATGTCGCCGACCGGCTGATCGCCAAGAATGTCGAGGTGCGGGTGGAGCCGCAGGAACAGTCGGGCTTCTTCAGCCTGATTTCGCTGTGGCTGCCCTTCCTCGTGCTGATCGGTATCTGGATCTTCTTCATGAACCGGATGCAGGGCGGCGGGCGTGGCGGCGCGATGGGCTTTGGCAAGTCGCGGGCCAAACTGCTGACCGAAAAGCATGGCCGCGTGACTTTCGACGATGTCGCCGGCATCGACGAGGCCAAGGAAGAACTCGAAGAGATCGTCGAATTCCTGCGCAACCCGCAGAAGTTCAGCCGTCTCGGTGGCAAGATCCCGAAAGGCGCGCTGCTGGTCGGCCCGCCAGGCACGGGTAAGACGCTGCTCGCCCGCGCAATCGCGGGGGAGGCGGGCGTGCCCTTCTTCACCATCTCAGGCTCTGATTTCGTCGAGATGTTCGTGGGCGTCGGCGCAAGCCGCGTCCGTGACATGTTCGAACAGGCCAAGAAGAACGCCCCTTGCATCGTCTTCATCGACGAGATCGACGCCGTGGGCCGCGCCCGTGGCGTGGGCATCGGCGGCGGCAACGACGAACGCGAACAGACCCTCAACCAGCTTCTGGTCGAGATGGACGGCTTTGAGGCCAACGAGGGCGTCATCATCGTCGCGGCGACCAACCGCAAGGACGTTCTCGACCCGGCGCTGCTGCGTCCCGGCCGCTTCGACCGGACGATCCATGTGCCGAACCCCGATATCAAGGGCCGCGAGAAGATCCTCAACGTCCATGCCCGCAAGGTTCCGCTTGGCCCCGATGTTGACCTGCGCCTGATCGCGCGCGGCACGCCGGGCTTCTCGGGCGCCGACCTGATGAACCTTGTGAACGAGGCGGCGCTGCTCGCGGCCCGTGTAGGGCGGCGGTTCGTCACCATGGTCGATTTCGAGAATGCCAAGGACAAGGTCATGATGGGCGCCGAGCGGCGCAGCATGGTCCTGACCGCCGACCAGAAGGAAAAGACCGCCTATCACGAGGCTGGTCACGCCATCGTCGGCCTGAGCCTTCCGAAATGCGATCCGGTCTACAAGGCCACGATCATCCCGCGCGGCGGTGCGCTCGGCATGGTGGTCAGCCTGCCCGAGATGGACCGGCTAAACATGCACAAGGACGAGGGCAAGCAGAAGATCGCCATGACGATGGCCGGCAAGGCGGCCGAGATCATCAAGTATGGCGAGGAAGGCGTGTCCTCCGGTCCCGCCGGCGACATCCAGCAGGCGAGCTCGCTCGCCCGTGCGATGGTGATGCGGTGGGGTATGTCGGATACGGTCGGCAACATCGACTACTCGGAAGCGCATGAGGGCTATCAGGGCAGCACCCCTGGCTTCTCGGTCTCGGCCCATACCAAGGAGCTGATCGAGGAAGAAGTGAAGCGCCTGATCGATGAAGGCTACGAGACCGCGCGGAAGATCCTGCTGGAGAAATCCGAGGAGTTCGACCGGCTGGCCAAGGGCCTTCTGGAATACGAGACGCTGACCGGCGACGAGATCCAGAAGGTGATCCGCGGCGAGGCGCTTGGCGGTGGCGACGATGCCGACGCGCCGCCCGCAGGTGGCAATGCGCCGAGCCTTGTTGCCATCCCCAAGACCAAACCGAAGGCACCGCGCTCGGGCGGGCTCGAGCCCGAACCCTCGGCCTGATTGCGGCGCTGACAGGATGAGCGACTGGAACCCCGAAACCTATGCCAGGTTTCGGGGTTTGCGTTTGCGCCCGGCACTCGACTTGCTGGCCCAGGTCGGAGACTTGCCGGTTGGCCCGGTGGTGGACCTAGGCTGCGGAAACGGCGCCGTGGCCGATGCGCTGGCGATCCGCTGGCCGGATCACGAGCGCATCGGCATCGACACCTCGCCGTCGATGTTGGCGAAGGCCGGTGAGACCGGCTGTTACCACCGCCTGTCCGAGGCGGATGCGGCGCTGTGGCAACCGGACCAGCCGCCTGCGCTGATCTTCTCCAATGCGGCGCTGCAATGGCTGGATGGGCATGAGCGGCTGTTTCCGCGCCTTGCCCGGTTGCTTGCACCCGGCGGTTGGCTCGCCATCCAGATGCCAAGGCAGTATGACGCGCCGTCGCATCGGCTGCTGCGGGACCTTGCGGAAGCGCATGTCCCCCACCGGTTCTCCTTCGCCCATTGGCAGCCGCCGGTTTGGCCGCCCGAGGCCTATTGGCGCCTGCTCGCGCCATTCGGTCAGGTCAATATCTGGGAGACGGAATACCTCCAGCGCCTCGACGCGACCGAGACCGGCCACCCGGTGCGCCGCTTTACCGAAAGCACGGCGATGCGGCCTTTCGTCGAGGCGATGTCGGGCGAAGAGGCCGATGCCTTCGTCGTCGCCTATGACGCCGCACTGGCCGAGGCTTATCCGCTTGCGCCCGATGGTTCCGTGCTGTTTCCCTTCAGGCGGTTGTTCATTACGCTCGAGGTCTGACCAATGCCCGCCCTGATCCCCACCCGGTTCACCGGGCGCATCGTCTGGCTTGGAACGGTGCCGGACCGCGAG
The DNA here is from genome assembly GCA_945952585.1 of uncultured Rhodobacter sp. Taxonomy (GTDB): domain Bacteria; phylum Pseudomonadota; class Alphaproteobacteria; order Rhodobacterales; family Rhodobacteraceae; genus Aliitabrizicola. The sequence continues at coordinate 447,864 of CAMFII010000002.1, forward strand.
GCGGCGCTGGCTTCGACGCCGCGCCAGACGCTCGCAGTCACCTTCGCCGGTCCCGAGGCGGAATCGCATGGTGGGCTGACGCGGCCGTCCTGCAGCCGTGTCACCTCGCAGTATCCGAAGGGCACCGAGATCCGGAACACGCGCCAGCTTTCCGTGCTCGGGCAGGAGGACCTGGACGCGATTGCCGCCGAAATGGGGCTTGCCGCGCTGGACCCGGCCCTGGTGGGGGCGACGATGGTCATCGCGGGCATCCCCGATTTCAGCCATATCCCACCTTCGGCCCGGCTGCAGGGCGAAGGTGGCGCGACCATCGTCGTCGACATGGAGAACCGGCCTTGCACCTTGCCGGCGCGCCCGATCGAGACCGCACATCCCGGCCATGGAAAACTGTTCAAGCCGTCGGCGGTCGGGCGGCGCGGAATCACCGCCTGGGTCGAGCGGGAAGGGAGTTTCCGGCTGGGCGAATCCGTGCGGCTGCACATCCCCGACCAGCCGGTCTGGACGCATTACGACGAGGCGCGCGCGACCTGACAAAATGGAACAAACGTTCCGCGAGTGGAATTTTTCCTCGCGGCGTTCCATACTTTCCGATCGGAAACAGCCTCTGGCGGAATTTGGGGCCGAGAGGTCGGAAAACGCCTTCCACGTCGCAAACACGCAGCTATGACCGTGGCAAAGGGCAAGGGCCCGCCAGGGAGAAAGTTCATGGCCGTGAAGACCGATATCGAGATTGCGCGCGAAGCCAAGAAGAAGCCGATCCAGGAGATCGGTGCAAAGCTGGGCATCCCGCAAGAGCACCTGCTCCCCTATGGCCATGACAAGGCCAAGATCGGGCAGGACTTCATCAAGTCGCTGGAAGGCAAGCCGGACGGCAAGCTGATCCTCGTGACCGCGATCAACCCGACCCCGGCGGGCGAAGGCAAGACGACCACCACCGTGGGTCTGGGCGACGGCCTGAACCGCATCGGCAAGAAGGCCGTGGTCTGCATCCGGGAAGCCTCGCTCGGCCCCAACTTCGGCATGAAGGGTGGCGCGGCCGGTGGCGGCTATGCCCAGGTCGTGCCGATGGAGGAGATGAACCTCCACTTCACCGGTGACTTCCACGCGATCACCTCGGCCCACAACCTCCTGTCGGCGATGATCGACAACCACATCTACTGGGGCAATGAACTCGGCATCGACGAGCGCCGGGTGGTGTGGCGCCGGGTGATGGACATGAACGACCGGGCGCTGCGCGACATCGTCGTGTCGCTTGGCGGCGTGTCGAACGGCTTCCCGCGCCAGACCGGTTTCGACATCACCGTGGCTTCGGAAGTCATGGCGATCCTCTGCCTGTCGAAAGACCTCAAGGACCTGCAGAAGCGCCTTGGCGATATCGTCGTGGCCTATACCCGCGACAAGAAGCCGATCTACTGCCGCGACATCAAGGCTGACGGCGCGATGACCGTTCTGCTCAAGGACGCCATGCAGCCGAACCTCGTGCAGACGCTGGAGAACAACCCGGCCTTCGTCCATGGCGGCCCGTTCGCCAACATCGCCCATGGCTGCAACTCGGTCATCGCGACGACGACCGCGCTGAAGCTGGGTGAATATGTCGTGACCGAAGCCGGCTTTGGTGCTGACCTCGGCGCCGAGAAGTTCTTCGACATCAAGTGCCGCAAGGCCGGGCTGAAACCGGCGGCTGCCGTGATCGTGGCCACCGTCCGCGCGATGAAGATGAACGGCGGCGTCGCCAAAGCCGACCTTGGCGCCGAGAACGTGGAAGCGGTGAAGAAGGGCTGCCCGAACCTTGGCCGCCACATTGCCAACGTGAAGTCCTTCGGCGTGCCGGTCGTGGTGGCGATCAACCACTTCTACTCGGACACCGACGCCGAAGTGGCTGCGGTCAAGGCCTACGTTGCCGAGCAGGGCGCCGAGGCGATCCTGTGCAAGCACTGGGCGCAAGGGTCCGCCGGCATCGAGGATCTGGCGAAAAAGGTCGTGCAACTGGCCGAAAGCGGCGCCTCGCACTTTGCGCCGCTCTATCCCGACGAGATGCCGCTGTTCCAGAAGATCGAGACCATCGCCAAGCGCATCTACCATGCCGACGAGGTCCTGGCCGACAAGTCGATCCGCGACCAGCTGAAAGCCTGGGAAGCGGCCGGCTACGGCAACCTGCCAATCTGCATGGCCAAGACCCAGTACAGCTTCACCACCGATCCGAACGTCCGCGGCGCGCCGACGGGCCATTCGGTTCCGGTGCGCGAAGTGCGCCTCTCGGCTGGGGCCGGCTTCATCGTGGTCATCTGCGGTGAGATCATGACCATGCCGGGCCTGCCCAAAGTGCCCTCGGCCGAGGTGATCCGGCTGAACGACGAGGGCAATGTCGAAGGCCTGTTCTGAGGTCCGCATTGCCCTTTGCAGGCCGCTGCCGTATCCGGTTGCGGCCTGACTGGGAGAGACTCGATGCGCGAGCCCGCTGACTGCACGACCATGGCCGAGATCAGGGCCGAGATCGATCGGGTGGACGAAGACCTTGTCCGCCTCTTTGCCCTCAGGGCCGGCTACATCGACCGCGCCGCCGAGATCAAGGCCGAGGTCGATCTGCCCGCCAGGATCGAAGGGCGTGTCGAGGAAGTCGTCCGCAATGTCCGCGGCCATGCCGAGACCTACGGCCTGCCGCCCGACCTTGTGGAAAAGCTCTGGCGGCGTCTTATCGACTGGTCGATCGCGCGCGAGGAAAGCCGGCTCGGACCGGACAGCCTGCGGAAAGGCTGACCCGGCGCCGCGCCGTTCATTGACGGAGAAGACAACCGTGACGGCGACGCTGATTGACGGAAAGACCATCGGGGCGCGCATGCTTGCCGAGGCTGCGGCAGAGGCGCGAGACCTGATGGCGGCCGGTTGGGCGCCGAAACTCGTGTCTATCTCGGTCGGCGACGTATCGGCCGCTGAGCTTTACGTCCGCAACCAGCAGAAGCAGGCCGAGGCAGCCGGGATCGCCTTCGAGGCGCGGAATTACCCGGCCACGATCAGTCTCGAACAGCTGACCGGCGTGCTCGCCGGCCTCAATGCCGATCCGCGCGTGAATGGCGTCATCATCCAGAGACCGCTTCCGGCGCATATCCCGGTGAAGATCCTGCAGAAGGCGGTGCATCCGCTGAAGGATGTCGAGGGAATGCACCCGGCGTCTATCGGCAACATCGTCTACAACGACCTCGCCCTTGGCCCCTGCACGGCCGTAGCCGCCGTCGAAATCCTCAAGACCCTGCCGCTGACGCTGGAGGGACTCGACGTCTGCGTGATTGGACACTCCGAGATCGTCGGCAAGCCGATCGCCTTCCTGCTCATGGGCCTCGGCGCGACGGTGACGGTTTGCCACCACATGACGCGGCAGGTGGCGCGGCACAGCCGGGCGGCGGACGCGGTCTTTGTCGCGGTCGGCAAGCCCGGGCTGGTGACGGGCGAGATGCTGAAACCCGGTGCGGCGCTTATCGACATCGGCATCAACCGGGTCGCCGGGCGCACCGTCGGCGACGCGGATTTCGACAGTTGCCGGGATGTGGCCGGCTGGATCACCCCGGTTCCGGGCGGGGTCGGACCGGTGACGGTCGCCGTGCTGATGAAGAACGCCGTCCTCGCGACGCGGATGCAGATGGAACAGTACCGCACGGCCTATGCCGCCGCGGTGTGAGGAGAAGTGACATGACGGCGACGATCATCGACGGCAAGGCCTTTGCGGCCAAGGTGCGGGGCGAGGTGGCGGCCCATGTGGCGCGGCTGAAGGAAGAGCACGGGATCACGCCGGGCCTTGCCGTGGTGCTGGTCGGCGAAGACCCGGCGAGCCAGGTCTATGTCCGCAACAAGGGTACCCAGACGATCGAGGCCGGCATGGCGAGCTTCGAGCACAAGCTGCCCGCCGAGACCTCGGAAGCCGACCTGCTGGCGCTGGTCGCCAGGCTCAATGCCGATCCGGCAGTGCATGGCATCCTGGTGCAATTGCCGCTGCCGAAGCATCTGGACAGCGATCTGGTCATCAACGCGATCGACCCAGCCAAGGACGTGGACGGCTTCCATATCTCGAACGTGGGCCTGCTCGGCACCGGGCAGAAGTCGATGGTGCCCTGCACGCCGCTTGGCTGCCTGATGATGCTGCGCGACCATCACGGCTCGCTGGCCGGGCTGAACGCGGTGGTGGTCGGTCGGTCGAACATCGTCGGCAAGCCGATGGCGCAGCTTCTGTTGGGTGACAGCTGCACTGTGACGATTGCCCATTCGCGGACGAAGGATCTCGGCGCGGTGTGCCGGGGCGCGGATATCCTCGTGGCGGCGGTCGGGCGGCCCGAGATGATCCCGGGCGACTGGGTGAAGCCGGGCGCGACGGTGATCGACGTGGGCATCAACCGCATCGAACGGGACGGCAAGGGCAAGCTCGTCGGCGACGTCGATTTCGCCAGCGCGGTGAAGGTCGCGGGCGCGATCACGCCGGTGCCGGGTGGCGTCGGGCCGATGACCATCGCCTGCCTTCTGGCCAACACCCTGACAGCCTGCTGCCGCGCCAATGGCCTGCCGGAGCCGGCGGGGTTGACGGCGTAAGGGAAGGGGGCGCTGCCCCCTCTGGGCCTCACGGCCCATTCACCCCCGGGGTATTTGCGCCAAGAAGAAGCCGGAAGGTCTCAGCGCGGCATGGGCCGGACTAGGCAGCGCGGACCGGTCAGGATCGCGAGAGCCGTCGGCGCCATCAGCGCGGTCAGTGACGCATCGTGGCTGCGCAGGCCGCCCGTATAGGTGCCGTAGGCCGGCAGGATGATCCTTGCGGCGTCGATCAGGAAACAGGGGCGGCTCTTGCCGGCAAGGCTCGCCTTCGGATGGTAGTGGCCTGACACCTCGCCTGCCGCGCCCGCTTCGGCGATGTGGCGGAAGGTCAGCGGCCCGAGATGGATCTCGGCCCGGTGTTCCCCGCCGAGCGCCATTGGCGCCGGATCGTGGTTTCCGGCAATCCAGGTCCAGCCCCGCCCCGCCATCATGCGCAGGAGCCAGAGCGTCTCCTCTTCGGCCAAAGCCTCGGCGGCCATGTCATCGTCGAAACTGTCCCCGAGACAGATGACCTGAAGCGCGCCGGTTGCCGCAAGATCGGCGTCGAGGCGGGTGAGGGTTTCGCGAGTCTCGTAGGGCGGCAGCAGGGCGCCGCCGCGGCGTGCCAGCCGGTCGGATTTGCCGAGATGCAGGTCGGAGACGCAAAGGAGCCGCTCATCGGGCCAGAAGAGCGCGCCCGAGGGCAGGGCGCGCAGGCGGTGGCCGCAGAAGGTGAAGTCATGCCAGTTCATGCTTCGTTCATGCAACGCCGGGCGGCGTCAGGCAAGGCCCGCTTCCTGCATGAGACGTTCCGCCGCCACCGACATCAGGCGTTCGCGCCCTGCGCCTTCGACTGGGATCTTGCCGGGTTCGAAGAACATCGGCGCGGCGAGGGGCGTGACGCGGTCGCGGCGGATGAGGTCGATGCGGCCGCCGATGCGGGCGAGCATCGCCTCGATCCGTCCGAAATCGACCATGCCGCGCATCGCTTCTTCCCGGGTGATCTTCAGCATCAGGTGGTCGGGATCGTACTTGCGCAGCGTGTCGTAAAGGATGTCAGACGAGAAGCTCGCCTGCCGCCCGGTCTTGCGCCGCCCCTGATGGCTGCGTTCGATCAGGCCGGCGACGATGGCCACGTTGCGGAAGGTGCGCTTCATCACGGTGTTGCCCTGCAGCCAGGTCTCCAGCCCTTGCCGCAAGAGGTCCGGGTCAAAGAGCGGGGCGGGGTCCGTCACCGGCTCCAGCCCCCAGATCAGGGTCGCGTAGTCGGTCGCGACAAAGCCAAGCGGGGCAAGACCCATCTCCTCCATGCGTTTGGTCAGGAGAAGGCCGAGCGTCTGCTGACCGTTGCGCCCCGCAAAGCCATAGATGGCGAGGTGTTCGCGCCCGTCATAGGGGAAGCTTTCCAGCAGAAGCCTGTCCTCGGTCGGCAGGCGCGAGACATCGCGCTGCAGCGCCAGCCATTCCGCGGTGTGGCGGGGCAGCTCTGGCCAGCTTGGTGCGCGGAAGATGTCGAGGATCCGATGCGTGAGGAGCGTCGAGGTCGAGAATTTCGTCCCCATGAACACCGCGACGCGCGGATCGCGACCGGGCTGGCGGCTGACCTGAACGGTCATCTCCTGCAGGCTTTCGTAGCGCACGACCTCGCCGCCGATCAGGAAGGTGTCGCCGGGGGTGAGGGAGGCTGCGAAATCCTCCTCGACTTCGCCCAGGGGCACGCCGCCGAAGCGGTTGTTGAGGCGGACCTTGAGGAGTTCGGTGTCGATGATCGTGCCCAGGTTCTGGCGGATCACGGTAGCCGCCCGGGGATCGCGGAGTTGCCAGCGGCCGCCGACCTGCATCAACCGCTGCCACCGGTCGTAGGCGCGCAGCGCGTAGCCGCCGGTTGCCGCGAAATCGAGACAGGCGTCGAAGGCGGGGCGGCTGAGGGCAGAGTAGGGGCCGGCGGTGATGACCTCGGCATAGAGCCGGTCGGCCTCGAACGGACCGGCGCAGGCGGTGGCGAGGATATGCTGGCACAGCACGTCGCGGGGGCCGGGGCCGCGCGGCTCTCCATCAAGGTCGTGCTCGCGCACGGCGTCGAGCGCGGCCTGGCATTCGACCACCTCGAAGCGGTTGGCGGGCACCAGCAGCGCCTTGGAGGGGGCGTTGTAGCGGTGGTTGGCGCGGCCGATGCGCTGGACAAGGCGCTTGACGTTCTTCGGCGCACCGACCTGAATCACGAGGTCCACATCGCCCCAGTCGATGCCGAGGTCGAGCGAGCCGGTGCAGACCACGGCGCGCAACCGGCCTTCGACCATCGCCTGTTCCACCCGTTCACGTTGTTCGCGGGCAAGGCTGCCGTGATGGATGCCGATCGGCAAATCATCGGAATTCTGCAACCAGAGCGCGTGAAAAAAGATCTCTGCCTGCGCCCTGGTGTTGTGAAAGATCAAGGTCGTGCGGTGGCGCTTGACCTCCTCCAGGATCGCCGGGATGGCGTAGCGGCCGCCGCCGCCGGACCAGGGGGGCGGTTCCTCGGTCACCAGCATCGAGATGTCGGGCTCCGGCCCGGGATCGGCGAGAAGCACCGGGCAGGGATCGGGATTGCGGGCGAGGAAGCGGGCGAGCGCGGGCGGGTCCTCGACCGTGGCCGAGAGGCCGACGCGGCGGAGGCCGGGGGCAAGGGTTTCCAGCCGCGACAGGCCCAGCATCAGCTGGTCGCCACGCTTGCTTTCGGCAAGGGCATGGATCTCGTCGACGATGACACGGCGGAGGCCCACAAAGATGCGGGGGGCGTCCTCGTAGCTGAGAAGCAGGGCGAGGCTTTCGGGCGTGGTCAGCAGGATATGCGGCGGATCGGCGCGCTGGCGGCGGCGTTGGGTATAGGTCGTGTCGCCCGTCCGGTCCTCGATCCGGATCGGCAGTCCCGCACCCTCGACCGGGGTGCGCAGGTTGCGGCGGATGTCGGCGGCCAGTGCCTTCAGCGGCGAGATGTAGAGCGTGTGCAGGCCCCTGTGGCGGCCATCGGCCAGCTCGGCGAGCGTCGGCAGGAACCCCGCCAGCGTCTTGCCGCCACCGGTTGGCGCGATGAGCAGAAGCGCAGGTTCGTCCGACCGGTCGATCATCGCCTGCTGGTGCGGATGGAGCGTCCATCCGCGGGACGCGAACCATCGGGCAAGAGGGGCTGGAAGCTCGGCCATGGCGCGAACATAGGGCGAACATGAGACGGGCAAAAGCCTTCCAAGGCTTTTGCGAAAATTCTTTCAGGAATTTTCGGTTGCGCTTACTTCGCGATCTTCTCGTCGCGAACGAACATGTTGGCCCAAGCCCGGTCGATCAGTGCTGGGGTCATCTGGTAGGGGATGCCTTCGAACTCGCAGACCGAGATCATCTGGTCGATCAGGTAGACCGGCTGGTAGTTGGCGTAATTGTTCTGGATCGTCGGGAACTTGTTCTTCATCAGGTGCAGAAGCGCTGTCTCATCGAGCGGCATCTTCTTCTTCCGCGCGACCATGGCGAAGATCTTCAGGAAGTTTTCCTGGTTCGGGCCGTCGATCTTTATCTTGAAGAAGATCCGGCGCAGCGCGGCGCCGTCGAAAATCTCGTTCGGGTGGAAGTTGGTGGAAAAGATCACCAGCGTGTCGAAAGGCACCGTGAACTTCTCGCCCGATTGCAGGGCGAGGATGTCGCGGCCTTCTTCCAGCGGCACGATCCAGCGGTTGACGATCTTCTGCGGCGGCTCCTGCTGGCGTCCCAGGTCGTCGATGATGAAGATGCCGCCGGTCGATTTCAGCTGCAGCGGCGCCTGGTAGGTGCGCGCGACCGGGTTGTAGGTCAGGTCGAGCATGTCGAGCGACAGTTCGCCCCCGGTGATGACGCTCGGCCGCTCGCAATAGACATAGCGGTTGTCGAAGCGGTTCGAGGTGCGGCGCAGCGAGGTCGGGTCATCGACCGCCTCTTCCGCGGCGCGGTGCACGATCGGGTCATAGACCGAAATCACCTGCCCGGAATATTCGATCGCGCGCGGGATGTAGATCTTGTCGCCCATCGCGGCACGAATGCCGTTCGAGATCGAGGACTTGCCGTTGCCGGGCGGACCATACATCAGGATCGACCGGCCCGAGGTCACGGCAGGGCCAAGGTGGTCAAGCAGGTCGTTCGGCAGGATCAGGTGGCCCATGGCGCCGACCAGTTGCTGGCGGCTGATCTTGATGTCGCGGATCGACTGGCGCTTCACCTGCTCCTGGTAGATGTCGAGCGGAACCGGCATCGCGCCGTAATATTCCGACTGGCTGAGTGCGTCGAGCGCGCGCGACCGGCCGGCATCGGTCAGTTGATAGCCCATCTCGTTGCCGCTGGTTGCGTGCAGCGTCCCCGTCGCTTCCAGCAGTTTCTGGCCGCGGGCGAGATCGACGAGTTCCTGCGTAACGTTGACCGGCAGGCAGATCTGGCGCGAGATCACGCTGACCAGATCGAGGTTCATGCGGAACATGGTCTTGAGCAGGATGTCCCGCATCATCACGACGCCAAGCCCGGTTTCGGCGAGCGTGCGCGGCGCGGGCGGGGCGGTCACTCCGGGTTTCGACTGCACGTTCATCGCTTCACCTGAAGATCAGCCGGGGCGATCCTGCACGCCGGCCCTTGTGAAATCGTTAATGCGCGAGGCCAAACCACAGCGCGGCGAGGAAGTAGAAGGTCAGCGTCCCCGACAGGGCGAGGCCCATCGGGAATTTGCGGTGCGTCCACGAGGCCCAGTCGGCGGTTGCAGCCCGGATCGGCCCGATTGCGCGTGCGGCGCGGTGGCTGGCAAAGGCGCCGAGAATGGCGGCCGCAAAGAGCGCCAGGGCAAAGCGGGCATCATCCTGGGGAATGAACAGGGCCATCGCGGCGATGAATTTGGAATCGCCCGCCCCCATGGCACCACCGGCATTGAGCAGAAACGTGATCACCAGAACGAAAAGGGCCTGCACCCACCGCCAGGCCCAGACATCCAGCGGAAGGGCAATCAGGCCGACAACGAGGAAGACGACCATCATGGCCAGAACCGCCATGTTCGGGATTTTCATGAACTTCATGTCGCTCCAGGCCACCCAGACCGCGATCGGCACCAGGAAGGGCAGAAACCAGAGCGCGGTCCAGACGGTTGTGGTCATCAGTTGGTACTTGCGTTTGAGTTGTCGGTCAGGGCGTCGAGGCTGCGCTGCGCGGCCTCGAAATATTGCGGGCTGGTGTCGATCGCGTCCTGAAGCAGGCCCTTGCCCACGGTCACGTCGCCCTGCTTGATCGCCGTAAGCGCCAGTGTGTAAAGCAGTTGCGCCCGTTCCTGCTGGGTCATGTCGATGACCGGCATGTCGTATTTGTGCTGGGCGCCACGGGCCAGGATCAGGTTGTTCTTGGTGGTGAACTTGGTCGGGTCGTAGGTCAGCGATTCCAGGAACAGCTTCTCGGCCCCCGGGTAATCGCCGCGCGTCAGTTTCGAGAAGCCCCAGTTGTTCAGCACCCCAGCCGGCTGGGTGGTCAGGCCCTGCGCCGTGTCGTAGAAGCTGTCGGCCTTCTTCCACTGCTTCTTGCTGTCCGCCACCATCGCCTCGAGCCGGTAACGCTCGAAGGTTTCGTATGTGGGCGGGATCTGGGCCAGCTGCGCCTCGGCCTTGGACCATTCATTGCTGCGGATCAAGGCATCGGCATATTCGACACGGTCGGCATTGGTTGCCTGCGGGCTTGCCACGATGGTCGCCCAGACGGCGGATGCCTCGTTCGGCTTGTCGGCGCGGACCAGCGATTTTGCCAGGCCCCGTTTCAGGTCGATCCGGTCCGGCTTCTGCTGGACCGCGTTCTGGAAATAGTTCACGGCCTCGTCGGGGTCGCCGATCGTGAGCATGATATCGTTGAGGTTGCTTTCGTCGATGACGTTGACGCTGTCCATCGCGCGTCTGACTTCGGCATCGGAGCCGTTGCTGCAACCGGCGATAAGCGTCGTGCCGCCGAGGCACAGCGCGAGTAAGACTGGGTGGCGCATTTTGCGTCCTGTTGCTGCTCGGCCCTCAGAGGTGCGTAAGAAGCAGGTATTCGCCCTGTCCCTTGCGGACCAACGAGAATCCGGTGTTCTCATCGGTCTCAGTGTACGTGGTGCTCGCCGACTTGGCGATGGCAAGCCGCAGATTTTCGCGGATCGCGTCCGACGCGCCACTGTCATAGGCAAAGGCTTGCTCGAACACCCTGCGCGCTTCACCGGTCTTGCCTTCCTCCATCAGCACCACGCCAAGATTGTTCAGCGCGGGGACGTTTCTTGGATCCATCTCGAGCGCGCGGCGCAGGATCAGTTCCGCCTGGCCCAGACGGCCGAGCTTAAGATCCGCCGACCCGATCCCCGAGAGGACATCTGCCGTCATGCCTTCCTCGCTCGCCGCCCGGTAATAGGACTTGAGCGCCAGTTCGTACTCTCCCGCGGCCATCAGCTGATGGCCTACATCCAGCCCGCTTACGGCATTGCCATGCGGGTCGACGGCGGGGGCGGAGTCAGGATCTGACAGAGGCGGCCCCGCGTCGCAGGCCCCCAGAAGTACCACCGCAATCAGCGCGGACATCCAGGGCCTGGTCATTCGAAGCGCTATCCCTTCCCGAGCGTGGTCGCCACACTGTAGATCGAAGGCCCGACGAGGATGATCATCAGCGGCGGCACCGTAAACATCATTGTGCCGAGGGTCAGCTTCGTCGGCAAGGTGTTCGCTTTCTCTTCGGCGCGCATCACGCGCTTGTCACGCATTTCGGCCGCATAGACGCGAAGCGCGTCGGCGATCGACGTACCGAAGGTCGCAGACTGGACAAGCACGGTCACGAAGGACGACACGTCCGTCAGGCCGACACGTTCGGCCATGTCCTTGAGCACGAGGACGCGTTCCTTGCCCGCCTTCACCTCCTGGCCCACGATCTCGAATTCCTCGGCCAGCGCCGGGTAGCCGGCCCGGATCTCCTTGGACACGCGCAGGATCGACTGGTCGAGCGACTGGCCCGCCTCGACGCAGACGAGCAGCATGTCAAGCGCGTCCGGGAAACCCGAGGTGATCTGGCCCTGGCGTTCCTGGGTGCGGCGCTTGATCCAGTATTGCGGCAGGTAGTAGCCGGCCGCGCCCGGACCGATGGTCGACAGCACGAGCGTCTTGGTTCCGATATCGCCGGTGGTCGAGATGAACAGCGCATAGACGACGCCGATCAGCAGGAATCCGATGCCAAGCGCGAACTGCGCGAAGTGAAACGCCCGAACGGAGTTCTTCGACCGATAGCCGGCCCGCATCATGTTCAGCCGCGAGGAGGAAAGCTCTTCGGCATCCTGCGGTTCAAGGAAGGTCGCGAACTTCTGCAGCTTGTCCGTCTTGTCGGCCTTGCGCAGCGTCTGTTGGTTCGACGCCGCCTTGGGGGCGGCGCTCGCGGCCTGCGCTTTGATCTTGTCGAGGGGATCGACCTGCTTCTTCAGCATGGTCGGCAGCACCAGCAGGACGAGGAGCAGGCCAAAGCCGCCGACGGCGATCAGTGGGCCAAGCGGGCCGAGCTTGTCGATCAGGGCCTGGTTCAGGGAAGACAGCAGGGACATGACTGGACCTCAGACCTTGATGTTGACCATGATCTTCATGAAGATCACGTTCATGATGAGCAGCACGGCAACGATGAGGCAGGCCGGGATGAAGGCCGGGGTGTCCTTCACCCCGTCGAAGTAGTCCGGCTTGATCACGTTGATGAGGATCAGCGCGACGATCGGGAAGCCGGACAGGAACATGCCCGACCATTTCGCCTCGGCGGTGATGGCCTTGACCCGGCGGAACAGCTTGAAGCGGGCGCGGATCACCTTGGCCAGGCCTTCGAGGATCTCGGCGAGGTTGCCGCCCGATGTCTGCTGGATCGACACGGCCACGGCGAGGAAGCGCAAGTCCTGCATGTCCATGCGTTCCGCAAAGGCCTTCAGGCTGTCGGCGACGTTTCGGCCGTAGGCGGCCTCGTCGGCGATGAACCCGAATTCCGAGCCGAGCGGGTCACCGACCTCTTTCGCAACGATGCCGATGGCGGAAGAGAACGGGTGGCCGACGCGCAGCGAACGCACCATCAGTTCCACCGCGTCGGGCAGCTGTTCCTCGATCAGGGCCAGGCGCTTCTTGGCCTTGCCGTTGACCCAGACATAGACGCCGCCGATGCCCATCGCGACGGCGATAGCGATGCGCAGGGGCAGCGCGGCTGCGGTGCCGATGGTCAGCCCGAGATAGGCGAAGACAGCCAGAAGGCCCATCATGCCCACAAGCGCCTTCGGCGAGAAGGCGATGTTGGCCTTCTGCGCCTTGTTGGCGAGGATGGAGTAGAGGGGGATGCCCTTTGCGGACATATGCTGGCTCATCTCCTTGCGGAGCTGCTCCAGAACCTGTTCGCGGTTTCCGCCCTTTTCCATCAGCGCCAGGCGGCGGCTGACGCGGCTGTTCAGGCTGATCGACTTGCCGAACACCGTCAGGTAGATCCCCTCCACCAGGAAGAGGACGGCGACGAAGATCAGGATGTAGATGAGTGGCGCTGCGCTGATCGTCATGATCTATCCTTACGGCAGGGGTTCGTAGATCGAGGCCGGCAGGTTGTAGCCCCACTGCTTGAATCGTTCGGAGTAGTGCGAGCGCACGCCCGTCGCGTTGAAACGACCGATGATCTTGCCGCTCGGTTCGATCCCGAGCCGCTCGTAGCGGAAGATTTCCTGCATGGAGATCACGTCGCCTTCCATGCCGGTGATCTCGGTGATCGAGGTCATGCGGCGCGAGCCGTCCTGCAGGCGGCTGGCCTGCACGATCAGGTTGACGGCGCTGGCGATCTGGGCGCGGACGGCCTTGATCGGCATTTCGATACCTGCCATCGCGATCATGTTCTCCAAACGGCTGACACCGTCGCGGGCCGAGTTGGCGTGGATCGTGGTCATCGAGCCGTCGTGGCCGGTGTTCATGGCCTGCAGCATGTCGATGACTTCCTCGCCGCGGGTTTCGCCCACGATGATGCGGTCCGGACGCATCCGGAGGGCGTTGCGCAGACAGTCGCGCTGCGTGACGGCACCCTTGCCTTCGACGTTGGCCGGGCGGCTTTCCATCCGGCCGACATGGACCTGCTGGAGCTGAAGTTCCGCCGTGTCCTCGATGGTCAGCACCCGCTCGGTGTTGTCGATGAACGAGGACAGCGCGTTCAGCGTCGTCGTCTTGCCGGAACCCGTACCACCCGAAACGATGATGTTCAGTCGGGTCGAGACAGCGGCCTGAAGGTAGGCGGCCATTTCTTCGGTGAAGGCGCCGAAGCGGACGAGGTCGGGGATGCCGAGCTTTTCCTTCTTGAATTTCCGGATCGAGACCAGCGAGCCGTCGACCGCGACCGGCGGCACCATGGCGTTGAAGCGCGAGCCGTCGGCAAGACGGGCGTCGACATAGGGGTTCGATTCATCGACGCGACGGCCCACGGCCGAAACGATCTTGTCGATGATGCGCAGCAGGTGACGCTCATCCTTGAAGGTGATGTCGGTCAGCTGCAGCTTGCCGCCGCGTTCAACGAAGATGCGACGCGGCCCGTTGATCAGGATGTCGTTGACCGTTTCGTCCTTGAGCAGCGGTTCGATCGGGCCAAGGCCCATGACCTCGTCGTAGAGCTCCTGATGCAGCGACTGGCGGTCTTCCTTGTTCAGGACGACGCTCATCTCCTCCAGGGCTTCGGCGGTGATCGTGGCGATTTCCGAACGCAGGCTGGCCTCAGAGGCATGCTCCAGTGCCGCGAGGTTCAGGTTGTCGAGAAGGCGCTTGTGAAGTTCGACCTTCAGTTCGCCCATCTTCTCCTTGCGCTTCTTCTCCTTCTCGACTGCCACCGCCTCGGCCGGGCTGCGCATCTGTTGCGCCGCGGCCTTGGGCACGGGGGCGGCAACTGGCTTGGCAATGGCGTCGGCCTTGGGCGCGACATGGGCCGCCGCGACCGGCGCCGTTGTCGTGGGTTTGGCCGCGGGGTCGGCAGGTTTGCGGTAGCGAGAGAACATCGGTTACTTCTTCCCGGCTTCGACGGCCTTGTTCAGATCGAACAGCGATTGCGCGAGCTTGTGGATTTCCTTGCGCAGCGGGTTCTTGGCGGCGCTTTCGGAAATCGGCAGGCCGTGGTCGTTTGCCTGGGTCACCTGATGCCCGCCATCGGGCAGCTGAACCTCGATGTCGATGTCCAGGCTTTCGGCCATGCGCTTTACCCGGCCGCGAGCGGACAGTTCGGTGAACTTGGGCGCGCGGTTCAGGACATAGCGCAGCTTCTCGAACGGCAGGTCCTCGGATTTCAGCGCCCGCACCATACGCAGGACGTTCTGCGCCGAGCGCAGGTCAAGCTCCAGGAGTGCGAAGTAGACATGGGCGCGGCTGAGAACCGTCTCGGTCCAGCTGACGACGGTCGAGGGCATGTCGACGATGACGAAATCGAAATTCGCCTCGGCCATCGCGATCAGGCGGCTGATGTCTTCGCCGGTGACAAGCTCAAGCGGGATCATCTCGGCCGGGGCGGTGAAGACGTGCAGCTTGTCGTTGAAGGTTACCATCGACTGCAGGAACGCCTCGCTGTCGGTGTTGGCGGTGTCCTGCAGAACTTCAAAGACCGCCTCGCGCCGGGGCAGGTCGAGATAGGTCGCCACCGACCCATACTGGAAGTCGAGGTCCAGGATGCAGACGCGGGGCGCGTCCGTCTTGCTGATATTGGCAAGTTCCCAGGCGAGGTTCGTGGCGAACGTCGACGCTCCGACACCCCCCGCAAGCCCGTGGATCGGCAAAAGCACCCCGTCGCGGTCGCCCGTCGCCTTGAAAGACGGAGTAGCGGCCGCTGCCGGGACCAGCGCCTGTGGTGCTGCCGCTGCCGGCACGGGCTCGGGTTTGCGTTTCAGCTTGGCGATCGATTCGCGCAGTCCACCTTCGGGAAGCGGATAGGGCAGGAAGTCGTCAGCGCCCAGGCGCAGAAGCTGATGCAGCGCGATCGGGCTGATCTGGTTCGCGACCAGGATCACCTTCACCCCGCGATCCTTGGCGGCCCGGATGACCGAAGTGATCCCTTCGAGGTTCGTCTCATCCTCGCCATCGGCGGCGAGCACAACGAATTCCAGAGCCGCCGCTTCGGGTTGCTCAAGGAAAAGCAGGGCGTCTTCGAAGCTGAGATCGCCCCAGCTTTCGCCCAGCTCCAGCTCCATGTCGTCGATCAGGAGATCGAAGTTCTGTACGTCCCGCGAAATCGTGCACGCGATGATCGGTGCCGGTTCCGGCTGGAGAGTCGCCACACTCGTCATTGCCTTGCGTCCCTTTCCACCTCTTGGGCCGGCAAGGGGGCGGGATCATCCCGATCTGTCGGATCCCGACATGTCCCCCTTGGCCCGCACCCGCACGCGACTCTCGGTCGCGCGCACTGCTGCCATTGAGGGGAGGTTCATGCGCAATGGTGGCGAGAATTTGGCCAAAAGACCGTGATTGTTTGGTATTTGGCGACTGTCGGGGCCGGCCTGCGGGATTGCGTCCGGCCCCAACGGGGCAATGCGGCCGTTACTGGCCGGAGGTGCCCGAAGTCTGGGTCTGGATGATCTGGTTCTGCGGGTGCGGCGTTTCCGCCGACTTGATGTAGTCGCGCCAGACGACCTCGGCATATTTGCCGTTCAGGTCCGGTGCGCTGCCTTTCACGAAGCCGGAGACTTCGGTCACGGCCCGGCGGTTCAGCACTTCGGGTCCGGGCGTGTTGACGAGCGGACGGGTCTTGCCGAAGGACACCAGCGCTTCGAGCCGCGAGCGGCTGATGCCCTGGGTTCCGAGGAAGGCAACAACCGCCTCGGCCCGGCGCTTGCCGAGGGCGTAGTTGTAGCCCTCGCTGCCGACAAGGTCAGTGAAGCCGAAGACGCGGAAGCGAACCTCGGGGAACTGACGGATCCAGTTGGCCTGCTGGCGCAGGATCGCTTGGGCCGCCGGGTCGAGGTCAGACCTGTTGAAGGCGAAGTTGACCGTGTTCGGCACTTCCGCTGCGAAACGCTGGTTCAGGGCGACAGTCGCGCTCAATTCGCCGGACATTATGCCGGTATTCTGTGCGGTCGCGGTGCCGAAGGTGCCGGAGGAGTTGACGGTCCAACCCGCTTCCTGGTCGCAGGCGGACAGGGTCGTCAGGGCAGCAACCAAGAGGATCGCAGGGGTCCGCATCTGGGCTTACTCCATCACATAGCCATAAGAGCCGCTGTAATCCTGCCGTGCGACCTCGCCAGCGGGGCCATTTGCTGCACCACCCGTCACGCGACCGAACAGGAACAGGTCCTTTTCTGATGGAAGCCGGACGCGGTCGGTCGGAAGCGCCATCGCGTCACCCTTGGTCGGTGTCACCAGGTGCGGCGTGACGATGATGACCAGTTCGCTCTGCGCGCGCTGGTATTCGGTCGACCGGAACAGGGCACCGAGGACCGGGATATCGCCCAGCCACGGCACCTGGCCGTTGAGGTCGCGGAAGTCGTCCTGCAACAGGCCCGCGATCGCGAAGCTTTCGCCATCGCGAAGTTCGACGGTCGAAGACGTCTCGCGCCGCTTGAAGGCGTTGATGTTGAAGCCGTCGGTTTCGACCGTGATGGTATTGTCGATCGACGACACGGCTGCGTTGATGACCAGGTTGATGAGATCGCCATCGACAACGGTCGGAGTGAAGTTCAACTCGACACCGAAGGGTTTGTATTCGATGGAGATGCCGTTGTCGCCGTTCGAGACCGGGATCGGATATTCGCCACCGGCGAGGAACTTCGCTTCCTGCCCGGAAAGTGCGGTCAGGTTCGGCTCAGCCAGAGTGCGGACCAGGCCCTTCGATTCGAGCGCCTCAAGCAGCACGGCGAATTCGAGACTGCCGGTGTTGAAGGTGAAGCCAAGCGCACCCTTGGTCCCCGAGTTAATCGGCTGATCGCGATTGTTGATGATGTTATCAATCGCACCTTCCGCCGTGAAGTTGCCGGTGCCCATGACGAAGTTGCCGCTGCTGGACTTGCCGGCGATCGAGGCGGAAAGGCTCTTGCTGACGGCGCGTTGCATTTCGGCGAAGCGGACCTTCAGCATGACCTGCTGGCTGCCGCCGACGGTCATGAGGTTCGACACCCGTTCCGGGGCATAGCGGTTGGCAAGGTCAAGCGCGCGGTCGAGCTTGGCCGTACTCGAGACGGTTCCGGACAGGACGATGCCGTCGTTGGCTGTCCGAACCTCGATATTCTCGTTCGGCAGGATCTGGCGCAGGCGTTCCTTGAATTCCGCCACGTCCGGGCTGACATGGACATCAACGTTCGAGATCAGTTTCCCGTCGGCCGACAGCAGCGTCATCGTTGTCCTGCCAGGCGCCTTGCCGAGGACGTAGATGGATTTGTCCGAAAGGGTCGAGATATCAGCAATGCCTGGGTTGGCGATCGACAGCTCGGCGAAGGGGACATCGCTTTCTACGACCACCGCGCGGTTCATCGGGACATCCAGCGCGCTGGACGGAGAACCCTGCATGACATGAAGCGTTTCTGCCATCGCAAGATGCGACACAGAGAGGCTCAAGGCGCATGCCAAGAGTCCGGCCTTAAGGAAAGAGCGGCTGCCCATTTTACTGCCTCGTTCACACGCCTCTGACCGGGTCTTGACGCCCGAAATTTCAGTCAGAATGGAGCAGAAGTGGTTTTTTTGCAAGAATCAAAACCTTGCGCGGGGAATTTGAAGTGTGGGGTCCCGCAAACATTCAAGTCTTGGATGATAGTAGCGGGGCCCACCGCTACATGCGGTAGGCCCCATTCATGTTGTCAGTCTGTGCAGGGGATCGCGGTGTCGATCACGTCAGCGCCTTTGCGGGTCTTGACCGAACAGACCTTTTCTTCGGCCGGAGGCGGCGGTGGCGCTTCGTCGGTGATCCCGAGAAGGGTCTTGCTGTCGACTTCGACCACGTCCGAACTGGTGTCATCGCCGTTGCCGACCAGGGCAAGGGACAGGCGGCCCGTGGCTTGCGCCTGCGCCAGCCGGGCGACCTGCTGCGGCGTGGCTTCCACGGTCACGGTCCGGGCGATCACGGCATCGGTGTTCTCGGCGTTTGAGGACTGGTCGACAGCCGCCAGCTTGATGGCGGATTCGATGACCCGGGTCACGTCGCCATCCGACCCGCTGACCGAGCCGGTCCAGTAGACGTCAACCTTGTCGCCCGGCCGCAGGAAGCCAGAGACGCCCGATTCGACGTCAACCTTGATCGCGAAGGCCCGCATCCCCTTGGCCAGGCGGGTCGTCAGCCCCGCATCTTCACCGGGCTCGGTGACCTTGACCGCGAGGACGGGTTCGAACTTCTCCATCTGGCGCAGGACAAGGCGCGGCTTCGCACCCACGGGGAACAGGTCGTCCATCTTGACGAAGGCGGTTTCGGGAAGGGCGCTTTGCGGCCAGGGGATCGACCGGATGTCGTCCTTGGTCAGCTCGTCGCCATAGTTGAAAGCCTTGGTGGTGATGAGGACATCGACCATCGGCCCGAGCTTGGCGCTGCGGGCACGTTCCTCGTCAAGCTGGGCTTGGGTCGCGTTGATGTAGTTCTGGGCCATGTAGACGGCAAAGCCGGCCAGCGACAGGCCAAGGATCAGGACAAGTCCGAAGACGATCCGCATGGATTAACCTCCTGCTCGATGCATTGTCCTGCCGGGCTTCCCGGTGAGACCTCCGGGCGGGATCAGGATCTGGCGACGTTCTTCAAGAGCGAGGTTTGACTGCAGATTGAGGCGGATTCGTGGATCAGTTGCGGCAGTTGCGCGGTGATTGTTTATCAATCTACCAGTTAAAGACGGTGTGGATCGTGCCAAGATTGGCGATCAGCGTCGCCATTGCGGTCGTCAGGCCCCCGTTGATCGCCGTCAGCACTGCAAGTCCAAGCCCGACGATCGAAGCGGTCAGCACCACCCAGTCGACAGTCACTGCTCCGTCTTCTTCACGGCAGAAGGCCGTCAGGACCGTGGTCATCGTACATACTCCGGTATCTTCGCGGTTCGCGCCGAACCGTCCTTGTTGTCAGGGTGCTGGGGGAATGTGGCCCAAATGGGGTGCAACGGGGTAGGGTTTAAGTCACGGGATGCGATTTCAGGGAAGATCTGTTCGCAATCCGGAAACACTAATGAAGAAAGCCGCGCCTGGGGCGCGGCTTTGGTCTTGGTGACTTCGCAGGTGGTTGCGATCAGTTGCCCGAGGACGCGGCACCGACAGTGGCGGTGATGTCGCTTGCAACGGTCGAGGCGTTCGACTTGATCGAGTTGCCGACGGTCGTCATCACGACCAGGCCCAGGCCAACGATGGCCGCGGTCAGCACGACCCAGTCAACGGTCACGGCGCCGTCTTCGTCTTTGTGGAAGTTCTTGAAGATGTTCAGCAGTTTCATGTCAAAAAATCCCCCTTCGGGTTGCGGGCTGCATTGTTGCCTTTCGGTCAGTTTGATCCGGGCACACGGCCCGTCGATCCGATCGGCATGGATACATCAAGCTCCTACATCTTGGCGGCAATTGGGCAGGAGAAAGGTAATTCCTGATCAATTCTTAATTCTGCAGGACACCAGCCATCGGTTCAGGGCGGGCGTCAGCGCGCCGGGATCGATGCCGAATGCAGGAGCTGGCACAGCGTCTTGCGGGCCAAACATGGCTACAGGCAAAAAAGAAGAAGGGTCGCGCCTTTTTCAAGGCACGACCCTCTTTGGATCAGACGCCTGTCTGTCCCGGGCGAAATCAGTTGCCCGAGGACGCAGCGCCGACGGTGGCGGTAATGTCGCTGGCAACGGTCGTCGCGTTCGATTTAATCGCGTTGCCAACGGTGCCCATCACGACCAGGCCCAGGCCAACGATGGCAGCGGTCAGCACGACCCAGTCAACGGTCACGGCACCGTCTTCGTCTTTGCGGAAGTTCTTGAAGATGTTGAGCAGTTTCATGGTATGTGTCCCTTCTGAGGAGTTGCTTGCTTCAGTCTCGCCGCTTCGGGTCTTCGCTTCCGGGCCTCTGAACCGTTCCGCTTTCCGTTCGGCATGGGCTCATATAGCCCCCGAATCGTGGCCCGATTTTGGCGGGAAGGGGGTATTTCTTGACGAAGGGCTAAAGCCACAATATTTTTTTCAAGCCATTGGTTTTGAACGAAAAGTTTTTTGATTCTGGCCACAGAATATGCGCAACCTGGGGTTGCTGTTCGTTAGATCATCTCTGTTTCTGGTGAAAAACTGGCGTAGCGTCCGGTTTTCTGACAGGATGGAAACAGAGAACGATAAACGGGGCAGAGCAGGCCTCCTGAAATGCGGAATCGTCTGATTGCAATCCTTGCGGGTTGCCTGATCGTCCCTGCCGGCGTGTTGGCCGAGGAGCCGGAGGCTGCGAGCGGCTTTACCTTCAAGATGGTCAAGCCGCCGACAGCCGGGCAGAAACGCATTACCGTCCAGATCGACCCCGAAGAACAGGCCCGCGTTCTGGCGGCCTATCCGAAGGTGACAGCGCGCGAAGAGCCGACCGTGCTTCCGCCCGTGACCCAGCCCGATCCCCAGGCGCCGGCGCTGCTGCCTGCCCCCACGCCTGCCCAGGCGAGTTATGGCTGGTTCTGGGACAAGGTGCCAACCGCGATCGAGGCGAAGGATGGCCGCTTCCCCCTGGCGATGGCAACCTTGTCGCAGGGACCGGGAGGAAGCGCGGTTTCTGCGCCGCGGATGCAGACGATGCAGGATATCGCCACACAATACGGTACGACGATCCTGACAGCGACCATCGGAACCGAGGTGTCCCCGGCCCTTGTGCTGGCGGTCATCGGTGTCGAGAGCGGCGGGCAGTCACAGGCGCTCAGCCCGGCGGGGGCGCAAGGGCTGATGCAGCTCATCCCCGCAACTGCCGCGCGCTTCGGCGTCGCCGACGCCAACGACCCGGAGCAGAACATCAAGGGCGGTGTCGCTTATCTCGACTGGTTGATGAAGACCTTTGACCGCGATCCGCTGATGGTGCTCGCGGCCTACAACGCCGGCGAGGGGGCGGTTACGGCCAATAACGGTGTTCCGCCCTACGCCGAGACGCGCGACTACGTGCCCAAGGTGCTTGCGGCTTGGCAGGTGGCGCAGGGCCTGTGCCTGACGCCGCCGGAACTCGTCACGGATCCTTGCGTTTTCCGGATCATGTCCGCCAGCAACTGACACCCTCGCGTGCCGGTCGAAGACCCCAGTTCGGCCAGCAGGGACAAGGAAGCAGCGCCATCATCCGCAGGAGCCAAAAGCCTTCGAAGGCTTTTGGCAAATTTCTTCGAAGAAATTTGCGCCCCCTGTCGAAGGGCGGGCGCGGAGCTGGACTGGCCTCAGACCGAAAAGACGTCAGCCCATTCCGGATGCCGCATCCGCTGTGCGTTCACGAAGGGGCAAAGCGGCATGATCTTGAACCCTTCCGCCCGGGCATCGGCCACCAGCCGCGTCACCAGCGCCAAGCCCGCCCCGGTGCCCCGGAAGCTGTCGGGAACGCCTGTATGATCAGCAATCCGCAGCACCGGCGAGGTGATGGAGTAGGTCAACTCCGCCTCCTCGCCGTTCCGGCGGATCACGTAACGGCCCTTAGAGGCCGTTTCCTCGCGGGTGATCTCGAACTCAGCCAACGATCGTCGCCTCGGTCGCGGCGCGCAGCTCCGCTTCGGACACGCCCGGCGCAAGCTCGACGATGTGCAACCCCTTGTGGCCCACGTCGAGCACACCAAGGTTGGTGATGATCCGGTCGACGACGCCCTTGCCCGTCAGGGGAAGGGTGCATTCACGGAGCACCTTCGACTCGCCGTGCTTCGAGGTGTGGTCCATCACCACCACCACGCGGCCCACGCCCGCGACCAGATCCATCGCGCCCCCCATGCCCTTCACGAGCTTGCCGGGGATCATCCAGTTCGCGAGGTCGCCGTTCTCGGCCACTTCCATCGCGCCAAGAATCGCCATGGCGATCTTGCCGCCGCGGATCATCGCGAAAGAGGTCGCAGAATCGAAGAAGGCGGTCTGCGGCAGTTCGGTGATCGTCTGCTTGCCGGCGTTGATGAGGTCGGGGTCCTCTTCGCCCTCATAGGGGAAGGGGCCCATGCCGAGCATCCCGTTTTCCGATTGCAGCGTCACGTTCACGCCCTTGGGGATGTAGTTCGCCACCAGAGTCGGGATGCCGATGCCGAGGTTCACATACATGCCGTCGCGCAGTTCCTGCGCGGCGCGGGCGGCCATCTGGTTGCGGTCCCAGCCCTTCATCTCCTCGGCCATCACGCGGTCTCCTTCTTGCGGACGGTGCGCTGTTCGATCCGCTTCTCGTGTGGACCCTTGATCAGCCGGTGCACATAGATGCCGGGCAGGTGGATCGAGTCGGGGTCGAGCGAGCCGAGCGGCACGATTTCCTCGACCTCGGCCACACAGACCTTGCCGCAGGTCGCGGCGGGCACGTTGAAGTTGCGCGCCGTCTTGCGGAAGACTAGGTTGCCCGAGGGGTCGGCCTTCCATGCCTTGACGATCGAGACGTCGGCGACGATCCCGCGTTCAAGGATGTAGGTCTTGCCGTCGAAGTCGTGGTGTTCCTTGCCCTCGGCGATCACCGTGCCGACGCCGGTCGCGGTGTAGAAGCCGGGAATGCCCGCGCCGCCAGCCCGCATCCGTTCGGCGAGCGTGCCTTGCGGGTTGAATTCCAGCTCCAGCTCACCCGAGAGGTACTGGCGCATGAATTCGGCATTCTCGCCGACATAGGACGAGATCATTTTCTTCACCTGCCGGGTTTCCAGCAGCACGCCCAGGCCGAACCCATCGACGCCCGCATTGTTCGACGCGACGGTGAGGTTCTTCGTCCCCGCCTCGCGGATAGCGGCGATCAGCAGTTCCGGAATGCCGCACAGGCCGAAGCCCCCTGCGGCGATCAGCATCCCGTCGAAGAGAAGGCCATCGAGGGCCTCCTTCGCGGAACCGTAGGTCTTGTCCATCTGGGCCCTCCCGCAAACTCTCGGCGCCATTTCTGGCCGCTCAGAGCGGGAAGGTCAATCGCTGCGCCGCGGCAGGGGCCGGATCAGGCCTTGGCAGCCTTTGGGGCCGCCTTTCGGGCGGGCGCCTTGGCCTTGGTCGCTGCTTTCTTGGCCGGCGCCTTTGCGGTCTTGGCAGCAGCGGGTTTGGTGGCCGCGGTTTTCGCAGTCGCCTTGCGTGGGGCCTTGCCGCCCTTGCCGCCCTTGGCGGCCTTTTCCGCCACCAGCGTCAGTGCCTCTTCCAGTGTCACCGCTTCGGGCGACAGCTCCTTCGGAAGGGTGGCGTTCACCTTGCCCCACTTGACGTAAGGACCATAGCGACCGGGCATGACCTGTACGACGCCGCCATCGGGGTGTTCGCCAAGATCGCGCAGCGCGGTCGCAGGGCTTGCCGGGCGGCCGCGTATCGTTTTCAGGGCCAGCACCTCGACCGCGCGGTTCATCCCGATGGTGAAGACCTCATCCACCTCCGGCAGGTTGGCATAGGTCGAGTTGTGCTTCACGTAAGGCCCATAGCGACCGATCCCGGCCTCGACCGGCTGGCCGTCCTCGGGATGGGGACCTATCGGGCGCGGCAGGTCGAGAAGCATAAGCGCGCGGTCCAGCGGCAGGCTGTCTGGCGACCAGCCCTTGGGCAGGCTGGCGCGGGGCGGCTTGGGATTGTCCGCCGTCGCCTCGCCGCGCTGGACATAGGGCCCGAACCGGCCCGAACGCAGGGTGATGTCCCGCCCTTCGCTATCCTGGCCAAGGACCTTGCCGTCGGCCGACATTCCCCCGTCCTCGCCATTCGGAACCGAGATCGGGCGGGTGTAGCGACACTCCGGATAGTTGCCGCAGCCGATGAAGGCCCCGCCCGAACGTGCGGTCTTCAGGTGCAGCCGGCCATTGCCGCAGACCGGGCAGGCGCGCGGATCGCCGCCATCGGCGCGGGGAGGGTAGAGATGCGGCGCAAGGAAGTCGTCGATCTTTTCCAGGACCTCGCCGATGCGCAGGTCGGCGGTCTCGGCGATGGCGGCCGAGAAATCGCGCCAGAAGCGCGCCAGCACCTCCTTGTAGTTCCGCTCGCCCGCCGAGACATCGTCGAGTTCCGTCTCAAGATCGGCGGTGAAGTCGTATTCCACATACTTGCGGAAGAAGTTGGTGAGGAAGGCCGTGACCAGCCGCCCCTTGTCCTCGGGGATCAGGCGGTTCTTGTCCTTGCGGACATATTCGCGGTCCTGGATCGTCGACAGGACCGAGGCATAGGTCGACGGCCGGCCGATGCCCAGCTCTTCCATGCGCTTGACCAGCGTCGCCTCGGTGTAGCGGGGCGGCGGCTGGGTGAAGTGCTGCTCGGGCGTCACTGACCGTTTCTCGGCCGGCTCACCTTGCATGATTTGCGGCAGGCGGCCTTCGCCATCCTCGGGATCCTCGTCGCGGCCCTCGTCATAGACCTTGAGGAAGCCGTCGAAGAGCACGACCTGACCGGTGGCGCGCAGTTCGACCTGTCCGTCGGGGCTTGCGACATCGACCGTGGTGCGTTCCAGCCGCGCGGCGGCCATCTGGCTCGCGATGGTGCGCTTCCAGATCAGGTCGTAGAGCTTGCGCTGGTCGGTTTCGGTCAGGCGCAGGCTGTCCGGTGCGGCCGACATGTCGGTCGGCCGGATGCATTCGTGGGCTTCCTGCGCGTTCTTGGCCTTGTTCTTGTACATGCGCGGGCTGTCGGGGACGTAAGCCGCGCCGAAGCGGCGGCCGATCTCGGCGCGGGCGGCCATCACCGCCTCGGGCGCCATGTCGATGCCGTCGGTCCGCATGTAGGTGATATGGCCCGCCTCGTAGAGCCGCTGTGCCGCCGACATGGTGGCCTTGGCACCCATGCCGTATTTGCGGCTCGCCTCCTGTTGGAGGGTCGAGGTCATGAAGGGCGGCCAGGGATTGCGGCTCGCGGGCTTCGCCTCGACCGATTTGACGTTCAGGGTTCGGGACGTGACAGCCTGCACCGCCAGTTCGGCCGCGGTGGAGTTCGCAATGTCGAACTTGTCCAGTTTCTTGCCGCCGAGAACCGTCAGCCGCGCTTCGTATTCCTGTCCGCGCGGGGTGGCGAGCAGCGCCTTCACCGTCCAGTATTCGCGGGCGCGGAAGGCCTCGATCTCCATCTCGCGCTCGACGATCAGGCGCAGGCACACCGATTGCACGCGGCCCGCTGATTTCGCGCCCGGCAGCTTGCGCCACAGGACCGGCGACAGGGTGAAGCCGACAAGATAGTCAAGCGCGCGGCGGGCGAGGTACGCCTCGACCAGTGCCTGGTCGACATCGCGCGGCTCCTTCATCGCCTGGGTCACCGCATCCTTGGTAATGGCGTTGAAAGTCACACGGCGGACGGTCTTGCCCTTCTTCAGCGACGGGGCGAGCGCCTGTTGCAGGTGCCACGAGATCGCCTCGCCCTCGCGGTCGGGGTCGGTGGCAAGGATCAGCGCGTCGTCGGTTTTCAGCGCCTCGGCGATCGCCCGGACGTGTTTCTTCGACTCGGGCGGAACCTCCCAGTCCATGGCGAAATCATGCTCGGGATCGACTGAGCCGTCCTTGGCCGGCAGGTCGCGGACATGGCCGTAAGAGGCGAGAACCGTGTAGTCCGAACCGAGATATTTGTTGATTGTCTTGGCCTTGGCGGGGGACTCGACGACGACGACGGGCATCAAGGACCTCTTTCCAAAGCGACGAATGACATGGCGGCGCAAAATTGGGGGTCGGCGCGGCAATGTCAAGGAAGGGGATAGTGCGGTCGGCAAAGACTGCCAGAGCCTTCCTTAGCGGCAAGGCAGATGCAGGTCGTGCGCAAGAATTTTCCAGAATTTTTGCGAAAGCTATTCGAAGAGCTTTGGCCGCTCCCAAGGACGTCTTCGGCCGAACCTCAGGCGATCCGCGACAGCAGGCCACCAGGCTGCCGCAGGATCCGCCCTTCAAGTTCCAGGGTCACCAGCTGCGACGTCACATGCGCCGCCGGCAGGGCAAGGTCGCGGATCAGCTGGTCTTCGGCCAGCGGACTGGGGCCGAGGCGGTCGAGAATGCGGGAGTGCAGGGCAGCCATCTCTGGCAAGGGGCGTGACCGGGGAACAGGGCCGGGCAGGGGGGCAGGTGACGGTTCGGGTTCGACCGCAGGCGCCACGTCGACCGCCGCGCCAAGCGCCTCGAGCACGTCTTGCGGGCCCCGGACAAGCGCTGCGCCGTCCCGGATCAGCATGTTGCAGCCCGCGGCCCGGGCATCGAAGGGATGACCCGGAACCGCCATAACCTCGCGCCCGAGATCGAGCGCGGCGCGGGCGGTGATAAGGCTGCCGGACCGCGCTGCGGCTTCGACCACCACCACTGCCCGGGACAGGCCCGCCACGATGCGGTTCCGCGCCGGGAAATGGCGCGCCTGCGGGGGCAGGCCCATCGGCTGTTCGGAGATCAGGCACCCCTCGGCGGCGATGCGGGCGGCGAGGGCCGCGTTTTCCTCGGGGTAAATCACGTCGACACCCCCTGCCTGCACCGCAACCGTCCCATGAGGCAAGGCCACCTCGTGCGCGGCGGCGTCGATGCCGCGCGCCAGGCCCGAAACGACCACCTGGCCGGCCTGGCCAAGTCCCTCTGCCAGCCGCCGCGCCATGCGCAGGCCAAGGCTTGAGGCATTGCGGGCGCCCACCAGTGCAATCGTCGGCACGGCAAGGAGCGACAGATCTCCCCGTGCCCAGATCAGGGGGGGAGCATCCGGCAAATCCATCAGCGATGCCGGGTAACCGGGCTGTCCCCAGAGCAGGAGCGTCGCCCCCGCCAGCCTGGCCTGCGCCATCTCGTGCTGCACGACCTCGATCGGGCAGGGCTGGTAATCCTCGACCCCCGCCGATCTGGCAATACTGGGAAGTTCCCGCAGGGCCGCCCCGGCCGAGCCATGCTCGGCCATCAGTCGGTGAAAGGTTGCGGGTCCGACCCTGCGGGAGCGCATGAGGCGAAGCCACGACGATCCGTCATCCTCCGGGGTGGGTGGGGTGAAGGGTGTGGGGGACAGGAACGGACCTTCAGCCATCGTGTGCCTCGCCTCATGCGCAGGTCCACCCTGCGGCCACAGGGTTAACGGTGGGTAAAGGCTGATCTGCAGCTGCACGAATTCTCGACAAAGATGGCGGAGTTGCGCGAAACGCCGATTGAACTTCCCTGCAAAATTTGATCAAATCAGCGCAGGACATGTCCGGCGCCCTTCCGGCGCCCCGGACCGATTCGGAGAGAGCCATGCTGAACGCTGATGTAGCCCGCCGCCGCGAAACCGCGATTTCGCGCGGGGTCGGGATGACCACCCAGATCTACGCCGACAAGGCACTGAACTCGGAAATCTGGGACATCGAGGGCAACCGCTATATCGACTTCGCCGCGGGCATCGCCGTGGTGAACACCGGCCACCGCCATCCCAAGGTGATGGCGGCCGTCGCCGAGCAGCTGAACCGCTTCACCCATACCTGCCACCAGGTCCTGCCCTACGAGAACTACATCCGTCTGGCCGAGCGGCTGAACGAGAAGGTTCCGGGCAATTTCCAGAAGAAGACGATCTTCGCGACCACCGGCGCCGAAGCCGTCGAGAACGCGATCAAGATCGCACGTGTCGCCACCGGCCGCAATGCCGTCATCGCCTTCGGCGGCGCCTTCCATGGTCGGACCTTCATGGGCATGACCCTGACCGGCAAGGTCGAGCCCTACAAGAAGGGCTTCGGCACCATGATGCCAGATGTCTTCCACGTGCCCTATCCGCAGGAGGTGCACGGCATTTCGACCGCGCAGGCGATGGAAGGGATTACCAAGCTCTTCAAGGCCGATGTCGATCCGGCCCGCGTCGCCGCGATCATCCTCGAGCCGGTGCAGGGCGAGGGCGGCTTCTATCCGGCGCCGACCGACCTGATGAAGGCGGTGCGCAAGCTCTGCGACGACAACGGCATCGTCATGATCGCGGACGAAGTCCAGACCGGCTTTGCCCGGACCGGCACGATGTTCGCCATGGAAGCGCATGGTGTCGCCGCCGACATCACCTGCATGGCCAAGGGCCTAGGCGGCGGCCTGCCGATCTCGGCCGTGACCGGTCGCGCAGAGCTGATGGACGCCTCGCAGCCCGGCGGTCTTGGCGGCACCTATGCCGGCAACCCGCTTGGCATTGCCGCGGCCAATGCCGTGCTGGACGTGATCGAGGAGGAAGACCTCTGCGCCCGCGCCAATGAGCTTGGCTCGCGTCTGAAGCAGAAGCTGGAAGCGATCCGCGCCACCACGCCCGAGATCATGGACATCCGCGGCCCGGGCTTCATGGTCGCCGTCGAATTCGGCAAGCCCGGCACGCATGAGCCGGATGCAGGCTTCACCGGCCGGGTCCGGCTCGAGGCGCTGAAGCGCGGCCTGATCCTGCTGACCTGCGGCGTCTATGGCAACGTGATCCGCTTCCTCGCGCCGATCACCATTCCGGATGCACATTTCGCCGAGGCGATGGACATCCTGGAAGAGGCGATCGCCGCAGCGCGCAAGGGCTGAGCGCCGGGCGTTACTTGACGGTCAACCCCGCAGGGACAACAGACCAAGAAGAAGGGCGATCCGGTTCGGGTCGCCCTTTGCATTTGGCTTCCTCGGGGGAGAGCGGTAAGGACGGCCGGATCGCAATGGAAGGTGCCATGACGGAAAGCGGCCTGATCCTGAAGGATGCCGGTTTCTCCCTGCAAGGGAAGACGATCCTGTCGGACATTTCGCTGGACCTGTCCGAGCGGCGGATCGGCATCGCCGGGCGGAACGGGTCGGGCAAGACAACACTCTTGCGCGTGATGGCGGGGCTGGTGGCGCCGACGGCCGGAACGGTGCGACTGGACGGGATTGATCCGGCGGCAGACCGGAAAGCCGCGCTCGCGCGGGTCGGTATCCTGTTCCAGAACCCCGACCACCAAATCATCTTTCCGACCGTGGCAGAGGAACTGGCCTTTGGCCTGCGACAGATGGGGCAGACCGACGCGGCGGCGCGCGAGGCTGTCGGGAAGATGCTTGCCGATGAGGGGCGGTCGCATTGGGCGACGGCTCCCGTGCACACGCTGTCGCAGGGGCAGCGGCAATATCTGTGTCTGCTGGCCGTGCTGGCGATGGGGCCGGGTACCATCCTTCTGGACGAGCCTTTCGCAGCGCTGGATCTGCCGACGCAGATCCGGCTGAAGCGGCGCCTCCAGGCCTTGTCGCAGCGGTTGATTGTCGTCAGCCATGATCCGGACGTGCTGGCCGGGATGGAGCGGGTCGTCTGGATCGAGGGCGGAAGGGTGCAGCGCGACGGGCCTGCGGGGCCGGTTCTCGAGGAGTTTTCCCGCGAGATGAAACGGTTGGGAGAGGCCGATGCTGACGCTGACCTCGCCGATTGAGACCTGGCTTCACCGCGTCCCGGCCGGCGTAAAGCTGGCGGGGCTCGCGTTGGCGACACTGGTGATCGTGCCGATGACCAACTTGTACTGGATCGCGGTCGCGGCGGGGCTTGTGACGGCCCTTTACCTGACGCAGGGCGCTGCATTCGCCCGGACCGGCGCGCGGAGGCTCTGGCCGCTCTGGCCGGTCCTGGCGGTTCTGGCAGTCTGGCATGTCGTGACAGGTGATCTGATGGCAGGTGTCGGGATCGCGCTCCGAATGCTGACGGCGATCGCGCTGGCGAACCTTGTCACCATGACGACGCGGCTCGACGACCTGATCGCGGTTGTCGAACGCGCGGCGCGACCTCTGGCGCGGATCGGACTGAGCCCGCGGACACTGGCCGTCGCGATCGCGCTGGTGATCCGCTTCACACCGGTGTTGTTGTTGCGCGCCGGTCAGCTTATGGAAGCTTGGCGAGCCCGGAGCCCGCGCCGGCCGGGATGGCAGGTCGTGGTGCCCCTGACGCTGACTGCGCTTGACGATGCCGAGCGGGTGGCCGAGGCGCTCAGGGCGCGCGGCGGATTGTGACGAGAGGTAGACGACTTGGAACGCAACGTAACCCTGATTGCCCTGTTCGCTGCGCTGATCGCTGTTCTCGGACTGGTCCCGAAGATCGACCTCGTGTCCGGTGTTCCGATCACCGCGCAATCCCTGGGCGTAATGCTCTGCGGGACGGTTCTTGGGGCGAGGCGGGGCGCGCTGGCGGTCCTCTTGTTCGTTTTCCTCGTGGCGCTTGGTCTTCCGTTGCTGGCGGGGGGACGTGGCGGGCTTGGTGTTTTCGCCGGGCCTTCTGTCGGCTACATCATCGGCTTTCCCTTCGCGGCCTTCGTCGCAGGTTGGGTGACCGAGCAGTGGCGTTCGGGCGTCGGCTTGCCGGCCTTTGCCGGCGCAATCCTGGGCGGGATCGTCGTGCTCTATGCGTTTGGCATTCCCGGCATGGCGCTGGTCCTGGGCAAGTCGCTGCCCGAGGCGATGTTGCTCGCGGCGCCGTTCCTGGCCGGCGACATCATCAAGGCTGGCCTTGCCGGTCTTATCACCAGCGGGATCGCAAAGGTCCGGCCGGGCGTGGTGCTGTCCCGCGGTTGAGGGTAGCGGGCATTTGGCGGGCCTGGGCGGTGGCGCGCCGACTGCAAGACACGCGGCTTGCCCGGGGCGTTTCGCTGGGCTAGGCCGCATTGAGCCGAGGTGCCCCTGATGACGCAACATCTGCTTCCCCCTTCCGTGCGTGGTACGCTGACGGCGGATCGCCCGCTGGCCGATCTGACCTGGCTTAGGGTCGGCGGGCCAGCAGACTGGCTGTTCCAGCCGGCGGACGAGGCAGATCTCTGTGATTTCTTGCGCGAACTCGATCCGGCGGTGCCGGTCTTTCCGATGGGTGTCGGGTCGAACCTGATCGTGCGCGATGGCGGCCTGCGGGCGGTAGTGATCCGGCTGGGGCGCGGCTTCAACGGTATCTCGGTCGAGGGGGACCGGGTGATCGCGGGGGCGGCGGCACTGGACGCGCATGTGGCGCGCAAGGCAGCCGAGGCGGGGCGCGACTTGACCTTCCTGCGCACCATTCCCGGCTCGATCGGCGGGGCCGTGCGGATGAATGCTGGCTGCTATGGCTCTTATGTCGCCGATCACCTGGTCGAGGTGCGGGTGGTGACACGCGCCGGGGATGCCGTTGTCATTCCGGCGGCCGACCTGCATCTGCGCTACCGCCAGAGCGACTTGCCCGAGGGGTGGGTCATCACCGCCGCGACGTTCCGGGCAGAAGCGGGCGATCCGGAGGCTCTGGAGGCAAGGATGGCCGACCAGATCGCCAAACGCGATGCCAGCCAGCCAACCAAGGAGCGCAGCGCGGGCTCGACCTTCCGCAATCCGGCCGGGTTCTCCAGCACCGGGAAGTCAGATGACACGCACGAGTTGAAGGCCTGGAAGGTGATCGACGAGGCCGGCATGCGCGGGGCGCGCCGCGGCGGCGCCCAGATGAGCGAGATGCACTCCAACTTCCTGATCAATGCCGGCGGCGCGACCGCCGCCGATCTCGAGGAATTGGGCGAAGAGGTGCGAAAAAGGGTTTTCGCCGCCAGTGGTTTGACGCTAGAGTGGGAAATCATGCGGGTCGGCGAACCGGCGCGCGGATGACCTAAGGTCACGTTGAAGAAAAACAATCGGTCAAAAGACCGGGACAGAGGCGGCGGTGGGCATGTCGAGCAGGGCAGCCCCCAAAGTGGCGGTACTGAAGGGCGGCCTTTCCGCGGAGCGGGAGGTTTCGCTGGTCAGCGGGCGTGAATGCGCAACCGCGCTGAGGGCGGCAGGATTCGAGGTGGACGAGGTCGATGCCGGCCTCGATCTGCCTGCGCGCCTTGTCGAGTTGAAGCCCGACGTCTGTTTCAACGCACTTCACGGACGGTGGGGCGAGGATGGCTGCGTGCAGGGCATCCTCGAATGGCTGCGCATCCCCTATACCCATTCCGGCGTTCTTGCCTCGGCCCTTGCGATGGACAAGGCGCGGGCCAAGGATGCCTATCGCGCAGCAGGGCTGCCGATCGTTGAAAGCCTGATCGTTCCTGCGGACGAGGTGCGGGCGCGGCATGTCATGGCGCCGCCCTATGTGGTGAAGCCGAACAACGAAGGCTCCTCCGTCGGCATCTACCTTGTGCACGAGGCCGCAAACGGCCCGCCGCAGCTTTCGCCGCAGATGCCGCCGACCGTGATGGTCGAAACCTATGTCCCGGGCCGGGAACTGACCGTGACCGTGATGGGCGACCGCGCGCTTTGCGTGACCGACATCATCACCGAGGGCTGGTACGACTACGATGCCAAGTACAAGCCGGGCGGGTCGCGCCACGTCCTTCCGGCCGAACTGCCGGAAGAAATCACTGCCGCCTGCCTCGACTACGCGCTCAGGGCCCATCGGGCGCTCGGTTGCCGCGGGGTCAGCCGCACCGACCTGCGGTGGGATGAGCCGCGCGGGCTGGCAGGGCTGATCCTGCTCGAGACGAATACACAGCCCGGAATGACCCCGACCTCGCTTGCCCCGGAACAGGCGGCGCATCTGGGGATGTCCTTCCCCGATCTGTGCCGCTGGATGGTGGAGGACGCCTCGTGCAACCGCTGAGATCCGTGCCCCTTGCGCCCCATGATCCGGCGCCCAGCCGTTGGGCCTACCGGATGCACCGGCTGTGGCTGACACCGCTGTTCCGGGCCCTGTTGCGGGTGGGGCTTCCGTCTTTCACCCTAATCTTCTCGATCGGTCTTTACCTGTCGGACGACCAGCGGCGCGCCAGCCTGAATTCGGCCTCTGCCGGGATCTGGGAGGCGGTGCAGGAACGGCCGGAATTCATGGTCAACCTCCTGGCGATCGACGGCGCCTCGCCCGCTTTGTCCGAGGCGGTGCGCGCCAAGCTGGCGCTGACCTTGCCGGCCTCGTCCCTGCAGCTCGACATGGCGGCGCTGAAGCAGAAGGCCGAAGAGCTTGACGCTGTCGCCAACGCCGAATTGCGTGTGCGGACGGGCGGCGTGCTGCAGGTGACGATCCAGGAACGGGTGCCGGTGCTGATCTGGCGGACCGAGACCGAGTTGTCGCTTCTCGATGCGACTGGCACGCGCGTGGCCCGGATCTTCGAGCGGTCCGACCGCCCCGACCTGCCGATCGTGACCGGGCAGGGCGCAGATGACGCGGTGCCCGAGGCGCTGGCGCTGATCGCAGCAGCCGAGCCGATCGCAGCGCGGATGCGCGGGCTGGTCCGGGTGGGCGAGCGGCGGTGGGACATCGTCCTTGACCGCGACCAGCGCATCCTTCTGCCCGAGGTCGACCCGATCCCGGCGCTCGAGCGGGTCATCGCGCTCGACAAGGCCGAGAAGCTTCTGGATCGCGACATCGTCGCGGTCGATTTCAGGAACGAACACCGTCCGGTGCTGCGCCTGACCCCCGGCGCGCTGGAACAGATGCGCAATGCCGGCGCCCCCACCGAAACCGGAGCAAGCAATCTATGACCGACCTCTACCAGTCTCAGCGTGCCATGCGTCACATGCGCCGGGTTGCGATGCAGCGAGGTGTGATCGCCATCCTCGATGTGGGCAGTTCCAAGATTGCCTGCCTGATCCTGCGCTTCGACGGACCCGACGTGCTGCGCGAGGCCGAGGGGATCGGCCCGATGGCGGGGCAGTCGAGCTTCCGCATCATCGGGGCCGCAACCACCCGGTCGCGCGGCGTGCGTTTCGGCGAGATCGCCCAGATGAACGAGACCGAGCGCGCCATCCGCACCGCCGTACAGGCAGCGCAGAAGATGGCCAACGTCCGCGTCGACCATGCCATCGTCTGCTTCTCGGGGGCCGAACCGCGCAGCTATGGGCTGGCGGGCGAGTGGGATCTTCAGGACAGCGTCGTGACCGAACAGGACGTGGCCCGGGTGCTGGCAGCCTGTGACGTGCCCGACATCGGGCAGGGCCGCGAAGTCATGCATGCCCAGCCGGTGAACTTTGCCCTCGACCACCGCAGCGGCCTCGGCGATCCGCGCGGCCAGATCGGCAACCGGCTTGCCTGCGATATGCACATGCTGACGGTCGAGGCGGCGGCGATCCAGAACCTGCTTTACTGCATCAAGCGCTGCGACCTGGAACTCGCCGGGATCGCGTCGTCGGCCTATGTCTCGGGCTTCTCGAGCCTTGTCGAGGACGAGCAGGAACTCGGCGCAGCCTGCATCGACATGGGCGGCGGCTCGACCGGGATCTCGATCTTCATCAAGAAGCACATGATCTTTGCAGACTCGGTGCGGATGGGCGGCGACCATGTCACCTCTGACATCTCCAAGGGTCTCCAGGTGCCGATCGCGACGGCCGAGCGGATCAAGACCCGCCATGGCGGCGTGGTCGCGACCGGAATGGACGATCGCGAGATGATCGAGATCGGCGCCGATTCGGGCGACTGGGACAAGGACCGTCGGACCGTCAGCCGGACCGAGCTGATCGGCATCATGCGTCCTCGCGTCGAGGAGATTCTGGAAGAGGTCCGGGCGCGGCTGGACGCCGCCGGCTTCGACCATCTTCCCAGCCAGCAGATCGTTCTGACCGGCGGCGCAAGCCAGATTCCGGGGCTCGACGGCCTTGCGGCGCGGATTTTGGGCCAGCGCGTGCGTCTGGGACGCCCGCTCCGCGTGCAAGGACTGCCACAGGCTACAACCGGGCCGGCATTTTCGAGTGCCGTAGGGTTGTGCCTGTTTGCCGCCCACCCGCAAGACGAGTGGTGGGACTTCGATATTCCGTCAGAGCGCATCCCCGCCCGTTCCTTGAAGAGGGCCATCAGATGGTTCCGCGATAACTGGTAACCGCAACATCAAGACAGAACGGCGAAATCCCGCTGAGAGGTGGGAGGGCGGCCCCACATTTTGTGGGCAAAGCCGCTTTTTTTCGTGACCTTGGGGCGAGCAGTGGGTAAAATCGGCAACAATCAAGCGGAAACCCGCGAAAGGCGCAGGCAGAAGCGCCGGGCAGGGGCGAGGCCGGGACAACAGGAAATAGGCGGATTGGCGATGACATTGAACTTTGTAGCGAACACCGAAAAAGAAGAGCTGAAGCCGCGGATCACGGTGTTCGGCGTTGGCGGCGCCGGGGGTAACGCCGTCAACAACATGATCGACCAGAACCTCGAAGGGGTCGAATTCGTCGTCGCCAATACCGACGCCCAGGCGCTGATGCAAAGCCGGGCGACCAGCCGCATCCAGATGGGGGTGCGCGTGACCGAAGGACTGGGCGCAGGCGCCCGCCCGACCGTCGGCGCCGCCGCCGCCGAGGAATCGATCGAGCAGATCGTCGACCACCTGGCCGGGGCGCATATGTGCTTCATCACCGCCGGGATGGGGGGCGGCACCGGCACTGGCGCTGCGCCGATCATCGCCCAGGCCGCCCGCGAGCTTGGCGTGCTGACTGTCGGTGTCGTGACCAAGCCGTTCCAGTTCGAGGGCGCGAAGCGGATGCGCCAGGCCGAGGAAGGCGTTGAGGCGCTTCAGAAAGTCGTCGATACGCTCATCATCATCCCGAACCAGAACCTGTTCCGCCTCGCCAACGAAAAGACCACCTTCACCGAAGCCTTCGCCATGGCCGATGACGTGCTCTACCAGGGCGTCAAGGGCGTGACCGACCTGATGGTGCGCCCCGGCCTTATCAACCTCGACTTCGCCGACGTGCGCGCGGTGATGGACGAGATGGGCAAGGCGATGATGGGCACAGGCGAAGCCACCGGCCAGGACCGCGCCGTTCAGGCCGCCGAGAAGGCGATCGCCAACCCGCTTCTCGACGAGATCAGCCTCAACGGCGCCAAGGGTGTGCTCATCAACATCACCGGCGGCTATGACCTGACCCTGTTCGAGCTGGACGAAGCGGCGAACATCATCCGCGAAAAGGTCGATCCCGACGCGAACATCATCGTCGGCTCGACGCTCGACACCTCGATGGAAGGTGCGATCCGTGTTTCCGTCGTTGCGACCGGCATCGATGCTTCGGTGTCGAACCGCGCCGATGCGCCGGTTCCCCGCCGCTCGATGGTGGCCCCGATCCCCGCGCCGGTTGCCGCGGCCCCGGTGATTGCTGCCGCCGAGCCGCGTGTCGAAGTCCGGCCGGAGCCCCGCCGCGAGGCGCCGATGGCCGAGGTCGAGGATGACGAACCGTCGCTCTTCCAGGGCCTGACCGACGAAGCCGAGGAAGAGTTCTTCGACGAGGATAGTGGCGACGAGCTGCCGCCGCCGGCCTATCAGCCGCAGCAGACCGCAACGCAACCGGCTCGCGCCGCGGCGCCGGCTCCGGCCGCCTTCGACAGCGATCCGGGTGCCTTCGTGGCCCCGCGTGCCCGTCTGACCGGTCAGCCCTCGCCCGAGGCGCTGGCGCGTCTGCAGGCCGCGGCCAGCAAGGTTCCGCCGCGCGCCGCCGCACCGGCTGCCGCTCCGCGC
Source organism: uncultured Rhodobacter sp. (assembly GCA_945952585.1). Taxonomy (GTDB): domain Bacteria; phylum Pseudomonadota; class Alphaproteobacteria; order Rhodobacterales; family Rhodobacteraceae; genus Aliitabrizicola. The sequence continues at coordinate 484,778 of CAMFII010000002.1, forward strand.
GCCGCAGCTGCCCCGGCCCCTGCCGCCCGTCCCGCCGAAAAACCGCGCTTCGGCATCGGTTCGCTCATCAACCGGATGGCTGGCCACAGCGAAGCGGCCGATCGTGCCTCAGCAGCGCGGCAGCAACCGCCTGTGACCGGTTATGACGACGAGCCGGAACTCAGCGCCGACCAGGAGCGGATCGAGATCCCGGCCTTCCTGCGCCGGCAGGCGAACTGAGCCCCACGGAACTGCAATGACGGGAAGGCCCGGTTCGTCCGGGCCTTCTTGCTTTCTTCGCCCACCCAAGAAATCCGTTGTGTCACCCGCCGGCCCGCATAAAGCTGGTGGTCATAGGATCATGGGATTTCAGGGGGCGAGATGCGCGTTTTCGGCAAAGGCATTTTGACGGCAATTCTTGCAGTCGGTCTGGTCGCGACCGAAGCAATGGCAGACCCCTTGACGCGAGATCAGGTCGAAGCCGCACTGCCCGCTCTCAGGGATATGGCGCAGAACGCGGTCGACAGTGGCCAGGTGCCGGGCATGTCGATCTCCGTCGTTCTGGGCGACAGGGTCCTATTCGCCGAAGGCTTCGGCGTGAAAGAGATGGGCAAGCCCGACAAGGTCGATGCGGACACGGTTTTCCAGCTGGCCTCGATGTCCAAGCCGATTTCGTCGACTGTCGTCGCCGCGCTTGTCACGAAGGGTATCGTCGACTGGGACAGCCGGGTGTCGCAGATCGCCCCGCAATTCCAGTTGCATGATGCCTATCCCTCCAGCGAGGTAACGCTGCGGGACCTGTTCAACCACCGCTCGGGCCTGCCGGGCAGCGCGGGCAACGATATCGAGGATATCGGATTCGACCGCGATACGATCATGGAGCGCCTGCGGCTGGTCCCGGCCTGGGTCAGCTTTCGCGGCGGCTATTCCTACAGCAATGCCGGGTTGACGATGGGGGGAATGGCCGCGGCCCATGCCGCGGGCAAGGGTTGGGAGGAGATCGCCCAGGACGTGCTGTTCGGCCCGCTCGGCATGACAACGGCAAGCTACAGGCATGATGATTTCGTGGCACGGCCAGATCGGGCTGCCCTGCATGTGCAGATCGACGGCGCCTGGACCGCCAAGGTTACCCGCAACGCCGATCCGCAGGCGCCGGCCGGTGGAGCCAGTGCCAGCGTCGTGGATCTGGCGAGCTGGATGCAGCTTGAACTGGCCATGGGCAAATGGAAGGGCGAGACGCTGATCTCGGAGGATGCGCTTGCGGCCACGCACCAGCCTCTGACCTCACGCGGCACCAACCCGGTTTCGGGCGCGCCGTCCTTCTATGGGCTTGGCTGGAATGTCGAATTTGGCCGCCACGGGGAAACCTGGGGCCATGCCGGCGCCTTCAGCAATGGTGCGCGCACCCTTGTCACCCTCTGGCCTGATGCCGGGTTGGGCGTGACCATCCTCGTCAATGCCTTCCCGACGGGCGTGCCCGAAGGGATATCCGACAATTTCGCGGATCTGGTCTTCGATGGCAAAGCCGGCAAGGACTACATCGGGCCGTGGAACCATGCCTATTCGGCGCTGTTTGGCCCGGCCATCGAGGCCGCGAAGGCCGCCTTCGCCAAGCCGCCCGCCGACGCGACGGCCGCCTTGCCGGACAGCGCTTATGTCGGGCGCTACGCCAACGACTATGTCGGGACGGTCGAGGTGCAGGCGACGGACGATGGGCTGGTCGTGACACTCGGGCCAGACGGCAAGACCCGCTATCCGCTGACCCATTTCGACCGCGACACATTCCTGTATTTCTCGGCGCCCGAGATGCCCGATTTGCCGTCACCCGCCACGTTCCAGATCGGGACGGATGGCAAGGCGACGGCCCTGGTCCTGGACACGCTCAACGCAAATGGGCTGGGAAAAGTCACACGCCTGGCAGAGTAACGCAACGTCACCATCACTGCCGTCCCCGCCGCTTGAGGTGCAGTTGCAGCAATCTTTGCTGCGCTGCATGGGGCGGGTGTGACGATTGCCCCGGCTCTTCGGTAACAAAAATGCGGCCCATTCCCGCGGACGTTCGACATTTTTTCATTTATAATCAGATTATTGCGGGTCATTTGGCGGCTTTGTGCCCGTATTCCGCTCCTGTGTTACAGGGAGTCACAAAGAGTGAATTGTGATGCGGAGGGCCTGCGATTACCTGCAAGCTGCGGAAAAGAGCCATGAAACGGCCCCGCGCAAAACTTGGGGTTAAGTCGCGTGCAGCACACGGTCAAATCTTCGGTGGTCTTTACCGGCGTCGGTCTTCATTCCGGCGCGCCGGTGCGTATGGTGGTCAGCCCGGCTTCGGCCGATTACGGGATCTGGTTCAAGCGCACCGACGATGTCATCGGCGACCGCATGATCGCGGCGCGGTGGGATGCGGTGATCCCCTCCCGGCTTTGCACGCTGGTCGGCAATTCTGCCGGCGTGACCGTTTCGACCATCGAGCACCTGATGGCCGCTCTGGCTGGCTGTGGCATCCACAACGCCCTGATCGAGATCGACGGTCCTGAAGTGCCGATCCTTGATGGCAGCGCCGCCCCGTTCGTGCGCGCCTTCCTTGCGAAGGGCCTGCGCCAGCAGGAGGTGCCCGTGCGCGCGATCCGCGTGCTGAAGCCGGTTGAAGTGCGTGAAGGGCAGGCGGTTGCGCGCCTCGAGCCCTCGGACATGCTCGAGATCGACTTCCGGATCGAATTCGCGGATGAGGCGATTGGCCGGCAGGAAAAGACCCTGAACATGTCGAATGGCGCCTTCGTGCGCGAACTGGCCGACAGCCGCACCTTCTGCCGCCAGGCCGATGTCGATGCGATGCTGGCCAACGGCCTTGCGCTTGGCGGGACCTTCGAGAATGCGGTCGTCGTCGATGGCGACCGGGTTCTCAGCCCGGGCGGCTTCCGCCACCGTGACGAGGCCGTGCGCCACAAGATGCTGGACGCGCTTGGCGACCTCTACCTTGCCGGCGGTCCGATCCTTGGTCGCTACACCGGTGTCCGCGCCGGCCATGCGCTGACCAACCGGCTGCTGCGTGCGCTTTTCGCCCGCCCGGATGCCTGGGAAATGATCGAGATCGAGCCGAAAGCCGGGCGCAAGCTGCCGGGCGTCGGCGTTGCCGCTTCCGATCTGCCGGTTTTTGCCTGACCTGCGCCAAGGGGGGTGGCCTTTGGCCCGAAAGGCGTTTTGCGCCCCGGATTTATCTGTGTTAGGAACCGGGCAACAGTTCGGGTCATGGCAAGTGGCCCGGCACAAGGAATCTTCGAGGTAGGTCGCAGATGGCAGGCTTGGGCACCGGGGCGCGCTGGATGGGCACGGCCGTTCTGGTTGGGTTTCTGGCAGCCTGCGGCGGCGGATCACAGAAGAACCAGTCGCTGGAAAACCTGACGGCCGAGCAGATCTACCAGATGGGCGAATACCAGCTGGAAGGGCGTCGCCGCCCCAAGGATGCCGTCCATTACTTCTCTGAGGTCGAGCGGCTTTATCCCTATACCGACTGGGCCAAGCGCGCGCTGATCATGGAAGCCTATTCCTACCATCAGGCCAAGCAATACGAGGAATCCCGTGCCGCTGCGCAGCGGTTCCTCGAATTCTACCCCGGCGACTCGGACGCGCCCTATGCGCAGTACCTGCTGGCACTGTCCTATTACGACCAGATTGACCTCGTCGGCCGCGACCAGGGCCTGACCTTCCAGGCGCTCAAGGCGTTGCGCGATGTGATCGAACTCTATCCCGACAGCGATTACGCGCAGTCGGCGATTCTGAAGTTCGACCTTGCCTTTGACCACCTGGCCGGCAAGGAGATGGAGATCGGCCGCTACTATCTCAAGCGCGGCAACTACACGGCGGCGATCAACCGCTTCCGCGTCGTGGTCGAGGATTACCAGACGACCACGCATACGGCCGAGGCGCTCATGCGTCTGGTCGAATGCTACCTCGCGCTCGGCTTCACGAACGAGGCGCAGACCGCCGGGGCGATCCTGGGCTACAACTACCGCGCCAGCCCGTTCTATCAGGACGCCTACCAGCTGCTGACCAATGCCGGCCTCAGCCCCGAGGCCAAGGGCGACAACTGGCTGAACAAGGTCTACCGCCAGATGGTTCGCGGCGAGTGGTTGTAATGGGCGCGGGCCATGCTCCGCTCTCTTGAAATCCGTGACCTGCTCATCATCGACCGGCTCAGCGTTGGCTTTCAGCCGGGGCTGAACGTGCTGACCGGCGAAACGGGCGCCGGCAAGTCGATCCTGCTCGACGCACTTGGCTTCGTCCTTGGCTGGCGGGGCCGTGCCGAACTGGTGCGGCAGGGGGCCGCGCAAGGGGAGGTGACGGCAGAGTTCCAGCTTGCTCCCGGCCATCCGGCGCGCGCGGTCCTGGAAGAGGCCGGGATCGAGGCCGAGGACGAACTCATCCTGCGGCGGATCAACACGGCCGATGGCCGCAAGACGGCTTGGGTCAACGACCGCCGCGTGACGGGCGAGGTGCTCAGGGCGCTATCTGACCGGCTGGTTGAACTGCATGGCCAGCATGACGATCGCGGGCTCCTCAATCCGCGCGGCCACCGCCAATTGCTCGATGCCTATGCGGGGATCGACCTTGTGCCGCTTCGCGCGGCGTGGTCGGCCCGTGGCGCGGCGCAGAAGGCTCTGGCCGAGGCCGAGGCGGCGCTTGCGCAGGTCAAGGCCGAGGAGGACTTCCTGCGCCATGCGGTTGCCGAGCTCGACAAGCTCGATCCGCAGCCGGGCGAGGAAGCGACGCTCGACGCCCGCCGGCGCCTGATGCAGGCCGCCGGACGCATCCGCCAGGACGTGCAGCGCGCCTGGCAGGCCCTGTCGGCAGAGGGTGCCGAAGGCCTGATTGGTGATGCACGGCGGTGGCTCGAAGGTGCGGCCGACAAGGCCGAAGGCGTTCTGGAAGAGCCGCTCGCCGCGCTCGGCCGGGCGCTGACCGAGCTTGGCGAGGCGCAGTCCGGGGTGGAGGCGGCGCTCGAGAAGCTCGACTTCAACCCGGCGGAGCTCGAGGCGCTGGAAGAACGTCTCTTCGCCATCCGGGCACTTGCGCGCAAGCATGGCGTCCTGCCTGACGACTTGGGGACCTTCGCCGAGGGGCTTCGTCGGCGGCTCGAGACACTTGACAGCGGGACGCGCAACCTCGCGGCGCTCGATCGCGCCTTGGCGGAGGCCGACGCGGCCTATGATGCCACCGCTGCGGGAGTCTCCATCCGCCGTGCCGAGGCCGCCGGACGGCTGGACAGGGCCGTGATGACAGAGCTCGCGCCCCTGAAGATGGAGCGCGCCATCTTCACGACCGAGATCGCTCCGACCGAACCGGGTCCAGAGGGCCGCGATCAGGTTACCTTCCTCGTCGCTACCAACGCAGGCGCCCCGGCGGGGGCGCTCGACCGCATCGCGTCGGGGGGCGAGCTGTCGCGCTTCCTCTTGGCGCTCAAGGTTTGCCTGACCGGCGATGACAGCGGTCTGACGCTCATCTTCGACGAAATCGACCGTGGCGTCGGCGGCGCGACCGCCGATGCGGTGGGCCGGCGTCTCAAGGCGCTGGCGGACGGAGGCCAGGTTCTCGTCGTCACCCATTCCCCGCAGGTCGCCGCGCGCGGCGCCCATCACTGGCGCGTGGAGAAACGGGTGGACAAGGACGTCACCACTTCGACGGTGACCGCCCTATCGGATGCGGAGCGTGTCGACGAGATCGCCCGGATGCTTGCCGGCGACACAGTGACCGACGCTGCCCGAGAGGCCGCTCGCGCGCTGCTTGCCGGCTGACCTAGACGGCGTCGTCGGTTCGGAAACATCGTCGGGCGTGAGGCCCGACACAGGCGAGGGGTCAGACAACCCCCTCTCTTGTCATAGCGGAGCCGTCGCAGCCGCCAGCCATTCGCGCGCGCCCGCGGAAACCCGGTTTGCAAGCTTGGCCAAGGTTTGGGCATGGTAGCCGTCGATCCACGCCCGTTCGCCCGGCGACAGTATAGCCGCAACGATCAGGCGCCGGTCGATCGGAACCCAGGTCAGCGTCTCGAACTGCAACTGCCTGCGATCATCGCCGCCCGGCAGCTTGGGGGCTTCTTCGACCACGATCAGGTTCTCGATCCGGATGCCGAATTCACCCTCTCGGTAGTAGCCCGGCTCGTTCGACAGGATCATTCCGGGTTCGAGCGGCACCTCGGAAATCCGGCTGATCCGCTGCGGTCCCTCATGGACAGACAGGAACGCGCCCACACCGTGCCCGGTCCCGTGGTCGTAGTCTTGTCCCGCCATCCAGAGGGCCGCCCGTGCCAGCGGATCGAGGTCCCGACCCGCCAGCCCCGCCGGGAAGCGGATTCGCGAAATGGCCACCATCCCCTGCAGTACGCGGGTAAAGGCGATGCGCGCCTCGTCCCCCGGATCGCCCACGGCGACAGTACGGGTGATGTCGGTGGTGCCGTCGACATATTGTCCGCCCGAATCCACCAGCAGCAACTCGTTCCGGCCGATCGCTCGGTTCGTCTCCTCGGTCACGCGGTAATGGATCACGGCCCCATGCGGACCCGCCCCGCTGATCGTGTCGAAGCTGATGTCATGGAGCGCATTGGTCGCCCGGCGATAGCCCTCCAGCGCCCTCACCACGTCAATCTCGGTCAGCCCACCCTTTGGCGCGGCCTCGTCCAGCCAGGCAAGGAATTCCACCATTGCCGCTCCGTCGCGCAGATGCGCTTCGCGGGTGGCGGCCAGTTCGGCCGGGTTCTTGCGCGCCTTGGGCAGGCGGCAGGGGTCGTCGCCCCAGGCGACAGGGATGCCGGCCGCGTCAAGCCGCTGGCGCAGCGCAACCGGGGCCGAGGTCCGGTCCAGCCGCACCGGGCCCGACAGCGCATCCAGCGCGGGCAGGAAGGCGTCGGGCGGCAGGAGGGTCACGCCCGTTCCCAGATGGGCGCGGGTGGCGTCATCGAATTTCGTCGGATCGGCGAACAGGTCGACCCGGCCATCGTCATGGAGGATGGCGAAGGCATGGAGCACCGGATTGCGCGGGACATCCTCGCCCCGGATGTTCAGGAGCCAGCAGATCGAGTCCGGCAGGGTCAGCACGGCGGCCCTCTGTCCCGCATCCCGCAGGCCCGCCGCCAGCCGCTCCCGCTTCGCCTCGGCGCTTTCCCCGGCGAATTCAATCGGATGCGGGAAGGCCTTGCCTTTCGGCGGCGCGGGCTGGTCCGGCCAGATCGCATCGACCGGGTTCGCGGAGACCGGGCGGAGCGTGACGCCGCTTCCGGCCAGCGCGTCGGTCAGCCTGGCGATCTCGTCCTCAGTATGCAGCCACGGGTCAAAGCCCATCACGCCTTTGCCGATCTGTCCCCGGATCCAGTCGCCCGGCTTGGTTTCCGGCCAGGGCACCGGCGTGAAATGCGCGAGATCGACTTGGGACTTGACCTGCGTGCGATAGCGGCCGTCGATGAACACACCCGCGATCTTCGGCAGCACGATGCAGAACCCCGCCGAGCCGGTGAAGCCTGTCAGCCATTGCAGCCGCTCGTCATGCGGGGCGACATATTCGCCCTGGTGGGCATCGGCACGGGGCACGAGGAACCCGTCCAGCCCCTGTTTTGCCAGGGTTTCGCGCAGTGCGGCCAGCCGCGCCGGTCCAGCGGAGGGGTTGGAGGTGGTCTCGAAGGTCTGGAACATGGGTCTCCCCTGCGGCGCCTGGTCCGGGCCGTCGGGACTGACTTAGCAACGACTACCGGCCCGGCGCAAGCCGCGCCGGGCCGGTGTCTGATCTCCGTCGGGTTCCCGTACAGCCTCCGTATGCTTACGGAAACGGTCGGGAAAAGGGGAAGGGAAACCCCGGCGGGACAAGCCTTCTGCCAAAGGGGGCGTGCCTCAGACCCGGCGGCGATGCAGCAGCCCGAGCGCGCCGAGACCGGCGGCGAACAGCGGCAGGGCGGCGGGCAGGGGAACCGGTGCGGGCGCATCGCCGGGCGTCGCATAAACCGCGACATTGCGCGGCCGGTCAGGCCAGGTGCCTTGATCGAGGCGGCTGAGAGCCACGGTCGTCTCGCCGTCATCCCAGAAGGTTCCGTCGCCATTCTCGTCGAGCAGGCGGATGATCCAGTCGCTGCCCGGCGTCGAGCCGTTCGAGGTGATGAAGACCTCGCCCGTCTTGTCGTTCAGGTCGAGCCCGAAACCGGCGAGGAAGCTATAGCCGGCGGGCAGGAGGGTGGTGTTCCAGGCCTCGACCACCTCGTTCGCGGCATCGATCACGCCCGACCCATCAAGATCGGTCAGCCGGAAGACCGAGGCGATGCCGCCCTCGGCCAGCCATTGCCAGGTCCAGACCGAGCCCATTCCCACATCCAGTGCGAAGTCGAAGAGCGCGCCGTAGGACTTCGCTTCGCTGGCAAATTCATGCACCTCGCCGGCCTCGATGACGCCGTTGCCGTCGGCATCGCGCGCCGTGTAGATCACGTCCGCCGCGCCGCCCGCCGTGTCGGTGATATAGGCGGTGTCGCCGTCGAAGCGGATCTCGAAGGGCGAGGAGGTCGCCTTCAACCCGGTCAGCGACAGCCAGCGCGTCGCCTCGCCTGCGTCATTGGCATCGCCATCGCCGTTCAGGTCCTGGGTGCGATAGACCCAGTCGCCCGTGGGCGAGCCGGTGGTATCGGCTTCGACGACATAGACCGCTCCGTCCGGACCCTCGGCGATCCCGTTCGGGGTGTTGAGCTTGTAGCCGGCCGCGTTGGTCGTGCCGGAGAACCAGACGGCAGCCTCGCCTGCGCTTTCAGCGGTGCCGTCGCCATCGAGGTCGAACAGACGGTAGACCGAGTCGGTGTCGCCATCGCCGATCAGCACCGAGCCGGATTTCGTCTGGCTGAGGCCAAAGACATTGCCCGTTGGCGAGGCGAGGCCTGAGGCATTGGCGGCGCTGAAGAACACGCCGACCTCGCCTTCGTCATTGGTGTCGCCGTCGCCATTGAGGTCGGTGGCGAGCAGGATCTGGTCGGTGCCCTGGTCGGACACGAGGAAGGACGAGGTGGCGGCGCCAGCGGGCGCGGCAAGAAGAGCCAGCGCGGGCAGAAGCCCCGCGGCGGGGATCAGTCTGGTCATGGAAACGTTTCCTCTCAGCAGGCATGGCCCGAGCCCGAGCCACGCGATTGGGTCGCTCGTCCTTGCGATGCTGGCTGGGAGAGATGTGTGAGCCCTACGATTGATGAGTAAAATTGTCAAGAATATGGCGGCAGCTCAATTGACTCGATTTTGGAAACCGTCCGGCTGCGCATTGGAAACAGCGCGGGTGGTTTCGCAAAGCCTGCCGTCGTGGCTGAGGCGTCCGGTTCCAGCCAGCGCACAGAGCTTTGGCCAAGTCGTGCCTGGGGCAGGACGGCGGCCGCGTCACGCCGCCTTGAACCGCGCCGTCGCCTCGTCGGGCCGGTAGGCCTCGATCATCGGGTAGGGATTGGCGGCGAGCGCATCGACCGAGGCGATGATGAAATCGGCCTTCGCATCGTCGATGAGCGCCGAGAAGTTGAGGCGGGTCCAGCCGGGCTTCTGCACCTCTTCCCCGGCAAGGATCGCGGCGCGCAGGGTTTCGGACTGCTCTGGGCCAATGCCGAGCAGGCGGTGCGCATAAGGACCGGCGCAGGCGCAGCCGCCGCGGGCCTGAATGCCGTGGATGTCGGACAGCATCCGGGTGAAAAGCTGCTGGTGGACCATGCCGCCCTTCGGGTCGCGGATGCGCAGCGAGAAGATCGGCAGGCGGCGCGTCGCGTCGGGGTTGCCCATGATCTGGATGTTGGGGTTCTTCGACCAGACGGCGAGGGCGCGCTGGCGAAGCTCCTCGTGGCGGCGATCCATGAAGGCCTGGCCGATGGCGTCCTTGACGAGGAAGGCGAGGCCGGCGCGGATGTCTCCGATCACGTTCGGCGTGCCCGCTTCCTCGCGCACCGTCACGTCGGCGGAGTAGTCATGCCCCCAGGGCGAGACGAAGCGCACCGTGCCGCCACCAGTGACGGTCGGCCGGTCATGGTGGACCGCTCCCTTGCGCAGGATCAGCACGCCCGAGGCGCCGGGGCCCCCGACGAACTTGTGCGGCGAAACGACGACGGCGTCCTTCTCGCAGGCGCTTCCCGCCCGCATGTCGATCGGCAGGTAGGGGCCGCCGCCGGCAAAGTCCCAGACCGCCAGCGCGCCGTGGCGTTTCAGAAGCGCCGTCACCTCATCGGTATCGGTGACGATACCCGTCACGTTCGACGCGGCCGAAAAGCTGCCGATCTTCAGTGCGTCCGGGCCGGCGGCGATCAGCGCCGCCTCGAGTTCGCCCATGTCCGGGCCGCCGGTCGCGGCTTCTGCGATCTCGATCACCTCGGCGCCGCTTTCGCGCCAGGGCAGGATGTTGGAGTGGTGCTCGTAAGGGCCGATCAGGACGACCACCCGCTGGCCCGCCGCCAGCGCCTCGGGGATGCCGAGGAGCGTCACCAGCCGGTTCAGCCCTGCCGTCGCGCCCGAGCCGGTAAAGATGGTGGCAAAGGTCTCATCCGCGCCGCAAGCCTTCGCGATGGCGGCGCGCGAGGCGCGGCGCATCTGCGTCATGTAGGCGCCGCAGAAGGAGGCCTCGGTGTGGCTGTTGGCGTAGTAGGGCAGGACCTGCTCCATCACGAAGCCCTCGACCTGGCGCAGGGCGCGGCCCGAGGCGACGTAATCGGCATAGACCAGTTTCTTCGCGCCGAAGGGGCCGGGGATTTCCATCCCCTCGCCGATCACGCCATCCCGCAGGCGGGCGATGCGGTCGGGGCCGGTGAGCGAGGCAGCAAAGGCATCGAAGGCTTGGGCAGGGGACATTGGGCAGGTCCTCGGGCTGAATTGGAGCGTTGACAGATCATACCCTGCTTCCCGGTGTGAAAACTTACTCGATCTTTGCGCACCGATAGCCGATATTGGGTCAAATGATCGAAGAAGGCCGCAAAATGGACCATATTGATCGACGCATTCTGCGCGCATTGCAAAAGAACTCCGCCCAGTCGCAGCGCGAACTGGCCGAGGAGGTGGGCCTGTCGCAGAACGCATGCTGGCGTCGGCTGAAGGCGCTGGAGGAAAGCGGCCTCATCACCGGGCATACGATCCGGCTGGATGCCAAGCGGGTCGGGCTGGGGCTGACGGTCTTCGTGATGATCCGCACCCGGCACCATTCGGCCGAGTGGCTGGAGACCTTCCGGCGCGAGGTGCAGGCGATCCCGAACGTGATCGACTTCTACCGGATCGCCGGGGATTACGACTACATGCTCAAGGTCGTGGCCGAGGACATGAACGACTTCGACCGCGTCTACCAGCGGATGATCGGCAAGGTCGAGCTGGAGACGGTGACGAGCTACATCACGATGGAGGCCATCGTGAACGCCCGCGACCTGCCAGTGTAATCAGCGCGCCGCGATCCGTTTCATCCCCATCACCCGCGCCCGCTTGCGCGGGTCGGTGTCGAACAGGCTGGCCAGCTGTTCGGTCATTGCGCCGGCCAGTTGCTCGACATCGGTGATGGTGACGGCGCGGTTGTAGTAGCGGGTCACGTCATGGCCGATGCCGATGGCGATCAGTTCCACCTGCTTGCGCTTCTCGACCATGGCGATCACGTCGCGCAGGTGCTTTTCGAGGTAGTTGGCCGGGTTGACCGACAGCGTCGAGTCATCGACCGGCGCGCCGTCCGAGATCACCATCAGGATGCGCCGCGCCTCGGGGCGGCGGGTCATCCGCCGATGCGCCCATTCCAGCGCCTCGCCGTCGATGTTCTCCTTCAGGAGGCCTTCCTTCATCATCAGACCAAGGTTCGGCCGCACCCGCCGCCAGGGCGCGTCGGCGGATTTGTAGATGATGTGGCGCAGGTCGTTGAGCCGACCGGGCTGCTGCGGGCGGCCCGAGGCGAGCCATTTCTCGCGGCTCTGCCCGCCTTTCCAGGCGCGGGTCGTGAAGCCGAGGATCTCGACCTTCACGTCGCAGCGTTCCAGCGTCCGGGCCAGCACATCCGCGCAGATCGCGGCGATGGAGATCGGACGGCCGCGCATCGAGCCGGAATTGTCGAGCAAGAGCGTCACGCAGGTGTCGCGGAACTCGGTGTCCTTCTCCATCTTGAACGAAAGCGGCGTCGTCGGGTTCGCCACCACGCGGGCAAGGCGGCCTGCATCGAGCGTGCCTTCCTCGAGGTCGAATTCCCACGAGCGGTTCTGCTGGGCCTGCAACCGGCGCTGGAGCTTGTTGGCCAGCCGGGACACGGCGCCCTTCAGCGGTTCCAGCTGCTGGTCGAGATAGGCGCGCAGGCGCTCCAGTTCGGCGGGCTCGGCAAGGTCCTCGGCGGCGATCTCTTCGTCGAATTCGGTGGTGAAGACGGTGTAATTCGGATCGGCGTCGGAATGCGTGGCAGGGGGCGGGGGTTCCAGCGGGGCCTCGCCTTCCGGCAGTTCGGCCTCGTCGCCCTGCTCCATGTCGGCGGAATCCTCCATCGACACCTGCGCCTGGCTCTGGTCCTGCTGTTCGTCCTGGCTGCGCTCGGGGCTGGCCTCGGCATCCTCGGACTGGTCCTGCTCCTCGCCGGCGCTTTCGGGGCTGTCAGGATCCTGCTCGGCATCGTCGGCGGCATCGTCCTGATCGTCCATGTCCGGATCGTCGCCCAGCTGGTCGCCATAGCCGAGATCGGCGATCACCTTGCGCGCCATCCGGGCAAAGGCCGCCTGATCGGCCAGCACATGGTCGAGGTTTTCCAGCGTGCCGCCGGCCTGCTGCTCGATAAAGCCGCGCCACAGCTCCATGACATTGGCCGCGCCTTTCGGCAGGTCACGGCCCGTCGCGAGGTTGCGGACAAGGAACCCGGCGGCGGCGGCGAGCGGCGCATCGGCGGCCTGGGTGATCTGGGAATAGCCCTTGCGATCCGACTCCTGCCCGATCTTGGCGTCGATGTTGACGGCCGTACCGGGCATGTAGCGGGCGCCGACCGCTTCGCAGCGGGCAGTTTCCATCGCGTCGTAGATCTCGCGCGCCATCTGACCGGTTGGCGAATAGCGCGCATCCACGGCGTCGTCATGGAACTTGCGCCGCAGCGCGAAAGCATCCGCTGTGCCGCGCGCCAGCAGAACCTCGTCTCGGCTCATCCGGCGGCTGACCTGCGGCAGGCGCACGCCGTCCTTGGTCATGCCGGGCGGGTCGACCGAATAGGTCACCGTCAGCTCCGGATCGTCGGCCATGACCTTGGTGGCCTCGGCGAGGGCCTTCTTGAACGGATCGGCGGGGTTGTCGGCAGGCTTGGACATGCCCCTGTTTTCGCGCGCGCGACTGCGAAGGGCAAGGGCGATTGTCGCGCGGCGCAGCCCACGATAGGCTCAGGCGAGACGTATTAGGCGGAGCCCGTTCATGAAGAAGTTCCTCGTCGCATCGGTGACCTATGCGATCGCAAACGCGGCAGCGATCCTATTCGCTGCGATCATCCTCGGACCGGGGTTCGAGATCGGCTTCCTGGGCTTCCTGATGGCCGTCCTGATCTTTACCGCCGTTCAGGCGATCGCGCGGCCGATCCTGGAAAAGCTCGCGGCCAAGAACCTTCCGCAGATCATGGGTAGCCTGTCGCTCATCACGGTCTTTCTTGGCCTTTGGGTGACGGACATGGCGCTTGCCGCGATGTCGATCGACGGCCTGTCAAACTGGCTCGCCGCGACGCTGATCGTCTGGCTGGTGAGCCTTATCGTCGAGATTGCGTTGCCGCATATCTTCAAGTCCCTGAGCGCTCCCACGGAATAAAGAAACTTCGCTGTGCCGCAGCGCACAGCAGCCGCGCGCCGGTGCCCGTTTTCTTGTGGCTTCGGGAAGGGCAGATTTGAACCGTTGAGTTCAAACCCTCCCCCGAAGTCAAGGACGGACCCGAAATGACCAAACCGCACATTGCCCTTATCATCGGTTCGACCCGCCCGACGCGGTTCGCCGACAAGCCCGCACAGTGGCTGCTGAAACAGATCGCCGCGCGTGACGACATGACCGTCGAAGTGCTCGACCTGCGCGACTACAAGCTTCCCTTTTTCGACGAGATGGCGTCGAACGCCTGGATGCCCAGCCAGAATGCCGAAGCCGTGCGCTGGCAGAAGAAACTCGCGGAATTCGACGGCTACATCTTCGTCGTCGCCGAATACAACCGCTCGATCACCGGCGCCCTGAAGAACGCCCTTGACCAGGCCTATGTCGAATGGGCGCACAAGCCGATGGGCGCGATCGCCTACGGTTCGATGGGTGGCACCTCGGCGCTGCAGCACCTGCGCGCGATTGCCGTCGAGCTGCAGATGGTTCCGGTTCGCAACGCGGCCCATATCGGCGGCGCCGACCTGTGGAAGGTTCACCCGCTGGGGTCGAATGGCGCGATCGAAGAGATCGAGGCGACGCTGGCCCCGTCGGCCAAGGCGATGCTTGATGATGTCGTCTGGTGGGCGAAGGCCACGATGGCGGCCCGCTCGGCCAGCACCGCGAAAGCCGCCTGAAGCGACGGCCCGCTCACCCGAGCAGAAGGGCCGTGCATGCCGAGATGAGTTCCTCCGACCGCCGGGCCGCAACCCCGGCGGTCGTTGCATTTCCGGAGAAGCTCGCAAGCGACAGGAGGTCCGCCTGCGCCTGCTTGGCCTCGATCCTGAGGTTCAGCGCGGTCGCAGCCTCTGCCTCAGGGGTAACGGCTGCGGCGATTTCCTGCATTGCATCCCGCTGCCGCTCGGTCTGGTCGGCGCGGGGATCCGAAATCAGCCATTGGTGTTCCATCAGCGCCGAAAGGCGCCCTGTGCAGATGGCGAACACTCGGGGCTCTGGCGTCTGGCACCAGACGGGACCGGCCTGAAGGGCAACCGTCAGGAGCAGGGGCATCGTGCAGAGGTGTTTTCGCAATCCGCACATGATTGCATCATGTCGCGGTTTGTTCCGCCTGACAATCGGGCGAAATGGAAACTCTTCGGTGCCGTCAGGTCGTCAGGACTGCTCCGAGTGTCTGCCGCCCGCTGGCGAGGTCGGCCAGAAGCGCCACATGGACGTCAAGAGCGTCGATCACCGGATAGCCGGGGTCCTGCCCGTCGAAGGCAAGGTTGAGGTCCGTTCCCGCCAGCACGACCGCCTCTGCGCCGAGCCGCTCGACCATCTCGCGCCCTGCGTCCAGAAACACCTGCCGCTGCGCCGTGTCGCAGGCACCGGCCACGGCGATGTCCTGGTACATCTGGCCCAGTTCCTCGATCCGGTCGTCAAGCGCAACCGCCTCTGTCCGGGCAAGCTGCCCGTAAAGCCGTGTGCGCATCACCACGCGGGTGCCCAGAAGCCCGATCCTGCGGATGCCCGCGGCGACAAAGGCCGCGTCCAGAGGTTCGACCGCCGACACGAGCGGCAGGGAGGAAATCGCTTTGGTCTCCTCGAAACAGAAATGTCCCCCGAGCGAAGTGATCGCCGCGCAGTCGCAGCCCGCCGCCTTCAGCCGGTCGATCAGCGGCGCATATTCCCGCGCCTGCTCTTCGCGCCGGTCAGCGAGGTTGTTGCGGATCAGTACCTGGATGTCGGGCGTATGGGCGATGGTCAGCTCCAGCGGCGCGCCCAACTCCCGCATCCGGGCGACGAGACGCTGGTAATAGACGACCGTCGCCGCCGGCCCGATCCCGCCGATAAGTCCGATATGCATGGTGATGCCTCCCCCGTTTGCGAGAGAGAGGTATCACCTTTCCGTGGTGGCAATCGAGATCAGCCGGATCAACTCGCCCCGGTGGCGCGCCCCGAGCTTGGTCAGGACGGACTGGATCTGGTTGCGGACGGTGTTGCGGCTGACTTGCCGGAGTTCGGCAATCTCGTGGGTATCGAGGCCCTCGGCCAGCCACAGGGCAATCTCGGCCTCTGTCGCCGACAATCCGAAGCGGTCGCGGAGGCGCTCGGCTGGCGAGCGTTCCTTGTTGGCGTCCTCGATGATCAGGGCGATGGCATGGGTCCGGTCGGCGTCCGGCACATAGTGGTGCGCGATCGACGGAGTAACCCCGTCGACAGAGAGGGCCCGGATGGTCAGGCGTCGTTCGTGGGCTCGAAGGGCCAACTGAAGCGGGGGCAGCCGCGAAGACGGGTCGCGACGTGCCAGCGCCGCAACCACGCCTTCAAGCCAGTGCTGGGCCGTCGCGTCGAAGAAATTGAGCCTTCCGATCGGGGAAAGGCGCAGGACCTTGTCGAACAGGGCCACCGCCCCGGCATTCGCCCAGCAGAGCAGACGCTCGGCCGTCACGATGACGATGCCGCTTTCGAGCGGGCCGCCCGGAAATTGATCGGGCTGCGCGAGCAGGCGGCGTGTGGATAGCTCGGCGATGGCTTCGTTGACCGCAAGGGCGTGGGAAAGGTGAACGTGCATCCAGTCGAACATCTGCAGCGCCGGAATTTCGAGACGGTCCCGATCCCGCCGGCGCATGTTGATGGTGGCGAAGAGCGATCGCGGGCCGGTGCCAATCGTCCTGACGCCGACCGACGAGACGCGATCCTCCTGTGGGCGCATCCAGTCCTGGTAGAATTCGGTCCGCACATACTCCTCTTCCGGAATATCGCTGAACGACTGCCGGGCCTTGCCGCGCGGCAGCGAGGGAAATATCTCCGGCCAGGGGCTGACCGAGCCGTAATGGGCGATGTAGCTTTCCAGATATCCGGGATCGAAGGCCGTTGCCGCAATCGGCATGCTCATCCGGGCCGCTTCATCGATCAGGTGGATGGCGACACCGCCGGCATCGGTGGCACGGTCGATCTCGTTGGCGACGTCCTGCCAGCGGAGGGGATCAAGGGCCGCCCGGTGGATCGTTTCGATCAGGCGACGCGACGTCTCTTCGTTCAACATTGTACCAAACCCCACCAAAACACGCAGGATACGCTCAGTTTACACAGATTCTTGAACGGCTGAAGCGGGATTTGGGCCTGAGGGCGAGGGCAGGCCCCAATCCGATGAGAGAATCCGCATCCGCATAGTGCATCTGCATCATGCGCGGCGGGCCGATTGCGGGCAGAATAGCCGATGACGGTGCGGTGCGGTGGTCTATTTCCAGTATAGCAGGTTCAGGGGCACCGTGCCGTCAACCCTTCGCGCTTTGTGCCGTCGAGACGAAAACACCGCCCGGAAGGGGCGGTGTGACGGCGGGATCGCCGCAATGGGTCTTGGCCTTTACCGCATCGCCATGCTGGCGGCGCTTTCTGGAAGTTCCTCGGCAAAGCAGCGCTGGTAGAACTCGGCGACCGTCTGGCGTTCGAGCTCGTCGCATTTGTTGAGGAAGGTCAGCCGGAAGGCATAGCCGATGTTGCGGAAGATCTCGGCGTTCTGGGCCCAAGTGATGACCGTCCGGGGCGACATGACCGTCGAGAGGTCGCCGTTGATGAAGGCCGTGCGGGTCAGGTCGGCCACTGTGACCATCTGGCTGATGGTCTTGCGGCCCTTCTCGGTGTTGTAATGCGGGGCCTTGGCGAGAACGATCGCCGCTTCCGCGTCATGGCTGAGGTAGTTCAGCGTGGCGACAAGGCTCCAGCGGTCCATCTGCGCCTGGTTGATCTGCTGGACGCCGTGGTAAAGCCCGGTCGTGTCGCCGAGGCCCACGGTGTTCGAGGTCGCGAACAGCCGGAAATAGGGGTTCGGCGTGATGATCTCGTTCTGGTCGAGAAGCGTCAGCTTGCCGTCATGCTCCAGCACGCGCTGGATCACGAACATCACGTCCGCACGGCCCGCATCGTACTCGTCGAAGACGATCGCGACCGGGTTGCGCAGCGCCCAGGGCAGGATGCCTTCGTGGAACTCGGTCACCTGCTTGCCGTCGCGCAGCTTGATCGCATCCTTGCCGATAAGGTCGATCCGGCTGATGTGGCTGTCGAGGTTCACCCGGACGCAGGGCCAGTTCAGCCGCGCCGCGACCTGTTCGATATGGGTCGACTTGCCAGTGCCGTGATAGCCCTGGATCATGACGCGGCGGTTGTAGGCAAAGCCCGCCAAGATCGCGAGCGTCGTATCCGGGTCGAACTTGTAGGTCGGGTCGATTTCGGGCACCCGATCTGAACGCTCGGCGAAACCTTTCACCTTCATATCGGTGTCGATGCCGAACACGTCGCGGACAGAAATTTCCTCGGTGGGTTTCGAAGTCGGGTCGAGCATTCAGTCCGCCATGAGCTAGCTTGAGCATGCCGAGCCGGCATGCGGGTCAACCCGTTTGATGGAGCATATCGGCGGGGGGTTCAAGGGGAAGGCGGTCGCAGGGCAAGATCGCGAGGATGTTCCCGTTTGCGTGAGCGATGAAACGCGGGGGGCAGCGGCTGCGTATGGACATAGGACCGGAGCGGCATGAGGCCGCCTCGTGGATTGGAGTGATGGCAATGCGACGGCGTTCCCTTCTTTCTCTTGGCACAGCCCTTCTGACGGCGACCGCCCTGCGGCCGGCCCATGCGAAAGAGAGTTTCGAGTTCACGCTGACCGATGCTGAATGGCAGGCGCGGCTCACGCCCGACCAGTATGCGGTGCTGCGCCAGGAGGCGACCGAACGCGCCGGGTCAAGCCCGCTCGACCATGAAAAGCGGGTTGGACTGTACCATTGCGCGGGGTGCGACCTGCCGCTGTTCTCGTCAGAGACCAAGTACGACAGCGGCACCGGTTGGCGGAGCTTCTGGCAGCCCTTGCCGGATGCCGTCGCGACGCGCGAGGACAGCGGCTGGCTCGGCCCGCGAACCGAGGTGCATTGTCGCCGCTGCGGCGGCCATCTTGGCCATGTCTTCGACGACGGGCCGCAACCGACCGGCCTGCGCTATTGCATGAACGGTGTGGCGCTGGCCTTCGTGCCCGGGTGACAGGCCGGCCATTGAAAAGGGGGCGCACGGCCCCCTTTTCGCATTCTGCTGTCCTTCTCTTCCCCTCAGGCAGCGGCTCGCTGGCTTGAAAGCCTGCCTGAGGCCAGCCAGCGGGCACAGTCCGGCCCGAGCTCTGCAAGCGCGCGCGCCTCGTAGGCGGCCACGTCCTCGGCCGTCAGCATGTCACGCCAGCGGCCATTCGTGCCCTTGTGGATGAAGCTGTCGCCGCCGCCTTCCCACAAGGCCCCGCCAAGCGGTGTCACTTCGTCGGCATGGGCCTTCATGTAGTCGAAGGTGCAATGGCTGGTGATGCGCTCCAGCGTTTCGGCATCGGGGTTCATCCCAAGGAAGGCCGCGATGCGCGCAATCTCGCCGGGCAGATCGTCCTTCATGTCCTGGAAGTGGACCATCAGGACGTTAGGCATGTCTCGGATCGCCCACCAGGTGCGGACATTTTCCCAGTAGGACCAGAAGGGCGCACCATCATTGTCAAGCCAGTCTCGGAAATACTGCCGCTGGTCCGGGTTCGGCTTGCCGATCGGCGGGCCGACGCGGCCGGGCGTTTCATTCAGCGCGCCGTACCACTTTTCGTTGGCGCGGCTGTGGTGGTTGTGCAGGCTCCAGACCATGTCGCGGCCGTCGCGGCCGATATAGATGTACTTGGCCATCGGCGAAAAGACGAGCGCGTCGACCGGCAGGTGGGTCTTGAGGAAGCGGCGATGCGCCTGGGCCTCGACCTCGGCCAGCTTCACTTCTTTCGGCGGCACGCGCAGGTCCATCCACGGGCTCATCGCGGCAAGGTTCAGCCCCTCGGCCCCGTCGAACAGGATCTGCCCGACGATCTGCTGCATCCAGGTCGTGCCCGACTTGGCATAGGTCGCCAGGATGATGTCGTCGGGTCGGAAGGCGAAGTCGTTCCAGATCGTGCTGTCCATGTGGTGGTTGTGCATTTCACGGGTCTTGACCGGCATTTTCTGGGTCCTCCCTTTGCGGGTCAGTGGAGAATGTTCCCACTGTGCACCTCCCACGGACAGTGACATATTCCCTCAAACAGGTATGTGTTTTGCAGAATTGCAAAGGCGGCCGTGATGGACTGGAACGATCTGAAGCTGTTCCTCACGGTTGCGCGGGCGGGCTCGATCCGGGCCGCCGCGACCGAGCTTTGCGTCAACCAGTCAACCGTGAACCGCCGCATGGATGTGCTCGAGCATGACCTGAATCTCGTGCTTTTCGACCGCTCTACCCGCGGCTTCGTGCTGACGGAACAGGGCAGGGCCATTGCTGGGGCCGCGGCCCCGATGCACGAAATGGCCGAGCGGGTCCGGGCCGAGGCCGAGCGTCTTCGCCGGTCGCTGGCGGGCACCCTGAAGATCACCGCGCCGCAAACGATGGGCGTGATGTATGTCGCGCCGATCATCGAGGCGTTTCGGCTGCGGCATCCCGATGTGATTGTGGAATACGACGGGTCCGAGGGGCGGGCGGACCTTCACGCCGGTGAGGCGGATGTGGCCCTACGCGCTGGCTATGTGGCGCCCGACGGCAGCTATGCTGCCGACCTCGTGCACGAGCACGAATGGGCGGTCTATTGCAGTCAGGCCTTCGCCGCGCGCAACGGCATGCCGACCTGTGTCGAGGACCTTGGACGCTTCGCGGTCGTGCGGCTTGGCGGGGCCGTCGGCGAGGGACCCGGCAACGTCTGGTTCATGGGCCATGTCGATCCGGCCCGGATTTCCGGGGCCGCCAGCTCTGTGCCCAACATGGCGAACATCCTTCACGCCGGCCTTGGCGTTGGGATCCTTCCCCTAATCACCGCCAAGCAGGAGCCCAACCTGCAGCTGTGCTTCGGTCCGGTGCCCGAACTGTCGACGCGGATGTGGCTCGTGACCACCCACGAGGCACGGAGGGTCCCGCGGGTGTCGGCCTTTACCAAGGTCGCGCTGTCATGGTTCCGCGACGGCAATGCCGAGCGGGTGGACGGCAGGGCATGACGCCGCGTCGGGTCACTCGCGGAAGTAGCGGCTTTCCTTGATCTGCTCCCAAGCCCAGACGACTTCCTGCAAGCGGTCCTCGTCGGCGCGGTTGCCGCCGTTCATGTCAGGGTGAAGGTCTTTCACCAGGCTCTTGTATTGCTTGCGGATTTCGGTCCGGGTCCAGGTGTCGCGCGCGTCGAGGATCTCCAGCGCCTTCCGTTCCTGCGCCGGTAGCTTGCGGGTCGCGTTGCCGGTCGGCTTGCCGGGGTTCTGGGTGGCCTTGTCGCCAAGCAGCGACATCGGATCGTCGACGCCCAGCCGCGACCAGGCGCGGCCTTCGTCGGGGCGTTTGCCGAAGGGCTGGGTGTCGCGGCCCCAGAGACGGTCCTTGTCGAGGAACTTCTGGAATTCCTCGTCCGTGGTGCCCTGGAAGAAGTTCCATTTCAGATTGTACTCGCGCACATGGTCGCGGCAGAACCACCAGAACTCATCCAGCAGGTCCGGCGATTTCGGCGCGCGATACTGGCCTTCCTCCTTGCAGCCGGGATGATCGCAGGGACGGCCGCCGGTCTCAAACGCGCCCGACATGCCCCGCCGGCCGGTCTTGCGCCGCTTCTTGTCCGCCGAGACGCGGATGTCGAATTCGAAGGGGGGACGGTTCGTCATGCGCTTGCCTTTCCGACTCGGACGCAAGAGTTTAGGGGTTCCGGCGCGGGATAGAAGGTCTTGACAGGGAAAATGCCGATGAAAATTCCAGTAGCCGACGAGATGCGCGAAAAGCTGCAGGCAGCCTTTGCGCCAAGCCGGCTGGAAATCGTCAACGAAAGCCACCGCCATGCCGGACACAGCGGCGATGACGGATCAGGCGAGAGCCATTTTCGCATCGCGATCGCCGCGCCCGCTTTCGGCCCGATGAGCAGGATCGAGCGGCATCGTGCCGTCCATGCCGCGCTTGGCCCCGGGATCACCGGGCGGGTCCACGCGCTTGCGCTGGAGATCAGCGGCTGATCACTCCGCCGCGACATCCTTGCCCGCCGGACCAAGGCCCGGAACCGGTGCGACCTGATCATCCGGCAGGGTAAGACGGGGCGCCGCGCCTTCGGGCGCATAGGCCGACAGGCCCGACTTCGCTTCGGGCTGTTGGGCGGAAGCCATCTCGACCACGCGACGGAAGACAAGCATGTTCTGGTAGGTCGTCGTGGTCCGCCCGGTGAAGCCGGTGCGTTCCTCGCATGGCAGGGTGTCGGCGCGGACATAATCCCAGCCGTCGCGGCCAAGCTGGTTCATCAGGCTGGTCAGCGCCACGGCAAAGCGGTCGGCGGTTGTCTTGGCCCCCTTGGCCTTTTCGCCTTTCTGGGGGGCAGGCACGACCTTGTATTCGTAGACGGGCATGGGCGACTCACCTTGAAGGACGGCGCGACCATAGCGGGACGGCGATGATCTGTCCAAGCCGGCGAGCGCCGAATCGGCGGAGAGTCGTTTCCGCCTTGGCGTCAGTCCGCATCAGGGTGGGCTGCCGTTTCCAGTTGGATGAATCGTGGCGGCGAAATCACGAGAATACCGCCGGATTTCTAGGAAATTCCGCTGAATCTCCCGGTTGCGCCGTCAAACAGGCCCTACGCGACGATCAAGGGTCACCGCTTGGGAGCATCCCTCCTCCCGCCCGAGCGGTCCACCGTCGAAGTTTCGCGCATTTCGTTTTGATTACGAGTGACGGGCGGTCCCTTAGGGGGCCGCCCGGTTTTTTCTCAGAGCCCGAGCTTCTTCGCCACCAGTTCGTTGACGGTCGCCGGATTGGCCTTGCCGCCGGTCGCCTTCAGCACCTGCCCGGTAAACCAACCGGCGAGCTTCGGGTTAGCCTTGGCCTTTTCCACCTGCGCCGGGTTGGCCGCGATGATCTCGTCCACGGCCGCCTCGATGGCGCCGGTGTCGGTGACCTGCTTCATCCCGCGCGCCGCCGCGATCTCGGCCGGGTCGCCGCCCTCGGTCCAGAGGATCTCGAACAGGTCCTTGGCCATCTTGCCCGAGATCTCGCCCTTGGCGATCAGGTCGAGCACGCCGCCAAGCTGGCCCGCCGAAACCGGGCTGTCGCCGATCGTGCGGCCTTCCTTGTTCAGCCGACCGAACAGCTCGTTGATGACCCAGTTGGCGGCCATCTTGCCGTCGCGGCCACCTGCGACCGCCTCGAAGAAGGCGGCGGCGTCCAGTTCGGCGGTCAGCACATTGGCGTCATAGTCTGTCAGCCCGAAATCGCCCATGAAGCGCGCCTTCTTGGCGTCGGGAAGCTCCGGCATCGTCTCGCGGATATGGTCGACCCAGCCCTGCTCGATCTCCAGCGGCAGCAGGTCGGGGTCGGGGAAGTAGCGGTAATCATGCGCCTCTTCCTTCGACCGCATCGAGCGCGTCTCGCCCTTGTCGGGATCGTAGAGGCGGGTTTCCTGCGTCACCGAGCCGCCATCTTCAAGGATCGCGATATGGCGGCGGGCCTCGTACTCGATGGCCTGCTGGATGAACCGCATCGAGTTCATGTTCTTGATCTCGCAGCGGGTGCCGAGATGCGAGAAGTCCTGCGTCGCCTGATACTTCTCGTACTGGCCCGGCCGGCAGACCGAGACGTTGACGTCAGCCCTGAGGTTGCCGTTCTGCATGTTGCCGTCGCAGGTGCCGAGATAGCGCAGGATCTGGCGCAGCTTGGTCACATAGGCCGCCGCCTCTTCCGGGCCGCGGATGTCGGGGCGGCTGACGATCTCCATCAGAGCGACGCCGGTACGGTTGAAGTCGACGAAGGACAAGGTCGGGTCCATGTCATGGATCGACTTGCCCGCGTCCTGCTCGAGGTGAATGCGCTCGATCCGCACCCGGCGCGCGACGCCAGGTCCCATCTCGACCAGCACCTCGCCCTCTCCGACGATCGGGTGGTAGAGCTGGCTGATCTGATAGCCCTGCGGCAGGTCAGGATAGAAATAGTTCTTCCGGTCGAAGGCCGAGGTCAGGTTGATGACCGCTTTCAGGCCAAGACCGGTGCGCACGGCCTGTTCCACGCAGAACTCGTTGATGACCGGCAGCATCCCCGGCATCGCCGCGTCCACGAAGGCGACGTTGGAATTTGGTTCTGCCCCGAAGGCGGTCGAGGCGCCCGAGAAGAGCTTGGCGTTCGACGAGACCTGGGCGTGGATCTCCATCCCGATTACCAGTTCCCAGTCGTGCTTGGCCCCGGAAATGACCTTGGGCTTGGGCGCGGTATAGGTGAGGTCGAGCATGGGCGTCTCCAAAAGGTTCGCGATCTTTTAAGGCAGGGGCAGGGCGAGGGGCAAGGGCGGGCGCTTGGGCGGATTCCCGCAAAGCCCAAAACCGGAGTCGGGCGGAGAATCGCCGACGCACGGATTGTTTCGGACTGAAGGGTTGCGTGACCAATTCGATCCGGGCCAATTCGCCGGGTCGCGTTTGGGGCGCGATGCGACCATGGACTGTGGAATGACTATCAAGCTGGCCAGAGCGGTACTTCTGGGTGCGATTCTCGCGTTGCCGATGGGCTGCGCAAACAAGACCACCTCGACGCTTCCCCCCATGCGGTGGGATCACCGTCCTGAAGCCACGGTCTGGACCAAGACCGCCCTCGCAGCAATCGACGAAGACGCGGCAAACCTTCCCGCCCTGGTCCCAGGTGACATCTCGACCTGGTGCCCCGGATATACCCGTGCGACCGAGGCGGAGCGTGAAGCGTTCTGGACCGGCGTCTTCTCGGCGCTGGCCAAGCACGAAAGCACCTGGAACCCGGCGGCGTCCGGTGGCGGTGGTCGCTGGATCGGCCTTCTGCAGATTTCCCCCCAGACCGCGCGCCAGTATGGCTGCGACGCAAAAAGCACGGCAGCACTGAAGGACGGCGGCGAGAATCTCGCCTGCGCCATCAAGATTGCCTCGGTGCAGGTCCAGCGCGATGGCATGGTCGCAGGCAACGGCGCGCAGGGCCTTGGCCGCGACTGGGCCCCGTTCCGCAATGCCTCCAAGCGCGCCGATATGGCGGCCTGGACCCGTGCGCAGGAATATTGCCAGCCCAAGCAGCGGGTCATGGCCGCGCTGTAAGCGCAAAGATCGACGAGCAGGCAAGGCCCCTGACCGGTTCGCCCGGTCGGGGGCTTCTCTTTTTCCGGCCTAGTCCATGACGCCGAGCATCCGTCCTGCCATTTCGGCCAGATCCCGACTGAGGCCCGGCGCGTCCATGATCCGTTCCAGCTGGGACCGGATGAGGGCCTGCCGGTCGGCATCGTATCGGCTCCAGGTTTCGAAGGCGGTCGACATGCGCGCCGCCGTCTGCGGGTTCAGCGGATCAAGGCGCATCAGCCAGTCGGCGAGAAGCCGGTAGGCGGAACCATCGGCCTTGTGGAACCCGGCATGGTTGCCGGACAGCGCCCCCAGCACCGAACGGAAGCGGTTGGGGTTCTTCCAGTCGAAATCGGCATGGCGAGTCAGGCGCTCGGTGACTTCGGCTGTCCGTTCCGGGTCGGCGCAGAGGATTTGCAACGAGAACCACTTGTCCATCACGAGCCGGTCGTGCCGCCATTGCGCCTCGAACGCCTGAAGCTCGGCCGCGCCCCGGCCGTTTTCCAGCAGGCAGGCGAGGGCCCCGACCTGTTCGGTCATGTTGTCGGCGGAACGGTAGGCGGCCTCTGCCCGCGCGCCGCCGTCTAGCCGGGTCTGGAGCGCGAGCAGCACCAGCCGGAAAGCCCGCCGGCCGGCCGCCCGTGCCTCGGGCGTGAAGGGGCCGGGCTCGGCCATAGCCTCGATCAGGCGGGGCAGGGCCGGGGCAAGGTGGCGCGCCAGAGCCTCGCCCATGCGGCGACGGGCGGCATGGATGCGGTCCGGGTCCGGCGTGACGCCGGCATCGTGCAGCGTCTGCGCCATGTCGTCCTCGCCCGGCAGGCGCAGCGCCAGAGCCCGGAAGGCGGGGTCGAGGCTTTCGTCCTGCGCGACCCGCGCCAGCGCATCCAGCCAGTCCGGTCCGGGCTGTGCACCCTCGGTCACCATCCGCGCCAGCACGTCCTTGGCCAGCGCCCGGCCCGCCTCCCACTTGTTGAAGGGGTCGGTGTCATGGGCGAGCAGGAAGGCGCGCTCCTCGGGGCTGACATCACGTTCGAGGATGACCGGCGCGGAAAAGCCGCGCAGGATCGACGGGATCGGCTTGGTCGCCATGTCCTTGAAAACGAAACTCTGTTCGGCCTCCGTCATCTCCAGGACCGTGGTCGGCAGCACCTCGTCGCCATTCGGGTTCAGGAGGCCGACCGCGATCGGGATCACCTTCGGGCGCTTCTGCGGCTCGCCGGGTGTCGGCGGGTTGGTCTGGCGGAAGGTCAGCCGATAGGTGCCGTCCTGCCAGTGCTCGGCCACCGACAGGCGCGGCGTGCCGGCTTCCGTATACCAGCGCTTGAACTGGGTCAGGTCGCGGCCCGTCGCGTCCTCGAAGACCTTCAGCCAGTCCTCGATCGTTGCGGCCTCGCCGTCGTGGCGGTCGAAATAGAGGTCGAGGGCGGCCTTGTATCCGGCGTCGCCCACCAGCCGCTTGAGCATCCCGATGACCTCGGCGCCCTTCTCGTAGACGGTGGCCGTGTAGAAGTTGTTGATCTCGACATAGTGGTCGGGCCGGACGGCATGGGCGAGCGGCCCGTTATCTTCGCGGAACTGCCGGGCGCGCAGCGTCAGCACGTCCTCGATCCGCTTCACCGCCGGCGATCGCATGTCGGCCGAGAACTGCTGGTCGCGGAAGACCGTCAGCCCTTCCTTCAGGCAGAGTTGGAACCAGTCACGGCAGGTGATGCGGTTGCCGGTCCAGTTGTGGAAGTATTCGTGGGCGATGATCGCCTCGATCCGGGCGAAATCGTCGTCGGTCGCGGTCTCGGGCAGGGCGAGGACGTACTTGGAGTTGAAAATGTTCAACCCCTTGTTCTCCATCGCGCCCATATTGAAGTCGTCGACGGCGACAATGTTGAAAATGTCCAAGTCGTATTCGCGACTGTAGGCGCGCTCATCCCAGGCCATCGAGCGCTTCAGCGCCTCCATCGCATAGGCACACTTGCCCTCATCGCCGGGACGGACCCAGATGTTCAGTTCGACCTCCCGGCCAGAGGCGGTGGTAAAGCGGTCTGGATGGGCGATCAGATCGCCCGCCACCAGCGCGAAGAGGTAGGACGGCTTCGGCCAGGGATCATCCCATTCCGCCCATCCTTCGCCGCGCCCCTTGGGGTTGCCGTTCGACAGGAGCACCGGCAGGTCGCTTTCGATCCGCACGCGGAAGGGCGCCATCACGTCGGGCCGGTCGGGATAGAAGGTGATCTTGCGGAAACCTTCGGCCTCGCATTGGGTGCAATACATGCCGTTTGACATGTAGAGCCCCTCCAGCGCGGTATTTCCCTCCGGCGCGATCTCGACCTCGGTTTCCAGCGTGAAGCGGCGGTCGGGCAGTGCGCTGGCGGGCAACGTCAGACCGGTGCCGTCCTGGTGGAATATCGCCGCTTTGCCATCGATCCGAAGCGACAGAAGCCGAAGCTTCTCGCCATCCAGCCGGAGATCGTGCGCGCCCGGTCGCGACGGATTGGGCTCCAGCGTCATCCTCGCCAGCACCTTCGTCGCCGTTGGATGCAAACGGAAGGTCAGTTCGACCTGCTCGATGCGGTGGGTGAAGGGCTGATAGTCGGAAAGGCGGATCGTCGGCGCTTCGGTCATGGGTGTCCTCCGGAGCCCCTAACCCTAGTCCCCCGGACGGCGGGCGCAAGCATTCGCCCGGCTTTCCTGCCGCAGGTCGCGTTCTAGAACGATCTTGTCAGCAGCCATGTCCTAAAGTCAGGAAGCCATGCCCAAGATGCGCCGGAAGTCCGAACTTCCTACGAAGATCTGCGTCAGCTGTGGCCGGCCCTTCACCTGGCGCAAGGCATGGGCCAAGATCTGGGACGAGGTGAAATACTGCTCAGATCGCTGCCGCTCAGAAAGGCGCGGCCCGAGCGCCCGTTGAAACGGCGGGCGGGCGCCGTCTGACCTGTGAGTATCGGGGTCGACTTTACGCCTCGACCAGTCGTGCCAGCTTTGCGAGCGTGGTCTTGCCCAGTTCGACCGCGCCGAAGCTGATCGCGCCGTCGCGCATGGCCGCATCGGGGAAGGTCATCACCTGGGTCAGCCGCGTGCCGCCTTCCTCCGGCGCCATCGTCACCACCACCTGCATCTGGGGCGAGGCATCGGTGTCGCTGTCGAGAATGAACTCGATCCTCCGTTCGTGATCATGGCGGGTGAAGCGGTGCCGATTGGGCCAGACCTTGCCGTCCGGCCCGATCATGTCGAAGCGCCAGAGCCCGCCTTCGCGCAGGTCGATCTCCTTGGTGGTGCAGGAATAGCCCTCGGGTCCGAACCACCGGGGAAGGAGCGTCGGGTCGGTCCAGGCGCGCCAGACCCTTGCAGGCGGCGCCTTGATCAGGCGGGTCAGGGTGATCTGCCGGTCCTCGCTCATGCCAGGCCTCCCGCAATCGCTTCCAGTTGCGACGTCACGGCGCCCCAGCCGTCGTGGAACCCCATCTCCTCGTGGCGCTTCGCCACGTCGCGCTTGCCGTGAATGGCCCGGGCGATGTAGCGGGTGCCGCCATCCTCGGGATGCATGGTGACATAGCCGGTAAAGCCGAACATCGGCGCGGGCGAAGGGCGGAACCCCGCGATCAGCGTATCTGTCCAGACCAGCCGCCGTTCGCGTTCCAGATCGAGGATGCAGGTCTCGAACGGATGCTCGCTTCCGTCCTCCATCCGCATCACGGTGCGGAAGCTGCCGCCGGGCCGCAAGTCCAGTTCGGCCTGGGAGGTGATGACCGGCTTCGGCGTCCACCATTGCTTCAGCAGCTCCGGCTCGGTCCAGCAGCGCCAGATCCGGGCAACGGGCGCCTTCAGAAGCCGGTTGATCTCGAGATCGAGGTCGGGGTTGAACGGCGAAATCATGCGTCTGTCTCCAAACGGGCGAGAAGCGCCTCAAGCTGGCCGGCCTGCAGCCCCCAGCCCTGCTCAAAGCCCATGTCGAGGTTGATCTTCGCTTCACGCGCCGAGGCATGACGGGCGACGGCGCGATAGAGCGTGCCGCTGCCTTCCGGGGCAAAGGTGATGACGGCGGTAAAGGCCGGGCCGAAATCGTCGCTGACCTTCTCGACCGGCGAAAAGTCCTGCGTCATCAGATCGGTAAAGACGATCTTCGACTGCGGCTCGACCAGCAGGAACGACCCTTCGTTCGGCATCTTCTGCCCGTCGGGGCCCGCCATTTCCATGAAGAACCGCCCGCCGGGGCGTAGCTCCATCTCAACCGCGCTCAAGGTGAAGGGGGCCGGCGCATACCACTGGCGGAACAGGTCAGGTTCGGTCCAGCAGCGCCAGACCCGGGCGAGGGGCGCCTTCAGATGCCGCTCGATCACAAGGTCACGCGTCGGGTCGATCTTCATCGGAAGTCTCCTCGTCCTGCATCGTCGCAAGAAACGCCTCGAGGCGATCGGTCCGCGCCTCCCAAATGCGGCGCTGGTCGTCGAGCCAGGCGGTCGCCGCCTGCAATGTCGCAGGTCGCGCGCGGCATAGCCGTGTGCGACCGGTCTTCTCGGTCTCGATCAGCCGCGCCTCCTCAAGCACCGAGAGGTGCCGCATCACCGTCGGCAGGGCCATTCCGGTGGGCTCGGCGAGGACCGAGACCGGAGCCGGCCCCTCCATCAACCGTGACAGCATCGCGCGTCTGGTCGGGTCCGACAGGGCCTGAAACAGCAGGGTTAGATCGGGATCATGCTTAGCCATATTGCTAAGTAATCCGGGTCGCGCGAGTCGTGCAAGAAAAACTTAGCACTTCCGCTAAGTTTTGATCTCATTCTCTTGCAGAGCCTAAAGATGCATTAGGCGGCTTCGGGTATTCCCGCGGTTGCACCTGTCCCGGCCTTGCCGCTATTGAATGCTACGGCATACCGAACCTCTGGAGGGCAGCATGGCAGAGCGCGTGAACCGGAATGGCCTTAAGGTCGACAGCCAGCTTGCCGCCTTCGTCGAGGACCGCGCCCTGCCGGGCACCGGTATCGCGCCTGACCGCTTCTGGTCCGGTCTGGCGGCCCTCGCGAACGAACTTACGCCGAAGAACAGGGCACTGCTTGCCAAGCGGGACCGGCTTCAGACGCAGATCGACGACTGGCACAAGGCTCGCGCCAACCAGGCGCTCGACCCCGCCGCCTATCGCGCCTTCCTGACCGAGATCGGCTACCTCCTTCCCGAAGGCCCGGACTTCAGCATCGAGACCACCGGCGTCGATCCCGAGATTGCGGAGATCGCCGGGCCGCAACTGGTCGTGCCGATCAACAACGCCCGCTATGCGCTCAACGCCGCCAATGCCCGGTGGGGCTCGCTCTATGATTGCCTCTACGGGACCGACGCGATGGGCTCTCCGCCGCCGCCCGGCGGGTATGAACGGGGCCGGGGCGCGCGGGTCGTGACCCGTGTCCGCGTCTTCCTGGACGAGGCCTTCCCGATCCAGGGCGCGAGCCACGGCGACGTGCGGCGCTACTATGTGAAGGACGGCCAGTTGCTGGTCGATGACCTGCCGCTGGTCGATCCGTCGAAATTCGTGGGCTACCGCGGCAATCCGCGCGCGCCGGATGCGGTCCTGCTGCGCAACAACGGCCTGCATGTCGAACTCGTCTTCGACCGTGCCCATTTCATCGGTGCCCGTGATCAGGCCTGCCTTGCCGACGTGGTGATCGAAAGCGCCGTCTCGGCGATCATGGACTGCGAGGACTCGGTCGCCTGCGTCGATGCCGAGGATAAGGTGCTGGCCTATGCCAACTGGCTGGGCCTGATGAAGGGTGACCTGACCGAGACCTTCAAGAAAGGCGGTCAGGACATGACCCGGCGCCTGAACGGCGACCGGACCTATGTCGCGCCGGACGGGTCGGAGCTGACGGTCAAGGGCCGGGCGCTCCTCTGGGTGCGCAATGTCGGCCACCTGATGACCAACCCGGCGATCCTTTTGCCCGACGGCTCGGAAATCCCCGAGGGGCTCATGGACGCGATGATCACCGTGATGATCGCGCTCCACGACCTGCAAAAGACCGAAGGGCCGCGGAATGCCACGCTCGGCTCGGTCTATGTCGTGAAGCCCAAGATGCACGGCCCCGAGGAAGTCGCCTTCGCCGACGAGGTCTTTACCCGCGTCGAAGAGGTGCTGGGCCTGCCGCGCTATACCGTCAAGATCGGCGTGATGGACGAGGAACGCCGCACCTCGGTCAACCTCAAGGAATGCATCCGAGCCGCGAAGCACCGGGTCGCCTTCATCAACACCGGCTTCCTCGACCGGACCGGCGACGAGATCCACACCTCGATGGAGGCGGGCCCGTTCAGCCGCAAGGACTTCATCAAGCGCAAGTCCTGGATCCTCGCCTACGAGAACCAGAACGTCGATATCGGCCTTGAATGCGGCCTCGCCGGACGGGCTCAGATCGGCAAGGGCATGTGGGCCATGCCCGACCTGATGGCGGCGATGCTCCAGCAGAAGATCGAGCATCCGATGGCGGGCGCCAACTGCGCCTGGGTGCCGTCGCCGACAGCGGCGACGCTGCACGCGCTCCACTACCACAAGATCGACGTGAAGGCGGTGCAGGAGCGGCTCAAGAAGGGCGGGCGGCGCGCTTATGTCGATACGGTCCTCGAGATTCCGCTGGCGAGCTACCGTCGCTGGACGCCCGCCCAGATCCTCCGCGAGGTCGAGAACAACTGCCAGGGCATCCTCGGCTATGTCGTGCGCTGGATCGACCAGGGCATCGGCTGCTCCAAGGTCCCGGACATGAACGATGTCGGCCTGATGGAGGATCGCGCGACGCTGCGCATCTCGTCCCAGCATCTGGCGAACTGGCTCCACCACGGCATCGTCTCGGATGAGCAGGTCGAGGCCGCGCTGCGCAAGATGGCCGAGATGGTCGACCGCCAGAACGCGGGCGATCCGGCCTATGTGCCGATGGCGCCCACCTTCGACGGGCTGGCCTTCAAGGCGGCGCATGCGCTGGTCTTCGAGGGGCGGACCCAGCCCTCGGGCTATACCGAACCCCTGCTCCATGCCTATCGCCAGCAGAGGAAGGCGGAACTCGCGGGCTGAAGCCCGCGAAGCTGCCATTTTCCTGCACATCTGCTTGATTGCAGGGGTGGTGTGCGCGCTTTGGCCCTTCTTTCCGCCCCAATCGGGGCTTATCCTTTGGCCCACACAAAGGATTTGGTCATGTCGCGCCCCGTCATCGGCATCATCGGCAACCGCGCCCTATTGAACGAGACCTACCCGATCCACGGCGGGGGCACGATGAACATGTGCGCCGTCTCGCATGTGGCCGGAGGTCTGCCGCTCATCATTCCCGCCGATCCCGAGCTTGTTTCGGTCGAGGAACTGCTCGACGCCTGCGACGGCTTCCTGCTGACCGGTGGCCGCCCGAACGTCCACCCCGAGGAATACGGCGAGGAAGAGACCGAGGCGCATGGCACCTTCGACCGCGCCCGCGACCGCATCACGCTGCCCCTGATCCGCGCCTGCGTTGAGCGCGGGCAGCCCTTCCTCGGCATCTGCCGCGGCTTTCAGGAAGTGAACGTGGCGATGGGCGGCACACTCTATCCGGAAATCCGCGAGTTGCCGGGCCGGATGAACCACCGCATGCCGCCCGACGGCACGCTGGACGAGAAGTTCGCCCTGCGCCACGCCGTGCGCTTCACCCCGGGCGGGGTTTTCCATCGGCTGATGGGCGCGGAAGAGGTGATGACCAACACGCTCCACGGACAGGGCATCAAGGTCGCCGGCCAGCGGATCGTCATCGACGGCCACGCCCCCGACGGCACCCCTGAGGCGATCTATGTCGACGGCGCGCCGGGCTTTACCCTGTCGGTGCAGTGGCACCCGGAATGGAACGCCGCCGACGATCCCGTCTCGCGCCCGCTCTTCACCGCTTTCGGTCAGGCGGCGGCAGACTGGTCAGCGGGGAAACGCGCCCCAATTCGGAAACGCGCCTGACGCCCCAATACTTTTCCATTGAGTGAAGTATCGAGGCCGGCTATGGTTCTCCATATGGAAAACCATTCTCCCGCGCTCGATTCGATCTTCCACGCCCTGTCCGACCCCACGCGGCGGGCGGTGCTGCGACGGTTGGGGCAGGGGCCGGCGGCCATCACCGAACTGGCGGCCCCCTTTGGGATGGGCCTGCCGGCCTTCCTAAAGCATGTCGGCGTGCTCGAGGAGGCTGGGCTCGTCGCCACGCAGAAATCCGGCCGGGTTAGGACCTGCACCCTGCAGGCTGAGGCCCTCGCCGCGGCGGAGAAATGGTTCGACGAACAGCGCGCGCTCTGGGCCGGTCGCTACGACAATCTCGACAGCCTGCTCGCCACCCTCGGAGGACATGACAATGAAGCCTGACCTGAAATTCACATTCGCGGTCGACCTGCAGGCCAACACCCTGACGGTCACCCGCGAATTCGCCGGCCCGCGCCCGCTGGTCTGGGATTGCCACACGAAACGCGAGCTTCTCGACCGCTGGTTCGCCCCGAAGCCGCTGACGACGAAGACAAAATTCATGGACTTCCGCGAGGGCGGCCATTGGCACTACGCGATGGTCGATCCCTCGGGCCCCGAATACTGGAGCCGGATCGACTATCGGACCATTACCCCGATCGACGGCTATACCGCCCTCGACGGCTTCTCGGACGAGACCGGCGCGATCAACCCCGCACTGCCCCAGGCCGAATGGGACGTGACCTTCACCGCCCGCGGAGCGCATACCTTCGTCCGCACTGTCGTCACCTATGCCTCGGCCGAGGCGATCAACACCGTCATGGCCATGGGCATGGAAGCCGGCATGACCTCGACCCTCGAGCGGCTGGACGAGTTGCTCGTGATCCTCACCCAACCGGAGGCCCGGGCATGACCTTCCCGCAGATCACCATCACAGCGCTCGTCGACGCGCCTCTCGCCAAGGTCTGGCGCTATTGGACCGAGCCCGAGCACATCACCCAATGGAACTTCGCCTCCGACGACTGGTGCTGCCCGCGCGCGACCAACGACCTGCGCGTCGGCGGCACCTACAGCGCCCGGATGGAGGCGCAGGACGGCTCCTTCGGCTTTGATTTCGGCGGAGACTGGTTCGACGTGACCGAGGGCAAGTCCCTCGGCCTGAAGATGGGCGACGGCCGCAGCGCCCGCACCACCTTCACGCCCGAGGGAACCGGCACCCGCGTCACAACGGTCTTCGACGCGGAAGGCACCCACCCGCTCGAGATGCAACGCGACGGCTGGCAGGCCATCCTGAACAACTTCAAGGGATATGCCGAGCGGGGGTGACCTCGTCGCAGTCGCTTGACCTGAGATTTCGCCAGAGGGACACTGTCCGGACGGGCGATCTTGTCCGGGCGTGCCGGGCTTGGGGGATCCAGGGATGGACATGCGGGCCAGACGGTCAGTTCTGCTTCTTGCGGCGGGATTGGTCGCAGCCGGTCCCGGCCTTGCGCAGGACAATCCCGACATCGTGGCGGCCGGCAAGAAGGTCTATTTCAGCCGGTGCCTCGCCTGCCACGAACCGCCAAGCACCGTCGGCCTGACCGATGACGAAATCGCCCAGAACGAAGCCATGCTGCCGGGGGGCGAGGCGGTGCCAACACGCGGGCCGACGCTTACTCACCTGATCGGCCGCACCGCGGGAACGCTTCCGGGCTACAACTTCTCCGAAGCGATGAAGGCCTCCGGCGTGGTCTGGACCGCCGAAGCGCTGCGCGTCTTCCTCCTGAAGCCCTCGGTCGCCATGCCCGGCAACAAGATGCCCTTCAACGGTGTGAAGCGGGCAGGCGAGATGGACGCCCTCATCCCCTATCTCCTTGACGCCGCGAAGTGATGGTTCGCCAGTCTGCAATCGCCATCGCGTCCGCCTGGATCGAGTGGCTGACGTAACCGGTCCCGCTCGTTGATGGAGAGAGACGCGGACTGCGTCTGCTTGAATGGCCTGCCGACGAAACACTTCTCGGAGACATCTCGGCGGGGCCATTCAGCTGCACGGGTCTCAGCCAGCGCACTGCCAAAGCTGCACTCGGTGTCCGACGTCAGGGTCCCTTCGTCGTGACAATGAGGTCTCCAGGCCGGACCAGCGAATTGGTGCCGTGCGAGCCGATCCAGATGGTGTATGTCCCGCGTTCACCGTTCTCGAAGACGATCAGCGGGTTGTGACCCCGTCCGTTGTCGTCGAAGTGCCACCCCCCTTGAGGGTCCCGGATCACGAGGAGTGTGTCATCCGCGTCCTCCACCGTGATGGCGAGCCGCGCCGAATCCTGCCAATGCAGCACGACAGCTGGCGTCACTTCGACCAGACCGTCTCCCTTGTAGCCCGTCAGTCCGTCCCCCTCCAGGCCACAGGCCTTGAGGTTCCACGAGCCGCCGCCCCGGATCGTTATGTGGAACGGGTCCATCGCCCGGCCCGCGGCCACGTTGATCTCGCCATACATGGGCTGCGAGTCAGGGTCGAGGCCGGGACAGGCCAGAGCGGGCTGCGCAAGAACGGAGAGGAAAACGACAGCGGCTCGAACGGACAGTGCCATAGGTGACATCACGGCCTCCACGCTTTCCGAAAATCTACAACTCCAAGGCCCTTGTGTCACCAAAGCGCTACCAGCCCCTCAGGATGCGCATTCCTGGCGCACCGCTGCCCGGCGGCGCTTGCGCGCCTTGCTCCGGGTGCCGTCGGCATTCACTTTGCTGCAATGGCGGTTTTGGCGTCGTTTCGACCGGCGAACGCAGGATTCGCCGGTCGCGCTCTTTCAGTTGGCCGTGGTCGGGTCGATCATCCCGGTGATCGGCGTGATCCGGCTGGCCGGGAACCCGCTCAGTTTGGCATGTTCATGGATCGCCGCCTCGTCTTCAGCGAGATAGACGCAGAAGGTCTTGTTGTTCGCGACGTAGGAGTGCTCCCACTGAACTCGCGGCGCGAGTTTTGACAGGGCCGAGTTCGAGACCTTCGACGCCTCCCGCAGTTGGCCGCGGTCAAAAGACCCTACTGACGGAATTTCTCTCTCAATGACGAAGAGTTGCATGACTTTCCTCCTGGTTGATCGCCGCAGCCGGATAGGTCCGTGCCCGGTTCGGGTAAGATGCCAACCCGCTTCACTCACGAGGTAGATTTGAAAATGAAGCGCGCCCGCTTCAGAATGTGAACTGGCGCGTCTCGCGAAGACTTGCCTATGCTGATCCCGAGAGGAGATCCGTCCATGAGCGCTGCGCCCTACGGCATCGTCTGCCCGATCACTCACGCCTGCAACGTTCTCGAACCCCGTTGGACAATCCCGATCCTGTCGGAAATGTGGGGTGGTTCGACCCGTTTCAACGACATCCGGCGCGGCGTCGGAAACATCTCGACCGCGCTTCTGTCGAAACGGTTGAAAGAGCTCGAAGCCAACGGATTGATCGAACGGATCCAGGACCCCGCGACAGGTCAGGTCGATTACATCCGCACCCCGCGGGCCATCGCGCTCGAACCCGCGCTCGACGCGCTTGGCAAATGGGCGCAGTGCAACATCGAGGCCCGGGATGCCCTGATGAACACCGATGTGTCTGCGCTCATGTGGAAGATGCGCGGCCTGGTGTTTACCGACAAACTGCCGAAGCGGCAGATCGTCATGCAGTTCCGGTTCAGCGATCCGGGACTCGCCTACGACACCTACTGGATGCTGTTCCGGCCGGGTTGCCCGACGGAAATCTGCTCGGAGATACCCGGGTTTGACATCGACCTGTTTGTCGAAACCAGCCACGTTTCCCTGGCCTCGATCCTCCTCAGCCGCACGACCATCGACCGCGAGAAGGAGGAGGGGCGGCTGTTCCTGAGCGGCGATGCATTGCTTGCCCGCACGATGGGCAAGTGGCTCTATCGGCGCACGAGAGAGGATCCCAAGGACGTCCGTCAGTTGGATACTGCTGCAAGCTGACTCACAGATGGGTGCGACGGGCTGACGCCAACTGTCGCTTGGCGGATCGGGTTTGAAAGTGTCCCCTCACCCCACAAACCCGTACCGCGTCGCCGTCAGCCGCTCCGACACCGCGCAGGCCTTGGTGTCCATCATCCCCGCAGCCCGGAGCGCGGTGCGGATCTCGCCATCGCCGAACACCACTCCACGCCCCTTGGGGTAGACCGCCCAGAGCGGCCGGTCGCGGCGACCCTCCAGCGCCGTTAGCGCCCGGGCGAGGTCGG
The DNA here is from genome assembly GCA_945952585.1 of uncultured Rhodobacter sp. Lineage (GTDB taxonomy): Bacteria > Pseudomonadota > Alphaproteobacteria > Rhodobacterales > Rhodobacteraceae > Aliitabrizicola. The sequence continues at coordinate 521,795 of CAMFII010000002.1, forward strand.
AGTCCGTCTCGACCACCGCCACCACCAGCGTTGCTTCCTCCAGCGTCGCGACCCTGGCGTCCTCCAGCGCGGTGGTAAGCTCCGCATCCTCGACTGGCCCTATGACCAGCGCCTTGCCCTTGTCGAGGCCGAGCTTCGACCGCAGGCTCGGCGGTGGGGTGCCGAGCGCCTTGGCCCATGCCGCGGCCAGCGCGCCCAACTCAAGCCGCACCGGCTCCCCGGCGGCGGTCAGGAGCAGCGCCCCGTCCTCGACGCGTGCGCCGGTCAGGGCCGCCCTCGGCCAGCGCCGCCGGAACGCGCCGCGCAGGATCAGCTCGCCGCTTTCGAGGATCGCCCTGACCTCGCCCGCATCCGCGCCGGCCGTGGCGGTGATGACCGCTTCCCTGCCCATCTCCCCTCCCGCGTTGAACCGACGCTGGCGTCACTGTAACGACGAAGGCCGAACGGAAGCCAGACAGTATCCCGACGCCCGTTTCAGCGGCTTTCCAGCCCGTCGAGCAGCGCGGCGAGGGTCTGGTGGGCGCGGGGCAGGCGGTCCTCTCCGGGGGGCGCATCGGCGGCCCAGAAGGCCAGGTTGCTGATTGCGCCGTTCAGCATCTGGGCCAGCGCCTCGGGGTCGAGCCGGACGATCTTGCCCGCGTCCATCAGCGCGCGCAGGTCGGCGATCAGCATCTCCAGGCCTTCCTCGACCATGATCTCGTAGGCCTTGGAGCCGAGCACCGCCGAGGCATCCTGGAACATGATCCGGCGACGGTCGGGCCGGATCGCCTCGTCGAGATAGTGGGAGTAATATTGCCGGAACGCCTTCCAGTGATCGCTCTCCTGCCGCCATTCGGCATCGAGGATCGCGTCGATTTCGGCATCCACCTCGCGCAGGACCGCCTCGAACAGGCCCGTCTTGTTGCCGTAATGATGGTGGACGGCGCCGCGGGTCATGCCGGCCTCGGCGGCCAGCGAGTCAAGCGAGACGGCGGAGAAGCCCTTTTCCGCAAAGGCTTTGCGGGCGACGGCGAGCAGGCGGGAGGTCGTCTCCGCCTTCATTTCGGCCCGACTTCGTCGCTCGCCCATTGACATACGCCCCGTATGTGTCTATCTAACTCACATACCAATCGTATGTGAGCGAAAACGGGGTCGCAAGATGCCGCGTCATGATTTTGTCATTTCTGAAGCCATGCGCGCCGAGGTGAAGCCTCTGGCGGGTCTCGCCGTGCCGATCATCCTCGGCTACGCGGCGACCATGCTCATGGGCATCACCGACAGCATCATGCTGGCCCCGCTCGGCCCGGTTCCTCTGGCCGCGGTCGGCCTGACCAATGCCGTGTCGAACGTGATCTTCTCGGCGGTCTGGGGCCTTCTGACCGCGCTTGGCGTCCGTATCGGCATGGCCTGGGGCGCGGGCGAGGGGCGGCGGATTCCGCATATCCTGCGCAACGGCCTGATCCTGGGCGGCATGGCCGGCCTCGCCGGCGCCGCCGCCATGGGCGTCATCTGGTTCCTGCTTCCGCTGATGGGCCAGCCCGCCGAGGTGATCGAGGCGATGCCCTTCTACTGGGCGACCGTCGCGGCCTATATGCTGCCCTTCGGCTTCCTCACCGTGTTCAAGTCCGCCTTCGAGGCGGTGGATCGGCCCTGGCTGGGGACCATCTTCGCCTTCTCGGCGGTGGTGGTGAACGTGCCGCTGAACTGGTGGCTGATCTGGGGCGGGCTTGGCGTGCCGGCCCTTGGCCTGAACGGTGCGGGGCTGTCGAGCCTGATTGCCGAGATCGTCGCCTTCCTCGTGGCGTTTGCCTATTGGGCCTGGGCGCCCTCGATGCGCCGCCTGCGCCTGCCGCGCCGGATCGACTGGCGCGAGATCGCCTCGGCCGGTCGTGAGGGGATGCCGCTTGGCCTTCTTTACACCGCGGAAGCGGGGGCGATGACCGTGGCGACGGTGCTGATCGGCACCTTCGGCACCGTGGCGCTGGCGGCGAACCAGGTGATCTGGGCTGTCAGCGGCGTGACCTACATGATCCCGCTCGGGATCGCCGGGGCCGTCGCCATCCGCATCGCGCAGGAAAACGGCGCGGGCAATGTGCAGGCACTGCGCCCGATCGCCTGGACGGCGCTGGTGCTGGCGCTTGGCTGGCAGGGGATCATGGCGCTGGTCATGGCCTTCGGTGGGCGTACGATCGCGCAGTGGATCACCGGCGACGAGGTCGTGGTGGCGCTGGCGGCGCAGATGTTCCTGGCGGTGGCGGCGCTCCAGATCTTCGAGGGGCTGCAGTCCACCATGCTCGGCTCGCTGCGCGGCCTGTCCGACACGGCGTGGCCGGCGGTGGTGTCGCTGGTCGGCTACTGGGCGATCTCGCTGCCGGTCGGCTGGTGGATGGCCGGACCCATGGGCTTCGGCCCGGCCGCGATCTGGGGCGGCTTCGTTGCGGGCCTGGCCTTCGCGGGGATCGCGCTCCTCTTCAGGCTCCTCGCCGTCACCGGCGAGGAAGACGCCTGTCAGATCGGCCCGACGACCGGGTTCGCGTAAGGATCGGCAGGAACAGGGGCCGCGTCGGGGGTTGCATCCGGGCGCGGCTCCGGCGTGGTGACCTTCTTTGCTTTCACTGGCTTCGGGGGAACCGTCAGCTTGGTGGGCATCTTGCCGTCCTTGGTCATCACGATGACCTTGCCGCCATCCGGCGCGCGGCTGTAAAGGTCGATGATGTCCTGGTTGATCATGCGGATGCAGCCCGACGAGGCATTGTGCCCGATCGATTCCCATTCCGGCGTGCCGTGGATGCGGTAGCCGTAATCCACGCCGTTTGTCTTGAGATAGAGCGCCCGCGCGCCGAGCGGGTTCTCGGGGCCGCCCGGCTGGCCGCTCGCCCATTTCGCCAGTTCCGGACGGCGGTCGATCATTTCCGGGGGCGGAGTCCAGGTCGGCCATTCCTTCCGCCCGGCGATATTGGCGGTCCCCGACCAGTCGAAGCCTGACCGGCCGACGGCGATACCATAGCGGATCGCCTTGTTCGGCCCGGTCACAAAGTAGAGGTGCTTCTCGGCGGTGTTGATGATGATCGTTCCCGGCGCCTCGTTCGTCGGGTAATCGACGGTCTGGCGGCGATACTGCTCGGGCAAGCGTTCAAGCGGGATCGCGGGAAGGGTGAAAGTGCCGTCCTGTCGCGAGACATAGACGGTGCTGTCCAGGGTCGACGCGGGCGCAGGGGCTGCGGCGGTCGCCGGCGCGGTGGACGTGGTCGGCACACAGGCGGCCAGCGCCACCGCGCAGAGCAGCGCCCCGAGCATCCGAGTTCTTGCCTTCAGCATCACACGACCCTCAATGACTTGTGCGTTGGGCCCCGCAAGGCCCAACCCATATTCGACTCACGTTATCCCAGGTGGCGCGCAGGGTCAAAGGTCAGAGGCTTGTCCGCAAACGCCAGAGCTCGGGGAACAGCTCCACCTCGAGCATGCGCCGCAGGTAGCTCGCGCCGCCTGTCCCGCCGGTGCCGCGTTTCATGCCGATGACCCGTTCGACGGTGGTCAGGTGATTGAAGCGCCACCGCCGGAAATAATCCTCGAAATCCACGAGCTTCTCGGCCAGTTCGTAGGCTTCCCAGTGCCGTTCCGGGTCGCGGTAGACTGTGATCCAGACCTGCTCCACTTGGGGATCGAAGCGCCAAGCCTGCCGCAGGTCGCGCGTCAGCACATGTTCCGGCACGGGCAGGCCTGTGCCGGCCAGCCAGCGCAGCGCCTCGTCGTAAAGCGTCGGCCGCGCGAGTTCGGCCTCGAGAACCGCCGTAAGGTCGGGCCGGTGGGCATGCGGGCGGAGCATGGCGAGGTTGCGGTTGCCCACGGCATATTCGGTCAGCCGGTACTGCCAGGACTGGAAGCCCGAGGACTGGCCGAGGCCATCGCGGAAGGTGGTGTAGTCGGACGGCGTCATGGTGCGCAGCACGTCCCAGGCGCTGTTCAATTGCTCGAAGATGCGGGCGACGCGAGCGAGGAGCTTGAACGAGGGGCGCAGGCGCCCGGCGCGGATCTCGTCCCGCGCCGCGCCGATCTCGTGGAGCGCAAGCTTCATCCAGAGCTCCGACGTCTGGTGCTGGATGATGAAGAGAAGCTCGTCATGCGCGGGAGTCAGCGTGTGCTGGGCGGTCAGGATCTGGTCGATGCGCAGGTAGTCTCCGTAGGACATGCGACCGTCAAAGGCCATCTGCGCGCCTTCGCGGGCGGGGTCATAGGGGTCGGTCATCTTGGTTCTCCGGGTTGGGCTGGGCCAAAATCCTTCAAAGGATTTTGGCAAGAGTTTTGGGGAAAACTCTTGCGCTCACGCCCCGTCGGCCATCGAGACCTTGGCAATCCGCCTCCAAAGCGCAACCCAGCCCGAAGGCCGACAGAGCGGAAGGTGGCGGGTCGCCGTCACGATCAGGTCACCCGCGCCCGGACCTTGTATTCGGGCCGGTCCCACAGCGCCTTGTCCATGACCTCGGCCAGGATCGCCACCGCGCCATCCACCTCGGCCTCGCCGATATAGAGCGGGGTGAAGCCGAAGCGCAGGATGTCGGGGGCGCGGAAATCGCCGATCACGCCCCGCGCGATCAGCGCCTGCATGATCGCGTAGCCCTCGGGGTGGCGGAAGCTGACCTGGCTGCCGCGCTCGGCCGGATTGCGCGGGCTGGCAAGCCAAAGCGTCGGGCAGGCGGCCTCTACGCCCGCGATGAAGCGCTCGGTCAACTCGATCGAGCGGGCGCGGATATCGGCCATCTCGACCCTGTCCCAGATGTCGAGCGACGCCTCCAGCGCGGCCATCTGCAGGACGGGCGGCGTGCCGACCCGCATCCGCTCGATCCCGCGTCCGGGGCGGTAGCTGAGGTCGAAGGCGAAGGGCGCTTCATGGCCGAGCCAGCCGGACAGGGCCGGGCGAGCCGCCTCGGCATGGCGAGGGGCGACATAGATGAAGGCCGGGCCGCCGGGGCCGGAGTTCAGGTACTTGTACGAGCAGCCGACGGCGAAATCGGCACCGGCGCCCTTGAGGTCGACCGGGATCGCGCCCGCCGAATGGGCAAGGTCCCAGACCGCGATGGCGCCCTTGGCATGGGCCTTGGCGGTCAGCCGGCCCATGTCGTGCTTGCGGCCCGTGCGGTAATCGACCTCGGTGATCATCGTGACCGCCACCGTCTCGTCGATTGCCGCCTCGACCTCCTCCGGGGCGACGGTCTTCAGCCGGTAGCCGTTGCCGAGCGTCCGGCACAGCCCCTCGGCCATGTAGAGGTCGGAGGGGAAGTTGCCGGTATCCGACAGGATGACCCGGCGCGTCGGGTTCATCTCCAGCGCCGAGGCCAGCGCCTGGTAGACCTTGATCGACAGCGTATCGCCGATCACCACCGTGTCCGGCTCCGCGCCGATCAGCCGCCCGATGCGGTTGCCGATCCGCGACGGCATCTCCATCCAGCCGGCCTTGTTCCAGCCGGTGATGAGCATCTCGCCCCATTCCGCCTCGATGGTGCGGGCCACGCGCGCGGCGGCGGCCTTGGGCAGCGGCCCGAGCGAGTTGCCGTCGAGGTAGATCACCCCATCCGGCAGGTGGAACAAGGCACGTGTCGCGCTGAAATCGGTCATGTCGGGCTCCTCCGCCGGACGATCCGCCCGGCCCCGGTTCCTCGATACAGGGCAGGGCGGGGGGAGTTCAAGGTTGCCCCGCGCCGGCCTTGGGCGCAGGATGCCGGCCATGACGCGACACAGCTCCTTCGAGGCCCTTCAGGGCGCGCGCCCCGATCCGCGCGCGCCGGATGTCATTCGCTTGCGCCAATCGCAACGGGCCCAGTTCCGCGCGATGGTGGGCGAGGCCCCGGCGATCCTGCGGGTCGAGAGCGGCGCCAAGCATCTGCGCGGCGCGGTCGAGGGGATCGTGCCGGAAGGGGCGCTCGCGTTGATGCCCGCCGACCTGCCGCTGGATGTCGAGAACCGCCCGGCCCCCGGCGGAGTGTATCGCGCGACCGGGCTGGTCCTACCGCGGGACGTGGGCGGCCCGCGCGGCACGGCGTCGGTCGTTGCCTGCACCGATCCGCGCGCGCTTGCGGCCTTCCAGCGGGCGCTCGACCTTCAGCGCGGCGTGGCCCCGGCTTCTGTGCGCCTGCATGCCGCCGAGGAGGTGCTTCTGTGGCTGGCCGAGGCAGGGCTGGTCCTGCCACCGCCGCGCCCGCCGCTTCTGGCGGAGCGGATCAGGATCCTCTGCGCCGGTGCGATCGACCGCGACTGGACGGCGGCCGAGGTCGCGGGGCGGATGGCGATGAGCGAGGCAACGCTGCGGCGGCGGCTTGCCGCGGACGGGACCAGCTTCTCGGCGCTGCTGACCGACCTGCGGATGACGCGGGCGCTCGGGATGCTGCAAACCACGGATCTGCCGGTCGGAACCATCGCAGCCGAGGTTGGCTACGCCTCGGCCTCGCGCTTTGCCCTGCGCTTCCGCGACCGGTTCGGTGTCAGCCCGAGCACCATCCGCGACCTGCCTGATCGGTCCGGCACCGAGGTTGACCGGGCCAGCACAACCGGGGATCTGCCGGTGCTTTAGACCAAGGGGCATCGCCATCGAAGAAGGAGGCCGCGATGCCCAGACTGATCCTACCCACTCTCGCCCTGACGCTGTTCCCGCTTGCCGCTTCCGCCGGCATGACCCTGACCTCCCCTGACCTGACCGAAGGCGGAACGCTGCCCGAGGCGCAGGTCTTCAACAGCTTCGGGTGCACGGGCCTGAACCTGTCGCCGGCGCTCGAATGGTCGGGCGCGCCGGAGGGGACGAAGAGCTTCATCCTGACCGCCTACGATCCCGATGCGCCGACCGGGTCGGGCTGGTGGCACTGGACCGTGGTGAACATTCCTGCCGACGCCCATGCCCTTGCCGAAGGCGCCAGCCCGAAGGCGTTGCCGGCCGGCTCGATCGAAGCGCGGACCGATTTCGGCGCTGCCGGCTATGGCGGCGCCTGCCCGCCCGAGGGCGACAAGCCGCATCACTACATCTTCACGCTCTACGCGATGCCGGTGGAGTCGGTGCAGCTCGATGCCGGCGCCTCGGGGGCGATGGTCGGCTATTTCGCCAACAGCGCGATCGAGAAGGCCACGCTGACCGTCACCTACGGTCGCTGATCCGCTTTTGCGGCAATTCCGCCCCGGGCGCTTGCGCCGGGGCGGTCCTGCTGGAATGATCGGTCCGCCGAAGACAGATCGGGCCGCATGATCCCCCAGACCTCGCTGATGCGCCGCCTGCTGCGGCAATGGGAAAGCCCGCCGACCTGGCTTGCGCTGTTCCTGTGCCTTGCCTGGGCGCAGTCACGGCTCCTTCCGATCCTGCCCTCTGGCCCCGGCCCGCGCATCGCCGGGGCAGTGCTGATCGCGTCAGGCCTTGTCCTCTTCGCGCTGGCGCTCGCCGAGTTCCGCCGTCACCGCACGACCGTTCTCCCGCGCGAGGCGCCGCAGAGCTTCATCACCGGCGGCATCTACCAATGGTCGCGCAATCCGATCTATCTGGCAGATGCCGTCATCCTGTCCGGCGCCGCGCTGCGGTGGGACGGTGCCGCGCTTCTTCTTGTGCCCGTGTTCATGTGGATCATCCGCAACCGCTTCATCGAGGGCGAGGAGACTGGTCTGAGGGCCATGTTCGGTGCGGAATTCGACGCCTATGCCCGCCGTGTTCGGCGCTGGATCTGACCCTTGGTCAACTCAATCCGCGACGTAAATGCGACGATAGTGGGGGTTTGTGCGAAATATTGTTGCGCTGCAACTGCAACAGCCATAGTCAGGTTCGGCCCGCAAGGGCGACCGACTCAGACCAACGAGAAACGGAGGGCGGAGTGAAGATCGGGGCACCGAGAGAGATATTCGAAGGCGAGAACCGGGTCGCGATGACGCCGGATTCTGCGCTTCAGCTGCAGAAGCTTGGGCATAGCTGCCTGATTGAATCCGGGGCTGGCAAGAAGGCCGGTTTCTCGGATGACGCCTATGCGGCGGCGGGCGTGACCGTGGTGCCGGATGCGGCGTCGGTCTTCACCCTCGCGGATGTCGTGGTCAAGGTGCGCGGACCGGAGAAATCCGAGGCCGAGATGTTGCGCAAGGGCCAGACCCTGATCTCGTTCTTCTGGCCCGCGCAGAACGCCGAACTGCTGGAGTTCTGCAAGGACAAGGGTGCGACCGTCATCGCGATGGACATGGTGCCCCGCATCAGCCGCGCGCAGAAGATGGACGCGCTGTCGTCGATGGCCAACATCGCGGGCTATCGCGCGGTGATCGAGGCCGGCAACAACTTCGGCCGCTTCTTTACCGGACAGGTGACGGCGGCAGGCAAGGTGCCACCCGCCAAGGTGCTGATCGTCGGCGCGGGCGTCGCGGGTCTGGCGGCCATCGGCACCTCCACGAGCCTCGGCGCGATCACCTATGCCTTCGACGTGCGCCCGGAAGTGGCCGAACAGATCGAGTCGATGGGCGCCGAGTTCGTCTATCTCGACTTCTCTGAGCAGCAGACCGACGGCGCCGCGACCGGCGGCTATGCCGCGCCTTCGTCGCCCGAGTTCCGAGAGGCCCAGCTCAAGAAGTTCCGCGAGCTCGCGCCCGAGATGGATATCGTCATCACCACCGCCCTGATCCCCGGCCGCCCGGCGCCCAAGCTCTGGACCGAGGACATGGTCAAGGTGATGAAGCCGGGCTCGGTCATCGTCGACCTCGCCGCTGAGCGCGGCGGCAACTGCGACCTGACCGTGCCGGACCAGAAGATCGTCACGGACAACGGCGTGACCATCGTCGGCTATACCGACTTCCCCAGCAGGATGGCGACGCAGTCCTCGACGCTTTATTCCAACAACATCCGTCACATGCTGACGGACCTGACGCCCAAGAAGGACGGCGTGATCTTCCAGAACATGGAGGATGACGTGATCCGCGGCGCGACCGTGACCTGCGACGGCGCGATCACCTATCCGCCGCCGCCGCCCAAGGTGCAGGCGATTGCGGCGCAGAAGCCCAAGGAGAAGGCCAAGGAACTGACGCCCGAGGAACGCCGGGCGCAGGAAGTGGCCGAGTTCCGCCAGCAGACCAGAAGCCAGGTCGGCCTGCTGGTCATCGGCGGGGCGCTGATGCTGATCGCAGGCTACTTCGCACCGGTCAGCTTCATGTCGCACTTCATCGTCTTCGTGCTGTCCTGCTTCGTCGGCTTCCAGGTGATCTGGAACGTCAGCCACTCGCTGCACACGCCGCTGATGGCGGTCACCAACGCGATTTCCTCGATCATCATCGTCGGTGCCCTGCTCCAGATCGGGTCGGGCAGCTGGCTGGTGGTGGTGCTGGCGTCGCTGTCGGTGCTGATGGCGGGGGTGAACATCTTCGGCGGCTTCCTCGTTACCAGGCGCATGCTCGCCATGTTCCAGAAGTCGTAAGGGGCCAGAGATCATGCAATACGGTTTGACCATCGGGGCCTATGTCGTTGCGGCCATCCTGTTCATCCTCTCGCTCGGCGGCCTTTCGGGGCAGGAAAGCGCCAAGCGCGCCGTCTGGTACGGCATCGTCGGCATGGCGCTGGCCGTCGTGGCCACGCTTGTCGGCCCGGGCGCGAGCCTGTGGATCCTGTCGCTGGTGCTGATCCTGGCCGGCGGTGCCGCCGGCTGGATCGTCGCCAAGCGCGTCCAGATGACCGAGATGCCGCAGCTTGTCGCGGCGATGCACTCGCTCGTCGGTCTGGCGGCGGTGTTCATCGGCTACAACACCCATATCGAACTCGCCCGCATCGGCGGCATGGACGAGGCGGCACGCGCGGCCCTGTCCGGCTTCGCCGCCGTGGTGGCGCACAAGACCGGGGCCGAGGTGTCGATCCTGCGGGTCGAGACCTTCCTTGGCATCTTCATCGGTGCGGTGACCTTCACCGGCTCGGTCATCGCCTTTGGCAAGCTGGCGGGCAAGGTTGACGGCAAGGCGAAGAAGCTGCCCGGCGGGCACCTGCTGAACGCCACGGCTGCAATCCTGTCGATCGTCCTGCTGGTCGTGTACCTGCAATCGGGCTCGACCCTTGCGCTGATCGGGATGACGCTGGCCGCGCTCTTCATCGGCTATCACCTGATCATGGGCATCGGCGGTGCCGACATGCCGGTCGTGGTGTCGATGCTGAACAGCTATTCGGGCTGGGCGGCGGCGGCGATCGGCTTCTCGCTGTCGAACGACCTCCTGATCGTGGTCGGCGCGCTGGTGGGTTCGTCCGGTGCGATCCTGTCTTACATCATGTGCAAGGCGATGAACCGGTCCTTCATCAGCGTGATCCTCGGCGGCTTCGGCGGCACTGCCGGTCCGGCGATGGAGATCGCGGGCGAGCAGATCGCCATCGACGCCGAAAGCGTGGCCGATGCGCTGAACGAGGCCGACAGCATCATCATCGTGCCGGGCTATGGCATGGCGGTGGCGCAGGCGCAGCAATCGGTCAGCGAACTGACCCGCAAGCTGCGCGCCAAGGGCAAGGAAGTGCGCTTCGCCATCCACCCGGTGGCGGGCCGTCTGCCGGGGCACATGAACGTGCTCTTGGCCGAGGCCAAGGTGCCCTACGACATCGTGCTCGAGATGGACGAGATCAACGAGGACTTTCCGAACACGGATGTCGTCATCGTCATCGGCTCGAACGACATCGTGAACCCGGCCGCACAGGAAGACCCGAACAGCCCGATCGCCGGGATGCCGGTGCTCGAGGTGTGGAAGGCCAAGCAGGTGTTCGTCTCGAAGCGCGGGCAGGGGACCGGCTATTCCGGCATCGAGAACCCGCTCTTCTACAAGGAGAACACGCGCATGTTCTACGGTGACGCCAAGAAGAGCATCGACCATCTCCTGCCAATGCTCGAGTGAGCGGCAGTCAGGCCGCGCAAAAGCGAAATCGGACCCCGGCCGAAAGGCCGGGGTTCTGCATTTTGCGGAATAGGTGTTGCAGGGATGTCGGGATACGGCTGCATGCCGGGCCTCATCATTGCCGGGGACGTGCCAGCGGGTAATTTATCACGGTTTCACGGACGACTGACATGGCACCGATCGACGACCATCCCCTGCGCTACGCCCTGACCAACGAACTGCACGCGCGGCCATTCCCATCGCTGCAGCCGCCCTGCACGGCGGTGTTCCTGGCCATCAAGCAGCCCGGCGATGCGGCGAACCGGGATCGTGACCGCGAACGCGCGCATCTGCTTGAGCTTCTGGACCGGCACGGCAGCCCGCATCCGCAGCCGGATGCCACGCATTTCTCGGGTGCCATCGGCCGCCACGAGCTGAAGTGGGAAAGCCACACCGAGTTCGTGACCTATTCGGCCTTCTCAAGCAGCCTCAGCGCGCGTCCCTTCGACCCGGCCGAGATGCAGGTCTTCCCGGATGACTGGCTGGAGGATGCGCCGGGCACGCGGCTTGTCGCCTTGATGGTGCGGGTAGAAACCATGCCCGAGGACGAATCCGAGGTCATCGACAAGCTGGATGAATGGTTCGTGCCGGAAAGCCTGGCCTGCTCGCGCGTCGTCGACGATGTCGCGATCATCGCCGGCGATTTCCGTATCGATCCGGCCGGCATCACCCGCTTCGCTGTCTTCGTCCGGCCCGGCACCGGCGCGCGCCGCGTCGGGCGGATCGTGCAGCGCCTGTGCGAGATCGAGACCTATCGCACCACCTCGATGCTGGGCCTGATCCGGGCGCGCAAGCTGAACGGGCGACTGAACGGGATCGATACGCAGCTGTCGGAACTGGCCGGTCGACTCGATGATGCCGCGCAAAGTGCCGAGACGACGCTACACCGCCTGCTGGCCATCTCGGCCGAGCTGGAGTCGCTCGCCTCCCGTACCTCATTCCGCTTTGCCGCGACGGGCGCCTATGAAGCGATCGTGAACCAGCGCATCGAGGTCCTGCGCGAGGAACGGTTGGGGGGCAGACAGACCTTCGGCGAGTTCATGATGCGCCGGTATGATCCTGCGATGCGCACGGTCAAGTCGGCCCAGACCCGGCTTGCCAGCCTGATCGAACGGGCGCAGCGGGCCGCCGATCTCTTGCGGACGCGGGTCGATGTCGAGCGGTCGGCCCAGAACCAGAAGCTGCTGGAGAGCATGGACCGCCGGGCGGACCTGCAGCTGAAGCTGCAGCGCACGGTCGAAGGCCTGTCCGTCGTGGCGATCAGCTATTACGCGGTAAACCTTGCGACCTATGCCGCCTATCCGCTGACCGAGCCGCTGCATATCGACCACGGTACGGCTATGGCGCTGTTGACGCCGGTTGTCGTGCTGCTCGTCTGGCTGGGAATCCGGCGCATCCACAAGAAGATCGACTGACGGTCCATCAGGCCCGACAGGGCCTGATGCGTGCCATCAGCGGCCGCGGATGCGCGGGTCGAGCGCGTCGCGCAGGCCGTCGCCGATGTAGTTCACCGACAGGACTGTCAGCGAGATGGCGAGACCCGGGAAGATCACGCGCGACGGGTAGAGCTGCATGTATTCGACCCCGTCGAACAGCAGGCGGCCCCAGGTCGGAAAGTCCGGCGGGAAGCCGAGGCCAAGGAAAGACAAAACGGACTCGGTGATGATCGCCCCGGCGATGCCGAGCGTGGCCGCCACCATGACCGAGGACATCACGTTTGGCAGGATGTGGCGCAGGATGATCCGCCGGGGCGGAACCCCGATCGACCGCGCCGCGAGGACGAATTCACGCTCCTTGATGGCCAGAACCTGACCACGCACGATCCGCGCCGCCTGCATCCACGAGGTCACGCCGATTGCCATGACGATCAGCAGGAATGTTCCCGCCTCCGGGCCCAGCAGCCCGGCAAGGGAGTCGCGGAACAGCATCATCAGCACGAGCAGCAGCGGCAAGAGCGGCAGCGCCAGGAACATGTCGGTCAGGCGCATGAGCGGGCCGTCGAGCCGGCGGTAGAAGCCGGCGATCAGGCCGATGAAGCCGCCGATCACCATCGAGATGACCATGGCGACCATGCCGACGGCGAGCGAGACGCGGCCCCCCGCCATCATCCGCGCCAGCATGTCCCGGCCAAGCTGGTCGGTGCCAAGCGGATGGTCCCAGCTCGGCGGCTTGTTGCGGGTCTTGATCATCTGGACCGCGTCGGGATTGACGTATTTCGGATCGATCCGCCAAAGCCACGGGCCGATGAAGACGAAGGCGACGATCAGGGCCAGAACGATCAGGCCGAGCATCGCGCCCTTGTGCGACTTGAACTGGCTCCAGACATCGGCCCACTGGCTGCGGGGGCGCTCGAGGGCGGTAACGTCAGTCATAGCGGATCCTCGGATCGAGAATGCCGTAAAGGATGTCGGCGATCAGGTTGAACAGCACGATCAGCACGGCGAAGATGAAGGCGAGCGTCTGCACCATCGGCAGGTCATTGGCATGGATAGCCCCGATGAGCGCCGCGCCGATCCCGTTCACCTTGAACACCTGCTCGGTGATGATCGCGCCGCCAAAGACGGTCGGAAGGCCAAGCGCGATCACGGTAACGACCGGGATCATGGAGTTGCGCAGCACGTGCTTCAACACGACGGTCCGTTCGCTCATCCCCTTGGCGCGGGCCGTGCGGGCATAGTCCTGCCCGAGGTTCTCAAGCATCGAGGACCGGGTATAGCGGCTGATCTCTGCGGCGTTGAACAGGGCGAGAACGGTGACCGGCAGGACCATCTGGTGGACCTGCTTGAGGAAGCTGGACCAGTCGGTGATTTTCAGCGTGGTGTCATAGATCGACGGGAACCATTGCAGGTTCACGGCGAAGACGATGATCAGCACCACGCCGGTGAAGAAGGTCGGGACCGAATAGCCGATCATGGCAAAGAGCGTGCCCATCTGGTCGAACCAGCTGTACTGGCGATAGGCCGAATAGACGCCGATCGGCAGGGCGATCAGGATCCCGATGAAATAGGCGGTCCCAACAACGGTCAGGGTCTGCGGCAGGCGCTGGCCGATCACGTCGAAGACCGGCGCGCGGCTTTGCCAGGACAGGATGCGCTGCTGGTCGCCGCCCAGATTGGTGCCGAACCAGCTGTCGATGATGTAGGACGGCTCGACGATGAAGAACTGCTTCAGCCAGAGGAAGTAACGGATGAAGACCGGCTGATCGGCGCCCATGGCCTTGATCATCTTCAGCCGCACTTCCGGCGGCACGGTCAGCGGAATTTCGGACATCGGGCTGCCGGGCGCGAGGTCGACGAGCAGGAAGATCACGAGACTGATCAGCAGAAGCGTCGGGATTGCGAGCAGCAAGCGACGGATCGTGTAGGTAAGCATGGGCCTGGCGCCTCGGCAGATCGGTCAGCTGGGAAAGGGGAAGGGCGGGGCCCGACGAATTTTCTCGCGAAAATTCCGGCCCCGCCCCGATGTCAGATCACTTCACGCGATACCAGTCCGAGGCATTCCACAGCTCGGTATCCCAAGTGTTCAGCACCACGCCGCCAAGGGTGTTCGAGGCAGCCGACAGACGGCCACGGTCCACCAGGGCGACGACGACGAAGCTGTCCTTGGTTAGCATGTCGTTCATCTTCTTGGCCAGTTCGCCGCGCTTGGCGAGATCGGCGGTCGCCGCCATTTCCTTGACCAGGGCGTCGTAGGCCGGGTCGCAGAAGCGGTTGATGTTCTCACCCTGCCACTGGTTTTCCGGGCCCGGGATTTTGTCGCAGAGATACTGCGCCAGGTAGGGCTCGGGGTCGGTGCCGTCGAAGTTGTTGGCGTACATCTCGACGTCGGCATAGAACTTCTGGAAGGTGTCGGGCGAACCGGGGTCACCACCGAAGAAGACCGAAGCATCGACCTGTTTCAGCTCGACATCGACGCCAAGCTCGTTCCACCAGCCCTTGACCAGCGCCTGGAAGTCCTGGCGAACCGGGTTGACCGAGGTCTGGTACAGGATGTGCAGCTTCTTGCCGTCCTTTTCGCGGATGCCGTCGGCGCCCACTTTCCAGCCGGCTTCGTCAAGCAGCTTCTTCGCGCCTTCCATGTCCTGGGTCAGGCAGCCGGTGTTGTCCGAGGCATAGAGCTCGGGCGCCGGGACGAGGTTGCAGGTCGGGCGCCCGGCGGTGCCGTAGCCGACATCGACCAGGGTCTGGCGGTCGATGGCCATCGACAGGGCCTGACGCACTTTCGGATCCGACAGGAACGGGTGCGGATGCTTCGTCGTCGAACGCTCACCTTCCGGCAGCGCCGGATCGGGATCGGTCAGGTTCATCTCGATGCGCTCGACCAGGGTGCCGAAGCCGTTGACGAACACGCCCTTGCCGCCCGCAGCCATCTGGGTCTGCATTTCCGGGTTGATCTGGGTGTTCCAGGCGTAGTCGAACTCGCCGGTCTCCATCACGGCGCGGGCCGCGGCCTGGGCGTCACCGCCGCCTTTCAGCGTCATGGTGGCGAAAGCGGGCTTGGCCGGATCGCGGTAGTTCGGGTTGGCGGCCAGCGTCACAACGTCATTGACCTTGAAGTCGGTGACCATGAACGGGCCGGTGCCGATCGGGCCGAAGTTCTGCTTGGTGCATTCCGGAGCCTTGGCACCCATGCAGTCCTTGAACTGGGCGGCCTGCAGGATCGGCGATGTGGCGCCGACGAAGGCCTGATACGGGTTCGGTTTCGCGGCCTCGAAGGTGATGACGACGGTTTGCGCATCCGGCGTGTCGATCGACTTGATGCCTTCATAGCGCGCGGCCTGGGCGCAGCCGCCATCGGGGGCGGTGCAATACTCGTAGGTGAACTTGGCGTCGGCCGAGGTCACCGGCGTGCCGTCGGACCACAGCAGGCCCGGCTTCAGCTTCCAGGTGATCTGGGTCAGGTCGGCCGAAACGCCGCCATTCTCGACCGTCGGGATCGACTCGGCGAGACGGGGAATGACCTCGCCCTTTTCGTTGAAGCCGGCCATGCCTTCGAGGATCAGCGAGGACGCTTCGACGTCCTTGGTGCCCGAGGACAGGTAGGGGTTCAGGATCGACGGTGCCTGCCAATACAGGACGTTCACGTTGCCGTCGGCGCCGCGCTCGGCGAAGGCCGCGGAGGCCAGGGCCGAAACGGCGACAGCGCCCAGAAGGGCGGATCTAAACATCATTGAGTCTCTCCTTGTTGGTTTCGCTCTTTCGCCTCGGTGCCGCCGGTAGGCCCGGCGGTCGGCTTTTCGGGTTTGACGAAATGGCAGGCCACATGGCGGCCCGGGCGCACTTCGATCAGGTCTGGATCCTGCTGGTGGCAGATCGGCTGAACCTCGGGGCAGCGGGTGCAGAAGTTGCAACCCTTGGGCGGATTGGCGGGTGAAGGCACGTCACCCTGCAGGATGATCCGCTGCCGAGTCGCCTCGTGGGTCGGGTCCGGTTCGGGCACCGCCGAGAGCAGCGCCTTGGCGTAAGGATGCAGCGGATCCTCGTAAAGCTCGTCGCGCGGGCTGAGCTCGACGATCCGGCCCAGATACATCACCGCCACCCGGTCGGCGATGTGACGGACCATCGACAGGTCGTGGCTGATGAACAGGTAGGTAAGCCCCAGCTTGTCCTGCAGATCCTCGAGCAGGTTGACCACCTGTGCCTGGATCGACACGTCCAGCGCCGCGATCGGTTCGTCGCAGACGATGAACTTCGGGTTCAGCGCCAGCGCCCGGGCAATGCCGATCCGCTGCCTCTGTCCGCCCGAGAATTCATGGGGATAGCGGTTGGCGAAGGTGCGGTTCAGGCCGACCTGGTCCATGAGCTCGTAAATGCGGGCAAGCTTCTGGTCGCCCGACAGGGCCGAATGCTCGTTCAACGGCTCGCCGATGATGTCGGCCACGGTCATGCGCGGGTTCAGGCTGGCCTGCGGGTCCTGGAAGACCATCTGCATGGTCGGCCGGGCCTTGCGCAGCTCCTCCGGGTCAAGAGCGGCGACATCGCGGCCCTCGATCACGACGGAGCCGCCGGTGATCTCGTAAAGCCGCAGGATCGCCCGTCCGCAGGTCGATTTTCCGCAGCCGGATTCGCCGACAAGGCCAAGAGTCTCGCCCTCGTAGATGTCGAAAGTTACGCCATCCACGGCCTTGATGTCGCCGGTATGGCGGCGCAGCAGCCCGCTGCGGATCGGGAAATGCATCTTCAGGTCGGTGATCTCGACCAGTTTGCGGGGCTGTCCCTTGCCGGGCATCGCGGCGTCAAGCATCGGAAGGCTCCGGGTCCCAGTGGCAGGCGACGTCGTGGCCCGGCCCGACAGGGCGGCGGCGCGGGTTTTCCCGCGCGCAGCGATCAAAGGCATGGGTGCAGCGCATCCGGAACGGGCAGGCCGAAGGATCGGCAGTCAGGATCGGCGGCTGGCCTTCGATCACCTGAAGCCGGCTCGCACGGCCCCCGGACAGGGAGGGCACGGTCTTGAGAAGGGCGCGCGTGTAGGGGTGGCGCGGATTGCCGAACAACTCCTTCACCGTGGCCTGTTCGACGACCTGCCCGCCATACATCACCATCACCCGGTCGGCGATCCCGGCGATCACGCCCAGGTCATGGGTGATCCAGACGATGGCCATGCCGAGCTTCTTGCGCAGGTCCTTCACCAGCTCGAGGATCTGCGCCTGGATCGTCACGTCGAGCGCGGTCGTTGGCTCGTCCGCGATCAGCACAGCCGGGTCGCAGGCGAGCGCAATCGCGATCATCACGCGCTGGCGCATCCCGCCGGAAAACTGGTGCGGATAGTCTTTCAGCCGCCGTTTCGCATCGGGGATGCCGACAAGGTCCAGCAACTCGGCCGCGCGCAGTTCGGCCTGCGCCTTCGTCATTCCCAAGTGAACCCGCAGCGGCTCCATGATCTGGTTGCCGACGGTGAAGACCGGGTTGAGGCTGGTCATCGGGTCCTGGAAGATGAACCCGATCTTGGCGCCACGGATCGACCGCAGCTCTTCCGGGGTCGCCCGCAGGATGTCACGGCCCTGAAGGATGACCTCGCCGTCCCGTACCTCGGCCGGCGGCGAAGGCAACAGGCCGATCAGCGACATCATCGTCACTGACTTGCCGGAACCGCTTTCGCCGACGACGCCCAGAAGCTCGCCCGGACGCAGGTCGAAGCTGACCGAGTTCACGGCATGAACTTCGCCACCCCGCGTGCGGAAAACGGTCTTCAGGTCCCGGACATCAAGAACGGGCGCAGCCCCATCGGGCATATGGTACTCCCCAGAACAGTCTTTTTTGTCGTTTGTTGCCGGCGAAGGGTCGTTGCCCGTCCGTTGTGCGCAAGATTGTTAGCCAGATTCCAGCGGCCCGCAATACGCATTCGGCTCTCAGTGCCCCTGCGTCACCCTGTGGCCGGGCCGGGGGTTGACCTTTGCGGCCGTCCGACGCAGCCTGCCCGCAAAGGAGCGAAGAATGCCCAAACCCCTGTCACCACGGGAAATTCTGGATCGCCTGGTCGCTTTTCCCAGCGTCAGCCGTGACAGCAACCTGCCCCTGATCGACTGGGTTGAGGCCTATCTCGACAGCTTCGGCATTCCGGCGCACCGGGTCTGGAATGCCGACCGGACCAAGGCCGCGCTCTATGCGCATGCGGGTCCCGACATCGCAGGCGGGGTGGTTCTGTCGGGCCACAGCGACGTGGTTCCGGTCGACGGGCAAGCCTGGACAAGCGACCCCTGGACGGTGACCGAACGCGACGGGCGGCTCTATGGCCGTGGCACCTGCGACATGAAGGGCTTCGTTGCGCTCGCCGTCGCCGCACTGCCGCTGGCGCTGGAGAAAGGCGTGAAGCGGCCCCTGCAACTGGCGCTGAGCTATGACGAGGAACTGGGTTGCACCGGCGCCCCGCCGATGATCGCCGAGATGGCGCGCGGGCTGCCGCGGGCCGCCGCGGTGATCGTGGGCGAACCGTCGCGCATGGGGGTGGTCACTGGCCACAAGGGCGGAACCGGGTTCAAGGTCCATGTGAAGGGGTACGAGGTTCATTCCTCGCTCATCCATACCGGCGTCAGCGCTGTCATGGCCTCGGCCCCGGTCATCGACTGGGCGAATCGGATGAACGCCGCCAATGCCGCGGCGCGGGCGACGCCCATCGCGGCCCTGTTCAACCCGCCCTACACGACGCTTCATGTCGGCATGATCGAAGGGGGCACCGCCCATAACATCACCGCCGGCGATTGCCGCTTCGTCTTCGAGTTCCGCGTCGTTCCGGGTGAGGACATCGAGGACTGGGTCGGCCGCTTCCAGGCCGAGGTGGCCAAGGTCCAGGCCGGGATGCAGGTCATCCGCCCCGAAACCGGCATCGCGCTCGACCGCTATTTCTCGATCCCGCCGCTTCGCCCTGAAGAGAACGGAGCGGCCGAGGCGCTGGCCCGCCGATTGACCGGCGACAACGCCACCCGCGTCGTCAGCTACGGCACCGAGGCCGGTCAGTTCCAGGCCGAAGGCTATTCCGCCGTTGTCTGCGGGCCTGGCGACATCGCCCAGGCCCATCAGGCCGATGAGTATCTGGACGTTTCCGAGTTCGAGGCGGGTTGGGCCTTCATGCAGCGGCTGGTCGGAGAACTGACGAAATGATGCCCTTCCCGATTTCCGAGGCGACGGCGATCCGCTATCCCGGCCCGCCGCCTGCAGCCTGCGATGTCGTGGTGATCGGCGGCGGCGTTGTCGGCGTGATGACCGCCTGGTTCCTGGCCGAGCGCGGGCTGAAGGTCACCCTGTGCGAAAAGGGCCGCATCGCGGGCGAACAATCCAGCCGCAACTGGGGCTGGATCCGCCAGCAGGGCCGCGATCCCGGCGAACTGCCGATCATGATCGAGGCGCGGCGCATCTGGGAAAGCCTGGCGCAGGAATTCGGCGATGCGATCGGCTATCGGCGCACGGGGGTCATGTATCTGGCCAATACGCAGAAGGATGTCGCGGGCTTCGAGGCGTGGATGGACCACGCCCGGGCGCATGGTCTCGACACGCGGATGATGACCTCGGCCGAGGTCGGCGGAATGCTGTCCGGCGCCAAGGCCGATTGGCCGGGCGGTATCTTCACCCCTTCGGATGCGCGGGGCGAGCCCTGGATCGCGGTGCCGGCGCTGGCGGGCGGGGCCGTGGCGCGCGGGGTCACCATCGTCGAGAACTGCGCTGTTCGCGCGCTTGACCGGGCCGCGGGCCGGGTGGCCGGCGTGGTCACCGAGCAGGGGCGCATCGCCTGCGATCAGGTCGTGCTGGCGGGCGGGGCATGGTCCTCGCTCTTCGCCCGCGCCGAGGGGGTGCTTTTCCCCCAGCTTGCCGTCCTGGCCTCGGTCGCTGCGACCGAGCCGATGCCCGAGATTTATCCGGGAGCCGCCGTTGACAGCCATTTTGCCTTCCGCCGGCGGCTCGACGGCGGTTACACGATCGCACCGGGGGCCGCGCATGACTTCTTCCTCGGCCCCGATGCCTTCCGCGCCTTCCCCTATTACCTGCCGGTGTTGAAGAATGACTGGCGCTCCACCACTTTCCGCGCCGCGGCGCCGAAGGGGTTCCCCGATGCCTGGTCCACGCCCCGCCGCTGGTCGGCTGACGGGCCGTCACCCTTCGAGCGGATGAGGGTCCTGAACCCCGCGCCGAACATGGCGACCATCGGCCGGGTGCAGGATGCCTTCGGCGAGGCTTTCCCGGCGCTTGGCCGGCCAAGGCTCAAGGCTGCCTGGGCGGGCATGATCGACACGATGCCCGACGTGGTGCCGGTGATCGACCTCGTCGCGGCGCTGCCCGGCCTGACCATTGCGACGGGGATGAGCGGCCATGGCTTCGGGATCGGGCCGGGCATCGGTCGGGTGGTCGCAGATCTGGTGGCCGGCAATGCCGTCGGGCATGATCTGACACGCTTCCGCCTCAGCCGCTTCACCGATGGATCGAAGATCGCCCCCGGTCCGTCGCTGTAACGCGGAGACGCGGTTGCCGGCCCAAAAGCCTTCGAAGGCCTTTGGCAAATTTCTTGCAAGAAATTTGCCCGCGCCCCCGGGTGGCCGCGGGCTTTGCGTCGGCCCCGCGCGATGCTAGGTCTGCCATGGCAAGAACCTGACGGGAGACCGGGCGTGACCCAGACCATCCGCTTGAATGACGGCCATTCCATCCCGGCGCTCGGCTTCGGGCTGTGGCAGGTCCCCGCGGACCAGACCGCCCGGGTGACGCGCGAGGGGCTGACGATCGGCTACCGGCTGGTCGATGGCGCGGCGATCTATGGCAACGAGGAAGGGCAGGGCGAGGGCATCCGGACTTCTGGGATCCCGCGCGAACAGATCTTCGTCACCACCAAATGCTGGAACAGCAACCAGGGTCATGACGCCGCGCTGCGCGCCTTCGATGCCAGCCTGAAGCGGCTTGGACTCGACCGGGTCGATCTGTATTTGATCCACTGGCCCTGCCCGGATCGCAACCTGTTCGTCGAGACGTGGCGCGCCCTGATCCGCCTGCGCGACGAGGGGCGGGCGACCTCGATCGGCGTGTCGAATTTCCAGGTCCCGCATCTCGAGCGGCTCATCGCCGAAACCGGGGTCACCCCGGCCCTGAACCAGATCGAACTGAACCCGCGCCTGCAGCAATCGGCACTGCGCGCCGCCCATGCCCGTCTTGGGATCGTGACCCAGAGCTGGACCCCCCTGGGCGAAGGGCGCAGCTTTGGCGATCCGGTCGTGCAGGGGATCG
The DNA here is from genome assembly GCA_945952585.1 of uncultured Rhodobacter sp. Classification (GTDB taxonomy): domain Bacteria; phylum Pseudomonadota; class Alphaproteobacteria; order Rhodobacterales; family Rhodobacteraceae; genus Aliitabrizicola. Next base: position 543,379 of record CAMFII010000002.1, read on the forward strand.
CCCGTCGGGTTGGCAAAAGCCCGGCGCAGGTGATCCTTCGCTGGCACCTTCAGCTCGGTTGCTCGGTCATTCCCCGTTCGACCCGCGCGGCAGGCCTGGCCGAAAATCTCGATCTGTTCGGGTTCGCCCTGACAGAGGCCGAGATGTCCGCCATGGCCACGCTCGACGCAGGCGAGCGCTGTGGCCCCGACCCGGATCTCTTCTCATGACCGCCATGCTGATCCCCGTTCTGGCTTTGCGCGACGTTCCGGCGGCAACGGCCCTTCTGACAGGCGTGTTCGGCTTTGCGCCGCTTCCGGGGGGGCGGCTCGCGCTTGGCAGCCAGGTGATCGCGCTTGAGACGGTGCCGACAGGGGCCTCGGGGCATGGAGCCATCGACCATCTCGCGCTGGCGGTCGATGACGTGCCGGCGGCGCTTGCACAAGCGCAGGCGCGGGGCGGGCGCATCGATCAAGCCGTCACGCCGGACGGCCCGCGCTTCATTCCCGAGTTCTGGAGCCGGGGCGCCGCCTTCGTCTTTCTCGAAGGCCCGGAAGGTGCGCGCATGGAGTTTTGCGCCCGCCCCGGCGATCCGCGCCCGGGACTACCCGGGCATGACCATATCGGGATCGCCTGCGCCGACTTCGCGGCGGTCAGGGCCTTCTTCCTTGCCCAGGGCTTAGCCGAGGTTGCATCGCACAGGCTGAGGGATGCTTCGGGCGAAACGCCGGTCTGCTTCCTTTCCCTCGGGCGGAGCATGGTGGAAATCTACAGCCCACCTGACCGAGCCGCAGCGCCGCCGGATCAGCCCGCCGTCGCGCATTGGCGGCGGCTGATCGTAGAAGGGGTGCCCGGCTTCAGGACGGCCGAGGGGCCGGAGGGCCTGGTTCTGGCAGGAGTACCAGCATGAGGATTGCACTTTGGCAGGGGCCGTCGCCCGAGGGTGACCTTAGTTTGGCCCTGACGACCATTGGGCGAATGGCGATCGCGGCCGGGGCGGCAGGCGCCGAGATGGTTGTTTTCCCCGAGGTCTTTCTTCCGGGCTACAATGTTGCCGATCCCGGGATCGGCGCGCGCAGTGCCGAAGAATGGCTGGCCGAGCTTGCGCCGTTGGCACAGGCGGCCGGATGCGGACTGACCGTCGGTCTGGCCGAGCGCGCGGGCGATGAGCTTTACAATTCGGCACTGTGCCTCGACGCCAGCGGGAAGATGCTGGCGCTCTATCGCAAGACCCAGTTGTTCGGTCCGCGCGAGGCGCGGTTCTATCGCCCGGGCCGCGAGATTCCGGTCTTCCGCCTTGGGGGAAAACGCTGCGCGCTCCTCATCTGCTATGATATCGAATTCGCGCCCCTGATCCGCGATCTCGCCGAGCGTGGGGTAGAGTTGATCCTATGCCCGACGGCGAACATGGTGCCCTTCGCCCATGTGCCCAACCTGACCGTGCCGTCGCAGGCGGTGAACCACGCCGTTGCCATCGCCTATGCCAATTACTGCGGGGTGGAAGGCGACTTGACCTATGTCGGCGGATCGGTCCTCGTGAACGCTGACGGCGCGATCCTTGCCAAGGCTGGCGAGGCGCCTGCGCTGCTGATTGCCGACCTGCCTGCGCCGGACCCGGTTCTGTTGTCGACGCAGCTGACGGATTTTCGACCGGTCTGACGATTTTTCTACGAAAAATCAGCGCCGCTGGCGGGAATTTTCGTAGAAAATTCGCGGTTCATGCGATGGGGACGGACCGGAAACCCAGCCGTTTCAGTCCGGCCTGCACCTCAGGCGCCGACATGAACAGTCGCCACAGCAGGCCCGTGCGTGCGTTCTCGATCATCGCGACGATCGGCCCCTGGTCGATGGCGATATGGCTTCCGGCAATCCAGTTCCGCGTTGGGCAGAAGCTGTCGACGAAGCCATAAGGACCCATCAGCGCGCCGTCGAAATCCTCGCAATAGTGGCGCAGGGCCCTGAGCGATGCCGTCGGCGTGTAAGGCAGCGAAGCCAGCGCGGCGGTGGGGGCGATGACGCCGAAGTCGTTCGTGGGCGAGAAGGCATTGTATCCGTCGGGCCCGTCGCAGGCGGTCAGGCCCCAGGCCGGGCCATAGCCCGCGAACGCGCCGGGATTGGCCCGGCAATAGGCCAGGTTGATCCGGGCATGGGCGCGGTTCTGCTGCCAGAAATCGGTGACGCCATCGGTCAGTCCCCGCGGGTCGAGCCCGAGGAAGCTGTAATGGGAAAAAAACAGCGGCCCGCCAAGTTCAGGTCCGAGCGGCAGGCGGATCCGGTAGTAGCTGCGCCCGTTCAGATAGGTGGTGCTGTTCTTCCAGCCGCGCTCATAGGCGCCGACGCCGATCGCATGGCTGGGTGAAGAGGCCGCGAGCACATAGGCCATCAGCCCCTCGTGCCAGCCGCGGATCGGCAGGTCAGGCCCCCATTCGACATGGGGACCCCAATGCCACATCAGCCGGTCGGGCCCGTCGCAGAAGCCGCTCCACGCGACCTCGCGCCAGAGGCGGTCGATGAGTTGCGCCGTCCTGTTGCCAGCGCCCAGCCATTGCCGCGCGGTCAGAAGGCCCATCATCAGGAAGGCGGTCTCGACGATGTCGCCGCCATCGTCGTTCTTCGAAAAGGCGATGGTCGCGCCTGTCTCGCCGTTTAGCCAATGCGGAAAGGCGCCGCGATAGCGGGGCGACGCGGCGAGGAAGTCCACGATCCGCGCGATGCGCATCTCGGCCTCGCTGCGGGCAATGAAGCCCCGCTCGGCCCCCGCGATCAGCGCCATGACGCCGAAGCCCGTACCTCCCGTGGTCACGGTGGCGAGCCTGTCATAGGTCGCATCCCCGCCGTAGCGTTCGCGGGCCATGCCGCTTGTCGGGTGGGCGTAGTCGGTGAAATAGCGCAGGGTCTCGCGCTGGGCGAGGTCGAGCAGGTCGTTGTTCGACAGTCGTTTGCGGGTCATTTCTGCCAGGTGACGCGAATGGTCTCGACCCGGTCTGCATCCGGTCCCACCATGATGTCGAAGGCGCCCGGTTCCCACAGATGCACGGCATCCGACATCGTGGTCCCGGTCCAGAACTTCAGGGCCTCGACGGTGATGGTGAAGGTGACCTCCCGTGTCTCGCCGGGGGCAAGGTCGACCCGCTCGAACCCCTTCAACTCGCGGACCGGACGCGAAATGGTTGCGACGGGGTCGCGCAGGTAAAGCTGAACCAGTTCAGAGCCGGGCCTGGACCCGATGTTTGTGACGGCAACGGAGACATCGAGCATGTCCGCCTCGCCACGAAGCATGGTCTTGCTGACCTTCAGCGGGCCATAGCGGAACTCGGAATAGGACAGGCCAAAGCCCGCGGGGAAAAGCGGGGTGATCGCGCCTTCGATGATCGTGGCCGTGGTGAACTTGCGGAAGACATGGTTGCCTCGGGCGTCGACTTCGGTATCGCCGGGAATGTCCACACCCGCGCCCATCTGCGGCCGGCCAGTCGGCAGGTCCTCGGTTCGCATCGGCAACTGCCCGACATTGCGCGGGAAGGCCTGGCTCAGCCGGCCTGTGGGCTCGACCTTGCCGAAGATCACATCGGCCAGACCGTTGCCACCCTCGTTGCCGGGATGGCCGCTCCAGATCAGGGCATCGACCAGCGGCACCTCGGCGGTCAGTGCGAGCGGCCGCCCGGCGATGGTCAGCAGGATCAGCGGCTTGCCGCGCTTGCGCGCAACTTGCGAGACCGCTTTGACCAGCGCCGATTGGGCACCGGGCAGGGTAATGTCAGCCCTGGTCGAGCTTTCGCCCGCATGTTCCTTGGCCTCACCCAGGCAAAGGAGGATGGCATCCGCCTCGGCGGCCACGGCCAGCGCTTCGTCCAGCATCCTTTCCGGGCTGAGCGGCCCGATCACCACCGAAGGCATCTGCGCGTTGTGGACGTTCAGGCGGCGGGCAATGTCGGGGTCGTCGACGATGTTGCAGCCCTTGGCATGCAGGACTTGCGTGCCGGGACCGACGGCGGCGCGGATCCCCTCCAGCACCGTCACCGAATGGTCGGGTTGCACGTCGATGGCCCAGGTCCCCTGCATGTCGATCCGGTCGTCGGCCAAGGGGCCGATCACGGCGAGTTTCGACAGGGCAGGAAGCAGGGGCAGCGCCCCGTCATTCTTCAGAACCACGCAGGATTTCGCCGCTGCCTCGCGGACCAGCGCCACGTGGTCGCGCGAATAGATGACACTGCGGCGGGCAGGCTCCATGCCGATATAGGGATCGCGGAACAGGCCAAGCCGCCACTTCGCCATCAGGATGTCGCGGCAGCGTTCGGTGACTTCGGCCTCGGTCACAGGGCCGAAACGGTAGGCGCTGCCCTCGACCTGGAAGTCTTGGGGCGCGCGCTCGCCTTCCTCGACCAGGCCGCGCAGGTATTTCACGAAGGCCTGGCTGACGAGATCGACATGCACCCCGGCCTTGAACGCAAGATAAGCCGCTTCGCGTCCGTTGGCGGCGATGCCGTGGTTCACCAGTTCAGGGTCGATGGCCGTAAAATCGGTGACGATCAGCCCGTTGAAGCCGAAGCGGCCCTTCAGCACGTCGCGCAAGAGCTCCATGTTCGCCGTGGCCGGCACATCGTTGATGGTGTTGAACGACACCATGATCGCGCCCGCTCCTGCCTCGATCCCGGCGCGGAACGGCTCCATGATCCGGCAAAGCGTGGCGGGGCTGACCTCGACCCCGGCATAGTCGCGCCCCGCTTGCGCCAGACCGTAGCCGGCGAAATGCTTCAGCGTGGCGATCAAGCGATCGGGCTGGGCGATGTTGCCATCCGGACCCTCATAGGCGCGCACGATGGTTTCGGCGATCTTCATGCCCAGGTAAGGAAACTCTCCATTGCCCTCGGCCACCCGGCCCCATCGGGCATCGTAGGTAATGTCGAGCATCGGCGCCCAGTTGATGTTGACGCCGTCCGCCCGGGCCTCGCGTGCGCACATCTCGTTGATGCGGCGGATCAGATCGAGGTCCCAGCTGCAGGACAGGCCAAAGGGGATCGGCCCGCCGGTACGGTACCGCTGGACACTGTCGCGGCCAAAGAACAGGGGCACGGCGCTCGGGCCTTCGGCGACTGCGAGTTCCTGCAGGGCCCGCCGCTCTTCGGCATTCGACCCGGCCGAGACCCCGCCGACCTGGCCGCGGCGGATCAGCGTCTCGCTGTCGACCGAGTCGGACACCCCGGTCGTGTCGATCCCCGATCCGCCCGGATAGTTCAGCTGGCCAATCTTTTCATCCAGCGTCATCCGCGCCAGCAGCGCATCGACGAAAGCGGCGGCTTCGGCGCGGTCACTCATTGATTACCCGTGCCTCCTTGCTGGGTTGGGTTGGATGCAGGGCCACGACCTCGGCCCGGACGTCATGCGCATCGACATAGCGGCGCAGAGAGATGATGCCGCCCTCGATCTCGGCAATCTGATCGAAGACCGGGGTTCCGTCCCCAAGAACCGGCATCAGGCGGTTGTGGATGCTGCCGATCACCGTCAGACCGGGGCAATAGGTCTTGAGCAGGGTGTAGAATTCGCGCTGCGCGCCGGGGTCGAGACCGGCCGTCGTCTCGTCCAGGAAGGCGACTTCGGGTTTCAGGAGCAACAGGCGCGCCAGGATGATGCGTTTTTTCTGCCCGCCCGACAGCGCCCGTTCCCAGGGGCGCCCATTGCAAGTGCGGTCGTTCATCGCCCGCAGGAAATCAGGCGATCCGAGCCCGGCCTGCGCCAGAACCGCGGCCACCTCGATATCGTCGAAGCTGTCTTCGTCCTCGGAGCCGCAGATCAGTTGCTTCAGCGTCGTGTCGGGGATGCGCTGGTCCTGGAACGCGTAGAAGGGCTTGCGGCCATCGGGCAGGAAGACCACGGCCCGGCCGTAATCCTTCTGCCCCATCAGAGCGTTCAGGAACGAGGTCTTGCCGCTGCCCGAGGCGCCGATCAGCGCCGTCCAGCTTCCGGCGGGGAAGCGCAGGCTTTCGCCCTCCATCCGCAGGAAGGGCTGTGCGTCCTGGCCGGCGTGCATCAGCTCGAGCTTGCGCACGACGATGCCTTTGCCGCTTTCGTGGGTGCGATAGCGGAAATCGTGGATGCCGGTGGACTGGAAGTAGCCGCGCACGTCCTGCACCCGCTCGATCGCGGCGGCGTATTCGGTCACCCGGTCAAGATCGGCATTCAGGCTCGACAAGGCGGGCGTGACGTTGATGAGCCAGGAAAACCCGCCGGTCAGCTGGCCGACCAGCGCGGCGGTGGTGATGTAGGTCTGGAAGTCGATCTGGCCCTGGGCATAGGCGGGCAGCGCCAGGACTGAGGCCAGGATCTGCAACGAGAAGGTGTTGTAGAAGTCGTTCAGCCCGATGAAGCCGGCATTCAGCACGTTGTTGCGGAACCAGACCTGGTCAATCGCCGCATAGAGCCGACGGTTGATCTTGCCCTGCACCCGCTCGCCATCCGAAGCGGTGATCTGCGAGGCGCGGCGGAACATGGTGTTCAACTCGCCGCGAAACGCGCCCTCGGCCTCCTGGAACTGGCGGTTCACGCCGCGCATGACCTGCCCGATGCGCGAGAAGCCCCAGGTGCAGAGGAGCGCGAAGGGCACGATCACGCCAAGCGTCAGGGCAAAGGACCCGGCCTGTCCCAAGGCAGGGGCCTGCGCGATCGGGGTCGAGATCTGCCAGAGCTTGCGCGAGACCTCGAAGGCGCTGGCGGCCACGGTGGCGATGCCGATGGCAAGGCCGATGAAACTGCCCGACAGGCCCTTGATGCATTCCTGCTGGCGCTGGTCGAGGCTGTCGAGCCTGGGGTCCGACTGGATGTTCAGGATGACGTTGCGATCCGACAGCGTCGCGCGGGTAAACTGCTCGTTCAGCCAGGCGCGCCAGCGTCGGTGCAGGTTCTGGGCAAGGTAATGGCGGAAGGCGATGGCGACGATGCTGAGCGTGATCATCGTCATCAGCATCGTTCCGGCCTGGACGAAGGCGGTGAAGGGGTAAAGGTTCCCGGGCGTCCGGTAGGTGGCCTTGGCGCTTTCAAAGGCGCCGGCGCTTTCGGCGATCCAGATGCCGACCTTGGCGATGAGCCAGGTCAGGAGCGCGATCAGGATGGTGTGCAGCCAGGCGATGCCGCGCACGTCGGAGCGCCAGTAGGCCGTCAAAAGTCCGCGGACAGTCTGCATGTCCGCAACCTCGGTCCGTGCCGGCCGCTCGGGCGGGCCGGCGCGGAATTCCTTTCCGTCCGGCCTTACCACCATTGCTTGCGCCTCTGTCTCCGCATTGGCTTTCCGGTCTCCTCCCGAGTCCAGTCTCAAGCCCGCGGATGGCAGGACTGTGGCCCGGTAAGGCGATGATTGCGGCGGAGCTGTTAGCGGTAAAGGAAACTTCGCGCGAAATGTGAAATGCTGCGATGCGGCGTAACCTATTGGCATCACTCGAAAATCCGGGTGGGCCGTTTATGCTGCCCAATCCCTGAGCGAATGCTGTCCGGCTGGGCGTTTTCACGGCCTTCGCGCCGCGAATGGCTCGGTCAGCCCGGTTTGACCCAGGTTCCGGTCGCGGCCGAGCGGGCGAAGGCGTGGATTGCCGCCTCGATCTTCAGTCCTTCCGCGAATCCGATCGACCGGGATGGCTCGCCCCGGATCGCCTTCAGGAGTTCGGCCAGTTCGATCACCTTCAGCTCGTTGAAGCCCAGCCCGTGGCCCGGCGCCGGGCAGAGGCGGGCATAGTCGCCATGCGGCGGGCCGGACAGGATGCGACGGAAACCGCGGGATTCGGGCGGACCCTCGGCGATGTAGAGGTTGAGCTCGTTCATCCGCTCGTTGTCGAGCCAGAGCAAGCCTTTCGACCCATGCACCTCGACCCGGAGCCCGTTCTTGCGGCCATGGGCGATGCGGCTTGAGGCGAGCGTGCCGCGCGCCCCGGAGGCGAAGCGGACAAGGGCATGGGCGATGTCGTCATTTTCGACCCGCGCCGTCCCGCCCTTGGGCAGGGGACGCTCGACATGCACCGTGTCGACCATTGCCGAGAGGCTGGCGATTTCTCCCATCAGGGTACGGGCGAGCGAAATCAGGTGGACGGTCAGGTCGCCAAGGGTGCCCAGACCCGCCTCCTTGGCCTTCAGCCGCCAGGACCAGGGCAGGGCGGGATCGGCCATGTAATCCTCGTCGACCGAGCCGCGGAAATCGAAAGGCGTGCCGATGGCCCCGGCGGCGATCAGGCGCCGGGCCTCCTGCAGGGCCGGGTTCTGGAGATAGGCGTAGCCAAGCGCGGTCGCTTTGCCAGCTTTCGCCGCGGCGTCGGTCATGGCCTGCGCATCGGCCATGGTCAGCGCCATCGGCTTTTCGCACCAGACATGCTTGCCTGCGTCGAGTGCGGCCACGGCCATCTCGCGGTGCAGGCCGTTCGGTGAGGTGATCGAGATCAGGTCGATCGCGGGGTCGGCCAGCAGGTCGCGCCAGTCGGTCGTCGAGCGGCCAAACCCCCATGCCGAGGCGCATTTCGCCGCATGACCCGCCTCGACATCGCACAGCGCCACCCGGTCGATCACGGGCACGTCGCCATAGACGGTGCGGACGGCGCCATAGGCCATCGCATGGCATTTGCCCATGAAGCCTGTGCCGATCAGGCCGACGCCGATGCGGTCCATGTCCGTCCTCCGGATGTCTGGCGGGCGCGCCAGTCGTCGCGCAACTCCCGCATGCCGATGAAAGTGACGTCCTGCCGATGCAGCCAGTCGGCAAAACCGGGTGTGCGGAACAGCTCGTACTCTGCGCGGCGGATGTGGTGAAAGCCGGGGTCGATCGCCTCGATCTCGCCCGGTTTGGTGAAATGGAGCGCCAGGAAGGCCAGGCCCGGCTCCAGCCCGGACAGAAGCTGGCGATAGGCGAGGTCGGGCGGCGACGACGGGCGCCAGTCGGTTTCGGCGATCCGGTCGAAGATCTCGAACCCGAGGGCGCGGGCGGCCTCGACCCCCGGCGCGAAAGCGTCCGCGGCGATGCCAGTCATGTTGTGCTGCCCGCCATAGGCCGAAAGGCTGGCGCAAAAGAGCGGCGGCAGGCGGTAGTCGGCAGCGATCCGGGCATAGATTTCCGCGAATTCCGGGGCCAGCACCGCGCCCATGTGATCGTCGAGATGGGTCACATCGATCCCGGCCTTGAGCGCTGCGTCGATCTGGGCGCGGAGTTCCGCCTCGACCGCGTCGGGATGCGCGTTCGCGCGGAGCGTCGGCACGTCGGGATGGAAGAAACCCTCGCCATCGGTCAGCCCGGCCGAGGCGGGGGGCCGGGTCAGCGGCCGCCAGCGATAGCCCTTCATCTCGCTGGTCAGAGTCAGGTGCACGCCGACATCAAGCGCCGGATTGGCGCGCGCCATTGCGGCCAGTTCCGGGAACCACGGGCAGGGCACCATGACCGAGCCCGAGGTGAGCGTCCCCAGATCCCACAATTCGGCAAAGGCCGCGTTCGCGCCGTGGCTCATGCCAAGGTCGTCGGCATGGATGACGACGCGGCGCGCGGCAGTCATCGCGCCTTCTCCAGCAGGTCCTCGATCTCGCGCTCCATCGCCGCCATGTCTTCGCCGCCGGACATGATGCGGACGACTTCCTCGCGGCTGATGTCCTTCTTGGCGTATGTCCCTTTAGAGGTGCCGCGGTTGAGGAGCGTGAACTTGTCGGCCACCGGATAGGCATGGTTGATGTTGTGGGTGATGAGGATCACGGCGAGGCCGCGAAGCCGCGCCTCGATCACGAATTTCAGCACCATCGCCGCCTGATGGACGCCAAGCGCCGAGGTCGGCTCGTCGAGGATCAGCACCTTCGCGCCGAAATGGATCGCCCGGGCGATGGCGACCGACTGGCGCTCGCCGCCCGACAGCGTGCCCACGGCCTGCGACGGGTCCCGGACCTGGATGCCCACGTCGATCAACGCCTGCTTGGCGACCTTGCTGGCGTGGTCGAGGTCGAAGCGGCGGAAGGGGAAGACGCCTTTCTCCGGCTCGCGCCCGAGGAAGAAGTTTCGCGCGATCGACATCAGCGGGATCAGCCCGAGGTCCTGGAACACCGTCGCCACGCCCGCATCGGTCGCGTCGCGGGGCGAGCGGAATGTCACCGGCTGCCCTTCCAGCAGGATCTGCCCGTCGCTCGGGCGGTGTACGCCCGAGAGGATCTTGATAAGCGTCGATTTCCCCGCGCCGTTATCGCCCAGGAGGCAGTGCACCTCGCCGGGATTGACCGCGATCGACACGTCGTTCAGCGCGATGACCGAGCCGAAGCGCTTGGAAACGTTGCGCAACTCGATTGCGGGCGCGGTCATGACTCGACCCTTTCGCCAAGGGCGCGGGCGCGCCCGTAGTTGTTGACCAGCACGGCGGCAAGGATCACGAGGCCAAGGAAGACCTTGAACCAGTCGGTATCGATCCCGGTGTAGAAGATGCCCATCTGGACGAGGCCAAAGATCAGCGCACCGAAGGCCGCGCCAAGCACGGTGCCATAGCCGCCGGTCAGGAGCACGCCGCCGATGACGGCCGCGATGATCGCCTCGAATTCCTTCTGGGTGCCGCGCACGGTATCCGCAGATCCCGCTTCCATGACCTGGATGGTGGCCAGGAGCGTTGCGGCGACGGCGGTGACGATGAAGAGCGTGATCTTCACCCGCGCGACCGGGACGCCCACGTTCCGCGCGACCGTCGCATCGCCGCCCGAGGCATAGATCCAGTTGCCGAACTTGGTCTGGGTCAGCACCCAGCCGGCAAGGCAGGTGACCGCGATCCACCACACGATCGACATCGGGATGCCGGGCACGAAGGGCGTGCCGTCGCCCTTGACCGCGATCCAACCCTGCGTGCCCATCCAGTGGAAGAGACCGGTTAGGACATGGCCGTTGAAGATCGCAGCCGTCCAGGGATCGGGCGGGTTGTCGAGGATGTAGGGGATCTGCGTCCGCCCCGTCACCGCTCGGGTGATGCCGATCGACAGCCCGCGCAGGATGAACAGCGAGGCGAGGGTGACGATGAAGGACGGCAGCCGCGTCCTCACCGTGATGTATCCGTTGAGGTAACCGACAAGGATCGCCACCCCGAAGGCTGTCCCGATCGAGGCCCAAAGCGGCCAGCCGAGCCGCGTCACCAGAAGACCGATCACGATGCCGGCGAACCCGACCATCGAGCCGATCGACAGGTCGAACTCGCCCGCGATGATGAGAAGCGAGACCGCGGCGGCCAGGATGCCGAGTTCCGCCGACAGCGTCAGGAAGGTCATCGCCCCCTGCAGCGAGTAGAGCGACGCGGCGCCGGGCAAGGCGGCGAAGACGAGGAAGGTCGCGATCAGCCCCAGCACCACCCCGGCTTCCGGCCGGCGCATCAGCCGGGTGAAGGTCGAGGCATGGGCCACGCGCTCGTCGGGCCGGTCAAGGGATTTCCTCGTGATCTCGGGTGCGCGGCCTTTGGCCGCCGCCGCGGGCGGAGGGGTCGGTTGGTCGGTCATCTGACGTGTCTCTGGTCCCGAAGTGAGGGCCGGGGGCGGGGTGGAGGCCCGCCCCCGGAGGAGAAGGAAAGGGCGCCTCAGCGCGTCCCTTCCTTGGAGAGCGTCTGGATCGCCTTGGCCTTTTCCGGCGTATCGACGAACAGCGGGCCGGTGTAGATGTTGTTCTGCACCATCAGCCCATGCGTGGCATTCTGCACCAGAAGCACGACCGGCAGGTAGCCCATCAGGTATTGCTGCCCGTCGATGCCGAAGCCCATCTTGCCGTCGGCGACCGACTGCAGGATTTCCGGGCCGAGGTCATAGGTGAAAAGCTTGTACTTCGACCACAGGTCCTGCTCGTCGAAATACTTGATGAGCGGGTTGGCCCCGGCCGTGCCGGTGGCGAAGACGGCCTGGGTATCGGGATGCGAGGCAAGATAGGCCTCGACCCGGCGGGTCACGTCGGCGGGGTCTTGTGACACGGCCACGACTTCCGAGGTCCCGTTCGACGCCTTCAGCCCGTCGGCGATCCCTTGGCAGCGCTGGTCGAGGCTGATGTTGCCGACCTCGTGGTTGATGCAGGCGACCTTGAGGATGCCCATCCCTGCAAGCTTTTCACCCGCCTTGATCCCGGCCTTGTATTCCGAGGTCGTGCCTACATAGAGCGGTACGCCCAGCTCGGCGCCTTCCGGCTCACCCGAGTCGATGTTGACGACGGGGATGCCGGCATCGACCGCCGACTTGACCGCCGAGGCGAGCGCGTCCTTGTCGGGGATCGAGATCACGAGACCGTCGGGTTTGGTCGCCACGGCCGCCTCGATCAGGCGGGCCTGCTCGACCGAGTCGAAGACCTGCGGGGCGATGTACTGCACCTGGGCCCCGGTCGCAGCGGCGGCGTCATCGACCCCGCGCTTCACGACCGACCAGTAGGCGTCGGACGAGTTGCCATGCACGACGACCGCAATCTTGACGTCGGCGGCGGCCTTGAGCCCCTCGGCCGATGCGGCCCCGGCCAGGAGGCCAAGGGCGGCAACGGCCGCAGGTGCGAACTTGAACCGTTCGAACATTGTCTTCGTCTCCCTGTGGTTGGTGCCGGCCGGAGGGGTCCGGCAGGCTTTCGCTTGGTGTTGGTGCTCTTGCCGGCGCCTCAACCCGTAACGGTGAACCCTGCCTCCCTTGCCATGCGCGAGAGGTTCCGGAACCCCATCGTCGCATAGGTCAGCGGATGGGCCTTCTTGGGGTCCTGTTCCGCTTCGACCACCAGCCAGCCGGAATAGCCCGCATCATGCAGGATCTTCAGGATGGTCGGATAGTCGATGATGCCGTCGCCTGGCACGGTGAAGATACCTTCCATCACCGCACCCATGAAGCTCATGTCCTCGGCCCGGGCCTTTTTCAGGATGTCGGGGCGGGCGTCCTTGCAATGGACATGCACGACGCGCTTCACGTGCTTCTTCAAAAGCGCCACCGGATCGCCGCCCGAGAAGATCGAGTGTCCGGTATCGTAGAGCAGCCCGACCGCCTCGCCGGTGTGCTGCATCATCAGGCCAACCTCCTCGTCGGTCTCGACGATGGTGCCCATGTGGTGGTGGAAGGCCATCCGCACGCCGAAATCGGCGAAGCGTTCGGCCAGTGCGGTCAGCTTCTTCCCGTATGTCGGCCATTCCGCCGCGCTGAGCGACGGGCGCTGCGAGATCGGCCCCCAGATCGCCCCGTGCCGCCCGCGAGAGGTGTCGGCATAGACGACATGGGTCGCGCCGAGGTCGCGCAGCAGGGTCAGGTGGGGGGTGATCGCCTCGAACTCTTCCTCGACCGATTTCTCGTCGCAGCGGCCGTCATACCAGCCAGAGACGAGGGCAAGGCCGTAGCCCTTGAGGATCGGACCCAGTACCTTGGAATCGCGAGGAAACTTGCCGCCAAGCTCGGTCCCGGCATAGCCCGCCTGTTTGGTTTCGGAGAGGCAGGTTTCCAGCGGGGTGTCGCCGCCCAGTTCCGGCACGTCGTCGTTGGTCCAGGTGATCGGGTTGATCCCGATGCGAACGCTCATGGTGTCAGCCCTTCTTTACGTTGTGGGTCATGTGCCAGGCGGCGAGCCCGGCCAGCAGGTCCATGTCCTTCGCGGCGGCCTCGGCGGTGTTGCGGACAGGTTCGCCCTCGGTCACGGCGCGGTGGAAGCCGCGCAGTTCCTCGATGAAGGCCTCCTCGTAGCCCTTGCGGATGTCGCGGGTTTCGAGCGCGAGGCCGTGCCCGCGCCGTTCGGTCAGCCGGGTCGGTGCGTGGTTGAGCCAGGGCGAGGGAAATTCCAGTTCCAGCGCGGACCCCTCGAAGGTCAGGGTGATCCGTTCGGAGTAATGCGGCAGCGAGGGTGTCGTCAGGTGCGACATGGTCCAGAGTGCCGCGCCGCCGTTCAGGCTGACTGCCCCCTGTCCACCGATCCCCCCGGCAAAGAGCGCCGCGCCGGTGATGCCGTCGATGGTCGTGCCGTGAGCCTCGAGGATGCCATGCACCGCGTTCACGTCGTGGACGATCGACGAGGCATAGGCAGCACAGAAGCCGCGATAGCCCGTCTCGTCCAGCGGCACCTTCACCGCGCGCGCAACCTGCTCGGCCTGCATCGCCCGCAGTCGTTGCCCGGCCTCGGGCGGCAGGTCGGAGCCGAGTTGCCATTCGTGATGACGGATGAAAGGGGCGGCGTCGGGGTCATAGACCTCGACGGCCACTTGCAGCAGCGCCCCCGACTGGTCGGGAAGGCGGGCCAGCAGTGCCTCGTAGCTCGGGTCGAAGCGCTTCATGTAGCCGGTCTGCAGGACACGGCCGGCGCGGTCCCGCGCAGCCGCCAGCGTCCGGATATCCTCGGAGGCGTAGCAGAGCGGCTTTTCGCAGAAGACGTGCAGACCCGCAGCGAGCGCCGCCGAGACATGGGTGAAATGCAGCGCGTCGGGCGAGGCGACGACGACGGCATCGAGCGGCATCGCCAGCAGTTCCGCCGGATCGGCGACAGACGGGACAGCGTAGCGCCCGGTGACGAAGTCGCGCGCGGTGGGCGAGGGATCGGCGACCACCTTGAGGTCGAACAAGGCCGGCAGTCGCAGCAGGTTCGGGATGTGCTCGACCTGAGCCACGCCCCCCGCGCCGATGACGCCCACTTTCAGCCGCGACATTCCGTTGGGTCCTCCTGATCCGATGAAGGAATGCTAGCGCCGATCTGGTTCCTGAATTAGAACCAGATCACCACGATTTTGAGGAACCACTTTGTCCACCGGTTTCGCCCTCGAAAGCCTGACGCTCGACCGCGACAGCGCGGTGGCTTTGCACCAGCAGCTGTACCAGCGCCTGCGCGGGCTGATCGAGGCGCGCCACCTCAGCCCCGGCATGGCGCTGCCCTCGACCCGGGCGCTGGCGCAGGATCTGGGGCTGGGCCGGAACACGGTGATCGCCGCCTACGAGCAGCTGGCGCTGGAGGGGTTCCTGCAGACCGGGCAGGGCGTGCCGCCAGTCGTCCGCGATCTGGCCTTGGGGCAGGGCAAGGGTCCCGCTGCGCCGCAGGATGTCCGGCTGTCGGCGCGGGGACGCTTGATGGCAGATCAGCCCTATCACCACGGCGAACCGGGGGCGACGGCCTTCCATCCCGGCCTGCCCGATGTCGGTCAGTTCCCGTTCAACACCTGGTCTCGCCTTCTCACCCGCCGCGCGAAGGCAGCGCGGAGCGACTTGTTCGGCACCTATTACGTGACCGGCTATCCCGAATTGCGCGAGGCGATTGCGCGCTACCTGACCGCCTCGCGCGGGGTGATCTGCACGCCGGACCAGGTCGTCGTGACGAACGGTGCGCAATCGGCCTTCGACCTGATCGCCCGGCTTTTGCTGGATCCCAGCGACACCGTCTGGATGGAGGAGCCGGGCTATTACGGTGCCGCCGCCGCCTTCCTGTCGGCCGGGGCACGGCTTCTGCCCCTGCGGGTCGGGGATGCGGGCTGGAACCTCGATCCCCCCGAAGGCGGTCCGCCGCGGGCGATCTTCGTCACGCCCTCCTGCCACCATCCGCTTGGCCTGACGATGTCCATGGGCCAGCGCCTTGACCTGCTGCGCCTGTCTGACCGGTGGGGCGCATGGCTGATCGAGGACGATTACGACAGCGAATACCGCTTTCAGGGCCAGCCGATCCCGGCGCTGCAGGGGGTGTCCTCGGGCGAGCGGACGATCTTCGTCGGCACCTTCGCCAAGATCCTGTTCCCCGCCATGCGCCTTGGCTATGTCGTCCTGCCGCCCGCGCTGCTGTCGCCCGTGAAGGCCGCGCTCAGCGCCACAGGGCATTTCGCGCCACTGCTGACCCAGGCGGCGTTGGCCGATTTCGTGGCGGAGGGGCATTTCGCCCGCCACCTGCGCCGGACCCGACGCCTCTACGCGCAACGGCGCGAGACCTTTTTTGCGCTATTCGACCGCTTCCTTGGCCCGTCGATGGTGCTGTCCCGCGCCGATACCGGCATCCAGCAGGTGGCGCGCTTTCTCTATCCCGTCGACGACCGCGAGGTTGCGGCGCGGGCGGGCCTTGATGGCGTCAACGTCTCGCCCCTGTCGATGCAATACCGGCACGGCAATCCCCGGCAGGGGCTGGTCTTCGGCTTTGCCGCTGTCGAGGAAAAGGACCAGATGCGCGGCTTCCGGCGGCTGTCTGCCGTGGTGGACCGTTTGGTCCGGTAGTGACCGGTCACGAGGCCGGGCGCTTCTCGACCTCTTCCATCATCCAGGTGCGGAAGGCCGCCGACAGGGCCGAGGTTGCGGCATCTTCGGGCAGCACCGTGTAATAGGCGCCGTCGGTCTGGTCGCGGACGGGGGCAAGCGGAACGAGTTCGCCGCCCGCGAGGTCGCGTTCGACAAGGTAGGTCGGCACGAGCCCGATCCCGACCCCGGCGCGCGCCGCCTCGATCACCATGGCGAAAAGGTCGAAGCGGTGCCCCTCGAAGGCGGCGGGGTCTTCGACGCCGGCCTCGCGCAGCCAGCTGTCCCAGAGGCGCGGGCGGGATTCGAGATGGAGGAGCGGCAGCCGAGCGATCTCTTCCGCTGTCGGGGCCGCGCCGATCCCCATCCGGGCGCGGCCTTCGGGCGAAATCACCGGCACGACCCGCTCGCGGCAGAGGAAGGTGCAGACCCCGCCCGCCCAGACCGGACGACCATAATGGATGGCGATGTCGAAACGGTCGCGCGTCAGGTCGAACGGAGCGATCCGCGCGCCTAGCACCACCTGGATGCGGGGATGCCGCTCAAGAAAGCGGGGCAGGCGTGGCAGCAGCCAATGTGTGCCGAAAGTTGGTAGGCTGGCCACCCTCAGCACGCCTTCGAGGTTGCGGATGCCAAGGGCAGTCATCGTCAGCGCCTCGGCCTGCACGAGCAGGGCCTGCGCCTCGGGCAGCAGGCGGCGACCGTTTTCCGACAGGATCACCCGCTGCCGGACCCTTTCGAACAGGAGAAGCCCGAGCCGCCCCTCCAGTTCCTTGATCTGGCGGCTGACCGCGCCTTGCGACAGGTTCAGTTCTGCCGCCGCCTGCGTCACGCTGCCATAGCGGGCGACAGTGACGAAGGCTTGCAGCGCGACAAGGTCGGGAACGAGGGAACGGCTGAGGGTCATTGTGCAACTCGATGAACTCGACCCCGTCCCGTGGCGAAAGCATCAGGATTGGCCGCGTCTTGATGCGCAGAGTGCATGAACTCTGCAGAAGCCGTCAATGGCATCCCGCTGAACCCGGTGCTAGGGTGCGCCGCGAAAACCCGAGGGGAGTCGATCATGGGCAAGACATACACGGAAGAGGCACAGGACGTTCTGGCAAAGCTGGGGGTCAAGCTGCCCAAGCTGGACAAGCCCGCGATCGTGGTGAAAAGCCCGCTGACCGGGGAAACCCTTGCCGGTCTCGCGGAAATGACTCCCGCAGATCTGGACGCCATCATCGCCCGCGCACGCAAGGCCTTCCTTGACTGGCGCGTGGTTCCGGCCCCGCGCCGGGGCGAACTCGTGCGCCTGCTGGGCGAGGAACTGCGCGCCTCCAAGGCGGATCTTGCGAAGCTCGTCTCGCTCGAGGTCGGCAAGAGCGCCTCGGAAGGGGCGGGCGAAGTGCAGGAAATGATCGACATCTGCGACTTTGCCGTCGGCCTGTCGCGCCAGCTTTACGGCCTGACCATCGCGTCCGAGCGTCCGGGCCACCGCATGATGGAAACCTGGCATCCGCTTGGCGTCGTCGGCGTGATCTCGGCGTTCAACTTCCCGGTCGCCGTCTGGTCGTGGAACGCGGCCCTTGCGCTGGTCTGCGGCAACCCGGTCGTGTGGAAGCCGTCGGAAAAGACCCCGCTGACCGCGATGGCGTCCCAGGCCATTTTTGAGCGCGCCCTGGCCCGTTTCGGTACCGCGCCCGAGGGGCTGAGCCAGGTCGTGATCGGCGGCCCGGCGCTTGGCGAGAAACTTGTCGCCCACAAGGATGTCGCGCTGATCTCGGCCACCGGCTCGACCCGCATGGGCCGGGCTGTGGCGCCGGTCGTGGCCGCGCGCTTTGGCCGGGTGATCCTTGAGCTTGGCGGCAACAATGCCGGCATCATCTGCCCGTCGGCCGATCAGGAACTGGCGATCCGCGGCGTGGCCTTCGCCGCCATGGGCACCGCCGGCCAGCGCTGCACCACCATGCGCCGGACCTTCGTCCATGACTCGATCTACGACGCCTTCGTGCCGCGTCTGAAGTCGGCCTTCGCCTCGGTCTCGGTCGGCAACCCGCTGGAAACCGGCGCGCTGGTCGGCCCGCTGATCGACGGCGCGGCCTTCGAGCGGATGGAAGCGGCGCTGAAGGCGGCCAAGGCGGCAGGCGGCACCGTGCATGGCGGCGGGCGGTATGAGACGAACCATCCCGACGCCTTCTATGCCAAGCCCGCGCTGGTCGAAATGCCCGAGCAGACCGGGCCGGTGATGGAGGAAACCTTCGCACCGATCCTTTACGTCATGCGCTACACCGACTTCACCGACGTGCTCGAGAAGCACAACGCGGTCGCCGCTGGCCTGTCTTCCTCGGTCTTCACCCGTGACATGCGCGAGGCCGAGCAGTTCCTGTCGGCCGCCGGTTCGGATTGCGGCATCGCCAACGTCAACATCGGCACCTCGGGCGCCGAGATCGGCGGGGCCTTCGGCGGCGAGAAGGAAACCGGCGGCGGGCGGGAAAGCGGGTCGGACGCGTGGAAGGCCTACATGCGCCGCGCGACCAACACGATCAACTATTCCGCCGACCTGCCACTGGCGCAGGGCGTGAGCTTCGACATCGGCTGAGCGCCGCCGGAAGGACTGATCTGATGGACCGCGCGGAGATCGTGCACGAGAACTTCCGCCGCCGGGTGGCGGCGGGGGATTTCCCCGTGGGGAATGAACCAGTTGGTAACCTTTCGCGCGAGGACGCCGTCGCGCTTTACCGCGCCGGCTGCCTGACGCGGGCGCTCGACCGGACCAGCCGGGCGATGCAGAAGGCGGGGCAGGGGTTCTACACCATCGGCTCTTCGGGGCATGAGGGGATGGCGGCGGTCGCCTGGGCGCTGCGCCCCGGTGACATGGCCTTCCTCCATTACCGCGACGCCGCTTTCCAGATCGCCCGGTCGATGCAGGTGCCGGGCCAAACCCCGGCCTGGGACATGCTTCTGTCCTTCGCCTCATCGTCCGAGGATCCGATCTCGGGCGGGCGGCACAAGGTGCTGGGCTCGCGGGCGCTGATGATCCCGCCGCAGACCTCGACCATCGCCTCGCATCTGCCCAAGGCGGTCGGTGCGGCCTATTCCGTCGGCGCCTCGCGCCGGTTCCGGCCCGAACATGCGATCCTTGCCGAAGATGCGGTGGTGATGTGCTCGTTCGGCGATGCCTCTGCCAACCATTCGACGGCGCAGGGTGCGTTCAACACCGCGCAATGGACTTCTTACCAGTCGATCCCTCTGCCGCTCCTCTTCGTCTGCGAGGACAACGGCATCGGCATCTCGACCAAGACGCCGAAGGGCTGGATCGAGGCGACCTTCTCGCAGCGGCCGGGGCTCGCCTATTTCAAGGCTGACGGGCTCGACCTTTACGACGCTTATGCGGTCGCTCGGGAGGCGGCCGATTACGTCCGCCGCCGCCGCAAGCCCGCCTTCCTGCACCTGCGCACGATCCGGCTTTACGGCCATGCCGGGGCGGACGTGCCGACGACCTACCTTTCCCGCGAAGAGGTCGAGGCGGAAGAGGCGCAGGATCCGCTGCTGCATTCCGTCCGCCTGCTGACCGCCGCCGGGGCGATGACCCAAGCCGAGGCGCTGGCGATCTATGACGAGACCTGCGCCCGCACGACCCGCGTCGCGGCCGAGGCGGTGACGCGGCCAAGGCTCAAGACCGCAAGCGACGTGATGGCGAGCCTGATCCCGCCGAAACGCGATTGCCGCCCGACCAACGGCCCTTCGGCCGAGGCCCGCGCGGCGGCGTTCGGCGGCGACATGAAGGCGATGGCCGAGCCGCAGATCATGTCGCGGATCATCAACTGGGCGCTGACCGACCTGATGCTTGAGCACCGCGAGATCGTGATGATGGGCGAGGATGTCGGGCGCAAGGGCGGCGTCTATGGCGTGACGCAAAAGCTCACGCAGCGCTTCGGCCCCGACCGGATGATCGACACGCTTCTGGACGAACAGTCGATCCTCGGCCTCGCCATCGGCATGGCGCAGAACGGCTACCTGCCGATCCCCGAGATCCAGTTCCTCGCCTATCTCCACAATGCCGAGGACCAGTTGCGGGGCGAAGCGGCGACGCTGCCCTTCTTCTCGAACGGGCAGTTCACCAACCCGCTGATCCTGCGCATCGCCGGCCTTGGCTACCAGAAGGGCTTCGGCGGGCATTTCCACAACGACAACTCCGTCGCGGTGCTGCGCGACATTCCCGGGCTGATCCTCGCCGTGCCCTCTACCGGGGCCGAGGCGGCGAAGATGCTGCGCGAATGCGTGCGGCTGGCGCGGGAGGAACAGCGGCTGGTGGTGTTCCTGGAGCCGATCGCGCTCTACCCGATGCGCGACCTGCTGGCGGACAAGGATGGCGGCTGGATGACCACCTATCCCGACCCGTCCGAGACGATCCCGCTTGGCGAGGTCGGCGTGCATGGCGAGGGGACCGAGATCGCCTTCGTCACCTTCGGCAACGGCCATTACCTGTCGCGTCAGGCGCAGGCGCGGCTGGAAGCAGAGGGGGTGGCGTCGCGCGTGGTCGACCTGCGCTGGCTGTCGCCCTTGCCGGTCGAGAGCCTGCTGAAAGCTGTCGGACCAGCGAAACGGATCCTAATCGTCGACGAGACGCGCCATTCCGGCGGTGTGGCCGAGGCGCTGATGGCGGTCATGGCCGAGAATGTCGCGGTGCCCTTCGAGCGGATCACGGCCGAGGACAGCTTCATCGCCACCGGCCCGGCCTACGCGGCGACGATGCCCTCGGCGGACGGGATCTACAGGGCGGCGAAGGGGATGCTGGCATGACCACTGCGGTTGTCGTCTGCCCCGGCCGGGGCACCTATACCAAGACCGAGCTTGGCTATCTGGGCCGCCACTTCGCTGACAGGTCGCTGCTGTCGCGCTTCGACGACAAGCGTCTGGCCCTCGGGCAGGAGACGCTGTCGGCACTGGATGGCGCATCGACCTATTCGGTCGCCAAGCACACGCGCGGCGACAATGCCTCGGCGCTGATCTATGCGGCGACCCTTGGCGACCTGCGCGCGATCAAGGGCATCGAGATCGTCGCGGTCACCGGCAATTCGATGGGCTGGTATTCCGCGCTCGCCTGTGCGGGGGCGCTGACGCCCGAGGCAGGGTTCGAGGTGGTCAACACCATGGGCACGCTGATGCAGGACAGCCTGATCGGCGGGCAGATCCTGCATCCCTTCACGGGCGAGGACTGGGTGCCGAACCCGGCGCGCAAGGCCGAGCTGCTGGCGCTGGCGGACGACATCGCGGCTCGGCCCGGCCATGCCTTCGCCCTGTCGATCGACCTGGGCGGGATGCTGGTTTTCGGCGGCAACGAGGCGGGGCTCAAGGCTTTCGAGGCCGCCGTGCCACCCGAGCAGGGCCGCTTCCCGATGCGGCTTGCCAACCACGCGGCCTTCCATACCTCGCTTCAGGCCCCGGTCGCGGCACAGGGCCGCGCGCGGCTGCCGGAAAGCTTGTTCGGCCAGCCGAAGCACCCGCTGATCGACGGACGGGGCAACATCTGGTGGCCGGGCTCAACCCATGTCGGCCGTATGCGCGACTACACGCTCGGCCATCAGGTGGTGGAGCCCTACGATTTCACCGCCGCGATCCGCACCGCCGCGCGCGAATTCGCCCCCGACCTGTTCATCGTCACCGGTCCCGGGACGACGCTTGGCGGCGCCGTGGCGCAGTCGCTGATTGCCGCCAACTGGAAGGGGCTGTCCGACAAGGCCAGCTTCCAGACGCGGCAGGCAGAAGACCCGGTGCTGATCTCCATGGGCATGGGCGACCAGCGCGCCCGCGTCACCGGCTGACCCGGAGCCCGAAATGAAAAAGGGCGGGCCGAAGCCCGCCCCCAGATCATCCGGCGAACCGGATCACGAGGCGCTTTCGACGCCCTTCACGAACCAGTCCATCACGGCCAGGTCCGCATCCGAGATCACCTCGCCATCCTTCACGCGCAGCGTGCCTTCCTGATCGTAGATCGGGCCGGTGAAGATGTTGAAGGTGCCTTCCTTGTAGCCCTTCTGCAGGCCATCAGCGAGCTCGCGCACGTCGGCCGGCACCGCCTCGTTGTAGGGCGAGATCTTGACGGTGCCTTCCTTGAACCCGTCCCAGGTGTCGGCCGACTTCCAGGTGCCGGCGAGGATGTCCTTGACCCGGATAACGTAGTAGGGGCCCCAGATGTCCTCGATCGCGGTCAGGTGGGCTTTCGGCGCGAAGGTCGACATGTCGGCGCCCTGGCCAAAGCCGTAAAGGCCCTTCTGCTCGAGGATCTGCAGCGCGGCCGGGCTGTCGGTATGGGTGGTGACGATATCGCAGCCCAGGTTGATGAGCGTTTCGGTCGCCGCCGCTTCCTTGGGCGGGTCGAACCAGCTGTCGATCATGACAAGCTTGAGCGTCGCGTTCGGGTTCTGCTTCTGCGCCGACAGCAGGAAGGAGTTCACGCCCAGCACCACTTCCGGCACCTTGAACGAGCCAAGATAGCCAAGCGTGCCCGACTTCGACATCTTGCCCGAGATCGTGCCGAGGACGGCGCGGCCTTCGTGGAACTTCGAGTTGTAGGTCGAGACGTTGTCGGCGCGCTTGAAGCCGGTGCAATGCTCGAACTTCACGTCCGGGAATTCCTTGGCGACTTCCAGCGTCTGCTCCATGTAGCCGTAGGAGGTCGTGAAGATCAGCTTGCAGCCCTGCTGGGCGAGGTCGCGGATGATCGGAACCGCCGAGGCATCTTCCGGCACGTTCTCGACATAGACCGTCTCGACCTTGTCGCCGAGTTCGGCATCGACCTGCTCGCGGCCCTTGTTGTGCGCCCAGGTCCAGCCGTAGTCGCCGATCGGACCGAGGAAGATGAAGCCGATCTTGACCTTGTCTTCGGCATGGGCGACGCGCGCGCCCAGAACCGAGGCGGTGGCCGCGGCGCCGGCCACCTTCATCAATGTGCGACGGGTAATCTGTGACATTCTCAGGCTCCTGTTGGTGTTTTTTTTAGGTTGAGGGTAGGAACGGCTTGCCAAGGCAGGCCGGGGCGTTGGCGCCGGCGGATTCCCGGGCCGAGATGAAGGTGAGCGCGACAACCGTCATGAGGTAGGGCATCGCAGCCCAGAAGGGCGATGGCAGGAACGAGAACCCGGCGGCCTTGGCGTAAAGCTCCAGCGCCATGAGGATCCCGAAGAAATAGGCGCCAAGCAGAAGCCGTCCGGTGCGCCAGCCGGCAAAGACCACCAGCGCCAGCGCGATCCAGCCGCGCCCGGCGGTCATGCGCTCGGCCCACATCGGCGTGATGACCATCGAGAAATAGGCCCCCCCGATCCCCGCCATCGCGCCGCCGAACAGGATCGCGGCCAGCCGCACCTTCACCACCGAATAGCCGATCGAATGGGCGGAATGGTCGTTCTCGCCCACGGCGCGCAGGATCAGGCCGGCGCGGGTGCGATGCAGGAACCAAGCTACCGCCGGCACCATCAGAAGCGCGAAATAGACGATGGGCGAATAGCCGAAGATCACCTTAAGATAGGGGTGCCGCGCCAGCGCATCGGGAAAGATCGAGCCGAAGACCGGCACGATCCGCCCGGTGAAGGACAGCCCGATCAGCGAGGACAGTCCGGTTCCGAAAATCGCCAGCGCGAGGCCGGTCGCGACCTGGTTCGAATTCAGCCCCAGCACCAGCACGGCAAAAAGCAGCGAGGCAAGCGCGCCCCCCGCTGCCGCGCCAATGACGCCCAGCCAGGGGTTGAAGGTAAAGACCGTGACGGCAAAGCCCGAGATGGCACCGATCAGCATCATGCCCTCGACGCCAAGGTTCAGCACACCCGACTTCTCGACCACCAACTCGCCAAGGGCGGCCAGAAGGATGGGGGTGGTCAGACCGACGACGGTCATGATCGCGGCAATGACGAAATCCGGGCTCATGCCTTGACCCCTTGTGCGGAGGATGCGCTGCCGACAAGCCGTACGCGGTAGCGCACGAGGATGTCGCTGGCGAGGATGAAGAACAGCATCATCGCCTGGAAGATGCCGGCGGTGGCGTTGGGGATATGCACTGTCGTCTGCGCTACCTGGCCGCCCACATATGTCACGGCCAGCACGATCCCGGCGATCAGGCAACCGATCGGGTTCAGTCGGCCCAGGAACGAGACGATGATCGCGGTAAAGCCGTAGTTTGACGGAAAGCCCAGATTGATCGTGCCGAGCGCCCCGGTGAATTCCAGCGCGCCCGCCAGCCCCGCCATCGCGCCGCTGATGAGCAGCGCCAGGATGATCGTGCGTTTCGTGTCGAACCCGCCATAGCGCGCCGCCTGCGGGGCCGACCCCACGACCCGGATCTGGAAGCCGAAGACCGAACGCGACATCAGAAGCCAGAAGACGAAGGGCAGGATCAGTGCGATCAGAACGCCCAGGTGCACCGTGGATCCGGGGAAGAGGATCGGCAGTTCCTGGCTGGGTTGCAGCGGTGCGGTGGCCGGGAAGTTGCGGCCGTTGGGGTCCTTCCACGGCCCGCCGACCAGATAGGCCAGCACCTGGAAGGCGACATAGACGAGCATCAGGCTGGTCAGGATCTCGTTCACGTCGTAGCGCGTGCGCAGGACCGCCGGGATCCAGGCCCAGGCCATGCCGCCGATGATCCCCGCTACGATCATGACCAGCACGACAAGCGGCCCGCCCGCAGTGCCCGCGGCGATGCCGACACCGGCGGCGCAGAGGGCCCCGATGATGTATTGCCCCTCGGCCCCGATGTTCCACACCTGCGCGCGGTTCCCGACCGACAGGCCAAGCGCGATGATGATGAGTGGCGCCGCCTTCACCGCCACGTCCTGCCATTTGTAGCTGGCCAGAAGCGGCGTCAGGAAGATGTCGATCACGGCACGGAAGCCGTTGATGCCCAGCAGGTCGAAGACGACCATGCCGATGAACATGGTCAGCAGCACCGAGGCGACTGGCGTCACGAACAGCATCAGAGTGCTGGGCTCGGGCCGCTTCTCAAGCTTGAGGCGCATGGATATGTCCTTCTGCGGCCGCGACTTCGGCGGCGGTCGTCTGTCCGTGGATGCCGCCCATCAGCAGGCCGATGTCCTCGATGTTGGCCTCGGCCACCTTCATCGGCGGCGAGAGATGCCCGCCGTTGATGACCGCGAGCGTGTCGCAAAGCGCCAGAAGTTCGTCGAGGTCCTGGCTGATGACGACGATGGCGGAGCCGCTTGCCGCCAGATCGACCAGCGCCTGGTGGATGGCTGCGGCAGCCCCCGCATCCACGCCCCAGGTCGGCTGGCTGACGACCAGCACGGTGGGTTTCTGCAGGATCTCGCGGCCCATGATAAACTTCTGCAGGTTGCCGCCCGACAGCGACCCGGCAAACGCGCCCGGTCCAGTGGCCTTGACGGCAAAGCTGGCGATCACCTCGCCGGCGTAGGTCCGCGCCGCCCTGGCGTCGATCAGCCCGCCCTTGACCATGCCCAGCCGATCGCGCGCCGTCAGCACGGCGTTGTCGGACAGGGTGAAGTCCGGCACGGCGGCATGGCCGTTGCGTTCCTCCGGCACGGTGGCAAGGCCGCTGCCGCGGCGGTCACGGGCGGCCATGCGCCCGACCTTGACCCCGTCCACCCGGACTGCATCGGCGCTGTCGGTCGGAACCTCGCCCGACAGTGCCAGCAGCAGTTCATTCTGGCCATTCCCTGCTACTCCGGCGATGCCGAAGATCTCTCCCGCGCGCACGGTCAGCGAGATGTCCTTGAGCGAGGTGCCGAAATGGTCGGTCGTCGCCACCGACAGGCCCGAGACCTCGAGCCGTGGCTTGCCGAACTCTGCTCCCGGCTGGCGCTGGATGTCCTTGAGATTGCCGCCGATCATCTTCTCGGCCATGGACCGCGAGGTTTCGACCCGAGGATCGCAGGTATCGACCAACTTGCCGCCGCGCAGGATGGTGGCGTTTTCGCACAAAGCCTTGATTTCATGCAGCTTATGGCTGATGTAGAGGATCGAGCAGCCTTCCGCCGCGAGCTTCCTCAACACGACGAAAAGCTGGTCCACCTCCTGTGGCGTCAGGACCGAGGTCGGCTCGTCCATGATGAGGAGGTTCGGGTTCAAGAGCAGCGCGCGGACGATCTCGATCCGCTGGCGCTCGCCCACGGACAGGGTCGAGACGATGCGGCGCGGCTCCAGCTTCAGCCCGTAATGCTGCATGACCTCGCGGATCTTCGCCTCGAGCTCGCGCTGCGGGATCGTCGCATCCATGCCAAGCGCGATGTTTTCCAGCACCGTCATCGCCTCGAACAGCGAGAAGTGCTGGAACACCATGCCGATGCCCAGCTTGCGCGCGGCCTTCGGGTTGGCGATCGTCACCGGCTCGCCGTTCCAGCGGATGGTGCCGGCATCGGGCTGCATGATACCGTAGATCATCTTGACCAGCGTCGACTTGCCGGCGCCGTTTTCGCCGAGCAGCGCGTGGATCTCGCCCGGGCCGACCGAGAAGCTGACCTGATCGTTGGCCAGAACGCCGGGGAAGCGCTTGGTGATGCCGGTCAGGGCCAGACGGGGAACGGAAGAGGACATCGGCACTCCGTCAGTTCGTGATACATGCAAGGACGTGCTGCAGTCTGCGCGCCTTTGCCGAGTTGAATAGGCGCGCGCCCTTTGAAGCAGCTTCAACATTTGGCAAGGTAATTGCCCGGCGCATGTCCGGGCCCAACCCTTGCATCGGGTCCATCATCCCCAACCCCCTGTTGTCCACCAGCCCCGACGTTGACCGCCGGTGACCTGCAGCAGATCCCGTCTTGACCGGAAGGCTAGACCGGAAGTCCCGCAGCCCACAAGCGATTCAGCGGGCAAGTGCCGGAATATTCGGCATCTCTTGCGGATAGGGGGAAGTGCCTGAATTTCTGCCGGTTTCCCGATTGCACTGGGCGGATGCGCCCGGTTTCCGGCCTGGCAGAACCCGGCAAACGGCAGGAAAACAGGGTTTTTCGCACGATTCCTGTCCAGGTCCGGACCCGGGTCCAAGAGCCGGCCGGGGAGGCGGCCTTGCCGCGACATTCCGCCCTTCTGCATAACATCGCGCGTGATTGCCCATTTTCTGGGCGAGCACGAAAGCGGTCTGTTCGATGCGGTGACAGGAGTGGCTTGTGCGCTGACGAAAAAGGCCCGAGGTTTCGCGCAGACCCCGCACAGCGAAGGAGTGTCCCGCATGACCGCCAAAGACCTGGATCACGTCGCGCTCCTGCGCCTTGCCATCGAGGAAAGCCGCAAGGCGCGTGAAAGCGGGGTGCATCCCTTCGCCTCGATCCTCGTCGGGCCGGATGGCGAGGTGCTGATGACCCAGCACAACGCCTACATGCCCGACCACGACATGACCGGCCATGCCGAGCGCGTCCTGATGACCCGCGCCTCGACCTCGCTGCCGATGGAGCTTTTGCGCGAATGCACCATCTACACCTCGGCCGAGCCCTGCGCGATGTGCGCCGGCGCGATCTACTGGACCGGGCTGAAGCGGGTGGTCTACGGCCTGTCGGAGCATGACCTGAAGGGGATCACCGGCAACCATCCCGAGAACCCGACGCTGGATTTGCCGTGCCGCGTCGTCTTCGCCGCCGGCCAGCGCCAAGTCGAGGTCATCGGACCGATGCTGGAGGACGAGGCGGCAGCGGTGCATGAGGGGGTGTGGGGGTAGGGGCGGTGCCCCGCGCTGAACGCGATGCTTCGACTTCTGTAGGGCGGGGTTCACCCCGCCGTGACGCGATGGCGGGGTGAACCCCGCCCTACGCCAGCGTGCCGCCGGACCTGTGCCGGAACGCAACTACCGCACCGGCGCATGGTCCACGCTTCCGTCGATCCGGACCGGGCGCCCCTCCAGCGCGAGCGCCGTGATCCTCGGCGCCGTCCGTGCGATCACCCGGCCGCGTTTCACTACGGCAAGCCGCACCGGCTTCAGCCGCAGCGCCTCGGCCGGGTCGCGGGCCTGCAGCACGACGAGGTCGGCGTTGCAGCCCTTTTGCAGGCCGTAGCCCTCCAGCGCCATGGCCCTTGCCGAGTTGACGGTCAGCGCGTCGAAGATCTTCCGCTTGTCCTCGACCCCGGCCATCTGGGCGACGTGGATCGCCATATGGCCGACCTCGAGCATGTCGCCAGACCCCATCGAATACCACGGGTCCATCACGCAATCATGGCCGAAGGCCACGTTGATCCCCGCCGCCATCAGCTCGCGCACCCGGGTCATGCCGCGCCGCTTGGGGTAGGTGTCGTGGCGGCCCTGCAGCATGATGTTGATGAGCGGATTGGGGATGACATGCATCCCGGCCTCGGCGATCAGCGGGATCAGCTTCGAGACATAGTAATTGTCCATCGAATGCATCGAGGTCAGGTGCGACCCCGCCACGCGCCCCTGCAGGCCGAAGCGCACGGTCTGCGCCGCCAGCGTCTCGACATGGCGCGACATCGGATCGTCGGTCTCGTCGCAATGCATGTCCACCGGCAGGCCGCGATCGGCGGCGATCCGGCAGAGCGCCTCGACCGAGGCGCGGCCCTCGTCCATCGTGCGCTCGAAATGCGGGATGCCGCCGACGATGTTCACCCCCATGTCCAGCGCGCGGTCCAGCGCCTTTACGCCGTCAGGCGCGCGGAAATAGCCGTCCTGCGGGAAGGCGACAAGCTGCAGGTCGATGTAAGGCTTCACCCGCGCCTGCACCTCGAGCAGCGCCTCGGCGGTGACAAGGCGCGGATCGGTGGTGTCGACATGGCTGCGGATCGCCAGCAACCCCTGCGACACGGCCAGGTCGCAATAGCGCGACGCGCGTTCGACCAGTTCCTCTCTCGTCACGATCTGGCGGAGTTCGCCCCAAAGGGCGATGCCTTCGAGCAACGTGCCCGAGACGTTCATCCGCGGCAGGCCAAGCGACAGGGTCGCGTCCATGTGGAAATGCGGATCGACGAAGGGCGGCGTCACCAGCCGCCCGGTCGCGTCGATCACCTCGCCCGCCTCGGCGGTGATTCCCGCTTCCACGGCGGCGATGCGGCCGTCCTTGATGGCAATGTCGATCCCTTCCCGGCCGTCGGGGAGGGTGGCGTGCTTCACGATCAGGTCGAACATGGCGAGACTTCCGGGCCTTGGGGATCGCGACAGTCGTTCACGCTTCCCCGGCCAGCGTCAAGCATTGGTCAGCGGGCGATCAGCACCTCGATCCCGCGCCGCTCGAACTCTTTCGCGTCGGCATCGGAAATCCCGTCATCGGTGATGAAGGAATGCAGCACCTCCAACGAGCCGAGCCGCGTGAAGGAGGATTTGTTGATCTTGGAGGAATCCGCGACGAGGTAGACATGCGAGGCCGCCTTGATCATCGCTTCCTTCAGCTGAAGGTCGGCGAAGCTCGGATAGGTCAGGCCCGCATCCAGCGCGACGCCGGCCGTGGCCAGGAACAGCTTGCCTGCGAAGATGTTGCGGAAATACTCGACCGAGCTGTCGCCCGAAAGCGACAGGGTCGGCGCCTTGAACTGGCCACCCGGCATGTGGATCGCGAAGCCCGGCACGGCGCCGAGGATCAGGGCGATGTTCAAGGCGTTGGTGATGACCGTGAGGTTCTTCTTGGTGACGAGACGGGTGGCGATTTCGGTCGTCGTCGTGCCGGCATCAAGGATCAGCGTCTCGCCGTCCTGCACCAGGCTGGCCGCGAGCGCGCCGATCTTGCGCTTGCGGTCCATGTTTTCCTGATGGTGGAGGGTCATCGACCCGACCTGCGCCGGAACCGAGTTCAGGAACGCGCCCCCATGTTCGCGGGTGATGGCGCCTTCGATCTCCAGCCTTTCCAGATCCTGACGGATCGTCGCCTCGGAAACCTGGAAGGCAGCGGCGAGTTCGCGGACGCGGGCCGAGCCTTCCTCCTGGATCCATTCGAGGATGCGGCGGCGGCGCGGCTCGGACAAGAGGCCGACACGGGACTCGTCGCGGTCGATGGCGGCTGGTCTCTGCTGCACGGGTCCTGTCCTGCTGTCCCCTGGTTTCGGGCTGTCCGCGATCCTAGCCGTTTTGGGCCTTGCGGCAATGCCCCTAGCGCCCGGCGGCGGCCTCCTGTTGCAGGGCGACCCGCGCTTGCAGCTTTTGCTGGGCCTGGTCGATGACCACGGCGGCGATGATGACGACGCCCTTGATGACGGTCTGCCAGAAGGACGAGACGCCCATCATGATAAGCCCGTCCGACAGGATGCCGATGACGAAGGCACCGATGATGGTGCCGCCGATCCGCCCGCGCCCGCCGGACATCGAGGTGCCGCCAAGAACGGCCGCCGCGATGGCGTTCAGTTCGAAGGTCTCGCCCGTGGCCGGGTGGCTTGCCTGAAGCTGCGAGGCGATGATGAGGCCCACCAGCGACGCGCAGAAACCCGAGAACATGTAGACGAACATCTTCACCCGGTTGACCTTGACCCCCGACAAGGCCGCGCCGCGCTCGTTGCCGCCGACGGCATAGATGTGCCGGCCAAGTGGAGTGCGGCGCGAGATGTAGGAGGCCAGAAGGCCCACCACGACCAGCATCCAGATCAGCACCGGAATGCCAAGGATCGTGCCGGTGCCGATGAAGGCGAAGGTCTCGGACCCGTAGTCGGGATTGCCGTTCAGGTTCGGGAAGGTCCGCCCGCCTGACGAGAGCAGCGCCGCGCCCCGCGCGACATAAAGCGTGCCGAGCGTGGCGATGAACGGCGCGACGTTCAGCCGGGTGATGAGCAGGCCGTTGATCGTACCGACGAAGATGCCGACCAGCACGACGATCAGGCCGATCTCGAAGGTGTTGAACTGGATCGACCAGCCCATGCCGGAATCGACGCCGTAAAGGACCAGCCACCCCGCCACCATCGCGCAAAGACCGACGATGGAGCCGACCGACAGGTCGATCCCGCCGGTGATGATGACGAAGGTCATGCCGATGGCGAGGAAGGCATTGAGCGCCACATGCTTGGTCACGATCACCGCATTCGCCGCGGTCAGGAAGTTCGGCGCCATCAGCGAGAAGAAGCCAAGGACAAGGATCAGCGCGACGAAGGTTCTGAGCCGGAGGAGCAGGAGCAGACCTGACGAGGAGGAGGGCGCAGCAGCGGGGGCGATCGCGGTCATGCGAGCCTCCCGGTCCGAAATTTCTGCGAAATTTCAGAATTTTCGTAGAAAATTCGTGCGGTCATGCGGCGGCTCCCTTGGATGCGGTTGGGGCGGTGGCCGAGATCACCGCGGCGGCATCGGCGCCTGCGGGGAAATCTCCGGTCACGCGGCCATTGGCCATAACGAGGATGCGGTCGGACAGCGCCAGCACCTCGTCGAGGTCGGATGTGACGAACAGGATGCCCAGCCCCTCGGAGGCGAGGCGACGCATGGTGCGGAACACCTCGGCCTTTGCGCCGATGTCGATCCCGCGCGAGGGTTCGTCCATCAGCAGGATCTTCGGCCCAGTCATCAGCGCCTTGCCGATGACGACCTTCTGCTGGTTGCCGCCCGACAGGCTGGAAACCGGGTTTTCCGGGCTGGCGACCTTGATCGTGAGGCGCTTCACGAACTCCATCGCCGTCGTCGCCTCGGCCTTCAGATCAAGGTGGAAGGCCTTGGTGAACCGCTTCAGCGCCGAAAGCGTCAGGTTCTCGCGGATCGCCATGATCTGCACGAGGCCGTCCCGCTTGCGGTCCTCGGGGATCAGGGCGATGCCGCGGTCGATGCGGCCCGCGACATGGCGTTCGGTCAGCGGCTTGCCCTCGACGAAGAAGCGCCCGGTGGAATGCGGATGCTGGGCCATGATGCATTCGAGGAACTCGGTGCGGCCCGCGCCCATCAGCCCGTAAAGCCCGACGATCTCGCCCGCGCGGACCGATAGCGATACGTGATCGACCGTGTAGCCGCCGCCTTCGCGGGGCAGGGTGATCTCTTCGGCGCGGAAGACCTCGGCGCCAAAGATGGGCGCCTCGGTCCGGGGGAAGTCCTTGGAGCTGTCGCCGATCATCGCCCGGACGATCCAGGGGATATCGACGCCCTCCATGCTGCGCGCGCCGGTGATCGTGCCGTCGCGCAGGACGGTGATGTAGTCGCCGACGCGGATCAGTTCCTCGAGCCGGTGGCTGATATAGACGATGCCGACGCCCTGCGATTTCAGTTCGGCGATGACGCGGAACAGCACCTCGACCTCATGCGCGGACAGTGCAGAGGTCGGCTCGTCGAGGATCAGGATGCGGGCATCTTGCGCCACGGCCTTGGCGATCTCGACGATCTGCTGCTGGCCGATGCGCAGAAGGCCAAGCGGGGTGTCGGGGTCGATGTCCTGTTCCAGCCGCTGCATCAGCGCACGCGTTTCGCGCCGCTGCGCCTCGCGGTCGATGTCGACGCCGCCGCGCGTGGGCTCGCGGCCGATGAAGATGTTCTCGGCCACGGTGAGGTTCGGGAACAGGTTCAATTCCTGAAAGACGATGCCGATGCCGTGCTTCACCGCATCGGCCTTGTCGCGGAAGCGGACCTCGCGGCCCTGCATCTCGATCCGGCCCTCGGTCAGGTCCTCGACCCCGGCGATCACCTTCATAAGGGTGGATTTGCCCGCGCCATTCTCGCCCACAAGGACGTTGACCGCCCCCATGCGCAGGTCGAAGTCCACGCCCTTCAGCGCGCGGGTGCCGGGATAGACCTTGACCCCGCCGCGGATCGACAGGCCGATCGGGGGTTCGACGCTCATGGTGCGACCCCGATTTCGACTGGCGTCACAAGCCAGGCCTCGGTCGGTGACTTGAGCGCAAGAACACCGGTGAAGGTGACGGTCTTGCCGGTCGGATCGCCCTCGGGAAGCTGAAGCGATGCTGCAGCCTTGTCGTTCAAGGCCCTGCCAAGCTTGGCAAATTCGATCTGGTCTCGGAAATCAGTGAAGTCGTAGAAGGGCGCGAAATCGCGCAGCGCCGTGCCCTTCACTACCGGGCCCAATTGCATTGTGGCGTCGGCCTTGCCGTCGCCATCGGTGTCGAGGTCCAGCTTGCGGGCGCGGGATTGCAGGTTGGCGGTCACGACCTTGCCCTGGCCTTTCACCGCGAAGTTCCAGGCGGCGCCTTCGCCCGCGCCACGGTGACCGTGGGCCTGGCCCGCGGGATCAAGTCCGGCGGCGATGGCGGCCCTCAGCGTCGGCGGGTCGACAGCCTTTTCGCGGATCAGCGGCAAGAGTTTCTGGTCGTAGGTGTCGGTGAGGATCGTCGCGATCCGGGCGTCGTCGCCGGTCGCGTCCGCCGCTGCGGTCTCGCTTCCGGGGGCCGGGGTCTTCACGATCTTGCAAGCCCCAAGCGCCAGGGCTGCGGCAAGGCATGTGGCCGTCAGCAGGGTGCGGTTCATGTGCGTCTCTGCAATGGAAAATCCCGGCGCGCGGGAGCGGCGCGCCGGGAAGGGCTGCCGGATCAGTTCTTCAGTGCGAAGGTTTCAAGATCCTTGGCGTTGTCGCCATTGATGAGAACGCAGTCCATCAGCTGCTTTTCCTCGACGCCGGTCTTGCCGGTCTTGAGGTAGGTGTCGGCCTGCTCGACCGCGAGCTGTGCCTGCTGGTAGGCGGGCTGCAGTACGGTCGCCTTGATGCCGCCCTTCAGGATCGAGTCGCGCACGTCGTTCGAGCCGTCGAAGCCGACCACGATCACGTCCTTGCGGCCCGCGGCCTCGAGTGCCGCATAGGCGCCCATCGCCATGGTGTCGTTGCCCGAGATCACGCCCTTGATGCCCGGGTTCGCCTGCAGCATCGATTCCATGACCGTATAGGCCTCGGTCTGCGACCAGTTGGCGGTCTGCTGGGCGACCATCTTCAGGTCCGGATACTGGTCGATGACGTCGTGATAGCCCTTGGAGCGGATGCCGGCATTGGTGTCGGATTCTTTCCCCAGCAGCTCGGCGAACTCACCGGTTTCGCCCATCAGCTTGACGAACTCTTCGGCGCCCAGTTGCGCGCCCTGGTAGTTGTTCGACACGATCTGGCTGACGGCGACGCCGGTCGAGGTGATCTCGCGGTCGATCAGGAAGGACGGGATGCCCGCATCCTTGGCCTTCTGAACGGCGGCGACCGAGGCATCGGCGCCGGCGTTGTCGAGGATGATGGCCTTCACGCCCGCGGCGATGGCGCTGTCGAACAGTTCCGACTGCTTGTTGGCGTCGTCGTCATGGACGAGAACCATCGTCTCGTAGCCCAGCTCCTTGGCCTTCGCAGCCGCGCCGTCGGCCTCGGCCTTGAAGAACGGGTTGTCGTGGCTGGGCGTGATGATCGCAATCGTGTCGGCGGCAGCGGCGAGTGAGGGCAGAGCCCCCGCCAGCGCCAGCGCCATCGTGGACATGAGCAGGCGACGTTTGAAGTTCATTGATGACCTCCCTTTCGTTCGCAACCGGATTGGCTGCGATTCCTCCGCATCATTTCTGCGTATTGTTTTCGATTCCCGTCAAGAACTTTCGAATGATGGTGTTTTGCCCATCGATTTCTGCGGTCGATTCTTGACGCCCCCACTGCTGCAGTGCCGCGAGTAGGTTCTGCATCTGCGAAATTCATAAAAATCCTTGCGAGATTGTCGGATATGGGCATCTTTCATGGAGGTCGCGCCGACTTGCCTTCTTCTATCAAAACGTCTACAAAACGCATAAAGCGAAAATGATCGAAAGAAAACTCGATCCTCCGCAAGGCTGCGGTTCGCTTCCGGGAGGAGAGAATGACACTGACCATCCGTCGCAAGGTCACGCTTGGCGTGGTGATCGGCAGCCGGGCGTTTTTCAGCCCGGCCCCTTGCCGCGCCGCGCGGGACGAGGTGCTGGCCCAGCTGGAAAAACTGGGGATCAGGGCGATCACGCTGCCCTATGAGGCCACCGCGAATGGCGCGGTCCAGTCCGTTGCCGATGCAGAGCTTTACGCCCAGCACTTCAAGACGCACCGGGACGAGATCGACGGGCTGGTGATCTGCCTGCCGAACTTCGGCGACGAGATCGCGATTGCCGAGCTGGTGAACCGGGCGAAGCTGAACGTGCCAATCCTCTTGCAGGCCAGCAATGACGAGGTCGACAAGGTCGATGTCCATTCTCGCCGCGACGCCTTCTGCGGCAAGATCTCGGTCACCAACAACTTCTGGCAATACGGCGTCCCGTTCACCGAGACGACGAGCCATACGAGCGATACCTGGGGCGAGGAATTCGGCCGCGACCTTGAACGGTTCTTGCGCGTGTGCCGGACGGTGCGCGGGCTGAAGGGGGCGCGGCTGGGGGCGATCGGCGCGCGGACCGGGGCGTTCCAGACCATGCGCTATTCCGAGAAGCTTCTGCAGGCCGCCGGCGTGACGGTCGTGACCGTCGACCTGTCCGAGATGATGGGCGCGGCCGGGGCGATCAAGTCCGACGACCCGGCACTGATCGCGGTGCTGGAGAAGGTGAAGGGCTATGGCCGGATCCCGGCCCATATCAAGCCCGCCCAGATCGAGAAGCAGGCCCGCTGGACACTGGCCGTCAACCGCTGGATCGAGGAGAACGGCTGCGATGCCAGCGCCATCCAGTGCTGGCGGTCGCTCCAGGACAATTTCGGCTGCGCGACCTGCTTGACCATGTCGATGATGGGCGAGGAGCTGATGCCATCCGCCTGCGAGGTCGACATCATGGGGGCGCTGTCGATGTACGCGCTGGCGCTGGCCTCGGGCGCGCCGCCCGCGATCCTCGACTGGAACAACAACTACGCCTACGAGGCCGACCTCTGCGTCTGCACCCATTGCGGCAACTACCCGAAGTCCTTCATCGGCGACACGCCCGAGATCGGCGAACTGGACGTGCTGGGCGAGGTGATCGGGCGAGAGAAATGCTTCGGTGCCGTCAAGGGCAAGGTGAAGGCCGGCCCGATGACCTATTTCCGCTTGTCGACCGACGACCGGGCCGGGACGGTCAAATGCTATCTCGGCCAAGGCGAGTTCACCGACGCCCCGTTTGCCATGGATGGCGGCATCGCCGTGTCGCGCGTGCCGCGCCTGCGTGAACTGATGCGCTTCGTCACCCAGAACGGGTTCGAGCATCACGTCGCCATGGTGCGCGGCCATCACGCCGATGTCGTGAATGAGGCGGTGATCCGCTACCTGGGCTGGCCGATCTACAATCACGACACGCCCCCCGAACCTGCGCTGACCTTCCCCCGGCGCTTCTGACGAGGTTTCGATGACCCAATTGAACGATCCGGTCCCGCTGATCCGGGAAAAGGCCCTCTGGATGCGCCGCCGTGCCTTCCGCATGGTGCACGAGGCGCAGCTTGGCCATCCGGGCGGCGACTTCTCGGCCACCGATATCATGGCGACGCTCTACTTCGGGGTGATGCGCTTTGATCCGAAGCGGCCGGACTGGGCGGAGCGGGATCGATTCATCATGTCGAAAGGGCATGCGACGGGCGCGCTTTACACCGTGCTTTGCGCCGCCGGTTATTTCCCCGAGGATTGGCTCGACACCTACATGCAGCCGAGGTCGCGGCTGAACGGTCATCCGAACCGCAACTACCTGCCGGGAGTCGAGACGAATACCGGGCCGCTTGGCCATGGCTTCCCCGTCGCGGTCGGCATTGCCATCGCCGGGGCGCTGTCGGGGTCCGATCACCGCACCTTCGTGCTGACCGGGGACGGAGAGTTGCAGGAAGGCTCGAACTGGGAAGCGGCGATGGTTGCCGGCCACCGCAAGCTTAAGCGCCTGACGCTGATCGTCGACCGCAACCGGCTTCAGCAGGGGGCGGGGACGGAAGAGACGAGCGGGCTTGATCCCCTGGACGAGAAGTTCCGCGCCTTCGGCTGGCAGGTGGTCGAGGTCAATGGCCACGATCCGGCGGCGCTGCTTGCGGCCTTCGCCACGCCGACCGACCGGCCGATGTGCCTGATCGCGAACACCGTCAAGGGCAAGGGCGTCTCCTTCATGGAAAACAAGGCATCCTGGCACCACGGCGTGCCGAATGCCGAGCAATTTGCGCAAGCGATGGAGGAACTGGTCTGATGGCACAGGCAGCACCGAAAGCCGAGGGGCTTCACGATTGCCGCGAGGCCTGGGTGGCCGCGCTTGAAGATTGCGCCGCTGCCGACCGCCGCATCGTCGTGGTGGTGAACGACTCCGTCGGATCGTCCAAACTCGGCAGTTTCCAGAAGAAATTCCCCGACCGGCTGGTCAATGTCGGCATCGCCGAGCAGGTGATGGTCGGTGTCGGGGCGGGTCTGGCGAATGGCGGCTGCATCCCCTTCGTCTCGGCCGCGTCCTGCTTCCTGACGGGGCGGTCGCTGGAGCAGGTGAAGGCCGACATCGCCTATGCCAATTTCAACGTGAAGCTGGTCGGGCAATCCTCGGGTGTTGCCTATGGCGAACTCGGGCCGACGCACCATTCGATCGAGGATTTCGCCTGGCTGCGGCCCCTGACCAACCTGACGGTGATCGTGCCCGCCGACCCTTGGGAAACGGCGGAGGCAGTAAAGTGGGCCGCCGCGCATGAGGGGCCGGTTTACCTGCGGCTCAGCCGGATGCCGGTCCCGGACATCGTCGTGCCGGGGCGGACCTTCCAGCCCGGCAAGGCGCAGGTCCTGCGCGAGGGCGGCGACGTCGCGATCCTCGCCTGCGGCACGACGGTTCATCTGGCGCTCGACGCGGCGCGGGCGCTGGCGGGCGAGGGGATCGCGGCGCGTGTGCTCAACATGCACACGATCAACCCGCTGGATGACGAGGCCGTGCTGGCTGCCGCGCGAACGGGGGCCATCGTGACGGTCGAGGAAGCCTCGGTGCGGGGCGGTCTGGGCGGGGCGGTGGCGGAACTGACTTCGGCACACGAGCCGGTGCCGGTCGAACGGGTCGGCTTCCCGGGCTTTGTTCCGACGGGCTCGGTTGACTGGCTTTTCACCGAATACGGCCTGTCGCAGGACGGGATCGCAGCGGCGGCGCGCCGTGCCATCGCGCGGAATCGGAAATGACCGGCCCGCTGGTCCTGGCGATCGACCAGGGCACGACGAACACCAAGGCGGTGCTGGTGGACGCGGCCGGGCGGATCCTTGCCCGCGCCTCGGCGCCGCTGACCTCGAGCTATCCGCAGCCCGGTTGGGCGGAGCAGTCGGCCGAGGCGATCTGGGGTTCGGTCCGGTCTGTGATCGACCGGATCGCCGCGCAGGCGGGGACGGGGATCGCCGCCATCGCCATCGCCAACCAACGCGAGACGCTGGTCGTCTGGGATGCGGAAACCGGCCAGCCGGTAACGCCCGCGATCCTCTGGCAATGCCGCCGCACCGCCGAGGAATGCGAACGACTGCGCGGGGCAGGGGCCGAGCCGCAGGTCGTCGCGGCGACGGGGCTCGGGATCAACCCGCTCTTTCCGGCGGCCAAGCTCGGCTGGGTCATGCGCCATGTGCCAGCGGCGGCCGAGCTGCACGCCAAGGGGCGACTCCGCGCCGGGGCGGTCGACAGCTGGCTTCTGTGGAACCTGACAGGGGGCGCGGCCTTCGCCACTGACCATTCCAATGCCTCGCGCACGCAGCTCTTCCATACCGGACGGCTGGAGTGGGACGGGGACCTGGGTGATCTGTTCGGCGCGCCTGTCGAGGTCCTGCCCCGCCCGATGCCCTCGGACAGTGCTTTCGGTGTGACCATGGCGGGCGCGACCGACCTGCCCGCGGGGATACCGATCCGCGCGATGATGGGCGACAGCCATGCGGCGCTTTATGGCCATGGGGTGCGCGGTCCGGGCACGGTCAAGGCGACCTATGGCACCGGTTCATCGCTGATGACTCTGGCCCCGGCGCGGGTCGCTTCAACACACGGCCTCTCCGGCACGATCGCCTGGAGCGACGCCAGAGGCCCCGCCCATGCGCTTGAGGGCAACATCACCGTCTCGGCGCAGGCGGCGGCGTTCATGGCGGGGCTGCTCGGCCTGTCCGGCCCTGCGGCGCTGTCCGATCTGGCGCAGACGGTGGGGGACTCGGGAGGCGTGAGCTTCGTGCCGGCGCTCGCGGGGCTCGGTGCGCCGCATTGGGATGACCATGCCACCGGAACGGTGACGGGCATGAGCCATGCCACGAAACCCGCCCATCTGGCCCGCGCCAGTTTCGAGGCCATCGCCCTGCAGATCGCTGATGTCTTCGAAGCGATGGAACAGGATACGGGCCATCGGCTCGAGGCGTTGCGCGCCGATGGGGGCGCGTCTTCCAACGATTTCCTGATGCAGTTGCAGGCCGATGTGCTGGGCCGCCCGGTGATCCGGGCCGAGGTCGAGGAGGTCGGTGCGCTTGGCGCGGCGGCGATGGCCTTCCGCTCGCTCGGGGTCGAGCCGCATTTCGCGGCCGAGAGCCAGCGGTTTGAACCCGGGCGCGATGAAGCGTGGCGGGCGGCGCTGCGTCGGCAATGGCGGGCGGCGCTGGCCGCCGCCCGTGGCTTGCCCTGTCCTTAGAACGTGGTCGCTTCGTCCAGCGGCCAGATCGGGCGCTTGACCCGTTTGTACGGGCGGCGGGACATCTTCGGGGTCGACAGCGCGCCGCTGTCGCAGACGATGACCTTGCCGGCGATCGGCTCGAAGGCGGCGCGGAAGTGCTGCATGCTCTTCAGCGCCAGCACCTTGCGCTTGGTCGGGTCGATGCCGAAGGCATAAAGCTGCTGGCGGTCGAGCATCTGTTCGCGCTCGGTCACGATCAGGATCTCCACGCCATCGACCTTGAGGACCGCCGTCGTGCCATAGCTCCGGTCGAGGCCGCCAAGCATCGGCCCGTCGCCGCGGAAGAAGCCATCGGACAGCTTTTCGATCCGCCCGGTCAGGGTCAGCGGACCGCCGCCGAAGGCCGGGTCGTTCTTGCCGCCCACGGCGATGGTGACGGTGTCGCCTTCCTTGTGCTTGTGAAGCTCGATCGCCGCCTCGGGGTCGATCATCGGCGCGAAGACGGCATCCGTCAGTTTGGCGTCGAGCATCGCCTTTAGAAGGTTCGTCGCATCGCCATAGGCGCCGGAACCGGGATTGTCGGCATAGTCGGCGATCACCAGCGGCCCCTTGGAGGCATCGAAGCCCTTGGCCTGAGCCACGGCATCGGTCACCTCGAGGAACGTATTGGCGCAAGAATAACGCGCATCCCAGATCGCGCGGGCATGGGCGTCGGCGATCTCGGCCGCGCGTTTGTCGGCGCCTGCCACGCCCTTGTCATATGTCACATAGACCGCCGGCCCCATCTCGGTGATGTCGGCGTCCGAGAAGCCAGAATTGAGCGAAACCGAGAGGATGCCCGGCTCGGTCTCTTCCTGACGGGCCTTCTCGTATTCCTGCACCATCGGCCCGACATCCGACCGCCCGGCATTCGCTTCGTCCATCATCGGGACGTGGCGGCGGATGGTCGTGGGCTTCGTGCGGCCCGCCATTGCGTCGTCCAGCAGCAGCCCCGCGCGCTTGCCCGAGATGCGCAGGTCGACATGGGGATAGGTCTTATAGGTGACCCAGATCTGCGCCTGCTTCGCCATTGCCTCGGTCGCGTTGGCATGGAGGTCGAGCGTCGCGGCGATCGGCAGGTCCGGGCCGACAATCGCGCGGATGCGGCGGA
Source organism: uncultured Rhodobacter sp. (assembly GCA_945952585.1). GTDB lineage: Bacteria > Pseudomonadota > Alphaproteobacteria > Rhodobacterales > Rhodobacteraceae > Aliitabrizicola. Next base: position 584,041 of record CAMFII010000002.1, read on the forward strand.
GGAGTTCGCCCTCGCCATCCTCGTGCCCCTCGGCCACCTGCGCGCCGTGAAGGCCCAGAAGGATGCCGTCGATCTGGCCGTGGCGCGCGCGGATCGCGTCGCAAATCTTGCCTGCCACGAGGTCATAGGCCTCGGTCGAGACCGGCGCGTTGGGCGAGGCGAGGGCGGAGATCACATGCGTCATCTCCCATCCGCGGTCGGTGGCGGCATCGAGGAAGCCGGCAAGCTCGGTATTGGCCTCGCCCCGCATCGCGATTGCCTCGTCACCTTCCGCTAGGGTGTCGACCTGGAAATCGTGCAGTTCCGTGAAGCCCTTCTTGAAGGTGTTGTTCTCCGAAATGAATTCGGCCGTCAGCACGCGGAACGTCATGGAAAGTGCCTTTCAGAGCGGATGGAAGCAGGCGACGGGATGGTCGGATGCTGTCAGGTCGGGGTTCTCGGCGCGGCAGCGGTCGGTCGCGCGCGGGCAGCGGGCGGCAAAGGCGCAGCCCTTCGGCAGGTCGAAGGCCGAGGGGATCTCGCCCTCGATGGCGCGGAGCCGCTTCCGCTGGTGGGGATCGGGCGCAAAGGTGCTGTCCATCAGCGCCGCCGTGTAGGGATGGCGTGGCGGGGCGTCCGAGCGGGGCAGCACCTCGACCACGGCGCCGAGATACATCACCACGATCCGGTCGCAGAAGTAGCGCACAAGGCCAAGGTCGTGGCTGATGAAGAGGTAGGTCAGGCCAAGCTCGCGCCGGAGTTCGGACAGAAGGGCGACGATCTGCGCCTGGATCGACACGTCGAGCGAGGCGGTCGGCTCGTCCAGCACAAGGAAATCGGGGGCCTGCGCCAGGGCGCGGGCGATGCCGATGCGCTGCCGTTGCCCGCCGGACATCTGGTGCGGGTAGCTTGCCGACAGCCGCTCTGACAGGCCGACCTGGCCGAGGAGTTCGGCGATCCGGCCAGCGGGCGGTTCCTCGCCCTGGACGCGGAAGGGTTCGGCCAGCACCTCGGCGACGGTGAAGCGCGGGTCGAGCGAGGAATAGGGGTCCTGGAAGACCATCGCCATCCGCCGCCGCATCCGGCGCATGTCGCCGCGCGACAGCTTGGTCAATTCCTGCCCGTCAAAGCGGATCGTGCCCGAGGTTGGTTCGATCAGCCGCAGGATCAGCCGGGCGAGGGTGGACTTGCCGCAGCCGCTTTCGCCGACGACGCCGACGACCTCGCCCTTGCCGATGTCCAGCGAGACGCCGCGCACCGCCAGCATGGCGCGCGGCTTGGCCAGAAGGCCGCCGCCGGTCTGGAAGCGTTTCACAAGCCCCTCGGCGCGGATCAGCGGATCAGCCATTTGCGCCTCCAAGCGGGTGATGGCAGGCGACGATACCGCCATCGGGCAGGGTGCGGACCTCGGGGATCACGCGCTCGCAGGTTCCGTCCGAGCGCGGGCAGCGGGGGTGGAAGCGGCAGCCGGAGGGGTAGGTCACGACCGAGGGGACAAGGCCGGGAATGCCGGTCAGGCTGCCCGGCGCCATGCCCTCGCGCGGGATGCAGTCGATCAGCGCGGTGGTGTAGGGGTGGTGCGGCGTGTCGAAGAGAGGGCCGACCGCCCGTGTCTCGGCCAGCCGCCCGGCGTAAAGGACCGCGACGCGGTCGCAGACCTGCGCCACCACGCCCATGTCATGGGTGATGAGCATCAGGGCGAGGCCCCGCTCGCGCACCAGTTCGCCAAGGATATGGATGATCTGCGCCTGCACCGTCACGTCGAGCGCCGTCGTCGGCTCGTCCGCCACGATCAGGTCGGGCTCGGCCGCCAGCGCCATGGCGATGACGATGCGTTGCTTCATGCCGCCCGAAAGCTGGTGCGGGTAGGCGTCACAGACGGTCGCCGCCTCGGGGATGCGCAGGCGTGTCAGAAGCTCGACCGTGCGGGCGCGGGCGGCCATTGCGTCCAGCCCCAGATGCAGCCGCGCCATGATGTCGACCTGATCGCCGATGCGCTGGACGGGATCCATCGCGGTCATAGGGTTCTGCGTCACAAGGGCGATCCGCTTGCCGCGATAGGGGCGGAGCTTGTCCTCGGGCAGTTTCGACAGGTCGGTGCCGTCGAAGATCACCGATCCTTCCGCGATCCGCCCACCGATCAGCGGCAGAAGGCCGGTCACCGCCATCGCGGTGAGTGACTTGCCCGAACCACTTTCGCCGACGAGGCCCAGGATCTCCCCCCGGTCCAGCGTGAAGGACAGGCCGGACAAAGGCTCGACCCTGCCGATGCGGACACCAAGGTTTTCGACCGACAGGAGCATGCTCACGACTCCCTCAGCCGGGTCTTGATGTCGAGCGCCCGGATCAGCGCATCGCCGAAGAGGTTGATCGCGACCACGGTGATCGCCACGGCAAGGCCGGGGAAGACGATGATCCACGGCGCCTTGAAGAGGAGGGCCGAGCCCGACGACATCATTGCGCCCCAGCTTGGGGTCGGCGGCTGCGCGCCGAGGCCGAAGAAGCCGAGCGTGGCTTCAAGGATGATGGCGTCGCCGGTCGCCAGCATCCCGGCGACTAGCACGGGGGCGAGCGAGTTCGGCAGCAGGTGGCGCAGCAGGATGAAGCTATCTTTTGCGCCGAGGCTCTTTGCGGCCTCGATATAGGTCTCGGACCGGATCGCCATGATCTGCGCCCGGGTCAGGCGGGTGAACTGGGCGAGGTAGGCGACGGCGATCGCGGCCATGGTGCCGGTGATCCCCGGGCCGATGATGGCGACGAGGATCAGCGCGATCAGGATTTCCGGGAAGGACCAGGTCAGGTCGACGAAGATCGTCACGGCGCGGTCGAACGCCCCGCCGAAATAGCCGGCGGCGGCCCCCAGCACCATGCCGGTGAAGACCGAGACGCTGATCGACAGGACCGAGACGGTCAGCGAGGTCCGCGCGCCGTAAAGGACGCGGGTCAAGAGGTCGCGACCGAACTCGTCGGTGCCGAGCCAATGCGCCGCGCTTGGTGCGGAAAAGGCGTTCGGCAGGTCCTGGATGTCGTAGGCGTAGGGCGTCAGGATCGGCGCGAAGATCGCGCCCAGAACCACCAGCGCCAGCCACGCGCCAGAGATCGCGCCCTTGGGCGTCCGCAGGGCCCGGCCGATGGAGTCGAGGGTTCCTTTCAGGCTCATGTCAGGGCGCTCCGCACGCGCGGGTCCATGAGGGCCTGGAGGATGTCGCCCAAGAGCGTGCCGAGCATCACCGCGATGGCCAGCATCAGAAGGCAGGCCTGCACCACAGGATAGTCATGCTGGCCAAGCGCCTTGATGAGCGTCAGGCCAAGGCCGGGGCGGGCAAAGACGTATTCGACCGTCACCGCGCCGCCAAGGATCCAGCCGATGCGCAGGGCGAGGATCGTCACCACCGGGATCAGCGCGTGGCGCAGGACGTGGCGCAGGCGGATGCGGGCGGGCGACAGGCCCTTGGCGTGCAGGAGCAGGACGAAGTCGCGGCTGCCGGCATCGATCATCGACACGCGGGTGACGCGGGCAACCAGCGCCATGCCGCCAAGTCCGATGGTCAGCACCGGCAGGACAAGGCTTTCCCAGCCGCGCGCGCCCGAGACGGGGAACCAGCCCAACTGGACCGAAAAGGCGAGGATCAGCAGAAGCCCGAGCCAGAATGAGGGCAGGGTAGAGCCGAGCAGCACGCCCCCCATGATCATCTGATCTGGCCAGCGGTCGCGGTAGGCGGCGGCGACGATGCCGAGGACGATGCCGACGATCGAGGAAAACAGGAGCGCCAGCCCGCCCAGCATCAGCGAATTCGGCAGGACCTGCGCGATCATCGACGCCACCGGGCGCCGCGTGATGATCGAGGTGCCAAGATCGCCCTGCAGGACGTTGCCCAGCCACATGCCGTATTGCACGACCAGCGGCTGGTCGAGGCCATACTTGGCCTCGATCTTGGCCCGGGCCTCGGGGCCCGAGCCGACTTTCAGGAGGTTGTCCACCGGATCGCCGGGGATCAGGTGCAGGATCAGGAAGATGATTACCGACACCGCCAGAAAGACCGGCAGGAGGAGCAGGACGCGCCGTATGAGATAATCGAGCATCTCGCCCCTCCGTCCGTCAGGCCGTTACTCTTTCACGTCGACGTCGACCATGACAACGCCGGTGATCGACGTGCCGTGGATCGCGTCCGGCATGCTGATGTGTTCCTTGTTGTAGGCCATGTTCTGCGGCGGCTGGTAGATCGGCGCATAGGGGAACTGGCTGGTCACATACTGATGGTAGGCGGTGAAGTTTGCCGTCCGCTCCGCACCGGTTTTCGAGCCGGTCATCGCCTTGGTCCGAAGCTCTTCCGCCTTCGGGTCGTTGAACATCGACACGTTCGGATAGCCGAGACGATCGCCACCGAAGAACCAGTCGACGATGTCGGCGTTGTTCCAGAAGTAGGAGCGCACAGCGAGCTGCTGTTCACCCGACTTGTACTGGTCGCGGATGGTCGAGCTGTCGAAGGTCTGGATCTGCGGATCGAAGCCGACTGCTTTAAGCTGTGCCTGAACAACCTCCGTCAAGCGACGGAAAACACTGTCATTCTGCGTCCAGAGCGACACGGTCAATTTCTTGCCGTCCTTCTCGCGTACGCCATCGGCGCCCTTGACCCAGCCGGCCTCGTCCAGAAGCGCGTTGGCCTTGTCGGGATTGAAGCTGATGTCATAGGCCGGGTCGATTTTCGATTCCGGCAGGGCCGAGATCAGGAAGTTGTGCGCGACCTCGCCATAGCCCGAAAACACGTTCTGCAGGATCTCGTCCTGATTGATCGCGAGCGCCGCCGCCTGCCGCACCTTGATGTCGGTGAACGGCTCTTTCGTGACGTTGATCGGCATGTAGTAGACTTCCTGGCCGGGGATCGGCGCCACGGCCAGCGCCGCATCGCCCGAGATCTCCTTCAGGTAGTCGGTCGGCAGCGACAGCAGCGCGTCGACGCCACCGGATTTCAGTTCCAGGAAGGCGGTTGAGTCTTCCGGGATCTCGCGGAAGGTGATCCGCTCAAGATGGGCCGGGCCCTTGTTGGCCGAGAGCGGCGAGCCCCAGGCATAGTCATCGTTGCGCACGACCACGGTTTCCTGGCCGAGCGTGAAGCTTTCCAGCTTGAACGGGCCGGTGCCCACAGCTTCGGTGATGCCGTAGTCATCGCCAAGCGCCTCGACCGCATCGGGATCGGGAATGCCCATGAACGAGGAGGACAGGTTGTAGAGGATGTTCGGGTCGGGATGGGCCATCACGAACTTGACGGTCAGGTCGTCGGGCGTCTCGACCGAGGCGATCGCGTCGACCATGTACGAGCTTTCCGTCTTGCGGAACATCTCGATGAACTTGGCCACGTCATGCGAGGTGAAGGCCTTGCCGTTGTGGAACTTCACGCCGGGCTTGAGGTGAAAGACCCAGGACATGCCATCGGGCGCCTCGTCCCAGCTTTCGGCGAGATAGGGGTGGAAGGACAGGTCGGCGTCCTGCGCGACGAGGTTGTCGTAGATCATTGAATAGACGGTGTTGGTGTTCACCGCCGTCAGCAGGTTGTAGCTCGGGATGCCGACCTCGTTGGTGCCAAGGACGAAGGTCGCCTCCTGCGCGGCGGCGGACAGGGGCAGCAGCGCCGCCACCGACACGCTCGCGGCGAGCATGTGTTTCTTCAAGGTCATGAACATTTTGTTGGAACTCCCTATGCTGATCGTTGTGGTCATTTCAGTGGTCTGTGGGGGTCACCGGCATGGCCGATGAAGTCGTTGTAAAGCGCCGAGACGCGGGTCATCCGGGCCTCGACCTCGGGACCGAGCTGGGCGAAGACGCCGTTGACCAGAAGCCCGATGAGCGAGGACATGGCCGAGGTCGCATCCCAGAACTGGTTGAAGTCGGTCTGCACGACGAAGACTTCGTCGGCGACCTCGCGCGCCCAGGGGCAATAGGGATCGGTGATGATTGTGACCGGAATGCCCGCCTCGCGCGCGGCCATCGCCAGCCGGCGGGTCAGGCGCGAATAGCGGCGTCCGTCGATCAGGATCAGGCAGACCTCCTCGGGCGGGGCGAGCAGCACCTCGGCGAAATTGCCGGCGGCGAGGTCGAGCAGCTGCACCCCCGGACGGAGATATTGCAGCTGGTTCACAAGGAACTGGCCGTGGCCGCGTTCGGTCTGGAAGCCTGAGACGAAGACCTGCTTGCGCAGCGCCAGACGTTCTACGGTGCGGGCGAACTCGGGCGAGGCGGCGGTTTCGTAATTGGCGAGGATCGCCGCCATCTCGCGTTCCAGCCCGCGCGAGATCTCGGCCGCGCCGCGCTTCTGGCGGGTGGCAAAATCAGTGAGCCGGTCGCCCACGAGCCAGGCCTTGTCGCCAAGGTCGGACTGGATCGCGCCCTTGAGGTCCTTGAAATGCCGGTAGCCGATCCCGCGACAGAAGCGGCCGACCGTCGCCTCGCTCACGCCGACCTTGGCAGCAACCGAGGCGGCGGTTTCGAAGGGCAGGTCCTTCAGGTTCGACAGGAAATAGGTGGCAAGGGTCTGATTGGCGGGGGTGGCGTCCCGCAGGCTGTCTTCCAGTCGGCCACGCAAGTCGGCCGGTAAAGGCGGAACTGCCTCCTGATCTGCCATTGACCCCCCGGTCGGTTCCGCGGCCTTCAGCCGTCGTGATTCATCAAAAGCGTGACAGAAACATTCCCAACCGTCAATCTTGCAAGAAAACTGTGATCGACTAATCTGGCGCGGCTCAATCAGGGGGAGGGCGGGATGCCTGATTCATCGGCAGTGCTGGCGACGCGGCCCCCTCTGGTGATCGAGGCGGCAGAGTTGCGGCTGGTGCGGCTGCCGTTGGTGACGCCTTTCACCATCGCCACCGGCACCATGTATGAAAAGCATTTTCCTCTGCTGCGGCTGTTCTCGGGCGCGTGGGAAGGCGTCGCGGAAGGGGTGATGGACCCTCTGCCCGATTACCTGCCGGAAACCACGGCCGGGGCGATGGCCTTCCTGTCCGACGCGATTCTGCCCGGCCTGATCGGCAAGAGCTTTGCCCATCCGAACGCGCTCGACCGCCATTTTGCGCCGTGGCGCGCCAACCGTATGGCGCTGGCAACGGTCGAGATGGCGTTCTGGGATCTCTGGGCGCGGTCGCTGGAGCTGCCATTGCAGACCGTGCTGGGTGGCGAGGGGGATGCGATCGATGTGGGCGTGTCGCTTGGCATCGGGCCGATCCCGGGTACGCTCGACCGGATCCGCGCGCATCTCGATCAGGGCTATAAGCGCATCAAGCTGAAGATCATGCCGGGCCATGACCTCGCTCTTGTGCGCGCCGCGCGCGAGGCGTTTCCGGGGGCGCATCTGACGGTGGATGCCAACAGCTCCTACACGCTGGCCGATACGGCGCTGCTGCAGGAACTGGACGCCTATGGCTTGGACTACATCGAGCAGCCTCTCGCCTGGAACGACATCCACGACCATGCCGTGCTGCAATCGCGACTGAAGACGCCGATCTGCCTGGACGAATGCCTGGGCACCGTGGCCGAGACGCGCAAGGCGCTGCAGACGGATGCAGCAAGGGTGGTCAACATCAAGGTCGGGCGGGTCGGCGGTCATTCCTCGGCCCGGGCGATCCATGATCTGGCGCAGGCCTTCGATGTGCCGGTCTGGTGCGGCGGGATGCTGGAAAGCGGTGTGGGAAGGGCGCACAACATCCACCTGTCCACCCTGCCGAACTTCCGCAAGCCGGGCGATACGTCTTCCGCCAGCCGCTATTTTCACCGCGACATCATCGTGGAGCGGCTGGAGGCAATGGAGGGCCGGATGCCGGTGCCGCGGGGGCCGGGGACGGGGGTGACGCTGGACCACGACTTCCTTGCCACGGTCAGCACCGACATCCGCAGGTTCGGCGCATGAAGGACGTCGTCCTTCGCGACCTGAGCGGCATGGCCGAGTTCCGGCTGGCCGAGGCTTTGCAGAACGATGTCTGGGGCCATGACGACACCGCCGATCCGGCCGATCTGATGATGGTCATCCAGGCGGAAGGCGGGCTTTGCGCCGGGGCGTTCCAGGGAGGGCGGCTGATCGGCTACGTCTTTGCCTTTCCGACGCGCGACCCGCAGGTGCAGCATTCGCACCGCCTCGCCATCCTGCCAGAGGCGCGGGGTCTTGGCCTCGGGGCACGGCTTAAATGGTATCAGCGCGACTGGTGCCGGGCGCGGGGGATCAAGCTGGTCCGCTGGACCTACGATCCGCTGCGCCTCCTGAACGCCAGCCTGAACATCGGCACGCTTGGCGCCATCGGGCGGACCTATTACCCCGACTATTATGGTGAAATGGCCGGCATCAATGCCGGCGCGCCCTCTGACAGGCTTCTGGCGGAATGGTTCGTCGAGGAGGCGGCGGTTGGTGCCCAGTCCCGTGCGCAGCCGGACCAAGCCGACCCGGTGTCGCGCATCGCCATCCCCGCCAACTTTGCCGAGATGCTGACCGCCGACCCCGACCGCGCCCTTGCCGAACGGCTCCGCTCGCGCGCTGCCATCACCGCCGCGTTCGAGCGCGGGGAAGAGATCACCGGCTTCGATCGGGCGCGGGGCGAGTATCTGCTGACCCGCCGGGTTCCCCGCGGGGCGTAGGAGAATGTGTTTGAGGGACGGCAGCGCGGCTTGACTTCGCGGTGCGACCCTTGGCCAATGCGTCAAGACCGGCCGGGCGAGACTCGTGATCCGGCGCCGCCCTGAGGGGAGCGGCGAAAGCTGCAGGGAGACAAGCATGTCGAAGAAGGTCGATCTCGTCGTCGTGGGCGCGGGGATCGTGGGGCTGGCCCATGCGCTGATCGCGCGGCGGCGCGGGCTGTCGGTGATCGTGGTGGATCGCGAGGCCGAGGCGATCGGCGCCTCGGTGCGCAACTTCGGCTTCGTTACCGTGACCGGACAGCAGCAGGGCGACTGCTGGCGCCGCGCCATGCGCTCGCGCGATATCTGGCAGGAGGTCGCTCCACTCGCAGGCATCCCGGTGGAACATCAGGGCCTGCTCGTCGTCGCCCGCCGGCCCGAGGCGATGACGGTGCTCGAGGCATTCAAGGCGACAGACATGGGGGCCGAGTGCACCCTGCTCGACGCCGAAACCCTGCGCCGCGACCACGGCGCGATCCTGGCGGATGGTGCGTTTCAAGGCGGGCTGTGGAGCCCGCATGAGCGGCGGGTAGAAAGCCGCCACGCTGTCGGCAAGCTTGCCGCCTGGATCGAGAAATCCCTTGGCGCCGAATTCCGTCGCAAGACGCTGGTCAAGGCGGTGGAGCCGGGCCGCGTGGTGACGACCGATGGCGTGATCGAGGCTGAGCGGATCGTCGTCTGTCCGGGCGATGACATGCTGACGCTGTTCCCGGACCGGATCGCGGCCATGGGCATCACCCGCTGCCGGCTGCACATGATGAAGGTCATGCCGGCGGACAAGGGGTTCCGCCTGCCCGGATCGGTGATGACCGACCTGTCGCTGGTCCGCTACCTTGGCTATTCGGAACTGCCCGAGGCGGCGGCGCTGAAGGCGCGGCTGCAGCGCGAACAGGGCGAGTTCCTGGACAACGGCATCCACCTGATCGCCGTGCAAGGCTCGGATGGTGGGCTGATCGTCGGCGACAGCCACCACTACGAATGGAGCCCCTCGCCCTTTGCCCGCGACCGGGTGGACGAGCTGATGCTGGACGAGATGCATGCCACCCTGCGCCTGCCCGGCGCGCAGGTGACCGAGCGCTGGTTGGGCACCTATGCCTCGCATCCCGAGAAGCTGATGATCATGGATGCACCCGATCCGGCGATCCGCCTTGTCATCGTGACCAGCGGGACCGGGGCCAGCACCGCTTTCGCCATCGCCGAAGAAACCCTGACCGATCTCTATGGAGCCGCCGCATGACCAAGAACCGCCTTCAGGCCGTCATCCTCGACTGGGCCGGAACCGTTGTTGACCACGGTTCGCAAGCGCCGATGGGCGTGTTCCAGCGCAGCTTTGCCAAGTTCGGGGTCGAGATCACCGTGGACGAGGCGCGCGGGCCGATGGGCATGGCCAAGCGCGACCATATCGCCGCCGTGATCCGCAGCCCGCGCGTCGCCGCCGCCTGGAAGGCCAAGCACGGCGCCGACCCGACCGAGGCGGACATCGACAAGATCTACGAGATATTCGTGCCGATGAACGTCGAGGTCGTGACCGACTACGGCACCCTGATCGAAGGGGCGGCCGAGATGGCGAAGAAGGCCCGGGCGCGGGGGCTCAAGATCGGCTCCACCACCGGCTATACGCGCGATATCATGGCGCCGCTGCTGCCAGTCGCGGCGAAGCAGGGCTATGCGCCCGACAGCCTCGTCTGCGCGGGCGATCTGGCTCAGGGCCGTCCTTCGCCGCTGATGATGTACCAGACCTTCATCAACCTCGGCATCTGGCATCCCTGGGCGACCGTGAAGGTCGATGACACTGAGGTCGGCATCGAGGAAGGGCTGAATGCCGGGACCTGGACCGTGGGCGTGGCGCTTTCCGGCAACGTCTTCGGCCTGAACCCGGAAGAGACAGCGGCGCTTTCGTCGGAAGAGTACGACCGGATGCGCGATGCGGCCTACGCCAAGCTCCTGCGCGCCGGGGCACATTTCGTCATCGACAGCGTCGCCGATCTCGACGAGGTCTTTGACGAGATCGAAGGCGCGCTGGCCCGGGGCGAGCGGCCCTGAGCCTTAGCCTGCTTTCGACTTCAGCCAGTCGCCGATGATCTGGCGGTGGCGGGCGCGCCCGTAGCTGGGGAAGTGGCCGCCATGCACCACGGTGACCGGCAAATCGTAGAGCCGCTCCATCGAGCGGAGGTATTGCGCCTGCTCAAGCGGGGTGGTGCCCTCGATCAGCTCGCCGTCATAGACGATGTCGCCCGTGAACAGGATGCCCGTGGCCGCCTCCCACAGGGCGATGCCGCCGGCGGAATGGCCGGGGGTGTGGATCACCTCGAAGTGGCGGTCGCCAAGATCGACCACGTCGCCATCCCAGAGAAGTCGCGTCGCAGGGGCGGCCTCGACCGTGTAGAGCGCCGACTGGTAGGGCTCGGGCGGCAGGGCGGTGAAGATGTCGTCGGTCACATACTTGTCGGCCAGCGTGTTTTCCCGCGTCGGCGCGCGCATCAGGTGTGCCTCGGCGGCGTGGCAGGATCGGCACGGAAACTCGTGGTGGCAGCCCATATGGTCGAAATGGCTGTGGCTTGCCACCGCCTCGAGCGGACGCTCGGTCACCAGCGGCACATGGGTGCGCAGGCTGACGACCCCCATGCCGCTGTCCACCAGCATGTCGCGGTCGCGGCCACGCACATGCCAGACGTTGCAGCGGTAGAAGTCGCGGATATGCGGCTCGTCGATCCAGGTCACGCCATCGCCGACCGGTCTTTGACGCCACCAGGCGTCGGCAGGAATTCGCTTCATGGACCGAGGAGTACCCAGGACGTGGCAGCCAGATCGACGATCTCGCCCGGTGCGGGCAGAACGGATTGCGGCAGGTGGAAGACAAGCTGAAGCTCGGGCGCGACGAGCGGCGCGGCATGGGCGCGGACGTGGGTCCCGAAGAAAGCGGCATCGGTGATCGTGGCCCGGCCCAGATGCAGCGCGCCGACCGGGGCAAGCTCGGCCGGTCGGATCGATTCCGGGCGGATGCACAGGACCTTCTCGCGGTCATTTCCAAGCGTCAGCGGGCCAAGGGCCGAGCTGTCGCCATTGACCGGAATGCGGTTGATCTCTCCCATGAACCCGGCCGTAAACAGGGACTTGGGGCGCAAATAGACCTCGCGCGGGGGGCCAACATCCTCGATCCGTCCGGCATTCATCACCACGATCCGGTCGGCGATCGCCATCGCCTCCTCCTGATCGTGGGTGACATGGACGAAGGTTGTCCCGACGCGGCGCTGGATCGCCTTGAGCTCGTCCTGCATTGCGCGGCGCAGCTTGAGGTCAAGCGCGCCGAGCGGTTCGTCGAGCAGCAGCACATCCGGTTCCACCGCCAGCGCCCGGGCGAGTGCGACCCGCTGCCGCTGGCCGCCCGAAAGCTCATGCGGGCGGCGGCTGCCCCGGCCCGCAAGCCCCACCAGCGCCAGCATTTCTTCGGCCTTCTTGATCCGGGCGGGCTTGTCTACCCCCCGCATGCGAAGGCCGAAGGCCACGTTCTCGGCCAGGCTCATATGGGGGAAAAGGGCGTAGTCCTGGAATACGGTGGTGGTCGGCCGGTCTTTCGGCTCGACGCCGGCCATGTCGCGCCCGCCGATCAGGACCTGCCCCTCGGTCGGTTCGGCAAAGCCGCCGATGATGTTCAGAAGCGTGGTCTTGCCACAGCCGGAAGGGCCGAGCAGGACCACGAACTCTCCCGCAGCGATTTCCAGATCGACATGGTCAAGCGCGGTCGCGCCGCCATAGCGCTGGCGCACGCCGCGAATGGAAACGGGTGCGGTCATGCGCGCCTCCGCAGGATGAAGATTTCGGCAAGCACCACGACCCCGATCGAGACGAGGAAGACCAGCGAGCCGATGGCATTGGTGGCGGGCGAAAGGCCCGAGCGGAGCATCGACCAGATCTCGACCGGCAGGGTCACGTCGAAACGGGTCAGGAGGAAAGCGATGATGAACTCGTCCCAGCTGAAGGTGACCGACAGGAAGAAGGCGGCGGCGAGCGCCGGGGCCAGCATCGGGGCCGAGACCAGCCAGAGCACCTGCGCCTCGGACGCGCCGAGGTCGCGGGCGGCGCGTTCGGCGTTCTTCTGGTGGTCGCCCATGGCGGCGTAGGTGATCGCGAAGCAGAGCGGCAGGTTGATGATGACATGGCCGATGCCCGTAGCCAAAAGCGAGGGGCGAAGGCCGATCTGGTTGAAAAAGGTCAAAAGACCGAGGCCGATGATGAGGGTTGAGACCGTCATAGGTGCGATTATCAATACCCGCATCGCGACCGATCCGGGCAGTTTCACCCGTGCCAGCGCATGGGCCGCAAGGAATCCCAGCACCAGCGCGACCGCCGAGGAGATCAGCGCCACGATCAGCGAATTCAGAAGCGCCGTCATCAGGTCGCCGTCGGACAGCACCTTTTCGTACCATTTCAGCGACACGCCCTGCAGCGGCGGCACCGGCAGGCGGCCGTCCTGGAAGGAGAACACGACAAGCACGCCGACCGGCAGGAAGATGAAGAGATAGGCGGCGGTGAGGTAGAGCCAGGAGAGAAGCCGCATCATACCCGGTCAAGCCTCAACCAGCGCGCCGACAGGGCATAGGCCAGTGTCACGACGAGCATCAGGACCACCGACAGCGCCGAGGCAAGCGGGAAGTTTCCTCCGCGCCCCATCTGCAACATGATGAGCTGTGGAAGGGTCAACTCGTTGTTCCCGCCTAGGATTTGCGGGGTGATGTAGTCGCCGATGCAGAGGACGAAGGTCAGGAAGGCCCCCGTCACCACGCCGGGCATGGTCAACGGCAGGATCACATGGCGGAAGGTCTGGAACCGCCCCGCGCCAAGGTCCTGCGCAGCGCGGGCGTAGTTCGGCGACAACTGGATCAAGTTGGCGTAGATCGTGAGCGTCAACAGCATCACGAAGAAATGGACGAAACCGATGACCGTCGCCGTCCGCGTCGCCGCGATCTCGAGCGGGGCCGAGATCAGGCCAAGACCCATCAGCGCCTTGTTCAGCACGCCATTCTGGCCAAGGACCAGCAGCCACGCATAGGACCGCACGACATAGGAGGTCCAGAACGGCAGGACTGCGAGCAGAAGCGCGAGCCTTTGCCAGCGGCGCGGCACCCGGAAAGCGATGATGGCGGCCAGCGGATAGGCGAGGACCACCGACACGACCGTGACGATCAGCGTGATCTCGACGCTGTTCACCAGCGCCTTGAACATCGTCCAGTCGGTGAAGATGCGGATGTAGTTCCCCGGATCGAAGCCGTGGACGACCGTCCGTTCCTCCATATGCGCGAAGGACAGGGCGAGCATCACGGCGAAGGGGATCAGGAAGAAGGCGAGGAGCCAGAGCAGGGCCGGGGCGATGAGGCCCCAGCCCTGCCGACGCTCTCGGGCGGCGAGACTCACTTCTGCATCATCTCCGTCCAGAGATCCTGCATCTTGGTGTCGAGCGCGGCATCCGGGATCGGGTAAAGCTGGGCGCGGGCGAGGTAGTCGGGCTGGTCATCCCACCGGAGCAGGGTCTTCTGCTCAGGTGTCATAACTTCGCCGGCCTTGCTGTTGGCGGGCATCCCCCAATAGCAGCTGGCGGTGGCAAGCCGCGCCTGACCCTCGGGCGAGACGATGTATTTCACGAATTCCAGCGCGAGGTCGGGCTGGCTGCTGTCCTTGAGCACGCCGATCGACTGCGCCCACCGCAGCCCGCCCTGCTTGGGGATTGTCCAGTCGAGATTGGGATTGTCCTTGGCGAGGACGGCCGTGACGTATTCCCCGCCGCCCACCATGATGTCGACATCGCCAGTGGCCAGTGCCGTCTGGCTCGAGACGATGTCCGACACCTGCTTTGACGCGGCCTTCAGCTTGAACAGCGGTTCTTTCAGCTGGTCGAGGTTGTCGGCCGTCATGTCCGCCGTCTTGATGCCCTGGCTCATGGCGATGATGCCGAGGACCGGCAGGTAATAGTCGTAGATGGCGATGCGGCCGTCATACTTGCCGGACCAGAGGGTGTTGAGGTCCTCCATGTCCTTCGGATCGACCTTGGACTTGTCGTAGGCGATGGTGTTGTAGCCGAATTTCTCGGTCACCGCGTAGGTCTTGCCATCCTTGGTGTTGTTCTCGGCCATGACGAGCTGCGGGAAGAAATCGGCGGTAGGCAGCTGGTCCGCCGGAAGTTCGGCCATGTAGCCGGCATCGACGGCGCGGTGGACATCGACCGCGTCGATCACCAGCACGTCCCAATCGCCGGGTTGCGACTGGTCAAGGATCGCCAGCCCGGCAGCCGTGCCCTCGTATTCCTTGAGGTTCACCTTGACGCCGAACTTTTCTTCGAAGGGTTCGACCAGCGACGGGTCGGTATGGTCGCACCAGACCAGCGCGTTCAGGTCCTTGGCGAGCGTGGGGCTTGCCGTCAGCAACAGCGACAGCGCGGTCAGTGCTGCCTGGGGCAGGGAAGGTCGGGGCATCGGTTTCTCCATGTCGGCGGTCGCACTCTTGGGCGGTGCAGATGAGAAAAAAATTGAGTTCATTCATTTTTGAAGTCAATGTCATTTTTCAGGCGATTTGCGAAAGCGAGGGAATTCCCCGGTGGCGGGCTTGCGCGCGAAACAGAAGGCAGACCGGAACCGCCGTCTGACCGAGGCGGCGGTCGAGCTTTTCCGCGACGCGGGCTATGAGGCGGTGCGGATCGAGGATATCGCCGCGCGGGCCGAAGTTTCGGTCGGAACCTTCTATAACTACTTCGAAACAAAGGGCGATCTTCTGGTCTCGATCGTGACGATGGAGGTCGAGGAGGTCATCGAGGCTGGCACCCTCCTGCTGGCCGACCCACCCGCCGATCCGGCCGAGGCGATCCTGCAGTTGATCGACGGCTATTATGACCATTCGCTGGTCTACCTGACCAAGGAAATGTGGCGCCGGGCCATGGCGATCTCGATCGAGGCCCCGATGACGCCCTTCTCGCAGCGTTACACCGAACTCGACCAGAAACTCGCCGGGCAGATCTGCGCCATGGTGGCGCGGCTCCAGGCGGCGGGGCGGCTGCGCGCCGATTTGCCGGCGCGGGCGCTTGGCGAGATGCTGTTCAACGACCTGAACAATGCCTTCATGGAATTCGTCAAGGACGACACGATGAGCCTTGAAGACCTCAAGGGGCAGATCGCCAGCCATGTCCGCCTGCTGGCCGCGGCGCTGTCACCCTAGGGAGGGGTCCCTCCTGCCCTAACGGTCCATGATTGCCGCGGCTGTGGTATAGCCGCCGCCAAAGGCACAGAGCGCCACGCGGTCGCCGATCAGGCCGGGCTGGGCCAGGGCCAGCGGGATGCTCGAGGAACTGGTGTTCCCGAAATGCTCGATCACGCTGAAGGCGGGGACGCCGGCGCGCCGTTCGACCGCGTCGATGATCCGCTGGTTGGCCTGATGCGGCACCAGCGCATCGAGATCGGCCAGCGTCAGCCCGGAGGCATCGCAGGCGCGATTGACGATCTCGGTCATCGAGCGCACGGCATCCGCGAAAACCTGGCGGCCCAGCATCCGCACATAGCCGCGCCCGCCGAGGGGAACCGAGATCAGGCGGCCCGGCTCGGGGTGGCCGCCAAGGACGGGCCGGCTGACCCGCCAGGCCCCGGAATCTCCGCGACCCGCCCCGTGAACCACGGTCGCTGTGGCCGCATCGGCAAAGATCACCGCCGTGTCGGGATCGTCGAGGTCGAGCGCGGGCGACAGGATTTCAGCCGTGATCACAAGCACGGACGCCTCGGGCCGCGTGGCGAGGAACTGCCAGGCCTGCTCCATCGCGTAGATATAGCCGCTGCAGGCCGCGTTCACGTCATAGGCCGCGATCTGCGGCACCGGTCCGTCCCCGGCCGCCGCCACCGTGACGCGCGAGGCGAGCGAAGGCGTGATCACATCTGGCGTTCCGGTTGCAGCGACGACCAGACCGATGTCGGCCATGGCCATGCCTTCGGCGGCCAGGGCGGCTTTCGCGGCTTCGGTTGCCATGCCGAGCAAGGTCTGCCCCGGTCCGGCCCAGTGGCGTTCGTGGATCCCCGTCGCGCGCAGGATGTCTTCGGTCTTGCGGCCCGGCCAGCGCGCGGCAAGCTCTTCCGTCGTGACCAGACGCGAGCCGTTGACAGCGCAGATCGCGCCAAGCGCAACGTGGTCAGCCGCCGCCTTTTCGCTGACGATGCGGGGCGCGCGGCCGGTGAAGACCGCCTTGAGCGGGATCTCGCGTTCCGGTGCGGCGCCGCCTTCTGCCGGTTCCAGTGTGATCACGGCCGCGCCGACGCGGATGTCGTCGCCGACCCGGGCACAGATGTCGGCCACGATTCCGGCCCGTTGGGCGCAGACATCGACGGCGGCCTTCGTCGCCTCGACCACCGCCACAAGCTGGCCTTCCTCGATTTGGTCACCGGGCTGCACATGCAGCTCGACCACCTTCACCAGATCGTCCGCGGGACCCGACCCGATGGCCAGAACGGCATCGGCGTCGGTCAGGGCCGAAGCGTCCGGTTCCCAGTCGATCTGCAGGTCAAGCAGCCCCGCCGCCGCCTCGAGCACCTTTGGAACCGAAGGCAGAACGGCGAGCTGGTCGGCGAAGTTGAACGGTATGTAGGTGTCCTGCCGCCCGACCCGCGCCACGCGCAGGCCTGAGCGCGCCGTCTCGGCCGCATGGGCCGCGATCTCGGCCCCGAAGCCGCCGGTCAGGTTTTCCTCGTGCACCACGAGAAGCCGCCCGGTGCGCCGGGTGCTGGCTGAAACCATCTCCCGGTCCCAGGGCGAGATCGAGCGGAGGTCGATCAGGTCGGTGCCGATGCCGTCCTCGGCCAGACGTTCCGCCGCAGATTCGGCCAGCGGCACGGTGTTGCCCCAGGCGACAATGGTCAGGTCCGCACCGGTGCGAAGGCGTTTCGCCCGGCCGGGCAGGGTGAAGGCGTCGGCCGCATCGCCCGCCATCGCCTTGTCGGGCAGGTTCAGCATCGCCTTGGGATAGAGGAACAGCGTCGGCCGCCCACCGGCCAGTGCCGCGTTCAACAGCCCCGCCGCATCGGCGGCCGAGCTGGGCATGACCACATCAAGGCCGGGGCATTGGGCAAAGATGCTTTCCATCGACTGGCCGTGGAACGGGCCGAGGCCGGGCTTGTAGCCGCCGACCGGCGCCATGATCACGACCGGCGCAGACCAGTGGCCCGCCGTGCGCCAGTAGATCGTCGAAAGCTCCGAGATGATCTGGTTGGCGGCGAGCGGCAGGAAATCGGCGAACTGGATGAAGGCAATCGGCTTTTCGCCGGCGAGGGCGCGACCGATGGAGGTGCCGACAATGGTCGATTCCGACAGGGCCGAGTTCAGCACGCGTCCCGGAAAGGCGCTGGACAGGCCGCGGGTGACACCGAAGACATCGCCCTTGGGGTCCTCGATATCCTCGCCGAGCAGGACCACGGCAGGATCGGAGGCAAGCTGCGCCTTCAGGGCGCGGTTCAGCGCCTCGCGCATGGTCAGGTCGCCATTCTCGGATGCCGCATCCGGCCGGGTGGCCAGGGCAGGCGGGAAGGGGGCGCGGACCGGGGGATGGGTCGCAGGGGCGTTCTCGGCCCGTGCGGCGGCAAGGGCAGCCTCGACCTCGCCCTGCACGGCCTGTTCCATCACCTGCAGCCGCGCTTCCGTCAGCCCGGTCCGGGCCAGGGCGGCGCGCAGGTTCTCGACAGGGTCGCGACCGGCGAATTCCTTGAAATCGCTGTCGGGGCGATAGACCTGCTGATCGTCGGCATTTGTATGGTCGCTCAGCCGTTCGAAACGTCCAAGCAGGATCAGCGGTCCGCTGCCGCTCCGGACGCGCGCCATCGCGTCGGCGCAGGCGGCGATTGCGCCATCCACGTCCCAGCCGCAGAAGCGGAGGACCGGCAGCCCGAACAGGTGGTCGATCTCGGTGCCGTTCATGTCGAACACCGTTCGCCCGCGGGTCACGGTGGAAATGGCCCAGCCGTTATCCTCGACCAGGAACAGCACCGGCGCCGTCTGACGCGCGGCTTCGGCGAAGGCTTCCAGCACTTCGCCCTGCTGGGTTGTGCCGTCGCCCATGGCGCAGATCACGACCGGGCGGTCGGCGGTGTCCTTCAGTGCCAGGGCTGCGCCCACCGCCTGAAGCGCGTTGTTGCCCACCGGCCCGACCAGCGAGGCGATGTTGCGGTCGCGCCAGCTGTAGTGGGCGCTCATCTGCCGGCCGGCGGATTGCGAGGCGGGCGAGGCGAGGAAAGCCGCGAAGACCTCCTTCAGCGGCAGGCCCGCCGCCATCATCAGCGCCTTGTCGCGGTAGTGCGGGAAGAGCCAGTCCTGCGGCTCCATCGCCATGGCAAGGGCTGCGGTCATCTCGTGGCCGGTGCCGGCGACATGGAAGTGCCCCACGCCCTGATCGATCAGCGCCTGTTCCTGCCTGTCCACGAGCCTTGCCCGGTAAATCGCCCGGTACAGGGCCGCGAGATCGGTTTTCTCGCCCAGATCCGACGGATCGAGTTTCATCAAGCAGTCCGATACAGTTGCTACGTCAGGCCCACCGACTGAACGTGGCTGCCGCCTTTGCGGAAGTGTGGACAAAAAGTCTAGCAGAACCCGAAGGGCCGGCAAGCACGGGTCCGCCAATCTGCGCGGGTGAGCGGTCCGGCGATCACGCTTTTGCAGCAATTCCGCGGAATCACGGAGACATCCGCCCCGGCCCGATCCTGTGCCACCCGGCGCAAAATCCGTCAGCTCTGCCCAGCTGGTGCGTGTGTGACGGGGAAACCCGGGGGCAGGGTGGTTTATCGACAAGTTATTGTTATAAAATATGAAAATATGTCATGCGCGGCGGCACAGCGCGCATTTCGGCGAGTAGCCGCCTTACCGCCGAGATTGCGTCGCCCTCGACCGGGGCAGGACTTGGCAGGCGTTATGGTTTGATGCAGATCGTTTCTGCTGCCCTGCAGAAATGTTACAAGATGTTGCTGCCCGATCGGCAAACTCTGGAAGGTCAACTCTCATGTTCTCACTCGCCGGAACCAAGATCCTCGTTGTCGGTGTCGCGAATGACAGCTCGATCGCCTATGGCTGCGCCAGGGCGTTCCGGGCGCAGGGCGCGGATCTGGCCATCACCTACCTCAACGAGAAGGCGGAGCCGCATGTCCGTCCCCTTGCGGAAGAGCTCGGGGCCGAGATTGTCCTGCCGCTGGATGTGATGAAACCGGGCCAGCTTGAGGCCGTCTTCGAAGAAATCTCGGATCGTTGGGGCCGGATCGATACGCTGCTGCATTCCATCGCCTTTGCGCCCCGGGACGATCTGCACGGCCGTGTCATCGACTGCTCGGCCGAGGGATTCGCGATGGCGATGGATGTGTCGGTGCATTCCTTCCTGCGGATGATCCGGCTGGCCGAGCCGATGATGCCTGATGGCGGCACCTGCATGGCGGTGTCCTTCTTCGGATCGACCCGCGTGGTGAAGAATTACAACATGATGGGCCCGGTGAAGGCGGCCTTGGAAAGTGCCGTGCGCTATGCCGCCGCCGAACTCGGGTCGCAGGGGATCTCGGTCCATGCGCTGTCGCCCGGACCGCTCAAGACCCGCGCGGCATCGGGGATCGGACATTTCGACGCGCTGCTCGACGCGGCGGCGGAAAAGGCCCCCATGAATACGCTTGTCTCGATCGAGGATGTCGGGGCGGTCGCGGCCTTCCTCGCCTCGCGCGAGGCGCGGCACCTGACCGGCGGCGTGCACGACATCGACAGCGGCTATTCGATCATCGCCTGAGGGGGTCCCCCATGGCCAGCACCTTCGATCCGTTCGATCCAAGGCTGCAACCCGCCCGGTCCGAGCCAGCCGTTGCGAAACCGAATGATGTGACATCCGCCATGCAGCAGCCTCTGGCGCCACCGCCGCCGATAGCAGAGACTTCATTGGCGGCCCGCCGCCGTCCCACCAACAGGAAGGCCGAGAATTGAAACTCGAAAACCGGACCTATGAAGAACTCAAGATCGGGGACAGCGCCGAGCTGAGGCGGCTGATCACGGTCGACGACCTCTTTATCTTCGCCCAGTCCTCGGGGAACCATAATCCACTGCACCTGCCGGGGCAGGACAGCGACGGCGATGGCGAGCCGGATCAGGGCGTGGCGCCGGGCATGTTCGTCGCCTCGCTGATCTCGGGGGTTCTCGGCACCTTCCTGCCGGGGCCGGGAACGCTCTACCGGTCGCAGACGCTGGATTTCCGCGGCCGCTCGCAGGCGGGCGAGGAACTCGTCGCGCGGGCGACCGTGACGGCGAAAGAGGGCAATGGCATCGTTGCCATGGCAACCGAGGTCACCCGGGTTTCGGATGGCCAGATCATCGTGACCGGCGAGGCGCGGGTGATCGCGCCCACCCGCAAGGTCATCACCGACGAGCTGGAGATCCCTGGCCTGATCGTCCAGCGCCACCGCCATTTCGATGCGCTTCTGGAAAAGACCCGGCCGCTGCCGGCGCTGGTGACGGCTGTCGTCGCCCCGGAAGAGGAGAACTCGCTTGGCGGGGCGATCCTCGCGGCGAAGGAAACCATCATCACCCCGATCCTGATCGGCGATCCCGATCTGATCCGGGCGGCGGCGGATCGGCTGGGCGAGGACATTTCGGGCTTCGAACTGATCGCCGAGCCGGGGCAAGAGGCGGCGGCGCGCATCGCCTGCGGGCTGGTGAACGAAGGCCGCGCGGGCGCGGTGATGAAGGGGCACCTGCATACCGACGACCTGCTGCGCCCGATGTTAGACAAGGAAAAAGGGCTACGGGTCGGTCGCCGTTTCACCCATATCTTCGTGATGGACGTGCCGGGGATGCCCTCGCCGCTCTTGGTCACCGATGCCGCGATCAACATCGCCCCCGACCTGGCGACCAAGGTCGACATCGTCCAGAACGCCATCGACCTGGCTCTGTCGATCGGCATCGAAACCCCGCTGGCCGGCATCCTGTCCGCGGTCGAGACGGTGAACCCCGCGATCCAGTCCTCGATCGACGCGGCGCTTCTGTCGAAGATGGCCGAGCGTGGCCAGATCAAGGGCGGGCTGGTCGACGGGCCCCTGGCGATGGACAACGCGGTGGATATCGCCGCCGCGCGCACAAAGGGCCTGCGCTCGGCAGTGGCGGGACACGCCAACATCCTTGTGGTGCCCGGCCTCGATGCCGGCAACATGCTGGCAAAGCAGCTCACCTTCATCAGCCATGCCGAGGGGGCAGGGGTGGTCATGGGGGCGAAGGTGCCGGTGATCCTCAACTCGCGCTCGGACAGCGAAAAGTCGCGTCTTGCCTCCTGCGCGGTGGCGGCGCTGCATGACGCGCGCATCCGCAGGGGCGGCAAATGAAGGGCGTGATCCTCACGCTCAATGCGGGGTCCTCCTCGCTCAAGTTCGCGCTGTTCCCGCCAGAGGGCGACACGCCGCTTGCGACCGGTCTGGTCGACCGGATCGGCGCGGACGGGATGATGAAGTTGAAAGACAGTGGCGGCGGCGCGTTGCCCTTGCCGCAAGGGGGCGACTACACGACGCATACGCAGTCGCTGGCGACGGCGCTTGCGGCGCTGGAGATGTCCTTTCCGGGGCTGACCGTTGCCGCCGTCGGCCACCGTGTCGTCCATGGCGGGCCGGATTTCGCGGCCCCCATCCGGGTCGACCAGACCGTGCTGGCGGCGCTTGACCGCTTTTCCCCCTTTGCTCCGCTCCACCAGCCGCACAACCTCGCCGGCATCCGCGCCGCGATCGAGACCTTCCCCGAGGCCTTGCAGGTCGCCTGTTTCGACACCGCCTTTCACCGCGGCCACAGTTTCGAGAATGACGCCTTCGCCCTGCCGCGCACCTACTACGACAAGGGTGTCCGCCGCTACGGCTTCCACGGGCTGAGCTACGATTATGTCTCCGGCCACCTGGCCGAGATCGACCCAGATCTGGCGCGGGGCCGGGTGGTGATCGCCCATCTCGGCAACGGTGCCTCGATGTGCGCGCTGAAGGATGGGCGGTCGGTGACCTCGACCATGGGCTTTTCGGCGCTCGACGGCCTTGCCATGGGCACACGCTGCGGCCAGATCGACCCCGGCGCGCTGCTCTATCTGATGCAGCAGGAGGGGATGGATGGCGACGCCATCTCGGACCTGCTCTACAAGCGCTCGGGCCTGCTGGGGCTGTCCGGCCTGTCGCATGACATGCGTCAGCTCGAAGCCGCGGATACGCCCGAGGCGCGGCAAGCGATCGGCTATTTCATCGCTCGCATCCGGCGCGAATTGGGCGGGCTGGCGGCGGTTCTGGGCGGGATCGACGCGCTGATCTTCACCGCTGGTATTGGCGAGAACTCGCCCGCCGTGCGCGCGGCGGTCTGCGAGGGGATGGACTGGCTCGGCCTCACCGTCGACGCGACGCGAAACGCGCAAAATGCGCCGGTCGTGAGCGATGATGGCGGCAAGGTCCGCGTCATGGTCCTGCCCACCAACGAAGAGCTGGTCATCGCGCGCGCGGCGCGGCGGCTGGCTGTGGGTAGCGAAAGGCCGGCAGCGTGAAGCGAGCAATCAAGCCAGAGGCGGCGGCAGCCATGATCCCGGATGGATCGGTCCTGCTGATCGGGGGTTTCATGGGCGTTGGCAGCCCTCATCGCCTGATCGACGCGCTTGTCGCGCGCGGTGCAAAGGGACTGACGGTTGTCGCCAATGATACGGCAATGCCCGGCCACGGGATTGCTAAACTGGTTACGGCGGGCGCCATCTCGCGCCTTGTCACCTCGCATATCGGTCTGAACCCCGAGACGCAGGCCAAGATGATCGCGGGCGAGATCGAGGTGGAACTGGTGCCGCAGGGCTCGTTGGTCGAACGCATTCGCGCGGCGGGCGTCGGCCTTGGCGGCATCCTGACACCTACGGGTCTTGGCACCGAGGTCGAGGACGGCAAGCCGGTGGTCGAAGTCGACGGCAAGCGCTTTCTTCTCGAGAAACCGATCAAGGGCGATTTTGCCCTGATCGCGGCCCATCGGGCCGATTATGTCGGCAATCTCGGCTATTCGCTGACGGCCCATAACTTCAACCCGATCATGGCTTTGGCCGCGGCGACCGTCATCGCCGAGCCGGACGAGATCGTTCCGATCGGCGTGATCCCGCCTGATGCCGTCAAGACACCCGGCGTCCTGGTCGATCACCTGATCGAACGCGCACGTTGAGGAGGCCAGAGATGGATGCCAAGGAACTGATCGCCCGCCGCGTCGCCCGCGAAATCCATGCGGGGATGCTGGTGAACCTCGGGATCGGCCTGCCGAGCCTCGTGGCCAATTTCGTTCCCGCCAATGCCGGGGTCTTCTTCCAGGCCGAGAACGGGGTGATCGGGCTTGGCGCCCGGCCACCGGAAGGGATGGAGGATCCGAACCTCACCGATGCCGGCGGCGGCTTCGTGACGGCGGTGCCCGGCGCGGCCTCAATCGACAGCGCCATGAGCTTCGGACTGATCCGGGGCGGGCATCTGGACATGACCGTGCTCGGCGGGTTGCAGGTGGATGCGCAGGGACGGCTCGCCAACTGGAAGGTGCCGGGCAAGATGGTTCCCGGCATGGGCGGGGCGATGGATCTGGTGACGGGTGCAAAATCGGTTGTCGTCGCCATGCAGCACAGCGCGCGGGGCGAGCCGAAGATCGTGACCGAATGCAGCCTGCCCCTGACCTCGCTGCGGCGGGTGAACCTGATCGTGACCGATCTGGCGGTCATCGTGCCGGGCGAGAACGGGCTGGTGCTGACCGAGACCGCCCCCGGCGTCTCGGTAGACGAGGTGATCGCCCAGACCGGAGCGGCCCTGACCGTGGCCTCCGACCTGCGCGAGATGGAACTGGCCTGAAATCCAGCGCCCAAAAGCCTTCGAAGGCTTTTGGCAAATTTCTTCGAAGGAATTTGCGGTGGCGCGGGGTGGCCGCGTCACGCCCCGGTCAGCTGGTCATAGGCCCGCGTCGCCACGGCCTTCAGGCGATCCTTCGGCAGATCGCCAACGACGGCGCAGCCAAGATTGCCCTCGACCCACCAGACCCCCCGCGTCGGGCCGGAATCGGCAAAGCGCAGGGCGGTTTCGGGCTGGCGCGGTTCGGGCGCGATGTAAAGCGTCAGGCGCTGGCCCTGGTCGTCCTCGTACATCATCAGGGCCGCCGCTCCCCTTGTGTCGGGCAGGACCCGGCCGCCGACCAGCCGGAACCCGTCCGCCGTCAGGTCGGGGACGGCAAGCTGCTGGCCGACCCGTTTCGACAGCCACTTGGTCATGTGCGCTTCGTCGCTCGCGGGCACCTCGACCGGGTGGACAACCTCGACGACATAGGTGTCATGCGCGCGGATGGCCGAGGCGAGCAGACTGTCCGTGTCCCTGCCGCCGTCGCCGCTCCAGCGCGCGGCCCCCCAGCCAAGGGCGACGCCGATCACCAGCGGGGCGACCATCGCCGCGATCGGCCAAAGGCGGCGGGGCGGCGCTGCAGGCTGGACAAGGAGCGCGGTCAGCCGACCGGGCAGGGGCTCCTCTACCACGGGATCGTAAAGCGCATGCAGGGCAGCATCCTGCCGGTCCCACTCGGCCAGGCGATCGCGCAGGGCCGCGTCGCCCTCGGCCAAGCGTTCCAGCCGGGCGCGATCTTCCGCGCTGCCGTGCCGCAGCGCCTGAAGCGCCGCATCGTCCATGTCCGGCATGCCGCTCACGTCTCTGTCGCCTTCCTCTCGCCCCGAGGGCCGGACCGGCCCGTCATTGCCCTGAGTTCCGCGCGGGCACGCCCCAGCCGCGAGGCGAGCGTACCTTCGGGAAGCTCCAAAATCCGTGCGGCCTCGGCAAGGCTCATGCCTTCCAGCCCGACCAGCAGCAGGGCCGCCCGCTGGTCCGCGGGCAGCCGCCCCATCGCTTCGTGCACCTCGCGCAGGTCCAGCCGCTCGTCCTGGCCGCCGCTGACCGGCGGGTCGATCATCGCCCCCACCACGCTCAGCGCAGTGCGGTCGCGCCGCCGGTCATCGCGGAAGCGGTTCAAGAGGATACGGAACAGCCAGGCCCGGAGCGGACCGTCCCCGCGCCAAAGGTGCCGGCGCGACAGCGCCCGCTCCAAAGTGTCCTGGACAAGATCGTCGGCTGCATCGCGGTTGCGCAGCAATGCGAAAGCATAGCGTCTGAGCGACGGCAGGCAGGCCTCGATCTCGTCCAGGAAGGTCATGTCCGGCGATCAGTCCTGCGGCTTGGCGACATGCCAGACGCCGTTGAACCCGTCGCCCGTCGCGTCGCCCGGTTTGGCGTCCTTGATCCACAGATACAGCGGCTTGCCGTAATAGGTCCATTGCATCGTGCCGTCGGTCCGGGTGATGAGGCCAAAGTCACCCTCGGCCTTGGCGCCGGCCGGGGCCAAGAGCGGCGGCCAGTTCGCCGCGCATTTGTCATAGCAGGCCGAGGCATCACCGCTGTCCTTGTCGAAGACATAAAGCGTCATGCCCTTGGAGTCGGTCAGGGCCGGGCCGGCCGAAGTCTTGCCGGTCATGATGCCGGTTTCGGCCTGGGCGACCCCGGCGGCAAGCAACAGGGCGGCGGTTGTCAGCGCCTTGGAAATACCGTTCATGTCGTTCCCTCCATCGCATCCGGACATCCGGCCCGGGACAGGACACCCCAGGGGAGCATCTGGAGGTAATGACGCAGGCCTCCGGTCCGGCATCCGCGACTTCACCTAATCGTGAAACGTGACCCCGCAGGTCAGCCCTGGGCTACGGTCAGTGTCAGGAACCGGGCCAGATCGGCAGCATCGGCATGCAATGCCCCGGCGGATGCAGGGCGCGCCAGGAAGGAAAGCGCCAGATCCGCAAGGCCAGGCAGCGGTACGCCAATCCCCTGACGCTCCAGGTCCGCGGTCAGGGCGGTCGGATCAAAGGGGATATAACAGCTGCCCTCTGTCCCGGCCCCCTGCATGTCCGACAGAGTGCGGAACAGGACGATCCGCGAACTGGCAAGCTGCAATTCTGCCGTGGCGACGGTCTGGTCCTGCAGCAGGCCGACCAGAATGTCTGCCGGGCGTCCCGGGGCCAGCAGCAACAGGTCGATCCGCTCGTCTCCGCGCGCGACAAGGTTCGCATGGATCACCCGGCCATTTCGCGAGGCCTGCCCGCTCAGTTCGATGCGGCCGCCGGGGATGTCTTCGGTATAGGTTACATCGAGCCGCGCGCGTGCCGCCTCGGCGAAGGTCAGCCTGCCACGGATCAACTCGCCGGTGTGAAAGGGCGACCAGGCCCAGGAATAGGCGACGAACTGGCCCAGCAGCGCATCCGAGGTGGTGATGGCACCCCCGCCTTCACCCAGAAACCGCTGCGCCCGGGCCAGCAGATCGTTTCGGTTCGCGCCGTAGAGGAGACACAGTTCGTCAAGAAAGGCTTCCTCGGAACAGGCCGAGATCCAGGTGCCGCCGCGATGGGTGCCGATCAGGCGGGCCCAGTCTTCGTAAACCGTGGGCGAGCGGGGCAGCGCCCGGCCCTGAAGCCATTTGAAGCTGCGCTCCAGATCAACTTCGGTCTGGGGATTGACGGTGCGGAACCTTGCGCAAAGCTCTTTCCGTGTTCCGCAGCCAAGGAGGACGGCAGTCAGGCTCAGTTTCCGCGCGAAGGCATGGGACATGGTACGATTTCTACAGCTCTGCCATCCGGTCGTGTTCAGGTCGGGCGATCGGGTGGCGTAACGGATTTCCAGTCGAGGTTTGGGCTAAGTTGCAGCAGTTACACGGAAACGCCAGCGGAAATTCAAGGATCTGCGATGTGATCGCGTAGCCGGATCGGCCGCGATCGTCGGGAAGGCCGCCCGGCTCAGGGGGCGGGGCCGTCAAGAAAGCTTCACCGGCGCGCAACCCTAGTGTCACGTTCAATCCCTATGCCCTCGGCATCCAACCGGGGGCGACGGGTGCTGGAACTTCGGAACGTCACACGCATGTTCGGCCGCAAGGCTGCGGTCGACAACGCCAGCTTCAGGGTCGATGGCTCGGCGTTCATCGGCATCATCGGCCGGTCGGGCGCAGGAAAGTCGACCGTCCTGCGGATGATGAACCGGCTGACGGATGCAAGCTCGGGCGAGATCCTGTTCGACGGGCGCGACATCCTGACCCTCGAAGGATCGGCCAAGCGCGCCTGGCAAAGCCAGTGCGCGATGATCTTCCAACAGTTCAACCTCGTGCCGCGGCTCGACGTGGCCTCGAACGTCTTGCACGGGCTTCTGAACCGCCGCTCGACGCTGGCGACGATGTTCAGCCTCTGGCCCGAGGCCGACATCACACGCGCGCTCGAAATCCTCGATCGTCTTGGCATCGCCGAACAGGCCCCGAAGCGGGCCGAGGCGCTGTCGGGCGGCCAGCAGCAGCGCGTCGCCATCGCCCGGGCGCTGATGCAGGACCCCAAGGTGATCCTCGCCGACGAGCCGATTGCCAGCCTCGATCCGATGAACGCGCAGGTGGTGATGGATACGTTGCGCCGCATCCATGAAGAGGACGGGCGCATGGTGGTCGCGAACCTCCACACGCTCGACACCGCGCGGCGGTACTGCGACCGGGTGATCGGCATGCGGGACGGCCGCATCGTCTTCGACGGCACGCCCGACCAGCTGTCGACCGGCGTCGCCCGCGACATCTACGGCGCCGACGAGAGTTTCAGCGAAGACGCGACCTCGACCTCGATCGACAGGCTTGGCTCGGGCCCGGACCGGCGCTTTGCCGAAACGATGATTTCCCAGTGACCACAGGACTTTGACCGGGCGCAGGGATCGCCCCGCGCCCCCATAAGGAGAGACGACATGAAACTGACCCTCGCGATCCTTGCGGCTTCCACCGCGCTGGCCGGCTCTGCCCTGGCCCAAGACAAGATCACCAGCTTCAACATCGGCATTCTCGGCGGCGAGAATGCCCAGGACCGCATCACCTCGAACGAATGCTACCGCAAGAAGATCGAGGACGCGCTTGGCGTCCCGGTAAAGCTGTTCACCCCTGCCGATTATGACGGCGTGATCCAGGGGATGCTGGGCGGCACGATCGACATGTCCTGGCTGGGCGCTTCGGCCTTCGCCAAGATCTATCTGACCGATCCGACCGCGGTCGATCTGGAGCTGACCAAGGAAAACACCAATGGTCTGACCGGCTACTACTCGATCGGCTTCGCCCGCAAGGACAGCGGCATCACGTCGCTGGCTGACGCCAAGGGCAAGACCTTTGCCTTCGCCGATCCGAACTCGACCTCGGGCTACCTCGTCCCGAACTTCGAGATCGCCAAGCAGGTGGGCGAGCCGGCGGACAAGTACTTCTCGGAAGTGAAGTTCTCGGGCGGACATGAGCAAACCATCGTCGGCGTCGCCAACGGCGCCTTCCAGGCGGGCGTGAGCTGGGCCGACGGCACCGGCAACTGGGAAGACGGCTACAATTCCGGCGCCTTCCGCAAGGCCGCCGATGCCGGCATCGTCGACATGAACGAGATCGTCGAGATCTGGCGCTCGTCGCTGATCCCGGAAGGCCCGATGGTCGTTCGCTCGGCCCTGCCGGCCGACGTGAAGGAAAAGGTCACCCAGATCACCGCAGATCTGTGGGAAACCGACCCGGAATGCGCCTATGGCGTGGCCGCGGGCGAGGCGAAAGATTTCGTGCCGGTAACGCTCGATGCCTATCAGGGCATCATCGAGCTGCGGAAATCGCAGACCAACTGAGACTGATGCGGCGGGCGGGGGAAGACCCCCGCCCGTTTTCCGTCCGGACGAGGGGCCGCGCATGACCGAAGTATTTCTCGATCCGGCGCCGTCAGACAGGCCGCCTCCGCGGCTCGAGGGCGAATATCTGCGCCTTGTGCGGCAGAAGCGGCTTTACAGCCTCGCGCTCCTGACGATCTTCCTGCTTCTCCTTGCCTCCGGTTTCATCGCCGCCGATGCCCGCAATGCCGGCGGCTTCTGGGACGGGCTGCACCGCCTTGGCGATTTCCCTTCCGAGGTCCTTTCCGAGGCCTGGAGGAACCGTGGCGCGATCCCCGGGCTGATCCTCGACTTCGTGCCCTCGCTGATCGAGACGGTGAACATCGCCGCCGTCTCGACTCTGATCGGCGCGCTCGTCGCCGTCGTCCTGGCGCTGCTTTCGACCCGCGGTCTGGCCCGCTGGCCGCGGCTGACCACGCTGTTCCGCCGCTCGATGGATGCCTTCCGGGCGCTCCCCGAAGTCGTGATCGCGCTGGTGCTCATCTACATCCTCGGCGGCGGACCCGTGCCTGCGATGATCGCCATCGCCGTCCATACCGCCGGGGCGCTTGGCAAACTCTTCTCCGAAGTCGCCGAGAATGCCGACCTGAAGCCGGTCGAAGGGCTGACCTCGGTCGGGGCGAGCTGGGGGCAGAAGATGTGGCTTGGCGTCATCCCTCAGGTCGCGCCGGACTGGCTGAGCTATGCCTTGCAACGCTTCGAGATCAACATCCGCGCCTCGGCCATCCTTGGTTTCGTCGGCTCGGGCGGCATCGGCTATGACCTGAAGGTCGCGATGCAATGGGGGCAGGGGAAATACGATCAGGTCGTCGCGATCTTCCTGCTGCTGTTCGTCACCATCGTCATCGTCGACCAGATTTCCAGCTACTACCGGACCCTGCTGGTGAAAGGCCATCCGCAATGACCGTCATCGGCACCGCCCCCGCCCGCGACCTGCGCGCCGAGGTCGCCCATCTGTTCGGTCGCCGCCGGCGGATGTCCTTCCTGATCCCGGCGCTGGTGCTGGTCTATCTGGGTTACATCTTCTTTGCCTTCGACCTTGGCGGACTTGCGGGCCGGGCGCGGATGGACAATGCCGCGACGCTGCTGTCGGATTTCTGGAGCTACAAGACTCACGTCACGCTTGACGCCCGCAGCGGCGCCGTCTCGGTCGCGATCGAGGGCGAGGCCAAGGGGCTTTACCCGCGCGAGAAATGGCCGGACTGGGTGACGGAAACCGACGGGATCATCCGCATCGACCTCGGTCGCGGCAGCGTGGTCACCTATCAGGGCGACCGCGCCACCTTCACCATCCCCGGATCGGGTGACGTGGTCATCGAGAGGACGCCCGACGGTGTGACCTACACCGCGCCGCCGGGTTTTCCCGCCGACCGGATCAGCGCCTCGGACGCCAAGGTGATGGTGACCGGGCCGCAGGGCCGGGTCAGCGTCAGCCGCGCCAAGACCGAAACCTTCCGCTATTCGCCGGGGTGGGAGCTGTTCTTCTTCACCATCGACAGCCCCTTTTACGGGAAGGGCCCGCTCGACCTCGTCACGCTTGCCGTTTCGGGTGAACGGATCGACCCGGGTCAGGCCAATCTCGCGCTGATGGCAAGCGAGTTCTGGAACAACAGGATGTGGCATCACCGCGATGTGGCGGGGGCGCTGTTCGAGACGATCCTGATGGCCTTCCTCGGCACGGCGATGGGCGCGATCATCGCCTTGCCGCTGGCCTTCCTTGCCGCGTCGAACCTGACCCCCAGCCGCGGCGTGCGCTTCGGGATGCGCCGGGTCTTCGACTTCGTCCGCGGGGTCGATGCGCTGATCTGGACCATCATCCTCGCCCGCGCCTTTGGCCCCGGTCCCCTGACCGGCGCGCTTGCCATCCTCATCACCGAGGTCGGCAGCTTCGGCAAGCAGTTCTCGGAAGCGCTTGAGAACATCGACGGCAAGCAGGTCGAGGGCATCCGCTCGACCGGGGCCAATGCCGCGCAACGGATGCGCTTCGGTGTGATCCCGCAACTCGTCCCGGTCCTTCTGAGCCAGGTGCTTTACGCCTTCGAGTCGAACACACGTTCCGCCACCGTCATCGGCGCCATTGTGGGCGGCGGGATCGGCCTTCTGCTGACCCAGGCAATCATCACCCAGAAAGACTGGGAAGATGTCGCCTATTACATCCTGCTCATCGTCCTGATGGTCATGGCGATGGACAGCCTGTCGGGCTGGTTGCGCAAGCGGCTGATCAAGGGGGGGCATTGAGTGGACGCGATGCCTCTGCCACAACTCCGCGAGCCCGACAGGAGACCCGGAATGCCCAAGCTCTCGGCCGACCAGCCCTTTGTCCATAACGGCTGCGAGATTTCGAACTCCAGCTTCGGCGGCTGGTGCGAGGTGGGCGAGGGCTCGCGCATCCAGAATTGCAGCTTCGATGACTACGCCTATTGCGACCGTTATTCGGACATCGCCAACACCACGGTTGGCAAGTTCGCCAACATCGCCGCCTTCACCCGGATCGGTCCGACGGACCATCCGATGGGCAACGCCTCGCTCCACCACTTCCTCTATCGCTCGTCCTATTACTGGGACGATGCGCAGGACGATCCGGCCTTCTTCGCCCGGCGCAAGGCGCGGCGAACGGTGCTTGGCCATGACTGCTGGATCGGGCATGGCGCCATCATCCGGCCGGATGTCACTATCGGGATCGGTGCGGTGGTCGCGGCGGGGGCGGTCGTGACGCGGGATGTGGCGCCCTACATGATCGTGGCGGGTGTTCCCGCCGTGCCGCTGCGCGAACGCTTCCCGAAGGCAATTGCCGAGCGGTTGTTGGCGCTCGCCTGGTGGGACTGGGATCATTCGCGACTCCGGGCTGCGCTGGACGATTTCCGCGCCCTGCCGGCCGAGGCTTTCCTCGAGAGGTATGGCGGCTGACCGGCCGACCGGGGCGCGACGCGCAAAATTCTTTCAAGAATTTTGCCAAAAGCCTTGGAAGGCTTTTGGTCATCTCTGCTTGCGGGACGGCGGCGCTAGTCGGGCGCGACGGTCAAGGTCACCCGGTCACCGGCAAACCAGGTCGTGCCGTACTCGATGGGAATTCCGCGGCTGTCGACATTGACGGCCACAGACTTCAAGAGCGGCGCCCCTTCCTGCAGCCGCAGTCGCAGCGCCATCACGGCATCCGCGACATGCGCGGTGATCCGGGTCGAGGCCCGGGTGTAATCGGTCACCCCCACCCGGGCCAGCGCCGCGGTGATCGAGTTCAGCCGTTCCAGATGCGGCATCAGCCCCGGCAGCCGCGCGGCCGGAAAGACCGAGCGGAAATGGGCGATCTCGACCCCGTCGGCCAGGGATAGCCCCTCGATCACCAAGACCTCATCCCCGGGCGCAAGGCCGAGGGCCTCGGCCTCTTCGGCGCTTGCGGCCCGCGTTTCGCGCGAGAGGATCTCGCGTGACGGGGTTCGTCCCGTGGCGAGCAGGTTCTGGTGAAACCTGACCCGGCGACCGAGGGGATAGTCCGCCGGCACGACCGAGACATAGACGCCCGAACCGCGCCGGGAATGGACCGTTCCGGCTTCGGCCAGCGCGGCGAGGGCGTGGCGCACTGTATGGCGGTTCACGCCGAAGCGGCGGGACAGCTCTGCCTCTGTCGGCAGCTTGTCGCCCGGACGGTAATGCCCCGCGGCGATCTCCTCCGACAGGGTTTCGGCGATAGTCTTCCAGATCGCACTGCGGGGCAGGGTCGCCTCCCGTCATGAAAATTTCATCCGGCCATTGCTTGCCTGAAGCCCGCCATGTGGATAATATTTGTCTAGTTGTATATTTAAATGGACAAATTCGCAAGATGTCCTCCGAGCGGTCCCTCCCCCCGGAAATCCTTGCCCGCCGTCGCTGGATGGGGTTGGCGGCGCGGTCCCGCCCCGACCGCCTGCGCGAGCTCTTGCCCGAGCTTCCGGCCCATGACCTGCTCCGCGCGCCAGAGATTGGCGCGGTGATGGTCGAGGGGCGGGCCGGCGGTACGGGGACGCCGTTCAACCTAGGTGAGATGACTGTGACCCGCTGTTCGGTCCGGCTGGGCAGCGGCGAGGTTGGACACGCCCATGTGCAGGGGCGCGACCGCGACCATGCCCGCCGCGCGGCCGTACTGGATGCGCTGATGCAGACCGATGCCGCGCAGGGGTTGGAAGGCGGTGTGCTCGCCCCCCTCGCCAAGGAAGAGGCTGCCCGCCGCACGGTTCGCGCCGCCCGGGCTGCTGCGACGCGGGTCGAGTTCTTCACGCTGGTCCGGGGGGAAGACCAATGATCTCGCAGGCACTTGGCGGCGGCTTTGCAGATGCCCCGATCCAGTCCGCGCGCGCGTTCCGCGCCGCGCTCGAGGCGATGGCTCGGCCCGGTCGCATCCTGACGGTCGAGGGGGTTGCCCCGCCCGCACCGCTGTCAATCGGGGCCGGGGTCCTGTTGCTGACGCTCTGCGACCGCACCACGCCCCTGCATCTCGCCCCCGGCCATGACGCGCCCGAGATCCGTGACTGGATCACCTTCCACACCGGCGCGCCGCTGGTCACGCCCGGGGCTGCAGCGTTTGCGCTTGGCCGGTGGGAGGCGCTCCAGCCCGTGACCCGCTTCCGCATCGGCCAGCCCGACTATCCCGACCGGTCGGCGACGCTGATCGTCGAGATGGACGCATTGACGAATGACGGGGCGATCCTCACTGGGCCGGGGATCGAGACGACGGCCCGTCTTTCATTGCCGGAGCTTGCGGCATTCCGATTGAATCGTGACATTTTCCCATTGGGTTACGACACGTTCTTCACATCAGGTGACAAGATCGCCGGCCTGCCGCGCTCGACCCGCGTGGAGGCCGGCTGATGTATGTCGCGGTCAAGGGCGGCGAACGGGCGATCGACAACGCCCATGCCTGGCTTTCCCAAGCCCGCCGGGGCGATCCGTCGGTGCCGGAACTGTCGGTGGCACAGATCCGCGAGCAGATGACGCTGGCGGTGAACCGGGTGATGGCCGAGGGCTCGCTTTACGATCCCGACCTTGCGGCGCTGGCGATCAAGCAGGCGCGGGGCGACCTGATCGAGGCGATCTTCCTCATCCGCGCCTACCGGACCACCTTGCCGCGACTTGGCTCTTCCGTGCCGGTCGATACCGGCGAAATGGCCGTGACGCGGCGGATTTCCGCAACCTTCAAGGACCTGCCGGGCGGACAGATCCTGGGGCCGACCTTCGACTATACCCACCGGCTGCTCGATTTCACCCTGGCCGCCAATGGGTCAGAGGTTGCCGATGTGGCAGCCTCCCTTGCAGAGCCGGCGGAAGGCGTGCCGCATGTCATGGAATTTCTCAACAAGGACGCACTGATACAGGCCGAACTTCAGGCGGATGGGTCCGTCCCGGACCTGACCCGGGAGCCGATGGAACTGCCTGCATCCCGGCCGCTTCGGCTGCAGGCGCTCGCGCGGGCGGATGAGGGCTTCCTGCTGTCGCTCGCCTATTCGACGCAGCGCGGATACGGGCGGACCCACGCCTTTGTCGGCGAATTGCGGATAGGGGCCGTGGCCGTCGAGATGGAAATCCCCGAACTCGGCTTTCCGGTTGAGATTGGCGAGGTCGAGTTGACCGAATGCGAGACGGTGAACCAGTTTACCGGTTCAAGGACCGAGCCCCCTCAGTTCACGCGCGGCTATGGCCTCGTCTTCGGGCAGAGCGAGCGCAAGGCGATCTCGATGAGCCTGGTCGATCGGGCGTTGCGTTGGCGCGAACTCGGCGAGGATTTCACCGGCGCCCCGGCACAGGACGAGGAATTCGTCCTGATGCACGCTGACAACATCCAGGCGACCGGGTTTCTCGAACATATCAAGCTGCCGCATTACGTGGACTTCCAGGCCGAACTGGAACTGATCCGCAAGCTGCGGCGCGAAACGGAGCAGGGTGATCTGGCGGCGGAGGAGCAGCCATGAGCGACTACAACTTCGCCTATCTCGACGAGCAGACCAAGCGGATGATCCGCCGCGCGATCCTCAAGGGCGTGGCGATCCCCGGCTATCAGGTGCCCTTCGCCAGCCGCGAGATGCCGATGCCCTATGGCTGGGGGACGGGCGGCGTGCAGGTCACGGCGGCCTGCCTTGTCCCGGAGGACCGGCTCAAGGTCATAGATCAGGGCGCGGATGACACGACCAATGCCGTGTCGATCCGTCGCTTCTTCCAGAAGACCGCCGGGGTCGAGGTGACCGAGGCGACGGCCGAGGCCACGATCATCCAGACCCGCCACCGCATCCCGGAAACCCCGCTGACCGAGGGGCAGATCTTTGTCTACCAGGTGCCGATCCCGGAACCTTTGCGCTTTCTGGAACCGCGCGAGACCGAGACGCGGCGCATGCACGAGCTTGAGGAATACGGGCTGATGCATGTGAAGCTTTACGAGGACATCGCGCGCCACGGCACCATCGCCACCTCCTACGACTACCCGGTGCGGGTCGAGGGGCGCTATGTGATGGACCCCTCGCCGATCCCCAAGTTCGACAATCCGAAGCTGTCGGGCAACCCGGCGCTTCAGCTCTTCGGGGCGGGGCGTGAACAGCGGATCTATGCGCTGCCGCCCTATAGTCAGGTCGTGAGCCTGGATTTCGAGGATCATCCCTTCGTTGCCTCGAAGGCCGAGCATGACTGCGACCTGTGCGGGGCCGCTGACAGCTATCTGGATGAGGTCATCACCGACGATCAGGGCAACCGCATGTTCGTCTGCTCTGACACCGATTATTGCCGTGGCCGCCGGGCGGCGGGGCAGGTCGGGCGGCTTGGGGGAGAGGCGGCGTGACCGGACGAATTTTCTACGAAAATTCTGAAATTTCGCAGAAATTTCGGGGTGCGGAGCGGCCGCTGCTGGCCGTGCGTGGGCTGACGAAGCGCTACGGGGCGCGGATTGGCTGCGCCGAGGTCAGCTTCGATCTCTGGCCGGGCGAGGTCCTGGGCATCGTCGGCGAAAGCGGGTCGGGCAAATCGACGCTGCTCTCCTGCCTTGCCGGACATCTGGCGCCGGACGAGGGCGAGGTGGTGTTCGACACCGCCGACGGTCTGCGGGACACTGTCGCCATGGCAGAGGCCGAGCGGCGGCGGTTGGCGCGGACCGACTGGGCCTTCGTCCACCAGAACCCGCGCGACGGGTTGCGCATGGGGGTGAGCGCCGGCGGCAATGTCGGCGAGCGACTGATGGCGGTGGGCGCGCGGAACTACGGGACGATCCGGGGACAGGCGCTGGACTGGCTGGGGCGGGTCGAGATCGCCGCCGACCGGATCGACGACCGGCCGCGGGCCTTTTCGGGCGGGATGCAGCAGCGCCTGCAGATCGCGCGGAACCTTGTCACCGGACCGCGGCTCGTGTTCATGGACGAGCCGACCGGGGGGCTCGACGTGTCGGTGCAGGCGCGACTTCTGGATCTGCTGAGGGGGCTCGTGCGCGAGATGGGGCTGTCGGTCATCATCGTGACCCATGACCTTGCCGTGGTGCGGCTATTGGCCGACCGGTTGATGGTGATGAAGGGGGGGCGCGTGGTCGAACAGGGGCTGACCGATCAGGTGCTGGACGATCCGCAGCATGCCTATACGCAGCTTCTGGTGTCCTCGGTCCTGCAGGTGTGACGATGATCCAAGTCTCTGACCTGTCGAAGAGTTTCACCCTGCACAACCAGGGCGGCGCGGTGATCCCGGTGATGGCGGGCGCGACGCTGTCGGTTGCGCCCGGGGAATGCGTTGGTCTGACTGGTGCGTCCGGTGCGGGGAAGTCGACGCTGATGCGGATGGTCTATGGCAACTACCTTGCCGCCGAGGGCTCGATCCGCGTCGGCGATCTGGACGTGGCCGGCGCCGAGCCGCGCGAGATCATTGCGCTGCGCCGACGGACGCTCGGCTATGTCAGCCAGTTCCTGCGGGTTGTCCCGCGAGTGCCGACGATCGAGGTGGTCGCCGAGCCGCTTCTGGTGCTGGGTGTCGCCCGGGACGAGGCACGCGGCCGGGCAGCGGCACTGCTTGCGCGCCTGAACATCCCCGAGCGGCTTTGGGCGTTGTCGCCCACCACCTTTTCCGGGGGCGAGCAGCAGCGGGTCAACATCGCGCGCGGCTTCGTTCATGGCTATCCGGCGCTGCTCCTTGACGAGCCGACGGCGAGCCTTGATGCCGCCAACCGCGAGGTCGTGCTCGAACTGATCGAGGAGGCCAAGGCGCGGGGCGCGGCGATCCTGGGCATCTTCCATGACGAGGGTGCGCGAGCGCGGGTCTGCGACCGGCTGGTGGATGTCACCTGCTTCACCCCGGGGCTGGCATGAGCGGGCGCCTTTTTGCCATCGTCGGGCCGTCGGGTGTCGGCAAGGACACGCTTCTGGCCGGGGCGGTGGCGGCAGACCCGCGCCTGCACTGGGCCAGACGGGTCATCACCCGGCCGGCGGCGGCCGGCGGCGAGCCGTTCGAGGGCGTCACGGTCGAGGAGTTCGAGCGGCGCCGTGCGGCCGGGGAGTTCGCGCTTTACTGGACGGCGCATGGCCTGTCCTACGGCATCCCGAAGGGCGAGGTCGCAGGGCTGGCCGAGGGGCGGGACGTTCTGTTCAACGGCTCGCGCGCCGCGCTTCCTGCGGCACGGGCGGCCTTTCCAGACGTGCGGGTGATCCGCATCTCGGCCCCTTCCGCGGTGCTGGCCGAGCGGCTTCTGGCGCGCGGACGCGAAAGCCGGGCCGAGATCGAGGCGCGGCTGGCCCGGGCCAGCTACGACCTGCCATCTGACTGCCCGGTGATCGACATCCGCAACGATTCCACGCCACAGATCGGCATCGGTCGGCTCTGCGCGGCGCTGCGCGAAACGAGGCAGGACCTATGACCGAGACGATCCTGGCAAATGCCACGCTGGTCCTTCCCGGGGAGGTGATCCGCGGCAGCCTGCGGATGGCCGAGGGGCGGATCGCGGCCATCGACACCGGCACTGGTGTCCCACGGGGCGCGATCGACTGCGGCGGCGACCTGGTGGCCCCGGGGTTGATCGAGCTTCATACGGACAACCTCGAACGGCATATCCAGCCGCGGCCAAAGGTCGACTGGCCACATGCCGCCGCGATCATCGCCCATGACGCGGAACTGGCGAGCGTCGGCATCACCACGGTTTTCGATGCGCTGCGGGTTGGCTCGATCGTGACCAGCAACACCAACTACGGCGAATATGCCCGGGCGCTCGCGACCGAGATCCTTGCCCTGCGGGCCGAAAATGCCTTGCGGATCAGCCATTTCCTGCATCTGCGGGCCGAGATCGTTTCCCTGACGCTCATCGACGAGTTGAACAGCTTCGGCCCGGATGACCGGGTGGGGATCGTCAGCCTGATGGACCATACCCCGGGCCAGCGCCAGTTCCGCGACATCCGCAAGCTGGCCGATTACATGATCGGCAAGCACGGGATGAGCGAGGCGGCCTTTGCCGCCCATGTCGCCGAGCAGCAGGAGGTTTCGGCCCGGATCGGCGCGGTGCACGAAGCGGCGGCGGTGGCCGCGGCGCGGCGCTTTGGCGCGGTGCTGGCGAGCCATGACGACACGACCGCCGAGCAGGTGGCGGTTTCGGCCGGACATGGCGTGCATTTCGCCGAGTTTCCGACGACCGAAGAGGCGGCGGCCGCCTGCCATTCGCAGGGCATCAAGGTGATGATGGGGGCGCCGAACCTGATCCGGGGCGGGTCGCATTCCGGCAATGTCGCGGCGCGGAGGCTGGCCGAGGCAGGGCTTCTCGACATCGTTTCGTCGGATTATGTGCCGTCGGCGCTGCTTTCGGCGGCGCTGATGCTGGGCGATCTTTGGGGCGACATGGCGCGGGCCATCGGCACAGTGACGCGGGCGCCGGCCGAGGCGACAGGGCTGGCCGATCGCGGACGGCTCGAAGTGGGGACGCGGGCGGATGTGATCCGTCTGCACCGGATCGGGCCGGCGGCGGCCCTGCGGGGCACCTGGGTCCAGGGGCGGCGGGTCGCCTGACCTGCGCGAGAGCCCGCCGGCGCGGAGATGTTGCTTTAAATTTTCGAACTTGCGCGCGATTCTGCACTGCAGTATCCGGGCAGGGATTTGCACAAATCATACTTCCAACGAAAACCCGCCGGCAGAAATGCCGGCGGGTCTTTTCGATTGGGAGGTTTGGTTAGCCGCGCTGCTTGGCGATGGCGGCCAGCAGCAACTCCTGCCGTCGCAGCGCCCGGATCAGTGCCTTGCAGCAGTCGTCGCCCCCGGGTCGGCCGCCGCCGCCACCCTCCTCCTTGCCGTCTCCGTCGCCACCACCCGGCGGGCGGCGCGGGTCGAGAACCGGCTTGGTGCGATGCACCTCACGGTGGAAGGGATGGCTGCCCTGCATGCCGTCGGCGATGAAGGTCAACTGGTAGTTCCCGGCGATCCAGGTCTGGGTGAAGGTCCCGCCGTAATCACCATCGTCGGCCTGTCCGTCCTGATGCGCGCCGTCGTCGACCAGCGTCAGGATGCTGAGCTGGCCGTTCGGCGCCTCAACCCGGACCTTGACCGTTGCCCCCTTCACCGGCAGGTCCGCCTCGCTGAGGACGGCATTCAGCCGGATCGGATCGCCGACATACTTGGTCGCCGGATCTACATAGGGCTGCAGCCGCAGGTTCGACCCCGCGCCGATGGCGATGCCATAATCGACGGGGTCCTTCAGCTTGAAGCAGCGCCCGGGCAGGAAGCCGTTGTCGGAGCCGCCGCCTTCCTTGCCGCCGATCTCGCCCGAGCAGGCATAGCCGTCGTGATGTACCCACACGGTCCAGAGGCCGACATAGCGATCCGGCTCCTTGTTGGGGAAGAAGAACTCGACGAAGCGCGCGGTCGGGGTCGAGCGGTAGCGCACCGAAAAGCCGGGGGGCAGGGAGTTGCCGGAAAGGATTTCGCCTTTCGGGCTTTCGATATGGAAGGGCAGCCGCTTGCCCGGCATGTCATAGACAACGACCATCGCGTTCACGTCGCCCGGAAGCACGTTGAACTCGTGCGGATGCTTGTCGCCCGCCAGGATCGTGTAGAACGGGTCCGAGATCTGCGACAGTCCGGCCGTTTCCATGAAGATCTGGGTGAAGTATTTCTCGAGCAGGAACCAGTTCTTGCCGGTCAGGTCCTGTGCGCCCTGGTAACTCGCCCCCGTCGCGGTGGCGATGGTGGTCAGCACACCCGAGCTGATCTGCCCCGGCTGGCCGATGCCGATGGCATAGGTCTTGTCGGTGATCGCCAGCGGATCGCTGTCCTGTGGGGTGTTGTCGGGACGACGCATCCCGTCGACCGCATCGGCGCCAGACAGCGACAGCCACGGGCCGCTTCCGCCTTTCTGGAAGCAGCGGTTCTCCATCCCATCCGTCAGGACAACCATCGCCTTCTTCAGTTGCGGCGGGTTGGCGGGGTGGGCGATCGCCAGCTGCTCCATGCCGAGGATCGCGCCCCCGGCAATGTTGGTCATGCCGTTCGGCGCAAAGGGCGGGTTGGCAAGCGCGCCCATCAGCGCGGCGCGGTTCGGCCCCGCCTCGACCATCGCCTGATGGGTCTGGGGCAGTTCGTTGAAGCCGACCACGGCGCAGCGGTCCGGGGCCGTGTCGCGCAGCATCTGGACAAGCAGCTTCGCGCCGGAGAGCGCCGCCTCCATCTTGTTGCGCGACCAGGCCGGATCGTCCATCGAGCCGGAGCGGTCGAGCACAAGCGAGATGTCGATCGGCACGGGGTCGATGATCTCGGCCGAAAGCGGGAAGTCCCAGGTCATCGTAGCGGGCTTGTTGGTGGCGTTGTGGCCTTCGATGCGAAGGGTGGCGCCGAAAAGGCCGTTGGCCCCGTCGGCGTAGAAGCTGACGGCGACGGGCATCACGGGATCGCCCACCGGCCCAGGGCCGCACCGGGTCGATGGCGGCACCGAATAGGGCCGCGAGTCCGGGGCATCGGTGATGTCGTGCTCGGGCAGGACCAGGCCGAAATTCGCCGCTTGCGCCGGGGTCGAGCCCGCGACGATCCGGGCGGTGAAGGTCAGGTCGTCGTCGCCGGAATTGGTGATCTTGATGAAACGGACGCTGCGAAATCCGCGCTCGATCTTGCCGAAGGTCAGGGGCGCGATCAAGGGAACCGAGATCTCTGCGTTCGGGATGCAGCCCGCGCCGGTGCAATGGATGGTGCGGGGCGTGCCGGCAGACGGGGTGACGGTGATGTCCCGTGGTGTCGAGGCCCCGTCGGTCGTGGTGGTGAAGGCCACGTTCTGCGCGGCCGTCGTCGCCCCGACCGGCAAGGCCAGTCCGGCGACGGGGGCCCAGGTGAAGTCAGATCCGCCGGGTGGGGCGGCGATGGCGATTGTGACGTTCAGATCGCCGTTGTTGGTGACGGTGAAGCTCTTGTTGGCGGTGCCGGGCGGGATGGGCACCGTGCCGAAAGCCAAGGCGCTGACCGACGTGGCGATCGATGCCACGGCAGCCCGCGCCTTACCCTTGCAGGAGATGACGCTGTCACCATTCGCCGGAGTGCGGGTGATGGTCAGGTCGCGCTGGATGTTGCTGGAGGCGGTGGTGGGCGCAAAGACGATGTCGATGGTCATCGTTTCGGTCGGGGCGAGGACCTTGGGGAACTTGGCCACCGAGGCGGCTGTCAGCGAATAGGGGGCATTGTTGGCGACCCCGTTGATCGTGATGCAGTCGCTGCCTTCGTTCTTCAGCGTGACCGTGCGGGTGGTGGTCGCGAGCGCCGGGTTGCTTGCACCCAGCACCGCCTCGCCGAAATCGACGGAGCCGCCGACGACCTTGGCGCTGCCCAGGGGGCGCGGCCCGGCCGTCTGGTTGCTGAAGCCGGAGTTCGGGTAGTGCATGATCAGCTGGCTGGCCGTGACTTCCGCCCAGGGCGTGTTGCTGATGTTCGACACCACATTCGGGCCGGACAGGACCACGGCGCCGTTATCGCTGCGCCGGATGGAGAAGTTCGCGAATTCGTTGGTGGTGACGGTGGGCATCCAGACATAGATCAGGCTACCGGTGCCGGGGCTGACCGCCAGGCCGGGCAAGCCGACGGCGTTCGGGATATTGCTTTGGGTCAGGATCGGCGTCAGCCCTGGGGTGCTGCCGGAGACGGTGAAATCGACGATCGACAGCGATCGATCCGATTGTCCCGGAGCAAGGTCGGTGATCTCGAGCAGAGCGACGAAACCCGACCCGAAGACCGCGCTCTGGAACTTGCCGTTCAGGAAAAGCGGGCTGGCAAAAGAGGAATGGCCCACAGAGATGCTGGACGCGGTTCGGGTGATCGTGATCGCCCCGGAGTTGAAGTTGGTGGTCGAGAAATTCACGTTCGAGAACGTGCCGTTCGTCAGGTTCAGACAAGGCATGGCGACCTCCTCCGGTCGGAATGACAGGTGCGGGGAAAATGTTGGAATACAAAGTGTTGTCGAAAGGTCTTCACGATCAAGCCTACGCCTTCCGCGGACAGGGTCAACGCGGAAGACGTGAAGGATTTCAGAGGTTTGACGCGACTCTCACGTTGCCTTGCGGCCCGGTGTCGCGCAACCGGGGGTAGTTATGCGCGGACGTAGTGGAGCCCAGTGAACCGCTTGCGAAGCGCGGCGGTACGGGGCGCCACGTCCTCGGGCCGGTTGGAGCGCAGCCCCTCGGCGATGAGCGCGGCCAGCGCCGGGGCGTCGGCGGGGGTCACGCCGCGGCGCACAAGCTCTGGCGTGCCGATGCGCAGGCCGTTCATGTCGCCCGCGACCTCGGCGATCGGCAGGCCGATCCCGCAGGCGAGGAAGCCGGCGCGGCGCAGGGTTTTCGAGGCCGCCTGACCGCCGCCGAAACCCGCGGCCTCAAAGGCGAACTGGTGCGAGCGGGTCGCGCCCCGGTCAACGGCGAAGACCGGCAGGCCGAGGGCGTCGAGTTCTGCAGCCAGCGCTTGGGCCAGGTCGATCATCGCTTGCGCATAGGCCGGGCCAAAGGCGCGCCAGTCGAGAAGCGTAATCGCCAGCGCCGCCGACTTGGCGGCATCGAAATTGGCGGTCAGGCCGGGGAAGGCGATGGCGTCGAGCCGCTCGGCGATGGCGGCATCGTTTGTCACGATCAACCCGCCCGCCGGGCCGCCGAGGCTCTTGTAGGTGCTCATCGTCATCAGATGCGCGCCTTCCTCAAGCGGATTGGGCCAGGCCTTTCCGGCGATGATCCCGCATTGATGGGCGGCGTCGAACAGGACCTTCGCGCCGACCTCATCGGCAATCGCCCGGATCTCGCGCACCGGATGGGGGAAGAGGTTGAGGCTGCCGCCGATGGTGATGATCTTGGGGCTGACCTTGCGGGCAAGGTCGCGGAGCGCGTCGAGGTCCACGGTGTAGCCATCGGCATTGACCGGGGCGGGGTGGGTCGTCAGGCCGTAAAGCCCCGCGCAGCCCGCCTGATGGTGGGTCACATGCCCGCCGACCGCCGCCGGAGGGGCGATGATCGCATCGCCCGGTTTCGCCAGCGCCATGAAGCCGTAGAGGTTCGCCAGCGCGCCGGAGCCGACGCGGATCTCGGCATGGGTCGCGCCGAAGACCTCGGCGGCGAGTTGGGCGGTGATGACCTCGATTTCCTCGATGGCTTCCAGCCCCATCTCGTACTTGTCGCCGGGATAGCCGAGCGAGGGGCGGCTGCCGATACCCCGCGCCAGCGCCGCCTCGGCCTTCGGGTTCATCACGTTGGTCGCGGGGTTGAGGTTGAAGCACTCGGCGTCGTGGATCTCGAGGTTGCGGCGGATCAGCGCCTCGATCCGCGCATCGACGGCGGCGTCGCTGGCCTGCGCGGTTTCTCTGGCGATCGACAGGACGCGGGTCTCGCAGAGGGCGGGAACCCAGGGACGGCGGGCGAGGCTGGTCATGGCGGCGCTCCTTCTTGGCTTGAGAGCAGGAAAGCCGAAGCGGGGCTTGTGGGCAAATCAGATTTGCGGAAATCTAGGGTCAGAAAATATGAGTCTCGCCATGGCCGTTGCCCCGCCCAAACCCAAGGACCTGTCGCTGACCGCGCTTCGCGCCTTCGAGGCGGCGGCGCGGCTGGGCGGGTTCGCGGCGGCGGCTGAGGAACTGGGCGTTTCGCCCGGCGCGGTGACCGCCCATGTGAAGGCGCTGGAGGATCGGCTGGGCGCGATGCTGTTCCAGCGCGACGCGAAGGGGGTGCGGCTGACGGCGCTTGGCCAGCGGGTTCTGCCGGCTTTGTCCGAGGCGTTCGACCATCTGGCGGCGGCGAGCCATCACCTGCAGGCCGAAGCCGCGCCGCAACTCGTGCACATCGCGACGCTGCCCGCCATCGCTCAGTTCTGGTTGTCGCCGCGCCTGCCGGAGTTGCGACGGATCGCGCCGGAAATCTCGGTCTCGATCACCGCGATGGAAGCGCCGCCGAACCTCAAGCGCGCGCCCTACGACCTGTGCCTGTTCTTCGGCGGCACGCAGGGAGTTGCGCTGGCCGAGGATGTGATCTTTCCGGTCTGTGCGCCGTCTGTCGCGGCGCGCGTCAGGTCGGTAGCCGATCTGGCGAACCTTCCCTGCCT
Source organism: uncultured Rhodobacter sp. (assembly GCA_945952585.1). GTDB lineage: Bacteria > Pseudomonadota > Alphaproteobacteria > Rhodobacterales > Rhodobacteraceae > Aliitabrizicola. The sequence goes on from CAMFII010000002.1 coordinate 628,927, forward strand.
GTCGGACACGGCATGGTCCGAGGATTGGGCCCTGTGGCTGGCCACGGCCCAACCCGGCGCCGGGATTACCCCACGCGGACCGGCCTATTCGCTTTACGCGCTGGCGGTGGAGGAGGCGGTCAACGGCGCCGGAGTTCTGATTGGGCACGAGGCGCTGGTGGCGCGGCATCTGGCCGCAGGGCGCCTCGTTGCGCCGTTTCCCGGGCGGGCAACCACCGGGCGCAGCCTGCGGCTGTGGTCCGCGCCCCCGGCAGGTCCGGCGGCGCGGCGGGTCATGCGCTGGTTGACGGAATCCGCCTGATCAGGCCTTCCACTCGCTGGCCTTGTACTGCGAGCAGTAGAGCCATTCCGGGTTGATCTCGACCCCCCAGCCCGGCGCATCGGTGACGATCGCGTGGCCGTCCTCGATGCGGTAGGGATCGCCGAGGAACAGACCGTCCTGCCACGGATAGTAGTCGGGCCCCTCGATCGAAAATTCCAGATACTTGCCCGCGTTCGGGATCGCCCGCAGCAGGTGCATCGTGCACATGGTCACGAGGCCGAGGTTCGCGGCGTGGGGGGTGACGGGCAGGCCCGCCGCCTCGGCCATCTTGCAGACCGTGAGGGTGCGGTTCATCCCGCCCAGATACATCACGTCGGGCTGGACGATGTCGACGACATGAGTGTCGATCATCGTCTTCCAGGCGGTGAATTCGCAATCCTGCTCGCCGCCCGCCACGTCGATCTTGAGCGCCTCGCGAACCTCGCGGGTCTGGTCGAACTCCCAATAGGGGCAGGGCTCCTCGAAATGGCCGATGCCCTCGTCTTCCAGCAGGCGGCCGACCTCGATGGCGCGCTTCGGCGAGTAGCAGGAATTGCCGTCGACCAGCTTGTCGATGCCGTCGCCAAGCGCGCGCGCGACCAGCGGTACGATCGCCTCGGTCCGGCCCGGCCATTCGTCCTGGTCACGGCCGGTTTCGGCGCCGACGCGCCATTTGAAGGCGGTAAAACCCTTTTCGTCCCGCAGTTTCAGGAAGCGGTCGCGCTCGGCCTCGGGCGTGATGTCGCGCTTCATCGAACTGGCATAGGCCCTGATCTTTCCGGGGGTTCCGCCCAGAAGTTCGACCACCGGCTTGCCCGCGAGCTTGCCGCGCATGTCCCAGAGCGCGGTGTCGAGGCCGGTCGTGGCGCGGCGCAGGTAGGAGCCGGGGAACTTGTGCTCCTTCTCGTTGATCTTCAGCAGCGTGTCCGAGTGGTCCATCGCGTCCGAACCGAGCGCATAGGGCGCGACCTGCCGGTGCAGAATCTCGCAAGTTATGTCGGCATTGTAGGTCGAAACCTGGCCCCAGCCCTGGTCCCCGGTATCGGTCGTCACGCGAACAAATCCCACGAATGGGGTGCAGAAGGTCTCGAGCTTGCGGATTTTCATGATGGAGATTCGCCTGTTGGACGGGGATTCTACAACCGGCGGGTGAGCCCGCCGGGTCGTTCCGGAGCGAGGTTATGGTGGCGGACCCAACAATCCAAGGGGCTGCAAGACGGTTTCGGCCGATGATGTGACGCCGCGTGAAGACCGCGATTGACAGACGTGAAACGGCAGGAAGAATGCGAACTGCAGGCGTCTTCGCATCAGGCGCCGGATCGTTGGGGGAAAACCGCAATCGACACAAGACTGTCACACGCGCCCTGCATGTCACAGATCGCCGTCAAAGGCGACGATGCACGCCATTTCGCAACATGGGAGTTACCTTCGTGAAGAAGACTGAAACAACGATGAACCGCCGTTCGGTGCTCAAGGGCACCGCGATCGGACTGGGCGCGCTGGCTGCGCCGGCGATCATTCCGCGCAGCGCGCTTGCCTCGTCGGGTGAAGTGAATTTCATGGGATGGGCCGGCTACCCGGTTCTGGCTGAAAAGGTCTTCCCGGCCTTTACCGCCAAGACCGGCATCAAGGTGAACTTCACCGAACAGCCGAGCCAGGACGATTTCTTTGCCCAGGCCAAGCTGTCGATGCAGACCGGCGCCTATGACATGAGCGAACCGACGCTCGACCGCGCGCTCGGCTGGTATCAGAACGGCCTTATCCAGGGCTGGGATACCAACAAGCTGGCGATGGACAACTACGTGACCGGACTTGCCGACGGCTCTGCCGGCGAGCGCGCGACGGTCGACGGCAAGCGCCTGATCGTCCCCTCGGTCTGGGGCACCGAAGCGCTGGTCTACTCGACCACAGACATGCCGCTGACCCGCGAAAGCGCAAGCCTCGGCATGCTGTTCGATCCGGGCAATACGGGTAAGGTCACCGGCCGTCCGCACTCGATCCTTGCCTCGATGGGCCGCTACCTCGATAGCATCGGCCAGCTGCCGAAGCCGTGGATCGAGGGCTATTCGAACCCCGACACGATGGTCGAGCTCTGGGACATCGCGCTCGCCGATGCGATCAAGGCGAAGGGCAACTTCGTCCAGTGGTGGTCGGGCGAGAACGAGGCCCAGGCGGCGTTCCTGACCAACGGAGCAGTGCTTGGCCAGTGCTGGGACTCGACCGGCTACAACCTGCGCGACCAGGGCTTCGGCTTCCTGCCGCCGAAAGAAGGCGCGTTTGCCTGGAACCAGGGTTTCGTGCTGCTGTCGAACGCCAAGAACGTCGAACAGGCGACCGAACTTGCCAAGTGGATCTCGAGCGCCGAGGGTTCGGCGGCCTGGGCCAGCGCCTTCTCGGCCAACCCGGTCGGCAAGGGCGGCATCGACCTGATGGATCCGGCCGTCGCCAAGTTCTACAACGCCTCCTTCGACGAAGCGGCGCTGAAGAACCTGTACTGGTGGCCGAACCAGGAAGCCTGGTTTGTCGCCAAGCGCGGCGAATATGCCGACAAGCTGAAAGCCGCCTGATTTAGCGGCATCAGATCGACCCGCCGGCGCATTCCTGCGCCGGCGGGTTTTGCAATGAAGCAAGACCAGCCAAGGCTGGCGAAGAACTCAGGGAAAAGGGGCTGCGACACGCGATGAGCGCCGGGGTCGAACTTGATAATGTCACGATGGAATTCGGCAGCTTCCGCGCCGTCGACAATGTGGCGGTGAACATCCAGCCCGGAGAGTTCTTCTCCTTCCTCGGGCCGTCGGGCTGCGGAAAGACCACGATCCTGCGCATGGTGTCCGGCTTCATCCAGCCGACCAAGGGGATCATCCGGATCGGCGGCAAGGACATGAAAGGCGCGCGTCCGAACCAGCGCCCGACCGCGCTGATCTTTCAGAACCTCGCGCTCTTTCCGCTGATGCCAGTCTGGGAAAACATCGCCTTCGGGCTCGAGGTACGCGGCGTGGACAAGGCCACGCGCCGGGCCAAGGCCGAGGAACTGCTGCGCCTCGTGGACCTGCCGGACGCGGCCGACAAGCGGGTCAGCCAGCTGTCGGGCGGCCAGAAGCAGCGGGTGGCGATCGCCCGCGCGCTGGCGGTGGAACCGTCGGTGATGCTGCTGGACGAGCCGCTCTCGGCGCTGGACCTGAAGTTGCGCCAACACATGCGGGCTGAACTGCGGGCGATCCAGAAGCGCACGCAGGTGACCTTCATCTACATCACCCACGACCAGGGCGAGGCGCTGGCCATGTCCGACCGCGTCGGCGTCATGAGCCACGGCAAGCTGCAACAGGTCGCGGTGCCGCAAGACATCTACAACAACCCGGCGAACGGCTTCGTCGCGTCCTTCGTGGGCGAGAACAACATCTTGCCCGGCGAGATCACCGGCGAGGAAGGCGCGCTTGTCACCTTCACGACGGCGAGCGGCACGTTTACGGCCCGCAAGGGGCCGGGCGTGTCGAAGGGCGCAAAGGTGCGGCTTTTCCTACGGCCGGAACACGCAAAGCTGTCGACCAGCGCCGGCGCCGGCAACTCGGTGGCGGTCGAGGTCACCGACGTGGCCTTCGAGGGCAACTTCATCTCCGTTCACGCGGTCGATGCCACGGGTCAGGCCTATATCTCGGAAGCGCGCAACGACGGTTCCTCGGTGATCCCGGCGCGTGGCGACAAGCTTCACATCGTCTTCGACGGTGCGAATGCGGTGATCCTCACGGGCGACATCTCGGCTAAGGATGTCGACGAATGAGCGATCTCCTCAACCGCTACGGCGCGCTGCTGACGACGATCTTCATCCTGCTGACCGGGTTCTGGCTGCTGATGCTGATCGTCCTGCCGAACATCTACCTGTTCGAGACCTCGTTCCGGCCCTACCTGCCCGTGACCGAGATCGGCGGGCCGAAGGATGTCTTCAGCTTCAACAACTACTTCACCTTCTTCAACAGCCCAATCCACATGAACGTGTTCCTGTGGACGATGGTCTATTCGAGCCTCGTGACGGTGATCTGCTTCTTGATCGCCTATCCGCTGGCCTACTACCTGTCCAAGGTCGCCCCCGGTCACCTGCTGCCGACACTGTTCCTGCTCCTCTTCATCCCGCTCTGGGTGTCGGAGGTGCTGCGCAGCTTTGCGTGGTTCATTATCCTTGCGTTGAAGGGGCCGCTCAACGCGACCTTGCTTGGCTTGGGTATCCTAGACGAGCCGATCCGCTGGATCAGCGGGTTCCGCGGCGTGGTGATCGGCCTCGTCTACACCTACGTGCTGTTCATGCTTTTCCCGGTGTTCAACGCGATCCAGTCGCTCGACACCAACCAGATCGAGGCGGCCGAGGACCTCGGCTCGCCCTGGTGGCGGACGCATCTGCGGGTGATCCTGCCGCATTCCAAGCCCGGAATCGCCTCGGGCGCGGTGATGGTGTTCATGTTGTCGGCGGGCTCGATCCTTGTGCCGACTCTTCTTGGCTCGACCACGTCGCGCTGGTTCACCGAGATCATCCAGCAATGGATGTTCGAGAGCCAGGACTGGAACACCGGGTCGGCCTATGCCTTCCTGCTGCTGATCCTGTGCACTGTCTTCGTATCGGTCGTGATGCGGGTATTCCGCGTCAAGCTGTCCGACATCGCGAAGTAAGGGGAGGGCAAGATGCGCAAGTCGAACTACGCCTTCCACCTCTACATGGTGCTGTTCCTGCTCTACATGCTGTTGCCACTCGTCGTGATGGGCGGAGCGGCTTTCAATGACTCGCGGTTCCCGTCGATCTATCCTTGGCAGGGCTGGACGATGCGGTGGTTCATCGACCTTTGGAACGACGGTCGGATGTGGACCGCTTTCGGCAATACGATCGCCGTCGCGCTTGCGGTCGTTGCAATCTCCGTTCCGATCGGCACAGCGGCGGCCATCCTCATCAATTCGATCGCCGGGACGACGCGGACGGTTCTCTATTCGCTGATGGTGGCGCCGATCCTGACGCCGGGTGCGGTCATCGGGATCTCGACGCTGTTGTTCTGGAACCGCCTGCATGTGCCGGCAGGCCTGCACCTGTCGGTGCTGGGGCAGGTCTCGTACATTGCCGCCTTCGCGATGCTGCTGGTGCTCGCGCGATTGCAGAGCTTTGACCGTGGGCTGGAAGAGGCAGCGCTGGACCTGGGCGCGAGCCACGCGCAGGTCATGCGCCGCATCCTGCTGCCGCATCTCTATCCAGCGATCGGGGCAGGGGCGGCGATCGGCTTCTTCCAGTCGATCGAGAACTTCAACGTCACGCTCTTCACCCGGGGCACCTACGACACGCTGACGGTCTATGTGTTCTCCAAGGTGCGCTCGGGGATCACGCCGACGATCAACGCGCTGGCGCTGATCCTCATCACCTTCACCCTGCTTTGCGCTATCGCCTACGAAGTACGCCGTCGCGCCGTCGCCCGGCGCGGCTGACCAAGCTTCCGCCCGTTCGGCCTTGTCGCCGGCGGGCGGGGCATGCTTAAGTCCCCCCGACCGCAGTCGAAGAACCGCGGCATGGGAGGAGTAAAGTATGGATCCGCTTCGTCGCCACATTGTTCTGGCGGGCCTTGTCGTGCCGGCCGTGGCCGCCCTGCCGGGCCTCTCCCTGGCCGAAGATCAGCGTCCCTCGCCGGAGGACGTGATCTCGACCTGGTACCGGCTGATCTTCGAGCTGATCCGCCACACGCCGACCTATTCGCCGCCGGTGGCAAGCCGCGCCTTCGCCTATCTCGGCATCACCACCTACGAGGCGCTGGCCCAGGGCAAGGAGCCGATGGTGAGCCTGGCCGGCCAGTTGCCGGGCCTGACCGCGCCCCCGGCCCCCGACCCGAATGCGGCCTGCGACGAGGCCGTGCTGCTGCATGCCGTCTATGTCGAGGCGACGAAGAACTATTTCGGCAATACCGGGCCGTCCGGACAGCGCGCGATGCAGGCCATGGCGACCAAGCTCGGGGCCAAGGTTTCGGCCGGGCTGCCGCAGGCCACGATCGACAACAGCCTGGCGCAGGGCAAGGTGGTGGCCGACCACATCCTCGCCTGGTCGCAGGGCGACGGCGGTGCGGTGATCGAAAACATGGGCTTTCCGCTGACCTTCACGCCGAACAAGGAACCGGGACACTGGAAGCCGACCAGCACCATCGCCCAGCAGCAAGCGCCACTCCTGCCCGGCTGGGGCAAGAACCGGCCGTTCGCCATGCCCTCGGCCGATGCCTGCCCGCTGCCACCACCGACGGCCTTCAGCGAGGACAAGGACTCGCAGTTCTATGCCGAGGCGATGGAGGTCTATGAGGCGGTCCGCAACCTGACGCCCGAGCAGACGGCCATCGCCCGCTTCTGGTCCGACGACCCGATGCTTTCGACGACCCCGCCGGGCCACTGGGCGCAGATTGCGCTGGCGCTTCTTGAGGACGAGAACGCCCCGGCCGGACGACGCGCCGAGGTGATGGCGCGGCTTGGCATTACCGTCGCCGACGCCTTCATCGCCTGCTGGCAGAGCAAATACGAATACGACACGATCCGACCGGTCAGCTACATCAAGAAGAACATCGACAAGACCTGGGAGCCGCTGCTCATCACCCCGCCCTTCCCGGAATATCCCTCGGGCCACAGCACCCAATCCGGCGCTACGGCGACCGTGCTGACCGCGATCTGGGGCGACAACTTTGCCTTCACCGACGGTAGCCACACCGACGACAACTTGCCCGAGCGCAGCTTCAAGAGCTTCTGGGAGGCGGCGAACGAGGCCGGCATCTCGCGCCTTTACGGCGGTATCCATTTCCGCCCGGCGATCGAACAGGGGCTGGAGCAGGGCCGCTGCGTCGGGGCGTTTGCCGTGGCGCTCAAGATGGGTGCACAGGCGTGAGACGGCTTGCAGTAACCCTGATTGCGCTGGCCCTGGCGCCTCCTGCCTCGGCAGCCGATCTGCCGCTCGTGCCGCAGTTTACCGAGGAAACGGCGACGGCCGGGATCGACAGCACCTATACCGGCGAATGGGAGTACATGGTGGGCGGCGGCGCGGCAGTCCTTGACTGCAACGACGATGGATTCCCCGACCTCTTCCTTGCCGGAGGCGAGGGCAAGGCGGGCTTCTGGAAGAATGTCAGCGCTCGCGGTGGGGCGCTCCAGTTTGAGAAAACCGACAGCGGTCTGGAACTCGACCATGTCACGGGCGCCTACCCGGTGGACATCGACAGCGACGGGATCATGGACCTCGTGCTGCTGCGCGTGGGCGAGAACGTGGTGATGAAAGGGCAGGGCCAGTGCCGCTTCACCCGGGCGAATGAGGACTGGGGCTTCGACGGTGGCGATGCGTGGTCGACAGCGCTGGCCGCGACCTGGGAAAAGGGGCAGGCGTGGCCGACCATCGCGATCGGCAACTACATCGACCGGACCAAGGACGAGTTTCCCTGGGGCAGCTGCACGCCGAACTGGCTGCACCGCCCGGCGGCGGATGGCAAGGGCTTCGCACCGCCCGAGCCGCTGAAGCCGAGTTTCTGCTCGCTGTCGATGCTCTTCACCGACTGGAATCGCTCGGGCACGCCGTCGCTGCGGGTGACCAATGACCGCGAATACTACAAGGGCGGGCAGGAGCAGATGTGGAAGATGGTCGCCGGCCAGCCGCCCGCGCTTTACACCAAGGACGAGGGCTGGAAATACCTGCGCATCTGGGGGATGGGCATCGCCAGCACCGACGTGAATGGCGACGGCTATCCGGACTATTTCCTGTCGAGCATGGCCGACAACAAGCTCCAGACACTTGCGGCGCCGCCGCAGGATGGCAAGGTCAAGCCGGGCTTCATCGACGTCGCCTTCGCCCGTGGCGCCACGGCGCACAGACCCTATACCGGCGGCGATGTCCGGCCGTCGACCGCTTGGCATGTCCAGTTCGAGGATGTGAACAACGACGGCTTGTCCGACCTGTTCATCGCCAAGGGCAATGTCTCGGACATGCCGGATTTCGCGGCCTCCGATCCGAACAACCTTCTGCTGCAGGATGGGGAAGGCAAGTTCCACGAGGTTGGCGATCTGGCCGGGGTGGCGAGCATGGCCGTGTCGCGCGGTGCGGCGCTGGCCGATTTCAACCTCGACGGGCTGGTGGACCTGGTGGTGGTGAACCGCCATTCCCCGGCGCAGATCTGGCGTAACACGACGACCGGGGCAGGGCATTGGCTGGAGCTGAAGCCAAGCCAGGAGGCGCCGAACCGCGACGCGATCAACGGCTGGATCGAGGTCCGTACGGGCGACCGCATCCAGAGCCGGGAACTGACCGTGGGCGGAGGCCATGTGGGCGGGCAGTCTGGCTGGTGGCATGCCGGGATCGGCCCGGCGGACAGCGCCGAGGTGCGGGTGATCTGGCCGGACGGCACGGCGGATGACTGGCAGACGGTTGCGGCGGATGGGTTTTATCGGCTGGAACGCGGCAAGGCTGCTGAACAGTGGACCCCATGACCCCGTTCGCGATCCTGTCACCGCCCCGGATCCTGTTCGGTCGGGGCGAAGCCGCGAATGCGCCCGGTCTGGTCCGGGCCTTTGGTTCGCGCGGACTTGTGGTGCATGGCGCCTCGCCGGAACGGGCGGTCTGGCTGGTCGAGGCGCTGCGCGATCGTGGGGCCGAAGTGATCACCCTTGTCTGCCGGGCCGAGCCGATCCTGGCCGAGGTGCTGGCGGCGACCGAGGCGGCGCGGGGCTTTCGCCCCGACTGGGTCGCGGCCATCGGCGGCGGGGCGGTGCTCGACTTCGGCAAGGCGCTGGCGGCGCTGGTGCCGTCGGTCACGCCGGCGCTCGACCATCTGGAAGTGGTCGGCAAGGGCCTGCCGCTTGGGACCCCGCCCTTGCCCTTCGTCGCGCTGCCCACGACCTCGGGCACCGGGTCGGAGGTGACGCGCAACGCGGTCATCGGGCTGCCGGAGCACGGGCGGAAGGTGTCGCTGCGCGATGACCGGATGGTCGCGCGGCTGGCGATCGTCGACCCGGCGCTGACCGACGATGCGCCGCATCGGGTGACGCTGGCCTCGGGGCTTGATGCGGTGGTGCAGGTGATCGAGCCCTTTGTCTCGGTCAAGGCCACGCCCTATACCGATGCGCTGACCCTGCCGGCGATAGGGCAGGGGATGGCAGCGCTGGATGTGCTGATGCGGGGCGAGGACAAGGCCGCGCGCGATGCGCTGGCCTGGGTCAGCCTGTGCGGCGGGCTGGCGTTGAGCAATGCCGGCCTCGGCGCGGTCCATGGCTTTGCCGGGGTGCTGGGCGGCGTGACGCCTGCCCCTCATGGGCTGATCTGCGGGCGGTTGATCGGGCCGGTCCTGCGGGTGAACCGGGAGCGGGTGGCGGGGCAGGCGGCCGAGCGGATGGACACGGTCTTTGCCGCGCTGGCCCGGGTGTTGGGCGGGAAGGCAAAGGATGCGCCCGAAACCCTGTGCGACTGGGTATCGGCGCAGCGCCTTGCCCCCTTGCGCAGCTTCGGCCTGAGCCCGGATCGGTTCGAGGCGGTGGCGCTGGCCGCACAGTCTTCGTCGTCGATGAAAGGCAATCCGGTCGCGTTGGAGCTGCCCAACCTCGTGGCCGTCCTGCAGCACGAAGCCCGCCTTGGCTGAGGTTCGGGCGATGGGTCTTGTGTCGGCGGCACGAGGCTGACTAGGGCTGTCGGAAGGCCTGATCGCAACGGGGCTGGAAGGATCGTTCATGCGCAAGGTCGTGCGGTTTCTGTGGGCAACGCTGGTCGGCGGGGTGCTTTTGCTTCTGCCCGTCGGCATCGTGGTCGTCGTGGGCGTCCGGTTGTTCGGCTATGCGCGGAAGTTCGGGCAGATGGCCCATGACCTGTTCTTCCCCGGACAGACCGGCAACGTCATCCCGGCCCTGTTCGCGCTCCTCTTCCTGCTGATCGTCGCGCTTCTGGCCGGGGCCTTCGTGCAGACGATGCTCGGCAAGCGCCTGTTCCGCTGGCTGGAAGGGACGATCCTGGCGCGCATTCCGCTTTACACCATCTTCGCGCAGATGGCGGCGGACTGGACGGGCGGCCCGATGCAGCTGGTCAGCAGCAGCGGGGCCGATATCGAGGTGGCGCTGGTCCGCTTTGACGATTACGAGGCGATCGCCTTCGTCATCGAGCGCGGGCGGCAGGGCAAGGCGGTGATCTATCTGCCCGGCGCGCCGTCGGCGCTGAGCGGCAGCGTGGCGCTGGTGGACGAAGATCGGCTGACCCATACCGAGATGACACCCGGCGACGTGATGGGCGGCCTGCGGCGCCTTGGCGCGGGATTGATCGCCGCCCGGCGCCGCCGCTGATCTAGACCGGAAGGCTGCACCCGCCCTTGGCAGCCGATTGCTCCGCCCGGTCGAGCAGGCGCTGCAGCTCGGCGCCGCGGGCAAAATCGGGCTCGGCCTGTCCTTCACCCCGGATCGCCGCGATGAACCGCTCGTAGACGGTCGGCAGAACCGGCGCCTCGACCTCTGCCCAGGTTGCGGTCGCGATGTCCTCGCCAAGGCAGGCGCGCAGGCGGCTGGCCCAGTTCTCGAACCCGACCTCGAGTCCGCCCTTGTCGCCGTAGATGCGCAGGCGCAGGTCGTTCATGTGTCCGGTGGCGAAACGGGTCGCGGCCACGGTGCCGAGCGCGCCATTGGCCAGCCGGACCTGCATCGTCGCGCTGTCATTGGCATCAAGGACATAGTCGCCGATCCGCCCGCCCGGCGCCTTGTCGAAGGTCTGGAGAAAACAGGAGATCTCGGCCACCGGCTGACCGGCGATGAAGGTGGCGAAGTCGAGGATATGGATGCCGACATCGCCGAGCACCCCCTTCGAGCCGTGCCTGGTCGAGAGCCGCCAGAGCCACTGGCTTTCCGTCCGCCAATCCCCCCAGGCCGGCTGGGTCAGCCAGCTTTGCAGGTAGCTCGCCTCGAAATGGCGGACCGTGCCGATGGCGCCGTCCGCAACCATCCGCGCCGCCTGCTGGAGCGCCGCGACATTGCGGTAGCTGAGGTTCACCATGTTCACGACGCCTGCCGCCTGCGCGGCCGCGGCCATCGCTTCGGCATCGGCTGCGTTGGTCGCCAGCGGCTTTTCGCACAGGACATGTTTGCCTGCGGCCAGGAACGGCAAGGTCGTGGGGTAGTGGGCGGCGTCGGGTGTCACGTTGGTCACGGCATCGAACGCGCCCCAGGCCAGGGCGTCGTCCACCGAGGCAAAACGGTTGGGGATGCCATGGGTGTTGCAGAAGGCGGCAAGCGGCTCGGGGCGGGTATCGACCCCGCCGACAAGGCTGACGCCGGGGATGGCGGCGAAGGCTTCGGCATGGTTCTTCGCCATGCCGCCGGTGCCGAGGATCAGGAGGCGGACAGGTTTGCTCATGGCCCTACCGGAACCCCTGTTCGCCATCGTGGTGCAGGCGGGGGCCGCGTTCCGTGATCTTCTCGGGGGCGGTGTCGACCGGCACGTTCGGCGCATCGTTCGGATCGGCGATCCGCGCCGCCGGGTTGTAGGCCCAGTTGACCGCGTTGCGCAGCACCCGCTGGACATTGGCGTCGTGATAGGTCGGATAGGTTTCGTGCCCGGGGCGGAAGTAGAAGACATTGCCTGCCCCGCGCTTGTAGGTCAGACCCGAGCGGAAAACCTCGCCGCCCTGGAACCAGCTGACGAAGACCGTCTCCATCGGTTCCGGCACGCCGAAGGGCTCGCCATACATCTCTTCGTTTTCCAGCTCGAAATGGTCGGGAAGACCGGCGGCGATCGGATGGTTGCGGCTGGTCAGCCAGAGGCGCTCGCGCTCGCCCGCCTCGCGCCAGGTCAGGTTGCAGGGCGAACCCATCAGGCGCTTGAACGGTTTCGAGAAATGGGCGGAGTGCAGGAAGATCGCGCCCATCCCCGACCAGACCGCATCGCAGACCCGGTCAACGACATGATCCTGCACCTCGCCATGGGCGGCGTGGCCCCACCAGATCAGGACGTCGGTCTGGGCCAGCTTCTCGGCTGTCAGGCCGTGCTCGGGCTGTTGCAGGGTGACCGTGGTCGCGCGGCAGCCCGGATCGGTATTCAGCGCCGCGGCGATGGTCGCGTGCATTCCTTCGGGATAGATGCCGGCGACGATCCGGTTCTTCTGTTCGTGTACGTTTTCGCCGAAGACGGTGACACGGATGACCATCCGGAATTCCTCTCACTTCTGGGGCCGCAGACTGCGTTTGGGTCGATGTTATCGCAAACGTCCGGGGACGACAGGGGCGGTTTTGAACAACTTCGCTTGCAGAAGCGCGGCGGCATCCGATTGTGACACCGCGTCCGGTTGCGCCTGCGGCCGGCGGGCTTATTTTCAGGGCAAGAACCCGAGGTTTCCGCATGACCATTTCCCGTATCGCGATTTTCACCCTGTCGGCCTTCGCGGCGGCGTGCTGGGCGGGGGCGAGCCTTGCCCAGACCGGCGACGCCTGTGCGCTCCAATATACGCGCGTCTGTCCGGGGGCATCTGCGGGCGGTCCCGGGCTTCAGGCTTGCCTGGACCAGCAGGGCGCGGCCCTGTCGCCGGCCTGCCGGCAGGCGGCAGGTGTGCCGACAGTGCCGCTTGATACCCATCCCGCGACGACCCTCAATCCTCCGGCCGCGACGGCAACGGTGCCGGTCGAGCCCTCGGTGAAGCCGCGTTCGGCGGTCGCGCCGACGCAGTTGGGCTTTCTCTGTGCCGACGACCTCATCAAGCTGTGCCCCAACGTGGTGAACGGCACCGAGACCGGCGCGCTGGCCTGCCTTAGGCGCAATATCGACCGTGTGTCAGAGCCATGCGCCTTTGGCCTCGGCGGCGGGAGCCCCTGAGCCTCAGGGGATACCGGTCAGGGGCGACAGGATCAGCCGGGCGCCGGCCTGTGCCAGTTCGACCCCCCCTTGCAGGCCATTCGACGCCAGATGATCGAGACCCGCGATGCCGGCTGCGTCCATGCGGTGCAGGTAGTCCAGAAGTGCGGGCGACTCCGCTTCGCTGAAATGATCCAGCGCGCCGCCGCCCTTCAGATCGGTCGCGTTGATGACATAGACCCGCTTGAGGTCGCCCAATTCAGCTGTGCTCCGGATTGAGCCAAGGCGATCGCGCTGGCCGCGCAACTTGGCCGAAATGGCCAGCGCCTTGTCGCGGTCCGAGATCAGCAGGAAGATCGGCACCCCCCGCCCGGTGATGAGAGGTGCGGCCTGCTTGAAGACACCCACGTCGATGTCGGCCGAGATCAGAACGACGCCCTTGATGCGCGAAAATACTGAATCGGGCTCGGTCTGGGCCATGGTTCGCAGGGTATCGACCAGCAGGAACGTCCCCATCGAATGGGCGACGAGATAGATGTTTTCGGCCTTGCTGCGGGTCATCGCCTCGATCGTGCCCTGCAGCGCGGGGCGCGAGTAAAGCGCGTTGTCGATGTCGGCCAGATAGCCGTCGGCCTTTGCCCGCGACGGCCAGGAGAAATGGACCGGCACGGCCACGCTGCCGACATCGTGCACAAGCTGGGCTTCGCGATACAGGCCTTCGGCGAAATCCGTGTTGAACCCGTGAATGAACATCGAGGCAGTGTTCTTCCGCTTCTGCCGCAGGCCCTCGTTGATCGCCGCGATGAACTCTGCCTCGGACGCGATACGGTGGGAGGAACTGACGATGAACTGCGTCTTGGGGTTGGGATATTTGGGATTGGGATACTTCAGCGTGCCGACCTTGCGCTGTGGCGGCACGGAAACTTCGAAAAGCGCATAGTTGGTGCCTTTGGCCCGTTCCCAGCCGAAGAACTGGGTCGGGCCGAGCCAGGCGCGGTCGGTGGCGACGATGATCCGTTCCTGCGTTCCGATTGTCGCCGCGGCGGGATCCGTCACGATCTGGCCGCGCTGGCCGCAGCCGCCGAGAACTAAGGAGGCGCAAAGGAAAATAGGCAGCAGTCGATCAATCAGCATGACGTACTCTGAAGACGAAAATCGGCGGAAGGCTAACGCGGAATTCTGGTTACTGCACCTACAGACCGGCGCACAGGGTCAAGTAGAGCTGCGGCTGAGGCGATCCGTTTCCAGGAATTCCCGGACCGACGGTGGGATCTTGCCGAAAAACATGGCGTTGGTGCCATTGCCGCGGGAGAAATGCCGCGTTGCGGCTTTGCAGACTTGTCACAGTCGGCCGCCGATGCGACGCTTCATCAGCAATCTGTCGGAAAACTGTGATGAAATCCGTTCTCGAAGTCTGTGAAGCGCTGCCGGAAGCGACCTATCAGCCGGGTGAAATCCTGATTCGCGAAGGCAGCAGCGAGGGGCGGATCTTTGTCCTGCTCGAGGGGACTGTTCTGGTGATGAAGGGCGATGTCCGCGTCACCCGCGTTCGCACCCCCGGGGCGCTGTTCGGCGAGATGTCGATCCTGCTCGAGATGCCGGCCTCGGCAACGGTTGTCGCCGAAACCGAGGTGAAAGTGCGCAAGGTCGACGATGGCGGGGCTTTCCTTGCCTCGACACCCGAGGTCGCATTGCATACGGCGCGGATCCTGGCGCAGCGGCTGCACGACACGACAACCTATCTGGCCGATGTGAAGGCCCAGTTCGAGAACAAGACTGATCATTTCGGCATGGTCGATCGCATCATCGGCTCGCTTCTGAACCAGCAGTCGACCAAGACCACGGCGAAGGCGCCCGAGAAATCCGATCCGCGCCTTTAGCGCATCCAGTCGGGGACCGAGGTGATCGACGGGAAGGGCCGCACCATCGGGGCATCGAGCGGGATGGTCTCGGCCCCATAGATCGAAAACCACCACGCCGTTGCGGCGTCGAGATCGAGGATGATATGCGCCGGAACCTCGCCGATCTGCTTGCCGGTGTTGAAGACCCAGGTTTCGCCGATACGGTCCGCCCAGGACCCGCCGCTGACGAAGGGCGAATTGTGGACATGTCCCGAGACGACCATGTCGGGCTGATAGGTCTCGATCCAGCGTCGCAGTTCGGTGTCGCCGTAATGGCGCTTGCCGTCCCAGCTGACCGGGCTTTCCGCCGGCGGGGCATGGTAGACCCAGATCCAGCGGTCTCGCGGCTCGGGGGCCGTGGCGGCCAGCAGCGCCGCGATTGCGTCCTTCGTGGCCGGACCGTCCCACCAGGGGCAGACCGTGACCAGCGTATCGCCAAGCCGCAGGGTCGTGCTGTCGCCAACCACGCCAAGGAGGTCGAGGTCGCGCATCCAGTCCGCCACCTGTTCCCCTGCCTGATCGACAAGGTCGAGGTCGTGATTTCCCGAGCAGACGATCGTCCGCGCCGTTTCGGCAAGCCGTTCGAGATAGGTCTTGACCACGACCATCTGTGCCCGCCGTTCGACGCTGGAGGAGATTTCCAGCAGGTCACCCGCCAGAATGACCAGATCGAAGCGCGGCGCCATCGCCAGCACCCAGTCGTACTGTTTGAGCGAATAGTGGATGTCGGCAACGATGAGCAGCTTCATTTCCGCAGCCTAGATTGGACTGATCTGCGCTGTCGAGCGAAGACAATCGAATTCCAACCCGTGCAGCCGACGTTGTTTCTGGTGCGAAAAAAATGTGCTTTCCGCTCGGAATTTGGGCTTTGATGCCCGCGATGCCAGCCCACAGCAGATGAAGTGCCGCGTTTCGTTTCCCCATTGAAAACAATCAAATTTTTTTGAAAGGAATCATTGTAGGGTGGGATAGCGAGAACGATATTATGGCAAGAGTTGGGCGAAAGGGCGTCCGGCCGCTGTCCATTTCGTGGGCTTTTGTTGTGGAGCTTGTTTCTGTGTCGGTCGGATCATTTGCCAAATTGCTCAGCGCTGCGGCTGTTGCCCTGACGGTGTCGGTCACCGGCGGGTTTGCCGGCACTGTGTCAGGGCTCGACCGAACCGCGTTCGCGAACGAGGTCGCGGATGGCGTGATGCAAAAGGAAACCTTCGATTCGCTCGAAGTCGGTCCGATTTCTTCGACGCCGACCCTGTCATTTTCATCGACGGCAGGAACAGTGGTTGTCACCCACAAGTTCCGGGCCTCGACCGGAGTTGGCTCGCTTGGGGGTGGTTCGCTTGAATACTTCCTGCCGCATCAGACGCTGACCATTTCCTTCGCCACCGCGATCACTGCCTTCGGGATCGATATCAACAGCTGGGCGACCGTGGCGAATGCCTTCATCGGCACGACCAATACCGGCGAGTCCGTCGGCAGCGTGTATTCGCCGTTCCCGGGCAAGAGCACGGGGCAGTTCCTCGGCTTCTCTTCTTCGACGCCGTTCACCTCGATCACTCTTGCTGCGAACGGCAACTATACCTTCACCGTGGATACGCTCGACCACGGCAAGAAGGACCCCGATCCCGTGGTTGAGGAGCCGGAGCCCGCACCTGTGCCGCTGCCCGCCTCTGCCGTGTTGCTGGCCGGTGCTTTGGCCGGGACGGCGTCGCTTCGCCGCCGCGCCGACAGGAAATCGGCATAAGACTGCACAAATAGAAGGCGAGGGGGCGTTTTTCCTTCGCGTCGGGGAAACTCGGCGCTAGAACTCGTCTCGCGGGAAATCTGATGGACCCGCATATGCCAGAGGCTGAGGCGGACAGGTTAGGTGCAACCAACTGTTGTGGTGGTTTTGGCGTTGGTTCTGGCGCTTCAGATCAAGCATCTGATCGCCGACTTCTACTTGCAGAACGCCTATATCATCCAGAACCGGCGCTATTACGGGCATCCTGCCGGCTTGCTGCATGTGGGCATCCATCTGGCCGGAACGCTGGTGGTCCTGCTGCTGTTCACCACGCCGCTCTGGCTGATCGGCTCCATCCTCGTCAGTGAGGGGGTGTTTCACTACCATCTCGACTGGGCCAAGGACAATTACGGGGCCAATCGGGGGCTGACCCCGCGCGATGCCGCCTTTTGGCATGCGATGGGTCTCGACCAGGCGCTGCATCATGCCTCCTACCTGGCGATGGCCTGGGCTTGGGCCGTCTGGGCCTGATCAGCGGAAATCGTCGCTGCGCCCCGCAAGGGCATCGTAGAAGCCCGCGAGGCCCGGTTCGATCGCAATGCCGGCAGCGCGACACCGGGACAGCAGCGCGTCCGCAGGGTCTGATCGGGCCAGGGCTGCCAGCATCTCGGCATGCAGGCGCACCAGGTCCTTGAACCCGTCGGTTGCGGCAAGCTCCATATCGCCCACAAGGATCGAGGCCGGAATGCGCTCGCTGACGCCTTTCAGTGTCAAAGTGCCAGCGGGCAGCAGCGCCAGCCCGGCCGCCGCGTCGGCGGTGGCCTGCGCCAGAAGGATATCGTAACCCACCCGCCGGCAGCCGCTTTCGATCCGGGCGGCAAGGTTCACCGTCTCGCCGACAACCGTGTAGTTGAACCGGTCGCGCGAGCCGATATTGCCGACGCAAACCGTGCCCGAAGCGAGGCCGAGTGCCAGCCGTACCGGCTTGGGTGCGGCGCCCGAGGCGTTGAACCGGGCGAGCGCCTGGCGCATCCGCAGGGCGGCAAGGGAGGCGCGGGCCTCATGGTCGGGCAGGTCGAGCGGCGCGTTCCAGAAGGCCATGATCGCGTCGCCGATGAACTTGTCGATCGTGCCCTGCTCGACAAGGATCTCGTCGCCCAGTTCGGTGAAGAGCCGGTTCAGCAATTCGACCAGCTCATGGGCGGTCATCGTCTCGCTCAGGGGGGTGAAGTCGCGGATGTCGCTGAACATCACCGTCACCGGCTTCATCACGCCGCCGAGTTCAAGGCGATGCCCGCCGCGCTCGATCTGGCTCAGCACCGAGGGTGCAACGTAATGGGCGAAGGACCGGCGGATCATCCGCTTGTCGCGGTCCGCGATGACGAACTGGTAGGCCGTCAACCCCGCAAAGGCCAGGAAGCCGCCGATCAGCGGGAATGTGGCGTCGAACAGGATTCCGGCGCGGGTGAAGGCGATCCAGCTGGCCCCGATCACGAGCAGCGCCGACACGAACCCGGCGGTGATTGAGGCGAGCGGCCCGGCAAAGGACATCACCAACGTCACGATCAGGCCAAGAGCGAGGAACGAGATCACCTCGCTCGCCTCGACAATACCGTCGCGGCGCAGGAAGCCGCCGGTCAGGATCTGTTCGATCATCTGGGCATGGATCGACACGCCCGGTACATTTTCGCCCAGAGAAGTGGTGCGGATGTCGAGCAGCCCCGCCGCCGAAGTGCCGATCAGCACGATCTGGCCTTCCAGCCGCGCCCGCACGTCGGGATTGTCGCCTTCTGCCAGAACGGCATGGGCCGGAACGTAGAGATCAGGCGTGTCGTGGCGGTAGTGCAGCCAAAGCGAGCCGTCGGGCGTGGTCGGGATCTGGAACTGGCCAAGGCGGACCTGCTCGACAAAGCCTGACAGATCGGGGGCGCCTGCTACGATGTAGGTCGTTTCGCCCAAAGCGAGGCGCAGCGCCTCGATCGACAGGGCAGGCAGCACGCCCTCGGGCGTCCTCCACAGAAGCGGGATTCGGCGGATCACCGTCGCCGCGTCGAAGGGGCTGATATTGACCACTCCCACGCCCGCGGCGGCCTCCTGCAGCACGGGCAGGATCGGCACGGCGTGAGAGATGGGCGGCAGGCCAAGCGCGGGCGACTCGCCGATCTCGACCACGCCGGCCTTGCCGGCAATCGGCGGTGCTGCGCTGTCCGTCGATTGCGAGGTGCCCAGAACCACGGGTGCCCGGGCAATGGCTTCGGCGAAATGGCGGTCGCTGTCGATGGGGGCAAGATCGGCTGGCGACAGGCCGGGCGCAAGCAGGCCCTGGGCCGACAGGGTCGCGGCAAGCCGCGCCGGCGACATCCGGTCGGGTTCCGGAAACAGCACGTCCAGCGCCACGACCGCCGCTCCATAGTCGTGCAGCCGGTCGACCAGTTGGGCGAGGAGGTCACGTGGCCATGGCCATTGGCCCAACTCTCGCAGCGAGGCCTCGTCGATGTCGACGACTCGTACCGGCAGATCGGCTGCCTCCCGCGGCTGCAACCTTTGAAGCAGGTCGAAGTAGGCCTCCCTCACCGACTGGATCGGAAGCGGGTCCTGGGCGCGCACCAGCGTCAGCAGGCCAAGCAGGATGCAGCCCAGGACAATGACCGTCTTGCGCATGTCAGGCGGCCCGACCGCGGCTATGGACTTGCTGACGCGCAAGGAAGGGCGATCGCGTCACACCGATCAATCCTTAGGGGGTTCGTCGGCAGGAGGATCGGGTTCGGGCTTCGAGGACTCGGAATCGGTCGCCTCGTGCTGGGACTCGGGCCTGTCGGGCGCCCGATTGCTTTCCTGCCGGGGCGTGAGGTTGTTGTTCATTGGCGCTGGCGCAGCCACCTTCCGAACCGCCGCTGCCTTGGCCTTGAGGTCGCCGCAGCCGCCGACGGGGGCGCGGAACTTGGGCGTGATGTCCTCTTGATCCACGACGAAGGGGAACCCCGTGATCAGCACATCGTCACGTTCGTCCGTGGTCTTCGGGGCCGCGATCTTGCCCCTGCGGTTCGAAAAGGCGACCGCGCATTCCCCTTGCATGTTGGCGCAGGCGCCCGAGGTGCAAAGGCGGACCTTGCCGCGGAACAGGGCGACGTTGGTGCCCTGCTTCTTGCTTACGGTGAAGTCGAAGATCGTGCCACGGATGGCCATGGTCGCCGTCGGCGTCGAAATGTCATAGGCGGGCTTGGGGCTGTTGCCGGTAATGAAGCGGAAGCTGCCGCTGACGGCCGAAATGGCAAAACGCTGCGCCTTGGCGGGCGACTGCATCAGCACCTCGTCGATCACCAGTTTCGATGCCGGTCCGACCACAACCTTGGTCTCGTCATCGAACAGAAGCTCGGCGCGGCCGCTTGCATCGGTCATGACAACATCGCCGGAAGACAGCCGCACGCCGCGCGCGAGGACGACTGTTCCGGATGCGGTCTTCAACGTCGCGCCGGGCGACACGGCTGCAACCTGACCGATCCCCTGAGCAAGGGCGAGGGACGGGGCAAGAAGAAGAACGGCGAACAAGCCGGCGAAAAGTGCAAACCACGACCGCATTCGAAAATCCCATAACTGTCTGGCCTTGCCATGAAGGCCCGCTGAAAATGCCGTGGGCGAGGTGCCAATGCGAAACCGTTCAGCTGGAATTCCAGCGTCTTTGGCTGCTGGAAATCACTTGCCGGCACTTTGCCCCGGATTCTGCACATATTTTGAGCGTTTCTCTGCAGTGTCAGGCACATGCGCGCCAAGATCGCGGCGCCTTAGCCCGTTGCCGGAAGCGAGCGGCGAGAGAACATCATTCTCTTCGATGGGCGGAAAAGGCTTTTTCTCTTCCCTTGCAATACACGATAAAGTCAGTCGTAATTTAACAACGAAATCGTAGACCCGCAGTCGGGAGGGCAAGATGAGGACGATGCACGACCAGACATCACCACGGCAGGGACAAGGGGAAGCGCCTGACGCTGGCCTATCCCAGTTGCTTCCGCGCGGCCCGATCCTTGGCCTTGCGCCGACCCTGCCTTTCGCAACCCGGCAGGACAGGGCCGGGACGGCAAATCATTCGACATCGGAGCATCCCATGACACAGACTGACTCGGCCCCCCTCGATCGGGGTCTGTTCGACGGCTTCCTGGACGGGCTGGGCGCCCTTCATCGGGGCTGGCGGGCCGTGCTGATCGCAACTGCGGTCACGGCACTTGGGGCGGGCGCGCCTGGCGTCGTGCATGCGCAATCGCTTCTCAACGTCTCGTACGACCCGACGCGCGAGCTCTATCGCGACCTGAACGCGGCGTTCATCGCCGACTGGGTCGCCAAGGGGAATCCCGAGCCGAAGATCGAAACCAGCCACGGCGGATCGGGCGCGCAGGCGCGGGCGGTGATCGACGGGCTGGACGCGCAAGTGGTTACGCTCGCGCTGGCGGGCGACATCGACAAGATCGCCAAGGCGGGCAAGTTGCCGGCCGACTGGCAGGCGAAGTTCCCGCACAACTCCTCGCCCTATACCTCGACGATCGTCTTCCTTCTCCGTGAAGGCAACCCGAAGGGAATCAAGGACTGGGGCGATCTTCTGAATGACGGGGTCGAGGTCATCACGCCGAACCCGAAGACCTCGGGCGGCGCGCGGTGGAACTATCTGGCCGCCTGGGCTTGGGCCGAGAAAAACGGCAAGGACCCGAAAGAGTTCGTCAAGCAGCTTTACACCCATGTCCCGGTGCTTGATTCCGGCGCGCGCGGGTCGACCACGACCTTCGCGCAGCGCGGCATCGGTGACGTGCTTCTCGCTTGGGAAAACGAGGCCTACCTCGCCCTGAATGAGCTGGGTGAGGATCAGTTCGACATCGTCGTGCCATCCGTGTCGGTGCTGGCGGAACCGCCGGTGGCCATCGTCGACGGCAACATCAAGGACGATGCGCAGCGCAAGCTGGCCGAGGCCTATATCAACTTCCTCTATACGCCCGAGGCGCAGGCCATCATCTTCAAGGACTTCTATCGGGGCTGGGATACCTCCAAGGCCGATCCCGCCGATGTTGCGCGCTTCCCGAAACTCGACCTCGTCACAATCGACGACCTGGGCGGATGGGCCAAGGTCCAGCCGGAACACTTCGGCGACGGCGGCATCTTCGACCAGATCTATGTGGCGAAGTGACGGAACCGACGTGAAGGCAATGTTCAAAGCAAAGGGCAGGGCGTGACGACATTTGTTCACCGTTCTCCGATGCCGGGCCTCGGGCTCAGCCTTGGAATAACCCTCAGTGTGTTGTCGCTGGTCGTCCTCCTGCCTATCGGCGCCCTTCTCCTGAAGGGCGCCGCCTTTGGCCCGGCGGGGATCTGGTCGGTCGTCTCGACCGAACGCAGCCTGGCCGCACTGTTCCTGTCATTCCGGCTCGCGCTGTTCGCGGCGATCTTCAACCTCGTCTTTGGCGTGCTTCTGGCCTGGGTACTGGTGCGCTATGACTTTCCTGGGCGCCGCCTGATTGACGCGGCCGTGGACCTGCCCTTTGCCCTTCCGACGGCGGTGGCGGGGATCGCGCTGACCACGATCTACGCGCCGACGGGCATCTTCGGGTCGCTGGCGAAAGAGGTCGGCTGGAAGATCGCCTACACGCAATGGGGCATCCTGATCGCACTGATCTTCGTGGGGCTGCCCTTTGTCACCCGAACCGTCCAGCCGGTGATCGAAGAGATCGAGCGCGAAGTGGAAGAGGTTTCGGCGACACTCGGGGCCAATCGGTCCTACACGCTGCGCCGCGTCGTCCTGCCGACACTGATGCCGGCCGCGCTGACCGGTTTTGCGCTGTCGCTGGCGCGGGCGGTTGGCGAATACGGCTCCGTGATCTTCATCGCCGGGAACATCCCGTTGAAGACCGAGATCGCGCCACTGCTGATCGTCATCCGGCTTGAGGAGTTCAACTATGACGGCGCGGCGGCGATCGGGATCGCCATGCTGGGGATCTCGTTCACCATGCTCTTGGCAATCAACGTCATCCAGGTCTGGAGCCGGCGGAGGATTTCCCATGTCTGACCTTTCCCCCGCGATCTCGCTTCGCAAGTTCAGACCCGTCACGGAAGAGACGCCGCTCGTGCGGGTCGCTTTGGTGGTGCTGGTGATCGCGGTGCTTGTCGTCCTGCTTTTCGCCCCGCTGGTTGCCGTCTTTGTCGAGGCCCTGGCGAAGGGCTGGCTTGCCGCCGTTGCGTCCCTGGCCCATCCCGATGCGCGCTCGGCCATCAGGCTGACGCTGACGGTGGCCGCAATCGCGGTGCCCCTGAACGCGGCCTTCGGTGTGGCCGCCGCCTGGGCCATCGCGAAATTCGATTTCCGTGGCAAGGCGCTGCTCATCACCTTGATCGACCTGCCGTTCTCGGTTTCGCCGGTCGTGGCGGGGCTTTGCATGGTGCTGCTGTTCGGCGCCAACAGCGTCATGGGGGGCTGGCTGGTTGCCCACGGCTTCCCGATCGTGTTCGCGCTGCCTGGAATTGTCCTCGCCACCATGTTCGTGACCTTTCCTTTCGTGGCCCGCGAGTTGATCCCGGTGATGATCGAACAGGGCCGGATCGAAGAGGAAGCGGCGCTGACCCTTGGCGCCAGCGGTTGGCGCACCTTCCAGACCGTGACGCTGCCCAATATCCGTTGGGCGCTGCTTTACGGTGTTCTGCTGTGCAACGCCCGTGCGATGGGTGAATTCGGGGCGGTCGCCGTCGTGTCTGGCAAGATCCGCGGCCAGACGGCGACAATGCCGATCACCATCGAGATGCTCTACAACGAGTATCTCTCGGTCGCCGCCTTCAGCCTCGCCGCCGTCCTGGCCGGCCTCGCGCTTTTGACCCTTGCCCTCAAGACGTTGCTGGAATGGCGCCATGCCGACCAGCTTGCCGCGACCCACCGACATTGAAAGGACGCGTGATGCATATCGAAATCGACGAGATCTCGAAGACTTTCGGCGGGACGGCGGCCCTGCACCCGGTGTCGCTGGCGATACCGTCGGGCGCGCTCGTGGCCCTGCTTGGCCCGTCTGGGTCGGGCAAGACCACGCTTCTGCGCATCCTCGGAGGCCTTGAATATCCGACCTCGGGCCGGGTCCTGTTCGACGGGCAGGACGCAACCGGCCTGACGGTCCAGGAGCGGCGGGCGGGCTTCGTCTTCCAGTCCTATGCCCTGTTCCGGCACATGACGGTCTACGAGAACATCGCCTACGGATTGCGGGCCCGGCCGCGCAAGAGCCGGCCCTCGTCCCCCGAGATCGCCCGGCGGGTGGCGAAGCTCTTGGACCTGATCCAGCTGCCCGACATCGGGTCGCGCTATCCGAACCAGTTGTCCGGCGGTCAGCGTCAGCGGGTGGCTCTGGCGCGGGCTCTGGCGATCGAGCCCAGGATGTTGCTTCTGGACGAACCCTTCGGTGCGCTGGATGCCCAGGTCCGCAAGGAGCTTCGGCAGGGCCTGCGCGAGATTCACGACACGACCGGGCTGACCTCGATCTTCGTCACCCACGATCAGGCCGAGGCGATGGAACTGGCCGATGTCGTGGTCGTCATGTCGATGGGACGGATCGAGCAGATCGGGAAACCGTCAGAGATACGGGCACGTCCGAAGACGGATTTTGTCCGTGAATTCATCAGCGTATAACTGGTTCCTAAGTCATGGATCGCATCGACCGAAAGATCATCTTCGAACTGCAGCGCGACGCGACGGTGTCAATCGCGCAACTGGCCGACCGCGTCGGCCTGTCGCAGACGCCCTGCTGGAAACGCATCCAGAAGCTTGAACAGGCCGGGGTGATCCGCGGGCGGGTCGCGCTGGTCGATCCTGACCGCATCGGTCTTGGCCTGACCGTGTTTGTCGAGGTCGAGGCCTCCGATCACAGCCCTGGCTGGCGCGAGGCCTTCACCAGGGCAGTCGGGGCGATGCCCGAGGTGATGGAAGTCTACCGCATGGCGGGAGACGTCGACTACCTGCTCAAGGTCGCCGCGGCGGACATGCCGTCGTTCGACGCTTTCTACAAGCGTTTGACCGAGACGCTCGAGTTGAAGAACGTCACCTCGCAACTCGCGATGGAGCGCATGAAGTTCACGACCGCCTATCCGGTGAACACCGTCGATCCCTGACGGCCAGCCGCCAAGGATCGCTTGCGTCCGAAATCAGGGCGTCGTGCTGCCGCCGGCTTCGGCTCCTGCCCCAGCGCCCGCCCCGGCTTCGGCTCCTGCGCCGGCTCCTGCACCAGCGCCCGCGCCTGCTTCGGCTCCTGCACCAGCGCCCGCGCCTGCTTCGGCTCCTGCACCAGCGCCCGTGCCTGCTTCGGCTCCTGCGCCGGCTCCTGCACCAGCGCCAGCCCCGGCTTCGGCTCCTGCGCCAGCGCCTGCTCCGGCTTCGGCTCCTGCGCCTGCACCTGCCCCGGCTTCTGCTCCTGCACCAGCGCCAGCCCCGGCTTCGGCTCCTGCTCCAGCCCCGGCTCCTGCGCCAGCACCAGTGCCCGCTTCGGCTCCTGCACCAGCGCCAGCCCCGGCTTCGGCTCCAGCCCCGGCTCCTGCGCCAGCACCTGCCTCGGCTTCGGCTCCTGCACCAGCGCCCGCCCCTGCTCCCGCGCCGGCTTCGGCTCCCGTGCCGGCTCCGGTTCCAACGGCGCCTTCTTCAGTCTGCGAATTTGCCGGGTCCGTCGAGTTCAGACGGCCCGAAGTGGAAAGCGAGTTGGATGAAATTGCGGCTGCGCTGACGCTGCGTACGATATTGCTGGTCGATCCTCCACGCTCGATGCGCAGGCAATTCAGCTGACCTTGCTGGCCCTCTTTAAGAAACTGCGCCAACTCTATTGCAAGCGAGTCATTTCCGCGTGTCAGCTCCTTGTTTCTGCTCAGGAAAGAGAACAACCCCTTGCAATCGTTGGTCGAAACCAGCTTGTCCAGCCTCTCGAGCTTGCGCATCGTGATTTCGGCAGTTGCCGGCGTGGCAAGTGCAAGCGTCAGGCCTGCCAGAAGGGTTGTGCTGAACTTTCTCATCGAGAGGACTCCGAAATCAGTTTGGCCAAAACGCCGTTGATCTAGTTGAATTTTTCCAGACTGAACTTCTCCGCAATCGCCGACTTCTTCTCCTGGATCGGATCGCTTGCGGGAGGCTTCGGCGCTGCGGGTTTCGCGGCGGCCGTCTTCTGTTTCGCGGGCTTGGCGGCTTTCGCCGTCTTTGCCGGTCTGGACTTGGTTGCGACGGCGGGGGCGTCCGGCGCTCCGGCGAGCCACAACTCGATCACGCCAGTTGCAGGCGCGTCATCGCTGCCGATAAAGGATCGGGCCTTTCCGCCGATCGCCTCGGCCAGTTTCTCGGCCAGAGGCCGGTCCTCTTCGCGGTAATAGCGGACATGGGTCGTCTTTACGGTCACGCCGACGACATGTGCCTCCGCCGGGACAAAGCCCGCTGCGGCCACGCGTTCGGTTGTCGCCTGCGTCTCCGCGCCGGCAAGGCCCGATGGAACGAACAGCTGCACCGCGACAGGGGGAAGGGCCGGGGGGGCCTCTGGCGCGGAAAGTGCCATGTCCGGAGCGGGCCAGGCACTGGTCTGCGGAGCTGCCAGTCGTGCTGGGACGAAGCCGGGGGCGGGCAGGCGGGCAGAGATCTCGGGCGGGGCGAGCGCCGCGAGCGTGGTCAGGTCCGTTGCTGCCAGGATTGCATCCGGCCCGGTCGTGGCCAAGGGAACGGCGTCTGGCTGCAACGCAACCCCGAGAACGGCCGGGCCGAGCAGCGGTGACAGCGATACCGGGGCCGCCACCAGCACTGCGTCTTCGTCCGAGGTCAGAGTGGGCGGGGCAGGGATGATGCCGGTTTCCGCCACGCTCGCCAAGGACGCTGGCGCAGCGATCAGGGGCGGCGCTTCGCTGTGCAGGACGAAGGTGGATTCTGGCTGGGCCGACACCGCCGGCCTGGCAACCGCCAGCGGCAATTGCGGTTCGCTGTCTGCGGTGCTGCCGTCCAGAAGGCCGGGCGTTGCCGGAACCGTGCCGGCTTTGGGTTGGGGCAGATCTGCAGCGACGGAAACCGGCTGCTCGGGGGAGGCCGTTGTTGCGGAGGCCGCGCCCGGAGCCAGCGCTGCGGGGGCAGGCACGGCGGGGGCGGACGCTGGTAGTACGGTGCTTGGGGCGGTGGTGGTGGTCAGCCAGCCGGTGACGACGGAGGTCAGCGAAAAGCCCAGCCCGATCGCGATCCCAATTGCGAAGCCGCCAGCGATCTTCCCTGGCGTAAGCCAGGATTTCTGGGCCGCGGCAGGCGTGTCTGGCAGGGCGGCCGGGGCCACCGCAAGTGGAGCTTCGGGGGCGACGGCTGGGCGCAGGGGCGTAGGGGCCCGCAGGTTCTCGGCCCGCATATCCTGACGATGCGGTTGCACGACCCGCAGTCCAGGCAGAGGGCGCGGCGGCGGGGCCGAGATCTCGTCGAATTCCTCGAATTCTTCGTCTTCCGGCGTGTAGAGGTCTGTCCGAGGCACGGGGCCGGCCCGGAGGCCGGAAAGCGGTTCGATCCTGGAAAGCGGCTGTTGGACCAGTGGAGGTGAACTCACAACCTCAAGCCGTGGCATGACGGGTCGGGGAGGCAATTGTGGCGCAGGGCCGCGTTCGGCCAGGATCTTTTCACGCTGCTGGCGCGCGGCCTCCAGGCGCCTCTGCCAATCTTCGGATTGAAGCAATGGCAGAAGTTCCGATACCGCGTCGGTCCCGACTGACGGGGCAATGTCCCGTTCGGTCAAATCATCCATGCGCGGGCCCCCCGACCCAGCCAGGAGCCCCTCTCCGCGCAAGGCAGCGGTCGAGTCGCGAAAGGGGCTGTCCTGTAACAGCGCCTCAGTCTATCGCCTTTTGCTGCGGGTCGGTAGTCCCCGGAAGCCGGTCATCCAACCCTTCGGCGGATATCGGCACGGGCCGGTTCACGCCTGCCGGACCGCTCGCTCTCAGATCTGCAAACGGGCCGTGATCGGCAAGTGATCCGAGGCGACCCGCGCCAGGGGCGTATCGTGGACGGAGAAATCCACGAGCTTCACCTTCTCCGACCCCAGGATGCGATCGAGGGGCAGCATCGGGTAGCGGGCAGGAAAACTGCGGCCGCCGTGATTGGCCGGGAAATGGCTTTCAAGGGGGCGGAGCGACGAGCGCGCGCCGGTGCGCCATTCGTTCAGGTCGCCCATCAGCACGGTCGGACGATGGTCGAGACCGTCGATGCGTTCAAGGATCGCGCGCGCCTGTTGCAGCCGCGACTGGGCCAGAAGGCCCAGATGCGCCGCCACGATCCGCAGGCTGTGCCCGGCCACGGCGATGTCGGCGATAAGCGCGCCGCGCGGCTCCAGCCCCGGCAGGTGCAGGTGGTGGACGATCTCGGCCTCGGCATTGCGGGCGAGGATCAGATTGCCGTGAAACCCGTGCGACGACCGCCGCCGTTCGATCGGCAGCGGCACGAGACCAGTCAGGTCCTCGAGCGCCGGCAGGTTCAGAAGCCCGGTCCGGTCGCCAAAGCGCATGTCGGCTTCCTGAAGGGCGATCACGTCCGCGTCGATTTCGCTGATCACGCGAAGGATGCGCGCAGGATCGCGCTTGCGGTCGGTGCCGACCGCCTTGTGGATGTTGTAGGACGCGATCCTGATGCTGCGCGACAGGTGCATGGCTGTCATCGGTTGCTTCTCTGGACCTTCGACATGGCTGGAGTCGCGGGTTCTGGCAAGACCATGCGACATGCGGGCATCGGGACTGCCCGTCACAGCGCGCCGGACAGCACGTTCACTGTCAGGGCCAGCACGCAGAGATTGAAGACGAAAGCGATGATGCCGTGGACCGTCGCCACCCGGCGCATCTGGCGGCGCGTGATCACCACGTCGGAGACCTGGCAGGTCATGCCGATGACAAAGGAAAAATAGCAAAAATCGGAAAAGACCGGTGGCTCATCGCCCGGAAACTGTAGGCCGCCCGTGGCCGGCCTTTCCCTGGGGCCATAGAAAAGGTGCGTGTAGTGATAGGCATAGATCAGGTTGATGAAGGTCCATCCCATCAGCAGCGAGACTGCCGCGAGCAGGAAATCCGGCAGGGACATGTCGTTCTTGTTGACCACGATCCAGCCGACTGCGCTGAGGATGGCCGCGACGATGACCGTCGTCGTCAGGAGCAACAGAAATCGTCCACCATCGTCGCTTTCAACACGTCCGGGAACCGCGTTGGAGTGCAACTGCGGAAGGCTGAGCAGGATGAAAAGGGCCACCGACAGGTCGAACGAAAGCAAGAGCGCGGTCGGCATTGTCATCAATCGCACCAAGACCGACGAAAGCACGATCAGGACGGCAAGGAAGGAAAAGAACCTGTAATGCGGGACCTTGGACAATCGCATTGCGCACCCATCTTCCAGACTGACGTCGGACCGCGGCGTCCGCGCCATTCAAGCCTGCCGCGCGGCACTTTGCCAGCCCTTGCAAACGGACGGTGCGAACTTGCCACTCCTCGCGCCACCGCGACCGGGGCGCGCATTGCCCCTGCCGCCGCTTTCGGCAAGAGTGCCGACCGAGGGAGAAGACGGATGATCCTTGGATGAGACCCGAACCTGCGAGGGGTGAAACGGCCTGGAGCCGGCTGCGGGCAATCCTGCCCTATGTCGCGACGATTGGCCTGTTCGCACTCGGGCTTTACGCAATCTCGCGGCTGCTGGCCGAGGTCGATCTGAACGACGTGCTGCGGCAGGTTCACGAGACGCCGACCTACATCCTCATCCTGTCCTGGCTGGCTACGGTGGGGGGCTATCTGTGCCTCGTCGGTTACGACTGGTCGGCGCTGCGCTATATCGGCAAGCCGCTGCCGCTGCCGATCACGATCACAGGCGGGCTGATGGCCTATGCCTTCGGCAATACCGTCGGCCTGGCGGCGGTATCGGGCGGTGCGGTGCGGTACAGGCTGTATTCAAGCCTTGGCCTCGACGGATACGACATCGCTGCCGTCTCGACCTTCACCGCCGTTTCCTATGGCACGGCGGCGGCGCTTGTCGGGTTCGTGGCGCTGGTGGTCGATCCGGGGCTTCTGGGGGGCCTGTCACCGCTGCCGCCGCATCTGCTGCGATGGGCGGCACTTGGCGGGATTCTTGTGGTCGTCTTGCCGCTCGTCTGGGCGGGGGCTACGCGCAAGCGCCTGACGATCCGTCGCTTTACCTTGCGGGCGCCCTCGCTTCCGATCCTTGTCGGTCAGGCGCTGTTCAGCATCGGCGACATCACGCTCGCCTCGCTGGCGCTCTATGTGCTCCTGCCTTCGGGCCATGTCGACATCGTCGCTTTCCTCGGCATCTACGCCGCCGCGACCATGGCCGGAATCCTCAGCCACGTTCCGGGCGGGGTCGGCGTCTTCGAAACGGTCGTGCTGGCCTCGCTTCCGGCATCGATCCCGGTCGACCAGGCGGCGGCGGCGCTGCTGCTGTTCCGCCTGATCTATTTCATCGTGCCCTTCCTGCTGGCCCTCGTCGTGCTGGCGCTGTTCGAGGCGCTGGTCGTCGTCCGTGGCGCGGCGGGCAAGGCGCCTGGTGGCATGGTCGGCCGGGCGCTGGCGGCGATGGCGCCGACCCTGTCCGCCCTGAGCCCGATGGCGCCGATCCTGCTGGCGACGATGATCTTCGGGTCGGGGCTTTGGATGTCGTTTTCCTCGCTGATCCCGCCCGACGCCCATACGCCTGAGGCGCTGGAGACGCTGTTCCCGCTCGTCTTCCTCGAGGTGGGGGCACTGCTGTCCAGCATCCTTGGGGCCGTGCTCATCATTTTGGCGCTCGGCGTCGCGCGGCGCAGCCTTGGCGCCTATTGGCTGGCGATCGCGGCGATGGCTGGTGGATCGCTGTTGTCGCTGGTGCAGATGTGGGATGTGCAGCGGGCCGTGACCCTGGCGCTGGCCGTCGTGATCCTGCTGCCCTTCCGGCGCGAGTTCAACCGCCGCGCCAGCCTTGTCCACGGGGCATTTTCGCCGATCTGGTTCGCGCTGGTCGTGGGGCTGGTGCTGTCAGCGGCCTTCGTCATCAACTTCGGCCACAAGCACGCGCCCTATGCCGGCGAGATCTGGTGGCAGTTCGCCGCCAACGCCGGGGCGCCACGGGCGGCGCGGGCGGGGCTGGTGCTGGCGGTGACGGTGCTTCTGGCCTCGCTGGCCTTGCTGCTGCGCGTGCCGCACCTGTCGCCTGCAGCGCCCACTCCCGACGAGTTGCGCAAGGCCCGCCGCATCGTCGAGGCGCAGGGCGACCCCGACGCGAACCTTGCGCTGACCGGGGACAAGTCGCTGATGTTCTCGGACGACGGGCGCGGTTTCATCATGTACGGCGTTCATGGCCGGTCCTGGATCGCTCTTGGCGGTCCGGTCGGGCCGCGGGACTGCGCGGCCGAGCTGGGCTGGGCCTTTGTCGATGCCGCCCGTCGGGCCGGCGCGCGTCCGGTCTTCTACGAGGTCGGCGGAGAGGATCTGCCGTTGATGCTCGACCTTGGTCTTGCCCTGCACAAGCTGGG
The DNA here is from genome assembly GCA_945952585.1 of uncultured Rhodobacter sp. GTDB lineage: Bacteria > Pseudomonadota > Alphaproteobacteria > Rhodobacterales > Rhodobacteraceae > Aliitabrizicola. The sequence goes on from CAMFII010000002.1 coordinate 660,149, forward strand.
CGAAAGGGCGATGGTCGATCTGGCGCAGTTCACGCTGGACGGGTCTGACCACAAGCGCCTGCGCGATGCCTATCACCATGGCCAGAAGGAAGGGCTCGCTCTGCAGATCGTCGAGCCGCCCCATTCGCCCGAGCTGATCCGCCGGCTGAGACTGATTTCCGATGATTGGCTGACCTCGAAGAACACACGCGAGAAACAGTTTTCCGTCGGGCGTTTCGATCCCGACTGGCTCCAGAACGGGCGGCTTGTGCTGGTGACCGAGCGAAGCGGGCGGATCGTGGCCTTTGCGAACTTGCTGCTGACCCCGTCGGGGCAGATCGCCACCGTCGACCTCATGCGCCATCCGCACGATGCGCCGACCGGGGTGATGGATTTCCTGTTTGTCGCCCTGATGCTTGACCTGAAATCCCAGGGGTACACGCGCTTCTCGATGGGCATGGCGCCGCTGTCCGGGATGGAGGCGCGGCGCGGATCGCGGCTGTGGAACCGCTTCGGGGCGGCGCTGTTCCAGCATGGCGGACATTTCTACAACTTCTCCGGCCTGCGCGACTTCAAGGCCAAGTTCCACCCCGCCTGGGAGCCCCGCTATCTCGCCGTTCCGCAACGCGCGGCGCCGCTTGTTCCCATCGCCGACGTGACGATGCTGATCGGCGGAGGCGCGCGAGGCGCTGTCGGGCACTGACGGTCTGCCCGCCTGCGGACGGCGGCGCTGCCACATCATTGCCATGAATCTGTCCCTGCGAAGCCACAGCTGCGCCGCGGCATCGTCGGATTGCCCTGTCTGAATAGGCACGTTCGGTTTCCGGATTGCTGCCAGTTCCCGGGTGCCGAGTCGCTATTCGATGTCTCACCGGCCCTGTGAAACGAGGCCGGAGCGCGCCAGAAGGGGATGTTTGATGACGGAGCATACCGATTACAGCACGATCGATGCGGTCCCTGCGGGACTGCAAGCGGCCTTGTGGCCGGAGGCCCGCGCGAAAGCCGCCGCCCAGGCAGCCGTGCCGCTGGTGCTTGAACGGGAAAGCTCCTGGTCGTTCAGCACGGTCCGCAGCCTGGCCCGCGAGGGATTGGTCGAGCCCGATGCCATCCTGCAGATGGTTCGCGCCTCTGACACGCCCGCGCGGCTTCATCCGGCGCCAGAGGGCAAGGCCGTCGGATTTGCCGCTCAGGGGCTCGATCAGTTCGCTGTCCGTCTCAAGGGGCCAGAGCCGGAAAAGCCCGGCGCCCCGCGCGGTCGGGTCAACGTGGTCGACATCTACAGCCGCCATTTCGGCCTGACGAACCGTCCTTTCGCCCTGACGCCCGATACCGGGTTCCTGTTCTGGTCCGAGGCGCACCAGCACGCCTACACGACCATGGAATACGGCATCCTGACCAAGTCGCCGATCACGTTGGTGACCGGTGACATCGGCGCAGGCAAGACAACTCTGGTCCAGCACCTGATCGAGCGGATCACGGAAACGGGTGACCTGCGCATCGGTCTGATCTCGAACGCGCAGACCTCGCGTTGCGAAATGCTTCGTTGGGTCATGATGTCGCTTGGCCAGTTCACCGATCCGCAAGCAACCGACCCCGAGCTGGTCGACGCCTTCAACGCCTACCTGATCGACGAATATGCCCAGGGCCGCCGCACGGTGCTGATCTTTGACGAGGCGCAGAACCTTGGCGCCGAGGCGCTGGAAGAACTGCGCCTGCTGACGAACATCAACACCAACAAGGACGTGCTGCTGCAACTGGTCCTTGTCGGCCAGCCCGAGCTGCGCAACCTTGTCGATCGCGACGAAAGCCTGCCCTTCGCGCAGCGCATCGCCACCAGCTTCCACCTCGGCGGCATGGATCTGGCGACGACCCGCGACTACATCGCTCACCGCCTGACCGTCGCCGGCGCGCGCCAGAACCTGTTCAGCGACGCGGCGATCCAGCTGATCTACGAGGCGACGGGCGGCATCCCGCGCCGGATCAACCAGCTTTGCGACCTGGCGATGGTCTATGCCTTCACCAGCAACCTCCGCAGCGTCGTCCGCTTCACGGTCCAGCAGGTGCTGAACGACGGCACCTTCTTCGGCGCGGCAGCGCCGGCGATGTCGGATCACCTCTCGGGCGCGGTTCACTGAGAGCCGGCCCCGCCGCTTGACGGCGGGTCAGCCGGGATGCTTCTTTCGCCCTGGCCGGCAAAGCGCCGGCGAGGGCGATTTCATGTCGGATCTTGCAGCACGGGCGGCAACCGCGGGTCGTGAAATCGAAGCGGCCGTGGCCGCTGTCGATCCCACAGCCTGTGAGGCGCTGGTCGCAGAGATTGCCGGGGCGCGACGGATCGTGCTGTCGGGCGCCGGGCGCGAAGGGCTGATGATGCGGGCGCTGGCAATGCGCTTCTATCACCTGGGCTGCGATGCGCATGTGGCCGGCGACATGTCCTGCCCGCCGCTCGGCCCCGGCGACCTGCTGTTCGTCAGCGCCGGTCCGGGCGATCTGCCGACGATCGAGGCCCTGGTGGCCGTCGCAAGGCGCGCCGGAGCAAGGGTCGCCTGCCTGACAGGCGCCCCGAAAGGCCCGGTGCCACGGCGGTCGGACCTGGTGGTGACCATCCCGGCCCAGACCATGGCCAATGATCGTGGGGACGCAGCAACCTCGATCCTTCCCATGGGGTCTGTCTTTGAAGGCGCGATGTTCCTGCTGTTCGAACTCTTGGTGCTCGACCTGCGTGACCGGATGGGCGTCACGCCCGAGGCGATGCGGGACCGGCATACCAATCTGGAGTGATCGACGCCGCATCGGCGCGCGCCACGAAGATTGCCAGCGCGCATGTCGTTGCGTAACGTGCTGCAACGAAACCGGGATTGCGGGGGCATTGTGACGGGGCTGCTTGCCGGTCTGGTGGCGAACCTGATCGTCATCTTCGCGCGGTTCGTCACCGCTGTCCGGGGCATCTGGATGGCAGGTCCGCCGGATATCCGCCCCAAGGTGTTTTTCGCCAACCACACGAGCAACGGCGATTTTGTCCTTGTCTGGGCAGCCCTTCCACATCGCATCCGCACGCGCACCCGGCCTGTGGCCGCCAGCGACTACTGGCTGACGAACCCCTTGCGCGCCTTTGTCGGGCGCGAAGTGTTCAAGGCCGTTCTCATCAACCGCAATCCCGAGGAGCGGACCGAGGACCCTGTGCAGCTGATGCTGAACGGGCTGGAAGACGGCTCGTCGCTGATCCTGTTCCCCGAAGGCAAGCGCAACATGGGACCGGACCGGCTCTTGCCGTTCAAGACCGGGCTTTACCATCTGGCGAGGCAACGGCCGGACACCGACCTCGTGCCGGTCTGGATCGAGAACCTGAACCGCGCGCTGCCGAAGGGGGAAATCCTGCCGATCCCGATCATCTGCACGGTGACCTTCGGCCCGCCGATCCAGATCCTGCTGAACGAGACCAAGGAAGACTTCCTGACCCGGGCCCAGGCCGCGCTGGCGAAGGTGGCGGAAACCGTGGAAAGGCCGCGCCCATGACCATGCCTCTTCCGGACCTGACCTCGCTCCTTGCCGGACTTGGCCTGTTCATGGTCGTCGCCTCGGTCGCGGGCTATGTGCTGCAGCTCTGGTTCTCGCCCGAGGGCGACAACCCGGTGATCGAGAACCTGAACGCCCGCATCCGCTCATGGTGGGCGATGATCCTGATGATGGGCCTGGCGCTTCTGGCCGGGCGGGTCGGGACGACACTCCTCTTCGCCTTCGCCTCCTTCGCCGCGCTGCGCGAGTTCGTCACGCTGCTCGATACGCGACGGGGCGATCACTGGGCGGTGGCAGTGGCGTTCTTCGTCGTTCTGCCGCTGCAATACTGGTTCATCGCGACCAACTGGTACGGGCTCTATTCGATCCTGATCCCGGTCTATGCCTTCCTCATCATTCCGATGCTCGCGGTCCTGCGCGGCGATACCGAGCGCTTCCTGGGCCGGATCGCCGGCATCCAGTGGGCGCTGATGATTTGCGTCTATTGCATCGCCCATGTCCCGGCGCTCCTGAACCTCGAGATCCCCGGATATGCCGGGCGGAACGTGATGCTGATCGCCTTCCTCATCATCGTGGTGCAGGGATCGGACGTGGCGCAGTACATCTGGGGCAAGCTCCTGGGAAAACGGAGGATTGCCCCTTCGGTTTCACCGTCGAAAACGGTCGAGGGTTTTGTCGGTGGTGCGCTTTCGGCCGTCGTGATCGGGGCCGCCCTGTCCTGGATCACGCCGTTCGGGCCGCTTCGCGCCGGGCTGATGGCCTTCGTCATCGTCATCGCCGGTTTCCTGGGCGGGCTGGTCATGTCGGCGATCAAGCGCGACAGGGGGGTGAAGGACTGGGGCCATACCATCCCCGGCCATGGCGGGTTCCTTGACCGGCTGGATTCCGTGATCTTCTCGGCCCCGATCTTCTTCCACCTGACCCGCTACTGGTGGTCGCTGACATGAGCGAGGGTGACCGCCGGCCGCTTGCGAGCCGCGATACCGGATGGGCCCGGGCGCTGGCGCGGCGGGTGGCGGCGACCGCGATCACGCCGAACCAGATTTCGATTGCGGCGATGGGGTTTGCCGCCGTCGCGGGCGGCTGTTTCTGGGCCTCGGGCGCGGCCGAGGGGACGGCCCGCGTTGCCCTTCTCTTGCTGGCGGCGGCCGGCTGCCAGGCGCGGCTCGTCTGCAACCTGATCGACGGGATGGTCGCGGTCGAAGGCGGCAAGGGCGGTCCTGATGGTGCCTTCTGGAACGAGGCGCCGGACCGTGTTTCGGACATCGCCATACTGGTGGGGATGGGGCTGGGGCTTGGCATCCCTGCGCTTGGATGGGCGGCGGCCTGCCTTGCGGTGCTGACCGCCTATCTGCGCGAACAGGGGCGGGGGCTCGGGCTGCCTGCCGACTATTCCGGCCCGATGGCCAAGCCGCAGCGCATGGCGGTCGCAACCGCAGCCGCAGTGCTGTCTGTGGCCGAGCCGCTGTGGGGCGGGCAGGGCGAGGTGCTGCTGTTCGGCCTGTGGATCATCCTGATCGGGGCGGCCTGGACCTGCCTTCGGCGGGCCCGCCGCATTCTGGCGGAGCTGAACGCGCGCTAGCTGCGGGCGATCAGCCGGGTCGTGCCGCGCTGGACGACCTCGTCCCGCTGGTTCCGCGCCTCCATCGCAAGTTCGATCACTGTCTGGCCGCTAGGGGCCGACCGCAACTGCGTGATGGAAAAACGTGCGCGGATCGTGTCACCAAGCAGGACCGGGCGGCGGAAGGTGACGGTCCAGCCGCCCGAGGCATAGGTGTCGATCCGTGCCGGGGCCGAACTCTTCAGCCCCTCGATCAGCGACAGGACCAGCAGGCCATGGGCGACACGCTCCGGATAGCCGAAGCGCGTCGCCGCCTCGCGGTCGAGATGGAGCGGATGGCTGTCGCCCGTCAGGTTTGCGAAGGCGTCGATCATCCCGCCGGTTACCTCGACGGGCCCGGTCTCGATGCGGTCTCCGGGGCGAAGCGACGCCGCCGGGTGAAGGCCCGGAGGAAGAAGACGGGTTTCCATGGCATGAACTTTGCGCGACAGACGCTTGGCGGCAAGGGGTTTTCCGGTTCTTAGGGTTTCTCGCGCCCCGACAGATTTCCCATCTTGATTTACGTACCTCATGCGATCACCTAACAGGAGAGGGGGAAGGGGAATCAGCGTGGGACGCCCGACCATCAACGATCTGGCCGCAGAGGCCGGGGTCAGCCTGGCGACGGTGGACCGTGTCCTGAACGGCCGCGCCGGTGTCCGCGAGGCGACGGTGGCGCGTGTCAACGAGGCGATCGAACGCATCGGCTATGTCCGCGACCCCTTCGCCGCGAGCCTCGCAAGGCGGCGCGACTTCCGGGTGCTGGCCTTCGTCTCGGATGGGGACGGCCAGTTCCTGGGCGAGGTTCGCGCGGCCGTCCAGAAGACGGCGATCAGCCTGCTGTCCGACCGGGTGGTGCTGGAGCTTGAGCCGTTCCGTCCAGATCCCCACCTGTTCGCCGCCCGGCTGGGGGCGATCAACCCCGAGGACGTCGATGGCGTGGTCCTGATGGCGCCCGAGACGCCGCATTTGCGCGACGCCGTGCGGCATCTGCGCGAACGTGGCGTCGCGACGGCGGCGATCATCTCGGACCTGCCCAACTCGCGTGTCGATTACTTCATAGGGATCAACAACATAAGCGCTGGCCGCACGGCGGCGAGCCTTCTCGGCCGCTTCCTTGGTCCGGGACCGGCCAAGGTTGCGGTCATTGCCGACACGCTGACGGCACGGGACAGCCTGGATCGTCGTCTGGGCTTCGACCGGGTCATGGCAGAGGATTTCCCGGAGGTGGAAGTGCTGCCGACGATCGAGGGGCGGGGCGATCCCCAGGGGCTGGAGGCGGCGTTGCGCAACCTCTTGCGCGGCCATCCCGATGTCCGCGGTGTCTATTCCATGGCCGGGGGAAACCGGCTTCTGCTGGAGTTCCTTGCGCGGTCCGGCCTTGTGCCCCGGCCGCATGTCGTGGTCCATGAACTGACGCCGACGACGCGGCAGGGCCTCCAGACCGGTCAGATCGACGCGGTCATCACCCAGGATCTCGGACATATCCTGCGCAGCGCGATACGCCGCCTGCGCGCCGGGCGCGACAATCGCCCCATCCTGCAGGAGCAAGAACGGATCCGCATCGAGATCCTCGTCCGCGACAATCTTTACTGATTTTTGCACGGCCACTTCGCCTGCCGAGGCTGTCTTGCAAGATGATTTGAGGTGCGCACCTCAGAAATTCGTGGACATGAGGTGCGCACCTCATGTATTCCGGTTGCAGCCTGGGGGAATCGCTTCCCTTCCAGGAACATGGGGAGGAGACCGATGAACGTAGGAACACGCGCCATTTCGGCGGCCGTGGTTGCTGTCGCCGGCATGGCCGGAACTGCTGCTCACGCTCAGGACAAGACACTGACCCTCTGCTGGGCGGCCTGGGACCCCGCCAATGCCCTCGTCGAGCTGTCGAAGGACTTCGAGGCGAAGTCCGGCATCAAGATGAAGTTCGAGTTCGTGCCGTGGCCGAACTTTGCCGACCGGATGCTGAACGAGCTGAACTCCGGCGGCAAGCTCTGCGACCTGATGATCGGCGACAGCCAGTGGATCGGGGCCGGGGCCGAGAGCGGACATTACATCAAGCTCAACGATTTCTTCGCCGCCAACGGCATCGACATGGCGAATTTCGTGCCGGCGACGGTGACCGGCTATGCCGAATGGCCGAAGGGCACGCCGAACTACTGGGCGCTGCCGGCTTTCGGCGACGTGGTTGGCTGGACCTATCGCAAGGACTGGTTCGAACGGCCCGAAATCCAGGCCGCATTCAAGGAGCAGTATGGCCGCGACCTGACGCCGCCGCAGACCTTCGCCGAATTGATGGACATCGCCAAGTTCTTCCAGGGTCGCGAGATCGACGGCAAGAAGGTCTACGGCGCCTCGATCTATACCGAGCGCGGTTCGGAAGGGATCACGATGGGCGTGATGGACGTGCTCTACAGCTTCGGCTTCGAGTACCAGAACCCCGAGAAGCCCTATGACATGCAGGGCTTCGTCAACTCGCCCGGCGCGGTCGCTGGCCTCGAATACTACAAGGCGCTTTTCGACTGCTGCACGGCGCCGGGTGCCTCGAACACCTACATGGGCGAGGGCATCGATGCCTACAAGTCGGGGCAGGTGGCGCTGCAGATGAACTTCGCCTTCACCTGGCCGGGCTTCGAGGTCGACCCGAATGTCGGCCACGGCAAGACCGGCTACTTGGTGAACCCGGCGGGTCCGGACGGCAAGCGTTTTGCCCAACTGGGTGGCCAGGGTATCTCGGTCGTGTCCTATTCGGACAAGCAGGCGGATGCGCTTGAGTACATCAAGTGGTTCGCCCAGCCCGACGTGCAGGAGAAGTGGTGGTCGATGGGCGGCTTCTCGACCCTTCGGTCGGTGGTCGAAAACCCGTCCTTCGCAAAGAGCCAGCCCTATGCCCAGACCTATCTGGACTCGATGGCGATCGTGAAGGACTTCTGGGCTGATCCGAGCTACGCGACCCTGCTTCAGGACTCGCAGAAGCGCTTCCACGACTACGTGGTCGCCGGCAACGGCACCGCGCAGGAAGCGCTGGACGGTCTGGTTCAGGACTGGACCACGGTTTTCGAGGACGACGGCAAGCTCTGACCTCGAAATTCGGGCGCGCCGGGGCCAAACGCGGCGCGCCCACTTCCATCCGACTTGAGATATGCTGGCGCTACCGCCACCCGCAGGATTCCCGACATGGCCGAGACTCCCATTGACCGACTGGCGCGGAATACGCCTGCATCCGTTGCGCACCGCGTGCGCGGATTGAGTGACAGGGCGATCGCCTGGGCCTTCGTGACGCCGACGATCCTGCTTCTGCTCGCGATCAATATCTTCCCGCTGATCTGGACCATCCGTCTCAGCTTTACCAACTTCCGCGCCAACCGCCCGAACGAGCCGGTCGAATTCGTGGGCTTGCGCAACTACCAGCGCATCCTGACCGATCCCGACATCTGGCACACGATGCAGGCGACCGCGCATTTCCTGTTCTGGACGCTGTTCTTCCAGGTGCTGATCGGGTTCGGCCTGGCCTGGCTCATCAATCGCAAGTTCAAAGGCAATGACCTTCTGACCACGCTGATCGTCTTGCCGATGATGCTGTCGCCAGCGGTCGTGGGGAACTTCTGGACCTTCCTCTACCAACCGCAGATCGGGCTTTTCAACTACGCGGTCGAATTCCTGACAGGCAACAGCGTTCCTGCCTCGTCCTTCACCATGCTCGGCTCGGTCGAGCTGGCGCCCTGGGCGATCGTGATCGTGGACACCTGGATGTGGACGCCTTTCGTCATGCTGATCTGCCTCGCCGGCCTCAGGTCGATCCCCGATTACATCTACGAGGCGGCCGAGGTCGACCGCGCCTCCAAGTGGCGCCAGTTCTGGACGATGACGATCCCGCTGGTGCTGCCCTTCCTGATGCTGGCCGTGCTGTTCCGGGGCATCGAGAACTTCAAGATGTTCGACCTCGTGGTGCAGCTGACGGGCGGGGGACCGGGCGACACGACGCTGCTGACCTCAATCGAGCTGAAGCGGGAGGCCTTCGAGAAATGGCGCACCGGCTTCAGTTCCGCCTACGCGATCATCCTGTTCGTGACCGTCTTCGGCCTGGCCTCGATCTATGTGAAGGCCCTCAACAAGGTTAAGGAAAGATGAGCGCCTACTCCGTCACCGCGCCCTCGCGCCGGTCCAAGCTCGTCGCAGGCGCGCTGGTGCTGCTTTACACGGTCATCACGCTTCTTCCGCTGCTCTGGATCATCTCGACCGGGTTCAAGACCGGGCCGGACTCGATCGCCTATCCTCCGAAGGTGTTCTTCTCGCCGTCGCTCGAAGGCTATGTGAACCTTTTCACCAGCCGGACCCGCGCCACCAACGAGCAGCTGGCCGAGATGCCGCCGCCCGCGAACTGGGTGGACGAGATCGTGCGCCGCCGGAACGAGGTCATCACCGGGCCGTCGCGCTTTGGTGAGCGGTTCATGAACTCGGTCATCATCGGCTTCGGCTCGACCTTCCTGTCGATTTTCCTGGGCACGCTGGCAGCCTATGCCTTCTCGCGCTTCCGCGTGCCGCTGAAGGACGACCTGATGTTCTTCATCCTCTCGACGCGGATGATGCCGCCGATTGCCGTCGCGATCCCGATCTTCCTGATGTTCCGTGGTCTTGGCCTGTCGGACACGCATCTGGGGATGATCCTGCTTTACACCGGCGTGAACATCAGTCTGGCCGTCTGGCTGCTGAAGGGCTTCATCGACGAGATCCCGCGCGAATATGAGGAAGCGGCGTTGATCGACGGCTATACCCGGTTCCAAGCCTTCCGGAAGGTGGTGCTGCCGCAGGCGGCGACCGGCATTGCCTCGACCGCGATCTTCTGCCTGATCTTCGCCTGGAACGAATACGCCTTCGCCGTGCTCCTGACCTCGGGCAACGCCCAGACCGCGCCGCCCTTCATCCCGACGATCATCGGCGTCGGCGGTCAGGACTGGCCGGCGGTCGCGGCAGGCGCCACGCTGTTCCTGTTGCCGGTCATGGTCTTCACCATCCTTCTGCGCAAGCACCTGCTGCGCGGGATCACCTTCGGGGCGGTGCGCAAATGACCCGATTTTTCTACGAAAAATCCCGTCGCGCTGCTTCCGAATTCTCGCAGAATATTCGTGGGGAGGGCCGTTCGTGACCCGCTTCCTGTCCGGCCTTGCCCGGTTCCGCCGCGGTCCGTGGGAAATGCTCGCGACCATCCTGATCGCGCTTGGCGTATTTATGCTGATGCAGCCCTTCGTACTCTGGGCCTTCACCTGGAGCTTCATCGTCACTCTTGTCGGCACGGTCATGTTCATCATCACCAGCCATTTTCCGGACTGAGACATGGCCGAAATCGTCATCAAGAACCTGCGCAAGGAATTCGGCAGTTTCACTGCCGTGAAGTCGTCGAGCTTCACGGTGGAGGACGGCGAGTTCTTCATGCTGCTCGGCCCCTCGGGCTGCGGCAAGACCACGACGCTGCGGATGATCGCGGGCCTCGAATTGCCGACGAGCGGCGAGATCTGGATCGACGGCGAGGAGGTGGCGCAGAAACCCGCGAGCCAGCGCGACATCGCCTTCGTCTTCCAGATGTTTGCGCTCTATCCGCATCTGAGCGTGCGCAAGAACATCAGCTATCCGCTGGTCAGCCAGGGGATGCCGAAGGCGCAAGTCGCGGCCAAGGTCGCGGAAGTCGCGCGCATCCTCGGCATCGAGCATCTGCTGGACAAGGGCGTCTCGGGCCTGTCGGGCGGCGACCGCCAGCGCGTCGCGCTTGGCCGCGCCATCGTGCGGAAGCCAGCTGCCTTCATGATGGATGAACCGCTCGGCGCGCTGGATGCCGAGTTCCGCGAGCATATGGCCGAGGAACTGCGGGCGCTGCATGACCGGATGAAGGCCACGACCGTCTATGTGACCCACGACCAGCTCGAAGCCATGCAGATGGGCGACAAGATCGTGGTGATGAACCATGGCGTGATCGAGCAGTTCGGCCGCCCGCAGGAGATCTACGACAAGCCGGCGACGATGTTCGTGGCCGAATTCATCGGCTCGCCGCCGATGAACTTCCTCCGCTTCGAGGGCCATGTCCGCCCCGGAAACGATCATGTCCGCCTCGGCTCGGTCGACCTCCGGGTTCCGGTCCAGCACGAGGATGCGGGCGGGCAACTGGTCTTTGGCGTCAGGCCCGAGCATGTGACGCTTGACGATCATGCCAGCTATCGCGGCCGGGTGATCGCTTCGGAATATCTCGGCACGACCCAGATCATCACGCTCGACACGCCCAATGGTCCGCTCAAGGCGCGGGTTCCGTCGGGACGGGTCGTCAACCCCGGCGAGACGACCGGGCTTCTGTTCACACCCGAAAAGGTAACGCTTTTCGACGAGGCGCATGGCCGCGCGCTGAAATCCGCATTGCATGACGAGGGAGGCGCCCGTGGCTGAAGTCGTCCTGTCCCATCTGATGAAGTCCTTCGGGCCGGTCGCGGCCACGCAGGATGTCTCGATGACGGTGCCCGACGGGGCCTTCGTCGTTCTGCTGGGCCCGTCGGGCGCTGGCAAGACCACGCTTTTGCGATTGATTTCGGGGCTCGACAAGCCGGACGCCGGCTCGATCAGCATCGGCGGGCAGGATGTCGCGCGGCTGACCCCGGCCGAGCGCAATGTGGCGATGGTGTTCCAGCAGTATTCGCTCTATCCGCATCTGACGGTGCGGCAGAACCTGGAATTCCCCCTGAAGTCGCCGGTCCTACGGACCCCGCAGGCCGAGATCGACAGCAAGGTCGCCAAGGTGGCCGAGGTGCTCCGCATCAGCCACAAGCTCGACAACAAGGCCACGAACCTGTCGGGCGGCGAGATGCAGCGCGTGTCGATCGGGCGGGCACTGGTGCGCAATCCGTCGATCTACCTGATGGACGAGCCGCTGTCCTCGCTCGACGCGAAGCTGCGGGCCGATTTGCGGATCGAGCTGAAGCGCATCCAGTCGGATCTTGGCGCGACGATCCTCTACGTCACACATGACCAGATCGAGGCGATGACGCTTGCGACCCATGTCGGCGTCCTCGACCACGGTCGGCTCGTGCAGTTCGGCACCCCGCGCGAGATCTACGAGTCGCCCCTTACGCTTTCCGTGGCGCAGCGTCTTGGCCAGCCGCGGATCAACGCGCTGCCGGCCAACCTCTTCCCCGGCGCGCCCTCTGGGGCCGCGACCATCGCGCTCCGCCCCGAGCATATCCGGCTGGGCGAGGGGCAGGAGGCGCGGGTGACGCGGGTCGAGCGGCTGGGAGACCAGACGCGCCTGCACCTGCGCTATCAGGGCCATGTCCTCGTGACCGTGGCCGATCCCCAGTCCCGTCTCGAGATGGGCGACGCCGTCGCCATCCGGCCGGAGAACCCGCTGTATTTCGACCCCCAAGGCGCACGTATCGCGCGGAAAGGCTAGGCCATGACCCAGTTCATCAATGACCGTGATGCACTCGTGACCGAGGCGGTGTCCGGCCTTCTGCGATCCTCGAACGGCCGCCTCGCGCGGCTGGACGGCTTCCCTCATATCAAGGTTGTTGTCCGCAACGACTGGGACCGGTCCAAGGTCGCGCTTGTCTCGGGCGGAGGATCGGGTCACGAGCCGGCCCATGCGGGCTTTGTCGGGCGGGGCATGCTGACGGCGGCGGTCTGCGGCGATGTCTTCGCCTCGCCCTCGGTCGATGCGGTGCTGGCCGGGATCCTCGCCGTGACGGGGAAGGCGGGCTGCCTGCTGATCGTCAAGAACTACACCGGCGACCGGCTGAACTTCGGTCTGGCGGCGGAGCGGGCGCGGGCCTTCGGGTTGAAGGTGTCGATGGTCATCGTCGATGACGATGTGGCGCTGCCTGACCTGCCGCAGCCCCGTGGGGTCGCGGGGACGCTTTTCGTCCACAAGATCGCGGGAGCACTGGCCGAGGCGGGCGCGGACCTCGACACCGTCACGGCGGCGGCGCGGCGGGTGATCGACGGCGCGATATCGATCGGCATGTCGCTGGATACCTGCACGGTTCCGGGCTCACCCAAGGAAAACCGGATCGCCCGTGGCAAGGCCGAGCTTGGCCTTGGCATCCATGGCGAGGCGGGGGTCGAGCAGGTCGATTTCGAAGGCGCCCGCCATGCGATGAGCATGGTCGTCGACCGGCTGAAACCGGCCATGGCCGAGGGCGCGCATGTCGCGCTCATCAACAACCTTGGCGGCGCGACGCTTCTGGAAATGCAGGTGCTGACCGAGGAACTGGCGCGCTCGCCCATCGGCGCGCGGATCACCCATGTCGTCGGGCCGGCCTCGATGATGACCTCGCTCGACATGCAGGGTTTTTCGGTCTCGCTGCTCCCGCTGACCGAGGCCGACCGGCAGGCATTGGCCGCGCCGGTCGAGATCGCCGCCTGGCCGGGCCTGTCGGACTTCCGCGAGGGCGTCGTCCTGCCGGTGCCGGACGGGTTGATGCCGATCCAACCGACGCCGTCGTCAAATCCGCAGCGCCGGGACCTGGTGAAGCGCTGCTGCGAGATCCTGATTGCCGAAGAGGCGGCGCTGAACGCGCTCGATGCCAAGTCGGGCGATGGCGATACGGGCAGCACGCTCGCCACCGCCTCGCGTGCGCTTGTCGCGGCCATCGACCGGCTGCCGCTTGCCGACCTGACCCAGCTTTACCGTGCCGTCGGGATAGAACTGAGCCAGACCATGGGGGGCTCCTCGGGTGTGCTGCTTGCGATCTTCTTCGCTGCGGCGGGCGATGCTTCGGCCAGCGGCAAGGGCTGGATCGAGTCGCTGGATGAGGGGCTGAAGCGCGTCCAGCAGGTAGGGGGCGCGCAGCCGGGCGACCGGACGATGATCGACGCACTGGCACCGGCGCTTGCGGCCCTGCCGCAGGGGATCAAGGCCGCCGCCGCCGCCGCCCGCAAGGGCGCCGATCATACAGCGACCATGCAGCGCGCCCGGGCGGGACGGTCGAGCTATGTCAATGCCGAGAAGCTTCTGGGTCACAACGACCCGGGGGCAGAGGCCATCGCCCGGCTGTTCGAAAAGCTCTGATCGTCATCTGCGGTCGTTGGAAAAGGCAGCGAGGCTGATCGCCAGCAGGATGAGCGCCGCCCCGGCCAGCCCTTTGCCATCCAGCCTTTCTCCCAGCAGGAGAAAGGCGACCGCCGCGCCGAACAGGCTTTCGGCCGAGACGAGCAGTGCGGCCGTCGGTGCTGTCACGCGGGACTGGGCGTGGCATTGCAGAAGAAAGGCGATCCCGGTCGAAAAGATGCCGAGTAGGAGCAGTTCCGGCAGCGCCACGCGCAGGTCTGTCCAGTTGGGCAGATCGGCAGTCAGCACGATGGGAAGCAGAACCGCGACCGTCACCGCGAGTTGCAGACATGTCGTTCGGATCGGGCGGCCGTACCGCCTTGCATGCTGGCCAAGCGCGACCATCCAGGCCGCGTAGAACACCGCCGAGGCGAGACAGGCGAGATCGCCGGGATTCATCCGGGTGGGCGAGAAATGTCCCCCGCTCATCAGATAGATCCCGACGATCATGATCCCGGCCGACGGGAAATGCACGCGCGCCGGCGGTGCCCGCAGGGCAAGCCAGACGATCAGGGGCGTCAAGGGACCCGCAGTGTTTACCAGAAAGCTTGCATTGGTCACGGTGGTCAGGCCGAAGGCGAATTGCTGCAGCACAAGCGCCACGGCAAACAGCAGCGACACAAAGAACAGGCTTGTGTTCGGTCCTGCCGTGGTGGGCGGAGGGATCGGATCGCGCGAGACAAAAGGCAAAAGCACGAGAACGGCGAAGAGGCAGCGCATCATCACTGCGGTCACGGGGTCTACATGCTCGAGCACCGTCTTGTTCGCAACATTGCCGGCCCCCCAGAAAAAAGCTGCAAGAAGCAGAAGCATCACGGCGTTGCGGCGGTCTCGGCGCAGGCTCAGTTCGGCATGCGCGAGCGTAAGTCGGGAGGTCGCAAGCAGTGGGGGCGGTCGGCCAGAGCGGCCGGGATCGTTCAAGACGGTCATGAGGGCCTCTGCGTACCAGGGAGCGTGGCGCGACGGGCCCAGGGAGAAAAACCAGGTCATTGAAAAGGAATTCGACCCGCCGCCCGGAAACCATCGCAGCCGGTCCGTTGACCCTGCGTCACCCTGCCGTCAACGCAGCGTGAAAATCGCTCAGAGGGCGTTTTGCCAGTCGAGGATCGCCTGCATCGGCCAGACGAGCATGACGATGTTCAGGAGCAGCCCGTCGCGGATCAGGATCATCGTCGTGGTTTCAAGACCGATCACGACGGCGACGCTTGCCCAGACCGGGATGGTCCGCGCGAGGGCAAAGCCGATCATCATGGCGACGATGTCGGAAAGCGAATTGATCACGCTGTCGCCGAAATAGTCGAGCGAGATCGTTGCCGTCCGGTAGCGGTCCATGATGAGTGGCGTATTCTCGAGGATTTCCCAGAACGCCTCGATCGCTGTCGCCATGGCAAAGCGCCAGCCGATCGGCAGCTTGCGCGCCACCAGCCACAGGAACCAGTAAAACAGAAAGCCGTGGATGATGTGCGACGCAGTCCACCAATCCGTCAGGTGTTGCGAGTTCTGGTTGGTGCCGAGCACTCCGTTCCAGGCAAGGACATAGCCGCATTTGCAGATCAGGGTATGCCCCATGCCCAAGAGCAAGATCCCCGTTCCAACGAGGACTGCGGCCGTGATCCAGTAGGGAAGTGAACGTCGGCTCATAACATCAGGAAATCACGCGCGCATCGCGCCGTCCAGCGGGATCACGTCCACCGCCTGTTCGCTCGACTGGCCGCCGTAGATGCGCAACACGCCCTTGACCGGCGCAACGTCGAAGTAATCCCGGCCATGGGCGACGGCGATGTGGTCGCGTCCGGCGAAGGTGGCATTGGTCGGGTCATACTCGACCCAGCCTGCCTCTGGCCCGCACCAGGCACGGACCCAGGCATGCATGGCATCGGCGCCCTCCAGCCGCTGCTTGCCCGGTGGCGGGATGGTGCGCAGGAAGCCCGAGACATAACCGGCGGGAATGCCGATGCCGCGCAGGCCGGCGATCATGATGTGGCTGAAGTCCTGGCAGACGCCGTGGCGCGCGGCGAAGGCCTCGGCCATCGGCGTATCTACGTCTGTCGCCTCGGGATCGTAGCGCATCTCGGCATGGATCGCCCGGCCCAGGGCCTCGACGGCAGTCAGGCTGTCGGCGGCAGCCGCATGGCGGGCAAAGGCGATCACGGCGGCATCGGGCTGCACCCTGGGCGAGGGCGAAGTAAAATGGGCGGGCGCCAGCGGATCTAGGCTGCGGGTCGCCGCGACCAGTCCCGGCAATTCGGCCAAGGGCGCCGATCCGGCGGGGCGTGCCCCTGTCGCCAGCCTTTGCACGCGGGCCTGAAGCCGCAGGGCGATCTGGTCATGCGCGGCACGGAAGGCGAAATCCGAGCAGAGATTGCCGAAGAAATCGGCCCTGTCGGTGCGTTCCGCCGGCTCGGGGGCAATGTCGAGATGCCCCGCGATCAGCCGTTGAACACCCGGAATATCTGCCGGCATCAGCCGAACGAGATGCCGCCCGCCGGTGGCGAGGCTGGCATAGCTGTAGGTGATGTTCAGGCGGATGTCGTAAAGCATGGCGCAAGGCTACATGAGGTAGGTCGCCCCGAGCACCCCCGAAAGCGCCAGGATGTCGCCGCGCAATGTCGCAAGCGCCTCTGGCGTCAGGCTTTCGGGCGAATGCAGCGCCAGGCGCGTCTGCACCTCGAGTATGCGACGGCCGAATTCCGTCCCCGGCGCCGCTGCCTGTGGCTGGCCGGCGAGGGCCTCGGCCTGTTCGCGCAATTCGTTCAGATGGAACAGGATCGAGCGCGGGTTCTGTGCATCGAGCGCCAAGAGGTCCACCACGCTTTCCCGCCGCGTCGTGACCGGGTAGCGCTGACGGTGGGTCATGGCGCTGTCGCCGATCTCGATCGCGAGATCGAGCGACCCGGTCGGTGCGTCCTCGGCTGTGAAGACCCGCAGGACGTCGGCCATCGTCGCCGCCCGTTCCAGCGAGCGGCCGATGGTCAGGAACCGCCAGCCCGCCGCGCGGTACATGTTTTCGTGCACGAGGCCCGAGAACCCGGCGATCTTGCGCAGGAGCACTCCCATGGCCAGCGCCGCGTCCGATCCCGCGGTGACCGTGGAGCCCATGCGCCGCATGGTCTTGTCGAGGTCGGTCAGCGCCGCCCAGCCATCGACCGAGAAGCGGTCGCGGATCTGGCTCGCGCTGGTCACGGCGCTGCCGAGGGTCTGGATCAGCCCAGGCGGCATCGGCACGACCGGGTCGATCCCGTAACTCTGAAGGAAGGCCGCGATCTCGGGCAGGAGCGCCGCGCCGCCATCCTCGGCAAGGCGCGCGTTCCAGGCGCGGGTCAGGCGCAGGACGCCTTCGGTCCGTTCCACGTAGCGGCCGAGCCAGAACAGGTTGTCGGCTGCGCGGGCGGGCAGGGCGGAGCCCTCGGCGCGGGCAAAGGGATGGGCCGTGCGCGACAGCATCGTCTCTTCCGGCACGGCGCGGTCGGACAGCACCCAGACATCGGCGACCGAACTGCCTTGCGCCATGGCGATCGCTGCGGTCCCCGATCCGGTGCCCGTCGCGATCCGGGCAAAGCCGCCGGGCATCGTCACCCAGCCCTGCGGCGTCCGGGCAAGGAAGACGCGGATCGTCATGGGCCGGGGCTCCAGCCGTCCACCGACCAGAACGGGCGTCGTCGACAGTGTGACAAGCTCCTGCCCGACGAGGCCCGAGGCGTTGCGGGTCAGCCAATCGTCAAACGGACCCTCGTCGCCGCGCAGGACCCCGCCAAGCGCGTGAGTTCCGTCCGTCTCGAAGGGCAGGCGGGTGGCCAGCGCCGGGCCGATCAACATGCGTCCGGCTTCGGCGCGCACATGCTCCAGTTCGGCGGACCCTCCGCACCACCAGGTCGCGATGTTCGGCATCTTGAGCGGCTGGCCGGTCAGGGCCTCGGAAATCCGCGGCAGGAAAGCGAGCATCGCCTGCGCTTCGAGCACGCCGACGCCGAGCGCATTCACCAGCGTGACCGACCCGGCGCGGATGGCCGACAGCAGGCCGGGCGTGCCGATATAGGAGTTGTCGTGCAGTTCCAGCGGGTCGGCCCAGCCTGAATCGAGCCGCCGCCAAAGGACGTCGATCGGCACGGGGCCCGAGACGGTGCGCACCTTGACCGCGTCGCCCTCGACCGTCAGGTCCGCCCCTTCCAGCAGCGGCATCCCCAGATAGCGGGCGATATAGGCATGCTCGTAATAGGTGTCGGTCATCGGCCCGGGCGTGAGGATTCCGACCTTCGATCCCGACAGGACCGAGGCATTCGCCTGCAATCCGTTCAGCGCATCGCGGAAGGCGCGAAAGAAGCCCGCCAGGCGGTGCACATGCGCGCCGGGATAATGCTCGGCGAAGACGCGGGAAGAGGCAACGCGGTTCTCCAGCGCGAACCCCGCGCCCGAGGGTGCCTCGGTCCGGTCGCCCAGCACCCACCAGCGGCCATCAGGGCCGCGGCCGATCTCGAAGGCGAGGAAATGCAGGAAATGCCCGCCGCGCGGGGCGATCCCAACCAGCGGGCGCAGCCATTCGGGGTTTTCGCCGACCAGCGTGGCCGGCAGGTGCCCCTCGGCCACCAGCCGGTTCGGCCCGTAAAGGTCGGCTGCCACCGCCTCAAGCAGGTCGGCGCGCTGTGCCAGCCCCTCGGCGATCTGCGCCCATTCCGCCTCGGGCAGCACGATCGGCAGGGGGGTGAAGGGCCAGTCCCGCTCGCCAAGCGTGGTGGCGCCATAGCGGCGGAAATAGACGCCCGCCTCGCGCAGGTATTGCTCGCCCCGGGCGACGTGCGACACGAGGTCCGAGGCGGACAGGCTGTCGAGATGGGCGATCAGCGGTGCCCAGGCCGGGCGCATCGCGCCTGACGCATCAAGCAACTCGTCTGGCACGCCCGGAAGCGGACGGTATCCTTCGATCAGGCTGGCCTTGCGCGGCTTCGCTCCCGGTTTCGGCATGTCACAGGCCCGGTGCCCGCCGCAGGTCGAGCGTCATCGGAAACTCCGGATGGGGAACCTCCTGCGGCGGCAGATACTGGCCTGGGCGGTGGCCATTGGCGGTGAACCGCGCCAGCCGCCGGGCCTCGGCCTCGTTGCCGTTCACGGGGAAGGTGTCGTAGTTGCGCCCGCCCGGATGGGCGACGTGATAGACGCAGCCGCCAAGCGCCCGGCCCGACCAGCGGTCGTAGATGTCGAAGGTCAGGGGCGCGTTGACCGGCAGCACCGGATGCAGCGCCATCGCCGGTTGCCAGGCCTTGAACCGCACCGCCGCCACCGCGACGCCGTTCGTCGCGGTCTTCGTCAGTGGCACTGTCCGGCCGTTGCAGGCCACTGTATAGCGGTCGGGGTCGGTGGTGGTGAGCTTGACCTGCAGCCGCTCGACCGAACTGTCGGTATAGCGCACCGTCCCGCCGATCGCACCGGTTTCCCCCAACACATGCCAGGGCTCCAGCGCCTGCCGCAGTTCCAGGGTGGTGCCTTCGTAGGTGACCTCGCCGCAGAAGGGGAAGCGGAACTCGGCCTGTGCCACGAACCAGTCGGGCTGCATCTCGAAGCCGTGGTCCTTGAGGTCGCGCAGGACGTCGAGGAAGTCCTCCCACAGGAAATGCGGCAGCATGAAGCGGTCGTGCAGGGATATGCCCCACCGGGGCAGCGGGCCGCTCAGCGGGTTCTGCCACATACGGGCGATGATCGCGCGCAGGAGCAGTTGCTGGGCGAGGCTCATCCGCGGGTTCGGCGGCATCTCGAAGCCGCGGAACTCCACCAGCCCGAGGCGGCCGGTCGGGCCGTCGGGGGAATAGAGCTTGTCGATGCAGATCTCGGCGCGGTGGGTGTTGCCGGTCACGTCCACCAGCAGGTTGCGCAGCAGTCGATCCACCAGCCAGGGCATCGGTTGCTGGCCCTGTCCGGGCGCCGGGATCTGCGCCAGCGCCATTTCCAGTTCATAAAGCGCATCGTGCCGCGCCTCGTCGATCCGGGGCGCCTGGCTGGTCGGACCGATGAACAGCCCTGAGAACAGGTAGCTGAGCGACGGATGCCGGGCCCAGTGCAGGATCAGGCTTTTCAGCAGGTCGGGCCGGCGCAGGAACGGGCTGTCGGCAGGTGTGGCCCCACCGACGACGACATGGTTGCCGCCACCGGTGCCGGTATGCTTGCCGTCGATCATGAACTTGTCGGCGCCGAGCCGGACCTGGCGGGCTTCCTCGTAGACCGCCTCGGTCGTGGCGACGCAGTCTTCCCAGCTATGGGCGGGGTGGATGTTCACCTCGATCACGCCGGGATCGGGGGCGACGCGGATCACGTTCAGGCGTGGGTCATGCGGGGGCGCGTAGCCCTCGATATGGACGGGCAGGCCCAGCTTCCGCGCCGCCGTCTCGGCTGCGGCAACCAGTTCCAGATAGTCCTCGATCCGCTCGACCGGCGGCATGAACACGCAAAGCCGCCCGTCGCGCGGCTCGACCGACAGCGCAGTGCGAACTGATCCCCCGACCTCGGAGATGGTCTGGGCGATCTGTCCCTCGCCCTGCGGCACGGCAGTCCGGGTCGAGACGGGCAGTGGCCGCCCCGCCGCGTTCGCCGGCTCGGGCAGGGGCGGGCGATCCTCGAACGGGTCGGCCGGGTTGATATAGGGGAAGGCAGCGGGCGGCACATAGGGCAGCGCGCCAAGCGGCAGGCGGTAGCCGACCGGGCTGTCGCCGGGAACAAGGAACAGATGCCCGCGGCGCAGCGGCCATTTCTCGGTCACCCAGCCCTTGGTCGATTTCGCCTGCCAGCGCTGGACCGGCAGAACGAAGCCCGAGGGCTCGGTCAGGCCGCGCCCGAAAACCCGGGCAATCCGGGCCCGTTCCTCGGCATCCTTCAGCTTCGAGTTCTCGGGCGTCACGTTTTCGGGCAGGTTGCCTTCCTTGACGATCCATTCCGCCGGGTCCTCAAAAGCCGGCACCACATGGTCGGCGGGCAGGCCAAGCTCGCCGGCAATCTCGCCCAGCAGCGCTTGCGCCGTGTCCGCCGTGGCCTTGGTGTCCGCCCCCTCTTCCGCGATCAGGGCCTGATCCTGCCAGATCGGCTTGCCGTCGCGCCGCCAATAAAGGCTGAAGGTCCAGCGCGGCAGCGTCTCGCCCGGATACCACTTGCCCTGCCCGTAATGCAGGAACCCGCCCGGCGCGAAACGGTCGCGCAGGCGGCGGATCAGCTGGTCGGCGAAGAGGCGTTTCGTCGGCCCCACCGCGTCGGTGTTCCATTCCGGGGCCTCGAAATCGAGGGTCGAGACGAAGGTCGGCTCGCCCCCCATCGTCAGCCGCACGTCGCCCTTCTGAAGCGCCGCATCGACCTTTTTCCCAAGCGCGTCCAACTCGGCCCAGGCCGCGTCCGAGAAGGGCATGGTGATGCGCGGATGCTCGGCGACCCGCCGCACCTTCATGTCGAAGCCGAAATCGACCTCGGCAAAGCTTGCCATTCCGGCGATCGGGGCGGCGTTGCGATAGTGGGGCGTCGCGGCCAACGGGATATGGCTTTCCCCGGTCAGGAGGCCCGAGGTCGGGTCGAGCCCGATCCAGCCGGCGCCGGGAAGATAGACCTCGCACCAGGCATGGAGGTCGGTGAAATCGACCTCGGTCCCCGTCGGCCCGTCGAGCGCCTTCAGGTCCGGCTTCAACTGGATCAGGTAGCCCGAGACGAAGCGCGCGGCGAAGCCCAGATGGCGCAGAGCCTGCACCAGAAGCCAGCTGGAATCCCGGCACGATCCGGTGCCGCGGCCGAAGGTTTCCTCGGGCGTCTGTACGCCCGGCTCCATGCGGATGACATAGCCCACCTCTTGCGCGACCCTGGCATTCAGGCCGACGACGAAATCGACCGTCCGCTGCCGTTCGCGCGGGATTGTCGCTAGGAAGGCGGCCAGATGCGGCCCGGCGGGTTCGGGCGTGCGGTAGATGACCAGATCAGGGGCGATGTCCTCGGGGTAATCGAAAGGCCAGTGCTCGGCAGTATCCTCGACGAAGAAGTCGAACGGGTTATAGACGGTCATGTCCGCGACCAGATCGACCTCGATCTTCAGCTCGCGCACCGGTTCGGGGAAGACGTATCGCGCCAGCCAGTTGCCGTAGGGGTCCTGCTGGTGGTTCACGAAATGCGGCTCGGGCCCGACCTTCAGCGAATGCGAGACGACCCGGGTGCGGCTGTGCGGCGCCGGGCGCAGGCGGATCACCTGCGGCCCGAGCGTCACCGGCCGGTCGTATTTGTAATGCGTCAGGTGGTGGATCGAGGCGAGGATGGACATCGTCGGACTGGTCTGCTGGGGCTCTTGCCCGAATTCGTTTCACATCTGTCCAACCCACGCCACGGATTAATGCGGCTTTCCCGGGCCAGCGCCGGGGCGGGTGGTTTCTTCGCCGAAATGCCTATTATTTGTGCAAACGGTGACGGCTCAGCGTGCGATGAGCCTGTCCACGCTCCGCCCGACCCTGTCCAGATGCCGCGCCCGGCTTTCCGCGGTCGAGCTGTCCATCAGGTAGTGGGCGGCAAAGGCCTTGCGCGTCCGTCCACAGAGAAGGCCGATCCCGCGCATCAGCGTGCGCTTGCCGGGCGCGCCGACCAGAAGCGTCAGCCAGCGGCTCGCCCCGCAGGTGGTGAAGACGCCCAGCCGTTCGATGTGAGTCAGGCCCGGACGGATATCCTGGCCTTCGGCTTGCGGCAGGTGGAATGCGACCTCGGGCAGGAGCACCCGGTCGAGCCAGCCTTTCAGCATTGCCGGCAAGCCATACCACCAGGTCGGATAGACGAAGATCAGGGTGTTGCACCACAAAAGGTCGTCCAACTCTTGCGCGACCGGCACGCGGTTGGCCGGAGCATCGCCATTGGACCGCCATTCCGCCAGGCTCAGGGAGGGGCGGAAATCAATGGCGTACAGATCGGTCAGCCGAACGTCTGCCCCCGCTGCCGACAAGCGGTCCAGCACCCGGTCGCGCACGGCGGCGGTAAAGCTCGCGTCGCTTGGATGGCAGAAGACAATCAGTGCGCGGATCACGGTCGGCATGTCTCGCTCCCCGTCATGTCTCATCTTGGATATCCTTGGGGGTAGTCCATGCCTGGACGAACTGCCAGCGAAACATCGGGATGGGCGAACCCACAAGCCGCAAGGGCAGAGACCGTGCAAGGAAGGAATGACGCCCCTGCGGTCGCCGGGGTCAATAGCCCGTCATCTCGAGATAACCGCGCCCGGACCGGCTGCCCTCGATGCGGATCGGCCCCTCCCAGTAGGGGACGCTGACCGCCATCCACGCTTGCGGATTGAGCGCGCGCACCGTCACGTCAAGATCGCGCGCGGGCAGGTCCAGCCGCCAGCCGATGGGCACGTCGCGCCCCGCGACCTTCGCCTGTTCAAGCGGCTTCAGGGTCAGGGCCCCAGGGGGCAGCGGCGTGGGCGTGCCATCGGCGGCGATCCAGGTGGCCGAGGTGAAGCCCGCGCCGCCATCCCGCAGGCGGAACGCCATCAGCCGCGCGCCATCGTCGAACATGAGCGAGAACCAGTCCCAGCCGGTCTGGTCAGCCGCCAGCGGCTGGCTCGACCACTCGCGGTCAAGCCAGGCCTGGCCGGTCACCTGCACCGCTCTGCCCGGCAGGTCGAGCTGCCCCGAGACGCGGTAGAAGGGCTGCGAATAGTAGTGGCTTGCCTGTCCTGCCGCCGATTTCACCGAATAGCCGCGATCGCCCTGCGGCACGATCGGACCTTGCGCGACGAGGTCCAGCGCATAGCCGAAGTCTGGACCACGCGCCGCCAGCCTCAATTGGGCAAGCGCATCCGCCTCGCGCGGCCCCGTGCCGGTCATCTGCCAGTCGTCAATCCAGGCGGAGAAGGGCAGGGCGGTTACGCCTGCCTGCCCGATCCCGCCCCGCGCCAGCCGTTCGGCGACGAAGTGGTGGTCGGGAGTCGTGACCGCCGCATGACCCATCCAGACCTGCGGATCGGACCAGCCCGTCGTCTCGCCGCCGCCCGGTCCGAGCGCTGTGCGGAACAGCGTCCATTGCGCGCCGTAGTCGGTTCCGTCGGTGCCGCTCAGCGTCGCCGTCAGGTACCACCATTCCACCCGGAAGTCGGGATGGGCGCCATGATCGGCGGGAAAGACCAGCTCGCGCCGCTCCGGCAGGGCGAAGCCGTCGGCCGTCGTACCAAGTCCGGCAAAGCCCTGCGCCAGCGCGGGCAGGGGTAGCAGCAGCGCAAGGAGAGCGGCTTTACCGTTCATGGGCAAAGACCCCCAGAAGCCGTGCCGGAGCCATCCGCGCCAGCCGCAGGGCTGGCAAGGCCGCGGCAAGCCCCGCCGCGACGAGCGCCAAAGCCAGCAGCCGCACCCAGTCTCCGGGAAAGACCCGCATCGGCAGCCGCCAGCCGAAAGCCTCGACATTCACGACAGCGAGCAGGACCCAGGCGAGAGCCAGCCCGAGCGGCAGGGCGGCGGCAAAAGTGAAGAGCGCCAGCGCCAGCGACCGGATCAGCTCCAGCCGCGCCAGCCGCGCCCGCGTCAGCCCCATCGCCCAGACCGGGGCAAGCTGTGGCAACCGCAGCCCCGCGAGCGTCAGGAGGCTCGCGAACAGCGCCAGCCCCGCGACCGCCAGCGTCAGCACGTTCAGCGCCGTGGTGACGGTGAAGGTCCGCTCGAAGATCTTCAGCGACTCCGCCTTGATCGCCGCCTGATCGACCAGCGCCTCGGGCGGCAGGTCGAAGCGCTGCGCCATTTCTCCGGCCAGCGCCGCGGCCTTGTCCGGGGCGACGCGCAGCCCGAAGCGAAGATGCGGAACCTCGGGAAACCGCGCGTCGAAGGCCGAAAGCCCGATCAGCACCTGCGCGCGCGGGTTGCCGTAGTCGGAATAGACCCCCACAACGGGCAGCGCCTCGCCGGGAAGGTCGATCCGGTCGCCAAGCTGCATGCGGCCCTGCCGGAACAGTTGCTCGTTCGCGAGGACCCCCTGACCCGCCGCCACCTTGTCCCAGACGCCGGGCAGCGCCTCCAGCACCGGCCAGTGGTCGCGATAGGTGGCGTGATCGGCAACGCCATAGACATCGCCCGGCCGGCCCGCCAGCACCGCCTCGGCCCGCACGATGGGCAGGATCGCCTCGACCCGCGGGCCGAGCCAGTCGAGCATCCGCGCCGCCTGCGCCGCATCCGGCGCGGTCAGGTACAGCTCCGAGGCGAGCCGCTGGTCGAGCCATCCCGTGAATGTCGCCCGGAAGCTCGATACCATCGTGCCGACCCCGATATTTGCGGCGAGCGCCAGCAGCAACGCCATCAGCGACAGGCTCAACCCCGGCACCTGCTGGCGCGTGTCGGCCCAGAACCACTGCGTCACCACGCCCCGCGACAGCTGCCCTCCCGCCCGCGTGGCGAGGGTCAGCACCAGGGGCAACAGCAGCGCCGCGCCGATCAGCAGCGCCGCCAGCGCCGCGAACCCAGCCCAGAGCCCCGCACCCTCCCGACCGATCAGCAGCAGGCACAGGCCCAGCAGCCCGATGCCGGCAACCGCCTGCGCCACCAGCGCCCGGTCCCGCGCCCGTGCCCAGGCCCGCGGCCGGGCCGCAGCGAGAAGCGGCAGCCGCCAGAGTTGCCAAAGACTCTGGCCCGCCGCGATCAGCGTGCCAAGCAGCGCGATGCCAAGGCCCGCGGCCCACCAGCCGGGGCGCAGGCTGAGCGTGCCCGGAACCTCGGCCCCGTAGAGGCCGCGCAGGGTCGCTGCCACATCGGGCAGCAGCGCGCTTGCCACCAGATAGCCGAGCACCACGCCTGCCGCCCCGGCAACCGCGCCGAGGATCATCAGCTCCGCCAGTATCAGTCCCATCAGCGCCCGTGCCGGAAGACCGAGCGCGCGGAGCGTTCGGAACATCGCGCGCCGCTGCTCGAAGGCGAGGCCGATCGCCGAATGGACGATGAACAGGCCGACGGCAAAGGCGAGGAAGCCGAAGGCGGTCAGGTTCAGGTGGAAGCTGTCGGTCAGCCGCGCGATGTCGGCCTCGCCCTCCGCAGAACGCCGCACTAGCCCCGGCACGACCAGCGCCGGATCGCCCGGCCAGTCCGGCGCCAGCACCAGCCGGTCGATCGCACCACCCCGGCCAAGAAGCCTCTGCGCGATACCGATATCGGCCAGCGCCATGCCGTCCGGGAGGCTGTCGTCGCGGCGCAGAGGGGGCAGGGTTTCCCCCTCCAGCCGCTGGATCGTCTCGCCATTGGCGATCAGCAGCCCCGGAGGGCGCACGAAGGCGGCAAGGTCCTGTGCCCCCTGAAGCCCGCCCTGCTGCGCCCCGGCGGAGAGGGTCAGCGGCTCGATCCCGACCAGCCGAACCCCGAGGCCGGGCAACCGCCCCTCCAGCATGGGCGAAACCGGCCACCCGGCCCGCCGCAGCGCAACATAATCCGCAAGGGTCAGCGGCAGCCCATCGGCCCGCTGGACCCGGTCGAGCCGGTTCTGCCCAAGCGCTGATGCCGCGCGGTCATAGCTCGCCCGGGCCTCGGCATTGATCGCCTGCACCCCGGACCAGAGCGCGGTCGCCAGCGCCAGCCCGGCCAGCAGCAAGAGGAGTTGCACCGGATGCCGGCGCCAGTGCGACAGAAGCGCGGAAAGCCCGGTCCGGGTCATCGCAGCCGCCCGCCCGACAGGTGCAGCCGCCGGCCCAGCCGGTCCGCCAGGCGCGTCGAATGGGTGACCATCAGCAGCGCGGCCCCGGTTCCCGAGGCCAGCCGCAGCATGACGTCGATCACCGCGTCACCCGTCGCTTCGTCCAGATTCCCGGTCGGTTCGTCCGCCAGCACCAGCCGCGGGCGCACGGCCAGCGTCCGCCCGATCGCCACGCGTTGCTGCTGCCCGCCCGACAGCTGTTCGGGATAGCGCCGGAGCAGCGGCTCCAGCCCGAGGTCGCGCGCCAGCGCCGCGGTCCAGGCCGGATCGTGCCGCCCCGCCAGTCGGGCCTGGAAGGAGAGGTTTTCGGCTACGGTCAGCGACGGGATCAGGTTGAACTGCTGGAAGACAAGGCCGACCGTCCCGCGACGCAGCGCCGCCCGCCCGGCATCGCCTGCCGCCGCAAGGTCGGTCCCGTCCAGCCGGACGGTCCCCTCATCGGCCAGATCCAGCCCCGCCGCCAGATGCAGCAGCGTGCTCTTGCCGCTGCCCGACTCACCGGTCAGCGCCAGTGTCTCGCCCGCCGCCAACGCCAGATCGGCACCGTCCAATACCCGCAGGGCCCCGTCACCGGAGGCAAAGCCCTTGGTCACGCCTTCGAATTGCAGAAGCATCCTGACCCCGTTCCTTCGGTCGATGTAGTATGTCCACGGATCCGGACCAGCACCATGACAGCTGCCAATTCTTCTGTTCCCAAGTATCCTCGGGGGGCGCGGGGGGCAGACAGCCCCCCGTCGACGGCCCAACCGGGCATTGGACTGGCCTTATCGCGGTGTGGCCTCTGGTCCTACGCGCCTTTGCTCGGCCATGGTTTCCTGAACCGATTTCTTCATGACAGGAGGCCCGCATGGCCATGAACCTTGGAAACGACCTGACCGCCGTGGTCGAAGCCGACCGCGCCCATGTCTGGCACCACCTGATCCAGCACAAGCAGTTCGAGTCGATCGACCCCCGCGTGATGGTCGAGGGCAAGGGCATGAAGGTCTGGGATGCCAAGGGCAAGGAGCATCTTGATGCCGTCTCGGGCGGCGTCTGGACGGTCAACGTGGGCTATGGCCGCGAGTCGATCGCCAATGCGGTGCGCGATCAGCTGATCCAGATGTGCTACTTCGCCGGCGCCTCGGGCTCGATCCCCGGCGCGCTCTTCGCCCAGAAGCTCATCGAGAAGATGCCGGGCATGAGCCGCGTCTACTACGCCAACTCCGGCTCGGAAGCGAACGAGAAGGTGTTCAAGATGGTCCGCCAGATCGCGGCGCGCCATCACGGCGGCAAGAAGTACAAGGTCCTCTACCGCGAGCGTGACTATCACGGCACCACGATCACCGCGCTTTCCGCCTGCGGCCAGCCGCAGCGGGCGATGCAGTACGGCCCCTTCACCCCGGGCTTCGTCGAGGTGCCGCATTGCCTCGAATACCGCAAGCAGTGGGATGTCGAGAACTACGGCGAGCGCGCCGCAGATGCGATCGAGGAAGTCATCCTGCGCGAAGGCCCCGACACCATCGGCGCGATCTGCCTTGAGCCGGTGACCGCCGGCGGCGGCGTCATCGAGCCGCCGAAGGGCTACTGGGAGCGGGTGCAGGAGATCTGCAAGAAGTACAACATCCTGATCCATATCGACGAGGTCGTCTGCGGCGTCGGCCGGACCGGGAAATGGTTCGGCTACCAGCAATACGGCATCAAGCCCGACTTCGTGACCATGGCCAAGGGCGTGGCCTCCGGCTATGCCGCCATCGCCTGCACCGTGACCACCGAAGAGGTGTTCAACCTCTTCAAGGACGATGCCAGCGATCCGCTCGGCTATTTCCGTGATATCTCGACCTTCGGCGGCTGTGCCTCGGGTCCGGCGGCGGCGCTGGAAAACATGCGCATCATCGAGGACGAGGGCCTGCTCGACAACACCACCAAGATGGGCGAGCGGATGCTGAATAACCTTCGCGGGCTGATGGAGAAGCATCGGGTCATCGGCGACGTGCGCGGCAAGGGTCTGTTCCTGGGCGCCGAGCTAGTCGCTGACCGCAAGACCAAGGAGCCGGCGGACGAGAAGATGGTCGCGGCCGTCGTCGCCGACTGCCTGGCGCAGGGCGTCATCATCGGCATGACCAACCGCTCGATCCCAGGCCTGAACAACACGCTCTGCTTCAGCCCGGCGCTGATCGCCACGGCCGATGACATCGACCACATCACCCGCACCGTCGACAAGGCGCTGATCAAGGTCTTCAGCTGATCTTTCCGGAACAGGCGGGAGGGGGCGCCGCCCCCTCCCGCACCCACCCCCGGCAGGAGGAGGC
>CAMFII010000003.1 GCA_945952585.1 uncultured Rhodobacter sp.
TGTCCATGTGCCAAGTTACCGAAGTAACGTGACCCACAAGACAGTGAAGCTGACACTCACATCATCGGACCCGAAAGCCCTAGTGAGCCGATATGCAAACGATCGTCGCCGAAACGACCAAACCGCCCGCATATCCCTTCAGAAATCGCAATGTCAAAGAGCGCAGAGACAAAAATCAACCGGACCCACCAATCTTACTTGGTGCACCCGACCAACTTCGCTCCAGAATTTCCCGCCGATTTCTGCGCTTGCACGCTTCGTTCCGGCTACCGTTGCAGCGTCTGCCGCTTCGGTGAGGGGCTATTTACGGAGCCACGCTGCGGGCCGCAAGAGGAAAAAAACAGAAAGATGACATTTTTTTCCGGCCGCACATTGGTTGCGCAAAATCTAGGGGTTCGCGCAGTTTCCGACACAATGCGGGACGAGATAGCGCATCATCCTTGCCCCGTAGCGTCAGCGAACGAGGCTGTTTGCTGCAAAGCGGCGAATCCAGAGCATGCGCACCGCCACCAATCCGACTGCCGCGGCCAGATAGAGGATCGGCTGCCACGGCCAGGCCTTCACCACCATCAGGAAATGCAGTGCCGCAAGCGGTACCAGCGCGTAGACGAGCTGATGCAGACGCCGCCATCCGGCCGCACCCATCCGCCGCAGCGACGCGTTGTTCGAAGTCACGGCCAGCGGCACCATCAGCACGAAGGCCAACATACCGACGATGATATAGGGCCTGCGCGTCAGATCCGTGGCGATCTCGCCCCAACGGAATTGCAGGTCGAGCGCCAGCCACACTGCAAGATGAAGCACGGCGTAAAGGAAGGCGATCAGGCCGAGCGCCCGTCGGTAGCGGATCAGGTTAAGGCCAAACCACCTGCGCAAGGGCGTGACGCAGAGTCCTGCGATCAGGAATTGCAGCGCCAGCAACCCCAGACGGTGTTCCAGCGTCCTGACGGGGTCCACCCCGAGATCCCCTGCAACGGTGCGCCAGACCAGCCAGCCAAGCGGAAGAAGGCCCAAGGCATAGACGGCTGCCGGGGGGACGTGCCTGAGGTGGCGATTGATCGTGTCGACGGGCGACATCAGTAGAACTTCGCCAGGTTCATGCCCTTGTACAGACCTGCTACCTGATCGCCATAGCCGTTGAAGAGCACAGTCTGCTGACGGCTGGAGAACAGCCCAGCACCGATCCGACGCTCGGACGCCTGACTCCACCGCGGATGGTCAACCTCCGGATTCACATTGGCATAGAAGCCGTATTCGTCCGGACCCATTATGTTCCAGGTCGTCTCGGGCTGGCGGGCGACAAGGCTGATCTTCACGATGCTCTTGATCGACTTGAAGCCATACTTCCACGGAACCACCAGCCGGATCGGGGCCCCGTTCTGCTTCGGCATCTCTTCGCCATAAAGACCGGTTGCGAGAATCGTCAGGGGATTCATCGCCTCGTCCAGCCGCAGACCCTCGCGGTAAGGCCAGTCGAGAATCGCACTGCGCTGGCCCCGCATCTCTTCGGGACGCAGGAGAGTTTCGAAGGCCACGTATTTCGCCCCGGACTGGACGCCGACACGATCGAGGAGAGCCGACAGCGGGAAGCCAATCCAGGGAATGACCATCGCCCAGGCCTCGACACAGCGGAAGCGGTAGATCCGCTCTTCCAGCGAGACGCCCTTGAGAATGTCGTCCAGCGGATAGGAGCCGGGTTTGTCGACCAGCCCATCAATCTGGACCGACCAGGGATCGACGGTCAGCGCGCTGGCATATTCGGCAGGGTCCTCTTTCCCCGTGCCGAATTCGTAGAAGTTGTTGTAGCTGGTGATTTCCTCGAAGGTGTTCGGCTTTTCCTGGGTCGACAGGGGGCTTGGCGCGGCAGTGATGCTTGCCACGGCCGGCCCGGCAACACCGACCGCCGCCGCACCCGCGATCAGCTGGCGGCGGTTCAGCCAAACCGACTTGTCGGTCACATCAGACCATCTCAGATCATTCCCATTGCGATGGCGCATTTCGCTCTCCTGCCTGCCGACAACCGGCTTCTGTCCATATCCAATACGGACCAAGCAGGTTTGAGTTTACGCGGATGCGAAATTTCTCCCGTCACGATTGGTAAAGTCCGTTCACGGAAAGTGGAGCGGCGGCCCTTTCCCGCCACGCAGGCCGGTCAGCCGGGGGGCGTCGCGTGCAGCTGCGTGCGGCTGATGCGGCTTTCAATGTCGGCGATCATGGCCGCATAGGCGGGTGAATTGATGTCGCCATAGATCGCGCGGAATTCCTTGTCGGGGATCGGCTGCGGCAGGCCTTCATAGGACGCGAGGAAATCCTTCTCGGACCCCAGGCGCCCGATCAGCGAAGGCCAGGCCGCAAGCGGCGCCGACATGAACAGGTCCGACAGGCGGATGCCGGAGTTGTCGGCCGCTATGTCGGTGAAATCGAAGTTGCTGCCACCCAGGCGCTGGTCGAATAACTCCTTGAACTCGCCCATTGAGACCGCAAGGCCGCGGTTCCCGGCCGCCTTGATCGCCGCCGCCGTGATGAAATGCAGGCGAGAATCGACCCGGCCCGCCAATGTGACACGGTTGCAATTGCGCTTCCATTTGCCGAACTCGTCGAGGCTGCCATCCGCAAGCCGGCCCACGATCACGGCGAAATCCCGCGCGCCGCAGGCCTTGGTCAGGCCGAAGATCGCGGCGGTGTATTCATCTGCCGCGGTCTTGTCCGTCGCGTTGGCCTGCGCCGCCTCGAGCGTGAAGCGCAAGTGCGGCAGGAAACTGCCCGAAACCGGCAGGATGCCGTCGTCCATCGCCTGTCGGATCTTGCGGTAATAGCCGTCGATCCGTTCGGCCGGTGGCATTTCCCCTTGGCGAAGCGCGCCAAAGACACCGCCGATCACCTCTCCCCGCCCTTCGCGGTCAAGCCTGAGGGCAAAGACCATCTTGTCGCCCTTGATCTGCATCGACTGGGCACTTTCGAGTATCTGACCGCCCGTCTTGCCGCCAAAAATTAGGTTCGCGGCCAGTCGTCCAAGAGCCAGCGCCGTATCCGGCGGCAGGTTTCGTCCGCCAACCGTAACCGATGACAGGGCAAAGGTGCCGTCGAACGGCGGGATTACTGCGCGCAGGTTCAGCCAGCGCTGGCCGCTGATCCAGGGCAGCGGGATCGAGGCAATCGCAACGACCCCGTCGCCCTCGACCTGCGCGTTCGATCTCAGACCGGGCATGACCCGGGCACCGAGCCGCATGACCGATTCCAGCTCTGCAACCGAGATTGACACCGGCTTGTCCGCTGGATCTTCCGCCTCGGTCGCGGCCCGTATCCGATGGACGACCTTGCGCGCCGCCGTCACGTCAGCGGGGCTCGGCGCGGCCATCACGGGAAGGAGGGGCTCTTTCTGAAGAAACGCGGTGCCCAGGCCGAGCACAACGATCCCTGCCATGGCCATAAAGAACATAAGGATTGAGAAAAGGCGGCGCATTCGGGATCCTGAGGAAGGGCGGCAGAGGCTGGCACGGGGCGGAAAGCCTGTCCAGCCGGGTTGCTTCCGGGTCGAGCGCAAGTCCCGCAATTTTTCGGCAATGCAGCGTTATCCGGGCCTTGCGCGGCGCGGGCCTGCCTCCCACATCCGAACCGAGGCCAGGCGGGCCGTGCCTAAGAAGGGCGGACCGCGATCTGGCGCTGAGAAAGGGAGACTTGCCGATGAACCTCGAAAAGTTCACGGAACGGTCGCGCGGGTTCCTTCAGGCCGCGCAGACGATTGCGATGCGGGAGAGCCACCAAAGGCTGGCGCCCGAGCATCTTTTGAAGGCATTGATGGATGACGATCAGGGGCTTGCGTCCAACCTGATCAAGCGCGCGGGCGGCGAGCCGCTGCGCGTCGCGGAAGCGGTCAATCTGGCGCTGTCGAAACTGCCGAAGGTGTCGGGCGACGCCCAGCCCTTCATGGACCCTGCGCTGGCGCGGGTTCTGGACGAGGCCGAAAAGGTCGCGACCAAGGCGGGCGATAGCTTCGTCCCGGTCGAGCGCATCCTGATGGCACTGTGCATGGTGCCGTCGAAGGCGAAGGACGCCCTCGATGCGGGTGCCGTGTCGGCTCAGAAGCTGAACACCGCGAT
Organism: uncultured Rhodobacter sp.; assembly: GCA_945952585.1. Classification (GTDB taxonomy): domain Bacteria; phylum Pseudomonadota; class Alphaproteobacteria; order Rhodobacterales; family Rhodobacteraceae; genus Aliitabrizicola. The sequence continues at coordinate 4,101 of CAMFII010000003.1, forward strand.
CAACGAGATCCGCAAGGGCCGGACCGCCGACACCGCGTCGGCCGAGGAAGGCTATGACGCGCTGAAGAAATATGCCCGTGACCTGACCGAGGCCGCGGAACAGGGCAAGATCGACCCGATCATCGGCCGCGACGAGGAAATCCGCCGCGCGATGCAGGTCCTGTCGCGCCGCACCAAGAACAACCCCGTTCTGATCGGGGAACCGGGCGTGGGCAAGACCGCGATCGCCGAGGGCCTTGCCCTGCGGATCGTCGATGGCGACGTGCCGGAAAGCCTGAAGAACAAGCGGCTGATGGCGCTCGACATGGGCGCGCTGATCGCCGGCGCGAAGTATCGCGGTGAATTCGAAGAGCGTCTGAAGGCCATCCTCAAGGAGATCGAGGCGGCTGCCGGCGAAGTCATCCTGTTCATCGACGAGATGCACACGCTGGTCGGCGCCGGGAAATCCGATGGCGCGATGGATGCCGCGAACCTCATCAAGCCGGCACTGGCCCGGGGTGAGTTGCACTGCATCGGCGCGACCACGCTCGACGAATACCGCAAGTACGTCGAAAAGGACGCGGCGCTGGCCCGCCGGTTCCAGCCGGTCATGGTCGAGGAGCCGACGGTCGAGGACACCATCAGCATCCTGCGCGGCATCAAGGAGAAGTACGAACTGCACCACGGCGTTCGGATCTCTGACTCGGCCCTTGTCGCGGCGGCGACCCTGTCGCACCGCTACATCACCGACCGCTTCCTGCCCGACAAGGCCATCGACCTTGTCGACGAGGCCGCGAGCCGTCTGCGGATGGAAGTCGACAGCAAGCCGGAGGAACTCGATGCGCTGGATCGTCAGATCCTGCAGCTTCAGATCGAATCCGAGGCGCTGAAGAAGGAAGACGACGCGGCTTCCAAGGACCGTCTCGAGAAGCTCGAGAAGGAACTCTCCGACCTGATGGAGCGCTCGGCCGAGATGACGGCCAAGTGGCAGGCAGAGCGTGATCAGTTGGAAGCGAGCCGCGAGCTGAAGGAACAGCTCGATCGCGCCCGCGCCGAACTGGAGCAGGCCAAGCGGGAAGGCAACCTCGCCAAGGCGGGGGAGTTGTCCTACGGCATCATTCCGGGTCTGGAAAAGAAGCTGGCCGAAGCGGAAGCCCGCGAAGGCGACATGCTGGTGGAAGAGGCGGTTCGTCCCGAACAGATCGCCGAGGTGGTGGAACGCTGGACCGGCATCCCGACCTCGAAGATGCTGGAAGGCGAGCGCGAAAAGCTTCTCAAGATGGAAGAGGAGCTTGGGCGCCGCGTCATCGGCCAGCACGAGGCGGTGGTTGCCGTGTCGAACGCCGTGCGGCGCGCCCGCGCCGGCCTGAATGACGAGAACCGGCCGCTCGGCTCGTTCCTGTTCCTGGGCCCGACCGGCGTCGGCAAGACCGAACTGACGAAGGCGCTTGCCGAGTATCTCTTCGACGACGAACACGCGATGGTCCGCATCGACATGTCCGAGTTCATGGAGAAGCATTCGGTCGCCCGCCTGATCGGCGCACCTCCGGGCTATGTCGGCTATGATGAGGGCGGCGTCCTGACCGAAGCCGTGCGGCGTCGGCCTTATCAGGTCGTGCTGTTCGACGAGGTCGAGAAGGCGCATCCGGATGTGTTTAACGTCCTTCTGCAGGTGCTCGACGATGGCGTTCTGACTGATGGCCAGGGCCGAACGGTGGACTTCAAGCAGACGCTGATCATCCTGACCTCGAACCTCGGGAGCCAGGCACTCAGCCAGTTGCCGGAAGGAACCGACAGTTCGTCGGCACGGCGGCAGGTGATGGAAGCGGTCCGGGCGCATTTCCGGCCCGAATTCCTGAACCGTCTTGATGACCAGATCATCTTCCACCGCCTGACGCGGGGGGACATGGACGGCATCGTCGATATCCAGCTCAAGCGGCTGGAGAAACGCCTGGCGAACCGCAAGGTCACGCTGGAGTTCGACGAACCGGCCAAGCACTGGCTGGCCGAGGAAGGCTACGATCCGGTCTTCGGCGCCCGTCCGCTGAAGCGCGTGATCCAGCGCCACCTGCAGGATCCGCTGGCCGAGATGATCCTTGCGGGCGACGTCATGGATGGCTCGACCGTCCATGTCAGCGCCGGGGCCGACGGCCTCATCATCGGCGACCGCGTGTCGTCCTCGCGCCGGGAACGGCCGATGGACGCGGTCGTTCACTGATCGCAGACTGATCCTTGTTGGGGGAAGGGCTCAGGTCCTTCCCCTTTTTCATTACCGATCCATCAAGCGCCCGGCTCGCCCGGTCCTGCAACGCTCCCGAGCACGATGATTTCCGGCCGGTCCGATCCAGGCGGACCGCCCTGCCAGTCGCCGTACCAGTCCGTCGCGGCCAGACCCGCCTCTGCCAACAGCCGCTCCAATTCCTCTCGGGAGGGAAAGGCGATCCGTGATCGTGCGGTCAGCACGGTATCGCCGGAAGCAGGCGCATAGAAGGTGTCGTAGGTCACGATGCCTGTCGCGTCATCCCGCTGAACATCGTTCCAGGCCCGGACCGGGCCAAGCGTCGGATGGTCGACCACCCGCTGCGATTCCTTCGGTGTCCATTCCCGCCACTCCTCCACCAAAGGATTGCGGGTGTCGAAGATGAACCGCCCACCCGGCGCGAGGTGAGCGCGGATTGTTTGCAGCACGGCGCGGCGGTCCGCTTCGGTCAGGAAGACCTGAAAGGCATGACCCGTCAGCACGATCAGATCGAAGGTCTCGCCAAGGCGCACCAACTGCGCCGGGGCTTCGACCCAACGCACCCGGTCGCCGCCCGGTCGAAAGCGTGCCACCTCAAGCATAGCCGCCGCCGGGTCGACGCCGACCACCCGGCGCTTGCCTCCATCCTCGATCCGGGCTGCCAGAAGTCCGGTCCCGCAGCCAAGATCAAGGACGGACTGCGCGGTGCGGGCCAGATCAGCGCAGAAAATCGTATCGGGTCCCCATCCATTCTCGAGATCGTAGAACTGGACGAGCGCCGCGTCGGCGTAGAGGCGGTCCTCCATGTGATCCTCAGCCGCCGGACAGAACCGGAGCGTATCGCATATAGGCGAAGGCCGAGCCATCCGGCGCCCAGCAGGGCGTGTTGATCGTGCCCTGCCCGCCGTTGAACCGCGCCACGACCCTGCGGCTGCCACCATCCGGGTCCATCAAAGTCAGCGCCACAGGCAGATCGCGTGGATGGCCCTCGGTGCCGGGCGGATAGGCGAGGTAGAGCACATGCTGTCCATCGGGCGACGGATGGGGGAACCAGTTGACACAGTCGTCGGCAAAGACCTGTTCGTGGCCCGTACCGTCCGGCCGGACCCGCCAGATCTGGGCGTGACCGGTGCGGTCGCAGTTGTACCAGACCCATTTCCCGTCTGCGCTGAAATCGGGGCCGTCGCTGTGACCTTCTCCGAAGGTGAGCCGGCGCTCTTCGCCTCCCTCGGCGGGGCAAAGACAGATGTCGACGATCCGGTTCTGACGCGCCGCGGCGTAGGTGATCCAGTTGCCATCGCGCGAGATGCCGTGCCACCACGACGGCGCCTTGTCCGTGACCGGCACCGGCGCGCCTCCGGCAACGGGCATCCGGTAAATCTCCGACCCGCGATCCGTATGTGACGAGAAATAAATCTGCAGCCCATCGGGCGAAAAGCCATGATCGTTGTTGCAGCGGATCGCAGCGCCGCTGTCGATTGGGATCAGGTCGGGCTTCTCGATCTGTACGCGGAACAGTCGCCGGTCGCAGTTGACCAGCAACCATCCGTCCGGATGCCAGTTCGGCGCCTCGATCAGCTGCTCGGTCGCCAGAACCAGCCGGGTCCGTCCGGTCGCGACCTCATGGATTTCGAGGAAACTCCTCACTCCCGCTCCTTGCGCTTGAGGAGCTTCGGCGGCCGGATCGCCTCGGCGGCCTTGAACAGGCTGAAGGTCTGGTTCACGTAGTTCACCACGCCGCCGATCTTGTCCATGTATTCCTTCAACTCGGGTGTCCGCTCCGCCTCGACCAGCTGTATGGCGCGATCAGGACCCTCCGCCTCGAACTGGATATAGAACAGGGGCTCACCCCGGCGCAGCACAATGTCCTTCGACGTGTCATGCCATTCGAAGGCCCACATGAGGGGCCGGGGCCAGACATTGATCGGGAACCGTCCGCCAAAGATCGTGCCCGGCAGCGGGTCGGGCCGATAATGGGCGAAGCAGCCGATCTGCGTGATCCACAGGGGTTCGTCCGCAATGAAGCAGTAGGGCAGCGCCAGCTGGATCGTCGGGCGATCCGCGTAGCGCCATTCGACCTCTGGCACGAGCGTCAGCAGAGGCCCCAACTTCGACGCCCGCACAGCGCTGCCCGAACCGGCCCGGTTGACCAGCTGCGGCTTGCCCTTGTCGTCCCGCTGAAACCCCAGATGCAGGTCGTAGGGGCAGTTCACCACGAAATAGCGGCTTTCCATCTGGATCACCGCCGGGCAGCGCGAGGCCGACTTGGCGTGGTTTCTCTGCACCCCGCGCGACACCAGACGCTCTGGCGCATCGAACAGCACCGCGCCCTTGTCCTCGGTCAGGAACCAGCCGACCGTCACCGGGCCGGATCGCGGCCCCTCGTCCGGGCGGTCAAGCGTAATGGTGATCTGCATGAGGCCCTCCGTTCTGCCGGGCTCAGGTCACCCCGTTCCCCGGCCCAAGTCAACCAGCGCCGCTTTCAGCGCCCGCACCCGCCCGACCGTCGTCACCCGCGCCGCGCCAAAGCCAAGAGGAGCTGTTGGCCCGAGAACGGAACAGGAAGCATGAACTTCGGTCAACGGCAGACCTGACAGGGCGCGTAGGGTTCTGTCGGTGATCCCGGCAGCGGGAAGGATGCCGATCCGCCTGCCCGCATGGCCGAACAGCCGTCCGAGAACGGCTGCCCCCTCCATCGCCGTTACCGCCTGACCTGATGTCAGGATTCGGTTGATCCCGATGGCGACCGCCTGATCGAGTGCGGCCTGGGGATCGGTGCACAGATCGAAGGCCCTGTGCAGCGTGCAGGACATCGGCCCTGCCGCCGCCTTCAGGCGCATCAGCGTTTCAAGATCCAGCACGTTGCTCCGAAGCGCCCCGATCACCACCCCCGCCAGCCCGGCCTGCCGCGCCGCATGGATGTCCGCGACCATCTGGTCCACTTCATCTGCGTCGTAGTCGAAGCCGCCCGCCCTTGGCCGGATCAGCGCGTGAACCGGCACCGGCATGTCCGCCGCCAGCTTCAGGAAACCGGGCGATGGCGTCAGGCCCCCGATCTCCAGCGCCGAGCACAGCTCGATCCGGCCCGCACCGCCGGCAATCGCGGCGCGCAGGCTTTCGGGGGAATCGACGCAGACCTCGAGAAGGATGTCAGCCAAGGCCCAACTCCGCATGTCCGGCCAGAGAGGCACCGATCAGGCCCGGCTCCTCCGCCGCTTCCGCCACTTTCAGGATCGGCCCTGTGTCCGGGCGCAGCACCCTTTCCCGGACTGCCAGGTCGAGCGCCGCGATCAGGTCCGGCGCCGAGGCCAATCCCCCGCCCACCGGAACGACCGTCGATCCGACCGTGTTCAGCACCATGGCAAGCGGCCCGGAAACCAGCTCTGACCAGACCGCGATCGTGCGGGCGGCTGCCGCATCGCCCGATCGCCAATCCTCGACGATCTGGCGAGACCCGGCCTCGACCGCGTTCAGATGCCGGTGAAGCCTTTCGAGGCCCCGCGCTCCGCCCACCGTGTCGATACATCCGGTCAGGCCGCAGCCGCAGGTAAACCGTGGCACCGTCCAACCCGCCGCAGTCGTTCCGGCCGCCGGCCCGTGACCCCATTCTCCGACATAGCCGCCCGCCCCGGGGATCAGCCGTCCGTCGATGGCGAGGCCGCCGCCAACGCCGGTGCCAAGGATCACGCCGAAAACATTGCGATGACCGCGACCTGCGCCGCGCAGCGCCTCGGCCAGAGTGAAGCAATCGGCGTCATTGCCGATCCAGACTGGCCGGTCGAAAGCCGCGCTCAGATCATCCGCAACGGGGCGCCCGTTCAAACCGGGGATGTTCGCTACCCGGATGCGCCCGGTGTCGGGCGCGACAACGCCGGTGATCGACAGGGCGATGGCCGGGGCGCGGCCGATGAAGGGCCGCAGGGCCTCGGCAAAGGCAACGGCATCGTCGCGGGGTGTCGGCACCTCGCCCAAGGGCTCGATGACACCCGGGGCAGGCGACCTTGCCGCCTTGATCCGCGATCCGCCGATGTCGAAACAGACGAGCACGCCCGATCCCCCCATGCTGCTGCCAGCCTTAGCATCCCGCCCGGCCCTTGACAGCCCCGCCCCTGCACCGCATGACGCCCCCGCCCAGATGCCGGAGGATACCATGCCCGCAGATGACCGCCTGATCGTCGCCCTTGATGTTCCGAATGTGGTTCAGGCGCTGGATCTGGTCGACCGCATCGGGGATGCCGTCAGCTTTTACAAGATCGGCCTCGGGATGCTGACCGGAGGCGGCCTCGCGCTCGCCAACGAGCTGAAGCAGGAACGCGGGCTGCGGGTCTTCCTCGACATGAAGTTCTTCGACATCGGCGCGACGGTCGAGGCGGCAGTGCGCGGCATTGCCCGCTATGATCTCGACTTCCTGACCGTCCACGGCGATCCGCAGGTCGTCAGCGCCGCGGCCGAAGGCCGGAAGGGCAGCGCGACGAAGATCCTCGCGGTCACGGTCCTGACCTCGCTCGATAGGGCCGACCTTGACGCCAACCTGATCCAGGCCGGGGACCTGGCGCAAATCACCGTCGAACGGGCAGCCCGGGCCTTTGCCGCCGGGGCAGATGGCGTCATCACCAGCCCACGCGAGGCTGCCGCGATCCGTGCCCTTCCTGAAGCTGCGGGAAAGCTGATCGTCACGCCCGGCATCCGTCCCGCCGGGGCGGAGAAGGGCGACCAGAAGCGCATCGCCACTCCTGCCAGCGCCGTTGCCGACGGCGCGGATCACATCGTCGTCGGCCGTCCGATCTGGCAGGCCGCCGATCCACGGGCCGCCGCCCGCGCGGTCATCGCCGAGCTTCCATCCCGGCGCTGATCACTGCGTGACCGAAGCCTCGTAGGCGCTGCTGCGCAGATGCGCGGCGCGCGAGCAGGCATCCAGATCGCCGTTGTCACAGGCGACCGCCAGCTGTTCGGGCGTGGCATCCGGGCCAAGGGGCTTCTCGCAGCCGGCAAGGCCCAAAAGCGTGACACCTGCAAGAACGGCTAGCCGCAGTCGCAGGTTCATTCGTTGATGTCCTTGTCCCACCGCTTCACCTCGCCAAGGTTCTTGCCGAAGAGGGCCCGCATGATCGCCCAGCCCGCGAGCGAGAAGACGGCGAAAACCACCAGGGCTGCCGGAAGGCTGCTTCCCAGAAACCCCAGCCAGGTGAGACCCCCCGTCAGCACCGCGCCGACGGCGAATCCCGCAAAGACATAGCCGGGCAGGATCACTTCCAGGATCGCGAGCACCAGGCCGGCAACCACCCAGACCCACCATTCGGTCCACATTACGACCGCCCCTTCAGCATCTTGAAGGCATCACCAAACGCATCCAGCGCCTGTGCCGGCACGATGATCGTCTGCTTGCCTTCACCCTTTCCGACCGTGGTCAGCGCCTCGACCTGCTTCAGCGCGACCTGATATTGCGCCGCCTCGATGCCGTTGTCCTTGATTGCCGCGGCGATCACGCCGGTCGCATAGGCTTCGGCGTCGGCCAGCACCCTGCGCGCCTTGGCGCCCTGCTCGGCGGCATAAAGCTCGGCATCGGCGTTCAGCTCGACCGCGCGCTTCTTTCCCTCGGCTTCGGTAACCTGCGCCCGCCGGGCGCGCTCGGCGTTCAGCTGCTGGAGCATGGCGGCGCGGGTTGCATCGTCCAGGTTGACGTCCAGGATCTCGGCCCGGGTCACCTCGATCCCCCAGTCATCAACCATGGCGCGCACATGTTCGCGGATGTGGCCGGTCAACTCGCTGCGGTTCGACTGGACCTGGTCCAGCTCCATCTTGCCGATCTCGCTGCGGACGATACCGGCGACCGTCGTGGCGATCGCGGCGTCCACGTCGCGGATGCGGTAGACGGTCTTTTCCGGCTCGGTGATGCGGTAGAAAACGCTCGTCTCGACCTTGACCAGCACGTTGTCGGCGGTGATCGCATCCTGGTGCGCGGTCGGAAGCTGACGTTCCAGGATCGAAACGCGATGTGCCACCCTGTCGAGGAAGGGCACGACGAAGTTGATACCCGGCCCGAGGACCTTGTTCAGCCGGCCGAACCGCTCGACGACGAATTTCTGGCTTTGCGGCACGATCTTCACGCCCAGCCACATCGACAGGATCAGGAAGGCCGCAATGGCCAGAAGGACGGCGTTGCCCCCTACGAAGTCGGTCTGCTGCACGGAATTGCTCCCTTGAAATGCCTTTGCGTCACCATGGCTTCTGCTTCGCCCTGACGCAACTGCCGCACGTCACTGATCTATCATGCCTTCCCCTGCGCGATGGCGCGGGACAGCCGTGCGGTCGTCTCTGCCAGCTTCACCCGCAGGTCGCCGGCGATACTTTGCTCGATCGTCGCACCAAGGTCGGGATTGCGCGCCAGATGGGCGGACAGCGCCCCACGGTCCACAAGGAAAAGCCTCGACGGCTCTGCCACCACGACATTCGCGGTCGCCGGCGCGCCGGTGGCGAAGGTCATTTCCCCGACCAGCGCCCCCGGACCAAGCCGGGCAACCGGCACCCCGCCCCGGTCCACGCCGCAGGCACCTGCGAGCACCATCGCAAGATCCCTGACAGGATGCCCCTCGGTTGCGATCACCTCGCCGGGCAGGGCGTCCACGAAACGGCCCAGGCGGATCAGCTGCCGTGCGCGGTCCTTCTTGACCCCGGGCAAGAGCCTGCCCGCCACCGCGCTTTCGTCGGGTGTCAGGCGAATATGGTGATGAACGAAGTAAAGCCGCGTCAGCCCGACAATGCTGATGAGCGACCAGGACGTCTCGATCGCGACCGAGTAAGGGTTGAAATTGGCTGTCAGGCTCGCCAGCACCGACAGAGACGCCGTAAGGTTCAGCGCCGGATAGGCGAAGCCGTCGCCCTTCAGCAGCCCAAGCTGCAAGCAGAGGTAAGCGCCGACATAGATCAGGACACCCGCGACACCCAGCAGGTCGAGCATCGTCGCGGTTTCAAGCCAGGTCCGCAGTCCCGACAGGCCTGCCATCGCGTCCCTCCCTCGCAGGGCTGTGCCCTCTCCCGCAGTCGACGGTGATCGCAGGTCGGCCCTGCGTCAACTCGCATCGCATCTGTCGCATGTGCAAACCGCGCTGGCTGCAACTCCGCACAAGCGATGCTAGTGTCGGCCCATGCCGTCCCTTTGCCGCGATTGCCTGACCCCGTTCGATGCCGGATCGCGCTGTCCGGCCTGCCGGTCGCCGCGCGTCGTGGCGCATGCCGAACTGGACAGCCTGTCGATCGCGCACATGGATTGCGACGCCTTCTATGCCAGCGTCGAGAAGCGCGACAATCCCGAGTTGCGGGACAAGCCGGTGATCGTCGGCGGCGGCACGCGCGGTGTCGTCTCGACCTGCTGCTATATCGCCCGCATCTCGGGCGTACGCTCGGCCATGCCGATGTTCCAGGCGCTGAAGCTCTGCCCCGAGGCGGTGGTGGTCAAGCCGCGGATGCAGGTCTATGTCGACGTCTCGCGCCAGGTCCGCGCAATGATGGAGGCGCTGACCCCCGCGATCCAGCCCCTGTCGCTGGACGAGGCCTTTCTCGACCTATCCGGCACGACCCGGCTTCACGGCGCGCCGCCGGCAGTGATGCTGGCGCGGCTGCTCAAGCGGATGGAAGAGGAACTTGGCATCACCGGCTCGGTTGGCCTGTCGCATAACAAGTTCCTGGCAAAGATCGCCTCGGATCTCGACAAGCCGCGCGGTTTCTCGGTGATCGGACGTGCCGAGACGGCGGCCTTCCTGCGCGACAAGCCCGTCCGCATCATCTGGGGCGTGGGCGAGGCCGGACAGACAGCGCTTTCGCAGGCGGGCATCCGCACGATCGCGGACCTCTTGCGGTGGGACCGGCGTGATCTGCAGGCGCGCTTCGGCAGTCTGGGTGATCGGCTGTGGAGCCTTGCCCGGGGAGAGGACAACCGGCCCGTCAACCGCGACGAAAAGATGAAGTCGATCTCCTCCGAGACGACCTTCGACGAAGATACCGGCGATGCCGATATCCTTGACGGGCATCTCTGGCGCCTGTCTGAAAAGGTTTCAGATCGCGCGAAAGCCAAGGACTTGGCTGGCCGGACGGTCACGCTCAAACTCAAGCGCGCGAACTTCACGCTTGTCACGCGCCGCCACAGCCTTGGCGAGCCGACGCAATCGGCCGACCGGCTGTATCACGAGGTGCGCGCGCTGTTCGACGCCGCGCGGGAGCCGGGGCCGTTCCGGCTGATCGGGGTCGGGCTGTCCGACCTCTGCCCCGCGGACGAGGCGGACCGGATGACGGACCTGCTCGACCCGGGGGCTGCCAAACGTCGAAAGGCCGAGGCGGCGACGGATGCCATCCGTGCCCGCTTTGGCCGGGACGCGATCATCAAGGGCCGGGCGCTGCGCTGACTGTCTTATTCGGCGGCGAGCGGCCGGCTGCGCGCCCGGCCGCCGGCGATTCTGGCGATCACATCCGTAATCAGCTGGTGAAAGGCCGCGAAATCCGCGCGCGGTTGGATCGTCGCCTCATCCATGTATAGCGCCCGGTCGATCTCGATCTGCACGACATGCTGGTTGCGGGACGGGCGGCCATAGGCCTGGGCGATATAGGCCCCGGCAAAGGGAGCGTTGCGGGCCACGCGCAGCCCTGCCCCCTCGAAGGCCGCCTCGATCTCTTCCACGACGATCCGCGAGGCGGCGGCGCCGAATCGGTCGCCCAGCACGACGTCCGGCCGGGGCTGATTGGACCGGGCATGAGTCTCGATCGCTTCATGCGGCATCGAATGGCAGTCGAGCAGGATCGCCTCGCCGAACAGCGCCCGGCTTTCGTCCAGCAGGTGCCGGAGCGCATCGTGATAAGGATGCCAGACCTGTTCCAGCCGCTCATGCGCCTCGCGCAGGGGCAGCTTACCGCGATAGATCGGCCGGCCGTTCGCGACGACCCGCGGAATGACGCCCAGACCGGAACTGACCCGCGGATTGTGCGGCGCGCGCATGATCCCCTCGATCAGCGCGGGATCGAGCTCGTCGGCAGAGCGGTTGAGGTCGATGAAGGCCCGCGGCACCCGCGAAGCCAGCAGCGGCGCCCCAAGCTGCGGCGCTTGCGAGAACAGCACATCGACGAAAGCATCCTCGGACGAACGGATGCTGCGTTCGTCCAGCGCACTGCGCGACAGGAACGACTGCGGATAGTCCTTGCCGCTGTGCGGCGAGGAAAAGACGACCGGCGTCTCGCGGCGGTCAGGCAGGTAAAGGTCAAAGATGGGCTGCGCAATCATGATGTTCGTAGCAGTTATAGCGGCATTCCGTGCTTTGCCAAAACCTCTTGAACACCCCGACGACTCCTTTTATAGACCCAGCGACCGACGCGGACCCGCCCGCGTCCTTTTCATTCCGGGGCCTTGCGAAAGGCATCGGGTGCAGGGACCGGACCGCGGGACGATCGGAGTGGGCGGTTAGCTCAGCGGTAGAGCACTACGTTGACATCGTAGTGGCCACTGGTTCGATCCCAGTACCGCCCACCATTCACCGCCGCCTTCGGGCGGCACGTTGTTTTCAAGGCGCGGACGCGCCGCGAAGAAGGAGAAGTGCGATGAAGGTTGCGAACTCGCTCCGCTCGCTGAAGACGCGTCACCGCGATTGCCAGATCGTGCGCCGTAAAGGCCGGGTCTATGTGATCAACAAGACGCAGAAGCGCTACAAGGCCCGTCAGGGCTGATCGCTTCCGGCGAACCGGATCCAGAGGGCCGTTGCGGAATACCCGCGGCGGCCCTTTCTCTTTTCGGCACAGGGGGTCCCGATGCATCCCAATCCCGCCTTCCGCAAGGCCAGCCCCGAAGCAAATCTTGAATTCGCGCGACGCCGCGGATTCGGCATCCTCAGCATCAACGGCGCTGCTGGCCCGCTTGCCGCGCATGTGCCGTTTCTGCTGGCCGCGGATGGCGGGTCGCTTGACCTGCATCTGGCCCGATCGAACCCGATCGCCCGGGCGGACCTGCCGGCCGGGGCGCTGCTGGCCGTGTCAGGACCCGATTCCTATGTCTCGCCGGACTGGTACGGACTCGAGGATCAGGTACCGACCTGGAACTATGTCGCGGTGCATCTGCGCGGCCGGCTCGAGCCGCTTCCCCCCGAGGGGTTGCGTTCGCATGCCGATGCGCTGTCTGCGCGGTTCGAAGGCGAGCTTCTGCCCAAGACGCCCTGGACCAGCGCGAAGATGTCAGACGGCGCAATGGAGCGGATGATGCGGATGATCCTGCCATTCCGCCTGACCATCGAAAGCATCGATGGCACCTGGAAACTCAACCAGAACAAACCCGAGGCGGCCCGCCAGGGTGCTGCAGCGGGAATCGCCTCTGTCGCTGGTCCGTCGCTCGGCGAAGAACTTGCCGCCCTGATGCGCGCGCTGCCGTCCGACGCGGGGTGAGGGCATGGACAGAGCGCTAGGCGCAACTTAGCATCCCTCCAATCCATCCGGAGGGACAGCCATGCCACTTGCCCCCATCGCCCGCCTTGCAATTGGTGCGGGCCTTGCCACCGCAGCGCTCTGGACCGCCCGTCGCGCGATCCAGCCCGGGCGCGTCGACCAGCGCGCCGAGGACGCCCTGGACGAAACCGACGAGGGGCTTGCCATCCACCAGGCGCGGGGGCGCGACCAGACCAATGCCGCGGCCCGGTTCCGCCGCACGGTTCGGTGGGGTGCGCATGGATTTGAGATCGACGCGGCGGCCCTCGCCCGCCTCCGGATTCGGCGCGTCTAGGCGATGCGGCTGTTTCATTCTCCCACCTCGCCCTATGTCCGCAAGGTCATGGTCGTGCTGCACGAAACCGGTCAGCGCGGCGATGTCGAACTTGTGCCCGCTGCGGGCACGCCCGTCGATTCGGGAACCATGCCGATCGACCGCAATCCCCTGGGTAAAATTCCGGCCCTGGAACGCGAGGATGGCCCGACGCTTTACGACAGCCGGGTGATCTGTCGCTATCTCGATGCGCAGTCGGGGGGACGGCTCTACCCGGCCGCACCGGCGCTGTGGGATACGCTGACGGTCGAGGCGACCGCAGACGGCATTCTCGATGCTGCGTTGCTCATGGTCTACGAGGTCCGGGTCCGCCCCGAGGGCATTCGCTTCCCCGCCTGGGTGGAAGGGCAATGGTCCAAGATCGCCCGGGCGCTGGACGCGCTTGAAACGCGGTGGATCGCCCATCTGAACGGGCCGCTCGACATCGGGCAGATCGCGGTGGGCTGCGCGCTTGGCTATCTCGACTTTCGTCATGGTGACCGGAACTGGCGCGCGGGGAGACCCGCGCTGACCACTTGGGAGGCGGGATTCTCGACTCGACCGTCGATGCAGGCGACGCGACCGCCGGCGGCCTGACCGGCCCGAAAACCGGCCTGGCGCGACCTTCGACCAGAACCGAGCGGGGAGCCGTTGCGATCTGTGGCAATCCGGCCATGAACGCCGAACAGCGTCGAAAATCACGGACATGCGGCGATCTGCGCAGCAATGTGCGCTGGACGATCGCGCTTCGACCTTCTAGAAAATCCGCCACAAGGCAGCGGGAAACCGCCGCCCAAACGGCGCATGGGCCAATCCTTCGGCCCGGAATTGGAGATGTTCTCGTGTCCCACGCAGAAGACAACGCAGGCACCCGCAGGGATTTCCTGTATTATGCCACGGCCGGGGCTGGGGCTGTGGCCACCGGCGCAGCTGTCTGGCCCCTGATCAACCAGATGAACCCGTCGGCCGATGTGCGCGGCCTGTCGTCGATCTTCGTCGACGTGAGCGCGGTTGAGGTCGGCACCCAGCTGACCGTGAAATGGCGTGGCAAGCCGGTGTTCATCCGTCGCCGTGCCCCTGAGGAGATCACCGCGGGCCGCGCCGTGCCCCTGGCAGACCTCGTCGACACCAATGCCGAGAACGCGAACCTTCCGCCGACCTCCGAAGCGACCGACCAGAACCGCACCCTCGACGAGGCCGGTGAATGGCTGGTGATGATGGGTGTCTGCACCCACCTAGGCTGCGTGCCGCTTGGCAACGCCGGCGATTTCGGCGGGTGGTTCTGCCCCTGCCACGGCTCGCATTACGACATGGCCGGCCGCATCCGCAAAGGCCCGGCACCGCGCAACCTGCCTGTGCCGGTCGCCGCCTTCACTGACGCCACCACGATCAAGCTCGGGTAAGGACCGCATCATGGCCGGAATTCCGCACGACCATTACGAACCCAAGACAGGCCCCGAGAAGTGGCTGAACCGTCGTCTTCCGATCATCGGTCTTCTCTATGACACCCTGATGATCCCGACGCCGAAGAACCTCAACTGGATGTGGATCTGGGGCATCGTCCTGACCTTCTGCCTTGTTATCCAGATCGTCACCGGCATCGTCCTTGCGATGCACTACACGCCGCATGTCACGCTGGCCTTCGCGTCGGTCGAGCACATCATGCGTGACGTGAACGGCGGGCACATGATCCGTTACGTTCACGCGAACGGCGCGTCGCTGTTCTTCTTCGCGGTCTACCTGCACATCTTCCGCGGTCTCTACTACGGAAGCTACAAGGCCCCGCGCGAGATCACCTGGATCATCGGCATGCTGATCTACCTGGCGATGATGGGCACCGCCTTCATGGGCTACGTCCTTCCCTGGGGTCAGATGTCGTTCTGGGGCGCCACGGTCATCACTGGCCTGTTCGGTGCGATCCCTGGCATCGGCGAGCCGATCCAGACCTGGCTGCTCGGCGGCCCGGCGGTCGACAACGCCACGCTGAACCGCTTCTTCTCGCTGCACTACCTGCTGCCCTTCGTGATCGCGGCGCTGGTCGCGGTGCATATCTGGGCCTTCCACACCACCGGGAACAACAACCCGACCGGCGTGGAAGTCCGCCGCACCTCGAAGCAGGAAGCCGAGAAGGACACGGTTCCGTTCTGGCCCTACTACGTGATCAAGGACCTGTTCGCGCTGGCCGTGATCCTGGCGGTCTTCTTCGCGATCGTCGGCTTCATGCCGAACTATCTGGGCCACCCCGACAACTACATCGAGGCGAACCCGCTCGCGACCCCCGCCCATATCGTTCCGGAATGGTACTTCCTGCCGTTCTACGCGATCCTGCGGGCCTTCACCAACGACGTCTGGGTCGTGCAGCTGGTCAACTTTGTGACCTTCGGCATCATCGACGCCAAGTTCTTCGGCGTGCTGGCGATGTTCGGCGCGATCGCCGTCATGGCGCTGGCGCCCTGGCTTGACACCTCTTCGATCCGCTCGGGCAAGTTCCGCCCGATGTTCAAGTGGTGGTTCTGGCTGCTGGCCATCGACTTCGTCGTCCTGATGTGGGTCGGCGGTCAGGTTCCGACGAACTTCACCTCGTGGGTGTCGCTGATCGCCGCAACCTACTGGTTCGCCTACTTCCTGGTCGTCCTGCCGCTGCTCGGCGTGATCGAAAAGCCGGCGCCGCTGCCCGCGACCATCGAAGACGACTTCAAAGCCCACTACGGCACGCCGGCCGAGTGAGAAAGGAACTGACCAAGATGCTCAGGAAAATCACACTCGGCGCGGTGGCGGCTCTGGCCCTGACGGGCACGGCTGCCCTCGCCAACGAAGGCTTCGAGCCAACAACGACGGACGTTTCGTTCAGCTTCGAAGGCCCCTTCGGGACCTTTGACCGCCACCAGCTTCAGCGTGGGCTTCAGGTCTATACCGAGGTCTGCTCGGCCTGCCACGGCATGAAGTTCGTGCCGATCCGCAGTCTGGCCGACGAAGGCGGTCCGCAGCTGCCGATGGATCAGGTGCGCGCTTATGCGGCGCAGTTCGATATCTTCGATCCGACGCTGGACGACACGCGGGCCCGGACGCCGAACGACACGTTCCCAAGCTCGACGATGCCGAATGCGCCGGACCTCAGCCTGATGGCCAAGGCCCGGGCCGGATTCCATGGACCCTATGGACTTGGCCTGAGCCAGCTCTTCAACGGGATCGGCGGGCCGGAGCATATCTACTCGATCCTCACCGGCTTTACCGGCGAGACGAAAGACGAAGCTGGCAATACCTTCTACGAGAACCATGCCTTCTCGACCGGCTGGATCGCCATGCCCCCGCCCCTGTCCGACGGTCAGGTCGAGTTCGCGGATGGAAGCCCGAACGACGTCAAGCACATGGCCGAAGACGTCGCTGCCTTCCTGATGTGGGCGGCCGAGCCGCACATGATGGCGCGCAAGCAGGCCGGTTTTGTCGCCGTGATCTTCCTGGGCGTTCTGTCGGTGCTGCTCTACCTGACCAACAAGCGCCTGTGGGCAAGCGTCAAGGGCAAGAAGAAACACGCCTGAGCCAGGCGCATTGGTGCTGATTGGCCCCGCCTTGGCGGGGCCTTTCCATTTTCGGGCTCAGGAGCGGCCGAGATATTCGGCCAGCGCCCGGGGCGGATTGCGCATCAGGTCGGCCGTGTCGGCTGGCGCAGAGGCGACGCCATCCGAAACGACAACCGTTCGCCGAGCGAAGGCGACCGCATCGGCCGGGTCGTGCGTAACCATCAGCACAAGCGCACCCGTTTCCTCGGCAAGTTCGGAGACGAGCCCAAGCATGTCAGCCTTCAACGCGGGCCCCAGCGCCGCGAAGGGCTCATCCAGAAGCAGGATCGGACGCGCTCGCAACAGCGCCCGCGCCAGGGCCGCCCGCCCCTGCTGCCCCCCCGAAAGTTCTGCCGGCCGCCGCCCGCCAAGGCCGCCGAGCCCGACGCGGTCCAACGCTGCGTCGATCCTCGCCCGATCGGCGGGGACAAGCCGCAAGGCGGGCGAAAGGCCAAGGCCGAGATTCTGGGCAATTGTCAAATGCGGGAACAGGTTCTGATCCTGGAACAGCATGCTGACCGGGCGATCCCCCGGCGCCACCTGTCGCAAGCTTCGACCCTGCCACAGGATGTCGCCCCGGTCGGGGGCAATGAAGCCCGCGATCGCCATCAGCAGTGTCGATTTCCCGGCGCCCGACGGCCCGATCACCGCGACACGCTCGCCCGCCGCAACCTGCCAGTCGGCGTTCAGGCGAAAGTCGCCCTGCCGGATCTCCAGCCCGTCAAGCCGCAGCATGGCGCCGCCCTCCCCGATCGCAGATCCAGAACAGCGCGAAACTCAGTCCGACCAGCACCAGCGAGGCACCGGCCGCCGCCTGCATCCGATAGGCCCCCATCAACTGTTGCACGACAAGGGGCAAGGTTGCCTGACCTTCGTTGGCGAACAGCGCGATCACGCCGAGATCCCCCATCGAAAGCGCGGCCGCCACCCCGGACGCAAATCCGATCACGGGACGCAGGCGCGGCAGGACCAGCCAACGCAATCGCGACACGCCGGCCAGCCCGAGCGAGTCGGCCAGTTGACCATATGCCGCTTCGACCTCGCGATGCGCGGGCAGGATCAGCCGCAGGGCATAGGGAAGGGCCATCGCGGCGTTGACCAGCGCCGTGACAGGCAGCGCCAGTCGCTCTGGCGCGGCAAAGGGATGGACCAGAATGAAAAGCCCCGTCCCGAGGACCAGCGACGAGGCGGCAAGCGGTAGCATTCCAGCGGTCTCGATCCAGCGCGCAGCGAGGCCAGCCGAGATGGCCGTGCACAGCGAAAGGGTCGCTGCCATGCAGAGCGCCGTCGACACCATGGCAACCAGAACCGACCGCAACGCCGCTGGCCAGACAGCGGCAGGTATGTCGGACAGGCCCTCAAGACCGCGGATGACGATCATCGCCAGAGGTAGCACGAGGAAACCGCAGCCAAGGACAAGGACGGCGACATCCTGCAGGCGCAGCGCCCATCCTTGGGCATCCCAACGCTCGACCGGCCGGTCCAGACCGGCACCGAACCGCGCCGGGACCGCCAGACGCGCGGCCAGTCCAACGGCCAGCGCGCATAACGCGAATTGCGCGGCTGCCAGCAAAGCGGCGCGACCCAGATCGTAGTCGAAGCGCAGAGCCTGATAGATGCCAAGCTCCAGCGTCGTGGCGCGCGGCCCACCGCCCAAGGTCAGCGGAATGGCAAAGCTGGTCAGGCAGACGAGAAAGATCGCGACAAAGGCGCCAGGCAAGGTCTGCTGCAGCATCGGCAGCTCTAGGTGACGGAGAACCGTCCCCGGTCCGAATCCAAGCGCCGCAGCCAGCCGCAGCCGCTCGGCAGGAATTGCCTGCCAGCCGGACAGGATCATGCGCACCGCAAGCGGGAAATTGAAGAAGACGAGGCCCAGGATCACACCATGAGGACCATAGATCGACACCGCAGGCAGACCCACGACATCAAGAAGCCGATTGACCAAACCGGACCGGCCGAACACGGCCAGGATCCCGAGAACCGCCACGACGACCGGCAAGAGAAACGGCGCGCCCATCAGCGAAACGATCGCTCCCCGCCCCGGGAAGCTCCGCCGCGCCAATGCCCGCGCGCAGGGAATCGCAAGCCCGACCGACAGCCCAGCCGCCGCCAGCGCCGCGAGTACGGTAAACCGAAGCGCCGACCAGTCGGCAGGGCCGAAGCTGGCGGTCTCTGCCCGCAGCAGGACCGCCAGTAACGTGCCGAGTGTCAGCACTGTGGTGCACAGCGCGACAGCCCGACCCGCCCGCGTCACTGGGCCAACGCGGCGCGCCATTCTTCGATACTCGCCGCGCGCAAGGCCTCGGCCTTGTCCGCGGGAAGAAGCAGCGATTTCGCCGGGATCACCAGCGTTTCAAAGCCTTTGGGCAGACCGTCTTTCGGCGTCACGGCCGGATACATCCAGTTCGTCTCGGGGATGGCGCCCTGGAAGCCGTCGGTCAGCATGAAGTCGAGGAACTTGTCGGCCAGCTCCGGTTGCTTGCTGGCGGCGAGTTTCCCCGCGACTTCGATCTGCAGGTAGTTGCCTTCATCAAAGGCCGCCGCCGCCTTGCTGTCGTCCTTTTCGGCAATCAGGTGATAGGCGGGCGAGGTGGTGTAGCTCAGCACCATGTCAGCCTCGCCGTTCAGGAACAGGCCATAGGCCTCGGACCAGCCCGGCGTGACCGTGACGATATTGTCGGCAAGCGCCTTCCAGATCTCGGGCGCTCGGTCGCCATAGGCGGCCTTGACCCACATCAGCAGGCCAAGCCCGGGGGTCGACGAACGTGGGTCCTCGATCACGATCTTCAGGTTCGATGCCGCCAGATCCTCAAAGGACTTCGGAGGGTTGGGCACCTTGGCCTTGTCATAGACAAAAGCGAACCATCCCCAGTCGAAGGGCACGAAGACCGGGTCTTCATACGGCACCGGCAGGTCCGTCTTGATCGTCTGCGCATGCGGAGCGAAGAGGCCTGTCGCGGCGGCATCGGCGGTCAGACTGGTGTCGAGGCCAAGGACCACGTCCGCATCCGAGCGGGCGCCCTCCAGTTTCAGGCGCGCAAGGACGGCGGCGCCGTCGCCGGCGGTAACGAATTTCAGGTCACAGCCGCATTCGGCCTCGAAGGCCTTCTCGATGGCAGGGCCGGGGCCCCACTCGGCAGTGAAGCTGTCATAGGTCAGTACAGTCAGGACAGGGGTATCCGCGATCGCCATCGTGGCAATGGTCAGCATCCCCGCAGCCAGGATTGAAGTCTTCATGTCTTCCTCCAGTTGCGACGGGACAGGTCGGGCAGGAGGATTTCCATGCACCTTCCCTCCGCCGGTATGAGCCGGTTCAGGTTCAACGGGTTCGCTTGCGCGTCTCAGCCCTGTGAGGGACACCCCGAGGTAAGCGCCAACATAGCGCGCGGTGCATGAGGCGCAAGGGCCGGGGCCAGGTTCTGATTTTTCGCAGAAAAATCGTTCCGTTCCGTCGCGCTTTCGCCTATTCCGGCCCTGACCACGAGGATCGGACCATGAGCTTCAACACCTTCGGACATGTCTTCCGCGTCACCACCTGGGGCGAAAGCCACGGGCCGGCGCTTGGTGCGACGGTGGATGGCTGCCCGCCGGGGGTGTCCCTGACCGAGGCGGACATCCAGCCCTGGCTCGACCGCCGCAAGCCCGGCACGTCGAAATTCACCACCCAACGGCGAGAAGACGATGCGGTGCGCATCCTGTCGGGCACCTTCGAGGGGGTCACGACCGGAACGCCGATCCAGCTGATGATCGAGAACACCGACCAGCGGTCGAAGGATTACGGCGACATCGCGCAAAGCTTCCGCCCCGGCCATGCCGACATCACCTATCACCAGAAATACGGGCTGCGGGACTACCGCGGCGGCGGGCGGTCGAGCGCGCGCGAAACGGCGGCGCGGGTCGCCGCCGGCGGCGTGGCGCGGGCCGTTCTGGCGCAGATGGTGCCGGACCTGACCATTACTGGCTACATGGTGCAGATGGGTCCACGCGGCATCGAGCGCAGCCGCTTCGATGCCGCCGCGATCGAACAGAACCCGTTCTGGTGCCCCGATCCGGTGGCGGCCGCCGACTGGGCGGTTTACCTCGACGAACTCCGCCTTGCCCACAACTCCGTCGGCGCGGTGATCGAGGTGATGGCCGAGGGCGTGCCGCCCGGCCTTGGCGCGCCGCTCTATGCCAAGCTCGATAGCGAACTCGCCAGCGCGATGATGTCGATCAACGCCGTCAAGGGCGTGGAAATCGGCGAAGGCATGGCCGCGGCGGCACTGACCGGCGTAGAGAATGCCGACCAGATCCGCATGGGCGAGGACGGGCCGGAATACCTGTCGAACCACGCGGGCGGCATCCTCGGCGGCATTTCCACCGGTCAGCCTGTCGTGGTGCGTTTCGCCGTTAAACCGACTTCCTCGATCCTGACTCCGCGCCAGACGATCACCGCCGGCGGTGCCGAAGTCGACCTCGTCACCAAGGGCCGACACGACCCCTGCGTGGGAATCCGTGCCGTTCCGGTGGGCGAGGCTATGATGGCGTGCGTGCTGCTCGACCAATTGCTTCTCGACCGCGCGCAAACAGGCGGTCGGCGCGGTCGGATCGGCTGAAACTCAGCGTGGTTTGCGGGCGACGGGCTTGGCGGGCTTTGCGCCAGCCTTGGCGACAGCGCGGATCTTCGGCATCGACAGGCTGACCGGCTGGGTCAGCAGTTTGAAATCGGTCCTGGTCATGGTCGCCCCCCTTGGGCTCCAGCGGCGGCAATCTGCCCCCATGAGCGCAGCTTGACGCGAGGCGAGGCCGCTGTCACGCCAAGCTTCTGTGAGGAATTGTTACAACCTATGTGCGAGACGGCGACTGTTCGCCTTTGAGCTGGCGGATGAAGGCACGCAACAACGGAACGCGACGGGGGCGGAAGCTTTCGCCGGACAAGCTGGCAGTTTCGATCCCGGACAGGTGAAAGCGGCGGAAATCCTGTCGCAAGGTGCAGAAGGCCAAAAGCATGAGAGCGCGGTCAAGAAAGACGATCGACAGCGGCCAGACCCGCCGATCGGTCCGCTCGCCCGCCTTGTCGCAATAGCGGATATCCACCGCGCGCTCCTCCCAGATGGCCTCACGGATCATGCCCATATGCGGCGGGGGCGGCGGGCGACGTTCGCTTCGATAGACCGACAGCGCGGCATGGATCGCCTGGCGCTGGACTCGTTCGGGCAGGGTGGCCGTGATCTTCGCCATCGCCCCTTCGGCGGCGCGGGCAAGGTCCGGGTCGCTCATCATGCGGACCTCGGCAAGGCCAAGCACCAGCGCCTCGACTTCCAGCCTGTCGAACATCTGCGGCGGCAAGGCCGGGTCTTCGGTGAGGGTGTAGCCCAGCCCCGCCTCGCCGTCGATCAGTGCTCCGCCCGCCCGCAACGTGTCGATGTCGCGGTAGAGCGTGCGCAGGCTGACGCCTGTTTCCTCGGCCAGCCGCGCGGCGGTTACCGGCTGCGGCAGGCGGCGGAGCGTGTCGAGCAGGCGGAACAGACGGTCGGAACGGGCCATGACTTCCTGCCGGAAATTGTCAGCAGGGGTAGAGCATAACGGCCGCATCGAAATCCGCAACGACAAGGAGATCCCGCCATGCTGACCCTGATCCACGCCCCCAATTCCCGCTCGACCCGTATCCTGCACCTCATCAAGGAAATGGGGATCGAGGATCGCATCCAGATCAAGACGGTCGGAATCATCTATCGCGACGGCTCTGGCGCGCCGGACGCCGCCAACCCCCATCCCGAAGGGAAAGTGCCGGCCCTGATCCACGATGGCACGCTCATCACCGAAAGCGGGGCAATCATGCTGTACCTCACCGCGTTGTTCCCCGACAGCGGCCTGGCCCCCAAACCTGGCAGCGCCGAGCGCGGAACCTACCTGACCTGGCTTTTCTGGTATCAGGGCGTGATGGAGCCGGTGATGATGGCTGCCGCCATGGGTATTGCCCATCCGGGTTTTCACCGGAACTTCCGCGGCCTCGATGAGGTCAATGCCCGCATCCGCGCCGCCTTGGCCAAGGGACCGTGGCTCTGTGGCAAAAGCTACACGGCCGCCGACCTGATCTGCGGTTCGGCTTATTCATTCCTGCCGCAGTTCCTGCCCGAGGATGCCGCCTTCCGCGACTGGGCCGAGCGTTGTGCCATGCGGCCCGCTCTCGCCGCGGCGAAGGCGCAGGATGCCGAACTGCTGGCAATGTCCTGACCCGGCGCGCCACCCTCGGCGTTCCGAAAAATGGAAAGGACCGCTCCGGGCGGAGCGGTCCTTCAATAGCCTTGCGGCAGGATCAGCCGTTGACGCTGTCCTTGAGCGCCTTGGCGATCGAGAACTTCACCTGCTTGTCGGCCGGCTTGGTGATGGTCTCGCCCGTGGCCGGGTTGCGGACCTGACGCTCGGGGCGCGACTTGCAGGCAACCTTGCCGAGGCCCGGCAGGGTCACGGTGCCGCCAGCGGCGACTTCACGGGCCACCAGCGCAGCGATGCCGTCGAGCGCCGCAGCGGCGGTCTTCTTGTCGGATCCAATTTCTTCAGCCAGGGCGGCGACCAGTTGCGTCTTGGTCATCGGTTTCGACATTTCCTGTCTCCTTGTTCTTGCCCCGTCGCACGGGGTCATCCCTGCCCCGCGGTCGGGGCGATGCCGCCCGTTCGACAGGGTTTTCACGCGCAAATCAAGCGATTTCGGCCTGAATTGCCGGGTTTCCCTGCGGAAAGTCGCAAACAAACCTAAAGGAAGGCCGTCTCCTCGAAACTGCGCAGTTTCCGGCTGTGCAGCTTCTCGATCGGCGTGTCGCGCAGAAGCTCCATCGCGCGGACACCGATCTGCAGATGGCTGGCCACCTGGGTGCGGTAGAACTCGCTCGCCATGCCGGGCAGTTTCAACTCACCGTGCAGCGGCTTGTCGCTGACGCAAAGGAGCGTGCCGTAGGGAACGCGGAAGCGGAACCCGTTGGCGGCGATGGTCGCGCTTTCCATGTCCAGCGCGATGGCGCGGCTCTGGCTGAGGCGCGCAACCGGGCCGGACTGGTCGCGCAGTTCCCAGTTGCGGTTGTCGATGGTGGCGACGGTGCCGGTGCGCATGATGCGCTTCAGCTCGTAACCATCAAGCGCCGTCACGTCGGCCACCGCCTGCTGAAGCGCGATCTGGATCTCGGCCAGCGCGGGGATCGGAACCCAGACCGGCAGGTCGTCGTCCAGAACGTGATCCTCGCGGACATAGGCATGGGCGAGCACGAAATCGCCGAGGGACTGGCTGTTCCTGAGGCCCGCGCAATGGCCGACCATCAGCCAGGCATGGGGCCGCAGGACGGCGATGTGGTCGGTTGCGGTCTTGGCGTTCGACGGACCGACGCCGATGTTGACCAGCGTGATCCCCTGCCCGTCCGGCCGCTTGAGGTGGTAGGTCGGCATCTGCGGCAACTTGGCAAGCTGTTCGATCGGGGCGGTGGCCGTGGTGATCTTCTGGTTCCCCGGCGCCACGAACGCGGTATAGCCCGACGCCGGATCGTCGAGCGCGGCGCGGGCGAAGGACTCGAACTCGTCGACGTAGAACTGGTAGTTCGTGAACAGGACATGGTTCTGGAAATGGACCGGGTCGGTTGCCGTGTAGTGGGTCAAGCGCGCCAGCGAGTAGTCCACCCGCTGCGCCGTGAAGGGGGCAAGCGGGAACGAGCCGTCGGCATTCACCAGCTGCCGGCCATTGACGATGTCGTCGTTGGTGGTGGCCAGGTCGGGCACGTCGAAAACATCGCGCAGGCTGAAATCCAGCACCCCTTCGTGCGGAACCGTCACGGCCGGATTGCCAGCTACGGCGAAGTGGATCGGGATCGGGGTCTCGGACGGTCCGATGATGACCGGGACGCCGTGGTTGTGGATCAGGAGCCCGATCTGCTGGATCAGGTAGTTCCGGAACAGCTGGGGCTGGGTCACGGTGGTGGCGTAAGTGCCGGGGGAAGAGACGTGGCCGAAGCTGAGGCGGCTGTCGACCTTCACATAGGTGCCGACGGTCAGGCGGATCTCGGGATAGAAGGCGCGCACCCGCGCCGCCGGTCGCCCGGTACGGACAGCAAGGCTGAACTGCTCGGCCAAAAAGGTGGTGGCGGCGTGGTAGATATGCTCCAGCCGGGCCACGGCCGCGGTGGCATCGGTGAAGGCCTCGTGCGGCAAGGCGGGCGGGGTCAGGATCGGCAGGGTCTGGTCGTCTTTCATCTCGTGGCCCCGAAGTTTGATCCGGCATCTAACACAAAACCGGGCCGTTGGCGCAAGTGCCCCTCCCTGACGCATTCCCGTGTCGGGACGATGACAGGCTTGCGCAGGCGCGTCGCGGCGTCGATAACCGCCCCATGCAACCCGTCATCCTCTCGCTCGGCCATGGCTATACCGCCCGCGCACTGGCGCGTCGCCTGATCCCGCAGGGCTGGCGAGTCATCGGCACGACCCGGACGTCCGGGCAGGCCGCCGAGATCGCCGCCGAGGGGGTGGAACCGCTGATCTGGGGCGAGGATGCCGGTCCGGCGATTGCCGGCGTAACACACTTGCTCAGTTCCATCGCCCCCGACGCAATGGGCGATCCGGCGCTGCGCGCCCTCGGCCCGCAGATCGCAGCGCACCGCTGGACCTGGGTCGGTTACCTGTCCACGACCGGGGTCTACGGCGATCATCAGGGCGGCTGGGTCGACGAGGGGACACCCCTGACACCTGGCACCGAGCGTGGCCGCCAGCGTGTTGCCGCCGAGGCGGAATGGCAGGCGCTGGACCTGCCGCTGCACATTTTCCGGCTGGCGGGCATCTATGGCCCCGGGCGCGGGCCCTTCGAGAAGGTGCGGGACGGAACCGCCCGGCTCATCATCAAGCCGGGGCAGGTGTTCAGCCGGGTTCATGTCGCCGATATCGCGCAGGTGCTCGAGGCGTCGATCCGGCAGCCCGACCCCGGCGCCATCTACAATGTCTGCGACGACGACCCCGCCCCGCCCGAGGATGTGCTGACCCATGCCGCAGAGTTGCTCGGCCTGCCGATGCCGCCCTCGATCCCTTATGACGAGGCCGAGATGACGCCCTTGGCCCGCAGCTTCTACGCCGAAAGCAAGCGGGTCCGGAACGACCGCATCAAGGACCAGCTCGGCGTGAAGCTGATCTATCCGACCTACCGGGAAGGGCTGGCGGCGCTGCTTCACGCCTAGGTCCGCGCTTGATCGACTCGGGTCGGCGTGCTGTGCTTTTCGTACTGACTGCCGTTCCTGCCTCGCATCGTCTGTCTCCGGTCAGGAGGTCTGCCCGATGGAACTGCGCTATATCGACGGCTCTCCTTTCGCCCGGATGGTCCGCGTGCTGATCCGGGAACATCGCCTGGATGTGGCGCTGCGCGAGATCGTGGAGTTCCCGCCTTCCGACGACCTGCTTGCCGTCAACCCGATGGGGCAGGTTCCCGTCCTGACCATCGGCGACCGGCACTGGTTCCCGACGCGGATCGTGTTCGACCGGCTGCTGGAAACCGTGCCGCCCGGCCCCTCCGAAGTGGCGCGGGAGGTGTGCCGGCCCGCCCATGCCGCCGATGACGACCAGATCCTCGCGGTCATCCTGGCCATGGGGGACGCGCTGGCCCTGCACCATTACCTCGAATGGTCCGGTGTCGGCCCGGTGGAGCGGAACAGGCTGGGGTTCGAGGTCAAGGACCGCGCGATGGTCCGCGTGCTGACGACGCTCGACTGGCTGGAGGCGCGGCTTGATCCGGCGGGGTTCCAGCCGGGATACGTCTCGGTTCAGGACATCGCGCTCGCCTGCCTGATCCTCTGGGCGGAATCACGTGGGCCGATCGACTGGCGCGGTCGCCCGCGGATCGAAGCGCTGGTGGAGCGGCTGGAACGGCGGCCGAGCTTTGTCGCGACCGCACCACGCCCGCATGTACTGAAATAGGGCTCAGGCCCTCTTGCCCACCACCGCGACGCCGAGCGTCTCGAGCACTTTGGCCTCGATCTGCGGCGCGTTCATCCCGGCGATGGCATACATTGCCTCGGGGCTGGCCTGGTCGATGAAGGTGTCGGGCAGGACCATCGAGCGGAACTTCAGCCCGTGGTCGAAGATGCCCTCGTCCGCCAGAAGCTGCGCGACGTGGCTGCCGAAGCCGCCGACCGCGCCTTCCTCGATGGTGATCAGCGCCTCGTGCTCGCGGGCAAGGCGCAGGATCAGGTCGCGGTCGAGAGGCTTGGCAAAGCGGGCATCGGCGACGGTCGGGCCGATGCCGCGGGCCGCCAGCGCCTCGGCGGCAAGCAGGACCTCGTGGAGCCGCGTGCCGAAGGACAGGAGCGCGACGCGCGCCCCTTCGCGGATCAGGCGGCCCTTGCCGATCTCGAGCGGGATGCCCCGCGCCGGCATCTCGACCCCCACCCCCTCGCCGCGCGGATAGCGGAAGGCGATGGGGCCGTCGTTGTGCGCGGCGGCGGTTGCGACCATGTGCACCAGTTCCGCCTCGTCTGCGGCGGCCATAACCACCATGCCGGGCAGGTTGGCGAGGAAGGCCACGTCGAAGGCGCCGGCATGGGTCGCGCCATCGGCGCCGACGAGACCCGCACGGTCGATGGCGAAGCGGACGGGCAGGCGCTGGATCGCGACGTCATGCACGACCTGGTCGTAGCCACGCTGCAGGAAGGTCGAGTAGATCGCGCAGAAGGGCTTTAGCCCCGCTGCCGCCATGCCGGCGCTGAAGGTCACGGCGTGCTGCTCGGCAATGCCCACATCGAAGCAGCGGCGCGGGAAGCGTTCGGCGAACAGGTTCAGGCCGGTCCCGTCGGGCATCGCCGCCGTGACCGCGACGATCTTCTCGTCGGCCTCGGCCTCGCGCACCAGGCTTTGCGCAAAGACCTTGGTGTAGCTGGGCGCATTCGGCGTGGCCTTGGCCTGGGCCCCGGTCAGCACGTCGAACTTGTTGGTGGCGTGGCCCTTGTCGGCGGCGCGTTCGGCCGGGGCATAGCCCTTGCCCTTCTTTGTCAGGACATGGATCAGCACCGGTCCCTGCGCCCGCGCCTTGACCGTGCGCAGCACCGGCAGAAGCTGGTCGAGGTCGTGGCCGTCGATCGGCCCGATATAGCTGAAGCCCAGTTCCTCGAAAAGCGTGCCGCCTAAGGCCATGCCCTTGAGCATCTCCTTGGCCCGCCGCGCGCCTTCCTGGAAGGGCGGGGGCAGCAGGCTGACGGCGCCCTTGGCAGCGGCTTTCAGTTCCTGGAACGGACCCTCGGAATAGAGCCGGGTCAAGTAGGAGGAAAAGGCGCCGACCGGCGGGGCGATCGACATCTCGTTGTCGTTCAGGATGACGATCAGCCGCTTTTTCAGGTGGCCGGCATTGTTCAGCGCCTCGAAGGCCATGCCGGCGCTCATCGAACCGTCGCCGATCACCGCGATGGCATCGCCGCCGTCCCCGCCGAGGTCGCGCGCCACGGCAAAGCCGAGCGCGGCGCTGATCGAGGTGGAGCTATGCGCGGCCCCGAACGGGTCATAGGGGCTTTCCGAGCGCTTGGTGAACCCGCTCAAGCCATCCTGCTGACGGAGGGTGCGGATGCGGTCGCGGCGGCCAGTCAGGATCTTGTGCGGATAGCACTGGTGGCCGACATCCCAGATGATCTTGTCGCGCGGTGCGTCGAAGACGGCATGCAGCGCCACGGTCAGTTCAACCACGCCCAGCCCCGCGCCAAGGTGACCGCCGGTGACCGAGACGGCGCTGATTGTCTCGGCGCGCAGTTCATCGGCAAGCTGGTGCAACTCGCGGTCGGTCAGCGCCTTCAGATCGGCGGGCACCGTCACGCGGTCGAGCATCGGGGTCTTCGGTCGGTCGGTCATGCCTGCCTTCTCGCGCCCCAGTGGCGCCGCGTCAGTTCTCGCGCGCAATAACGAAGCGCGCGGCTTCGATCAAGGTCGCGGCCCTGTCCCCATAGGGGATTAGCGCCGCCTCGGCCTCTTCCACGAGCGACCGGGCCCGCGCCTTGGCGCCTTCCAGGCCCAGAAGCGAAACGAATGTCGCCTTCCCCGCCTCGGCGTCCTTACGCAGCCGCTTGCCGGTCTTCGCTGCGTCCCCCTCCACATCAAGGATGTCGTCCGCGATCTGGAAGGCAAGGCCCAAAGCCGTGGCATAGCGACCAAGCGGCGCGGGATCAGCAGCGGCAATCACCGCGCCTGCCTCGGCTGACCAGCGGATCAGCGCCCCGGTCTTGCCTGCCTGAAGCTCGGTAATCTCGGCCAGGGTCAGCGGACGGCCCGCCGTCTCCGCAGCGATGTCGAGCGCCTGGCCCAGGACCATCCCCTCGGCGCCGGACGCCTTGCCCAGACCGGCGATCAATGCCACCCTGATTTCAGCCTGCCCCAGCGCAGGATCGGTCAGGAGTTCGAAGGCAAGCGTCTGCAAGGCATCCCCGGCCAGGACCGCGGTCGCCTGATCCCATTTCACATGAACCGTCGGCTGGCCACGGCGCAGGTCGTCGTCGTCCATGCAGGGCAGATCATCATGGACAAGTGAATAGGCATGTAACGCCTCCACGGCGGCAGCAGCACTGACCGCCACCTCGGCGCGAATGCCGAACAAGGCGGCGCTTTCCAGAACGAGAAAGCCCCGCATGCCCTTGCCGCCCTGCAGCGCGTAGCGCATTGCGTGAACGAGAGCGATGTCGGCCCGGTCGTTCAGCGCCCTGCCGAGCCGCTTCTGAACCGTCTCGGCCGCGGCAGCCAGCGCGGTCTGAAAGCTCACAGCCCCTCCGCAGGGGTAGTGCCCACGGCGCGGCCTTCCTGCGCACGGATCATCTCGACCTTCTCTTCGGCCTGACGCAGTTTTTCGGCGCAATGCGCCTTGAGCGCCGCACCGCGCTCGTAAAGCGCGATCGACTGTTCCAGCGCAACGTCGCCCTTTTCAAGCTGGGTCACGACCTTTTCCAGTTCGGCCATTGCCTCTTCGAAACTCATTGCGCCCAGATCAGCCGTCATGCGCCCCGCTCCTTCAAGACATCCACATGCGCGGCGACGCTCGCCTCCAGCGCATCCAGATCATAGCCGCCCTCCAGCGCAGAGACCACCCGCCCTCCGGCATGGGTTTCGGCCAGATCGCAGATACGTCCGGTTAGCCAGGAGAAGTCTTTTTCCCGCCATTCAAGCGCGGCCAGCGGGTCGTCGGCATGGGCATCAAAACCGGCCGAGACCAGGATCAGTTCGGGCTCGAAGGCCGCGATGCGGGGGAAAACGACGGTCTCGTAGGCGCGCCGCATTTCGGCTCCGCCCGAGCCGGGCTTGAGCGGCACATTCAGGATCTGCCCATGCGCGCCGCGTTCCCCGGCCGCGCCGGTGCCCGGCCAAAGCGGCATCTGGTGCGACGAGACGAACAGAACCCGCTCCTCGTCCCAAAGCAGGTCCTGCGTGCCATTGCCGTGATGCACGTCGAAATCGACGACGGCCACCCGGAGCAACCCATGATGGTCCAGCGCCCGCTTCGCGCCGATTGCGACGTTGCCGAACAGGCAGAACCCCATCGGCGTTTCGCGCTCGGCATGGTGGCCCGGCGGGCGGCAGCCGACGAAAGCATTGGCCGCGCCGCCTTCAAGCACCAGATCCACTGCCTCCGTAACTCCGCCGACTGCATGCAGCGCCGCTTCCAGCGATTTCGGCCCCATCCAGGTATCCGGATCAATCTGGACGAGACCAACATGCGGCGCGGCGCCCCGGATGCGGTCGACATACCGCTGCGGATGGCAGCGCAGGATGTCCGCCTCCGCCGCAGGCGGCGCCTCGCGCCGGTCGAGGTCCTTCCCCGCCAGGGCACGCTCGACCGCCTCGATCCGGGCACTGCGCTCGGGATGGCCGTCGGGCGTGCGATGCGCGGCGAAGCTCGGATGATGGAAGTAGGCAGTGGTCAAGATGGCCCCCGACTCGCGTCTCTTTCTTCTGGTCCAGAATGTCTCACCGGGATCGTCCGTCGGAATGTCCAACTGTTCAAGAACTGATGGACGATGGGGACTGAACCCCCCGCGTCGACGCCCGCGACTATCAGTCCGGGGCCAGCATGTAGCCTTCGCCCCGCACGGTCTGAAGATAGCGCGGCTGCTTCGGATCGGCCTCGATCTTGCGGCGCAGACGGGTGATCTGCACGTCCACGGCCCGCTCCTGCGCCTGCCCCTCGTCTCGGCCAAGGTCACCGACCAGCCGCTCGCGCGTGACCGCCTCGCCGGGCTGGGCGGCGAAGATGCGCATCAGCGCGGCTTCGGTCGCGGTCAGCCGTACCAGATCGGTCCCGTTCCACAATTCGCCGCGGTCCACGTCATAGCGCACCTGCCCCAGATGCAGCACCTTCGGCACCGTCTCGGCCGCGCGGGTCTGCGGGACGCGGCGCAGGATGGCGTTGATCCGCAGCAGAAGTTCCTTCGGCTCGAACGGCTTGACGAGGTAGTCGTCCGCGCCGGCCTCGAGCCCCTCAATGCGGTTCTGGGTTTCGCCCTTGGCCGTCAGCAGCAGGATCGGCGTCATCAGGCGCTGGCGCAACGACTGGGTAAGGCTGATGCCATCCTCGCCCGGCATCATCACGTCCAGAACGATCAGGTCGAATTCCAGCCCTGCCAGCAGCCGCCGTGCCTGCGCGGCGTCGCGCGCCCCGCTGACAAGGAAACCGCTGCGCATCAGGAACTTCTGCAGAAGCCCGCGGATGCGTTCGTCGTCGTCGACGATCAGCAGGTGCGGCTGTGGGTCGGCGCTCATGGCCCGCCCTCCTTCAGACCCTGATACTGCCGGCGCTGGTCGGGATCCATCATCGCCTCGAGCACGGTGCGGAACCCCTTTACCGCCTCTGGTCCGGCGGCGCGATAGGCGGCCCGCATCCGCGCCCGCTGCGCATCGGACAGTTCCCGCTCCAGCGCTGCCCCCTTTTCGGTCAGGTAGAGGTGACGCTCGCGCTTGTCCTGGCGACCGACGCGGCTGTCCACCAGACCATCGTCGATCAGGCTGCGCAGGACGCGGTTCAGGCTTTGCTTGGTGACGCCCAAGATCGACAGCAGGTTGTTCACCGTCGTTCCGGGGCTCCGGTGGATGAAGTGGATCGCCCGGTGATGGGCGCGACCGTAATCCATCCCCTCAAGGATGCGGTCCGGGTCGGCCGTGAATCCGCGATAGGCGAAGAACATCGCCTCGATGCCCTTGCGCAGCTGCTCATCGGTCAGGAAGAGCAGCGCCTCACCCCCAGCCGATCCCCCCGGTCTTTCCGCCATGATCTTTCACCCTGCGTTGCATGCATTTTATGTCAGCCTTGTTGACTTTCCAAGAACCAACTGATAGCCGAGCGGTGTTTTCGCGCAACTTTATGTCCGAAGCGGACTCAGTTCGCGCAAGATTCGCAAAACGCTAGCGGGCGTAGGAGCTTGAAATGGCAGCATATGATGATCGCGACGGCTGGATCTGGTTTGATGGCGCACTGGTGCCTTGGCGCGACGCCAAGGTGCACATCCTGACCCATGCGATGCACTACGCCTCGTCGGTGTTCGAAGGCGAGCGCTGCTACAACGGCAAGATCTTCAAGGGGGTCGAGCACTCCCGCCGCCTGCTGAAATCCGGCGAGCTTCTCGACATGCCGATCCCCTACACGGTCGAGCAGATCGAAGAGGCGAAATACGCCATGCTCAAGGCCAACGGCTGGACCGATGCCTATGTCCGCGCCGTCGCCTTCCGCGGTGCCGGGCCGGACATGGGCGTGTCGGCGGCGAAGAACCCGGTGCGGCTCGCCGTCGCCGGCTGGGAATGGGGCGCCTATTACGGCGATGCCAAGATGAAGGGCGCCAAGCTCGACATCTCGAAATGGAAGCGTCCCTCGCCCGAGACGATCCCCTCGGCCGCGAAGGCGGCCGGCCTCTACATGATCTGCACGATGTCCAAGCATGCGGCCGAGGCTAAGGGCTGCTCGGACGCGATGATGTTCGACTATCGCGGCTATGTGGCCGAGGCGACCGGCGCCAACATCTTCTTCGTCAAGGACGGCGAAGTGCACACGCCGTTGCCCGACTGCTTCCTGAATGGGCTGACCCGCCAGACGGTGATCGGCATGCTCAAGGAGATGGGCGTCAAGGTGAACGAACGGCACATCATGCCGGAAGAACTGGAAGGTTTCGAACAGTGCTGGCTGACCGGCACTGCGGCTGAAGTCACGCCTGTCGGCCAGATCGGCGACTACACGTTCGAAGTGGGCGAACTGACCAAGCGCGTGGCCACAGATTACGAAAAGCTGGTCCGCGCCTGACCCGAGGCGGCGACTGCAAGAGTGAAATGGCCCGGATCGAAGGATCCGGGCCGATTTGCTTTCGATTGGCGGGTGTCAGCCTTCGACCAGGGTTTCCGCCAGTTCGGCGTCACTCTGGCCTGCGGACACGGCGATCTGATGCAGGCTGACCTCCGGGTCGCTGACCGCAAAACCTGCCGCCGTCAGACGGCCCGTCAGATCAGCCGGGGTAAGACCCAGAAGCGGCGCCACCTGCTCGACCGTGCCGCCAAGTACCTTCTGCGCCAGAACGAATTGCGGTGGGCCGCCGGCGTCCGCGCCCCCGATCGGCACGAGGAACAGTGCCCCCGCGGCGAGCGATCCCGCAAGGGCGATGAGCATCGGCGCCCGACGGAAGTAGGCCAGGAACGGCCGCCAGTTCTTCCAGATGTGCAAGACGAAGGGCAGGAGCAAGACGAGGCTCAGCCATTCGTGCATCGGCCGAAACCCGGTCGGACCGATATGGAAGAAAAGCGCGATCCCGGTGACCAACGAAATCACGAAAAGACCCGTGATCAGGGGTGTGGCGTAGCGGCTGACGATGGCAGGCATGATGGCTTCCGGTTCTTTGACTATCTTGCCAAATTAAACGTCAGCCACCCCAGATTCCGTCGCCGCGCCGCAGCAGAGAACGCCCGCCCGTGACCGGGGCGGGCGCGATCATCCACGAAAGTGCCGTATCAGAGACTGTCGCGCCGCAGCGGCGTGGTCGAGCAGTGCAGCCCGCCGCCGTTCTTGTGGACCGCCGCATAGGGCACGGTGACCCAGCTCACCCCTGCCGCCGCAAGCCGGTCGAGCGTGCGGTTCGTCGCCCCTTCCGGCATCAGCACCTTGCCCGGCGCCACAGCCAAGGAGTTGACGATCCACGGATCATCGCCCGGATCGGTTTCGATGTAGCGGATGCCGCGTTCAGTCAGCGCCTCGAGGAAGGAATAGGGCAGGCCCTGCGGGTTGAGCAGCGCCAGGTCGCGGTCCACCATCAGGAAGCTGACGTCGATATGGATGTCGTAGCCCGCCAGGTCGACGATCAGCAGTTCGACGCCCTGCCGCGCCAGCACCTCGCCGACCTGCGCCGCACCCTCGCGATTCACCCGCACGCCGACGCCGATGGCGCAGGTCTTCTCGTTCAGCCAGGTGAAGCTGCCGCCTTCCATGATACCCGCGCCATTGATGGTGCGCAGGATCGGAATGCCGAGCTTGGCCAGCGTCCGGGTCACCGCCAGTTCCTCGCCCCTGCGGATCCGCGCACCCATACGGCAGACGATGGCGCCGCCCTTGACCATGATGACCGGGTCGCGGGTATAGACCTGCTTCAGGCGGTTGCCGGCCTCGCCTTCCATGAAATGGACGTTGATGCCCTCGGCCTGCAGCGCGGCGACGAAGCCGTCGTGCTGGGCCTGCATCAGCGGAATGTCGGGCGGCGTGTCGGACTGGAAGTACCACCCAACCGCCGGATCCCCGTAGGAGCCGATCTCGGCGATCCGCTTGGTTGGGTCGACAACAGCCATTTCCGGTCCCGGCCGGTGCATAAGGATGTCGCGAATCCGGCCGACATCGTTGTCGATGCCCCAAGCCCGGCCCCACGTCGAAGTGAGTTCGCCCTCGTCCTCGAAGGCC
Source organism: uncultured Rhodobacter sp. (assembly GCA_945952585.1). Taxonomy (GTDB): domain Bacteria; phylum Pseudomonadota; class Alphaproteobacteria; order Rhodobacterales; family Rhodobacteraceae; genus Aliitabrizicola. Next base: position 38,540 of record CAMFII010000003.1, read on the forward strand.
GGCGTGGCGCCGGCAGCAAAGGTCTTGATGGTCTGCGTGTAGATCCAGTGAGAATTGGTCATGTCCGTTCCAGGGCTGAGTTCGCCGTCAAGCTTAGTCAGCCGAGGAACCGGGTGCCAGCCGTCTTCGACGCACCCGGGGGGACAGGCACCGTCAGGCCGAGCGGCCGCGTTCGATCTCGACGAATTCGCGGGTCTTCAGGCCCGCTAGCCGGGTCTGCTGCCGCGCGTGAAGCGCTTTCGAGGCGGGATGTGATCCCTCGTCAACGTCCTGCCGCGAGATCGCGATATAGCGGCTCAGCCGCGAACCGTCATTGCTCCGCTCGTGATCCGCAAGATGCCGGGTCATGGCCATTCCTCCGTTCCATGGGCCACCAGTAGGCCACGACTCACCCATGGCTGAAAAGCCCGCGGAGAAATGAAAGGCCGTTTCCTGCCTGCCGCTCCTTCAGCCGCCGAGTCCGATCTTCGCAGGTTGTTCGCTGCCCGGCCCGAAGCGGCGGGGCAGGACCTTTGCCGGCTCATCCGCGATCGCCTCTGCGCCGGTCGCCGCAAGCGCATTCGCCTTCAACGCCGAAATCCGCTCGCTGAGCTGGTCCAGCGGAACAAACGCCGCGGCGGTCGCAAGGACCTGCACAGCGACAATCGTCTTCAACGCCAGTCCGAAGCCGCGGCTGGAGTCCCGACCGTAGAGCAGTTGCGCGCCAACGGCCGCGAATGCCCCGCCGAGCAGCGCAAGAAGCAACAGCGTCGCCGCAGGAACGCGGGCTGCCCCCTCATCGGCGCGGCGTGCATCCAGACGAAAGACCATCCAGGTCAGGATGTTGGCCAGCAGGAGGCAGCCGGCCAGCCCCAGAAGCAACATGTGTTCCTGTCCGGGCGACGGTGTCTGGGTCAGGGCTTCCGGGGTCATCACATCCACTCGCTTGCAACTGGTCTTGCCCGCAGTGCACGGCAATCCCGGCAAAAATCGGGACAACCCCCGGCAGAGCTGCGGCAATCAGCCGTCCAGACGAGTGACGGCCCAAAGGGCGGCATCCGCCACGGCAGGGTCCGGATCGGCGGTCAGCGCCGCCGCCGCGGGCCGAAGCGCCGGATTGCCCGAATTCCCGATCGCATAAAGCACGTTGCGGACAAACCGATCACGGCCGATGCGCTTGATCGGCGAGCCCGAGAAGCGTTCGCGGAACGCCGCATCGTCCAGTGCGGCCAGCTCGGCCAAGGGGGGAGCGCCGACACGCGCCGCATAGCCCACATCGCGCGCCGCGACCGCGAACTTGTTCCAAGGGCAAACCGCCAGGCAATCGTCACACCCATAGATCCGATTCCCCATCAGGGGCCGCAGCGCCGGGTCGACCGGCCCGCGATGCTCGATGGTCAGATAGGAAATGCAGCGCCGCGCATCGAGCTGGTAGGGCGACGGAAAGGCACTGGTCGGGCAGATGTCGAGGCAGGCCGTGCAACTTCCGCAATGGCTGGTTTCCGGTGCATCCGCCGGAAGGTCCAGCGTAGTGAAGATCGCTCCAAGGAAAACCCAGTTGCCGATCTCGCGGCCCAGAAGGTTGGTATGCTTGCCCTGCCAGCCCAGACCCGCCGCCTGGGCCAGCGGCTTTTCCATCACCGGGGCAGTGTCGACAAAGACCTTGATCTCGCAGGTCCTGCCCTCGCGCGCCGCCTCCTCGATCAGCCAGCGCCCGACTCGTTTCAGCCGCCGCTTGACGAGATCGTGGTAATCCTTTCCCTGCGCATAGGCGCTGATCGCCCCGCGATCGCGGCATTCCAGAACCGCGAGAGGATCGCCTTCGGGCGCATAACTTTCCGCCAGCATCACCACCGAGCGCGCTTCGGGCCAAAGGGCTGCCGGGCTGCCGCGCCATTCGACGCGCTCGGCCATCCAGCCCATCTGCCCATGCCGCTCCTCCGCCAGCCAGGCCTTCAGCCGACCGGCAGTTTCGGGCGCCGCGTCCGGCCGGCACACGCCAATCCCGACGAATCCTTCGGCCCTCGCCTGCACCTCAAGCTTGGCCTTCAGGTCCGCGCTCATCGCCGACCCGTGCTTCTTCTTGGCGAAAATACCCTCGGGGGTGAATTGGCCGAAGGCCAAGAGGGGGCAGAAGGCCCCCTTGCCCGGCCCGGATCAGAAATCCAGGTCGGCATAATGTGCGGGCGGCGGAAAGCCCGGCACCTGGTCCGCCAGGAGCGGCCGGAAGGACGGGCGCGACTTGATCTTCGCGTACCAGTCCTTGACCGTCGCCGAGCGGTTCCAGTCGACGTCCGAGATATAGTCGAGGCAGCTCAGATGCGCCGCGGCGGTGAAATCCGCCAGCGTCATCTGGTCGCCCGCCAGCCAGCGGCGCTGGTCCAGAAGCCAGCCAAGATAGTCGATGTGGTACTTTATCTTGCCCGCGCCCATCTTGACGTTCTTTGAGTCCGGATAGCCGAGGCCCATCATCTTCTTGTTGACTCGCTCGTAAAGCAGCTTCGACGTCACCTCGTCGTGGAACTTGTCGTCGAACCAGGCGCAAAGCCGGCGGACCTCGTAGCGGCCTTCCGGATCGCGGGGCATCAGCGCCGGGGTCGGCACCGTTTCTTCGAGGTACTCGCAGATCGCCTGGCTTTCGGACATGACCCGACCCTCGATCCGCAGGACCGGCACCTTGCCGGCCGGGTTGCGGCGCAGGAAGTCGGGGCTCGGCTCCCAATAGCGTTCCTCGATCAGTTCCACCTCGATCTTCTTCTCGGCCAGCGTAAGGCGAACCTTGCGGCAGAAGGGAGAGAGGGGAGAGTGGAACAGTCGGTTCATTGTAATGCTCGTTTTCTGACCGTGCCGGTTCATGCCGTGACAGGCCGGGGATTTCAATCCTTCGACGCGGCTTTCGGCTCAAAACAGCTTGCCCGCCCGTCGACCTGAATGGTGGCTGCGCCATCCACGATCGAATTGGCGCGGCGACGCAGGTAGCTGGTCGGCTTGGCGGGATTCCAGCGCTTGGGGTCGGGCAGGACCGCGGCCAGGCGGGCGGCCTGAACGGCTGACAGCTCGGCGGCGCTGACCCCGAAATAGTGCTGTGCCGCCGCCTCGACCCCGAAGATGCCCTCGCCGAATTCGGCGATGTTCAGATAGACCACAAGGATGCGGCGCTTGGTCCAGATCAACTCGACAACCGGGGTGATCGAGGCTTCCAGCGCCTTCCTGACCCAGGACCGCCCCTGCCAGAGAAAGACGTTCTTGACCGTCTGCTGGCTCAGCGTCGAGGCGCCGCGGTTCGCGCCCCGGTCCACGGCATCGCGGATCGCCGCCATGTCGAAGCCCCAGTGCAGGCAGAAATTCGCGTCTTCGGCCGCCACGACGGAGCGGAACATCACCGGCGCGATATCATCGCCGCCGACCCAGTCGCGCTCGATCCCGCCCAGCCGGATGCGTTCGCCGATCATGTAAAGCGTGGTCGGCACCGGAACGAAGGCGTAGATCAGCGTTAGTGCCAGGATCAGGCCGGCAAATCCCGCAAGGGCGCGCTTGGTCCAGAACCAAAGGCGGCGCCAGCGGCCCTGGGGGGCGGCCTCTGCCTCAACGGATTTGGCCGGGCCCGCCTTCGCGGATCCGGCCTTGGACGATGTCGATTTCTTGGGTGCGCTTCCCATCGCGGCAGAATGACCATGCCGCGCGAGGAAAGGTCAAGCCCACTGAAGGCGTCAGGCGCCCGGGGTCGCAGCGTCGGGGCCGACGAAGGCCTTGAGCTTGTCTTCCTGCTCGGTCGACAGCGAGGTCTGCAGCACACGGCCCTTGTGCTTGAAGGCTTCCAGACCGGCCAGCACCTTGTCGCCCGTCATCTTGCGCACGAGCACGCAGACAGCCGAGCCGCCATTGGGCAGGGACGTACCGATGTCCTTCATGAAGTTGTCGTTGATGCCGATGTCAGTGAGATACCCCGACAACGCACCAGCGCCCGCGCCTGCGGCCGCGCCGAGCAGCGGGTTGAGGAACAGAAGTCCGATCAGCGTTCCCCACAGTGCGCCCCCGGCGGCGCCGGTCGCCGTCAGGTTCACCGCCTGGTGTAGCACGACCTTGCCGTCGGCGCCCTTGGTCACGACGACCACGTCTTCCATCTCCAGCAGGTATTCCTTCTGAAGCTTGACCAGCGCGTCGCGCAGGTCGAACCCGGTTTTTTCGTCATCGAATGCAACCACGATGAGATCGGACATGAGAACCTCCAATGAATAATCCCGCGCCAATGTGGCGCGGGATGATTGCGGCAACAAGACGATTTCGGACAACCCTAGGTGATCGGACCAAGCCAATCGGCCGCCTCGGGCGCCGCCCTCAGGTCCGGGTGATCACAACCTCGAGATAGTCGCTCGGCAACACGACCGTGCCGTCGGTCGCGCGGTTGAACCGGCCGATCAGCGCAAGGATGTCGCGCTCCAGCGCCGCCTGCCCGGCCTCGGGAAGCGCCGCGAAGGCCTTGTGCAGCGGGCCGTACCAGGTGCGGAACACGTCCAGCCAATGCGCGGGCGAGCGGTAGCGGAACACGAACTGCCGCTCTTCGGCATGGATGGTGCCCCCCGCGGCGAACAGCTGTCCCAGCCGGTCGGCGGTGCCCCACAGCGCGGGAGACTTCACACCCGGCATCGGCGGGATGTGCTGTCCGATGGTCTTGAAGAGTTGGCCGATGAAGCTCTCCGGCGTCCAGTTGGCCAGCCCGATCTTGCCGCCCTTCCGGCAAACGCGGAGCAACTCTGCCGCGGCCTTGTCCTGATCGGGTGTGAACATCACGCCGAAGGTCGACAGCACCGCGTCAAAGCTCGCGTCGGCGAAGGGCAGCGCCTCGGCATCGGCCGGGGTGAACGTCACCTGCAGGCCGTCCGCCATCGCGCGGTCGCGTCCGCGTTCCAGAAGCGCGGGCACGTAGTCGGTCGAGGTGACCTCGCACCAGCGCCGGGCGGCGGCCAGCGTCGCATTGCCGTTTCCGGCGGCAACGTCCAGCACCCGCGACCCGGCGCGCAGGTCCATCGCCTCGCACAGGCTTTCGCCGACGATCTGCAATGTGGTGCCGACAACGGCATAGTCGCCCGAAGACCACGCACCCTGCTGGCGCGCCTTCAGCGCGGCAAGGTCGGGGATGGGGGCGGGGGAAATCGTGGTTTGCATTCTATGTCTCCGATAATGGGTCCGGCCTGACCGACATCCGGCGCGGCTTTGCTGAATGAACCCCGGCAGTTCCCGGTCGAGAGGGTGGACCGGATGGTCCGCCCCATGCGGCTGGGTCTTGTCGGCGCAGGATCAGGATCGGAGAAAGCGGCCCTCGGGCCTAGTGACGGATCTGTACCGCCGCCGGTACAGAAGATGGAGCGCGGACCGCAGGCTTGGGGCAGGCATAGCTGCTCAGTACCATCCAGTCGGCAATCCGGGCAGCGATGTCAGGGTCGCCGATCAGCGTGATCCGGTCGCGGCTGATCTCGCCCTGCAGGCTGCTGAACCCCATCCAGGCCGAGGTGAGCGCCCGCAGGTCGGCGGTAATGTACAGGTCGACGTCATGGCCCGGATCGATCAGGCACAGGTCGGTCGGCGCGCCGGGCCGCGCGATCAGCCAGTAGTTCCGCTCGGCTGCCGCCAGTTCCGGGAAAATGAACTGGATCACAGACTTGCGCCCGCGGGGCAGCGTCGTCGTGTCGACCTTGCGCCGCATGTTCCACATCAGCAACCGCGCATCCAGATGTTCGAGCGTCACGTCCTTGTCCACATTGCGGTGCGCCCAGTTGCCCAGGGCGTAGACGATCTGCTCCAGCTCGTCGGCCATCTTGGTGGTGCGGTAAGTGATGTCGCCCGTCGCGGCATTTTCGAAGCGCGTGACAAGGCCGCGCTGCTCCATTTCCTTCAGCCGCTTCGACATGAGCGTCGGCGACATGCCGGGAACGCCGCGGCGGATTTCGTTGAAGCGGGTCGAGCCGCTCCACATCTCGCACAGGAGAAGCAGCGTCCAGCGCGGTTCGAGAACCTCGCAGGCTTTGGCGACCGGGCAAAACTGGTTGTAGCCGTCATGGGACATGGCAGGAAAACTCCGAAACTGAATGTCGGAATTATCCGCCCGTTTGGGCCTGTCCGTCCAGTACAGATAGTGTAGCACCCGGCCCCGCGTTTCCGGGGCCGGGCGCCTTGGTTCACTCGGCGGGAACCGCCTGCACCTCGTCGGTCAGCGGCGCGGGCAGGTGGACGAGCATTTCCTTCGGGCAGACCTGCAGGAAATTGGCCCTCTCGGTGGCCCAGTCCGCCAGGATCTCGCCGGCCTTGCGGCTGCCGGTCTCGGCGAAGTGGCGCTCGATCAGCTCTTTCAGCTGCGCTTCCCAGAGGGGATGGCCGATGCCGCAGGTCACGACCGATTCGAGGTTCATCATGTCCTCGGCCGTGCCCTTCGGGTCATAGACATAGGCCATGCCCCCGGTCATGCCGGCGGCAAAGTTCGCGCCGATCCGGCCAAGGATCACCGCGACGCCGCCCGTCATGTATTCGCAGCCGTTCGACCCGCAGCCCTCGACCACCACCTTCGCGCCCGAGTTACGCACCGCGAAGCGCTCGCCCGCCCGGCCGGCGGCGAAGAGATGGCCCGCCGTTGCCCCGTAAAGCACCGTGTTGCCGATGATCGTGTTCTCGGACGCCACCAGCGGCGAAGCCATCTGCGGGCGCACCACGATCAGGCCGCCCGACAGGCCCTTGCCGACATAGTCGTTGGCATCGCCCATCACCTCGATCTTCAGCCCCGGCGCGGCAAAGGCGCCAAGCGACTGGCCTGCGTTGCCGGTCAGTTTCACCGTCAGGTGGTCGGGCTGCAGGTTGTTCCGCATCCCGAACTTCCGCACGATATGGCTCGACGCCCGCGTGCCGATGGTGCGGTGCGTGTTCCGCACCGCATAGCTCAGCTGCATCTTCTCGCCATCCTCGAAGAAGCGCGCGCCGTCGCGGATGATCTCCGCATCAAGCGTATCCGGCACGGCATTGCGCGGCTTCGAGCGGTCGTAGGTGATCTTCTGCGACCCATCCACCGTGATAAGCAGCGGGTTGAGGTCCAAATCGTCAAGATGCGCCGCCCCCCGGCTGACCTGGGTCAGCAGGTCGGCCCGGCCGATGATTTCGTCGATCGAGCGCGCGCCGATCCCGGCGAGGATCTCGCGCACTTCCTGCGCGTAGAAGGTGATGAGGTTCACCACCTTGTCCGCCGTGCCGGTGAACTTCTGCCGCAGCGCCTCGTTCTGGGTGCAGACGCCGACCGGGCAGGTGTTCGACTGGCACTGGCGCACCATGATGCAGCCCATGGCGATCAGGGCGGCGGTGCCGATTCCGTATTCCTCGGCCCCCATCATCGCCGCCATGACGATGTCGCGCCCGGTCCGCAGGCCGCCATCGGTGCGCAGCGTCACCCGCTCGCGCAGGTTGTTCATCGCCAGCACCTGATGCGCCTCGGTCAGGCCCATCTCCCAGGGCAGGCCCGCGAACTTGATCGAGGTCGCGGGCGAGGCCCCGGTGCCGCCGTTATGGCCCGAGATCAGGATCACGTCGGCCTTGGCCTTGGCCACGCCCGCCGCGATCGTGCCCACGCCCGAGGACGAGACGAGCTTCACCGTCACCTTGGCGCGCGGGTTGATCTGCTTCAGGTCGTAGATCAGCTGCGCCAGATCCTCGATCGAGTAGATGTCGTGGTGCGGCGGCGGGCTGATGAGCGTCACGCCCGGCGTCGAATGGCGCAGGCGCGCGATCAGCGCCGTCACCTTCATGCCGGGCAGCTGGCCGCCCTCGCCGGGCTTGGCGCCCTGCGCGACCTTGATCTCCAGCTCCTCGCAGGCGTTCAGGTATTCGGCGGTCACGCCGAAGCGGCCCGACGCCACCTGCTTGATCTTGGCCGAGGGGTTGTCGCCGTTCGGTTCCGGCAGGAAATGCGCCGGGTCCTCGCCGCCCTCGCCCGAGTCGGACTTTGCACCGATCCGGTTCATGGCGACGTTCAGCGTCTTGTGCGCCTCGGGGCTGAGCGCCCCGAGCGACATGCCCGGCGTCACGAAGCGCTTGCGAATGGAGGTGATCGACTCGACCTCCTCGATCGGCACCGGCTTGCCGAGCGGCTTGATGTCCAGCAGGTCGCGGACATGGATCGGCGGGTTCGCCCGCATCGCGGCCGAATACTGCTTCCACAGGTCATAGCTTGCCCGGTCGCAGGCCGATTGCAGCATGTGCATCGTCTGCGCTTCCCAGGCGTGTTTCTCGCCTGACCGCCGCGCCTTGTAGAAACCGCCGATCGGCAGCACGTCGGTGCCCGCGCGCCAGCCCTTGGCATGGACCTCTTCCAGCTTCTGCTCGATGCCGGAAACGCCGATGCCCGAGATGCGGCTGTTCATGCCCGGGAAATACTCTGCGACCATCGCGCGGCTCAGACCCACGGCCTCGAAGTTCAGGCCGCCGCGATAGCTGGAGATCACGGAAATCCCCATCTTTGACATGATCTTCAGAAGGCCTGCGTCGATCGCATCGCGGTAGCGGCGCATCGCGTCGGTCAGGTTGCCCTCGATCAGGCCGCGATTGATGCGGTCGGCGATGGAATCCTGCGCGAGGTAGGGGTTCACCGTCGTCGCGCCGCAGCCGATCAGCACCGCGAAGTAATGCGGATCGATGCATTCCGCCGAGCGAACGTTGACCGAGCAGAAGGTCCGCAGACCCTTGCGCGTTAGCCAGCTGTGCACCGCGCTGGTGGCAAGGATCATCGGCATCCCGACCTTGTCCGGCCCCTGATGCTGGTCCGTCAGCACCAGATGCCCGGCGCCCGAGCGCACGGCATCCTCGGCCTCGGCGCGGATGCGCTCCAGCCCCTGGTGCAGGTCGTCGAGGCTCGGACTGACCGGGAAGGTGCAGTCGATGAACGCGACCTGCGGCCCGAACTGCTTCACCATCACGTCGAATTCGGCATTGGCGATGAACGGGCTTTCCAGCACGAGGATCTCGGTCTGGCTGGAATTCTCCTCCAGCACGTTCTTCAAGTTGCCGAACCGGGTCTTGAGGCTCATCACCCGGCTTTCCCGAAGCGAGTCAATCGGCGGGTTCGTCACCTGGCTGAAGTTCTGGCGGAAATAGTGGCTGAGCGGACGATAGACACTCGACAGCACCGCGGGCGGCGTGTCGTCGCCCATGCTCGCGACCATCTCCTTGCCGTCCTCGGCCATCGGCGCCAGCACCTGCTCGAGGTCCTCGAGCGTGTAGCCCGCCGCGATTTGCCGCTTGCGCAGGTCAGCCCCCGAGAACAGCGTCTGCTCCGGAACGTCGCGCAGAAGGGCGTTCAGGTCGATGACCTTCTCGATCCACTCGCCATAGGGCTGGCTGGCGGCAAGGCGGTCCTTCAGCGCGTGGTCGTGGTAAAGCTTGCCCTCGGCCATATCGACGCCGATCATCTGCCCCGGCCCAAGCGCGCCCTTCTCGCGGATCGTCGTCTCGTCAACCGGCACCATCCCGGCCTCGGACCCGGCGATCAGCAGGCCGTCTCCCGTCACGACATAGCGCATCGGTCGCAGGCCGTTCCGGTCCAGCCCGCCGCAAACCCAGCGGCCGTCGGTCATCGCCAGCGCAGCCGGACCGTCCCAGGGCTCCATCACCGAGTTGCAATAGGCATACATGTCTGCCCAGGCCTTGGGCATCTCGCCGGTCATCTTCGACCAGGCCTCGGGCACCAGCATCGTTTTCGCCATCGGCGCCGACCGGCCCGAACGCACCATCACCTCGAACACCGCATCGAGCGCACCCGAATCCGACGTTCCCGAGGGGATGATCGGCTTGATGTCCTCGGCCGCGTCGCCGAAGGCCGACGAGGCCATGCGGATTTCGTGGCTCTTCATCCAGTTGACGTTGCCCTTCAGCGTGTTGATCTCGCCGTTATGGGCAAGCATGCGGAACGGCTGCGCAAGCCACCATTGCGGGAAGGTGTTGGTCGAATAGCGCTGGTGGTAGATCGCGAAGGCGCTCTCGAAGCGTTCGTCCAGCAGGTCGGGGTAGAAAACCGACACCTGCTCGGCCAGCATCATGCCCTTGTAGATGATCGACCGGCAGGAGAGCGAACACAGGTAAAGCCCCTGGATCTGCGCGGCGATCGCCGCCTTCTCGATCCGGCGGCGGATGATGTAGAGTTCGCGCTCGAAGGCTTCCTCGTCGATCCCCTTTTCGCAGCGGATCAGGATCTGCTCGATTTCGGGACGGGTCGCGTTGGCCTTCTCGCCCAGAACCTCGGTGTTCACAGGGACATGGCGCCAGCCGTAAATGTAATGGCCCATGCGCAGCACTTCGGTCTCGACGATCGTGCGGCAGCGTTCCTGTGCGCCGAAATCGGTGCGCGGCAGGAAGACCTGGCCGACCGCGATCAGCTTGTGCATGTCGGGCTCGTGCCCCGTGCGGCGGACCTGGTCGTAGAAGAACTTGACCGGGATCTGCACGTGGATGCCCGCGCCGTCGCCGGTCTTGCCGTCGGCATCGACCGCGCCCCGGTGCCAGACAGCCTTCAGCGCATCGATCCCGTTCTGCACCACCTTGCGGCTGGGCTTGCCGTTGATCGACACCACAAGGCCGACGCCGCAGGACGAATGCTCATCCTCGGTCTTGTAAAGCGAATGCTCGTTCATGTAGGCGCGCTTCGCCTCTTCGGCGGCAACCCAGGCTGCATCATAGGTCATGGCGCATCTCCCTTCACAAAGAGGTTCTTCTGTTCGTATTCGGCCTGCGTCGCCCGGCGGTGATCGCCCTTGAGCTGGACCGAGGCCATCGCCCGGTCGGAATACACTTCCGACCGCAGCGGCACGTCGTGTTCCTCGTCGAACAGGCCCGGCATCAACTCGTAGCTCCGGCCCTCGACATCGGTGTTCCGCATCCAAAGCTGGCTGCCGCAGACGCTGCAAAAGGCCCGCTCGGCGAACCCGGACGAGGCAAATCGCGTGACCGGCCCTTCGACCGTCACGCCCGCCGCGTCGGCGTTGAAGCACAGGAACAGCCCGCCCGACCAACGCTGGCACATTCGGCAATGGCAGGCACCCGGACGCGGATCATGCGGTCCATCGACCGTGATGGTCACCGCGCCGCACAGGCAATGTCCGACCATCGGCGCGCTCATTTCCGCACCGACGCGGGCAGGATTGGCGCCGCACCCTCTGCCCGTGACAGCACGGCGTCGCAGTCAAACAGCGGCTCGGTGGTACGGAAGCCGGGTTCACCGGGAAAGATGAACTGGAGCGGGCTGCCATCGACCGGCAGGTTGCCCTCTTCGGTCACCCATTCGGAGGGGCCCGAGAAGAACATCCGCCAGTCGGCCTTGATGTATTCATTGCCCTTGGCGCTGCGCAGGACCGTTCCGTCTTCCGCGGCTTCGCTAAAGCTGAACTCGGTTTCCTGCAGTTCGATGCCGTCGATGGTTACCGTCTTGCCGGTCAGCCGATCATGGCCGGTGACGTGGCTATGGCTCCCGTCGTCCTTGGTCAGATTGAAATCGAACGTGTCCAGCCCCTTCGCCAGCAGCTCGCTGAAGGAGGCGGGATCTGCAGCGCCAGGGTCGAGCGACTGTCGGGTGATCGGAAAGAAATCGAAGCTTTCGACCCATTGCGTCTCGTAGTCGGTATGGCTGACGAAGAAGATCCCTTCCTGGTCGAAATCCGCCCGCCACTGGTCGCCCGCAGGGTCGGCGTCACAGCGGTAGTGGTTCGCCACGCGGCAACCGCGCGACTGCACGGTCATGAACACGCTGCACCCTTCCGGCGGGTCGAACAGGGCACCCTCGGGCGTGGCGCCGGGCGATTGCGCCAAGGCCGGGCTGGCCGCCGCCAGTGCGGCAGCAAGACTGACGCATCTGGCGGACCGCCAAATTCCCGAGTGTTCCTGCCGCCAAACGGTTGCCATAACGAAACCCGACGCTTTCCAGATCACTCCGCCGCGACTTGGGCGGGTTGGGCGATGTAGTCCAGGATCGCATCCGCCGCCTCGCGCCCGTCGCGGATCGCCCAGACGACAAGGCTTGCGCCCCGCACGATGTCGCCGGCGGCAAACACGTCGGGCAGGCTGGTCTGGTGCGTGCGGAAGTCGGCCTTGATCGTGCCCCAGCGCGTCACGGTCAGGTCGGGCACGCCCCAGAGGGTCGGCAACTCTTCGGGCTCGAAGCCCAGGGCCATGATCGCCAGGTCGGCCGGCTCGACGTAATCCGCGCCCTCGATGACCTCGGGCATCTGGCGGCCGCTGGCATCCGGCGCGCCGAGGCGCATCCGCTGGACCATGACACCATCCACCATCTCGCCACCGCTGAATCCGCGCGGTGCCGACAGCCAGACGAATTCGACGCCTTCCTCTTCGGCATTCTGCACCTCGCGCTGCGACCCCGGCATGTTGGCGCGGTCGCGACGGTACAGGCATTTGACGCTCAGCGCGCCCTGGCGGATCGCGGTGCGGACGCAGTCCATCGCCGTGTCGCCGCCACCGATCACCACAACCCGCTTGCCGCGTGCATCAAGGTCGCCGTTGTCGAACGACGGCACATCATCGCCGAAGCTCTTGCGGTTGGACGCGGTCAGATAGTCGAGCGCGGCGACGATGCCGCGCGCGCCGACGCCGGGCGCCTGGATATCGCGCGCCTTGTAGACCCCGGTCGCGATCAGTACGGCATCATGCTGCCCCCGGATCGCGTCAAAGGTGATGTCCGTTCCGACATTGCAGTTCAGCACGAAGGACACGCCGCTGCGTTCGAGCTGCTCGATGCGCTGCATGACCACAGACTTTTCCAGCTTGAAGCCGGGAATGCCGTAGGTCAGCAGCCCGCCTGCACGGTCGTAGCGGTCGTAGACCGTGACCTGAACCCCCGCCCGGCGCAGCCGATCGGCCGCAGCCAGCCCGCCCGGCCCAGCACCGATGATGCCAACGCTTTCTGCCCGCTCTACCGCAGGACGGATCGGCACGACCCAGCCGTTTTCCCAGGCCGTGTCGGTGATGTACTTCTCGACCGAGCCGATGGTGACCGTGCCGTGGCCCGATTGCTCGATGACGCAGTTGCCTTCGCAGAGCCGGTCCTGCGGGCAGATGCGGCCACAGATTTCGGGGAAGGTGTTGGTGGCCTGGCTGATCTCGTAGGCTTCCTTCAGGCGGCCTTCGGCGGTCATCCGCAGCCAGTCGGGGATGTTGTTGTGCAGCGGGCAGTGGCTTTGGCAGTAAGGCACGCCGCACTGGCTGCAGCGCCCGGCCTGCTCGGCCGCCTTGGCATCGGCGAACTCGCGGTAGATCTCGTGGAAATCCTGCGCGCGCAGATTGGGCGGACGCTTTTCGGGCATCTCCTTCGCGACGGTCACGAATTGGAGCATGCGTTGCTTCGCCATGGCTGCGCCTCCCAAAGTGCTACGGGTGCGCCTTCATACGGCAGGGCAATCAGGAATAAAAGTCAATCTTACTGACCTAAATCCCGGTTTTTCTGCGTCTCTCAGGGATTTTCCTAGCGGAAGATTCTGATTTTAGGTCAGCTACTGTTACCTATAGCCTTAGTGCCCCATCAGAAGCCCGGTCAAGGCTAGAGAACCAATAATGATTCGCCACCAGCCGAACAGCGCGTAGCCGTGCTTGCTGACATAGCTGAGCAGCCATTTGACCACGAAAAGGGCAGTTATGAAGGCCATGATGAAACCGACAGCAATGTCGGACATGGCCGCAAAATCCAGCGCATGCCGGTTCTTGAACAGATCCAGGGCGACGGCGGCGACCATCGTCGGCATCGACAGGAAGAACGAGAATTCGGCGGCGGCCCGTTTGCTGGCACCAAGCCAAAGCGCGCCCACAATGGTCGCACCCGACCGTGAAACGCCGGGGATCATCGCCAGGCACTGGAACAGGCCGATCCGGAACGCCATGCCGAAACGGAACTTCGTCGCGTCGTCGACCTTCGGCTCTCCGGCCAGCCGATCGACAAACAGCAGGACCACCCCACCGACAATCAGCATGACCGCGATCAGGACAGGCGTCTCGAACAGCACCTTCTTGATGAAATCATGCGCCGCCAGCCCGATCACGACAGCCGGAAGGAAGGCGACCAGAACCGCGACGATGAAGCGTTGCGCGTCGGCATCGTGGGGCGCCCTGCGGAACAGGTCGAACAGCCGGTGGGCATAGACACTGAGCAGCGCCACGATCGCGCCAAGCTGGATGACGACCTCGAACGTGTCGCCCGAGCTCTTGAATCCAAGGAAATGCGCCGCAAGCAGCAGGTGACCGGTCGATGAAACCGGAATGAACTCGGTCAGCCCTTCGAGCATCCCGAGAAGGGCGGCGACCAGCGTCGTCGATTCCAGCATGGTCACCTCGTCTTGTCAGGTCCGTCTCAGGCCTTGCGAAGGTTCTTCGCCGAGTCCCTGATCGCGGCATACTGCCCCGACGGCCGGTACCGCCATAGATATTCGGGCGCTATGGCGTTGAATGACGCAGCCGTGATCCCAAGATCCGCCAGACCTTTCGCTTTCGGACCGACCACGTTGTCATGTGCCAGATTTCTGACCTGATCGAGGGTCAGCGTCTTGTTCTTGAACAGGCCGAGCGTAACAATCTGAAGGGCATCCAAGGCAAAGCCCATGATCCGCCCGGCGACGAACGGCAGGTTCAGGATCAGCCGCCGCCGCTGCACCACGTCAAGCATCTGCTTCATGTGTTCACGGAAGGTCGCAACTTCCGGTCCGCCAAGTTCGTAGATCCCGGGAACGGCCGCGCCGAGAACTCCTTTCACTGCCGCCTGCGCGACATCGTCGACGTAGACCGGCTGGAATTTCGTCTTGCCACCAACGATCGGCAGGATCGGGCTGAGGACGGTCATGCCGGCGAAGCGGTTGAAGAACTGGTCTTCGGGTCCGAAGACCACCGAGGGACGCATGATCACGGCCGAGGGGAAGGCCGCGAGAACTGCAGACTCGCCCTCGGCCTTGGTCCGCGCATAGTTGCTGTCAGAGTTCGCATCGGCGCCGATGGCCGAAACATGAACCAGCTTCTCAACACCAAGATCCGCCGCGATGCGGGCGATACGGCCCGCACCTTCGGTCTGGACGGCATCGAACCTGTTCGCCCCCGCTTCTGCCAGGATGCCCACGCAGTTCACCACGGCATCGGCGCCAAGCATCACCGCCCGAACCGAGGCATCGTCGCGCACGTTGCAGAGCACCGGCTCGACCTGGCCAACGACGCCGTAGGTCTTCACGAACAGCGCGTCGTTCGGGCGGCGGCAGGCAACCCGCACCCGCCACCCCTCCAGCGCCATGCGCCGCGCGATGTAGCGCCCGATGAAACCCGAACCGCCATAGATCGTGACGAGCTTGCTCATCTGCCGCGCCCTCTTGGAATTGCTGCAAACCTGCCCCCGGGAATAGCTTTTCACTCTCGCGGGAACAAGCCGCAATTGGCGCGACGTTTTTTCGCCGCGCCCCGTTGACACCGACATTCGGCATGGATACATCGCCCGTCACGGCACCTGCCCAGGTGGCGGAATTGGTAGACGCGCTGGTTTCAGGTACCAGTGTTGCAAGACGTGGAGGTTCGAGTCCTCTCCTGGGCACCAAGTCTACGAAAGGCCTCGCGCAAGCGGGGCCTTTGTCTTTTCCGCCCCCTTTCAGACAGCGTACAAAGAAAAAGGCCGCCCCAATCGGGACGGCCTCATCAGAGCGCGCCAGGCAGCTCTCAGCTCTTCTTGCTGTCCCAGAAGCCCTTCACCTTCGAGAAGAAGGACGACCCTTCCGGATTGTTCTCGCGGCTCAGCGACTCGAACTCGCGCAGCAGTTCTTTCTGCCGCGACGTCAGTTTGACCGGCGTCTCGACAGAAAGCTCGATCAGCATGTCTCCCGATCCGCCGCCGCGGAGCGCGGGCATCCCCTTGCCGCGCAGTCGCATCTGCTTGCCGGTCTGGCTGCCTTCCGGAACCTTGACGCGGCTCATCCCGCCGTCAATCGTCGGGACCTCGACTTCGCCGCCAAGCGCCGCCGTGGTGATGCTGATCGGAACATGGCAGTAAAGAGTCGTTCCGTCGCGCTGGAAGAGTGCGTGATCCTTCACCTCGATGAAGATGTAGAGATCGCCTGAAGGCCCGCCGCGCAGCCCGGCCTCGCCTTCGCCTGCCAGACGGATTCGCGTGCCGGTTTCCACGCCGGCCGGGATGTTGACCGACAGCGAACGTTCCTTCTCGACCCGACCGGCCCCGTTGCAGACCTTGCACGGGTTCTTGACGATCTGGCCCATGCCGCCACAGGTCGGGCAAGTGCGCTCGACCGTGAAGAAGCCCTGCTGGGCGCGAACCTTGCCCATGCCCGAACAGGTCGGGCAGGTGACAGGCTCCGCTCCACCCTCGGCCCCGCTGCCATGGCAGGCCTCGCAGGTAATCGAGGCAGGAACGTTGATCGTCTTCTGGATGCCCGAATAGGCCTCTTCCAGTGAGACGCGCATGTTGTAGCGCAGGTCGGAGCCACGCTGTGCCCGCGACCGCGCGCCGCCGCCGCCACCACGGCCGCCCATGAAATCGCCGAAGAGATCCTCGAAGACATCCGAGAAGGCCGAAGCGAAATCGCCCTGGCCGAAGCCGCCCCGCGGACCGCCACCGCCACCACCCATGCCGCCCTCGAAGGCTGCATGGCCAAAGCGGTCATAGGCCGCCTTCTTGTCAGCGTCCTTCAGCACATCGTAGGCCTCGTTCACTTCCTTGAACTGGGCCTCGGCCTGCGGATTGTCAGAGTTGCGGTCGGGATGAAGCTCTTTGGCCTTCGTACGATAGGCCTTTTTCAGCTCTTCCGCCGATGCGCCCTTGGAGACCCCAAGCACTTCGTAATAGTCGCGCTTTGCCATGGCAAAACTCCCTGACTGAACCGGAGAAGGGCGGCCCGTTGCCGGACCGCCCCTCTGAGGTTCTGCGCGGCCTTACTTCCGCTTGTTTTCCCCGAGATCCTCGAAATCGGCATCGACGATCTCGTCATCCACATCGCGCGGACCATCCTCGGCGCCTTCACCCTCGGCCTGGCTGGCCTTGTAGATGGCTTCGCCAAGTTTCATCGCGGCTTCGGTCAGGTTCTGGATGCCGCCACGGATCTTGCCCGCGTCTTCCGACTTGAGGGCCTCTTCCAGCGCACCCATCGCAAGTTCGATGGCCTCGACGGTCGACGGGTCGACCTTGTCGCTATGCTCTTCCAGCGACTTCTTGGTCGAGTGGAGCAGGCTCTCACCCTGGTTCTTGGTCTCGACGAGTTCACGCCGCTTCTTGTCGGACTCGGCGTTGGCCTCGGCGTCCTTGACCATCTTCTCGATCTCGTCGTCCGAGAGACCGCCGGAGGCCTGGATCGTGATCTGCTGGGTCCGACCGGTGCCCTTGTCCTTGGCGTTCACCGACACGATGCCGTTGGCGTCGATGTCGAAGGTCACTTCGATCTGCGGCACGCCGCGCGGGGCCGGCGGGATCTGTTCCAGGTTGAACTGGCCCAGCATCTTGTTGTCGGCCGCCATCTCGCGCTCGCCCTGGAAGACGCGGATCGTCACGGCGTTCTGGTTGTCTTCGGCCGTGGAGAAGATCTGCGACTTCTTGGTCGGGATCGTGGTGTTGCGGTCGATCAGGCGGGTGAACACGCCACCGAGCGTCTCGATACCCAGCGACAGCGGGGTCACGTCGAGCAGGACGACGTCCTTGACGTCACCTTGAAGCACGCCGGCCTGGATCGCCGCGCCGAGCGCCACGACTTCGTCCGGGTTCACGCCCTTGTGCGGCTCTTTCCCGAAGAACTTGGTCACCTCTTCGATGACCTTCGGCATCCGGGTCATACCGCCGACCAGAACCACCTCGTCGATGTCGCCCACGGTCACGCCGGCATCTTTCAGCGCGGCCTGGCAGGGCTTGATCGACGCCTTGATGAGGTCGCCGACAAGGCTTTCCAGCTTCGCACGGGTCAGCTTGACCACCAGGTGCAGCGGCTGCCCGGTGTTCTTGTCCATGCTGATGAACGGCTGGTTGATCTCGGTCTGCTGGCTGGACGACAGCTCGATCTTGGCCTTTTCGGCCGCTTCCTTCAGGCGCTGCAGCGCCATCTTGTCGAGCGTGAGGTCGACGCCGTGTTCCTTTTTGAACTCGTCAGCCAGGTAGTTGACGATGCGCATGTCGAAGTCTTCGCCGCCGAGGAACGTGTCCCCGTTGGTCGATTTCACTTCGAACAGGCCATCGTCGATCTCGAGAATGGTGATGTCGAAGGTACCGCCACCAAGGTCATAGACCGCGATGGTCTTCGTCTCTTTCTTGTCGAGACCGTAGGCGAGCGCCGCCGCCGTCGGTTCGTTGATGATGCGCAGCACTTCGAGGCCGGCGATCTTGCCGGCGTCCTTGGTGGCCTGACGCTGGGCGTCGTTGAAATAGGCGGGAACCGTGATGACGGCCTGCGTCACCGGCTCGCCCAGATAGGACTCCGCCGTTTCCTTCATCTTCTGAAGGATGAAGGCCGAGATCTGGCTAGGCGAGTATTTCTCGCCGCGCACTTCGACCCAGGCGTCGCCGTTGCCGCCGTTCACGACATGGTACGGCAGGTTCTTCTTGTCCTTGGCGATCATGGGGTCGTCGACCCGGCGCCCGATCAGGCGCTTGACCGCAAAAACGGTATTCGTGGGGTTGGTGACCGCCTGGCGTTTTGCCGGCTGGCCGACCAAACGTTCGGTTTCAGTGAAACCGACGATGGAGGGGGTGGTGCGGGCGCCTTCCGAGTTTTCGATGACCCGCGGTTGAGCGCCATCCATGATGGCAACGCAGGAGTTCGTGGTCCCGAGGTCGATCCCGATGACTTTGGCCATATTCAGCTACCTCTTCTTTCGGCGATGTTATGGGGGCGAGACCCGTTGCGGCTTCCCGTCCCCGATCCCAATTCTGACCGGGAAGGGCAACTGCCCGGCCCGGCTTCGAGGGGTATATAAGAGGGGGTCTTTGGCCCTGCAAGCGTCACAGAGCCGTGATTTTCGTGGAATTTGATCAGGATCGCATGCATGACCGATCGCATGGAACCAAGCCTTCGGATTGCGGGCTTCGATATTTATCCGGGTCTGCTGCCGCTGGCGGATCAGGTCGCCATGGTTGAGGATCTGCGGCAGGTCGTTGCCGCAGCCCCGCTTGTTTCGCCGGTCACGCCGGGCGGGCGGCAAATGAGCGTACGGATGACCGCTGCAGGCCGATTGGGCTGGATCACCGACCGCAAGGGCTATCGGTATTCGCCTACCCATCCCCGGGGCACGCCCTGGCCCGCAATTCCGGATCGGGTGCTCGCGGTATGGAACATGGTGACGGGCCTCGCGCGGAAACCGGATTGCTGCCTGGTCAATTTCTACGGGGAGGGCGCTCGGATGGGGTTGCACCAGGACCGCGACGAAGGGGATTTCAGCTTTCCGGTCGTCTCGATCTCGCTTGGTGACAGCGCGCTGTTCCGCATGGGCGGCATCGACCGCAATGAACCGACACGCAGCCACTGGCTGTCATCGGGAGATGTCGTGGTCATGGGCGGCCCGGCTCGGCTGGCCTGGCACGGGATCGACCGCGTGCGGCACGGATCCTCGACCCTGCTGCCTCAGGGTGGTCGGATCAACTTGACATTGCGGGTGGTCGAGCCTGCCGATTAGCCGCTGGCATTCCAGCTGGCCGAGGCGTGCCGGCGCGTGAAGTTTTCGAGCAGCAGCCCCACCATGAAACAGGCCAGAGTCACCTTCAGCGGATAGGTCAGCGAGGTGTTGCGCGGGGTGTAGTTCAAAAAGACGAAGCCGCGCGTCTGATCGATGATGTGGAACAGCGGATTCCACCAGAACATCGCCAGCATCGTGCTGGACAAAGTATTGGCAAGGAACATCTTGCCGGAAAACAGCAGATTGAGACGTTGAAAGACTGTCGCGGCAAGCCCGAAAAGGTTTGGCGACCATGGCCTGGCCGCGAGAAAGACCATTCCAACGGACACGCCCCAGATCCATGCCATCAACAGCATAAGCATTGCACCCACCGGTTCGTCGATGGTGATCGGATTGAACACGACGTCGTAGAAGAACAGGATCACGCCGGCCGAGAGAATCTGGATATAGAGTGAGGCTAGGGCTGCCGCACCGATCGAGACGAAAGTGTTCATCGGAGCGTGCTTCATCATCTGCGAGGTTGAATTCTCGGCCCCTGCGACCGCCCCCATCGTCTTGCTGAATGTCATGAACATGAAGACGCCGGTCATCGTGTACAGCATGAAGTCGCCGCGCACGGCCGTCCGCCGCATGTTCAGAAGTGAGAAGACCAAGTAGAGCAAAACCACGAAGAGCACCGACTGGGCGATATTCATCAACAGGCCGAAGGCCGCGTTGCGATGCGACTTGCGGACACGACGCACCGCGGCGTGAAAGGTCACCTCCATCATCGCGAAGGCGGAATGCAGGCGTGACGGTTTTGTCGGAGTGCGGAACATGCCTGTCTGCTTCCTCGGGGGCGATGGCTTCGCCACAATCTGCGCAGGGAAATCTTGCCGTTCCCTTTGCGGCCCATCATAAGAATATGCCGCATTTATTCAACTGCGGCGACTGGACAAGGCCGGAGACCGCAGATGGATCATGATCGCTTGCTGACAGTGATGCGCCGACTGGCGCTTGAAGCGGGCGACCGGATCATGGCGATCTACGAAGGCCCGGATTTCGAAGTAAAGGCAAAGTCCGACACCAGCCCCGTCACCGAGGCTGACGAAGCTGCGGATGCGCTGATCTCTGCCGGGCTGCGCGCGGCCTTTCCCGATCTGCCACTTATCACCGAAGAGCAGGCGGCCTCTCACGGCCTGTCCGCCTCG
Source organism: uncultured Rhodobacter sp. (assembly GCA_945952585.1). Taxonomy (GTDB): domain Bacteria; phylum Pseudomonadota; class Alphaproteobacteria; order Rhodobacterales; family Rhodobacteraceae; genus Aliitabrizicola. The sequence goes on from CAMFII010000003.1 coordinate 59,374, forward strand.
ACCTTCCTGATTGTCGATCCGCTGGACGGCACCAAGGAATTCATTCAGCGGCGCGGGGATTTCACCGTCAACATCGCCTATGTCGAGAATGGCGTTCCGGTCCGCGGCGTTGTCTATGCCCCGGCCAAGAGGCGACTGTTCTATACGCTCGCCGACGGACGCTCGGTGGAAGAGGCTGCCCCGCACGACCGTGACCGCCCCGGCCGACAGACGGGCCTGCATGTGTCGCACCCGGATAATGCCGCGCTGATGGTCGTCGCATCGAAATCACACCGCGATCAGGCGACAGATGACTACATCGCGAAATATGGCGTGCGCGACATGACCAGCGCCGGATCATCGCTGAAGTTCTGCCTTGTCGCCACGGGCGAGGCGGATCTGTACCCTCGTCTCGGGCGGACGATGGAATGGGATACCGCCGCTGGCGATGCCGTGCTGCGCGGCGCTGGCGGGAAGGTCGTGCGCTTTGACACGCATGAACCGCTCACCTACGGCAAGGCGGGATGGGACAATCCCTTCTTCATCGCCTTCGCGCCCGGAGTGGACCTGAAGAAATGAGCGTGCTGATCGCCATTCCGGCCCGGTACGCCTCGACTCGTTATCCGGGCAAGCCGCTGGTCGAGCTGAAGGGGCCGGATGGCGCCGCCAAAAGCCTGATCCGTCGAAGCTGGGAAGCCGCCTGCAGCGTTCACGGTGCGGATCGGGTGGTCGTGGCAACAGATGACGACCGCATCCGCGATCACGCCGAAGCCTTCGGCGCGGAGGTCGTGATGACCTCGCCCAACTGGCGGAACGGGACCGAACGTTGCGCCGAGGTTGCTGCAAGGCTCCCGGGGTTCGACATCGTGGTGAACCTTCAGGGCGATGCTCCCCTGACCCCGCCCTGGTTTGTCGAAGATCTGGTAGCAGGCCTGAAAGCAACCCCGGAAGCCGAGGTGGCGACCCCGGTCTTGCGCGCGGATGGCCGGGCGTTGAACGGCTTTCTTGCGGATCGTCGCGCCGGTCGCGTCGGCGGGACAACCGCCGTCTTCGGAGCGGGCGGCAGGGCGCTTTACTTCTCGAAAGAGGTGATCCCCTTCACCAGCCAGACCTATGCCGATCACGAGGCGACGCCGGTGTTTCATCATGTCGGTGTCTACGCCTACCGACCCGCCGCGCTTCAGGCCTATGCCGATTGGGAACAGGGGCCGCTGGAGCAACTGGAAGGGCTCGAGCAACTGCGCTTCCTCGAAAACGGGCGGAATGTCCTGTGTGTCGAGGTTCAGGCCCGGGGGCGACTGTTCTGGGAGCTGAACAACCCCGAGGATGTCGCCCGGATCGAGGCGATGCTGGCCGAAATGGGAGGCGCATGACCGAAGTACCGGTCAGCGTTATCGTTGTCAGCCGTCACCGGACGGAGCTTCTTCTTCGCTGCCTCGACGCATTGCGCCTGCAGGACCATCCGGTGATGGAGGTCATCGTTGTTGCCGATCCCGCAGCAGCGCGCGCCGTCGCCGCACTTGGACTGCAGCTGAAAATCGTGACCTTCGACGAAGCGAACATCGCTGCCGCCCGCAATGCCGGACTCGCCTTGGCCGCAGGCGAGGTCGTGGCCTTCATCGACGACGACGCCGTGGCAGAACCGAGCTGGCTGCGGTTGCTGACCGCCCCTTTCAGCGATCCCGCGGTCAACCAGGCCGGGGGGTTCGTCCGCGGCCGCAATGGCATTTCCTGGCAGTGGCGGGCGATGGAGGTCGACAGCAGCGGGCTGGATCACCCGCTGGAGGTGCCGGAAACGGTCAGCCTTCATCACGGCTCCGGCCGTCGCGCCATCAAGACCCAGGGCACCAATTGCGCCTTCCGGACGGGCACCCTACTGGCCGCCGGCGGGTTCGATCCGGCCTATCGCTTCTTCCTGGACGAGGCGGACGTGAACTTGCGCCTTGCGGAACAGGGTGGACTGACGGCGGTGGTTCCGTCGGCCATCGTCCAGCACGGTTTCGCGGCGAGCGAACGACGTCGGTCGGATCGGACGCCGCGCGACCTGCACGAGATCGGGGCCAGCGCCGCCGTCTTTGCACGTCGCCACTCACCGGATGAAGCTGATCGGGCTCTTGATCGGCTCCGTGGGAGTCAGCGCAAGCGCCTGATCCGCCTGATGGTCAGCGGCGCAATTGAACCGCGCGACGTCGAACGGCTCGCCATGTCGCTTGAAGTGGGGATTGCCGAAGGAGCGGTGCGGCCGCTTCCGGCGCTTCGACCGCTTCGGCCGCCTCCATCGCCCTTCTGCCAGATGCCCGGCACCGGGCCGCGGCAAAGTGCGCTGCTCTCAGGCTGGATCTGGAATCACTGGCGTCTGCGCACTGAGGCAGACCGCCTCTCCCGCGAGGGGCACGTGGTCACTGTCGTCGAATTCACGCCAGGATTGTTGCGTCACCGTGAGCGATTCGCGGGCGGAATCTGGTGGCAGATGGGCGGAATCCTGGGCCGGTCCGACCGGACTCGTCCGGCTCTGGCCGATCGCGACCCCCGAAACCGGTTGGCGCGCGAGGCGAAAAGATTCCGATTTGTGCGAGGGTTGGGCAAGTCGCCTTCAGACTGACCCGGATCGGCAATGTTTCGCCCGGGAAGACGATTGTCCGGCAAGGACACGCTTCTTTGCCTTTATGCCTGAATCCTGTCAGATTTCTATGTGACTAGTCGGCCTTGCCCGGATATGAGGGCGCGCACAGCGACCTATTGAGAGCTGAGTTAGAGTAGAGAAATGACAAAATACAAGGTGACTAAAGCCGTCTTCCCGGTTGCAGGTCTTGGAACCCGCTTCCTTCCGGCGACCAAGTCGATCCCGAAAGAGATCATGACGCTCGTCGACCGGCCCCTGATCCAGTACGCGATCGACGAGGCGCGCGCGGCAGGCATCACCGAATTCATCTTCGTCACCTCGCGCGGCAAAAGCGCGCTCGAGGATTATTTCGATCACGCACCGATCATCGAGGCCGAACTCAAGGCCAAGAACAAGAAAGATCTCCTCGAGGTCCTCAAGGCCACCGACATGGAGTCGGGCGCCATCGCCTATGTCCGTCAGCAGAAGGCGCTTGGCCTCGGCCATGCCGTCTGGTGCGCCCGGCGCCTTGTGGGCGATGAGCCTTTCGCGGTCCTGCTGCCCGATGACGTGATCGCGGCCGAAAAACCTTGCCTGCAGCAGATGGTCGAGGCCTACGAGGAAACTGGCGGCAACATGGTCGCCGCGATGGAAGTCTCGCCGGCCAAGGCATCGTCCTACGGCGTGCTCGACATCAAGGAAGACATGGGAACGCTTGTTACGGTCAAGGGCATGGTCGAAAAGCCCAAGGCCGAGGAAGCGCCGTCGAACCTTGCCGTGATCGGCCGGTACATCCTGTCGCCAACGGTTCTGGACAACCTCAACCGCATGAAGCAGGGCGCCGGTGGCGAGATCCAGTTGACCGACGCAATTGCCGACGAAATCACCGCTGGCAATCCGGTCTACGGCTTCCGCTTCCGTGGCCAGCGCTATGACTGCGGGTCCAAGGCCGGGTTCCTGCAGGCCACGGTTGCCTTCGGTCTGGCCCGCAGCGACTTGGCCGAGGAGTTCTCGGACTACCTGCACCACATGATCGCGCAGCAGAAGGCGGCGCAATAACAGGTGGTTGCCCCTCCGGCGCGAATCCTGGACCTGACGCGGCTCGTTTCGCGGATCGGGTCAGGACCGCCGACCGGGGTGGATCGGGTCGAGTTTGCCTATCTCGACCGGTTCCTGAATGACCCGATCCCCGTCTTCGGCCTTGCCAGGGCCGGGCGGGGATTTTTCTTGCTGGACCGCCGTGGACTGGTGCGGTTTCGGCAGTCTCTCGGTAACCCGACGCCGCCGGACCAGGACGGCCGAAGTCTGCTTACTCCCCTCTCGATTGCGAGCGGCCCGCTTGCGGCCTACTTGCTGCGGCGCCATGTGCCGGCGGGTGCGGACTATTACAACGTCGGACACGCCAACCTGTCCCGCTGGCGGCTAAGGGCGATACGTCGGTTCGCTCGCTGCCGGGTCACCGTGCTGATCCACGACGTGATCCCTTTACGCCATCCGGAGTTTTCCCGGCCCGACGCCACGGCCAGTTTCCGACGCAAGTTGAAGGCAGCGGCGTGGGAGGCTGATCGCATCATCTGCACCTGCGCCACCACGGGGGCGGATGTACGCGCAGCGCTCGCCAACCTTGGTCGCGTCCCCCCGATGGTGATAGCCCCCCTCGGGATCAACCACGTCGAGGCCGTGCCGTCGCAGCGGGTCACCGAGTTGCTGGCGGGAAGACCCTACTTTCTGGCCGTCGGCACGATCGAGCCGCGCAAGGGCTATGATTTCCTGCTGGACCTTTGGGAGGACATGCACAGGACCCGCCCCAAGGCGGAAACCCCTTGCCTCGTCATCGCCGGCCGTCGGGGTTGGCGCAATGACGCAGTCTTCCGCCGTCTCGACAGCCTGCCGACGATCGGCGGGACGGTCTTGGAGTTCTCAGACCTGCCGGACGGCGCGATTGCTGCGCTGATGGACGATGCCGAAGCCTTGCTGTTTCCGTCGTTGGCCGAAGGCTATGGGCTGCCAACGATCGAGGCCGCCGCGCGGGGTTGCCCGGTGCTTTGCCTTCCCCTGCCGGTATTCGACGAATTGCTAGGTGACTATCCGGTTTACCTGAAGGAATCCGACGGTTATTCTTGGTTGGGAACGATGGACGGGCTGATAAAGACAGGCCGGCAGCGCGACAGGACGGAACGACGGAGAAGCACAAGCCGCCGACCGCCTGAATGGGAAAGCCATTTCAACCGCGTCTTAAGCCAGCCGCTATAGTCCGATCCAAGAGGCGCGGTATCGGGGGCAGGGCGCGGATTGGACTTGTTCAGGAGTTATAGGCTGCGTCTGATCCGCCGTCGCTGGCGGTTCCGCGCCTGGCGCAAGGGCCGGGAACTACGCCCGCTCATGAGCCGGGTGCAAAGCATTCGCCGACACGACATCCTGGCCTTCGTCGTCCTGCGCAACGAACGTATCCGGCTGCCCTATTTCCTGGACTACTACCGCAAGCTGGGCGTCAATCATTTCCTGATCGTGGACAATGGCTCGACCGATGGCTCGCGGGAATGGCTGGCAGAACAGCTCGATGTGTCGCTTTGGCATACCGAGGCGAGCTACAAGCGGGCCCGGTTCGGGATGGACTGGCTCAACGGCCTCTTGCGCAGGTATGGGCATGGTCACTGGACGCTGACCGTCGATCCCGACGAGTTCTTCGTCTACCCATTCTGCGATACCCGCCCGCTTCGGGCACTTACCGACTGGCTCGACAGCTCGGCGATCCGGTCCTTCTCGGCGATGCTTCTGGACATGTATCCGAAGGGACCGATCGACGCCGAACCCTATCGCGAAGGTCAGGACCCGTTCGAGATTGCCAGCTGGTTCGACTCCGGCAATTACCAGATCGCGCGGGACAAGACCTATGGCAACCTGTGGATCCAGGGGGGACCGCGGGCCAGGCAGTTCTTTCAGGATGTACCCGCCCGGGCGCCGGCACTGAACAAGATCCCGCTGGTGAAATGGCACCGCAACTATGTCTTTGCCAGTTCCACCCACATGCTGCTGCCGCGTGGCCTGAACCTCGTCTACGACGAGCAGGGGGGCGAAAAGGCATCGGGCTGCCTGCTGCACGCCAAGTTCCTTGATACCTTCCCGGCCAAGGCCGAGGAGGAAATGGATCGAAAACAACACTACGCGGCCAGTCACGAGTATCGCGCCTATCGCGAGGGCTTGACCCGTCAGCCCGAGCTTTGGTGCAAGTGGTCGGAGAAATACATCAACTGGCGCCAGCTCGAGATCCTCGGGCTGATGTCGAAGGGAAACTGGGCATGAAGGCGGGCGCTGCTTGACCGTCGGGTTCATCATGCTGTGTCATACGGCGCTGGATCGCGCCGCACAGGTGGCCCGCCACCTGGCTGAACGTGGCTGTCCGGTCGTCATCCATATCGACCGGCGCACGAAACGACGCCCCGTCCATCGTCTCCACGAATTGCTGAAGGATGTCCCGGACATCCGCTTTTGCCGGCGGCACCCCTGCGAATGGGGCGGCTGGGGTCTTGTCGCCGCCACTCAGACGGCCGCCGAGGTGATGTTGAAGGAATTCCCCCAGGTCCGGCATGTGATGCTTGCCTCGGGTTCCTGCCTGCCGCTTCGTCCGGTCGCCGAACTCGTCGACTATCTGGATGCCCGGCCACGGACGGATTTCATCGAAAGCGTGACCACCACCGATGTCGGCTGGACCGTCGGCGGGCTGGACGAGGAACGATTCACGCTGCGGTTCCCGTTTTCCTGGCGCAAGCAGCGCCGGCTGTTCGACGCCTATGTCAAGCTTCAGCGCAGGGTTGGTTTCCGCCGGAACATTCCGGAGGGGATCGTGCCCCATCTGGGAAGCCAGTGGTGGTGCCTGACGCGTCGCACGCTTTCCGCCATCCTTGAAAGCCCTGACCGGGCCGAGCATGATCGGTATTTCCGCAAGGTCTGGATCCCCGACGAAAGTTACTTCCAGACCCTTGTGCGGCTCTATTCCGACCAGGTCGAAAGCCGGTCACTGACCCTGTCGAAGTTCGACTTTCAGGGCAAACCCCACATCTTCTACGACGATCACCTGCAACTGCTGCGCCGGTCAGATTGCTTCATCGCCCGCAAGATCTGGTCCCATGCTGAGCGGCTTTACGCGACCTTCCTGTCGGATGACATCGCGGGACAGCCCCGGGCCGAGCCCAATCCCGGTAAGATCGATCGGCTGTTCGCAAAGGCCGTCGAACGGCGGACACGCGGGCGGCCCGGACTTTATATGCAAAGCCGCTTTCCCGGTGCGGAATGGGAACCCAGCCGGACCTGTTCCGCCTATTCCGTCTTCGAAGGCTTCGCCGATGTGTTTGAAAACTTCGACACCTGGCTTGGTCGGGCGGCCGGAATGCGGGTCCATGGCCACCTGTTCGCGGCGGACAAAGTTCATTTCGCGGGTGGAGAGTCGGCTTACAGTGGCGCGCTCTGCGACAGCCCGGCGCTGCGCGATCGCAATCCGGCGGCCTTCCTGAGCAGCCTGATCTGGAACACGCGCGGGGAACGGCAGTGCTTCCTGTTTGGTCCGCGCGACGTGCAGGCGGTTTCTGACCTGCTTGCCGCCGACGTGAATGCCCATGTCTCGGTCATTTCCGGTGCCTGGTCGATCCCGCTGTTCAAGGCCAACCTCAACTTCGCGGAAATCCGTCGTGAAGCCGCCCGGCTGCAGAAGATCGAGCTGGCTCATCTGGACTTGTTGCGCCGTCCTCAATCCAAGGCCCGGGTCAGGGTCTGGACCTTGGCCGAATTCATCGAGAACCCGATGGAACCGCTGCAAACCATCGTCGACGAGATCAGCCCGCGGTCACTCCGGCGCCTGACAGAGGTGCCGCGGATGACCGACCTGACCGGCTTTGGCCAGTTCCTCCAGAACTTGCGCAATCAGGGGATGCAGCCTGTCCTCATGGGGGATTTCCCCGTGGGGAATGACGACCAGCAGGGCGACAACCGCCGCGGCCGTCCTTACCTGGTCCGCTAGGGCATGGGAGGGTTCTCCAGCTTCGTGGTGCTCGGCGGCATGCGCACGGGGTCGAACTATCTTGAGGCAAACCTGAACGCGCTTCCCGGGCTCCACTGTCTGGGCGAACTCTTCAATCCACATTTCTTCGGCAAGAAGGATCAGGTCGATGCCTTCGGATTTGACCTCGCTGCCCGCGACCGTGATCCCCTTGGGGTGCTCGCCCGGATCAGGGCGGCGCATGACGGCCTGACCGGCTTCCGGCTTTTCCACGATCACGACGCCCGGGTTCTGGACGCGGTCCTGTCCGATCCGGGCTGCGCCAAGATCGTCCTGACCCGCAACCCGCTCGACAGCTATGTCTCGCTGAAGATCGCGCAGGAAACCAACCAGTGGATGCTGCGCAATCCGAAGAACCTGAAGACCGCGAAAATCAGGTTCGACGGAGAAGAGTTCGCCGCCCACATCGCCGCCCAGCAAGACTTCCAACAGTCGATCCTGCACGCGCTCCAGGTCAGCGGGCAGACCGCGTTCTACCTTGATTACGAAGACATCGGCGATGTTGCGGTGCTGTCCGGACTTGCCCGCTTCCTTGGGATCGACGCAGCCATCGAGGCTCCGGATTCGACCCTGAAGAAGCAGAACCCGGAAGAAATCGAAACCAAGGTCACCAATCCTGGGGCCATCGCAACGGCCATCCAGCGGCTGGACAGGTTCAACCTGTCACGCACCCCGAATTTCGAACCCCGGCGAGGTCCTGCGGTTCCGACCATGATCGTCGCACGCGAGGCTCCACTGCTGTTCCTGCCGATCAAGGCCGGTCCGGAGGCCGAGGTTGTGGCCTGGCTTTCAGCGGTCGGCGGTTCAGTGGAAAGCGGTCTCAGCCAGAAGGACTTGCGGCAATGGAAGCGGGCCCGGCCCGGCCATCGCAGCTTCACCATGCTGCGCCATCCGGTAGAGCGTGCCTACGCTGCCTTCATCGACCGGGTGCTGAACGGGCAAGCCAGCGAAGTCCGGCGCGCGCTTAAACGTCAACATGGGGTCGACCTGCCGGAGGGCGCAGAGGCCGGTGAAGCCGCGCAGCTTCGGTCCGGCTTTCTGGGCTTCCTGCGCTTTGTGCGAATGAACCTGTCCGGCCAGACCGCGCTGAAGGTCGATGCCCACTGGGCGACGCAGGCCGCGATCATCCAGGGGTTTGCCCAGATCGTGCCCCCCGATGCGATCCTCCGCGAGGCGGAAGCGGCCGCAGCCCTGCGCCAGTTGTCCGAGCAGGCCGGCTGTCCGAGCCGCGACTATTCTCCGGCGCCAGAGCCGAAACATCTGGCGGCGATCTACGATGACGAAATCGAACGTGCCGCGCAGGATGCCTTCCAGCGCGACTATGTCACCTTTGGCTTCGCACGCTGGCGCTAGGCTCAGGCAGCCTGGGTGGTCCGGGCTTCGGTCAGGATGGCATAAAGCTTCGCCGGGTCGGTATTGGCCCGAAGTTTCGCGCAGACCGTCGGGTCGCGCATCGTGCGGCTGACAAGCGCCAGCGCCTTCAGGTGGTCGACGCCCGAATCCTTCGGCGCAAACAGCGCAAAGACCAGGTCGACCGGCTGGCGGTCGACCGAGTCGAAGTCGAGCGGCTTTTCGAGACGCAGGAAGATACCGACTATACCTGGAAGATCCTCCAGCCGCGCGTGGGGCAGAGCGATGCCGTGGCCAACGCCGGTCGGGCCGAGGCTTTCGCGCTCTTGCAGGCCATCGATGGCCACGGCGGCGTTCAGTCCGTAGGCTTGGGCCCCGATATCACCCAACTCCTGGAACAGGCGTTTCTTGCTGGTCAGGGTGCCGAGAACCCGCACGGCACCCGGTTTCAGCAGCTTGGAGAGTTCCATATCTAGATCAGTTCCCGCGCCTGCTTGCGCTATTTGCTGTTGCGCGGATCGATCCAGCCAATGTTTCCGTCATCGCGCCTGTAGACGACATTGACCCCGCCATGCCCTTCGTTGCGGAAGACCAGCATGCGCTGGCCAGCAAGTTCCAGCTGCATCACGGCTTCGCCGACGGTGATCGAAGGAATCTTCGTCTCCATCTCGGCGATCACGATGGGCTGGAGGCTGTCGGCCTCAGCATCCTCGGTCTCCTCGGATGGGGCGAGGATATAGGAGGAGCCGGGATCGAATTCAACTGGTGCCGTGCGGTCACGGTGATGGCTGCGCAGACGGCGCTTGTAGCGGCGCAGCTGTTTGTCCAGTTTTTCGCGGCAACTTTCGAAAGCGGCATAGACTTCGGCTGCGTGACCCTTCGCCTGCGCTGTCAGGCCGGTCGAAAGGTGGATGACGCTTTCGCAGATGAACTCATGGCCAACACGGCTGAAGACCACGATGCATTCGGTCGGACGCTGGGCGTATTTTTCAACGACCTCGCCCAATTCCGCTTTCACATGGGTCTGCAGCGCCTCCCCGATGTCGATCTGCTTGCCGCTGATCTGATACCGCATGGTTCCTCCTTCAGATGGTCGCTCGGCCAAGGGGATGCGCGGGTGCCACGACCCGGCCACCTGCGCATCCAGAATTCTCGGAAAATCCTCGCCCGGCACTGACTCGCTCACAGGGGGCAGACATTCTGCCTGTGCCGGGAGAGTCGGTAAGGGCGACTTGCGCTTGCATCCAGATCATTTGGCGGCAGATCAGCCTGCAAAGTCAACTGCATCGTCATGGGATTGTCGTCATCCCATGAGCCGGTCTCAGCCGATGCGGAAATCCCGGCCCAGATAGACGCGGCGGACATTCTCGTCCCGCACCACCTCGTCGGTCGTCCCGCTCATCAGCACCGCACCATCGTTCAGGATATAGGCGCGATCGACGATCTCCAGCGTCTCGCGGACGTTGTGATCGGTGATGAGCACACCCAGCCCGCGTTCCTTCAGATCGTGGACAAGCTGGCGGATATCCCCGACTGCAATCGGGTCGACGCCCGCGAAAGGTTCGTCGAGCAGAAGGTATTTCGGCTCGGCCGCGAGGCAGCGCGCGATCTCGACCCGACGGCGTTCGCCCCCGGAAAGTGCCAGCGCCGGTGCGCGGCGAATATGGGTGATCGAGAAATCCGACAGAAGCTCTTCCAGCCGCTCGCGCCGGCGACGCAGCTCAGGTTCGCGAATCTCAAGGACGGCTAGGATGTTGTCCTCGACCGAGAGGCCGCGAAAGATCGAGACCTCCTGCGGCAGGTAGCCGATGCCAAGCCGCGCCCGCCGATACATTGGCAGGCCGGTGACGTCCCTTCCATCGATGACGATCTGCCCGCCCTCGGGCGAGACCAGACCGGCAATCGAATAGAAGCAGGTGGTCTTGCCCGACCCGTTGGGGCCAAGCAGGGCCACGACTTCGCCCCGCTGAAGGTGCAGGCTCATGTCACGGATTACCGGGCGGCGCTTGTAGCTTTTGCGCAGGTGCCGCACATGCAGCCCGGCCGACCCTTCGGCCACGGTAAGGACAGGATCCGGGCTCACGGTTGGGTGCCCGACACCTGGCCGGGGATGAAGACCGTCTGGACGCGACCTTCCATCAGACCCGTACCGGTGACCAGATCGACATTGAGGCGCTGCCCCGAGATCGCACTTGTACCTTGGGTCAGAAGCACGTTGCCCGTCATCAGCACGTGCCCGTCATCGACCGTATAGACCGCTTCTTGCGATTCCGCCGACTCGCCGGCATTGACCAGCGTCACCCCGCCCGTCGCATGCATCCGCGTGATCTTCTTGGTGGTTTCGGCGTATTCGACGGTAACCGAAGGTGCGGTCAGCCGCATCTCGCCCTGCACCACCAGCACGTTGCCGGTAAAGATCGCCGTTCCATTCGCCTGGTTGACGGTGAGCTGGTCAGAGGTCACCTCGACGGGTTTGGTCGGATCGCCCTTCATGCTGCCGAAGGCGACATTCGTGCCCTGAGCCTGTGCCAGTGCGTATGTCGGCGCCGGCAGCAGAAGAAGGCTCAGGCAGAGCGCGCGCAGCATGAATGGCATCCGGTCTCGCAAATCGGCAAATGTCATTGTTTCGGATCGTATACCAGTCGAACTCGGCCATTGAAAACCAGAACATACTGCCCCGGCACATTCGGGTCGGGACGGATATGCAGCGTATCCGATGTCAGCGGTCCCATCGGCGCCTGCCCCTTTACCCCGCCCGTCGCGTCGATCAGCGTTTCGGCCGTCGATCCGGTGACTTCCGGAGCAGAGACGCGATAGCCGGCTGAGTTCGTCAGCGTCACGTTGCCCTGCATGGCAAAGACCTGCTTCACCGTGTCGACCTGGCCAGCATCCGCCGCAAGATCTGTCACCTCGCCATCGGGCGTCTGCATGGTTCCGACCATTTCCGAAGCTTTGCCTCGCCCGGGATCGGCGAGATCGGGCCGTGCCTCGGCCGCGTCGATGGTGACAAGGGCGCCGTCGCTGGTCATGCCCGAATATTTGGGCTGGGTCAGTCGCGGCTCGCGCGCGCGGTCATCCAGTTCCGCCCGGCTGTAGGGCAACGCCTCGGTCGGGTCGATCTTCCGCGAGAGCAGGAAGATCGACGACATCAACGCCAGCGCCACCAGCGGCAGCACGATCTTCAACCAGCGGATCAGCCGGGAATAGGCGTTGTCCGCCTGCGCCATCTGTCAGACCACGCCTGCCCGCAGGCAATCGTGAATATGCAGGATCCCGACCGCCTTTCGGCTGCCTTCGGGATCGACCACGAATAGGCAGGTGATCTTGCGTTCGTTCATCACGGCCACAGCCTTTTCCGCCAGCGCCTCCGGCCCGATCGTCCGGGGATTGCGCGTCATCACTTCGACGGCGGTGCGGGACAGGAGTCCATCCATATGCCGCCGCAGGTCGCCGTCGGTGACCACGCCCGCCAGATAACCATCGGCATCGGTCACGCCAACTACGCCAAAGCCTTTTCGGCTGATTTCCAGCAGGACCTCGCTCATCGGCGCATGTTCCGGCACCAGCGGCATGGCATCATGCATCAGGTCGCGCACCCGCATGAGCCGGGCGCCCAGCCGCCCGCCCGGATGGAAGACGCGGAACTGTTCGGGCGTGAACTGGCGATGCTCCATCAGCGCGATGGCAAGGGCATCACCCAGGGCAAGCGTCATCGTGGTCGAGGTGGTGGGAACGATTCCCGTATCGCAGGCTTCAGGCGCGGCGGGCAGGATCAACGCGACATCGCTTTGCCGGATCAGGGTCGACTCGGGCCGCGAGGCGACACCGATCAGCGGGATATCGAAGCGGCGCGAATGCGCGATCATGTCGGCCAGTTCAGGCGTCTCGCCCGAATTCGACAGCATGAGCAGCACATCACCGCGCATCACCATGCCAAGGTCGCCGTGGCTGGCCTCGGCCGGATGGACAAATTGCGCAGGCGTCCCCGTCGAGGCGAAGGTGGCCGCGATCTTGCGCCCCACATGGCCGGATTTGCCCATGCCAGACACGATGACGCGCCCCGGCGCCGCAAGGATAAGGCGGACAGCCTCGTCAAAGGCGCCATCGAGGCTTGCTGAAAGCAACGAGAGCGCATCCGCCTCGCGCCCGATCACGCGGCGCGCCGTGGTCAGAAAGCTTTCAGTGGTGGAAGAGGTCATTCGGCTCGTCCCAGCCCAGAAGGTCCAGTTCGGCCCGCGTGGGCAGGAAGTCGAAGCACCGCTGCGCCAGATCGAGCCGTCCTTCGCGGGTCAAGCGCGCCTCCAGCTCTTCCTTCAGGCGGTGCAGATACAGCACATCCGATGCCGCGTAATCCTTTTGCGCCTCGGTCAGTTCGACAGAACCCCAGTCGGACGTCTGCTGCTGCTTCGAGACATCGACGCCAACCAGATCAGCCAACAGGTATTTGAGCCCGTGGCGATCAGTGAAAGTCCGCACGAGCTTCGAGGCGATCTTGGTACACCAGACCGGAGCAGTCGTGACGCCAAACGCGCGCTTCAGCGCGGCGATGTCGAAGCGGCCGAAATGAAACAGCTTCACCACCGACGGGTCGGTCAGGAGCCGCTCAAGGTTCGGCGCCGAAGTCTGCCCTTTGGCGACCTGCACCAGATGGGCGTTCCCATCACCAGAGGACAGTTGCACGACGCACAGTCGGTCACGACGGGGATCGAGGCCCATCGTTTCGGTGTCGATGGCCACCACGGACCCGAGGTCGAGGCCGTCGGGCAGGTCATTCTGGTAGAGGAAAACGGTCAAGATCGGTCCTTGCGTGATCGGGTGGCCGGACGACGGCCTTTGGTTGCAGTATCCGGGCTGTGTCCAAGGCGTCAATGGCGGCAGGTTGTCCCGGTGTCAGGCCGGCGGATTTCGCCATGAAGGTGACGTCATTGCATGGTTGAAGCCTGGAAGACGGAGCCATTTCCTGGAACGACGACCCAGTTACCGAATGCCGATCATTCAGACAGAGAGCTTTTCGACCGCGCCTGCGCGACGGCCGCGCGTCTTTGCCGTGTTCTCGTATCGCTACGATGCCCATCTGGTGCCCGGCCTACTGGAGAACATCCGCCCCGCCGTAGACGGTTTCGTTTCCTGCGATGACAGGGATGGCCCGCCCGGGCTGAGCGACGAACCGACCCGAAGGGCTGTGCTGTTGCGTGCCGCGCGGAACGCGGGGGCAGACTGGATCCTGGCCGCCGATCCCGACGAACGCTTCGAGGATGCCCTGGCGCTCAGGATCAGGGACTTCACGCGGCAGGGGCGGAATGTTCTCTGGACCTTCGCCTTGCGCGAAATGCTGTCGGCTTTCACCTATCGCTCTGACGGGCTGTGGGGCGGCAAGACCCAGATGCGGCTTTTTTCGCTCGACGCGGCCGGCGATGGCGTCGCCAAGGCGCTTCATGGGCCGTGGGTCGCGCCCCGCGATGGGCTGGTGACCCGCGCAACCGGACTGAACCTTTATCACTTCCGCCCGGCCACGGCCGAACGGCGCCAGCATCGGCGCGATCTTTACGCCGCCGCCGATCCTGACCGCCTGTGTCAGGGGATCGGATACGACTACCTCGCCGACGAGCGCGGCCTTGCTGCCGAGACGATCCAGCCCGGTCAGGGATACTCGCCCGTCTTCGTCGAGGATGGTGGGCTCTGGGCTCCGCCGATCCACCTTGTCGGCAAACCGGTCGAGGATCCCGTTCCGGCACGTCTGCGTCTGATCGGCCATCTGCTGCGCTCGCGTAGCGGCGAGACGGCGTGCCATATTGCACAAGACCTTGCTGCAGCCCGGCCAGACGACCCGGACCTGGCATTCATGGCAGGTCTGCTGGCAGCGGATTGCGGTCGTGCAGGGGGAACCGAGATGCCGGCAGCTGCCAAGGAAGAGTCCCTCGCGGGTCGCTACCTTGCCGCCAGGCTGGCTGCGGCAAATGGCGATACCGATCAGGCCTGTCACATGATGGATAGCGCGCGCGGGGCCTCACCCTCGGCCCTATGGATCGCGCATGCCAACACCGCGACCTTCGGGCCGCCGGATTTTTCGGCGCCGGATGCTGCCTGGAGAGACCACCTTTCCGGTCCGGCGAGACTTTTCGAAGGACCGCAAAACGGGTCGGGCAAGATGGCCGTGGTCGTCCTGTCCTACAAGGCGCCGGCACAGTTGCGCCGCGCGGTTGCGTCGGTCCTCGGGCAGGACCGACCTGCGGAAATCGTCGTGGTCAATTCCGGTGGCGGCGATGCGGCGGGCGTCCTCGGCGACCTCATGCCAAGGCTGCGCCTCGTCGATGTCGAGGAACGGCTTTATGTCGGGGCGGCACGGAATGTCGGGATCGATGCGTCGGCGGCGCCCTTTATTACCTTCCTGGCCGCAGATTGCGTCGCCATGCCCGGCTGGATCGCCGGGCGCGAGGCGCGGCACGACTCGGGCGCGCTGTCGGTTTCGACCCCGGTCGTCACGCTTGAGCCGGACAATGTGATTTGCCTGGCGAGCAATCTCTACAACTACGGTCGACGCAACCCCGCCGCAAACGCCGCGGACATTTCCCATTTCGGACGGTCCTATGCCCGGGCCTTGTTTGACAGGATCGGCTACTTCCCGCCCCACCTGCGCGAAAGCGAGGATGAGGTCTTCAACTTGGCGGTCGACCAGGTGCAGCTGCCGGTCTGGGCACCGGATGTCCTGACGGGGCACGACGACCCGCAAACCTGGGACAAGGCGATCGCCGACCGGATGCGGCGCGGTTACCGGATGGCACTTGGGCCGAACGAATCAGCGGGAGGGCGGGCAGACCGCCCATTCCGCCTTTTGCAGGTTCGACAGAAAGCGCGTGTCAGCATTGCGGATGACCTGATCGCGCGATCGGCGGGCCTTTCGCTTCGCGATCGTGTTCGCTTGCGCCGACTGGTCCGCAGAATAGCTGCGATCGAGGCGACCACGTATCGCATCGGAAAGCTCCGGGTCAGACTGGCGCGGATCCTCGCCCGGATCGAGCACGGTTTGCCGAATGCGCAGTTGCAAATGTGGCTCGCGCAGCGGGCGACAGACCTGTGCCCGCAGAACTGGCGATACCGACTGCGTCTGGGGAAGCTCTGGGCGGCGACCGGCGAGCCGGAGAAGGCCCTTGCCTGTTTCCAGTTGGCAGCGGGCCTCGCGCCTTTCGCCACCCAACCCGTGCTGGCCTCGGTCGACCTCCTGAGCACTTCGGGTCAGACCGAACGAGCCAGGACAATCATTGAACAGGCAATCGTGCTGGCGCCGGGACTCGCGGCGCTACGGTTGGCTGCGGCGCGGATTTCGCTGTCGCTTGGCGACGCCCACCTTGCGCTCTTGCATGCGCGACTTGCCATGGCAATCGCGCCCGCAGACCCGGAAACGCACGATCTCCTGGCCGAAGTTCACGCGTCGATGGGGATGACCCATGTGGCGGCGATGCGGCAGGCGATGGCGCTGGAGTTACGCAGATTTGATGCTGCGTTGGCTCAGGCCTCGGCTTCGTCGGCCTGAAAACTGCTGGCCCGACCTTTACAAGCCCGGTCCGTCAACCCAATGGTGTTGCGAGGAATTGCGCATTTGTTGGTGTTGGGGGCGTTTGCGGGTGTCTCGCAGTATTCCACTTGTCCGGACAGGATCCATCAAGCCTATTGTGGGTTGGATCCAGGAAAACGGTGGCTCGGCTGAGGGCTACATGTCCGGTGTCGGGCTTGGGCGGGTTGATCTGGAGCAGGCTGAGCGGCCGGTTTCGCTGCTTGCTGCTCTGGCGTTCCTGCGTCGGGTCGCGAAGGAGGAAGGCGCAGCCGACATCGGCTTGCGCATCGTCAAGAGCGACAGCTTCTGGGAACTTGGCCGGTTCGGCCAACTCGCGGCCGTCGCCAAGACCCCGCGCGATTTGCTCACGCTCGTCTCTCTTGCGACGCCCCGTTTCTGCAGCCATCAGCGCATCACAATCGACACCCACCCCGCAACACCTACCGTGCGCTTCAAATTGCCTGCGGCTTTCGGTGCGGAAGAGGTCCATCTGACGCATCAATACAACCTCAAGATGGTCGAATGCATCTGCGCGGGAACCGGACTGACCG
Source organism: uncultured Rhodobacter sp. (assembly GCA_945952585.1). Classification (GTDB taxonomy): domain Bacteria; phylum Pseudomonadota; class Alphaproteobacteria; order Rhodobacterales; family Rhodobacteraceae; genus Aliitabrizicola. Next base: position 76,461 of record CAMFII010000003.1, read on the forward strand.
GTCCATTCTTTGCGAATATCACCATGCCACCGGATCAAAGCGGCGGCATCAGCGCACTTCGGCAGTGGTTCGATTGTCCGTTGAGCGTCGCGCCGAATTCAACGCTGGAACTGACGCTGGAGCCGGGCGTCGCCGACCGCCCCCTCTTGCGCCATCCGGCAACGGTACAGGAGCGGGGGGTATGGTTGCCTTTGCGGGATGAGCTGGATTTCCGGTCCTCTGCCCTGCTGCTGATCGGCGACATCCTTGCCGATGAGACCCCGACGGTCGGCCGGCTCGCCGAGCTATCCGGCATGAGTCTGCGCACGATGCAACGGCAGCTCGAAGCCAGCGGAACCAGCTTTTCCGCGCTGCTCGACGAAGTTCGGCGCAATGCGGCGATTTCCGTCCTGGCCAGCGGCGACGGCAGCCTGTCGGATCTTGCCGCCGGCCTGGGTTATGCAGGGCAATCCTGCCTGACCCGCGCCGTTCGGCGCTGGATGGGCGCCCCTCCGCGCGAGCTGCGGGAACGGCTGGCGAGCTGACACGACCCACCCGAATTGACGCATGATCCAGAGTCGATTTCGGCTCTGGCACGATCAGGTCTTGGCCAAGGCTATGGTTTCCCGCGTGAAAGAACAGGCTTGCGATGCGGCGCCGTCCTTAGTACGACTTTTTCCGATTCTTTTTGTCGGGATATGGCTGCCATGCTGTCCGCCTTTCTTGTCATGCTTCGCGAGGGGCTCGAAGCCGCGCTGATCGTCGGGATCATCGCCGGCTACCTTGCGCGGACCGGCCGGTCGGACTGGCTTCCCGCGGTCTGGATCGGGGTGTTGCTTGCCATTGCGATTTCGCTGTTTGCGGGGGCCGCAGTGCTACTGGTCGGCGCACAATTCCCGCAGCGCACACAGGAACTTTTTGAAGCGATCGTCGGCGCCGTCGCGGTGGTCATCCTGATCTCGATGATCTTCTGGATGCGGAAGGCCGCGCGCTCGATCCGCAAGACGATGGAACATGACATCGACAGGGCGCTTGCCGAGTCACGCGGGCCTGTCTGGGCACTGATCGGCCTGAGCTTTTTCGCAGTGGCGCGCGAAGGCCTGGAGTCCGTGTTTTTCCTGATCGCGCTCTATCAGCAAAGCCCGGGGCCGCAGGCGCTGATCGGCGCGATCCTTGGCATCGCAGTGGCTGCCGCGCTTGGCTTCGCGATCTTCCGGGGTGGGCTAAGGCTTGACCTGAGGCTCTTCTTCCGTTGGACCGGTGTCGTGATCATCCTCGTTGCTGCAGGTCTTGCCTCGGGCGTGTTGCGCAGCCTGCATGAGGCCGGGGTGTGGAACCTGCTGCAGCAGCCGGTCTGGGATCTGACCCGCAGCCTGCCTGTCACCTCGGTTGCCGGCACGATCCTGAGCGGCCTGTTCGGCTATCACGATGCGCCGGTGCTTGGCGAGGTTCTGGTCTGGGCGCTGACCCTTGGCATGACGCTCTGGCTTTTCCTTCAACCCGCATCGGTCGGGCCCGCCGGACAGGAGGCGTGATCGTGACCGCAACTGAAACACGGACCCCGCCGCTTTCGCCGCGCACCGCCAGACTGGCGCTTTCCGGCTCTGCCGCCCTTGTCCTGCTTGGGATCGGAGCAGTCTGGTGGGCAGCGAGCCACGCCGTGCCGGAAAGCACCGAAGGCGAGATCGCGGTGACCATCAACGATGCCGTCTGCGATCCGATGGCCCTGACGGTGCCGGCGGGAAAGTCGACCTTCCGCATCCACAACGCCTCGAACCGGGTGCTGGAATGGGAGATTTTGGATGGTGTGATGGTGGTCGCCGAACGCGAGAACATCGCGCCGGGATTGAACTCGACCCTCACGGAACGACTGAAGCCCGGGACCTATGACATCACCTGCGGGCTTCTTTCCAACCCACGCGGCACACTCACGGTCATACCCACGGCCGAATCCCAGGCAGCCATCTCCGCGCCGGAAATGCGGACCTTCATCGGGCCGCTTGCGGAATATCGGGTCTATCTCAACCGGCGGGCGTCGGCCTTGGTCAAGGCGACCGCAGCCCTGTCCGACCGGATTGAAGCAAAGGACCTCGACGGCGCGCGAGCTGCCTGGATCGAGGCGCGTGAACCCTGGCGGCAGATGGCGCCGGTTGCCGGTCGCATGGGCGATCTCGTCAACAGGATGGACCCGCTCGCGATCTATCTGCAGGGGCAGGAATCCGACCCGGCCTTTGCCGGTTTCCACCGGATCGAATACGGCCTTTGGGCGCAGAACTCCACCGACGGCCTTGCGCCGGTGGCTGCGGGTCTAGCTGCCGACGCTGTCGAGCTTCAGACGCGGATCAAGGCGCTGGAACTGACACCGCCTGACCTTGCCGCGAATGCGGCCGATCTGGCCCGGCGTGTCGCGGATCAGGCGGCTGGCGGACAGGTCCCTTACAGCCAGACCGACCTGACCGAGTTCACCGCCGATCTGGAGGGCATCACCAGATCCGCGATGCTGGTCGATCCTCTCGTGGCGGCCGCCAATTCCGCAACCTCGGCGGCGCTTCATCAGGCAATCGAGGCAACGCAGGCCACACTGACAGGCTTTGCTGTCGACGGGGTCTATCCGCCCTTTTCCGAAGTCGATGCCGGTGGCCGCAAGGCGATTTCCGCCAGCTTCGAGACGCTATCGACCGCCATTGCGGCCCTGAACCCCGCAATCGGGCTGGAGTAACAGCATGACAGATTTCCCCCTTCGCACCTCGCGCCGCGGCCTGCTCGTTGGTGCTGCCGCGCTTGCGACTGCCCCCGCGGCAGCGCTTGCTTCGACCGAAGCCGAACCGCTCCATGCCGCCGATGCGCCGATCGAAGACGCCGCAAGACTGTCCGACCGGATTTCCCCCTTCGGCCCCCATCAGGCGGGTGTCACCACGCCCCGTCCTGCCAACGGCATGATTGCCTCGTTCCATGTGCTGGCGGACAGTCCAGCCGATCTTGAGCGGCTGTTCCAGCGCTTGACCGACCGGATCGTCGTTCTGACCAAAGGCGGCCCGGTGCCCGAGGTTGATCCGAAGCTGCCGCCGACCGACAGCGGCATTCTTGGCCCGGTCCTGACCCCCGATGCGCTGACGGTCACGGTCGGACTTGGCGCCTCGCTTTTCGAGGATCGGCCCTGGCTGCAACCGGCCAAGCCACGGGCCTTGGTGCGGATGACGCAGTTCCGCAATGACGCGCTGATCGCCGACCTTTCCCACGGCGATCTGGTGATCCAGTTCTGCGCCAATACGCAGGACACGGTCATCCACGCCCTGCGGGACATCGTGAAGTCAATTCCCGACCAGCTCGTGCTGAAATGGGCGCAAGCGGGCAGTGTTCCGGTCATCGCGCCGCCGCCCGGCGCCCCGCCGGAAAGCGCGCGCAACTTCCTTGGCTTCCGCGATGGTTCCGCCAACCCGAACAGCGCGGATCCGTCGCTGATGGATCAAGTGGTCTGGGTCGGGCCTGAAAATGACGAATCCGGTTGGGCGACGGGCGGCAGCTACATGGCTGTGCGCATCATCCGCAACAACGTGGAGCGATGGGACCGGACGCCGCTTCTTGAGCAGGAGCGGATCTTTGGCCGGACAAAGGTGACAGGCGCCCCGCTCGACCAGCCTCACGGGACAGAGGCGATGGTGCCCGATTTCAAGGCCGATCCGCATGGAAAAATCACGCCACTCGACAGCCATATCCGCATGGCCAATCCACGCACCCCGGAGTCACGCGCCAATCTCATTCTGCGGCGCCCGTTCAACTACGTGAACGGCGTGCTGAAGAACGGCCAGCTTGATCAGGGTCTTCTGTTTATCTGCTGGCAGGCTGACCTCGAAAAGGGGTTCATCACGGTCCAGCGGCGGCTCGATGGCGAGCCGCTGGAGGAATACGTCAAGCCCGTCGGCGGCGGCTACTTCTTTGCCCTGCCGGGATTTGCCGATGGCCAGCAGGACTATCTGGGCCGGACGCTGATCGCCTCACTTTCCCCGACAAGCCAGGACTCCAGCCAGTCGGGCCCTTCCACCCATCAGGTCCAGGACTAGGGCCGAAAAATCTAAGGAGTCTTCATGCGCACCGTTACCCTTGCCGCAGTCGCCGGCCTTCTTGCCACGACAGGAGCCCATGCGGCCGAACCGCTCGACCTCGTCGGTCCGGTCAGCGACTACAAGTTGTTCGTGTCGGAACAGACCGACCTTCTGGTCGACGAGACCGAGGCCTTCGTCGCTGCCGTCAAGGCGGGCGAGGTGGAAAAGGCCAAGGCGCTTTTCGCCCCTACGCGCCAGCACTACGAGATGATCGAACCGATCGCCGAGCTGTTTTCCGACCTTGACGTCGCGATTGATAGCCGCGCCGACGACTATGAAAAAGCCGAAGCCGATCCGGCCTTCCCCGGTTTCCACCGGATCGAATACGGCCTGTGGGAGCACAACTCGACCGAGGGGCTGGATCCGGTGGCCGACCAGCTTCTGACGAATGTGAAGGACCTGCAGGGCCGGATCGAAAGCCTGCCGTTCCCGCCCGAAGTCGTGGTTGGTGGCGCCGCAGTCCTGATGGAAGAGGTTGCGGCCACCAAGATCTCGGGCGAGGAAGACCGCTACAGTCACACGGATCTTTGGGATTTCAAAGGCAACTTCGACGGCTCTCAGAAAATCGTCGAACTGGTCAAGCCGCTGATCGCCGACCAGGATCCCGCCTTCATAAAGCAGATCGACGCGAATTTCGAAGTGATCGACGTGACGCTGGCCAAGTATGAAGAAGGTGACGGCTATGTCACCTACGACAAGCTGACCGATCAGGACCGGATCAAGCTGGCGGCCGCCGTCAATGCGCTGGCCGAGGATCTCAGCACCCTACGCGGCAAGCTCGGCCTCGACTGACACTGCGCCCATCCGAGACGCAACCAACCGCGCAGCCCGCCCCGGCTGCGCGGCTTTTTCTTGCGCGCACGGCGTCAGGTGCAGACCACATCCACCCCTCTCGGATGGATCACTGTATCTGCGATTTCAGGGGTCTTTCCGAGAGAAGTGGTGCCGGTGAAGGGACTCGAACCCCCGACCCCATCATTACGAATGACGTGCTCTACCAGCTGAGCTACACCGGCGACTTCTCTTGCGCGGAGCCGATCTGGCTGCGCGAGCCGCTCCTTAGCACCGTCGCGGCGGAGTGGGTAGCCCCAATTTTCAGGTCTTGGCGGGCGGTTCCGTATCGTCTTCCGAAAGATCATCGGGTTCGGGCGCGGTCTCTCCAACCAGCAGGGGCAGCAACTCGGACTGGGTGGCGCTTGGACCAGTGGTTTCCTTCGGCTCGCGCCAGGACAGCGTATCAAAGCCGCCGCAGTTGTCGCACACCGGGGTCCAGCTCGAATGGATGCTGTTGCACTTGTCACAGACCCATTGCGGGCCGCGCGGCGCCGTCAAGGTGCGCGCCAGCCAGCCGCGCACCACCGCTTCGTCGGCCCCCTCGCCGCGCTCGATCGCAGCCATGATCGCCAGGCTCCGCCGGGTCGGATGCCGCGTCGGCAGATCGCCAAGCGCACGGCGCGCGCCGGGAAAATCCTCGGCCGCGAGGTTGAGTTCGGCCAGAAGCATCCGGGTTTCGTCGTTGTCGGGGTTCTGCGACGTCAGGGTGCCGAACCGTTTCAGCCGCTGAGCCGGGGTTTCGTCGGGCGCAATCTCGGCGAAGGCCGCCGCAAGGTCCGGATGGGGCTGCGAGGCCCAGGCCTTTTTCAGCACGCGGGTTGCGTTCTTGCTGTCGCCGCGCGCGATATAGCTGCGCGCGGCCATTGCGGCCGCAGGCACCAGATCGGGTGACATGCGGTTCGCCTGGATCGCGGCCTCTTGCGCCTCGACCGAAGACTCCGAATCCAGGATCGCCTTCGCTTCCTGCAGGGCAAGGACGGCATCGCGGCGGCGGTGAACATCCTTCGGAATGGCACCGCTGCGATACTTGGCGCCAAGCGTCGTGCGGGCACCCGACCAGTCGCTGCTTTCGGCCTGAAGTGCCAGAAGCAGATCCTGCGTTTCCTGATGGCGCGGCTTCAGTTCAAAGGCCTTCTGCGCCAGCTTCAGCGCGGTTTCCTTGTCTCCCTCGTCGAGCTTCTGCTTGATGAGGCCCCTTATACCGATAAAGCGGGACTCGGGATTGGCCAGAAGGGCCTTGTAGGCTTCGGTGGCCTTCTGGTGATCGCCCGCCGCCTCGGCAGCCTGGGCGGTCAGCAGCGTCGTCAGTTCCGGCTTCTTCAGATAGCGCTCGGCCTTCGCCGCACGGCTGAGGGCCAGTTTCGGCTCGCCGGCGGCCAGGGCCTGCATGCCTTCAGAGAAGGCCTGGTAACCCTTCTCGATGCGGTTGCGGTCGAAGTAGCGGGTGATCGCGGTCTCGTCGCCGTTGATGAAGCGCAGGATCGCCACCACGAAGCCGACAATCCGCAGGACCAGCCAGATCAGGCCCGTCGCCAGCAGCGCCAGAATCACCGCCTGAAGCGGGCCGAGCGTGAATTCGTAGCCGGACGCAGCAATGCGGACGCCGCCGCCGGTATCGAGAAGCCATCCTGCGGCAAGCGCGAGAAGAGCGATGATGAGGACGAAGAGAACAACCTTGGTGGCGGACCAGATCATGGTGTTCCCCTATTTCGCCGCAAGGCTGGCGCTCAGCCCCGCAAGCGCATCCACTGCCGCCTGCCGTTTCGTCGCTTCGGCAATCCATTCCGCCATCGCGGCCTGGGCCGATTCGGGCAGGCTGGCGATTCCGGTCAGTGCGGCGGCAACATCGCCCCCGTCCAGCGCGGCTTCGGCCCGCGACAGGATCGCGTCGGGATCGTCACCCTCGCGCGGGGTGAGTGAGCGGATGCCTGCCTGCGTCCGCAGGAAAGCGCCCACCCGTTCGCTCCAGGTCGATCCGGCATCCGCGCGCAACGCGGCGGCCAGGGCTTCGCGCGCCGCATCGGGGAAAGTGCGTTGCAGGTCCACGAGAGTGGGCACGCCACCCGCGGCATCAGCCGAAAGGGCATCTGGAATCGTCAGCCCGGCCGCGCGCAGGTCGTCCAGTGCGGACGAGAAACTTCCTCCCGCCTCAAGCGCAACAGAGACCCGCCCAAGCGCCAGGTCATTTCGGGCCGCCTGGGCCGAAGCCTGGGCCTCGGAGGCGACCTGCTTTGCTGCCTCGGCGGCCGAGGCGAGTTCGGCCTTGGCGTCAGACATCGCTTTCTGGAGGTCAGCCGTCATCGCCGACCCAGCGTTGCCCTGCGCCTCGACCTGCTGGCGGAGCGCCTGAAGTTCCCGCTCGAATGCTGCGACTGCCGTGGAGGATGCCGCGCCCGCGTCGCCGACAGGTTGCTTTTCGACAGCCGAGAGACGGGCGTCCAGCGACGCCAAACCCGATTGCAGGGCCGTCACGGCCGCCGATTCGTCCTGTGCAGGGGGCGGCAGTTCGGCCAGCTTGGCCGCGAATTCGGTGCGCAATGCCTCCAGATCGCCCGAGATGTCCGCAGCGGCAGGGGCCGGAAGGCTGGCCAGCTTCTGCTGGAGGTCGGCAATCGCAGCCTTCTGGGCCTCTACCTCGGCCTGCAAGGCCGTGACATCAGGCATGGGCCAGCCATTCGGAAGATACCGCGCCAGACCGAATCCGAGCGCTGCAGCGGCTACACCGCCCAGAAGCAGACCAAGGAAGGTCCCTCCACCGCCGCGCCGGCGGGGCGCGGCAGGAGGCGGATCTTCACGGGGCGTGACGATTTCCTCGATGACTTCGGCTTCGACCGGCTCTTCAGTCTTGGTGTCCTGTGTCGCCATCAGCCGAATCCTCCCACCTTGATTGGAAGCTGCACTTCCAGTTTGGAGATTAAGCCGCAGGGTGGCGGGGCATCAAGGCTGTGAGGCTGTAGCAAGTAGACCCGCGACCGCATCGAGCATCGCTTCGCCGTCGGGGCGCAGGGAGACCGAAAGATGCGGAGGGGAAAAGGTCAGGGACCGGGCCGCAGCCGGACTGATCGCCGCAATCGAAAGCCGGGCGACAGGCGGATTGGCCAGAAGCTGCTGCGACAGCAGCCTTGCTGTCCGGGGCGAATAGATCGGGGCAATGACTGGAATGTCTTCGGCCAGCAAGTCCCGCGCCTCGGGGGAAAGAGGCAGGGCGTCCTGTCGGTAGACGATCGTCTCTTGCGTCTCTAATCCGCCAGAATTGAGTGTCTGTGCCAGGTCGCCGGACACCTCCTGCCCCCGCACATGCAGAAGCGGCCCACGCAAGCCTGACCGAAGCACAAGGTCGGCCAGAGCCTGCGCATCGCCCCCGGCGGATTGCGCCTGATACCCGGCTGCGGCGGCTGCCGCGGTGGTCGCATCGCCGACACACCAGGCGGAGCTTCCCGCCAAGAGCGAAAGCCGGTGCGCACCCTCGACCCCACTGGCCGAGGTGAAAAGCAAGCCGGTCCAGTCACGGCGTGGCAGATCCGGGGACAGAAAGACCGGCGCCATCAGGGGGGAATGAACGATCCGCAGGTCGGGGCCGAAGCGGGCCCGAAGGTCTTCGGCCAGCCGCGCGGACTGAGCCGCGGGACGGGTCAGCAGGAAGGCGGGCGGTCCGTGACGGGATTGTCTGGCCATGCTTGCGGTGTTACCTGCGCGATATCCTTCTGACAATCGGCGGTCATGGGCGGGACGCTTACCTTTCTGGGGCTGGAAAGCAGTTGCGACGATACCGCCGCAGCCGTGGTCCGGCATGCGCCCGACAAATCCCCGCAGATCCTGTCGTCGGTCGTGTCCGGTCAGACCGATCTGCACGCAGCCTTCGGTGGCGTGGTGCCGGAAATAGCCGCCCGTGCCCATGCCGAACGGCTCGATCTTTGCGTCGAACAGGCGCTGGATCAGGCCGGGGTCCGGCTGGATGACCTGGACGGGATTGCGGTGACCTCCGGGCCGGGGTTGATCGGCGGGGTTCTGTCTGGCGTGATGACGGCAAAGGGCCTCGCGGCGGGGGCGGGGCTGCCCCTTATCGGGGTCAACCATCTGGCCGGACATGCCCTGACGCCGCGCCTGACGGATGGGCTGCCTTTCCCCTACCTGATGCTTCTGGTGTCGGGTGGGCATTGCCAGTTCCTGCTTGTGGATGGGGTAGAAGGCTTTCACAGGCTGGGCGGTACGATCGACGACGCGCCCGGAGAGGCTTTTGACAAGACAGCGAAACTTCTGGGCTTGCCTCAGCCTGGCGGCCCGTCGGTCGAAGTCGAGGCAAGGCTGGGCGATCCGAGACGATTTGCCTTTCCAAGACCACTTCTCGACCGGCCCGGATGCGACTTGTCGTTCTCGGGGCTGAAGACGGCGCTGTTGCGGGCCCGTGACGCGCTGATCGCCGAAAAAGGCGGGATCACGCTGCAGGACCGGCGGGACCTTTGCGCCGGGTTTCAGGCGGCTGTCGCCGAGGTTCTGGCTGAAAAGACCCGTCGCGCGCTTGCGTCCTATCTGGAACGCAAACCGGCAGAGGCCGCCTTGGCCGTGGCTGGCGGTGTGGCGGCGAACGGGGCAATCCGGTCGGCACTGGAGCATGTTTGCGCGGCGGCGCGTGTGCGGTTCCTCGCGCCGCCCCTGCGGCTTTGCACGGATAACGCCGCGATGATCGCGTGGGCGGGAATCGAGCGGACGCGCGGTGGCCACCCGCAGGCCAGCGATCTGGTCGCCCGCCCGCGGTGGCCGCTGGACCAGTCGGCGCCGGCGCTGATCGGCTCTGGCAAGAAGGGGGCCAAGGCATGATCGGGATCATCGGGGCCGGCGCCTTCGGCAGCGCACTTGCCGTCACCCTCGCGCGGGAAGGCCGATCGGTGCGGCTTTGGGCCCGCGATGCCCGCGATCTGGACGGGCGGATCAGCCGCAAGCTTCCGGGCGTGGAACTGCCCGAAAGCGTCTCTGTTACGGCCGAACTGGCGGATCTTCGTCCCGCCGAGACCGTGCTTCTGGCGATTCCGACACAGGCTCTGGGCGGTTTCCTGGCCGAAAATGCTGCCCTTCTGGACGGCAAGGCGCTGGTCGCCTGCTGCAAGGGTGTTGATCTTGCGACGCTGCGTGGTCCGACAGCTCTAGTGGCCGAGGCTTGCCCCGCCGCGCGTGCCGCGATTCTGACCGGGCCGAGCTTCGCCACGGATATCGCCCGCGGCCTGCCGACCGCGCTGACGCTTGCCTGCGCGGACGAGGCGACGGGTCACGCGCTTCAGCACCAGCTCTCGACCTCGGCGCTGCGTCTCTACCGGACGACCGATGTCACCGGTGCCGAGCTTGGCGGCGCGTTGAAGAACGTGATCGCCATTGCGGCGGGCGTTGTCATCGGCGCGGGCCTTGGCGACTCTGCCCGCGCTGCCCTGATGACCCGCGGCTATGCCGAGATGGTTCGACTGGCCCGGTCGCTCGGGGCGCAAGGCGAAACGCTTGCCGGGCTGTCAGGTCTTGGCGACCTTGTGCTCACCTGCACGTCGCTCCAGTCGCGCAACTTCCGTTTTGGCCATGCGATTGGTGCCGGCGAGGGTTTCGACCCTGCGGTCACCGTCGAGGGCGTTGCCACGTCCAAGGCAGTGACGGCGCTGGCGGCCCGGATCGGGGTCGACATGCCGGTCGCCGCCATGGTCGCAGCCCTTGTCGACAACCGGATTTCCCTGACACAGGCCGTGCAAAGCCTGCTGTCCCGCCCCCTCAAACAGGAGTGAAGAATGCTCGTCGCCTTCGTCGGTCGAGACAAACCCGGCCATCTGCAGACCCGGATCGACAACCGTCCCGCGCATGTCGACTACCTCAAGACCTGTGGGATCGTCGTTATGGCCGGGCCGCTTCTCGATGACGCCGGCCAGATGTGTGGCTCGCTGGTGGTGCTGAATGTCGACACGATAGACCAGGCACGGGCCTGGGCGGCGGCGGATCCTTATGCGAAGGCCGGTCTGTTCGAAAAGTCCGAGCTGATCCAGTGGAACAAGGTGATCGGCTGATGGCGTACTGGCTGTTCAAGTCGGAGCCGGACGTCTGGGGCTGGGACCATCAGGTCGCCAAGGGAGACGAAGGCGAAGAGTGGCATGGAGTGCGCAACTATCAGGCGCGCAACAACATGCGAGCGATGAAGATCGGTGATCGGGGGTTCTTCTATCACTCGAACATCGGAAAAGAGATCGTCGGCATCGTCGAGGTCATCCGCGAAAGCACGCCGGACAGCACCACCGACGATCCACGGTGGGATTGCGTGTGGATCAAGGCGGTCGAGCCGATGAAACGCCCCGTGACGCTTGAGGATTGCAAGGTCCAACCGGGTCTGGAGTCCATGGTTCTGGTCAACAACACGCGGCTGTCGGTGCAGCCGGTCACCGAGGCGGAATGGCAGATCATCCGGCGCATGGGCGGGCTGGACGGCTGAGGACTGCTGCCCCATGATCCCCGGGGAAAGCCTTCGGGGAGTCTGATATGCAGTTCTGGACGGTGATCATTGCGGCGGCGGCGGCCTATGTCTTTGGCGCAGCCTGGTACATGGGCCTGTCCCGGGCCTGGCTGACTGCGGCCGGCATCGCGGTGGGGCCAGATGGTCGCCCGTTACGGCGTGGCGCCATGCCTTTCGTGATCGGGGCCGTCCTGCTGATCCTCGTGGCCGGGATGATGCGCCACATCTTCCAGATGGCCGGACTCGACACGTTTCTGGAAGGTCTGATGGGTGGCTTCGGCCTTGGCGCATTCATCGTGCTGCCCTGGATCGCCATGAACTATGTCTATGCCGGCCGGCCTCGGAACCTGACGTTGATCGACGGCGGCTATGCCGTCATCGCCTGCACGATCATTGGTATCGTCCTTGGCATCATGTAAGAAAAGGAGGGCCCCGACCCCGGACGGGACCCTCCTGCCACCCCACGCGCACCCAAGGTGCCTCGTGATCTGAATAAGGGTCCGGGCGTCCTGCCCCGATGAAGCCAGACTAAATCAAACGGCGCCCTCGGACAAATGCCAAGAGCGCCGCTTTCGATTCAAATGTGAATGTCAGGCGATCAGCCGTAGACCTTTTCTTTGCCGAAGTGCTTGACCAGCAGGTAATAGACGACTGCGCGGTACTTGTTGCGCTCGGACTTGCCGTAGGTGTCGATGACCGCCGCAAGGGCCTCATCAAGCTTGGGGCTGTCGGCGAGGCCAAGCTTCTTCTTCAGGAAATTGGTCTTGATCGTTTCAAGTTCCGACTGGTCGGTGCCGGCAACAGTCGAGCTGTCGGCGTTATAGATCGCCGGACCGCAGCCGATGGTCACCTTGGTCAGAAGCGCCAGGTCCGGCTCTACCTTGCACTTGCCCCGCAAATCATCGGCATATTTCGCAATCAGTTCGTCGCGCTTGCTCATTCCAAACAATCTCCTGCTGGCGCGCCCTGTTGCCGGCGCGCATATCCCCTCGCCCCCAAAACGCCGGGCGCAGGGTGGCAGGTTAGGGAAACGGCGTCATTGCTCAAGCGAAATATTGGCGCCGCGTCAGCCGGAAGAGGGACATGCAGAATGCAAGCGGCCCCGCCAGCGATGCGGGGCCGTTCCTTTCCCGGAAGGGAAGATCAATAGCGATAGTGGTCCGACTTGAACGGCCCGTCGACACCGACGCCGATATAGGCCGCCTGTTCGGGGCGAAGCGCCGTCAGTTTCACGCCGATCTTCTTCAGATGCAGACGTGCCACCTTCTCGTCCAGGTGCTTCGGCAGGATATAGACGCCCGGCGCGTAGTCCTTGCCGCGCGTCCAAAGCTCGATCTGCGCCAGCACCTGGTTGGTGAAGCTGGCCGACATGACGAAGCTCGGATGGCCGGTGGCGTTGCCAAGGTTCAACAGGCGCCCTTCGGACAAAAGGATGATCCGGTTGCCCGAAGGCATCTCGATCATATCGACCTGGTCCTTGATGTTCGTCCATTTGTGATTGCGCAGGGCGGCAACCTGGATCTCGTTGTCGAAATGACCGATGTTGCCGACGATCGCCATGTCCTTCATCTCGCGGATATGCTCGATGCGGATGACGTCCTTGTTGCCGGTGGTGGTGATGAAGATATCGGCGGTGGCAACCTCGTCTTCGAGCAGGGTCACTTCGAAGCCATCCATCGCCGCCTGAAGCGCGCAGATCGGATCGACCTCGGTCACCTTCACCCGCGCACCGGCGCCGCGAAGCGAGGCGGCAGAGCCCTTGCCGACATCGCCGTAACCGCAGACGACGGCGACCTTGCCGGCCATCATGGTGTCGGTGGCGCGGCGGATGCCATCGACCAGCGATTCCTTGCAACCGTACTTGTTGTCGAACTTCGACTTCGTCACGCTGTCATTGACGTTGATCGCCGGGAAGGGCAGCAGGCCTTTCTTGTGCAGATCGTAAAGGCGATGGACGCCCGTCGTGGTTTCTTCCGAGACGCCCTTGATGGCATCGCGCTGCTTGGTGAACCAGCCCGGCGACAGGGCAAGCCGGGTCTTGATCTGGTTGAAGAGGCACACCTCTTCGTCGCTGGTCGGAACGGCAATCAGATCGGTCTCGCCGTTTTCCACGCGAGCCCCGAGCAGGATGTAAAGCGTCGCATCCCCGCCATCGTCGAGGATCATGTTGCAGGTGCCTTCCTTGAACTGGAAGATCTGGTCGGTGAACTTCCAGTAGTCCTCGAGCGTCTCGCCCTTGTGGGCGAAGACCGGAACGCCAGCCGCGGCGATGGCGGCGGCGGCATGGTCCTGGGTCGAGAAGATGTTGCACGAGGCCCAGCGCACTTCTGCACCAAGCGCGACCAGCGTCTCGATCAGGACTCCGGTCTGGATCGTCATGTGGAGCGAGCCGGCAATGCGCGCGCCCTTCAGCGGCTTGCTGGTTCCGAACTCCTCGCGCAGCGCCATCAGGCCGGGCATCTCGGTCTCGGCGATGGTCAATTCCTTGCGGCCGAAGTCGGCCAGTCCGATATCCTTGACGTGATAGGTCACGACGGTCTCCTGCGCGTATCCTTGAATTCGGCCTCCACATAGCAGCGAAGGAGGGGTTCGGCAACGCAGGCACGGCAAAGCGTTGCGGCAACCGCCCAAAGGCCGGTCTACGCAGGTGGCCGAAATCGGAGGGCAAGGCTTGAGGGGCCGACCGACCTTTGTCATTCTCCGCCCGGCAAGGAAGGGCTCGGAATGGCTAAGGCACCGGCAAGGGCGTGGCAGAGGATGCTGTCGGGGCGAAGGCTTGACCTCCTGGATCCGACGCCAGTCGATATCGAGATCGAGGATATCGCGCATGGACTTGCCTTCGTCGCGCGATGGAACGGCCAGACCCATGGGGACTGGCCCTATTCGGTGGCCGAGCATTCGATCCTGGTCGAAGAACTGTTTTCCCGAATGAATCCCGATGCGCCTGCAAAGTGGCGGCTGGCCGCACTGCTGCATGACGCACCGGAATATGTCATCGGCGACATGATCAGCCCTGTGAAGGCGGCTGTCGGCCCGTCATATGGCGAACTGGACCAGCGGCTGGCGGCAGCGGTCCACCTTCGCTTTGGCCTGCCCGCCCTGTTGCCGACGGCGGTCAAGACAGCGATCAAGAAGGCGGACCGTGTCTCAGCCTGGATGGAGGCGGTGCAGATCGCCGGCTTTCGGCGCGACGAGGCGGACCGGCTGTTCGGAGCGCCGGACGGCGCCCTGTTGCGCGGTCTCGGGATCCGGCTGCGGCCGCCCAAGGACACGCGCGAGGCCTTTATCCGGCGCCACGAAGACCTGCTTGGGGCCTTTCAGTCTTGAGAGGGCCGCAGGGACGGCATCCAACGATGGCGGGCATCCCTTTGACTGCTCCCCTCGTGCTCACGATGCACGGGCGGCTTCTGGAACGGCTTCTGACCCAAGGCAATCATCAGGGAGCCTGAAAGAAGTTCTAACATGTTTCTTCTCCTTTTCATGATTGATTGCTAAGAAACCTAGCCGTCTGTTCGATACAGGGCGAGTCAGGAATGATTTTCCGGTGTAAGGTGATCTAACATATGGATTGGCGACGCATACCCTCGCTGACATCCCTGCGCGCGTTCGAGGCCGTGGCCCGGACATCCGGATTCAGCGTCGCCGCACGCGAATTGAACGTGACACACGCCGCGATTTCACAGCAGGTTCGCGGCCTTGAGGCGGAACTGGGTGTGCCACTGGTTATCCGCAGCGGACGCGGCATGGAGCTTACGGTTCAAGGTGAGGCACTGGCTGCCGCCCTGAGCGAAGGCTTCGGAACCATCGAAGCCGCGATCATGGCCCTGGCCGCTCAGGACAAGGACCGCCCGGTACGGGTCACCGCTACGGCAGCCTTTACTTCGGAATGGCTGATGCCCAGGTTGCGTGACTTCTGGAAGACGCATCCCGACATTGCCATCAGCCTGCACCCCGATCCCCGGCCGGTCGATCTGCGCAGGGATGGGATGGACTTGGGTGTGCGTTACGGGCGTGGCAACTGGCCCGGCGTCCAGGCTCAACTTCTGACCTCGGCACGGATGGTGGTTGCGGCTGATCCGTCGCTGGTTCCGGAGCCCGGCCCATTGTCGCTTGAACGGCTGCAGTCACTGCCTTGGGTGCTGATGAGTGACTGGCCTGAACAGCGTGCCTGGCTGGAAAGCATCGGCCTAGACTTGAGCCAGCTTCATGTAACAGTCGTGCTCACTGAAGAGCTGGCGATGACCGCCGCCCGGCAAGGTCTGGGGCTGGTTGTGCAGGACCGGGCGCTTGTGGATCAGGATATCGCCAGCGGCAGGCTTACGCTGGTTCATGACCGGGCAGATACCCTGCCCGCCTATTTCCTTGTGACTGCGCCGGGGCCTCTCAGGCGCCCGGCGCAAATCTTCTACGATTGGCTGGTAAGCCAGGTCTGATCCGGATCAGATCGCCAGATCCTCGGGCGATTTGCCGGCGGCCAATGCCGCCTCGAACCAACGGGGCTTGCGACCGCGGCCGGACCAGGTTTCGCTGCTGTCGGCGGGATTGGCATATTTCGCGACGGCCGGAGCCCGCTTGCGCGGAGCAGTCGTGCCGGTCAGTTCCGCCAAAGTGAATCCAAGTGCACGCGCCTTTTCTTCCAGTTCGGCCAGCGCCACTTTCTTCTTGCGATCCTCGAAGGTCGCGATTGCCTTGCCAACTTGCGCTTGCAACTCTTTAAGCTCTTTCAACGAGAGTGTATTCAGATCGATGTTCATTCGAAAAATCCCCTGTCGGACAGGGCTCTCTTAAAGCGCCAATTCCCGGATTTCAACAATTGGATTGGTCGATCCAACGAACTCGGCGGAAAACTGAAGATTTACCGTGGGCTTCGCTTTGCCAATATTCTTTGCAATGTGCGACGATGCATATTCAGGCGTCGTGCCGTTTCTGAAACATTTCGTTCGCAAAGCTCATAGACCCGCTGGATATGCTCCCAACGCACACGGTCTGCAGACATGGGGTTTTCCGGTGGTGGCGGCAGGGCTTCGCCCCTGGACAGCAAGGCATTGGTGATGTCGTTCGCATCCGCCGGCTTTGACAGATAGTCGATTGCGCCGATCTTTACCGCAGCTACCGCCGTTGCAATCGCCCCATAGCCGGTCAGGACCACGATCCGGCAATCCCGCCGCCGCTCGCGCAGCGCCTCGACGACATCAAGCCCGTTCCCATCCTCTAGCCTCAGGTCAACCACGGCATAGGCAGGGGGCCGCGAAGCTGCAACAGCCTTTCCGGCCGCAACGCTTTCAACCGTCTCCGGCACAAAGCCCCGTTTTTCCATGGCTTTCGCCAGCCGCTTCACGAAGGGTTCGTCATCGTCAACCAGAAGAAGAGAGCGGTCGGCGCCGAGCTCTGCGAAATCAGGATCCGACATGTCTTCCTCCGACTTTCAAATTCGTATTCTGTCTTATGTCTTCTGCCATGCTGGGTCAAACCCAAGTCAGGACCGGCCCGCGAAGCAGGCGACGCGGTCCGCCATCTCTTCGGCGGTTGTTTCTCGCCGGAAGAAATCGGCGAATCCGGTCCCCGGGAGAACGAGGTAGGTGAAGGTCGAGTGATCAACGAGGTAGTATTTGCCGCCGCCGTCCTGCTTTCGGTAGAATACGCGATACGCTTGTGCCGCCTGCCGGATCTGGTCGGGACTTCCAGTCAGGCCGATCATCTTTGGATGCATGTTCTTCGCGTAATCGGCCATGACTTGCGCTGTATCCCGATCCGGATCGATGGTGATGAACAGCGGAGTGACCGAAATTCCCCGCTCTTCCAGAATATCCACCGCTTCGGAATTGCGCAGATTGTCCAACGGACAGACATCCGGGCACGACGTATAGCCGAAATAGACCAGGGTCGGCTCGGTAATCACATCCTTGTCGGTCACGGTCTGACCCTGCCCGTCTATCAGCGTAAAGGGCCCGCCTATCGCTCCTGCACCGCCAGCAATCTGACCATTACGGCAGGCGGCAAAGGGATCCGTTTCAGGGCCAAGGACCTGCCAGGCCTGCCAGCCAAGGAAGCCCGCCGTCACGACAAGTGCCGCGCCAGCAACGAGCCGCCGCATCTTCTCTGTCATCGCAAGAGCCCCCAGCGGATTGATCACCCTGTCCTGCCGGAATAGTTAGCAATAGTCCATGGTTTCAAGGGATATGCCGCCATGTCTGCCGTCAGCTTTGACCTTCTGGGCCGGGATACCCGGAGCTATTGGGTCAAGCTGCGCACCCTGATCCTGCTGCGCTGGCTGGCAATCACAGGCCAGGTCGCCGCGATCATCACCGCAATGGTCTTTTTCGACCTTGTCCTGCCGATGGGGCTTTGCGCGCTGGTCATCGGCGCCGCGGTCATCGCCAACATGACGGCAAGTTTCGTCTTCCCCGAGAACAAGCGCCTTACCGAAGCCGAGGCGATGACGATGCTGTTGTTCGATGTCTCGCAATTGGCACTACTGCTCGGGCTGACCGGCGGGTTGCACAACCCTTTCGCGATCCTGATCCTGGCGCCGGTAACGATCTCGGCCAGTGCACTGGAGTTGCAGACAACCATCATTCTGGGGATCGTTGCGATCTTCCTTGTTACGGTCATCACATTCACCAACCTGCCGCTTCGTTTCGCCGACGGCTCGGTATTATCGGTGCCAGGGATCTTCGAGTTCGGCTTCTGGTTGGCCATCGTCATCGGGATCATCTTTCTCGCCATCTACAGCCGCCGGGTCGCAACCGAAATCCGGTCGATGTCGGACGGTCTTCTTGCAACACAGATGGCCCTGTCGCGCGAACAGAAGCTGACCGATCTGGGCGGAGTGGTCGCCGCGGCGGCGCACGAGCTTGGGACGCCGCTTGCGACGATAAAGCTCGTCAGCAGCGAGTTGTTCGACGAGCTTTCGGACTGGCCGGAACTGCAGGAAGACGCAGGGCTGATCCGCAGTCAGGCCGACCGCTGCCGCGACATCCTTCGGTCGATGGGGCGGGCGGGCAAGGACGATCTGCACCTGCATCAGGCGCCGATCGCCGCCGTTCTGCGCGAAGCAGCGGAACCGCACATGAAGCGCAGGAAGGAAATCGTCTTTTCGCAAGGGCCCGGGGGCCTGGGCGATGTAAGGCAACCGACGATCCTGCGCAGCCCGGAAATCATTCACGGCCTTCGCAATCTGGTTCAAAATGCCGTCGATTTCGCCGAAAGCCGCGTCTGGGTCGATGCCTTCTGGAGCAACCGGCACATTACTGTCCGGGTGTCCGACGATGGTCCCGGCTACCCGCCCAATGTCCTTGGCCGGATCGGCGATCCCTTCGTTCGCAACCGGCGTGAAGCCCAGCCAGAGGCAAAGCGGCCGGAGTATGAAGGCATGGGCCTTGGCCTGTTCATCGCCAAAACCCTGCTGGAACGGTCAGGCGCGAAACTGACCTTTGCGAATGGCACCGACCCCTTCCTGAACAGCGAGGAAAATCCGGAACGCTCGGGCGCGGTTGTCGAGGTTGTCTGGCCGATCGACAGGATCCGCGTTTCGGACTCGGTCACCGGAGAGAACCAACCGATCATGCCTTAGGCCTTCCATTTACCTTCCCTTAAGCATCTCGCCCCAGGGTTGAACTTGGCCTGGTCGGGGGAAGGGATTGGAAAGCTGGTTGTCGATTGTCACGGTATTTCTGGTTTCACTGGCGGCCGCGCTTGCGGGCCTGGGCCTGCTCCTCGTCTTGCCGCGCAAGGCCGACAACCGGCGCGTGCCCCTGCTCGATGCAGCAACGCCAGAGACGCTTTTCCTTTTCGATGGGGAAATCCTGGTCGACGCCTCTCCGACGGCGCGGGCCCTCATCGCCGGCTCCAGCCTGCGCGGTCCCCCCTGGCAGCGGCTGATGGCGTTTCTGGTGCGGCATTTCCCTGACATCGAAGACCGCCTTCGCACGTTGCCCGAGGAGGGCAGGCTTGTGCTTGAAGCCGGACAGGGAGGCGCACTGACGCCCCTTGCCGTCGTCGCAGAATTGCGGTCCGGGCTGGTGCAGATCAGACTGACGGATCCCGATGCGGACCGCAGCGCGGCCGTCGATCCGCTTACACAGCGTGCAACGGCCGAAGAGCTGGAACTGCTCCGCGCGACCGTCGGGCTGACGCCGCATCCCGTCTGGGTCCAGAATGCCGCGCAGGAGGTGATCTGGTGCAATGGATCGTATCTCGGACTTGCCGTTCATGGCGGCCAAGAGCTGTCCTGGCCACTGCCGAAGCTGTTCCGGCTGGAGCAGCAGCGCCAGCAGCGCATTCGACTGGTTCCTCCTGGGAAAGCGCCGCTATGGTTCGAGGTGGTCACGGCCCCGCTTGAGGATGGCGTGATCGCTTTCGCCCAGCCAATCGACGACCTCGTCCAGGCAGAAGGCACCCTTCGCGAATTCACTCAGACCCTCACCAAGACCTTTGCCAGCCTGCCGATCGGTCTGGCGATCTTCGACCGGCAGAGAAAGCTCGCGCTGTTCAACCCGGCATTGGCGGACCTGACCACGCTCGTGCCCGAGTTCCTGATCGGTCACCCGACGCTGTTCGACTTTCTCAACCAGTTGCGCGACCGCCAGATGATCCCCGAGCCAAAAGACTTCGCGAGCTGGCGCAAACGTCTGACCGATCTCGAAAAGGCCTCATCGATCGGACAGTTTGATGAGCACTGGAATCTTCCGGGCGGACAGACGTTCCGAGTGCTAGGCCGGCCCCATCCCGAAGGTGCCCTTGCGCTTCTGTTCGAGGATGTCACCCTGCAGATGAGCCAAACGCGCCGCGACCGGGCGAATGTCGAACTTGGCCAGGCCATCGTCGATTCCGTGTCCGATGCTGTCGCCGTCTTTGGACCCGGAGGCGATCTTGTCCTCACAAACGCCGCCTATGCCGCGACATGGAACCATGATCCGATGGAAGTCTTCACCGGCGGATTGCACGACATTGGCGAACTGGCCCTGTTCTGGCGAAACCTGTCTTCCTCGACGCCGGCCTGGACAGAAATCGAAGAGGTTGTTCGTGGAAAGGTCCCGGCACCCGCGGCTGGCTGGCCGATCCGGCTGCAGGACGGGCGCGGTCTGCTCTGCCGCGTGGTTTCGCTGACCGGCGGGGCGACAATGGTGGAATTCAGTCTGGCTACACAGGCCGAGATTGCTCCGGTCGAAGAGTTTGGATCGCCCCTGCCCTTTGTCTCGCAGCGGCATAGGGGTATGGGCTAGGGGCAAACCGCTTGCGGTCGGCCGGCCGGTCGATAGATTCAGGCCATGGCCATGCCCGACAGACAAATCACCCTCTCGCTGCCTAACCCCGACGCGACCGACCGGCTGGCCAAGGCCTTGGCGCGGACCGGTCAGGCAGGGGACATTATCCTGCTGGAAGGTCCGATAGGTGCGGGTAAATCGCATTTCGCCCGTGCCTATATCCGGGCGCGGCTTGGGCGGGAGGAGGACGTTCCCTCGCCGACCTTTACCCTCGTTCAGGAATATGACGGCCTTCCCCCGATCTGGCATGCCGATCTTTACCGCCTGAGCCACCCGGACGACCTGCTCGAGCTTGGTCTGGAAGAGGCACTTGGCCGCGACATCTGCCTTGTCGAATGGCCCGACCGCTTTGGATCGGCGCGCCCCGCCGAAGCGTTGACGCTGGCATTGCGGGCCGAAGGCGACGGGCGGACTGCAACGCTGGCTGGCGGCCCCGCCTGGCAGGATCGGCTGGACAGCCTCGGAGCACTCCTTCGTGACTGACCGGGCCGCGCTGATCGCCGATTTCCTGCAAGGCTGCGGCTGGGGCAAAGCCGAGCGGCGCTTTCTGGCCGGCGATGCCTCGGCCCGGAGGTACGAGAGGCTCACGCTCAACGGGCAAACTGCCGTCCTGATGGATGCCCCGCCCGAAGACGGGGAAGATACGGAAAGCTTTGTGCGGATAGCCGGCCATCTGCACGCGATCGGCCTGTCGGCGCCACGCATCCTGGCACAGGACATCGCGCGCGGCCTGTTGCTGCTCGAGGACCTTGGCGATGGTGTCTTTGCCCGGCTGATCGAGCGAGACCCCGGTTGTGAGGAACCGCTCTACAAGGCCGCGGTCGAGGTTCTGGCGCAGATCGAGCGTAACGCCCCGCCCCCCGCGCTTGCCAACCTGACCGCTGCCGACTGGGCCGATGCCGCTGCCTTTGCGCTCGACTGGTACCGTTTTGCGATTACCGGGGACCGGATCGAAACCGCGGCCTTCAGAAGCATCCTGACCGAAACGCTGGTTCGATACGCCGACGGCCCCCGGGTGATGATCCTGCGCGACTATCATGCCGAGAACCTGCTTTGGCTTCCCGACAGGCAGGCGCTTGCCCGGGTCGGGGTCCTTGACTTCCAGCTCGCGCAGCTTGGCCAACCCGGTTACGACCTTGTCTCGCTCTTGCAGGATGCACGGCGTGACATCGGGCCGGAGGTCGAGCACAGGATGATCCGGCACTATCTGACCCAGACTGGCCGCGGCGAGGCGGGCTTCGAACCGGCCTATGCGGCGCTTGGCGCCCAGCGGGCGCTGCGCATTCTTGGGATATTTGCCCGCCTGTCCCTGGTCGGCGGAAAGCCAGGCTATGTCGACAAGATCCAGCGTGTCTGGATCCAGTTGCAGCGTAACCTGGAACGGCCCGAACTGGCGGCGCTGGCCTCGATCTGCAAGGCCACCTTGCCCGAACCGACGCCGGAAAGACTGGAAAGGATCCGCGACCAATGCGGCCACCACGCGCCCTGATGCTGTTTGCAGCCGGTTTCGGCACCCGCATGGGGCCGCTGACCGCTGACCGCCCGAAACCGCTGATCCCGGTCGCCGGGCGACCGCTGATCGACCATGCCCTGGACATCGCCGAAGCCGCCGGTTGTGCGCCCATCGTCGTGAACCTCCATTACCGTGGCGACCAGCTTGCCGATCATCTTTCGGGCCGACGCCTGCACCTTTCCTGGGAGCGGGACGAAATCCTCGAGACCGGCGGTGGGCTGAAGCAGGCACTGCCACTCCTGGGTGACGACCCCGTGCTGACGCTCAACACCGACGCGATCTGGACGGGCGCCAATCCGCTTTCCGAACTGTCGGATCGCTGGTCAGATGACATGGACGGCCTTCTATTGCTGCTGCCGGTGGAACAGGCCACGGGCCATTCGCCAAAGCCGGACTTCACCCTGGCCGATGACGGTCGGATCCAGCATCCACCGATTCCCGGGCGCCCCGGCTACGTGTACCTTGGTGCACAGCTGTTGCGGGCGGGTGGGCTTGCTGAAATTCCGGAACGATCGTTCTCTATCTGGCTGCTCTGGCGCCGGATGATGGAGGTCGGGCGGCTATACGGCATGGTCCATGAGGGCGGATGGTGCGATGTCGGCCATCCGGGCGGGATCACCGAGGCAGAGGCACTTCTTGCGGCATCCGGACATGTTTGACCCTGGGTCATCCCACCTGTTCACGCTGCCCCCTGGCGCGGACTTTGCAGCGGCCCTCGTCGCGGGGCTCAAGCTGCGCCTGGCGGACGAACCCCCGGAAGCAATTGCCCGCGTTGAGCTTTACCTCAATTCCGGACGGATGCTTAAGGCAGTCCGCGACTGCTTCATTGCCGATGGTGCGGGATATCTGCCGCGACTGCGGCTGGTCACCGATCCCTTCCTGCCCGCGGACGAGGCAATTCCGCCGCCGATCCCGCCCCTTCGCCGGCGGTTGGAACTGACACAACTGATCGCAAGGTTGCTGGATTCCCAGCCCGACCTCGCGCCACGCGCCGCGATCTATGACCTTGCCGACGGCCTCGCCAACCTGATGGACGAAATGCAGGGCGAAGGCGTTTCGCCAGAGGCGCTGTCGGCGCTCGACGTGTCCGATCACTCGGCACATTGGAAGCGAGCGCAGGATTTCCTGGCAATCGTCGCGCCATTCTTCACCGGTGACGCACCCCCGGACGCCGAGGCACGGCGGCGGATGGTGGTCAAGGCGCTTGTGCGCCGTTGGCAGCGCACGCCACCCGATCACCCTGTCCTGATTGCCGGATCGACCGGGTCGCGCGGGACCACCGCGCTTCTGATGCAGGCCGTGGTCGCACTTCCGCAAGGGGCGGTTATTCTGCCCGGGGTCGATGGCGACATGCCGCTCTCCGCCTGGTCAGAACTGGACGACGCCCTGACGGCAGAGGATCACCCCCAGTTCCGCTTCCGCCGTCTGATGGAACTGTGCGACCGAACCCCCCGCGATCTGCGCCCCTGGACCCCCTGCACCCCGCCAGCACCAGAGCGCAACCGGCTGATCTCGCTGTCGCTGCGGCCCGCGCCGGTCACCGACCGTTGGTTGACTGAGGGGCAGCACCTGCCGGACCTGCGGCTCGCCACAGAGGGAATGACGCTGATCGAGGCGCCCTCGCCCCGGGCCGAGGCACTGGCTGTGGCCCTGATCCTGCGTGATGCGGC
This sequence comes from uncultured Rhodobacter sp., assembly GCA_945952585.1. Taxonomy (GTDB): domain Bacteria; phylum Pseudomonadota; class Alphaproteobacteria; order Rhodobacterales; family Rhodobacteraceae; genus Aliitabrizicola. The sequence goes on from CAMFII010000003.1 coordinate 100,304, forward strand.
CGAAGCCGATCGCGAGGTGGCTCTGGTGACGGCCGACCGGTTGCTGGCACGTCAGGTCGTCGCGGCGCTTGATCGCTGGGGCATTACGCCCGACGACAGCGCGGGTCAGCCGCTAGGCGCTTCGGCCCCCGGGCGGTTCTTGCGCCATGTCGCGGCGCTGTTTGGCGAGAAGCTTACCGTCGAAACCCTGCTCGTGCTGCTGAAGCACCCGCTCACCTCGTCTGCTGGCGGGCGAGGACCACATCTGTTGTTCACCCGTGCGCTTGAGTTGCACCTGCGCCGCCACGGCCCGCTGTTTCCGACTTCCGAGGCGCTGGTGGCTTGGGCCGCCGGCCACAAGGACCCCACAGCCGAGGGCTGGGCGCGGTGGATCGGCGATGCCGTCTGCAACCTCGATCGCTGTAGCACCCGACCGCTATCCGACCATGTCGCCCGGCACCGCGCCGTTGCCGAGACCTTGGCGCGCGGACCCTGGTCTGAAACGACCGGCGCCCTTTGGGAACGGGAATCCGGCCAAACTGCACTGGCCGTGATCGAGACTCTCGCCCACGAAGCGCCCAACGGCGGCAACATGACCGCAGCCGAATACCGGGACCTCTTTTCCTCTCTCGTGAACCAGACCGAGGTGCGCCAGTCGCTGGCCGTGCATCCGAAAATCCGCATCATCGGCACCCGCGAAGCGCGCGAGTGTCGTGCCGACCTGGTGATCCTTGGAGGTTTGAACGATGGCGTCTGGCCAAAGCTTCCGTCGCCCGATCCCTGGCTGAACCGGCAGATGCGCAAGGCGGCGGGGCTTCTGCTGCCGGAACGACAGATCGGCCTTTCCGCGCATGACTACCAGCAGGCGGTCGCGGCGCGTGAAGTCATCCTGACCCGCGCGTTCCGCGATGCGGAGGCGGAAACCGTGCCGTCGCGTTGGATCAACCGGCTGACCAACCTGATGGCGGGTCTGCCCGACCGGAATGGACCCGAGGCGCTTAAGGCCATGCGCGACCGTGGCCGGCTGTGGCTTGATCTGGCAAAGGTGCTGGACAGCCCGGATGGGCCTGTTCCGTCTGCACGCCGTCCGGCGCCCCGCCCGCCCGTCGCGGTTCGTCCCCGGATGTTGCCGGTCACCGGGATTTCCCGGCTGATCCGAGACCCCTATGCGATCTACGCCCGCTACATCCTGCGGCTGTTCCCGCTCGACCCGCTGCGTCCCGCGGCAGATGCGCTGGCGCGCGGATCGATCCTGCACCTGATCCTTGAGCGCTTCATGCGGGAGCAGATTGAGGAAACCGCGGAAATGGCGCGGCTGCGCCTTCTGTCGATTGCAGACGACATCCTCGCGCAAGAGGCCCCATGGCCAGCAGCGCGGACCCTGTGGCGCGCCCGGCTGGAGCGGGTCGCCCCGGCCTTCATCGCCCGCGAAAGGGCTGCCGAAGGCACGCCACTGATCCTCGAGGAGCGCGGGGCGATCCAGTTGCCTGGCCTCGACTTCACCCTGACCGCCCGCCCCGACCGGATCGACGAACAGCCCGACGGGCTGCTGCACATCCTGGACTACAAGACCGGTTCACCGCCGTCGAAGAAGCAGCAGGCCGCCTTCGACAAGCAGCTCCTCCTCGAGGCGGCAATGGCCGAACGCGGCGGCTTTGCCTCGCTCGGACCAAGGGAGGTGGCGCGGATCACCTATGTCGGGCTCGGCGCGGGGGCCAAGGTCGAGACGACCGAGATCACCGCCGACCTGCTGGAGAAGGTCTGGCAAGAGTTGCTGGCGCTGATCCGAATGTATGGCCGCGAGGACCAGGGCTATGCCTCGCGCCGCGCGATGTTCGGCGAGCGGCAGGCGGGCGATTATGACCATCTGGCACGCTTCGGCGAATGGGACATGTCCGACCCGCCGGTTGCCCTGACCCTTTCGGCGGAGGGTGGGGAATGATGCGGGACGCCGCCAGCATCCGACAGGTTGAGGCCGCAGATCCGGGCGCGTCGACCTGGCTTTCGGCCAATGCCGGTTCGGGCAAGACCCGCGTCCTGACCGACCGGGTGGCACGTCTTCTGCTGAACGGGGTCGAGCCTCAGCGCATCCTGTGCCTGACCTACACCAAGGCAGCCGCGTCCGAGATGCAGAACCGGCTGTTCCGGCGCCTAGGCGAATGGGCGATGCAGGACGAAGCGGCGCTGCGCGCTTCGCTGGCCGGGCTCGGCGCAGAGGGGCCGGCGGATGAACAGATACTCGCGGCGGCCCGAAGGCTGTTTGCCCGCGCGATCGAGACGCCCGGCGGGCTGCGCATCCAGACGATCCATTCCTTCTGCGCGTCTCTCCTGCGCCGCTTTCCTCTGGAGGCTGGAGTTTCCCCGCAATTCGTCGAGCTCGATGATCGCGCCGCGCGCCTGATCCGCGATGAGATCATCGAAGAGATGGCCGAGTCGCTGGCCCCCGACGCCGTTGCGGCCATTGCCCGTCATTTCACCGGCGATAGCCTCGACGACCTTGCCGAAGACGTTGCGCGGAGCCGATCGCATTTCCCCGGCGGTTATGACCGCGCCGCAGCCCTGAGACAGTTTGGTCTGACAGAAAGTGCCACGATAGAGACTGTTCTGGCTTCGGTCCTTCTTGGGGGCGAAGAGCTGTGGCTGCCCAGGGTAGTGGATGTTCTGGCTTCCGGCAGCGCCAACGACAGCAAGGCCGCAGCGCGGCTTGCGGCCTTTTCGTTCTCCGACCCGGATCTGGAAATACTCGAGGACGTGTTCCTGACGGGGTCCTCGGCGCAACAGCCATTTACCGCGAAGATCGGCGGGTTCCCGACCAAGGCGACCCGCGCCGCACTTGGACCGCTTCTTCCGCCCCTCGAGGCGTTGATGCTTCGGGTCGAGGCGGCACGGGCCAACCGCATTGCCCTTCGTGCCGCCGAACGGATGGTGGCGCTTCACCGCTTCGCCGACGCCTTCCTGCCGGAATACGAGGCGCGGAAGGCGGCAAGAGGCAAACTCGACTTCGACGACCTGATTGCCAAGGCCCGCCAGTTGCTGACCGACCCTTCGGTCGCGCAATGGGTGCTGTTCCGGCTGGATGGAGGCATCGACCACATTCTCGTCGACGAGGCCCAGGACACGAGCCCGGAACAATGGCGGGTGATCGAGCTTCTGGCGCAGGAATTCACCGCCGGCCGCGGCGCCCGCGATATCGACCGCACGATTTTCGTCGTGGGGGACAAGAAGCAGTCGATCTATTCCTTCCAGGGCGCAGACTTGCAGGCCTTTGACCGGATGAAGGTCGAGTTCCGCACAAGACTAGCGCAGGTGGACCTGCGGCTTGCCGACCTGACGCTGGACCATTCCTTCCGCTCGTCCCGCGCGATACTCGACCTTGTCGACCGCACGTTCGACCCGGAGACGGGCCGCGGCCTTGGCACCCAGGTTCACCACATAGCGTTTCACGAGGCGCTTCCGGGCCGTGTCGATCTGTGGCCCGCCATCGAAAGGACCGAGGACCCTGAGCCGGGCGACTGGTTCGATCCGGTCGATCTTGTCACCGAGGAGCATCACAACGCCCGCCTTGCCCGGAAGATCGCCGACCAGATCATCGGATGGCTGGCCGAGGGGGTGCAGATTCCGCTATCCGACGGGCAATCCCGACGCTTGTCGGCTGGGGACATCCTGATCCTGGTTCAGCGCCGGTCCGGGCTGTTCGGTGAGATCATCCGCGCCTGCAAGGCGGCGGGCCTGCCCATCGCCGGGGCCGACCGGCTGAAGCTCGGCGGCGAGATTGCCGTGCGCGACCTGACGGCGCTTCTGTCGTTCCTCGCGACCGACGATGACGAGTTGTCGCTTGCGGCGGTCTTGCGGTCGCCGCTGTTCGGCTGGACGGAACAGGACCTATTTTCGCTTGCACAGGGTCGAAAAGGCGGCCTGTGGGAAACCTTGCGCGGCGCGGTGGATCGTTACCCCGAGACCGTCGCCATGCTGCGCGACCTCCGTGACCAGTCCGACTTCCTGCGGCCTTACGACCTGATCGAACGGGCCCTGACCCGGCATGATGGGCGACGGCGGTTGATCGCCCGCCTGGGCGACGAGGCAGAGGATGGAATTGACGAGCTTCTGACACAGGCGCTCGCCTATGAACGGAGCGAGGTGCCCAGTCTGACTGGTTTCCTTGGCTGGCTCACCGCGGAAGAGATCGAGGTGAAGCGCCAAATGGAAAGCGCTGGCGGCCGCATCCGGGTGATGACGGTGCACGGCGCAAAGGGCCTTGAGGCGCCGGTGGTCATCCTGCCGGAAACGCAGGATCGCAAGGCGCCTGCGGGTGAAGATATTGTCCCGCTTGCGACAGGAGCCGCCGCTTGGCGAATGCGGGCCGAGGATAGCCCCCCTGCGCTGGCAGCCGCGCAGGCACAAAGGCAGGCGGCTGCAGCAGAAGAGAGTCTGCGCCTGCTCTATGTCGCGCTGACCCGCGCCCAGTGTTGGTTGATCGTCGCAGCGGCAGGGTCGGTAGACAGCCCAGGCTGCTGGTACCAGATCGTGACGCAAGGCATGCATTCCGCTGGAGCAGAGCCGCTTTCCGACGGAACGCTGCGACTCGCTCACGGGGAATGGCCCGGGCCATGCGGGATCGCGAGCGAAGCGCCAAACACCGAATGCGCCTTGCCGGACTGGGCCCGCCGTCCCGCTCCCGATGCGCCTTCCCCGCCGCCGATCCTGTCGCCGTCAGACCTGGGGGGGCCCAAGGTCCTGCCCGGCGATTCCGATCCCGCGCTGCCGGAGCTTGCCAAGCAACGCGGGACCGCCTTGCACCTTCTGCTCGAATTGCTGCCCGCGTTGCCGCCTGCCGCCTGGTCGGCCGCGACGGATCAACTGCTCTACGACGCTGATCCAACCGAACGCGCATTTGTGCTGGAGCGCGCTGCGGGCATCTTGACCCACCCTACCTTCGGAGTGCTGTTCGGCAGCGGATCCCTGGCCGAAGTGGAGGTGTGCGGTCAGGTCCTTGGCCAGACAATGGCCGGAACGATAGACCGGCTGGTGATCACGGCCGATCGGGCAACGGTAATCGACTTCAAGTCGAACCGTGTCGTCTCAGAGAGGCCCGAGGATGTGCCCGAAGGCATCCTTCGGCAGATGGGCGCCTACACCGCCCTTCTCGAGCAGATTCATCCGGGCAAAGCCATCGACGTGGCAATCCTGTGGACCGAGGGGCCAAGCCTGATGCCCCTGCCCCGCGATCTGGTCATGGCGGCCTTGCAAAGGATCACCGTCCCTTGACGGCCCCGACCCCCGTCCATAGGTTCAGGTCCGACCTCTTCCCCATCAGCTTGTGCCTGGGAGACCCCAACATGGCCACCAATACCGTCGCCGTCACCGATGCCACCTTCGATGCCGAAGTCCGCAAGTCGGATGTTCCGGTTGTCGTCGATTTCTGGGCCGAATGGTGCGGCCCCTGCCGCCAGATCGGCCCGGCTCTGGAAGAGCTGGCCGCCGAATATGCCGGCAAGGTGAAGATCGTCAAAGTCAACGTCGACGAGAACCCGGACAGCCCAGCCGTTCTGGGCGTGCGCGGCATTCCGGCGCTGTTCCTGTTCAAGAACGGCGAGGTCGTCTCGAACAAGATCGGCGCTGCGCCGAAGGCCGCGCTGGCAAACTGGATCAACTCCGCGATCTGATCCTTGTTCGGTTACCGAATTGAAGGGGCGCCTCCGGGCGCCCTTTTGCTTGGCGGGTTGTGCTGCTTTGGTGCCACCGCCATATTCCGCGGAAGTCAAAGGAGGCGCTGATGGCCGAAGACAAGTTTCCCGGCTGGCATGGCACGACCATCCTTGCCGTTCGGCGGGGTGGTGAGGTTGTCGTCGCGGGCGATGGCCAGGTCAGTCTGGGTCAGACGGTCATCAAGGGCACGGCCCGCAAGGTGCGCCGCCTGTCACCCGGCGGCCGCGACATCGTCGCCGGGTTTGCCGGTTCGACCGCCGATGCCTTCACCTTGCTTGAACGGCTGGAAAAGAAGCTCGAAGCGCTGCCGGGTCAGTTGGCGCGCGCCTGTGTCGAGCTCGCCAAGGACTGGCGCATGGACAAGTACCTGCGCAATCTCGAGGCGATGCTGATCGTGACCGACGGGCGCGACCTGTTCGTCATCACCGGCGCGGGCGATGTTCTGGAACCCGAACATGATGTCGCGGCTATCGGCTCCGGCGGCAATTTCGCGTTGGCGGCTGCGCGGGGCCTGATGTCCACCGATCTGGCGGCGGAAGACATCGCGCGTCGGGCCATGGCGATCGCGGCCGACATCTGCGTCTACACCAACGGCAACCTGACCGTCGAACGGATCAGTGCCTGATATGGCGCAAGATAGCCTGACCCGCGACGATCTTCGGGCGGCTGTGGCCGCGGGCGTTCTGACCGAGGCGCAGGCGGCGCGCCTGCTGACGATCAGCGAGGAGCGTCTGGGATATCGCAAAACGCTCGGCCCGGAGGACGAACCTTTTGAGCTCTTCCGTGGTTTTGCCGAGATCTTCGTCTCGGTCGGGCTGGTGCTGCTGATCTCGGGTATCCTCGCGGTGGGGCAGATCCTTGGTGGTGCGATCCTGCCTTTCCTTGCCGCAGGGCTTTGCTGGATCTTCGCGCGCTACTTCACGCTGAAACGGCGGATGGCACTTCCCAGCATCGTGTTGGTCATCGGTTATGCCCTTGGCGTAGCGATCGGGGCTGCACTGATCCTTTCCAGCGTCTTCGGGCCCGAGTCACATCCGCGGCTTGTTGCGCTGCTGTACTCGTTGATCTGCCTGGCGGCCCTTGCCCTGCATTTCCGCGTCTTCAAGGTGCCTTTCACGGCGTTGCCAATGGGAATTGCCGCAAGCCTGCCGGTCTTCATCGCCGTGGATCTGGTCTTTCCCTTTGGCGACATGACTTTCGACTGGACCGCGCTTTTCGATCTGGCGGTTGGCAGCGGGCTGCCGGTCGCGACGCTGATCTTCGGGCTAGTCATGCTGGTCGCCGGCCTTTGGTGCGACACGAAAGACCCCTACCGGCTGGGCCGCTGGTCCGCGACCGGCTTCTGGTGCCACCTTCTTGCTGCGCCCGCGCTGGTGAACACCGTGGCGCTCACCGCCTACAACCAAGGGGATGTGGCAGGAAACCTGCTGCTGGCGCTGGCGCTGGTGGTGATCGGCCTTCTGGCACTGATCATCGACCGGCGCAGCTTCTTGACGGCGGGGATCGGTTATCTGGGCCTGTTGATCGCGTGGGTGCTGCGGTCGGGGGACAGCAGCCTTTCGCTTGCGCTTCTGCTTCTGATCCTTGGCGCCTTCCTGACCGCAATCGGCACCTACTGGACTCAGTTACGCAGTGCCTTGATGCGCGCCCTTCCCGATTTCCCCGGCAAGGACCGGCTTCCGCCTTATGCAGATTAGGGCCGACCCGTCACGACACCGCATTGCCCGCCCGATAGGCCCGCATATATGACAACGCAAACTCCGAGGAGAGAGCGATGACCAACCTTACCCCGCGAGAGATCGTCTCGGAGCTGGACCGTTTCATCATCGGCCAGAACGAGGCCAAGCGCGCCGTCGCCGTGGCAATGCGCAACCGCTGGCGGCGCAAGCAGCTGGGCGACGATCTGCGGGACGAGGTCTATCCGAAGAACATCCTGATGATCGGGCCGACCGGCGTCGGCAAGACCGAGATCAGCCGCCGTCTGGCGAAGCTGGCCAAGGCGCCCTTCCTGAAGGTCGAGGCGACGAAGTTCACCGAGGTCGGCTATGTCGGCCGCGACGTGGACAGCATAATCCGCGATCTGGTCGATGCCGCCATCGTCGAGACCCGGGCACGGATGCGCGAGGATGTCCGCGCCAAGGCGCATCGCGGCGCCGAAGATCGGGTCATCGAGGCCCTCGCCGGCAAGGATGCGCGCGAACAGACCCGCGAGATGTTCCGCCAGAAGCTGAAGCGGGGCCAGCTGGACAATACCGTTATCGAGCTTGAGATCGCCGATGCCGGCCCTGCCATTCCGGGGATGGCGATGCCTGGCATGGAAGCACAGATGCAGGGGCTTCAGGACCTGTTCAAGGCCTTCGGCCAGCGCCGGACCCGCAAGAAAATGACGGTCGCCCAAAGCTACGACATTCTCATCGGGGAAGAGGCCGACAAGCTTCTGGATGATGAAACCGTTCACAAGGCCGCTCTCGAGGCGGTCCAGCAGGACGGCATCGTGTTCATCGACGAGATCGACAAGGTCGCGGCCCGGGCCGAAACGCGCGGGGCGGATGTAAGTCGCGAGGGCGTGCAACGCGACCTGCTGCCGCTGATCGAGGGGACGACGGTTTCGACCAAATACGGGCCGGTCAAGACCGACCATATCCTGTTCATCGCCTCCGGCGCTTTCCACATCGCCAAACCGTCGGACTTGTTGCCCGAACTTCAGGGGCGACTGCCGATCCGCGTAGAGCTTCGCGCCCTGACCGAAGGCGACTTCGTGCGCATCCTGACCGAGACGGACAATGCGCTGACCCGGCAATATTCAGCACTCATGGCGACCGAGGAAGTCAGCGTTACCTTCACAGATGACGGGATCGCGGCGTTGGCGCGGATCGCGGCCGAAGTGAACGCCAGCGTCGAAAATATCGGGGCGCGGCGGCTTTACACAGTGATGGAACGGGTGTTCGAGGAACTGTCCTTCTCTGCCCCCGACCGCAGCGGTCAGGCAGTCACCGTCGATGCCGCATTTGTCGAGGCAAATCTGGGCGCTCTTTCGCGGTCGGCAGATCTCAGCAGGTATGTGCTCTGATCCCGGGCGGCCAGCTTGACGGCAGTTTGAGCGGCTGTGCATTCTCTGCGGAAGAAGCCGACAAGTCGCAGTGGAGTCCCTGGCAATGATGCGTTCGCGAGTTCTGGTCATTGCCCTTTTGGTCGTTCTGGCCGCCTGCGGAAGCCGCGGCACCATTACCGTTGACCCGGCAGCGCGGGGAGTCGGCACGATCGAGACGATCTTTGTCGGAACCACCCGGAGCTATGATGCCGCGACAGGCGAGTTCGGGTCCAGCCGATCGAGCAAGCTTTCGCTTGCCAAGTACGACATCTCCATACCGCCCGATCGCAATCCGGGCGAGATTCGCTGGCCGAAAGAGGGGCGTGCGCCGGATCCAACAAGGGATTTCGTGACAACCAGCGCCGTCCTTTATCCTGACGCCAAGGGGTTCGAGCGCGACCTGCACCGGGCAATCGCTTCGAAACCGCCCCAGGAGCGCACGGTCGTCCTGTTTGTTCACGGCTTCAACAACACTTTCGCCGAGGGGCTCTACCGGATGGCCCAGTTGGTGCATGACCTCGATATGCCCGGCATTGCCGTCCATTATTCCTGGCCTTCGGCGGCCAAGCCTCTGGGCTACGTTCACGACAAGGATTCAGCCCTTTATGGTCGCGACGGCTTCGAAAAGCTGTTCAACGACATCGTAGCGGCAGGAGCGGACAAGATCATCGTGGTCGGACATTCCATGGGATCGCAGCTTCTGGTCGAATCCCTGCGCCAGATGGATATCCGCAATCCGGCGAACCTGAAGCGGCATCTCGGCGGCGTGGTGCTGCTATCCCCGGACATAGACGTCGAGGTCTTCCGGTCGCAGGCAGCGACCTTCACCAACCTGCCCGAGCCGTTCTTCATCTTCACCTCGAACAAGGACAAGGCGCTGCGACTGTCATCCTTCATCACGATGGAGCCGAACCGCCTCGGCAACATGCCGGATGGCAGCCAGCTGGCCGGCTTGAATATCCAGGTTATCGACACGACGGCCTTCTCGACCGGATCGGGGCATTTCAACGTCGCCACTTCGCCTGAGCTGATCGCGCTGCTTGGCAAGATGGACGCGGTCCAGGCGGCCTTCAACCAGGACCAGGCAGGCAGGCCGGGCATCCTTACCGGACTGGTGCTGACCGCGCGCGGCGCGACGGATATCGTTCTGAAACCGGTCGAAGGCCTGAACGACGCGCTTCAGCAGTAGGCCGGTTCAGCGCGTCCGCCGGAGATAGACGTAGTAGGCTCCACTGCCGCCATGTTTCAGGTGCGCTTCCGCGACCTGAAGGATGGCAGGCCCAAGGGGCGGCATGCGTAGCCATTGCGGGACGTTGTGCTTGAGCACGCCAACCCGTTGCGGGATCGGCCCATCATCTTCGAACCGCTTGCCCTTGCCGGTGATGACAAGGACAAGACGCAGGCCTTGTGACTGGGCGTTCAGGATGAAGCGGATCAGTTCGGGATGCGCCTCGGCCAATGTGAGCCCATGAAGATCGATGCGTGCCTCGGGCGACAGCTTTCCGCGGCTCATCCGGGTGAAGGCCTTGGCATCCATGCGCAGAGGTGCCCGCGCCATGCTGTCCGAGATCGAGGGACTCAGGTCGTGACCAAGGACCGTCTGCGCCCGTTCGCCGATCCGGAATGCCGGAACGGGCTGGGCCGGTTCTGGTCCGGGCGCGGAGTCCGAACTCGCTGATGCGCGCAGCTGTTCCATTGCCTTCGATTTTTGCGGGTGGAGCGGTTGCGCGGTTCGCGCGACGCTCTGCCAGAGGTCTTCTTCCTCTGGCCGAAGGGTGCGGCGCCGTGACATCGTCAGCCGTTGGAGGCCATCGCGAAGGCCAGGTCGATCGGCATAAGCACGATCAGCCGGCCCGGATCCTTGATGCGCCCGGCGTCCAGACCTGCCTTGCGGCCGGTGCCAAAGAAGATGTCGGCCCGCTGCGCCCCCTTGATTGCGCCCCCGGTGTCCTGCGCGATCATCAGCCTGCGCATCGGTTCGGCGCCGTCCTTTTCGATCCAGACCGGCGCACCCAGAGGAACATGGGCCGGATCGATCGCCACGCTTCGGCCAGCCATGATCGGTCGGCCCAAGGCGCCGATCGGCCCCTGGTTCGGGGCAAGGTCGGCAATCTTGCGGAAGAAGACAAAGGAGGGGTTCGTGTTCATCAGCGTTTGCCCCGCCCCGGGATTCTGCCGCACCCAGTTCTGGATGACGTCTGCGGAAACCTCGCTTTCGTCGAAGATCCCGCGGCGGATCAGTTCCTGTCCGATCGAGCGATAAGGCTGGTTGTTCTTGCCGGCATAACCGACGCGGATGACATGGCCATCCGGCATACGGATGCGGCCAGACCCCTGAACCTGAAGGAAGTAGACATCCACCGGGTCGGCAAGCCAGGCAAGCTCCAGCCCACGTCCCCGTAGCACACCCGCCCCGTCAATGTCGGCGCGTGAATACCATGGGGCGCCGTCGGTCAGATCCGGCGGTCGGCGGTAGATCGGGTAGGCAAAGCGTGGCGTCCGAACCGGAGAGCCATCAAGCTCGGGTTCGAAATAACCGGTGAACAGCGCCGGGGGCGAACCAGAGATCGTCGGGCGGAAGAACAGCTCGAAGAATGCCTTGGCGCCGTCCGGCTGCGTGTCGCGGGCCAGCGCGCAGATCGGACGCCACACCGGATCGTCGAGCTTGTCGCAGGTTTCGACGAAGACCCGCAGGGCCTGGGCGTGATCGTCGCTTTCCCAGCCGTCGAGCTGGTCGAAAGTCAGGACTTGGGCGTGAGCGGGCCCGCTGGTCATCGCCAGGACCGATAGGGCGATGGCGCGCAACAGAACCCGCATCGCCCCGCCTTCATTCCCCGGTTGCGACCAGTTGCCAGTTCGGATCGTCGGCACCCATCTTGCGGGCAAAGGTCCAGACGTCGCGCTGGCGTTTCGCCGCGGTCGGGCTTCCCTCGACCACCTCGCCGGCACGGTTGCGCACGACGGACGTCAGTTCCCCCACGAAGCGGACGGTGATCTCTCCCTCGCGCGTGGCGGGGTCGAAAGTGGCGTTCTGCAGGGCAAGTTCGCGCAGGCCGACGAAATGGCTGTCAATCGTCAGGCCTTCGCGTTCGCGCGCCTCGACAACCTCTGTAAAGGACGCATGCACATCTTCGGAAAGGAAGGGCTTGATCGAGGCGAGATCGCCCTTCTCGAAAGCCATCAGGATCATCTCGTAAGCGCCGCGCGCGCCGGACAGGAAGCTGACAACCGAAAATCCGGGCTCGGCTGACTTCATCGCCGCAAGCGCCTTGGCCGCAGGGCTGCCATCGGGAACATTGTCGACGATGTCACGATCCGCGCCACCCTCGATCACCTCGAAATTCCGCGGGCTGGGCCGGACAGGGGCGACATCTTCCAAAGGCAGGGGGGGCTTCTCAAATCCCTCTCTCGTCCCCAAGACGCTACGCAGCTTGAGGACAAGGAACACCGCGACCGCGGCAAGAACGAGAAGCTGGATCAGCGACGAACTCATGGACACCTCGAATTGGCCGGCGCGGAGTTGTTTAGCCGTCCTGTTGCGCCTTATGTAGGTGAGGGGGGACCCCAAGTCTACCGCCCGGCCGGATCGAGAGGGAAACTATGTCGTTTTTGGCGCTGATCGTTGTGCTGTCGCTTGTGGAAATTGCGCTTTTCGTCACGGTAGGCGGCTGGCTTGGTCTGTGGTGGACCATGGCGATCATTCTGGGAACCGCGTTGGTTGGGATCCTGCTGATCCGGGCGCAGGGCGTGCGGGCACGCGAACAGCTGCGTCTGGCGATGCTTTCCCGCGACGATCCGTCGCCGGTCCTCGCCAATGGTGCCTTCGCGGTGGTTTCCGGGCTGCTGCTGATCCTGCCGGGATTTTTGGCGGATGGCCTTGGCCTTCTCCTGCTTTTGGCGCCGGTGCGGCAATTGGTCATCGACCGGCTATCGCGGGGGGCATCCCGGAAGATGGCGCAGATGGCGGAAGACGGGGCTTTCGTCGTCACCTATGGCGGGGTGGCGCGCGGGGCAGGGCGCCGCGATGACGTGATTGATGGTACCTGGGAGGAGCTTCCCGACGACGAGCGCCGCCCGCCCTCGGGCTGGACGCGGCATTGAGACCGCATCTGCGACCTGATAGAGAAGGCGCCAACGGCCAGTCCGGCCTGGCAATATTGGGAGAGTGAGATGGCGGAAGCCAACGGAAACGCCACGGCCGAAGCGCCGCAGATCCGCATGCAGGTCCTCGCGCAGTTCATCCGTGACATGTCCTTCGAGAACATCGTCGCGCAGAAGGGGTTGCAGGGCACAGAGGTCAATCCCGACGTGACCGTGCAGGTCAGCCTTGACGCCCGCAAGCGGCCCGTCGACCACCAGTTCGAGGTCATCACCAAGTTCCGTGTCACCTCGAAGAACAAGGTCAACGGAGAGTCGCTGTTCCTCCTGGAACTCGAATATGGCGGGATCTTCCATGTCGAAGGCGTTCCGGAAGATCAGTTGCACCCGTTCCTGCTGATCGAATGCCCGCGCCTGCTGTTCCCCTTCGTCCGGCGCATCATTTCGGACGTGACCCGCGATGGCGGCTTCCCGGCGCTAAACATCGACACCGTGGATTTCCTTGCGCTTTATCGCCAGGAGCTCGCCCGTCGCGCCGAAAGCCAGAAAGCCCCGGGGCAGGCCCTGTCCTAAGATCCCACGCCTGCGCGCTTTTTCCAGATCGCCGCGTCTCCCAGCGCGGCGATAAAGGCGGCGTGGGCCTCTTCCTCGTCTTTGGTGAGACGAGGCGAAAGCGGCTGAGGCCTGGGCCGCGGGCGCCAGACCGGCGCGGAGGATGAAAGACTGCCCTGGCTGGCCTCCGACGTCAGAACCAGATCCGGCTGGCGCCCTCCGATCAGCTCCAGATAGACCTCAGCCAGAATCTCGCTGTCGAGCAACGCGCCGTGTTTTTCGCGCGCCGAGTTGTCCACGCCGAAGCGGCGGCACAGCGCGTCAAGCGAGGCGGGCGCGCCCGGAAACCGTTGGCGCGCGATAAGAAGGGTGTCGATCGCGCGGTCAAAGGCGATCTGCGGCAGGCCGACCCATTCCAGCTCGGCATTCAGAAAGCGCATGTCGAAGGCCGCGTTGTGGATGACAAGACGCGCGTCGCCGAGAAAATCGAGGAAGTCCTGGGCGATTGCCCGGAAGAGCGGCTTGTCGCGCAGGAAATCGTCGCCCAGACCATGAACCTCGAACGCCTCTTTCGGCATCATGCGCTGCGGGTTGATGTACTGGTGATAGGTCCGGCCCGTCGGCAGATGGTTGAACAGCTCGACCGCCCCGATCTCGACGATGCGATGGCCTTCGGACGGCTCGAAGCCGGTGGTTTCGGTATCGAGGACGATTTCACGCATCACGCCCGCTCCGGATGTAGTTGACCAATGCCTCGACCCCGGCGCGGACCGAGGGGATGGACAGGGTCTCGATGATATGGGTGGCGCGCCGACGTTTTTCCGGGTCGGGCATCTGGCGCGACAGGATGAGGCCGAATTGCTGTTCCGTCATTCCAGGGCGGGCGAGCACGCGGGCTCGCTGCAGCTCGGGTGGCGCCGTGACAAGCAGTGTCGCATCGAGCGTAGCCTCCGCACCGGTCTCGAACAGAAGCGGGATGTCGAGGACCACGATATCTGCGCGCGCTTTCTCGATGAATTCCTTCCGATCGGCGGCAACCAGCGGATGAACAATCGTTTCGATTTGACCCAGCGCAGTGGGATCTATGGCAATCCAGGCCTTGAGCGCGGTCCGATCAATTCCGCCGGCGGCAAGCGCCGGAGGATGGAGGCGCGACAGCGGCGCGACGGCCGCGCCGCCGGGCGCGTAGAGACGATGGACAGCGGCATCGGCATCCCAGACGGGAATGCCAAGGTCAACGAACATCGCCGCAGTGGTAGATTTGCCCATGCCGATCGACCCGGTCAGGCCAAGCCGGTAAGGGGTCATGCGGCAAGCACCGCGGCGCGGGTTTCGGCATCGACCTCGGGGCGGACACCGAACCAACGCTCGAAGCCAGGCGCCGCCTGGTGCAGCAGCATGCCGAGGCCATCGACCGTGGTACAGCCCCGCATTGCCGCCTGTTGCAGGAACGTCGTCTGCAGCGGGGTATAGACCAGGTCCGTCACCAGAGCCGAAGAGGACAGGTTGTCGAGCGGAACGACGAGATCAGGCTTGCCCGTCATGCCAAGCGCCGTAGTGTTCACCACGGTGGCGGCATCCTCCAGGAAATTGCCGATCTGAACCCATTCCTCGACCACGAGTTTCGCGCCGAAATCCGACCGCAGCGCCTCGGCCCGGGCGCGGGTGCGGTTGGCGATCCGGATTTCCGGAACGCCGACCTCGATCAGCGCGGCCACGACTGCCCGGGCAGCGCCGCCGGCGCCAAGCACCACGGCGGGGCCGGCTGATGGGGCCCAATGGGGCGCCTCCTGCCGAAGGTTGGCGATGAAGCCGGATCCATCGGTGTTATCGGCGAAGACCTTGCCATCCTTGCGGAAGATCAGGGTATTGGCAGCCCCGATCAGCGCCGCGCGATCGGTGACGATATCGGCAAGCGCCAGCACGGTTTCCTTGTGGGGGATCGTGACGTTCAGCCCGACGAAGCCGACGCGGGGCAGGAACTGCAGGGCTTCCTTGAGATCGGCCTGGCCGATATCCATCGGGATATAATGACCCTTGATCCCGTAGCGTTTGAGCCAATAGCCGTGCAGAGCCGGCGAGCGGCTGTGCGCGATTGGGGAGCCGATCACGCCGGCAAGGGGAATACGCGGCAGGTCAGTCATGCGGGGATGAAACCTCTCATCCCGAGATACCCGAGCAACGGCAACAACGGAAGCCCGAGAACCGAGAAATAGTCGCCCTCGACCGTTTCGAAAAGCCGGATGCCCTCACCCTCAAGCAAGTAGCAGCCAACGCTGTAGCGGGCCATTTCCCAGTTCCGCGTGAGATAGTCGTCAAGATAAGTTTCGGAGAAGGTCCGCATCGTGAGGCGCGCTGTCGCGATGTGACGCCAGATCGGTTCGCCATCGTCGTACAGGACAACCGCCGAATGGAGCCTGTGCGTTTCGCCCCGAAGGCGCAGAAGCTGTGCACGGGCCACGGCAAGGCTGGTGGGCTTGCTCCAGACCTCTCCCTGGAAGTCCAGCGTCTGGTCGCATCCGATGACGAGGGCCCGAGGGTTCTTGTCGGCGATCTTGCGGGCCTTCATCTCGGCCAGCGTATCGGCGATATCGCGCGGCTTCGCGTCTTCGGCAACCAGCGCCTGCATGATTGATTGTTCATCTACGCGGGCGGCAACGGGCAGGACATTCACGCCAGCCGCATCCAGTAGCCTTTTCCGAACTTCGGACCGCGATGCCAGGATGATCTCTTTGGGGAGGAGGGTCATGAGGCTGTGGATAATCCTGATATGTTCCTGCGGCCGTTTACGGGGACCATCGCGGCTGATCGGCAAAAGCATCCTTCACCCGAGGATCTTGTCACGCGAGGTCCGGACTTGTCCACGACGGGAGAAAATTTACAGGCTGGTGTGGGCAAAGATATCAAGGCCGAGATTGAGGATTCGATCCACAGGTGATCATGGGTCGTCTATGTCGTAATTTATTGATAAATAGCGATTTTATATGCGTATTGCAGATGAGAGATAGTTTCTGCGCAAGTTTCCCACAGCCTTTGCCTTGTGGATGCCTGCCGGGAGAAACCCAGAAATCCCGTTGTCCAGAGGACCAACAGCATCATTCCTTTAAAGACTCTTATCTGATTAGAAGAAGAAGTAGAGAAGAGGGAACCATGGGCGACTTTCTGGCCGAGTACTATTCCTGGACCAAGGCTTTTCACATCATTTCCGTGATCGCCTGGATGGCTGGCCTGTTCTACCTGCCCCGGCTCTTCGTCTATCACAGCGAGGCCGTGGAAGCCGGAAGCGAAACCGATCGGTTGTTCCAGACGATGGAACGGAAGCTTCTGCGGTTGATCATGAATCCGGCGATGGTGGCGACCTGGATCTTTGGTCTGGCGCTGGTCTTCACCCCGGGAATCGTCGACTGGAGCATGGTCTGGCCCTGGACAAAGGCGGCGGCTGTTCTGGGAATGAGCTGGTTCCATCACTGGCTGGCCCGACGGCGAAAGGATTTCGCTGCAGGTCAGAATCTGCGGACCGGCCGGCAGTTCCGGATGATGAATGAATTACCCACCCTCTTGATGCTGGTGATCGTGTTGTCGGTGGTCGTGAAGTTCTGAAAGGTTGACTTGCGGCGGCGGCAGACGTATTGAACCGAGCGCTGAGCCGTCCGGCCCAGACCTTTCCCGTGCCATATTCCTGACCGCTCCCGCCTTTGGGACAGCTGTCATTGCTTCGCGAGCTGCCTCCCATGACCAGAGAACGCCTGAACCTGTCCGACCTTAAGGCCAAGACCCCGGCCGATCTTCTGGCAATGGCAGAAGAGTGGGAGATCGAGAACGCTCCTTCGATGCGCAAGGGCGAGATGATGTTCTCGATCCTGAAGGAGCATGCCGAGGAAGGGTACGAGATCGGCGGCGATGGCGTTCTGGAGGTTCTGCAGGATGGTTTCGGCTTTCTGCGCTCGCCCGAGGCGAACTATCTGCCGGGTCCCGACGATATCTATGTCTCGCCGGAGATCCTCCGCCAGTTCTCGCTGCGGACCGGCGACACGATCGAAGGGGTGATCCAGGCACCGCGGGATTCCGAGCGCTATTTCTCGCTGACCAAGGTGACGCGGATCAACTTCGATGATCCGGAAAAAGCGCGGCACAAGGTTCATTTCGACAACCTGACACCGCTTTATCCCGATGAGCGGCTGAAGATGGAAGTCGAGGATCCGACCATCAAGGACCGCTCCGCGCGGATCATAGACCTAGTCGCGCCGATCGGGAAGGGTCAGCGCGGGCTGATCGTGGCGCCGCCGCGGACCGGCAAGACCGTGCTTCTCCAGAACATCGCCCATTCCATCGCGACCAACCATCCGGAATGCTATCTGATCGTCCTGCTGATCGACGAGCGGCCGGAGGAAGTGACCGACATGCAGCGGAGCGTGAAGGGTGAGGTTGTGTCCTCGACCTTTGACGAGCCTGCGACCCGCCATGTTGCCGTCGCCGAAATGGTGATCGAAAAGGCAAAGCGGCTGGTCGAGCACAAACGCGACGTGGTGATCCTGCTGGATTCGATCACCCGGCTTGGCCGCGCCTTCAACACCGTCGTGCCGTCGTCCGGTAAGGTCCTGACCGGCGGTGTCGATGCCAATGCGCTTCAGCGGCCGAAGCGGTTCTTCGGTGCGGCGCGAAATATCGAAGAAGGCGGGTCGTTGACGATCATCGCCACGGCCCTGATCGATACCGGCAGCCGGATGGACGAAGTGATCTTCGAAGAGTTCAAGGGCACCGGCAACTCGGAAATCGTGCTGGACCGCAAGGTCGCGGACAAGCGGGTGTTCCCAGCCATGGACATCCTGAAATCCGGCACGCGGAAAGAGGATCTGCTGGTCGACAAGGGCGATCTGCAGAAGACTTATGTGCTGCGCAGGATCCTGAACCCGATGGGCACGACCGATGCCATCGAGTTCCTGATTTCCAAGCTGAAGCAAACCAAGACCAACGCCGAATTCTTCGAGTCGATGAATACCTGACACGGTATTTTCTGTTCGGATCTCGCTTCGATGGACACGATCTATGCCTTGGCATCCGCCCGGGGGAAAGCCGGGCTTTCCGTTGTCCGGATCTCTGGACCGCAGGCGCATGAGGTCGTGCGGACCCTGACCGGAAGTGTGCCGGTGGCCCGTCGTGCCAGCCTGCGCCACTTGCGCTGGAACGGCGATATTCTCGATGATGCGTTGGTCCTGGTCTTTGAGGAGCGGGCGAGCTTCACGGGCGAGAAAGTCGCCGAGCTTCAGCTTCATGGAAGCGTTGCGACCGTTTCGGCCGTTCTCACAGCGCTTGCCGAGCAGCCCGGGTTGAGGATTGCCGAGCCAGGTGAGTTCACGCGGCGCGCGCTTGAAAACGGGCGGCTCGACCTGGCTCAGGTCGAAGGGCTGTCGGACCTGATCGAAGCGGAGACCGAGGCACAGAGGAAGCAAGCGCTCGAGGTCTTTTCGGGGGCTATCGGGACGCGCGTTGGTGTCTGGCGGGAAATGATCGTGCGAGCGGCCGCCTTGATCGAAGCAACCATCGACTTTGCCGACGAGGATGTGCCGGTGGATGTCACGCCAGAAGTGACGGATTTACTCGGTCGTTTGCTTGTGGAATTGCGCAGGGAGACTTCCGCCTCGGTCGCGCGAGAAAGAGTGCGGGATGGCTTCGAGGTTGCGATCCTGGGCGCGCCAAATGCCGGAAAATCTACTCTTCTCAATACATTAGCGCGAAGAGACGTCGCAATAACCTCTGACATCGCTGGGACCACCCGCGATGTGATTGAGGTTCGTATGGATTTGAAAGGTCTGCCCGTGACCTTCCTGGACACCGCCGGGCTGCGGGAGTCGCAGGATCCGATCGAGATGACGGGAATCAACAGGGCCCGACTTCGTGGCGAAGCGGCAGATCTGCGTGTGTTGCTTGTGGAAGAGGGGCAGGATCGACCAACATTCGATCTTGGGCCGGACGATCTGGTCGTGGTCGGGAAGTCCGACAGGACACCTGGCCCGGGCTTGCGAGTGTCTGGGGAAACTGGCGAAGGCGTAGCCGAGTTGATCGATGCGATCCACGAACGACTTTCGAAGAAGATGCCAACTGGTGGAATTCTGATCCGTGAGCGGCAACGCATGGCTGTCTTGCGCGCGATCGGCTTTGCGGAATCGGCGATGGATGAGATAAGCAATGGGCTTGGCCGCCACGAGCTTGCGGCTGAGGAATTACGGCTGGCGGCCAGGGCGTTGGATTCGGTTGTCGGGCGGGTGGATGTGGAGGATCTTCTAGGGGAGATCTTTGCCCGCTTCTGCATTGGGAAATGAAGGAGTGTTTCACGTGAAGCATTTCGATGTTGTCGTCATTGGCGGCGGGCATGCCGGAACCGAGGCTGCCCATGCGGCGGCGCGCGCGGGTGCAGAGACCGCGCTGATTACGCTTTCCCGGGGCGGAATAGGCGTGATGTCATGCAACCCGGCGATTGGAGGGTTGGGGAAAGGGCACCTCGTTCGCGAAATTGACGCGCTTGATGGTGTGATGGGGCGGATTGCCGATCAGGCCGGAATCCAGTTCAGAATGCTGAACCGGCGCAAGGGGCCTGCAGTGCGGGGTCCGCGGGCGCAGGCCGATCGTCGGATCTATCGTCACAAGATGCTGGAAGCGACCTTGGCTCAGGAGCGCCTGACCGTGATCGAGGGCGAGGTGGTCGACCTCCGGATGGAGGCTGGCAAGATCACAGGTGTTGTTCTCGCAGCCGGTGAGACGCTGGATGCCCGGGCTGTCGTCTTGACAACGGGTACCTTCTTGCGGGGCGTCATCCATATTGGCGACAAGAGTCATGCGGGTGGTCGGATGGGTGACCGTCCCTCGATCCAGCTGGCCGAACGCCTCGGAGAGATCGCCATCGGACGTGGACGGCTGAAAACCGGGACCCCGCCGCGGCTTGATGGCAAGAGTGTGCGCTGGGATATTCTGGAACGGCAGTACGGCGATGAAGAGCCGGTCATGTTTTCGTTCCTGAACAAAAAGCCCTTTGCCCGCCAAATCTGGTGCGGTGTGACGGCAACGAACGCGGCTACCCATGACGTGGTCAGAGCGAACCTGACGCGTTCGGCGATGTACGGAGGCCATATCGAGGGTATTGGCCCGCGTTATTGCCCATCCCTTGAAGACAAGGTCGTTCGTTTTTCGGACAAGACGGCTCATCAGATCTATCTGGAGCCGGAGGGGCTTGATGACGATACGATCTACCCCAACGGGATTTCGACCTCCCTTCCGGCTGATGTGCAGGAAGAATATGTTCGGACGATACGGGGCCTGGAAGAAGCGAAAATTCTCCAACCAGGATATGCCATCGAATACGACTATTTCGATCCTCGCGCGCTAGGTCCGACGCTGGAGCACGGCGAGATCGACGGGCTGTTTTTTGCCGGACAGATCAACGGAACGACCGGCTACGAAGAGGCTGCTGCGCAGGGTCTTGTTGCGGGTTTGAACGCGGCACGACTTGCTGGCGGGCAGGCGCCCGTGACATTCAGCCGGAGCCAAAGCTACATCGGTGTCCTGATCGACGATCTTGTGACGCGAGGCGTAACTGAGCCCTACCGGATGTTTACCTCGAGGGCCGAGTACCGCCTGACCCTACGAGCTGATAACGCCGACCAAAGACTGACGCCGCTCGGCATTGAGGCTGGCTTGGTTTCCCCGGGCCGGGCGGCCGAGTTTGATGTCAAGATGACGCAACTGCGCGGTGCGATAGATGAGCTTCAAGGGACTACGTTGACGCCCAACGAGGCTGAGTTGCGTGGCGTCAAGGTCAGCCGGGACGGGGCAAGGCGGTCGGTGTTCTCACTCCTGGCCTTTCCGGATGCCGATCTGGCGGAGTTCGGAGGGCTTTCCGCAACGATGGATGGCCTGCCACCGGCGATGAAGGAGCAAGTCCAGATCGAGGCCCTGTATGCGCAGTACGCGGACAGGCAAGAAGCCGACGTTGCCGCATTGCGCCGGGATGAGGCGGTAGGGATTCCGCCTGACTTTGATTATTCAAGCCTTTCGGGCCTGTCGAACGAACTGAAGCTGAAGCTTTCGCGAGTTCGGCCAGCCAGCCTTGCACAAGCGTCACGGGTCGATGGGATGACGCCCTCCGCGCTGACACTCATCTTGGCGAAGCTTCGACAGAAGGCCCAACGTCGTGCATCCTGAGCTTATCCCGGCAGCTGGGCTGTTCGACGATCCGGAGTTGCGCGGAAAACTTGAACTGTTCGCGGCCTTGGTTGCAAAGTGGAACCCCTCGATCAATCTTGTTTCACGCGATAGCCTCCGTGACTTGTGGTCCAGGCATATTGCTGACAGCTTGCAGCTTCTGGAGGTGATACCGACAGAACCGAGCCGCTGGTTGGATATGGGCAGCGGTGGCGGTTTCCCCGGTGCCGTTGTAGCTATTGCTGCGAAGGTCAAGGGCTGGAAGACCGAGTTCATCCTTGCTGAGTCTGACCAACGGAAGGCAGCGTTTCTGCGGACCGTTTCACGTGAAACAGCGGTTGGATTCGATGTTCGCGCGGAGAGAATCGAACAAATGCCGCCACAGTCTGCCGATGTTGTATCCGCGCGGGCTTTGGCGCCGTTGATTGATCTGTGTGACTATGCAGTCCGCCACGTCGCGGACGATGGGCTGGCGATATTCCCAAAGGGCCAGGGGGCCGACCAAGAGATTATGGAAGCCCGGCGGCTATGGAACTTCCAAGTTACGGCGCAGGCAAGCCATACTGACCCGAGCGCAAAACTTCTGCTTTTGAAAGGCTTGCGACGTGCCTGACCAGCAAATTTCGCGACAGACGCGTATTCTTGCCGTTGCAAACCAGAAGGGCGGCGTCGGTAAGACGACGTCGACGATAAACTTGGCCGCAGGGTTGGCCGAGATTGGCGCTCGAGTAGCAATCGTCGATCTGGATCCACAGGGAAATGCGTCAACAGGCCTCGGGATTGATGCGAACAGCCGCAAGCTGAGCAGCTATGACCTTCTGCTCGAAGAGGCATCGCCACTCTTGGTCTTTCAGGAGGTCAAGGCAGGGCGTCTCTGGATCTGCCCGGCGACAGCGGATCTTTCGTCGACGGACATGGAGCTTGTGTCAAACGAACGGCGGAGCTTCCTGCTAAGGGATGCGCTTCGTCAGCCGGCGATCGCGAAATTTGGTTTCGACTTCATTCTGATCGATTGTCCGCCATCCCTGAACTTGCTCACCGTAAACGCGATGGTGGCGGCAGACGCAGTCCTGGTGCCTTTGCAGGCAGAGTTCTTTGCGCTCGAAGGGTTGTCGCAGCTTATGCTTACCCTCCGCGAAGTTCGGCAAACGGCAAACCCGGACCTTCGCATCGAGGGCGTGTTGCTGACGATGTACGACACGCGGAACAACCTGTCGCTTCAGGTTGAGCAGGATGCGAGGGAAACGTTGGGCGATCTTGTGTTTCCGATCGTCATTCCTCGCAACGTACGCTTGAGCGAGGCACCGTCCTTTGCCCAATCGGTCCTCGAATACGATCCCACTTCAAAGGGTGCGGAGGCATACAGGGCTCTTGCGAGGATTATTGCTGCGCGCCAGGGCCTGCAATTGGAGAATGAGGGGGTCGCCAGATGAGCGATAAGCGGACGGAACGGCGGGGGCTGGGTCGAGGTCTTTCGGCGCTGATGGCTGATGTGAACCTCTATGCGCAACCAAATCCTGCGGAAGCCAAACCGCAGCGGCCCGAGCTTTTCGTGCCGATTGAGTTTCTAATTCCGAACCCCGATCAACCGAGGCGGACGTTCAGCCCTGAAGCGCTTGAGGATCTAGCCGGCTCTATCCGAGCAAAAGGTGTGATCCAGCCGTTGATCGTACGCCCTCTCGGAAACGGGACCTACGAGATCGTCGCGGGTGAGCGGCGGTGGCGAGCCGCCCAGATCGCTCAGCTGCACGAGCTGCCCGTTCTGGTTCGTGAACTCAGCGACTCTGAGGTTCTGGAAGTTGCAATCATCGAGAACATCCAGCGCGCCGACTTGAATGCGATCGAGGAAGCGATGGCGTATCGGCAACTGATGGACAAGTTCGGCCACACGCAGGAAAAGCTTGCAGATGCCCTTGCCAAAAGCCGCAGCCATATAGCCAACCTCCTCCGCCTTCTCAATCTACCGGAGGAAGTGCAAGCCTATGTCAGGGAAGGAAAACTGACCGCTGGACATGCGCGCGCGCTCGTATCGACGCCGGACCCAGCTGCGCTTGCCCGCATGATCATGGCTCGAGGAATGTCGGTCCGTCAGGCGGAAGAGCTGGCCCAGTCAGCTCAGAGCAAGAGTCGTACGGCGCGACCTCGAAAGGAGAGCGCCTCTCAAAAGGATGCCGACACCTTGGCGCTTGAGGGCGACCTGTCCGCCAATTTGAAGATGGCTGTCCGGATCGAGCACGAGGGCGCGTCGGGCCGCGGGCGGCTGATCGTTGTCTACAACAATCTGGACGATCTTGATCTTCTTTGCCGCGCTCTTTCGCAGCTACCTCGCGATGGCTCGGTCTGACGTCACACCAAAAGCTCGCGCAAGACGGCGTTCAGGACCAATCGCCCCTCCTCGGTTGCTGACAGCCATCCGTCCTTGATTTGAAGCTTTCCCATCTCGACCAAGGGAGAAATGCGCTCCATGGGGAGGCCTGCAACGCTAATGCTGGCGGCGCGGCGCAGTTCGACTCCGTCTCGCAACCGCAATCCCATCATCAAGAACTCTTCAAATCTATCGTTGACTGTCAGTATCTCCCTTGCGTTCTCTCCTGAACCGGATGACCTGACGGAATTGAGCCAAGCCGATGGGCTGCTCCATTGGCTTGTAGCGTGGCGTTGTCCGCCTAACGTCAGTCGGCCGTGCGCCCCGGGGCCGACACCGACATAGTCCCCACCTTGCCAGTACACCAGATTGTGCCGTGACTCCTGGCCCGGCGCTGCATGATTTGACAGCTCGTAGGCCGGTAGCCCAGCAGCCTCACATAACTCTTGCGTCACCGAAAAAAGATCGACCGCAAGATCCTCGTCTGGCAAGCCGCGAAGCAGGCCCTTATGGAATCGCTCCGCGAAGACGGTCCCGTCCTCAATCGTTAGCTGATAAAGGGAAAGGTGGTCGGCTGCGAGCGAAAGCGCCTTGGAGAGTTCGCGGCGCCAATCCGCCAGCGACTGCCCTTGCCGCGCATAGATCAAGTCAAAATTGACCCGGTCAAACACTGCCCGCGCTTTTTCATAGGCCGTGATCGCCTCTTTTGCGCTGTGCATCCGACCGAGTCTGCGAAGGTCCTCATCGTTGAGGGCCTGAATGCCCATTGAAACTCGGTTCACACCCGCATCGCGGTATCCTTGCAGCCTTCCGGCCTCTATCGAGGTTGGGTTTGCCTCCAAGGTAATTTCAACGTCATTCGCAAAAGACCAGGCCTGGCGGATTGCCTCGAGGATGCCGTTCACAGTCTGGGGCTCCATCAACGACGGAGTGCCTCCACCAAAGTAGACCGATCTAACGGTCCTGCCCGGCGTCTCTAGTGCCTGCCTCCCGATATCCCGCTGGTAGGCAGCCAACCACTCGAGTTGGTCGATCTGGCCGGCTACATGGCTATTGAAATCGCAGTAGGGGCATTTCGAAAGGCAAAACGGCCAATGCACATAAACGGCAAAACCCCCAGCTTGCCAATCCTCTAAACCATCCGCCACGGCGCCAATCGGGCCGCTCGTCAATTCCTGAAGGGGTTGGGTGGAGCGTTTCACGTGAAACAGCCCCCGACGAACTTGCGGAATGCCTCGGCGCGATGGCTGATTTTGTTCTTCTCCCAGCGATCAATTTCTCCGAATGTCTGGTCAAAGCCATCTGGCTGAAAGATCGGATCAAAGCCGTGACCCTGGTCCCCGCGCATTGGCCATACGATTTGGCCGCCAATTTGTCCTTGAAAAACAGCATCATAGCCGTCGGGCCAAGCAAGAACGAGCGTACAGACGAACCGCGCGGTCCAAGGTTTCGGCGCTCGCTTCGAAAGAAGCTCCTCATGTACGCGGGTCATCGCCATGACGAAGTCTCGCCCATTTGGCGTCTCGGCCCAATCTGCTGTCCAAACGCCGGGAGCACCACCGAGGGCATCGACCTCAAGCCCGCTGTCGTCGGCCAGCGCTGGAAGCCCCGCGGCAGATGCAGCCGCGTGGGCCTTGATCCTGGCGTTTCCGACAAAGGTCGATTCCGTCTCCGCCGGTTCCGGAAGACCCAATTCCCCGGCAGAGATCACGGTGACGGAGAAAGGCTCAAGAAGCTTCGCGATCTCTTCCAACTTCCCCTTGTTGTGAGTCGCAATTACCAGCCTGTCGCCGGAAAACCGTCTCACCGGAGCTGCACTCATGCGAGCGCGGCCTTCTGCGCTTCGACAAGCGTAGCAGCGCCCGCTTCTGCCAGATCGAGTAGTTGAGTCATTTCCTCGCGGGAGAATGTCGCCCCCTCCGCCGACATCTGCACTTCGATCAAGCGGCCCCGGCCGGTGACAACGAAATTCCCGTCGGTTCCGGCGGTGCTGTCTTCCGCATAGTCGAGATCCGCCACTGCCTGGCCCGCATAAATCCCGCAAGACAGCGCAACGACGTGATCCATGATCGGATCAGAAACAAGCACACCACTCTTGAGCATGCGGTTGACCGCAAGCCGCAGCGCAACCCAACCGCCAGTGATCGAGGCGCAGCGCGTTCCACCGTCGGCCTGGATGACATCGCAATCGACCACGATCTGCCGCTCTCCCAGGGCGACGCGGTCGACTCCGGCGCGCAAAGAACGACCGATCAGGCGTTGGATCTCTTGCGTCCGACCCGACTGCTTGCCGGCAGCAGCCTCTCGGCGGTTGCGCGTATTCGTGGCGCGCGGCAGCATCCCATATTCGGCGGTGACCCATCCAAGGCCGGTATTCTTCAGAAACGGAGGAGCCTTCTCCTCGAGCGACGCGGTGCAAAGAACATGAGTATCGCCAACCTTGATAAGGCAACTACCTTCCGCATGCTTCACAACGCCAGTCTCGATCGAAACCGGACGCAGTTCATTCAGCTTTCTGCCAGAGGGCCGCATCTTGGGATCCTTGTAAAATGACGGGGCCAATATCCGCGCCGCCTGCCGCGATGCAACCCCGATTGACTCCACATATCGCCTCTTTCCAACGTCGCAGCGAATGCCCAGATTGATGCCATGAACGACAACCCTCGCATTCTTGCCGAAATGAGCGATCGCTCGCGCGAAGTCTTTCGCCGGGTGGTCGAGGGCTATCTGGCCTCGGGCGATCCGGTCGGGTCGCGCAGTCTGACCCGCATCATGAACGAAAAGGTCAGCGCGGCGACAATCCGCAATGTGATGCAGGATCTGGAGTTCCTCGGTCTCCTCGACAGTCCACATGTTTCCGCGGGCCGTGTTCCCACCCAGCTTGGGCTCAGGATGTTCGTCGACGGGTTGCTCGAAATCGGCGAAGTGGCGCCAAAGGATCGCGAACGGATCGAGGCCTCGCTTGGCAGCAACAGTTCGGATGTCACGTCCATCCTTGATCGGGTCGGCGCTGCGCTGTCCGGCATCACGCGCGGCGCTAGCCTTGTCCTGGCGCCAAAACGCGAGGCTCCGATCCGTCATGTCGAATTCGTAAGTCTGGCGCCGGATCGGGCTCTGGTTGTGCTGGTCTTCGCGGATGGGGCTGTCGAAAACCGGGTCTTCGCCCCGCCGCCGGGGCATACGCCCTCCTCGATGCGCGAAGCGGCCAATTTCCTGAACGCCCTCGCCGGCGGGCGGACGTTCTCTGACATCCGCAGCTCGGTTGGACAGGAAATCGAGCGGCGCCGGCAAGAGATTGACGCGCTTGCCCAACAGCTGGTGCAAAGCGGCCTCGCTGTGTGGGAAAACAGCGGCGACCGGCGCGAGCGGCTGATTGTGCGCGGCAGTTCGAATCTGCTCGGCACCCCCGGCGCAGAAGCCGACGTTGATCGCATCCGCAGCCTTTTCGATGACCTTGAGCGCAAGCGCGACATCGCCGAATTCCTCGAACTCGCGGAAGAGGGCGAAGGTGTGCGCATTTTTATCGGTTCCGAGAACAAGCTTTTCTCACTTTCGGGTTCCAGTCTGGTCGTCTCTCCCTATATGAACGCTGACCGTAAGATCGTGGGTGCCGTAGGGGTGATCGGACCGACCCGTCTCAATTATGGGCGAATCGTTCCGATCGTCGATTACACGGCGCAACTGGTGGGAAAGCTCGTTTCCGACCGGGGTTGAAGGATGAAGGACGATGACTGAACAGAAAGCAGCCGCAGAACAAATTCTGGCGGAGGACCTCGTCGAAGAGGTCTCGGATGCCAGCGCGGCCGGTATCGAGCTGGAACTCGAAAAGGCTCTCGCCGAGCGCGATGAATACAAGGACCGCTTCATGCGCGCCCTTGCCGACGCCGAAAATTCGCGCAAGCGCGGCGAACGGGATCGGCGCGAGGCCGAACAGTATGGCGCATCGCGTCTCGCCCGAGATCTGCTGCCCGTCTATGACAACCTTCGGCGGGCTCTTGATGCCGCAACCGAGGAGCACCGCGTGCAGGCCTCCGCCCTGATCGAGGGTGTAGAGCTGACCCTGCGCGAGTTGACCAATGTCATGCAGAAGCACGGCATCACTCCGATCTCACCCGCAAACGGGGATGCGTTTGACCCGCAACTGCATCAGGCGATGTTCGAAGCCCCGGTTCCGGGGACGAAAGCTGGACAGATCATCCAGGTGATGACCGAGGGTTTCCTGCTGCACGACCGCCTTTTGCGCCCCGCGCAGGTCGGCGTTTCGTCCATGCCGGCATCCTGACAAGGACTTTTTCTTCCGGTAGCGCGCCCGCACTGGCCGAGGTGCGCTGCTGGCGCGACCTGAAATTTTGCCCGATCAGACCTTAAGCAAGCCTTTCAGCTCGTAGATCGTGCGCAACGCATCCAGGGGACTCATCTCGTCCGGATGTATCCCCCGAAGCCTTGCCTCGACCTCTGACGGCGCAGCTTGTCTGGCGGGTGCGGCTGGGGCCTGAGGCGCCGCCCGAAAAAGAGGAAGATCGTCGATCAGGGTCTGCGGCCGAGCACCGCCCTGGCGTTCGCCGGATTCCAGCGCCTCGAGAACCACCTTAGCCCGGTCGACGACGCTGGACGGAAGGCCCGCCAATCGCGCCACCTGTACGCCATAACTGCGGTCGGCCGCCCCCTTTTTTACCTCGTGAAGGAAGATGACGTCGCCTTCCCACTCCTTCACCGTGACGGTTGCGTTCTCCACGCCCTCAAGCTTGCCGGCAAGCGCCGTCATTTCGTGATAATGGGTGGCAAAGAGGGCGCGGCATCGATTGACCCCCTGCAGATGCTCCAAGGTTGCCCAGGCAATCGACAAGCCATCATAAGTTGCGGTGCCTCGACCGATCTCGTCCAGGATGACCAGAGAGCGATCGTCTGCCTGGTTCAGGATCGCTGCCGTCTCGACCATTTCGACCATGAAGGTCGATCGACCTCGCGCAAGGTCGTCGGCAGCGCCGACCCGGCTGAAAAGCTGGCTGACCAGCCCGATCCGGGCGGCACGCGCCGGAACGAAGCTTCCGGCTTGGGCCAACAATGCAATCAGCGCGTTCTGACGCAGGAACGTCGACTTGCCCGCCATGTTTGGCCCGGTCAGAAGCCAGATCGCCGGAACGTCACCGTCGGTCAGGGCGCAGTCATTCGCGACGAAGGCACCACCTCCCTGCCGCCTCAGCGCCCGCTCCACAACCGGATGCCGCCCTGCCTCGACCGCAAAGGCGCGGCTGTCGTCGACATGCGGTTCAGTCCAGTCCTCGGCCGCCGCAAGATCTGCAAAAGCTGCGGCAAGATCGACCTCTGCCAGCGCGCGTGCGGCCGCAAAGATCGCAACCGACGCATCCAGAACAGCGCCCTTCAGGCTGTCATAGAGACGCTTTTCAATTTCCAGAGCGTGGTTCCCGGCATTCAGAATCCGGGTTTCAAGCTCGGAAAGCTCGACCGTGGTGAACCGCACCTGATTGGCCGTGGTCTGCCGATGGATGAAGCGTTCCGAAAGGGGCGGCGACAGCATCCGCGACGCGTGGGTGTCCGTGGTCTCGATGAAATAGCCCAGCACATTGTTGTGCTTTATCTTCAGGCTCGGCACGCCCGCCAGCGCGGCATACTCCGTCTGCATTGCGGCGATCACACCCCGACCCTCGTCACGCAGCTTTCGCGTCTCGTCCAGTTCGGCCTCATAGCCAGCCGCGATGAATCCGCCATCCCGGGCCAGAAGGGGCGGTTCGGCCACCAGCGCAGCATCAAGCAGGCTTACGACAACCTCATGGCCAACAAGATCCCGGGCGGCTCCGGCCAGGAGCGGTGGCGCCTCGGCCAGCAGAACGGCGATCTCACCCGATCGTTCCAGCCCGGCACGGATCGCCGCTAGGTCCCGGGGGCCGCCGCGATCCAGGGCCAGGCGGGACAAGGCGCGGTCGATATCCGGTACGCGTCGCAAGGCCTCGCGCAGATCCGCGCGCAAACGGCCCTGATCCAGCAAGAACCGGACCGACTCCAGCCGGCCATGGATCACGTCCAATTCGCAGGATGGGCTCGAAAGCCGGCGCTCCAACAGCCGCGCGCCCGCGGCCGTTACGGTTCGGTCGATCGCCGCCAGCAGCGAGCCCTCGCGCCCGCCGGACAGTGCCGACGTGATCTCGAGGTTCCGGCGCGTCGCCGCATCCAGCTGCATCGCCCCGGTGGCAAGTTCCCGCACTGGCGGGCGAAGCAACGGCAGCTTGCCACGCTGGGTCAGATCCAGATAGTCGACGATAGCGCCGAGCGCGGCAAGTTCCGCCCGGTCGAACCGACCAAAGGCATCAAGCGTCCCGACACCGTAAAGCGCGCAAAGCCGTCGCTCTGCCGCGGCGCTGTCGAATCCAGCCCGCGGCCGAACGGTAAGCGCCGCACCCGCCTCCGCGACCAGCCCGGTCCAATCGTGTTCCCGCGCTTCGCTCACCAGAACCTCGCGCGGGGCGAGGCGCGCCAGTTCCGGCGCCAGCCGCACGGCGGGGCAGGGCATCACCCGCACTTCCCCCGTCGAGATATCAACCCAAGCCAGGGCAGACTCGTCTCTGACTTCGCTGAAAGCCGCAAGGTAGTTGTGCCGCCGCGCCTCCAGCAGGCTGTCTTCGGTCAGGGTGCCGGGCGTCACCAGCCGCACGACATCGCGTTTGACGACGGCTTTGTAGCCGCGCTTCTTCGCCTCGGCCGGATCCTCGAGCTGTTCGGCGATGGCCACGCGGAACCCTTTGCGGATCAGGGTCAGAAGATAGCCCTCGGCCGAATGGACCGGAACGCCGCACATGGCGATGTCTTCGCCCAGGTGCTTGCCGCGTTTGGTCAGCGCGATGTCCAGCGCCTCGCTGGCCGCGATCGCGTCATCAAAGAACATCTCGTAGAAGTCGCCCATCCGATAGAACAAGAGCGCGCCGGGATTCTGCGCCTTGATCTCCAGATACTGCGCCATCATCGGCGTAACGCCGTCGTCGCTCACCGATCTTCCCCCGGACATTTCGCGTGACCGGGGCTGACCCTAACGAACCCGTCAGACGGCTGAAAGCGGCAAATCGGGCTTTGCCGCGGCACCAAGGCCCGGCTAGATCATTCGAACGGGAAGTAGGGGAGGCAAACGCGATGGCAGTCTGGAATCTCGGGTCGATCAACATCGACCATGTCTATCAGGTGCCGCGCTTGCCCGCGCCCGGCGAGACGCTGGGCGCCCGGGATTATTCAAGTGGGCTTGGCGGAAAGGGAGGCAACCAGTCAGTCGCCTCTGCCAGGGGCGGGGCGCTTACCCACCATATCGGCGCCGTCGGACCGGAAGGGCGATGGGCGCGCGATCTGCTTTCCGACTACGGGGTCGATGTCAGCCATGTGCGTATCGCCGAAGTCGCTTCGGGCCATGCCATCATCTATGTCGATCCGGCGGCCGAAAACGTGATCGTCACATTTGCCGGTGCCAACCATACGGCAGACGCCGCGAACGTCGCGGCTGCACTGCAGACGGCGAAGGCCGGCGATACGCTGCTTCTCCAGAACGAAACGACAGCACAGGCCGAAGCCGCACGTCTTGGCCGGGAACGCCGCTTGCGCGTGATCTACTCCGCCGCACCGTTCCAGGTCGAGGCGGTGAGAGCGGTTCTGCCACATTCGCCGATCCTGGTGATGAACGCGGGCGAAGCGGCAGAGCTGCGGGCCGCCTTCGGGGAAATGCCGGACCGAGAGATGATCGTAACGCTTGGATCGAAGGGAGCGGAATGGCTTGTGCCCGGGGACGAGCCGCTTTTCATGCCCGCCTTCAAGGTCACGCCTGTCGACACGACCGGCGCGGGCGATTGTTTCATCGGAACCCTCGCCGCCTCGCTTGATCTCGGGCTGGACAGGCCCGCCGCGATGCGCCGCGCCGTAGCCGCAGCCGCGATCCAGGTGACGAGGCACGGCGCTGCCCAGGCCATGCCCTCGCAAGCCGAAGTCGACGCCTTCCTCGCCGTGCGGTCCTGATCCTTTGTCATTTGACGACCAGCACCCCTCATGTCAGGCCGAGCGGGCACGATCCGGTCGAGATCTGCAGGCCCTACTCTGGCTCCTTTGTCGTGGGGCTGCCGCCGGCCGTTTCAGGCCGGGGCCACCTTGAACGGCAGGCCAGCGGAGTCCTTGCGTCGCTCTATTCCGGGGATCGTCGGCTCTGGATTGAACAAGGGATGGACTGGGCCGATACTGCGATCACAGGCACACGGAACGTCCGGTGCCGAACCGCGGCGGTCCCATGAATCGGACGACGGTCGAGACGAGCAGCTTCTTCATCGCCCTCGCCCTTGTGTCGGGTGCCTTCGTCTGGATTTTGCTGCCCTTCTACGGCGCGGTCCTCTGGTCCATGATCCTCGCTGTCCTGTTTCGCCCGGTCTATCTCTGGCTTCTGGAGAAGACCGGCAACCGTCCCAACCTTGCAGCCGCGCTCACGCTTCTGGCCAGCGTCGTCATCGTCATCGTTCCCGGTGCGATCGTGCTGGAATCGCTGATCAAGGAAAGTCAGAGACTGTATGCCAGCACTGGCGCGATCGAGATCGACGTTGCCTCGACAATCCGGAACCTTTGGGCCGACCTTCCCGATTTTGCCGTGCGGCTCCTGTCGTGGATGGGGCTAACCGGTCCAGATCAGTTCCACGCAATGATTACCGATTTCATAGGTCAGGTGGCGCAGTCGGCGGCCGATCTTGCGGTCAGGATCGGGCAAAGTACGGTCCAGCTGGCGATCAGTCTCGGCATCATGCTTTACACGCTGTTCTTCCTGTTTCGCGACGGGCCAACGCTGGTTGGCGCGATCCGGCGCGCCAGTCCCCTGAGCGGGGCGCAAACGGAAAGGATCTTTGCCAAGCTCGCCTCGGCCGTACGTGCAACCATCAAGGGCAACGTCATCATCGCCATCCTGCAAGGATCGCTCGGTGGCGCCATCTTCTGGCTTCTGGGCATCCAGGCGGTGGTGCTCTGGGCCGCGCTGATGAGCTTGCTTGCGCTATTGCCGGTGGTGGGGGCGGCAATTGTCTGGGTTCCCTTTGCGATCTACCTCCTTCTCGCCGGCGAGACCGCGAAGGGGATCATCCTGCTGCTCTTCGGGGGCCTGGTCATCAGCCTTGTAGACAACCTTCTGCGGCCGATGCTCGTGGGTCGCGATCTTCGCCTTCCCGATTTCGTGGTGCTGATCACGACGTTGGGGGGAATCGCGCTGATCGGCGCAAACGGCTTCGTCATCGGCCCCATGATCGCCGCGTTGTTCGTGGCGGTCTGGTCGTCCTTTGCCGAAGAGAAGGCCCAGGACCCGGATCCATCGTCCCGCAACCGGACCTGACACCGGACCTCTGGCGGGGTCCGCGAGGCTGAGGAGCCCCTTCACCTCGTCGCGCGCGCGTTCTAGCCTCGCCCCACCACGCGAGGAGCCGCCATGACCACCGAACACGTCAGCACCCATCAGGCCGAAGAGGATGCCCGCAACGAGGCGATCCTGATCTACGTGAACGGCCGGATCGTTCCCAAGGCCGAGGCGCTGGTCAGCGTCTACGATGCAGGCTTCATGCTGGGCGACGGGGTTTGGGAGGGGATTCGTCTCTACAACGGCACCTGGGCCTTCCTCGATGAACATCTCGACCGGCTGTTCGAGGCTGCGAAAGCGATCGACCTGGATATCGGGATGGACCGCGCCGGTGTCGCCAAGGCCCTGCTCGACACGCAGAAAGCCAACGGCATGCACAGCGATGCCCATGCGCGGCTGATGGTGACGCGGGGGGTCAAGACGCGGCCCTTCCAGCACCCGAAGCTCAGCCAGCGCGGCCCGACCATCGCGATCATCATGGAGCATTCGCGCCCGAAGCTGCCGCGTCCGATCCGGCTTGCCACCGTTCCGCATATGCGCGGCCTGCCGATGACGCAGGACCCCAAGCTCAACAGCCATTCCAAGCTCAACTGCATCCTCGCCTGCATCGCCGCCGAAAAAGCCGGCGCGGACGAGGCGCTGATGCTCGACGTGCATGGTTTCGTGAACACGACCAACGCCTGCAACTTCTTCATCGTGCGGAAGGGCGAGGTTTGGACCTCGACCGGCGATTACTGCATGAACGGCATCACCCGGTCCAAGGTGATCGCCCTTTGCCGCGCGAACGGAATCCCGGTCTTTGAGCGGAACTTCTCGCTGGTGGATACCTACTCGGCCGACGAAGCCTTCCTGACCGGCACCTTTGGCGCGCAGACACCGGTCGGGATGATCGACGGGCGGGTGATCGGGACCGGGCAGATGGGCCCGATGACCGAAAGGCTGCGCGGTCTTTACAAGCAGCTTGTCGGCGCCTGACGTCGGTACGGACGCTGTACGGCCGCCAGACGCAAACCAGACGCGGAGAATTCGATGAAGATCGCCATGTGGTCCGGCCCGCGGAACCTTTCTACTGCGATGATGTATTCCTTCGCCGCCCGTGGCGACTGCGCCGTCTGGGACGAGCCGTTCTATGCCGCCTACCTTAAGGCGACAGGTCTGTCGCATCCGATGGGCGACGCGGTAATTGCTGCAGGAGAGCCGGATCCGGTTCGCGTTGGCGCCGCCTGTACCGGGCCGAATCCGCAAGGACAGAGCCTGTTTTACCAAAAACACATGACCCATCACATGATCCCCGAGTTCGACAGAGGCTGGATGCGCTCGGTTGCGAATGTCTTCCTGATCCGTCATCCGGCCCGCGTCGTTGCCAGCTATCAGCAGAAGCGGGAAGAGCCGACGCTCGCCGATCTGGGCTTTGTGCAGCAGGCCGAGATCTTCGACCAGGTGGCCGATTGGCTGGGTCACGCACCAGTTGTGATCGACAGCGCCGACATCCGGGAAAACCCGCAGGTCATGCTGGAGAGGCTCTGTCGTGCATTGGGGATTCCCTTTACCCAGAAGATGCTGCACTGGCCTGCAGGCCCGAAGCCCTACGATGGCGCCTGGGCACCGCACTGGTACAACGCCGTTCACCGGTCGACCGGGTTCGACAGCGCGGAAGGCCCTTTGCCGACAGTGCCGGCAGAGTATGCAAGGCTCGTCGATCTTGCGCTGCCTTACTATGCGCGACTGCGCGCCTTTGCCCTTTGACTGGTAGCCGTATCCGGCCTCACCCCTCGCGCATTGGGGTGTCGTCGGGAAGAATCACACTGGTCCCCCACTCTCCGCAGCGTGCCACCAGGTCGCCGGGCAGAGGCCGGTCGGTGAAGAACGCGTCCAATTCGGACAGGGAGGCAAGCCGCACCGGCGCGGTCCGCGAGAACTTGGTGTAGTCGGCGACCAGGAACCGGCGCCGCGCCTGCCGCAGGATGGCTTTCGACACCCGCACCTCGGCCAGATCGAAGTCGAGCAGATCGCCATCGGGATCGATGGCAGAGACGCCGATCACGGCATAGTCGACCTTGAACTGTTCGAAGAACTGGGTGGTCAGTTCGCCCACAAGGCCGCCATCGCTGCGGCGCAGGGCGCCGCCTGCCAAGATCACCTCGCAGGACGGATTGGCGACCAGCGTGTTCGCGACATTCATGTTGTTGGTGATGACGGTGATGTTGCGGTGCGACATCAACTCTCTCGCGACCGCTTCCGTCGTGGTGCCAAGGTTCAGAATCAGGGACGAATTATGCGGAATCGCGGCCGCGCAGGCACGGGCCAGCGCCATCTTGCCCGCCTCGTTCGTGCGCCGTCGTTCCTCGTAGCCGATGTTCGAGACACCGGTGCGCAGGATTGCCCCGCCGTGGACGCGGTCAAGAAGACCGGCATCGGACAGTTCGGTCAGGTCGCGCCGGATGGTCTGAAGCGTCACCTCAAAGCGCCGCGCCAGGTCCTCGACGATGACCCGGCCCTCGACGCGCGCGAGATCAAGGATTTCGGACTGGCGAAAGCTCAGGGCCACAGAGCATTCCTTATTGTGCGATTGCCGGGAAATACGCGCACCAACGCGCATCATTGCTTCGGTTTTCGGCTTTTAGGCCTTTGGTTCTGCCATGTGATCCAGCGCCTGTCCATGTTTCGATCATATTCGCGCAGGGAATTCCTAGCTGCAGTGCAATATGTTCGTTCTGCAGCGCAGAATGTTCGCTTTGGGAAAAATCGCGCGCAAACGAAAATTCCTGTTGCTTCGTTTCCCCATCTGTGAGACACCTGTCGAGGGAAGAGGAAATGGGGCGGACCGGCGCGTGGGCGAGACGGACCTGTTCATCATCGGTGGTGGCATCAACGGCTGCGGGATTGCCCGCGACGCTGTCGGGCGCGGCCTGTCGGTGGTCCTGGCCGAGCAGGGCGATCTTGCGCAGGGCACATCCTCCGCTTCGACCAAGCTCTTCCATGGCGGGCTGCGCTATCTGGAATATTTCGAGTTCCGGCTGGTCCGCGAGGCACTGGAAGAGCGCGAAACCCTGCTGGTCGCGATGCCGCATATCTCGTGGCCGATGCGCTTCGTCCTGCCGCTGCACCAGAACATGCGCTTCGATTCCGATACGCCGACATCGCGCCTTCTTGGCACGGTGATGCCCTGGATGAAGGGGCGGCGGCCCGGTTGGCTAATCCGCCTCGGGCTGTTCCTGTATGACCATCTTGGCGGTCGCAAGATCCTGCCACCGACGCGGACGGTCGACCTGACCAGCGATCCGGTTGGCCGGCCGCTGAAAACGGGTTTCGCCAAGGCCTATGAGTATTCGGACTGCTGGGTGCAAGACGCCCGGCTTGTCGTGCTGAATGCACGGGACGCGCAGGCACGTGGCGCGCGAATCCTCACCCGGACACGGGTCGTTTCGGCCGAGCGGGAAGGCAATCTCTGGCGGGTCGTGACCGAGGGCGCTTCAGGGCGCGAAACGCATAGTGCCCGTGCGCTGGTGAATGCCGGCGGTCCCTGGGTCGAGGACGTGATCCGCAACGTGGCGCGAATCAACTCGTCCGAAGGTGTGCGGCTGGTGCGCGGAAGCCATATCGTGACGCGTCGGCTGTTCGACCATGACCGCTGCTATTTCTTTCAGGGCAGTGATGGCCGGATCATCTTTGCCATCCCGTACGAGCAGGATTTCACCCTGATCGGCACGACCGACAAGGATCACCGGGGATCGCCCTCCGAGGCGCACTGCACCGACGAAGAACGGGACTATCTCTGCGCTTTCGCCAGCCAGTATTTCGCCAAGCCGGTGACGCCCGCGGACGTTGTCTGGACCTATTCGGGGGTGCGGCCGCTTTACAATGACGGGGCAAAGTCGGCCACGGCGGCGACGCGGGACTATGTGCTGAGCCTCGATACCGCCGGGGCGCCGATGCTGAACGTGTTCGGCGGCAAGATCACCACTTATCGCCGGTTGGCGGAACACGCCTTGGACAAGTTGGCCCCGGTTCTGGGGGTAACGAAAAAAGGCTGGACGGCCCGGGTTTCCCTGCCGGGAGGGGACTTCCCGGTCGATGGCGTCCCTGCGCTGATCGAAGGGCTGAAGCGCGACTACCCGTTTCTGGATGCGTCCTGGGCTGAGCGGCTTGTGCGTGCCTATGGAACCGAAACGCGCACGATTCTGAGCTCAGCCCGGACCGTTGGCGATCTGGGTCGCGGTTTCGGGGCGACCCTCACGGAAGCCGAGCTGCGCTGGCTCATGACACGAGAATATGCCGTAGCCGCCGATGACGTCGTTTGGCGTCGCTCCAAGCTGGGGCTGCGTATGTCGAAAGACGAGATCGCGGCGATCGACGCCTTCATGGCGGCAGAACGAAAGGCCATGGCCGCCGAGTAGGGCGGTCCAAGGGAGGAAGGACATGGCGCTGGAACTGGACGGGGTGGCCAAGGTCGTGAGCGGCCGCACCCATATCCACCCCACGCATCTGACGCTGGAACGCGGCACGATGAATGTGCTGCTGGGCCCGACTTTGTCCGGCAAGACTTCGCTGATGCGGTTGATGGCCGGGCTCGATGTGCCGACCGCAGGGCGGATTCGCTGGAACGGGCAGGACGTCACCGGAATGCGGGTGCAAGACCGCAAGGTGGCGATGGTCTATCAGCAGTTCATCAATTACCCGTCGATGACGGTCTACGAGAATATCGCCTCGCCGCTGCGGCTGATGGGCAAGGGCGCCGAGGACATCGACCGCGCCGTCAAGAAGACTGCCGAAATGCTCAAGCTGACCCCGCTTCTCCAGCGCAAGCCGCTTGAGTTGTCCGGCGGACAGCAGCAGCGCTGCGCTTTGGCGCGTGCGCTGGTGAAAGAGGCTGGACTGGTCCTGCTGGACGAACCCCTGGCCAACCTCGACTACAAGCTGCGGGAAGAATTGCGCGCCGAGATTCCCCGGATTTTCGCCGAGTCAGGGTCGATCTTCGTCTATGCGACGACCGAACCGGAAGAGGCTCTGCTTCTGGGCGGCAACACGGCGACGCTGTGGGAAGGCCGGGTAACGCAGTTCGGCCCGACCCCGCAGGTCTACCGCGAACCCCAGGACGCCACGACGGCGCGCGTCTTCAGCGATCCCCCGATGAACTTCATGCAGGTATCGCGCACCGGCAACCGGGTGATGTTCGGCGACGGCCAGTCTGTCGAAGCCACCGGCGCTTTCGCCAACCTGCGCGACGGACGCTATATTGCCGGTTTCCGCTCCAACCATCTTGAGATCAGCCGGCCTTCGGGGCAGGCGATGGAGTTTCTGACGACCGTTTCGGTGGTCGAGATCACCGGATCGGAATCCTTCCTGCACCTTACC
This sequence comes from uncultured Rhodobacter sp., assembly GCA_945952585.1. Lineage (GTDB taxonomy): Bacteria > Pseudomonadota > Alphaproteobacteria > Rhodobacterales > Rhodobacteraceae > Aliitabrizicola. The sequence goes on from CAMFII010000003.1 coordinate 139,022, forward strand.
CACGGGTCCGACCGCTGGGTCGGGCTGGTGCAGGGGGTGCATGACCGCGACCCGGGAAGCAAGCTGCAGGTCTGGCTGGAACCCCAGCATGTCTATGTCTTTGCCGAGGATGGCGCGCTTGTCGCCTCGGCGGCCTATGCGGCCGCGGCTTGAGGGAGAGGGGAACATGGCACGGATCACTCTCTCGCACCTGGCGCACAGCTACATGGCCAATCCGCGCGGGGAACAGGACTTTGCGCTGAAGGAAATGGACCACGTCTGGGACGATGGCGGCGCCTACGCGCTCCTGGGCGCGTCAGGCTGCGGAAAGACCACCCTTCTGAACATCATTTCGGGTCTGCTGCGGCCCAGCCAAGGACGGGTTCTGTTCGGCGAACGCGATGTCACCGACGCGGCGACCGCCGAACGCAACATCGCGCAGGTGTTCCAGTTCCCGGTCGTCTACGACACGATGAGTGTCCGCGACAACCTCGCCTTCCCGCTGCGAAACCGCGGGCTTGGGGCGGCCTATGTCGCGCAGCGCGTCCAGGCGATCGCCCGCATGATCGGGATGGAAGCCGAACTGGGACGCAAGGCGCGCGGGCTGACCGCCGATGCCAAGCAAAAGATCAGCCTCGGGCGCGGCATGGTCCGCGAGGACGTCAACGCCATCCTGTTCGACGAGCCGCTGACCGTGATCGACCCCCACATGAAGTGGGAGCTTCGGACGCAGTTGAAGGCTCTGCACCGGCAGTTCGGGCATACGATGATCTACGTTACCCATGACCAGACCGAGGCGCTGACCTTTGCCGACAAGGTCGTAGTCATGCACGAAGGCCGCGTCGTCCAGACCGGGACGCCCGAGGAACTGTTCGAGCGGCCGAGCCATACCTTTGTCGGCTATTTCATCGGCTCGCCGGGCATGAACCTGCTCGACGCGAAGGTCGAAGGTGCGCAAGCGGTGGTCGAAGGCGTTCCGGTCCAGCTCGGCGCCCAGTATGGGCGGCCGGAGGGACGGGTGCAGATCGGCATCCGCCCGGAATTCGTCCGGCTGACCCGAGACGAGGGCCTGCCTGTTCGCGTTACCCGGATCGAAGATGTCGGTCGGCACCGTATTGCCCGGGCCGAGTTCTTTGGCCGCGAGATCAACGCCATCCTGGCTGAAGACGCGCATGTACCTGCGGATGCCTCGCGCCTGGCCTTCGATCCGCATCACACGCTTGTCTATGCGAACGACTGGCGCGTCCAACCGCATCCCGGCACCGAGGGGAGGGCCGCCTGATGGAAAAGACCGTCAACCACAAGGCCTGGTTCCTTGTGCTGCCCGTTCTCGTGCTGGTGGCCTTTTCGGCGGTGATCCCGCTGATGACCGTGGTCAATTATTCGGTCAACGACACCTTCGGGAACAACGAGTTCTTTTGGAACGGTCTCGACTGGTTCGACGAAATGATCCACTCCGACCGGCTCTGGGCGGCCTTCTGGCGGCAGGTGCTGTTTTCGGGGATCATCCTGGCGATCGAGGTGCCTCTTGGCATCTTCATCGCGCTGAACATGCCGAAGAAGGGCGTCTGGTCCTCTGTCTGCCTGGTGCTGATGGCGCTGCCGCTGCTGATCCCGTTCAACGTCGTCGGAACGATCTGGCAGATCTTCGGCCGGGTCGACATCGGCCTGCTCGGGCATACGCTGCAGGCGCTGGGCGTTGACTACAACTACGTGAACGATCCGATCGACGCTTGGGCCACGATCATCGTCATGGATGTCTGGCACTGGACAAGCCTCGTGGCGCTTCTCTGCTATGCCGGCCTGCAGTCGATTCCGCAGGCCTATTACCAGGCTGCGAAGATCGACCAGGCAAGCCGTTGGAAGGTGTTCCGTTACATCGAGCTGCCAAAGATGAAGGGTGTCCTGCTGATTGCGGTGCTGCTGCGGTTCATGGACAGCTTCATGATCTACACCGAGCCCTTCGTCGTGACCGGTGGCGGACCGGGCAACTCGACGACCTTCCTGTCGATCGACCTGGTGAAGATGGCCGTCGGACAGTTCGACCTTGGTCCTGCTGCCGCCTTCTCGATCATGTACTTCCTGGTGATCCTGCTGATCTCCTGGGTCTTCTACACCGTGATGACCGGCTTCGACCGGGAGGAGGCGCAGAAATGACCGCAGCAGCCGTTTCCGCCGCCGCCCGCAACGAGCGCGCCATGCCGCGCGTCCGCGCATCGGTCATCGTGATGGTGCTCTACATCGTCTTCCTGCTGTTGCCGATCTACTGGCTCCTGAACATGAGCCTCAAGACCAACAACGAAATCCTGTCGACCTTCACGCTGTGGCCGCGGAACCTGACCTTCGCGAACTACCACACGATCCTGACCGATCCGGCCTGGTACATGGGTTATGTGAACTCGACGATCTATGTGGTGATGAACACGGTCATCTCGATCACCGTGGCGTTGCCGGCGGCCTATGCCTTCAGCCGCTACACGTTCATGGGCGACAAGCATCTGTTCTTCTGGCTGCTGACCAACCGGATGGCGCCACCCGCCGTGTTCGCGCTGCCGTTCTTCCAGCTTTATTCCTCGGTCGGGTTGTTCGACACCCACATTGCAGTCGCCCTGGCGCATTGCCTGTTCAACGTGCCGCTGGCGGTGTGGATCCTGGAAGGCTTCATGCGTGGTGTGCCCAAGGAAATCGACGAAACCGCCTATATCGACGGCTATTCCTTCGGGCGGTTCTTCGTACGGATCTTCATGCCGCTGATCGCCAGCGGCATCGGGGTCGCCGCCTTCTTCTGCTTCATGTTCAGCTGGGTCGAACTTCTGCTCAGCCGCACGCTCACCTCGGTCAACGCCAAATCGATCGCCGCGACGATGACGCGGACGGTTTCGGCCAGCGGCATGGACTGGGGCGTTCTGGCGGCCGCAGGGGTGCTGACCATTGTTCCGGGAGCCATCGTGATCTGGTTCGTACGCAACTACATCGCCAAGGGCTTTGCCCTGGGGAGGGTGTGATGGTCTCTCGCCGCTGGCCCACAGTCTACGTCACCACGGGCATTGTCCTGCTTGGCATCCTTGCCGCCCTCTTTGCGGTCGCTCCGCGAGGGGAAGATGGCGGGATCTCCTGGTTCGACCCCATGATCCCGGGTGGCTGGATGGCCTGGACCCTGCCGATCGCGCTGTTCTTCTACACGATCGGCTGCCTGCTGGTGATCTTCACCATCCTTGCGATCCGCTTTCCGGAAACCCCGCGAGTCGGCGTGCTGCGCATCGAGACGACGCGCGGCGACCGGCTGTTCATCACGCTTCTCGGGTCGGCCTTTCTCTGCATCGGCTGGCTCGCAACCTTTGGCGCACCCCTCTGGGGGGCGCTGATCCTGTGCCTCGTCTACGCCGCAGCTGTGTTCCGGTGGGTCTAGACGGGTCAGACTACCCAGCCGGGGGGAGACCCGGCCAACGACCTGTTCTTTCGGGAGGAGACAGACAGATGAAGTTAAGGCACACGTCGACCGCGATGGCGCTTGCGCTTCTCGCCTATGGTGCGCCCGCCTGGGCCGACATGGACGCGGCGAAGAAGTTTCTCGATACCGAGATCGGAGATCTTTCGACCCTGTCGCGCGCCGACCAGGAAAAGGAGATGCAGTGGTTCATCGATGCCGCCAAGCCGTTCCAGGGCATGGAGATCCACGTCGTCTCGGAATCGCTGACCACTCACAAATATGAGTCCGAGGTTCTGGCACCCGCCTTCAGCGCGATCACCGGGATCAAGGTCGTCCACGACCTGATCCAGGAAGGCGATGTGGTCGAAAAGATCCAGACCCAGATGCAGTCAGGCGAAAACATCTACGACGGCTACATCAATGACTCAGACTTCATCGGAACCCATTGGCGCTATGGTCAGGTCCGCAACCTGACCGACTGGATGGCCGACGAAGGCAAGGACGTCACCAACCCGGGACTTGACCTGAACGACTTCATCGGCCTGTCCTTCACGACCGCGCCGGATGGCAAGCTTTACCAGATGCCCGATCAGCAGTTCGCGAACCTCTACTGGTTCCGCTACGACTGGTTCAACGACGAGAAGACCAAGGCCGACTTCAAGGCCAAGTACGGTTATGACCTTGGTGTTCCAGTCAACTGGTCAGCCTACGAAGACATCGCCCAGTTCTTCACCGGTCGCGACATGAGCTATGTCGGCGGTCCGGCCAAGGTCTATGGCAACATGGATTACGGCAAGAAGGACCCGAGCCTTGGCTGGCGCTTCACCGACGCGTGGCTTTCCATGGCGGGGAACGGCGACAAGGGCCTGCCGAACGGCAAGCCGGTTGATGAATGGGGCATCCGCGTTGACGACAAGGACCGTCCGATCGGCTCATGCGTGGCCCGCGGTGGCGACACCAACGGTCCGGCGGCGGTTTACGCGATCACCAAGTACCTCGACTGGCTCAAGAACTATGCCCCGCCCGCAGCGGAAGGCATGACCTTCGGCGAGGCGGGCCCGGTGCCTGCCCAAGGTGAGATCGCCCAGCAGGCCTTCTGGTACACTGCCTTCACCGCCGACATGGTGAAGGACGGTCTGCCGGTGGTGAACGCGGACGGCACGCCAAAATGGCGGATGGCGCCCAGCCCGCACGGCGTCTACTGGCAGGACGGCATGAAGCTTGGCTACCAGGACGTGGGGTCGTGGACGCTGATGAAGTCGACCCCGGTCGATCGGGCGAAGGCGGCCTGGCTCTATGCTCAGTTCGTCGACTCCAAGACTGTCGACGTGAAGAAGAGCCATGTCGGCCTGACCTTCATCCGTCAGTCGACGATCATGGACAAGAGCTTCACCGAACGTGCGCCGAAACTCGGCGGCCTGATCGAGTTCTACCGCTCGCCGGCGCGCGTGCAGTGGACCCCGACCGGCACCAACGTTCCGGACTATCCGAAGCTTGCCCAGCTCTGGTGGCAGAACATCGGCGACGCCTCCTCGGGCGCCAAGACTCCGCAGGAAGCGATGGACGCGCTTTGCGCCGATCAGGAGAAGGTGCTTGCCCGTCTCGAGAAATCGGGCGTGCAGGGCGATATCGGCCCGAAACTGGCCGAAGAACATGATCTAGCCTGGTGGAACAAGTACGCCGTCGATCACGGGTGGGTTGCGCCGCAGCTTCCGATCGCCAACGAAAAGGACAAGCCCATCACCGTCAACTATGACGAGCTGATCAAGTCCTGGCAGAACTGAGGACCTGGGCCGGGCGGGGATTTCCCCGCCCGGCTTTTCCTTGCCGCGCGGATCGGTTGCGGCATGATCTCTGCGTGGCCCGGGGCAGCCGGAGCCGCCGCCTGTGAACCGGAGCGCCGTTGCCATGTCCCACATCCTTGCCATCGATCAGGGCACGACCTCGACGCGCGCCATCCTCTTTGACGATAGCCTTCGGCTGGTGGCGACATCCCAGCTGGAATTTCCGCAGCATTTTCCCCAATCGGGCTGGGTCGAACATGATCCGGCCGATCTGTGGTCCACGACCGCTGCCGTCTCTCGCGGCGTTATCGAGCAAGCCGGGTTGACCGGAGCCGATATCGCCACCATCGGCATCACCAACCAGCGCGAGACGACCCTGGTCTGGGATCGCCAGACCGGCGAGCCAATCCATCGCGCGATCGTCTGGCAGGACCGCCGCACCGCCGATACCTGCGCCCGGCTCAAGGCCGAGGGGCTGGAGCCGAAGGTGACCGATCGGACGGGCCTGCTGCTCGATCCGTATTTCTCGGCGACCAAGATCGCTTGGATCCTCGATCATGTAGAGGGGGCGCGCGCCCGTGCCGAACGGGGCGAGCTCGCCTTTGGTACGGTCGATGCATGGCTCATCTGGAAACTCACCGACGGCAAGGTCCATGCGACCGATGCGACCAACGCCGCCCGGACCCTGCTGTTCGACATCGGCCGCGGCGTCTGGGATGACGAACTTTGCGCCATCTTCCGCGTGCCCCGCGCGGTTCTCCCCGAGGTGCGGGACTGCGCCGCCGATTTCGGCACGACCCGCGCCGACCTGTTCGGCCGTCCGATCCCGATCCGCGGGGTTGCGGGCGATCAGCAGGCCGCAACTGTGGGCCAAGCCTGTTTCGCGCCGGGGATGATGAAGTCGACCTATGGGACCGGCTGCTTTGCGCTGCTGAACACTGGCCGGGACCGGGTGGCGTCGAAGAACCGCCTGCTGACCACCATCGCCTATCAGCTTGACGGCAAGCCGACCTATGCGCTGGAAGGGTCGATCTTCATTGCCGGCGCCGTGGTGCAATGGTTGCGGGATGGGCTGAAGATCATTCGCGAGGCGGGCGAAACCCATGCGCTGGCCGATGCAGCCGATCCCGGGCAGGACGTGATCCTCGTGCCGGCCTTCACGGGCCTTGGCGCGCCCTATTGGCAGCCGGAATGCCGGGGGGCGGTCTTTGGCCTGACGCGCAATTCCGGTCCTGCCGAATTCGCGCGCGCCGCGCTGGAAAGTGTCGGCTACCAGACCCGCGACCTGCTCGAGGCGATGCGGGCCGACTGGGGCAGCCGCAGCGAAGGCATCCTGCGTGTGGATGGTGGGATGACCGCCAGCGGTTGGGCAATGCAGTTCCTGTCCGACATCATCGGCGCGCCGGTTGATCGCCCGGTGGTGCGCGAAACGACGGCGTTGGGGGCGGCCTATCTCGCCGGGCTGCGGTCCGGCCTTTGCCCCGATCCAGAGTCGTTCGGGCGGCAATGGTCGCTTGACCGGCGATTTTCGCCTAGTCTGAGTGCCGGACGGCGCGACGAGAAGTATGCCCGCTGGAAGGCCGCGGTCGACGCGACCATCCGTTTCGCCGGCGGCGGCCAGCCTTCGTGACCGCCAGCCCGGCCTTGTTCGACACGAGCGCGTCAACAGCACCATGAAGCGCCAAAACAACGCGGCCTGGTTGCTGGTGGTCCCCTCGGCCGCAATCCTGGCCTTCGTGGGGGTCGTGCCGCTTGTCGCGGTGTTCAACTATTCCTTCCATGACATCTTCAGCCTCGACCAGGCATTCTGGGTCGGGACGCAATGGTATGAGGAGATCGCCGGGTCCGAGCGATTCCGCGCCAGTCTTGCGCGCAGCCTGTTGTTTTCTGCGCTGGTGATCATGGTGCAATTCTCGCTCGGCATCTGGATCGCGCTGCGGCTGTCGCGCGCGCCCCGCTATCGAACGCCGGTCCTGATGCTGCTGGCCATTCCACTGGTCGTTCCGTGGAACATGATTCCGATGATGTGGCTGAGCCTCATCAACCCCGACACCGGACTGGTCGGTCAGGCGTTCAAGGCGCTTGGGATCGGGTTCGACTACAAGTTCACCGCTCTGCATACCTGGATCCTGCTGGTCGTCATGGACACATGGCACTGGCTTGGGCTCGTTGTGATCCTTGTCTATGCCGGCCTATCCAGCATCCCGCCCGCCTATTATCAGGCCGCGGCGATCGACGGTGCCTCGCGTCTTCAGGTGTTCCGGCATGTCCAGCTTCCCCGGCTTGCCGGCGTCCTGTCGATGGCACTGGTCCTGCGCTTCGTCGACAGCTTCATGATCTATACGGAAGCCTTCCGCATCAACGCCGGTGGCCCGATGGGCGCGACCACCTTTCTGGCGCTGGACCTGGGCGAGAACATCAACGGCTTCAGCTATGGCATCGCCGCGGCGCGGTCGGTGATCTACTTCCTGATGGTGCTGACGGTCGCCTGGGCGTTCCGGCTGGTGACGCAGGCCCGCGAAGGGGCCGGGCAATGAAGGCGGCACGTCCGATCGCGGGGCTTGTGGGCTTCGTCCTTCTGGCGACGTTCGTCTTGTTGCCGCTGGTGCAGACCCTTTTATTGAGCTTTCTTTCGACGATTCCGCGCGAAGGGATCCCGGAAGGGCAGGTCACGCTCCTGAACTATCGCAACATCGTCGAAACGCCGGCTTTGCGAGAGTCTATCCTGAATTCGATCATCTATGCGCTCTTGAACGTGACACTCTGCCTCGCCGTGGGCCTGCCAGCCGCCTACGCCTTTTCGCGCTACCGTTTCGTCGGGGACCGCCACTTCTTCTTCCTGCTGCTCGCCTTTCGCGTGACGCCGCCGGTCGTGCTGTCGCTGCCGGTGTTCATCCTCTTCGCCAAGGTGAACCTGGTGAATTCGCCGGTCGGGATCGCGCTGGCACATTGCCTGTTCAACATCCCGATCACGATCTGGATCCTCGAAAGCTTCATCTCGGCCATCCCGCGCGAATTTGATGAGACGGCCTTTATCGACGGTCACAACCTGCCGGGCTTCTTTGTGAAACATCTCATCCCGGCGATCGCGCCAGGCATCGGCGTCGCTGCCTTCTTCTGCTTCATCTTTTCCTGGGTCGAGGTGGTGATCGCCCGGATCCTGACGGTCACGGCGGGCAAACCCATCACCATGGCGATCAACGCATTGTTTGGATTCCAGACCGATATCGGCCTCGTCATGGCCATGACGGTCGTTTCGCTGATTCCAGGGGCGGCGATGATCTGGTTCGTCCGCAACCACATCGCGCGAGGGTTCGTCGTGAGGGCGTGACCGCAAACGCGCTCAGCGTCCACGGACCTAAACCTTTGCGCACTCAGTCACACTCACGGTACTTCGATTTCTTGCAGGACTTGGCCTTTTTCAGAGCCAGGGTCTTGTCCTCGCTCGACATTCCTTTTGAAGCTGCGTCCCGATAACCCATCGCCTTCGGATGACCAAGCTCCATGGCTAATGTCCACCACATATATGCGAGAACAGGATCTTTGTTCACCCCCTCACCGTTGTCATACATGATGGCGAGGTTGTTGAAAGAAGGCGGGTACTTTCCTTTGACGGCTTGTCTATACCAGTAGAGAGCCTTCGAGAAGTTTTCGGGCACACATTGACCCGTCTCATAGGCGTAACCCAGATCATGTTGCGCAACAGCATGACCCTGTTTCGCAGCCTTGCCATACCATTCGATACCGGTGGCGCAGTTCTTTTTCACACCTAGGCCGGTGACGTAGAGATAGCCAAGCTCATACTGAGCGCGAGCGTCGCCGCCTTTTGCCAAAGGCGTCCACAGTTGCAGCGCTACGGCGAAATCACCAGCTTTTGCCGCAGCTAATCCATCTTTATACGCGTCGGCGTACGCCAAGTTCGCAGTCATGAGGAGAAAAACCGTCAAAAGGGCCATGCGCATTCTGCAAACCTCCACTCCGATCTTGTTCTTGGAGCCGGCATTTCACCAAAATGCTTGGAGACGGAGTCACCAAGGAACGCCGACCTTCGCTTGACCGATATTAGCGGAAGCACTTTTGAAACGGATGATCTGAGTCAATTGAATAGGCTTTGGACCCAGAACGCCAAAAAACAAAAGGCCCGCAAGCCGAATTAAGCTTGCGAGCCCGTTCCTTCGATTAGTAGACGCAGGGAGTCAGCCCTTTTTCGCCACCCGCGAATTCCGGGTCGCGATCAGCTTCAGGCGCAGGGCGTTCAGGCGGATGAAGCCCGCGGCGTCTTTCTGGTCGTAGGCGCCGGCATCTTCCTCGAAGGTGACGTGCTTTTCCGAGTAGAGCGAATGGTCCGACCACCGCGCCACGGTCCGCGCCACGCCCTTGTAGAGCTTCAGCCGCACCGTGCCCGAGACATGCTCCTGGCTCTTGTCGATCAGGGCCTGCAGCATCTCGCGTTCGGGGCTGAACCAGAAGCCGTTGTAGATCAGCTCGGCATAGCGCGGCATGATCGAGTCCTTCAGGTGGCCTGCGCCGCTGTCGAGCGTGATCTGCTCGATCCCACGATGCGCTTCCAGCAGGATCGTGCCACCAGGGGTCTCGTAGACGCCGCGCGACTTCATGCCCACGAAGCGGTTTTCGACGAGGTCCAGCAGTCCGATCCCGTGCTTGCCGCCGATCTCATTCAGGCGGGTCAGGATCGTGGCGGGCGACAGGCGCTCGCCATTGATCGCGACGGCATCGCCCTTCTCGAAGGTGATCTCGATGAACTCGGCGCTGTCCGGGGCCTGCTCGACCGGGACGATGCGCTGGTAGACGAAATCAGGCGCTTCCTCGGCCGGGTTTTCCAGAACCTTGCCCTCGGACGAGGTGTGCAACAGGTTCGCGTCGACGCTGAACGGGGCCTCGCCGCGCTTGTCCTTGGCGATCGGGATCTGGTTCGCCTCGGCAAACTCCAAAAGCTTCGTCCGGCTGGTCAGGTCCCACAGCCGCCAGGGCGCGATCACCCGCAGGGCCGGGTCCAGCGCTGCCACCGACAGTTCGAACCGCACCTGGTCGTTGCCCTTGCCGGTCGCGCCATGCGCCACGGCATCCGCGCCGGTTTCATGCGCGATGCGCACCAGTTCCTTGGCGATCAGCGGCCGGGCAATCGAGGTGCCAAGCAGATACAGACCCTCGTACAAGGCATTTGCGCGGAACATCGGGAAGACGAAGTCGCGCACGAATTCCTCGCGCACATCCTCGATGAAGATGTTCTCGGGCTTGATCCCCAGCATCACCGCCTTGGCGCGCGCCGGTTCCAGTTCTTCGCCCTGGCCCAGATCGGCGGTAAAGGTGACGACCTCGCAGCCGTATTCGGTCTGGAGCCATTTGAGGATGATCGAGGTATCCAGCCCGCCGGAATAGGCAAGCACGACTTTCTTCGGCGCAGACATTCAGGGCCTCATCAGAAGGAACTTCTCTTCGGCCCTGCGTCTATTGCGTTTTGTCTGGCCCAGCAAGGGCAGCGGTCAGGGGGTGTTGAGCCCGATCTTATCGCGGAAGTAGGCCAACGCCTCGTCCGAAAGGACACGGCCATCGGTCGCGGCCATCAACGCCTCGTCCTCGGTCTGGGCGGCGGTGCCGGCGGCCTCTTCGGCATCGGCAAGTTCGGCTTCGCTGGCAGAGAGGTCTTCCTCCGCGGTCGCGAGCTGCCCTTCGAGCGCGGTCTTTTGCGCCTCATACTCCGTGGCTGACGGGCGTTCGGCCTCGAGCGCGGCGACCTGTGCGTCGTAATCCTCGGCCTCGGGATCGAGCGCATCGATCTCTTCGTCAATTGCAGCGTTCTTGGCCGCATAGTCCGTGTCGAGGTCGCTGATCTCTTGCTGAATGCCGTCGCGGATGTCTTCCTTCTCGGAAACGGCGGCTGCGGCCTCTTCGGCCAGGCGCCCGTTTTCGGTCGTTGCCAGTGCGGCCTCGCGATAGGCGGCGATTCGACCGACCCGGCTGTTGGGGCTGGCATTCTGCCAAGCCTGCGCGCTTGCGTGATAGGCGTTTAGTCCCTTGAGCTCGGACGCGAACTTGCCCGGATTGTCGACTTCAAAGGCGACTTCGACTTCTTCTTCCTCAGCCGACTTGACGTCCGGTGCTGCCGCGGTCGCTTTCGTTGCCTTGTTGCCTGAAGACTTGGTCGTCTGACTCTTGCCGGAACCGGAGGAGGTCGTTCCCTTGCCTGTCGAGGAGGAAGACTTTCCGTGGCTGCTGCCAGATTTCTCCGACTTGCCACCGTTTCCTTTGCTGCCGTGGTCTCCGCCACCACCACCATTACCGCCACCACCACCGCCGCCGCCGTGGTCGCCGGACTTTTCGCTCTTCGCATGGGCGATGCTCACGAAGGAAAGCGGCGAATCCGGCGCGACGGCTCCAAGGCCGGTCGCGGCAAGTCCAAGGACGAAAACCGGTGTCAGATGTTTGAACATGGTTGGCAGCTCCGTTCCCTTGGGTAGGGCCTATGTCACAATGACGGCAGAGTTGGGGCAAGTTCTGGCCGAGAATCGTTCAGGTGCGGCGTTGACCACGACGGCCGGACGACGCAGCTTGGTTTTCGATTGGCTTGGGTCCGGGCGGGCCATAGCCCCTGATGCATCTTGTTGTGCCTTTCACTGCCGTTATCCGCCAGGAGTTTCGGCAGAAGATGCCACACTGGGTAGGGGAGCCGGTGACGATCGCCTACTTCCACCGCGGCGAATTCGTCCGGGGCCCGCACAGCCTGACGATGTCTGCGCTGACATCAGTACGGGGACGGCTACCCCCTCGTGGCGGTCAACTACCGTCTGGCGCGAGAACACCGCAACTCGGCCCATTTCGACGATGCGCTGGCAGCGAAGCCGAAGCTTATCATCTGCGACGAGGTCACCTCGGCGCTCGACCCGCTGGTGGCCGAAGGCATCCTGAAGCTGCTTCTCGACCTGCAGGCGCAGGAGAAGGTGGCTTACCTGTTCATCACCCATGACCTGGCCACCGTGAAGGCGATCGCGGACTCGATCTCGGTCATGTATCGCGGCGCGGTCGTCCGCTACGGCCCGAAGTCGGACGTGCTGTCGCCACCCTTCGACGATTACACCGATCTTCTCCTCTCCTCGGTTCCCGAGATGCGCCAATGCTGGCTGGAAGAGGTGATCGCGCATCGGAAGATGGAGAGCGCGGGGAACTGAGCGGTCGTCCGTCAGGACGGGCGTTGTCAGGGTCGAGCGGCGGGGATAAACGGGCGGCATGACCTCTTTCGTCGATGCCGCCCGCAACGCCACGCTTGCCCTGCGCGATCTGTTTCCCGAGACGCCGCTGCAGCGCAACGACCATCTGAGCCAGCGCTTTCAGGCCGATATCTGGCTGAAGCGCGAGGATCTGACACCCGTGCGCAGCTACAAGCTGCGTGGTGCCTTCACCGCGATGCGCCGCCTATTGGCGGAACGGCCGGATCAGGGTCATTTCGTCTGTGCCAGCGCGGGAAACCATGCCCAGGGTGTGGCCTATGCGTGCCGGCATTTCGGTGTGAAGGGCACGATCTTCATGCCGGTAACGACGCCGCAGCAGAAGATCGACAAGACGCGGACCTTCGGCGGCAGTGCCATCGAGATCGTGTTGACCGGGGACTACTTCGACCAGACTCTTGCCGCGGCGCAGGGCTTCTGCGCCGAGAAGGCGGCGTATTTCCTGTCGCCCTTTGACGATGATGACGTGATTCTCGGTCAGTCCAGTGTGGGGGTCGAACTGCTCGATCAGCTGGGTAATGCGCCCGATCTGGTCATTCTGCCGGTTGGCGGCGGTGGCCTTGCTTCGGGGGTGACGCGATTCCTGCGCGCCGCCGCGCCCGAAACGGAATTCATCTTTGTCGAGCCGCAAGGCGGGGCGAGCCTGACGGCGGCATTGAAGCAGCATGGTCCGGTAACACTGCCGCGTGTGAACAGCTTTGTCGACGGAGCCGCGGTGGCGCGGATCGGCGAGCGGAATTATGCGGCGCTGTCCTGGGCGCGGCCCAGACAGGTTCTGCTGGCCCCCGAGGACCGCATCTGCGTCACGATGCTGCAATTCCTCAATGTTGAGGGGATTGTGCTGGAACCGGCCGGCGCTCTGTCGGTCGACGTCCTTCCCGATCTGGCCGACCAGATCCGGGGCAAGACGGTTGTCTGTGTCACTTCTGGCGGCAATTTCGACTTCGAGCGTTTGCCGGAGGTCAAGGAACGGGCACAGCGTTATTCCGGGGTGAAGAAGTATTTCATCCTGCGCATGCCGCAGCGGCCCGGCGCCCTGCGGGAGTTCCTGACGATGCTGGGTCCGGAAGACGACATTGCGCGGTTCGAATACCTGAAGAAATCGGCGCGAAACTTCGGTTCGGTCCTGATCGGGATCGAGACAGGCAAGCCATCGAATTTCGCCGATCTCTTTGGCAAGATGGAAGCAGCGGGTTTCACCTATCGCGACATTACCCAGGATGAAACGCTGGCCGAGTTCCTGATCTGATCCGGGTAACGGGTCATGCGGCGAAGCGGGCATCCATCCCGGCCAGCAAAGCGCGTCGCGACGCGCTATAGCAGGCAATGACCCCGGCAACATCAACGACCCCGCCCTGTCGTGCCACCCGTTCGCCTTCACTGCAGAACTCGGCAAGATCGGTTAGGCCAAGGTTCAATGCCGCGCCTTTGAGGGCATGCAGTTCCGCCTCGTATGAGATCCCGACCTTGCGCGAACTGAGCCGACGAATGACTTCGTCTGCTTCGACAAGAAACATTTCCAAAACCTCGGCAAAATCGGCGACACCGATTTCCGTTCGCAGCGATGCCACCCGGCCCCAGTCGACCATCTAGACCTCCGTCCCCCGAAAAACCCATGACCCACCTCAGCCATCGTCAGGGCAGCCGGGTTAACGGCGTGTAAGTCGGGCCGGGACAGATCATGCCAATTTTAGACTTCACTCGGCGTTAATCCGGTCGCGTCACGACTGAAGCGGATGGTTCCGCGAGGTCACGACGTGTCAGCCAATGTCCAGCATGACGGCCTGCCGTCCGGCACAAAGCCGCGGCGCGTTCTGGTCGTTGACGACAGTGCAGCGCAACGCCGGGTCCTGACGCTGGCGCTCCGGCAGTCGGGCTACGAGGTGACGGAAGCCGGATCGGGGGCAGAGGCATGGGAGCTGTGCAGGAACGGAAGCTTTGAAATCATCCTCAGCGACTGGGTGATGCCCGGCATGACCGGGCCGGAACTTTGCCGCCGCCTGCGCGCGTTGCCACGCGACGGCTACGGGTATTTCATCCTGCTGACCTCGAAATCCGACAAGGCGGAGGTTGCGGATGGGCTGAACGGCGGCGCGGACGACTTTCTGTCCAAACCGGTCAATCCGGCGGAGTTGCGGGCAAGGATGCGCGCGGGTGAGCGCATCCTGTCCATGCATGACGAACTCGTCGAAAAGAACCGGATGATCGGCAGCACGCTGGACAAGCTGCAGGACATCTATGATTCCCTCGACCGGGACCTGATCGAGGCGAGAAAGCTGCAACAGACCCTGTTTCGGGATCGGCAGCGCGACTTCGGGCAGGGTACGGTGACGATCCTCATGCGGCAGTCGGGTCACGTCGGGGGTGATCTGGTCGGCTGCCTGTCGATGTCGCCCCGGCACCTGTCCTTCTATTCGATCGACGTGGCGGGCCATGGTGTGACCTCTGCGATGATGACCGCCCGGTTGGCCGGGCTTCTGGCGGGGGCGTCGTCCGATGTTGGCGGCCTGTCGCTGGGTCAGCGCGACCGCTGGCCACCCGAAGTCTTTGCTGCGCGCCTGAACCGCATGATGATCGAGGATATGCGGGTCGATACCTACTTCACGCTCGCCCTTGCCGAGGTTGATCTCGAGACGGGCAAGGTTGTTCTGGTTCAGGCCGGGCATCCCCACCCCGCGATCCTGCGGGCGGATGGCACTGTCGAGTTCCTCGGCTCCGGCGGATTGCCGATCGGGCTTATCCCCGACGCGCGGTTCGAGCGTGTGGAAGCCAGCCTGCAGTCCGGAGATCGCCTGTTCCTGTTCTCGGACGGTTTGACCGAGTGCGCGGATCCCTCAGGCAGGGAATTCGGCGAGGACGGTCTGGCCGACAGTCTGGCGCGGGCGGCGCGGCTGGACGGTGAGGCGTTCCTGGATGCACTGGTCGAAGATCTGCAGGCATTCTCCGGTGCAGCGCATTTCCGCGATGACGTGTCCGGTGTCTTGTTCGACTATCGTGGACCCAACAGCAACCCGGCAAGCATTGCCCGGTCGCCAGCATTGCCCAGGCGCAGCGCGGCTTCCGCGGCAGGCAGCCAGACCGCCGTGTGACCGGGTTCGGTCGGCGGGCCAAGGCGCAGGATGGGCTGGGCGAGATAGACCGTGCACAGCTTTTCGGCCCAAAGATCGTATTCCGGCATGTAGGCGAAGCGGCGGAATGCACCGACCCGTCGGATCACCTCGATCTTCCAGCCGGTCTCCTCCATCACTTCACGATGCAACGCCGCGACCGGCTGTTCGCCCCGGTCGATCCCGCCGCCGGGCAGCTGGAACTCGGGCGTCGGATCCATCTGGAAGGTGGTCAGGACGCTATCGCCCTGCATGAGGATCGCATAGACACCCGGTCTCCGGGTGTAGCGTTGTCCCGACCTGACCGGCTCTCCAAATCTGCGGATCATCTGCTGCCCTTGGTGCTGAGGTTGTCGTGCCTATATAGTCGCGGTATGCCAAGGCTGGCCTGCCAAGGAAACCCCAAGATGCTCGGTTCTCAACTCGCCTGGGACGATACCGTCCTGCCATTTCAGCTTGACCGCTCGGACATCCGCGGCCGCGTTGCGCGGCTGGACGGGGTGCTCGACCGTGTCCTGTCTCAACACACCTATCCGCCGCAGATCGAAGCGCTGGTGGCCGAAGCCGCCCTGCTGACCGCGTTGATCGGCCAGACGATCAAGCTGCGCTGGCGGCTTTCACTACAAATCCGTGGCACCGGCGCGGTCAAGCTGATCGCGACCGACTACTACGGGCCAAGCGAGGACGGGGAGACCGCCCGCATCCGCGCCTATGCCAATTTCGACGAAGAGAAACTCGTTCCCGGCGCCGATCCGTTCAGCCTGATCGGCGAGGGCTATTTCGTCATCCTGATCGACCAGGGTCAGGGCATGGTGCCCTATCAGGGGATCACGCCACTGACCGGCGGCTCGCTTTCTGCCTGTGCAGAGACATATTTCGCTCAGTCCGAGCAGCTGCCAACCCGGTTTGCGGTAACCTACGGGCAGTCGCAAAGGCCGGGGGAAGCCTCGCACTGGCGGGCAGGGGGGGTGATGATCCAGCACATGCCGAAGGCGTCGCCGTCGGTCGCTGCCGAACAGGGGTCGGGCGAAGGTGGCCTGCTGTCTCACGTCGACATCCTCGATGGCGAAGAAGGCGAGAACTGGAGTCGCGTCAACCTGCTTCTGGACACTGTCGAAGAGCTGGAGCTGATCGGCCCCAACGTGCAGCCTACGGATTTGCTCGTCCGGTTGTTCCACGAAGAGGTTCCCCGTGTCTTCGATGCCCAGCCGGTGCGCTTTGGCTGTTCCTGCTCGGCCGACAAGGTGCGGATGTCGCTGTCGATCTATTCGGCGAAAGAGATCAGCCACATGCTGACGCCGGAAGGGATCCTGACGGCCGACTGCCAGTTCTGCGGCGCGCATTACGAGTTCGATCCAAAGACGCTCGGTCGCGAGGCCGAGGAGGTTCAGGGTGACCGCCATTGATCCTGGGCGACTGAAGCAAATCCTGGCCCGGCCCGCTGGCGCGTCTTCGGATTTCGATTTGAATCCGGGAATTGTTCTGCCGCCGGGCCGGGTGCTTCGACCTGCCGGGGTCCTTGTCCCGATCTGGGACAGGGGAAACGGCGCCGAGGTCATTCTTACGATGCGTTCGTCCCGGCTGAAGCACCACCCGGGCCAGATCGCCTTTCCGGGTGGCAAAGTCGATGCCGGAGACGACGGACCAGTCGGCGCGGCTCTGCGCGAGGCCGAGGAAGAGATCGCCTTGCCCCGGTCGCGGGTCGAGGTGATCGGCACCCTGCCCACCCATGAAACCGTGACTTCCTTTGTCGTCACTCCTGTCGTCGGTCTGATCCGGGGCGAATTCACTCCGGTGCCGGAGGCTGGCGAAGTGCAGGAAGTGTTCTCGGTTCCGCTGCGCCACGTCACCGATCCCGCGCGATTCAGCATCGAGCGGCGGCGTTGGCGCGGCGAATGGCGCAGTTACTATACCGTTCCCTGGGGCCCGCATTACATCTGGGGCGCGACCGCCCGCATCCTGCGGGGGCTGGCCGAAAGGTTCTCGGAATGAAGGTGACCGGCGACTGGCTGACGCGGCCCGAGACGCAGGCCGTGTGCCGCGCCCTGACGGATGCCGGCTACCGGGCGCTGTTCGTCGGGGGCTGCGTGCGCAACGCCTTGCTGGACCAGCCCGTGGCGGATGTCGACCTTTCGACGGATGCCTTGCCGGAAACCGTCTCTGATCTTGCGGAAAAGGCGGGCCTCAAGCCGGTTCCGACCGGGATCGCCCATGGGACGATCACCGTGGTCTCGGGCGGTATCCCGCATGAGGTTACGACGTTCCGGCATGACGTCGAAACCTTCGGCCGGCACGCCCGGGTCACCTTTGCCAAGACGGTCGAGGATGACGCGGCCCGGCGGGATTTCACGATGAATGCCCTTTACGCCACGCCAGAGGGCAAGGTTGTCGATCCCCTGGGCGGTCTGGCCGATCTGGAGGCGCGGCGGGTGCGGTTCGTGGGTGAACCGGCGGAACGGATCGCCGAGGATTACCTGCGCATCCTGCGGTTCTTCCGCTTCCACGCCTGGTACGGGGATCCTGACCGTGGGCTGGACGCAGAGGGTCTGGCCGCCTGCGCCGGCGGAGCGGCGGGCCTTGATGCGCTGTCGAAGGAACGGATCGGCCATGAGATGCGCCGACTTCTGGCCGCACCCGATCCCGCGCCGTCGGTTGCGGCGATGGCCCAAGCCGGCATCCTTGGGCGTATCCTGCCCGGGGCTGATCCGCAGGTCCTGCCTGTCCTTGTGCATCTTGAAGGGGACATTCCCGCGGACTGGATCCGCCGCCTGGCCTCTATCGGTGGCGAAGATCCGGCAGAGCATCTGCGCCTGAGCCGCGCCGAAACCGAACGGCTGGGCCGGATTCGCGATGCCGCCCTGACCGAGGCAGCACCGGCTGTGATCGGCTATCGCCTTGGTGCAGGCGATGGTGCCGATGCCCTTCTTCTTCGCGCGGCTTTTCTTGGGCAGGATCTGCTGCCTTCATGGCGGGACGAGATTGCGCGGGGTGCAGCGGCGCGATTCCCGGTCAAGGCGGCCGATTTGATGCCCACACTCGCAGGGCCCGCACTTGGTGCGCGGCTGTCGGAACTCGAGTCTCGGTGGATCGGCTCGGATTTCCGGCTGTCGCGGTCCGAGTTGCTTCGCTGATCCAAGACCCGTTTCCCTTTCCTCGCAGAGGCTCTATATCCAGAGCATGGAGTTCTGAGGTTCCCCCGTGTTTCGCTTTTTCGAGGGCCTCGTCGATCCTTACCTCGCCTATGAGGAGACCGACACGCCGCCCCGGCGGCTCTGGCCGTTCCTGATGCAGTTCGTGCGCCCCTTCCGAGGGGTGTTTCTGGTTACGGGCGGTCTGGCCATGGCGGCTGCGGTCGTTGATGTCGCCCTGATCTGGTATGTCGGGCGGGTTGTTGACTACCTCGGTCAAGGCGCGCCGGTCGAAGTCATGCAGCAGCACGGCCTTGAGATGGCGCTTGTCGCCTTGGCCGTCCTTTTCCTGCGGCCGCTGCTGATCGTCGGAAATGTGGCCCTGCTTCACAATACGATCCTGCCGAATTTTGGCACCATGGTTCGTTGGCGCGCGCATTCGCATCTGCTGCGCCAGCCCGTGGGCTGGTTCGAAAGCGATTTCGCCGGTCGGATCGCCAACCGCATCATGCAGACACCGACTGCCGCAGGTGATGCGGTGTTCCAGGTGTTCGACATGGCAGCATTTGCGATCGTGACGGTGATTGGGTCGCTGATCATGCTGGCTGGCGCGGACCTGCGGCTCGCCATTCCGCTGGTCATCTGGTTCAGCCTGTATCTGCTGCTGGTTCGCTGGACGCTGCGGCGGATCGGTCCCGCGGCACAAGCGTCCTCGGATGCGCGATCAGCGGTAACGGGGCGAATCGTCGATTCATATACGAATATTCATTCCGTAAAGCTATTCCCCCACGACGATCACGAGCGCGTCTATGCGAAGGAGTCGATCGAGGAAGCGCGCCAGACCTTCATGCGCGAGATGCGGATCATCACCAAGATGGACCTCGCGCTGACGACGCTGAACGGCGGACTGATCGTCGCGGCGAGCGGCTGGGCGATCCTGCTGTGGTATCAGGGGCAGGCGACGATCGGGGTGGTCGCCGCCACCACGGCGCTTGTCCTTCGCCTGAACAACATGACCTATTGGATCATGTGGGCGACGACCAACCTGATGCAGTCGCTCGGCATCGTTCAGGAAGGGATGGAGACGATCACCGCACCGGTCTCGCTGACCGATCACAGGGACGCCCGGCCGCTGAGCCTGTCTGCCGGCAAGATCGAACTGCAGGGAATCTCGCATCATTATGGTCGCGGTTCGGGCGGGCTCCAGAGCGTCGACCTGAACATCGGGGCGGGTGAGCGGATCGGGGTGGTCGGCCGGTCGGGCTCGGGCAAGTCGACATTGGTGAAGCTGATTCTGCGCTTCTATGATTGCGAGGGCGGGCGGGTTCTGATCGACGGCCAGGACATTTCGCAGGTGACGCAGGACAGCCTTCGCAAGAAGATCGGCGTTGTTCAGCAGGAGTCGAGCCTGTTGCATCGGTCGGTTCGGGACAACATCCTGTACGGGCGGCCCGACGCGACCGAGGCCGAAATGGTTCTCGCGGCCAAACGTGCCGAGGCGCATGACTTCATCCTTCGCCTCGAGGATCCCAAGGGCAGGCGGGGCTATGACGCGCATGTGGGTGAGCGCGGGGTGAAGCTTTCAGGCGGCCAGCGCCAGCGTATCGCCATCGCGCGGGTGATCCTGAAAGATGCCCCGATCCTGATCCTTGATGAGGCAACCTCCGCGCTGGATAGCGAGGCGGAAGCGGCCATCCAGGAGACGCTCTATGGCGTCATGGAGGGCAAGACGGTGATCGCGATTGCCCATCGGCTGTCGACCATTGCCGCGATGGACCGGATCGTCGTGCTTGAGGACGGAAAAATCGCCGAGCAGGGGACGCATGACGACCTGATCGCCCGTGACGGCCTTTATGCGCGCTTCTGGTCGCGGCAGTCAGGTGGTTTCCTGGGAACCGAGGAGGCTGCGCAGTGAGTCGCCTGATGCGCCTGGGTCGCCTGATCGACTCCTTCGTGCCGGCAGAAGGGCCGCCGCCGCAGGCGCTTGGTGCCTTCTTCAAATGGTGCCTGTCGGGCGCCTGGCCGATGCTGTGGGTTGCAGCCGGTATCTCGGCCATTGCCGGTGCAACCGAAGTGCTTTCGGCGACCATCCTTGGCTGGGTGATCGACGCCGCCGTTGACAGGGGCCCGGCCGGGTTCATTGCCGAGCATCTGGCTCTGGTGCTGGTATTCCTCGTTTTCTACCTCGTGCTGCGGCCGCTGGCCTTTGGCCTGTCCTCGGCCTCGAACTCGATCATCATCGGGCCAAACGTCATGCCTCTGGTGCTGAGCCGCCTGCATCGGTGGACGCTTGGGCAGGCGGTGACCTTCTTCGACAATGACTTTGCCGGGCGGATCGCGGCAAAGCAGATGCAGGCCGCACGGGCCGTGACCGATGTCGCGACCGAGATGATCAACACGGTCGCCTTTGCGCTGGCCTCGATCATCGGTTCGGTCATCTATCTTCTGGCGATCGACTGGAAGATCGCCTTTGCGCTTGCGGTCTGGCTGGTGGCCTATGTCGGCCTCATCCGGTTCTTCCTGCCAAAGGTGCGGGAAAACTCGGCCGCGCGTGCCTCGTCCCGGGCGATGGTGTCGGGGCAGGTCGTGGATACGATCACCAACATCAAGACGGTGAAGCTTTTCGCCCATGCTGCCTTCGAAGATCGTGTCGCCCTGCAGGCGATGGAGGTCTTTCGCGACAAGTCGCTGGAATTCGGCGTAATTTCGACCTGGTTCCGCTATTCGCTGATGACCTTGGCGGGCGTGCTGCCCGTGGTGCTGATCGGCGGCACCGTCCTGTTGTGGCAGAACGGCGCAGCGACGGCGGGCGAGATCGCCGCGGCCGGGGCCATCTCGATGCGCATCGCCCAGATGTCGGGATGGGTCAGCTTCACCCTGATTTCGATCTACACCAGCGTCGGCGAGGTCGAGGATGGCATGCGGACGCTTTCGGTGCCGCACACGCTGGACGACAAACCGGGCGCGACCGAGCTTGCACGGGTTCAGGGTGAAATCCGCTTCGAGAAGGCCTCGTTCGCCTACGGCCGGCGCCGGGGCGGCGTAAGCGACATCAACCTGACGATCCGCCCCGGCGAAAAGCTGGGGATCGTCGGCGCGTCGGGCGCAGGAAAATCCTCGCTCGTTTCGCTGCTGCTCAGGCTCTATGACACCGAAGATGGCCGGATTCTTGTCGATGGTCACGATGTGCGGGACGTGACGCAGGAATCCCTCCGCCGGCAGATCGGCATGGTCACGCAGGAAACGGCGATGTTCAACCGCTCGGCGCGCGACAACATCCTGTATGGACGGCCCGACGCCTCGGAAGACGATCTGGTTGCCGCTTCGAAGGCGGCCGAGGCGCATGAATTCATCAACCACATGATCGACCATCAGGGCCGCAAGGGCTACGACGCTCATCTCGGCGAGCGCGGCGTCAAGCTGTCCGGCGGGCAGCGTCAGCGGATCGCGCTGGCACGGGCCTTCCTGAAGGATGCGCCGATCCTTGTGCTGGACGAAGCGACCTCCGCGCTCGACAGCGAGGTCGAGGCGAGCATTCAGGATGCACTGGGCCGGGTAATGCAAGGCAAGACCGTGCTTGCCATCGCGCACCGCCTTTCGACCATCGCGGCGATGGACCGGATCATCGTCATGGACGAAGGCCGCATCGTTGAAGAAGGCACGCATGACCAGCTTCTTGCGCGCGGCGGGCTTTACGCACGCTACTGGAACCGCCAATCCGGCGGATTCATAGGCACCGACGAACAGGAAGCCGCCGAGTGAAACTGACCATCGACCGACTGGGCCATCTTGGCGACGGCATCGCCACCGGGCCGGAGGGAGCGGTTTTCATTCCGCAAGTTCTTCCCGGCGAAGTGGTTGAGGGAGAGCTTTCGGGCGACCGTCTGACCGAAGTGCGGATCGTGACACCCTCGCCGGATCGGGTGCGTCCTCCTTGTGCCCATGCGCGGACCTGCGGCGGCTGCATGCTGCAACATGCCTCGGACGGATTCGTCGCCGGCTGGAAACAGGAGATCGTGCGGGCCGCTCTGGCCGGACAGGGGTTGTCAGCGCCCTTCCGTCCCATCCAGGTCTCGCCGCCCCGGTCGCGGCGGCGGGCCACGCTTGCCGGGCGCAAGACCAAGGCTGGCGTGCTCTTGGGGTTGCACGCGCGGGCGTCAGAAATGATCGTCTCGG
The DNA here is from genome assembly GCA_945952585.1 of uncultured Rhodobacter sp. Lineage (GTDB taxonomy): Bacteria > Pseudomonadota > Alphaproteobacteria > Rhodobacterales > Rhodobacteraceae > Aliitabrizicola. Next base: position 161,870 of record CAMFII010000003.1, read on the forward strand.
TTCCGGGCTGCCAGTTGCTGCATCCGGACCTTGTCGCGTCGTTCCCGGCGTTAGAGGCGCTGGTCAAGGCGGGCGGGTCGCGCACAACCGAGTTGGCACTGACCATTACCCGGTCTGCCGCTGGGCCCGATGTCGTGGTGAAGGGCGGCAAGGACCTGGACGCGAACCAACGGCTCGATCTGGCACGGATTGCAGAAAACCACGCTATCGCAAGGCTTTCGTGGAATGGCGAAGTGATCGCGCTGCGGGCCGCGCCGGCTCAGCGGTTCGGTGGGGCTTCTGTCACGCCGCCCCCGGGCGCCTTTCTTCAGGCGACTGCCGAGGGGGAAGCCGCGCTTCTGGCGGCGGTAGGCGATGCCGTGGCGGGTGCTTCCCGGATCGTTGACCTCTTTGCCGGCTGCGGGACATTCAGCCTGCCGCTTGCGCGCAAGTCCGAGGTTCATGCCGTCGAAGGTGAACGCGAGATGGTGGCCGCCCTGGAAAAGGGGTGGCGGCAAGCCGAGGGACTGAAGCTGGTGACGGTCGAAGCGCGCGACCTGTTCCGGCGGCCGCTGGAACCCGACGAATTGAAGCGCTTCGATGCGGTCGTGATCGATCCCCCTCGTGCCGGGGCCGAGGCGCAGACCGAACGGCTGGCGCAATCGAAGGTCCCGGTTATTGCCGCTGTCTCCTGCAACCCGGTGACCTTTGCCCGAGATGCCCGCCTTTTGGTGGCAGCGGGCTATCGGATCGACTGGATTCAGGTCGTCGACCAGTTCCGCTGGTCGCCGCATGTCGAGCTTGCCGCACGATTCAGCAGATCGCTGTCCTGACCCCTCGTTTCACGCGGGCGTGAGCGGCTACTCTTTGCGCTTGGCGAAAAGTTGCGCTATGGCCTGCAAAAAAAGGAACTGAGGGCTGTCGAGCGATGAACCGGGTATTGCGCGTTGCGTTGATTGCATTGCTGGCATTTGGCCTCGCGGCTTGCGGCGGGTCCAAGTTCAAGCGTTACAACGGACCCGAGGTCACGCGGATCGAAGTGCATAAGGGCGATCGCAAGATGTACCTGCTGCACAACTCCGAGATCCTTGAGTCCTACGATATTTCGCTTGGGTTCCAACCGGTTGGTCCCAAACAGTTCGAGGGCGACGGCAAGACGCCCGAGGGCAGCTATCGCATCAGCTACAAGAACCCGCGCAGCCGCTATCATCTCTCGCTGGGCGTTTCCTATCCCGACGAGAACGACTTCACCTTTGCCAAGTCTCAGGGAAAAGAGCCGGGCGGTGACATCATGATCCACGGCTATACTGGCTACAAAGGCAAGTATCACGGGGACTGGACGGCGGGCTGCATCGCCGTGACCAACAAGGAAGTCGAGCAGATCTACTCGATGGTGCGGCCGGGCACGCCGATCCTGATTACCCCCTGATCGGGGCCAGCCAGGACCGGCGGGCGCAGATCAGCCCATTTGTGCGATCGGCGTCCCGATGCTGGCCGAGGTGCCGGAAACCAGCGTCCACCACATCTTGCCGCTCGGCTCCTGGAACCAGGCAAATCCGATCTCGGTCGCGGTCGGGTCAAGAATGACCGCCCGGGTATCGGCCTGGCCCATCCAGTCTGACAGGGTCTCGAGAGCGGTCTGATAGGTTTCCGAGATGTTTTCGCCAAGCAGCGTCCCGGTGTAACCCACCCGGCGCACGCGATCGAGCGGCGAGGAACCGTCGGACCCGAAATGCCAGGGGCGGTTCTGCACGGCCATATCACGCGAATGCGTCGCCGCTGCGGCATTCAGCTGGGCGTTCAGCTGCACCGGCTGCAACCCCTTGGCCGTGCGCAGCGAGTTGATCGAATCCAGCACCTCATACTGCATCTGGGCCGCTTCCTCGGCCGTGATCGGCTTGACACCGCCGCCTTGGGTCGCGGGCGAAACACAGCCGCTCAGCGTAATCGCGGTGCAAAGCATCAGGACGGGAAGCAGTTTCATCTGGTCACTCCGGGGACGGATCGGCTGGAACGTCGTTTAGCCAAAGCCGTGGCCGGGTTCAAACCCCCCAATCCAGCCCGGCAGCGGAATGCCGATGCCATGTGTTTGAATTGTTTCGCCCCCGCTTGAAGTGTATCTTGCGCGCAATCGAGGCGAATGCCTGATGCCGACAAGACGAAACTGGAGCAGTATCAATGCAATACGACAGACCCGACCGGATTCGCCGCCGGGCCTTTTTGGGCGGCGGCGTTGCCGCTTTGGCCGCAGCCGCTGCCATGCCCGCACTGGCCCAAGACGCGACGATGCAGAACACGACCGAGGCCGATACCTCGGTCACCCCGAGCCGGTCGAATATTTCAAGCTTCCGCATGCCGAAATGGCAGGACTACTTCGAAAACACGAAGAACGGCGTGATCCTTTGCGACCTGACCTCGCGCGCGGTGCATTTCTGGTCCGAGGACCTGACGGTCTACAAATTGTACCCGTCGTCCGTCCCGCTGAACGAAGAGCTGACGCGCCGCGGAAAAACCTCGGTGATTCAGAAGGTTGAGAACCCGACCTGGATCCCGACCGCCGACGAGAAGCGCCGCCATCCCGACTGGCCGGATGTCGTTCCCGGTGGTTCGCCCGAGAACCCGCTTGGCGTGCGCGCGCTTTACCTTTCGTGGCCCGCCTACCGCATCCACGGTACCCATGACACGCGCAAGATCGGCCGTCGTTCGTCGAACGGCTGCGTCGGTCTGTACAATGAGCATATCCTGGAGCTGTACGGACTGGCGAAGGTAGGCACACAGGTGTTGCTAATTTGACGACACCGGCAGCGTCCAAGCGCTATCTCAGCGAAGTCACGTTGCAATCTTCCCTTCAAGCTGCTTATGAAAAGCATACGAGGTACAGCTTGGGTGCGCGTCGTCGTCCTCTGAAATATTCGGCGGCGTGCAATATCTGGAGGTTAACATGAAGAAACTCGTTCTCGCTGCTGCTCTGTCGGCCGCTGCTACGTCGGCTTTCGCCGGTGGCGTCGCTGAGCCGGTCATGGAGCCGGTGGTTGTCGAGCAGAAGACCAGCTCGTCGTCCGCAGGCATCGTGATCCCGCTGCTCCTGCTCCTGCTGGTTGCCGCTGCGGTCGCTGCGAACTGATCCTGATCTCTGATCATGGAAAAGACGGCGAGGATTACTCGCCGTCTTTTTCATTTCCGGATCAGGCCTTGACCTGATTCATAGCGGTCCTGGACTGGGCGGTTTCAGCCGATCCAGCCCGCAAGGTTTTCCTCGATGATCGCCATAAGGGCTGCCACATGCCCCTCTTCGGCGTTCAGGCAGGGGATGTAGGTGAACTGTTTGCCGCCGGCCTCTTCAAAGGCATGGCGGATTTCACCGTTGATCTCTTCCAGCGTCTCGATGCAGTCGGCCGAAAATGCCGGTGCGACCACGGCGATGTGGGTCTTTCCCTGTTTCGCCAGTTCGGCGACATGCTGCACCGTATAGGGGCGCAACCACTCTTCGCGGCCAAAGACCGACTGGAATGACATGTCGATGTCATCCTTGCGCCAGCCCAGCCGCTCGCGCAGTAGCCGGGTCGTCTTGGCGCATTGGCAATGGTAGGGATCGCCCTCCATCAGATAGCGCTTCGGCATCCCGTGATAGCTGGCCACCAGCACATCGGGCCGGCGATCCAGCGCCGCGTAGGCGCGCTCGACCGACTGGGCGAGGGCGTCGATGTATTTGGGATGGTCGAAATACTCCGTGACCGTCCGCACCGCCGGCTGGCGCTTTTCCTTCATCAGCGCCCGGAAGAATTCGTCATTCGCGGTGGCCGAGGTGGCGCCGGCATATTGTGGGTAAAGGGGCAGGAACAGGATCTTCTCGCAGCCTGCGGCGACCATGGCCCGGACCTTGCTTTCGGTCGAAGGATTGCCATAGCGCATGCAGAAATCGACCATTACGTCTGAACCGAAGCGCCCTGCTGCTGCCTGCGCAATCTTGGCGGTCTGATCCCTGGTGATCGACATGAGGGGACTTTCGTCCTTTTCCTCGTTCCAGATCAGCTTGTAGTTTGCGCCCGAGGTGAAGGGGCGCTTCGTCAGGATGACCAGCTGCAGAAGCGGCTGCCACTTCCAGGCCGGATAGTCGATGACCCGGCGATCCGACAGGAATTCGTTCAGATAGCGCCGCATCGACCAGTAGTCGTAGTGATCCGGGGTCCCGAGATTCGCCAGAAGGATGCCTATGCGCGCCTTCGCCACAGGAGGGTGATCGGCAGGAGCATGGGCAAGCCGACCTTCACCCGGCCGCACAGGGATCGGGGAAATCGGGGCGGCTCTGTCGTCCGGCATCTGTCTCTTCCTTCCTTTTCCGGGGTATCCCCGAGATAACGCGCCCATTCCTGCGGTCAACGCCGGATCAGACAGCCGGGTCTTGTGGCAACGGCTGCTCTGGCACGCGCAGCGCGTCGGCAAGCCGCATCTTCGCCGAACCGGGCCGCAGCGGTTTCTGCTGGCTGTCGTCAGGAGCCCAACCGGTCAGGTAGATCATTTCGAAACTTGCCGAGATACGGCCGTCTTGAGCCGGGAAATGCCGGGCATAGCGGCGGGCGGCGTCGACAAACAGGCCGCGGCGTGTCGGATGGCGCAGCCGTGCCGCAAGCGCGTTGCCTTCCCCCATCGACCGCAGGTCGGCCATCAGTCGAAAGGCGTCGGCATAGGTAACTGTCGTTACGGCCGCATCGGCGACGGGCAGAGCGAAGCCGGCGCGTTGCAGCAGCGCTCCCAGATCACGGATTTCGCCCATCGGCAGAACCCGCGGGGAAAGACCACCGGCAACGGCGACTTCCGCTTCGGTCAGGCAGGCCCTCAGCTCGGACAGGGTCGAGCCGCCGAAAAGGACTGCAAGGAGCAGTCCGTCGGGGCGTAGCGCGCGGCGGCATTGCACCAATTGGCCGACCGGATCATTGGCCCAGTGAAGGCAGAGCGCGTGGATCACAAGGTCATGCGCGCCGGGTTCCAGAGCCAGCACCTCATCGTCCGCGACGATACGAGCGCCGGGCAGCCGGTCGCGCCAGACCTGCGGAAAGGCTGTCACGATCGCGGGTGCCGTAAAGCTTCTGTTAACCTCGGCGAGCCTTTCCTGAATCTCGTCGGCGGCACGCTCCTGCAGGAACAGGGCAGGATCGCGGTCGGCCCGGCGGCGGTTTCGTAGCAGCGCGGTGCGGTCGGTCAATGGCGGTGGCGATGACATGAGGCGCAGCTAGAATGAAGCCTTGGGGATTTCAAGCGGCGCTTCGCTTTCTTTACCCCCCGCATTGCATGACCTGCGATGCACCGGTTCAGGGCGATTTCGCACTGTGCGGGCCGTGCTGGCGCGAGACCCGGTTCATCCATGGACTGGTTTGCGACCTGTGCGGGACACCGCTTCCGGGTGAAGATCCGGGCCACTCTGTTCATTGCGACGACTGCCTGGCCATTGCCCGCCCGTGGCTGCAAGGGCGTGCGGCCCTCCTGTACGAGGCGAATGGCCGCAAGCTGGTCCTGGCGCTCAAGCATGGCGATCGGCTGGACCTGGCCCGTCCGGCGGCGGCGTGGATGTATCGGGCGGCGAAGGACCTGATGCGGCCGAATAGCGTCTTCGCGCCTGTTCCGCTCCACTGGATGCGGCTCCTTGACCGGCGGTACAATCAAGCCGCGCTTCTTTCGGCGGCGATGGCGCGGATGGCCGGTTGCCCGCATATTCCCGACCTCCTGCAGCGTCATCGGGCAACTCCGTCGCAGGACGGTCGCGACAGGGAGGGTCGGTTTCGCAACCTCGAGCAGGCTTTGCGCATCACGCCCCGCCACCGGGCCCGGATCGCCGATCGGCATGTTGTGCTGGTCGACGATGTGATGACGTCCGGTGCGACGCTGGCTGCCGGAACGGATGCCTGTCTTGCAGCGGGCGCAACGGCGGTATCCGTGGTGGTTCTGGCACGCGTTGCGAAAGGGGCCTAAATACCTATAGTCCGTCGGACTGAAGGGAAATGCCCATGAAGAAAGTGGAAATCTACACCACCCCGACTTGCGGCTACTGCCATGCTGCGAAACGGCTGCTCTTGAAGAAGGGCGTCGATTACGAAGAGATCGACGTCAGCCGCAGCCCGGATCTTCGCGCGGCGATGGTCACGCGCGCCGGCGGCCGGCGCACAGTTCCGCAGATCTTTATCGGCGAGGCGCATGTCGGTGGCTGCGACGATCTTTATGAATTGGACAGTTCGGGCAAGCTCGATCCCCTGCTGGCGGCCTGACGATGCGCGCAGGCCTGGTGCAGTTGAATGTCTGCGACGATCCGGCGGTCAACTTGCCGGTGACGATTGATTTCGTGCGCCGGGCCGCCGCCGGCGGCGCGGAATTCGTACTGACGCCGGAATGCACCAACGGGTTGTCTTCGAACCGCGAGCGGCAGCGACAGGCCTTTCATCATGAGGAAGACGACCCGACGCTCTCCGCGCTTCGGGACGAGGCTGCAAGGCAGGGTATATGGCTGCTGATCGGGTCGCTTGGCCTGCTGACCGGGGATGCCGATGGCCGTTTTGCCAACCGCAGCCTTCTTATCGGGCCGGATGGCCGAATCGCGGCCCGCTACGACAAGATCCACATGTTCGACGTGAACGTCTCGGCGACCGAGGTCTATCGCGAATCCGCGGGTTATCGCCCGGGGGCCGAGGCGGTTCTGGCCGAAACGCCCTTCGGCAAGATCGGAATGACCGTTTGCTACGATCTGCGCTTTCCGCATCTTTTCCGCCGTCTCGCTCAAGCCGGCGCGCAAATTCTGACCGTTCCTGCCGCCTTCAACCACATTACCGGCGCTGCCCATTGGGAAGTGCTGCTCCGCGCCCGTGCGATCGAGACCGGCTGTTTCGTTCTTGCGCCTGCTCAGACCGGATTTCATTCCGAGACGGGCGGCAAGGGACGCAACACTCATGGCCACAGCCTGGTCATAGCGCCTTGGGGCGAAGTTCTGGCCGATGCCGGACGCGAGCCGGGCGTTACCTTTGCCGAGATTGATCCGGCCGAGGTCGAGCGGGCCCGTATGCGTGTGCCCTCGCTTTCCCATGACCGCCCCTTCGTGGGGCCCTGATGGCAGAAAAGATCGAAGACATCGCGATCGCCCTGTTCAGCGAGCTTCTGATCGCCGATCAGCTTGCGCGCAGCCGCTTGGCCAGGGCCTTGCCCAAGGGGATGGAGCTGTCGCAGTTTAGCGTGCTCAATCATCTTGCGGGCGTGGGTGAGGAACGTACCCCGGCCCAGTTGGCCAAGGCCTTCCACGTCACCCGGGGCGCGATGACCAATACGCTCGGCAAGCTCGAATGGGCGGGCCATGTCCATATCCGGCCCGACTGGGACGATGCCCGACGGAAGTTTGTCGCGATCAGCCCCGCCGGTCGGGCCGCCCGCGACGCGGCGGTTCAGGCGATCACGCCTGTCATTGCCGATGTCGCACAGACGATCGGTCCCGACCGGCTTCGCACCGTTCTGCCCGTCTTGCGGGAGCTGCGGACGAGGCTTGATCGCGAAGACTGAGTCACGGTTAAGCCTTCGGTAAACCGCAGCGTCGATGCTGGCCCAAGGATCGGAGGGCCAGAATGGCGCAATCAAGACTTCCAGATGTCCTGATCACCGGCGCAACGGGGCGCGTAGGCACCCTCCTGCGCAAGGCCTGGTCAATCAGTCCGCCCCTGGCATTTCGCCCCGTCTGGTGTGCACGCACAGACGATGGTCCTTCTGACTGGGTCTTCTGGGACATGGGCGGCGGCACGCTTCCCGAGCTTGATCCGCCGCCTCAAGCGATCCTCCACCTGGCCCGAAGTGCCGGCATGGATCCGGATGGCGGTCGGGATATCCAAATGGCCAGGCAGGCCGTTCGGCTGGCCCGGCTTCATGCGGTTCCGCTTCTGATTGCATCTTCGGTTGCGGTCTATGGATCATCCGCCAAGATCGTCGCGGAACAGGTCCCGCTTCGGCCGGTGACCCGGAATGGCAAGACAAAGCGCCAGCTGGAACTGTGCCTTTCGGCTGCGGATAAGGTCGCCTTTCTGAGAATCGGAAATGTGGTGGGCGCCGATGCCCTGATCGGAGCGCGCTGCGAGGGGCTGGTTCTTGATCGCGCGCAGGGATCCGACCGCGGTCCAATCCGCAGCTGGATCGGGCCGCGGACCCTCGCGGAGGTATTGGGCGATCTTCTTGCGCTGGCGGTCTCCGGCAATCCCCTTCCGCGACAGCTGAACATTGCGCAAGAGCCGGCATTGGCCATGGCCGACCTGGCTGACGCAGATCAGAGGCACTGGCGTTACTCTGCGGGGATGGCCGAAGTTGGCAGCATTCGGGTCGATTGCCGGTTGCTTCAGGCAACCCTCGGCAGAGCGGTCGCGCCAGCCGAGGCTGCTGCCTTGGTCGGGGAATGGCGTTCGCTGGCGGCGGTTTGCGCATGACGCCTGCCAAGCGACTGATGGATGTAGTCGTTGCATCGGTCCTGTTGCTGGTGCTGGCAGGGCCGCTTGCGCTTCTTTTGTGCCTTGTCCTCCTCTGTGACGGGCGACCGGTGTTCCATACCAGCGAACGCATGAAGACCCCGGAAGCCGGGTTCCGGCTGTGGAAACTTCGCACGATGACGCTGGCGGCGAACGAGGCTGTAATCTGTGGCGGGGATCAGGTGCGCAGGATCACCCGGCTTGGCCGAATCCTGCGGCGGACCCGCCTGGATGAGGTGCCGCAACTCTGGAACGTCCTACGCGGGGATATGAGCCTTGTTGGCCCGCGACCGCCGCTGCGGGCCTATGTCGAACGGTTTCCCGATCTCTATGCCGAGGTCTTGCGCAGCCGGCCCGGGATGACCGGCCTGGCATCGCTTGGATTCCATCGGCACGAGGAACGGTTGCTTGCCGCCTGTAGGACCCCAGAGGAAACAGATGATGTCTATTCGCGCCGCTGCCTTCCCCGAAAGGCGCGGCTCGACCTCATCTATCAGCGGCGGCGGACAATCTTTCTGGACCTGCGACTACTTCTTGCGACGGCGTGGCTCCCGGCCCGCCGGCTGGTGGGGGCGAAATGAAAATCGTGCACCTTGTCGAATACCTGACCGGGATGAGCCGCGGATCGAAGCGGGCCGTGCTTCTGTCGCTGGATGTCGCCGCCTCACAGGTCAGCCTGGCATGCCTATCCGGGTCCCTGCATTCCGGCCTGCGCGAGTTCATTCTCGAGGCGGGTCTCCTCGCTGTCACTGTGCCGGCGATTGCCGCAGCCCTTGGCCTGCAGAACGTCAAGCTGACGGCCTATGAACAGGACGCGCTGCCCCGCAGTGCGGTCCTGGTGATGGTTGCTGGCCTGCTTCTTTGGCTTCCCGGCGGAAGGGAGCCGGCCGCGCTCGCGGCGTTCATGCTGGGCTTCCTCGCGCTTTCGGTCATTTTGCGGCTGCTTGCGCTCAGGGTCCTGCTGATGCTCCAGCGGTGGGGACAGCCCCGCTGCCCGGTGATCATCTATGGCGCGGGGGAAACGGGTGTTCAACTGGCGCTCGCGCTCAGGCGTGATCGGACGGTCCGCCCGGTGGCCCTGATCGACGACCAAGCCGCCCGCATCGGTCAAAGGCTGGCAGGTCTTTGCGTCCGCCCCCCGAACGAGCTTGAAAGCCTGCGCCGGCGATGGGATGTCCGGCACATCATCCTCGCCATGCCGTCAGAGCCGCCTGCCCGGATGGAGGCGTTGATGCACAGGCTGCGGTCCTCGGGTTTCACGGTGCGGCAGCTTCCTTCCTTCGCCCAGTTCGTCGGCACCGAGCGGCAACCCGAACGGCTGATGGCGCTTCCTGCAGAGGCGTACCTATCGCGCACACCCGTACATCCGGATCTGGCCGAGGTGGCGCGGCTCGTCTCTGGAAAGACAGTTCTCGTGACGGGGGCGGGCGGCAGCATCGGGTCAGAGTTGTGCCGCCACCTGATCGGATGCGGCCCTGCGGCGCTGGTGTTGCTCGACCATAGCGAGACCGCGCTTTACGCTGTGGATGCCGAATTGCGTGAAGCCATGCCTGACTGCCGGCTGGTTCCCGTATTGGGGTCGATTGCCGATGCGACCCTGCTCAAGGACGTCCTCGCCCGCCATTCCGTGCACTCGGTGATCCACGCTGCGGCCTACAAACATGTGCCGATTTCCGAAGCCAATCCTGCGGCGACGGTTGCAAACAACGTGATCGGCACCCGTATCCTAGCTGAATGCTGCGCAAAGGCGGGTGTGCGGCGATTTGTGCTGATCTCGACCGACAAGGCCGTGCGGCCCGTGGGGGTGATGGGCGCAAGCAAGCGCCTTGCCGAGATGGTCGTGCAGGACCTGTCCAACCGCCATCCGAAGACGAAGTTCTCGATCGTCCGCTTCGGCAACGTTCTAGGGTCGTCCGGCTCTGTCGTTCCGCTTTTCCGCCAGCAGATCGAGCGCGGCGGACCTGTGACGATCACGCATCCGGACGTGACACGCTTTTTTATGACCCCGGCCGAGGCGGCCCGGCTGGTTCTTGCCGTCCTGGGCTTTCCCCCAACGGCGCGGGCCGGGATCTACGTCCTCGACATGGGTCAACCGCTGCGGATTGCCGAGCTTGCCCGGCGGATGATCAAAGAGGCCGGGCTGACCGTGCGCAGCGAAGCCCGCCCGGACGGTGACATCGAAATCCAGGTGACCGGGCTAAGGCCAGGCGAGAAACTGCACGAGGAACTTCTGATCGATATCGAGACCCGGCCGACGCAGCACCCCCGAATCCTGCGCGCCAATGAGGTCGGCCTGTTGCCGGGGGAAACCTCGCAGGTCCTGCAGCAATTGCGGTTGGCCATCGCCGATAACGACGCAGTAGCCCTGCGCCGTGTCCTGTTCGACCGGGTCGAAGCCGGCCCGGCGCCGCGCCTACTTCCAACCCAATCGCCTGCGGTCTCCACCGGGCCGGACGCGTTTCGTTTTGGCACCGTCGCCTCATCAAAGAACCCCCCGGCAATTGACGCGGCGATGCAGCATCGCATTTACTAGGCTGGTATCGCCATCAAGGGGTTACGCGGACGCTGCGGCGTCGGCAGCGGAAACATGCGGATCGTCCATGTCCTTCTGGGTGTTGTCTGGCGGCTCTGGCTCCGTAACGCCGAGGCCAAGCTGGGGCTGACCTCTGCCGGAGTGGCCTTCTTCGGCTTCCTGGCGATTTTCCCTGCGATTGCGGCACTGATCGCCGTCTGGGGCTTCGCGTCGGACCCGCAGGTCATCTACAACCAGATGGCGGCGCTGAAGGATCTGCTCCCGCTCCAATCCTACGACCTGTTCGAATCGCAGGTCCGCGCCCTTGTCGCGGCAAACGGCCGTGATCTTGGCTGGACGACAGTGGTTTCGACGTTGTTTGCCATGTGGTCGGCACGGGCGGGGGCCGGGGCGCTGATCCAGGGCCTGGACGAGGCCTATGGCCATGTCCACCGTGACGGTATCTGGCATATCCTTCAGGCGGTCATGCTGACGATGGTGTTGATGGCGGTCGCGCTCGCCTCGATCCTGGCCGGGGTCATCGTGCCACTGGCGCTGGCAATTGTGCCGCTCGGGGAAACCGCCGCAACTTGGCTGGAGCGCGCCAACGAGGCACTCGGCCTGTCTGTGGTGATCATCGGTATCTGGTTCGCCTATCGCTTCGGGCCCAACCATCCCGAAAACGTCCGCCCGCTGATCTGGCCGGGACTGCTGCTTGCCGGGGTGTTGTGGATCGTGACCTCGCGCGCGTTCATGTTCTATCTGGCCCGCTTTTCCAGCTACAACCACATCTATGGCGGCATCGGCGCGGTGGTCGTGCTGCTGATGTGGTTCTGGCTGAGCGTCTATTCGGTCCTGCTCGGCGCCGCGCTGAACGCGGTGCTCAGGCCAGAGAACGATCCACCGGCACCGGGCGCGGCCGCTCAGTAGTTGCGGTCTACGAACACCCCAAGCGAGGTGTCGCCCTCCGAATCCGCCGACCCGCGAACGGTCACGCCACGCCCCAGATCGAGGTTCAGGTTGAGCTCGGTCGTGCCCTGCGAGCCGACCGAGACATCGGTGTAGATCTTTTCCGACAGATACCGGCCGATTTTCAACGATGTCCCACCGGTGCTGTCAGAGCCCACGTCCAGGTCGTCCAGGCCAAATCCGCGCCGCAGCGAGCCGATGATACCCTCGCCACCGCGTCCGGCGAGGGTGGCAACGGCGCTTGCCAGCTTGGCTGCCTGGAGCGGCGACAGCGCGGTCAGATCGCGGCCGAACAGCAGATGCGCCAGGACTTCCTCCTGCGGCAGTTCCGGAGAAGAGGTGAAGGTGACGGTCGGCTCGCTGATCTGACCCTCAAGCAGGACCGAGCTTGTGATGCCGTCGCCTGAGGTCGAGGCCACGACCCGGAGCTGCGGGTTGAAGTTGCCCTGCAGGGTCAGTTCCGCCTCTGTCAAGTCAAGCCGTCGCCCGAGAATATCGAACCGACCACGGATCAGTCCGATATTGCCGCTTGGAACAAGATTGGCCGTGGTCCCGCCCAGCCGGATCGACCCGCCGAGTTCGGCATCAAGACCGCGGCCGCGCACGAAGACCCGGTTGGGAGCATCTATCGTGACGTCCATGGCGAAGGGTCGGGAGCTGCCTGATTTGGCCCGGTCATTCGGCCCGGCGACGAGGCCAGCGCGTTCACGCGTCGCCCGAACGGCTGCAGGCTCGTTCACATGGCGCAGGTCTGGGATCGCGGCTGTTCCGCCGATGCTGCCATTGGGCACCCGGATCTCGGTCTGTGGCAGGAACAGACGGCCGGAGATTGAACCGCCACCCGTCAGCGGGCCGTTGACGCGGATGTCGCCGTTGACATGGACCTCGTACAGTTCGGGGTCGCGCAACACCGCATCCCGAAGGGCGATCGCGAGGTCGGACTGGAACGGAGGCTTCAGTCCGACGGTCCCGTTGGCGGTTACTTGTCCACCGGCGTTGAAGCGGCCCGACGCCGTGATCTTGGCGCGGCCATCCGCCAGATCGGCCTGCGCGTTGATGCCTTCCAGAATGAACCGCAGAAGCGGGGCCGAGACCCGACCGTTCGCGAGGTTGATGCGGCCCGACAGCGAGCGGAGAGCAAGCGGACCTTTCAGCCTGAGATCGAAGGTCAGCGGGCCCGCCACGGTTCTGGGCGCGATGAAGGGGTTCGCCAGCGCAGACTGTGCCGTGCCGCGAAGCACAAGGTCGCCGCGACCAAAGCCCAAAGCGATGGTTCCGGTCACGCTCGCATCGATCTTGCCGGGGCCTTGCGCGCCCAGATCGACGGAATAGCCGTCCGGTCGCTCCGTCACCGTCCCACTGACAGTCGCCGCCCCAGGGAAGTCGGGCAAGAGGAGGCCCAGATTGTTGAGCCGCCCGTCGACATTCAGCCGTCGCGGGCCGGTGCCGTCGGCCTGCCCGACTTTCAAGGCGACCTGCGGATTGGAAAGCGTCAGAGCGTCGAGCCGCGCCGCGCCATTCACGGACCTCAGGTCGAGAGTCAGGGATGTCGCCCCTGCAAGGAGGCGATCGGCGGTGGGCTCGCCAATACCCAGATCGCGCGCCTGGGCGGTCAGGACTGCGCGGCCGGTGTCCAGCGTTCCTGTCCAGCGTGCCTGTCCCTTCAGTGAGCCGCGATAGGTGGTGCCGAGGGTGCGAAGATCGTCAAAGACAAGGTCTGCCGTCAGATCGCTGCCAGAGCTTTTCAGCGCGCCGGAAGACCGGACGGACAGGTTCGCCGCAGCCAGGTCAAGCTGGCGAACGACGGTCCCGGTCGCGCTGCGCGCAACCGAGAAATCGATGGCCGATTCCCCGGCGAGAAGGTTGTCGATCTCGGGGATGCCGACGCGCAGCGCGGTTCCGGAAAGCGACCCGGTAACATCGAAATCGCCACCCAGAAGGCTGCCATTGCCTTTGGCCTCCAGCACTGCCGCCCCGCCGAGCGGACGACCGGCGAGGCCGGAGAAACGGGTCAGATCGCGCAAATCGGCCTTGAGCGTGCCGTCAAGGCTGATCCCTTGCCCAAGACCGCCGATCTTGCCACGGGTCTGCACCGTGTAGTCCGAACCCGCCAATGTCAGGTTCGACAGCCGCAACGGCTGACCTTCTTGCCAGGCAAGCTTCACCTGGCCGGTCGTCGCGCCACCAAGCGCCTGATCCAGTCCCGGGTCATCTGCCTTCAGCCCTGAAGCGATCAGGTTCAAGGTCGCGCCGACGGCATTTCCCGCGGGACCCCTGCCGATGCGCCCGGACCCTGTCAGCAACAGCTGGTCAATGGCGATACCCGGCTGGGCAAATCCCGCAACCGTCGCCTGCCCGCGCCACCCCTCGTCCACCGTCGGATTGAAGCGGACAGTCAGGTCGGCCTTGCGCAGGGTGGGCGGAGTGCCGCCGCCAACCGGCAAGACCACGATCGACCCGTCGTCATGGGCGATCTGACCCTGAAGCGAGAACCGCTCGGGCAGTCCGTCCGAGCCAAGCGTCAGATTGCCGTCGATCGTCATTGCCTTGGTGCGCATGGAAAGCTGCGACAGATCAAGCCCGCCGCCTGCTGTCCGGGTACCCGCAAGTTTCAGCCCGACATCATGGCCGAAGAAGTCGGCATATTCCGGCAGGAACAGCGGCACCGGATCGCCGCCCAGGTTGGCGGTGAAGGCGGAATCGCCCCCTTGGGTGCTTTGCAGCGTGACCTTGCCGGTCAGGCGGTCGATATTGTCGGTGGCAAGGCGGATGTCGGCGGCAAAATTGTCGATCCGCCCGTCGCCCTTGACCGCGAACTGTGTCGCGGGCGCGCCCGGCAGGCCGAGCCGCGTCGCCACAAGCCCGCCCGCGGCCTCTTGCGCATTCAGATCCAGCGACAGGAGTCGGGTCGTATTGGCGTAGCTGGCCTTTAGCCGGATGATGGTCTTGGGACCCGCATCGGTGCGCATCAGCGACAGGTCCGTTTGCCCCTCGCCCCCGGAGAGTTTCATCGAAGCGTCCAGCGTCGCCTCAAGCGCTGTCCCAAGGACGGGTTCGTCAAGTTCCAGCCGGCTGACACCAAGCTTGGCGATGTCAATCGATACCGGCAGCTCCGGCAGGGAAAAGCCCGAGGACTCGGGCGATGGACGGCTGGGTTCGCGGACCGGCGGACGGGCAACGATGATCTCCTGCGCGGTCAGTTCGTTGACCGAGATGTTGCCCCGCAGGACAGCGGCACGGTTCCAGTCAAGCGTTACGCCGTTCAGCGTCAGCCAGACGCCTTCGGAATCGGCGATAGTGAGCTTCTGCATCGTCGCGCGTGACGACAGCGCCCCCTGGAAGCCGGTAATCCGCACCTCGCGTCCAGCGCTTGAAAGCTGGTCCTGCAGGAAGCGTGTCAGAAAGCCCTGATCGTCCTCGGACTGGGCAAGAACGGGCGACGCCACAAGGCAGAGGGCGAAGGCAAGCGCGCGCCGCATCAGAAGGCCTGTCCGATGCCAAGGTAGAATTGCACGCCGTCTCCGGTGTCGCCCGAGACCGGATAGCCGACGTCAAAGCGGATCGGCCCGATGCTGGTCGCATAGCGGAGCCCGATGCCGGCACCTGCCTGCTCGCCGCCTTCGGGATCGTTCAGCAACTGGGTCACGCCGACGCTGCCGAAATCGTAGAAGCCGACAATGCCGATCTTTTCGGTGATCATGGTGCGCAGTTCGATCGACGCGCCAAGGAACTGGCTGCCGCCGGTCTGCAGGTCCGGTGCGATGGCATAGACCCCGAGTGACTGATAGGGCTGGCCGCGCACCGTGCCGGCACCGCCAGAGTAGAACAGGTAGTCGCGGGGCGTGTTCTCGATGGCCGCTCCAAGGATCGACCCGATCTGCACCCGCCCGGCAAGGACCACCCGGTTCTCGGGGCCAAATCCCTTGTAGGCACGGGCATCGACGGTCAGCCGACCACCGGAATCCGTTTCTCCGAAGCCGACGAAGGGGCTGAGCACACCGTTCACGAAATAGCCGTTTGTCGGGTCGAACTTGCTGTTGCGCCGATCGTAGGTCGCACCCAGGGGCGCCGCGAGGACATCGAAGTCGTAATCCCCGGTGATGTCGCTGACGCGTTCCGCCCGGTACTCGAGCCCGGCGCGCAGCGTCAGATCGTCACTCCAGAACTGCGTGGCGCCAAAACCCGCGACGAAGAGGTTGATCGTCTGGTCTTCGTCGTTGATCCGCGAGGCGTTGGCGTAAAGGCTTGCGAGCGTGTCGGGCGTGAACGTCGCCGGACGCTCTAGCGTCACGCCGATCATGTAGTCTTCGCCGGTTTCCTGAGCACCGACATTGTCGACCTGGAAGTCGAAGCGCAGCCGCTCAGCGCCGCCGAACAGGTTGCGCTGCAGCCAGTAGCCAGTCAGATCGAGCCCGCTGGAATTGGAAACCTCGGCACCGAAACCGAAACGACGCAGCTTGTCCTCGACCAGCACCGTGTCGACGTCGAGCGTGTTGCCGGGCCCGATCGTGTCGGATTCCGTTAGCGAGACCGAGCGGAACACCCCGGCGCGACGCAGGCGATCGGCGCTCTTGTTCAGGGCGTCGGGGCTGAAGACCTGGCCTTCCGGGAACCCGGCGATGGCGCGGATCCGTTCTTCGCGCATGCGTTGCTGGCCCGAGACGCTGAATTTTCCGAAGCGCAGTTGCGGGCCGGGTGCCATGCGGATGTCGGCGGCAAGGGTTTCCTTCCGGTGATCGACGGTCAGCGACTGGTCGCCGACCTTGGCCTTGGCGTAGCCGACATCCCGCCAGCCTGTGACCGCCGCGTCTGCGGCATCGACAATCACGCCGGTTTCGGCAGGCTTGCCCGGGGCAAATCCCTTCGGAACCGCAGTGTTCGGCGCAAGCGGCGCAATCCGTGCCTGGCTGAAGTCGAACTTCGGGCCGGCGGTGACGGTAATGGCGATCCGGTTGACGCGGGCCGGGGCATCAAGCGGTGCGATCGACGCCGCTTCACGCCCGTCGATCCTAACGGTGATGATCGGCGAGTAATAGGCGTTGGCATAGAGCGTCCCGATCAGACGCGCATATTCCGCGCGGGCCGCAGAAAAAAGATCCTGCGCGGTTGTTGCGCCATCGCGCTGCGATTGCAGCACGACCGAGGCCGCGCGCAGATCCTTGGCAAGCTCCGGCGGAGCACCGGGGGTTTCAAAGGTGACCGATTCAAGCGCCAGCGCCGAGCTTGCCAAAGACAGGCCAAAGACGGCCGCGCCACCGCATGCCAAGGCCAAATCCCGTGCCCGCCGCTTACTCAAATCGACCCCCATCCACTCGTCCGACAATTGCATGTCGCCCGGTTGCGAGCAATCGGGCCTCGGCAAGATGTGGTAGGTCTGGGCGGAAATCGCCCGTCTA
Organism: uncultured Rhodobacter sp.; assembly: GCA_945952585.1. Classification (GTDB taxonomy): domain Bacteria; phylum Pseudomonadota; class Alphaproteobacteria; order Rhodobacterales; family Rhodobacteraceae; genus Aliitabrizicola. Next base: position 179,209 of record CAMFII010000003.1, read on the forward strand.
TTGTGCCGCCATTTCGGGCGCCGCTATAAGCAGACGCTCGGTCACCGTCGAAAGGGCAAGGGCAGCCGCGCCATGGGCCCACAGCATGTCACCCCAGGCATGGACCTCGATCTTGGGCAGGGGTCGCCCGGTGTCGATGACCATCGCCTCCATCTCGGACAGTGTGTCGGCGGCGTAGAGGTAATCGAATCTCAGTCGTGCCCCCGCGAGGATGATCAGGGGAGGGTCGAACAGGTTCACCACATTCGCCAGACCGATGGCCAGATAGCGACCCGCCCGCCGGAAGATCGACCGTGCCGCGTGGTTCCCGGCCTTTGCGTGGTCATAGAGGCTTTCCAGCAGGACGATCATTGACTGACCATCCTTGTAGACCCAGTTCAACGCCGTCGTGGCCTCACGCGCCAGGGCATAGTCGGCGACATAGGCCTCGAGGCAGCCGCGCTGGCCGCAGCGGCAAAGCGCGCCGTCAAGTTGCGCCTTGGTGTGCCCAAGCTCCATCCCCAGGCCGAGCGCGCCGCGATAGAGCCTGTGGTTCAATACCAGGCCCATGCCCAGACCCTGTTCGATGGTGACGACCGCGAAGTCCGAGAGCATCCGCCCCGCCCCGAACCACAACTCGGCCATGGCGCAGAGATTGGCATCGTTGTCGATCGTCACCGGAAGGCCCAGTCGGGCGGAGGCCAGCGAGGCCAGCGCCACCCCTCGCTCGGTCAGAACCGATGACCAGATCACTCTCCCGGCTGGACTGTCGATGTAACCCGGCATCCCGATTCCCACGGCTGCCAGGTCGCCACGGGCCATACCCGCCTTCTGGGCTGCGGAGTCGACAAGGGCCTCAATCGCATCCAGCACCTCGGCGACGGTCAGGGCCACCGGCCTGCGGTCGGTGCGATGATCGGCCAGGCGGTTCCCGGCGAAATCGACGATGACTGCCGACAGGTCCTGATCCGAGATCTTCAGCCCCACGACATAGTGCGAGGTCGGCCGCACCCCGAGCGCGACCGCCGGCCGCCCGCGACCCTCGCCGCCCTCGCGTGGGGCAGACACTTCCTCGATCAGTCCGCCGGCGATCAGTTCTGAGGTGATCGTGGTCACCGATGCCGGACTGACATCCAGATCCTTCGCCAGCTGGACGCGGGCAATCGTACCCGCAGCGCGAATGCGTTCAAAGACCTGTTGGCGCAGAGGACGCAGACCTTCCGACAGTGGCGGTATGACCGGACCGCAGCCGGATCGACCCTCTGCCGCCACGGGCGTGCGCGCCTTCATTTATTCGGCCTCCAAAGTAAAGACAGCAGCTTTGACCCAATCTTAGATCACGGCATGCCGCAAAGCAGCAATCAAGCGCACGATTTACCAGCAGTTCGAGAATTGCTGGCAATTTTTATTTTGACAACTGAAATTATTCGAGCGATTTTCCCCGCGTGCCGACGAATCCGTCGGACCGGCCTTTCGCAGGCCACATCCACAGGGAGGATATAAATGCGTAAATCCGTTCTTGCTGCCGTGGTCGCCGTTGTCGGCTTCTCGGCTGCAAATGCCGCCATGGCGCTGACGGTCGGCGTGTCGTGGTCGAACTTCCAGGAAGAGCGCTGGAAAACTGACGAAGCCGCCATCAAGGCCGCGCTTGACGCTGCTGGGGCCACCTACGTTTCGACCGACGCCCAGTCGTCCTCGTCCAAACAGCTGGCCGATGTGGAATCGCTGATCTCGCAGGGCGTGAACGCTCTCATCATCCTCGGCCAGGATACCACGGCGATCGGGCCGGCGGTCCAGGAAGCGATCGACGCCGGCATCCCGGTGATCTCGTATGACCGCCTCATCGAGGATCCGCGCGCCTTCTACATCACCTTCGACAACGTCGAAGTCGGCCGCATGCAGGCCCGTGCCGTTCTGGCCGCCGCGCCGAAGGGCAACTACGTCATGATCAAGGGTTCGAACACCGACCCGAACGCCGACTTCCTGCGCGGCGGCCAGCAGGAAGTGCTGCAGAAGGCACTTGATGCCGGCGATATCAAGATCGTGGGCGAAGCCTATACCGATGGCTGGCTGCCGGCGAACGCCCAGAAGAACATGGAACAGATCCTGACCCAGAACGACAACAAGGTTGACGCCGTTGTCGCTTCGAACGACGGCACGGCCGGCGGTGTCGTTGCGGCGCTGACCGCCCAGGGCATGCAGGGGATCCCGGTTTCGGGTCAGGACGGCGACAAGGCCGCTCTGAACCGCGTGGCCGCGGGCACGCAGACCGTCTCGGTCTGGAAAGATGCGCGCGAACTCGGCAAGGAAGCCGCGACTGTCGCGGTTGCGCTGGCCAACAAGACCGATCCGAAAGCCATCCCGAACGTCCAGACCTTCAAGACGCCGGGCGGCAACGAGGTGAACGCGGTGTTCCTGACGCCGATCCCGATCACCAAGGACAACCTGGGTGTCGTGGTCGATGCCGGCTGGATCACCAAGGACGAGCTGTGCCAGGGCGTTTCGAACGGCCCGGCGCCCTGCAACTGATCCGCGCGATCTGAACTGACGGAGCGCCCCGGCCCCTGCTGGCCGGGGCGTTCTTCAACCGCCATCGCGCGGCCCACGCGAGGCTCCGGTCTTTCGAAAGGCATGGACATGTCCGAAGTGGCAACCCACCCCAACCCATCCCAATCCAGGCGCAAACTGTTCGAGACGCTGGGCATCGACACCCGGCTGCTGGGCATGGTGATCGCGTTCCTTCTCATCTGTACGGTTTTCTATTTCGTCACTGACGGACGCTTCCTCTCGCCCAGGAACATCTTCAACCTGTCGATCCAGACCGTCAGTGTGGCCATCATGGCGACGGGGATGGTGTTCATCATCGTGATGCGCCACATCGACCTGAGCGTCGGCGCGCTTCTGGCGCTCTGTTCGGCGGTGATGGGTCTGATGCAGGTGTGGATCCTGCCGCAGATCGTGGGACTTCCCCTGGGAAGCGTGGGGATCATGCCCCTGGCCATCATCGCGGGCCTGATTACCGGAACGGCGATCGGTGCGTTTAACGGCTGGCTTGTCGGCTATCAGCAGATTCCGGCCTTCATCGTGACGCTCGGCGGCTTGCTGATCTGGCGCAACGTCGGCTGGTACATGACCTCAGGCCAGACGCTTGGCCCGCTCGACCCGACCTTCCTCAAGCTCGGCGGGTCTGAGGGAACGCTTGGTGCCACCTTGTCCTGGATTGTCGGGGGTATCGGTGCCATCGCCGCGATCATGGCCCAGTTCCAGGCCCGCAAGAGCAAGGCCCGTCATGGCTTCGCGGTGAAACCGATCTGGGCCGAAGTCACCATGTCGGCGATCTTTGCCGGGGCCATCCTGGGATTTGTCGCCATCCTGAACAGCTATGACATTCCGACGGCCCGGCTTCAGCGCATGTTCGAGGCCCGGGGCGAGGTCATGCCCGAAGGCTATACCGAAGGTTTCGGGATGCCTATTTCGGTGCTGATGCTGATCTTGCTGACCATTGTCATGACTGTGGTCGCGCGGAAGACGCGCTTTGGTCGCTATATCTTCGCGGCGGGCGGCAATCCTGACGCGGCAGAGCTTTCCGGCATCAATACCCGGCTTCTGACCGTCAAGGTCTTTGCCCTCATGGGCTTCCTTTGCGCGCTGTCTGCGATTGTCGCGCAGGCCCGCCTGCAAAACCACACCAACGACATCGGGACGCTGGACGAACTTCGCGTCATCGCCGCCGCGGTGATCGGTGGCACGGCTTTGTCGGGTGGCATCGGTACGATCTACGGCGCGCTGCTTGGGGCGCTGATCATGCAATCGCTGCAATCCGGCATGGCGATGGTGGGCGTCGACAGCCCGTTCCAGAACATCGTCGTGGGTCTTGTGCTCGTGGTCGCTGTCTGGATCGACATCCAGTACCGCAAGCGCTCTGGCGCGTTGAAATGAGAGGGGATGACGCCATGACAAGCAATCGCGGAACCCCCCTGGTCGAAATGCGCGACATCTCGATCGCGTTCGGCGGGATCAAGGCGGTCGACCACGTTTCGGTCGACCTCTACCCCGGCGAGGTCGTGGGCCTGCTCGGCCATAACGGCGCCGGCAAATCGACCCTGATCAAGTGCCTTTCGGGTGCCTACCACGCAGATGCCGGAGAGATCTTCATCAACGGCCAGAAGGTAAACATCAGCAATCCGCGCGATGCGCGGGCGCTGAACATCGAGACGATCTACCAGACGCTCGCGCTGGCGGACAACCTCGATGCGGCGTCCAACCTGTTCCTCGGGCGGGAGCTGGTCACGCCCATGGGCTTCGTCGACGACTCCCAGATGGAGGCCGAGACCCGAAAGATCATGGGGCGGCTCAACCCGAACTTCCGCAAGTTCAAGGAACCGGTTTCGGCCCTGTCCGGCGGTCAGCGGCAGTCGGTCGCCATCGCGCGCGCGGTCTACTTCAACGCCAAGATCCTGATCATGGACGAACCAACCGCCGCACTTGGCCCGCACGAGACGCAGATGGTGTCGGAACTGATCCAGGAGCTGAAGCGTCAGGGCCTGGGCATCTTCCTGATCGAACACGACATCCACAACGTGATGAAGCTGTGCGATCGGGCCGTGGTGATGAAGAACGGCCAGAGGGTCGGGACGGTCAACGTCAACGAGGTGACCGACGACGACATCCTCGGCATGATCATCATGGGCAAGAAGCCCCCGCAGGCCGTGTGATGTACATCGGTCTGGATCTGGGAACCTCTGGCGTCAAAGGGGTTCTCATCGACGATGCGCAGAAGGTCGTGGCGGAAGCCACGGCCTCGCTGACCGTATCGCGGCCCCAGGAAGGCTGGAGCGAGCAATCGCCTGCCGACTGGATCGCCGCGACCGAGGCGGTGATGGACCAGCTTGCCGCACATGGCCTGGGTAAGGTGCGCGGTCTCGGACTGTCGGGCCAGATGCATGGCGCAACGCTGCTGGATGCTGCCGACGAGGTTCTGAGGCCCTGCATCCTGTGGAATGACACGCGCAGCCATGAAGAGGCGGCAGAACTCGACGGCGATCCTCTGTTCCGCCGCCTGACAGGCAACATCGTCTTTCCCGGCTTCACGGCTCCCAAGCTGCTATGGGTCGAACGGAATGAGCCGCAGATCCGCGAGCGGGTCGCCAAAGTGTTGCTGCCAAAGGACTATCTGCGGCTTTGGCTGACTGGCGAGCATGTGGCCGAGATGTCGGATGCCGCCGGGACAAGCTGGCTGGACACCGGCCGCCGCGACTGGTCCGACGAGTTGCTTACCGCGACGGGGCTTGACCGTGCCGCGATGCCCAGGCTGGTCGAAGGGTCGCAGGTCTCGGGGACAGTGCGGGAACCGCTGGCCGCGCGATGGGGCATGCCTGCGGGCGTGGTCGTCGCGGGTGGAGGCGGCGACAATGCCGCTTCCGGGGTAGGTGTCGGTGTGGTCCGGGCCGGGGATGCCTTTGTCTCGCTCGGCACCTCGGGCGTGCTGTTCGCGGCCAATGACGGCTATCAGCCCGATCCCGCCACAGCCGTGCACACCTTCTGCCACGCGCTGCCCGGGACCTGGCACCAGATGGGCGTGATCCTTGCGGCGACGGACGCACTGAACTGGTTTGCCGGTCTGGTTGGTCAGTCGGCTGCCAGTCTGACGGGGGATCTCTGCAGCCTCAAGGCGCCGGGAAAGACCCTGTTCCTGCCCTATCTGGGGGGTGAGCGCACACCGCTGAACGACTCTGCCATCCGCGGCGCCTTCATCGGGCTGGAGCATGTGACCGACCGTGCCGCCGCGACTCGCGCCGTTCTGGAAGGCGTGACCTTTGCCTTCCGTGACTGCCGCGATGCGCTTGCCGCGACCGGTACCCGCTTCGACCGGCTTCTGGCCGTGGGTGGCGGCTCGCGGTCGGACTACTGGCTGAAGGCGATTGCCACGGCGCTTGGGTGCCCGGTCCAATTGCCGGTCGCCGGTGACTTCGGCGGTGCCTTTGGCGCGGCCCGTCTTGGCCTCATGGCTGCGACCGGAGCCGGAGCCGAGATCGCGACCCTGCCCGCCATCGCCCGCACGATCGACCCTGATCCTGCGCTTACCGCCGCCTTCGACGCGGCGCATGCCCGCTACCGTGCTTCGCAATCCGCTATCAAGGGACTGACATGAGCGACTTCTTCAAGGACATTCCGGCCATCAGCTATGTCGGACCCGATTCCGACGCTGAGTTCGGCTTCAAGCATTACAACAAGGACGAAGTCGTTCTGGGAAAGCGTCTGGAGGACCATCTGCGTTTTGCCGTAGCCTGGTGGCACAGCTTCGCCTGGGAAGGGGGCGACCCCTTCGGCGGCCAGACCTTCGTGCGTCCCTGGCATCCGCAGGATTCGATGAAGAACGCTCGGATCAAGGCCGACGTGGCCTTCGAGATGTTCCGCATCCTCGATGTGCCTTACTACTGCTGGCACGACGCCGACGTTCGCCCTGAGACCGGTAATTTCGCCGACAACCTCAAGACGCTGAACGAAATCACCGACTACATGCTGGAAAAGCAGGCCCAGACCGGCATCAAGCTTCTCTGGGGTACGGCGAACCTGTTCAGCCATCGCCGCTGGATGGCCGGCGCCTCGACCAACCCGGATCCCGAGGTTTTCGCCTTTGCGGCGGCGACGGTGAAGTCCTGCCTCGATGCGACCCACAAGTTGGGCGGCGAGAACTACGTCCTTTGGGGCGGGCGCGAAGGGTACGAGACCCTGCTGAACACCGACATGAAGCAGGAGTTGGACCATATGGGCCGCTTCCTGAACATGGTCGTCGACTACAAGCACAAGATCGGCTTCAAGGGCACAATCCTGGTCGAGCCGAAGCCGCAGGAGCCGTCGAAGCACCAGTACGACTACGACGCGGCAACCTGCTTTGGCTTCCTGCAGAAATACGGCCTGGAAAAGGAAGTGAAGCTGAACCTTGAGCAGGGTCACGCCATCCTTGCCGGCCACAGCTTCGAGCACGAGATTGCCACGGCGGCGGCGCTTGGCGTCTTCGGGTCGATCGACATGAACCGCAACGACTACCAGTCGGGCTGGGACACCGACCAGTTCCCCAACAACGTGCCTGAAGTGGCCCTGGCCTATTACGAGATCCTCAAGGCCGGGGGATTCACAACTGGCGGCACCAACTTCGATGCCAAGATCCGTCGCCAGTCGATCGACCCTGCTGATCTGATCCTTGCGCATATGGGCGCCATGGATGTCTGTGCCCGCGGGCTGAAGGCGGCGGCGGCCCTGCTGGACTCTGGAGAAATGGAGGCGGCGAAGAAAGCGCGCTATGCTGGCTGGGATACCCCGGCGGCAAAGGCGATGCTGGGCTCGAGTCTGGATGCCATCGCGGCCGAAGTGCTGGCCAAGGACATCCGCCCCGAGCCGCGCTCTGGCCGGCAGGAACGGCTGGAGAACCTCTGGAACCGCTTCGTCTGACTGCTAGAACAGGCACAATGGGGCGGCGGCCATGCGGCTGCCGCCCGCACCATTTCGGGAGAGCCGCATGACCTACATCCCCGCCGCCAACCGCTATGACCGGATGATCTACCGCCGTTGCGGCGCATCCGGACTGAAGCTGCCTGCGATCTCGCTCGGGCTGTGGCACAATTTCGGCCACGATACGCCGCACCAGACGAAGCGGGCGATCTGCCAGGCGGCCTTCGATCACGGGATTACCCATTTCGACCTTGCCAACAACTACGGCCCTCCGCCCGGCAGCGCGGAAGAAGCGTTCGGCGAGATCCTGAAGACCGATTTCCGCGGACTTAGAGACGAAATCATCATTTCGTCGAAAGCCGGCTACCTGATGTGGGACGGTCCTTATGGCGAATGGGGCAGCCGCAAGTATCTGATCGCGTCCTGCGACCAGTCGCTGAAGCGGATGGGCGTCGATTATGTCGACATCTTCTATTCGCACCGCTTCGATCCCGAGACGCCGCTGGAAGAGACGATGATGGCGCTGGATCATATCGTGCGGTCCGGGCGCGCGCTTTATGTAGGGCTATCGTCCTACAACTCGGAAAAGACCCGGGCGGCTGCTGCGATCCTGAAGGATCTCGGCACTCCCTGCCTGATCCACCAGCCAAGCTACAACATTCTCAACCGCTGGGTCGAAACCGACGGACTGAAGACCACGCTGCAAGAGCTGGGGATCGGGTCCATTGCCTTTACGCCGCTGGCGCAAGGGATCCTGACCGGCAAGTACCTGAAAGGCGTGCCGGAAGGCAGCCGTGCATCGCAGGGAAAAAGCCTTGATCCGACGATCATCACACCCCGCGCGATCGAGTCGGTGAAAAAGCTCGATGCGATGGCCAAGGCCCGCGGCCAGACGCTGGCGCAACTGGCGCTGGCCTGGGTCCTGCGGGAAGGAGGCATCACCTCGGCGCTGATCGGGGCGTCCAGGCCGGAACAGGTCGTGGATTGTGCGGGGGCGATCGGCAATCTGGATTTCACGGCCGATGAACTTGCCCGGATCGACCAGATCGCGGAAGAAAGGGATGTGAACCTCTGGGCAAAATCCTCGCAGACGGACTGATGCCGGGATGGACGGAACCGGAGTGCCGATCTAGCTGTTTCTTCTGCGGCGGAAGATCCGCCCTCGCGAGGTGGTCCCGATTCCTGCCAACAGCACCGACACTGCCCCGGCCTGGTCTGGCGACTTCCGCCGGTTCACCCTGACGCAGCTGGCCGCGATTGTCGTTGTCGCGGCCGTCCTGCATGTCGCCCATGAAGTTTTTCTGCCGCTGGCCATCGCCATGCTGATCGCCTTCGCGCTCAGCCCGGTCGTGGCCATGCTGCGCCGGGCCGGCATGCCGCAACTCCTGACGGTCATATCCGTCGTGGTGGCAGCCTTCGTGGTGATTTCGCTGTTCCTCCTGATCGTGGTGGGTCAGCTGGGCGAGCTTGCCACCAACCTTCCGACGTTTCAGGCGAACATCATCGCCAAGGTCGATGCGATCCGGGATGCAGGAAGCGGAAATGGCGTGCTGTCACGGCTCACCGACATGCTGGCGGCCATCAACCAGGAAATCGGCGCGGTGGTCCCTTCGCCAGCCGATTCTTCGATCCCGCCTGCACATCCACGGCAGCCCCTGCCGGTCGAGATCATCGAATCCCAGCATCCGCTCGAACTGCTGTCGAGCCTTGTCCTGCCGCTCATCAGCCCGATCGCGACGATAGGCCTGGTCTTCGTGGTCGTGATCTTCATGCTGCTCGAGCAGGACGAGCTGCGGGACAGGTTCATTCGTCTTGTCGGGTCCAATGACCTGCACCGGACGACCGAGCTGCTGGAAGAAGCGGGTGGCCGGGTGGCCAATTACCTGCTGATGCAGCTTCTGGTGAACACGATCTACGCCCTGCCGATCGGCATCGGGCTGTGGTTCATCGGGGTTCCCAACGCGCTGCTTTGGGGGATGCTGACGCTGGTCCTGCGCTTCGTGCCCTATATCGGGTCAGTGCTGGCGGCCGCGTTTCCGCTGTTTTTGGCCTTCGCAGTGTCGCCGGGATGGGAAGCCGTGCTGTGGACGGCCGCGCTTTTTGCCGTGGTCGAGCTTGTCACAAGCAACGTGATCGAACCGTGGCTTTATGGCTCGCGCACCGGGGTCAGCCCGTTGGCCATCATCATCGCCGCGATCTTCTGGACTTTCATCTGGGGGACGCCCGGACTGGTCCTGTCCACGCCGCTGACGGTGTGCCTTGTGGTCCTGGGGCGGCATGTTCCGCAGTTTGAGTTGTTCGGCATCCTTTTCGGCGATGAGCCCGTTCTCGAACCCAAGGCGCGGCTGTATCAGCGCCTGCTTGCCGGCGATGCGGTCGAGGCGACCAGCCGCGCCGAGGAAGAGCTGGAACAGATGCCGCTGGCCGATTTCTACGAAAAGGTTGGACTGCCGGCCCTGCAACTGGGCCAGCTTGACCTGGATCGCGGATTGCTCACGGCGGAACAGCAAGACCGGCTTGCCGATGCCGCGATGGCGATGATCGAGGATCTCGAGGTCGTGGCGGCCGAGGAACTCGCGGCCCGCGAAGGGCCGGTGAATGCTGGCCTGTCCGTTGTCTGCATCGGAGGGCGGAGCAGGCTGGACGAGATTTCAGCGGCGATACTTGCGCAAACCCTTCGATCCTATGGCATCGACGGACGGGTTCAGTCGAGGCTGGGCCTGACGACCGGGCGCAGCCAACCGTCGGATTTTGCCGGCGCGCATTGCGTCATGCTGTGCTTCCTCGACCCCAATCCATCGCGGGTTTCGCTGATTCACCTGCGCCGGCTGCGGACCGCCGCGCCAGACCTGCGTATCGGCGTCGTCCTGTGGCAGTTCGAGCAAGGAGCCGGGCCGCAAAGCGCGCCCTCGAAACAGCGTGAGGCAAAGCAGTTGGGCGCGGACTTTGTGGCTACGGATCGCGCGGGCATCGTTGCGCAGGTTGTTCCCGGCGGACCTGAGTCAGCCTGATCGCGGTCAGGCCTGGCGTTTCACGCTTGCAGTGACGTAGTTCACCGAAAGGTCGCGCGACGACAGGCTCCAATTCCAGCTGAGCGGGTTGAAGACCATGCCCTTGCGGTCCACCGGATCGAGGCCGGCCTTGCGGATCAGATCGTAAAGCTCGTCCGGGGTGATGAACTTCGCCCAGTCATGGGTGCCCTTCGGCAGCCAGCGCATTATCTGTTCGGCCCCGACAATGGCCATGAGATAGCTTTTCGGGTTGCGGTTGAGGGTCGAGCAGATCATCAGCCCACCGGGCTTCAACAGTGTCTGGCACGCCGTCAGGTAGGCGAGCGGGTCGGCCACATGCTCGACCACTTCCATGTTCAGCACGACGTCGAAGCGTTCGCCTGCTGCTGCCAGGTCCTCGGCCGTGGTATGGCGATAGTCGATCGACAAACCCGACTGTTCGGCGTGAAGCCGGGCAACCGGAATATTGCGCGCTGCCGCGTCTGCACCGATGACTTCGGCGCCGAGCCGGGCCATCGGCTCGGACAGCAGCCCGCCGCCACAGCCGATATCGAGCAGGCGCAGACCAGCGAAGGGGTGAGGCGCGGTGAGGTCGCGATCGAACTCAGCAGCGATCTGGGTGGTGATGTAATCCAGCCGGCAGGGATTCAGCATGTGCAGCGGCTTGAACTTGCCGGTCGGGTCCCACCATTCGGCCGCCATCGCTTCGAACTTGGCGACTTCGCCGGGATCGATGGTGCTGACGGTCATGGCAATTTCCTGCGTTTGGTTTGTAGCGAGACGCACTTTCGGCGTTATATAGTGCGAACATGGACCAGAGATCAGGCCAAAAGCGCGCAGTCGAGTTCCTTTATCCGCCGATCGAGCCCTTCGATCAGCGCGTGATCGACATGGGCGACGGGCACCGGATCTATGTCGAACAGTGCGGGCAGCCGACCGGCAAGCCGGTCATCGTCCTGCATGGTGGCCCCGGCGGCGGCTGCAGCCCGGCGATGCGCAGGTATTTCGATCCCACGGTCTATCGCGTCGTGCTTTTTGATCAGCGTGGCTGCGGCCGGTCACGGCCTCATGCCAGCGTCAATGACAACACCACCTGGCATCTGGTCTCGGATATCGAGACGATCCGCGAAGCGCTTGGCATCGACCGCTGGATGGCCTTTGGCGGCAGCTGGGGCGCGACACTTGCCCTGATTTACGCGATCAGCCATCCCGATCGGGTGGAGCACCTGGTACTGCGTGGGGTCTTCCTGATGACCCAGGACGAGCTTCGCTGGTTCTATGGCGGCGGGGCCGGGGCCTTCTATCCCGATCTCTGGGCGCGGTTCGTCGGACAGATCCCCGAAAATGAGCGCGACGACTTGATCGGCGCCTATCACCGCCGTCTCTTCTCGGGCGACCTGATGGAAGAGACCCGGTTTGGCCGCGCCTGGGCGAACTGGGAAAACGCGCTTGCCTCGGTCCATTTCGAGGCAGGCCTGGGTGAAAGCCCGGCGGAATATGCCCGCGCCTTTGCCCGGCTGGAGAACCACTATTTCCAGAATGCCGGATTTCTGAAGCATGACGGCTGGATCCTGGCGAACCGAGCGCGGATCGAACATATCCCGGCGCATATCGTCCAGGGTCGCTTCGACATGATCTGCCCGCCAAAGGCGGCGTGGCAGTTGAGCCAGGGATGGGCCCGGGCCAACCTGCGGCTCGTGCCGCTGGCCGGACATGCCCTGTCAGAGCCCGGGATCAGCGCGGAACTCGTCCGCGTCACGGACAGCCTGCGCGTCTGATCTGCCTGTCATCGGCCTGTCACCGTTTAGGGTCTAGACCGCCCCGCAGAGCGATGCGGAGACAGCAGATGACCCAAGCCGGCTACGACCTCGAGGAAGCCTATGAGATCAACGGGCCCGAGGATGCCCGCCGCATGTACGGCGACTGGGCCGCGACCTATGACGAAAGCTTTGGCGCTGCATGGGGCTATATCGCCCCGCGCGAGATTGCCGCGATCCTGAAGGCCGAGTTTGCCGGTGACGAGCCGATCCTGGATGCCGGAGCCGGAACCGGGCTGGTTGGCGAGCACCTGCGCGACCTGACGGTCGATGCCTTCGACATCACGCCGGAGATGCTGGATCAGGCGCGGGCCAAGGGGATCTACCGGGACTGCATCCTCGGCGATCTGACCAAGCCCATCGCTTTGCCTGATGGCGTATATGGCGCGGTCATTTCCTGCGGGACCTTCACCCATGGCCATGTCGGCCCGGAATGCCTGCCGGAACTCCTGCGGATCACCCGCCCCGGCGCGCTGTTCGTCTGCGGAACGATCCCCGCCGTACTGGACGGCGCGCGCTTCGGCTCTGAACTGGCGAAACTGGTGGCTCAGGAGCTGATCGAGCCGGTCCGCTTCCGCGATATCCCGATCTATGAAGGGGCGAACCACCCGCACAGGGACGATCGCGGGCTGGTGATCGTGTTCCGCAAGCGCTGAAGCGATCAGGGCGGAAAACCCCTTGTCGATTCGGCGGCAGGGGACTATATGCGCCTCAACAGCTGTTTCGGGGTCCAAACTCGAGACTACCGAAGGACGCAACGGGCCGCTGCGGCCCGTTTTTCATTTCTAGGGTACCGATGACCGATCTCATCGCGAAAACCGCCATCGACCGCCGCCTGGCCGAGATCGTGACTCCTGCGATCGAGGATCTGGGCTTTGAACTGGTGCGCATCCGCCTGATGAGCGGCAAGACGCGCACGTTGCAGATCATGGCCGACCGCCCCGAAGGCGGGATCGAGGTCGAAGACTGCGCGAAGATTTCCACTGCCGTTTCGGCCATTCTTGATGTCGAGGATCCGATCGAGGACAACTATATCCTTGAGGTGTCCTCGCCCGGCATCGACCGGCCGCTGACCCGGCTGAAGGATTTCGACATGTGGGCCGACTACGAGGCCCGGGTCGAGACGAGCGAACTGATCGACGGCCGCCGCCGCTTCAAGGGCATCCTGCGCGGAACGGAAGGCGACGAGATCCTGATCGAGATTGAGGACGGCGCTGAAACCGTGACGATCGGGCTCAAGTTCGACTGGCTGTCGGACGCCAAGCTGATCCTGACCGACGAGCTGATCGCCGAGATGCTGCGCCAGAGAAAAGCCAGCGGCGTGATCGACGAGTCGAAGTACGACGAGATCGAAGAAACCGAAGGGGACGACGCCGAGGATGACCTCGACGCGCCCGAGACGAAACACTGAGACCTTCCGGGGAGAACCGACATGGCGATCACCTCTGCCAACCAGCTTGAACTTCTCCAGACCGCCGAAGCGGTCGCGCGCGAGAAGATGATCGACCCCGACCTGGTGATCCAGGCGATGGAAGAAAGCCTCGCCCGGGCCGCCAAGTCGCGCTACGGCAGCGAACTCGACATCCGGGTGAAGATCGACCGCAAGACCGGCCGCGCCACCTTTGCCCGCATCCGCACTGTGGTCGAGGATGAGGCGCTTGAGAACTACCAGGCACAGCTGACCGTCAAGCAGGCCAAGAGCTATCTCGCCGATCCGAAGGTCGGCGACGAGGTGATCGACGAGGTTCCCCCCGTGGATCTGGGCCGGATCGCCGCGCAGTCGGCCAAGCAGGTCATCCTGCAGAAGGTCCGCGAGGCCGAGCGTGACCGCCAGTACGAGGAATTCAAGGACCGCAAGGGCACGATCCTGAACGGCACCGTGAAGCGCGAGGAATACGGCAACATCATCATCGACCTGAACGGTCGGGGCGAAGCCATCCTGCGCCGTAACGAGAAGATCGGCCGCGAAGCCTACCGCATCGGCGACCGTATCCGCGCCTATATCAAGGACGTGCGCCGCGAGGCCCGTGGCCCGCAGATCTTCCTGTCGCGCACCGCGCCGGAGTTCATGGCCGAACTCTTCAAGATGGAAGTGCCGGAGATCTACGACGGCATCATCGAGATCAAGGCCGTGGCCCGCGACCCCGGTTCGCGCGCGAAAATCGCCGTCATCAGCTATGACAACTCGATCGACCCGGTCGGCGCCTGCGTCGGTATGCGCGGCAGCCGCGTGCAGGCCGTGGTGAACGAACTGCAGGGCGAGAAGATCGACATCATCCCGTGGAACCAGGACCAGGCGACGTTCCTCGTGAACGCGCTACAACCGGCCGAGGTGTCCAAGGTCGTGATCGACGACGATGCCGGCAAGATCGAGGTCGTCGTGCCGGACGAGCAACTGTCGCTCGCCATTGGTCGCCGCGGCCAGAACGTGCGTCTGGCGAGCCAGCTGACCGGTCTCGACATCGACATCATGACGGAAGCCGACGAATCGGCCCGCCGTCAGGCCGAGTTCACCGAACGCACGAACCTGTTCATGGAGACGCTCGACGTCGACGAGATGATGGCGCAGCTCCTCGTCTCCGAAGGCTTCACCAACCTCGAGGAAGTGGCTTACGTCGATATGGACGAGCTTCTGTCGATCGACGGGTTCGACGAGGGCACCGCCGAGGAACTGCAGGCCCGCGCCCGCGACTATCTGGAAGCCGCGAACAAGAAGGCGATGGAAAACGCCATCGCGCTTGGCGTGGACGAAAGCCTCATCAACTTCGAAGGCCTGACGCCGCAGATGCTGGAGGCCCTCGGCAAAGATGGCATCAAGACGCTGGAAGACTTCGCCACCTGCGCCGACTGGGAATTGGCAGGCGGCTGGACCACGGTGAACGGTCAGCGCGTGAAGGACGAGGGTCTGCTCGAGAAGTTCGACATGAGCCTGGAAGAGGCGCAGAACCTCGTGATGACCGCCCGCGTCATGCTGGGCTGGGTCGACCCGACCGAGGCGGAAGCCGAAGTCGAAGACGGCTCCGAAGAAGACGAGGAGGCCGAGGCCTGATTTCAGGCCTCGGAGGTGCACCCCGTGACGCGCGGCGGTCGGGACAAGGATCGTGAGGATGGGCCGGAACGCCGGTGCATCGTCACGGGCGAAAGCCAGCCGAAGACCGGACTGATCCGTTTCGTCACGGGACCGGAAGGGCAGGTCGTGCCGGATGTTCTCGGGCGGCTGCCCGGCCGCGGCTACTATGTCAGCGCCGACCGGGCCGCGCTTGAGAAGGCGGTGAAGAAGGGGCTGTTCAGCCGCGCCGCCAAGGCAAGCGTGACGGTTCCGCCGAATCTTGTCGACGAGATCGAGTCACAGCTTGCACGGCGCGTGATCGATCTTATCTCTCTCGCTCGGAAGGCCGGATCCGCTGTGACCGGCTTCGAGAAGGTGAAGGACTGGCTGACCAAGGGCGAAGCCACGATCCTGATCCAGGCCAGCGACGGGTCGGAGCGGGGCAAGTCGAAGCTCCATCCGCCCGATGGGCCCGAGACATTCATCGGCTGCCTGACATCCCGGGAATTGGGTTTGTCCTTCGGCCGGGATCATGCCATACACGGCGCGCTTGCGGCTGGCGGACTCACCGAGCGTGTTGTAGAGGAAGCGGCAAAGCTTGCAGGAATACGCAAGCAGACCGACGGTATGTCCGTCGAAAAGGATACGAAGAACGCATGAGCGATACTGACGGCAAGAAACCTCTTGGCCTTGGCGGCCCCCGTTCCGGTCAGGTGAAGCAGAGCTTCAGCCACGGCCGGACGAAGAGCGTCGTGGTCGAGACCAAGCGCAAGCGCGTGGTTGCCCCGCCCAAGCCCGGCACACCCGGGGGCGGAGCGGCGACCGGTGCTGCGCATCTGGGCGATCCGTCGAAACGGCCGGCCGGCATCTCGGATGCCGAAATGGAACGCCGCCTCGCGGCGCTGCGGAACGCCAAGGCCCGTGAGGCCGGCGAAGCCGCGCAACGCGCTGCCGAGGAGGCCGCTCGCGAAGAAGAGCGTCAGCGCAAGCGGGAAGAGATCGAGGCGAAGGAACGCGAAGAGCGCGAACGCGCTGCCGCGGCCCGCGCCAAGGCTGAAGAAGAAGAACGTGCCCGCCAGCTGGCCGAGATTCGCGCCAGCCGCGCGGCCGAGGAACAGAAGCGTCCTGCCAAGACCGAAGCCCGTGCGCCTGCTGCTGCACCGGCCGAAGACGGTCCGGCCCGCGGTGCTGCCACTGCGCCAGGTTCGGCGAAGCCGGGTCTCAGCCCGCGCAAGACCGATCGCGAGCGGGATGACCGTGGCGGCGACCGCGATGCCCGTGCCAAGGCCAAGGGTGACAATGATCGCCGCGCCGGCAAGCTGACGCTAACTGCCGCGCTGGATGGCGAAGGTGGGCGGACCCGCAGCCTTGCCGCGATGAAGCGCAAGCAGGAAAAGGCGCGCCAGAAGGCGATGGGATTCGGCCAGAAGGCCGAGAAGCAGGTGCGTGACGTGCAGCTGCCCGAAACCATCGTCGTTCAGGAGCTTGCCAACCGCATGGCCGAACGGGCCGCGGACGTGGTCAAGGCCCTGATGAAGATGGGCATGATGGTCACCATGAACCAGACCATCGACGCCGATACCGCCGAACTGGTGATCGAGGAATTCGGCCACCACGCCGTCCGCGTGACCGATGCCGACGTCGAACAGGCGATCGACAGCGTGGCCGACAAGGCCGAGGACCTGCAGCCGCGCCCGCCGATCGTCACGATCATGGGCCATGTCGACCACGGCAAGACCTCGCTGCTGGACGCGCTGCGCAAGACCAACGTCGTGTCGGGCGAGGCCGGCGGTATCACCCAGCATATCGGCGCCTATCAGGTGAAGACCGACAAGGGTGCGGTGCTGACCTTCCTCGACACGCCCGGCCATGCGGCCTTCACCTCGATGCGTTCGCGTGGCGCGCAGGTGACGGACATCGTCGTTCTGGTGGTGGCGGCGGATGACGCCGTGATGCCGCAGACGATCGAGGCGATCAACCACGCCAAGGCCGCGAAGGTGCCGATGATAGTGGCGATCAACAAGATCGACAAGCATTCGGCCAACCCCGACAAGGTCCGGACCGACCTGCTGCAGCACGAAGTCATCGTCGAGAAGATGTCGGGCGATGTGCTTGACGTCGAGGTTTCGGCGCTGACCGGGCAAGGCCTGGACGAACTGCTGGATGCGATCACGCTGCAGGCAGAGATCCTTGACCTGCGGGCCAACCCGCATCGTCCGGCGCAAGGTGCGGTGATCGAAGCCAAGCTCGATGTGGGCCGCGGCCCGGTCGCGACGGTTCTGGTCCAGAACGGCACACTGAAGCGCGGCGACATCTTTGTCGTCGGCGAGCAGTGGGGCAAGGTCCGTGCACTTATCAACGATCGTGGCGAGACGGTTGGCGAAGCTGGCCCTTCGGTTCCTGTCGAGGTGCTGGGCCTGAACGGCACGCCGCAAGCCGGTGACACGCTGAACGTGGTCGAGACTGAAGCTCAGGCCCGCGAGATCGCGACCTATCGCGAGAAGGCGGCCAAGGACAAGCGTGCGGCGGCCGGTGCGGCGACGACGCTGGAGCAGCTGATGGCCAAGGCCAAGGCCGATGCCAACGTTGCCGAACTGCCGTTGGTGGTGAAAGCCGACGTTCAGGGTTCAGCGGAAGCGATCGTGCAGGCACTGGAGAAGGTCGGCAACGACGAGGTGCGAGTGCGCGTGCTCCATTACGGGGTCGGTGCCATCACCGATACCGATGTGGGTCTGGCGGAAGCCTCCAACTGCCCGATCATCGGCTTCAACGTCCGGGCCAATGCCTCGGCACGGCAAAGCGCGAACCAGAAAGGCGTCGAGATCCGCTATTACAGCGTGATCTACGACCTCGTCGATGATGTGAAAGCCGCCGCGTCGGGCCTTCTCAAGGCCGAGGTGCGCGAGCACTTCATCGGCTATGCCCAGATCAAGGAGGTCTTCAAGGTCTCTGGCGTGGGCAAGGTCGCGGGTTGCCTTGTCACCGAGGGTGTGGCGCGGCGTTCGGCGGGCGTACGCCTGCTGCGCGACAACGTCGTCATCCACGAAGGTACGCTCAAGACGCTCAAGCGCTTCAAGGACGAGGTCAAGGAAGTCATCTCGGGCCAGGAATGCGGCATGGCCTTCGAGAATTACGAAGACATCCGCGAAGGCGACATCATCGAGATCTTCGAGCGCGAGGAGGTCGAGCGCAAGCTCGCCTGACCGCTTGAAGGATGTGCAAAGAAAAAGGCCGGGTCCCAACGCCCGGCCTTTTTCATTCCTGCCCGTTTTGCCGCTTGTTCAGGACTTGCGGATCGTCTGAACCGGGAAGCCGACGAATGTCTTCTCATCGACCTTCACCACAACCTTCCCATCAGCGAGTTGGTTGACCAGAACACCCTGAACTGAAACGCAGCTCCCCAACGAAATCGTCCTCAGCATTCCTCTCCCCCTTTTGCCGTCATTATGGAAACAATCTAGAACAAGAACGTTCAAGAAATCATCACCAAAATTTCATCTATTGGTAGAAAGTAAGCAAAAAAAGAAGGCGAACGACCGCCCAACTAATACTTTCGTATTAAAGCCAGTCGCGAAGGATCGGGATTAGTGGCAAATCCGCGGGGGGCATAGGGTAGTCCCGCAAGGCCTGCGGGCGTACCCAGGCGAGCTTTTGCCCCTCTCGGGGAGAAGCGATTCCCTCCCACCGGCGGCAGGCAAAAAGCGGCATCAGCAGGTGGAAATCCTCGTAGGAATGGCTCGCGAAGGTCAGCGGCGCGAGGCAGCTTTTCCAGGTGTCGATGCCAAGCTCTTCCTTCAGCTCGCGGATCAGCGCGGCTTCCGGTGTCTCGCCCGGCTCGACCTTCCCGCCCGGAAATTCCCAAAGTCCGGCAAGGGATTTACCCTCGGGCCGCTGTGCCAGCAGCACGCGGCCCTCGCTGTCGATCAGGGCGACGGCAGAGACGAGGACAACCTTCACGCCGGTCCCCTTCAGGACCGGTAGTCGGCGTTGATGTCGATGTAGCGATGCGTCAGGTCGCAGGTCCAGACGGTCTTGACGCCCTTGCCAAGGCCAAGGTCCACCGAAACGACCAGTTCGGGCTGTTTCATGTAGGCCGCGCCGTCTTCTTCGCGGTAGTCCGGCGCGCGCCAGCCCTTCTCGGCGACAAGGATATCGCCAAAGCGGATCGAGAGGCGGTCGCGGTCGGCTTTCGCCCCGGATTTCCCCACTGCGGCAACAATCCGGCCCCAGTTGGGGTCCTGTCCGGCGATCGCGGTCTTGACCAGCGGTGAGTTGGCGATGCTCATCGCGACCTTGTGGGCGTCCTCGGCGCTGGCCGCGCCGGTGACCCGAACCTCGACGAACTTGGTGGCGCCTTCACCGTCGCGGATCACCTGCTGTGCCAGATCCAGCATCACGCTGCGCAGGGCAGCCTCGAAGGGCTTTGCCGTGGCGGAACGGGCCGTGATCTCGGCCGCTGGACTGCGGCCGGTGGCCGCGACAATCAACGCATCCGACGTCGAGGTGTCACTGTCGACCGTGATCGCATTGAAGGTGTCGTCAACCTGACGGGACAACATCTTTTGCAGAAGCGGTGCGGCAATCTTTGCGTCGGTGAAGATGTAGACCAGCATGGTCGCCATGTCGGGGGCGATCATGCCCGACCCCTTGGCGATTCCCGCGATGCGGATTGGACCGCCCTCCCCGGCCACGGTCGCCGATGCGCCCTTGGGGAAGGTGTCGGTCGTCATGATCGCCCGGGCGGCCATCGAGATGCCGCCGGCATCAAGGGCCCCGACAGCCTGGTCCAGGCTCGCGACGATGCGCTCATGGGGCAGAGGTTCGCCGATCACGCCGGTCGACGAGGAAAAGACGCGCGATGCCGGCACGCCCAACGCCTTGGCGACCGCCCCCGTCACCGCCTTGACCGAGGCGACACCGGCCTTGCCGGTAAAGGCATTGGCATTGCCCGAATTGACGACGATCGCAGCGCCCGAGCGGGCCGGAACCGTTGCGGCCAGTTTCTCCTGGCAGTCAAGGACACAGGCCGCGCGGGTGGAGGAACGGGTGAACGCCCCGGCAATCGACGTCCCCGGGGCAAGCCGCACCAGCATCACGTCGGTGCGGTTGGCATAGCGGACCCCGGCCGCGACGGCGGCGAATTCCACGCCGTCGATCACGGGCAGGTTGGGAAACCCGCCCGCAGGGGCAAGCGGAGAAACGGGATTGGGCGCCTTGACCTTGGGAAGATCCTGCATCACTTCGCCGACTTTTTCGCGAAGCTTGGCCACCTTCTTCTTCAGAGCCTTGGCTTCAGCCTTCCAGTCGGTCTTGCCCATTCCCGTTCCTCCGCGCCGGATCAGTTCGCGATGAGGTTCTGATCGCGCAGCAGCTTGGGGTCAATCCCCTCGACCTTTTCGATCTTCGCCGCGTCGGTGATTTCCTTCACCTTCGCCTCGACCGCCTGGTTCTGAAGTTCGTTGGAGAGTTCGGCCTTTACCTCGTCCAGCGTCGGGACTGCCGCCGGGCGGGTTTCCTCGAGCTTGATGATGTGCCAGCCGAACTGGGTCTGCACCGGGTCCGAGACCTGGCCGGGCTGCATCTTGACCACCGCGTCCTCGAACGGCTTGACCATCATGCCGACGCCGAACCAGCCAAGATCGCCGCCGCTGGCGGCCGAGCCGTCCGACGAATTGGCCTTGGCGAGCTCGGCAAAGTCGGCGCCGCCGTCGATCTGCGCCTTGAGATCCTTGGCCTTGGCCTCGTCCGCCACGAGGATATGCGCCGCGTGATACTCCGTGCCCGGCGTGACCGTGGCATATTTCGCGTCATAGGCCTTTTGCAGGGCCTCGGGGGTCACGGCGGCGGCAGCGGCGGCCTGGACGACGTTGCTTGCCAGATAGCCCGTGCGGTTGTTTTCGAGGTTGATCTCGTCGGCCTTGGTCAGCTTGCCGTCCAGCGACTGGGCGAGTGCAGTCTGCTGGACCAGCTGGTCGACGATGCCCTTGAACAGCGCGTCGTCGGGCATGCTCTGGTACTGCTGCGGCAGGCGCTGGCCCAGGGCGATGACCTGGCCGAGGGTGATGTTGGTGCCGTTGACCGTGGCAACGACCGTATCGGCGGTTTCGCCTTCGGCCATTGCGGGGGCAACCGTGCCCGTGGCAAGCGCCGTGCCCAGGAGCAGAACCGCCCCGTAACCCGCAAGTTTCCGCATATTCACCTTCTCCTGAACAGGCCGCTTCCCTAAGCGACGTTGACACTCTGGCCCATGCCCCTTACATCGCCTTGGTCGCGTGAGACGGGGCGCCTGCGCCTTTGTTGGCTCTTCTATGGAAGCCGGTG
The DNA here is from genome assembly GCA_945952585.1 of uncultured Rhodobacter sp. Lineage (GTDB taxonomy): Bacteria > Pseudomonadota > Alphaproteobacteria > Rhodobacterales > Rhodobacteraceae > Aliitabrizicola. Next base: position 200,838 of record CAMFII010000003.1, read on the forward strand.
AGGGCGGGCAAGGCCCGGGCCTCACACGATCTTGTCAGGAACGGCCAGGCGGAGAAAAAATGCTGGGTCTCGGAACGCTCGCGCGGAAGGTCTTTGGCACCCCGAACGACCGGATGGTCAAGTCGGTGCGCCCCATCGTGGCGAAGATCAACGCGCTCGAGCCGGAATTTGCCGCTCTGACCGACGAGCAGATCATCGCCAAGACGGCTGAGTTCAAGGAACGCATCGCCAAGGGCGAAAGCCTGGACGACCTCTTGCCCGAAGCCTTCGCCAACTGCCGCGAGGCTGCGAAACGGGCACTTGGCCTGCGCGCCTTCGACGTGCAGCTGATGGGCGGCATCTTCCTGCATCAGGGCAACATCGCCGAGATGAAGACGGGCGAGGGCAAGACCCTTGTCGCGACCTTCCCGGCCTATCTGAACGCGCTGCCCGGCAAGGGCGTGCATGTCGTCACGGTGAACGACTATCTCGCCCGCCGCGACGCCGAATGGATGAGCAAGGTTTATGGCGCGCTTGGCCTGACGACGGGTGTCGTCGTGCCGCAGCAGCCCGACGCCGAAAAGCGGGTCGCCTACCAGGCCGACATCACCTATGCGACCAACAACGAGCTGGGCTTCGACTACCTTCGTGACAACATGAAGGGCTCGATCGAAGAGATGATGCAGCGGGGGCACTTCTTCGCCATCGTCGACGAGGTCGACTCGATCTTGGTCGACGAGGCGCGGACGCCGCTCATCATCTCGGGTCCGTCGCAGGACCGCTCGGATCTTTATGTCGCCGTCGACAAGCTGATCCCCAGCCTGAACCCCGAACACTACAAGGTCGACGAAAAGACCCGCGTCGTGACCTACACGGAAGAGGGCAACGAGGAGATCGAGCAGCTGCTGCAGAAGGCCGGCATCCTGCCCGAGAACCAGTCGCTCTACGATCCGGAAAGCACGACCGTCGTTCACCACGTCACCCAGGCCCTGCGCGCCCATACGCTGTTCCACAAGGATCAGCAGTACATCGTGCGCAACGGCGAGGTGCTGCTGATCGACGAATTCACCGGCCGTATGATGGTCGGCCGCCGCCTGTCGGATGGCCTGCACCAGGCGATCGAGGCCAAGGAAGGCGTCAAGATCCAGCCCGAGAACACGACGCTCGCAAGCATCACCTTCCAGAACTATTTCCGCCTCTATGAAAAGCTGTCCGGCATGACCGGCACCGCTGCTACCGAGGCCGAGGAATTTGCCGAAATCTACAAGCTTGGCGTGGTCGAGGTGCCGACGAACCGCCCCGTCCAGCGCAAGGACGAGCATGACCAGGTCTTCCGGACCGCACGCGAGAAATACGAGGGCATCGTCAAGGAGATCAAGGAAGCCCATGCCAAGGGCCAGCCGATCCTTGTCGGCACGACCTCGATCGAGAAATCGGAACTGCTGTCGGAGCTGCTGAAGAAAGAGGGCATCGCGCACAACGTGCTCAACGCCCGTCAGCACGAACAGGAAGCCAAGATCGTCGCCGAGGCAGGCCGTCTTGGCGCGGTGACCATCGCCACCAACATGGCTGGCCGCGGGACCGACATCCAGCTTGGCGGCAGCGTCGAGATGAAGGTGCTGGAAGCCATCGCCGCCGATCCGCATCTCCACCCCGACGAAGTGCGCGCCCGCATCGAGGCCGAGCACGCCGAAGAGAAGGAAAAGGTCAAGGAGGCTGGCGGCCTGTTCGTTCTGGCCACCGAGCGTCATGAAAGCCGCCGCATCGATAACCAATTGCGCGGTCGCTCGGGCCGTCAGGGCGACCCGGGTCGTTCGGTCTTCTTCCTGTCGCTCGAAGACGACCTGATGCGCATCTTCGGGTCCGACCGGCTGGACAAGGTGCTGTCGACGCTTGGGATGAAGGAAGGCGAGTCCATCGTTCACCCTTGGGTCAACAAGTCGCTTGAGAAGGCGCAGGCGAAGGTCGAGGGCCGCAACTTCGACATCCGCAAGCAGCTTCTCAAGTTCGACGACGTGATGAACGACCAGCGCAAGGCGATCTTCGGCCAGCGTCTGGACATCATGCGGGCCGAGGATCTGTCGGATATCGTCGCCGACATGCGCGATCAGGTGATCGAGGATCTGGTCGATCAGTACATGCCGCCGAAGTCCTATGCCGATGCCTGGGATGCAGCGGGTCTGACGGGTGCCCTGCGCGAGCACCTGAACCTTGATCTGCCGGTCGTGGCCTGGGCCGCCGAGGAAGGCGTCGATCAGGACGTTATCCGCGAACGGGTGATCGAAGCTGCCGACAAGATGATGGCGGAAAAGCTCGAGGCGTTCGGCCCCGAGACCATGCGCAGCATCGAGAAGCAGCTCCTGCTGCAGACGATCGATGGCAAGTGGCGCGAACACTTGCTGCGTCTGGAGCACCTGCGTTCGGTCATCGGCTTCCGCGGCTATGCACAGCGCGACCCGCTGAACGAATACAAGACCGAGGCCTTCCAGCTGTTCGAGAGCATGCTGAATTCGCTGCGGAGCGAGGTGAGCCAAAAGCTGGCCCAAGTGCGGCCGCTGACAGCCGAAGAGCAGCAGCAGATGATGGCACAGCTGATCGCGCAGCAGCAGGCGATGCAGCGCGCGCAAGCACCGCAACCGGAACCGGTCATGGCAGGCAGCGAGCCCGAGGGCGCGCGTTTGGCCGGATTCGACGAATCCGATCCCGCGACCTGGGGCAATCCGGGCCGCAACGACGCTTGTCCCTGCGGCTCGGGTCAGAAGTTCAAGCACTGCCACGGCAAGATAGCCTGACAGCGCGAGATTTGACGAAAGCGTGACCAGAATCGGGATGCGGCGGGGAAACCTGCCGCATTCTGCGTTTCCACGCTGGAATCAAACCGCCCTTACGCCACGGATCAGCCGGATTCAGACCCTAGCGTCACAATCTGGGTGGGCCTGGGGTGTCCGATGGAAGACAGGTACAAAAGAGTCCTTCGCATTGCTGTCGTGATCGGCATCGCGCTTGGGTCAGGCCATGTGGTACAAACCTACACGCCGGAATCGCAGAGCGCCGACAAGACTGCAAAGCCGATTCCCAAGGACATTGTCCAACTCTCGGCCGAGTTGCCAAAATCATCTTCGATGTCCGGACCTAGCAATGGCGACGAACTGCCACTGATCGTGCCCGGACAGACGCGCCAGCCAGAAGCGACGGCGCCAATGGCCCTTCCGCAGCCCGAAGCCCGCGTCGAACTCTCGTCGCCCGACTGCGAGACCGTCCTTGATGTCGCTGTCCAGGCCGGTGCGATGATGGGTGTCACCTTGACCTCGCCCTGCCGCCCGGAACAACGGGTCGTCCTGCGCCACGCTGCCCTGACGGTCACCTACCGCACCAATGCTGCCGGTACATTTGTCGCCTCGGTTCCTGCAATGCGTGAATCCGGCGATGTGTCGGTGTTGTTCCGCGATGGAACTACGGCGACGGCCACGGTCGATGTGCCAGAGGCCGATGCCTATCGTCGGTTCGGCGTACAATGGCTCGGCGGCCAGGCCTTCCAGGTCAACGCGTTCGAGGATGGCGCCGATTTCGGCGATCCCGGCCACGTCTCGGCAGCCAATCCGGGCAAGCCGGACAATCATCTCCTGCCTCGGCACGGATTCCTTTCAGTGCTCGGCGATGGTGACGTTCCTGCACCGCTGCTGGCGGAGATCTACACCTTCCCGACCGGGGCTGCGCGTGTTCCTGTCCTTGTCGAGGCCGCAGTCACCAAGGACACCTGCAACCGCGACCTGGTGGGGGAAATGATCGAGTCGCAGAATGGGCAAGTCACCACTTCCGACCTGGCCGTCTCGATGCCGGGCTGCGAGGCGATCGGTCAGTATCTTGAGTTGAAAAATCTGCGGCCGGGAACGAAACTCGCCGCGGCGGACTAGGACCGCTGGCGGGCATTCGAACCGGGGCAGAGGCAGCACTTCTTGAGAGTTTTCCTGATGCGTTGCGCGGCGGTCTTCGCCGCGCTGGCTTTTTTTTCCGTTGCAGCCTCGGCCCAGGACATCACGCTGACCTCGCGCGATGGAACCTTGGCGCTGAGCGGCAGTCTGCAAGGATTCGACGGCGAACTTTACCGCATCATGACGCGCTACGGCTTGTTGACCGTCGATGCGCAGGGCGTCATCTGCGACGGTCCGGGATGCCCGGACTTGACGAGCTATGTCGCGGAATTGAGGGTGACCGGCAGCCCGGACAAGGGTGCGCGGTTGCTGCCCGGCCTTCTGGCCGCCTTTGCCCAGGCACGCGGTCTGGTCCTGCGGACCGAGGTGACTGGCAGCGGTGCGGTTCACACCGTCTACGATCCGGACGAGGAGATCGTTCTTGCCCGCTTCACCTTCCAGCCTGCCCCGCCCGGGCTGGCGATCGAGGCCTTGCGCAACGGGGCGGCGGATTTCGACCTGTCCGATTTGCCCGAACCCGGACTGATCGCCACGACCCTTGGGGTTCAGGCACTGGTCGCCGTTGTGTCGCCCGAGAACCCCGTCCCGCAATTGGCGACGGCTGACCTCGCCCGGATCCTGTCTGGCAAGATTACCAACTGGTCCGAACTGGGCGGGCCGGACATGCCGGTAGCCGTCCATGCGCTGGCCCCACAGTCGGGATTCCGCGGCGCACTGGAAACGCGGCTTGGCCAGCCCATCGCCGCCGGCGAGACGCATGATGATGCAGCGGCCCTTGCAGCCGCGATCACGCGCGATCCCTGGGGGATTGCAGTGACGACATCGGCGGATGCCGGCATGGCACGGATCCTGCCGCTGACTGACAGCTGCGGTTTCCTGCTTGAGCCGTCTGCCCTGTCGGTCAAGGCCGAGGATTATCCGCTGGCTCAGCCCTTCTACCTTCTGACCGCAAAACGCCACCTGCCCCTCGTTGGGCGGGAGTTCGTCGATTTCATCAACTCTCCGGCGGCGAATGCAGCCCTTGCCGATGGGGGCCTTCTTGGCCGAGGCATGGAGGAGGTTGATCTTCTCGGCGACGGGCACCGGCTTTCCAATGCGATCCGCGCTGCCGGCGATGTTGGTGTGCCAGAGGCGCAGCGCCTGACATCGGCAATGCAGGGGGCCGTTCGACTGTCAGCCACGTTCCGGTTCGAGGATGGCACGAGCCGTCTCGACGTCTCTTCTCGCGATCACCTGGTCGACCTGGTCCGGCTGATCGAGGCCGGACGCTTCAGTGACCGAGAACTGGTTTTCGTCGGGTTTTCCGATGGGTCGGGCGATCCGGCGGCGAACCTTGACCTGTCGCGCGAACGGGCCGAAGTGGTGTTCAACGCGGTGGCCGATGCGGTGCCAGACCTCGGCGACCTGCGGGTCAAGACCTCGATCGATGCCTTTGGCGAGGCGTTGCCGATGGCCTGCGATGAAACTGCGATCGGACGGCAGATCAACCGGCGCGTCGAGGTCTGGCTGCGGGCGCCTAAAGATAGCCCTGCGCCCGAAAACTGACCTCGCGCGACCGGCCGACGATCAGGTGATCGTGCAGCACGATCCCCAGAACCGCGGCCGCATCCTGCACCTGCGCGGTCATGGAAATGTCGGCCTCGGACGGCGTGGGATCGCCCGATGGATGGTTGTGAACTAGGATCAGCGCGCTCGCGTTCAGTTCCAGTGCCCGCTTCACCACCTCGCGCGGGTAGACGGGCACATGGTCGACCGTGCCGCGCGCCTGTTCCTCGTCCGCTATCAGAACGTTCTTGCGATCAAGGAAAAGGATGCGGAACTGCTCCGTTTCCCGGTGCGACATCGCGGTATGGCAGTAGTCGAGCAGCGCATCCCAGGACGACAGGACGGGGCGATTGATGACGCGCGACCGGGCCATCCGCCGTGCTATCGCCTCGGCCAGTTTGATCCGGACCAGCACTGCGTCGCCCACGCCGTCCTGCTGACGCAGCCGCGCCTCGCTTGCCGTGACGACTCCGTTCAGGTCGCCGAAGGCCTCGATCAGCCGATGGGCCAGCGGCTTCATGTCCTTCTTGGCCATCGCGTCGAAAAGGAGGAGTTCGAGCAACTCGTAGTCCGGAACCGCATCGGCGCCGCCGGCGAGGAAACGCGTGCGCAGGCGTTCTCGGTGGCCAGCGACGTAGGAGGGCAGGCGCTGTGGCAGCGGCACCGCCTCGGCCTCGTCCCCGAGTTCGGAGAAAAGCGGCAAGGGACGATCCGAGAAGGCAGGATTCCGCGTCATTCCGCAACGCTCGCGCGGCGTGATGAAGAAAGTCTTAACGCTCGCTCCGGGGTTCAGGCCGGCTTCTGCGCCTTCAGATGCGTCGGGCAATGCTCACCGGCCTCGAGCACGGGAACCATCCTTTCCCAGATCTCGACATTGTGCGCGACGAAATCCGCACCCAGTTCGCGGGCGACCTCGGCGCCGAGCGGCCCTCTCAGGCGGTCCAACTCGGCCTTCGCGACCTCGCGATACCAGGCATTTCGGCTGACGATCGCGATCTGCTCGAATCCGGCCTTGCGCATGGCATCCCCATAGCGGGCGGGCGAGGCCATGCCGAAATCCAGCCCTTCGGCGGCGATATAGGCCGCCATCGCCGGGCTGGGCGTCCCATCATGGCCGATCAGCCAGTCCGAGGCTATGAACCAGCCGCCCGGCCTGAGCACGCGGAAGACCTCGCGCATCAGGGCGTGCTTGTCGGGAATATGGACGATGGAATCCTTGGAAAAGACGATGTCGAAAGTGTCCGGCGGAAACGGCAGTGGGCCCGGAACGACCTTCACCAGCCCAATGCGTTCGCCCAGCCCGCGCCGTTCGACCAGTTGGCGGGCATGTCCGATTACGCCATCCTCGACATCGATGCCGGTGACGTAGCCGGCACCGTGGGCTTCGACCAGCGCGACGTCGATGCCACCGGCGCCGCAGCCGATATCGAGCACAGACTTGCCCGCGACATCACTGCCCGCCACCAGCCGAGCCACCTCGTCCCGCCCGCCGGGAGACAGGAAGCCTTCGCCCCAGATCGCCGCGAGGATGCGGACCAGCTTGTCGCTGTAAAGCTCTTCCTCGTGCTCAGCCATCGAATCCCCCGTCCCGCCAGACATCGCGCCCCTTGAAGAGCGTCAGCAGGACCTTGGTCGCCGAAATCTCGTCCGGCGCGCAAGCAAAGATGTCCCGATCCAGCACGATGAGGTCGGCCGAGAACCCCGGCAAGAGGCGCCCGGTGCAATCGCCCCGCCAGCAGGCGGTCGCAGCATGGGCGGTATAGCCCAGTACGGCCTCCTCCACTGTGAGGCGCTCCTGCGGCAGGAACGGTTCTTTCGGGCCCTCGTCGCGCCGTGCCTGCCGGGTTACCGCCGTCTCGATGATCTCGAAGGGGTTCAGGGTCGACACCGGCCAGTCAGAGGACAGGCACCAGTCGGCCCCTTCGTCCAGCATCCGGCGATAGGCATAGACTTCGGCCCGGCGCCCGGGGCCGATCATGTCCAGCGCGATGTCGGGGATCGTCGGGCTCAGTTGGGCCCAGAGCGTCTGGATATTCGCCATCGCCCCCACCCGTGCGATGCGGGCAAAGTCGGCGGGATCGACCAGTTGCAGGTGGGTCAACTGGTGACAGGCAGGCCAGCGGCCATTGGCGGCAACCGCAGCCTCGAGCCCTTCGATCGCGGTCCGGGCGGCGGCATCGCCGATGACATGGACGTGGATCTGGAACCGCGCCGCATCCAGCGCGACCATCAGCGCCTTGGTCTGTTCGGGAGTGAACATGGTCGGGCAGTTTCCGCCCGGCGGATCGGCATAGGGGGCCAGAAGCGCGGCGGTGCGGTTCTCGAACACGCCATCCATGAAGAACTTGGCCGATTGCACCCAGAAATCCGGCCCGGGATGGGCGGCGCGCATCGCGCTCAGACGAGCAACGGCTTCCTCGGGCGTGTCGTGTTCCTTGACCAGAGCCGCGCCTGACACCCGCAGGGTCAGTTCACCGCGTACGGCGGCGGTGCCGTAGATGCGGGTTTCGAGATCGGTTACCCTTGGGTCGATGACGCCGGTAATTCCGTGACGGTTGGCATGGGCCTGCCCGGCACGCAGGCCGTCGAGATAGTTCTCGTCGGTCAGTTGCGGCAACCGATCCAGCGCCCAGGCGATTGCATCCTCGTGCAGCATCCCCGTGGGTTCGCCTGACCCATCTGTCACGAAATGCCCGTTCACCGGATCTGGCGTGCCCTTGGTGATCCCGGCGAGTTCGAGCGCCCGCGAATTCAGGCAGGCATTGTGGAAGGAGCTGTCGTAAATCAGCGCGGGCCGGTCCGATACGACGGCGTCGATGACATGGCGCGTCAGGTTGTGATCGCCGAAATGGCCCGGTTGCCAGCCGGCGCCGATGACCAGCGGCAGATTCTTGGCGTTAAGGGCATGGGTGGAAATGGCCGACTGGAGGTCGCCAATGCTGGCGGCCTCGTAGAGGGGGGCCGCGGTCGCAAGGTCGGTGCCGCCTGAAAGAAGATGGATATGCGGATCCTGAAAACCCGGCAGCACGAGCCGCCCACCCGCGTCGAGACGCTTCGCACCGGGATCCGCCAGGGCAAGGACCTCGGCTTCGCGGCCGAGCGCAACGATCCGCTCGCCGCGGATCAGCAGGGCTTCGGCCGTCGGTCGCGCGACATCCATCGTCCGGATGCGGGCGTTGAGAACAAGAAGGTCAGTGCTCATTCGATGCTTCCCGAAGGCGAAATGCGCAGGGCCTCCAGCCTTGACCAGTCGTCTGCAGGCAGGACTGCGGCAGGTTCCATGACGTCGCGGGTCCAGCCGAAGATGCAGAGGAAAGGCACCGGGCCGACCTTGGTCAGATGCGGGGCGAAAGGATCGTTCCAGACCGGTTCATGCGCGCGTTTGACGACCAATGGCGTGCCCGGACCGAAGCGCCAGCCATGTGGGCCGGTGAGTGGCGCGTAAAGCTCCGGCGCGGCATGGTTATGGTCGCGGTACAGCACATGCGGCGCAATCAGGAACAGGCCGATGTCGAAATCCTCGGCGGGAACTGGCGCCTCCTGACCGACGAGGCTGGCGAAGGCGTGGCCCTTGCGGAAATCCTCGCCGATCTGGTCCGGAGGATAGGAGTCGTAGGTGATCCACTGAAGAAGTGGCGCTGCGGCGGCAATTGCTGCGGCAAGCGCAGGGTGGGTTTGGGCCACTTGCGCCAGCGCAAGCTCGAGTTGGGCAGTCACGACCGCGTTTGCGTGTGGGGGCGAAAGTCTGACTGGGTTGCTGCGCGCCCGGGCCAGCCCCGTGCGCAATTCCCCGACCCCGGGGCAGGCTAGCCCGGACAAATAGAGATCCACTTCGTCCAGCAGGGCCCAGAAGGTTGCCTCGGGCGACGGGGCGGTCGGTGGCGGCAGGTCGCCGGCAAGACCGCGTTCGTTCAGCAAGACCATAGGATCCTCTCCATCACGGGGCGAGCAGATACGGAAAACCTCCAGCGCCTCGGGCGAAAGTCGGCCGGCGCGATTAAGCTGCATCGCCGCGGCATAGCGCAGGCGGCCGGACCCCGGCACGCCCGGCGCCATTGTCAGCTGTGCAAGGAGGGTATCAGTCATCCTTTACTCGTTGGCGCGATACGCCAGTCGGATATCCGCGTCGCGGCGCTTCTCGGCGCGGGACATGACGATGCCGGCAATGATGACGCCCAGCCCAACGATGCAGACGATGATCGTGGCGAGTGCGTTGATGTCCGGTGTCACGCCAAGCTTGACCTTCGACCAGATCAGCAGCGGCAGGGTCGTATTGCCCGGCCCGGTGGTGAAGTTGGTGATGACCACGTCATCCAGCGAGATGGTGAAGGCCAGCAGCCAGCCAGACAGGATTGCAGGGCTGATGATCGGCAGGGTGATGTCCTTCATCACCTGCCATGGCTTCGATCCAAGGTCCATCGCTGCCTCCTCGATCGACTGATCGGCGGCGATCAGGCGCGAACTCACGATCGTGGCGACGAAGGTCATCGAAAACGTGATGTGGGCGATCGTGACGGTTGTGAACCCCCGGCTTGCCGGCCAGCCGATCCACTGGCCCATCAGGATGAACAGCATCAGCGACGAGATGCCGGTGATCACCTCGGGCATGATGAGCGGGGCTGTGATCAGGCCCGAGAAAAGCACGCGCCCGCGGAATTTCTTGAACCGCGCCAGAGCGATGCCGGCCATCGTGCCAAGAATTGTTGCGCACGTGGCGGACAGAAGCGCGATCTGAAGTGAAAGGATCGCCGCGCTGATCACCTGCTTGTTGCTGAACAGCGTGACGTACCACTTGGTCGAGAATCCGCCCCAGACCGTCGCCAAGCGCGAGGCATTGAAGGAATAGACGATCATCGACAGGATCGGGATGTAGAAGAATGCGAACCCGAAGCAGAGCACGGTGATAAGGAAGACCGGGCGGCGGTTCATGGCTCGTCCTTCATCCGTTCTTGGGCCTTTGCGTCGAAATGCGTGTAAAGCATCATCGGCACGACCAGCAGGAGAAGCAGGGCGACCGCGACGGATGATGCCATCGGCCAGTCGCGCGCACTGGCGAATTCATCCGAAATCACCCGACCGATCATCGGCTGCGAGGAATTGCCCACGAGCGACGGGATGATCAGCTCACCCGCGGCAGGGATGAAAACCAGCAGCCCGCCCGCGATGATGCCCGGGATCGACAGCGGCAGCGTCACGTCAAGGAAGACCTGGAACGGCCGCGAGCCAAGGTCCATCGCCGCCTCGTCCAGCGTCTGGTCCAGTTTTTCCAGATTGGCGAAGAGCGGCAGGATCATGAAGGGCAGGTAGGAATAGACCATGACAAGCACGACGGCGAAGTTCGTGTTCATCATCGGGATCGACCGGAGCGCCCAGTCGGTGGGCACCACCCAGTTCCAGATCGAGGTCAGACCACGATTGAACCAGCTGTTGTTGCTCATCAGGCCCATCCACGCATAGACGCGCAGAAGGAACGAGGTCCAGAACGGCAGGATGACCAGCATCAGAAGGATGTTCCGCCATGCTCGCGACACCCGGGTCAGGCCAAGGGCCATCGGATAGCCGATGAGAAGGCACAGCATCGTGGCCACCAGCGCGTTGACCACCGAGGTCAGGAAGGCGCGGATGTAGAGACTGTCCTGGAACAGCCGCTTGTAGCCATCGAGGTTGACCAACGGATGTTCGCCCCCGAACGAAAACGGCGGGGCTGTTGGCGTCCTGGTCGCGAAGCTCATGGCAACGACGATGATGAAGGACAGGAAGAAGAACACCAGCAACCAGATGTAGGGCGTGGCGATGATGACATCTGACCAGCCCCGGCGGTTGAACCAGTTGGCCAGTCCCTTGCGCTGTGGCGGCGCGTCGGTCTGTTCGATCACTGCCATGGGCTAGTCCCGCAGCAGGATGGCAGAGGTTGGATCGAAGCTCAGCCAGACCTGATCTTCCCAGTCAGCCACGCGCTCGTCCTCGCCGACGCGGCGGGCGTTGACCGAGTTCACGGTGACGATCTGTCCGTCCGGCAAGGCAATGCGGTAAAGCGAGTCCTTGCCAAGGTAGCCGAGACCCGACACCACTCCGCTGAAGGCGTTCGGGTCATCGGGCCGTTCGCGGCCAAGCAGGATCTTCTCGGGGCGCAGGGCAAGCGTGACCTTTTCGCCCACGGAAAGCCCCGGCACGCTGCGCCCGACCTTTATCCCTCCCATGGCAGGCACATCCAGCAGGGCGTTCTGTCCTTCGATCTTGCGGACGGTCGCCTCGAAGGTCGTGATCGACCCGATGAAGCCGGCGACGAAACGGCTGTTCGGGTATTCGTAGACATCGTTCGGCGTACCGATCTGCCGCACCTGGCCCTTGTCCATGACCGCGATCCGGTCCGACAGGGTCATCGCCTCTTCCTGGTCGTGCGTCACGACAACAAAGGTTACACCGGTTTGCGACTGAATGTTCATCAATTCGAACTGCGTGTGTTCGCGCAGTTTCTTGTCGAGCGCCGCGAGCGGCTCATCCAGAAGCAGAAGTTTCGGCGCCCTGGCAAGGGCACGGGCCAGGGCGACGCGCTGCCGCTGGCCACCCGAGATCTGGTGCGGCTTTCGGTGGGCGAACTGGGTCAGTTGCACCAGGTCCAGCATCTCGCGCACGCGATCCTTGCGCTGTGCGTCGGTCATCTTTTCATGCTTGAGCCCGTAGGCCACGTTGCGCTCGACCGTCATGTGCGGGAAGAGCGCGTAGGACTGGAACATCATGTTGACAGGGCGGTCGTAGGGGGCCACGCCCGTCATGTCTTGCCCGTCGAGCCAGATGCGGCCGGCAGAGGGATCCTCGAAGCCGGCCAGCATCCGCAGGAGCGTGGTCTTGCCACAGCCGGAGCCGCCCAGAAGGCCGAAGATTTCGCCCTTGCGGATCGATAGCGAGACATTGTCCACGGCAACGAAGCTGCCGAACCGCTTGGTCACTCCCTCGATGCGAACGAAGGGGTCCGCGCCGGCCGCATCAGCAGGCGCGGTCACGGGAGTCGGGCTTTGCATCTGCATCATTCACCCGATCATTCGGTCTTGATCGCCGTCCAGGCCCGCGTGATCGCACGGTCCTGCTCCTCGTTCAGCGGCTTCGGGGCCCAGAGGCGCTTGATCGTCTCTTCGTCGGGATAGACTGCCGGGTCGTTCAGGATCGCTGGATCGACGAAGGGTTTCGATGCGAGATTCGCGTTGGCGTAGGCCGTGTAGTTGGTGCAGGCCGCGATCACCTCGGGCTGCAGCAGGAAGTCGAGGAAAGCATAGGCGTTGTCGACGTTCGGCGCGTCCGACGGAATGGACATCACGTCGATCCAGGCTGGCGCCCCGGTCTTGGGCACGAAATAGGCCAGGTTCATCTGAACCCCGGCTTCCGCGGCGCGCGACTTGGCGACTGCATAATCCCCCGACCAGTTGTTGATGACGCACAGTTCGCCATTGGGAATGGCGTTCAGGTAGTTCTGGTTGTCGAAGGTGCGGATGTATTGGCGGATCGGCTTGAACGCCTCGACCACCTTGTCATAGTCGGCGACATTCGTCGTATCGCCGTCCAGGCCGAGATAGCGCAACACCATCAGCATGATGTCGGTGGGGCTGTCCAGGAGCGAGATCCCGCAGTCCGCAAGCTTTGCCGCGTTTTCCGGCTTGAACACGAGATCCATGCTCTGGAGGTCGGCGTCGGGAATGCGCTCTTTCACCATGTCGACGTTGTAGGTGAACCCAACCGAGCCCCACATATAGGGAATTGAGTGCTCCGAGCCCGGATCCCAGCCCTCGACGATGCGCAGGATTTCCGGATCGAGGTTCTTCCAGTTGGGCAATTTCGATTTATCGAGCTTGGTATAGACGCCAGCCTTGATCATCTGGGGCTGCGACATCCCGGCGGTGAAGGCCACATCATAACCCGTGCCTCCCGCCAGCATCTTCGCCTGCATCTCTTCGGCGGAGGAGTAGGTGTCGTAGACCACGCCGATTCCTGTGGCAGCTTCGAAATCGGCAAGGGTGGTTTCGCCGATATAGTCAGCCCAGTTGTAGACATTGACGCTCCCGGCCTGCGCCCAGGAGGGGCGGACGTAGGGCAGCGCAAGTGCGCCGCCCAGGGCGGTGATGGCCCGACGTCTGTTGAGTTTCATCGCATTTCTCCCCGTTGCGCCTTGGCCGGGTATCCCGGCCCGACTTTCTTAACGTTATGTTAAGCGCGGTGTTGCGGCTTCGCCAAGCAATTCCTCGTTAAGTGACGCGACGCGATCTTCCGGAACCTTGTCGCGATGCTCGAGGACGGGCAGCAACCTGCGCAGGTTGTCATGATGATTCCGGACGCCGAATTCGAGGTCCGACAGGTGGAAGTCGTCGAAGGCGGTCGACATCATCGACTCATCGGACCAGATCGAAAGCTGCTGATCCTCGGCGGACGTCTCGCGGTCGATCCGATAGGCCAGATAGCGTGCGATCCGCTGCTGGCGCGATTCATTCGGCCGTCGATAGATGCGGCCGGTCAACCGTGTTTCCCTCGGGCCAGTCGGCAAGTCGTGGTAGAACTGCACGCTCTCTGGCGTGAAGATGAAAACGGCGTTGGGGAAGACGCCGTAGTAGTTCCACGCCTTGCGCAACCTCTCGGGTAGCCAGTCCTGGGTAGGTGAGATCTTCACATAGTTCCGAACCGACCAGAGGCGACCGGGTGCGTCGCCATAGGTCGCGTAGGAGCTCGCCAGACCGTTGGCGTGAACCACATCGCGATAGGTTCGCCCGTACAGATCCTGAAGGCCGGGATGGGCCATGGCGACGTGGTAGCCTTCGTTGTCAACGTCGCGGACCGATTTCCAGTTGACCGGCAGCACCGTTTCCCAGCCGGCCTGGGCGACCGGCAGCAGTTCTTCGGCGCGGAAATCGGCAAAGTCCTGGTCGTAGTCGGCAAGGTATTCGGCCACTGAGGGTTGGGGGCCGGGCAGGAAGCGCAGGAAGATGAAGCCGTGCCAGACCTCCATCTCGATCGGCTTGAGGGCGAACTTAGAGCGGTCCATGTCGCCGAAAGTCTCGGGCCGGGCCGCTCCGCGCAGGGTGCCGTCCAGATTGTAGACCCAGCCGTGGAAGGGACAGACCAATGCGCCCTTGCAATGGCCCTGCATGCCATCGACCACGCGCGCCCCACGGTGGCGGCAGAGGTTGTGGAAGGCGCGCACGACAGCATCGCGGCCCCGCATGATGATGGCCCGCTCGCCCAGCAGGTCGAAGGCGAACCAGTCGCCCGGCGCCGGTATGTCGTTGACATGGCCAACCAGCTGCCAGTGGTTCAGGAAAACATGCATCCGTTCGAGCTCGAACAGGGCGGGCGAGCTGTAGGCCCAGCCAGGCAAGCCACGACGATCCCAGTCGTTGGGAATGCTGCGCACGTTCATCCTACACCTCCACGGCCGCGAGACGGCCCAGAACCCATTGATGGAACCGGTGAATGTCGAATTCCTGCGGCATCAGCCGCCCCTTCGAGTATCGCGAAGACTTCAGCCCGCGCTGGTTCATCTCGCAGGCCGCACCGTCTTCAAGAACCACGGTGGTGGCAAAATCCGTCACTGCGGCGAGGTCGAAGCCCGGCTGGTCAAGCGTCGTCTGCGGGAAGAGCCATTCGATCGTGAGCTTGGTCTCTTCGGGCCCGATTGGGGTCAGGCTGACGGACCGCGCGTAATCGACATGGGCGACGACGAACATGGTCGGGTAGATGGTCACGAAGTTGAAGCCATTGGCCCGTTCCTGCGACGTCAGGCCGGGAAACTCGGGCCCGCAGGGTTCGCCGCTGACAGTCCAGCTGTGCGCGCCGTCTTTCAACACCGGACCTGTCGGCACCTCGGGCGTCCAGTCAGGAGACTCCGAGGCCGACATGATCCCCTTCTTGTAGATCGGCACCATGTCGCACAGGCTCGGGTGAACCGAGGGGCAGTGCAGGCATTCGTTGTAGTTTTCCCAGAAGATCTTCCAGTTGCAGGCCAGCGTCTTTTCCAGCCGGTGGCCTGTCACGAGTTCTGCCATCGGCCAGTTGTCGAGGGCGTTCAGGCCAAGGTCGGGCGTCAGCTCCGGGGCCTGATCGGCAAGCGACAGGAACAGGAAACCGTTCCATTCCTTCACATGCACCGCGAACAGGCTGTGGTCCTCCTTGCGGAAGTCGTCAGTCGGCGTGGCATGGGCGACAGAGACCAGCCGCCCGTCGGTCGCGTAGGCCCAGGCGTGGTAGGGGCAGGTGATGAGCTTGCCGAGCGGCTTTTCCGCGACAGAGCATAACTCGGCGCCGCGGTGACGGCAGGTGTTGTGGAAAGCAGTCACCTTGCCGGCCGGATCCCGGCAGAGGATCAGGTTCTCGCCTGCCACCGTGACCCTGCGCATTGTTCCCGGCTTCAGGTCGTTCAGGCGTCCGGCATAGACCCAGTCCTGCGCCCAGATCGCCCGTCGCTCGCGGTCGAACCAGCCGGCATCGAAATAGGCTGATGCGGGAAGGCTTTCCGGGCAATGGTTAAGCAGCGGCGATTGGGCATGGACGGTCATCTCGGCACCTCAGAACGGGGCCGGCGGTGTCGTCCGCCGGCGGGGTGGCGCGAAGAAGGGGCGTTCGCAGACGCGGGCAGGCAACATCAGCTTGGCATATTGCAGCTCGCGCAGGGCATAGACCTCGACGAACAGGTTGCCGCTCTCGTGGTAGGGGCGGCGCACCTGGGCGAGTGCGATATTGCGCTTGGCCGAAGGGGACCAGCAGGCGGCAGTCACGGTGCCGACCTCGGTCTTGCCATTCTGGTAGATGATCGACCCTTCGACCGAGACGTTGCCGTCGATATCGAGCCCAACCAGCGCCCATTTCGAACTCTTGTTCACTTTTTCCTTCAGCAGGGCCCGGCGGCCGGTGAAGTGGCCCTTGTCGAAATCCACCATCCATTCGAGGCCCAGCTCGAAGGGCGACCGCGCCCGATCTTCGCGCACGGCCTGGTCCACCGGGATGAAGTCCAAGTTGGTGATGATGAACCCGGCCTCGATCCGGGCGATGTCGAGGGCATGTGTGCCGATCGGCCGGATGCCCCACGGTGCGCCCGCCGCGAAAAGATGATCCCACAGCGCGATGGCGTGGGCGGGCGTCGTCCAGAGTTCATAGCCCAGATCGCCCGTGAAGCCGGTACGCGAGATCATCACCTCGCCACCGTCGAAGGGGAACGTCCGCATCCGGAACGGCTTCAAGTCCGCCACATCGAACCCTGCGGCCTTCAGGACCGAATAGGTGCACGGCCCCTGCAAAGACAGAGCCGCCACGTCTTCCGTTTCTTCGACGATCGCGACCTCGTACCCGATCGCGCTGTCCAGGAGCCAGGGCAGGTGTCGCTCCTGGCAGCAGATGCGGTAATCGGTCGGCCCCAGCCGGAACAGCGTGCCGTCATCGATCACCTTGCCGGCGTCGTCGCACCAGATGGTGTAATGCACGCCGCCGACCGAGAGCTTCGAGGCATTCCGCACCGTCAGCCGGTCAAGATAGGCGGCGGCATCGGGGCCGGTCACCCGGTACTTCACCATCGGGCAGAGGTCGTAGACCGAGGCGGTATTGCGGATGGCGCTGTGCTCCATTGCCGTATCGCCGAAGCTGAGCGCGGTGGTGTAGCCAGCCCAGGGCCCCCAGTCGTTCAACCGGTTCTCCGCCGCAGTGCGCGGATGGAACGGCGTCTGTTTCAGTGGCGTCAGGTAATGCAGCCGGGGGTCCGTTGTCTTCATGACGTTCATGCCCGGACCTCCCGGAGGATGCGTTCCGCGGCGTTCCAGCCGGCCGCGCCGGAAATGCCGCCGCCCGGGTGACACCCCGCGCCGGCGAGCCACAGCCCTTCGATCGGCGTCGCATATTGAGCGATCCCGGCAATGGGCCGCAGGAACAGCATCTGCTCGACCGACAACTCGCCATGATGCCAGTTGCCGCCGACCATGCCGTAGCGCGCCTCGATATCGTAGGGCATCAGCAGCTCGGCATGGGTGATAAGCGACCGGATGCCCGGCGCATGTTCCTCCAGCATCGCCAGAGTGTTCTCCAGCATCTCGGCCCGGGCCGCGTCCGGCCCGGCCTTGGGCTTGTGTGGCGCGAATTGCACGACGGCGGAGAGGACGTGCTGCCCGGTCGGGGCAAAGCCCGTTTCATGCGCTGAAGGGATCACGATCTCCATCACCGGGCGCTTCGGCACTTCGCCGTATTTGACGGCGTTGTAGGCCAGTTCCACCTGGTCGTCCGACGGCGCGATCACAAGGCGCGACTTCAGGTCAGCGCCACGGAAGTCCGGCGCCGCCTTCAGCGCAAGGTGCAGCTTCGCGGCCGCGCCGCGCGATTTCTGGTCGCCGATGCACTTGACGAATCCGGCGTCGAGATGACGGGGACCAATCAGTTTAAGGAAAGTGGTCTTCGGGTTCATCGCCGAGACGACGAGTTTCGCCCGCACCTCCTCGCCGTTTGCCAGCGTTACGCCAACTGCCTTGTCGTCCTCGATCAGCAGGCTGTCGACCGCCGCGCCGGTGCGGACAACAACGCCGGACGCCGCCGCCGACTTCACCATCGCTTCGGCGACCGCAGCCATGCCGCCCTTCGGCAGCGCCAGCGTGGCGCGTTGGCCCGCAACCTCGCCCGACAAGCGGTTGAGCAGCAGGATCAGCGAATTCGGCGAGCGCGGCCCAAGCCAGGAGCCGAGCGTCGCGTCGAAGGTCAGCAGGCCCTTCAGCCGCTTGTCCGTCAACTCGTCGTTCACCACGTCATAGACGTTGATGAGGATCATCCGCAGAAACTCGCGGAAATCGGCCTTGCCGAGCATCCGCAGGTTCAGACCGAACTTCGCGAGCTTGCCGAATTCATTGCCCGCTCCCTTGGCGATGCGCGGCGCGGTAATCTGCTTGAACGGGGCCAGCACCTCGGCAAAGGACAGGAGCTGCTTGCGCAGGGCCAGCCAGTTCTTGCGGTCGGCGTCCGACAGGTTGCCCTTGATGCTGGCACCTGCCGCGCCCTCCAGCACCAGATGGTCGCCGGTTGCCGACAGGGCGGTTGAACTGACACTGGACGTCACGAAGCCAAGCCCGTGGCGCGCCAGGTCCATGCCCGACATCACCCGGTTGTCGATCTGGTTGGCGACATGCGCGAGGCCGGGCGAACGGAAGCCGGGTGCGAATTCATGCCCCAAAGCCGCACCTCCGGCAGCCGCAGCGGACTCCAGCACCAGAACCTTGCGGCCCGAGGATTGCAGCCGGTGCGCCGCGGCAAGGCCGTTGGTCCCGCCGCCGATCACGATCACATCAAAGGACGGCATAGGCTTCGCTCATGTCTTTGGTCGGCGCGCGCAGGTCGCGCAGGATTTCCGAGGCCGCGTTGCGCCCCGGCGCGCCCATCACGCCGCCGCCCGGATGGGTGGACGATCCGCAAATCCACAGATCCTTGATCGGGCTGCGATACTGGGCGCAGCCGGGAACCGGACGGTTGAACAGAAGCTGGTCGAAGGTCAGTTCGCCCTGGAAGATGTTGCCTTCGGTCAGGCCCACTTCCTTCTCCAGTTCGCGCGGCGTGCGGACCTCGACATGCAGGATCGAGTTCTTGAAGCCCGGCGCATACTTCTCGATCTGGTCGAGGCAGGCCCTGGCGAACCCGTCGCGGTCGGCATCGGTCCAGTCGTTCCCCTCGATCTTTGGCGGAGCATACTGGACGAAGCAGGACATGAAGTGCTTGCCCGGCGGGGTCATGGTCGGGTCGATCATCGTCGGGATCATCATGTCCTGGAACGGATCGGCGCTGTAATGACCCGCCTTCCAGTCGTCGTAGGCGCGTTCCATCTTCTCGATCGAGTCGGTGAAGTGCATGTCGCCCTTCATGTGCGGCGAATTCGGCGGCAGCGCGGTGAAGGTTGGCGCGCAATCGAGCGCGATGTTCAGCTTGCCCGAAGACCCTCGGATCTTGAACGCCTTGACGCGCTTGACGAAATCGCCGGGAAGCTCGTCCTCGTCGACATGGCGAAGGAAGGTGCGCTTGACGTCCATGTTGGAGACGACGCGCTTGCCGTGGACCTCGTCGCCGTTTTCCAGCGCGACGCCGACGGCGCGGCCGTTCCGGATCAGGATCTTCTCGACCCCGTTGCCCGCGCGCACCTCGCCGCCGGCTGCCTCCAGCGAGGCCTTCAGCGCCTTGGTGATCGACCCCATCCCGCCCCGGGCAAAGCCCCAGGCGCCGACGTTGCCATCGACATCTCCCATGGCGTGATGCAGCAGCACATAGGCCGTGCCGGGTGACATCGGCCCCAGAGCCGTGCCGATGATCGAAGCGACGGCCTGATAGGCCTTCACGGTCGGATGCTCGAAATACTCATCCAGGAAGTCGCCGATCGACATCGTCCAGAAGCGGATCATGTCGTACATCGCCGCTTCCGACAGGCCGAACATCTGCTTGCCTAGCCAGGCAAGCTCCGAAAGGTCTCGCGGGCGGAAACTTGACGGATCGGGGGCGGTGCGCAGCAGCATCGGCCGGATGAAGCGGCAATGCCGCAGCACGTCACGAGCGTAACGGTCATAGGCCTCTGCATCGCGCTTGGAATGGCGGGCGAATTCGCGCCGGTTGGCGTCGTGGTCGCGGTGCATGCCCAGGTAGTCGCCGTTCTCCATGAATACGGCGCCACCTTCGTAGGGCAGGATCTGCAGCCCGAATTTCGGCAGTTCGAGATCGCGCATGATCTCGGGACGGAACAGCGAGGCGACGTAAGAACAGTTGGAATAGGTGAAGCCGGGATAGAGCTCACGGCTGACCGCCGCGCCCCCGATCCAGTCGTTCTTTTCCACGACGCAGACCTTCAGGCCCGCCCGCGCCAGATAGCAGGCCGCGACAAGGCCGTTATGGCCCGCCCCGACGATAACCGCATCGTAGATCATGCGCGCTTCGCTTCTTCTTCAAAATGCTCGAGTGTCAGGTCAACCGCCGTCTCGACCGCCTTGAGCGTGTCGGTCAGGCAGGTTTCGTCCAGCCCATGCGCCTCGCACATGAACCACGGCTCGCGCGAGTCGGGCTCGCAGATCACGCCGAGGTCGTGCAGGAAATAGGCCATCTGGTCGTAGAACGAGTAATCCGAGGTCTTCCAGTCGCGGTAATTGTCCGGCGGGGTTTCCGCGAAGAACAGGCCGAACATCGACGGGTGGCCGGTGTAGGAGTGGACGATGCCATGGGCGTCGAGGATCCTCGAGATGCCGCCCTTCAGCCGCTCGCCGTAATTCGCAAGGGTTTCCAGCGCAGGGGTCTCGTCAAGGATGCGCAAGCACTCCTCGGCCGCCGCGAGCGACACGGAATGCGCCGTGTAGGTGCCGCCATGCGAGGCGCCGCCATACTTGAAGGTGCGCATCACCTCCTCGCGCCCCGCCACGACCGAGATCGGGTAGCCGTTGGCGACCGCCTTGGCGAAGGTGGTGATGTCGGGTTTCACGCCCATGATCCCCTGGATGCCGCCCTTGCCGACGCGGAACCCGGTTTTGACCTCGTCGATGATGAGCATGACGCCGTACTGGTCGCACAGCCTGCGGGCCAGCCGGACATACTCGACCTGGGCGAGGATGCCGCAGCAGTTTCCCTGGATCGGCTCGATCAGCATCGCGGCCAGCTTGTCGCCGTGCTTTCGGAACACGTCCTCGAGTCGCTCGAAATCGTTCATCGGCGTGATGTGGGCCAGCTTCTTGACGGTCGGCGGGATGCCCTTGCCATAGGGAACAAGCTCGGGATCCTTGTTCGATCCGATGTCCCATTCCTCCATGTTCGACATCCACATCGCCGCGTCGAACAGGCCGTGATAGCCGCCTTCGACCAGCAGATAGCTTTCGCGCCCGGTATAGGCGCGGGCCAGCCGCAGGGCCGCCATCACCGCCTCGGTGCCCGAGTTGGAAAAGCGCACAAGCTCTGCCGCCGGCACCATTTTGGCGATGCGGTCCGCGACGATCAGCTCCCGCTCGGTCGACAGCGCAAAGACGCCGCCGACTGCCATGCCCTTGCGGGCGGCTGCGTCCACACGATCATCGGCATATCCCAGGATCGCCGGGCCGTAACCAAGGCGGTAATCTACATAGGCGTTGCCGTCGATGTCCCAGGTGCGGCCTCCCTTGCCGTGATCGACATAGATCGTCCGGTCGTCGCCCCAGTAACGGAAGGTCGACGAGACCCCGAGCGGCAGCCGTTTCACCGCTTTCTGGAACTGTGCATTCGACTTCGCGAGGTTTCGCGTTGGCAGGCGGGTCATGAGGTCTGATCCTTGCGACGGGCCGCGTTGCGATGGGCCCTTTTCTCCCTGATTGATCAAATCATCCGATGATTTTGACTGAACTGTCAATCAGAATCTATCTTGACCGCTGCCGCTACCTTGCTCTTTCCTGAGCCGGCGAATGCCCTATGAAGAGCCAATGATCTTGTCGGGACACAAGTATGGCCGTTGCCCAGTCCATTCCGTCGTCAGAAACGCCCGGGGAAAAGGGTGAGCCGGCTCGCCGCAAGCAAAGCCGGGAAGAGCGGCGCAGTCAGCTGATCGAAGCAACCATCGAAACCATCGCCCTGCGCGGCTACGCCCGAACGACCTTGAGCGAGGTTGCAAGGACCGCCGGCCTGTCGCATGGCCTGGTCAATTTCCATTTCGAGACCAAGGAAAAGCTGCTGGAAGAAACCCTCGCCTTCCTGGCCGAGGAATACCGGGAAAACTGGCAAGCCGCTTTGGCCACTGCGGCCCCGGAACCGGCCTCGCAGCTCGACGCGCTGATCCGGGCTGATTTCGAACCGGCGATCTGCACACCATCGCGCTTGTCGGCCTGGTGCGCCTTCTGGGGCGAGGCGCAGAGCCGGCCGCTCTACCAGGAACGCTACGGCGCAAATGACGAAGCCTACAACCGGAACATGGAGCAGATCTGTGCCCGTCTGATCGCGACTGGCGGCTACTCGGGGTCGGCCGAGCGGACGGCGCGCGTCGTCCGCGTCACGGTCGAGGGCGTCTGGCTCGACATGATGACGATGCGCGATCCCTATCCGAGGGAGGAAGGGCTGCGCACTGTGCATACCTGTGCCGCGGCCTTCTTCCCCCGCCATTTCAGCGAAGATGGGCTGATCGGCTGAAGGTGGCCCGACAGGGCATTCACAGACTTTCCAGAAAGGCGATCAATGCCGCCCGGTCAGGGGGCGGCATAGCAATGACCCTGTTTCGGGCCGCCTCCGCCTCGCCACCATGCCAGAGGACGGCCTCGAGAAGCGTCCTTGCACGGCCATCGTGCAGAAAGCGGGTCTGACCGCTTACCGCTTCAGTCAGGCCGATTCCCCAAAGCGGCGGCGTGCGCCATTCGTTTCCGCTTGCGAGGCCCTCCGACATGCCGTCGGAAAGACCCGGTCCCATGTCATGCAGCAAGAGGTCGGTGTAAGGCCGGACAGAAATCGTCGTGCCCTGCATCGGAGGGCGGAACCGGAACTCGGGGACGTGACAGGTGCTGCAGCCTGCCTCGGCAAAGACGGCCTCACCATGCTGCACCCGGGAAGATGCCAGATCGCGGCGCGGGGGGACGGCAAGGGAAGCGGTGTAGAAGGTCAGATCATCGAGGCTCTTGCTGCCGACCTCCCTCTGATCGGTGGCGTCCGGTGTCTCTCCGGCGGGGGCCGCCCGACAGGTCAGTTCGGCTTTGGTGCAGTCGCCCCACGCCTCCGGATCCAGCTTGCTCGAAAGGCCGAGGTCGAGCAGGAGTGCCGTTGCCGTCTGCTGGCGCAGATCGACCGACCCGGCCTTGAGGCCGAACCTGCCCAGTTCTCTTTCTCCGGCGGGGTTAGCCGGGAAATTGGCCTTCCCCGAGATGCCGTCGCCATCGCGGTCCTCGGGATCGGCATTCGCGAGGATCAAAGGCGCCGGGATTTCGGCAAGCAGGCCCAAGCCGATCAGCGGCGGGGCGTTGCGCGGAGACACTTCCGTTTCCGGGTGCAACGGACCGAATGCTGGGAAAGTGATCCTGTAGAGCGGCTCTCGCAGCACGACCGGTGGTTCGTCGCGGATGGGAATCCGGACCTCGCGATAGGTCACGCTGATGCGGCCCTCCGGCGAAAGGCCGGGGGTCGTCAGCGTCTGAAGCTGCCGACCATAAGTTGGCTCGGGCTCACCGTCGCGCGAAAGACGCAGGACAAACCCCGCTCCCAGGTCAGCCGCATCCTCAGGAGGACGGCCGCGCCCGTCGCGCAGATGGCAGGATTGGCAACTGCGGGCGTTGAACAGTGGGCCAAGGCCATCGGAGTCCGGATAGGCCGAAGGCGCAGCGACCCAGAGCTTGCGGAACAGCAGATTGCCGGCGCGAAAACGGGAAAGACCTTGGGCATCGAGCGATGGCGCGGGCTGCGAGAAGGCATTGCGCTGCGCCAAGGAGGCGTCTTCGGCCGACAGCATGGCCGGCCACGACAAGGCGATCGTGGCCGGAAGGATCATCGAGATGGATGTGGTTCGCCAGCCCATCGGGCGCGGCGATCAGGACTCGGCCTGGTTCGCCGGTTTGGCGTTCAGAAGGCCGTAGCGCTCGGCACCGAGGCGGTCGAAAAGGCCAAGCTGCGTTTCGAGGAAATCAATGTGGCCTTCCTCGTCGGCGATCAGGCTTTCGAACAGCGCCTTCGAGACATAGTCGCCGACCTTTTCGCAATGGTTGCGTGCCTCGATGTAGAGCTTCCGGGCGTCATGTTCGCCAGCGAGGTCGGCCTCGAGCGTTTCGCGGATGTTCTGGCCGATCCGGAGGGCATCGAGCCGTTGCAGGTTAGGATGGCCCTCAAGGAAGATGATGCGTGCGATCAGGCGGTCGGCATGATGCATCTCCTCGATGCTTTCGGCGCGCGACTTGTCGGCGAGATGGCCGTAGCCCCAATCTTCCTGCAAACGATAATGCAACCAGTACTGGCTTACGGCCGTCAATTCAGACCTGAGTGCCGAGTTGAGATACTCGACGACCTTGGCATCACCCTTCATTGTGCTCCCTCTCTCTTCCTGACACCGGCCCTAAGTCCACGCAGGTCTGCTGGTATTTCGAAACTGGCATCGCTGCGCATGGTTTCAAGGAAAATCGGCATGCAGCCGCCGCAGTCCGCCCGCTTGCCGAGCGCGCGATAGACTTTGCCTGCAGTGATCACAGTCGAGGCGTCTGCGGCCCGCATCCAGCGAACGGCGGCGCGGATGTCGGTGTCGGTGATGGCATGGCAGTGGCAGACGATCATCGCAGGTTGTCTCTTGCCGGGCAGTGCTGGTGGCGTGCTTATTTCGTCAGGATCAGTTTTCCGGCGCGGGTGATGCGCAGGAAATAGATCTGGCCGTTCAGGGCGATCCGGGCCTGCGATCCGCCGCGCGTCAGTTGTTCGGCGTCATGCAGGGGCAGCTCCTGGGTCACAGACCGCAACGGCGGCAGGGGAAGCTGCGAGGGGTCGATCCGGGCGTTCATCTGCGGAGTCTCCATCCTGTATGGGAGCGGTCAAAGGCGCGGCATTGGATCCGGGCTCACCGAATGGCTGGCTGGGCTGGCTAAACCTGACAAAAAGAATATGGCTTGTAAAGACTGATTCTTTTTGTCGGCATTCGGTTGGACGGTCAGCCGGCGGCGGGCCCTAGGTGGCGCTGTCCACGACTTTCCGCGAGCGCCATCTGCCGGTGCCGCTCGCGGAACCGGATGCGGTCCTCGTCGGTGTACTCGTCCGCGCAGGCAGGGCAGCAGACGCCTTCCTCAAAAGCGGGGTGGCTGCGATCCTGTTCGCTCACCGGGCGGCGGCACGCACCGCAGGTGGTCAGACGACCTGGAACAAGACCGTGACCGACCGAGACCCGCTGGTCGAAGACAAAGCACTCGCCCTGCCACAGGCTCTGATCCTGAGGAATATCCTCGAGGTATTTCAGTATCCCGCCCTTGAGGTGGAAGACCTCGGCTTCGCCCTGACCGAGAAGCCAGTTCGTCGACTTCTCGCAGCGGATGCCGCCGGTGCAGAACATGGCAATGCGCTTGCCCTCGAACCGTGCGCGGTTCTCGGCCCACCAGTCCGGAAACTGGCGGAAACTGTCGGTGCCGGGATCAATGGCGCCCGCGAAGGTGCCGATCGCCACCTCATAGGCATTGCGGGTGTCGATGACCACCACATCGGGTTGCCGGATCAGGTCGTTCCAGTCTTCGGGCCGGACATAACGGCCGACCTTCGCGTTGGGATCGACATCGGGCTGTCCCATGGTGACGATCTCGCGCTTGAGCCGCACTTTCATCCGGCCAAACGGCATGGCCTCGGCGTGGCTCTCCTTCCACTCGATATCGGCACAGCCCGGAAGGGCGCGGATATGGGCCAGGAGCCGGTCGATCCCCTCGCGTGGACCGGCGACCGTTCCGTTGATCCCCTCGGGCGCAAGCAGAAGCGTGCCGCGAACGCCCTCTGCCTCGCATAGAGCGAGAAGCGGGACGCGAAGGGCTGCGGGGTCCTCGAAGCGGGCGAATTGGTAAAGCGCGGCAACGGTCAGCATGGGGCGCTGTTTGAACCTGCGCCAGCTGCTTCGCAAGTCCCTGTTCCGGCAGCGCGGCTTGACGCCTCGCCCCCCCACCCTTACGCAGATTCGGGAAATCCATGCGGAGGGCGTCATGAGAGCTGCGAACGAGGCGCTCCTTGTCATCGATATTCAGAACGATTTCTGTCCCGGCGGCGCGTTGGCCGTGGCAGAGGGCGACCTGATCATTCCTCAGGTGAACGCGCTTCTGAAGGAGTTCCACGTCCGGGTCCTGACCCAGGACTGGCATCCCGCGAACCATTCCTCCTTTGCCGCCAATCACCCCGGCGCGGCTCCGTTCAGCATGGTCGAGATGGATTATGGCCCGCAGGTGCTGTGGCCGGTTCATTGCGTTCAGGGCTCGGCCGGCGCCGAGTTTCATGCCGGTCTCGACGTGGATCGTGCAGACCTCATCATCCGCAAGGGCTTCCGCGCGGCGATCGACAGCTATTCGGGTTTTTACGAGAATGATCGGGTCACCCCGACCGGGCTGGACGGCTACCTCCGGTCGCGCGGGGTAACTGCGGTGACCATCGTCGGCCTGGCCACAGATTTCTGCGTCGCATATTCGGCGCTGGACGCCGTGGGACATGGGTTCCGGACCACTGTCATCGAAAGTGCCTGCCGAGCGATTGACTTGAACGGTTCGCTCGAAGATGCCCGGCAGCAGATGCTGGCGGCGGGCGTGCTGCTGGAGCCCTGAGATGGTCGATATCGCCACCCGCGTCTATAACCACAAATGGAAGATCGACCCGATCGTCCGGTCGCTGATTGACACCGACTTCTACAAGCTGCTGATGTGTCAGTCGATTTTCCGAAATCGGCCTGACACAAATGTCGAGTTTTCCCTCATAAACCGCTCCACGAAGATCCGGCTGGCCGAATTGATCGACGAGGGAGAACTGCGCGAACAGCTGGATCATGTCCGCACGTTGCGGCTGTCGCGCGGGGAAAGCACCTGGCTGCGCGGCAACACCTTCTACGGTAAGCGGCAGATGTTCCGCCCCGACTTCATGGAATGGTTCGAGCATCTCCAGCTTCCGCCTTACCATCTGGAAAAGCGCGACGGCCAGTATGAGCTGACCTTCGAAGGTCGCTGGCCGGAAGTGATGCTGTGGGAAATCCCGGCCATCGCCATCATCATGGAACTGCGCAGCAGGGCCGTTCTGGAAAAGCTCGGCCGCTTCGAGTTGCAGGTGCTCTATGCCCGCGCGATGACCAAGCTGTGGGAGAAGATCGAGCATCTGCGTCAGATCGAGGGCTTGCGGATCGCCGATTTCGGCACGCGGCGACGGCATTCCTTCCTGTGGCAGGACTGGTGCGTGCAGGCGATGATCGAAGGGTTGGAAGCCAAGTTCACCGGCACCTCCAATTGCCTGATCGCCATGCGCCGCGAGGTGGAGGCGATCGGCACCAATGCCCATGAACTGCCCATGGTCTATGCCGCATTGGCGGAGACCGATGCCGAGCTGGCCGAGGCGCCCTACCGCGTGCTTGCCGACTGGCATGAAGAGCATGAAGGCAATCTGCGCATCATCCTGCCCGACACCTACGGCACCGAGGGCTTCCTGCGGAACGCGCCCGACTGGCTGGCCAGCTGGACAGGCATCCGCATCGATTCCGGCGATCCTGCCACGGGCGCCGAGATCGCGATCAAGTGGTGGCAAGAGCGTGGGGAAGACCCGCGGCAGAAGCTGGTCATCTTCTCTGACGGTCTCGATGTCGAGAAGATCGAGGAACTGCACCGCCGTTTCGCCGGCCGGGTAAAGGTCAGCTTCGGCTGGGGCACGATGCTGACCAACGATTTCCGCGGTCTTGTTCCGGGCGACGAACTGGCGCCATTCAGCCTGGTCTGCAAGGCGGTTTCGGCCAATGGCCGGCCCACGGTGAAGCTATCGGACAACCCCAACAAGGCGATGGGACCGGCCGACGAGATCGAGCGTTACAAGCGGGTCTTCGGCGTCGGCAAGCAGGTCGCGGCCGAGGTCGTGGTCTAGTCTTCAGCCTTCGGCGCGGCACGCCCGGCCTTGATTTCAGACCGGACGGCCTTCGCTTCCAGCCGCCGACGCTGGCTGCCAAGTGTGGGTTTCGTCGCGATCCGGCGCTTTGGCGCGACCAGCGCCTGACGGATCATCTCAACCAGTCGCTCGCGGGCAAGCTCGCGGTTGCGGATCTGGCTGCGGGTTTCCTCGGCACGGATCACGATGGCGCCATCGGTTGTCCAGCGCCGCCCGGCGAGCCGCTTCAGCCGTGCTTTCACCGGGCTGGTCAGATGCGGCGAGCGTTCCGCCTCGAATCGCAATTCAACAGCCGTCTCGACCTTGTTCACATTCTGCCCACCGGGGCCCGACGAGCGAGAGAACGTCTCGGTCAGTTCCCAGTCGGCGATGGTCAGGGTGTCGGTGATCCGCAGCATGCGCAGGTTTCCGGGACGGTCGTCCACAAGAGAAAGGGTCGCCCCGCGAGGCGACCCCTTCCGAGTTCAAGGAGATGGGCCAGTTAGGTTTCAAGCCCAATCGCTGGTCTGTTCACACGGGGGCTGCCCCTAGCAAACACTCCCTCCGACTGTCCCGACACCTCTCTCCAATATCCCTCTAGACACTGGATCACCTCCTTTCAATGGGTTGCCGATATACGAATCGTGCCACAGATTTTGTGTTTGTCAAAATCTTTCACGCAACCCTTGCGAGCTTTCTCCGAATGAACAGGCGGAACGGCATCAGTGCAACAAAAGCGATCAACAGCTTTACCAGATAGTCCGCGCAGGCCAGCGAAACCCACAACGGCAGAACTGGCCCCATGCCCAGAAGGGGGATCACCTCGTTGGCCCAGGCCACATCGTTTGCAGGTTCGAGGAAGCTCAGCTGCGCTGCGAAAGCGATTGAGAAGAACAGCCCGGTATCCAGCACCGAGCTTATGATCGGCGAAACCAGCGGCGGTTTCCACCAGGCGTCGCGGCGCATTCGGTCGAAGATGGTCACGTCCATCAGCTGCGACGCGAGGAACGCCGCGCCGGAGCCGAGCGCGACGCGGAAACTGACCAACGGTCCGAACTCGCCCTGGATTTGCGAGCCGATCAGCGAGCAGACGATGCCGGTAAAGAATCCTGCCACGACGACCTTGCGCGCAGCCGATGCTCCGTGGAAGCGGTTCGTCAACTCGTTCACGAGGAAGGCGAAGGGATAGGTGAATGCGCCCCAGGTCAGCCATTGGCCGAACAGGAATTGCACGAGGATGTTCGAGGCCACGACGATCGCGGCCATGGCCGCAACGGCCGGCAGAAGTTTCTTGTCCATGTCTGATCCGTTTTGACAAGGTAGCGGAGACTTGACCCCGATCCTCGGGGCGCGCCGCCTTACCGCGCCGGGAAGGGCAAAGTCAATCGGGAAGCCGGACCTCGACCAGTTCGGTGCCGCGCGGGTCGATGAAGTTGTCGTCGGAGACCATCGTTGCCCTCAGGCCTCCATCTGCGGCCCGCCAAACCGCGACGCTTTCCAGATTGCCGAAGCGGCCGGCATCCGACGTAAAGAGCGTCTCACCGGGAAGGACACGTTCGGCCCCGAACGTGAATCGGCGCAATCGCGAGACGAAACCGGCAAGACCGCGGAATTGCCGTTCGATCACGTAGAGCCTGCCGTCGGGTCCGATGTCGGCCCCGGCCGGATAAAAGGTGGCGTCGACCGGCAGGAACCAGGGCCGATCCCAGACCCCGTTTCGAAACCTGAAAAGCGGCGTCAGCCCGTCGCTGCGGGGCGTTTCTTCCGGCAAGGTATAGAGCGTCCCTTCAGCATCGACGGCGAGGGATTCCAGCGACCCGTTCGGTAACAGTTCGACGAAGTCCGGGGCAGAGGGCAGCAATGTGCCGCTTTCGCCCAGTCCCGGAAAACGCATCACGCGTGCGGGCCCCTCGAACGAGACATAGGCGGTGCCATCGGCAGCAATCGCCAGCCCTTCGCTGTCGCGGCTGTCGGGGGGCATCGGGGTGCCGCTGATTCCGTTCAGTCCGCGGACCGGCGCAGTAGTGATCCGCTCGATCCGGCCCTGTGGGTCGCGGCTGATATCGGCTTCGACCCAGGCGCCCCGGTCTGAGAGGGCGACGAGGTGACGGCCTGCGTCGGTAATCTCAAGCCCCGACCATCCGCCGAAGGAGGGGTCATCGCTGGTCCATCGGAAGTCGTCGATGAATCCCGGCGGATCGGCGCGGTTCACAACCGTCACCGGACCAAGGGCAAGCAGCAGGCCGGCCCCTAGGGCGAGGCGAGTACGCCGGTGCATTGCTTGGGCAGATCGGCCATCGTGTATTGCCGCGGGCCGCGCTTGGGGGGCGTCGGCTTGGCCGGCTTGGTGGGTTTGGGCGGATTGAGTGCGTCAGTGACCCACCAGGTCAACGTCTCGTCGCAACCGTCGCCGCCTTTGGACAGTTCCTTGACCGTCGGCGTCTGGGTCTTGCACAGCGTCGCTCCGGGCGGGCATTTCAGCCGGACATGGAAGTGTTCGTCATGGCCCCAGTAAGGGCGGATCTTCTGCAACCATTCCTTGTCCCTGCGCTTTGCCGTCCGGCACAGCTCGATCTTCACGGGGGCGGTGACGAAAATGCGGTCGACCCGCGGGTCGGAGGCGGCAAGCTTGAGCACCTCGGCATGGGACTGGGTCCAGTTGCCGTTCAGGCTGCGCTGGTCGGCGCTGCGGACCGAGATCGAGCTGATCGTTTCGCGCTGCTGCCGGCTCAGGTCCAGCCGCGGTGGCGGCAGCATCCAGATATCGACATCGAGGCCGATCTGGTGGCTTTGATGCCCCGAGGCGGAGGGGCCGCCACGGGGCTGGCCAATGTCCCCGATATAGAGGCCCTTCCAGCCTGCAGCCTGCACCTTGGCGCTCAGATCCTCGAGATACTGGATGGTGACCGGCATGCCCCAGTTGCGATTGCGGCTAAGGCGCATCGCCTGCCAAGTCGGCCCGGTTTCGGGCAGTTCCACGAATCCGGCGCCGCAGCCACGTTCATAACTGCCGATCGGCATCGGCAACTGGTCTGACGGCGTATCGACGGCCCCGAACAGCTGTGTGGCAAGCGGTGCCGCGCTGGCCGGCGCACCGGCAAGCAGCGATGCGAGGGCGAGGCGAATGATCCGGCTGCGCATCGTCATGGCGTTGCGTGATCTCCTTGCGGGCGAACGGGAACAAGAAGAATAAGCCCGATCAGGAACAGAACGACAAGCGGCGTGATGCCCGCCGACTGGCTTTGGCTGATCGAGGTTACGACGCCGATGGCCAGCGGGGCGATGAAGGAGGTCGCCTTTCCAGCCAGCGCGTAGAGACCAAAGGCTTCGGTGATGCGTTCAGGGTCGGCCTGACGGACCATCATCGTGCGGCTCGCGGCCTGGATCGACCCGCCTGCGGCCCCGATCAGACCGCCGAGAAGGAAGAAGGCAATATCGGGCAAGTGGCTTTCTGGCCCGACGGCAAGACCGAAGACCCCCTCACGCGACACGAAGACGATGCTGATCGCCACGAGTGACAGGATCATCAGGCAGACCATGATCACCGGCTTTGGCCCGAATCGGCTGTCGGCATGACCTCCGAGCCAGGTGAAGATCGCGCCGGTGATCGCGGCGAGGATGCCGAAGATGCCAACGAAAGTGACGCTCCACCCAAGAACCCCGGCAGCGTAGATGCCGCCGAAGGTGAACATGCCATTGAGCGCGTCACGATAAAGCATCGACGAGATCAGGAAGGCGAACAGGCTGCGCTGACGGGGCAGGGACCGCAAGCTCTGCTTCAGGTCCGGCCAGGCGCGGCGGGCTGCGGCCGAAACGCTGATCGCGTCGGTCTTCCGAGGTTCGCGCACCCAGAGGAAGAAGGGGATCATGAAGACCGCATACCAGATCGCGGTAAAGGGCCCGACAGCGCGCGTCCCTTCGCGGGCTTCCGCATCAAGGCCGAACAGCGGGGAACCGCCGAGCAACGTCTTTCCTTCGGGGTTTTCGGCCAGGAAGCAGAGCACGAAAATCAGCGACACCACCCCGCCAAGATAGCCGAAGGCCCAGCCGGACCCCGAGATTCGGCCGATCTCCTCGCGGGTGCCAAGGTCGGGCAACAGGGAGTTGGTGAAGGTGGTGGCGAATTCCATCCCCAGAAGGCCGATGCCAAAGCTCGCCATCACCAGCCAGATGTTCAGATTGTTGGGCGCGGCATACCACAGGCCCCAGGAGCCGATGATATACATCAGCGAAAACAAAAGGATGAACCGCATCCGTCCACCGGTGTGATCTGCAATCGTGCCGAGCAGCGGCGAGCCAAGCGCGATGAGGACCCCGGCCGCGCCGATGCCATAACCCCAGATGGTTTGTGCTGCCGTGCCGTCCTTCATGATCGAGGCCATGTAGGGCGCAAAAATGAAGGTCATCAGCAGCGTGTTGTAGGGCTGGCTGGCCCAATCGAAGAAGAACCAGCCCCAGATGCGGCGCTTTGGTGTTGTCATGTGCTGCCCCGCCCGCGGCGCCTGTCGCTGCCTGCTCAAGGCGATGAAACAGGCAAAGACCGGCGGGTGCAAGCCGCAAGCCGGCGACGCGGCCCGATTCCGCCGGGGGCTCAGGCTGCGATTTCGGGTCCGGGGGGCCAGGGGCGCTGGGCATCGGCGGCGATCCAGGCCTGAACCCAGTCCGGTAGTGCCGGACTTTGCGGCGGGGCAGCCATTGCCCGCGCCACCTCGCCCGGCGTCACGATGCCGGTTTTCGACGTAATGGCCATGCGGATCAGGATGTGGTTGGCGCATTCGTCGCCCTTCCACATGCTCTGCTCGATGTAGAAAAACCGATTGTCCCAGCCAATGCAGCGGCTACGCATCTCGACCCGTTCGAAGGCGCGGATGCGGCGACGATACCGGGTCGAGTTGCCGGCCACCGTCATTCCCCAGCCGTTGCGGCGCGCCACCTCGACCAGGCCGGAGCGCAGCGCCAAAGGAAAGCGGCCAAGGTCGTATAGCGTCAGGGTCCGGCCGTTGTTCAGCTCGCTGAAAATGTCCAGGTCCCAGGGCCAGCAGCGGTGCCACGAGACATGGGTCCCGGTCAGGCTAAGCGGGGGCTGGTTGCGAACGGATCGCACCTCGAGCAGCATGCGGGCAAAGGGATACATCGTCGGCCGCCTTTCTTATCCGCGCTTTCCTCGGGCTGAACGCCCACGTCAAGCGAAACGCTGCGGAACCGGTTGCCCTTGGCGCGGCCGCCCTATACCTCTGGCGCATCTTTCATCGCCGGTGGCCGCATGACTTCGCTGTTTCAGATCCTGCTTCTGCTCCTCGACATCGCCAAGTTCGTGGTGCTCGCGCATATCATCATGAGCTGGCTCATCAATTTCCAGGTGCTGAACCTGCGCCAACCGATCGTTGCCCAGATCTGGGATGCGCTGAACCGCATCCTCGATCCGGTCTATTCGCGCGTTCGCCAGATCATCCCTGTCATGGGGGGCTTGGACTTCACCCCCCTTGTCGTTCTGGTTGCGATCTATGCCTTGCGCATCGTGCTGTTCAACAATGCCATGCTTTTCATGTGATGCCCTGACGGGTGTCCGCGGTGATGAGCGAGCCTGAAGCGCTTTTGCATTCGATCTTCGGATTCTCCGGCTTCCGTCCGGGGCAGGCCGAAATCGTGCAGGCCGTGCTCGCCGGGCGGAACACGCTGGCGATCATGCCGACCGGGGGCGGAAAGTCTTTGTGCTTCCAGCTTCCCGCGTTGTGCCGCGAGGGGGTGACCGTCGTGATCTCGCCCCTGATCGCGCTCATGCGGGACCAGGTCCGGGCGCTCAGGGCTGCAGGGGTCGAAGCGGGCGCGCTGACCTCGGGCAATACCCAAGAAGAGACCGAGGATGTGTTTCAGGCGTTGGATGAAGGGCGGCTGAAGCTGCTTTACATGGCGCCCGAGCGGCTCGCCTCCGCTGCGACCTTGCCGATGTTGCGCCGGATCGGGACGCGATTGATCGCGGTGGATGAAGCGCATTGCGTCAGCCAGTGGGGCCATGATTTCCGTCCCGACTACCTGCGCATCGGCGAGTTGCGGCGCAGCCTGGATGTGCCGCTCGCGGCCTTCACCGCCACCGCCGACGAGGAGACGCGGGCCGAGATCGTCGCCCGGCTGTTCAACGGCGCTCCGCCCGAGGTGTTCCTGCGCGGCTTCGACCGGCCGAACCTGCGGCTTGCCTTCGAGGTGAAGGACCAGCCGCGCCGCCAGATCCTTGATTTCGCCGCCGCCCGCCGAGGGCAATCCGGCATCGTCTATGCTGCCACGCGTGCCAAGACCGAGACGCTTGCAGCGGCCCTGACTGAAGCCGGGCATTCCGCCTGTTTCTATCACGGCGGCATGGAGGCCGACGAACGCAGGCGAGTCGAGGTGCGGTTCCAGCAGGAAGACGGGCTGATCGTGGTTGCGACGATCGCCTTCGGCATGGGTATCGACAAGCCCGACATCCGTTGGGTCGCCCATGCCGACCTGCCAAAATCGATCGAGGCCTATTACCAGGAAATCGGACGGGCCGGGCGCGACAGTGCGCCGTCCGACACGATGACCCTTTACGGGCCCGAAGATATCCGCCTGCGCCGCGCGCAGATCGACGAGGGGCTGGCACCGCCGGACCGCAAGGCCGCGGATCATGCCCGGCTCAACGCGCTTCTCGGTCTGGCCGAGGCCACAGGCTGCCGTCGACAGGTCCTGCTGGGGTATTTCGGAGAAGCCTCGGACCCCTGCGGTAACTGCGACCTCTGCGAGCGTCCGCCGGCGCTGTTCGACGGGACCGAGGCGGTGCGCAAGGCGCTGTCGGCGATCCTGCGCACCGGCGAGTGGTTCGGCACCGGTCACCTGATCGACATCCTGACAGGGAACTCCACGGAAAAGGTGCGCGAGCGCAAGCATGACGGGCTGCCCACCTTTGGTGTCGGTCGCGATCTGACCAAGCCTGCCTGGACGGCAGTCTTCCGGCAGATGATGGGGCGCGACCTTGTTCGGCCCGACCCCGAACGGCATGGCGCGCTTCGCATGACCGATGCGGCCCTGCCCGTGCTGCGTGGCGAGGCGGGCGTCACGCTCCGGCGCGATACGGTAAGCGACCGACTGAAACCGGTGGTGCGGGCCCTTGTTGCCGACGAGGATGCGCCGCTTCTTTCTGCGCTCAAGGCGAAACGGCGGGCGCTGGCAGAGGAGGCCGGCGTGCCCGCCTACATCGTCTTTCCTGACCGCACGCTGATCGAGATGGCCGAGCGACGGCCGACGACGCTGGACGAGATGGCGCGCATCAGCGGCGTAGGCGCGAAAAAGCTCGAAAGCTTCGGCCTCGCCTTCCTGTCAGTAATCACCGGCGCAGAAACCCCCGCGCTTCATCCGCAAAGGATGCGGCTTGCCGGGCGTGAAGAAGGCGAGATCTTCGACCGCCTGGCCGAACTGAACATCCGCCTGTCCCGTGGCGAGGATGGCACCGAACGGCCGCTCTCCTGCACCCAGACCACCTTGCGCAAGATTGCCGAGGCGCGGCCTTCAAGCCTGGCTGACCTTGAGCGGATTTCCGGGGTTGGCCCGCAGAAGGCCGAGCGCTTTGGCGCGGCCTTCCTTGCAGCGATCGATGGCGACTGACGGGCTGCGCCTCAGGCCGCGAGGCCCTTCGATCCCATGTCGAGGAACTTCTGCCGGCGGTCCTTGACCAGCGCGTCCGGCTTCTTGCCGGACAATTCCTTCAGCATCGTCTCGATGGCCTTGCCGACCGCCTCGACGGTTTCCTTGGGCCCGCGCTGGGCGCCGCCCATCGGTTCCTTGATGATCCGGTCGATCACACCCAGCTTCTGCAGGTCCTGCGCGGTCAGGCGCAGCGCCTCGGCGGCCTCGCGCATCTTCTCGGCATCCTTCCACAGGATCGAAGCGCAGCCTTCGGGCGAGATCACCGAGTAGATCGAATGTTCCAGCATCGCGATCCGGTTCGCGGTGGCAAAGGCCACCGCTCCGCCCGACCCGCCTTCGCCGATCACCACCGACACCAGCGGCACGCCGATGGCTAGGCATTTCGCCGTCGACTGTGCGATCGCCTCGGATTGGCCACGCTCCTCGGCGCCCTTGCCGGGATAGGCGCCGGGCGTGTCGATCAGCGTGACCACCGGCAGGCCGAACCTGTCGGCAAGGTCCATCAGGCGAATCGCCTTGCGATAACCCTCCGGCCGCGCCATGCCGAAGTTGCGCTCGATCCGGGTCTTGGTGTCCGATCCCTTCTCGTGCCCGATCACGACGACCGCCTGATCGTTGAACCGCGCCAGCCCGCCCATAACAGCATGGTCATCGGCGAAGTTGCGGTCGCCGGCGAGCGGCGTGAATTCGGTGAACAGCCCGTCGATGTAATCCTTGCAATGCGGCCGGTCGGGATGGCGCGCGACCAGGCATTTCCGCCAGGGCGACAGGTCCTTGTAGAGGTCCTTGAGCAGGGTGTCGGCCTTCTTGTCGAGCGCCGCCGCTTCCTTTTCGACATCCATCTCCTTGTTGGCGCGGCCAAGCGCGCGCAGCTCCTCGGCCTTGCCTTCGATTTCGGCGAGGGGCTTTTCAAACTCGAGATAGTTCATGTCGGATCACCCTTGAGGAGTCGCCCCTATATGGCCTTGGCGTCCCGGCGATGCAACTCGGCAAGATTTGCCGGTCGGTTTCGTGGCAAGCCGTCGGACAGGAGACAGACGATGATCCGCCATCACGAGACGCGCCTGAACCGGGTGCTTGACTACATCCACGACAATCCGACGGGCGACCTCTCGCTTGACCGGCTGGCCGAGGTCGCGGCCTTGAGCCGCTTCCATTTCCACCGGCTCTGGCGCGCCATGACGCGCGAAACGGCGGCCCAGACGGTCCGCCGGATGCGGCTGCACCGCGCGGCGGTGGCGCTGGTGTCGGGCAAGACCCCGGTCGCCCGGATTGCGACCGAGGTCGGCTATCCTGATGCCGACAGCTTTTCCCGCGCCTTTGCCGAGCTTTACGGCCTGCCTCCCACTGCCTACCGGCGTCGCGGCCAACATCGCCCGCCAGTCCTGCCCACCCCGACCGGAGATGCCCCCATGCCCGATGTCCTTATCCGCACCGAACCTCGCCGCCGCCTCGCCGCAATCGCGCATACTGGCCCCTACCAGGAGATTGGCCGCGCCTTCGAAAAGCTGCACGCGACGCTGGCGGCCCGCGGGCTCCTTTCGCATGCCACGGAGATGGTCGCGGCGTATTACGACGATCCTGCTTCGGTCCCGCCCGAGCGCCTGCGCGCCCATGCCGGGATCACCCTGCCCGATACTGTTGCCCTCGCGGCTCCGCTGGAAGAGGTGGTGATAGACGGTGGCCGCACCGCCATCCTGACCCATCGCGGCCCCTATGCCGGCCTGCCCGCGAGTTGGGAAGCGGTCTTTGCCTGGCTCGCCGCGAGTGGCGAGATCCCCGCTGACCAGCCCGCTTACGAGCTTTACCGCAACACGCCGATGGAGGTTAGGCAGGACGATCTGCTGACCGATCTCTGTGTGCCGCTGAAGTGATCAGGGCCGGATGACCTGTACAGTGGTGCGGGCCGACAGTCCTGCGGCATCGATCACCGACAGGGTGACGAAACCCGTGCCCGGCAGCGTCAGCATCGCCTCGCGCTCCCGGTCGCCGGTCAGGATCGGCAGGCCATCGGCGAGCCAGGTGAAAGGCGCGGTTCCCCCCGCCACCTTGACCTTAACCGCGTCGCCCATCAGCTCCACCGCAGCGCCATCCGGCGGAAAGGTGACCTGCGGTGCATCCGCCGCCTCGAAGGCCGCGTGTCGGTTGCGGAACCGTTGCAGCGGCGCCGGCAGCTGCGCGTTCGATACCAGAAGCGTCGCAGGCGGGGGCGGCGGTAGCGGCGCCAAGGCGGGTTTCAGCCGGTTGAACGCCTGGAACAGCACCGGCGCCGCCAGTTCGGCGCCGAAGATACCCGGCACCGGCGTGCCGTCCGCCCGACCCATCCATACGCCGATCACATCCTCGCCGTCGAACCCGATCGCCCAGGCGTCGCGGTTGCCGTAGCTCGTCCCGGTCTTGTAGGCGAGCCGGTTGGCCGGCGCGCCGGGCGGCGGAGCAAGGCCCGACAGGATGTCGCCCACCTCCCAGGCCGCCACTTCGGAGACCACGCGCTGCCCCTCGCTGCCACCCTCGCCCGTCCAGTAAAGCGGCAAGGCCACGCCGCCCCGTGCAAGGCTCGCGTAAAGCTGGACGAGGTCGGTCAGCGTGACACCGACGCCGCCCAAAGCCACCGCCAGCCCCGGCTGGTTCCCGGGGATCACCGGCTCGATCCCCGCCCGCCGCATCCCCGCCAGGAGCGCCGAGGGCCCCATCGCCTCGGTCAGCAGCACGGCCGGGATGTTCAGCGACTGTTGCAACGCATCCCGCACCCGGATCGTGCCGTGCCAGGTCCGGTCGAAGTTCGTCGGCGCATAGCCGTCGAAATTCACCGGCTGGTCGTCGATCAGCGTCTCGGGATGCGCCAGCCCCTGGTCGAAGGCCAGCGCATAGATCAGCGGCTTCAGCGTCGATCCCGGCGAACGCAGAGCCATCGTCATGTCGACGAAGCCCTGCCGTGCATCCGCCTGAAACCCCGCCGACCCGACCGAGGCCAGCACCTCGCCCGAACGGTGATCGGCCACGACGATCGCCACCTGCATCTGGTCGCCCTTGTCGGCCACCGCATCCACCGCAAGTCGTTCCAGCCGCGCCTGCAACCCGGCCTCGGCCGTCAGCACGATGCGTCCGGCCGTCGGATCGGCGGCGCGCGCCCGGTCCGCCAGGTGCGGCGCCAACGCCGGGAAGGGCAGACGCGCGTCCGGCACCGGCTCGGTCCGCGCTGCGCTGGCCTGATCGGTGTCGAGGAGTCCTGCCTCGACCGCGCGGGCCAGGACACGGTTCCGCCCCGCCTCTGCCTTCGCCGGAGAGCGGTCGGGCCGTCGCGATTCCGGGGCCTGCGGAATCGCCACCAGCAGCGCGGCCTCGGCAGGGGTCAGCCGCCGGGGTTCCTTGCCGAAATAGGCGAGGCTCGCCGCCCGCACCCCTTCGAGGTTCCCGCCATAAGGCGCCAAATGTAAATAAAGGTTCAGGATCTGCGCCTTGGTCAACCGCCGCTCCAGCGCCAGCGCCACCCGCATCTGCCGCAGCTTGCCGCCGACCTTTCCCGTGCCGCTGTCCTCCAAGAGCCGCGCGACCTGCATGGTCAGCGTCGAGCCGCCCGACACGACATGCCCATAGCGCAGCGCCTGCCCCACCGCCCGCAGCAGCGCCAATGGATCGACCCCGGCATGATCGTAGAAACGCCCATCCTCGTAGGCCACCAGCATGGCCAGGAACTGCGGATCGACCTGCTCCCCGTCCACCGCCAGCCGCCAGCGCCCGTCCGCCACCTGGTAGGGCCGCAGCAGCTTGCCGTCGCGGTCCACCACCTCGACCGAGGTCGCGGGCACCAGTGGCGGCAGGATGGTTGCATCCACCCACTGATCGAACCTGTCGCGCCCGACCGCGGCAAGCCACAAGGCCGCCGCGATCAGGAAGAACCAGCGGGCGCGCATCAAGGCGTCACGACCACCTCGCCGGCGTCGGACTGGGCCCGGAAGTCGGGCCGGTACATGTCCTCGACCGAGGCAGCGGGCTGGTGGAACTTGCCCGGCGACACGGCGCGCACGATGTAGCCCAGCCGGAACGGCGACGCATCGCCGCGGTCCAGCGCCGCCAGGAACCGGTCCTGGCGGAACTCGGCATGGCTCACCTCGGTCTCAAGGCCAAGGTCATGCAGCGCCGAGATGTCGCCGCCGCGGATCAGGTTCGGGTTGTCGATCTCGAACCCGGCCGGCAGAGGGTCGTTGACCATCAGCCGCGCCTCGCCGCTGTCATAGGGCGTTACGTCCAGCACCGCGACCAGCCGCGTCCCCGCCTTCACGGTCGAGACGTCAACCGGCTGTCCGTCGAGCGTGTAGTAGCTCCGCGCGATGGAATAGCCGTTGCCCCCGGCCGCGACCGGCTCCGACGGTACGCCGAAGGCGGTCACGGTCAGCGTCGCCGGCTTGGCCGCCGTGTTGGCGACCAGCACCGGCTCGGTCACGGCGCTGTCGAGCACCCGCACCAGCGGCCCCTCGACCTTCTGCCCGTTGAGCGTGATGCCCGACCCGTCCGGCCCGGTCAGGAGCGCGTTCGCCGCCAAAAGCAGCCAGGCGGTTTCCTGCGGTGAGAGGTTGCCCTCGTTCTGCGCCAGCTGCCGCGCAAGTGCGTCGGGATCCACCGCGTTCGACCCGGAGCCGACGGCATAGGTCAGCACCGCCGCCGCGTCCCGCCGGTTCGAGCCGAAATCGGCGCGGAAGATCTGGCTGGCCGTATCCGGCTGGGCAGCCTTCAGCATTGCCGCGGCCCGCGCGAACATCGCGTCGGCCCGCGTCTGGTCGCCGTAGCTCGCCAGCGCCGCGCCAAGCTGCGCCGCCGCCATCGGCGTGGCAAAGGCGTCGCCCTTCACGTCGGCATAGTAGCGCAGGTCACCCACCGCCGCCGCTCCCTCGCGGGCCAGAACCATCAGCGCATAGGCCAGTGCTTCGCCGCCAAGGTCGAAGTCGGGCTGGTAGTTGACCTGGTTGCGCAGGTTGTCCAGCGCCTGGCGGAAGGCGATGTCGGGGACCGCAACGCCCTGCGCCCGGGCCCGGGACAGGAAGTCAGTGACATAGGAATCCAGCCAGAAATCGCCCGATCCCGGCCCCCAGAGGCCGAAGGCGCCCTCCGCCCCCTGATTGGTCAGCACTTCCGCCACGGTCTCCTCGATCCGCTGGTGGATGTTGTCCGCCCCCGGCAGGTCCATCGCCTTGGCAAGCTGGTCAAGGTAGAGCAGCGGCATCGCCTTCGATGTCAGCTGTTCGGTGCAGCCGTAGGGATAGCGGTCGAGGCTGGCGAGGAGCCCCGGCGCGTTCAGCCGAGCGATCGGGCCGACCGCCAGCGTCGCCTGCGCCGTGCCGGGGATCAGCCCGGCAAAGGCGTTCTGGTCGAAGGTAAAGGTCTGCCCCGGCGCAAGGTCGAACCGGCTGATCCGGGCAATGGCCGGATCGTTCAACTGTACCGGGATCGTCAGGTCCTTGGTCAGCAGTTTGCCGTCCGGCGTCGTCAGGGCAACGCGGATCGTGTCGATCCCCTCCTCGCCCGCCGTGATCGGGATCGAGACGACCTGCTTGCCATGCTCGGCCAGGTCGACGCCCGAGGGCACCTCGCCAAGCGTCAGCCCGGCCGAGGTCACGTCCAGCCCCATCCGTCCGGCAGGGCCGGTCGCGTGGACGATCTCGAGGAGCAGCCGGCTCTCATCCCCCGGCGCGAGGAAGCGCGGCACGCTTGCGGTCACCACGACCGGATCGCGCACCAGCACATCGGTGTTGGCCTGCCCGACCCCGGTCTTGGACCAGGCCACCGCCATGACCCGCACCGTGCCGTTGAAGCTTGGCAGGTCGAAGGTCGCATGAGCCTTGCTATCCGCACCTATCTCGAGCGGGCCTGAGAAGAAAGCGACGAGTTTCTCGGTCGGCGGCGGCGCCTTGAGCTTGGCCTGCGCCCCGGCATCGCCGCCCGAGCGGACCGTGCCTTCGGCCCCGTTCATCCCGTCGATCAGCCGCCCGTAGAGGTCGCGGATGCCGACCCCCAGCTTGCGCTGGCCAAAGTAATAGTCCGACGGGTCAGGCGCGGCGAAAGCCGTCAGGTTCAGGATGCCCACATCCACCGCGGCGATGGTGACATAGGCCTGCTCGCCCGGCTGGACGCCATCCACCTTGACCGCCACATCCATCGGCCCGCGCGGATCGGCCTCTGGCGCTGTCTCGATGCTGGTCGCCAGTTCCCGCTTGCCGGGCGCGATGCTGGCATAAGCCAGCCCGAGCGCCCGCGACGGGTTCCGCCCCGCCGCCACGTCGATTGGCTTCAGCGCCGAGACGGTGACATAGACCCCGGCCCCCCAATTGTCGGTGACGGGCAGGTCGATGATGTTCTCGCCGGCCGCGACCTCGACCGTCTTCTTCTCGATCAGCCGGTTCGACAGGACCGTGACCAGCGCCGTGCCGGCGGCGCGCGGTACGACCCGCAGCTTGGCGGTCTCACCCGGCGCATAGGCCGCCTTGTCGAGCGACAGTTCCAGCATGTCGGGCGTCGTTGCGGCATCGGCAGTGCCGTACCAACCGGCCGAGAACTTCGCCGAGGTCGCGGCATAGGGTCCGTCCGTCCGTTCCACGACCAGTTCGTAATCGCCCCAGGTCGTGTTCGCGGCGATCTCGGCCGGATCTTCCCCGGGTGCGGCGGTGCCCTCGGCGACCTTCTGGCGCGAGGTCACTGGCTCCCACTGCCACTGGCCGTATTGCTGGTACCACTGGTAGTCGGTGGTCACCCGGTCGACATGCCACTTGACCTGCATCGCCGCGGGCTTGTTGCCCTCGCCGACGCCGATCACGTCGAACACCGCCTTGCCGTTCTCGGGCAGCACTCCGTCGAAGCGCG
Organism: uncultured Rhodobacter sp.; assembly: GCA_945952585.1. Classification (GTDB taxonomy): domain Bacteria; phylum Pseudomonadota; class Alphaproteobacteria; order Rhodobacterales; family Rhodobacteraceae; genus Aliitabrizicola. The sequence continues at coordinate 243,341 of CAMFII010000003.1, forward strand.
GCTTGACCCCGATCATCGGCACGGTCGGCTCCAGCGCCTTGACCACCTCGCGCTCGACCGGGCGGCCCGAGCCTTCGGCGACCCGGACGGTCAGGCGCAGCTCCAGCGGCCTGGCGGGATCCTCGACTTCGGGGAGCGTCACGTTGAACGTGGCCTTGCCCTGCTCGTCGGTGCGGATGCCCTCTTCCAGCGGCTGCATCTGCGCCGCGAAAGACTCATCCGCACGGCCGAAGACATAGCCGGGGAAGTCCGCCAGACCGTTCGCGGCCCTCAGAAGTGCCTCGCCCTCCACCGCAAGGTCGCCGCCCGGCGCCCCGAACAGGTAGCGTGCATCGACCGTCGCCGCGGGCGCGTCACCCAGCCGGACCGGCGCATCGGCCAGCGCCAGCTTGAAGTCGATCCGCTCGGGCAGGAAATCCTCGACGAGGAAGGTCTTAGTCGCCAGCGCGGGCGCATCGAGATCGGAATAGACCTCCATCCGCCAGACCCCGCGCGGCGCCCCGCCCGAGATCGGGAAGGTGAACACATGCCCGCCGGCACCCTGATCCTGCGCCACCTGCCGCGAGAACTCGATCCCGTCGGGGCGCGAGATAATCGCGGTCAGCGGCAGCCCCTCGACCGAGGTCATCCCGGCATCGCGGGTCAGCGCGGTCGCATTCACCGTCTCGCCCGCGCGGTAGGCGCCGCGATCAGTCGTCAGGAACACGTCCACCGCCCCTGCGGCCTCGCGCCCCTCGACGCCGCGATCGGACAGATCGAACTCCGGGTCGGTCAGCGACAGGAAGGACATGTCGGTATCGCCGTCGCGGAGGACGACCATCGCCGGCTCGGCCCCGTTCCCGCCGCGGGTCAGGCCCGCATCGAAGACCGCGTAGCCCTGATCGTCCGTGGTGGCGCTCGCCAGCACCGCGTTGGCCCGGCTGACGAGGTCGACCGCGACCCCGGCCTTCGGCCCCGCGGTTTCAAGGCTGCGGACGAAGACATGCAGCCCGTCCGTCCCCGACATCGTCGTCACGCCCATGTCCGAGATCACGAACCACTGCCAGGCGGGCGCGACCGTGTAGGGGTCCACCCCCGGCGCGGCGGCGCGGAGCGCATAGATCCCCGGCTTCAGCCCCTTGACCGCCTCGTCCATCGGCAGGCGGGTGGTCACGTCCTTGTTGACCTCCATCACCACGTCGGCCGTGCCGGCCCAGACCTCGGCCCCGACATTGCCCATGAAATCGCTCTCGCTATAGGCATCCAACGGGCCAAGCAGGTTGTTCTGGATCGCCCGCAGCATGTTGCGGTCCGACACCTCGTACAGCGTCAGGTCCAGCACCTTGGTATTCACCGTCTGCACCGGGATCGCCGCACCGCCAGCGCGTGGCAGGACGTAGGTCCGCCCGGCAAACCGCGCCGCCGGGCTGCGGTCGCGGACGTATTGGGTGATCGGCACCGACTTCGCCAAGGTCTGCCCGTCCGCCGCCGGCAGGCCCTGCCGGAAGGTCACGGTCACGCGCTGGCCATGCTCGACGCCCTCGACGCAAAGCTGCCGCCACGCGCCCGGCACCACGGTCATCGCCGGGTCGGGCAGCTGCACGAAATTGGCGTAGTCCACACCCTTCTCGACCAGGTCTTCCGAAAAGGTGGCGCAGATCCGCGGCCGGTCCGAATCGCTTTCGACCGTCGTCTCGGTCACGCGGAACCCGTACTTGCCGATCGCATCGTCCAGCATCGCCTCGGTATCGTCGCGCGGCTGGATGTCCTGGGCCAGCCGCAACGCCTTCACCATGTCGCTGCCGCGTTCCACGCTTTCCAGCGCCAGCGCCATCTGCACCAGCGCCGAATGCTGCTGCGCGGGATCGGCGCTGCGGAGGTAGCCGTTCACTGCCGCCGACAGCGAGCGGTCGCGGAAGGACCGCTGGTTGTTGCCGTCCGGCACGCCCGCCGCCAGCAGAAGGCGGGCATATTCCACCCACTGATCCGGCGCGTCGGTGAGGTTCAGCGCTGCGCCGACATCGGTCGAGGCTGCGGCCGGGTCGCCGTTCATCTCGGCATCCGACGCTGCCTTCATCAGCTCGTCCGCCGTCCAGTCGTTGGTGACGTGCTTGTTGGCCAGGTCGACCGCCTGGTCATAGGCCTGGCTCAGGTCGTAGGAGCCGATGAAGGCGCCAAGCTCGGCCGCGCGGGTGGCGGCGCGGTCGGCTGCCCCGGCCGTCGCGGCGATCACCCGCCCCGAATAGGCGCCGGCATATTGCGCGAGCGGCCCCGCGGCGGACTTCGGAAAGCAGGATCCGTTGCGGCTGTTGAAGGTCATCGCCACGCAACTGGTATCGGTCAGGCAGGCGCGCTCGCAGGCCTCGATGGTGGTGTCGAAGATCGATTTCAGGTCGCCGCCCGGCATGTCGGCATTTTCCGAAAGCACGAAGCGCCGCTCGGGAATCAGGGGTTGATCCTGCGCCTGTCCGGGCGCCGGCATCACGGCAAGACCCACGGCGGCAGCCTGCAACAGCCGGACAAAGGCGCGCATCGAAAAACCTCCTGAAAAGAACGCGGCGAGGATCGCATGACGCCCCGGATCGGCGCAAGACTCTGCCCGGGGAGCCGCGGGGAAATCTTGTCCCTCACGGCGTTAAGCCGCGGTTCATCTTGTTCCACCAACTTGCGCTTGCCGGGTGCAGAAGGGCCCGGCCGCAGGCACGACCCGGAACAAGGCGCGATATGGACATCGCAGAACGTCTGGCCAAGGAAAGAAGGGGGCGACTGGCGGCGGAACGGCTTCTGGAACAGAAGCAACGTGAACTCTTCGCCGCGAATGAAAAGCTCGCCCTTCATGCCCGCGCCCTGTCCGACCAGATCGTGGAACAACGGCAGGTGGTCCGGTCCGCCCTTTCCGAGGCGGAGGAACTGAAGGGGCAGAACAGCCGCTTCCTGACCGATCTGGAGAATGCCCATACGGCGGCGGTGATGGCCGAACGCCGGCTTTGGGATTCAATCGACATCATTCGCGACGGCTTCGCGGTGTTCGATTCCAACTTGCGGCTGGTCGTGGCCAACAGCGCCTATCTCGACGCCTCGGACCAGGCAGGTGCTGCGCCCGGGACCAGCTACGAGTCGATCCTGCGCCATGCTGTCGAGCGACGGCTGGTCGATACCGGCGGGCTGGACCCCGAGGGCTGGATTGCAGCGATGCTCGCCCGTTGGGACGCCGACCCGATCGAGCCGCTGGACATGCGGCTGACGAACGGAACCTGGCTCCGCCTGCAGGATCGTCGCGCGCGGGGCGGCGACATCGTGACGCTCGCGCTCGACATCACCGACCAGATGCGGATCTGGGCGGCGATCGAGGCGATTCCGGACGGTTTCGTCCTGTTCGACCGGGACGAGCGGTTGCTGACCTGCAACCAACGCTACCGCGACCTCTACCCGGAAACGGCGCCGGCGATGGTTCCCGGCGCGACCTTCGAGCAGATCCTGCGCTACGGGTTGGAACGCGGCCAGCACGCCGATGCCGTGGGGCGGGAAGAAGAGTGGCTGGCCGAGCGGCTGGCCCAGCACCGCAATCCGGTGGCTGTGCACGAGCAACAGCTTGGCGACGGTCGCTGGATCCGCGCCCATGATCATCCGACCCCGGACGGGGGGCGGGTCGGCCTGCGCGTGGACATCACCGCGCAAAAGGAACAACAGGCCGCGCTCGAGGCGGCGCGTCAGGCGGCCGAGGCCGCGAACCGGGCGAAGTCGGCGTTCCTAGCCAACATGAGCCACGAGATCCGGACGCCCATGAACGGGGTGGTCGGCATGGCCGAGCTTCTCTGCGACACCGCACTGAGCGAGGAACAGCGCCTGTTTGCCGAGACGATCCGCTCGTCGGGCGAGGCGCTGCTGGTCATCATCAATGACATCCTCGACTATTCGAAGATCGAGGCGGAACGCCTGACGCTGCATCCCGAACCCTTCGATTTGGAGCGGACGATCCACGAGGTCGCGATGATCCTGCAGCCCAAGGCGCGTGGGAAGGGCATCGACCTGATGATCGACGTCGACATGTTCTTGCCGACCCGCTACATCGGCGATCCCGGCCGGATCCGGCAGGTGTTGACCAACCTGATGGGCAACGCGGTGAAGTTCACCGAGACCGGGCATGTTCTGGTCCGTGTCGTGGGGTTCGAGGCGGAACCGGGGCAACGCCAGCTGCATGTCACGGTCGAGGATACTGGCATCGGGATTCCCGCCGACTACCTCGGTCACATCTTCGGCGAGTTCAATCAGGTCGAGGAAGAAGCGAACCGCAAGTTCGAGGGGACCGGCCTTGGACTGGCCATCACCGAGCGTCTGGTCGCCCGCATGGGCGGCGAGGTCTGGGTGGAGTCCGAGGTCGGGCGCGGCTCCTGCTTCGGGTTCCGACTGGTCCTGCCGGTGGCGGAGGAGACGACGGCGATGGTGCCGATCACCCTGCGCCGGGCGCTCGTGGTCGATGACCAGCTCATCAACCGGACGATCCTTGAACGGCAGCTCGGCGCCTGCGGTGTCGAGGTGGTCCTGTGCCGGTCGGGTGCCGAGGCGCTGGATCAGTTGCGGCGGGGCGCGGCATTCGACGTGGTGCTGACCGACCACGAGATGCCGGAAATGGATGGCCTTGCCCTGAGCGTCCGCATCCGCGAGACGGGTGCCGACATTCCCATCGTTCTTCTGTCATCGAACCCGGCGGCGGCGCGCGAAGGTCGGGGGGCGGATATCCCCGCAGCCGTCCTGCAAAAGCCGATCCTGCGCTCGGACCTGTTCCGCCGGCTCCAGTCGCTGTCGCGTCCGGCCGAGTCGGTGGCCGAGCCGCCCCTTCCAGCACCTGCGGGGCGGCTGATGCGGGTTCTCGTTGCCGAGGACAACCGGACCAACCAGCTCGTGTTCCGCAAGATGGTCAAGGATCTCGACATCGACCTGACCTTCGCCGGGAACGGCCGGGAGGCGGTCGACCTTTGGCAGGACCTCGCACCCGACCTGATCTTCATGGACATCTCGATGCCGGAAATGGATGGCCGCGACGCCGCGCGGGCCATTCGCAAGGCCGAGGACGGGAAGGCGCATGTGCCGATCATCGCGCTGACCGCCCATGCGATGGACGGCGATGCCGATGGCATCCTTGCCTCGGGGATCGACCACTACATGACCAAGCCGCTGCGCCGGACGGCCATCCTTGACGCGATCGCGGCGCATTGTCCGCCAAGCGCGCGCGTTCCGGTTCCGGCGAATTCCGATGCGCAGGACAGTGCGGCCTGAAGGAGGGCGCCCTGCGAAGCTCTACCACATCGTCGTGGCTGCGCGCCCCGGCCAGTCGCGGTCATAGGCCGTGCCGTCCACGTCTCCTGCGGTGATCTCGCGCAGCATGTCGCCGACCGTGGGCAGGCCCGCCGACTGATCCCCGCTGGTCCAGAGCGCTGAACGCAAAAGGGCGCGGGCGCATTGCGAATAGACCTCGGCGATCCGGATCACGATCACTGAGCGGGGAAGGGCATCGCCCCGGCGAAAGCTCTCACGCAGGTCCGCGTCAAGCGTCAGCCGGCCCGTGCCATTGACGCGCATCGCGGTGTTGGATCCGGGAATGAGGAACATCAGGCTGACCCGCCCGTCCCGAAGGATATTGCGCAGCGAGTCAATGCGGTCGTTCCCTTTCCAGTCGGGCATCGCCAGCGTGCGGTCGTCGAGGATTCGCACCACCGGGCCTTCATCGCCGCGCGGACTGCCGTCTGTCCCTTCCGGCCCGACCGTGGACAGGACGCAGAAACACGACCTTTCGATCCAGTCCCGGTAGGCGGCGGTCAGCCTTGGTGTGACCTTGACGGTCGCGGCCTGCCCCGGTGTGCCGTAGGCGGCATGAAGCTGGTCGAGCGTGGTCAGATAGTCCATGTTCCATTTCCCTTTGGTCCGTCAGGGCAGGGCTTTCCGCCCCCGCCGCGGCCCTTACTGGCGTGCGACTCCCCCGCAGGCTGTTTCCGCCAGGAAGAAACCATGATGACGGGTCCACCCTCCTGGCGGAGGCCCTCCGGGGCGTGATGGGGCGGTCGCCCTCTCTCAGCCTCGGCGGCTGGTATGTCCCGCGTCGGTCATCAACCGGTTCGAGGCGCCTTCGATCTCGGATTCGAGGCGGGACATGAACTCGGCGTTGGACAGCCCGGCTTCTATGCGCGGCAGGAACTCGACGACGGCGAGGCCCGGGCGGCGGTAGAGGCCGCGACGCGGCCAGAAGACGCCGACATTGGTCGCCACCGGCACGCAGCCGGTGCCGAGCTGGTCATAGATCAGGGCCGTGCCGATCTTGTACGGCTTTGTCGCACCGGGGGCGACGCGGGTTCCCTGCGGATAGATGACCAGCTGGCCGGGTTCTTCCTGGCCGGCCTTCACCGCCTCCATCATCTGGGCGATCGCTTGCCCGCGTTTGCCGCGATCGACCGGCACGCAGCCGACACGCAGCGCGTACCAGCCGAGGATGGGGGCATAAACCAGTTCCTTTTTCATGATGAACCGGGGTCGCGGCAGCGCCCCGAAGATCATGATGATGTCGAGAAAGGACTGATGCTTTGCCGCGATCACCACCTCGTCCGTCGGAACCTCGCCGCGCACCTCGGTCTCGATGCCCACCATCCAGCCGGCGGTCCAGCGGACCCACCGCGTATAGGCGCGACAGGCCCGCAGGGCGCCGTCGCGTCGCAGGATCGCGAGCGGCAGGTAGACGAGTCCGTAGACCGCCATCGCCAGATACATCTGGATGATGAACAGCAGCGAACGAACCCATTGCAGCGCGTATCCCATCAGGTGAGTTCCTTCAGCTTGCGGAAGGCAGCAAACCGCGTGGCGCCAAAGGCGATCGCCCCGGCCAGAGGCGGCAGCAGCAGCGGCAAGAGCCAGCCGGCCCCCTGAAAACCGAGGCCTGTCAGGAACCCGCCCGCCGCGTCGGCCGATGGCAGGGCGAGCACGGCCAGCATCCCGAGAATGGTGCCAATCGCCGCCCCGCCAAGCGCCCGGATCGTGAAGCGGCGGACGAAGGCGCGGGCAATGTAGCTGTCGCGGGCGCCGACAAGGCGCAGCACCTTGATGACCTGGGCATTGGTGGCGAGCGCGGCATTGGCGGCCAGCGTCACCATCGCCGCCATCGCCCCGATGATGAGCACGATCGAGACCAACCCAAGGAAACGCAACCGTTCGGCGGCCACGGTCAGGGGGCGGCGCCAGCGGGTGTGGTCGTCAAGGATCGCTCCGGGTGCTTCGGCGGCCAGGCGCTGGCGCAGACCTTCACCGTCATAGCCGGGGCTTGCCTCGGTGATCTCGATGAGGCGGGGAATGGGAAGGGACGAGATCGGCAGATCCGGGCCAAACCACGGCTCGAGCAGGCGGCGCTGCTCGTCATCGGTCAGGGCGCGGGCCGAGGCGATGCCGGGCGTGGTGGACAGAAGGTCAAGCACGACCTGGGTCTGCAACTCCATCTGGTCGGCAGGGGCGGAAATGCGGATGGTGGCGGAATTGGCCAGACCTTCCGACCAGCGATCGGCCAGCCGCCCAGACGCCAGGGCCAGCGCCAGGGCAAAGACGGCAAGGAAAGCCATCGTGGCAGCGGTGAAAGTGGTGAGCCAGGCCGTGGGACCAGAGGGCGGGACCACCCGGTCGCGCATGGCAATGCGGCTCAGACGGGTGTCGGGGTTCGCGCTCACAGATCGGCCCCGGCAAGCTGGATGCGGCGGTTGCGGATGCGCAGGACCCGGGCCGCCACCTGCGACTTGGCGCTCCGGATCAGGTTCAGGTCGTGGGTTGCGACAAGGATGGTCTTGCCCATGCGGTTCAACTCGACCAGCAGCGTCAGCAGGCGCAGCGACATTTCCCAGTCGACGTTGCCGGTCGGCTCGTCTGCCAGGATCACGTCGGGGTCGATGATGACGGCGCGGGCAATCGCGGCGCGCTGGCGTTCGCCGCCCGATAGCGACGGGGGAAGGGCGTCGGCCATCTGGCCAAGCCCCACCCAGCTCAGCAGATCGGCCAGATCCGAGGCTGAGCTTTCCCTGTCCGAGACGGTCAGCGGCAGGGTGACATTGGCCGCCAGTGGCAGGTGATCAAGGAACTGCACATCCTGATGCACGACGCCGATCCGGCGGCGGGTGCGGGCGATGTCGTCGCGCGAAAGGCTGCGCACCTCACGGTCGAACAGCGTCACGCGCCCGGCCGTAGGCATCAGCTCGGCATAGCAAAGCTTGAGGAAAGTCGATTTGCCGGCGCCCGAAGGACCGGTGAGGAAATGGAACGACCCCGGCGCAAGGCGCAGGGAGACGTCGGATAAGAGCTCACCGCCGCCATAGCTGTAGGCGACATTGTCGAATGCGATCACGGCACCCCCTGCCCGGCAGTCTGGCCGGATCGGCGACTATGTTGCGCGGATTCACGCCGGATTCAATCGGGGCAACAGGGTCTTGCCGCGCGCTGTGTTCCTCCCGGGTGCGACCCGCAAGCCACGGCGGCGCGGCAGTTTTCCACAGGGATGCTTGGAGCGAAGGGCCTTTGTTGTTAGAAATGTGCAAATCAAGCAGGGCCGGCCAAGGAAGTCGGACTGCCGGGGACGGGAAAAGCATGCGGCTGGTTTGCCCCAATTGCGACGCGCAGTACGAGGTCGATGATGCCGCCATCCCGGCATCGGGGCGCGATGTTCAATGCTCGAACTGTGGTCACGCCTGGTTCCAGCTGCATCCCGACGAACTCGCGGCGCTGGAACAGGAAAGCGAGGTTTTCGAGCCTCTGCCCGACTCTCCGCCGCCCCCGCCTCCGATCCCGCCCGAGCCTGAACCCGACTTCGAGCTCGATTTCCCGCCCGAACCCGAGGGGGAAGAGGTTCCGCCACCCGAACCGGTCGCCGCGGCGCCCAAGCGGGCGATCGATGCGAATGTCCTCGCCGTCCTGCGGGAAGAGGCGGAACGTGAACGAGCGGTGCGCGAGAGCGAAGCGCCGGTCGGCATCGAAGTGCAACAGGATCTCGGTCTGCCGCCGCCACCGCCTCCGGCTTTGCCGCCGTCGGTCGTGGCCGCCCGGGAAAGGTTCCGTGACCTGTCGCTGGACGCCGACGATGAGGAAGAGGATCACCCGGCCCGGTCGTCCTCGCGTCGCGAGCTTCTGCCCGACATCGAGGAAATCAACTCCACGCTCCGGGCCAGCACGGCGCGTCAGGACGACGCGGATGACGAAATTCCGATGCTTCCGGCCGCGGTAGTGGACAACCGGCAGGGCTTCCGCTCGGGCTTCGTGCTGATGATGATCATCGCCGTTGCCTTGTGGGTCGGGTATGCCATGGCCCCCCGCATCGCCGAACAGTTCCCGGCCAGTGCCAGCGCGATCGACACCTACGTCAAGGCGGTCGACCGCGCCCGCATGGGGATCGACGCTGCGCTGAAATCCGCGACCGAGCAGTTGCGCGATCTCAGCGGCGACAAGGGCTAAGCCTAGGGCGCAGCATTGGGTTCCCCTTGCCTGGCCGAGGGGACAGAGCGGCGCCAGAGCACCAGTGCCCCGGCCATCAACAGTGCGGCGACAAGAAAGACGTCCCGTGTTCCACGCAGGATGGCTTCTGGTGCGGCACTGCCCAGTTCGGCTGTCCCTGCCGCCATCGAGAACACGGCGCCAAGACCCCACGCGCCCAGAACCAGCCCGAGATTGCGGGAAAGGCCGAGAAGTCCCGAAACGGTTCCCCGCGCATCCGGCGGCACACCCGAAAGGGTCGCGGTGGTATTGCCGGACTGGAACAGCTGGTAGCCTGGCGTCAGCGCGACGACGGCCAGGATGTAGCCCGTCAGGCCTATCCGTTCGGGCAGCAGGGCAAAGCCGAGCGCGCCGGAAGCGAGGAGCAGGAGGCCAAGCGTCACCGTCGGGGCCGACCCCCACCTGTCGACGAGCCGGCCGGATGGCAGGCCGGCAAGGGTCGAGATGATCGGGCCAACAGCCATCACCATCCCCACGGAAATCGCCGTAAGGCCAAGCGGCCCGGTCAGCAGGAACGGCCCGACAACCAGAGTGGCCATCATCACGGTCGAAACCGTAAGGTTCAGGCCCAGCCCAAGCATCTGCCCGGAGTTGCGGCTCAGTGACACAACCGATCGCGGCGTGCCGGACGAAGGCGTCGTTGCAGGCAGCAAGACCACAGCGAACAACGCCGCCAATGCGCCGCCGGGCACCTGGACAAGGAAAAGGGCCTGCCAGCCGAAGCCAGCCAGCAAGACGCCCCCCAAGGCCGGGCCAAGCGCGGTGCCCAGGGCCGAGGCCGAGGCGATCAGCCCCATCGCCCGACCGACGCGGTCAGGGGGTGCGATCTGGCGGGCCAGGGCGAGGCTCAGCGTCATGAGGAAGGCTGCGCCGATCCCCTGCGCAGCGCGCGCGGCGATCAACAGCGGCAGGCTGCCGGCGACGCCACACAGCGCGGCCGAGGTGGTGAACAGCGCCAGGCCAAGCAACAGCATCGGTTTCAGCCCAAAGCGGTCGCCAAGCCGCCCGGCGACAAGCACGGTGATTGTCAGGCCGACCAGGTAGGCGACAACGACAAGCTTGACCCTCGGGAAGGGCGCATTGAAGGCGTCGGACAGTGCCGGCAGGCCGACATTGGCAATGCTGGTGCCAAGCGAGGCGAGAAGCATCGACAGCAACAGGACGGCCTGCGCTGCCCGTTGGGCTGTCGGGGTTTCGTGTGGATCGGGGTCATTCATCCTGTTCGCTCCTTGAAAGAATCGGGAATGCGGGGCAGGCTACGAATTCAAGTCAACTTGAGGTCAATCGTGAAATTGATCGACATCGGCGATGTCTCGGCGCGTACCGGAATCCCGGCATCGACGCTGCGCTACTATGACGAGATCGGCCTGATCACCTCGGCCGCACGGCATGGGTTGCGTCGGCAGTTCACCCCGGATGTGCTGGTGCAGCTTGCCCTTGTTGCCATGGGAAAGACGGCCGGCTTCTCGCTCGAGGATATCACCCGTATCTTCGGGCGCGATGGCTCACCCGTGCTGCCACGCGACGAGTTGCGCAGGAAGGCGGACGAGGTCGACCAGACGATCCGCGACCTTACCGCGCTGCTTGACACGTTGCGGCATGTGGCAGAGTGCCCGGCCCCGTCACATCTGGAATGTCCGAGCTTCCAGCGGCTTCTGCGTCTAGCCGGTCGCAGGGCGTCGCGCGCCCATGTCCGCAGACGGGGCGCGAGCAAGCCTGTCAAAGGGTAATCGGCAGGGGCTGACCGCGGGTCAGAACCGCTCCAGCAACCGGCGCAGGTAATCGAGTTCGGACTCCGGCCGGTTCTGATCGCCCGAGCGGCGGCGGATCTCGTCCAGAAGCTCCTGCGCGCGGCGATAGACGTCTTCGCCCTGCAGCATGTTGTGATCCGAGCCGATCCTGCCGACCTGCCCGGTATTGCGGCCGAGCGGATCGCGCTGGCTGTTCGGATCGGCCTGCCCGATCTGGTCGCCCCCCTGACGCTCTCCCGGCTGGCGGCCTTGTTCCTCGGCCAAGGCGTCGCCCAGGTTACGCATGCCCTCGCGCATCGCGTCCATCGCTTCGGCCTGCTTGTCGAGCGCGCCGGACAGATCGCCGTCGCGCAGCGCCTGCTCGGCATCGTCCATGGCGCGGCCGGCACGGTCCAGCTGTCGGCGCCCCTCTTCGCCGGCATCGCTGCCGGCGCCCGGCAGGTTCTGCAGCTTGCCCAACCGGTCGCCTAGATCACCCTGGCGCTCGGCAAGGCTGCGGCCATCGGGTTGCGCCTCGCCCTGGCCTGACTGGCCTGGTTTCTGCCCGGAGCCAGGGCCGTCGCCCTCGCCCTGCTGGCCGCCTTGCCCGCCCTGGCCCAGCTGGCTGCTGAACTGGTCCTGCAACTGGCGGAAAGAGTCGTCCGACAACTTCTGCTGTTCGCGCAGCATGTCCGCCAGGCCCTGCATCGGCATGTTGCCTTGGCCACCGGAACTCCCCTCGCCCTGCACGACCTGCATGTTCTGCATCAGCTGGCGCAGCGCCTCCATCAGCTGCTGGGCCTCGGCTGTCTTGCCCTGCTCCATCAGCTCCTGCAGCTTGTCCAGCATCTGCTGAAGCTGGTCTGCGGACATCTGCAGGCCCTGCGTCTGTTGCGCCGACTGCTGGTCACCGTTTTGCGGAGACTGTTGGGCAAGCTGACGCATGTACTCGTTCAGCGCATCCTTCATCTCGGCCATCAGCTCGTCGATTTCGGACTTGTCGGCGCCGTTGCGGATCGCCTCGTCCAGGCGATCCTGCGCCCGTTGCAGGCGGGCCAGTGCCGAAGCGAGGTCGCCTTCCTCGATCAGAAGCGCGATGTCCCAAAGCGCGTCGGCCATCTGGTCGCGTGCTTCGGCCGAAAGGGTGGCGGCTTGGCTGTCGAGATCGCGCGTGAGGACCCGCAGCTTCAGATAGGCCTTTTCGCTGCGGATGAAGCCTTCGGGCTTGTAGGTGACAGCCTTGAGGATCTGCGCGGTATCCGGGGCGTTTGTCCGGTTCCACAGCAGGTCGCGGCGCAGCTCGATCAGCGCCGCTGCGAGCGGATCGAAGAAACGTTTGCCGGGCAGGACGGTCTTTATCGGCTCGGATGTGCCGGTCTGGCCGCTGGCATCCGTCACGGAAAGCGTGACCGTCACCGGCAGGTTGGCGAAGGCGTGCTTCGACAGGTCGTCGACGAGGGTCTCGGTGAATTCCTTGCGATTTCCGGAAATCGGCAGGGGCAGGTCTAGCACAACGGGATCGCGCGGCTCCGGGTCAGTGGCAAGTCCGAAGCGCCGGTCAACGGCGGCGAGGTCTAGCGCAATCGTGGCCCGACCGGCGGCAACGCCATAGTCATCGTTCGCCTGGAATGCCTGCTGCAACTGCCCCTTCGGTCCGCGGGTCATCTCGCCGGACGGGCTGACCGTTGGCGGGGCATCCGGCAGGGCGCGGATATCCCATTCCCTCCCGCCCGGCCCGTCGATCCCGATCTTGCCGCTGCGCGTGACGCTGAAATCCTGCGACGGGGACGAGGCTGGCTGGGGATCGGTCCGACCCGAAACGGTTTCTGCCAGTGTCAGCGCCCCGACATCGCCGTAAAGCCGGATGAGCACCCGCGTTCCGACCGGAAGGGTCAGATCCTCGGCCGTGATGTCGTTCAGGTACAGGCTGGGCTTGCCGGTATAGGCCGGCGGCTGCGCCCAGCCTTCCCAGACGGGGCCGGACGCGAGGCTGGCTGATCCGCCGGGGGTCAGGCCGGTGACGCTCGTGACCCGCCAAAGCGAGCCGAACATCAGGGCGATCACCAGCGCGGTCAGCGCGACATAGCGCAGCGCATAGGGGTCCCGCCGTGCCAGCCGAAGATCGGGCGAAACCGGCCGGGCCTGCGCGGCGCGCGCCGCCATCCGGGCACGGTGCGCCTCCCACACGGCGGCAGAGGCCGGGTCTCCGATCCCGATGGCCTGCGTGTCGGTCAGGGCCGAGATCGGATGGCCGGGAAGCGTGTTGTCCAGCCGCTCGAGCGCGTCGGTCCGGCGCGGTCGCCGAAACCGCGACAGCCCGGAAACCAAGGCCCAGACGGCGCCGGCCAGGATCGACATAAGGCTGATCCAAGCCGCCTCGAGGGGGAGCCAGTCCTGAATACCGAAGGCCAGGGCCGATAGCGCCGCGATGACGATCGACCAGAGTGGCCAGAAGGCTTTCGCAAGACGTTCGCACCAGAGCCCCGCCCAGGTCAGGCGCAGCGGTAAGCGGATTTGGTCTAGGATGTCGTCCTGTAAGGCCAGTGTCGTGCCCTTTTGCCGGTCCGGGGCTACTCGAGCCACGTTGGGATGGTATCCCGCTTCAGGATTTCGTCAAACGAAGGACGTGCCCGGATGACAGCGAATTGATCGCCTTTCACGAGCACTTCCGGCACGAGCGGCCGGGTGTTGTATTCCGACGCCATCACCGCGCCATAGGCTCCGGCTGAACGGAACGCGACGAGATCACCCTCCTGCAGCGGCGCGAGCGGGCGGCCCTTGGCGAAGGTGTCGCCGGTTTCGCAAACCGGCCCGACGACGTCATAGGGATGGGGTGCCGTCCCGGGGGCGGGTTCGACGACCGGGATGATGTCGTGATGGGCGCCATACATCGACGGGCGGACCAGATCGTTCATCGCCGCGTCCAGGATCAGGAAATCGCGCCCCTCGCCGTTCTTGACGTAGATCACCGACGCGACCAGCAGGCCGGCATTGCCCGAGATCAGCCGCCCCGGCTCGATCTCGATCTCGCAGCCCAGATCGCCGACAGTGCGCTTGATGAGCGCGCCATACTCGGTTGGCAGCGGCGGTGCCTCGTTCGACCGGGTGTAGGGAATGCCGAGGCCGCCCCCCAGATCGAGCCGGCGGATGTTGTGCCCTTCGGACCGCAGGCGGCGGGTCAGGTCGGCGACCTTCAGATAGGCCTGTTCGAAGGGTTCGAGTTCGGTCAGCTGGCTGCCGATATGAACGTCGATGCCGACAACCTCGATCGCCGGTAGTGATGCCGCTTCGGCGTAGACGGCAGAAGCGCGTTCGATCGGGATACCGAACTTGTTCTCTTTCTTGCCGGTCGCGATCTTTTCATGAGTGCGGGCGTCGACATCCGGATTGACCCGGATGGTGATGGGCGCAGTCCGCCCGAGGCTGCTGGCGACGTCAGACAGGGCACGAAGCTCCGGCTCGCCCTCGACGTTGAACTGGCGGATGCCACCTTCCAGTGCCAGCCGCATCTCTTCCCGCGTCTTGCCGACGCCCGAGAAGACGATCCGGTCGCCGGGCACGCCGGCGGCCTTGGCGCGCAGGTATTCCCCGCCCGAGACGACGTCCATTCCGGCGCCGAGGTCCCCAAGCGTCTTGAGGACGGCCACGTTGGACAGCGACTTGATCGCGAAGCAGACCAGGTTCGGCAGCGGCGCCAGCGCCTCGGTGAACAGGCGGTAATGCCGTGTCAGTGTTGCGGTAGAGTAGACGTAGAAGGGTGTCCCGACTGCTCCGGCGATATCCGAAAGGGCCACATCCTCGGCATGAAGCGCGCCGTCGCGGTAAAGGAAGTGGTCCATGCCCGTCGTCCCCGATGATCCTGCGGCCCGGGATACGGGAATTTCCCTGTCGCCGGAAGGGCTTTCAGCCGACCGGTCGGGTGCGCAGGAACAGATAGAGCGGCAGCCCGCACGAGACGCCGATGCAGAAGGTCGCAGGGATCGCCACAAGGGCGGTCCAATTCCGGCGGACACGGGTTTCGGCAATGATCCAGACCGTCAACGCGATGGCCGAGATCGTCAGATCCCAGGTCAGGCCGGTGGTCGAGGCGTTGACGTACCACGCATCGATCAGACCGCTCAGGCCGGTTCCGGTCTCGCGCATGTAGGTGACGAACCACGCCATCGGGTGGATGGCGCCCCAGATCGCCAGGGCAAGATAAGCGAAGCGCAAGGGCGACACGATCCGCCTTTCTCAGTAGCTGGATCCACCACCGCTGGATCCGCCACCGCCGGACCCGCCACCGCCGGACCCACCGTCGTGATTACCGCTGGTAACACCCAAGCGGCCATCGCCCGTAATCGTCACGCCGGACGAGGTCGCCTGCGGGGCAGGCTTGGCTGGCGTGATGGGTTTGCCATCGGCGCCGCAGGCAGCAAGCAGGGCAAGAACAGCAAAGGCAGGAATGATGCGGGTCATTTCAGAAGCTCCTTCCAGCGGGCAATCTGGGCGCGGACCTGATCGGGGGCCGTGCCACCATAAGACATGCGGCTGCGGACTGAATTTTCCACTCCCAGCACAGTAAAGACATCGGCGGTTATGCCGGGATGGACCGATTGCATCTCGGCCAGGGTCAGGTCGGGCAGGTCGCAGCCCTTCGCCTCGGCCTTGGCCACCAGCGTGCCGGTGACGTGATGCGCGTCGCGGAAGGGCAGGTTCAACGTGCGGACCAGCCAGTCGGCGAGATCGGTCGCGGTCGAGAAGCCCGAGGCGGCGGCGGCGGCCAGGCTGGCGCGGTTGGCCGTCATGTCGGCCACCATGCCGGTCATGGCTGCGAGGCCAAGCATCAGCGTGTCCGCGGCGTCGAAGACCTGTTCCTTGTCCTCCTGCATGTCCTTGGAATAGGTCAGCGGCAGGCCCTTCATGATGGTGAAGAGCGCCACCGTCGCGCCAAGGATGCGGCCGAGCTTCGCCCGCAGAAGCTCTGCCGCGTCGGGGTTCTTCTTCTGCGGCATGATCGAGGAGCCGGTCGTCCAGCGGTCCGACAGCCGCACGAAGCGGAACTGGGCCGAGGACCAGATCACCAGCTCTTCCGCGAAGCGCGACAAGTGCATGGCGCAGATGCTGCTGGCCGACAGGAACTCCAGTGCGAAATCACGGTCCGAGACGGAGTCGAGCGAGTTTGCCGTCGGCCGGTCGAATCCGAGCGCAGCCGCGGTCATGTGCCGGTCGATCGCGAACGAGGTCCCCGCAAGAGCTGCCGCCCCGAGCGGGCTTTCGTTCATGCGCTTCCGCGCGTCGGCAAAGCGCGACCGGTCGCGCGCCAGCATCTCGACATAGGCCATCATGTGATGGCCCCAGGTCACCGGCTGCGCGGTCTGAAGATGGGTGAAGCCAGGCATGACCCAGTCGGCCCCGGCCTCCGCCTGCGCCAGGAAGGCGCGCATTAGCGCCTCGATCCCGGTGACCGCCGCGTCGCATTGGTCGCGGACCCAGAGGCGGAAGTCGACCGCTACCTGGTCGTTGCGCGACCGCGCCGTGTGCAGACGTCCGGCAGGTTCGCCGATGATCTCCTTCAGGCGGGCTTCCACGTTCATGTGGATGTCCTCAAGTTCGACCTTGAAGGCGAAATCGCCTGCCTCGATCTCTGACAACACCGTGAGAAGGCCTTCCCGGATCGCCTCGACATCCTTATTGGTCAGGATGCCTGTGGCAGCGAGCATCGCCGCATGGGCGCGCGAGCCTTGGATGTCCTGCGCATAGAGCCGCTTGTCGAAGCCGATCGAGGCGTTGATCGCCTGCATGATCGCGTCGGGACCGGTGGCGAAGCGCCCGCCCCACATCTGGTTGGCGGTGGCAGACTTCGGCGTCGTGTCGGACATCTTGGGACCCTTCGGAGGGGAAACGTGCTGCGGCTTATCGCGATCGGTCTTTATACGGCCCTGACGCTCGGTGCAAATCCGGCCCTTGCCGGGCCAGAGGCTGCGGCATTGGCGAACGGCGAGATGAAGAAGCTCGTTTTCGCCGAAGCGCCGACCCCCTTGCCCGAGATTGCGATCGTCGATGCAACTGATGGTGAGCGGAAGCTGGCCGAATGGCAGGGAAAATGGGTCGTCCTGAATTTCTGGGCGACATGGTGCGCGCCGTGCCGCATTGAAATGCCGTCGCTCGACCGGCTTCAGGCGGCGATGCCCGAGGTCGCCGTGCTGCCGGTGGCGACGGGGCGGAACTCGGTCGAGGCGATCGACCGCTTCTACGCCGACGCCGGCGTGACCAACCTGCCGGTCCTGCGCGACCCCAAGGCGGCGCTGTCGCGCGAGCTTGGGGTGCTTGGCCTGCCGGTCACGCTGATCCTGAATCCCGAAGGACAGGAAGTCGCACGCCTGATTGGCGACGCCGCCTGGGATAGCGCCGACGCCCAGGCCGTTCTCGCGGCGCTTGCGGCCGGGCGGTAGCACTATCCTTCGAAGGAAATTGCCAAGAGTTTCTTGAAAACTCTTGGCTCTTCGCTTAGCCGGTCGCGCCCCGGTGGGTCAGGCGGATCAGCGCCTTCGCTTCAGGACTGGGGGCCAGTTCGATCCGCCGGTATTGGCGCCCGTCCTGCGTCCGCCACAACAGGCCCCGTTCGACCATGGTCCGGCGCAGGATTGCCGGGTCGTCGAAGCCGTGCCACTGGCGCAGATGCGCGGTCACCTCGCGCTCGCTCCAGGTTTCCCCACGGGGAAATCGCGCCCAAAGCGGCCAGAGCGCGAGGTGCTGCATCCAGGTCCGCGACGGCCACCGCAAGAGCCGTCCCTCGGCATCGAAATGGCGCATCACCTGCTCTACCCGAGCGTGATCGGGCGCGGGCGGTGGCGGGGCGTCCAGACGGTCCGCTGCCTCCTGCGTGGCGCGGAAATGCTGGAAGTTGCGATAGCCCGCGCCCCGCGCGAGCATGTTCATCAGGGTGAGGTGGCCGGGTCGGTCCGTGCCGTCGGGCAACTGGGCCCGCAGCGACCGGGCAAGGGCAGAGATGTCGTCCACCCGGAAGGGAAAGGAAGTTCTGGTCATGTCAGCCTCGTGACGTGCCGCACAGGGTCGCTGGCCACCGCTTGCGATCGGGCACGAGACAAGGACAGGTGCGAAACGATCCGGTAATCGCAGGTCTAGCTGCCCGTCTGGGCCGGTGGCGCCTGGGTGAACTGCGGACCCATGCGCGGGAGCATCGCGGAATTGGCGAACAGGATCAAGAGGTGCTGCCGATCCTTGCGACGTGGTCGTGGCAGTGACAGCCCATGACGTGGTCGTTGACCAGCCCGGTCGCCTGCATGAAGGCATAGACGATGGTCGGGCCGCAGAAGGTGAAGCCTTCTTTCTTGAGGTCCTTCGATATGCGCGCGGAAAGCTCGGTTTGCGCCGGAATGTCGGCCGAGGTGACCGGCCTGGGCTGAAGCGGTTGTCCGTCGACATAGCGCCAGAGGAAGTTCGAGAAGCCCTCGCGCTCTTCGATGCGCAGATAGGCCTGGGCGCCCTTGATCGTGCCTTCGATCTTGCCGCGGTGGCGGATGATGCCAGGATCGGCCAGCAGGCGCAGAACCTCGGGTTCGCCCCAACCGGCGATCACCTCGGGTCGGAAACCGGAGAAGGCGCTGCGGAAGGCGTCGCGCTTGCGAAGGATCGTGATCCAGGCGAGGCCGGCCTGGAACCCGTCGAGGATCAGCTTTTCCCAAAGCGCGCGGCCGTCCCGTTCCGGCACGCCCCATTCGGTATCGTGATAGGTGACGTAAAGCGGATCGGTTCCACACCAGGCGCAGCGGACAGGGTCAGTCATGCGGACCTCGCAATTTGGAACAAAATGGAAACTTCACCACTTCTTTACGGCTGCGTGCGCACGCTGTCGAGGGCAGCAATGCGGAGGACAGGATGGCGCGGCGCCGGGCGGAACGGCTGATCAAGGGCGAGGGCGCGGAAAGCCCTTTTACCATCGCGGTCGCCGAACAGGAGCGACGCACGACCGACATGGTACGGGATGCGTTGCGGCAGGGGCGGCTTGCTTTGGCCTACCAGCCTGTCGTCGCGGCGCGTGAAACCGGGCGAATCGCCTTTCACGAAGGGCTGATCCGCATCCTCGATGAAAATGGCCGTACCATCCCAGCGCGGGATTTCATGCCGGTGGCGGAAAACTCGGACCTTGGCCGGCTAATTGATTGCGCGGCGCTGGAACTGGGGCTGTCGACCTTGCGGCGCGAACCCGGTGTGCGGCTGTCGATCAACATGTCGGCCCGCTCGATCGGCTATCCGCGCTGGAACGAGATCCTGCGCAACGGGCTGGCGGCGGAACGGACGGTGGCGGAACGGCTGATCCTCGAGATCACGGAAGGTTCGGCGATGCTGATGCCGGAAATCGTCGTGGCCTTCATGGATGACCTGCACCGGCGCGGAATCACCTTCGCGCTGGACGATTTCGGGTCCGGTTTCACGGCTTTCCGTCATTTTCGCGAGTTCTCGTTCGACATCGTCAAGATCGATGGACAGTTCATCCGCGGCATTGGCCATGACCCGGACAACCAGGTGCTGACCCAGGCCCTGATGCTGATCGCGAGGCAGTTCGACATGTTCACGGTCGCCGAGGCGGTCGAAACGGCGGAAGAGGCAGCTTGGCTGGCTGCGGCGGGGGTCGACTGCCTGCAGGGCTATCACTTCGGCGCGCCGACCACGCGGCCGGTCTGGCGCAAGGTGCCCCAGGGGCCCGCCAGGAAGACCCGGCGAGGCCACGTGTCGCGGACCCCCGACCAAGTTGTGCCTTGTGCTTGACGTGACGGCTCCTTAGGCCATGCTGCAAGGCGGCAAAGCGGATTGCTGCCTGTTGGGCTAGGGAGAGGACTTCAGCCATGACCAATGTCGTAATCGTCTCGGCGGCGCGCACCGCTGTCGGAAGCTTCAACGGTTCCTTCGCGAACACTCCCGCTCACGAGCTTGGGGCCAAGGTCATCGAGGCGGTCGTCGCCCGTGCCGGCATCGACAAATCCGAAGTCTCGGAAACCATCCTGGGCCAGGTTCTGACCGCAGGCCAAGGCCAGAACCCGGCCCGTCAGGCGCATATCAATGCCGGCCTGCCCAAGGAAAGCTCGGCCTGGAGCCTCAACCAGGTCTGCGGCTCGGGCCTGCGGGCGGTGGCGCTTGGCGCCCAGCATGTGCAGCTTGGCGATGCGGCGATCGTCGTCGCCGGCGGTCAGGAAAGCATGAGCCTGTCACCCCATGTCGCGCATCTGCGCGCGGGGACCAAGATGGGCGACATGAAGTTCGTCGACTCGATGATCAAGGACGGTCTGTGGGATGCCTTCAACGGCTACCACATGGGCCAGACGGCCGAGAACGTTGCGGCCCAGTGGCAGATCAGCCGCGACATGCAGGATGAGTTTGCCGTCGGCAGCCAGAACAAGGCCGAAGCCGCGCAGAAGGCCGGCAAGTTCAAGGACGAGATCATTCCCTTCGTCATCTCGACACGGAAGGGCGACATCACCGTGGACAGCGATGAATACATCCGCCACGGCGCCACGATCGAGGCCATGCAGAAGCTGAAGCCCGCCTTCACCAAGGACGGCAGCGTGACCGCGGCCAATGCCAGCGGCCTGAACGACGGCGCAGCGGGTGTGTTGCTGATGAGCGAGGCCGAGGCGGCAAAGCGCGGGCTGAAGCCGCTTGCCCGGATCGCTTCTTACGCGACTGCGGGGCTGGACCCCTCGGTTATGGGCGTCGGCCCGATCTACGCAAGCCGCAAGGCTCTGGAAAAGGCCGGCTGGAAGGTGGGCGATCTTGACCTGGTCGAGGCAAACGAGGCCTTTGCCGCGCAGGCCTGCGCCGTGAACAAGGACATGGGCTGGGATCCGTCGATCGTGAACGTAAACGGCGGCGCCATTGCCATCGGCCACCCGATCGGCGCCAGCGGTGCACGCATCTTGAACACGCTGCTGTTCGAAATGCAGCGCCGGGGCGCCAACAAGGGCCTCGCCACGCTGTGCATCGGCGGCGGCATGGGGGTCGCCATGTGCCTGGAACGTGCCTGAACTCAGGCAACTGACCGCGATCCGGCTGGCCCCCGCTTTCTTGGCGGTGGGCCTTCCGGCCGTCGCAGAAACGGCGCCCCAGCCACCGCTTTGGGCCCTGCTGGCGGAATGCAGCGCGGTGTTCGAGGCTGTCGGCCAGGCGGACGGCTATGCCGGGACGACGGAGCAGCAGCGCGCGGACGCCTCGCGCGTCGCCGCGTCCTTTCTGGCCGAGGCGGAGACGGAAGCCGGCAAGGCCGGGCAGGCCGCCCCCGAGGCCGATGTCGCCTCGATCATGGGCTATCTGCGCGAACGCTGGTCGAACCGCTCGGAAAAGCTCTTGTCACTGCCGTCCAACCTGAAATGGATAGCCTATTGCGGCGACCTTGGTCGCGCGCGCGGCATCCTTCCGGTGCGGCAATGAACCGCGACCAAAGGGCAATGAAAACTGCGCGCAACATTGTTGCGATGGTCCGGCGGTTTCGGTAACAGTCTTGCGAGTCACGCAAAGCGGAGGAGTAGATATGGCGAGAGTGGCATTGGTGACGGGTGGGTCGCGCGGGATCGGCGCGGCGATTTCCGTTGCGCTGAAGGCAGCGGGATACTCCGTAGCGGCGAACTATGCCGGGAATGACGAGGCCGCGGCCGCGTTCACCAAGGAAACCGGCATCAAGACCTTCAAGTGGTCGGTCGCGGATTACGATGCCTGCGCCGCTGGCGTGAAGCAGGTCGAGGCAGAGCTCGGGCCGGTCGACGTTCTGGTGAACAACGCCGGCATCACCCGTGACGCCATGTTCCACAAGATGACGCCCCAGCAGTGGAAGGAAGTCATCGACACGAACCTGACCGGCCTTTTCAACATGACCCATCCGGTCTGGAACGGCATGCGTGACCGCAAGTTCGGCCGGATCATCTCCATCAGCTCGATCAACGGGCAGAAGGGTCAGGTGGGCCAGGCGAACTACTCGGCTGCCAAGGCGGGCGATCTGGGCTTCACCAAGGCGCTGGCGCAGGAAGGCGCACGGGCGGGCATCACCGTCAACGCGATCTGCCCGGGCTACATCGCGACCGAGATGGTGAAGGCGATCGACGAAAAGGTGCTGAACGAACGCATCATCCCGCTGATCCCGGTCGGACGCCTGGGCGAGCCGGAAGAGATCGCGCGCGCCGTGGTGTTCCTGGCGTCGGACGATGCGGGCTTCATCACCGGATCGACGATCAGCGCCAATGGCGGCCAGTTCTTCGTCTGAGGCTGCCTTGTCGATTTCGGCAGAAGGCCCGCGTTTCGCGGGCCTTTTTCCTTGCTGCGGCGTGCAGGATCGGTTGAATGCCTCGGATGTCGCACCGCAATGCCACCCTTGTCGGTTTTACAGCTGTCCTGCTCTGGTCGCTCCTGGCCCTGTTCACGGTCGGCTCGGCCCCTGTTCCGCCCTTCCAGCTGGCGGCAATGACCTTTGCGGTCGGTGGGGCCCTGGGCCTTGTCTGGACGATCGGCACCCGTCAGGGGAGGCTCTTGCGCGCGGTCCGGTGGCAGGTCTTCGCCTTCGGAACCGCAGGCCTTTTCGGCTATCACGCGCTTTATTTTTCGGCGCTGCGGCTCGCCCCGGCGGCGGAAGCGGGGCTGATCTCGTATCTCTGGCCGTTGTTCATCGTGCTGATGTCAGGGCTGCTGCCCGGCGAACGCCTGAAGGCGCTGCATGTCGTGGGAGCGGTCCTGGCTTTTGCCGGCGCCGCGTTGATCGTGCTGCGTGGGGCGGGTGGGATTTCGGGCGATGCCTTGCCGGGGCTTGGGCTGGCCTTTCTTTGCGCGCTGACCTGGTCGACCTATTCGATCGTTTCACGGCGCTTCGGCGACGTACCGACGGCAAGCGTGACCGTCTTTTGTCTTGCTACGGCAGTGCTGTCGGCGCTGGCGCATCTGCTTTTTGAACAGACGGCCTGGCCCGCGGCGGCATCGGGATGGCTCAGCATCCTTGCCCTTGGACTTGGACCAGTCGGGCTGGCCTTCTACACTTGGGATTATGGCGTCAAGAGAGGCAATATCCAGATGCTGGGCGTTGCGTCCTATGCCGCACCGCTGTTCTCGACCCTGGCGCTGGTTGCGGCGGGAATTGCCGAACCGTCGACTGTCCTGCTGATTTCTGCGGCACTTATCACCGCGGGGGCGGCGCTGGCGGCCCGCGCCAGCGCCTGACATCCGTCATGCCCGCATCAAGCGGGCGATCTCTTCCTTTATCTTGAGTTTCTGCTTCTTCAGTTCCGCGATCTTCAGATCGTCGGCCCCGGGACTGCGCTGATCTCGTTCGACCTGTTCAGAAAGAATCTCGTGCTTGCGGCGAAGTTCCTGCAGGTGCGAAGTGATCGACATATTCGTCCTCCATCAGTTGCAATGTAACAAGTGCATCACAAAGGATGAGTCGTGTCACGCAATCTTGGTGTGTTCGGGCGGAGACCCGCGCAACTTTCAGTGAAAGACTTTATCGATGCCTTTGCCATCGCGAAGCACGTCCCGGGCAAGAGGAGCAAAGCTGTCGCGATCACCATCATGGGCCGCGCCTGCATGCAGAATGAGCGGTGCGAGAAGCCGGAAAGCGGCCTTCCCTCCCTTGCGGGCACGCAGAATGACGCGACCTGCCGGTCGATCGGGACGGGATTGCAGGGGCAGCAGCGCAAGCGATCCAAGGCGGCTGTCGATCGCGGTCAGGAGTTCGGGCAGACGATCAGCGGACTGGATCAACGTCAACCAACCGCCCGGCGCCAGCCTGCGTGTGGCTGCGTCGATCCAGCTGGCCAGCGGCGTCTCTTCACGCAGCGCGGCCTCGCGGCCCGGGTCCTGGGCCGGGGTGCCGCCTCCGGCTGGATAATAGGGCGGATTGGCGATGACGTGATCGAAGGAGATCCGCAACAGGCCGGGCATGCGCGTCAGGTCCCCCTCGGTCACGGTCAGGGGGATTGTGTTGCGCAGCGCATTGCGGCGGGCAAGATCAGCATAGTCGGCCTGACGCTCCAGCCCGTGCAGCGTCAATTCGTTGACCCGGGCACCGAGGCATAGACTGGCCACTCCGGCGCCGCAGCCCAGTTCCAGCACGCTTTCGCCGGGCTTTGCCGGGCAGGCGGCCGCCAGGAACACCGGGTCGGTTGCGGCGCGGTATCCGGAAATCGGCTGAAGGATGCGGAGCCGACCGTTCAAGAAACCGTCATCGGTCAGGTCGGCCTCGGCGAACATCACAGGCCCCGGGGGATGTCGTTGTCTTCAAGAACGCGACAGGCACGGTAGAAATCGTGGTCCTTGACCATGAGCCGACGCGGCAAGATGCCCAACGATCCTTCGAGGATGCTCATGTGGACGTCCATCTGAAAGACGGGTATATCCTCACCGTCGAGAAGGGCCGAAGCAAAGGCGATGACCGTCGGGTCGCTGCTGCGCAAAAGCTCTTTCATGTCGAAGGACATAGTCGGCGATCCGGGGGCTGTCGAGACATACTGACAGGGCGGTCATGGGGTTGGACGAAGTGAAGGTGAAGCCGCACGAGCGGCTGGGTCGCTGGCTTGCGGAAGACATGGACGGCGTGAACGGCCTGATCCGGCAACGGATGGCGTCAGAACACGCGCCGCGGATTCCGGAAGTCACCGCGCATCTGGTCGAGGCAGGGGGCAAGCGTCTGCGCCCGATGCTGACGCTCGCCGCGGCGCGGCTCTGCGGTTACGAGGGGCCTTATCACATCCATCTTGCGGCGACGGTGGAGTTCATCCACACGGCCACGCTGCTGCACGACGATGTTGTGGATGAAAGCCAGCGCCGCCGGGGCCGTCCGACGGCGAACCTTCTGTGGGACAACAAGTCGAGTGTCCTCGTCGGCGACTACCTTTTCGCCCGGGCGTTCCAGTTGATGGTCGAACCGGGCAGCCTGCGGGTTCTGAGCATCCTGTCGAATGCTGCCGCGGTGATTGCCGAAGGTGAGGTGCTGCAGTTGACCGCCGCGCAGGATCTGCGCACCGACGAAGCGATCTATCTTCAGGTGATCCGCGGCAAGACCGCCGCGCTGTTCTCGGCCGCGACCGAATCGGGCGCGGTCATTGCCGGGGCGACCGAGGATCAGGTCAACGCGCTGCGCGAATATGGCGACGCACTGGGCATTGCGTTCCAGATTGCCGATGACCTGCTCGACTATGGCGGCAGCAGCGCCGAGATCGGCAAGAATACCGGCGATGATTTCCGCGAACGCAAGCTGACGCTTCCGGTCATCAAGGCGGTTGCCAGGGCCGATGCGACCGACCGCGCCTTCTGGCAGCGGGTCATCGAAAAAGGCGACCAGCGCGACGGCGACCTGGAAGAGGCGATTGCGATCCTGAACCGGCGCGGCGCGCTCGAGGCGGCGCGGGCGGATGCCTTTGCCTGGGCAGCCAAGGCCCGGACGGCGATGAGCCGACTGCCGGAACATCCTCTGCGCGAGATGCTGGAAGATCTGGCCGATTACGTCGTGTCGCGGCTGAACTGAGCGTCACGACCGCAAAAGGGGGGCAGGTGTGACCCACCAGCCCGGATGGTCTTGCTTCAGGGCCTCGGCTGCATGCTTTGCTTCTGCGGCTTTGCCGAACAGGCCGAAACACGTCGCCCCCGAGCCCGACATCCGCGCGATCAGGCAGCCAGTCTGCGCGGCAAGGGCCTCTTTCGCCACCGCGATGACCGGCTGTAGCCGGATGGCCGCTGCTTCCATGTCATTGCGCTGAGTGGCAAGAAATGCAGCCAGACTGCCGGCGTCGGGCCAGTCGGGCAGTCGGTCCGGCATGGGCGGGTTGTCGCGACGGTCGAGTGCGGCAAAGACGGCAGGCGTCGATACCGCGACGCCCGGGTTGACCAGGACAAGCCAGGCGTCCGGCAGGGGCTTGGCAATGGGCTCTATCCCTTCGCCCACACCGCGCATGCGCGCGGGTCGGCCATCCAGGCAGACCGGCACATCCGCGCCAAGCGAAAGGGCGCGTGCATGGTCTGGCAAAGGCAGCGACCAGAGCCGGGCCAGTGCGCGCAGCGTTGCGGTAGCATCCGCCGACCCGCCGCCGATCCCAGAGGCGACCGGCAGGCGCTTGGTCAGGCGAAGGGCGGCACCCCCGCCCGGTGCCAGCAGCCGTGCCGCGCGCAGGACAAGATTGTCGTCCCCCGCATCCAGTCCTGCCGCCATCGGACCGTCGATCTGCAGGGAGAGATGATCGGCGACTTCGGCCGTCACCGTATCACCCACCCCGGCGAAGGCGACCAGACTGTCGAGCAGATGGTAGCCATCGGCGCGGCGGCCGGTGACATGCAGGGTCAGGTTGATCTTGGCAGGGGCGAAGACGTCAATTGCCATCGTCGGCGGGCGGCTCTTCTTCCGAGACGCCTTCGTTGGCCGGCAGCACGATCGGGTTATCGGGCGGCGCTACCGCCAGCAGCGGCTTTGCGCCTTCCTCCTTCAGGACGGCGTCCAGGCCGATGTCGAGCTTGCGCTGGATGCGCTTCGCCTGTTCCTCGGTCGGATCATAGGACAGGGCGCGCTGCCACTGGTACTTGGCCTCGCGGGTGCGCCCGACGGCCCAATAGACATCGCCCAGATGGTCGGTAACCGTCGGCTCCACCGGTTCCAGAAGCGAGGCATGTTCCTGGATCGGCAGGGCTTCCTGATAGCGGCCCAGGGTGAAAAGCGCCCAGGACAGGCTGTCCACGATGTAGCCGCTCTGCGGCTCCAGCGCGACCGCCTTCTGGATCATCGCTAACGC
Source organism: uncultured Rhodobacter sp. (assembly GCA_945952585.1). GTDB lineage: Bacteria > Pseudomonadota > Alphaproteobacteria > Rhodobacterales > Rhodobacteraceae > Aliitabrizicola. Next base: position 270,318 of record CAMFII010000003.1, read on the forward strand.
CTCGTCGAGATTGAGGTTCCGCTCGACCATCGAGTAGCCGAGGTAGTTCAGAACCTGCGGCTGATCGGGATTCAGTTTCAGGGCCTCGCGGAAATCGGCATCTGCCTTGTCGTAGTTCTTGGTTCGCTCGTTTGCGATCCCGCGGCTGTAGTAGAGCCCCCAATACCGCGGTTCCGGCTCGGAAATCATCGAGACGGCCTTGTCGTAGGCGACCACGGCATCGGCAAATTTCTCCTGCCGGCGCAGGGCATCGCCGAGCGAGACATTGACGATGATCAGGTCGCTGCCCTTGGCTAGGGCCTGCAACTCCTTGATCGCCTGATCGGCATCGCCCTTGGCCTCGGTCGCCTCGGCGATGCCGATGGCGGCCGCGTAATGGGCAGGATTGTCGGCTGGCACGGTGTTGTAGGCAGCAATCGCCAGGTCGTACTGCTTCTGGGCCTGAAGCAGCGCGCCGCTCATCAGGATGGCGTCGATGTGATCGGGGCGCAGATAGGCGGCGGTCCGGCTGTAGACCAGCGTTTCGCTGTTGGCGGCCTGTCCGTTCATCGCGGCGGCGACCGTGAAGAACACTTCGGCGAAGCCATCGGTTGCGTTGCGGACCACGTCGAACGGCAAGGTCTTTCCGGCTTTCAGATCCGCGATCAGCACGTCGATCATCGGATCCTGCCCGGTGCCGAAATTCGCCTCGAGCAGTTTGATCGCCTCGTCGTTCCGCTCAAGCTGGCTCAGCATCTGCGCCCGGGCAATGACGCCGCGGCGCATGACCTGAAGTTTCGGGTCTGCAAGGATCTTGTCGGCATTCTCGAAATCGCCGACCGCTGCCAGCGCAAGCGCCTTGTGGTAAAGGCCGAACGCCTCAAGCCCCTTGGTGGCAGCAATCTTGTCAAAGCCGGCCAGCGCCTCGGACATGCGGCCTGCGCCAAGCTCGGCCCAAGCTGCGTTCAGCGCGTCGACGGCGGGGTTGACCACCTGTCCAGCCTTGAGCCCGCTGAGATAGCCTTCGAAGGCGCCGCGCTTGGCGTCCTGTGCGGCCAGCACGATCGCTTCGCTGCGGGTCTTGAGACCGCTGCGTTTCATCTGCTCGGCGATGGTGATGGCCGGGTCGAATTGACCGAGCGAGATCTGGCCGACCAGCGCGCCTTCCAGGAGCATGATGTTCGTCGGGTCGGCGATGATGGCGCGGGTGAACCAGGTCACCGCATCCTCATAATCCGCCGCGATCACGGCACTGCGCGCCGCCAGGTAGGCACCCGCATCGGGTTCTGCAGCCGAAAGCGACTGCGGCACGGCGCCCAGAGCCAGGCAGAGGGCGATCAACGGGCGGTGCAAAGGCAAGGGGTCATCTCCGGCTGCTTTGCGGGGAAGCTAGCCTTGCCTCTGCGCCATGTCCATGAGGGCGGCCCTTCGCAGGGGCAAGTTGGGCCGCACCTCGCGCAAATGTCACATGTTTGGATAGTTCGGCCCGTCGCCGCCCTGGGGTGTTGTCCAGGTGATGTTCTGGCTGGGGTCCTTGATGTCGCAGGTCTTGCAGTGGACGCAGTTCTGGAAGTTGATGCGGAAGGTGGCCTCGGCGCCCTCGCCCAGAACCTCGTAGACACCGGCCGGGCAGTAGCGCTGCGCCGGTTCGGCATACTCCGGCAGGTTGACCTTGATCGGAATCGCGGGGTCCTTGAGCTTCAGGTGCGCCGGCTGGCTTTCCTCGTGGTTGGTGAAGCTGAAGGCGACGTTGGTCAGCCGGTCGAAGCTCAGGACACCATCGGGACGGGGATACTCGATCGGCTTGTAATTCTTCGCCTTGCCAGTCGCGGCCGCGTCGGTCTTGCCGTGCTTGACCGTCCCGAAGAGCGACAGGCCGAAGAGGTTGTTCGTCCACATGTCGAGACCGCCAAGCGCCAAGGACGCGGTCAGGCCCCATTTCGACCAGATCGGCTTGACGTTGCGAACCCGCTTCAGGTCCTTGCCGATCGGGCCCGACCGCACCTCGGCCTCGTAGTCGGCCAGCGCATCGCCCGACCGCCCAGCCTTGATCGCCGCATGAGCCGCCTCGGCCGCCGCCTTGCCCGAGAGCATGGCGTTGTGGTTGCCCTTGATGCGCGGCACGTTGACGAGCCCCGCCGAGCAGCCGAGCAGTGCCACCCCCGGCGCCACCATCGTCGGGATCGACTGCCAGCCACCCTCGCTGATCGCCCGGGCGCCATAGGCCACGCGCTTGCCGCCCTTCAGAAGCTCGGCCACCATCGGGTGCTGCTTCAGCCGCTGAAATTCCGCGTAGGGGTAGAGGTAAGGGTTGGCGTAGTTCAGGTGCACCACGAAGCCGATGAACACCTGGTTGTTCTCGGCGTGGTAGATGAACGACCCGCCGCCCGCGTTCGAGCCGAGCGGCCAGCCCATGGTGTGGGTGACCGTGCCCTCGCGGTGCTTTTCGGGGTCGATCTCCCAGATCTCCTTCATGCCGATGCCGAACTTCTGCGGCTCGTGGCCCTTCGTGAGGTCGTATTTCGCGATGACTTCCTTGGCGAGCGATCCGCGCACGCCTTCCGACAGGAACACATACTTGCCGCGGAGTTCCATGCCCGGCTCGTAGGACGGGCCGGGCGTGCCGTCGGCCGCTCTGCCGAATTCGCCCGCGACCACGCCCTTAACCTCACCCTTGTCGCCGTAGACGAGCTGCGAGCAGGACATGCCCGGGAAGATCTCGACCCCAAGCCCCTCGGCCTGGGTGGCGAGCCAGCGGCAGACATTGCCCATCGAGACGATGTAGTTGCCGTGGTTCGACATCAGGGGCGGCATCGGCCAGTTCGGGATGCGCATGCCGCCCGCCGGGCCGAGGAGATAGAAGTTGTCCGACTTCACCTCGGTCTTGATCGGGGCCCCCTTCTCGCGCCAGTCGGGGATCAGCGCGTCAAGGCCGGAGGGATCGAGCACTGCCCCAGACAGGATATGCGCCCCGACTTCCGACCCCTTCTCCAGCACCACCACCGACAGATCGGGATCAAGCTGCTTCAGACGGATCGCCGCCGACAGACCCGAAGGACCCGCCCCCACGATGACAACATCGTAGTCCATTCCCTCGCGCACGATCCCGTCGCTCATGTCAGTTCCCCTCTGGCCGTCTCGATACCGGATAGCTGGATTTTCCCGGCAACGGCTTTGCCCGAATGCCGCAGTGGGGTCAACCGTGACGCAACATCATTGCGCAATGCTGCCTCATTCGCGACCGAAGACTGCGCGATGGCGGCGTCGGTGCCTGCACCCTCAACCTCTTGCATTTGGCGCGGGGCTGGGGTCAGGTGTGCCCTGATGCTGCCACAACGCCGTGGTCCACCCGGACCGGGGCGTTCTTCATTTCAAGTTGAGGCCGATGGAAAAGATCCCGATGACCCGTGCCGGCTTTGCCGCGCTCGATGAAGAGCTGAAGACGCTGAAGACGGTCGAGCGCCCCTCCGTCATTCGCGCCATCGCCGAGGCCCGGGAACATGGCGACCTGTCGGAGAACGCCGAATATCATGCCGCGCGCGAACGCCAGAGTTTCATCGAGGGCCGGATCAAGGAACTCGAGGGGATCCTTTCGCTGGCCGATGTGATCGATCCGACCAAGCTTTCCGGGCCGATCAAGTTCGGCGCGACCGTCACACTGCTTGACGAGGACAGCGAGGAAGAGAAGACCTATCAGATCGTCGGCGAGGCCGAGGCCGATATCGAGCGGGGGCTGCTGAACATCCGCTCGCCTCTGGCCCGTGCGCTGATCGGCAAGGATGAAGGCGATTCCGTCGAGGTGCGTACTCCCGGCGGCGAGCGCAGCTACGAGGTGGTGAGTATCCGCTACGTCTGAGACGATGACGGGCAGCGGACCGGGGAACGGGACGGCAGGATGACCGAAGAGAATCAGGACAAACCCCTGGACCTTGGGATGTATGGCAAGGCCGATGCGCGGGTTCCTCTGTCTGCCCCCGAAATGGCGGCCGCAGGATTGTGCCTTATCTGGGCAGTGTCGGTCGCCATCTACTTCGTCCTGAAGCCGTCCGAAGGTGGTGCGCTTGGCATCGTGCTGGCGCTTCTGGTCGTGCTCTTGCCGATCGCCCTGATCTGGGTCGTGGTGACGACCTCGCGGTCGATCCGGGTTCTGCGCGATGAGGCGACGCGGCTACAGGCGGCGGTCGATGCGATGCGCAACGCCTATGTGCAGCAAAGCCAGTCTGCGGCGGCAGGGGCCCGGCCCTCGGTCGAGAAGAAACTGGACGAGATCGCCCGGCAAACCGAAACGGCGCTGGCGACATTCACCTCGCGTCGCGATCCCGCGCAATCGCAGCCCTCGGCAGACCAGAAGGCCGCGTTGGTGACGCCGACCCGTCCGGCTGTGCAGGACGAACAACCGGCACTGGCGCTTGGCACCCCGGCCGAGGACCTGCGGCCGCCGCTTTCACTGTCGGATTTCATCAAGGCGCTGAATTTCCCCGAGACTGCCGAGGACAAGGCAGGTTTCCGGGCGCTGCGGCTTGCGCTGGAGGATCGCAATACTTCGAAACTGATCCGCGCCGCGCAGGACGTGCTGACGCTGCTCAGCCAAGACGGCATCTACATGGACGACCTGAAGCCCGACCGCGCCAAGCCCGAGGTGTGGCGGCGTTTCGCGCAAGGCGAGCGTGGGCGGAACATCGGCGCTCTTGGCGGCGTGCGGGACCGGTCGAGCCTCGCCCTGTCGGCGGGCCGGATGCGCGAGGACACGATCTTTCGCGATGCCGCGCACCATTTCCTGCGGCAGTTCGACAAGACGTTCCAGGACTTCGAGAAGAACGCGACCGATGCCGAGATCATCGAGTTGTCCGACACTCGGACCGCACGGGCCTTCATGCTGCTCGGGCGCGTCACCGGAATTTTCGACTGATCACGCCCGTCGCTTCTCCGCCTCGGCCTTCAGAACTGCCATCAGGTCAGTGAGTTGCTTGATGTAGTAGGGGTCGGACAGGTGGCCGTTTTCGTCGAACGCCTTCGAAGAATCGGCGACGATCACCTCGGGCAAGGGCAGGACCACCGCGCGCGACGTCGCCATGGACAGGCGCAACGCGAATTGTGACCGGGCGCCGCCGGTGCGCCCGTCCGCCGCCGACATGATCGCCACCGGCTTGTCGCGCCAGACGCCGCCCTTGACCCGGCTGACCCAGTCCAAAGCATTCTTCAGAACGCCGGGAACAGAGCGGTTATATTCGGGTGTCGCGATGATGACCGCATCGGCCGCCTTGATCTGGTCGGCCAGTCGCTGTGCTTCGGGCGGGATGCCAGTTTCATCCTCGAGATCGCCGTCATAAAGCGGAATTCGCAGGTCGCCCCCGATGTGGTTCGCCGGGCCGAACAGCCTCTGCGCCTCGGCCAAGAGCTGTCGGTTCGTCGAGGCGCGGCGTAGGGCGCCGGCGATGCCGAGAATGGTCAGGTCGGTCATGCAGTCCCCTCAGTTGATCCTGCCGAAAGCTAAGCCACCTCACGGCAAGAACAAGGGTGGCCTATACGGGGCGCCGGAAGGTCAGGGAGGTCGGCCGGTCGTAGCCGGGATGAGCGGTGGCGCCGACCTCGGTAAAGCCCATCGCGCGAAAGGCGGTGTGGTTCTCGGTCAGTTCGACGCGGGACTGGAGTTCGAGACAGGACAGACCAAGCATCCGCGCCCGATCGGCAGCAATTTCGAGCAGCTGACGGGCCAACCCGCGGTGGCGTGCGGCATCGGCTACGGCGAGCTTGCCGACATAGAGCGCGTCAGCTTTCGGCGTCAGGAAGACCGTGGCAACCGGCGGATCGCCGATTACCCAGACCTCGCCCGTTTGCGCCTGCCGCGCGATGTCCTCTGCCGTGAGCCTGTGGATCGACGAAGGCGGGTCGATCCGCCCCTCCATCCCGGCAAAGGCCTCGGCGATCAGCTGTCGCAACGCGGCCCAGTCGTAGGGATCCCGGACGCGCACCGGCCTCATTTGCGGGGCAGGCCGTCGGCGAGCGAGATCCACGGCATATGTTCTTCCCAGAGCACATGGGTGGTCGGAGCGTAGGCTTCGGGCGCGTCCAGTGTTCCGGCGTAGAAGTGGATTTCGCCCGGAAAGCGGTCGGCACGATAGGCCATCTGGCTGCCGCAGGTCGGGCAGAAGAACCGCTCGACGCCGGGAGATGAGGCGTAGCGTTTGGGCTCTGCGCCCGTCCATTGCCAATGGCCGTCGGCAATGCCGAAGAACGAGGTGAAGCCCGACGCGGTGGCGCGCCGGCAGCTTTCGCAATGACAATGCGCCTGCCACAACGGCGCGGCATCGGCGCGGTAGCGGACGGCACCGCATAGGCAATGGCCGGTGATGGGTGGGGTCATGGAACTCTCCTGCCCCGACAGGAAAGGCTCGCGGCCGGCGAAGGTCAAGGTAACGGCAGGTATCGCAATATGTTGGGGATAACGTAACCCGGCTCCACATGTGGTGGGGATGTTCGGATTGACTCGCGACCTCTCGCCGCCGACGATGCGGGTTCGAGTGGAATCAGCGGAAGGATGCGCGGTTGCGCTTCACACGGCTCAGGCTGAACGGGTTCAAGAGCTTCGTCGACCCGACGGACCTTATCATCCATGACGGCCTGACCGGCGTCGTGGGGCCGAACGGCTGCGGCAAGTCGAACCTGCTGGAAGCGCTCCGTTGGGTGATGGGCGAGAACCGCCCGACCGCCATGCGCGGCGGCGGGATGGAGGACGTGATCTTTGCCGGGGCTGCCACCCGCCCCGCCCGGAACTTCGCCGAAGTCTCTCTCATCATCGACAATGCCGAACGGCTGGCGCCCTCGGGGTTCAACGATCAGGACGCGATCGAGATCATCCGCCGGATCACCCGCGATGCCGGATCGGCCTACAAGGCCAATGGCAAGGATGTCCGTGCCCGCGACGTGCAGATGCTGTTCGCCGACGCCTCGACGGGGGCGCAGTCGCCGGCGCTGGTGCGGCAGGGGCAGATATCCGAGCTCATCAACGCCAAGCCCAAGAACCGCCGCCGCATCCTGGAAGAGGCGGCCGGAATCTCGGGCCTCTACCAGCGGCGGCACGAGGCGGAACTGAAGCTGCAGGCGACCGAGCAGAACCTTGCGCGCGTTGACGACGTGCTGGAGCAACTGGCCGCGCAGCTTGCGACCCTCGCCCGGCAGGCCCGTCAGGCGGCGCGCTATCGCGAGATCGGAGAGGAATTGCGCCGCGCCGAGGGGATGCTGCTGTTCCGGCGCTGGCGCGAGGCGGATCAGTCACGGGCCGATGCCGAGACGGTGTTGCGCGAGCGGATGCTGGCGGCAGCGCAGGCGGAAGCGGCCGCCCGGGCCGCGTCTAAGCGCCGGTCCGAGGCCGAGGACATCCTGCCGCCGAAGCGCGAGGAAGAGGCCATTGCAGCAGCCATCCTGCAACGCCTGATCGTGCAGCGGGATCAGCTGAATGATCAGGAAGCGCAGGCGCTGAGCTGGATCGAGACGCTGCGCAGCCGCATCGAACAGCTTGGCCGCGACATCGAGCGCGAGGCGGGGCTGAACCGCGATGCGGGCGAAACCATCGCCCGGCTCGACTGGGAACAGGCCCAGATCGCCAAGGCCCACGAGGGCCATGACGAACGTCTTGCCGAAGCATTGGAAACCGCGCGCGAAGCGGCGTCGATCCTGTCAGAGCGCGAAGGCTCTCTGTCTGAAGTAACCGAGGATGTCGCCCGTCTTGCGGCCCGTCACCAATCGGCGCAGCGGCTTCTGTCGGATACCCGCGCAACGGTGCAGAAGGCAGAGACCGAGGCTGCCCGCGCCCGCGAGGCGGTCGAGGCCGCAACAGATGCGCTTGAGCGTTCAGCGGAGGCCTTTGTCAGCGCCGAGGAAGCACAGGAAGGCGCGCAGCGGTTGGCGGAGGAAACCGAAGCCGCACTCGCCGAGGCAGAGGAAGCCCGTGCCGCCACACAGGGCCGCGAGGCCGAGGCCCGCGCGGCCCGGTCCGAGGCCGAGGGCGAGGCGAATGCGCTCAGGGCCGAGGTTGCCGCGCTTGCCAAGCTGATGGAGCGCGAGGCCAAGGCCGGTTCGCAGGTGCTCGATCGGGTGCAGGTGACGCCCGGCTATGAAAAGGCGCTCGGCGCGGCATTGGCCGACGACCTGCGCGCCCCCGAGGTCGATGCGGCGGCCCGGTCGGGCTGGGCTGGCCTGCCGGACTACGACGCCCAGCAGGCGCTGCCGGAGGGCGCGGAACCCCTTTCGGCGCATGTCCAGGTGCCTGCGGTGCTGCGTCGCCGGATTGGCCAGATCGGGTTGGTGTCGCGCGGCGAGGGCGCGCGCCTGCAACCAGCGCTTCGGCCGGGCCAGCGGCTCGTCAGCCTCGAGGGCGATCTCTGGCGGTGGGACGGCTTCCGCGCGGCGGCCGAAGACGCGCCCTCTGCCGCGGCCCTGCGGTTGCAGCAGCTGAACCGGCTTGTTGCGCTGAAGCGCGATCTGGAAGAGGTCGCCGCCCGCGCCGAAGGGGCCCGTCAGGCCCACGAGGCGCTGCAAAAGCGGCTGGCCGACCTTGCCCGTGCCGACCAGATGGCGCGGGATGCCCGCCGCTCGGCCGACATGCGGCTCACCGAGGCGAACAGGGCGCTGGCACGCGCCGAGGCCGATCGCTCGATTGCCGGCGGCAAGCTCGAAGCGGCGCGGCTGGCAGTATCGCGGTTCGAGGATGAGGCGATGTCGGCCCGTGCCGCCCTGCGCGAGGCTGAGGCCACCGCCGAGGCGCTGCCGGATCTGGACGCCGCTCGCGCGGGTGTCGAGCAGGTCAAGACCGCCGTCGAGGCCGCACGGATCGCGATGATGTCGCGTCGGTCCGCCCATGACGAGTTGCGGCGCGAGGGCGAGGCGCGGGTGCGCCGACGGCAGGAGATCACCAAGGAAGTTTCGGGCTGGCGCCACCGTCTGGACACCGCCGAGAAACGCAGCGCCGAACTCGCCGAGCGCCGCGCGGAAACAGAAGAACAGCTGGAAGAGGCGGGCGCGGCACCCGAGGAAATCGCGATCAAGCGCGAGGAGCTTTCCGACGCCATCGCCGCCGCCGAGTCGCGCCGCAACGCCGCGGCCGACGCGCTTGCCGCCGCCGAGACCGCCCTGCGCGAAGCCCAGATCGCCGAGCGCGAGGCCGAGCGGCTTGGCGGCGAGGCGCGTGAAGCGCGCGCCCGCGCAGAGGCGCGCATGGAGGCGGCCCGGACTGCGGTCGACTACGCCGCCGAACGGATCCGCGAAGAGACGGAGCAGACACCCGCCCAGTTGCTGGACGGACTGCGGACCGATCCCGATGCCATGCCGGATGCCACCACCCTTGATGCCGACGTGAACCGTCTGAAGCGGCAGCGCGAGGCGCTTGGCGCCGTCAACCTGCGCGCCGAGGAAGACGCGAAGGCGGTGCAGGAAGAGCATGACACGCTCAAGAACGAGAAGGACGATCTGGAAGAGGCGATCAAGCGCCTGCGCTCCGGCATCTCGGGCCTGAACCGCGAGGGGCGCGAACGCCTGCTGACCGCTTTCGAGCAGGTCAATGCCAACTTCGCCACGCTCTTCACCCACCTGTTCGGTGGCGGTGAGGCGCGTCTCGTTCTGGTCGAATCCGATGACCCGCTTGAGGCGGGGCTGGAGATCATGTGCCAGCCGCCGGGCAAGAAGCTGTCGACGCTGTCGCTTTTGTCCGGGGGCGAGCAGACCCTGACGGCGCTGGCGCTGATCTTCGGGGTGTTCCTTGCGAACCCCGCGCCGATCTGCGTGCTGGACGAGGTCGACGCGCCCTTGGACGATGCCAACGTCACCCGGTTCTGCGACCTGATGGACGAAATGACCCGGCGGACCGAGACGCGGTTCCTCGTCATCACCCACCACGCGGTGACGATGGCGCGGATGGACCGGCTGTTCGGCGTGACGATGGTCGAACAGGGCGTCAGCCAATTGGTCAGCGTTGACCTCAAGAAGGCCGAGGCGCTTGTCGCCTGAATTCCCGGCAACTCAGGCCCGCTTGTCCTAGGCCTCGCGGTCAGGGCCAAGACGTCAGCGCATCACTACGATGCGGTCGCCCAACCCGACCTCGCCATCTTCCTCGACCGAACAGAGCACCCCGCGCAGCCGCAATTGCGGGTGTTGCTTGATCCAGTCGAGCGACGGCGCACCGTAGCGGACCTTCCATTTGACGCAGCCCAGGTTCGGTTCCTGCGAGACCTTCAGCACCGCCGTTCCCGCGCGCAGCAGGGTGCCGGCGGGCAGGTTCGCCTCGCTCAGGTCCAAGTCGGCGATGATCGGGTCGCCGGGATGAACGACCGTTTCGCGATCGCGCCAGACCAGATCCAGAATGCGTGCCTGCAGGATCGAGACCTGAATCTGCGGATCTGGGCGCCCGTCTGGCAACCGCAGCCACGGCATGGTCAGCCAGCGTTCCCCCGGGATGCCTTCGGCGCGCGTCAGGCGAATGCGCTCGGGAAAGCTGCGCTGGTTCGGCGCGGGTCGAAGGCAAAGCCCTTTCACCGGTCCGCCCTCTTTCGGGGCGGCCATCACCATCGGCAGCGCTGCCGCGCAGTCTTCGGCTGTCACATGATCGGCCATCGGCGACCTCCGGTCAGGGTTGATACCTTCGTGCGAAGATCGAGCCATTCCGAACGAAGGGCGCCGATCTGTGCCAGTGCCGCCAGAGTTTCGGGCCGGGCCGATTGGACTTCAAGGTAGAACTCGTCAAGTTGATCCGGCGAGGCAGAGGCAAGGAACTCTGCCAAGGGCGGATTGAACTGATAGGCCCCGCGCCGCAGCCGGAAGGACAGGCGGTCGAACCAGGCGGTGCGGTCCTGGGCGTGGAAGTGAAGAAGTGTCAGCGCGGGGTGGAAATCGCCCGCTTCCAGCCGCTGCCCTGCGCGGAAGGCGCCGTGGATGCGTGGGACCAGCCCGTCGATGCCGGTGCGGAACAGACATTTGCCTGCGGCGTGGCTCAGGGCACCATTGGGCAGGAGCGGAGCGAAGCGACCGAAAACCAGATCACGGTTGCCGGCATTTCGGACCCCGGGCAGGGCGGCGCGAAAGTGTCGGGCGGACTGGATGTCGTCGGGAAGGCTCGGCTCGTACAGCGCCTCCCAGGGGCGTGCCCTGATGAAGGGCACTGTCGGCGGAACCGCGTCGAGAAGCGCCGGTAGCGGGGCGTCAGCCAACACGAACTCATCCACATCGGCATGAAGGAGCCAGGGCAGAGGCGCGCTGGCGTATAGCGCCGCGATATTGGCACTTTGGCGGACCTGGTGCTTGCCGGGGCGGCCGCCCGAGATTTGCTGCCACCAGTCCCGGTCGCAGCGGATCGCGGTGACATCTGGCAACGTTTCGGCGACTGCGGCGGCGGGGTCGTCCGGATCGTCGAAATGCAGCCAGAGATGTGCAGCGCCAAGCGCATGATGATGGGCGACGAAGGCCAGCATCTGGTCCACCGGCGCCTTGACTGTGCAGCAGACGCCCCAGTCAGCCATGATCGCAGGCGAGCCGGAGCATCAGAGCAGCGCCAGAATGACAACGAGGATCAGGAAGGCCCCCCAACTGCGCCAGAGCGCAGAGCAGGCGGCGTCGATTTCCGCCGGGCCGATCTCGCGCCGGCCCTCGGGCCAGACCCAGGGGAAGTCGCGCCGCTCGCCGTGATAGCTGCGCGGACCAGACAGGGCTATGTCCAGCACCACTGCCATGGCCGCCTCGGGCCAGCCGGCGTTGGGCGAACGGTGCAGGCCGGCGTCGCGCAGGATCGGGCCGGGATTGAACCAGCCATGGCTGACCGCAATCAGCAGGGCTGTCAGACGTGCCGGGATCCAGTTCAAGAGGTCGTCGAACCGCGCCGCAGCCCAGCCGAATTCTTCGTGCCGGGGGGTGCGATGGCCGATCATGCTGTCGGCGGTGTTGGTGATCTTGTAGACCAGCAGGCCCGGAAGTCCGGCGATCAGGAACCAGAAGGCCGGGGCGATGACCCCGTCCGACAGGTTCTCAGCCGCGCTTTCGATCGCGGCGCGGGCGACGGAAGGTTCGTCCATCGACGCGGTGTCGCGCCCGACGATCCGGGCCACCGCGCGACGACCGTCGTTCAGCGACAGGCGCAGCGCATCGGCTACGGCCTGCACATGCTCGACCAGGCTGCGCTGCGCCAGAAGGATCGCTGCGATCAGGACCTGCCACAGCGTGCCGAGCGGCAGGTGGGCAATGACCTTGCCGAGCACCCAGGCGCCAATCACCAGCCCGGCCATCGTCAGGATGCCGTTGCGCCGCCGGTTTTCGCCCTCGTTGAAGGTCTTGTCGGCCCAGCCGACCGCCCGGCCCATCAGCACCGCCGGATGCAGCACGCGCGACCATATCGCCCTGGGCTCTCCAAGGGCGGCATCGAGAAGCATCGCGGGCAGAAGCAGAACCGCGCTCATCGCAGGGCCTCCAGCGCAGAGGTCAGTCGCTGCCACTGACCGTCACCGTCTGGCAGGCCAAGACGCATCCAGCGACCGCTATAGGGAAAGATGCGGGTCCAGATGTGCTGCTGCGCCAGTGCCTGCTGCAAGAGCGCGGCATCTGGCGTGTCGTAGAGGCGGAAGAGCGTCGTACCTCCCACCACATTCGCTCCCGCGCCGGCCATGAGGGCATCCAGTCGGGCCACGTCCCGGGCAAGTCGCGCGCGGGTGGCTCTGGCCCAGGCTTCGTCAGACAGCGCAGCGGATCCGATTGCCAGGGCGGGGCCGGAGACCGGCCAAGGCCCAAGCATCGTGGACAGACGCTCAATCAGGTCCGGATCGCCGATTGCAAAACCAAGCCGCAGCCCGGCCAGGCCCCAGAATTTCCCCAGCCCCTTGAGCACCAGCGTTCCGGCGCGAGTTGCAAGCGCGATCAGCGATTGCTCCGGCGCGGTGTCGGCAAAACTTTCGTCGATCACTGTCAGCGCGTGCTCGCCTACCTCACGCCACTGGCGGCCATCGGGATTGTTCGGGTTCACGATGACCCGCGCCTCGGCTTCTGCTCCCTCGACAATCTGCCAACCGGCGGCCCGGAATGCCCTTCCGTGCTCATTGTAGGTCGGGCCGGGAATGGAAACCTGCGCCGCAGGCAACAACGCCGGGATGCGGGCAATCAGCGAAGAGGTCCCGGGTGCGGCAAGGATCGCTGCCCCATCGGGCACCTGCCAGAACTTCCGCGCCGCCGCAGTCAGGGCGGACTGGGCGCTGTCGTCGGGCAAGGTGGTCCAGACAGGGCGCGGCAGGTCGGGAAGCGGATAGGGCAGGGGATTGATGCCGGTCGACAGATCGATCCAGTCCGCGCGCGCGCCGCCGAAGCGGGCTCGGGCTGCGTCAATGCCGCCGCCGTGATCCACTTGATCGGTCATCGTTCCGTCCATCGCGACCCTCCGGCCCCGACAAAGCGGAAATCCGTCAGCGGCGCAAGGCCGGGCTCAGCGCCCGTGCGGCGCGGTGAAGTCCAGGACCGGGTTGATCGGGATGATCCGGTGCGGGTTAATCATCTCGTGGCTGTAGTGGTAGTGTCGGACGATGTGGTCCATCTTCACCGTGCCGGCCACCCCTGGGACCTGATACAGCGAGCGCGTGTAGGCCCAGAGGTTAGGATAGTCGATCAGGCGTTTCCGGTTGCACTTGAAATGCAGGTGATAAACCGAGTCGAACCGCACGAGCGTTGTGAACAGCCTCCAGTCCGCCTCGGTCCGCCGGTCACCCAGCAGCCAGGTCTGCCGCGACAGGCGATCCTCAAGATCGTCGAGTGTTTCGAACAACGGATGGACGGCGGCATCGTATGCGGCCTGTGTCGTGGCGAAGCCGGCCTTGTAGACGCCGTTATTGACCCGATCATAGACGACCGCGTTGATGCGCTCGATTTCGTCGCGCAGGTCGACTGGCCAGTCGTCGCTTGTGTTTCCCGTGATCCCGTCGAAAGCGGAGTTGAACATGCGGATGATTTCCGAACTTTCGTTCGAAACGATCGTACTCTGCTCCTTGTCCCATAGGACCGGCACCGTGACCCTGCCCGAGATGTCGGGGACTGCGCGGGTATAGATGTCACGCAGGAAAGGAAGGCCGAACTGCCGATCTCCGGTCGTTCCGGGGAAGTCGGTGGCAAAGGTCCAGCCGTCGGTCAGCATTTCGGGATGGACGACCGACACGTCGATATGCTGCGCGAGGCCCTTCAATTCGCGGAAGATCAGCGTGCGGTGCGCCCAGGGGCAAGCATAGGAGACGTAGAGGTGATATCGCCCCGACTCTGCCCGGAAGCCGGCCGAGCCCGTCGGCCCCGCGCTGCCATCTGCAGTGACCCAGTTGCGAAAGGCTGCGACTGTGCGCTGAAATGCGCCGCCCGTCGATTTCGTGTCATACCAGACCGGATCCCATCGGCCGCCCAACAGTTGTCCCATCTCACACTCCTTCCGCCAATCCAGTTAAGCGACGGACGGGACACGGAACAGGTCGATAGCTGCGCAGGACAACTGCATCGATGCACAGATTGTTTCCATCGAACCGTGATGCATTCTTGCCAGAATAGCGCGATCCTTGATGCAGATACCGGAATGACTTGAAAATTTCACATTGCAGATCAAGAATTAAATGGATCGAGGAATTCATCATGCTTGGTTTCTTTTCAAGGGAAGTACTCGAAGGTATTGATGCGGCGCAAAGGCGTGACCGCAGCCGGAAAAACCGCCTGCGTGTCCAGCTTGGGGAAGCAGTGTTCCCCATCCTTCGGTTCTGGGAGACGGGGTTCTCGCTCGATGCTACCCGTTCGCCCCGTCTGCGCGGTCTCGTGGACGTCTATGACGGCGCCAACCACATCTTCCAATGCCTGATCGTGGCCTCGGTCGAGGAGAACGGCGAGCTTGTCTGCGAGTTCAAGCGGGCGACGCCGGTCATGACCGGGCCGGCCCTTGATTTCTGGCGGGACGAAAACGCGCCTGTCGGCTATCTGCCAAGGAACTGACGGCTACTGCAGGTCGGCGAAGGCTTCCTGCAGCCGCTCGACCGCCTCGGCCACCCGCGCCCGTGGCGTCGCGAGGTTGAAACGCAGGTAGGTTTCGCCCCCCTTGCCGAAGGTCGGGCCATGGTTCGCGGCGATCAACGCGCCTTTCTCGACCCGGGCCGTGAACTCCTCCGGCGCCATGCCGGTGCCCGAGAAATCTACCCAGGCAAGGTAGGTCGCCTCGAGCAGCATGGACCGCACACCCGGGATCGCATTGACGCCCATGTCGAAAATGGCGCGGTTGCCATCGAGATAGGCCATCAGCGCATCAACCCAGGCTGCGCCATCAGGGCCGTAGGCGGCGGTCGCCATGTGCATGCCGAAAGCATTGGGCGAGACGCCGAGCGCCAGCACGCGGGCTGCGAACTTTGCGCGCAGGGCGGGGTCGGCGATGATTACGTTGCCGGTATGGGCGCCGGCGATGTTGAAGGTCTTGGTCGTCGCAGTCATCATCACCAGACGATCCGCGATCTCTGGCGCAGCAAGCGGCATCGCCAGATGCTTGTTCCCGGGATAGACGAGGTCGTGGTGGATCTCGTCCGAAATCAGGATCAGGTCGTGGCGACGGCAGAAATCGGCAGTGGCTTTCAGTTCGGCTGCCGTCCAGACACGCCCGCCGGGGTTGTGTGGCGAGCAGAGGACCAGCATCTTTTCGCGTCCGGTCATCTGGGCGTCCCAGGCCTCGAAATCCATCTCTTGCCGGCCGTCGACAACCTTCAGGGGGCATTCGACCAACTGACGGCCCGAAGCGCGGATGATGCGGGCGAAGGCGTGATAGACCGGCGTCATCAGCACCACACCGTCCCCTGGCGCGGTGTAGGCCTCGACGCACATGCCGAAGCCGTTCACGAGGCCATGTGTCGTGAAGATCGCCTCGCGCTCGACCGTCCAGCCATGGCGGGTCTGCATCCACCACCGGATCGCGTCCAGATAGGGACGGTCGTTGCCGAAATACCCGTAGACGCCATGTGCGGCCATCGCCTCGACTGCGCGCTGGACCGATTGCGGCGGGCGGAAATCCATGTCGGCGACCCACATCGCCAGACCCTTGTCCGCCGGAACGCCAAAAGTAGGCTCCATCATGTCCCATTTGCTGCAATGGGTGCCGCGGCGGTTGATCTGCTCGTCAAAGTTCATCGTCTGCTCCGGAGGGGGCGCTATTTCTGTTTCAATGGCCAATTCGGGCCGTATTACCATCAAGTGGGCGCATTTCGGAAGATTGATCCGATTGAGAGGCAAAGATCAGGAAAATATTCTCAAGACCATCCCGCGATCAAACCCATTTCTCTGCTCTGTGCCGGCCGCGCATGGCCTGTGGTGGAACCCTGTCCCAGATCGGGGCGAAGTGCCAGCCCCCGCGCCTGGACCATTGCCTGAAAACCGGCCATCCCTTACATCGGGCGCATGATACGCCCGATCCTGATCCATCCCGATCCCCGCCTCAAGAAGGTCTGCGAGCCCGTAGCCGAGATCACGTCCGAGCTCGGCAAGCTGGCCGAGGACATGCTCGAGACGATGTATGACGCGCCGGGGGTTGGCCTGGCCGCACCGCAGATTGGCGTGACAAAGCGGCTGATCGTCATGGATTGCGTCAAGGATCCCGAACTCGCACCGCGGCCGATGGTTCTTTTCAACCCGCAGATCACCTGGCAATCGGAAGACCTGAGCACCTACGAGGAAGGCTGCCTGTCGATCCCCGAGCAATATGCCGAGGTCGAGCGCCCGGCCGAGGTTCGGGTGCGCTGGATGGCCCTGGATGGCAGCGAGCAGGAAGAGCAGTTTGCGGGACTTTGGGCGACCTGCGTCCAGCACGAGATCGACCACCTCGATGGCAAGCTTTTCATCGACTATCTTGGCCCGTTGAAGCGCCAGATGATCACCCGAAAGATGGAAAAGCTGAAGCGCGAGCGGGCGCGCAGCTGATGGCGGTGCGCCGGTTCGTTCCCTGGCCGAACAGGATCCTGCGCACACCTGCCACCGCGATCGAAGCGGTGACAGACGAGATCCGGGCGATCTGGGACGACATGGTCGAGACGATGGATGCGATGCCGGGCTATGGTCTTGCGGCGCCGCAGATCGGCGTGGGCCTGCGCCTTGCCGTTGTCGACTGCTCCGATTCACGCGGCCTGGCGATCCGGCTCGCCAACCCCGAGATCCTGCACGCCTCGGTCCAGCCGCGGGAGCATGACGAGGCAAGCCCGAACCTTCCCGGCGTTTCGGCGGTGATCTCGCGTCCGCGGGCGGTGACGGTCCGGTTCCTGAACGAGACAGGCGAGGTCGAGGAACGCGACTTCGTGAACCTCTGGGCGACGAGTGTGCAGCACCAGGTCGACCACCTGAACGGCAAGATGTATTTCGACCACCTCTCGCCCCTGAAGCGGAAGATGCTGGTCGCGAAGGCAGAGAAGCTGCGGGGGCGCGGATGAAGGTCGTCTTCATGGGAACGCCCGAGTTCTCGGTGCCCGTGCTGAGGGCGATTGCTGCGCAGCATGAGGTGCTTTGCGTTTATTGCCAGCCGCCCCGGCCGGCGGGGCGTGGCAAGAAGGACCGTCCAAGCCCGGTGCAGATCGCGGCAGAGGAGCTTGGCCTGACAGTGCGCCATCCGGTTTCGCTGCGCAGCGAAGAAGCGCAGCAAGACTTTGCTGCGCTGCAGCCAGATGTGGCGGTGGTGGTGGCCTACGGGCTGATCCTGCCCCAGCCAATCCTTGACGCGCCGCGCCACGGCTGTCTCAACATCCATGCCTCGCTGTTGCCGCGCTGGCGGGGTGCAGCGCCGATCCACCGGGCAATCCTGTCCGGCGATGCCGAGACCGGCATCTGCATCATGCAGATGGAGGCGGGGCTGGACACCGGCCCGGTGCTGCTGCGCGCGGCGACACCGATCGGGTCAGACGAAACCACGGCAGATCTGCACGACCGGCTTTCGTCGATGGGTGCCGCGCTGATCCTGACCGCCCTGGCGCGTTTGCCCGAACTTGTTCCGGAACCCCAGCCCGCCGAGGGCGTTACCTACGCCGCCAAGATCGACAAGGCCGAGGCGCGGATCGACTGGTCGCGGTCCGCCACCGAGATCGACCGCCAGATTCGCGGGCTGTCGCCCTTTCCGGGCGCTTGGTGCGAAGTGGCGGGAGAGCGGGTGAAGCTGCTCAGGTCACGGCTGGCGAAAGGGCAGGGCGAGCCTGGCGCGGTGCTTCACGACATGACCATTGCCTGCGGCGATGGTGCGGTCGAGATCACGCTGGCGCAACGCGAAGGCAAACGCCCGAAGGAGCCGGCGGAATTCCTGCGCGGTCTTCGTCTTCCGTCCCGGCTCGACTGACGTTTCGCGGTTCCTCCGGCGGAGGGATCGCGTGATACTCGATCGAGCAGGATCGGAGTCACCCATGCCCATCATCTCGCTTCTCATCATTGGCGCCGCAGCCGGATTTCTGGCTACGCGATTCATGAAGGTTCAGGCGGACGTGCCGACCACCATCGTGATCGGCATTGCAGGTGCGTTGATCGGCGGCTTCGTCCTGCGCTTTCTCGTCGCGGTGACGGGGGCAATGGCGGGGCTCGTGGGTGCCGTGCTGGGCGCTGTCCTGCTGCTTTGGCTGTGGCGGACCTATGTCAGCCGCTAGTCCAGCCGCTTCAGCGCGTCTTTCAGCTTGAACCCGCGCCCTCCGGCGGATTGCCAGAGGGCCTGTCCCTGCCAGGCGGCGAACAGGATTGCGGCGGCCTCACGCCCCTTGGCGCCTCCACCCAGTCGCGCCGCAAGGGCGGCTTCGACCATCTCGCGCCAGCCAGAAGCGCGGTTGCGCAGCGTCGGGTCGCGCAGGTCTGCTGCCAGCAGAGAAAGATCGAGCGAGGTCGCATCGTCCCCCGCGAGCAGTTTCAGGAACTGCACAGCACCTTTGCTGCTAATCTGGGACGTCTCGGCCGCTTCGGTGGTTCGGGCCTCGAGCGCGTCCCAGGCGGCAAGCAGGGCGGATTGCACCATGCCGTCGCGCGACCCGTAACGCTGTACAAGCGTCGGCGCGGCGAGACCTGTCACACGCGCGACAGTCGCAAAGGACACGGCCTTGTCGCCGCCTTCAGCCAGAAGTCGCCGGACAGCCCCAAAGATCTCGTCGTCGGGTATGGTTCTATGGCGTCCCATGACGGAATTCTAAAACCATCGTTCAGCAACGCGGAAGAGATTCCGATGCCCGTCGCGAAATTTCGCGCGGCTGTGTCAAGGAAGACGCCAATCCGCGATCAACGCTTGGGCGCATCAGGTCGAGGTGGTCGTGCCTTGTAAACGGGGAGACGCCAGCCGAAATGCAGGCTTCCCGCGCGCAAGATCAGGGTTGCCGCCCCGCAAAACGCAAGCGCGACTTGTAGGCCCAGACCTAGGGCCGAGGCTATCACGGCGGCAACCGCGCCGGCGAAGGCGGCCGAGACGTAAAGCTCGCCCTGCTTCAGGACCAACGGAACCTCGTTACAGACCACATCGCGCATGAGACCGCCCATGCAGCCGGTGACCATGCCGGCGACCAGCACGATGGGCCAGGACTGGCCCAGCCCCATGGCCGCGGCCACGCCCGCGGGGACCGCGACGGCCAGCGCGAAGGCGTCGAGCCACAGAAGGACCCGATAGCGGCTTTCCAGCCGATGCGCGGAAAAAAACACCACGACTGCCGCGACAGAGGCCACGAGAAGCATCATCGGATCGGCAATCCAGAAGACCTCGCGGTCAAGGATGATGTCACGCAGGGTGCCGCCGCCGACCGCGGTCAGGCAGGCGATAAAGATGAAGCCGACGATGTCGAGTTGTGAGCGGCTGGCCACCAGAGCCCCGGTCAGGCCAAAGACCGCGACCGAGGCGTAGTCGAGCGCCCGATCCAGCGCCCCGCCACTTATGGCGGCATGAGCCAGGTCGGCGACGGGCGTCGTCACGGCTCGGCCTTCTGTGGCTTATAGGTGGCCATCCCGGCCCGGGCCAACGCGTCAGCACGCTCGTTCTCGTCGTGCCCCGCATGGCCCTTGATCCAGCGCCATGTCACGTCGTGACGCTCGCGCGCTGCATCCAGCCGTTGCCACAGGTCGACATTCTTCACCGGTGGCCCGCCCGCGGTGCGCCAACCCTTGCGCTTCCAGCCTGCAATCCACTCGGTCACGCCGTTCTTCACATAGGCGCTGTCGGTCACGATGGTGATTGCGGAGGGCCTTGACAGCGTCTCGAGAGCGGCGATCGCGGCCATCAACTCCATCCGGTTGTTCGTGGTCAGCGCTTCGCCGCCGGACATCTCGCGCTCCTTGACCACGGTCGCGCCGTCAAGGGCGCGCATCAGCACCCCCCAGCCGCCTGGGCCGGGGTTTCCGGAACAGGCGCCATCGGTCCAGGCGTAGAGATCGGGCATCAGGTTAGTCTCTTCCGTTTCGTTTGGGGCCGCATGGGGACGGCAACACTCTTCCACAAGAACCTGGGCTGGCCCAGCCCTGTGCGGCGGCGTCCAATTCAGCCAAGGATCGGCACAGCCAGGCAGGCGAGAACCACAGCGGTCAACAGCACCCTCAGTCGCATCCACCAGCGGGGGGCGAACTCTTGCACCCAGAAGGCATAATCGAGTGCAAGCAGGGCGAGAAATCCCACGGCGAGAAAAATCGCAGCTGAGACAGGCCCTCCTCCGACAAGGAAGAAGGCCCAGAGTGCTGGAAGCGTCGACAGCGCGTAGCCCCGTGCCGCTTCTGCCCCGTCGGCCTTCGTTGCGAAACCCCACAGGACGCCCGACATGAAGGCAAGGATGATTGTACCATAGGCGAGCGACACATAGGGGCCGACGAAGCGTGGCCCGAGCATGGCTGCCCCCCAATCGCCGAGCGCCGGAACCAGTTCCGTGGCGGCTCCCCACAGGAAAGGGATCAGTCCCGCCAGCCCAAGAAGCAGCGCAGCTGCCGGAATCCTGTTCATTCTGCGAGCCCCATGATCATGGTGTTGTTCCGCCCGGTTTGGGTCGCCACAGTCTGGATGGATGCGATCAGGTAAAGTAAGTCACAGTTGGCAGGCGCACGCGTCAGGATCAGGTTCACCGGATGCTCGGTGATCTCGGCTTCGATCCTACCGGCGTGCGTTGCCGGCTGGCTTCTGGAGATCTCGGGTGGAAGGCGGAGGATCGCGCGAGGCGATCGGCGCCCCGCAACGAACGCGCCCCGGCCCTCGTAGCCCACCCAGGCGCTCATACCGGCTCGCGCAGGATGCGTGGCACCTTGAATTCCACCCTCTCCTTTGCGGTCTCGACGAGCTCAACCGTGGTGTCGAACCGGGCGCGGAAAGCGTCGATCACTTCGTTGACCAGTAATTCCGGCGCGCTGGCCCCCGCCGTCACGCCGACCGACCGGATGCCGTCGAGCGCGCGCCAGTCTATGTCGGTGGCCCGTTGGACCAGCTGGGCATAGGCACAGCCGGCGTTCTGGCCGACCTCGACCAGCCGTTTGGAGTTCGAGGAATTCGGCGCGCCGATCACCAGGAGCGCGTCGATCTTCGGCGCGATCTCTTTCACCGCCGCCTGGCGGTTGGTCGTGGCGTAGCAGATGTCTTCCTTGTGCGGTCCGATGATGGCCGGGAACCGCGCCCGCAGCGCCGCGACGATCTCGGCAGTATCATCGACCGACAATGTCGTCTGGGTGATGAAGGCCAGGCGTTCGGGGTCGCGCACGGCCAGCGTCGCCACATCCGCCGCGGTCTCGACCAGCAGGACCTCGCCCGGGGGAAGCTGGCCCATGGTGCCGATGGTTTCAGGATGGCCGGCATGGCCGATCATGACCATCTGCAACCCGGCCTCGGAATGGCGCTCCGCCTCGATATGGACCTTGCTGACCAGCGGGCAGGTGGCGTCGACAAAGACCATCTCGCGCCGGACCGCCTCGGCGGGGATCGCCTTGGGCACGCCATGGGCCGAGAAGATCACTGGCCGGTCGTCAGGGACCTGATCCAGCTCCTCGACAAAGACTGCGCCCCTATCGCGCAGTCCGTCCACGACGAACTTGTTGTGGACGATCTCGTGCCGGACATAGACTGGCGCGCCCCATTTCTCGATCGCCATCTCGACGATCTTGATCGCGCGATCCACGCCGGCACAGAACCCGCGCGGCGCGGCGAGATAAAGCGTGAGCGGTGGTTTGGCCATCTGATCCTCGCGCGGGAGTTCCGCTTCGAGTTTGAGGTAAGATGAAGCCTCGCCCGCGTCCAGTGCGATCAGGGCTGCGCCTCGTGGGAAAGGCGGTCCCAACGCGCGGCGAAACTGGCCATTGCGGCAGCGTCGGCAAAGGCGTGGGCCGGAACGATAACGACATCGCGCGGCGTCGCGACGATGACGTGGCCGGGGAACGACAACACGCTGGCGATGCGGTCAAGGGTGATGACGACGGGTTCGGCGAGATCGCGGCGCTCGACCAGCCGATCGGGGAAGACGTCGAGGTGGACGACAAGCGGCCCTGAAATCCGCCGCCTCGCCCTCAGGCGGGCCATAGCAGTCATGGCCAAGGTCGCCAGCCCCCATTGAACCCCGATCAGACCGACCAGCCACAGGTAGAATCGCAAGCCTCCCTCGGGCCCTACCCAGTCTTGAGGCACGAGAAACAGAATGAAACCGGCGAAGCCGAGCCACAGCAGGAAGATCATGCGGCGCCAGCCAGTCAGTTCGCGTGGACGTGTCTCCCAGACCAGCGCGTCGGATGCGGTCAGGGTATAGGTCAGGGTTTGTTCGGGGGCGCGGGCCATGGCAGTCATGGCCTCATCCTGTCGGGCGATCCCGAAAAAGCAAAGGGCCGGCATGATGCCGGCCCGCGGTCAGACTTGACGAAGATCAGGCGATCACTTCGCCTCGATCTGGATCTCTTCACGCTCGACCGGGGCGCGGGGCTCGCGCGGCGGACGGCCGATGACGTCGCGCAGCTCGTCGAGTTCGATGAAGTTGTCAGCCTGGCGGCGCAGCTCGTCGGCGATCATCGGCGGCTGCGTCCGGATGGTCGAGACGACCGAAACCCGCACTCCCTGGCGCTGAAGGCTTTCAACCAGGGGGCGAAAATCCCCATCGCCAGAGAACAGGACGATGTGGTCGACCCGCGGCGCGAGTTCCATCGCGTCCACGGTCAACTCGATGTCCATGTTGCCCTTGACCTTCCGGCGGCCCTGGCTGTCCGTGTATTCCTTGGCGGGTTTCGTCACCATGGTGAAGCCGTTGTAGTGCAGCCAGTCAACCAGAGGGCGAATGGGCGAATAGTCGTCGTTTTCCAAGAGCGCGGTATAGTAGAAGGCGCGCAAAAGCTTGCCGCGACGCATGAATTCCTGACGGAGCAGTTTGTAGTCGATATCGAATCCAAGCGCCTTGGCGGCCGCGTAGAGGTTCGATCCATCGATGAACAGCGCCAGCCGATCATCCTTGTAGAACATATCAGTGCCTCTCAAATCGAACTCGCCAATCGGACTCTCGTCAGCAGAACGTATCTGTTACTCAAATGTGGCGAACATATTCACCATATCATCTATCAATCTCGCCCCGGCAATGGGGTCTATACGAAAGATTACCATTGGTTGACGCCACGGCAAACAAAGTCCTGATCGCGTTCGGCGCGAATCTGCCGGACGGGAGATTCGGTCCGACCGATACCCTGCGCGCAGCAATTGATGACCTGCGCTCGCATGGCGTCGGTTTCCTTCGTCTGAGCCGCTTCTATGAGACGCCCTGCTTTCCCGCAGGCGCAGGCCCAGACTATGTCAACGCGGCCGCCGTGGTCCGGCCGCCCGAGGGCATGGGGCCGGACAGTCTTCTTGCCCTCCTGCATCAGGTCGAGGCCGCGCATGGCAGGCAGAGAACTAGCCGATGGGCCGGGCGCACGCTCGACATCGATCTTGTCGCCTGGGACGACGCGGTGCTTCCAGATGTGGAAAGCCAGACGCGCTGGCGCGACCTGCGTGCGAGCGATCAGGCGCGGCTCGCGCCCGACCGGCTTGTCCTGCCGCACCCAAGGCTGCAGGACCGCGCCTTCGTCCTGGTGCCTCTGGCCGAAGTCGCCCCGGAATGGCGGCATCCGCTGCTTGGGCAGACCGTGGCCGAGATGCTGGCGGCCCTGCCCGAGCGGGATCGCGCAGAGGTGCGTGCGCTACCGGGTTGACCCGTCGGATTCTGTGCTTGTCAAGGGAAATGCGAGGGCTTACATAGACCGCTCGATGTTCCCGATCCGAATTGGAGTACCCCATGGCCCGCGTGACGGTCGAAGATTGCGTTGACAAGGTGCCGAACCGCTTCGAGCTCGTGATGCTTGCCGCCCATCGTGCGCGCGAGATCCAGTCGGGTGCGCCCATTTCCATCGACCGCGACAACGACAAGAACCCTGTCGTGGCCCTGCGCGAGATCGCCGAGGAAACCCAGTCGGCCGAAGTCCTGCGCGAGCGCATGATCGAAAGCTATCAGACCCAGATCGAGGTCGACGAGCCGGAAGACGATTCGATGTCGCTGCTCATGGGAAGCGAAGTGGATCGCCCGATGGTCGATGACATGTCGGAAGAGCGGCTTCTCCGCGCGCTGATGGAAGCGCAGGGGCAGAACTGATCCCGGGCGACCGGGGCGGGATGGGACGAGGATGATCGACGTCGAAGACCTGATCGCCCTCGTCCGCAATTACAACCCACGCACGAATGACGACCTGATCCGCCGGGCCTATGCCTATGGCCGGCAGATGCACGACGGGCAGTTCCGCCAGTCGGGCGAGCCCTATTTCACCCATCCTGTCGCCGTCGCCGCCATCCTGACCGAGCAGCGGCTGGACGATGCCTCGATCGTCACCGCCCTGCTGCATGACACAATCGAGGATACCAAGTCGACCTATGCCGAGATCGAGCGGCTGTTCAGCTCCGAAGTGGCCGAACTGGTCGACGGCGTCACAAAGCTGACCAACCTTCAGCTGTCTTCTGCCGAGGCAAAGCAGGCCGAGAACTTCCGCAAGTTGTTCATGGCGATGTCCAAGGACCTGCGGGTGATCCTGGTCAAGCTGGCCGACCGTCTGCACAACATGCGGACGCTGAAATCGATGAAGCCCGAGAAGCAGGCACAGAAGGCGCGCGAGACGATGGAGATCTTCGCGCCGCTCGCCGGTCGGATGGGTATGCAATGGATGCGCGAGGAGCTGGAAGACCTCGCCTTCCGCGTCCTGAACCCCGAGGCGCGCAATTCGATCATCCGCCGTTTCATCACGCTGCAGCGGGAAACCGGCGACGTGGTCCACCAGATCACCGCCGACATCCGGCTTGAACTCGACAAGGCCGGGATAGAGGCCGACGTCTATGGCCGCGCGAAGAAACCATACTCGATCTGGCGCAAGATGCAGGAAAAGGATCTCGCCTTTTCCCGCCTGTCCGACATCTACGGCTTCCGTGTGATCTGCGAAGAAGAGGCCGACTGCTACCGCATCCTCGGCGTGATCCATCGTCGGTGGCGGGCGGTCCCGGGCCGGTTCAAGGATTACATCAGCCAGCCGAAGTCGAACGGCTACCGCTCGATCCATACTTCGGTCTCGGGCCGCGACGGCAAGCGGGTCGAGGTGCAGATCCGCACCCGCCAGATGCACGAGGTGGCCGAGGCCGGGGTTGCCGCCCACTGGGCCTATCGCGACGGTGTGCGCACGAAGAACCCCTTCGCGGTCGATCCGACGAAATGGATCGCCTCGATGACCGAACGGATGGACGAAGACGACCACGACGAGTTTCTCGAGAATGTCAAACTCGAGATGTATTCGGACCAGGTCTTCTGCTTCACGCCTAAGGGGGATGTCGTGCAGTTGCCGCGAGGGGCCACGCCGCTCGACTTCGCCTATGCGATCCACACCCGCATCGGCAACTCCTGCGTCTCGGCCAAGGTTGACGGCATCCGCGTGCCGCTCTGGACCCGGCTGAAGAACGGCCAGTCGGTCGAGATCATCACGGCCGAAGGGCAGCTGCCCCAGGCCAGCTGGATCGACATCGTCACCACCGGCCGCGCCAAGGCGGCGATCCGGAAATCCCTGCGGGAAGAGGATCGCGGACGCTTCGTGAAACTTGGCCAGGAACTCGCCCGCGCCGCCTTCGACCACGTCGGGAAGAAGGCGACCGACAAGGCGCTGCGCACGGCGGCCAAGCAGCTTGGCCTGGCTGATGAGCAGGACCTCCTGGCGCGGCTGGGCAGCGCCGAACTTACGGCGCGGCGCGTGGTGGAAACGCTTTACCCGGAACTGACCCTGGCGACGACCGAGGAAGTCGATGCGCAACGCCCGGTCGTGGGATTGGGCGCCGACCAGACCTTCCGCCGCGCCCGCTGCTGTCAGCCGGTGCCGGGGGAACGGATCGTCGGCATCACCTATCGCGGCGCCGGCGTGGTGATTCACGCCATCGACTGCCCCGCTCTGGTGGAATTCGAGGAACAGCCGGCCCGTTGGGTCGATCTCAACTGGCAGCCGGGGCGGCACAAGGCGGTCTATACCGTCAGCATGGAACTCACGATTTCGAACGATGCCGGCGTTCTGGGCCACATCTGCACGATCATCGGCGAGCAGAAGGCGAACATCTCGGACCTGCGCTTCACCGACCGCAAACCCGATTACTACAAGCTCATCATCGACGTGGACCTGCGCGACGTCGAGCATCTGCACATGGTCATGACCGCGCTCGAGGCGGAAACCGACGTGGCGCAGATCGCCCGACACCGTGACCTCAGCCTCAAGCCATAGGCGGGGAGGCGCGCGGGATGGTCTTTCGCCGGCGCACGCCCCGAACGATGCTTGCCAATCTGCGCGAGGCGCTTTGGCCGCGGCGCGGCTTCGTCCGGGCGGGCACCTACATCGTCCACCGCCTGCGCCGCTTGCCCGATCAGCCCCACCGGATCGCCCGGGGCATTTTTGCCGGCGTCTTCATCTCGTTCACACCCTTCTTCGGGGGCCACCTTGGGCTGGGGCTTGCCCTCGCCTGGCTGATGCGGGGCAACCTGATTGCCTCGGCGATCGGCACCGTCATCGGAAACCCGCTGACCTTTCCCTTCATCGCCCCGGCAGCGGTGGGTCTTGGCCAATGGCTGACCGGGGTCGACGCGCCCCTGAGTGCACTTTACCTCGTCGTGTCCTTTTCCGAGGCAAGCGAAGAGGCTTGGGCGAACATCGTCGCCATGTTCACCCACGATCCAGCCGACTGGCACCGGCTGGCCAACTTTTACGAGACGATCTATCGCCCCTATATGGTCGGCGGGATCATCCTGGGGTTGGCGGTCGGGCTGGCCTGCTATGCACTGACAATTCCCCTTGTGCACACCTACCAGCGGCTTCGGCTTCACCGACTGCGCCAGAGGCACGCCAAAAGGAAGGACCCGCGTCGGCCGGACGCCAATGCCCCGCCTCCCGAACCGGGCGCGCGTTGACGCGACTTTCCTTCCCCGCGATGCCGCTCTAGCTTGCGGGCCAGCCGGAGACGGCGGGACTGGCAAGGAGACAGCAGATGAAACCTTCGGGCAAGCTTCGGCTGGGCGTGAACATCGACCATGTGGCGACCGTGCGGAACGCCCGCGGGACGACCTATCCTGACCCCCTGCGGGCCGCCCTGCTGGCCGAAGCGGCCGGAGCCGATGGGATCACCGCGCATCTGCGCGAGGATCGCCGACATATCCGTGACGAGGATATCGCTGCCCTGGCCGCCGGGCTGCGGGTGCCGCTCAATTTCGAATGCGCCGCGACGGACGAGATGCAGGCCATCGGCCTGCGCCACCGGCCCCATGCCATGTGCCTGGTCCCTGAAAAGCGGGAGGAACGGACGACCGAGGGCGGCCTTGACGTCGCGGCGGACGAGGCGCGCCTGAAGGCCTTCGTCGCCCCGCTGCGCGAGGCGGGTATCCGGGTGTCGATGTTCATCGGCCATGATGCCCGCCAGATCGAAGCTTCGGCCCGGATCGGGGCAGCGGTGGTCGAGCTGCATACCGGCCATTACTGCGATCTTCACCACGAGGGCCGCTTCGCCGAGCGCGACGCCGAACTCGACGGCTTGCGCCGCGGGGCGAAGCTCGCGCATTCGCTCGGGCTCGAGGTTCATGCCGGCCATGGCCTGACCTATGAGACGGTCGGTCCGATCGCCGAAATGCCCGAGATGATGGAACTGAACATCGGCCATTTCCTGATCGCCGAGGCCATTTTCCTTGGGCTTGGTCCGGCGATCGAGGAAATGCGGCGTCGCATGGATGAGGCGCGGCGCAGATGAGCCAAGACTCTTTGAAAAGTCTTGGCAGAATCCTTCAAAGGATTTTGTGGCACGCGGCGGGTAAGGCCGGGCCCGGCAGGGGGCGACCGACAGGAACGGAAGCTTGCGCCAGATGATCCTCGGCATCGGCACAGACCTGTGCAACATTGAGCGGATCGAGGCGACCCTGGCCCGATTTGGTGACCGCTTTCGCAACCGTGTCTTTACCCCGGTCGAGCAGGCCAAGGCGGAACGGCGCAAGGACGTTGCCGGAACCTATGCCAAGCGATGGGCTGCGAAAGAGGCCTGTTCCAAGGCGCTGGGCACAGGCTTGCGCATGGGTATCTCCTGGAAGGACATGGCAGTGACCAACCTGCGATCCGGCCAGCCGGTGATGCACCTGACCGGCTGGGCGGCGGACCGGCTGGCGCAGATGACACCTCCGGGGCATCAGGCCATCGTCCATGTCACGCTGACCGACGACCACCCCTGGGCGCAGGCCTTTGTCGTCATAGAGGCACGACCCGTCATCCCGGAGACGTGACTTTTCCCTTCAACTTGACTCTGCGATGAGCGGCGCGCATGTAGCCGCAAACCCAGAAAAGGCAGGACTTCATGGCGAGCACCGCGAAATCCCAGGGCGGGATCATGGAAACGGTCAAGACGATCGTCTACGCACTTCTGATCGCGATGGTCTTCCGGACCTTGTTCTTCCAGCCCTTCTGGATTCCCTCGGGCAGCATGAAGGACACGCTGCTGGTCGGTGACTTCCTTTTCGTCAACAAGATGGCCTACGGCTATTCGCGCTATTCCTGCCCGATGGGCATCTGCCCGATCTCGGGCCGTATCCTTGGCGGAGAACCGCAACGCGGCGATGTGGTCGTGTTCCGCCATCCTGTGAACGGGCAGGACTTCATCAAGCGGTTGATCGGCCTTCCGGGCGACACCGTTCAGGTCAAGAATGGCGTGCTCTTCCTGAATGGCCAGGAAGTTCCGCAGGTTCCCGATGGCATCTTCGAGGAAGTCTACGAACCGCAGGGACCGCTTGGTCAGCCGCCGCGTTGCGAGAACGGCCCTGTCGGCGAGGGCGGCTCCTGCAAGGCCTCGCGCTTCATCGAGACCCTGCCGCCGACCGAGCGTTACCCAGAGGGGCGCAAGCACCACATTCTGAACATCGACGAGAACGGGTTCGCCGATAACACGGATGTCTTCACCGTGCCGCCGGACCATTACTTCTTCATGGGCGACAACCGGGACAACAGCCAGGACAGCCGCTTCCCGCAGTCCGTGGGCGGCGTGGGCTTCGTGCCCAAGGAAAACCTCATCGGCCGCGCTGACAGGGTGATCTTCTCGTCGGCAGGCCGGTCGATGTTGTTCTTCTGGACCTGGCGGCCTGATCGCTTCTTTAAGGCGGTCGAGTGAGGCTGGCGGCGGATCTTCAGGCCTTTGCGGCCCGGATCGGGCACGACTTCTCGCGGCCCGAACTGTTGATCCGCGCCGTCACTCATGCCTCGATCTCGAGCCCGTCGCGGCCGGACAACCAACGCCTCGAGTTCCTGGGCGACCGGGTTCTTGGCCTGGTCATGGCCGAGGCCCTGCTCGAAGCCGATACAGGGGCCAGCGAGGGCCAGCTTGCGCCGCGCTTCAATGCCCTGGTGCGCAAGGAAACCTGCGCTGAGGTCGCGCGCGAAACAGGCTTGGGTGAGGTCCTAAAACTTGGCCGGTCAGAGATGATGTCCGGCGGTCGACGCAAGGAAGCCCTTCTGGGCGACGCCATGGAGGCAGTTATTGCCGCCGTCTATGCCGACGCCGGATTCGAGGCGGCGCGCCAGGTGGTGTTGCGCCTTTGGGGCGAACGTATCGGCTTGGTCGAGGCGGACGCCCGCGACCCGAAGACTTCGCTTCAGGAATGGGCGCAGGCGCGCGGCATGGCCCCGCCGTCCTATCTCGAACGCGGTCGCGAGGGACCCGATCACCAGCCCGTCTTCACCGTCGAGGTCTGCCTTGCCACTGGCGAGACCGAAACTGCCTCGGCCGGAACGAAACGTCAGGCCGAACAGGCCGCGGCCCGGGCGCTGCTTCAGCGTTTAGAAGCGGGCTGAACGCGCTTCCCTTTGCGGGGGGAAGCGACCTTTTTGCCGGGCATCGCAGCGCCAGAGCCGTGAACGTACGCCGGGAACTTCGAGAGGAGTGTAGCGCCCGCCCGAATACTTTGGCCAATCGACCGCATGGCCCGCCCGCACCATTTCGGCGGCCAGGTCACGCCCGTCGGGCAGGTAGCACCGCCCCACGCAACGGTCATGCGACGACTCTTGCAGGAGTTCGACGCGGATGCGTTGCCCCCTGCAGATGCGGATCAATGCCCATTTCGCGCTTTGACCGTAAGGATGATCAAGTTCCGGCGCGTCGATGCCAGCGAGGCGGATGTAAACGCCAGCGACCACGACGGTATCCCCATCCACAACCCAGCAGGCCCCTTCAATTACGTGACCGCTGGGGAAGCGAAGGTGCGGCGCAGCGGGTGGTGCCAGGTTCGCTTGCTTGCCCGGAAGCGGAATGACCCGGTCCGAAGCTTGCGGAACTGGGGCTGGGAAAGGCCGTCTACGGCTCCCTTTCGGTTGCGAGAACAGCGCGCGCAGTACGATGCGCAGGATACCCATGTCACGACACTCACAGCAAATAATCTAGCCGAATTTGATCAAATGGCGATTCGAAGCAATGCTGACGTGGCGGAAATCTGCGAGGTGGCGGGGCTGGATCAGTCTACGCTGGCGGAATCTCTTGTTCTGCACTAAGCGACGCGCACCAATTTCACGAGGATTAGATGACGAGCGACACCCGCGCGGGTTTTGTTGCCCTGATCGGCGAGCCGAATGCCGGCAAGTCTACGCTCCTGAACCGGATGGTCGGGGCGAAGGTGTCGATCGTGACCCACAAGGTGCAGACCACCCGGACCCGCATCCGCGGGGTCTGCATGGAGGGGCAGAGCCAGATCGTCTTCGTTGATACGCCGGGCCTCTTCACCCCGCGTCGTCGGCTCGACCGGGCGATGGTGGCGGCGGCCTGGGGCGGGGCGGCGGATGCCGACATCATCGTGCTGCTGATCGAGGCGCATCGCGGCCTGACCGAAGGCGTGGAACGCATCATCGAGACGCTGCGCGACCGTATTCCGCAAGGCCAGCCGATTGCGCTCGCCATCAACAAGATCGACCGCGTCAAGGCCGAGGTCCTCCTCGCGCTGGCTGAGAAGATGAACGAGGCCTTCCCCTTCGTGAAGACCTTCATGATCTCGGCCGAGAAGGGTTATGGCGTTGACGACCTTCGCGAATGGCTGGCGGGCGAGGTGCCGGCTGGGCCGTGGCTCTATCCCGAGGACCAGATCGCCGACCTGCCGATGAGGATGATCGCCGCCGAGATCACGCGCGAGAAGCTGACCCTTCGGCTGCATGAA
The DNA here is from genome assembly GCA_945952585.1 of uncultured Rhodobacter sp. Classification (GTDB taxonomy): domain Bacteria; phylum Pseudomonadota; class Alphaproteobacteria; order Rhodobacterales; family Rhodobacteraceae; genus Aliitabrizicola. The sequence goes on from CAMFII010000003.1 coordinate 301,979, forward strand.
GAACTGCCCTACCAGATGACGGTCGAGACCGAAAACTGGGAGGAGAAGGAGGACGGCTCTGCCCGGATCGACCAGATCATCTATGTCGCCCGCGACGGCCACAAGGGCATCGTCCTGGGCCACAAGGGCGAGACGATCAAGGCGATCGGGCAAGCGTCGCGCAAGGAGCTGATGGAGTTCCTCGACCGGCCCGTCCATCTGTTCCTGCAGGTCAAGGTTCGCCCGAACTGGCTCGAGGAGAAGGAGCGGTTCGACGAGATGGGGCTCGACTTCAAGGATGGCGACGCGCCGCAATGACGCCGCGCCTGACCGCCGAGTTCTGGGTGCAGGCCTATCTCGCGCGGCTGCGGCTGGCGGACATTCCGGCGTTTCTGACGAAGAAGGGCGACGCCACAGCGGGGGCGGTCCTGGTCAAGGTGGCGACACTCGACGGCCGTGCCACGGTTTACCAGCGCAGCTTCGACCTGATGACTGGCGAACGAGCCTGGGTGGTATTGGTCGAGGGCGAAGAAGCCGCCGTAGACGCCTCGATCACGCGGCAGCGCGGATTCGATCCCGACCTTTGGGTGATCGAGATCGAGGATCGGCAGGGGCGAAGCTTGCTGGACGAGGAAGGCTTGGCCTGATCGCTTGCTCGTCTGGGCCGCCGCGCCGATAGTGGCGGCATGGAATGGCGCGATCAGGGGGCGCTTCTCTCGGTGCGACGGCACGGGGAAAGCGCGGCGATCATCGAGGTCTTCACGGCAGCGCACGGTCGGCACGCCGGGGTGGTGCGCGGCGGGGCTTCGCGGCGGGCTGCGCCGCTCTTGCAGCCCGGCGCGCAGCTGGATGTCAGCTGGCATGCCCGGCTGGACGAGCATCTGGGTGCCTTCACTGTCGAGCCGCTGCAAAGCCGGGCCGGGGTGCTTTCGGATCGGTTAGCGCTGGCCGGGCTGAACTCGATTTGCGCGCTGCTGGCGCGGGCCCTGCCCGAGCGCGAGCCGCATCCCGCGCTTTATGCCGCGACGATCCCGCTTCTCGATCGGCTGGAAAGGGGCGGATGGGAATGGGACTATCTTCGGTGGGAATTGCGCCTGCTTGAAGAACTTGGCTTCGGTCTGGACCTTGCTGCCTGCGCGGTAACCGGCGCGCGCGAAGGACTGGCCTATGTTTCCCCGCGCACCGGGCGTGCCGTCAGCAATGCCGGAGCCGGTGAATGGGTGGACCGGCTGCTGGTCCTGCCTGCCGGGCTGATCGGAGGCGCCGAAGAGGTCGATGGCCTTGAGCAGGGGCTTCGTCTGACCGGACACTTCCTTGACAGGGAACTGACCCATGGCGGCGAACGGCCGCTGCCAGAGGCGCGCGCCCGGCTTGTCAGGTTGCTGCTGCCTCCGGTGAAGTGACGGCGCAAACCTGCGACTGGCTGTCGCGGCTGGATCAGAAAAATCCTTCCCCCGATGCGCCAATGACGGGGAGGAGATTTCATGGCCACCCGTTACGTTCCGCTGTTCCTGCGGCATTCGCCGACGCCCAATGTGCGATCCTTTGCGCTGTTGTCGGGGCTGGAGGCGGGTGTGCGTGGGATCCTGATCTCGGTCATGCCGCTCGTGCTGTACCAATCCACGGTCGATCCGGCGACAGGGCAGGGCAACGCGAGCCTCGTATCGCGGATCTATTTCGCCATCGGTCTGTGTTCGCTTGTCTGGGGGCTGATGGTGCCTTGGGCGACGCGGCATGTTCCCAGACGGTGGGTCTATACCTCGGGCACGATCCTTTATCTTTGCGGCATGGGGCTGGCGCTGATCGGGGGGACAGTGGCGGTCGCTCTGGCGATCCTGGTCAATGCCCTGGCCACGGTGACGCTGTTCGTCTGCCTGAACGCCTATGTGCTCGACTATATCCAGCGGGCGGAACTGGGGCGTTCGACCTCGACCCAGATGCTCTACGCGGCAATCTTCTGGGCTGTCGGTCCGATGACCGGGGTCTGGCTGCGAACGCTGTGGCAGCCTGCGCCCTTTGTTGTCGCCGCCTTCTTCTCAGTCGCGCTGCTGATCACCTTCTGGATCCTGCGGCTTGGGAACGGCAAGCAGATCCAGAAGGCCAAGGGGCCGGCACTCAATCCGCTGTCCTATCTGGCGCGGTTCTTTGCCCAGCCGCGTCTGATCGCCGGCTGGCTGTTCGCCGTGGTTCGGTCCTGCGGGTGGTGGGCCTATGTCGTCTATGTGCCGATCTTCTGTGTGCAGTCGGGACTCGGGGACAAGGTCGGTGGTTTTGCCCTATCGGTCACCAACGCCTTCCTGTTCACGACGCCGTTCCTTCTGCGGCTGGTGCGGTGGCTGACCGTGCGCCGAGCGGTGACGCTCGCCTTTACCTGGGGGGCGGTGTTCTTTGTCTTCGCCAGCGCGGTCTCGCCGCTGCCATGGGCCGCGGTCGCGGCGATCTTCATCGGTTCGGTCGCGCTGGTGATGCTGGACGTGGCAGGCGGTCTGCCGTTCCTCATGGCGGTAAAGCCGTCGGAGAGGACGGAAATGGCGGCCGTCTATTCCAGCTTCCGCGACGTGTCAGGAATCGTGACTCCTGGCATTGCGTGGCTTGTGCTGCTGGTCGCTCCGGTTGCGGGCGTCTTCGCGGCGGCCGGGGCCGGCATGGCCGTGATGGCGACGATAGCGGCCCGGCTGCATCCCCGGCTCGGCACGCCGCGCCCGTCGCGCGGCCTGCCCCTGCCGGGGGAATAGCTCAGTCGAGCAGCCGGCGCGCGATCACCTGGGCCTGGATCTCGGCCGCGCCCTCGAAGATGTTCAGGATGCGCGCATCGCAGAGGATGCGGCTGATCCGGTATTCCAGCGCGAAGCCGTTGCCGCCGTGGATCTGCAGCGCATTGTCCGCCGCAGCCCAAGCCACGCGAGCGCCAAGAAGCTTCGCCATCCCCGCCTCGAGGTCGCAGCGCTTGTCGTGGTCCTTCTGCCAGGCGGAATAGTAGGTCAGCTGCCGGGCCACCATGATCTCGACCGCCATCATGGCCAGCTTGCCGGCCACGCGCGGGAATTCGATCAGCGGCTTGCCGAACTGCTTGCGTTCCTCGGCGTACTGCATCCCGGTTTCCAGCGCCGATTGCGCCACGCCGACGGCGCGGGCAGCAGTCTGGATGCGGGCGCTCTCGAAGGTCTGCATGAGTTGCTTGAAGCCCTGCCCTTCGACGCCGCCGAGAAGGTTTTCGCCTTTCACCTTGAAGCCATCGAAGGCCAGTTCGTATTCCTTCATGCCACGATAGCCGAGCACCTCGATCTCGCCGCCGGTCATGCCGGGGGTGGGGAAGGGCGCCTCGTCGGTGCCGGGCGTCTTTTCCGCCAGGAACATCGACAGGCCGCGATAGTCGGTCGTGTCAGGGTCGGTGCGGGCGAGCAGCGTCATCACATGGGTGCGCGCGGCATGGGTGATCCAGGTCTTGTTGCCGGTCACTTCCCAATCTGCGCCGACCTTCACCGCGCGGGTGCGCAGGCTGCCGAGGTCAGAACCGGTGTTCGGTTCGGTAAAGACGGCCGTCGGCAGGATTTCTCCGCTGGCGAGCTTCGGCAGCCAGTGCGCCTTCTGTTCGGCCGTGCCGCCGCAAAGGATCAGTTCAGCCGCAATCTCGCTTCGGGTGCCAAGGGAACCAACGCCGATATAGCCGCGCGACAGCTCTTCGGACACGACGACCATGGACGCCTTCGACAGGCCGAAGCCACCGAACTCCTCGGGGATGGTCAGGCCGAACACGCCCATTTCGGCAAGGGCCGAGATGATCTCCATCGGGATCAACTCGTCCTTCAGGTGCCAGTCATGGGCAAAGGGGATGACCTGCTCGTCGGCGAAGCGGCGGAACTGCTCGCGGATCATCTCAAGCTCGTCTTCCAGGCCCGTGGCGCCGAAAGTCGCGCGGCCGTGGTTGTCGCGCATCAAAGCGACCAGACGCGACCGTGCCGCTGCCGTGTTGCCCTCGGCCGCGAGCATCTGCCATTCGGTGCCCGGGGTGACGTCGATGCCGAATTCCGACAGGCGCGCAATCTCGCCCTGGCTCATCGGGATGCCGCCGGTGATCTGGCTGAGATACTCGCCATAGGCGATCTGCAGAAGCAGCGCCTCCATCTCGCCGAACTTGCCGGCTTCTTCCAGGCGCTGCGCCCAGGCCAGCATCTGCCGCAGTGCCTCGACATAGGTCGCAAGCCAGGACAGGGCATGGGCCGCGAACTGGTCCTGCTCCAGCGCTGCCGCCGAGATCCTGCCGCCAACCGTTACCCTGCTGCGCACCGTCTCGCGCGCGGTGTCGAAAAGCGCCTCGGCTTCGGGCAGGGCGCCGCTGGCAAGACCAAGCAGGCCTTCGAGGACAGGGCTCTGGGGCGCGGATTGACCATCATGCGGCATGGCATACCTCCATCAGGCAACGGATGAGTCCGAATGTCGGGACTGACTAGTTCTTTCGCAGTTGCAGCGCAACAAAAATTCGCATGACCAAATCCTGACGCACAAAAGTGTCGCGCCGGATTCGCGCCTCATGCGTGAGTTTCTACATTTTCTGCTTGAAGACACCCTCAGGGGACGTGCCGCAGGCCCGCGTAGGCAGACAGTCACCGTCAGCACTCGTTGTGCCGCAAACTGTCCTGTAAGGAGGTGCACGTCTTTCGCGCAGGACTGCCGGGGGGCTTCGCCCCCCGGCATTGGGGGGCGATCAGCCGATCGCGGCAGCCCGCACGTCGTCGTCGATATGCGAAAGGTACTGGCCGAAGTTGTCGGCGAACATGCCGACCAGTTTCTTCGCCTGCGCGTCATAGGCGGCAGGATCGGCCCAGGTCGACCGCGGATCGAGCAGGCCGGAATCCACGCCGGGCACCGAAACCGGAACCTCGAAGCCGAAGTTCGGATCCTTGCGGAAGGTCGCGCCATTCAACGAACCGTCAAGCGCGGCCTTGAGCAGCGCGCGGGTCGCCTTGATCGGCATCCGCTTGCCGGTGCCGTAGGCGCCGCCGGTCCAGCCGGTGTTCACCAGCCAGCAGGACGCGCCGTGCTTGGCGATCTTCGCCTGCAGGAGCTTGCCGTATTCCTCGGGACGGCGCGGCATGAACGGCGCGCCGAAGCAGGTCGAGAAGGTCGGGATCGGCTCGACCACGCCCACCTCGGTGCCCGGGGTCTTCGAGGTGAAGCCGGACAGGAAGTGATACATCGCCTGCGCCGGGGTCAGCCGCGCGATCGGCGGCAGGACGCCATAGGCATCGCAGGTCAGCATGATCACGTTCTTCGGATGGCCGCCCAGACCGCTTTCCGAGGCGTTCGAGATGTAGTCGAGCGGATAAGCGCAACGCATGTTCTGCGTGATGCTCGAATCCTCGAAGTCGAGAACCAGCGTCTCGGGATCGTAGACCATGTTCTCGACCACGGTGCCGAACTTGGACGTCGTGGCATAGATCTCGGGCTCGGCTTCGGCCGACAGATTGATGGTCTTCGCGTAGCAGCCGCCTTCGAAGTTGAAGGTGCCGCGTTCGGACCAGCCATGCTCGTCATCGCCGATCAGGACTCGGTGCGGGTCGGCCGACAACGTGGTCTTGCCGGTGCCGGACAGGCCGAAGAAGATCGCAGTGTCCACCGGGTTGCCCGGCGCGTGGTTGGCCGAGCAGTGCATCGGCATCACGCCTTTTTCGGGCAGCAGGTAGTTCAGCAGTGTAAAGACCGATTTCTTGTTCTCGCCGGCGTAGGCGGTGTTGGCGATCAGGATCAGCTTCTTGTCGAAGTTCATCGAGATGATCGTCGCCGAGCGGCAGCCGTGACGCTCCGGATCCGCCTTGAAGGTCGGGCAGTTGATGATCGTCCAGTCGGGCGTGAAGCCCGCTAGTTCCGAAACTTCGGGACGACGCAGCATGTGACGGATGAACAGGCCATGCCAAGCCAGTTCCGTGACCACCCTCACATCAAGACGATGGGCAGGATCAGCCCCCGCATAAAGATCCTGCACGAAATAGTCGCGACCCTTCATGTGCTGCAGCATGTCGGCGTAGAGGCGGTCGAAGGCCTCGGGCGACTGCGCGGCATTGTTTTCCCACCAGATCGATTTCTCGACCGAGGGGGTACGAACGATATGCTTGTCCTTGGGCGAGCGCCCCGTATGGGCGCCGGTGGAGCAAAGGAAGGCACCGCCAAGGCCAAGATGGCCCTCGCCGCGCTGCAGGGCGGCCTCGATCAGGGCCGGTTCAAGCAGGTTGTAATGGACCTTACCCAGTCCAGTGATGCCTTGATCTTCCAGCTTATGCGCCGGATTCACGCGTCCGATGGTCATTTCTGCAAGCTCTCCCGCTGCCGGTCACGCGGCAGGTTCCTCAAAAAAATAGGGGCAGGCACCCTGGGCCAGAAGGTGCCGGCGCGGCGCCGGATCGGCCGCGCAACTTTCTTATAACACGGGCGACGGGACAGAACAGCATACAATCAAGACGTTAGCGCAACCAAACCGTGATCGCCGAAACAAACTTCTGCGAGTGAGGCAAATTAGCCATTCTTGGGCAATTTTTACGTCTGCTGAGGGTCGCCTGATGGGGTGATTCGCACTTATCTGTTGATTAAGTGGGGGCGAATGACCGATCATGTCGAAAAAATCGGCAGGACCGGCAGAACAGGAAAGAGCAGATGTCACGGATCGCCCTAGTGGACGACGACAGGAACATCCTGACGTCCGTCGCCATGACTCTCGAGGCCGAGGGCTTCGAAGTAGAAACCTACAACGATGGCCAGTCGGCGCTTGACGCCTTCAACCGGCGCATGCCGGACATGGCCGTTCTCGATATAAAGATGCCGCGGATGGACGGCATGGACCTGCTGCAGCGCCTGCGGCAGAAGACGTCGATGCCGGTGATCTTCCTGACCTCCAAGGACGACGAGATCGACGAGGTCCTTGGCCTGCGCATGGGGGCCGACGACTACGTCAAGAAGCCGTTCTCGCAGCGCCTTCTGGTCGAGCGGATCCGCGCGCTGCTGCGCCGCCAGGAAGCGATCGCTTCGGGCGAGGTCGCAGTCACCGAAGAGACCAAGATCATGGAGCGTGGGCACCTGCGGATGGACCCGCTTCGCCACTCGGTCAGCTGGAAGGGCAAGGATGTCGCCCTGACGGTGACCGAATTCCTGCTTCTGCAGGCGCTGGCGCAACGGCCCGGCTTCGTTAAGAGCCGCGATCAGTTGATGGACGTGGCCTATGACGATCAGGTCTATGTCGATGACCGCACGATTGACAGCCACATCAAGCGCCTGCGGAAGAAGATGCGCACGGTCGACGATGATTTCTCGGCGATCGAAACCCTCTACGGTATCGGTTACCGTTACAACGAAGAATGACAACCCTGCCGCGCCTTGGTTCCGGCCAGAAAAGAAACGCCAAACCCGCAAACGCGCGGGATGGCGATGTGCTGCTGGGCGAGGACTGGGTTTCGCCCGAAACCCTGACCGACGAAGCCCTTCGGGCTGATCGGCACCGGCGCGGCATTGTCTCGCTCAACCGCTCGCCGCTGGCGCGCAAGATCATCGTCTTCAACCTTCTCGCGCTCGTCATCCTCGTGTCGGGCGTGCTGTTCATGAACCCGTTCCGCGACAGCCTCGTGCTGCAGCGCGAAGAGGGGCTTGTGACGGAAGCCAAGCTGATCGCGAACGTATTCGAAGCGCAGATCCCGGGAACCGGAGCGGTGAACATGGCGTCCGGCGACGGGATCGATGTTCCCGCCACTCTGGATGCCATTGAACTCGCGTCGGGGGTCGAGGTCTTTGTGTTCGATCCCACCGGGCAGCTTGTCAGTCGGGCCGTCGGTGCCGCCCCGCCTCGGCCAGAGTTGGGCGAAAAGGACCGCTCCACCATCATCACCGATTTTCTGAACCTGGTCTGGAAGGGTGTCTCGGGCCTGTTCACCATCGGCGCGCCTGAGCCCGAGAAGGCGGATGCGCTGGCACAGGCCATCGGGGTGCAGCGCGTGGCGCAGGGGGGCGAGACCCAGGCGGTGACCGGTCACGACCAGAAGACAGGCGCTGCGATCTTTTCGGTAGCGACCCCGATCAAGCGCAATGACGAGGTGCTGGGTGTCGTCGCCTTGACCAGCGCCGCGGGCGAGATCGACCGGCTGGTGCGCTACGAACGCGAACAGGTCCTGCAGATGTTCATCATCGCCCTGCTCGTCTCGATCGGTCTCAGCCTGGTTCTGGCCTCGACCATCGCCAATCCGCTCGCCGACCTGGCCGCTGCGGCGGAACTGGGCCGCGACCGCAATGCCCGCAAGATGGCGCCTGGGCGCGTGCGGATCCCCGATCTCGCCGCGCGACCTGACGAGATCGGGCGGCTTTCGGTGGCGATGCGCGGCATGGTGGCGGCGCTGTACGACCGCATCGATGCCAACGAACAATTTGCTGCCGATGTCGCGCACGAAATCAAGAACCCGCTGGCCAGCCTGCGGTCTGCCGTGGGGACGATGCGCGTGGCCAAGCGCGACGACCAGCGTGAAAAGCTGCTGGACGTGATCGAGCACGACGTGCGCCGTCTCGACCGGCTGGTCAGCGACATCTCGAACGCCTCGCGTCTGGACAGCGAACTGGTCAAGGAAGAGGAGACCTCCTTCGACCTGCTGAAGACGCTCGCGAACCTCAGCGAATACCTGTCGAAGCAGGCGGGGGAGAAGGGCGTCGATTTCATCACCGACCTGCCGCCCGAGCCGATCGTGATCCAGGGGCTCGAGGCGCGGCTGGCACAGGTCTTCGTGAACCTCATCACCAATGCGATCTCCTTCTGCGAGGATGGGGATGCGGTGCGAGTCTGGGCACGCCAGCGCGAGAACCGGGTTCTGGTCGTTGTCGAGGATACGGGCCCCGGCATCCCGGAACAGGCGCTGACCAAGATCTTCAAGCGCTTCTATTCCGAGCGGCCTTCAGGCGATTTCGGCAACCATTCCGGACTTGGCCTGGCCATCTCGAAACAGATCGTCGAGGCGCATGGCGGGGTCATCTGGGCCGAGAACATCCGCCCAACCAATGCCGACGTGACCTCCGAACCTCTCGGTGCCCGCTTCGTGGTGGGCCTGCCGGTGTGACCGCCGCAGTGCCGCTTCTGCTGCACGCGTCCTGCGTGGCGGTCGAAGGGCGTGGGCTGCTGATCCTCGGCCCTTCGGGTTCCGGAAAATCCTCGCTCGCCATTCAGATGATCGGACTCGGCGCTGCCCTGGTCGCAGATGACGCCGTCGAACTGGTGCTTGTCGGGGATGCGGTCGTCGCCCGCTGCCCTCCGGCAATAGCAAATCTGATCGAGGCGCGCCAGGTCGGCCTCCTATCGGTTCCGACCCTGTCCGAGGCCCGGATTGTCCTGGCGGTCGATCTTGGGCAGGAAGAGGACAAGCGGCTGCCGGAAAGGCACGAGATCGTGTTGCACGGTCAGCGTGTTGACCTTGTTAAAGCCGCGCATGTCCCCCATTTTCCTGCGTCTCTGCTCCTCTATCTGCAGCATGGGCGGAGTGCGTAGGGCCAGGGCGACGGAGGAAACCGATGGACGGCCAGCAAGAGACAGGGACCGGGCAGCGGCTCGTTCTTGTCACCGGACCGTCCGGGGCGGGCCGATCGACCGCCATCCATGCGCTTGAGGACATGGGATATGAGGTCATCGACAACCTGCCCCTGTCGCTGGTCCCGCGCCTGATCGATGGCCCTCCGCTTGCTCGGCCGGTTGCACTTGGCCTTGATGTCCGCAACCGCGATTTCAACGTGACCGCGCTGATCGAACTGATCGACAGCCTGAACCGCGATGAGCGTGTGGCGGCGGAGGTGCTGTATCTCGACTGCGCCGCCGACGAGCTGGTTCGCCGCTTCAACCAGACCAAGCGCCGCCATCCGCTGGCTCCGGCCGAAACCCCGGCGCAGGGCGTGGAACGCGAAGTCGATCTGCTTGCCCCGATTCGGGTGCGCGCCGATCACCTGGTCGATACGACGGAAATGTCGCCACATGACCTGAAGGCCGAGATCGGTCGCTGGTTCGGCCGGGCGCCGAAGGGACGGATGGCGGTCTCAGTCCAGTCCTTTTCCTACAAGCGGGGGCTGCCGCGCGGGGTCGACATGATTTTCGACTGCCGCTTCCTTCGCAATCCTTACTGGGCCCCGGATTTGCGCGACCTTGACGGGCGCAACGGCCTCGTCCTCGCGCATATCGGCGCCGATCCGAAGTTCGTCCCCTATTTTGAGAAGCTCACCGACCTCATCAAACTTTTGCTTCCGGCCCATGTCGAAGAAGGCAAGTCGCACCTGACAATTGCTTTCGGATGCACAGGAGGACAGCATCGCTCTGTTGCAGTTGCAGAAAAACTCGGCAAAGTGCTGTCAGAAGCCGGCTGGCCGGTGGCAATCCGCCACCGAGAGCTGGAACGTCGGGCGGCTGCAACGCCCGGCAAGGAACTGGGGTGAACTGAAGATGGTCCGCGCTTGATCGGGATCGTAATCGTTGCACATGGCGGTTTGGCACGGGAATACCTGTCCGCCGTCGAACATGTCGTGGGCCACCAGGAAGGGGTTCGCGCGATCTCGATCGAGGATGACCACGATCGGGCGGCCAAGCAGCGCGAGATCTGCGGGGCGGCAGATGATGTCGATACCGGAGATGGCGTAGTTGTGGTGACCGACATGTTCGGTGGATCGCCGTCCAACCTGAGCCTGCGCGCCTGTGTCGCAACCGACCGGCGCATCATCTACGGCGCCAATCTTCCGCTGCTCATCAAACTTGCCAAGTCCCGTACACTCAGCGTACCCGTGGCAGTGGAGGCGGCGCTCGAAGCTGGGCGCAAGTACATCAACAGCATGGACCTCAACAACGGATACGACGCTCAATGACGGAACGGCGGCTGCATATCATCAACGAAAAGGGCCTTCATGCCCGCGCATCCGCAAAGTTCGTCGAGGTGGTGGAAAGCCACGATGCAAGTGCCACCGTCAGCAAGGATGGCATGTCGGTCTCGGGCGATTCGATCATGGGTCTTTTGATGTTGGCAGCATCGCGTGGAACCTCTATTGAGGTCCGGACCAGCGGGGCAGAGGCCGACAAGCTTGCCGCCGCGCTGGAAGCGCTCGTTGCCGACCGTTTCGGAGAATCCTTCTGAACCTGGGCGCCAATGGGCGTGCGCCACGGTGGAGGACATGAAACCCTTGTCAGAAGATGTCGACCAGGCGGGCCGCCAGATCGGTGATCCCGATTATCGCCCCTATGACAAGCGTCGGCTGTCCTATGCCGGCACGTTCGATGACCCCACCAAGGCCGGCATCATCCGCACGATCGAGTGGCTCAGCGGCAAGCTGACGCTGCTGCGCCTGATCCGCCGCTTCGAGGCGCTCGGCCCGGCGCAAGGGCTGGAGTTCTGGCAACGCGCTCTCGACATCATGAGGATCGAGGTCACGACCCCGCCTGAACAGGTCGCGCTGATCCCGAAGACAGGGCCTGTCGTGGTTGTGGCCAATCACCCGCACGGGCTGGTCGACGGCCTTGTGATGGCGCGGCTGGTCATGCAGGTGCGGGGGGACTTCAAGATCCTCACCCGGTCGCTGCTGACCGGGATCGAGGAAATCGCCTATCACATGGTTCCGGTTCCCTTCCCTCACGAGCCGGATGCCCAGGAAAAGGGTCTCGAGATGCGGCGCATCTCGATGGATCACCTTGCGAATGGTGGCGTGGTGATCCTGTTCCCGGCAGGCAAGGTCGCAACCTCGACCGGATGGTGGGACGATGCCGTCGAGGCCGAATGGAACGTGTTCACCGCCAAGATGGTGCAGAAAAGCAGGGCGACCGTCCTGCCGATCTTCTTTCCGGGCCAGAACTCCCGGATCTACCACATCGCCGACAAGATCTCGCCGACCTTCCGGCAGGGTCTTCTGCTGCACGAGATCCGCCACGCGCTGAACAAACCTCAGGCACCGGTTATCGGTCAGCCGATTCCGCCGGAAGAATGTGCCAAATGGGCCTCAAATCCGCGCGGCTTTTGTGCTTACCTTCGCGAGACGACGCTGGCCCTGGGTCAATCCTGACCTGGATCAGCGCGTCGGCACCGGGGCTTCGCCGCGATAGTCGTAGAAGCCGCGTTGGGATTTTCGGCCCAGCCAGCCCGCCTCGACATATTTCGTCAGCAGCGGGCAGGGGCGGTATTTGGTGTCGGCCAAACCATCGTAAAGGACATTCATGATCGCAAGGCAGGTGTCGAGGCCAATGAAATCGGCCAGTTCCAGCGGACCCATCGGATGGTTCGCGCCCAGCTTCAACGCCTCGTCGATCGATTTCACCGTCCCGACACCTTCGTAGAGCGTATAGACCGCCTCGTTGATCATCGGAATCAGGATGCGGTTGACGATGAAGGCCGGGAAATCCTCGGCACTTGCCGCGGTCTTGCCCAGCTTCGCGACGACCGCGAGCATGGTCTGGTAGGTTTCCTGATCGGTGGCGATGCCGCGGATCAGTTCGACCAGTTGCATAACCGGCACCGGGTTCATGAAGTGGAATCCCATGAACTTCTCGGGCCGATCCGTGCGGCTTGCAAGGCGGGTGATCGAGATCGACGACGTGTTCGACGTCAGGATCGTCGTCGGTTTCAGATGCGGCAGCAGGTCCTCGAAGATCGCCTGCTTGACCGTCTCGCGCTCGGTCGCCGCTTCGATGATGAGGTCGGTCTGGCCGAGGTCGGTCAGGGTCATCGTCGTCTTGATCCGGGCCATGGCCGCGGCCTTGTCCTCGGCGGAAATCTTGCCGCGGGACACCTGGCGCTCCAGGTTTCGGTCGATGATCGCAATGGCCTTTTGCAGCCCCTCTTCGCTGATGTCGTTCAGAAGGACGTCATAGCCCGCCACGGCAAAGACATGCGCAATGCCGTTTCCCATCTGGCCCGCGCCAACGATGCCAACCGTGCGGATGTCCATTCTGCCCACTCCTTTGCGATGGCAGAAACCATATGCCTCGGCGCCGGCCGGAGGCAAGCTGCCAGGCACCTTAGAATGCGCGGAAAATGTGAAGGTTAGGGGAATGGAAAGCCAGTTGCTTCAGCCTGAGTCGCGGGTGAAGACAAATCCAGGTGGGTGGAATGGCTTACGCGTTTCCCGGCGGAACGCCGGTGGATTATGCACCGTATCGGTACGGCAATTCGCGCCTCGAGTTTCGAGGGCCTTTCAGGCCGCTGCAGAGTGGCTACATGGTTGCGCTCGGTGGATCCGAGACATTTGGTCGCGATCAGAAGGACCCCTGGCCGACACTTCTCGAACAGTCCCTTGGCCAGATGGTCGTCAACCTTGGCCTGCCAAATGCCGGGCCGGACGTCTATCTCCGCGACCCCGCCATAGAGGAGATCGCAGCCCGTGCCAGCCTAGCCTTCATCCAGTTGCCCGGGGCCGTCAACCTTTCAAACCGGTACTACAGCGTCCATCCGCGCCGAAACGACCGCGTCCTGCGGATCACGCCGGCCCTTCACGAGCTTTATCCGGAGATGGACTTCATCGAGTTCAATTTCACCAACCACCTTGTCTCGCGCTTGCGCGATGCCGATGCAGAACGCTTTGCGGCGCTTCATAAGGAGTTGCGCGCGGTGTGGGTCGCGCGGATGTCAGAGCTTCTGGCGCGATTGCCGGCGCCGACCATCCTGATCTGGCTGGCCACAGCGCAGTTGTGCGAGGAAGGTCTTCTCGGGTCAGGTCCCACCCCGGCCCTGGTCGATCGAGCGATGGTGGCGGCGGTCGCCGGCGGAAGACCCCTGGTGGAAATCGTGGTCGATCCGGCGGAGTTCGACCTTGGTCATGCGGGACGACAGTCAGTTCCGATGCGGATGCACCGGCAGATTGCCGACGCGGTGCTCCCCTTCGCCGATCCGGCTGGTGGAAACGAAACGGGCGCCCGAAGGCGCCCGTGACGATCTTGTGCTGAGAGGCGTCTCAGAGTTTTTCGATGAGTTCCGGAACGGCAGTGAAGAGGTCAGCGACGAGGCCATAGTCGGCGACCTGGAAGATCGGGGCCTCTTCGTCCTTGTTGATGGCGACGATGACCTTGCTGTCCTTCATGCCGGCGAGATGCTGGATCGCGCCCGAGATGCCGACCGCGACATAGAGGTTCGGCGCCACGACCTTGCCGGTCTGCCCGACCTGCCAGTCGTTCGGGGCATAGCCACTGTCCACCGCGGCGCGGCTCGCACCAACGGCGCCGCCGAGCTTGTCGGCGAGCTTCTCGATCAGCGCGAAGTCGGCTTCCGAGCCGACGCCGCGCCCGCCGGAGACCACGATCCCGGCAGAGGTCAGCTCCGGACGGTCCGAGGTCGCGGTCTTGTCCTCGACCCAGGACGAGAGCGAGCCGTCCTCGGCCGTGGCCAGCGCCTCGACCGGGGCAGCGCCACCCGCGCCCACCGCGTTGAAGGTCGCGGTCCGCACCGTGAAGACCTTCTTGGCGTCGCCCGACTTCACCGTCTGGATGGCGTTGCCGGCATAGATCGGGCGCTCGAAGGTCGAGGCATCGATCACCGCGGTCACGTCCGACAGCACCATCACGTCGAGAAGCGCGGCCACGCGCGGCAGCACGTTCTTGTTGAAGGCGGTCGCGGCGCCGCAGATATGCTCATAGCCACCGGCGAGCGACACGATCAGCGCCGCGGTCGGCTCGGCCATGCCGTGGCAGTAGACATGGGCGCCGGCAAAGAGCACCTTCGCCACGCCCTCGAGCTTCGCCGCCTCGGCCGCGGCGGCATCGCCGCCCTGGCCCGCGACCAGCACATGCACCTCGCCCAGGCCCTTCACGGCGGCCACGGTCTTGGCAACGGCGTCCGTCGACAGCGCGCCGTCGTTCACGTCGGCAAGAAGAAGAACGGCCATCTCAGATCACCCCCGCTTCGTCTTTCAGTTTCGCGATCAGCTCGTCCACCGAGCCGACCTTCACCCCCGCCTTGCGGCCCGCCGGCTCGACCGTCTTCACGACCGTCAGGCGCGGGGTGACGTCCACGCCGTAGTCGGCGGGCGTCTTGGTGGCCAAGGGCTTGGCCTTCGCCTTCATGATGTTCGGCAGCGACGCATAGCGCGGCTCGTTCAGCCGCAGGTCGACCGTGATGATCGCCGGCAACTTGACCTTGATGGTCTGCAGGCCGCCGTCGACTTCGCGGGTGACCGTCGCAATGTCGCCCTCGACCGCGAGTTCGCTGGCGAAGGTGCCCTGCGACCAGCCGAGCAGAGCCGCCAGCATCTGGCCAGTTGCGTTCATGTCATTGTCGATCGCCTGCTTGCCGGCAAGAACCAGGCCCGGCGCCTCTTCCTTGACCACGCCCGCCAGCAGCTTCGCCACGGCGAGCGGCTCTATATCGGTCTGCACGTCGGCGGCGGCCTCGATCAGGATGGCGCGGTCGGCGCCCATGGCGAGCGCCGTGCGCAGCGTTTCCTGCGCTTGCTTCACGCCGACCGAAACCACGACAACCTCGGTCGCGATCCCCTTTTCCTTCAGCCGGATCGCCTCTTCCACCGCGATCTCGTCAAACGGGTTCATCGACATCTTCACGTTCGCAAGATCGACACCCGATCCGTCCGCCTTCACGCGAACCTTCACGTTGTAGTCAATCACGCGTTTGACAGGCACCAATACCTTCATCGGCGAAAGTCTCCAGTTCATGAGCCCAAAGGGGGCGTCCAAGCTCTCGCGGGCGTTTCTAGCTGCTTCGCAGCAACGGGAACAGACCAAAATCGTCGCGCCATGTCGCAAGGACGCCACGTTTGGCCGCACCTTCGGATTTACGGATCGTCCCTGATACGCGCGATGACGCCGGCAACCCCGAGATCCTGGGCGATGCCATTCTCGGCTGCGCGCGTCATCCGCAGCCAGAGTTTCGGGGACCTATACCAGTTCCATGCGGCCGCACGGGACTACTCGAACGACCAGAATGGCGGCAGTGGGATCGTGACGCCCAACTCGACGACTCAGCACCGATTCAGAAAGGCGGCTACGCAATCCGTGGTTGTTGCCGGCGCAGCAGATCGAAGACCAGCCGGGCCCACGCAACCGCGCGCGTTCATCGCGTCGCGCCCGGCACCCAGAGCACGTCGTCCCTGCCGTCATCATTGGCGATGCGGCCCGCAACGAAGAACCAGTCTGACAGGCGGTTGAGGTATTTCACTGCTTCGGGATTGACCTCTTCCATCGTCGCCAGCTCCACGGCCAAACGCTCGGCACGGCGGCAAACGGTGCGGCAGACGTGAAGCTGCGCGGCAAGGGGGCTGCCCCCGGGCAGGATGAAGCTGCGCAGCGGCTGCAGGCGGCTGTTCATCGCGTCGATCTCGGATTCCAGGCGTTCTACCTGGCTGGCCAGGATGCGCAGCGGCACATAGCCGGCCTCGTGGTCACGCTCCATGTCCGGCCGGCACAGGTCGGCGCCAAGGTCGAATAGATCGTTCTGGATACGTTGAAGCGCCACATCCATCTCGCCTTCGGAATGCTGGCGCGCAAGGCCGACGAAGGCGTTTGTCTCATCGACGGTGCCATAGGCGGCGACCCGCGGCGAATGCTTGGCGACGCGTGCACCGTTCCCGAGGGCGGTTTCCCCGGCATCGCCGGTCTTGGTGTAGATCTTCGACAGGACGACCATCGTCTTACCACCCGAGATAGCGGCGCGCAGCCACGAACATGAGGATCAGCGCCACCGCCACGGCCTGGGCATAGATGCGGTAGCGCATCAGGCGGTTCGAGTTGCGGCGATTGAAGTCGCCCCCCTTGGCGAAGCTGCCGATGCCAATCATCAGGATCACCACGACCAAGAGCATCGAGGCGGCAACAACGTAGAACAGCGGATCATGCAACATGGCGGCAGGCCCTCCGATCGGCCTGATGTAGCGGGCGGCACGGCAAAGGCGAAGGGAAAAAGCGCTCTCGCCTGACCCGCGCGACTTAACCCCGGGTCAGGACCCAGTCCAGCGTGCCGGTCGGCAAAAGCCGACGCAGCAAACTGGCGATGTAGGTCGGGGTCGTCACATAGTAGCGGGGCGCGGGGTGACGTGCTTCCAGCGCCCGGGCCAGTTTTGCCGTCACGGCCGAGGCGGGAAGCTCGAACCGGTCCGGTCCGCGATCCTCGTAAAGCCGCTTGAGCAGGCTTTCCTCATACTGGGCGCGGCGTGGCGAGGCGCGCCAGTCGATCCAGCGTTCGAAATAGGGAATGGCCTTGCGCCGCAGGTCAGAGGTAACCGGCCCCGGCTCGATCAGGATCACCTTGATCGGCGTATCCCGCATCTCGATTCGCAGGACATCGGTCAGCCCCTCCATCGCGAACTTGGTGGCGACATAGGCCCCGCGCCACGGAGCGCCGACAAGGCCGAGGACCGACGAGCAGTTGACGATCCTTCCGTGGCCTTGCGCGCGCATGACCGGGATCACCCGCCGTGTCAGGTCGTGATAGCCGAACAGGTTCACCTCGAAGATCGACCGCAGCGCGGCGCGCGGCAGGTCTTCGACCGCGCCGGGGCAGGCAAAGGCGCCATTGTTGAAGACGGCATCCAGGGTTCCGCCGGTCCGCGACAGGCATTCGTCAAGCGCAGAGGCGATGCTGTCCTCGTCGCCATAGTCGAGGCGGAAGCTTTCCAGCCCTTCGCCGCGCAATCTTTCGCAATCAACCTCCTGCCGGCAGGTGGCGAAGACACGCCAGCCGCGCGCCTTCAGGCCCCGCGCGGCATCAAGACCAATTCCGGAGGAACAGCCAGTGATGAGGATGGTTCCCCTGCCGGACAAAGTCATTTCGTACGCCCGAATGTTGTTGAGGCAATGGTTGCCCGGGCTCGGTAATGTGTTTCCTCGTCGGCTTCCATGCCGTTTGCAAAGTACCAGGGTCGGTGACCTGCCGCGAAACCCGCCCCTCCGATCCGAACGGCCGGAATACGATGCTGAGTTCTGAGGATGCCGAAATTCTCGAACTCCGGTTGTGGCACATGCAGAAAGAAGGTCGTATCGATGCGGGCCTTGCAGACATTCGGTTCAAGTTCATCGCGGTCGCCGCTGCCGGACAGACTGCCAATCGTTTGGTTGCGCCCGACCTTGGCCTGGGGGTTGTTCTTCCCGTTCTCCGAGACGTCCAAGGCAAGGCCGACCTTGGGCACCGCATAGCGTCGACCAAGATCAAAGAGCCTTGTCAGGAAATCGGCGGCGATCGGCTCCGGCAGATCCAGATCGGGGTCGGTAAAGATGAAGGGTTTGCCCATGCCTGCCATGACGGCGGACTTTCTGACGGCGCGGCGAGGACCGACATTCTTGCGAAGCTCCTGGAGCCTCGCCTTCGACCTAAATTCTGCTGAGGTCAGGTAGGCGCGGAGCGGCGGGTAGATCGAGCCCTGTTCCAACACCGTCAAATTGCGAAAGCCTTTGCCATGAAACCAGTCGATCGTGTCGCGAAGGTAAGTCAGTTGTTCGAAGGAATTCACGAACACGGAAATTGATTCGCGTAGCGCCAGTTCCTGCTGTGCCTGGTTGTCTTGCATGATCACTGCCCGGCCCCTGCACCTCTGTCACGGGTGCACTGGTCGAGACTCTGCCGGACGCCGATGCTGGGTCAAACCTTTGGCCGGGACGGTCGTAAATCTGGCGGCAAATGTTGCAGGACTGCCAAATCGCCTTACTGGGATTGCGCCAGGAAGCGCGATGCGACAAAGCCTTCGACACCGTCGCCCTCGATCCGGATCATCGACCAGCCCGGGGTGTCCGAAGGCAGGACAAGCACAGCTTCGCCTCGGGCAAGCCTTGCCACCGCCTCGGTCTCGGCCGAGGGGCCGGAGCGGACGTTGACCGAACTTCCGGAGACATAGGCGATGTAGCCACCGACGGGCTCGGCGGCGGTGTCATCGGTCGCGGCGGTTTCGGAAGACGGCTGCACCATGGGCATCGACAGCGACATTCCTCCGCCAAGCGCGTCCTGGGTGTAGCCGGTGTAGTCGGTGGCATCGGGCTCAGTGGCAGGAACGTCGGTCAGGGTTTCTAGCGAAGCCGGCACAACCTCTGATTCAGGTGTCTTCACCGGCATGGTTGCGGGTTGGGCCGGTGCCGGCTGGGCCGAGGCGACCTCGACCACCTGTTCGTGGGTGTCCATGTGCTGGGCGACCACCTGGCGTAGCGTCGGGATCCGTCCCTGCAGACCATAGCGCGCCTGACTTTCGTCGCGCCCGCCGATCAGCATGGCCAGAAACAGGCTGCCACACAGGATGGTCGTGAGCTTCAGCATCAAACACCTGATTCCAAATTCCAGATATCGTTTACCACGCCCTGCCGGCGCGCGAATGTCGATTTCGCGGCAATTTGCAGGGCGCTTCGGTCTGGACCCGTGACGCGCAGCGGTCTAATCAACATCCATGGCCAAGACACCCGACGACCCCAAGATACAGCCAGAAGCCCCCGGCGGCGAAATGGTGTCCGAACCGCTCAGCCGGGCGATCGGCGAGCGCTACCTGACCTATGCCCTGTCCACGATCATGCATCGGGCGCTGCCCGACGCGCGGGACGGGCTGAAACCGGTTCACCGGCGCATCCTGTTCGCGATGCGCGAACTCCGCCTGTCCTCGACGGGAGGTTTCCGCAAATCGGCGAAGATTTCGGGCGACGTGATGGGGAACTACCATCCCCATGGCGATGCCGCGATCTATGACGCGATGGCGCGGCTCGCGCAGGATTTCAACGTCCGCTACCCGCTGGTCGATGGTCAAGGAAACTTCGGCAACATCGACGGCGACAACCCCGCAGCCAGCCGCTACACCGAAGCCCGCCTGACCGCCGCCGCCGAGGCGTTGATGGAAGGTCTGGCCGAGAACGCCGTCGATTTCCGCCCGAACTATGACGGTACGCTGGAAGAGCCGGTGGTGATGCCTGCCGCTTTTCCGAACCTGTTGGCCAACGGCTCGTCTGGGATCGCGGTCGGTATGGCGACGAACATCCCGCCGCATAACCTTCATGAGCTGATCGACGCTTGCCACCTGCTGCTGAAGTCGCCCCAGGCCAGCGACGAGGAACTCGTTGCGCTGGTGCCCGGCCCCGACTTTCCCACGGGCGGCGTGATCGTCGAACCGCGTGAAACCATTCTTGACGCCTATCGGACCGGCCGCGGCGCCTTCCGGCTGCGCGCGAAATGGGAGGTCGAGGATCTGGGCCGCGGCACCTGGCAGATCGTCGTCACCCAGATCCCCTATCAGGTGCAGAAGTCGAAGCTGATCGAGCGTCTGGCGGAACTGATTCAGACCAAGAAGATTCCGGCGCTGGCCGATGTGCGCGACGAATCCGCCGAAGATGTGCGCATCGTCCTGGAGCCCCGCGCCCGCACCGTCGATCCCGAGATGCTGATGGGAATGCTGTTCCGCAGTTCCGATCTCGAGATCCGCTTCCCGCTGAACATGAACGTGCTGATCGACGGCAAGGTGCCCAAGGTCTGCTCGCTCAAGGAAATTCTGCGTGCCTTCCTCGACCACCGCCGCGACGTGCTGCAACGCCGGTCGCAGCATCGGCTCGACAAGATCGACGCGCGGCTGGAGATCCTTGAAGGCTTCCTGATCGCCTATCTGAACCTCGACCGCGTGATCGACATCATCCGCTATGATGACGATCCGAAGCGGGCGCTGATGGCCGAGACCTGGGGTACGCCTCACAAGCGGGCAACCTCGGAAAAGGACTATGTTCCGCCGCCTGCCTTACCGGCAGATACCGAGGGTGAGCTGTCCGAGGCGCAGGCCGAGGCGATTCTGAACATGCGCCTTCGGTCGCTCCGGCGTCTCGAGGAATTCGAGCTGAAGCGCGAGCATGATGAACTTCTGAAAGAGCGGGCTGACCTTGCGGACCTGCTTGAGCGGCCCAACCGTCAGTGGAAACGCATCGCCGAGGAGCTGGCTGCGATCCAGACCCAGTTCGGCAAGGGCACCGCGCTTGGCGCCCGCCGATCGACCTTCGCCGAAGCAGGCGTGGTCGAGGACGTGCCGGTCGAAGCGATGATCGAGCGCGAGCCGATCACGGTCATCTGCTCGAAGATGGGCTGGATCCGCGCGATGAAGGGCCATCAGCCGCTCGATGCCGAGGTGAAATTCAAGGACGGCGACGAGGGGCGGCACATCCTTCATGCCGAAACCACCGATCGGATCGTCATCGCCGGCTCCAACGGGCGCTTCTACACGCTCCTCGGTGCCAACCTGCCGGGCGGGCGCGGCATGGGCGAACCGGTGCGCCTGATGGTGGACCTGCCGAACGAGGCCGAGATCGCCGCGCTTTTCGTCTGGCGTGGTGGCGAGAAGCTTATCCTGGCCTCCAGCGCCGGCGATGGCTTCCTTGTCGCGTCGGACGAGGTTCTGGCCCAGACCCGCGCGGGCAAAGTGGTCATGAACCTGTCGGGGGATGCCCGGCTTCTGGTCTGCAAGCCCGCTCAGGGCGATCACGTCGCGGTGGTGGGCGAGAATCGCAAGGTTCTTGTCTTCCCGCTGGCCGATCTGCCCGAGATGGCGCGGGGCAAGGGCGTGCGACTGCAGAAATACAAGGACGGCAGCCTGTCTGACCTGACGACGTTCAGCCTTGCCCAGGGTCTCAGCTGGAAGGACCCGGCCGGGCGCACCCGGACCGAGACCGAACTGGGCGAATGGCTGGGCGCACGGGCCAGCGCCGGGCGAATGGCCCCGCGCGGGTTCCCACGCGAGAACCGCTTTACCTGAGGCGGTTCAGCCGTAGAGGGGCTGGACGCCCAGCTTGGCGTGAACGGCGTTCACCGATTGCGGGTCAAGGCCAAGCCCTTGGGCAAGCTGGTGCAGGTATTGCGCCTCGGCTTGCTCGTCGAGGGTGATGGCCATGACCGACACGGCGTAGACCTGCGGCGCCAGCGCCCCGGGCACCTGTCGGGCGAGACCCGCCACATCGACCGGCGCGGCCAGTTCCTGCTTGAGAAAGGCGATGTCAGACGGGCTGGCATCCCCCAGCTTTTCCACGATTTTCTGCTTTTCGCTCTCGTCGATCCGGCCGTCTGATTTCGCCGCCTGGATCATTGCCCGCAGCATCAGCCCCGCGACCGCCTCCTGGTCCTGGCTCGGAGGCGCATCCGGCTCGCCACCGTTCCGCAGCGCCTGATTGAGCAGATCGCCGAATCCCCCGCCTGACCCCCGCGTTGCCGCTGCCCCGCCCAGGGCGCCGGCCAGTCCACCCAGCAGATCCCCCAGTCCCCCGCCCTGCGAGAGCTGCCCGATGATGTCATCGAGGCCGCCGCCTGCGGATCCTGTCCGGCCGGTGGGTGCCGATCCTTTCGTAAGCCCTTCCAGAAGATCGCCAAGTCCGCCGCCCGCATTGCCGCCTTGCATCGACTTTTCCGAAAGGCTGCCTCCCGGAGGATGGCTGCTGCCCGCGGACCTCCCCGCCGGCGTTCCGGCCAGCACATCCTTCATCACGTTTTCCAGTCCTCCGGGCAGCCTCGCGCCCCTGTCCGCCGAATGGGTGCCGCCGAAGGTGTCGGCAGAGCCCGGGTTTCGCCGGGAATTCTCCGCTGCCGATCCCGCCTGAGCGTTCTGGATCAGGCTGCCCACTCCCTTGGCGATCACGACGCCAACGGCAACTTTCGCAAGTGTGGAAACGAGGCTCATCGAAATCTCCTGTCGCTGAATTGCGGGCGGCCCGCGCCCCTGAATGACTGAGTGTCGCCCGTCGGGCGCGGCGAGAATCGTGCCGCTGTCGAGCTTAGCGCGAATTGCGCCATGGCTTGCAGGAAAATGCCGGGCTCGGCGGGCCTTCGCCCGCTCTTGGAGCGCCCGTTGCGCCTGCACGTCTGCCACGTTATCTCGGGGAACCTGAACCAAAGGCGCGGCGTGATGTCACTGGCTTCCCTGATCCGTTCGATGATGCTTGTTGTCGGCCTGTCCGGTCTGGCCGCTTGCGGCCATAACGATCTGGACGAGCCCCCGGTCGCGCTTGGCGATTTCAAGCTCGGGCTGAACATCGTCTTCGCCGACAACATGCAGAAGGTTCCGATCTCGCGCGAGGCGACGGTCGATGAATGGGAAGCCGGCATCAAGAAGGCGGTGCAGGCGCGCTTCGGCCGCTATCAGGGCAACCGCTTCTATAACATCGGCATCGCCGTCGACGGCTATGCCCTGGCCCCGCCCGGCATCCCGGTCGTCGCCGCGCCGAAGTCGGTTGTGGTTGTGACCGCAAACATCTGGGATGATGCGTCGCAGACGCAACTGAACGGCGAGCCCAAGCAGTTTACCGTTTTCGAGAATCTCGATCCGAACATGGTGATCGGCTCTGGACTGACGAAAACGAAGCGCCAGCAGCTTGATGCGCTGTCCTACAACGTCGCCAAGGCGCTGGAGAAGTGGTTCCTCGAGAACCCGCAATGGTTTGCGAATCCGCCGGTTCCGGACCTGCGGCCCGACGGATCGAAAGCCACGCCGGATACGCCCGAGTCGCTGGCCCGCCTGCGGGCCTCGCGGGCCGCGGCAGCGCCCGCAGGTGCCGCGGTTGCCGCGCAAGCGTCGGCTGGAACGGTCACGACCGCGCCGCTTCCCGCAAGCGGCACCCCCAGCACTCCGGTGATCCGGCCGCCTGCGCGTCCGGACGGACTTGGCACCGGCAACTGACGGCGGGTTCGGGCGACGGTTCTGTCGCACGCGCGCGGGGGCGCTTGATTTTCCCCCTTCCAATGGATAAGTGCCGCCCCGTGTAATCCGCGGGGCCCGCCGGGCCCCCCCAATTCCGCGAGGCATGCCCCGAATGGCAAAGGCAAAGTTTGAACGGACGAAACCGCACGTCAACATCGGCACGATTG
>CAMFII010000004.1 GCA_945952585.1 uncultured Rhodobacter sp.
CAAAACCCGTCATGCACTAAGATTGGAACTGGACCACCCGATCGGGGCAGGCCACTAGCACCTTAGAAATTATAGTCTTTTTGTAATATAATGGTGCTGCAAGAGAGGATTGAACTCTCGACCTCTCCCTTACCAAGGGAATAGCGACTACGTTTCGAGTGTATCTCAATGTATAGATATGGCTAATTTTCAAATGGCTTTGGTGATTTGAGCCGTTGCCCTACGTTACCGCGGTATGCCAAAATGTGTTGCCCGGCGTGTTGCCCGTGCTGAAAGAGGTGTGAAGTGACCAAAGTTCGCCTGACCGACGCGAATGTGCGAGAAGCGCAGCTCTCGGAGGGTAAGCAGGAACAGGTCATTTGGGACGCTGACGTAACCGGCTTCGGGCTTAGATTGCGCGGCGCGTCCAAGTCCTTCGTTGTAGTCTACCGGCCGCCAGGCATGGGCCGGGACGCAAACCCAAAGCGCCTCAAGATCGGAACCCCGGAGACGATCCCGAGCGTTAAAGAGGCCCGACGTCTCGCCAAGGAAGCCCTTGGCAAAGTGGCGGGCGGGGCGGATCCCGTGGCGGATCGTGCCGCGAAGCGCGAGGCTTCCACCGCGCGCGTAACCGACCTCTTGGGCAGATACGATCAACACATGGAGCGGAGGGGCCATGTGAACCGCAAAACGATCATGAGCACTTTGCGACGCGGTCTTGCTGCGCACTTGCAGACGGGCATTCGAGAATTGAAGGGCTGGCAGCTCTCCGAAGTGGTGGAGAAGCTGGAGGCGGACGGAAAGCGCGGTGCTGCGGATGATTTTCGGGCGCGCTGTTCCTCGTTCCTTAACTGGGCGACATTTGAGGCCCGTGCGATCGACGTTAATCCGCTGGCTGGCTACCGGAAGGGGCGGCACACTCGGGCGGAGAAAGTCGCGCTAGACACAATCGGCCGCGCACTATCCGACACCGAGCTAGCGGCGGTCTGGACCGCTGCGGGAAATAGTTCGCCGTTCGGTAGGCTTGTCCGGTTCCTGATCTTGTCCGGTTGTCGGCGGAGTGAGGGTGCCGGGCTGTTGTGGTCGATGGTCGACCGGAAAGCCGGTTTCATCAACCTTCCCGCCACATTCACAAAGCAGGCGCGTGGTCACAGGGTCTATATTGCGCGGCCCCTCGACGAGTTGCTCGACGCCTGCCCTTTGGACGCGCGGAACCCCGACTTGGTCTTCGCCGCTGATCGGACTGGCGGCCGGCTACAAGGATGGTCGCAACTTATGGACCCGAGCGCCAAGCGGCCGCCACATGGAAGCCTTGGGCTCGTAGCCCGGTCTGGCGTGCTTTTCACGCTGCACGACCTGCGGAGAACCTTCCGCACGGGCCTGTCCCGGCTGGGCGTCGATGACGACATTGCAGAGTTGGCGCTGGGCCACGCCAGGGCCGATCTGGAAAGCCGATATAATCGGGATGACTGTGCAGCCGAAGTGCGAGCCGCCTTCGATGATTGGGCGCGACATGTTTCAAAAATTGCTTCGCAATCATAGAAATGGCTAGTTATGGCAAGCGCCAATAAGTGACATATCATTGATATACAAAGATAATTGTTGAAATCGGCTGCTAACGCGTGCTAAGTTTGCCCGCACAGAGAGCCTCCGCATCTTTCTTGGCAAGACAGGCGAAACGGTCGAAACGGACGGGCATAGCGGGACTCTGAACCGGGCAACATCGCCGGTTATTCCGTTCACATCCTTCGCGCGCCTCTGGCACGTGTTGGACAGCCAGGAGTTTTGCCATGCCCCACGGTAGCACCGCGCCGGACGTCCCCGATCTCAACAGCCTCCCAGAGCATGCGCTTCTTACGCAGCAACAGCTTCACAGGTTGACTGGGTTCGCCCTGATCACCTTTCGAATCTGGGCCGCACAGGGCCGCGGCCCCAAGATCACGCGCGTTGAGGGTCGCCCTCGCTACATGGCGCGCGATGTGCGCGCCTGGCTTGAGTCGAGCCGCGTCGCAGCCTGACTCCTAACCCGGATTGCCTCTTCTCGCTCTCAGTAGAGTGGTGGGAAGCCCGAAACGAATTTGGCGCGCCGCGGGGACGAGCCGCAGACGCGCCGTAGGAGCCTTCGAGATGGATGGATCTTACCACGATCAAACCGAGCCAGCAAACGCGGCTGACGTTGAACTCGCCTCGCCTGTTCGCCTAACCGTGTTGGCGTCGGGTGATGGGCCTCTCACCAAGCAATACGAGGCGACCCCGGACGGCGGCGTAAAGAAGTCGGCCGGCGCCGCCCCAATGACCCGTGGAAGCGCTACGCGAATTACACTCGGGGGCTCTGTGCAGTCCGTGCTCGGCAAGCTTCAGAAAGCACTGAAAAAACTGGCGCCAGCGCAAGCAATCATGACAGGTGTTCCGCCAGATGGCCGCGACGAGTGGGAAATCGTTGGAGACCGAGACAGCCAGGTAAATCCGGGCGGTGGGGTCGTCTCCCGTACAGCCAAGTACTTCAAGCCGGTTTCTGGCCCCGCCCTTTTCGCCTTGGACTTCGATATCAAGGAATACCCGGCAGAGATCCGAGACCGGCTCGAAGCCCACGGCGGATTGGAAGCCGTAATGATACACGATGTACCAGCACTGGCTAAAGCTGCGCGGCTCATTGTGCCTTCGGCTTCCAGTTTCATTCGAAACACGACCACGGGATTCTGCACCGGTCGATCGGGTGAACACTGGTACTTTGTCCTTTCCGACGGACAGCACACACGCCGCGTAGCGGAGATCATCTCCGAGCAGCTAGAAGCAGCGGGATGGTGCTGGGGGCATGTGGCCAAGAATGGCCGGGTCATCATCAAGACCCTAATCGACAAGGCTGCAACTGCGCCGGAACGCATCTTGTATGAAGCCGCGCCGGAATTGGGGCCGGGGCTGGAAAACACAGCAGAGAAGTCGCCACACCTGATCGGAGACGGTCAATTGATAGCAACCGATTTCGTCGGTCTTTCGGATGATCAGAAGGCTACCCGGCGTTCCTCAATCGAGAGCGCAAAAGCGGCTGTGTCCAAAAGATCGTCGGAAGTAAGGGAAGCCTGGCGCCGCGATCGTGAAGCGGAGATGATTTCGAAGGGCGTTGAGCCGGAGAAGGCCGCACGGTCAGTTGAGGCCGCTGCGGCCGGAGAGCTGCAGGGCGACTTTGAAATCCTGCTCGATGATGGCTCAAGGGTTACCGTTCGGGACATCCTTCGGAACCCAAACCGCTTTGACAGAAAGACCTGCCCGGATCCTGTTGAACCAGAGTATGGGTCTGGGCGAAACGTCGCGGTTCTTCAGCTAGGAAATGGCTCGCCAAGGATTTGGAGCCATGCCCACGGCGGCGTCACCTATGGCCTAATCCTAGACCCGTCGGACTTCTTCCACCCGATCGAGGAAACAGAACGCTGGGCGAAGTCGCCAAGCCTCCGGATAGTTCGTGCCCCTATAGATCCGGGGGCGCTCCCGCTTCGAGAGTGGGTGATCTATCCGCGTTTTCCCTTGGGCGACGTGACACAGATTGTTGGCGAGCCTGGAGTGTCGAAGTCCAGTCTAGCTCTGCTTGACGCACTGGCCGTTTCGACCGGTCGCGAGGATCTTATCGCTGGTCGAGACGAGTTTGGAAACCCGGTAAGCCCTGAGAGGCTGCATCGGGCCGGCTCGGTGGTCGTGTACAACGCTGAGGACCGTCTCGAGGAAATGGAGCGGCGACTGGCGGCCGCGCAGCGTCATTACGGGATAGGAGTGCGCGACATGCGCCATCCTGTGATCCTCTGGTCTGGAGCCGAGGGCGAGCACCTTACGGTAATGCATTCCCTGGAGGGGGAACGGGGCCGGCTGCGGCCGGCCGAGGGGGCCCGTCTCCTGAGGCAAGTCATCGCAGAGCATCAGCCGGCGCTGGTCTATCTGGATACGCAGATCAGCCTTACGTCAGGCGGCAACGAGAACAGTAACGACCATCAGAATGCCCTCTTGCAAGAGCTGGCGCACATTGCAGCCGAAGGTCGGACTGCGGTTGCCGTGATCCACCATACCGCCAAAGCAACACGCGACAGCCACGGGGACATGGGCGCGGGGCGTGGCGGCTTTGCGGCGGTCGGCAAGGTCCGGAGCGCTGTCACCCTCTGCAACGTCACCGGAGACGCATCCGACGAGAAAGACCTCGTCATCAAAGGCACAGGAGGGATCATCCGTCTCGACTACGCAAAATCGAGTTATGCGAAGAAGCCCGCGGGACCGATCCTGTTTAGGCGCCACGATGCGTGTGTTGGCAACGGCCGCGGTTTCCCGGCGGGTATGCCGGCGGCAGAGGCTTTTGACATGTCTTCGCGCCAGATGCTCGAAGCCCAAGGGGACCGAGTTGCGGTGATTGAGGTTCTGGACCCGAGACCTTTACAGCGGGCCGCAGCCGACAACGACGCCGAAGGTCGGGGCCGGGCAGCCGCGATTGCCCAAATCGCCGATGAGGTGATGGGCGATCTCGATCGAGTGGAGCTAGGCGGCGTATGGGAAGCGATTGGCGCCAAGATGCGAGAGCAGGACCTGACGAAGGGGAACGTCCGCAATGTGATTACAGGCGAGATTACCTCTGCGCTTGTGGGCACCGGCATCGGGATCCAGCGCGGCAGCGCTTCTGTGATCGTAAAAGCTCGGAAAGCCGGCGCGGCAGCAACCGCGCCCTGGCTTTTGGAGCGCATTAAGGAGGCCACGGAATGACGCTTGTAGCTTGTCGGCGCTTGTCGCCCGCTTATCGGCGACAAGTCTCAGGGTTTGTTCGGGGCTTGCTTGTCGGGCTTATCGGCAGCTTGTCGGCGACAAGCAAAAAATCATTTCGTTTCAATGGATTGATGTGGTTTCGGGGGCGCTTGTCGGGCTTGTCGGCACGTTACAAGCTACATGGGCCGAAAAAATCCAATAAAATCAATGCTTGTCGCTTATCGGGCTTATCGCCCCTACGGGGGGCGGCTTGGGCCGACAAGCCCGACCGCCCCGCTTGTCCGGAGTGCCGCGTGGGAGGTGCCGAGACCCCCAGTGAAATTCGGTTACCATACCTCACGGGGGGCGTTTGAAATGCGGCCCCCCGAAAAGAATGTCGGACGGTTTCGCGAGGCGAAGGACGCTTCGCAACTGCTGGCCGGCCGAATGGCAAGTCTCGCAATGGCTTGGGAAGCGCAGCGGACGCTGCCCCGCTGTGGCGCCAAGTGCCGGTCAACCGGCTTCCCCTGCCGCAATCTGGCTTTGCCGAATGGTAAGTGTCGCCTGCATGGAGGCCGCACACCGAAGGGTAAAGACTGGCACAAGATCCAGCTCGCAAACCCGGGCCAGTCGATCGAGCGGCTTGAAAAGAAGCAGCGCGAGGTTGCTCGCCGTCGAGAAAAGTTGGCTGAGCGCCTACAAGCCATGACGCCGGAAGAGCGCGCCCGGTACGACGCTTGGCACGCAGCCCGCCAGCCGGGCGGCAAGTCAAAGCGAACCAAACGACGGGACGACCTGACAGCAAAAGCTTTGTTAGCCTCGGCTATGCGGTCGGACACAGCGGAAGCACACGCGCCAGAGATCACGCGACTGGCCGACATGATCCGCCAGTTGGAGGGCGCCGCTGCCAAGCTGCGCAATCCATCCGAAGACAACGATGACCAAGGAGGCATATCCGCATGAAGCACGCACACGAGACGCCAGAGGAGGCGCTGGAGCGCAACCTGCACCGGATCCGCACGGAGGGCCTGGACGCGGCTACTGAGGCCGCTCTGGCGGTCCTGCGGGACCCCAAGGCGCCCGCACAGGCCAAGAGCGCGACGATCAACGCAGTTTACCGCGCGTCGGGCCTCTTCGGCCGGTCGGAGGACGACTCCGAGCCCGAACCCTACGAAATGACGCCGGAACAACTAGACCGGGCTGTGAAGCGTCTTGAGGCCCAATTGCGCAGCGAAAAGAGCGATGAGGGGGCAGTCTTCGACTGAGCCCCGATCTCCACGCCGGGAAGGAACCTTACCATGAACCGAAGCGCGCGCCGCGCTCTCAGGGCTCAAGCCGAAAGGGTCGCGCCGATGTGGGCTGCGACATGCCTAGACTTCTCGGACGGTCGCTTACAGCCGATCAACGACCCCGCCGCCGTAGAGGCTCTGCGCAAGGCCTTCAAGCGCATGCTAGAGGCGGGCGGTGCGCCGATGGCGGTTCCGATCTCCGAAGAGGCCGCTATGGGCTTCCCTGTCCGCAGAGCCAAACCAATGCGCGGTGCGGCACATTTGCTAGCGGTCGGCATAGATGTTGCCGGGTGCGGGACTTGCGCGCTGGAAAGCGTGATTTCGGAGGACCGCGCCCTAGCGCACGAATTGGGGCGCCAGCGTGCTCTAGAGCGACTTCGCGAGTCCTGTTCCGTCCCGGGATATCCGGCGCGCAAGGGCGACGGTGATGGACTTGCCGCGCAGTTACGCCACTAATGGCCTGACGGAAGTGCATTGGGGGTGTGCCATGAGAACAGGCCAAATCCTGGCGATCGGTGTTGCAGGCATTCTTTCTTGCGGCTGTGCGCTTGCTCAAGAAAAGCCTCTGGGCGGGGCAGTTTACAATCTCAAGTTAAACGAGCAGATCAGCTTTTCCTGCCGAATAGTGACCGAGACTTCTATCGAATGTGACTTTACGAGCGCGAAGGTTTCACCAGCAATTCCTCCCGGCAAACTCGACGAGCGAATGCGGGAAGCGCTCAAAGGAATTGATGAACCTGGCGCAGTCGAAGAGTTTGGGAAGGAAAGCTGCAAAGCATTGGCGAGGCTCCAAGACTCCAGCTCGACGGAGGACGCGGAGAGTTTCAATGACCTTCCGGCATCGGATCGGGAGGACATTCTTTCCGCAATTAAGAACGTGTGCGAAAAGCACGACACGAAATCTGTTACCGATTTCATCGCCCTTGGCCTCGACAAGGAAAGCAAGACCTGCCTGATTTCGACGTGGAGGTGGCAGGCGCATTTCGCCAAGAGCGACAAGAGGACGTGGGTACGAACCGACAAGGATAGCCCTACGGCGGACGGGTGCGCAGGCATATATCTCGATCGATTTGAAATGTCGGAAAACGGTTCCTTCTGGAACCTGACGCGTCGCGAGATTGCGTCCAACCCAAACGGGACCTTCACGACCGGCCAGAAGTGCTCAGAAGTCTATACGGGCATTGAAACCGAGTATCGCTGGCAGGGCAGCGACTTGCCTGCAAAGTGCGATTACATCCGGTTGAACCTCAATTGATAGCGGGGGGAGTGCTCTAGGGGCTCCATTGTTTCAAGGCTTCGTGAGGCGCTGCCCTCCTGCGGCGCCAAGCGCCGAACCGAAGGGGGCGGCGGCGCTGCCATCGCTACGAGATACAGCCGGCGCTACCTCCAAAGCAATGTCAGATCGTTTGCTCACTGCGCGCCGAAACAGGAAGGCGACCTAGTACGTTCGCAACAGCCTTAGGCGTCCAAACCGCGCGCCCTGTGGCAGTAACGATTCCCTTCGCCTCGAAATAAGCAGCTATCTGGCGTAGCGATGTGAAGTTCTCCTGCCGAGCTTTCGAGACGTGTGGCGCCAGCCGGGCCGCAAAGGCGTCCGCCCTGGCTCGCCGTGCGGCTGTACCGGCCGCCTGAGCGGCTGGCGACGCCCGGCCGCCCCGGTCCCCGCCAAGCTTCATACCGCGCGCCTTGGCGGCTGCCAGCGCAGCGCGCGTGCGTTCCGAGATCATCTCCCGCTCTTGCTCTGCAACAAGCGCCATGATCCCGACTAGAAGGCGGTTCGCCTGCGGCATATCCGCCGCGACGAAGTCGACCCCACTGTCCCGAAGGGAAAGCAGGAAGGCGGCGTTGCGTGCCAGCCGGTCGAGTTTGGCAATGACCAAGATCGCGCCAGTCACACGGCAAAGTTCAAGGGCCTTTCGAAGCTCCGGCCGAGTGCTTTTCTTTCCGCTCTCAACCTCGACGAATTCGGCAAGGGGCGGCAGATCGCCCCCGACACCGGAAATGTACTTCGCGCAGGCCGCGCGCTGCGCTTCCAAGCCAAGACCGCTCTGGCCTTGGCGCTTGGTCGAGACGCGCAGGTAGGTCACAAACCGGGGCGACATGGTTGTATATCTCCTAGCATCCACCGTTGCTAGAATATATACATCTATACTGGCCGCTTTGCCAGTGGCGAGTTTCCGGCCTCACCGGGGGCACTCCCATCCGGATTTGTCTGACGCGTCGGCACACTGTGTAGCGGCTGAAGGACTGCACCTACGACCCGGGTACATGCCGCAATGCGAAGACTGGTCGATGCTGTCCCTGTCTGTAGTGGATGTGGATTTCGACTACTGGCCTGTTGACCGCCAGCCGGCAGCAATACCACCCCCGGCCCCTAGGGCATAGATCAACGCCAAAACCTGGGGCGGCGCCGGTAGCCAGAACAAAATCGCGCTAGAAGGGAACTTTTGCCGCTAGCTGGACACATTCGCCTGAGCGCCCCTTGTTCGCCCCCTAGCAATTTGTGCAACTACATCTTGTGCTATGATATGCTTAAGTGAGCAAATTGTAGGCCGGGCAGATGGGCATCACGGATTTCTTCACGGATGAGGCGGGCCAGCGCCGCCGCGCCTGGCTCGACCGGAAGGACGCCAAGCTATCGGAAGCCTTTCGCTACTACCTCGGCCCGACTGGCCTTCCCGAAACGATTGGCACAGCCGCACAGGCTGCGGCCATGCTCTCGCCCGGTGCCGATGTGCAGGACGCCTACACTGCTTCAGGCGACCTGGTGAGGGCTCAGACCCCGCTCGCGGCGGTTACCGCCGGCGCTGGGCTTGCTGGCTCGCTGGCGTCGCTGTTCCTGCCGGGCAACTACGAGACGGCACGCAGGAGCGTCGAGGATTTGATTGATGCGGGCGTGGACGCCCACAAATCAGGAACGCTGTTCATGTTCGCCGGCCCGCGGGCGCGCACTGCCGATCATGCTGCCCTCGCCAAAGCCCAGGAGATGGAAAGCGCTGGGGCAGACGCAGACACGATCTGGCGGCAAACGGGATGGGGCAAGGGCGCAGACGGCAACTGGAGGTTCGAGATCGACGACCGGGGGTCTCGGCTCACAGATGCCGCCACTGCCCCCGAAGCCGCTTCGGATGTGGGCATAAAGCACGGTCAACTCCCCGACGTTCTGGAGCATCCTGAGCTGTACGCCGCTTACCCCGAGCTTTCGAACGTCGAGTTTTGGACGGCCGATTTGGGGAGGGGGATGCGCGGCGCGGTCATGCAGGAGCCCGGCGTGGGGGCCACAATGTGGATCAATCCCGCCGGGCGTGATCCACGCGACGCGGCGCTGCACGAGACCCAGCACGTGGTGCAGGGGATAGAGGGTTGGCCGAGTGGCGCGGATGCGGGACGGATCGGGCGGGAGGATTACCGCAGAGCTGCAGGCGAGGTCGAGGCGCGCAATACAGAGGTGCGGAGCACTTGGCCCGATAGCGTCCGGCGCCAGATCCCGCCTTGGTCGACGGAAGATACGCGGCGGGCTATGCAAGTTCGTCCATATCGAAGCGGAAAGTCGGGCGGTCGATAGCATCTCGGCCTAACCGCATCGGCCGGGAATGCCCGGTGTGCCTTACTTCGCGCTTCAGCCGTGATGCAACAGTCGTGGCCGTGAACGATCTGTCCTGACCGATCGGTCTCGCACAGCTTGACAGCCGTGCTATCGTTCTCACATGACCGCTCGGATTGACGCCCTAGTCGAACCTGCCCTTTTGGTTTGGGCCCGCTCGACCGCTTCTCTCACAGTTGAGGAAGCGGCAAAGCTCGCTGGCGTCGACACTGAGAAACTCCAGGCTTGGGAAAGCGGTGCTCAGGCACTTTCCATTCCTCAGCTGAAGAACTTGGCCGGGGTGTACAGGCGGCCTCTCAGCGTCTTCTTTTTGACAGAACCTCCGAGAACTTTTGCTGCGTTGCGGGACTTGCGCCGCTTGCCGGAATCTTCCGGCCAGGTGAGCA
Source organism: uncultured Rhodobacter sp. (assembly GCA_945952585.1). Lineage (GTDB taxonomy): Bacteria > Pseudomonadota > Alphaproteobacteria > Rhodobacterales > Rhodobacteraceae > Aliitabrizicola. Next base: position 9,975 of record CAMFII010000004.1, read on the forward strand.
AGGCCCTCGCCTACGAGATCCGTGCAGCCCATGAGCGCCGCAATGTCGCGATTGAGCTTTACGAGGAGCTAGGAGAGGATTTCCCCGACCTCGGAATTACTGCCTCAGTTGATGAAAATCCCGAGACCGTCGCCCGGCGTATCCGCGATCGGCTCGGCCTCGACGTTACCCAGCAAGTTAGATGGCGCCGGCCAGATGATGCCTTCAGAGGATGGCGCGAAGTTATCGAGAATTCTGGTGTTCTCGTGTCTGTTTTGGGGGGCGCGCACCATCAGGTCCCGCTCTCCGAGGTTCGAGGGTTTGCCATTTCGGAGCGGCCTATTCCTATGATTGCCGTAAATGCACAGGACCGCAGCTATGGCCGTACATTTACGTTACTGCATGAACTGGCCCACGTAGCTCTCGGCGAAAGCGTCTATGAAGACGACTTAGAGCACGTGAATAGACTTCCCGCACCCAACCGTGCCACCGAGACTTTCTGCAACAAGGTTGCCGCCGCTGTCCTCATGCCGCGGGATGCGCTGCTTGCCGAGCCCGTGCTTTCCGGGGCCGGGCCGGAATCCACATACTCAGATGAGACCATCGCTCATTTGGCGCAACGCTACGGCGCCAGCCGGGAAGCGCTCTTGATTCGTGTCGCAGACTTGGGCCGCGCGGATCAGGACTTTGTTGCGGAAAAGCGCGCCGAGTTTGCTCGGATTCGTGCGGCTCAGCCGATAATGAAAGAAACGCAAGCCGGCTTTCCGCCGCATCACACAATGATTGTGAGTCACTTGGGCCGCGGGTTTGCGCGTCTGGTTCTTGAGGCCTACAATAGCCGACGCCTAACGCTTAGCACAGCCGCCGCCTATCTTGGCGCCCAAGCGCAGATGATCCCAAAGATTGAGCGCGCAGCGTTCAACGGGGGCGCGGACCTGTGACGTTGGTAGGTGGGCGCGGTTATTGTCTCGACACTAGTGCGCTCATCGCGGCGTGGGACGAACGCTACCCCATCGACCATTTTCCGCGTCTTTGGGATCATATGGAAGCGGCACTGGAGAGCGGGACCGCGGTTGTCCACGAAAGCGTCATCGACGAGCTCTTGAAGCGGTCAAAGGATCTTGCCAAGTGGATAAAGCGCATTCCCGACGCGATTGTGCCCTTTGAAAGGGAAATCCAGATCAAAAGTCGACAAATCTTGTCCCGCCATCCGCGGCTGGTCATGATCCACAAGTCGGCATTTGCCGCAGACCCCTTCGTGATTGCTACTGCCTCTCTTCGTGGGTTGACGGTTGTGTCTGAGGAAGGTTTTGGCAGCGCGAGCAAGCCGAAAATTCCGGACGTCTGCAAGGCTGAAGGCCCCAAGTGCATTCGGCTGCTTGACCTCATTCGAGAGAACCGCTGGGTTATCTAGCGACAAGCACAAAGACGCTCGGATCATGCCACACTGAATAGCTTGTGCTGCCCGGGTGTTGCCCGTCATGCTCAGATGCAATGAGCCACGTGCGATAAGATATTGAATTTCAAGTGTAAAGATGGTGCTGCAAGAGAGGATTGAACTCTCGACCTCTCCCTTACCAAGGGAGTGCTCTACCACTGAGCTACTGCAGCGCCGGGGTGGTCCGCGGCCGCATCGGGCCGGTGTTTCGGGCGTCACGGGCGGCTGATTAGACGCAATCCGGCACCCGTGCAAGAGCAATCTGGAGGCATCTTCTGGACCCTTCCGTGGCACTGGAGTATGGGAACGCAATGTCGCGGATGCAGGACAGGGGCAAGGAGGTCGGCGCGTCGCAGGGGAAATCCGCTGCGGAAGAACGTGCGGACCGTCTGAAGGCGGCGCTCAAGGCCAACATGGCCCGGCGCAAGGCCCAGGCGCGCGCCCGCGACGACAACGGACAAGGCCGCGAAGATGACGGCCGGGGCGATAACAAAGACTGAGGCGGGCAGATGGATTCGATCTTGATCAAGGGGAACGGCCCCCTCAACGGCCAGATTGCGATCGCGGGGGCAAAGAACGCCTGCCTGACGCTGATGCCGGCGACGCTGCTGACCGATGCGCCGCTGACACTGACCAACGCCCCGCGTCTGTCCGACATCCGGACCATGAGCCAGCTTCTCCAGTCGCTCGGCGCCGAGGTGGCGAGCCTGCAGGGCGGACAGGTGCTTGCGCTGTCGTCGCACGACCTGACCAGCCACCGTGCCGACTATGACATCGTGCGCAAGATGCGCGCCTCGATCCTTGTCCTTGGGCCAATGCTGGCCCGCTCGGGCGAAGCGATCGTTTCTTTGCCCGGCGGTTGCGCGATCGGCGCCCGTCCCGTGGACCTGCACCTCAAGGCGCTCGAGGCGATGGGCGCGGTGCTCGACCTGCGCGACGGTTACGTCCATGCCAAGGCACCGGCGGGCGGTCTGCAGGGCGCGGTCATCGACTTTCCGATCGTGTCGGTCGGGGCGACCGAGAATGCGCTGATGGCGGCGACGCTGGCGAAGGGGACGACCGTCCTGAAGAACGCAGCGCGTGAGCCCGAGATCGTTGATCTGGCGCAGTGCCTGCGGCGCATGGGGGCGCGGATCGAGGGCGAGGGGACCGGCACCATCACCATCGAGGGCGTTTCGGCACTTGGCGGGGCCACCCACGCCGTCGTGGCCGACCGGATCGAACTTGGAACCTACATGCTGGTTCCGGCGATCACCGGGGGCGAGATCGAATGCCTGGGCGGGCGGTTGGACCTTGTCGGGGCCTTCGTCGAGAAGCTTGAAGCGGCCGGCGTTTCGGTCAGCGAGACCGAGCGCGGCCTGAAGGTCAGCCGCAAGAACGGCCGGATCCGGGCGGTGGACGTGGTGACCGAACCGTTCCCGGGTTTCCCGACCGACCTCCAGGCGCAGATGATGGCGCTTCTCTGCACGGCCGATGGCGTCAGCGTCCTTGAGGAGCGCATTTTCGAGAACCGCTTCATGCACGCACCGGAACTGACCCGGATGGGCGCGCGGATCGACGTCCAGGGCGGCACGGCGACGGTGACCGGCGTCGAGAAGCTACGGGGCGCGCCCGTGATGGCGACGGACCTGCGCGCGTCGGTGTCGCTGATCCTTGCGGCGCTCGCGGCGGAAGGCGAAACGGTTGTCAGCCGGGTCTATCACCTCGACCGCGGCTATGAGAAAGTCGAGGAAAAGCTCTCGGCCTGCGGGGCGCTGATCGAAAGGATTAACGGCTGATGGCGGATGCGCGATTCGAGGATGGGGACGACGGCCCGCTGCACCTGGTCGCGCTTGATGCCGAAGACCTGCAGGTCATTGCCGCTCTGACGCAGGACGCGGTCTTTCCCATTACCGAGATCAGCTGGAACCCCAAGCGGCGGCGTTTGGCGCTGCTGGTCAACCGTTTCCGGTGGGAAGACCGCGAGGCGGCGGACCGCGCCGGACGGCCCTATGAACGGGTGCAGTCGCTGCTGTGGGTCGAGGATGTCTTGAAAGTCCGCTCGCAGGGCATCGACCGCACGGCGAAAGAGACGGTGCTGTCTCTTCTTGACATCGAATGGGCCGCCGGAGCGGATGCGGGCGGGGTGCTGACCTTCGTTCTTGCCGGGGACGGTGCCATCTCGCTGGACGTCGAGGCGCTGGAAGTCGCCTTGCGCGATGTGACCCGGCCCTATGTTGCCCCCTCGCACCGGGCGCCTTCGCATCCGGCCTGAGCGCGCGGCCAAAATCCTTTCAAGGATTTTGGCAAGTTTCATCGAAGAAGTTTGCGGTTGCGCGGAACGACAGGTCCGGTCTGCAGTCGCAGCCGCTTGGAAGATGGCTGCTGAAACCGGCGTCAGACCAGGTAGGCGAAGCCGTTTGGGCCAAGGTCCAGGTGGCTCGCGGACAACTTGGCATGTTGTGATGGCCCGATGATCTGACGTCCGGCCACGGTCAGTGACTGTCGCGTCGGCGAAAGGTTGAAGACGCAGGTGAGGCTCTGTGCGCCCGCGTCGCGGCGGAACGCCAGGATCGGCTCCGGGGCGTCAAGAAACTGCGTCCGCCCGGTCCGCAGCGCGGGCGAGGCGCGGCGGAAGGCGAGGAGCGCGCGGTAGGTCTCCAGCACCGATCCCGGAACTCCCTCCTGCGAGGCGGCGTTCCGGGCCAGTTGCGGCGGCTTCACCGGCAGCCAGGGGTGACCGGTGGTGAAGCCGCCATTTGCGCTCGCGTCCCAGACCATCGGCGTCCGGCAGCCGTCGCGGCCCTTGTATTCGGGCCAGAAGGCGATGCCGGGCGGGTCGGTCAGTTCCTCGAACAGGATGTCGGTCTCTGTCTGGCCCAGTTCCTCGGCCTGATAGAGGCAGATCGAACCCTCGAACGACAGCAGCATCGCTGCGGCAAGACGGGCCAGTGCCTCGGGCGAGGCCCCGTGCTTTTCCCACCGGGTGACATGGCGGATCACGTCATGGTTCGAGAAGGCCCAGCACGGCCAGCCATCTGGGGCGCCGTCGAAGAAGCGTTCGATCTTGCTGCGGAAATGGGCGGCGGTGAACTCCGGCCCCAGCATGTCGAAGCTGTAGGCCATGTGCAGCCGCCGGTCGCCGCGGGTGTAATCGGCCATGACCTGCACCGCCCTCCGCTTCGCCTCGCCGACCTCGCCTACCGTGGTTCTGTCGGGGAATTCATCCAGAAGCGCGCGGATGCGCTCGAGGAAGGGCAGGTTCTCCGGCTGCGTCTTGGAATAGAGATGGTCCTGCATGTCGTAGGGATTCACCGCCGGCTCGTTCTCTTCCCGCTCCTCTGGCGGGTTCGAACGCAGCAGCCGGTCGTGGAAAAAGTAGTTGACCGTATCCAGCCGGAACCCGTCCACGCCGCGCTCCAGCCAGAAACGCATGTTGGCGAGGTGCCAGTCCTGAACCGCCGGATTGTGGAAGTTGAAGTCGGGCTGCGACGGCAGGAAGTTGTGCAGGTAATATTGCCGCCGCCGCGTGTCCCATTCCCAGGCAGGACCGCCAAACACCGAGACCCAATTGTTGGGCGGGGTGCCGTCGGGCCGGGGATCGGCCCAGACGAACCAGTCGGCCTTGGGGTTGGTGCGGCTGGCCCGGCTTTCCGCGAAGGCGGGGTGGTCCTTCGAGCAATGACTGATGACCTGGTCGATGATGACCTTCAGCCCGAGGGCATGGGCCCGCGCCACCAGCGCGTCGAAATCGGCAAGGCTGCCGAACAGGGGATCAATGTCGCGATAGTCCGACACGTCATAGCCCATGTCGGCCATGGGTGAGCGGAAGACCGGCGACAGCCAGACCGCATCGGCGCCAAGCCGGGCGACATGCTCAAGCCGCTGCGTGATGCCCGCGAGATCGCCGATACCGTCACCATTGCTGTCCTGAAAGCTGCGGGGATAGACTTGGTAAGTTACCGAACCGCGCCACCACTCGTTCATTCCCGCCTCGCTCTTGCCTGTTGGAGAGGAGGCTAGCCGGTGGTTTGGAAATCGCAACCTGATCGGCGGAAATCCGGCTGAGATTGTCGCGGACGCGCCTTTCCCGGGCGGTTTTCCCGCCTATTGCTGTCCCATCTATGCTTCAGAGAGCCGCCAGGGCCTTGGATTCACCGATGGATCAGGGAAGATTACGCCAGTTGGCATTTGGATCAGGCATGTCATTTCTGAGATTTCGCTCCCTGTTGGCCCCGGTTCTGGCTGCCAGCCTCTGCTGTTTCGCGTCAGAGGGGCGGGCGGAGCATCAGGGGGGGGACAACCCCGTTCTGACGGTGCGCAACCTGTCAGGGCGCATCCAGACCTACAGTCGGTCAGACCTCGCCCTGATGCGCCAGGTCACCTTCACGACGACGACAATCTGGACGGAAGGGCCGCACGCGTTCTCGGGCGTGCCGCTGAGCGAGATCCTGAAGCATGCGGGCGTGCAGGTCGGCAATGTCGATCTTTACGCGGCAAACGACTATGTTGCCACGCTGCCGCTGGCCGAAGTCGAACCCGACACGCCGATCGTCGCCTATCTTCTGGACGGAGAGCCGATGAGCCTCCGTGACAAGGGGCCGCTCTGGGTGGTCTATCCCTACGATTCGGATCCCAAGTACCAATCCGAAACCTGCTATACGAGAAGCGTATGGCAGCTGGTCCGGATCGAGGCGGTTCCGACCGCCGGCAATTGAGGCCAGTCGCCCCAGGACTTTTCCGGAGCTCGGTCGAAACACGCTCGAATTGCCCAGCCCTGGTGGCGGCCCGGGCAGATCCGGTAGTCGTCCTTGCTCGGGATCGGGAAACTCCCCTGCCGCAGAAACCTTGCGACCGGATCAGCGCCAGCCGAGGGCTGGCGCGACATGGGTCAGGATCGCCTCGATGACATGGGCGTTGTAGTCGACCCCAAGCTGGTTCGGCACGGTGAGAAGCAGGGTGTCGGCTTCGGCGATCGCCTCGTCCTTGCGGAGTTCCTCGATCAGGCGGTCGGGTTCGGCCGCGTAGCTGCGCCCGAAAATCGCGCGGGTGTTCGCGTCGATGTAGCCCACAGAATCCTGCTCGGGCCGGCCGCCGCCGAAATAGGCGCGGTCCATGTCGTTCACCAGCGCAAACATCGACCGGCTGACCGAGACGCGCGGGCTGTGCGCGTGGCCGGCTGCCTTCCAGGCCTCGCGATAGACGCGGATCTGCTTGGCCTGCTGCACATGGAAGGGCTCGCCCGTTTCGTCGTCCTTCAGGGTCGAGCTTTGCAGGTTCATGCCGAGCTTTGCCGCCCATTCCGAGGTCGCATTCGACCCCGATCCCCACCAGATCCGGTCACGCAGCCCCTCGGAATGCGGTTCGAGCCGCAGGAGGCCCGGCGGGTTCGGGAACATCGGGCGCGGGTTCGGCTGGGCGAAACCTTCGCCCTTCAGCACGTCGAGAAAGACCTCGGCATGGCGGCGGCCCATGTCGGCGTCGCTCTTGCCCTCTTCCGGGCGGTAGCCGAAGTATTTCCAGCCGTCGATGACCTGCTCGGGCGAGCCTCGGCTGAGGCCAAGCTGCAGCCGCCCACCCGCGATCAGGTCGGCTGCGCCGGCATCCTCGGCCATGTAGAGCGGGTTCTCGTAGCGCATGTCGATGACGGCCGTGCCGATCTCGATCCGCTTCGTGCGCGCGCCGACAGCGGCGAGCAGCGGGAAGGGCGAAGCCAGCTGGCGGGCAAAGTGATGCACGCGGAAATAGGCACCGTCTGCGCCCAGTTCCTCGGCCGCGACGGCGAGGTCGATGGATTGCAGGAGCGCATCGGCGGCCGAGCGTGTGCCCGACTGCGGCGAAGGCGCCCAGTGGCCGAAGGAGAGAAAGCCGATCTTCTTCATGGTCGTTGCCTTTCGGAAGCGGCGCCGGGGCGGCTCGCCTGTTGCGGCCAGTCTAGGATCAGGGGAGCGCTGCTCACAAGTGCGGCTGGGGACCCGCCGTGCACAGCGTCTGTGCGGTGGATGACGAATTCCTTGCGGGAAGGGCGGGTTCCCGGCATCAAGAAGCAGAGGAAAAAGGGGGCGCTGCCCCCTCGCCCCTGCGGGGCTCACCCCCGGGGTATTTGGGTCCAAGAAGAAGCAGTGGAGGAAGATCGGGATGGCGATCGAGGGACGCAACGAGGGGCGCGCGCCGCGCCTCAGGCTGGGCATGGTCGGGGGCGGGCGCGATGCCTTCATCGGCGCGGTGCACCGCATCGCGGCGCGGATCGACGACCAGTACGAACTCGTGGCGGGATGTTTCAGCTCCTCGCCGGAAAAGGCGCTTGCCTCGGCCGCCGATCTGGGCGTGCCGCGCGCCTATGCGAGCTTTGCCGAGATGGCGGTGAAGGAGGCGCGGCGCAAGGACGGCATCCAGGCGGTGGCGATCGTGACGCCGAACCACATGCATGCGCCGGTCGCGATGCAGTTCCTGCGGCGTGGCATCCACGTCATTTGCGACAAGCCCCTGACCGCGACCCTGTCCGAGGCGAAGAAGCTCGCCAAGGCCGCCGAGGAATCGGGCGTCATCTTTGCCCTGACCCACAACTACACGGGCTATCCGATGGTCCGCCAGGCACGCGCGATGGTGGCGGCGGGCGAACTGGGCGAGATCCGGCTGGTGCAGGTCGAATATGTGCAGGACTGGCTGAGCGAGCCGATCGAGCAGACCGGGCAGAAGCAGGCCGGCTGGCGCACCGACCCGAAGCAGACCGGGGCGGGCGGCTCGACCGGCGACATCGGGACCCACGCCTTCAACCTCGCCAGTTTCGTCAGCGGACTGGAACTCGAAGCGCTGGCTGCTGACCTGCAGGCCTTCGTGCCGGGGCGGCGGGTGGACGACAACGGCCACGTGCTGATGCGCTTCAAGGGCGGCGCGCGGGGGATGCTGTGGTGCAGTCAGGTCGCGGCGGGCAACGAGAACGCGCTTAAACTTCGGGTCTACGGCACCAAGGCCGGGATCGAATGGGCGCAGGAAGATCCGAACTATCTGTGGGTCACGCCGCTCGGCGGGCCAAGGCGCCGCCTCACCCGCGGCGGCGCCGGGGCAGGGCCGGAGGCCGTACGGGTCACGCGGGTCCCGCCCGGCCATCCCGAAGGCTATCTGGAAGGTTTCGCCAATATCTATACCGAGGCCGCGCGGGCGATCCGCGCGAAGATCGACGGTACTGCGCTTGATCCGGCGGTGATCTATCCGACGGTGCGCGACGGCGTCACGGGCGTGGCTTTCGTCGATGCCTGCGTACGGTCGTCCAGTAGAAACGCGGCCTGGGTCAACCTGAACTTGTAGGTCCGAAAAAAGCGTGAAAGGGCGGCTTTTCGCCGCCCTTTAACATCCTTGGACAATGTCCGTTTTAGGCAGACTTGCGCTTGGCCCGCATTGCACCCAGTCCACCCAGGCCGGCAAGCATCAGCCAACCGGCTGCGGGAAGCGGAACCGGCGCCGGACCGCCGCCGTCGCCCGGATCGATCGGCTTGTCACCGATCTTGGCACCTGCGATGGCAAGACCGGTATGCCAAATTTGATCACTCCAGTTCGACACCCCGAACTGCAACTGGTAGTTCCCGGCATCGGCGATTTTGAAACTCGACTTGACCCAGCCAGTATAACCGCAACCGGTACTGAAGCATTTTCCACTGTCACCTTGAAGAGCCGACCAGATCGGGCCGCCTGAAACCACAGTGACCGTCGCGGGATCGACGGTAACGCCAGCCCCAATAGCAGGCATCCCGAAACCGGGCACGGTGTTGCCGCTCGGAGTCGTACGTGCTGTGAACATCAGGAAATCTTCACCGCCCTGCTTCAGAAGCTTAACCCAGGCATAATCGGCATAACCCGCGCCATCGGATGTGACGAAGTTAAAGAAGAACTCAAGCGCATCGCCTGCTGCCGCACCAAACACAGACGTCGTTAGCGTCGAACCATTGGTTGAACCGCCGAGGCCAGCACCTTGAAGTGTACCACCACCGACAGGTCCGCCCGCAGTGGAGATATAGGTATAGTTTCCGCTAGCCGTCGGAGCCGCAGTTACGACACCATCAGGCGTACCTGAGCCGGCATTGCCCACATAAGTCCAGCCACTGGGGACATCACCCTGAGTGGTAGCAGCAAGAACAGTCATTGGGAAAAGCGCCAGTAACGACGCTGCAATCATCGTTTTCATTCCATCCTCCAAATACACAGTGCACGCTTGGTGCAGTTCAAAATACGGTTTCAACTCATCAATAAAAAAATCAGAACACGCCACGACAACCAAGCGCCACATGCCAAAATAATCGGTACACGAAATGGTGATTCGAAGCAATCGGGCCCGTTAAGGTGTTTGGCAAAATTGAGGCGTTGATTGACGGCACAACAGCTTACAATCCCACGCTCTTTTCATGATTGTCGCTCGAGCTGGTCCAATGGACCTCAGCTGTCAATGCTGCGCTCAGCCAATCGATAAAGCTCGCCATCGCTGGCCGGGCCGCTTGGTTCTTCGGCCAGACCAGCCAGTAGCTCCCCGAGCTGCGCTGGCGCGCGCCCCAGGCGACCGTGAGGCGGCCAGCCGCCAGTTCAGGCTCGGCGAGGAAGGTCGGCAAGAGGCCAATGCCAAGCCCGTGGATCGCCGCCTGGCTCATGGTCGAGAACTGGTCGAAGACCATGCCGCGCGGGATCGCCGCCGACACGCCCTGGGCCGTCATCCAGCGGTGCCAGGCGCCGGGGCGGGATTCAAGCAGGAGCAGGGGATAGGCAAGCAGGTCATCCGGCCCTTTCGGCGGGGTTTTCAGGAAGCCCGGCGCACAGACCGGCAGCACCTCTTCTTCCATCAGCAGCAGGTGCTCCGCTCCCGGCCAGTCGGCATGGCCGAAATGGATGGCCGCGTCGAAGCCCTCAGCATCGAAATCGAATGGCTTCATCCTGGTCGAAAGGTTGACCGTGACCTCCGGGTGCAGCCGCGCGAACTCCGCCAGCCGCGGGGCGAGCCAATGGACGCCGAAGGCGGGCAGGATCGCGAGGTTCAGCGTGCCGCCGGTGGGGTTGGCTTTCAGCTTGAGCGAGGCCTGGGCGATCTGCTCCAGCGCCGCCCGCACCTGCCGGACATAGTCCCGCGCCGCCGGGGTCAGCCGCAGCTGCTTGCGGTCGCGCAGCAGAAGCTGGACGCCCATCTGCCCCTCGAGCGTCTGCAGCTGTCGGGAAATGGCGCTTTGCGTGAGCGACAGTTCCTCGGCTGCCGCCGAGGCGCTGCCGAGCCTGTCCAGCGCTTCAAGCGCGAGAAGCGAAGGGGTCGAGGGCAGGTAGCGGCGCGGCGCGATCATTGCGGTTTACTCATAGGTCGTGGAGGACTTATCGTTAGTCATCCCGACGATTCCATGCAATATGCCCGCCAGATTCCATCGCCTTGCATGAGCAAAGCGCGACGAACCCCCGAGGAAACCATTATGGCCGCGACGCTGAAACCCAAGGACGCCCCCGATCTTGCCCGCTTCGACTGGGAAGATCCCTTCCGCCTGGAAGACCAGCTGACCGAAGAAGAGCGGATGTTGCGCGATGCGGCCCGCGCCTTTGCCCAGGAAAAACTCCAGCCGCGCGTCATCGCCGCCTATCGCGAGGAAAAGACCGATCCGGCGATCTTTGCCGAAATGGGCGAGATGGGCCTTCTCGGCTCGACCATCCCCGAGGAATACGGTGGCATCGGCGCCTCCTACGTCGCCTACGGCCTGATTGCCCGCGAGGTCGAGCGGGTCGACTCGGGCTATCGCAGCATGATGTCGGTCCAGTCCTCGCTGGTGATGTACCCGATCTACGCCTACGGCACCGAGGCGCAGCGGCAGAAATACCTGCCGGGCCTTGCGACCGGCGCGCTGATCGGTTGCTTCGGCCTGACCGAACCCGATGCGGGCTCGGACCCGGCCGGGATGAAGACCACGGCGAAGAAGACCGCGAACGGTTACGTCCTGAACGGCGCGAAGATGTGGATCTCGAACGCGCCGATCGCCGATGTCTTCGTCGTCTGGGCCAAGTCCGAGGCGCATGGCGGCAAGATCAAGGGCTTCGTCCTCGAGAAGGGCATGAAGGGGCTGTCGGCGCCCAAGGTCGGCGGCAAGCTCTCGCTCCGCGCCTCGATCACCGGCGAGATCGTGATGAAGGATGTCGAGGTCCGTGAAGACGCGCTCCTGCCGAATGTCGAGGGGCTGAAGGGCCCGTTCGGCTGCCTCAACCGCGCCCGCTACGGCATCGCCTGGGGGGTCATGGGCTCGGCCGAATTCTGCTGGCACGCGGCGCGGCAATATGGGCTCGACCGGCAGCAGTTTGGCCGCCCGCTGGCCCAGACGCAGCTCTTCCAGCTCAAGCTCGCCGACATGATGACCGAGATCAGCCTTGGCCTTCAGGCGGCGCTGCGGGTCGGTCGGCTGATGGACGAGGCGCAGGCCGCGCCAGAGATGATCAGCCTCATCAAGCGCAACAACTGCGGCAAGGCGCTGGAAATCGCACGGAAATCCCGCGACATGCATGGCGGCAACGGAATCCAGGAGGATTTCCAGGTGATCCGCCACATGGTGAACCTCGAGACGGTGAACACCTACGAGGGCACGCATGACGTCCACGCGCTGATCCTTGGCCGGGCGCAAACGGGGCTTCAGGCGTTCTTCTGATTGCGAGGAGGGCAGGGGGCAAACGCCCCCGGCCCACGGTCAGGCGGCGCCCGGTGCGTTCTCAAGCGGCGTGAAGGCTGCGACGATCACGCGCCCGCCCCGCCCGAAGAACCGTCTCAGGATTTCCCACACCATCTGAACGCTCCGCCTCGCTTCAGTACCTGCCGCAATTCCGCCTCAATTCTGCCCGGTTTCAAACGAATTCGAAGTTGGAGCGTTTTGCGGTGGCGAGGCGTGAACGGTGCATTTCCCACGGCAGGATTGATGCCATGCCGGAAATCGTCGGCGCCGTTCTAGGCGGATCCAGCAAGCGGGTTGATTCGCCGCAACCTGCTGCGGCCGATCCGTCCAGTCCAAAGGCAGGTTCCACCTTGACGCTCGCCGGGAAAGCCCCTAATCCCCGCGTGGCTCCGGCGGGTTGGCGGAGAGGTTACGCAGCGGATTGCAAATCCGTAGGCAAAAACCTTAAAAAACAAAAGATTAGGTCGAAATTTTACATCAGACATACCGTGAACGAACCGGAAAAGTTGTAAAATCGCCCACCGAAAATGTCGAACGACTCGACGCAATCTTTGCGGGCCTTTCGTCGTTTGCCGAAATTTGACAACGGCATGTGACCTGCAGTGCTGTTTGTCCGCATACCGAAGTTGGTTCCGTTCAGGGTTCTGTCTGCATCGGGTCGGCCGCTTGCAAGGATGCGTCATCGACTTTGGCCTGCGACCGGTTATTGGGGACAGCGGGCGAGGCTAGCATAGCGCCGGTCTCGAAACCGTCAGCAGCTTAGTCTTTGCGTTGGAATGATGCTGAGAGCAGCACAACTTAAGTTGTGCAGTTCAGGCTGGAGGGCGATGCCCGACCCCAGAGATTGATCTGTCCGGCAGCCAACTTGATTCCGATGTTTGGCGAACCATTTTTGCGACAAGACGAGCGACAACAAAAGTCCAAGCACCAATCATGGTTCTGGGCGAGACCATCTGACAAAGCAGGTGGCGTCTTTGATCCGGTGAACGTGGAAGCACAAGCCCCAGCCTTGCCAGTTGCGTTTCACCTCTGAGCCACCTAGCCCGCATCCGGACCCAACCTAAGAAATCAACTGGAAGACGGATGTTTGCAACGGCATCAGCCACGATCAACTTCCTTTCCGGAGGCACGGTAGCTGCGACGAAGATGTCGTCACCGGAGATCTCCGGCCAGCGCCCCCAGAGCCGTCGGCCAGCTGCAGACAGGCCTGTTGCAGCAGAGAATGCGGAAGTTTTTGCATGCGGCAGAGATAGCCAGCATAGTGCAATTCTTGCGGCCAAGAATGTGCAGCCACTGATGTCGCTCTCGAGGCTCGGGGCCACAAGATCCGCTGTTCCCGATACCAGAGGTTTAACTAGCCGACCAAGATCTCCCGGTCGCAGCCAAGTGTCGGCGTCTAGATAGATGCGCGGGAAGAGGTCTCCCAGGATGTCGTCTCCAGCTTGAAGGGCAAGGGTCTTTCCGGGAACGTCGATCTCGATCACCTCGGCATTCGAGCCCGCAAGCCTGCGGATCAGGGCTGCACTGTCATCTGTGCAGCCATTACACACCCACAAGATGCGTACCGGATCGCTCTTAACCGCCAACAGCAATTTGGGCACCGTGATCGGAAGCATGGCCGCTTCGTTCCTGACCGGCACCACTATCCCATAGGCATAGTTCATCATGGGATTGCTCGTCGTTACTTGGGATTGACCAGGAGGAAGCCGGCGCGTGTTTCCAGCAGGATAGCAGTGTTGAAAACGAGGTAAAGGTTCCCGACCAATGCGTCGTAGATTGGCGGCTTGCTCATCGCAATCCGTTGGCCGAGTAACACGCCCCTGGACAAAATCAACCAGTACGACCCGAATACGAGTTTTCGACCGATTTCCAGTCGATGCCTGAGATCGCGAATTGTCAGGAACACTGGCAGTTGCGACAAATAGCGACTTCTTTGTCAACGGTCGATAAGCGTTTCGCGTCTCTCCCGAACTCTGGCCGGAACGGCTCGGTAAAGCGCAAAGAGGATATCATCCAAGTGCCCACTCTCGCGCAGAGAGACTGATCTGCCCGAATGGTCCGTTTGCGCATGGGCAACCTGAGGAATGAAATGGTCCATGTGCCTCACCTCCACTGTTTTTTGAACCTATGATCGAGGCTGCTCAGAGTTAACGTCAAGCCGCATTTGACATTTGCTGACAAACGGCGTCCCCTCAGCATTCGATCGCAGGCGTTCGGGCAGCTTGATCCTTACCAAATCGTGAGACTTCGCGCCGACTTCGATAGAGGAATAATATATGGATTTGTCGACTTGCCTTAGCCCAGGATCGTCCCGAGATCCCGCAAGAGGCGCCGCGTATCGCCGCGTGGAAAAACCGGCGCACCACCTTTCTCCGGTTCGACGGGGCTTTCGCTTACTCCTCGGGATTGTCGACCCTCGTGCATGGTGGCATCTGCTCAAGTTGGTCAACTATTACAACTACGCTCACGTCCAACCCAGACGGGAAATGACCATAGGTCCGAAATGCGAAATCAGTCCGACTGCGACCTTTGCCAATGCTCGGAGAATCAAGCTTGGCGCGCGGGTGGTGATCGGGGAAAATACTCGGCTCTGGGCAGGTCCGGAGCACGCCCAGATTTGCATCGGCGAGAACACCATTTTGGGTCCCAACGTGCTCGTCACCGCGGCCAATTACCGCTTCGACGCCGGTCGGCCTATCCGTGACCAGGAAATGGAAACGGCCGACATCCAGATCGGATCGGACGTGTGGATCGGCGGAGGGGCGACAATCCTTTCAGGAGTTACAATCGCCGATGGCGCCGTAATCGGTGCCGGTGTTGTCATTGCGCGCGATGTCCCTGCTGGCTGCGTTGTCGTGGGTGCTAAGTTCCGCATCACGAGAAAACGGGTGTCGGTTCGCTCCGAGAGCCACGAAACGGCGAAATAGCTTTACGACGCGTGAGTTACTCCCCGATCCTTGGACAGGATTTCAGGTGATTTAAGCTAGAGCCGCCGTTTCAGCCAACGGCACCGTCTTTGCTGCCAACCTCGCTTCGGTGCTTGCCGAAGTGCACATGGAGATGTTCACGTCTCACCATGCCACGTTAGCGAAATCGACAGCGAGGAGAATCAAGGTGAGAAGCAGGGGCGTTGGAACTGTGAAAGGGGCGGTCGGACGGTAATAAGTCTCGAGCGGACGCCCTGTTTCCTCTATCGGATGTACCTCAGCGCGAACCGGGCGCCTCCACGCCGAGCAGATTAAAATGTTCCGTGAGGAACGCCTTCGTAACCTACGGAGGGGCCTACTCCTTAGGATTTGTAAGCAGGAATCCAGCGCTTGAGAGTAGGACGGCGACTGATCCGAATGCGGGCAGCGAAAACCAATTGGTGGCTGCCATTTCTGACAAAAGGATCATAGCCAACTGCAAGCCAAGGAATACACCCTTCGTAGAGACCATCCAACGCGAGCCCAGGAATGAGGACGGTCTATGGGCAGGCAACCATTGTTCCCAGCCGGCTCCGCCATCCTTCTCAGCAAGCAACTGCAGGTAATTCTTTAGCTGTTTTGTCCTCACGCCGTGATGGCACCATTGCAGGGCCGCACCGAGAGACACGCAGGAATGTGCGAATGTGACAGGCCAGGCAGCACTAGGAAAGACCAGCACGACCGTTGCAAACCAACAGAAAAAAACAAGAGAAACAACCAAGAGCACATTCTGCAGAAGTATACGCAGCACCAGTTCCTGACGGAGGGAAGATGCCTCGTAATCATCCACGCCCGCTACCATGGCATTCTCTTCCACAACTTCCAGCGTCGCAATATCCGATCCAGTCCATGTTCCAATCTCGATTGGTGATGGTTGCCGTAGAATGGCATTAGCCAACGCCCGTCTTCGCTGCGAGCATTGTAGAAATTCGGCACTGGATGGAAATTTTTCATACGAAGATGAAAGACATCCTGCGCGGCAGACGCTTGAGGTGGCACGATCCATCGCCAATCCGCTGCGACCCTGCGACCGCTGGATTGTTCCCGACCGTGAAACTCCATGAACTGTTCGCTTGCAGCGTGATGGTCTAGCATCGTTACTCCGGCTGCACGGTAGGAATGCTGAACGGCCCGATTGAGTTCGGTCAGGGCAGTGTCCTTCCAAAGGGAAGGTGCGTGCGGTGCGGTGTTCAGCCCGAGCGCACGCCCGATTTCTGGAAGCAAATCATAGCGCTTCCTGTCGGCGAAATTTCGGGATGCGATCTCCGTGCACATGTAGAAGCCGTTGAATGGAGCACATGGATAGTCGATTCCTCCAATTGTGAGGATCATTCCGCTCACGCAGGGAACGGCATACCAGCGCAGCCCAAGTTCTGCGATCTCAGGAGCTTGTGGATGGAGAATTGGAACTTCGCGATACGCCGACGCGGGAACATCGAACATATGCCTTCTGTCGTCCTCATCACGAAGAATGAGAGGCAGCATATCGAAACGGCTGCGCTCAACTGGCGCCTGCCATCCCAATGACTTTGCAATGCGCGTAGCCTCTACGTTTTGGCGATCCCCCAGAACTTTGCCGGCGCGATCGGCGTATCCGGCATATTGGGTGATCTGAGGACTTTCGATGTAGGACGGCAAACGGGAAGCTGTCACCGGGGCAAAGATCGTTATCAGCGATCTGATGCGTCCATCACCCAAGGCCGTCGTCATGTGTCGGAAAACCTGGTCTGCCATTTCTTCTGGCGCAGTGACATGCCTGCAGTCAAAAACCTCGAGACTCTCCCAAAACAATCGGCCTATACACCGGCCGTGGTTCCGCCAGGCGATGCGGGCGCCGAAAGCAAGTTCTTCTGGCGTGTGCTCGTAGCTTCCGCTCCGGCGCATCTGACGCCGAACATCGCTCCAGCGCTTTTGGAACGCCGTTTGCGAACGACCCGTCTCCGAGCAGAACGCTGCGATGAAGTCGCGCGCCTCTTCTCGTCGCTCCAACCATGAGATCCGACGCAGCCGACGCTCAAGAGGCCGACTTGATGCAGTGTAGCTGTCGTTTGTTCCCAATCGTCGGATCAAGCCCGCACCACCTATTTCACCGCTTACATCAACCCATCAAACTGCCGCGCTGCCGCCCTAAGGGGTCTGCGATTAATCTCATACACGGCGCGCAGCGCCCGCGATTTCTCTCGACGATAAGAAGCGGTCTCGATTGCACGGTGACGATACTCAGCACGAGCTCTTTGTTCGACGACGGCCTTGATCTCCAACGGCGACGTCTCAGCCGACTTTGACACAAGCGCCTCGAAGATCGGCGTGTCCTGCAACAACGAAAATTCATTGAAGCGAACCCGATCCAGATAACGAGCATGCTTCTCCAGAAAATTTGCTGTGGCCGCCATATCTTCCGAGGTTTCACCTGGGAAACCTTTGAACATGGTACAGCGGACGCTGAGCCCGGCCTCATGCGCGTTGCGAATAAAATCCTCGTTCGCCTCTACGGAACTCCCCTTCTGCATAAGATCAAGAAGTCTCTGACTGCCAGTTTCGAGACCGAAGCTGATGCGCCGCATCCCACCCCTGACCGCAGTTCGAAGATCGTCGCGCGACAAGCCGTTGTCCCGCCGCAAGTCAACATGGACTGTTCCGACCCATTCCGCGCCCTGGACGTAGCTCTGGATCTCGGAAGCGATGCCTCTGATCATGTCGGAGTAGGAGTTCAGCTTGAGGTCCAGAAAGAGAAAGTTCGACGTATCGTAACGACGAGCCTGCTCCTGCATTTCAAGTAAGACATGATCGAGCGAGCGTGTCCTGAAGGTCCGTCCGCTCGCCGAGATAACGTCGCTGCAGAAGAGGCATTTGTCCCACTGACAACCGCGCCCGGTCATTAATGGAATGATCCGGACAGGATAGCGGTCCCAGGGGAAATCGCTAAAGTCAGGAATTGGCGTTGCGTCGAGATTGCGCAACGGTCCCGCAGCCGCTCCGCGTCTGCCGTCGTTGAGTGTGACACCGGCAAACTGCAACAGATCGCCTCGTTCGCAGGCAGTCTCAACGAGCGGACAAATGTCTCGGTCAGCCTCAGACCCGACGACTGCCGTGATCCCGGGCAACGTGCGCCAAGCATCTACGGTATCTGGTAGATTGAACATGGGTCCACCGAGGATGACCGGAATGCCTCGTTGCCTGGCGAGCTCAGAGATTTCTCTGATACTGGCGAAGTGCTGAAGATAGGCCGAAAGCAGCAAAATATCCGGCTTCTGATCGAGCGCCTTGGTTACCTCGCGGAGAACAATCGGATGAGGGCGCTCCTTCCACCAGCTTCTTATTTCGCGAAGCTGATCCCTGATGCCGAGGAAAGGTGAGAAAGTAGAAAGATGAACCCTGCGCTTCATGTGGTCGAGCAAGGTTTCCCGGCGTTCTCGGAAGGCCGCCGGAACATCGTGTGACAGCGGGCAAATGACCTGGACCTCGTGTCCTCGATTTCGCAACGACGCCACAAGCAAACCAATCGCCAGCGTGGGGAAGCTGGCGAAATTGTTGAGGTCGACCATCAGGACCCGCCGCTGGTGTTCGATCCCGACCTTGGTAGTAACCAACTGTGGAGCGTCTACCTTAAGTGCAGGCCTAGCCGCTCGTCTTCCGCGTGGCAGTTCTGTCACGTCTAAATCACTCACTATTCACCGCCTAGTGATCCTAGAATGTCGCGAAACCGACGATATGTGCAAGATCAATCAGTTATGCAGGTTCTCAGACGCGCGGATTTGCCTAGTTAGGTGACACTGCCACCCGAACCGCTACATCCTGACGGACCGGGACGGGATGAAGCTGACCTATCGGCGCATGGCGGAGATCATGCTTGCCGAACGCAAGCGCCTCGGGACCGAAGAGAACGACCTCCACGCGATGCGCTACCGGGGCATCATGGAGCTCGCCTCGGCTGGTTGCAGCGATGACGAGATCGCGTCCTACAGCGGTCCTGTGACCATGGCGATGATCCGGAAATATGCCGGGATCGCCAGACAGATCATGCGGGCTAGACAGGCGAGCGCGAAACAGAAATAAGGTTCTCCGAACGAATCGCGGACGAACCGTGAATGTTGCAAAATCTGTTGTAAAAACGGTGACGGCAACGGAAGCGGAGCGGAAAAAGCGATTAAGTCCAACGGCTTGGCGGGTTGGCGGAGAGGTTACGCAGCGGATTGCAAATCCGTGAAGACCGGTTCGATTCCGGTACCCGCCTCCACGAGCTCTTTCCCCGAAATGTCCCTGACTCGCGATCGCTGTCGGCGACCGCTCGGCGAAGCATCAAGGTAAGCTTCGCCCGCAACTGCGACAGTCGCGTCAGTCCTTGTGGGATCGGCCGCGCGGGCCTCGTCCATGAGCCGCACGATTCCGCCGCGACCCGCGGGCGTGACGGGCGTGTGGACGACCATGCAGAGATCGGTGCGCCCCTCGATCAATAAACTGGACTATCCAAGGCCGAACAAACTGATCTGCGGACGGCGGATATGCTTGACCGACCCGCCAAACAGGCCCGGGACATCGCTCTCATTCCAGAACTCGGGGAACCCGGGCGAAAGCTCCAATAGGTCCTCGACCAGCAGCGCAACGATTGCCGCCGTACCCACCCGGACCCTTCTCGTGAACACGACAGTCGTTCGCCTTCGACAGGTGCTTGATCCGGAGACATCATAGTCTTTGGCCGATCATGATCGAGAATTGGCGAAAGGCGCGCCGCTGCTTGCGGATCGGCGATTGTTTAGTGCGCTGGCCGGCCGCCCCTTGAATCTCGCGCTCGTGCTCCTTCTTGGCTCAAATACCCCGGGGGTGAGCCCCGCCAGGGGCGAGGGGGCAGCGCCCCCTCCCTTTCTAGCCGATCCCCAGCATCCGCCGGTTTGCGGCCTCGTCCGTTCCCGCTCCGGCGAAATCATCGAAGGCTTTCTCGGTCACCCGGATGATGTGGGCGCGGACAAAATCCGAGCCTTCCCGCGCTCCGTCCTCGGGGTGCTTCAGGCAGCATTCCCATTCCACCACCGCCCAGCCGTCGAAGCCGTACTGGGTCAGCTTCGAGAAGATGCCGCCGAAATCCACCTGCCCGTCGCCGGGAGAACGGAACCGGCCTGCGCGGTTCACCCAGGACTGATAGCCGCCATAGACGCCCTGCCGCCCGGTCGGGTTCAGCTCGGCATCCTTGACGTGGAACATGCGGATGCGCTCGTGGTAGATGTCGATATGGTCAAGGTAGTCAAGGTGTTGCAGGACATAGTGCGAAGGATCGTAAAGCATGTTCGCCCGCGCGTGGTTGCCCGTCCGCTCCAGGAACATCTCGTAGCTGATGCCGTCATGCAGGTCTTCGCCGGGGTGGATTTCGTAGCAGACATCCACGCCGCAGTCCTCGGCGTGGTTCAGGATCGGAAGCCAGCGCCGGCCGAGTTCGTCGAAGGCTGTCTCGACCAATCCGGCTGGCCGTTGTGGCCAGGGATAGATGAAGGGCCAGGCGAGAGCGCCAGAGAAGGTCGCGTGGGCGTTGAGACCCAGGTTCTTCGAGGCGGTCAGCGCCTTCTTCACCTGGTCGACCGCCCATTCCTGCCGCGCCTTGGGGTTGCCGCGCACGGATGGGGCCGCAAAGCCGTCGAATGCTTCGTCATAGGCGGGATGCACGGCAACGAGCTGTCCCTGAAGGTGGGTCGACAGCTCGGTGATCTCAAGCCCGGCCTCCTTCGCAATCCCCTTGATCTCGTCGCAATAGGCCTTTGAACTCGCCGCCCTTTCCAGATCGAACAGCCGGGCGTCCCAGCTGGGAATCTGGACGCCGACATAGCCGCAATCCGCCGCCCATCGAGTGATCGACTGCCAGCTGTTGAACGGCGCAGCGTCACCCGCAAATTGCGCCAGAAACAGCGCCGGCCCCTTGATCGTCTTCATCGCGTCCTCCCTTGCGTTGGCGCTAACGCCGCCCCTGCCCTAGGGAGCCGTCCTGCAGGAGACCTGTCAAGCCGCGGCGACAAGCGCCTTGATGAGGTCGCGGCAGGTGGCCGCCACCGGCGAAAGCCGCCGCTCGCGCAGGGTGACAAGCGAATAGGGCGCCACCAGCACCGGGTCGCGCATCGGCAGGATGACAAGGTCGGTGCGCGCGCCAGTCAAGAGCAGCGCCACCTCCTGACTGACCACGGTCAGGGTTTCGGGGTCGCGCAAGAGCGCCAGTGTCATGAGGAGCGAGGTCGTGTTGATGACGTTCCGGGGCAGGGGCGAGCCCTGCGCCAACAGGGCTTCCTCGATCGCGCGGCGGATCGGCGCGCCCGGTCCCTGCATGACCCATTCCTGGTCGATGAGATCGGTAAGCGCGACCGGCCCGCGCCCCGCCGCAGGGTTGTCGGCCCGGGCGACCAGATGGACCCGCTCGCCAGCGGCCCGGTGCAGGGCCAGCGCGCCAGAGGGCACGCCCGGCGGAATCCGGGCCATCACCATGTCGTGCCGCTGCGCAATCAGCCCGCCGATCAGCTCTTCACTCGTCGAGACATCGACATGCACTTCGACATCCGGGGCCAACCGCTTCAACTGTCGGATGGCGGGAACCACATAGCCGACCGCCGCACCGGTCACCGCACCGATCCGCACCAAGCCACCGCGGCCGGTCCGCAGGCGCTCCACCTCTTCGGCGGCATCGGCGATTTCATCGAGCACGTTGCGCGCGCGCCGGGCCAGCGCCTCGCCAACGTCGGTCAGCACCATCCCGCGGGCATTCCGCTCGAACAGCGGTGCGCCGACCTGCGCCTCAGCCTCGGCCAACATGCGCGAGGCGGCCGGCTGGGTCATGCCAAGCGCCTGGGCTGCGATGGTCAGCTGCGTGTGCTCGGCCACCGCCACGATCAGGCGGAGGTGCTTCATCATCAGCCGGTTGGCGAGTTGTACGGTCATGGCATATCAAATCCGTTATGCTCTGCGTCAGATTCCGAATTTGAATGGTATGCGCGCGCCTGTCTAGAGTTCGCCACGGATCAGCCGATCCACAACGAGGGGCCAGGGCCGCCGGACGATCCGGTGAAGTCATGGCAGGGAGGAGAACCCATGAAGACTTTCACGTCAGTTCTGGCGCTGGCCGCTGTTGCGGCATCGCTTGCCAGCGTTCCGGCCTTCGCGCAGGAAAAGGGCACCATCGGCATCGCTATGCCGACGAAATCGTCGGCCCGCTGGATCTCGGACGGCAATTCGATGGTCGAGCAGTTCAAGGCGGCTGGCTACGGCACCGATCTGCAATATGCCGAGAACGATATCCCGAACCAGCTCGCCCAGATCGAGAACATGATCACCAAGGGCGACAAGGTTCTGGTTGTCGCCGCCATCGACGGCACGACCCTGTCGAACGCGCTGGAAAACGCCAAGGCCGCCGGCATCACGGTCATCGCCTATGACCGCCTGATCCGCGACACTGAAGCGGTCGACTATTATGCCACCTTCGACAACTTCAAGGTCGGCGTGCAGCAGGCCTCGTCGCTGGTTCAGTGCCTTAAAGATCGCTTCCCGGACACCAAGCCGTGGAACGTCGAACTGTTCGGCGGCTCGCCGGACGACAACAACGCCTTCTTCTTCTACGACGGCGCGATGTCGGTCCTTCAGCCGATGATCGACTCGGGCGAGATTGCCATCCCGTCGGGTCAGATGGGCATGGACAAGGTCGGCACGCTCCGCTGGGACGGCGCCGTGGCACAGTCCCGCATGGACAACCTGCTGTCCGCGAACTACGGCGACAAGACGCTGAACGGCGCTCTTTCTCCCTATGACGGGCTGTCGATCGGCATCCTGTCTTCGGTCAAGGGCGTGGGCTACGGCTCGGGCGACCTGAAGATGCCCTGCGTCACCGGCCAGGACGCCGAAGTGCCGTCGGTCAAGTCGATCCTCGCCGACGAGCAGTATTCGACGATCTTCAAGGACACCCGCAACCTTGCCGGCGTGACGGTGAAGATGGTCGACGCGATCCTGTCGGGCGGCCAGCCGGAAATCAACGACACCACCACCTACAACAACGGCGTGAAGGTCGTGCCGTCCTTCCTGCTGGAATCGCAGCCGGTGGACAAGTCCAACTGGGAAGAGGTGCTGATCGGGTCCGGCTACTACACCAAGGACCAGATCCAGTAACCTTAGCCTGACGGCTGACGGGTCAGGGCCCGCCGCCAAGCCATGTGCGGCGGGCCTCACCGAACTTTACCTGGGACGACAAGAATGGGCACGATTCTGGAAATGCGGGCGATCTCCAAGACGTTCCCGGGGGTCCGCGCGCTTGATCATGTCAATCTGTCCGTGCAGGAAGGGGAGATCCACGCGCTTGTGGGCGAGAACGGCGCGGGCAAATCCACCCTGATGAAGGTGCTGTCCGGCGTCTATCCGCACGGCACCTACGACGGCGAAATCCATTATTCCGGAGCCGAGGCCAAGTTCGCCGGCATACATGACAGCGAAGCCAAGGGCATCATCATCATCCACCAGGAGTTGGCGCTTGTGCCGCTTCTGTCGATCGCCGAGAACCTGTTTCTCGGCAACGAGGTCGCGCAGGGCGGCGTCATCAACTGGCCCGAGACCTACAAGCGCACCGAGACTCTCCTCGCCAAGGTCGGGCTGCACGAACCCCCGACCGCGACCGTCGATACGCTCGGTGTCGGCAAGCAGCAACTGATCGAGATTGCCAAGGCGCTGGCCAAGGACGTGCGGCTGCTGATCCTCGACGAACCGACGGCCGCGCTTCAGGAAAACGACAGCCAGAAGCTCCTTGACCTGCTTCTGGAGCTCAAGGCGCAGGGCATCACCTCGATCCTCATCAGCCATAAGTTGAACGAGGTCAGCCGCGTCGCCGACAACATCACCGTCATTCGCGATGGCTCGACCGTTTCGACCATCCCGCGCGCCGAAATCACCGAGGACCGGATCATCCGTGATATGGTCGGTCGTGACATGGCCCACCGTTACCCCGAGCGCGACCGCCACCCCGGCGAGGTGAGCATGGTGGTGAAGGACTGGAACGTCTTCCACCCCGAGCACAAGGACCGGCAGGTCATCAAGAACGTCAATTTCAACGTTCGCAAGGGCGAGATCGTCGGCATAGCGGGACTGATGGGGTCGGGCCGAACCGAACTGGCGATGAGCCTGTTCGGGCGCAGTTACGGTCGCGGTATCAGCGGCGAAATCACGATCGGCGGCAAGCCCGTCGATTGCTCGACCGTGGTGAAGGCAGTGGACTCGGGCCTTGCCTACGTGACCGAGGACCGCAAGGCGCTTGGCCTCGTGCTTGACGAACCGATCCAGTGGAACATCTCGCTGGCGAACCTTGCCGGCATCGCAGTGAACGGCGTCATCAACCGCATGAAGGAACAGGATGTCGCAGAGCGTTACCGCAAGGCGATGAACATCCGCACGCCTTCGGTTTTCCAGAAGGTCGTGAACCTGTCGGGCGGCAACCAGCAAAAGGTGGTGCTGTCGAAATGGCTGTTCACGGATCCGCAGGTCCTGATCCTCGACGAACCGACCCGCGGTATCGACGTGGGCGCGAAGTTCGAGATCTACGGGCTGATGAACCGGCTGGCCGACGAAGGCCGCGCGGTGGTGATGATCTCGTCCGAAATGCCCGAGCTTCTGGGCATGTGTGATCGGATCTATGTCATGAACGAAGGCGAGCTGGTGGGCGAACTCACTGCCGCCGAGGCGAGCCAGGAACGCATCATGTCCCTGATCGTGACTCATTAAGGGGAGGGGCAGGGAATGACCGACCAGACCGCAGGAACCACCGGCAAGACATCCGGAATGAACGTCAACCTGCGCGAAAACGGGATGCTGATGGCGCTGGTCGCCATCGTGGTGTTCTTCGTGATCGTGGTACGGGCGATGTTGGGCGTCGACTTCCTGTCGGCGCAAAACATCACCAACCTTTTCCTCCAGAACAGCTATGTCGTCATCATGGCGCTCGGCATGCTCTTGGTGATCGTCGCGGGCCATATCGACCTGTCTGTCGGTTCGGTTGCGGGCTTTGCCGGGGCCGTTGCCGCGGTGCTTGTGCTGGATTGGCACTGGCCAGTCTGGGCAGTGATCCCGGCCGTGCTGGTCGTAGGACTCGTCATCGGGGGCGCACAGGGCTACTGGGTCGCCTATTGGCGCATTCCGTCATTCATCGTGACGCTGGCGGGGATGCTGGTCTTCCGCGGGCTGACGATGTGGCTTCTGGGGGGGCAGAACATCGGTCCCTTCCCGAAAAGCTTCCAGCTCCTGTCCACTGGCTTTGTCCCGGATGTGTTCGGCGTGGACAAACCCAACATGACAGCGATCGTGGTGATCGCTCTGGCGGCCGCGGCGATCATCTGGATTGGCTGGCGCGCCCGGCAACGGAACGAAGCCTACGGCACCGCGCAGGAACCGGTTGGCGTGTTCTGGATCCGGAACCTGATCGTCGCAGGGGCGCTGATGTTCGTTGGCTACAAGCTGGCGAGTTTCCGTGGCCTGCCGAACGTGCTGGTGGTGATGGCGGTCCTGACGGTCCTCTATGCCTTCTTCACCGAAGCGACGACGACCGGCCGGCGCATCTACGCGATCGGCGGAAACCTGAAGGCCGCGAAGCTGTCCGGCATCAACACTGAAATGTTGACCTTCCTGACTTTCGTGAACATGGGCGTCCTGGCCGCTCTGGCCGGCATGATCGTGACCGCGCGCCTGAACTCGGCCACGCCGAAGGCGGGCGTCGGCTTCGAGCTGGACGTGATCGCCGCGGTCTTCATCGGCGGCGCGTCGATGTCGGGCGGATCCGGCAAGATCGTCGGCGTCGTCGTCGGCGCCTTCATCATGGGCGTGATGAACAACGGCATGTCGATCCTCGGCATCGGCATCGACTACCAGCAGGTCATCAAGGGCCTCGTATTGCTCGCGGCGGTCATCTTCGACGTCTACAACAAATCCAAGTCCTGAAGGCGGACCCATGCATCTATCCCAACTCATCGGCGGCGGCGTTGTCGTCCGCTCCGGCAGCAACGCGCGGGTGATCCCGGGAGCCGGGTCCATCCTTGAACTGGCCCAGGCCGCGATAGCGACGGCGAAACCCCTGTCCGAAGTCGTGGCCGGCCTGGGGCAGGGCGAGGCGGCCGACCTGCCGGCGCTGCTGGCGGCGGGCCGCATCGACTGCCCGCTCCGCCATCCCGACCCGGCGCACATGCATGTCACGGGTACGGGCCTGACCCATCTGGGCTCGGCCTCGGCCCGCGACGCCATGCACGCGACCGACCCTTCGAAGCTCACCGACAGCATGAAGATGTTCCGCATGGGTATCGAGGGCGGCAAGCCTGCCGCGGGCACGATCGGCGTTGCCCCGGAATGGTTCTACAAGGGCACTGGCGTTTTTGCCGTCGGCCCCGGTCAGCCGCTCACCTCGCCCTCCTTCGCGCTGGACGGCGGCGAGGAGCCCGAGATCGCGGCCTTCTATCTGGTCGGCCCGGACGGCACGCCGAACCGCATCGGCTTCTCGCTCGCCAACGAGTTCTCCGACCATGTGACCGAGCGGATCAACTACCTCTACCTCGCCCATTCCAAGCTGCGCCCCGCCTCGTTCGGCCCGGAGCTTCTGGTGGGTGACCTGCCGCAGGACATCCGCGGCACGAGCCGCATCCGCCGCGAGGGCAAGGTGATCTGGGAAAAGCCGTTCCTGTCGGGCGAGGCGAACATGTCGCACTTCATCTCGAACCTCGAGCATCACCATTTCAAGTACGATCTCTTCCGCGTCCCGGGCGATCTGCATGTCCACATGTTCGGCACCGCGACCTTGAGCTTTGCCGACGGCGCCCGGACCCTGCCGGGCGACGTGTTCGAGATCGAAGCGCCCGATTTCGGCCTGCCGCTTTCCAACCCGTTGGCCATCGCCGCCGAAGCCAACCCAACAGTCCGCGTTCTCTGAGGAATAGTCCCATGACCTTCAAACCCGCCCCTTGGCCCCGCAAGCTTCGCTCGCAGGAGTGGTTCGGAGGCACGACGAAGGACGCGATCTATCACCGCTCCTGGATGAAGAACCAGGGCCTGCCCGCCGACCTGTTCGATGGCCGCCCCGTCATCGGCATCTGCAACACCTGGAGCCAGCTGACCCCCTGCAACGCCCATCTGCGCGACCTGGCCGAGCGGGTGGCCCATGGCATCTACGAGGCGGGCGGTTTGCCGATGGAATTCCCGGTCATGTCGCCCTCGGAATCGGCCTTCCGCCCGACCGCGATGATGTTCCGCAACCTCTGCGCCATGGATGTCGAGGAATGCCTGCGCGGCCAGCCGATCGACGGCGTCGTGCTGCTCGCCGGTTGTGACAAGACCACGCCCGCGCTCCTGATGGGCGCGGCGAGCGTGGACATTCCGGCGATCCTCGTCTCTGGCGGCCCGATGCTGAACGGCTATTTCCGCGGCGAAACCGTGGGCTCCGGCACCCATCTGTGGAAATTCTCGGAAGCCGTGAAGGCGGGCGAAATGACCGCCGAGGAATTCGTCGAGGCCGAAGCCTCGATGTCCCGCTCTGCCGGCGCCTGCAACACCATGGGCACCGCGAGCACCATGGCCAGCATGGCCGAGGCGCTCGGCATGACGCTCTCGGGCAATGCCGCGATCCCGGCGGTCGACAGCCGCCGCCGCGTCATGGCCCATGTCACCGGGCGGCGCATTGTGCAGATGGTCAAGGACGACCTGAAGCCCTCCGACATCCTGACCCGCAAGGCCTTCGAGAACGCGATGCGCGTCAATGGCGCCATCGGCGGCTCGACCAACGCCGTCATCCACCTTCTGGCGGTTGCGGGCCGCGTTGGCCTCGACCTGACCCTGAACGACTGGGACAAGCAGGGCCGCGACATTCCGACGATCGTGAACCTGATGCCCTCGGGCAAGTACCTGATGGAAGAATTCTTCTATGCGGGCGGCCTGCCCGTGGTCATCAAGGCGCTTGGCGAGGGCGGCAAGCTCCACAAGGATGCGCTGACCGTCTCGGGTGGCCCGATCTGGGACGAGGTCAAGGACGTGAAGAACTGGAACGAGGACGTGATCCGTCCCGTCTCGAACCCGCTGACCTCGCATGGCGGCATCGCGGTGCTGCGCGGCAACCTCGCCCCGAACGGCGCGGTTCTGAAGCCGTCGGCCGCCAGCGCGCACCTGATGAAGCATCGCGGCCGCGCCGTCGTCTTCGAAAGCATCGAGGACTACAAGGCCAAGATCGAGGATGAGAGCCTCGACATCGACGAGACCTGCGTGATGGTCCTCAAGAACTGTGGTCCGCGCGGATATCCGGGCATGGCCGAGGTCGGGAACATGGGCCTGCCGCCCAAGGTCCTGCGCAAGGGCATCACCGACATGGTCCGCATCTCGGATGCGCGCATGTCGGGCACCGCCTATGGCACGGTCGTCTTGCATGTCAGCCCCGAGGCGGCACGCGGTGGCCCGCTCGCCATCGTGCGGAATGGCGACATGATCGAACTCGACGTCGAGGCGCGGCGCGTCCATCTCGACATATCCGACGCGGAACTGGCCAAGCGGCTGGCCGACTGGAAATCCGGGATCGAACGCCCCTCGGGCGGTTGGGCGCAGCTTTACCATGACCACGTGCAGGGGCCGGAAACCGGCGCCGACATGGACTTCCTCGTCGGCTGCCGCGGCAACGCCGTCGCCCGCGAGGCGCATTGATCATGGGCGGTCCCATCCCCGTCGCCGTGGTCGGCGTGGGCAAGATCGCCCGCGACCAGCATTTGCCGGCCATCGCCGCGAATCCTGACTTCCTGCTGGCTGCGGCGGTGTCCCGCCACGGCAAGGTCGAGGGCGTGCCGAACTTCACCGATTTCGAGAGCTTCCTGCGCGACGGGCCGACGGCCGCCGTCGCGCTCTGCACGCCGCCCGACGTGCGTGTCGAGATGTGCCTCGCCGCGATCGAGGCGGGCCGCGACCTGCTGATCGAAAAGCCGCCCGCGGCCACGCTCGGCGAGATCGAGACGATCATCGCGGCCGCCAAGGCCAAGGGTGTCACGCTCTTCGCCACCTGGCATTCCCGCTTTGCCCCCGCCGTCGAAGCCGCGCGGGACTGGATCGCCAGGCGCGACATCACCAGCCTCGACATCGTCTGGCGCGAGGATGTGCGGCGCTGGCATCCCGGCCAGGCCTGGATCTGGCAACCGGGTGGCTTCGGCGTCTTCGATCCCGGCATCAATGCCCTGTCGATCCTGACCCATATCCTTCCCGGCCCGATCCATGTGCAATCGGCCGAGCTCGAGGTTCCGGCCAACGCCTTCACCCCGATCGCCGCCCGCCTCGCCATGCAGGCGCGCGGGCATGTGCCGCTGACCGCTGATTTCGATTGGCGGCAGGAAGGCCCGCAGACCTGGTCGATCGTCGTTCAGGCCGGAGCAGAGCGGCTGGAGCTGCATATGGGCGGGGCCGAACTGATGATTGACGGCCGCAGGGTGGACGTTGGCCCCGAACAGGAATATCCGACGATTTATCGCCGCTTCGCCGAGCTCGTTTCGGCCCGCAAGAGCGACACCGACATTTCACCGCTGCGGATCGTCGCGGATGCCTGCCTCAAGGGCCGGCAGGTGCAGACGGACGCGTTCCACGACTGACGGGCCTTTGCCCGAACCGAAGGATACAAGACCATGCTGACCGGCAAGCACCTGATCGCAGGCGAATGGGTGGCGGGCGACGCCACCTTCCTGTCCTCTCCCGCCACGGGCGAGGCCCTCGCCTTTGCCGTAGGTACCCCCGCTCATGTCGACCGCGCCGTGCAGGCTGCCGAAGCGGCGTTCGAGACCTATTCGCAGACCACGCGCGAGGAACGCGCGGCCTTCCTCGAGAAGATCGCGGATGAGATCGAGGCGCGCGGGCCCGAAGTCACCGCCATCGGCACCTCGGAAACCGGCCTGCCTGCCGCCCGCCTGGAAGGCGAGCGCGGCCGCACCACCGGCCAGCTTCGCCTCTTCGCCGCGCATATCCGCAAGGGCGACTATCTTGACCGCCGCCACGACGCGGCGCTGCCCGACCGCAAGCCGCTGCCGCGCCCGGACCTGAAGCTGATGCAGCTGCCGGTCGGCCCGGTCGCGGTCTTCGGCGCCTCGAACTTCCCGCTCGCCTTCTCGACCGCCGGGGGCGACACCGCCTCGGCGCTGGCCGCCGGCTGCCCGGTGGTGGTCAAGGGGCACTCGGCCCATCCCGGCACCGGCGAGATCATCGCCCAGGCCGTCCTCGCCGCCATTGAGGCCTGCGGTCTGCCCAAGGGCGTCTTCAGCCTGATCCAGGGCGGCCGCCGCGACGTGGGCGAGGCCCTCGTCCAGCATCCGCTGATCCGCGCCGTGGGCTTCACCGGCTCGCTGATCGGGGGCAGGGCGCTCTTCGATCTCTGCGTGCGCCGCCCCGACCCGATCCCGTTCTTCGGCGAGTTGGGCTCGGTCAACCCGAACTTCCTGCTGCCGGCCGCCGTCGCCGCCCGGGGCGACCAGATTGCTGCGCAATGGGTCGCGTCGCTGACGCAGGGGGCGGGCCAGTTCTGCACCAATCCCGGCCTGATGATCGCGCTGGATGGCCCGGCGACCGACGCCTTTGAACGCGCAGCCTCCGCCGCGCTGTCGGCAGTGGCCGAGCAGACCATGCTGACCGACGGCATCGCTGCCGCCTATCGCGACGGGCAAGCGCGCATCGCCGGGGCTGCGGGGGTCGAGGCGCTGGTCGAAACCACCAGCGAGGGCCGCATCGCCCGCCCGAACCTCTACAAGGTCACCTCGGACGCCTTCCGCAAGGCGCATGGGCTGGACGAAGAGGTCTTCGGCCCGCTCGGCCTCGTCGTGCGCGCGAAGAACGAGGACGACATGCTCGACCTCGCCCGTGGGGTCGAAGGTCAGCTGACCTGCACCCTCCATGTCGATGCCGGGGATACGGCGCTGGCGCAGCGCCTGATGCCGATCCTCGAGCGCAAGGCGGGCCGCATCCTTGCCAACGGTTTCGCGACCGGCGTCGAGGTGGCGGACTCGATGGTGCATGGTGGGCCCTATCCGGCCTCGACCAACTTCGGCGCGACCAGCGTCGGCACCATGTCCATCCGCCGCTGGCTGCGCCCGGTCTGCTTCCAGAACCTGCCCGAGGCGCTGCTGCCGCCCGACCTGCGCTAAGCGGTCTTCGGCTTCTTCTTGGCCGAAATACCCTGCGGGGGTCCGGGGGTGCAAAACCCCCGGCGCCCTCCGCCGGGCCGTACGGCCGCGGACCTTGCCTTACGGATGCCAGATCGAGTCCCGCAGGCTTCCGCCTTGCCAATCCGCCCGTCCCGGCGCCAGATGGCTGGCAAAGGGAGGACCACCATGACCCAGCAAGGCATCGTCATCACCGGCGCCGGTTCCGGCATCGGCCGCGCCACGGCACGGTCCTTTCTCGATGCCGGCTGGCGCGTGGCACTCCTCGGCCGGCGCGAGGAGGCCCTGCGCGAAACCGCGGGCGACCGCGCAGCGCTGATCCTGTCCTGCGACGTCTCCGACCCCGCTCAGGTCGACGCCGCCTTCGCGCGGATCGCCCGGGACTGGGGCCGGATCGACGCGCTCTTCAACAATGCAGGGATGTCGGTTCCGGCGGCGCCGATCGACGAGATCGCGGTGCAGGACTGGCTGACCCTCTGCAATGTCAACATTACCGGCATGTTCCTCTGCGCCCGTGCAGCCTTCGGCATCATGCGCCACCAAAGCCCGTCGGGCGGGCGGATCATCAACAACGGCTCGATCTCTGCCCATGCGCCGCGCCCGGGTTCGGTGCCCTACACCATGTCCAAGCATGCCGTGACCGGCCTGACCAAGACCCTGTCGCTCGACGGCCGGCCCTGGAACATCGCCTGCGGCCAGATCGACATCGGCAACGCCCTAACCGACATGGCCGCGCGCTTTACCAAGGGGGTGCCACAGGCCGATGGTTCGATCCGGACCGAGCCGGTCATGCCAGTGGAGAATGTCGCCGAGGCGGTCCTGATGATGGCAAGCCAGCCGCTCGACGTGAACATCCCGTTCCTGACGATCATGGCCAATTCCATGCCGTTCATCGGGCGGGGCTGACGGCCTCTGGCTCGCAGAACAGGCTGTAGACGAGGTTGATCATCCGGCGGACCCGCTGGTCACCGATCGAATAGTAGATCGCCTTGCCGTCGCGCCGCGTGCTGACCAGCCCCTCGATGCGCAGCCGCGCCAGTTGCTGGCTGACTGCCGCCTGCCGTGATCCCAGAAGCTGTTCCAGTTCCGAGACTGATTTTTCGCCGCTCGCCAGATAGCAGAGGATCATCAACCGGCCCTCATGCGACAGGGCCTTCAGGAACGCCGCCGCATCTTGCGCATGATTGACCATCTCGTCGACCGACATCGCGGCGTGGCCGGATGCATTCGCGCTTTGATCGTCCATCGACACGGGTGCCGCTCCTCAATAAAACCGGGTCAAGTCCCGGATACCAATCAACCTGTTCGGGCCGGCATCGGCCTGCAAATTTTCCCGCTTGGCAAAGACTGCGCGAGTTCGGGGCGGTCTTCATTGCACGAAGAGACTTTTTGCCGCATTGCGGAGCCTCAGTCCAGCCCCAAGGTGAAGCCACCGTAGCTGCCCTGGCTGAAGATCAACGGCGCGCCGGCTCTTGCCGAGACCCGCAGGACTTCGGCTACTTGGATCAGGTGATCCCCGCCATCATGCGAGTCGCGGTGCAGGCAGTCAAAGCGCGCCAGCGTTCCCGCGATCACCGGAATGCCCTCGGGGTTGAGGCTGTAGGGCAGGCCGTCAAAGCCCTGCCCTCCACGGACGAACCGACGGCAAAGGTCCAGCTGCTCCGCGCCAAGCACGTGGATGGCGTAATGGCGGGCGGCGGCGAAGTAAGGAAATCGCATCGAAGCACGCGCCGGCGCCCACAGGACCAGGGGCGGATCGAGCGAGACCGAGGCGAAGCTGTTGGCGGTAAACCCCATCGGGCCTTCCAGCGTCGGAATCGTGACGACGGTAACGCCGGTCGCAAACCGGCCAAGGGCGTCGCGGAAGGCACGCTGGTTCGTGCCGACGGGGGAAAAGGAACTGTCGGTCATTGCCGTCGGCCACCGCTGCGCGGCGACCTCGCGGGCGCTGCCAGCAGCACTAAGTCGACAGCCTTGATCTGCACCTTCGTCCCGCCGTCCCCGAGCCTTTCGCTCGGGATATAGGGCCGTTCCTGGGCAGCGGCAAGCGAAGAGCCGGGAAGGGGGCGATCAGGCTTCTTCGCCGGTGTCGATCAGCCAGCCGCCCGGGCCAGCGATGCGGTCCGGCAGCAGAACGACCATGGTCTGGCGGAGAACGATGCAGACCATCAGGCTGCACATGATGTTGTCGAAGGAAACCTGGCTCAGAAACGACATTGACCGGACTCCAAAACCTGTTGCCTCTCCATTCGCCGCGAATCAGGGCAGAAGAATGGCCAATTCGCGGAATTTGCTGCAAATGCGATGGAGTGCCCGCGACCTTTAGGCGTAGCCGAGGCGCTGCGTCACGGTCGTGTCACACGTTGCCAGCAGATCAGGGGTTGGAGGATCGCTCGAGCCGCGCTACGCAGCGGCGGAAAGATCAGACAACCGGTGTCAGCCATGCTGTTTGCCTATCGCGAGGACAAGGCCCATCTGGATCGCATGACGCCGGACGCGCCGCTTGAGGACAGCGTCTGGATCGACCTCTATCGTCCGCTCAAGAGCCAGGTCGAGGCGGTTGCAGCGCTTGGCGTCGAAGTACCGACGCTCGAGGACATGGAAGAGATCGAGATCTCGAACCGCCTCTACCGCGAGCACGGCATGGATTACATGACCGTCGTGCTTCCCGGTCTTTCCGAAACCAAGGCTCCGATTTCGGGGCCGGTTACGTTCATCCTCACCCCGCAGCGGCTTATTACCGTGCGCCACCATGCCCCGCGCCCGTTCGAGACCTATCCCACGCGGGCCAACAAGGTCGGCCCCGGCTGCAGCAGCCCCGAAAAGATCTTTCTCGGCCTGATCGAGGAAGTCATCGGCCGCCTTGCCGACCTCATGGAAAACGTTGGCAAGGCGCTTGATGAGGTGATGCGGGAGGTGTTCACCCCTAACAAGGGCGACCGCTCCGACCTGCTGGAAGACGCCCTCCAGCGGATCGGCCGCGAAGGCGACCTGGTCGGCCGGGTGCGCCTCTCTCTTCTCACACTTGAACGGGGGGTCAGTTTCTTCGGCCAGAGCGAGATCCATCTTGGCAGCAAGGACGAATTGCGCCCAGTGGTGAAGGGGCTGATGCGCGATATTCAGGCGCTCGAGGTCCATGCCGATTTCCTGTCCTCGCGCGTGGCGCTGGCGGTCGATGCGACACTTGGCATGATCGGCCTGTCGCAAAGCCAGACGATCAAGATCTTCTCGGTTCTCGCGGTGGTCTTCCTGCCGCCAACGGTGATCGCCTCGGCCTACGGCATGAACTTTGACTCCATGCCGGAACTGCACTGGCACTGGGGCTATCCGATGGCTCTTGGGCTGATGCTGGCTTCGGCGGTCGGCACCTACATCTTCTTCAAGTGGAAGCACTGGTTCTGACGCGCCGCTGCGCGCTGACTATCCCGCCAGAGGGTAACGATTGAGCAGGCGGAACCGGCCGTCGGCCGCCTCGCCGAACAGGCACAGGCTGTCAATCACGAAGGGCCGGGGCGAGAGCGGGGCAACGACCGGGGCGAGCGCAGTGACCAGCGCCTCGGCCTCGTCTGCGGGAAGGTCGCCCGACAGCGTCAGGTGAAAGCGGAACTCGTCCATGACATAGGGATAGCCCCACCGCGCCAGATGCGCGCGCTGGCGCTCGGTCAGCCTTTCGGGCCGGCGCCGGGCGATCTCGGCGGCGTCTGGGGGCAGACGGAAGCCATCGAGCGCCTCGACCATCCGTGCGGCAAGGGTCGCAAGCGCGCCCTGGTCGCCGTCGGGCGTCAGGGCGACGAACCCGCCGATCCGGTGCAGGGTCAGTCCGGGGAGCGTGACCGGGGCAAGTCCGGCGCACAGCGCGCGCGCGGCCCGATTCAGGCCGGCGGCATCCGTGGCCTCGGCAAGACGGAAGGGCGGCTTGACCGTGCCGTGGAAGCCGTATTTGCGCGGCGTGGCGGTGATGTCCTCGACCGGGCGCGGCAGGCCGGGCAGGACGGGGTGGGGCATGTCGATCCCGCTGACCGGATCCCAGCCAAGCCAGCTTGCGGCCCAGTCGGCAAGCGGTCCCGGGGTCGGGGCCCAGTAAATCGCGTAACGTGCGAAACCGCCGATTGCCATCCCTTGCTCCTTTTGTCACATGCGCGGGGTAGGGTCCGCCCCTGACCCGGAGATCCCCATGACTGACCTTGTCCTCGCCAATGCCACGCTTGTGCTTCCGAAGGAAGTGATCCGCGGCCGCATCACCTTCGCCGCCGGTCGTATCGCCGATGTGACGGAAGGCGGCGCCGTTCCGCCGGGCGCCGAGGATTGCGAGGGCGATCTGGTGATGCCCGGTCTGATCGAGCTGCACACCGACAACCTCGAACGCCACATCCAGCCCCGCCCCAAGGTCGACTGGCCGCATACGGCGGCAATCCTGGCCCATGACGCGGAACTGGCGAGCGTCGGCATCACCACCGTGTTCGACGCGCTTCGGGTGGGCTCGCTGCCCACGCGGTCGAAGGGCAACTACGGCGAATACGCCCGCGGGCTCGCGAACGAGATCATCGCGCTCCGGGCCGAGGATGCGCTGCGCATCAGCCACCTTCTGCACCTGCGGGCCGAGATATGCTCGGAAACCCTGCCGGAAGAGCTTGATGCCTTCGGCCCCGAGGACGGCATCGGCATCGTCAGCCTGATGGACCACACCCCGGGCGAGCGGCAGTTCCGCGACCTCACGCAGCTGCGCAACTACCTGCGCGGCAAGTATGGCTTCACCGAAGCCGAATTCGACGCCCATGTCGCCGACCGCCGCGAGCTCGGCCTGCGGGTCGGGCCTGCGCATGAGTCGGCGGCCGTCGATGCCGCGCGCCGCTATGGCGCGGTCTTGGCCAGCCATGACGATACCGAGCACGCACATGTCTTGCGGTCGCGCCACAACGGCGTGCATTTCGCCGAATTCCCGACGACGGTCGAAGCCGCCGCCGCCTGTCACGAACAGGGGATCGCGGTGATGATGGGGGCCCCCAACCTGATCCGGGGCGGATCGCATTCCGGCAATGTCGCCGCGCGGACGTTGGCTGAGGCCGGGTTCCTCGACATCGTCTCGTCGGACTATGTTCCGGCGGCGCTTCTGACCGCGGGCCTTATGCTGGGCGAGATCTGGAACGACCTGCCGCGCGGCATCGCCACCGTGACCTCGGCCCCGGCGCAGGCGACCGGGCTGGTCGATCGCGGGGCGCTGACGCCGGGGCTCCGCGCCGACGTGATCCGCGTCCGTCGGCTGGGTGCAGCGGCGATGGTGCGCGGCGTCTGGGTCGGCGGGCAGCGCGTCGGCTGACACTGGACTGTCATCGCCGCCCGGCTAAGCTGCGCAGCGATGCCAGCGAGGATTCCATGACCAGCCTGTCCGCGTTTACTGCTCCCGGCCGCTTCTGGCGCGGGAACCTGCACACCCATTCGACCCGCTCCGACGGCGTGCTGTCGCCCGAAGAGGTCTGCCGCCGCTACCGGGACGAGGGCTATGATTTCCTCGCGCTAACCGACCATTTCGTTGGCCGCTACGGCTATCCGATCATCGATACCCGCCCCTTCCGCACCAACAGCTTCACCACCATCCTCGGCGCCGAGCTGCATTCCGGGGCCATGGCCAATGGCGAGCTGTGGCATATCCTGGCCGTGGGTCTGCCCGAAACCTTCGCCCCCTCGAACTCGCCTGACTTCAAGCCTGTCCCTGATCAGGAAAGCGGGGCCGAACTTGCTCAGCGGGCGGTCGATGCCGGTGCCTTCGTCGCCATCGCCCATCCGCAATGGTCGGGGCTGACGCTGTCCGATGCCCGCGGGATCACCGCAGCGCATGCGGTCGAGATCTACAACACCGGTTGCGCCGAAGGGGCCGACCGCCCCGACGGTTTTGCCATCGCCGATCTGTTGCTGTCCGAAGGCCGACGCCTGACGCTGGTTGCCACCGATGATGCCCATTTCACCGAGCCGGACCATTTTGGCGGCTGGGTCATGGTCAAGGCCGAAGCGAACGAGCCCGAGGCTCTGCTTGCCGCGCTGAAGGCCGGGGATTTCTATTCAAGCCAGGGTCCGGAACTGAAGGATGTGCGCATCACCGCCGATGCGGTCGAGGTGGAATGCAGCGCCGTCCGTTCGGTCATCGTGCAGGGGGCAGGAACGGCGGCCAAGGCGGTGCACGGCACTTCCATGACCCGGGCGAGCATCCCGCTCGACCGCTTCCGCAACTCGCCTTGGGTTCGGGTCAGCGTGATCGACGCGGGCGGCAAGCGGGCCTGGTCGAATCCCTGGTTCTTCTGAGGCGCGATCCTTCGCCGTCTTCGCATTTCGGATAGCTGGCGGCTCGACCGGCGGGCAGTCTTGCCCAAAAGCAGGTCCCGCGTCTGATGGAGGTCCGAATGAAGCTGCGCGTCGTTACCGTCATTTCCCTGTTCCTCGTGGCGTCGGTCCTCGGCCCGCCGGCTTTCGCCGACGAGCAGGCAGCGGTCGATGGATGCATCGACCGGCTGCGCGCGGTCGGCGGACCGGATGCTGCGGGCGGCGGCGTGGTGCTGAGCCGCGACTGGTCACAGGCGGGAACGATCGTGATGCTGCGCGATGCCGGCGGATCGGTTTGGCGCTGCATCGGCTATGACGACGGCTCGGTCGGGGAGCTGGCCTTATCCGATGCGGCAGACGATGGTGGCGGGGCGATGGCAGGGAGTTCGCCGGCTGTCAGCGATGCCGGCACCGTGGCGGCGGGTGCGACCTCGACCCTGACGGTGAAGTTTGCCAAGGGAACGAACGGGACGACCTATGCGGGCAGCCTGGCTCCGGGCGCCAGCATGCGCTTCGTGTTGGGGGCCAGGAAGAACCAGTTCCTCTACGTGACCGTCGATGGCACGGCCAAAGGCCTTTCCTACCAGATCTTCAATCCCGACAAGAGCTTTCTTCTGGACCTGATTCCCAACGCCACGCCCTATCGTGGCCAGCTTTGGCAGTCGGGGAACCATGTCGTCGAGGTTGTCAATCGTGGAACCGGCACGGCCAGCTATCAGGTCAGTCTCGGCATCGAGTAAGGCGACGCGGTCCGTCCGCGCCAGCGACGGCTATGGCAACCCGAGCGGATCAGCCGCGCATGGAAGATGCGCCCCCTGCGTCATCCTTTCCGGCCTGAGCGGAAGAAATGACGGAGAAATAGTGGGTGAGGATGCCCTTGGCCGGACCAAGCGCCGAATCCGACCACGAGCCCGTCCGGCCCTTGCTGTCGCTGATCCGGGCGCCGTCCTCCAGGGCACCGATAACCTCGGGCGTAAAAGCCATGCCGTTCAGGGTGATCGCCACGAGCCGCTTCCTCCGGCCGAGAAGCGAACCGAAACGGCTCTTGAAGACCTGTCCCAGGCGGGTGCGGGACAGGAACTCGCGTCGAAACATCACCGCCAGAGACGACGGTATGGCCCGCAGGCGGGCCTGAGCGAACCATGAGATGAAGCGGTCGTCGATGTGGAGTTTCGGGTCTGCCGGGTCGCCGCTTTCCAGCGCGGCCTGAAAGACGTCGCAAAGGTTCGGTTCGGCCGCCGAGGAATAGGCAAGGACCGAGGAATTCCCCACCGCATAGACCCGCCCGTCGGTCAGCCTGTAGATCAGCCGCCGCAGCGGGCCGAAGCCGATCAGGTTCCCGGGCGGCAGCATCAGGTAGTCGTTCGGTCCCCGCACCAGCGCGGCGACCCGTCCAAGATCACCCATGATGACCGTATCGAGATCGATATAGACGCACGCCATGTCCGGTGGCAGATCGCTGCGTGAAAACATCGAAAGCTTGGCGATGTAGCCATGGGTGAACCAGACAGGCCGGCGAAAGAACTCGGGGAATGGGCGTTGCTCGGCCAGGGGATCGATGCCGGGCCGGTCACGGTCGGTGAACAGCACGACATGGCGCAAGGAAGCCGAGTTTGCCTTCGCGGTCCGGATGGCGAGGTTCACATGGGCGTCCGAGTATTTCTCGCCCCAGATCACCAACACCAGGCACCAGCCTTCGCGCAGCATGTCGTTTCCTGCTCCGGCTGACCGAACTTCCGACCCGCTTAGCCGTTGCCGCGCCGGGCGAAGAGGCCGGCATCCTCGGCGGCGCGGCGCAGCGCGCTCGACTTGTTGACGGTTTCCTGCCACTCGGCCTCGGGGTCGCTGTCATAGACGACGCCGCCGCCGGCCTGAATGTAGAGAGTCTCGTCCTTCAGCACCGCCGTCCGCAGCGCGATGCACATGTCCATCTCACCGTTTGCGGCGAAATAGCCGACGCCGCCGCCATAGACGCCACGCTTTTCGGGCTCCAGCTCGTCGATGATCTCCATCGCCCGGACCTTCGGCGCGCCTGAGACGGTGCCGGCAGGAAGGCCGGCGAGCAGCGCCGAAAGCGCGTCCTGTCCTTCGGCAATCTCGCCCACAACGTTCGAGACGATGTGCATGACGTGGCTGTAGCGCTCGATGATGAATTTCTCGGTCGGGCGGACGGTGCCGATCTTCGCCACGCGGCCCACGTCGTTGCGACCGAGGTCGAGGAGCATCAGGTGTTCGGCCAGTTCCTTCTTGTCCGCCAGCAGGTCGGCTTCGAGCGCGCGATCCTCTTCCGGAGTCGCGCCGCGCTTGCGGGTGCCCGCGATCGGGCGGATCGTCACCTCGCCATCGCGCAGCCGCACGAGGATCTCGGGGCTGGCGCCGATCACCTGGAAGCCGCCGAAGTTGAAGAAGAACATGAAGGGCGAGGGGTTCGTCCTTCTCAGCGAACGATAAAGCGCGAAAGGCGGCAGCGGGAAGTTTTGCGACCAGCGCTGTGACGGCACTACCTGGAAGATGTCGCCGGCGCGGATGTAGTCCTTGGCCTTCTCGACGGCGGCCTTGTAGGCCTCTTTGCTGAAGTTGGACTTCGCCGCGCCAAGGGGCGCCACTTCGCCAAGGTCGCGCATGGCGGGCGGCGAGCGGTCGAGGTCGCGAAGTGCATCCATCACCCGCTCGGCCGCCTGGGCATAGGCGGCGCGGGCAGAAAGGCCCGAGGCGACCCAGGCCGGCGAGACCACAGTCACCTCGCCCTTGACGCCGTCGAGCACCGCCACGACCGAGGGGCGCATCATCAGCGCGTCGGG
Source organism: uncultured Rhodobacter sp. (assembly GCA_945952585.1). GTDB lineage: Bacteria > Pseudomonadota > Alphaproteobacteria > Rhodobacterales > Rhodobacteraceae > Aliitabrizicola. The sequence goes on from CAMFII010000004.1 coordinate 50,286, forward strand.
CAGGCCGAGCGTATCGGCGGGCACATCGGGCAGATGTTCGACCAGCCGGATCATGTCGTAGCCGAGATAGCCGAACAGGCCCGCACCGACCGCCGGCAGATCCGCCGGCATCTCGATCCGGCTTTCGCCAATCAGCGCGCGCAGCGTATCAAGGGGCGCCCCGTCGAGAGGTCGGAACGCGCCGCGGTCATAGCGGGCCTCGCGATTGATCGAGGCCTTGGCGCCATCACAGCGCCAGATCAGGTCAGGTTTCATGCCGACCACCGAGTAGCGGCCGCGCACCTCGCCGCCTGTCACCGATTCCAGCATGAAACTGTCGGTCCCGGCTTCGGTCAGCTTCAACATCAGCGAAACCGGCGTATCGAGATCGGCCGCAAGCCGCGCATAGACGACCTGGTTGCGACCGGCGGTCCAGCCACGCTCGAATTCTTCGAAACTCGGGATCAGCGCCACGGGTCAGGTCTTTCAGTTCATCTGGGCGTTGACGGCATTGATCGCCGCCTCGTTCAGCGTCACGCCCGTCTGGGCGATGAGGGCGTTGGAAAAGAGCGCGAACGCATCCTGCGACAGGACTTGCCCGATCTGCCCGCCCAGCTGCGCGCGGACGCGCTGCGCCTCGGGGCCGTCGGCCGCCGCAGGCTGGATGGAGTCGAGCTGCAGCACGGCGACGACATCCTTGTCCGAGACGGCCTGCAGATCACCCTTGGCCATCTTGAAGGCGGTGGTCATCGTCGTTTCCGGAGCCTTCTCGAGGTAGCCGTCGCGTGTCGTCGACATGGTGACATCGACGATCCCGAAAGCTCCAAGCGAGCCGCCGCCCTTGACCGCCGCGACGATCTCGTCGGCACGGGCGATCAGGGCCTTGTGCAGGGCATCGGTGCGCCAGGCGTCCTCGACCTCGGTCTTGACGCTGTCGAAGGGCTTCAGTGCCGGAGGCACGGTGCTGTCAAGCTGGATCGCGACGATCCCGCCATCCTCGAGCGGGATGATTTCGGGCATGTCATCCTCGGTCACCTTGTCGGCAGCCTTGCGGAAGGCCTCGTAGCCTTCCAGCGGATCCTCCCCCGTGACGCCCGTGACATAGTCCACGGTGCCAAGCTTCATCCCCGCTTCCTTTTGCAGGTCCTCGAGCGTTGCACCGCCCGCAAGCAGGTCGTCGATCTTCTCGGTCTTGTCCGCGATCTCGCGCGCGGCGGCATCGGTCGACTGCTCGGAGGCGAGGGTCGCCCGCGCCTCTTCGTAGGGGATCTCCTGCGCCTGCAGGATGCCGTTCATGCGATAAAGCGCCGGGCCGAGATCCGAAGGCAGAGGACCGACAACGCCGGGAGCGGTGAGGGCGAAGACCGCCTCGCCCGCAGCGCCGAGGTTGGCCTTCGACTCTTCCCCCATGTCGATGTCGGGAAGCGTGAGGCCGCGTTCCTTGACAAGATCCTCGAACGTGACCGTGCCGGCATCGAGCCGGGCCTTGGCGTCCTCGGCGGCGGCCTGATCGGGGAAGACGAGGCGTTCGACAAGGCGGCGCTCGGGCTGGACGAATTCGGTGATGCGCTGCTGGTAGGCATCCTTCAGCGCCTGCTCGTCGAGCTGGACCGTGTCCTTGAGCATCTCGGGCAGAAGCGCGGCATAGGTGATGCGCTTCGCCTCGGGGGCGGTGAACTGGTCGGGATGGGCGTCGTAGAAGGCCTTCAGGTCAGCGTCGGTCGGCGCCGGCAGCGGCGCGGCCAGGTCGCTTTCGGTCACGGTCAGCAGGCTGAAGCCGCGGCGCTCCGCCGCCCAAGAGGCGATCGTGGCCAGCATCTGCTCGGGCGCGACAAAGCCCGTGGTCACGGCGCCTTGCAGCACCGAGCGCGCAATATCCGAGCGGATCTGGGATTCGAAGTCGGCCTCGGTGAAGCCGTTGCGGTCGAGCGTCGTGCGATAGGCCTCGCGGTCGAACTGGCCATTCACGCCCTTGAACGCCTTGATGTCCATGACTTCCTTGGCGACCCTGTCATCGCCGACCGAGATGCCGATGCGGTCGGATTCGTTGTCGAGCGCCGCCATGGTCACGAGCCGCTCGCGCACACGCGCGTCGAGGCCGAACTGCTTTGCCATTTCCCAGGTGACCGGCTGGCCGATCTGTGCCTGGAAGGCCTGCATTTCCTGCCGCAGCGCGCGGGCATAGTCCTTCACGTCGACGCTCTGGTCGCCCACCGTTGCGACGGCCGTCTGCTGGCCGCCGAAATTCGTAAGGCCGAAGCCGCCAAGGCCGGTCACGACCATCGCGAGAAGCACCCAGACCATCACGTGATGGTTCGTGCGTTTCTTCGGGCGGTCTTCGTCGTCGGTCTTCTGCGCGATCTTCTTGGCCATGTCTTGCCGATGCTCCCCGAGCGTTTGCGCCTGTCTAAGCGGTTGGGGGCAGGGGGGCAAGATGGGCGTGGCGCCCCGTGCGGGCGTGGACGGGGGGCTGTCTGCCCCCCGAGCCCCCCGAGGATATTTATGAAACAGAAGAAGGGGGATCAGAGCGCCGCGAGGCGGCGGAACATCTCGGCGATTCCGGTCGCGTCGATATTGGCGAAGGCGATGCGCAACTGGCGCTTGCCTTCGGGATGGCTCTCGGGCTGGAACATCGTGCCGGGCAGCATCAGGATCGCCGCGTCATGGACCATCCGTTTGGCCAGGGCATCCGAGGCCTCGGGGAAGGGGTGCTCGACATAGGCGAAATAGGCGCCGCAGCCCAGGAGCTTCCAGTCGGGCAGGGCCGAGAAGCCGGAGATCATCGCCGCGCGGCGGGCCAGGATCTCGTCCCGCTCGCCTGCCACCCATTGGCGGAGGTTGCGCATGCCCCAGAGCGCGCCGATCTGGCCCAGTTGGCCGGGGCAGATAGCGACGGTGTCGAGGAACTTCTCGACCTCGGCGAGCTGTGTTTCGGCGGCGACGATTGCGCCGACGCGATGGCCGGTCAGGCGGTAGGCCTTCGAGAAGGAATAGAGGTGGATCAGCGTGCCGGCCCAATCGGGATCGGCAAAGAGGTCATGCGGCGCGCCCGACCGGCTGTCGAAGTCGCGATAGGTTTCGTCCACGATCAGGGCGATCCCGCGCGACCGGGCCAGCTCGAAGAAGGCGCGGAGCGTTTCGGCCGGGTATTCGACTCCGCCGGGGTTGTTTGGGCTCACGAGCACGATGGCGCGGGTGCGCGGGGTGATGAGCGACGCAGCACGCTCGGCCTCGGGGATCAGGCCGGGACCGGCGGGCAGCGGCACGGCGGTGACGCCGGCCATGTCGAGCCACATCTTGTGGTTGAAGTACCAGGGCGTCGGCAGGATCACCTCGTCGCCGGCGCCGGCCAGTGTCGACAGGACGGCGCAGAAGGCCTGGTTGCAGCCCTGGGTGATCGCGACCTGCGTGGGCCGGATCGCGCCACCATAGCTTGCCGACCATTGGCTGGCGATTTCCTCGCGCAGCGCGGGCAGGCCAAGGACCGGGCCGTAAAGATGCGCCGCCGGGTCGTTCAGCGCGGCCTCGGCGATGGCCTGGCGCAGCGCGAGGGGCGGGGGATCGACCGGGGCCGCCTGGCTCACGTTGATGAGCGGGCGGTCGGGCGAGAACCGCGCCTCGGCGATCCAGCGGCGGGCCTCCATCACCGGGGGCGGTTCGGTCGCGGCCATTGCCGGGTTCAGGGGCAGGGTCATGGGGCACCTCGTTGCGCTTGGGCCGGACCCTAGCAAGCGGGCGGCGGCATCGGAAGGGGGCTCAGCCTGCCGGTTGCGGAACCTTCAGCGCCCGGTATTCCCGCCAGACGAGATAGATCATGAAGGCGTCGAAGGCGGTCAGGACCAGCAGCGCGGGCGAATGGGTATGGGTCCAGTGGTTGAGCTGGTACAGGATGAACCCCGCCAGCATCACCATTGCCGCCGGATAGGCCCAAAGGATGCGCCGCGCCAGCAGAAGCACCATCGCCAGCTTCAGCCCGCCATGTGTCATCAGGTAGATGGCGAAGAAATGCTGGGTCTCGATCGAGAAGGCTTCCATGGCATGGCGGGTCCATGTCGCCATCGGATCGGTCGGGTCTTGCGTCAGCTCGTGATGCGTGAGCCAGGCCACGAAGCGTAGGATGAGCTGGTTTGACGTCAGCAACAGCCCCAGCCCGGCCAAGGACTCACTGCCGGCAAGCAGGCCCTTGATGACCAGGCTCGCCTCGAACAGCTCGTGCCACAGCCAGGCCAGTCCGCGCTTGGGGGCCGGCGTTGTCACCGCAGTCAGTCCGCCCCGCGGAACGGCTGGACATATTGCAGCGCCATGTCCCAGGGAAAGAAGATCCAGGTGTCCTGGCTGACCTCGGTGATGTAGCTGTCCACCATCGGCTTGCCCGAAGGCTTGGCATAGACGGTTGCGAAATGCGCCTTGGGATAGAGCTTGCGCACGAGGTCGAGCGTCTTGCCGGTGTCGACCAGGTCGTCGACGATCAGGATGCCCGAGCCGTCGCCCATGAGATCGGCCTGCGGCGCCTTGGTAACCCGAGCCTCGGCCTGCGACTGGTGCGAGTAGCTTTTGACCGAGATCGTGTCGACCACGCGGATGTCGAGTTCGCGCGCGACGATCATCGCCGGGATCATGCCGCCGCGGGTGATGGCGACGACAGCCTTCCAGTTGCCATCGTCCGGCCCCTTGCCCTGCATCCGCCAGGCCAGCGCGCGGGCATCGCGGTGGATCTGGTCCCAGCTGACATGGAAGCCCTTTTCGTGCGGCAGGCGGTCGGTCATTGGAGTGTCCTCAGGTGGCGGCGATCTTGAGGCCGAGCAGGCCGAGCATCACGCCGAAAGTGCGGTCGATCCGGGATTTGAGACGCAGGTAGCCCCGGCGCGCGGCAGGCAGCGAGAAAAGCCGCGCGACCAGGATGTTGCAGCCGGCCTCGTTCAGGAAGACGGCAAAAAGCAGCAGGCCGACCACCCAGAGGGGCGTGCCGGCGGGGACGGTGCCAAGGAAAACGGCGCCGAAGAAGACGGCGGGCTTGGGGTTGGCCAGCTGGGTCGAGATGCCAAGCCGCAGCGCCGACAGGGCCGAGCGCGGTGTCGCCGCGATCTCGCCCTCGACCATCGGCTCGTCGGCATGACGCCAGAGGCCGATCGCGATCCAGACGAGGTAAAGGCCGCCGAGCACCTTCAGCGCCAGAAGCAGCGCGGGCGCCGCCTTGAACAGGAGCGACAGGCCGAACAGGGCCGAGCCGGCCCAGAACAGCGCGCCAAGGCCGATGCCCACCGCAAGCCACATGCCGGTGCGCAGACCCTCGGTCACGCCGACCCGCGCGGTCATCAGCACGGCGGGTCCGGGCGAGGCCGCGGCCATCAGGCTCAGCGCCCAGGCGGCAGCGAACCCCGCAAGGGTCACTGCGCGGCGTCCTTGCGCCCCGTCACCACGTCGATGTCGGGGGCATCGACCGCCTTCATGCCGACGACGTGGTAGCCCGCATCGACATGCAGGACCTCGCCCGTGGTCCCGGAGCCAAGGTCGGACAGCAGATAGAGCGAGGCCTTGCCGACCTCTTCCTGCGTCACGTTGCGGCGCAGGGGCGAGTTCAGCTCGTTCCACTTCATGATGTAGCGGAAATCGCCGATGCCCGAGGCGGCAAGCGTCTTGATCGGTCCGGCCGAGATGGCGTTGACGCGGATGTTGTCCTTGCCCAGATCCTCGGCGATGTATTTCACCGAGGTTTCGAGTGCGGCCTTCGCCAGGCCCATGACGTTGTAATGCGGCATGACCTTCTCGGCGCCGTAATAGGTCAGCGTCAGTAGGCTGCCGCCGTTCGGCATCATCGCCGCGGCGTGGCGGCAGACGGCGGTGAAGGAAAAGACCGAGATATCCATCGTCATGCGGAAGTTCGCGGCGGTCGTGTCGACGTAGCGACCGCGCAACTCGTTCTTGTCGGAAAAGCCGATCGCGTGCACCACGAAGTCGAGCGTGCCCCAGACCTCGCGCAGCCGGGCGAAGAGCGCGTCAAGTGAGGCCTCGTCCGAGACATCGCATTCGACAAGCTCGGTCGCGCCGATCGAGGCGGCCAGCGGCTCGACCCGCTTTTTCAGCGCCTCGCCCTGATACGAGAAGGCCATCTCGGCGCCGGCATCGGCGCAGGCCTTGGCGATGCCCCAGGCGATGGACTTGTCGTTCGCCAGCCCCATGATGAGGCCGCGTTTTCCCTTCATAAGTCCGGTTGACATTCGGCGTCCCTCGCCCACCATTCAGATTGAGCCCGAGGTTTAGGCGATCCGCCGAGCCGCATCAAGGGCAGGGCAGGGCGCGTTTGCGCGCCGGTGACGAGGTAACCTAGTGGACAGGACCGGTATCTTTGCGGGGAATGACCCGTTTGTCTTGGCGCGTGACTGGCTGGCCGAGGCCGAGAAGACCGAACTGAACGATCCGAACGCCATTGCATTGGCGACGGTCGATCCCTCTGGCATGCCGAATGCCCGAATGGTGCTGCTGAAGGAGGTCGAGGCGGATGCCTTTGTCTTCTATACCAATTACAGCAGCACCAAGGGGCGGGAGATCGAGGCGGCCGGCAAGGCGGCCTTCGTGATGCACTGGAAATCGCTGCGCCGCCAGATCCGGGTGAGGGGTCTCACCAGCCGCGAGGAAGGACCCCAGGCGGATGCCTATTATGCATCGCGCTCGCTCAAGAGCCGGCTCGGTGCCTGGGCCTCGCGCCAGTCGCAGCCGCTATCATCACGGACGGCGCTGATGGCGGAAGTTGCGAAGGTGACGATGGAGCAGGGGCCGAATCCAAAGCGGCCGCCCTTCTGGGGCGGCTTCCGGCTCCATCCGCTGGAAATCGAGTTCTGGGCGGATGGTGCGTTCAGGTTGCATGACAGGTTTCGCTGGTCCCGTGCTAAGGTGGAGCTACCGTGGGCCGTAGAGCGCCTGAATCCCTAGACCTGCTTTTTTGGACAGGTTCCCGCTCATATTCATTTTTTCGCTTGAAACGCCAAAAGACTTAACGGAAAGACTCGATGGAAAAACCGACAGGCAGGGGAAGTTACGCTGAATAATCCGGAAGACACCGGCGCCACGCAGGTCATGCGGGGCCAAGTGAAGTGGTTCGATCCCGTCAAGGGTTTCGGCTTCATCGTAAGCGAGGATTGCCCGACGGACATCCTGCTTCATGCCAATGTTCTGCGTAATTTCGGTCAAGGTTCGGTTGCGGATGGTGCAGGGATCACCGTGCGGGTTCAGCGGACGCATCGCGGCGCGCAGGCGACCGAGGTGATCGAGATCGAACCCCCTGCGACGGGCGGCCATCTGCTTGACGAAGAAGAGGATATCCTGAGCCATAGCGAGTTGGCTGGACTTCCTCTTGAGCCTGCCCGGGTGAAATGGTTCGACAAGGGCAAGGGCTTCGGCTTTGCCAATGTCTTCGGGCGGGCCGAGGATGTGTTCATCCATGTCGAGGTGCTGCGTCGGTCGGGATTCGCCGATCTGCAACCGGGCGAGGCAGTCGCCCTTCGCATCGTCGACGGAAAACGCGGGCGTATGGCGGTTCAGGTGGTTTCATGGGAAGTCGCGTCACGTCAGGGGTCCTGAGCGGCGCCATCCTCTCGCTGTCGGTGGTCTCGGCCTGGGCCGGAGAGTGCCGTCCAGACCTGCTGGAATGGCGTGGTGACGGCGGCAGCGCCCGCTTCACAGTCGAACTTGCCGAAACCTCCGAGGCCCGCAGCCGCGGCCTGATGTATCGCGAGAGCCTGCCCCGGTCCGAGGGCATGCTGTTTGTCTATCCGTCGCCCCAGCATGCCAGCTTCTGGATGAAGAACACCCTCATCCCGCTGGACATGATCTTTGCCGACGCGGCCGGGCGGGTGACCGTCGTCCATTCCAATGCCGTTCCGGGCGACGAGACACCGATCGACGGTGGCGACGGGGTGCAATTCGTCCTGGAAATCAACGGCGGTCTGGCGAAACGCATGGGCATCGCGCCGGGCAGCGAGCTGCGCCATCCTGCGATCGATCAGGCGCAGGCCGCCTGGCCCTGCACCGAATAGCCGCTTTTCAAACCCCGCCGTCCCGGCTAGGAAGGCCGCGTCGGGGCGTAGCGCAGTCTGGTAGCGCGACGGTTTTGGGTACCGTAGGTCGGAAGTTCGAATCTTCTCGCCCCGACCACATTCCCTTTGCGTGAATTCGTGCTGATCGGCCCCATCAGTGAAGATCAGGCTTGCGGCATGTCGCTTCAGACCCTTGGGGGTCCGGGGCCGTCGCGAGGCCCCGGACCGGGTGTCACGGCAAGCTATCAGGGATAGCAGGGCAAGTAGGGGTAATGCCCGCAATTGGGCGGATAGGCGTAGCCGGGATAGGCAGTCGCGGCATCCGCCGTCGCCGCCCCCACCGCAGCAGCCGTACCGGCCACGGCCGCGCCCGCCACCGCGGCGCCTGCCACCGCAGCCCCAGCCGCGGGTGCGGCATACCAGGCACCGTGAACGACCGGGGCGTGCCAGTAGGCGCCTTCGCGCGCAACCGTCGTTCCGCCGACGCCACCGAAATGGGCAACCCCGCCGTAAGCGCCGCGCGCGGCGAACCAGTCGATGAACAGCGCCGCCGGGCCACTGTTGCCGATCTCGCCCTGCAGCACCTTGACCTGGAAGCTGAGCGTATCCCCCTTGAGTTCCGGTTTGGTGAGTTCAACGACGGCATCGTCAACGTCGCCGGGCGTGTCGCTGAGCACCGAGATGGTGGCGTTGGGCGGGTCGACCGCGAAGCTGTCCTTGCCCTCGTCCCATTGCTGGATGAACTGGGTGGTCATCACATGACCCGCCGCCCGCACTGGCCTGTCGGCAAAGACGATGGTGGTCTTGCCGATGCCGGTCAGGGTCAGCACCCCGTCCTTCAACGTTGCCCCGTCCGAGTTGAGAACCGCGAGCGAGGGGACCGGCCCGGTCTCGCTGACCTGGCCGATGGTCTTTTCCAGCGGCGTATGCGCTGGCTTTTCCTGTGCCTGCGCCGACCCTGTTGCGAGAAATGTGACGGCGAGAGCGGCGAGTGCCGCGAGACGCGCGTTACCTGTCATTCGGACCTCCTGTTTCGGTCGTTTGTGCCATGCGGCGGGATTGTCGGCCCGGCCCGGTCGAAGGTCAAAGGCCGGTTTTGTCAGAAGTGCCGCCTTTGCGCGGCTTTTGGCGCGGAAAGGCAAGACCAAAGGCAGCCCTCGTCATATATGGTGCCGCATATGGCCCGGCCGGGATCCGTCCGGCGGGCAACCATCGAGGAAAACCCATGACCATGACCAACGAAAAGACCGCCGCACGGATGAGCCTGGGCCGCCGTGACCTTCTGGCCGGCGCGACCGCCCTTGCCTCGGGCATCGCCCTTGCCAGCGCCGTGCGCGCGGAGGATAGCGCGACGTCGGCCGACTTCCTCTTTGTCCAGACCGCCCTGGGAATGACCTATGATCCGGCGACGAAGCGGATGACCCTGGTCGACGCCAATCCGGTCACCCTGTTCTTCGCCGACCGCCCCGACCGCATCGCCGGCAACATGACGACCGAGCGCTTCCTGAAGCTCTGGGGCGAAGGCAAGGACAGCTTTCTGTCCGACCCGCCGAACGCCGATGTCAGCATGATCATCGACGGCTCGCTGGCACAGACCGTCGTGGTCCTGAAGGATCCCCAGTATGACGGAAAGACCCTGTCCTATGCCGTGGAGGGCGTGGACAACGAGATCCCGACCAGCGGCGGACAGGTTTCGGTGTTCATCGACGTGATCGGCATGCCACTTACGCCGGTCTCTTATGCCGGCGTGGCGCGCCGCAGTTTCCGCCGCGCCGTGATCTACTGATCATACGGAAGGTCTGACGGGCGCGTCTCCTGCCGGGGGCGCGCCCGATTGCGCTAGGGCTGCGACTTCAGGATGCGGTAGAGGTTGCGCTCGGAAATGCCCAGAACTTCGGCGACTTTCCGGCGGTTGCCCGCAAAGCGATCGAGAAGCTCGTCCAGATAGGCATCGCGCAGCGCATCGAGCGAGGGTGGCTCGTCAAAGCGCAGGACAAGGCTACCTTCCGCCGTTTCGCCCCGGTCGGGCGGGATTGGCAGGTTAAGGTGCTCCGGGCCGATGACCTCCTGCCCCTGCGACAGGATGATCGAGAGTTCGACCGCGTTGCGCAGTTCGCGCACGTTCCCAGGCCAGAGATGGGCCGTCAGCGCCCTTAGCGCGGGGTCCGAGAACGACTTGGCGATGCTGCGCTGAAAATCCCGTTGCTCGAGAAATTGCTGGGCCAGGCCGGGAATGTCGCTTTGCCGGTCCCGCAACGGGGGAATCTCGATCACGAAGGCCGACAGGAACTGCAGAAGCTCGCTGTCCGGGGCGGCGGCGCGCAATTCGGCGGCGGTCATGGCCGCCGAGAAGATGAAACGCGCGTCGCTTGTGAGCGTCGCCGAGGATCCGACCGGGCGATAAGCGCGTGTTTCGACGGCGCGCAGCAGGCGCAACTGCATTTCGCGTGACAGGCGTTCGATGCCGGCAAGGTAGAGGGTGCCCCGATCCGCCGCCGCCAGCAGCCCTTCTTGACGGGCGCCGGCCTGCCAGCTGCCGAACAGTTCCCCCGGATCGAGGCCCGCGTCGCAGTCGACCGAGATGAAGCGGCCGTTGGCGCGCGCGCTGACGGCGTGGACGATCTGGGCCGCTGTCTCCTTGCCGGTGCCGGGTTCGCCCAGAATCAGGACCGGGGTACTCGCCTGCGCGAACAGCGCGATCAGCCGGCGAAGCTCGATGATTGCCGCGCTTTCGCCCACCAGACGCGACGAGTCGGTGGTGCCGGCCCGGGCTTGCCAGTAGGCAAGGTCACGGCGCAGTTCCAGCGTCTCGAAGAAGCGGTGCAAGGTCAGGGTCAGGTTCTGCGGTGTCACCGGCTTGACCAGGTAATCCGCCGCCCCTGCCTGCACGGTACGGACTGCCTGGTCGATCGAGGCCAACGCCGTCACCACGATGACCGGGCAATATTCCCTGAGCTCGGACAGGAATTCCAGTCCGGCGGTGTCAGGCAGGCCAATGTCCAGAAGCGCCAGTTCCGGCAGGAAGGACGCCAGTTGGCCGAGGGCCTCGGACCTGCTGCCCGCACCGTGGACCTCGTGGCCAAGCCGCCGGATGTGATCGACCATCATCGCGTTCAGGATGGGGTCGTCCTCGATCACCAGGACCCGGTGGGACTGTTCGGCGCTCATGCGTGCTGCTCCGGTGCGGGATAGACCAGGTCAAAGCGGCTGCCTTCGCCCGGCGTACTTGCCATGTCGAGCCGACCGCCGGCGCGGTCCATCGCCGCAAGGACGAGCGGCAGGCCCAGACCGCTGCCCCGGGTGCCATCGGCGCGGCGCGTCCAGAAGGGCAACAGGATCCGGCGCTGGTCTTCGATCGAGATACCGTGGCCGGTATCGCTCACCGACAGCACCACCTCGTCCTTCACCCGCCGGGTCGAGACGGTCAGGGTGCCACCATCAGGCATGGCATGGAGCGCGTTCAGCACGAGATTGCTCAGGGACATCCGCAGATCGCTTTCCGACGCCAGCACCCACAGCCCCGGCTGCAAGTCGGTCACGACCCGGACGCCGATCTCGCGCGCCTTGAAACCCAGCAATTCCAGCGACTGCCGGACGACCAGCGAAAGGTCGACGACCTGCTTGTCGCCCGGCGGTTGGCACAGCGTCAACAGACTGTTGGTCAGCGTCAGCGTACGGCCGACCTCGCGTTGAAGCGTGGCCAGATGGTCGGCCAGCTTCGGCATGTCGCCAGCCGCCGCATCCTGCTCGATTGCCCCCGCCACGAGACTGATCGAGGAGAGCGGATTGAAGATCTCGTGCCCGAGCCCGGCCGCCAGCAGTCCGAGTTCGGACAGGCGGTGTTCCTGGCCCAGATGCGCGGCGCGATCGAGGTCGCGGATCGACTCGACAACGCAGATGCGGGGGGTCGCGCGACTGCCGAGGTTGACCGGCGCGGCCGCGACCTCGACATGCCGTTCATGCCCGGCACCGCCGAGATGCGTCTGCCGGCAAGTCATGGCCCCGGCGCCGTCGCGTATTTCCTGCAGAGGGCAGCGGACCAGGGTCGCGGGGCAGGGGGTGTCACGGCGATGGCTGGACAGGTGGCAGGGCTGTCCCAGAACCCGGTCGAGCGGCACACCCACCAGCGCGGCATAGGCCGCATTCGCCTTCACGATCCGGAAGTCCGGGTCGATGACGCGGATCGCGTCAGGAATGGCGTCGAGGACGGCTTGCAACCGGTCCTCGGAGGCGTGGAGGTCGGCCAGTGACTTGCCCAGCTCGTCGGCCATGGTGGCAAAGCTGCGGCCAAGCTCGGCGATCTCGTCGTGACCGGACAGGTCCAGTTTCGTGTCGGTCGTGCCATCGCGAAACGACCGCACTGCCGCCGAAAGCCGCGTCAACGGCGACACCACCGTCTGGCGGATCAACGAGAGCACGGCCGCGGAGGCGAGGAAGGTCACAAGCAGGCCAAGAACCGCCAGCCAGAGCGCCCCCCGCCGGGCATCGGCGGTGGCACTGCCTTCCGAATAGTCGAGAACCAGAAGGCCGTTGACCGGGTGGTCCGCGATGCTGCCGTGACATTCGCCGCATTCCGGCCGGTTGTGCACCGCCTTGACCGAGCGCAGCAGCCGTCGTCCGTCGGGGGTCTCGATCTCGGCGGCAAGCGAGCTGTCCGACTGCTGTGCCCTCTCGATCAAGGGGTCATCCAGATGCGTGCCGATCGGCGCGCCCGTGTCGCCAAAGCGCACCTCGCCGGCGGGGCTCAGCACCATGACACGTTCGATTTCGGGGCTGGCTGCGATGTCGTCGAGGACAGCCCGGATCCCGTCGAGGTCATGCTTCAGCATGGCGTTCTTCAGCGCCGCCTCTATCACCTCGTTGAACTGGCCGGTCGCGCGCACCTGTTCGGCTTGGATGCGGTGGAAATAGAGCGTGGTCACGATTGCCAGAACCGGCAGCGAGACGGCCACCAGAACGCCCGCCATCGTCGCAAGAACCCGGCGACCGAGGCTCGCGCCGAGCCATGCGCCAAGTCGGCCGTACGCAGTCACCTGAGCACCTGATGCAGCTTCCGGTAATGGGGTGCCCGAGCGCAGATCGGGCACAGCCCGTCATCGTCGCGCAGGGCGTCTGCCGGGCGCTGATAGGCCACGAGGCAGCCCCGGCATTGCCGGCTGACCAAAGTAATCCCGTCCGTCGCCGTGGCGAGCGTCACGATGCTGATCGCCTTTTCCTCGCAGGATTGGACGCAGAGACCGCAACCGGTGCACTGCGCCGCGTCGACTCGGTAGGTCACCGGTTGATCCTCGACAATGATCAGCGTCAAGGCCGCTTCAGGGCAGATGCGCAGGCACAGATGGCAGGCGGTGCAGCTCTGCGGGTCGAACACGGGGTTATGGGCGAAGCGCGGGGATGTCCCGCGGCCCGGCAGGCCCTGCAGGCGGGCCAGCGCGGTCTGGCGGCTCTTAGGGCCGGCGGCCTCCGGCCGCGCCGCGGAGAAGGCGAGCAGTCCCCGCCGCCGGGCATCGGGCCCCTGTCCCAGCCGGGGCAGATGATCGGCCCCGCGCGCCGGCAGCGGCCCTGCCGATATCAGCGGCAGCCCCCGGTCGGCAAGAAGCGCGTTCAGCGTTTCCAGATGCTGGATCAGCGGCAGCCCGCGCCCGCTTGGACAGGTGTCGCAGGAGGCGGTCTCGACCAGCAATCGGCGGACGCCGCGCAGCCACAGGGCGGCAAGCCCCTCGAGCCCGAGCGCCTGCAGGCAGGGGCCAGTGCCGCGAACCAGCCGGACCTCGGGGCAGATCAGCACTACGGCGCCGCTGACGTCGGTCTCGGTCAGGGGAAGCGGCACGGCGCGGTCGATCGTGATCGCGCGAACCGGACAGGTTGCGCCGCAGGCACCGCACGCGGTGCACAGATCGGCGATCAGCTCCAGCCCGTCGTCACCCAGGCGCAGTGCGCCGGTCGGGCAGGCCCGCGCGCAAGCGTCGCAAGTGGCGCCCGCGGTCCGGTCCAGAAGGCAGACAGTCTCGTCCAGCGCCGGCAGGGGCCTGGGTTTCACCAGCTTGGCTCCAGTCCCGGCACGAAGGGCCGCTCGATCTCGCGCGCTTCGGCCTCGCGTGCCGCCCTGTCCTGCGCGCGGGCATAGGCATTCGAGCGGATGTCCGGCGCAATGCCGGTCTCTGCTTCCAGCCAGTCGCGCAGCGCCGACAGGAATTCCGCCGTTATGGCCGCGACCGAAACGTGGAACGGGCTGCGCGCGCGTTCCACCGCCCTGGCGCAAAACTCGGGCGCCCAGCCCAGCACATGGAGGTCGAGGAACCGGGCCGCGTCCGTCAGCGCATCGGCTGTTCCCAAGGCCAGCAGGTGGCGCACGAATTGCAGCTCATGCACCAGATGGTCGTCCGAGCGGATGCGCCAGTCCGGCGCTTTCAGGTCATAATGCTGGTACCATTCCCGCACCTTGAACATCGGCTCCTGCCGCTCCAGGTGCTCGTCCGACATCCAGACCGAGCCGGTGGGCGCGATCCTGTAGCCGTTGGTCAGGTAGAGGTCGGCAAAGTCCGCCGCCATCTCGTCCAGTACCTTTTCCGTCGGATCCTTCCCAAGCTCGGCCAGCGCCGCGTCAAGGAAGGTGGCGGCCCCGTAACCCCGGCCGACAAGGATGGCGTCAAACAGCACCGGCGCCTCGATGGCGCGCAGATGCGAGATCAGCTCACGGTCCGCCTCGCGGTCGTGAAGCCGGATGACGAGACCCAGGATCTCGGCCCAGAGGGCGGCAGCGGTATCAGCCATTGTCCATCCTGCCTTTCGAATGGGCCACGAAGACGATCGAGGGGTCGGTCAGCTCCGGATCGGCCATCGACTTGACCTGCCGCACGACACTGTCGTTCGGGCCGACGGCCTTCGTCTCGTAAGTGCCGTCGCGCAGTTCGTTGATCGGGCCGATGTCGAGGACGCGCATCATGCAGGCCGAGACGCAGTAAGGCTTTCGCCCCGCTTCCAACTCGTCGATGCACATGTTGCATTTCTGGACGATGTTCAGCTCGACGTTGAACTGCGGCGCGCCGAAGGGGCAGGCGGCCTCGCATTTGCGGCACCCGATGCAGAGCGTGGAGTCGATGTCGACCACGCCATTGTCCTTGCGCTTGAAGATCGCGCCTGTCGGGCAGGTCGGCAGGCAGGCCGGCTCGGCGCAATGGTTGCAGGACATGTTGATCTTGAAGGCGAACACCTCGGGATAGATCCCGCCCTCGACATATTGCACGCGCCGGAACCGCGGCCCCGGAGGCAGTCCGTTCTTGTCCTTGCAGGCGATCTCGCAGGCCCGGCAGCCGATGCAGTCCACGTTGTTGTGGACGAAGCCAAGCTGCATGTCGGGCACGACCGGAGTGTAGGTCTCGCGCTTCTTCTTCAGGATTGCCGCCTTGAGCGTCGGCTGGTCGGCCTTGTCGGTCATGTTTGCCTCCTTGCTCTGGCGTCACTGGTCGCGGCGGAAGATGTGGCTGCGCGCAGTTGCCAGCTGGTCCCAGCCAGGCCGGTGGTTCAGCTCGGTCTTCTTCACGTCCACGAGAAGGGTGTTGTAGGCGAAGGCGCCCGCCGGGCTGGGATTGTCCAGCGTCAGGAAGTCGGGGTTGCCCGAACGGTCCACGCCGTTCTCGTCGATGTCCATCCACGACCCTTCATGCAGGACGACCACGCCGGGCATGCAGCGTTCGGTCACATAGACCGGCGTGATGACCTTGCCGCGTTCGTTCCAGATCTCGACCGTGTCGCCGGTCTGGAGGCCAAGCCGCTTGGCGTCCGAGGCGTTGATCGTGGTTTCCTGGCTGAAAGTTTCCCGCAGCCAGCCGATATTGTTGAAGATCGAGTGCGTCCGCCAGCGCGGATGCGGGGTGATCATGTGGAAGGGGAAGTCCTTGGTTTTCGGGTGGTTCAGGCTTTCCCATGGCTCGATCCATTTCGGGATCGCGGGGATGTATTCACCCCACCGGGTCAGGGTCCAGTCCTGCACCTGTGCCAGTTCGGTCGAGAAGATCTCGATCTTGCCGGATGACGTCTCGAACGGCTTTCCCTGCTCGATCTGTTCGCGGAAGGCGACATGCGGTTCGGGGAGGACGAACTTGTAGACGCCGTGGGCCTTGAATTCCTCCCAGCTCCAGGTGACGCCCTGGTTGAACTGGACCTTGCTCCACCAGTCAAACAGATAGGCCTCGTCCACCGCATCGTTGTAGTCGAAATAACTGCGGTCGGCCTTCGGGTTGTAGGCAGGGCCGAAGCCAAGGCGATAGGCAAGTTCGGTGAAGATCTGGAAGTCGGTCTTGCTCTCGCCCAGGGGTTCGATGACCTTCGGGCGGTGGATGTAGTAATGCCCCTTGTACCAGGGGAGCGCGACGTCGTGCCGCTCGAAATGGGTGCAGCTGGGCAGCAGGTAGTCGGCCCAGATCCCCGTGGGCGTGATCGTCGCGTCAAGGCAGACGAGCAGGCTTTCGCTGTCGCCCTCGGCCTCGAGCTTGCGGATCGCCTCGATCTCCTTGTTGATGTTGGTCAGCTGGTTCAGCCAGTCCGACCCCTGCCAGAAGATGCCGCGGATGTTCGGGATCACCCCGTCAAGATTGTCGCTGCGCGGCCAGAGCCCGGCTTCGACCCGCGTCACGTTGGGGTAGTTCAGGACGATATGCGCCCAACGGTCCGACTTGATCGAGGCGTACCAGATGTTGGCGTTCTGGTCGTAGGGATAGGCCACCGATTCCGGGTGCCAGCCCTTGCCCACGCCCTCGGCGCAGCCGCCGAGCACGCCGATATTGCCGGTCATCGCCTGGAGCGCCGCCGCCATGCGGTTGTACTGCTCGCCGAAGGCCGCGCGGCCGGGGGCCCAGCTGGCCTTCAGCGCCGCGGGCTTGGTCGTGGCATACATGTCGGCGAGCTTGATGATGTCGGCCGCCGGAACGCCGCAGATCTCGCTGGCCCATTCGGGGGTCTTGGGCACGCCGTCCGACACGCCCAGGATGTAGTCCTTGAAGCTTTCCTGCCCCTTGGCCCAGTCGGGCATCGTGCCTGCATCCATGCCCTGCACGAAGCGGTCGATGAAGGCCTGGTCCTGCAGGCCCTTGTCGAAGATGTAATAGGCCATCCCCGCCATCATCGCCGCGTCGGTGTTCGGCCTGATCGGGATCCACCAGGCGTCATAGGCGGCGGCGCTGTCGGTGTATTGCGGGTCGATGACCACGAACTTGCAGCCGCGCTGCTTGGCCATGCGCAGGTAGTAGAAGGTGTTGCCGCCGTGGAAGGTGTAGGCCGGGTTCCAGCCCCACATGATCATCAGCTTGGTATGGGCGTAGGCGTCGTCCTCGTTGCCGTCCTGGATCGTCCCGAAGGTCCAGCGCGAGGACGAGGTCGTGCCCTGGTACGACGGCACCGACCAGCTGTTGGTGCGGCAGCCGAACATGCCCAGAAAGCGGGCCTGCAGGCCCTCGATCTGGTCGGACTTGTGCAGCACGCCGTAGGAGGCGCCGGCATAGGCCTGGTCCAGTAGCGCGGTCGGGCCATACTTGTCGCGCAGGTAGACCATGCGCTCCGAGATCTCGCTCAGCGCCTGATCCCAGGAGATGCGCTTGAACTTGCCCTCGCCGCGTTTGCCGACCCGCTTCATCGGGTAGAGCAGGCGCTCCGGCGAATAGAGGCGGACCCGATAGCTCCGCCCGCGCAGGCAGGCGCGCAGCTGCGGCTTCTCCTCGGTGTCGGTGCCGTAGGCATCGCCCTGGTAGGTGCCGTTGTCGGTCGACAGGCGGACGATCACGTCACCCTTCTTGTGCGCGACCAGCATGTGGCGCGAGCCGCAGTTGTGGGCACAGGAGGTGACGACGGTCGTCAGATCGTCGTCGCGCGGATAGGGCTCGTAGGCGAAGGCCTGCGCCGGGGTGGCGCGGCCCCCGATCAGGGCCGTCGCCGTGGTTGCCGCCGTGGCCTGCAGGAAGGCCCGCCGGGTCGGGGTCAGCAGCGCGGCAAGGCGCGTCAGGTCCGGTTTTCCGATCATGGCTCGTTTCCTTCTCAGGGCTTCGTCGGCAGCTGGTATTCGGGTTTGGACTCGGTCGGCCGGTCCTTTGCCCAGTCGGGCACCGTCTCGGTGTCCATCATCGGCCAGGGGTGCCGCGGGTAGGGGTAGGAGATGCGGTACCAGGCGCGACCGCCGTGGCAGCCGTAGCAGACGTCCGAGGTATCGGCGCGGGCCGCTTCCTCGATGGTCTTGGCGTTCAGGTAGGTCACCGCGTGGCGATTGGTGCGCACGGTTTCCGCATGGCACGTCAGGCAGCCGTTCGGGGCCTCTGGGGATTCCATGTCGGCGCGGAGGTCGGGCCACTTGCCTTCCAGGCCCATGTTCTGCGCCGGGAACTGGCCGTGGCACAGCAGGCAGGTCTCGGACGGGTTCACCATCTTGCGGGCAGTGAATTCTGTCGCCGGGTTCACCGGGTCGGTCTTGCCGTTCGCGAGCCAGGGGGTCTCGTCCCGTGGGTCGTTGCCTTTGTGGCAGAACACGCATTGCAGATTCATCACCTTCTTGGCGTAGTCGCTTTCCATGTGCCGCCAGTGGAAATCGGCCTGGTCCTGCGCATAGGTATCGAGCGTCTGATACCAGGCGAGGCTGTCGGCCGCCTTCACCCCGGCGATCGATTCCGCGCGGACCTTGTGGTCGAGGATCTCGGCATGGCAGGCCAGGCATTCCTCGTTCGAGGCGGTCGCGATCTGCGGCTGGAAGTGGATCGGGTGATAGCGGGCGCGCTGGTAGTCGAGCGTCGGGATTTCCTTGCGCAGCGCATCGAGCCGCGCGCCGATCGCGGCCACTTCGTCGGCGCTCGGCGCCGGCGGGTTCTGGTAGGTCACACCTTCGGGATAGGGGACCGGATCGAGCGTGACGACGGCGTCATCGGCGAGGTCCGGGAACAGCGTTCCGGGCTGTGCCTCTGCGGCAGGGGCTGCAGCTTTGGCCGAGCTCTCGGTTGCCGGTGCCGTGGTCGCCGCGTCGGCGGTCGTTCCGGCGGCGGCCGGAAGCGGAGCGGGCGTATCACTCTGCTGGCTGAGCCAGGCGATCAGGGCGGCGCGGTCCTCGGCCTTCTTCACGCCGGCAAAGGCCATCTTGGTGCCTGGAATGAAATCCTTGGGGCCGCTCAGGAAACTGTCGAGGGACGCGGCATCCCAGGGCTGTCCCGCCCGGGCCTTCATCCCGTCCGAATAGGCAAATCCTTCAATCGAGGCCGCAGGCCGCCCGATGACGGACCACAGGTTTGGTCCGGTCGCGTTTTTGCCGCCCTTGTCAGCAGTGTGACAGGCCTTGCAGGCCTTGAAAACCTTCTCGCCCGCGGCAAGGTCGGCGGTCGCGCCCGTTGCAGGGGCGCCACCGGAGGAGGAACCTGCCGAAGCGCCGCCAGCGGACGTGGCCGTCGCCTCAGGGGCAGGCGGAACATAGGCGTTGGCCGTGTCGCCGACGCCTCCGAAATAGAATTGGTTTGCGCCAATGGTCAGTGCGGCGAAAAAGGTCCCTGCAACAGCGGTGGCACCGGCAAAACGCAGGATGTGGTCGAGACGCTTCATCTGCGGCTCCTGAAATTGGCAAAAAGGGGGGCCGCTGGACTGCGGCGGCCCCCGAGTAACGGCTCAGTTGCTACCGGTCGGTCCGTTCGCCGCTGAGCCGGAAGTGCAGGTCCACTTGGCGCCGTCCCAGCTGTACTGGACGCAGGCCGGAGCCTGGTCCGCCGGGGTCAGTTCGACCACGCCCGTGGTGCCGGTCGCGGCGGTTCCGTTTCCGGCCGATGTGGTCTGCCCCGCGGACGGGGCGGGCGCCTCGGTTGCCTGGTCAGGGGCGGGTGCCGGGGCTTCCGGGGACTGGCCAAGGAACAGGTAAGCTCCAAGGGCAACCGCGATGGCGCCGACGACCAGGCTAAGGGACGACTTTGTGTTCATTTCTCTCAGTCCATGCAGGACGAAACCGGAGGCAGCCCAAGGCTGCCTCCGGGCCGTTTGACGGGATCAGTTGGAGGGAGGAGTCCAGGATCCCGACATTCCCGACATGCCGCCCATACCGGACATGCCACCCATGCCCGACATGCCGCCCATGCCACTCATGCCGCCCATACCGGACATGCCGCTCATACCCGACATTCCCGCCTGAGCACCCGGAGCCCAGCTGTACTGGGTGCAGACCCAGCCAGCGCCGCCGTTGCCGCTCATCCCGGACATGCCACCCATGCCCGACATGCCACCCATGCCGCTCATCCCGGACATACCGCCCATGCCCGACATGCCACCCATGCCGCTCATCCCGGACATACCGCCCATGCCCGACATGCCACCCATGCCGCTCATCCCGGACATGCCACCCATGCCCGACATGCCACCCATGCCGCTCATTCCGGACATGCCGCCCATGCCCGACATGCCGCCCATGCCGCTCATTCCGGACATACCGCCCATGCCCGACATGCCGCTCATACCCGACATGCCCGCCTGAGCGCCCGGAGCCCAGCTGTACTGGGTGCAGACCCAACCGGCGCCGCCGTTGCCGCTCATGCCCGACATGCCGTCCATTCCGGACATGCCGCCCATGCCCGACATCCCGGACATGCCACCCATCCCGGACATGCCGCCCATGCCGGACATGCCACCCATGCCTGACATGCTGTCAGCGGAAGCCGCCGAGGCGACCGCGCCGGCGCAGATCAGCGCCGCAACAGCGGCCTTGATCGATTTGGTCATTCCCATCTCTCCTCTTGTTATTGGTTCAGGGGCCTTCTGGCCCTGCTCCACTTCCATTCCGGCCTGGCCGGAATTCACCTGCCGCAGACGCGGGCGGTCATTCGCCCTGGTGCCAGTTGCGGATGTCGTAGGGGGCGTGCATCCCCGGATGAATGAACGGGGTGAACCAGTTGCCCTGGTCCTCGAGGAACCTCAGGCTGGCCGGAAACGGCGCGGCGATGCCGGTCAGCGCCCGCAGGTACCAACCCTCGGGCTTCACCACTTCGGTGACCACCGGCGCGTCGGGCCGTTTCCATGGGGTGGTTCCGGCGATGAACGCAGGCTCGGCCGCAACGGTCGCTACCGACAGGCAATAAAAGACCACCCCGCCGAAGCAGGCTTTCGAAGCTCGCATTTGCATCCAACTCACTCCCGTCGAGGACCGTCCAACCGAATCCTCTTACGTTGCCCGGACCATAGCCCCATGCCCGGAACAAGTTCCAAAGAATTATTATATGTCAGTGGGTTGGTCCGGTCTCAGGCCGAGCTCTGATCCTGACAATTTGGCAGGGCAGCCGTCGGGACCCTGCCTTGGAGACGGCCAATCAGCTGGATGCGGTCTGACAATTTGTCATCAGGCGCGGAATTGCCGTGTCATGCGTCATTGCGTCGCGTCCAGCCGGCGCAAAGAGGACGGCCTTCTCTCCTCGGGGTTTCAGAGGGGACAACCTGCTATCGCGTCGGGTAATGGTAGAACGGGCCATTGGTTGCAGTGGCCCCGGCCGGGCGACGACCAGCTGCGCCTGATGTCCAGGGCATCCGCCTGCCCGCCAAATGAAAAGGCGCCCTGCCTCTGCGGCGGGCGCCCTGGCATCAAGGTCCGGATCAGGGGGCTCAGACCGTGTGCAGGTAAAGGTCGAAGTCGACCTCGGAGACGGTGCGCGCCACCCGGGCATATTCGGCCGACAGGATCGCCGTGAAGGTGCGGTGCATGTCTTCGCCAAGCGCGTCCTTCAGGAAGTCCGAGCGCTTGGCCGCGTCGATGGCCGAGCGCCAGTCGACCGGGATGTCGAACTTTTCCGTCGTCTCGGCGTAAGCGTTGCCGGTGGTTTCGGGGCCGGGGTCGATCTTATTCTTCAGCCCGTTACGGATGCCCGCCAGCACCGTGGCCGCGACCAGGTAAGGGTTCGCATCCACGCCCGAAGGCCGGTGCTCGATCCGCCGCGCCCGGATGTCGCCCGCGGGAATCCGCAGCGCCACCGAGCGGTTGTTGACGCCCCAGCTCGGCGAGACCGGCGCATAGCTTTGCGAGGCGAACCGCCGCCAACTGTTGGCGTGGGGGGCGAAGATCAGCATCGACTCCCCCATGGTGGCCTTCAATCCGCCGATCGCGTGGCGGATCGTGTCGTTCCACTGGCCCTCGACCTTCTCGACGAAGACGTTGGTTCCGGCATCGTCCATCAGCGAGACGTGGAAATGCATCCCCGACCCGGCATAGTCCTCGTTCGGCTTCGCCATGAAGCAGGCGGTCACCCCATGCAGCCGCGCATGCATCCGCACGAGGCGCTTCAGCCGCATCAGGTCGTCGGCCGCCTGCATCACGTCGGTGCGGTAATGCAGCGTCAGTTCGTACTGGCCCGGCGCGAATTCCGAGATCAGCGTCTCGGCCTTGATCCCCGCTGCCTTGGCGCCGGCATAGATGTCATTGAAAAGCGGCAGCATCCCGTGCAGCTGGTCCACGGAATAGACATCGGTCTTGGAGTTCTTGCGGCGGTCCAGAACGTCCCGCGCCGGCACCATCTTGCCGTTCGCGTCGCGCTCGTTCTCGAGCAGGAAGAACTCCAGCTCGAACGCCCCTGCCGGGTGCAGCCCCTCGGCCGCCAGCGCATCCACCTGCCGCTTGAGCGCGTGGCGCGGGTCCGAGGTCATCGGCGAGCCGTCGAGGTTGTAAAGGCTCATCAGCACCTCGCCGCGTGGCGGGGTGGTTCCCGCTAGCGGCACCAGCGTGCCGGGGATCGGCCAGGCGCGGCGGTCGCCGTCGCCCTGGTCCCAGATCAGCCCGGTCTCGTGCACGTCCTCGCCGCAGATGTCGAGGCCAAGGATCGAGATCGGCATGTGCCGGCCCGACTTGTAGATCGACAGGAGTTCGTGGCGGCGGATGATCTTGCCGCGGCCGATGCCGTTGGCATCGTGCAGGACGATGTCGAAGGCCTCGATCTCGGGATGGGCGTCAAGGAAGGCTTCCGCCTCGGCGACGGTGGAACCGGAGGGGCTGTGGGTATCGGTCATGTCACGCATCTTGGAACAGCTCGGTGAGGATTTCGTCGAAGGCGGCGATCAGGCGGTCGATCTGGCGCTTCTTCGTCGCGGGGCTCACCAGCATCATGTTGTGGAAGGGGGCGATCAGGCATCCGCGGTTCAGAAGCGCGGTATGCACGGCCGCTTCGACCTCCGGCCGATGGGCATGGGCCGCCTCGGCGCCGTTCTTGAGCGGGCCAGGGGCGCAGATGAACTCGACCCGTGCCCCGACGCGGACGACATGCCAGGGGGCCTTGTGCTTGGCGATGGACTTGGCCAGCCCTTCGGACAGGCGGCGCGCGCCCTTCTCCATATGGGCGTAATTCTTGGCGGTCATCACCTGCGAAAGGTTGGCGCGCAGGCAGGCGAATTGCATCGGGTTGGCCGACAGCGTCGTGCCCATGCCGCTATGGCCCGAGGGGCGCTTGGCATTGACCTTGATGTAACGCTCGGCCACCTCGGGCGTCATGCCCCAGACCGAGGTCGGCATGCCGCCCGCCACGCATTTGCCGACCACGTACATGTCGGGCGACAGCGAATGGACGCGGGTATAGCCGCCAAGACCGGACGAGATCGTATGCGTCTCGTCGATGATGAGGAGCGCGCCGTAGCGGCGCGACAACGTCCTGAGCGCGTCGTGGAAGCCGGCATCGGGCAGGACCATGCAGGAGTTGGTCATCACCGGCTCGGTCAGGATCGCGGCGATCTCGCCGGTCTTGAGCGCGGCCTCGACGCCGGCCACGTCGTTGAACTCGACGCAGGTCGCAAGTTCGGTGAGGTCCGCGACCTGGCCCAGAAGGCCGGGCCGGGTGATGGTCTTGCCATCCTTCAGCTCCACCATCGCGTCGTCGATGGTGCCGTGGTAGCAGCCGTTGAAGACAAGGATCTTCGGCTTGCCGGTGACGGCGCGCGCCACGCGGACGGCAAAGCGGTTGGCGTCGGTCGCGGTGGTGGCGATCTGCCATTTGAAATTGCCGAAGCGTTCGGTCAGCAGCCGCCCGGCCTCGAGCGCGTCCTCGGTCGGCAGCATGTAGGTCAGGCCGCGGCTGGCTTGCTTGCGGATCGCCTTCGTCACCGGTTCGGGCGAATGGCCGAACATCGAGCCGGTATCGCCCAGGCAGAAATCGTCGATCTCGTACCCGTCGAGATCGGTGATGCGCGCGCCCTTCGCCTCTGCCACCAGCATCGGGAAGGGCATCGGCCAATCCTTCATCCAGTGCAGCGGCACGCCGTCGAGATAGGTATCGGCCCCGGCCGCCAGCGCGGCGTGGGTCTTGGGACGACCTTGGGCGAAACGGTTCTTCTCGCGCACCGCAAGCGCCTCAAGGCGATCACGGCGGATGCCGGCAACAAGCTTGGAGGGAGAGGTGGGTTTCTTCGACATGACGGCACCTGGACTCTGGTTGCGCCGTTATGATCAAAAATTTGATCAAATGTAAATGGGCTAGCGGGGTAGGACGGAAGGAAGGCCTAGAGGCGCCCGGCCCAAGTTCCCCGCCCAAGCGCCATCGAAGGAACTTGGGCGGCCCCGGTGCATGCGCTCCGGGGCCGTCCGCTTTACGCGCTGACGCGGATTTCGATCAGCCGGGGTCCGGTCGAAGGCTGGGCCAATGCCTTGCGCACCGCATCCGGATCGTCGGTGACCGAAGCGAAGGGCAGGTCACAGGCGGCGGCGAAGGCGTCCAGCTTCAGCGGTGAGGGATCGCAGCCGATCACCTCGGCGCCAACCTCGCGGAAGGCATTTGCGATCTCCCGGTAGCCGGAGTTGTTCCAGACGAGGAAGGTGACGTTCAGGTTCTCGTCCCGCGCCACGCGCAGTTCGGCCGGCGAGAACTGCAAGCCGCCGTCCCCGATCAGGCAGACGACCTGCGCCTCGGGGCAGGCGATGGCCGCGCCGATCGCGGCGCCGGGGCCGTAGCCGAGTGCGCCATAGCCGGTCGCCGCATTGAACCAGCCGCCGGGGCGGTCATGGTCGTAGTAGAGGTTGCCGGCATAGACGGGCTGGGTGCTGTCGCCGACGATCAGGGCGTTTGGCAGTCCGGCCCGGATCGCCTCAACCACCGCGAGTTGCGGGTGCATGTAGTCGGGCAATTCGGCCCGGGCGGCCTTGCGGGTGATCTCGGCCCGCACCGCGCCATCGCCGGCTTTTCCGCTGATGCGCGACAGGAGTGCCTCTGCCACCGCGCCGGCATCGGCGCACAAGGTCAGGGCGGCGGGCTGGCGGGCCAATTGGGCCTTGTCGATGTCCACGCGGATCATGCCCGACAGGTCAGGCAGGCCGCCGCGCACATACATGTCGTAGTCGGTCTGCCCGAACTCCGTCCCGAGCGCGAGGACTTGGTCCGAGCCAGCGATCAGCGCGCGGGTCGCGTCGAGGCTGGGCGAGGCCGGAACCAGCAGGGGATGGCCGTGCATCAGCCCCCGGGCATTCGACGTGGTGATGACCGGCGCATCGAGTTTCTCGGCAAGAGCCCGAAGCGCGGCTTCGGCCCGGCGCATGCCTCCACCGGCAAGGATGACGGGATGGCGGGATGCGTCGAGCTTCGCCGCAGCCGCGGCGAGGTCCGCGTCATCCGCCTGCGGGGGCAGGGCGGGGAGCGGTGGCTTGTCCGGCGCGGGCGGCGCCGTCAACGGCATCACGTCAAGCGGGACCTCGATATGGAACGGACCGGGGCGCGCGCTGGCAAACAGCGAGAAGGCCCGGGTCAGCGTGGACTCGATCTCGTCAGGCGCCTCGATGCGCACCGAGGGGCAGAGTGTCGCGATCATGGCGCGCTGGTCGGGCAACTCATGCAGATGGCCCAGGCCGCGGCCGAGGCTGTCGCGCCGGTTCACGCCCGAGATCACCAGCATTGGCACCGAGTCTTCCCGCGCCTGCGCCATCGCAGTGATGGTGTTGGTCAGGCCAGGGCCGGTGATGACGAAGGCAACGCCGGGTTTGCCCGAGGCCCGGGCATAGCCGTCAGCCATGAAGCCGGCGCTCTGCTCGTGGCGCGGGATCACATGGCGGATGCCCCCGCCGGCAAGGCCGCGGTACAGCTGGATCGTGTGGACGCCGGGGATGCCGAAGACGACCTCGACCCCGCGCAGGCGCAGGCCGGCGACAAGTGCCTGACCGACGGTCGGGGCGTTCAGGACAGTTTCGTGGGTCATGCGCGCAGCCTCCGAAATTTCTGCGAAATTTCTGAATTTTCGTAGAAAATTCGGGGGATCATGCGGCTTCCTCCCGCAGGCGCCCGACATGGGCCGCAATCCGGTCGCAGGCCTCGGCGATCAACTCGTCCGGCTGGGTCAGCCCGACACGCAGCCAGCCGCCAAGCGCTTCGCCAAAGCTTTCGCCCGGCATCAGCGCCACGCCGCCGCGTTCCAGCAGGTCAATTGCGAAGTCGCGGCCGGACAGGGCGGTGGCCCGGGCGTCGAGCAGGGCGAACATGCCCGCTTCGGGGCGCTGGACGCGCAGGCCCGCCACGCCGTCGAGCCGGTCATGGATCAGCGCGGCGCGGCGCTGGAACCGCTCGACCATGCCGGCGGCCACCGGCGAGGGCTTTGACACTGCCTCGGCGGTCATATCGGCAATGAAGGGCTGGTTGCCGAACAGCATCGTCTCGGACAGGGGCAGGAGCTTGGCGCAGAACTCGGCCGGACCGACGCACCAGCCCGAGCGGAAACCGGGCGCGGCGTGGGATTTCGAGATCGAGGAGGCGACGATCACCCGCTCGGCCAGGTGCGGGAAATCGAGCGGCGAGGTGAACTTGGTGCCAGGGAAAACCAGATCCTCGTAAACCTCGTCGCAGAGGATCCAGAGGTCATGCGTCTTCGCGACCTCGCCAAGCGCGCGGATGTCGGCCTCGGACAGGACCGCGCCGGTCGGGTTGTGGGGCGAGTTCAGGAACAAAAGCCGCGTGCGCGGCGTGATCCGCGCCTCGACATCCGCAGCCTGCATCCGGAAGCCGTGCTCGGGGCTCAGCGGCACGGGGACGAGTGTCGCCCCTGTTGCCGCGACCAGGCCTTCGTAGGTGGCATACATCGGATCGCCCATCAGCACCTCGTCGCCATGTTCGACAAGGGCGTGGAGGACGGCGAAAAGCGTGGTCTGCGTGCCGGGGAAGCACATGATCTGGTCCGTCCCGATCGGACGGCCGCGGCGGACCGTGTAGCGTTCGGACAGCGCCTTCACCAGGGCAGGCTCGCCACGGCCGTTCGAATACCCGGTGCGGCCGGCGCGCATGGACGTGCCGGCGATTTCCATCAACTCGGGCGGGGTTGGCACGTCAGGCTCGCCGATCGTCAGTTCGATGATGTCGCGGCCCTGACCCTTGAGCTTGCGGGCCAACGCGTGGACTTCCCACTTTGCCCCGCCAAGCCCGGCCAGACGCTCGGTGATCGTGGTATATTTCATGCTGCGGCCTCCGGCAGGTAAGGGATCAGGTCCAGGCCGACGATCGCGCCGACCGAGGTCAGACCGATTGTCAGGATTTCATCGGGGCCGAAAGCTTCGGGCAGGGCCGAGCCTTCAAGCCAGAGCCCGTCGATCACCGCGTTGCAGGCGATGGCGCGGGCGCGAAGCGTCTGCGGCGGGGTTCCCGCAGGCAGGGCCGCGGCGATCAGCATCTGCAGACGGTCGCGGAAGGCGAGGTAGCGCGTTTCGTGAACCGTCCGCATCTCGGGGTCGGCACGCAGGCGGTGCAGGAAGGCCGCCCACAGCACCAGCTCCTCGGTATCCATGACCGGCGGGCGGAGCGAAGCCGAAACGAAGCTCGCCAGTCGGGCCCGGGGTTCGGCAGGCGCCTCGGCCAGAAGCGTGTCCGAAGTGCGGATCATCCGGTCCATCAGGGCGGCATAGGCGGCGCGGGTCAGGTCTTCCTTGCTGTGGAAGTAATGGCGAATCAGACCCTGCGTCACACCGGCCTGTTCGGCGATCGCCCGCACTGTCAGGGCCTCGGCACCGCCTCTTGACGCAAGGGAAAGCGACGCAGAGATCAACGCCTCGCGCCGAACCTCTTCGCCTTCGCGCCTGAATTTCCTGCGTTCGCCAGTCATTTAAGCGCGAGGTTCTGCTGATTCCATATTATACGCTTGCATAATTGCAATCGGGTTGCCTTACTGCAAGTCAGAATCGGCATGAAGACCGATCCCCACATGCGCTTCAGGGAGCGAAGCACGAATGATGGCGACCGCCCGCGAGGGCAAGGCATCCGACCCGCGTCCAGAGCGGATCAGGATCGAAAACCTGCACAAATCCTTCGGCGAGATCGAGGTCCTGAAAGGCGTGTCGCTGACCGCCTGCGAGGGCGATGTCGTGGCGGTCATCGGCGGTTCGGGATCGGGCAAGTCGACGATGCTGCGCTGCATCAACTTCCTCGAGACGCCGACCTCGGGCAAGATCATCATCGGTGGCGAGGAGATCCGGATGCGCCCGGATGGCTCGCCCGCCGACCGCCGCCAGATCGAACATGCTCGCCAGCATCTCGGCATGGTGTTCCAGTCCTTCAACCTCTGGTCGCACAAGACCGTGCTGCAGAACCTGATCGAGGTTCCGGTGCATGTGCTGAAGGTGCCGAAGGACCAGGCCATCGCAACGGCCGAGCGGCTACTGGACCGGGTCGGCCTTCTGGCCAAGAAGGACGTCTACCCGGCCTATCTTTCGGGCGGCCAGCAGCAGCGCGCCGCTATCGCCCGGGCGCTGGCGATCGAGCCGCGTGCCATGCTGTTCGATGAACCGACTTCGGCGCTTGACCCCGAACTGGTGGGCGAGGTGCTGAACGTGATCCGAGACCTGGCCGCCGAGGGGCGGACCATGATCCTTGTGACCCACGAGATGAAGTTCGCCCGCGAGGTGTCGAACCACGTCATGTATCTCTACAACGGCCTTGTCGAGGAACAGGGACCGCCCGAACAGGTGTTCGGCGCGCCCCGGTCCGAACGGCTGCAAAAGTTCCTGAAAAGCCTGGGCTGAGAACCCCGGCACCCCAACACGGAGAGTAAGACGAAATGAAGAAACTTGCTTTGACCCTCGTGGCAACCCTGCTGATGGGCACCGCCGCGCTGGCCAACCCGGTCAAGGTCGGCGTTGCCGCCGAACCCTATCCGCCCTTCTCCTCGCCCGACGCGAGCGGCAACTGGGTTGGCTGGGAAATCGACTTCATGAACGCGCTCTGCGCCAAGGCCGAGATCGAGTGCGTGCTGACGCCGACCGCCTGGGACGGCATCATCCCGGCGCTGACCTCGGGCCAGATCGACATGATCATGTCGTCGATGTCGATCACCGACGAGCGCAAGCAGACCATCGACTTCACTGACAAGTACTACAACACCCCGGCCATCGTCATGGCGGCCAAAGGTTCGGGTATCACCCCGACCGCCGAAGGGCTGGCCGGCAAGATCATCGGCGTGCAGGTCTCGACCATTCACGAGAACTACGTGAACAAGTATTTCGGCCCGACCGCGGCCGAGGTGAAGACCTACCAGACCCAGGACGAGGCCAACCAGGACCTCGCCGCCGGACGGATCGACGCTGTCATGGCGGACTCGGTCGCGCTCCAGGCGTTCATGGACAGCGATGCCGGCAAGGCCTGCTGCGAGAACGTCGGTGCGGTGGCCGATGACCCTGCGATCCTCGGGGCGGGCGTCGGCGCCGGCCTGCGCAAGGGCGATCCGCTGCTGCCGAAGCTGAATGCCGCGATCGCGGCGCTGCGCGAGGATGGCACCTACGCGACCATCACCGCGAAGTACTTCCCGTTCGACATCTACGGTTCGTCGAACTGAGGGCGGTCAGGCCATGATGCCCCTCGCGGCCATGGCCGCATCGCCCCTTGAGCTTCTCTCGCTGTCTCCCCCCGGTTGGGGGGGGACGCTGTTGGCCGGCCTTGCGAACACGATGGTGATCGCGGTCGGTGCCTATGCGCTTGGCCTCACGATCGGCATAGCGGGAGCCTTCGGCAAGCTCTACGGTGGCCCGATCACCCGTGACCTGCTGGCGGTCTACACGACCATCGTGCGCGCGGTGCCCGAGCTTGTGCTGATCCTTATCCTTTTCTATGCCGTTCCAGGGCTCATCAACGAAATCCTCGTTGGTCTGGGGCATGAACGCATCGTCCTGCCGCCGCTCATCACCGGCATAGCCGTGCTTGGCGTGGTTCAGGGCGCCTATTCGACCGAGGTTCTGCGCGGGGCCATCCAGGCCGTGCCGCACGGCCAGATCGAGGCCGCCCGCGCCATGGGCATGACCCCGGTACTGACCGCCCGCCGCATCACGTTGCCGTTGATGACCTCGAACGCCGTTCCCGGCCTCGCCAACCTGTGGCTGAACGCGACCAAGGATACCGCGCTTCTGGCCGTGATCGGGTTCTCCGAACTCACCAAGGCGACGTACCAGGCCGCAGCCACGACCAAGGCCTTCTTCACCTTCTATCTGGCTGCCATGGCGCTTTACCTTGCCATCTCGCTGCTTTCGACGGTGCTGTTCGGCCGGGTCGAAAGATGGGCGCGCCGAGGGCAGAGGGTCATGTCCAGATGACGGCTTTCCTGAAACCCCATCGCATCGTGATGATCGCCATAGCGGTCGCGCTGGTCCTCGCCTGCGTCTTCCTGCTGAACTGGAGCTGGCTCGCGGATCCGAAATACCAGCAGATGATCCTTCAGGGCATCTGGCGGTCGATCTGGATCACGGTCGTGACCATGGTGATCGGCATGCTGCTCGCGATCCCGATCGGTCTGGCCCAGGCGGCGGGACCTTGGTACCTTGCCGCGCCGGCGCGGGTTTTCTGCACCGTCATCCGCGGCACGCCGCTGCTGATGCAGCTGTGGCTGCTCTATTACGGCCTCGGCTCGCTTTTCCCGTCGATCCCGTGGATCCGCCAGTCCGACCTCTGGCCGATCCTGCGGCAGGCCTGGCCCTATGCGGTGGTGGCGCTGTCCCTGTCGGTTGCGGGCTACGAGGGCGAGGTCATGCGCGGGGCCTTCAAGGGGGTGCCGCACGGACAGCTTGAGGCGGCCAAGGCGATGGGCATGCCACGCTTCACCATCCTGCGCCGCGTCTGGCTGCCGCTGGCGATCCACCGCGTCCTGCCGACCATCGGCGGCGAAACCGTCCTGCAGCTGAAAGCGACGCCGCTGGTCTCGACCATCACGGTGATGGAGATCTACGCCGTAATCGGGCGCATCCGGCAGGATACGTTCATCATCTACGAGCCGCTCCTGTTCCTCGCCGCCGTCTACATGTGCCTGACCGGGCTGATCGTGCTGCTTTACCGCTGGTTCGAAAGCCGGATGCCGAAGCGGGTCGCCTGACCCGCAGCCGGTCACGGCGCGGTGCATTGACGGCGGCTCCGCCGGGTGTCACCGTCCGCGCCAACGAGCACAAGAGCATGGAAACAAGATGCAGGTTCTTCCCGCCGCCGGCCGTATTCTGGGCCGTCTCCTTGGTGTCGCCTGTGCGCTTGGCGTGGCGCAGGCCGCCGCACAGGACGCACCGCGCCCGAACATCGTCTACATTGTCGCCGACGACCTGGGCTATGCCGATACGGGCTATCAAGGGTCGTCGATCCCCACGCCTTCGCTCGACGAACTGGCCAAGACCGGGGCGGAGCTGACCAACTTCTACGTCCAGCCGATGTGCACGCCGACCCGCGCCGCGCTGATGACCGGGCGCTATCCGCTGCGCTATGGCCTCCAGATCGGGGTGATCCCGGGCGCCGGTACCTACGGTGTCCCGCTGGACGAATACATGCTGCCGCAGATGCTGAAGGATGCGGGCTATCAGACGGCCATGGTCGGCAAGTGGCACCTTGGTCATGCCGATGCCAACATGTGGCCGATGCAGCGCGGCTTCGAGAGCTTCTATGGCGCGACCGTGGGCGAGATCGACCACTTCACCCACGAATCCCACGGCGTGCCCGACTGGTATCGCGGCAATGAACCGGTGGTCGAGGCCGGCTACGACAACATCCTGTTCGGCGACGAGGCGGTGAAGGTGATCGAAGGACATGACGGCAAGGCGCCGCTGTTCCTCTACCTCGCCTTCACGGCCCCGCACACGCCCTACCAGGCGCCGCAGGAATATCTTGACCGCTTCGCCGACATCAAGGATCCGAACAAGCAGGCCTATGCAGCCATGGTGGCCGTGGTCGACGATCAGGTCGGCCGCGTCGTCAAGGCCCTCGATGAAGAGGGCATGCGGGACAACACCCTGATTGTCTTTCACAGCGACAACGGCGGTGTGGTCAACTCGCTCTTTGCCGGAGATACCAAGGTTGATGGCGGTCTTCCCGCGTCGAACGCGCCGCTGCGCGACGGCAAGGGCACGATCTACGAAGGCGGGACCAAGGTCGCGGCGCTGGCAAACTGGCCCGATCATGTGAAGCCCGGCCGGCATGACGGGATGATGCATGTCGTCGACATGTTCCCGACACTGGCCGATCTGGCGGGCGGCAGTATGCAGAAATCCAAGCCGCTTGACGGAATGGACGTGTGGCCGGTCATCGCGGAAGGTGCGGAATCTCCGCGGACCGAGATTGTCTACAACGTCGATCCGCTGATGGGCGCGGTCCGGGAAGGCGATTGGAAACTGGTGTGGAAGGCGTCGCTGCCACCCGCGATCGAACTGTTCAACCTCAAGGACGATCCGACCGAAGCCACCAATCTTGCTGCGCAGATGCCGTCCGAGGTCGCCGGACTGCAGGCCCGGATCGTCGAGCTTGCCACCCAGATGGCTCCGCCCCAACTCATCATGGAAGCGATCCGCCTGACCTTCTATGCCCCGCCGGTGTCGGGCGATCCGTCAGTCCTGTTCGGGCAGGGCGACTGATCGCCCTCAGGCGACAGCCCGCCGTGCATCCAGCGGGCTGACGCCAAAACGGCGGCGGAAGGCGCGGGAAAAGGCCGAGGGCGAGGAGAAGCCGGTTCGTAGCGCCACCTCCTGCACGGGGTGGCGCGTGTCCACCAGCATCCGCCGCGCCGCCTGCAGCCGCAGATCCAGCGCGTGCTGCCCCGGCGTGGTGCCGAGCGTCTCGCGGAACAGCCCCTCCAGCCGCCGCGTCGAGATGCCGATGGCGCGGGCGGTGCGGGCGGCAGGTTCCGGCGCGTCGATCCGCGCCTCCATCCGCGCGATGGCGGCCGCCACGCGGGGATCGAGATGCGGATCGGGGGTCGGCAGGCTGGTCTGCGGCTCTGATCCGTCGCGGGCGGTGGTGATGAAGCTCGCCGCGACCTGCAGGGCGAGGGCGGCACCGTAGCGCGCGCGGATCAGGTGCAGCATCAGGTCGGCGGCGGGCGCGGCCCCGCCGGCCGTGAAGCGGGCGCCGGATATGACGAAGCGATCCGGCACCACCTCCACCTCGGGATGGGCGGCGGCGAAATCCTCCAGATCCTCCCAATGCACCGTCGCGCGATGGCCGTCGAGCAGCCCGGCGCGCGCAAGAACCCAGGATCCGGCGTCGATCCCGCCAATCGCCCGGAACCGCGGCGCGATCCGGCGGATGTCGCGGATCAGCGGCCCGGTTGCCACCTCGGCCTGGCGGAACCCGGCAATCACGACCAGCGCATCCGCCCCCTCGGCCGAGGCGAGCGGTCCGCTCGACGGCAGCTTGATCCCGCAGGTCAGGGGCACCGACACCCCGTCGGGCGAGATCACCTGCCAGCGGAACCGCTCCTCGCCCAGATGCCGGTTCGCCGATCGCAGCGGGTCCAGCGCCGAGGCCACTTCAAGGATCGAGGCATGCGGCAGGACCAGAACGGCAAGCGACAGCGACTCGCGCGAGGGTGAGAAGATGTTTGCGCTTTTTGTCATTCCCATTGCGTAAATCGCACGGCATGGCTGCGCAAGCCCGCATAACGTGACGTGAAACAGGAGGAACCCCATGCCGCTGACCATGAACCGCGAGGTTTTCATCACCTGTGCCGTGACCGGATCGGGCGGCACGCAGGACCGCAGCCCGCACGTGCCGCGCAGCCCCGCCCAGATCGCCGAAAGCGCCATCGCCGCCGCCAAGGCTGGGGCGGCTGTCGTGCATTGCCATGTCCGTGACCCCGAGACCGGCAAGCCGGCCCGCGACCCGGCGCTCTACCGCGAAGTGACCGAGCGCATCCGCGACTCGGCGACCGACGTAGTGCTGAACCTGACCGCCGGCATGGGCGGCGACCTGCTGTTCGACGGGACAGAGGCGATGAACCGCATGTCGCAGAAATCCGACATGGCCGGCGCGACCGAGCGCGTGGCCCATGTCGTCGAATGCCAGCCCGAGATCTGCACGCTCGACTGCGGCACGATGAACTTCAACGAAGCCGACTACGTGATGGTCAATACGCCCGGCCTGCTGCGCGACATGGCCAAGCGTATGGTCGCCAGCGGCACCCGGATCGAGATCGAGGCCTTCGACACCGGCCATCTGTGGCTGGCCAAGCAGCTTGCCGAAGAGGGGATCATCCCCGACCCGGTGCTGGTCCAACTATGCATGGGCGTTCCGTGGGGGGCGCCGGACGACCTGAACACCTTTCTCGCCATGGTCAACAACGTGCCGAAACACTGGCACTGGTCGGCCTTCGCGCTTGGCCGCCACCAGATGCCCTATGTCGCGGCGGCGGTTCTGGCGGGCGGCAACGTGCGCGTCGGTCTGGAAGACAACTTGTGGCTCGACAAAGGAGTGCTGGCGACCAATGCTCAACTGGTCGAGCGCGCCGTCACCGTCATCGAGAATCTCGGCGCCCGGGTGATCGGGCCGGACGAGGTGCGGGCGCGGCTCAAGCTGAGCAAACGCGGAGTCCGAACCTCATGAAACTGACCGTCGCCATCCTGACCCTGGCCCTGACCGCCACCTCCGCTTGCGCGCCCTTCTGGCCGTCCGATCGGTGGGCGGGCAAGCCGATGTTCACTGTCTCGAACCTTCAGCCGGGGCAGCTGGCGGGGACATGGTATCAGGTGGCGAGCTTCCCACAGCGGTTCCAGGAAGGCTGCGGCCTGACGACGGCGACCTACACGCCGCGGACGGACGGCACGATCGGCGTTCTGAACCAGTGCGAGGTCGAAGGGCAGCCCGGGCAGGTCTGGCAGATCGCCGGCACGGCGCGGCTTGCCGGGCCGGGTCAGTTCCAGGTGCGTCTGGACGGCGTGCCGCTGCCGGCGGGTTACTGGGTCCTCGACATCTCGAAGGACGGCCGCACGCTGATCGTCGGCAACCCGAACCGCCTTGGCGGCTGGGTGCTGAGCCGCGATCGCGCGCTGTCGCCGCATCAATGGGACC
Source organism: uncultured Rhodobacter sp. (assembly GCA_945952585.1). Classification (GTDB taxonomy): domain Bacteria; phylum Pseudomonadota; class Alphaproteobacteria; order Rhodobacterales; family Rhodobacteraceae; genus Aliitabrizicola. Next base: position 85,540 of record CAMFII010000004.1, read on the forward strand.
GCGCGGTCGAGGTCTTTGCCAAGAACGGCTACGACGTGGCGGCGCTACAGCGCAGCCCGCTGCGGTAAGGTCAGCCGGGGAGGGCGCATGGAAGCAGTCCGTAGTTCCGGGCCCGACCGCTTTCCCCGACCCGCACCATCCCGTGTCCGGCGCAACCGGACCCGATCAATCCCCCGCCACGGCGCGACCGCCGGGGCGGCGAAACCCAACGTGACCTCAGGAAGAGCACTCACATGACCAAGAACCGGAAGGCCGCGATCATCGGCGGCGGCGTCATCGGCGGCGGCTGGGCCGCGCGTTTCCTGCTGAACGGCTGGGACGTGGCGGTGTTCGACCCCGATCCCCAGGCCGAGCGCAAGATCAACGAGGTCCTCTCGAACGCCCGCGCCGCGCTGCCTGCGCTGTTCGACGTGCCGATGCCGAAGGAAGGCAAGCTCTCTTTCGCGTCGACCATGAGCGAAGCCGTCGAAGGCGCTGAATATGTGCAGGAATCCGTCAGCGAGCGGATCGAGCTGAAGCACAAGGTCTATGCCCAGCTGCAACAGGCCAATCCCGGCGTTCTGATCGGCTCCTCGACCTCCGGCTTCAAGGCGTCGGACCTGCAGAAAGGCTCGCCGGCGCCCGAAAACATCATCGTCGCCCACCCCTTCAACCCGGTCTACTTGCTCCCCCTGTCCGAAGTGTCGGGGTCGGAGAAGAACACGCCCGAGACCGTCGAGAAGACCGTGCAGATCATGAAGGACATCGGGATGTTCCCGCTGGTGATCCGCAAGGAGATCGACGCCTTCCTCGGCAACCGCTTCCTCGAGGCGGTCTGGCGCGAAGCTCTGTGGATGCTCAAGGACGGCGTCGCCACGACCGAGGAAATCGACGAGGCGATCCGCATGGGCTTCGGCCTGCGGTGGGGCCAGATGGGCCTCTTCGAGACCTACCGCATCGCCGGCGGCGAGGCCGGGATGCGCCACTTCATGGCCCAGTTCGGCCCGGCGCTGAAATGGCCCTGGACCAAGCTCATGGACGTGCCCGAGTTCAACGAGGAACTCGTCGACCTTGTTGCCAACCAGTCCGACGCCCAGTCGGGCGCCTATGGCATCCGCGAGTTGGAACGGATCAGGGACCGCAACCTCGTCGGCTTCATGCGCGCGCTAAAGGACCGCGACTGGGGCGCCGGCCGGGTGCTGAAGGAGCATGACAAGCGTCTGGCCGAGCAGCTTCGGGCCGAGCCGACTGGCTTTGGCGCGCCGCTCGTGATGGCGCAGATGCAGGTCCTGCCGGGCTGGATCGACTACAACGGCCACATGACCGAAAGCCGTTACCTCTACGCGGCTTCCGAGACCTGCGACAACTTCCTGCGCCTGATCGGCGCCGACATGGATTATGTCGCGGGTGGCCACAGCTACTACACCGCTGAAAGCCATATCCTGCACAAGGGCGAGGCCAAGCTTGGCGACCGGCTGACCGGTACGCTCCAGGTACTCCATGCCGACGAGAAGCGGCTCCACCACTTCATCACCATCCTGCGCGGTGACGAGGTGGTGGCGACGGTTGAGCAGATGTGCCTGCACGTTGACATGAAGGCCGGGAAGACCTGTCCGGCGGCGCCGGACGTGTTGGCGAAGCTCTTGCCGATCGCCGAGGCGCACAAGCCCCTGCCGGTGCCGCAGGGCGCAGGCCGCGCAATCGGGAAGCGCTGACATGGCGCGGCGCGTCGTCATCACCGCCGGTGCGGCGGGGATCGGTCTGGCGATGGCGAAGGCCTTCGCCGAGGCTGGCGACCGCGTGCGGGTGACGGATGTCGACGCGCGCGTGCTGGCGGACCTGCCGGAGGGCATCGAAGGCCGCCAGGTCGATGCCGCGAACGAAGGTCAGATGGAAACCTTCTTCGCCGAGGTCGCCCGCGACTGGGGCGGTGTGGATGTCGTCTGCGCCAATGCCGGGACCAAGGGACCGACCGCCGCCGTCGCCGACATGGACATGGCCCAATGGCGGGACTGCCTGGCAGTCAACCTCGACGGTGCGGTCATCGCGGCCAAATACGCGGCCCGGCTGATGGTCCCGCAGAAATCGGGCGTGGTTATCTTCACCTCCTCAACGTCGGGCCAGAATGGCTTTCCCTTCCGCGCCCCCTATGCCGCCGCCAAATGGGGCGTGATCGGCCTGATGAAGACCGTAGCGATGGAGCTTGGCCCCCATGGCATCCGCTCCAACGCCATCTGCCCCGGCAGCGTCAACGGCCCCCGGATCGACCGGGTGATTGAGGCCGAGGCCGCCGCCAAGGGCATGACCCCCGAAGCCGTCCGCGCGGGTTACGCCGCCGGGACGGCGCTGAAACGGCTGTCCGACCCCGAGGATATCGCGGCGATGGCCCTGTTCCTCGCCTCCGACGCGGCACGCATGGTCTCGGGCCAGGCGCTGGCGGTGGATGGCATGACCTACAATGTTGACCCCTGAGGTGACGAGATGGATTTCGGCCTGACCGAAGAGCAGAAGATGATCGTCGAGACGACGCGGAGCTTCGTCGAGACCGAACTTTACCCCCACGAGCTCGAGGTAGAGCGCAGCGGCAAGCTGCCGTTGGAGCTCATCAAGGAGCTGCAGAAGAAGGCGATGGAAGCCGGCCTCTACGCCGCCAACATGCCGGCCGAGGTCGGGGGCGCGGGCCTCGATACCCTGTCCTGGCTCCTTTACGAAAAGGAGCTTGGCCGGGCCAATTACGCGCTCCACTGGACCTGCGTCGCGCGGCCGTCGAACATCCTGCTCGCCGGCACGGCGGAGCAGCGCGAGAAGTACCTGATGCCCTGCATCCGGGGCGAGACCTGGGACTGCCTCGCCATGACCGAACCCGGCGCCGGGTCGGACCTGCGCGGCATGAAGGCCAGCGCCCGTCCGGACGGTGACGACTGGATCCTGAACGGCACCAAGCACTTCATCAGCCATGCTGATATCGCGGGCTTCGCCATCTGCTTCATGGCCTCCGGCGAAGAGGACACGCCGCGCGGCAAGAAGAAGCTCATCACCGCCTTTTTCGTCGACAAGGGCACACCGGGCTTCACCGTGCGCGAGGGCTACCGCAACGTCAGCCACCGCGGCTACACCAACGCCGTCCTTGAATTCGACGATGTCCGCATCCCGAAGGACCAGGTGCTGGGCGAGGTCCACAAGGGCTTCGAGGTCGCCAATACCTGGCTCGGCGCCACCCGACTGCAGGTCGCCTCGACCTGCCTCGGCCGCGCCGACCGGGCGCTCGGCCATGCCCTCTCCTATGCCGCCGAGCGCAAGCAGTTCGGCCAGCAGATCGGCAAGTTCCAGGGCATCTCGTTCAAGCTCGCGGACATGGCGCTGGCGCTGAAGGCTGCGAACCTGCTGACCTGGGAAGCTGCCTGGAAGTTCGACCAGGGCACCGTGACCGAGGCCGACATGTCGATGGCCAAGCTCAAGGCGACCGAGGCGCTGGCCTTCATCGCCGACGAAGCGATCCAGATCCACGGCGGCATGGGCCTGATGGACGAGCTGCCGCTGGAGCGTATCTGGCGCGACGCGCGGGTGGAGCGGATCTGGGAGGGCACGTCCGAGATCCAGCGCCACATCATCAGCCGTGAACTCCTGCGCCCGCTCGGAGCCTGATCCATGGCCGCGCCCGCAATCACCATCAGCTACTGCGTCCAGTGCAACTGGCTCCTGCGGGCTGGCTGGATGGCGCAGGAGCTTCTGTCGAGCTTCGGCCCCGATCTCGGCTCAGTCACGCTGGTGCCGGGCACCGGCGGGATCTTCGAGATCCGGCTCGATGGCGCGGTGATCTGGGACCGCAAGCGCGATGGCGGCTTCCCCGATGCGGCGGAACTGAAGCGCCGGGTGCGCGACGTGCTCTGGCCCGAGCGCGATCTGGGCCATGTCGACGGGCACGGCAAGGCGCCGCCGCGCCCCTGACCGGCCGCGAGCGGGGGCTGTCTGCCCCCGCACCCCCGAGGATATTTATGAGCAGAAAATGCACGAAGTGAATCGCAACAAAATCTTAAACAGAATCGCGCGATCTGAGTGGGCGGTACAGGCGGGGACGCCGATGACCGCAGCGGGAAATGGCGTCCTGCCTCTTCGGGGGCAGGACGTTCCCCGTCCCCTCTCCCGATCCATTTTCTGCTTCCAAATATCCTCGGGGGGTGAGCCCCGCAGGGGCGAGGGGGGCAGACGTCCCCCCTGCGACATCTCCACTGCGGGAGGCCGGGCATGACGCGCGATCTTTCCCGCCTGCTCCGCCCACGCTCCATTGCCGTCCTGGGATCGAGCTGGGCCAAGAACGTTGTCGAGCAATGCCAGAAGATGGGTTTCGACGGCCCGGTCTGGCCGGTCCATCCTACCCGAGACGAGATCGGCGGCGTAAAATGCTACCGCTCGCTCGCCGACCTGCCGGGTGTTCCGGACGCGACATTCATCGGGGTGAACCGCCACGCGACGCTCGACGTGGTGGCGGAACTGGCCGCCATGGGTGCGGGCGGGGCGACCTGTTTCGCCAGCGGCTGGGAAGAGGCCGGCGAGGCCGACCTGCAGGCCAAGCTCGTCGCGGCGGCAGGGGACATGCCGATCCTTGGCCCCAACTGCTATGGGGTCATCAACTACCTCGACGGCGCGCTCCTCTGGCCTGACCAGCACGGCGGCAAGCGGGTGGAGCGGGGCGTGGCGCTGCTCAGCCAGTCATCGAACATCGTCATCAACCTGACCATGCAGAAGCGCGGCCTGCCGGTCGCTTATGTCGCCTGCCTCGGCAACGCCGCGCAGGTCGGGCTTTCGGAACTGGCGGGCGCGCTGCTGGCAGACGAGCGGGTGACGGCGCTTGGCCTTTATATCGAGGGGATCGCCGATGCGCCGGCCTTCGCCGAACTGGTCGAGGCGGCGCGCAAGGCGGGAAAGGGCATCGTCGCGATCAAGTCGGGTAAGACCGAACTCAGCCGCACCGCTGCTGCTTCTCATACTGCTTCGCTTGCCGGGGGCGGGGCGGCGTCGTCTGCCTTCCTGCGGCAGGCGGGGGTGGCCGAGGTCGACACGCTGTCCGAACTCCTCGAGACGTTGAAGATCTACCATGGCTACGGGCCGGGTCTTGGCACGCGGATTTGTTCGCTCTCCTGCTCTGGCGGTGAGGCGGGGCTGGTGGCGGATCTTGCCGAGCCGGTCGGGATCGACTTCCCGCCGCCCTCGGAAGCGCAGCGGCAACGGCTGGGAGAGATCCTTGGCCCGATCGTGGCGATTGCCAACCCGCTCGACTACCACACCTTCATCTGGGGCGACGGGCCGCGGACGACCGACGTCTTCACCACGATGTTGGCGGGCTATGACGCCGGCATCTATATCATTGACCCGCCGCGTCCCGACCGCTGCGACCCGGCCTGGTATCAGCCGGCGATGGACGCGATCGTTTCGGCACACAAGACGACCGGCAAGCCGACCTTCCCGGTGGCCTCGATCACCGAGAATTTCGAGGAGGATCGCGCCGAGCGCTTGATGGCGGATGGCGTCGTCACGCTGATGGGGCTGGAAAGTGCGCTTGGCGCGATCAAGGCGGCGCAGACGCCCGCCGGACGCGCGGGCTGGCGGCCCTGGCCCGCGGCGCCAGAGGCGGCGAATGCCCGGCTCATGCCCGAGGGCGAGGCGAAGCTGAAGCTTTCCGCCGCGGGGGTGGCGGTGCCGAAGGGTGTTTCGGCCCCGACGCTCAAGGCGCTGAGGGCCAAGGTCGGCGAGATCGCCGCACCCTTCGCGCTGAAAGGGATGGGCTTTGCCCACAAGACCGAGGCCGGGGCGGTGCGCCTTGGGCTGACATCGCTCGACGGTCAAGCCGAGATGGAGGGCGCGACAGGCTACCTCGCCGAGGAGATGGTGACGGGGGCCGTGGGCGAAATGCTGCTCGGCCTGCGCCGCGATCCGGTCTATGGCATGACCATCACCGTCGGCATGGGCGGGGTAACCGCCGAGGTGCTGGCCGATACCGTCACGCTGGTCGCGCCGGTGACCGAGGACGAGGTTACGGCGGCCCTGAAGCGGCTGCGGCTCTGGCCGCTGCTCGATGGCTATCGCGGGCGTAAGCGGGCCGATGTCGCGGCAATCGTGCAGGCCGCGGTGCGCCTTCAGGAGCTGATGGCGGTCGAGCCGCATATCAAGGAAATCGAGATCAACCCGCTGATGGTCCGCGAAAGCGGCGCCGTGGCGGTGGACGCAGTCATCTGGGAGGACCAGCCGTGAACGACCTCTTCTTTCCGGTCGAAGGACCGATCAAGACCCGCCGCGAGGGCGCGATCCTCGAGGTCACGCTCGACCGGCCCAAGGCCAATGCGATCGACCTCAAGACCAGCCGGATCATGGGGCAGGTCTTCCGCTCGTTCCGCGACGATGACACGCTTCGTGTGGCGATCATCCGGGCCGAGGGTGAGAAGTTCTTCTGCCCCGGCTGGGACCTGAAGGCTGCGGCCGATGGCGATGCGGTCGATGGCGACTATGGCGTGGGCGGCTTCGGGGGCCTGCAGGAGCTGCCGAACCTCAACAAGCCGGTGATCGCGGCGGTGAACGGCATCTGCTGCGGCGGCGGTCTGGAACTGGCGATTTCGGCGGACCTGATCCTCTGTTCGTCGAACGCAACCTTCGCGCTTCCGGAAATCCGCTCGGGCACGGTCGCCGATGCCGCCTCGATCAAGCTGCCGAAGCGCATTCCCTACCATGTGGCGATGGATCTTCTCCTGACCGGGCGCTGGTTCGATGCGGAAGAGGCGCTGCGGTGGGGCATCGTGAAGGAGATCACCACGCCCGAGGACCTACTGCCCAAGGCCTGGGAGCTGGCGCGGCTCTTGGAAAGCGGCCCGCCGCTCGTCTATGCCGCGATCAAGGAGGTCGTGCGCGAGGCCGAGAACATGCGCTTCCAGGATGCTCTGAACCGCATCACCAAGCGTCAGATGCCGACGGTCGACCGGCTCTACTCGAGCGAGGATCAACTGGAAGGCGCCCGCGCCTTCGCCGAGAAGCGCGATCCGGTCTGGAAAGGACGCTGAGGGTTCGACGGGTGCAAAAGCCTTTGAAGGCTTTTGGCAAATTTCTTCGAAGAAATTTGCCTCGCACCCGGGGTATCCTTCCGCCATGACGGCTGGCGGAGGGATGATGTCACTCGACCGGTTCATCGAGGCGCAGGACCGCATCTGGCCGGCGCCGCTGGACGAACTCAAGGGCGGGCGGAAGATGACCCACTGGATGTGGTTCGTCTTTCCGCAGCTGGCGAGCCTTGGCCGGTCTGGCACCGCCAAGTTCTACGGCATCCGCGACCGGGCGGAGGCAGCGGATTACCTTGCCCATCCCGTGCTAGGCCCGCGCCTGCGCGCGGTTGCCGGGGCGATGCTTACCCATGCGGGAGAGACGGCTGAGACCATCCTTGGCCCGGCCGATGCGCTGAAACTCCGCTCTTCGATGACCCTGTTCGAAGTGGTCGCGGACGAACGGGGCCTCTTCGGCAAGGTGCTCGACACTTTCTGCGCGAGACAGCGCTGTCCGCTGACCCTCGGCGAAATCGGGTCCTGATCCGGGCGCGGCTGTCCAGGCAGAGACACCTGCAGCGACAACATTTGTCGTTTTCTGCAAGGATTGCAAACGACCAGCCGCTACTGTCACCGCAACGAAAGCCAAGGGGCGGCAGGTGGACGGCGCGGATTACATCATCGTGGGCTCGGGCTCGGCGGGCTCCGTCCTGGCGGAACGGCTGAGTGCAGATGGCCGGACCAAGGTGCTGGTGATCGAGGCAGGCGGGACCGACCTGCGCTTTTTCGTCCAGATGCCGCTTGGCTACGGCAAGCTCTTCTACGACCCGGCCGTGAACTGGCTTTACAAGACCGAGCCGGATCCGGGCCTCGCCGGGAACCGCGACCACTGGCCGAGGGGAAAGATCCTCGGTGGATCTTCCTCGATCAACGCGATGGTCTACATCCGCGGTCACAAGAGCGATTACGACGACTGGGAAGCCATCGCCGGGCCGGATTGGGGTTGGGGTCAGGTCCTGCCCGCCTACAAGGCGATGGAGGATACCGAGGCCGGCGGCGATGCCTGGCGGGGCAAGGGCGGGCCGCTGTTCGTCTCGGCCAACCGGCGCGGCCTGCATCCGCTGGTCGAGCCTTACATTGCGGCCGTAGAGGCGGCGGGACTGCCCCGGATCGAGGATTTCAATGGGCCGGAGCAGGAAGGCGTCGGCACCTACCAACTGACGGTCAAGGGCGGGCGGCGGAACTCGGCCTCTCGCGCCTTCCTGCGCCCGGCGATGAAGCGGACGAATGTCGAGGTGATCACCGGCACGCTGGTGAACCGCGTCGTTATCGAAAACGGCCGTGCCGTTGGCGTCGAGGTCGTTCGGGGCGGTGAGCGCAAGGTGATCCGCACGGCGGGCGAGGTGATCCTGGCTGGCGGCGCGATCAACTCGCCGCAGCTTCTGCAACTGTCGGGGATCGGGCCGCGGGCGCTGCTGCAAGGCCTTGGCATTCCGGTGCTGCGCGACAACTCGAATGTCGGTGCGAACCTGAACGACCACCAGGGGCTGAACTACACCTACCGGATGAAGGTGCCGACCCTGAACGACGAGCTGCGTCCCTGGTGGGGCAAGCTGAAAGTCGGGCTGCAATACCTGCTGACCGGCACGGGACCGCTGTCGATGTCGATCAACCAGGGGGGCGGGTTCTTCCGCACCGATCCGTCGCAGCCGCGCCCGAACATGCAGCTGTACTTCCAGGCCTTTTCGACGCTCTTGCCGCGCGTGGGCGAACGGCCGATCCTGTCGCCGGACCCGTTTTCGGGCATGTCGATCGGCCTGTCGAACTGCCGCCCGACCAGCCGGGGCCATATCCGCATCCGGTCGACCGACCCCGGCCAGCACCCGGAGATCGTGGCGAATGCCTATTCGACCGACACCGACGTTGCCGAGATGCTGGCGGCGGTGAAGTTCATCCGCCGGATCGCGGCGCAGAAACCGCTCGCCGACCTGATTGCAGAGGAACTGCGCCCGGGTCCGGACTGCCGGACGGACGAGGACCTGATCGCCGATTTCCGCGCCCGGTCCGGCACGGTCTACCACCCGTCCTGCACCTGCCGCATGGGGCGGGACGAGGCGAAATCGGTGGTCGATCCCGCGCTGAAGGTGTTTGGCATCGAGGGATTAAGGGTTTGCGATGCCTCGGCCTTTCCGACGCTGATCGGCGGAAACACCAACGCTCCGGCGATGCTCATGGGCTGGCGCGGGGCCGAGGTCATCCGGTCCGCGCGCCACTAGAGTTTGCAAGTCTCAGACAATCGTTCAACTTTTACGCGATTGTTTCCCCGTCTTCGCCACAATCTGGACCCATTGTCCCAGTTTCCTCATGGCCAATGACCAATTTCATCCAATTTTCGGCCACCCTGACCCGCTAGGACTGAGGCCATAGCCGATCAGAATCGGCGATGGAGCAATTTTATGCGGGCTATTCGTCACCAGGTTCAGGAAGGCGCAGGTCTGGTCGGCCTTGGCGCGCGCGTGCTGCTCCTCGCACCCGCTGACAATGAGGGCCTGTTCCGCCGCATTTCCGGTCTGGGCGGGCGCGTCGATCATGAGGTCGAGCTTTATTCCGCGCTGGATGCCCTGATCAGCGATCCGGCGGACTGGGACCTGTTCGTCATGGATTGCGACGCCTTCGGCGGACTCGAAGCAGGGCGCCGGGCCTTTGCCATGTTGGGGTTGGTGGCGGAACGGATGCCGATGATCCTTACCTCTGCCGCCTGCCAGACGCAGGAGTTTCCCGAAGACCGCCGCTCGCCGATCCTGCTGCGCGCACCCGCCAGCGTCACATCGCTCCGGGTGGCGATGGAGCATGGCCTGCACAACCGGCTGAACTTTCGGTTCTGATCGCCGGACATGAAAAAAAGCGGGCAAAAGCCCGCTTTCCCGTCGAAACTTGATGCGAAGGCTCAGGCCAGCGCGAGGTTCGTCGCCGATTCGCGGCCGTCACGGCCGGCTTCGATGTCGAAGGTCACGGCCTGGCCGTCCTTCAGGCCACGCAGGCCAGCACGCTCGAGCGCGGTGATGTGGACGAACACGTCCTTCTTGCCGCCTTCCGGGGCGATAAAGCCGTAGCCTTTGGTTTCATTGAACCATTTCACGGTGCCCTTGGCCATCGTGAAGTCTCCTCTGGTCATGCCGCCCGCGGGACTGCGGCGGCCCGGCTAGTCAATGCACGATCGAATGACTGCAGCCTGAACAGGAAGACAGTGGTCGATAGGATAACGTCGCGCAGCGAAAATGGGCAAAGACGCTCTCAAAGGCAAGCAAATTCGCGACAATGCGCCGCGCCAGGGCGATCAGAGGTCGACGCGCCGGCGGGATTGGACGGCCCGTCGACCTTCCTCGCGGCTGGTTCAGCCCATCTGATACCCGGGGGTCGAGCGCATCAGGGCGATTTCCTCTTCGTCCATCTCAGCCTCGATGCCATCGAAAAGCGGCGTCGACAGGTAGCGCTCGCCGGTATCCGGCAACATGGCAAGGATGACCGAACCGGGAGCCGCCTTTTCGGCGATCTGCATGGCGATGGCGAAAGTGGACCCGCCGGAAATCCCGGTGAAGATGCCTTCCTTCTGGGCCAGCGCCTTGGCCCATTTGATGCCCTCGGGGCCGGAGACGGGGATCAGCTCGTCATAATACTTGCCGTCGATCGCCTCTTGCAGGACCCAGGGAATGAAATCGGGCGTCCAGCCCTGGATCGGATGCGGCTGGAACGACGGGTGACTGGCCGCCGGCGCGTGCATCCTGCCGCGCGTCTGCGGGGTGCCGGACGAGATGAGCGCGGCGTTCGCCGGTTCCGACAGCACGATCTTCACCTCGGGCCGCTCCTTGCGGAGGACGCGCGCCACGCCTGTCACCGTGCCGCCGGTGCCGTAGCCGGTCACGAAGTAGTCGAGCTTCTTGCCCTTGAAATCGTTCACGATCTCGCGCCCTGTGGTCGCTTCGTGAATGTCGGCATTGGCCGAGGTCTCGAACTGCCGTGCAAGGAACCAGCCGTTTTTCTCGGCCAGTTCCACCGCCTTGTTATACATGCCCGTGCCTTTCTCGGCGCGGGGCGTAAGCACCACTTTAGCGCCAAGCATCCGCATCAGCTTGCGCCGCTCGACCGAAAAGCTCTCGGCCATGGTCACGACCAGCGGATAGCCCTTCTGTGCGCAGACCAGCGCCAGCCCGATGCCGGTATTCCCGCTGGTCGCCTCGACCACGGTCTGGCCGGGCTTCAGCGCCCCGGTACGCTCGGCTTCCTCGATGATGTTCAGCGCGAGCCGATCCTTGACCGATGCACCGGGGTTGAAGAACTCGGCCTTGACGTAAACCGTCACCCCTTTGGGCGCGAGGTTGTTGATTCGCACGACCGGCGTTTCGCCGACCGTGTCGAGGATGCTGTCGAACAGACGGCCGCGTCCGCTGGTGGTTCTCGGTCCGGTCATGGTTGCCTCTCCCTTGGTGTTTCAGGCGGAGGCGCCTTGCGCGCCGCCCATCTGTGAAATGATCTCCCGGCCCAGGGCGCGGGTCTGTGCCCAATCTTGAGGATCGAGCGACTGATCCGATGTCGGCTGAGCAGTATCAGTCCTTCCTCTCCCCTCTGGTCCGGCATGAGGCACAGGCGGCGATGGCAACAGAACGTGCGTCAGAAAAACATGAACCGACAGGTCAGCGGCGTTGTTGCCGTGACATTAGCACAGCGAGGCACCAAATCGAGAAGCGGATCCAGGCGGGCCAAAATGAACGCACTGCTTCGATTTTTCTACGAAAAATCCTGACTTGCACGGAATTTTCGTAGAAAATTCGGGGTCTAGAGGTTTTCGGCCTGCGGCATGCCCAGGACGTGGAAGCCGCCGTCGACATGGACGACCTCACCCGTGGTGAAGGCGCCGTAATCCGAGGCGAGCCAGACGGCCGTGCCGCCCACCGCCTCGAGCGTCGCGTTCGAGCGCAGCGGCGCGTTCGACTCGGTATGGCGGAAGGTCGCCCTTGCGCCACCGATGGCCGCGCCGGCGAGCGTCTTCATCGGGCCGGGGGAAATCGCGTTGACGCGGATCTTCTGCGGCCCAAGGTCGTTGGCCAGATAGCGCACCGAGCTTTCGAGCGCCGCCTTGGCCACGCCCATGACGTTGTAATTCGGCGTCACCCGGTTCGAGCCCTGGAAGGTCAGGGTCAGAAGCGTGCCGCCCTCGGGCATCAGTTCCGCCGCACGCCGCGACACGTCGATGAAGCTGTAGCAGGAGATCGTCAGCGAATTGCGGAAGTTCTCGCGGCTGGTGTTGATGAAGCGGCCCGTAAGTTCGTTCTTGTCCGAGAAGGCGATGGCGTGAACGAGGAAATCGATCGTGCCCCACCGGTCCTTCAGCTGCGCGAAGCAGCCATCGAGCGAGGTGTCGTCCATCACGTCGACATCGACGAGGAAGTCCGACCCGACCGAGGCAGCCAGCGGTTCGACCCGTTTGCCAAAGGCTTCGCCCTGATAGGAGAAGGCGAGTTCCGCCCCCTCGGCCGCAAGGGCGCTGGCGATGCCCCAGGCAATCGAGCGGTCATTCGCGACGCCCATGACGAGCCCGCGCTTGCCTTTCATCAGGTCAGCCATTCCGTCCGTCCCCCTAAGACCCGGTTCAGCCCAGGTACTTGCTCATCACCAGCGTGGCATTGGTGCCGCCGAAGCCGAAGCTGTTCGACAGCACGCTGTCGATGTTCACCCCGTCACGCATCGTCGTCACGATCTCGCCCGGGTCAAGCGCCGGGTCGAGCGTGGTCACATTGGCCGAGGCCGCGATGAAGCCCTTGTTCATCATGATGAGCGAATAGATTGCCTCATGGACGCCGGTCGCGCCAAGCGAATGGCCGGTCAGCGACTTGGTCGAGGCGATGGGCGGGGTCTTGCCCCGGCCGAAGACGCGGCGGATCGCCTCGACCTCGGTCACGTCGCCCGCGGGGGTCGAGGTGCCGTGGCTGTTGATGTAGTCGATCTTCCGGCCCGAGGGCAGGGTCGAGAGCGCCAGCTTCATCGACCTCTCGCCGCCTTCGCCCGAGGGGGCGACCATGTCGTGCCCGTCCGAGGTCGCACCATAGCCGGTGACTTCACCATAGATCTTCGCGCCGCGCGCAAGGGCGTGCGACAGCTCTTCCAGCACGACGACGCCACCGCCGCCGGCGATGACGAACCCGTCGCGGGTCGCGTCATAGGTCCGCGAGGCGGTCGTCGGTGCGTCGTTGTACTTCGATGACATCGCCCCCATCGCGTCGAACAGGCAGCTGAGCGTCCAGTCCAATTCCTCGCCGCCGCCGGCAAATACGATGTCCTGCTTGCCCATCTGGATCAGTTCGGTGCCGTTGCCGATGCAATGCGCCGAGGTCGAGCAGGCCGAGGTGATCGAGTAGTTCACGCCCTTGATCTTGAACGGCGTGGCAAGGCAGGCCGAGTTGGTCGAGGACATGCCCTTGGTCACGCCGAACGGCCCGATCCGCTTGGGACTACCGCTTTCGCGCACGATGTTGTGCGCGCGGTAGAAGGACTTGGTCGACGGCCCGCCCGAGCCGACGATGATGCCCGTCCGCTCGTTCGAGATGTCGCTCTCTTCAAGTCCGCTGTCGGCGATCGCGTCGCGCATGGCGATGAAGTTGTAGGCCGCGCCGTCGCCCATGAAGCGCAGGTCGCGCTTGTCGATCTGTTCTTCCAGGTTGATGTTCGGCTGGCCCTTCACCTGGCTGCGGAAGCCGTGTTCGGCATAATCCTCGGCGAAGATGATCCCGGACTTGCCGGCGCGAAGGCTGTCTTCGACCTCGGCAAGCGTGTTGCCGATGGGCGAGACAATCCCCATCCCGGTGATGACGACGCGACGCATGGGCATTCTCCCTTAACCTTGCGCCTAACTAAGGGAGCCGGCAGGGAGGGGCAAGCGATATGGTGTCGCGAAGCCGTGCCTTTGCCGTCATCCGCCCATCAGAAAAACGCGTCAAATGGTTGGAGTCCAAGCCCCGGGGACCAGCGTCGCCTCATGCGGGCCGGGCCAGGGTGGCATTGCAACGCAGACGAATTTCAACGGCTTGTCGCCGACATTCCGGTACTGAAACGCGGTGCCGACGGGAATGTCTATCGCCATGCCGGGGGCCAGCGGTGTGACGCGCTCTTCGTCGGAATCGCGGCGCCAGATTTCCCCTGCGCCTTCGAGCACATACCAGAATTCGCTGACCGTGGCATGGACCGTTGCGCGGTTCACCTGGTGCGGCGGAACGGTGCTGTGGATCATGTTTCCGGCGGGGCCGTCCATAAGCAGCCGAACGTCCGCCCCCGCTGGCGACGAGCCGTCACGATGTTCGGGAAGCATCAATTCCTTCATCGCCGGCCCCGTCGGATGCTTAGGATGAACTGAGCGCGACCTTCATGTCCTTGACCAGATAGATCACCTCGCCGTCGGCCTCGACGCGGCCGTCGGCCATGCCCATGGTCAGGCGGCGGGTCTGGATCGCCTTGGTGAAATCGACGTAGTAGCGCAGAAGCTTGCGGTCGGGGCGGACCATGCCGGTCAGCTTGACCTCGCCCACGCCAAGCGCATAGCCGCGCCCTTCCCAGCCGCGCCAGCCCAAGTTGAAGCCAGTCAGCTGCCACAGCCCGTCAAGGCCGAGGCAGCCCGGCATGATCGGGTTGCCGGGGAAATGGCAGGCGAAGAACCACAGGTCGGGATGGATGTCGAACTCGGCCACGACATGGCCCTTGCCGTGTTCGCCGCCGTCCTCGCTGATCTCGGTGATGCGGTCCATCATCAGCATCGGCGGTTCGGGAAGCTGGGCATTGCCCGGCCCGAACAGCTCGCCCCGCGCGCATTTCAGCAGCTCGTCCCGGTCGAAGGAAGTGGGGTAGGGGGACATGCGCCGATCTCTCCTTGGATTCGCGGGTGGTCACGCCGTGTTTCGGTATGTTTCAACCCTTCCGTAGCATCGGCAAGGAAGCCGTTGCAAGGGCACCCGCCGCGACCCGGCGACCCGGCGCATGGCTTTTCCCGATCAATTCGTTTGGATTCCTGCCAACGGGACGCCTATATAACACCAGCGGACAATGCCGGACGGAGATCGGATGAACGACATGGGCATCGACAGAAGCGCGAGCTGGCTGATGCGCGGCGGCCTGAGGCCGACCCGCCAGCGGATGGCGCTTGCCCAGTTGCTGGTCGGCGACGGCGAGGATCGGCATGTCACGGCCGAGAGCCTTTTCGCGGCAAGCCTCGAGGCGGGCGAGCGGGTCAGCCTGGCCACCGTCTACAACACGCTGCGCGCTTTTTGCGATGCGGGCCTGATGCAGGAAGTCACCGTCGACGGCCACCGCAGTTATTTCGACACGCGCATCGACGACCATCCGCATTTCTATTGGGAAGATCGCGGCGAACTGACCGACGCCCCGTCCGATCAGTTGAAGATCGTCGGTCTGCCCGCCGCGCCGGACGGCATGGAAGTGGCGCGGGTCGACGTGGTGATCCGTCTGCGCCGCGCCTGACGCAAGTCAGACGGGCAGCGGGTCAGAAGGGCGCGCGCTGCGCAGTCGGGAGGCGGGTTTCGGCCATGGCGTCCAGCGAGCCGGCGTCCAGCCCGAGATCGCGCAACAGATGCGCGTCAAGTCGTGCCAGTTGGCGGATCGCCCGACGCTCGCGACGGGCGCGGGAGGCAGCGATCAACTCCTGAACGACGAACGCTGCGATCGAAAGCCGGTGCGGAGGCAGGCGGAAGATGGTGTTGGCTGGCCGGTCGGCAGGGGAAAGGGTCGTGAATGTCATTTTCGGTCTCTTGTCTCTGGCAGCTTTCTGGCTGCGCTGAAGGAAGGAAAGGGCCCGGGGGCCCATCCTTGCGGGACTGGGCCCCCGTCACTGCAATGTGCGGACCACCAGGGGAAAGTGCGGCGGTCCGGCCGTCTGGTTTTGCCTCCGCCGCCATTTGGGGCGGTCGGCAATCTTTGTTAGAAAGGGCTTCCTGAAAAATCGGGGGCCTGACAAATGTCAGGGCGCAGCGGCTGACAGGCTGTGCGACAGGTTCTGGTAGGATTGCGCCGCCAGGGTTCCCGCCGTCACGAATGCCATGACGAAAAAGGCGCCGACGGCTACCGAGGCGATGTCCCACCGCATCCGCTGCCGGCCGCGGCGGGCTCCGCGTGCGGCGGCGGCCGCGATCCGGCTGCGGGTCCGCCGCGAGGACGCGGTTGCCGGGCCGAACCGCTGCTCAAGCGCGGCGAGGTGATCTCTGACGGACATCCTGTCCTGCATCGTCGGGGTCATGGTCGAACTCTTTCTTCGTCACATGTTACGTTAGGTCATTTCTACCTTGGGGCGTCGGGCTTGTCCGTTGCATCGCCCGGTGCGCGGTTGCACCGACCGTCGCCCTGTTGCATTCTGTTGCACGAGCCCGGGGAAAGACGGCATTGGTGCCGGGGGCGGAGCTTGAGATGGACGTACCCAGTGATTTCGCGGGGCGGCTGAAGCTTGCCCTCAAGGTGGTGAACCTGTCGCCGGCCGCGCTTGGTGCCGCCGTCGGTGTCGACAAGTCGGTGGTGTCACGCTGGCTGTCGGGGCGCGTTGCACCGAGCGGCCACAACCTGAGCCGGATCGGGGCAGAGATTGCCCGCCATCGCCCGGGATTCTCGACCCTGAGTTTCGAAGCGCCGCCGGCCACTTTCCTTGCCGTGCTGGGAATGGGCGGCACCCAAGCTGCACCGGCCGCCCCGGCATCGGCGCCCGGTGCGATTGTCCTGCCGTTCAACGCCCTCGAGGATGCCCGCAACGAGACGGCGCGGCGCGGGGTCGAGTATTTCGGCCATTACAGCATGTATTACTGGTCGTTCACCCAGCCGGGTCGGGTGGTGCGCATGGCGCTGATGCTGCGCCCGAAGGACGGACTGATCGAGGCCCGCTATGCCGCAAACGGCTTCGAATTCGGTGGCTGGGCGCTCCTCTTGATGAACCGCCTCTACATCCAGTTCGCCGAGCAGCGCTATCAGGCGATGGTCTTCATGGTCACCAATCCCGGCCAACAACCGGCGGCGCGGCGGATCACCGGTCTTCTCATGGGGCCCTCGGACGGGATGATGGTGCCGACCGTCTCGCCCTTCGTGATGGACCGGGTCGGTCCCGTCTCCGGCGACGAGGCGAAGGACATTGCCGATTTCAACCGCGCGCAGGATTTCGACCCCTTCGCGGATGGCAACGAGGTGCCCGCCGATGTCCGCGAGGCGCTGGTGCGTCAGGTGACGGTGACGAATACCCCGCAAGAAGGGCAAATGGCGCTTCTCCGGATGAACCCGGCCTGATCAGCTAGATCCCCTGATCGCCTAGAACCACTGTCCCGGTTCCATCAGGCCCAGGTCCATGAGTTGCCGCGACTGCCATTCGAAGGGGATCGAGTTCCGCCAGAGAAATGTCGGGATGTCGTAGCGCGAACTCGGGTTGGCCTTCAGCGCCTTGGCCGTGCGGAACGAACAGATCGCCGTGGTGACATTGTGGTGCCACTGGCACTGGTAGGTGTTGTATTCCTCGTCGGAGAAGGTGAAGTCAGAGCGCAGCCGCACGTCGGGCGTGGCCTTGAACAGCGCGATCCGGTCGATCTTGCGCTTGGTCCAGGGGACATGTTCCTCGAATCGCCAGCGCAGGCCGCCGTAGAAATCCATCTGCCGGTCCTTGGCCGCCCAGCCTGCCGCCTCGTCCTTGCGCTGGAGCGCGTAGTAGCCCGTCCTGTCCAGCATCGCCTCTTCCAGTGAGACAGCGTTCGGGTATTGCCACAGGTCGCCGGCATAAAGGTCGATGACGAAACTGACGAAGGCACTGCGCCGCTCTTCGACATTGAAGGCGATCAGTTCGCGGACGTTTCGGGTCTCGCAAAACGGGTAGAACAGGTACTCGGCGTTGTAGCCGTAATAGAGCCACGATCCCGCCGCCGCCGGGATCACCCGGTTGACCGCACCGACCAGGGCATCCTCGGCATAGACGTCGAAATCGACGCGCGAGACCATCGCCTCGATGGCCGGATCGACCGGCAGGTCAGGATGGGCGAGAAGCACCACCTCGCGGAAGCCTACCGACAGATGGTGGCGCAGGGTTGTCCCCACCTCGACCGCGTCCTCGGCCAGGATCAGCGCCGTGGGTCCCCGCGACAGGGCCGCGCCGGCCTTCGCGAGGTAAAGCTCGAGCGATGCGTGTCTGCCCCTGTTCAAGATCGCTGTCCTGCCCCCTGCCATCAGTCTGCGGCAGATTCGGTGAAGGCTTTGGTCAATGCAACCCCGCATGGTTGCGAAGGGGGCAGGGCGTCGTGTAGAAGCCTCGGCTTGAACCAGGGGATCGCCGGGCCATGACCGAGGTCAAGAAGCTCTTCATCAAGACCTATGGCTGTCAGATGAACGTCTATGACAGCGAGCGCATGGCCGAGGCCCTGGGCGCCGAGGGCTATGTCACGACCGAGAAAGCCGAAGAGGCGGACATGGTGCTGCTGAACACCTGCCACATCCGCGAGAAGGCGGCCGAAAAGGTCTATTCCGACCTCGGCAGGCTGAAGCCGCTCAAGGCTGCCAAGCCCGACCTCAAGATCGGCGTCGCTGGCTGCGTGGCGCAGGCGGAGGGCGAAGAGATTCTGCGCCGGATGCCGCTTGTCGATCTGGTCGTCGGGCCCCAAGCCTATCATCGCCTGCCGCAGATGATGGAGAAGCTGGGCGAGGGGCAGCGCGCCGTCGACACCGACTTCCCGCCCGAAGACAAGTTCGACCACCTGCCGCAGCGCAAGGGCAAGGCCGCGCCGACCGCCTTCCTCACCGTGCAGGAGGGCTGCGACAAGTTCTGCGCCTTCTGTGTCGTGCCCTATACCCGTGGCGCCGAAGTCAGCCGCGATCCCGCCCGCCTGATGGCCGAGGCCCGGGCGCTGGTCGACCGCGGGGTGCGCGAGATCACGCTTCTTGGCCAGAACGTCAACGCCTATCACGGGCAGGACTGGACGCTGGCCCGGCTCGTCCGCGAGCTTGCCTCGATCGAGGGGCTTGACCGCATCCGCTACACGACCTCGCACCCGAACGACATGACCGACGACCTGATCGCGGCGCATGGCGATGTGGAAAAACTCATGCCCTACTTGCACTTGCCGGTGCAGTCGGGATCGGATCGCATCCTGAAGGCGATGAACCGAAAGCACACCGCCGAGGCCTATCTGCGGCTGATCGAGCGGATCCGCGCGGCCCGGCCGGACATCCTTCTGTCCTCGGATTTCATCGTTGGTTTCCCCGGCGAAACCGATGCGGATTTCGACGCGACGATGGACCTCATCCGCGCTGTCGGCTTCGGCGCCGCCTTCAGCTTCAAGTATTCCGCCCGCCCCGGTACACCTGCCGCCGAGAAGACCCCGGTCGAGGCGAAGGTGGCCGACGCGCGGCTGCAGGCGCTGCAGGCGCTCATCACCGACCAGCAGCGCGCGGCGCAACTGGCGATGGTTGGGCGCGAGGTCGGCGTGCTTTACGAAAAGCCCGGACGGCTGCCGGGCCAGATGGTTGGCAAGTCCGACCATCTCCATGCCGTCCATGTCCAGGATAACGCTTCAGTCGGCGAGCTGGTGCGCGTGCGAATCACGGCCTCGGCTCCGAACTCGCTGGCTGGCACACGCGTCTGACGCGTCTGTTTCCACCTTATCAATGATGCCCATCCGGCGTGCCGCATTACGCGCTGGGCGTGAACCGATTGGGGCGGAAATGTGGCCTCAATCCGGTATTTTCTGGACTCTTAGTGGAGTGTTAACCCATCCTCTGACCGGGGGCTTAGTACAAGTATTTTGAAGGAGAGTTGTTGCAGTGGAAAAGCATTTTTCCATCGCACGCTTGTGCTTTATGGCCCTTTTTTCGGCCATGGTGCTTGTGCAGGGGATCTCCTCCCCTGCACAAGCCACCCCGTACTCGCCTGCAGAAGCGGCCGCCACGCGTGGCAAACCCGTGGCCCGCATCGACTGGGGCATCTGGGTCGATCCCGACGGTTGCATGCACTGGTGGGCCGATGGCGGCCTTGAAGGCTACATGATCGACCGGGTGAACCCGAAGAACGGCAAGCCGGTCTGCCTGAAGCAGAACACCTGCCTGGTCGAGAACACCGACACCCTGTTCGAGACGGACAGCGCCACGCTGACCCCTGCGGCGCGCCAGCGCCTGAACCGGTTCTTCCAGTCGATCGACGTGTTCGGGGTAGCAGTCTACGGCCATACCGACTCCCGTGCCTCCTATTCCCACAACCAGCGGCTTTCGGAACGCCGCGCCGCCTCGGTGGCGGCAGTGGCGAAGGCCAATGGCGTGGTGGTGGAACGGCAGATCGGCTTTGGCGAAACGGCACCGGTTGCCACCAACTCGACCGCGGCGGGGATGCAACAGAACCGCCGTGTCGAAGTGATCTGCTACGGGTGGTGACGATGCGTATCGGTGTTCTTTCCCTTCTCCTGCTCGCACCAGCCCTGGCGGCCTGTGCGCCCACGGTCGATGCGACCGGTACCCAGCCCCTGCCGCTGTTGGCCCAGGCCCGCGACACCTGGATCATCGACGACAAGCCGCTGAACCAGAAGCAGGCCGCGGTCGCCGTCGACCCTGATGGCTGCCAGGCCTGGATCATCGATGACGGGGCCGAAGGCTATGCCGGCCGGCGCCGTGATCCGGTTTCGGGGCTGCCGGTCTGTCATGGCACCCCCGGTTATGTCTATGGTGATCCGCGTGCCAACAGTTTCCCCGACATCCTGCCGCGGTGACAAACCGGGGAATTCGACGACCGTTCACAATAAATTGGGGCACCCCGCGCGGGTGCCCCATTTTCTTGCGTGACAATTCTGCCCGTTTGGCGGGCATCTGCCGTAGAACTGTCATCTTTATCGGCCATTTTTCTTGCCACGGGGGTCTTTGGCCCCCACACTTCAAGTGACAGCCCTCGAAACAGAAGGAGTCGTCCTTGGGCCTCAGCGCTCTGACCCCCCCGACCGCATCGGAAGATATCGTCGAAACTCTTCTGGAATTCCCCGACAATCGCCTCCTGATCGAGCTTTGCGGCGAGTTTGACCGCAACCTCGCCCAGATCGAGCACCAGACCGGGGTTCACATTCTCAGGCGCGGGAACAGGCTGGCGGTCATCGGGGACAAGGGTGCGCGGGAGCAGGCGGCGGCAGTGTTGCGCTCGCTTTATGCCCGGCTCGAATCCGGCAAGTCGGTGATCGCCGGCGATGTGGATGGGGCGCTGCGGATCGGTCGCGCCATGCGCGACGCGGCGGGAACCGAGCTTGAGCAGATGGAGATGTTCACGGGCGGCAAGTACGAGCTTCGCACCCGGCGCAAGTCGGTCGAACCGCGCACCGAGGCGCAAAAGGCCTATGTCGCGAATCTGTTCGACCATGAACTGGCCTTCGGTATAGGCCCGGCAGGCACGGGCAAGACCTACCTGGCGGTGGCCGTCGGCGTGACGCTGTTCATCGGCGGGCATGTGGACAAGATCATCCTCAGCCGCCCCGCCGTCGAGGCGGGCGAGCGCCTGGGCTTCCTGCCCGGCGACATGAAGGAAAAGGTCGATCCCTACATGCAGCCGCTCTACGACGCGCTGAATGACTTCCTGCCGCAGAAGCAGGTCCAGAAGCTGATGGAGGAAAAGCGGATCGAGATCGCGCCCTTGGCCTTCATGCGCGGCCGGACGCTGTCGAACGCCTTCGTCGTCCTCGACGAGGCGCAGAACGCGACGACCATGCAGATGAAGATGTTCCTCACCCGCCTGGGCGAGGGCAGCCGCATGGTCATCACCGGCGACCGCACCCAGATCGACCTGCCGCGCGGCACGGCGAGCGGCCTTGCCGATGCCGAGCGGCTGCTCAAGGGCGTGACGGGGGTGAGCTTCAACTACTTCACCGCCAAGGACGTTGTCCGCCATCCGCTTGTCGCCCGGATCATCGAAGCGTATGAGCGCGACGATGGAGCCTCTGGTTGACACTGTAATCGAGGACCCGCGTTGGGAGGCGATCGACCTTCCCGCGCGGGCCGAAACCGCCGCCCGCGCCGCGTTCGCCGAACTGGGCCTCGCGCCCAAGGGGTTCATGCTTTGCGTGATGGGCTGTGACGACGCCCGGATCGCCGAGTTGAACGGCGAGTTTCGCCAGAAGGGAAAGCCCACCAACGTGCTGTCCTGGCCGTCGGAGGAGCGCGCAGCCGAAACGCCGGGCACCCGGCCCGACCTGCCGGACGCGGGCGACGCGGACGATCCCGAGGAACTGGGCGACATCGCCATCGCCTGGGAGACCTGCGAGCGGGAAGCTGCGGAACAGGGAAAGCCGATGGCGGATCACGTGACGCATCTGGTCGTTCATGCGGTCCTGCATCTTCTCGGCTATGACCATATCGACGATGCCGATGCGGAACTGATGGAGACGACCGAGATCGCCGCTCTTGCCAGACTCGGGGTCGCCAACCCATATTGACGGGCTCAATCCAATCGGTGGGGCAGGGGCCCGCGCCGACAGTCAGGAAAGGACAGATGGGCAGTAGTAACGACGGGACATCCGAGGCGCAGGGCGCCCTGGACCCGAGCGAAGGACAGGACGGGCCGCAACGTGGTTTGCTGGGACGGATCCTCAGTGCCTTCGGGGCCAGCGATGCTGCGGCCCCTTCCGATCAGGACGCCACGCTTCCGGCGGTGACGACCGCGCCTGTGCCGGGATTGAGCAACCTTCGCCGCCTGCGGGTCGACGACGTGATGATCCCCAAGGTCGAGATCACTGCGGTCCCCGTCGACATCGGCAAGGACGAACTGGTCGAGGTCTTCCGCGAACACGGCTTTTCCCGCCTGCCAGTCTACAAGGAAACGCTCGACAAGCCGCTTGGCTTCGTGCTGCTCAAGGACCTCGCCCTGCAATGGGGCTTCGGGACCGGCAGCGGTCGGTTTTCCCTGCGCAAGATGCTGCGTCCGGTCCTTTATGTCCCGCCCTCGATGCCCGCCGCCGTGCTTCTGCAGAAGATGCAGAAGGAACGCATCCACATGGCGCTGGTGATCGACGAATACGGTGGCGTCGATGGCCTCGTGACCATCGAGGACCTGATCGAGACCGTGATCGGCGAGATCGACGACGAGCATGACGAGGCCGACGCCAAGCTCTGGGTCATGGAAAAGCCCGGGGTCTACCTTGCCCAGGCGCGGGCGCCGCTTGAGGAACTGGAAGAGGCGACGGGGCTCAAGCTTCGCACCGACGAGGATGACGAGGATATCGACACGCTCGGCGGGTTGGTCTTCCTGCGGACAGGTCGGGTGCCGGCGCGGGGCGAGATCGTCCCGCATGAAAGCGGCGCAGCCTTCGAGGTGATCGACGCCGATCCGCGTCGGATCAAGCGTCTGCGCCTTCGCCTGCCGGGGGCGCAGACCGCGCCCACAGCCTTGCCCGCGCCGGAAAAAGCCTGACATGCGGCTTGGCTGGCCCGGAGGATCCCCGGTCGGGGCAGCCTTCGGGCTGGGCGCGGTCATGGCGACCGGGCAGGCACCGCTCGATTTCTGGTGGTTGACCGTGCCGGCGCTCCTCGCGTTGACAGTGCTCGTCGCGCGCAGGGGGGACGGACGGCAGGCCGCCTGGATCGGCTGGTTCGGCGGTGCGGGATATTTCGGCCTGTCGATGAGCTGGATCACCCAGCCCTTCCTGATTGATGTCGCCACCTATGGCTGGATGGCCCCCTTTGCCCTGCTGCTGATGGCCTTCGGGCTCGCGCTGTTCTGGGCCGCCGCGGCCGCGGTTTCGACGCTGGCGACGCCGCGTCGCCGCGCCATCGCCTTTGCTGCCGCGCTAACCCTGGCAGAGTTCGCCCGGGGGCATGTGCTGACCGGTCTGCCCTGGGCGCTGGTGGGACATGTCTGGATCGCGGCCTGGCCGGGGCAGGTCGCCGCTCTGGTCGGACCATCCGGCCTGACGCTGATGACGGCTTTGGCGGCGGCACTGCCGGTCTGGCGACCGGTTGCGGGTTCGGTGCTCGCGACGCTGCTGCTCGGTGGCGCGGCGGCTTTCGGCTTCCTGCGGCTGGCGGAGCCCGATCCGGCGGGGACGGGCCTTCAGGTTCGGCTGATCCAGCCCAATGCGACGCAAGAATCCAAATGGGATCCGGAGAAGGCAATCGCCCATTTCCAGCAGATGCTCGACTACACGGCGGCCGGACCGGTGCCCGACGTGGTCATCTGGCCCGAAACCTCGGTCCCGTTCCTGCTGGACCAGAACCCCGAGGTGACAGGCGTCATCGCCGATGCCGCGCGGGGCGCGACCGTGGTCTTCGGCATCCAGCGCACGGACGGTCCCGTCGCCTTCAACAGTCTGGTCTTTGCACGGTCTGACGGGGTCCCCTTTGCCATTTATGACAAGCATCACCTCGTCCCCTTCGGCGAATACATCCCCTACGGCAACTTCTTCTATGACACCTTCGGCATCAGCGCCTTCGCTGCGCGCCTGGGGAACGGCTATTCGGCAGGGGCAGGGCCGCAGGTCGTCGATCTGGGGCCGCGCCTTGGAAAGGCCCTGCCGCTGATCTGCTACGAGGCCGTCTTTCCGCAGGACCTTGTGGTGGCCGAGCGGCCGTCCTGGCTTCTGCAGGTGACGAACGACGCCTGGTTCGGCCATATCTCCGGCCCGCAACAGCATTTCGCCCAAGGACGCCTGCGCGCCATTGAGCAGGGCCTGCCGCTGGTGCGGGTCGCCAATACCGGGATCTCGGGCGTGATCGACGCCAAGGGGCGGATCCTGGCCACGCTCCCCCTCGATACCGCCGGCTGGAAGGACGTTGCCCTTCCCGGCGCCCTACCACCGACCCCCTTTGTGCGCCTGGGCGAGCGCCCGGCGCTGGTGTTGCTGTTCGGCGTGTTTCTCTGGGGTTTCTGGCCGCGCCGCCGCCCGGCGGCTTGACCCTGCCGCCCCGACCGCGCTACGCCTTCGCCTCGAACTGCCACAACGGCTTCCTGGCGTGGCGGGGATACATAATGGAGCGGACCTCATGCCACGGCAGAACTACATCTTCACCTCCGAGTCGGTCTCGGAGGGCCATCCCGACAAACTGTGCGACCGGATCTCGGATTCCGTGCTCGACGCCTTCCTGACCGAGGAACCCAATGCCCGGGTGGCCTGCGAAACCTTCGCGACCTCGGGCATGGTGGTGATCGGTGGCGAGGTCGGCCTGTCGAACCACGACCGGCTCAAGACCTTCATGGGTTCGATCAGCCAGATCGCCCGCGACGCGATCCGCGACATCGGCTACGAGCAGGAACAGTTCCACTGGAACACCTGCCGCGTGCTGAACTTCCTGCACGAGCAATCTGCCCATATCGCCCAAGGGGTGGACCGTGACGGCGCTGGCGACCAAGGCATCATGTTCGGCTATGCCGTGCGCGAGACGCCAGAACTCATGCCGGCGCCGATCCAGTACGCCCATGCGATCCTCCGCCGCCTGTCCGAGGCGCGCAAGTCCGGCCACGAGCCGACGCTGCGCCCCGACGCGAAATCGCAGCTGTCGATCCGCTACGAGGGCGGCAAGCCGGTCGAGGTGACGTCGATCGTGCTCTCGACCCAGCACGCGCACGAACACCAGACTTCAACCGACATCCGCGCCATCGTTGAGCCCTATATCCGCGAGGTCCTGCCCTCAGGCTGGATCACCGAAAAGACCGAATGGTGGGTCAACCCGACCGGCACCTTCGTGATCGGCGGACCGGACGGCGACGCAGGGCTCACGGGCCGCAAGATCATCGTCGACACCTATGGCGGCGCGGCCCCGCATGGCGGCGGCGCCTTCTCGGGCAAGGACCCGACCAAGGTCGACCGCTCGGCCGCCTATGCCGCGCGCTACCTGGCCAAGAACGTCGTGGCGGCGGGCCTCGCCGACCGCTGCACCCTGCAGGTCAGCTATGCCATCGGCGTCGCCAAGCCGCTGTCGATCTATGTCGATACCCACGGCACCGGCGTCGTCCCCGAAGAGCAGATCGAGAAGGCCGTTGCCGAGGTCATGGACCTGACCCCGCGCG
Organism: uncultured Rhodobacter sp.; assembly: GCA_945952585.1. Lineage (GTDB taxonomy): Bacteria > Pseudomonadota > Alphaproteobacteria > Rhodobacterales > Rhodobacteraceae > Aliitabrizicola. The sequence goes on from CAMFII010000004.1 coordinate 111,586, forward strand.
GCATCCGCACGCATCTCGGCCTGAACAAGCCGATCTACGCCCGGACCTCGGCCTATGGCCATTTCGGCCGCGCGCCCGAGGCCGACGGTGGCTTCAGCTGGGAAAAGACCGATCTGGTTGAGGCGCTGAAGAAGGCCGTATGATAAAAAAGGCGCGGCCAGAACCGGCCGCGCCTTCATTCCTGCAGGGGAGGCTCGCATGTCATCCGAAACCCTGCGCTATGCGCTCGTCATGTTGTTGGCTGGGGTCGGTATCCCCCTTCTTGCGGCACTGAACAGCCGGCTCGGCATGCGGATCGGTGCCCCTTTTGCGGCCGCGAGCGTCCTCTTCGTCGTGGCATTCGTCGTGGCAACGGTCGTCATGGCCATCAGCGGGCAGGGCAGGGCGCTGGCTGCGCTGCCGTCCCAGCCGTGGTATCTGTTCCTGGGTGGCTTGTTCGTGGCCTTTTACGTCCTGTCGGTCACTGTCGTCGCGCCGCGCTTTGGCGTCGGCAATGCGGTTTTCTGCGTGCTGCTTGGCCAGATGATTTCGGCGGCGGCGATTGACCAGTTCGGCCTCTTCGGCGCAGTGGTGCGTCACATCACGCTCACCCGCGCCATCGGGCTTGGCGCAATGGCGGCCGGGCTCGCGCTGATCCAGCTTGGCTGAACGATCTCGCCTGTAGGAAAGGAACGACCATGACCCACACCGATGTTTCGGGCCTGACGCAACTCGGTGCCAAGACCGAACTTCCTGCCTCGCCCGAGGCAGCGGTGCTGGAACGGGTTCCCTACGGTCATCCGGGCAGTCTGGCCAATGTGCGCTTTACGGCACCCGAATTCACCTCGCTCTGCCCGATGACCGGGCAGCCCGATTTCGCCCATATCGTCATCGACTACATCCCGCGCGACTGGCTGGTGGAATCGAAGTCGTTGAAACTCTATCTCCACAGCTACCGCAACCACGGCGCTTTCCACGAGGATTGCACGCTCGACATCGCCAAACGACTTGTCGGGCTGCTGCACCCGGTCTGGCTCAGGATCGGCGCCTACTGGTATCCGCGCGGCGGCATCCCGATCGATGTCTTCTGGCAGACGGGCGCCCCGCCCGAAGGCGCCTGGGTGCCGGATCAGGGCGTCGCGCCCTATCGCGGGCGCGGCTGAAAAGGGCTGGGCCGGCCACTCGGACGGACCGCCTGCTTGACGCCCGAAACCGCCCCGGATAAGGCCCGCGCCATGACCGGCAGAACCCCACCGAACGGCGCCCGCGAATGGCGCAACTTCTATGGCCGCACGCATGGCAAGACCCTGCGCGCCAGCCAGAAGACCTATCTGGAAGAAGACCTCGACCGCCTCAGCCTGCCGGGCGTCCAGCATGAAGCCAACCCGTCGCGCGTGCCGCTGGATCTAGCGACGGTGTTCGGCCGCGAGACGCCGGTCTGGCTGGAGGTTGGCTTTGGCGGCGGCGAGCACATGGTCCACATGGCGGCGCGCTATCCCGAAATCTCGCTGATCGGATGCGAGCCCTTCGTGAACGGCATTGCCATGCTTCTGGGCAAGATCCGGGCAGAGAACGTCGGGAACCTGCGTCTGCATCCGGGGGACGTGCGCGACCTGTTCGATGTGCTGCCGGAACGGAGCCTTGCGAAGGTCTTCCTCAACTATCCCGATCCCTGGCCCAAGGCGCGTCACCATCGCCGCCGCTTCGTGACGCAAGACTACCTGCAGCCGCTCGCCCGCGCGACGCAGCCTGGCGCCGAGTTCCGGGTGGCGACCGACATCCCCGACTATGTCCGCCAGGCGCTGGAAGAGGTACCACAAGCCGGCTTCGACCTCGTGGCGCAAGGGTCCGAGCCGTGGGAGGACTGGCTTTCCACGCGGTACGAGCAGAAGGCCCTGCGGGAAGGGCGTGCGCCCCACTACCTCACCTTCTGCCGCATCTGACCATAAGGGCCGCGAATCAGGGCAAGACTATGGCGGCGGGGAATTGTTCCCGCGGCCTGCAGCGGTCGTCTCATGGGCCGCGCATTGATCCGCCAGCGGAACCAAGAATCAGTTAAATCCTTAATTTTGGGCCAATATTTTGACGCCACAAAATATGGCGGATACAAGGCAATTGTGTTTGTAAGACGGCGGTCATGTGGCGGGGGTGTCCACGACCGTCATGCGGGAGATTGGAAGTGAAGTCGGTTTTGTGTGGTATTGGGCTGGCAATTGGCCTGGCTCTCTGGTGCGCCTCGCCCTCTCAGGCTGCAACGATCAGCAACTTTGATAATGGCCGCACGCTGGTCGACGCTTCCAAGGGGACGTCGCTGATCGGCGGCGGAACCTGGCTCAATGGCCCGGATGTCGTGACCGGCAGTGTCAAAAGACAGTATCGGTCAACCTTTGAAAACGGCGACGGGACCTTCGCCAGCAGCAGCGATGCCTCGGCCAGCTATTTCCGCGTCCATGACGGCGCGACGGCCGTGTTGAAGGTGGCGCGCAGCAAGGCGCTGAGCCTGCTCTGGGGGTCGGTCGACAGCTACAACAAGATTACCCTGCAAGACACGCTGACCGGCAGGTCGCTGGTCCTCACCCTTGGTAGCCTGAAAGGTGCGGTCGTCGGTCTGGGCGCTTCACTTGTCAACGTGACCGGATTTGCTTTCGACCGGGTTGAATTCTGGTCCTCGGGCAATTCGCTCGAATTCTCCAACATCTCGACCCAAGCCCTCGCGCCGGTTCCGGTGCCGGCCCCGGCGCTGTTGCTGATCGGTGGCCTCGGCGGGCTTGCGGCGCTTCGCCGCCGCCGCCCGGGCCGCGCCTGTTCCGCAACGCACGACGCTTGAGCGCCGCGCCGCAGCGCGTTATGGCGGGGCGTCTGGAGGTCGCCCATGCCCGTTTTCCTGAACGCCGCCGATCCCGGCTTCGAAGCCGCCTTTGCCGCCTTGCTGTCGGCCAAGCGCGAAGAGGCCGAGGATGTCGATGCCGCCGTCGCCGCGATCATCGCGGATGTGCGGGCGCGGGGCGACGCCGCGGTTCTGGAACTGACGGCCCGCTTCGACCGGCTGGACCTTGCGCCCGACGCCATGGCCTTCTCCGAGGCCGAGATCGCGGCCGAGATTGCGCGCGTCAGCCCCGAGGATCGCGCGGCGCTGGAACTCGCCGCCGACCGCATCCGCACCTATCACGAACGCCAGGTGCCGCCCGATGCCCGCTGGACCGACGAGGCGGGCGCAAGCCTTGGCTGGCGCTGGACGCCGGTTTCTGCGGCGGGGCTCTACGTTCCGGGCGGGCTTGCGTCCTACCCGTCCTCGGTCCTGATGAATGCCATCCCGGCCAAGGTCGCCGGAGTCGAACGGCTGGTGATCTGCTGTCCGACGCCGGGGGGCGTGGTCAATCCGCTGGTGCTGCTGGCGGCCCGGCTCGCGGGGGTCGATCAGGTCTACCGCATCGGCGGCGCGCAGGCGGTCGCGGCGCTCGCCTATGGCACCGACACGATCCGGCCCGTCGACAAGATCACCGGCCCCGGCAACGCCTATGTCGCTGCGGCCAAGCGGAGGGTCTTCGGCCGCGTCGGCATCGACATGATTGCGGGTCCGTCCGAGATCCTGATCATCGCCGACCGCGACAACGATCCCGACTGGCTGGCGCTCGACCTGTTGAGCCAGGCCGAACATGACGAGAGCGCGCAGGCCATCCTTGTCACCGACGACGCCGCCTTTGGTCGCGCGGTGGCAGAGGCGGTGGAAAAACGGCTGCAAACGCTGGAACGTCGCGCCATCGCCGGGGCAAGCTGGGCGCAAAACGGCGCCGTGATCGTGACCCGCGACCTGTCCGAAGCCGCGCGGCTTTCGAACCGCGTCGCCCCCGAGCATCTGGAGCTTTGCACCGCCGATCCCGAGGCGCTGGCAGAGGAAATCACCCATGCCGGCGCCATTTTCCTTGGCGCATGGACACCGGAAGCGATCGGCGATTATGTGGGCGGGCCGAACCATGTCCTGCCCACGGCCCGGTCGGCGCGGTTTTCTAGCGGATTGTCGGTGATGGATTTCCTCAAGCGCACGACCCTTGCCCGGATGACCCCGGAGGCCCTGACCGCCATCGGCCCGGCGGCAGAGCGGCTGGCGATTTCGGAAAGCCTTCAGGCGCATGGCCTGTCGGTGCGCGCGCGGCTTGACCGGCTGAACGGTGGAGACGCCGCATGACCAACCGCATCTGCCACATCGACATCGACGAGAAGGGGCTGGCCGCCCCGACCCCCGAGATCGAGCAGGAGCGCCGCGTGGCGATCTTCGACCTGCTCGAGGAAAACAGCTTCGGCCTTCCCGCGCGCCCCGACCGCCCGGTGCCCCCGGGACCCTACCGGCTGGCCCTAGCGATCCGCGACGGGCGGCTTGTCTTCGGCATCGCCACCGAGGCGGACGAGAAGGTGGGCGAATTCCACCTGTCGCTCGGGCCGTTCCGGCAGGTGGTCAAGGACTACTTCCAGATCTGCGAAAGCTATTTCGAGGCGGTCAAGAAGCTGCCTCCCAGCCAGATCGAGACGATCGACATGGCCCGGCGCGGTATCCACAACGAAGGCGCGCGCGTCCTGCAGGAGCGGCTCGAGGGCAAGGCCGAGGTCGATACCGACACGGCCAGACGCCTCTTCACCCTGATCTGCGTGCTGCACTGGGGCTGATCTTGGCCGAGAACTTTCCCAGTTCCGTCCTGTTCTGCTGCGACCACAACGCCGTGCGCTCGCCCATGGCCGAGGGGTTGATGAAGCAGCTCTACGGCCAGCGCGCCTATGTGCAGTCGGCGGGAGTGAAGAACGACATGGAGATCGACGGCTTTTCGGTCGCGGTCTGCAAGGAACTGGGCGTCGAGCTCAGCCGCCACCGGTCGCGCTCGTTCGAGGAGATGCGGGAATGGGGCGATGACCTGTCGCAGTTCGACCTCATCGTTGCCCTGTCGCCGGCGAGCCAGAGAACGGCGCTGGAGCTCACGCGGTTCCATCATCTGGACATAGAATACTGGCCGATCCTCGACCCGACCGGGCTGGGCGAGACCCGCGATGCCAAGCTTTCCGCTTATCGCCAGGCGCGCGACCAGATCCGGGACCGGATGATCGCCCGCTTTGGCCCGCCGACAAACCTGCCCGACCAGGAGAGCTGAGACATGACCACCGCATCCGACGCCGCCCGCGCCCTCATCCGGCGCTATTACGAGGCCTTCAACGCCGGCAATGCCCAAGGGATGCTCGATTGCCTTGCCGAGGATGTCGAGCACCGGGTGAACGAGGGCGGCATCCGCCGCGGAAAGGCGCGGTTCGCCGAATTCTGCTCGCATATGGGCGTCTCCTACCGCGAAGAGCTGAAGGACATCGAGATCTTCGCCAATGACGCAGGCACGCGCGGCGCCGCCGAATTCGTCGTCCATGGCACCTATCTGCAAACCGACCCCGGCCTGCCCGAGGCGAAGGGGCAAAGCTACATCCTGCCCGCCGGCGGCTTCTTCGAGATCCGCGATGGCCGGATCGCGCGGGTGACGACCTTCTACAATCTCAAGGACTGGGTCGATCAGGTCGCCGCATGAGCGTCGCGACCCGTGTCCTTAAGGGCTCCGAGATCGAGGCGGCGCTGGACGATGTCGCGCGGCTCAGGATCGCGGTCTTCCGCGACTGGCCCTATCTCTATGACGGCGATCTCGACTATGAACGCCGATACCTGCAGGTCTATCGTGACAGCCCCGGTACGGTTCTGGTCGGCGCCTTCGACGGCCCGCGCCTGATCGGCGCGGCGACGGGCACGCCGATGGAAGACCATGCCGAGGATTTTGCCGCTGCGTTTGCCGCCACCGGCCTGCCGCTGGAGACCATTTTCTATTGCGCGGAATCCGTCCTTCTGCCGGACTATCGGGGCAGGGGGATCGGCCACCGCTTCTTCGACCTGCGCGAGGATCATGCCCGAGCGCTTGGCCGGTCGCATGTCGCCTTCTGCTCGGTCAGGCGACCTGATGACCACCCGGCAAAGCCGGTGGGAGCGCGCAGCAACGATGACTTCTGGCGCAAGCGCGGCTATGCGCCCATGCCGGGCGTCCTGGCAGAATTTTCATGGAAAGACATTGGCCTGGACGCGGAAACGAAGAAACCGCTGCAATTCTGGATCCGCGCACTCTGACTCAGAGCGTGGAAGAGGGTGCGGAGGACCGTGATCCCATACTCAGCAATGCCTTCATCACGAAGGTGACGACGACAAGCATCACAAGGAAGATGACCAGCGTGAGCGTCGCGACCATCGCTGCATCTTTCGGCAATTGCGGCATCGGTGGGTCTAACAGCAGGAAAAGTGCACCGAAGGCGGCGATCGTCAGGAAGGTCGAGATCATCGTATAGCCGCCGGCGACGCCCCAGGCGAATTCCGGCGACATCGGTCGCCGTGCCCGCCGACCATAGTAGCTGCCGGTCAGGAAGCAGACCGCGACGGTCACGACCAATGATCCGGCATTCACGAACAGGAACCCGTTCCCGCCCTGACGCATGATGATGAACATCCCCACCCCAAGGATCGCACCGCCGATGATGTTCAGCAGGAACATTCGACCGATCATGGCAAGAACGCCCGGACCGGGCAGCGGCTCGGCGAACCCAGGATAGCTCGAGGGTTGCGGATGGGCGTAGCCGTGTGGCGAATGATAGATTTCGAGCGAAGCTTCCTGAACCTCGATCCGGGGCCGCGCCTTGACGTGCTGCCGTCGACCGACCCGCGCACCGAAGATCAGGCCGAAACGCCCTAGGATGGCGGTTGCCGAGAAGAAGATCGCCCCGCCCAGCAGCAGGCTGTCGCGCATCTCTGGATCGTCGAGCCCTGGCAATCCGTCGATCCAGCCCACGGACTGGGCCTGGATCAACAGGACAAGAAGCGAGAGGAGCGCCGTTGCACTGGTCAGGATCGCCGTGCGCAGAATGAACAGCTCGCCCGGCACCTCGCCCGTCGTTTGCCCGATCAGCTTTCCGGCGCTGATCGAACCGGCAAGCTGGGCAAATCCAAGAATGGCAAGGAATGGCAACAGGCCGCTGACCTTCGCGTCGAGGAAAGCGATTGCCAGGGCCAGTCCGAAGAAGGCCAGGATCAGGGTCACGGCGAAAACGCCGAAGAAACGCAGAACAAGCGAACCGATCGACGGCATGGTCGACCTCCTTCGGTCAATCCGCAACTTCAATCGACCAATACTTGCAGGCCGATCGGGCAGGGATAAGGCCGCATCCTGTCAGGAATTCGTCGGTGGGTCGCTATTCGGCCTCTGCCGCCTGCGATAGCCACAGGCTGAGGGTATCGGCGTCGCTCAGGCCGAATTCGATGTCACCGATCTGGACGCCGCCTGCGCCATCGGGAACAAGGATCAGCCGGTCGCGCCATGCGCCCTCGGCCGATCCCAGAGGCCGGTATTCGATGGTCACGCTGCTTTCATCGATCGCTTCGGGCAGGCAGCTTTCCGGCACGTCGGGAAACGCCGACAGGCGCAGGCCATCACCGAGCGGCGGCTTTTCGTCGGGATGATTGGCGGCAAACTGGTCGTTCGCCCGCCGGGCGGCGGCAACCGCCTCTTGCAGGGCAGGCGCCATCATCGCAACGGCTGCCGCCTCATCCGATTTCTGGACGGCCACGCAGTAGTCGGCGACGAGCATTTCAGACGTCCGCGCGGCGGCCCCAATGGGCCAGAGCAGAAGCATGGCGAGAAGGGGCAGGCGCATGAGGGCTCCGGACGCGGCTGAGCGACACTACGCAGAGGCCGGGCGGACGGGCAAGCGATCAGTGTCCTCGGCGACCCTTGCCGCCGACCACAAGGCGGCGAATGGCACGGGCCTTGAGGAGACTTTGGCGGAGGTCGCCTGAACATTTGCTTCCGAAGCCGGGCAAACTGAGGCTGTTGCGACCGAGATTCCCCTTGAAAAAGCCCGGTTTCAGGCGCATGTAGCCCGACATTCCCGCCCGCTCGAGGCGGGTCTATGCATTTGGAGTGACCATGGCCAAGGAAGACACGCTCGAATTCCCCGGTGTCGTGAAGGAACTCCTGCCGAACGCGACATTCAGGGTCGAGCTGGACAACGGCCATGAACTCATCGCGACGATGGCAGGCAAGATGCGGAAGAACCGCATCCGCGTTCTGGCAGGCGACAAGGTGCAGGTCGAGATGACCCCCTACGACCTGTCGAAGGGCCGCATCAACTACCGCTTCAAGTAAGTGCGCCTGATCCTCGGATCGGGCAGCCCGCGCCGGAAGGAACTTCTGGCGCAGCTTGGGGTCGTGCCTGACGCGATCCTGCCCCCCGACATCGACGAAGACCCCCGCAAGGGCGAGCTGCCTCGCCCCTATTGCGAGCGCCTGGCGCGCGAAAAGGCCGAGGCCGTCGCGGCAGGCCCGGACGACATCGTCCTGTGCGCCGACACCACGGTCGCGCTTGGCCGTCGCATCCTTGGCAAGCCCGCCGATGCCGGCGAGGCGGCTGCGTTCCTGACGCTCCTCGGCGGACGGCGGCACGAGGTCATCACCGCCGTCGCCCTGCGCCGGGGCGACCGCGTCTGGGAACGGGTCAGCGTCAGCACCGTCAAGATGAAGCGCTTGTCCGATGCCGAGCTGAACGCCTATCTCGCGGGCGGCGAATGGCAGGGCAAGGCCGGCGGCTATGCCATCCAGGGCGCGGCCGGGGCCTTCATCCCGTGGATTTCCGGCAGCTTCACCGGCATCGTTGGGCTGCCTCTATCCGAGACGGCGGCACTGTTGTCCGCGGCCGGCTACCCCGTCTGGAGGATCGCATGAAGGGCCGCGTCGTCGCGCTCGACACGCTGCGCGGTCGCCCGGCCGCCGCATTGATCGTCGATGGACGGCTCGAGGACCTCCTGATCGATGCCGATGAGCCGGGTTTTGCCCCTGGCGCCATCCTGCGGGGGATCGTCGACCGGCCGGTGAAAGGCCAGGGCGGCGTCTTCGTCCGCCTGCCCGAAGGGGGCTCGGGCTTCCTGCGGCAGGTTTCCGGCCTCGCGCCGGGGCAGGCGGTCCTGGTGCAGGTCACCGGCCCCGCCGAGCCGGGCAAGGCCCTGCCGGTGACGACCCGCCTCCTGTTCAAGAGCCGCTACGCGATCCTGACGCCCGATGCGCCCGGGCTGAACATCTCGCGCCGCATCCATGACGAGGATCTGCGCGACAGCCTCGCTGCCTTGTCGCAGGCCGGCATGGAGGGCGCCGATCCGACGCTTGGCCTCATCCTGCGCTCGGCCGCGGCGCTTGCCGAGGAAGAGGAGATCGCCGAAGACATCGCCGCCATGCGGGATCTGGCCGAAGCGGTGCTTGCCGATACCGCCGGTCCGCCCGAGCTGCTGGTCGATGCCCCCGATGCCGCCGAGACCGCCTGGCGGGAATGGGCCGATCCGCAGCCCGACGAGGTTGCCGACGGCCCCGGCAGCTTTGCCGCCCATGGCGTCGAGGATCTGGTCTCTGCCCTGCTTGCGCCCCGCGTGGCGCTATCCGGCGGTGGGCACATGGTCATCGAACCCACCCGTGCCCTAATCGCAGTCGACGTGAACACCGGGCCCGACACCTCGCCTGCAGCCAGCCTCAAGGCCAACATCGCCGCCGCCCGCGACCTGCCGCGCCAGCTGCGCCTGCGCGGTCTTGGCGGGCAGGTGGTGATCGACTTCGCCCCGATGCCGAAGAAGGACCGCGCGACGCTGGAACAGGTCCTGCGCGCCGCGTTCAAGGGCGAGGCAGCGGAAACCAGCCTCGCCGGCTGGACCACGCTCGGCCTCTACGAGCTGGTCCGCAAGCGCGACCGCCTGCCGTTGTCCGAGGTGCTGGCATGAGCTGCCCGATCTGCGGCAAGGCCAGCGATCCGAAGTATCGCCCCTTCTGTTCGCGCCGCTGTGCCGATATCGACCTTGGCCGCTGGCTCAAGGGCTCCTACGTAATCCCTGGCGAGGCGCTGGAGGAAGAGGACGCGCCACCCGCCCGACCGCGGGACCCTGACGACCGCGACTGATTGCGAGATTCTTGCACTCCCCCTCTGGACAGCCCCGCCCGCCTCGCATAATACCCGCCACACCCGGACGGAACACCGTCCAGACGGGGCCCAGATAGCTCAGTTGGTAGAGCAGCGGATTGAAAATCCGCGTGTCGCTGGTTCGATTCCGGCTCTGGGCACCACCCTTCCTTTCCCTTCCTCTTCATGACCAGCAGGCTAGTCCAGGCTGTCTGGGTTGATGAGGAAGAGGCCTAAGACCCCGCCTCTTCGCCTCAACTGGAATGTTGCTTCGCGCCGCTGCCGCGTGCCAGAGTGGACCTGGCGGGAGGCGCGGGCGGCGCGTCCGGGATTTCGTGGGCAGAACCAGTGGGAACGTCGCGTGACCAGGCTGGCTTGACGGAAGCAGGCATATCTGGCCGCGAGGGGCAGTCCGTTGCCGAGATTTGCGCAGCCCATGGCGATGATCCCCACCGGATGATGGACATCCTGCGGGCGGTGCAGGACCGGTATCGCTGGATCTCTCCTGAAAGCCTTGAAAAGATTGCCGAATGCACCGGCTTGACCCGGATCCAGGTCGAGGGGGTGGCGAGCTTCTATTCTTTCTTTTCGCTTGTGCCCAAGGGCCGGGTGACAATCCGGCTTTGCGACGACATCGTCGACCGCTTCGCCGGCATGGAGGCGGTGGCCGCGGCCCTTGAAGAGTCGCTTAGCCTGCGCATGGGCGAAACATCGGCGGACGGGGCCTTTTCGCTCGACACCACGCCCTGCATCGGGCTTTGCGATCAGGCGCCGGCGGCGATGATCAACGATGTGGTGGTGACGAACCTGACGCCCGACCGGGCGCGGGCCATCGCCACCGCCCTTCGTGACGGGGGTGCGCCGGAAGAGGTGGCCGTGCCGGGCTTTGGGGCGATGTTGCCGCAGGAGCGGATCCGGCGCATGGTCGCCGGCAATGTGCGTCATGCCGGCGCCTGCCTGCTCGGTCCCGTTCCTGCAGAGGCGGGACTGCACCAGGCGCTCGACATGGCTCCGGCGCAGATCATCGATACGGTCGAGGCGAGTGGGCTGCGCGGCTGCGGCGGGGCAGGCTTCGTCACCGGGCGGAAATGGCGCATCGCCGCCGCCGAACCGGCCGGGCGCCGCTTCGTCATCTGCAATGCCGACGAGGGAGAGCCGGGCACCTTCAAGGACCGTGTGCTGCTGGTCGAGCGCCCGCACCTCCTGTTCGAGGGCATGACCATTGCGGCGCGTGCGATCGGGGCGCGCGAAGGCATTCTCTATCTGCGCGGCGAGTATGTCTTTCTGCGTGACTACCTGCAGGGCGTGATCGACGAACGGCGCGCGAAGGGCCTGCTGGGGCTGGGGATCGCGGGCGTGCCGGGCTTCGATTTCGACCTGCGGATCCAGATGGGTGCGGGCGCCTACATCTGCGGCGAGGAAGGGGCGCTCATCTCTTCCTGCGAGGGGCTGCCGGGCGAGCCCAAGACCCGTCCGCCTTTCCCGGTCAACCGGGGGTATCTGGGCTTTCCGACCGTCGTGAACAATGTCGAGACCTTCTGCCACGCCGCGCGCATCCTCGACCGTGGGGCGGCGTGGTTCCATGCGATTGGGACCGAAGGCAGCCATGGCACCAAGCTGTTCAGCGTTTCGGGCGATTGCCTCAATCCCGGCGTCTACGAGTTGCCCTACGGGCTGGAACTGGCCGAGTTGTTGCGCCTTGTCGGCGGCGAGGACGCGGCGGCGGTGCTGGTCGGTGGTCCGTCGGGAACGATGGTCGATCGCGCGAATTTCCACCGTCGGCTGACCTTCGACGATCTTGCCACGGGCGGGGCGGTCATCGTCTTTTCGCCGCGGCGGAATTTGCTTGAGATTGTCGAGTATTATCTTTCGTTCTTCGTCCACGAAAGCTGCGGCTACTGCACCCCGTGCCGGGTCGGGAACGTCTTCCTGCAACAGGCCATCGGCAAGTTCCGCAAGGGGCTGGCCAACCCCGAGGATGTGGACGCGCTTCGCGACCTGTCGCAGACGATCATCGAAACCAGTCGCTGCGGTCTGGGCCAGACCTCGCCCCGCCCGGTGCTGACCACGCTCGACAATTTCCCGCTGATCTACTCGGCGGTGGTCAAACCCTCGTCCGACCGCATCCGCGCCTCGTTCGACGTTCAGGCCGCCATCGACACGGCGCGCAAACTGGCCAAGCGGCGGTCCTACATCTTCGACAGGGATTTCAGCGAATGACCGCGGAGCCGTTCACCTTCACCATCGACGGGGTCCAGATCGCGGCCAGGCCCGGCCAGACGATCATGGAGGCGGCGGACGCAGCGGGCATCTACATTCCGCGGCTCTGCGATCACGAAGGCCTGCGCCATCAGGGCAGTTGCCGGGTCTGCACGGTCAAGGCCGCCGGGCGCAGCGTCTCTGCCTGTACCCAGCCGGCCGCCCCCGACCTGGTCGTCGAGAATGAAACCCCGCACATGGTCAAGCTGCGCCGCGACCTGGTGGAGATGCTGTTTCACGAGGGCAATCACCTGTGCCCGATCTGCGAGGCCAGCGGCAATTGCGAGCTGCAGGCGATGGCTTATCGTCTTGGCCTGACCGCGCCGGCGCGCTTTCCTTTCCTGCAGCCGACCCGGCCGCTCGATGCCAGCCATCCCGACATCGCGCTGGACACCAACCGCTGCATCACTTGCGGGCGCTGCATCCGCGCCTCGCAGGATGTCGATCACAAGGGAGTCTTCGGTTATGTCGGCCGCGGCATCCACCGCCGCGTCGCGGTCAACGGACCGGACCTTGCCCATACCGATGCCGCGATCACCGACCATGCAATCTCGGCCGAGGTCTGCCCGGTCGGCTGCATCATCCGCAAGCGCGTGGGCTTCCGCATTCCCATCGGCGAGCGGGAATTCGACAAGGCGCTGATCGGCGAGGAGATCGAGGAGCGCCGCGATGATTGAGGATCGCAAGCCCCGGATCGCCACCGTTTCCCTCGCCGGTTGCTTCGGCTGCCACATGGCGATGCTCGACATCGACGAACGGCTCATGGCCCTGATGAAGCTGGTGGAGTTCGACCGCTCGCCCCTGACCGACATCAAGACCTTCACCCGCCGCTGCGATATCGGCATCGTCGAGGGCGGCTGCTGCAACGAGGAAAACGTCGAGGTCCTGCGCGAGTTTCGTCGCCACTGCGACGTGCTGGTGGCGATCGGGCAATGCGCGATCATGGGCGGGCTGCCGGCGATGCGTAACGCGATCATGCATTCGGACGCGGCCCTGCGGGAATGTCTGGAAGAGGCCTACATCACCGGCCCCTATATCCGGAACGCCGGCCATGCGATCCCCAACGACCCGGCGTTGCCCCTGCTTCTGGACAAGGTCTATCCCTGTTCCGACGTGGTGGAGATCGATTACCAGATTCCCGGCTGCGCGCCGTCGGGCGACATCATCTTTGCCGCGCTGACCGGCCTCTTGTCGGGCAAGTTCCGCGGCTTCGACCCGCACCTCATCAAGTTCGACTAGGAGCGGACCATGGGCGAGCCAAGGCTGATCGAGATATCTCCCGTCACCCGCGTCGAAGGCCACGGCAAGGTCACGATCCACCTGAACGACCGCAACGAGGTCGACGAGGCACGGCTGCATATCGTCGAATTCCGCGGCTTCGAGCGGTTCATCCGCGGTCGCCTCCTCTGGGAGGTGCCGGTGATCGTGCAGCGGCTCTGCGGCATCTGTCCGGTCAGCCACCACCTCGCCGCCGCCAAGGCGATGGACATGATCGTGGGCGTAGATGTGCTGCCGCCGACGGCCGAGAAGATGCGCCGGCTCATGCATTACGGGCAGGTGATGCAAAGCCATGTGCTGCATTTCTTCCACCTCGCGGCACCCGACCTGCTCTTTGGCTTCGGCGCCCCGGCGGAGCGGCGCAACATCTTCGAGGTGATCCGCGAGAACCCCGAGCTAGGCCGCCGCGCCGTAGCGATGCGCCGCTTCGGGCAGGAGATCATCGAGGCGACCGCCGGCAAGAAAATCCACGGCACAGGGGCGGTGCCGGGGGGGATCAACCGCAATCTCGACATTGCCACCCGCGACCGCCTCCTGGCGCAGATCCAGGACATGCTGGCCTGGGCGCAGGATGCGTTGGCGCTGGCGCGGTCCTACACGCTCGACCATGCCGATCTGGTGGCAAATTTCGCGTCCTTCCCGTCGAACCACATGTCCCTGACCCGGGCCGGCGACGGCGCGCTTGACCTTTACCACGGCCAGCTGCGCGCCATCGACGCCACCGGCGCAACCATCTTCGAGGGCCTCGACTACCGCCGCTACCACGAAGTTCTGGTCGAGGATGTTCGACCCTGGTCCTACATGAAATTCCCCTTCATCCGCGATCTCGGCCCCGAGGCGGGCTGGTATCGCGTCGGGCCGCTGGCGAGGATGAACGTCGCGGCCTTCATCGACACGCCGCTCGCCGATGCCGCGCATCGCGACCTGAAGGCGGCGACGGGGGGGCGGCCCAACAACACCGCGCTGGCCAACCACTGGGCCCGGATGATCGAGGTCCTGCATTGCGTCGAGAAGATCCGCGACCTTCTGCATGATCCCGACCTGCAAGGCGGCGACCTGATCGCCACGGGCGAGCGGCGGCGCGAAGGGATTGGCGTGATCGAGGCGCCGCGCGGCAACCTCATCCACCATTATCAGGTCGACGAGCACGATCAGGTGACCTTCTGCAACCTCATCGTCTCGACCACGCATAACAACGAGGGGATGAACCGCGCCGTCAAGGACGTGGCGGTGCGCTATCTCGGTGGGCAGGAGCGGATCAGCGAGGGGATGCTCAACCATGTCGAGGTCGCAATCCGCGCCTTCGATCCCTGCCTGTCCTGCGCGACCCATGCCCTTGGACAGATGCCGCTGACGGTCGAGCTGTTCGATGCCGATGGGCAGCTTGTCGACAGCCGGTCCCGGAATGGCTGACCCCGGCGAGTTGCTGGTCATCGGCTATGGCAATCCGGGGCGGGGCGACGACGGGCTCGGCCCGGAATTTGCCCGGCGGCTGGCCGCGCTGGCCGAGCCGGGCGTCCGGGTAGAGATCGACTACCAGTTGACCGTCGACCATGCGCTGATGGTTGCCGGTGTCGATCGTGTGCTCTTCGTCGATGCGGCGATGGGTCTTGCCGAACCTTGCCGATTGCGGCGTCTTTCCCCCGATCCGCTGGCCGCACTCGACAGTCACAGTCTTTCGGCGGAAGCAGTTCTGGCACTGGCCGAAATCCTTTACGACCGCCGCCCCGATGGCTTCCAGCTTGCCATCCAGGGGGAACAGTTCGGCGAGGTCAGCGAAGTGCTGAGTCCGGCAGCCGAGCGCAACCTTGACCTCGGGCAGTCCATGTTTCGCGCGTGGTTGGCCAATCACCCCCTCCCCGTGCATCCAGACGGGGCGGGTAGCACAAGCACCCATGACCTAGACGCCGAGTCGATTCGCATCTCTGCGAATCGGGTTGAACCGTCCTGATGGACTGAGCCGCGGCCGCAGCTTCGATCTCACCCAGGTCAACGCTGCGGCGCAGCGTCCTTTCCTCCACTAAGGACAGGAGGTTGCTTACGACGCTCGCACCTGCGGCCCGATCTTTGCGCCACAGCTTAGACCATGCGGTCTAAGCCATTTTGCTTAGACCGCTAGCCCGAGAGGGCTACGCCATTTGCATGGCTTTTCGGAAGGCGGATTCCGGCTCACGCTTGCAAACAAATGGAGTTTTGTTCTTGACACCGGACTTCGCCAGTCAGGGCCGGTGCAAGGGTCGATGATTTCAGCAAGCCCGGCAGCCGGGTCAGCCAAATGGAGAGTGTTATGGTCAAATACAATCGCGCAGACCTCGATTTCATCCTCGACCAGATCAAGGTATCCGAAGACCATACCGCCGCGATCAATGCAGGCGGCGATCCGCAGGCCTCGCTCGTGGCGCTTGTGGGCGACACCCAGCAGATGCTTGGAATTCGCACGATCTCCGGCATCTACAACAGCCTCCTGCCGGGGAACGGAACCTACGGAGCGGTTGATCAGCCCTTCCCCAAACTGGTCGATACGCCGTCGCCGGTCAGCTACACTCCGCATGCGGATGTCACGGACAGCTCGCCCCGCACCATCTCGAACCTGATTTCCGACCAGACCAGCCTCAACCCGGCGGCGACCGAGGCCTTCAACGGCGTGTCGAGTCAGCCGGGTGCCAATTCTGTTGATGCGACGACCATTCTACAGGATGCAGAGGGAAGGTTCGTGCGTGACCCGCTGACCGGGAAGTTCGTCCAGATTGTGCAACTCGACGGTGATGGCAACCCTGTCCAGCTCTACACCATCCCGAACGTCTCGACCCAGGCGGCGACGGTTCCGCCGATCAACACGATGATGACGCTGTTCGGCCAGTTCTTCGATCATGGCCTGGACTCGATCAACAAGGGCGGGGCAGGGACCGTTACCATCGCGCTCGACCCGAGCGATGATCTCTACAACTCTTCGGCGTCAGCGGCGAATGTCATCACCCTGACCCGCGCCTCGCTTGACGCTGACGGCAATACCACCAACTCCACCACCCCGTTCATCGACCAGAACCAGACCTATGGCTCGATCGAGTCTCAGCACGCCTTCCTGCGGGAATACGTGCGCGATGCCAGCGGGGTGCATGCCACGGGCGCCCTGCTGAAAGGGGCAGATGGCGGGCTCGCAACCTGGGCCGAGGTCAAGGCCCAGGCGCTCAACGTGCTCGGTATCGAGCTGGATGACATGGATGTGCTCGACATCCCGACCCTGGCGACCGACCTTTACGGCAACCTCGTCCTCAGCGGTGGCAATGCGCAGATCGTCCTTGCCGGCGGCACGCTTGCAGCGGGTACGCCCGGCAGCCCGGTCGACGCGACGCTGGCGAGAAACTCCGGACATCCGTTCCTGCTCGACATCGCGCATGGCGCGGATCCTTCGAAGCCCGGTTACAACGCCGCACTTCTGGATCAGCACTTCATCGCGGGCGACGGGCGTGCGAACGAAAACATCGGCCTGACCGCCATCCATTCGGTCTTTCATTCCGAACACAACCGCCTGCTTGAATCGACCAAGGCGCTAATCATCGAGCAGGGACAGGGCGGAGACATCGCCTTCCTGAACGAATGGATCACCAATGATTTCGCGCTGGACCATGTTCTGACAGCAGGTGACATCGCCAATCTGGAATGGGATGGCAACCGACTGTTCCACGCGGCGAAGTTCGGCACCGAGATGCAGTACCAGCACCTCGTCTTCGAGGAGTTCGCCCGCAAGCTCGAGCCGGCCATCGGTGAATTCCCGGGATACGACGCCACCATCGATCCCGCGATCACTTCAGAGTTTGCCAACGTGGTCTATCGGTTCGGCCATTCCATGCTGACCGAAAGCATCGACCGCTTCTCGTCCGACGGGACCAAGTCCGATCTGTACTTGATCGACGCCTTCCTGAACCCCGGCGCCTTTTACCGGACTGACATCACCGGCGCGAAGGATCTCACGATCGACGAGGCGATCGGCAACATCATCCGCGGTTCGGCGACCCAGGCCAGCAACGAGATCGACGAGTTTGTCACCGACGCGCTGCGCGACAACCTTGTCGGCGTGCCGCTGGACCTGGCGGCGCTGAACATCGCCCGAGGGCGCGATACCCAAGCGCCGTCGCTGAACCAGGCGCGCGAGGCTTTCTTCGCCGCCTCCGGGGACACGCGGCTTACCCCCTATGCGAACTGGACGGAGTTCGGCGCGAACCTCAAGCATCCCGCATCGCTGGTCAACTTCATTGCGGCATACGGCACCCATGCCTCGATCCTGGCCGCGACAACCGATGCCGAGCGCCGCGCTGCCGCCACTGCGCTGCTCGCGGACAGCGCCTTCATGAACGGCGCGGCGTCCGATACGGGGCTTAACAACGTCGATTTCTGGATCGGCGGCCTGGCCGAGCGGACCGAGCCCTTCGGCGGGATGCTGGGATCGACCTTCGCCTATGTGTTCAACAACCAGCTCCAGTCGCTGCAGAACCATGACCGGTTCTATTACCTCGGACGTCTGGGCGGCACGCATCTGCTGCAGGAGATCGAGACGAGTTCCTTCGCCCAGATGATCGTGCGCAACTCGAACACCACGCATATCGCGCTCGACAACTTCTCGACCCCGGCCTTCACGCTGGAAGTCGATCAAAGCAAGCAGTGGAACAACATCTCCGGGACCTGGACCAATGCCGATCCGACCGGGGTGGTGCGTGGCGCCAACTTCATCGATTACACCGGCTCCGAGCATCTTGTGATCGGCGGCACCAACGGCAACGACACGATCTATGGCGGCGATGGCATCGACCACATCTGGGGCGATGCCGGCAATGACCGGATCGACGGTGGCCGCGACGGCGACAACGTCCAGGCCGGTGCCGGCGATGACATCATCACCGACATCTTCGGTGACGACATCATCCGGGGAGGTGACGGCAATGACGTCATCCAGTCCGGCCTCGGCCTCGACATCGTCAACGGCGACGACGGAAACGATGCGATCATCTCGATCGCCAATGCGACGCCAGACGCCTTTGGCGGGCAGGGCAACGACTTCTTCCTTGGCACGCAATCGGTGAGGGGTGCCCAGCAGGGCAACGAAGGCGATGACTGGTTCCAGGGCGGTGGCGGAGGCACCGGTGACAACGGCGGAGCCCCGGTCCTTGCGCTGCAGGATGGCGTCAAGGGGAACGACGTCTTTGTCGGCGACGGCAATGACGACATTTACGTCGGCGAGGGCGGGGACGACATCTTTGTCGGCTCTGGCGGCATCAACCGGATGCAGGGCGACTCGGGCTTTGACTGGGCGACCTACAAGGACAATGCCTCGGTCGTGGCAGACCTGACGTCTCCGGCGCTTCTGCCAGTGCCGAACACGGTGCGGGAACGCTTCCTGTTCGTCGAGGGTCTGGCTGGCTCGCAAGGCAACGACGTGCTGCTCGGGACGGACTCGACGGCAGCCACGATCATCAACGAAGGCGTACAGGGCAGCGTGCTCGACCAGGCGGGCATTGCGCGCATCGAAGGGTTGCAGGCGCTGCTCGACAACGCGCTCGGCGGCCCGGTGACCTCGTTCGGCGCTGGCAACATCATCATCGGCGGTGGCGGGAACGACACCATCACCGGCCGCAATGGCGATGACATCATCGATGGTGACAAGTGGCTCGACGTGTTGATCCGGAATGACAAGGGAACTGCCACCACACTTGACGACAGCTTCCACAAAAGTGCGGAAGAACTGCGCGCAGGTCTGCTCAACGGCACGGTAAACCCCGGAAACCTGAGCATCGTGCGGCGCATCGTCGACGCTCCGACAAACGGTACGGCCGATCAAGCGGTGTATCAGGGCAATCGTAGCCAGTACGTCATCACGACAATCGCGGGGGTGACCACCATCCAGGACACGGTCGCCAACCGGGATGGCACGGACAGGCTGACGAACATCGAGTTCCTGCAATTCGCCGACCAGACGATCGCCGTGCCCGGACCGGCACCGGCGAACAATCCGGCGACCGGCAGCCCGACGATCAGTGACACGACTCCGACGCAGGGCTTCGCGGTCACCGCGAACCTTGCCGGCATCGCCGACATCGACGGGTTCAACCCTGCGACGGCGAATTTCCAGTGGCAAACGCTGGCCGGCGGACTCTGGACGTCGATCATTGGGGCGACCGCCATCTCTTTTACGCCGACTTCCACGGAGGCCAATCAACAGCTTCGCGTTGTGGTCAGTTTCAACGACGCGCTCGGCAATCCCGAAAGCGTGGTGTCGGACCCAACGACGATTGTCGGGAACAACTTCGTCGGCAACGGCAATGGCAATGGATTCACGGGCAATGCTGGCGACGATTTCGCCGTGGGAAATGGCGGCAACGATACGCTGAGCGGGCTTGGAGGTAATGACTCGCTTTTCGGTGGCGCGGCCAACGACTCGCTGGATGGTGGGACCGGTGACGACTCCATGGACGGTGGTTCGGGCAACGATGTCTTTGTTGTCGACAGCACGGGCGACATTGTCGTCGAGATCGCGGGCGGCGGTACCGACCGGGTGAACACCACGCTGAACAGCTTCAACCTCGGCACAAGTGCTGCCAACGTCGAAAACCTGACCTTCATCGGCGTGGGCGATTTCACCGCAGTCGGCACCGGTTCGGCCAATACCATCATCGGAGGGGGCGGAAACGACTCGATCTTTGGAAGCGGCGGGAACGACTCGATCACCGGCAACGGCGGCAATGATACGATCGATGGCGGAACCGGCGCCGATACGATGGTCGGCGGGGCTGGCAATGACACCTACTATGTCAACTCCACTGCGGACGTCGTCACCGAGGTAGCAGCCAATGGGACTGACACGATCATCTCGACCGTGACCCGCACGGCCTCGACCAGCATCGAGAACATCATCCTCGACGGCACGGCCAACATCAGTGCCACCGGCACCCAGTTCAGCAACACGCTGACCGGGAACATCGGCAACAACACCCTGAACGGTTTGGACGGAAATGACCGGCTCCTGGGTGGCGCAGGCAACGATACGCTGAATGGCGGGAACGGCAACGACACGCTGACAGGTGGCGCGGGCGATGACTCGCTTGTCGGCGGCGCAAACGTGGACAGCTTCGTCTTCAATGAGACTGGCTTTGGCAACGACCGGATTTCTGGCTTCGGAGCCACTGCGGGGGCAAGCCACGAGATCATCAATCTTGTTGGCTTGGGACTGAGCGGTTTTGGCGATCTTACCGTCACGTCGACTGCCACCGGAGCGCTGATTGACGTTGCAGGCCATGGCACCATCCTGGTTGAGGGCGTGGCCGCGGCCAGTATTACCGCCGACGACTTCCTGTTCGTCTGACGCCCGCCGTCAGGCCGTTCCCGGCCCCGATCCAGGGGCCGGGCATCGTATCTGGTGCGAGCCAGATCGGATTGCTCCCGGAGGTCCCGTTTCATGAATTCCGGTCTTGAAGAGTTGCGCCGCGCCCGGCAGGAAAGCCTCGGGCTTTTCTGGGCGGCTTTCGCCTTCAGTGTCGTGGTCAACATCCTGATGCTGACTGGCCCGCTCTACATGCTTCAGGTCTATGACCGAGTGCTGGGCAGCCGGTCGCGCGAGACACTTCTGGCGCTTTCGATCCTGGTCGCGGGCCTGTTTCTGGGCATGGGCATCCTTGACCATGCCCGGGCGCGGGTGATGACGGTCATCGGTGCCCGCTTCCAGGACCGACTGGACCGGCGGGTCTTTGCAGCCGCGCTCAAGCGTTCGGCGGTCGCGCCGACCGATCCCGCGGCACTGGCCGCACAGCGCGATCTCGAGGCAATCCAGCGCCTGCTTGCCTCGCCCGTCCTGATCGCCCTCTTCGACGTTCCCTGGACGCCGATGTTCATCGCGGCCATCTTCGTCCTTCATCCATGGCTTGGCTGGGTTGCGGTTGGGGGCGGCGTTTTCCTCATTCTGGTGACGCTGCTCAACCAGTGGGCAACCCGGACTCCGCAGAAGCTGGCGACGGGTGCGAGTCTGAGGTCCGAACGTCTGTCGGAACAGCTCAAGTCCGAGGCTGAACTTCTTCAGGCGCTCGGCATGACCGAAGCCGGTTTCGACCGCTGGAGCGTCGCCCGGCGAGAGACCCTTCGCCAGGCGATCCGCGCCTCGGGTCTGGGCGGGATGTTCGGGGCTGTTTCCAAGACCTTCCGGATGTTTCTGCAATCGGCGGTACTCGGTGTCGGCGCCCTGCTTGTCCTGCAAGGTGAGATGACCGGTGGCGCGATGATCGCCGGATCCATCCTCATGGGGCGTGCGCTGGCCCCGATCGAAATGGCGGTTGGCCAGTGGGCGGTTGTCCAGCGGGCGGCGGAAGGCTGGAAACGGCTGGCGGATCTGCTTGGAAAGGTGCCGGAGCCGAGCCCGACGATGAGGCTTCCCCGGCCCAAGGGGCATCTCCACGTCGAACAGCTGACTGTCGTGCCGCCCGGCGAATCCGTCGCGACTTTGCGGCTCCTGAATTTCAGTGTCGAGCCTGGTCAGGCGGTAGGCGTGATCGGTCCTTCTGGCGCCGGCAAGACCTGCCTTGCCCGGGCCTTGTCCGGGGTCTGGAAACCTTCGGGCGGTGTCATCCGGCTGGATGGGGCAACGCTCGATCAATACGACCCGACCACCCTGGGCCGCATGATCGGGTATCTGCCGCAGCGCGTTACCCTGTTCGAGGGCACGATCGCCGAGAACATCGCCCGGCTGGACCGGAATGCCGACAGCGACAAGATCGTAGAGGCGGCGCAAAAAGCGGCCGCGCATGACATGATCGTGCGCCTGCCCGAGGGATACGAGACGAGGATCTCGGGCATCGGTGGCCGCCTGTCCGGTGGCCAGCTGCAGAGGATTGGCCTAGCCCGCGCGCTTTATGACGATCCCGTGGTGGTCATCCTCGATGAACCCAACTCCAATCTCGACAATGATGGCTCGCTTGCCCTTAACGTGGCGATCCGGGAGCTCAAGGCCCAGGGAAAGTGCGTCTTCATCATGGCGCACCGACCGGCTGCAATCCAGGAATGCGATCTGTTGCTGGTGATCGAGGACGGCGTCCGCAAGGCCTTCGGACCGCGCGATGCGGTGCTGCGCGAGGTCGTACGCAACCACACCGACATCATCAGGACAGCCAATGCGGGAGGCGTGGCATGACCGGGCATGACAACCACTGGTCGGCCCGCGGTCCGCTGGTGACGGGGTTCTTCACTCTGGCCCTCATCGTGGGCGGGCTCGGCGGCTGGGCGACACTGACCACGCTTGCCGGGGCGGTGATCGCCCCTGGTCAGGTCGAGGTCGAGCAGAACCGGCAGGTCATCCAGCATCCCGATGGTGGGGTTGTGGAGATGATCGCGGTCGAGGAAGGGACGAGCGTCAAGGCCGGCGACCTGCTGGTGCGTCTGGACGGCACCCTGCTGCGATCGGAACAGGCGATCGTGGGGAACCAGCTTTTCGAACTCCGCGCTCGAGGTGCTCGTCTGATTGCCGAACGTGACGACGCGCCCGAGGTTACCTTCCCGGCCGATCTGCTTGCGATTGCGGCTGGCCGCGGGGACATTGACGAGGTGGTACAGGGCCAGAGGAAGCTGTTCGACGCCCGCCGCGAGACGCTCGAACAGCAGATCGAACAGATCGGGAAACGGACCGGCCAGATCGAGAGCCAGATCGAGGGCATCACTGCGCAGCGCAATGCGCTGGATCAGCAGCTTTCCTTCCTGAACCGGGAACTCGACAACCAGCAGATGCTGCTCGACAAGGGGCTGGCGCAGGCCGGCAGGGTCATGGAGTTGTCGCGCGAGAGGGCGCGCATCCTGGGCGAGATCGGCCAGCTTTCCTCGGACCGGGCCCAGGCTGAGGGCCGCATCACCGAACTGCAGATCGAGCGGCTGACGCTTGCCGCCAAGCGCCGTGAGGACGCGACGACCGAGCTGCGCGACGTCGCCACCAAGGAACTGGAGCTCGCGGAACGGGCAAGGGCGGTCGGCGAGCGGATTGCAAGGCTGGACATCCGCGCGCCTGTCTCGGGTGTAGTGCTTGGATTGCAGACGACATCGCCAAGATCAGTGCTGCAACCCGCCGCGCCCGTACTTTACCTCGTTCCGCAGGATCGACCGTTGATCATCGCGGCCAAGATCCCGACGATCCATATCGATCAGGTCGTGGTGGGTCAGGAGGCGAGACTTCATTTCTCGACCTTTTCTTCCCGGACGACGCCGGAACTCGCCGGCCGGGTGACTGTTGTTTCGGCCGACTCGATCAAGGACGAGCGCTCGGATGCCACCTACTATCGGGTCGAGATCGTGCTGGAGCCGGGGCAGGAGCAGAAGCTCGACGGCAAGATTCTCCTGCCAGGGATGCCTGTCGAAGCCTTCCTGCGGACCGAGGATCGCACGCCGCTCGCCTATCTGGTCAGGCCATTTCAAGACTTTCTCGACCGTGCCTTCCGGGAAAGCTGATCGGCGCGTAAACTGTCAGATGATGAAATCGGTAAAGCCGATACTGAGGAACATCAGCAGGGAACTGCCGAGTTTCTGGAACTCGTACTGGGCGAGCTTGGCGATCGCCTGAACCCGGTTATTGACGTTCAACCGCTTGAAGACATTGTTCACATGAACCTTCACTGTGCCTTCGGCCAAGGAAAGCTCGCGTGCGATGGCCTTGTTCGTCATGCCACGGGCCATCAGGACCATGACAGATCTCTGGCGGCCTGACAGGGCGCGGTTATGCGGCAGGTCGATTCCCCCGCCAGGGCTGACCTGGTGGATTTCATTGCCTAAAGCTGGATGTTCAAGCCTGTCCTCGATGCGGCGCATGGCAGACGGCGAACGACCGGAGTTGGAGGCAGAGCTGCCGACGACCGAGTTCGGAAGGTAAACCTGCCCTTCGGACACGCGTTGGATCGCATCCACGAATTCCGTTGCGGTCTGCTGCCGCAACACGCAGCCCTGCGCACCCATTGCAAGATAGCCGATCAGGTCGTTCAGCGAATGGCTCTCGGTCACTGCGACAATCCGCGTCGACGGGATCCTTATCCCGTCCTGCGCCAAGAGGCGCTCTAAAGTCACTGCGGTGGTATCAACTATAACGACAGCCTCCGCCTCGGGAGGAATAAAACATTCAGAGCAATCTACCTGCTGAATATCGGCGTCCGGATGGACACCCTTCAGGATTGCTCGAATTCCATCAAAGAAGAGGTCTCTTCGACCCACTAGTCGAAATACTGACACTACCATGGAGATCCCCCGACCCACGTAAAAAGCTTAGTTCAAAGTTCATCATCTAGCAACCAATAGTAATTGAACAAGAATTCGCGCTTTGGTTGCGCGGCTTTTGGTGTCGACAATTGAGCCGGTATCAATTCCCGGATTAATCGTGACTGAAAACCGGCTTCCAGCGGCTCGCGTTTGATGATGGGTAAGGCAAACGACCGATGACACGTCTAGGGCGCAGGGAAGGGGTAGGGGAATTGTTGCAGCCTGTCCCTGGTCAGCGATCAAGAATTCGAAATAAGGGTTTTCAGGGGCTTGGCTCCTGTTACGTTACGGGCCGGACCGCCATCGGGCACCGCCACAGGGGCGTGTCGGACGGCAAGGGAGTTTCGGATGCGCCTCTGGCTGCAGATTGTCGTGACGCTGGCGCTTCTGTCGGCAGCCGTTCCTCTGGCGGCGCGCTATCTGCCGGCCTCGCATCCTTGGCTTGACCGGGTCGGCCTGCTGACCCCGATGTCCAGTCTTGGCTTCGTCGCCGAAGCCGGGCGCGACACCGGGCAACCGGCCGGGCAAACGGCAAGGCGCGGGCACGGAGGTTCTGCCTATCTGGTCGTCGCCCGTCCGCTCGAGGAGCGCGCCCTGAACGAAGAGGTCGCCGCGATCGGTTCGGCCCGTGGCGTGCGGGCGGTGTCGGTGGCCGCCGAGGTGAATGGCCGCATCGACGCAATCATCGTCGCGGCTGGCGAACGGGTCGAGCAGGGCCAAGTGATCGCCAAGCTTGACAGCCGGGCCGCCCGGTTCGCGGTCGAGAAGGCCGATCTGTTGCTGCAGGACGCCCGGGCGGCACTTGATCGCGCAAAGCAGCTCTCGGCCAGCGGCGCGGGATCAGCCTTGCAGTTGCAAGAGGCCGAGCTGACCGTGCGCACGGCGGAACTGTCGCTGCACCAGGCGGAATACGACCTGAGCCAGCATACGATCACCGCTCCGATTTCCGGCTGGGTCGGACTGATCGCCGAGCAGGAGGGCAGCCTTGTCGACTCCGGCACGGAGATTACCCGGATCGAGGATCGCAGTTCGCTCATCATCGACTTTCGCGTGCCGGAACGGGTCGTGAGCCGCCTGACGATCGGAGATGCCCTGCAGGCCTCGCCCCTGGCCGATCCGACGCTGGTGCTGCCGGGCCGCATCCTTGCGCTCGACAACCGCGTGGACGAGACGAGCCGCACCCTGCGGGTCCAGGCCGCGATCGAGAACCGGGATGACCGGCTGCGGGCCGGCATGGCCTTCCGCATCTCGATCGGCTTCACCGGCGATCCGCATCTGGCCGTCGATCCGCTGGCGATCCAGTGGGGGGCGACCGGGGCCTTTGTCTGGGCGGTGCGGGATGGCAAGGCCAAATACCTGCCGGTGCGCATCCTGCAACGCAATGCCGAAGCCGTGCTGATCGAGGCTGAGACCAGGCCCGGCGACCTGATCGTGACCGAGGGTGTCCAGTCGCTTCGCGATGGGGTCGAGGTCACGCTGGCCGATGCGCCGACCTGAGGGGCAGCGATGACCACGCCTCCCGACGAGATCGACCAGAAGGAACTTGTACGGTCCGGCACGGCCCTGTTCATCCGTCGCCCGATCCTGGCCTTCGTGCTGAATGCGCTGATCGTGCTTGCGGGCGTCGCGGCGCTGTCGGGGGTCGAGGTGCGGGAACTGCCCGATGTCGACAACCCGGTCGTGACCATTACCACGACCCTCGATGGGGCCGCCCCCGAGACCATCGACCGCGAGGTCACCGCTGAAATCGAGGGCGCGGCCAGCCGCGTGGCAGGAGTGAAGTCGATCTCGTCCTCCTCGCGCTTCGGCACAAGCCGCGTCACGGTCGAATTCCGCGACAACGTCAATCTCGACGTGGCGGCGACCGACCTTCGCGATGCCGTCGCCCGCATCCAGAACCGCTTGCCGGACGACGCCGATCCGCCGCGCGTGGTCAAGGCCGACGCGAACTCTGACCCGGTGATGCGCATCGCCGTCACATCGCGCGACCGCACGCCCCAGGACCTGACGCAGATCGTGCGCGACCAGATCGAGGACCGCCTGCTGGCCGCCCCGGGCGTGGCCGATGTCCAGACCTTCGGCGCGCGCGATCTCGTCTTTCGGGTGGACATCGACCAGATGCAGTTGGCCAGCCGGGGTCTCGCCTTGGCCGACCTGCAGAACAGCCTGGCCAATGTCAGCTTCGACTCTCCTTCCGGTGCGCTCAGTTCGGACCGGCAAAGCCTTGTCGTCCGCGCCACTGCCGCGGTGACGACCGCCGACCAGCTTGAAGCGCTCGAGATCGCGCCGAACGTTCGGCTTGGCGATGTGGCGCGGGTGACGCTTGGACCGGCGCCGGGTTCCTCGCTCTTGCGGGCCAATGGCGAGACCGGCATCGGCCTGGGCATCATCCGCCAGGCGCAGGCCAACACGCTGGAGATCTCGAAGGCGGTCCGCGAGGTGATCGAGCGCATCCGTCCCAATCTTCCGAACGATGTCAGCATCTTCGTCACCTCCGACAGCGCCCGCTTCATCGACGGCGCAATCCACGAGGTCGAGCTGGCGCTGATGCTGTCGATCCTGATCGTCACCCTGACGATGTATGTCTTCCTGCGCGATCTGCGGGCGACGATGATCCCGCTGCTCGCCATTCCGGTGTCGCTGGTCGGGACGATTGCAGCGATCTGGATCGTCGGATTCTCGGTCAATATCCTGACGCTGCTGGCTTTGGTGTTGGCGACCGGGATGGTCGTCGACGACGCAATCGTGGTTCTGGAGAACATCGTGCGGCGGCGGGCCGCGGGGATGGGGCCGCGCGCCGCCGCAGTGCTGGGCACCCGGCAGGTCTTCTTTGCCGTCCTCGCCACGACCACGACGCTTGCGGCTGTGTTCATCCCCTTGTCCTTCCTGCCCGGCCAGACCGGGCGGCTGTTCCGGGAATTCGGCTTCACGCTCGCAATCTCGATCGTGCTGTCGGCCATTGCCGCGCTGACGCTTTGCCCGGTGCTGGCCAGCCGACTGCTGCGAAAGGGCGAGGCGGGACCGTCCGGGGCAGGCGTGCTGGGTTGGCTGGGGGGGGGGCTTGCCGCCTTCTACGCCCGGACCCTGCGCGCCACCCTCGCGGCGCCGCTCGTTGCTGTCGTGGTCGCCGGGCTGTTCGCGGCAGGGGCGATGCTCCTGTTCCCGACGCTCCGGCAGGAACTGACCCCGTCCGAGGATCGCGGCACGATCCTTCTGTCCATCAGCGGCCCGCAGGCGGTTTCGCTGGATTATACCGACGGCAAGATGCGCGACATCGAGGCGATCCTTCAGCCCTACCGCGACAGCGGCGAGGTGCGCAGCGTCAACGCCATCGTCGGCACGAGCGGCGACAATCAGGGTTTCGTCGTGGTGACCCTGGCGGACTGGTCCGAGCGCAGCCGCAGCCAGCAAGAGATCACGGCCGAGCTGAACGACAAGCTGAACAAGGTGGTGGGTGTGACCGCCTATGCCATGCAGACCAATTCGCTCGGCATCCGGGGGGCGGGGCAGGGGCTGAAATTCGCCATCCTCGGCAGCGATTACGCCCAGCTTGCCGATGTCGGTCAGCGGCTGGTCGACGAGATGGACAAGGATCCGCGCTTTGGTCGGGTGAACCTTGGCTATGGCACTGACCAGCCGCAACTCTTCGTCGAGGTCGATCGCGATCGCGCCGCCGATCTGGGCGTCAACATCGAAGGCATGGGGCAGGCGCTGCAAGCCGTGCTCGACGGGCGGACGGTCGCGACGGTCTACCTTGCCGACAAGAGCTTCGACATCAAGCTGATCTCCTCGGCCGAGCCGGTGAACGATCCGGGAGATCTGGAGAAAATCTTCGTCAAGGCGGGCGACGGGCAGATGATCCCGATCTCGACCTTCGTCAGCCTGACCGAGCGGGCGGTGGCGCCCGAATTGCGCCGCGAAGGGCAGATGCGCGCCGTCACCATCACCGCGAGCCTCGATGATGGCCTGTCCCTTGGGGCCGCCCTGGCCGAGACGCGGCAGCTGGCGGCGGGCATCCTTGCGCCCCAAAACCGGATCGAGCCCCTGGCCGAGGCCGCGACGCTGGACGAGACCTCGGCAGGGATGCGCCTGACCTTCGGTCTGGCCATCGTCGTCGTCCTGCTGGTGCTGGCCGCCCAGTTCGAAAGCTTCGTCTCGGCGGTGGTGGTGATGGCGACGGTGCCGCTCGGGCTGGCCTGCGCCGTCTATGCGCTGGTGCTGACCGGGGGCAGCCTGAACGTCTACAGCCAGATCGGGCTGGTCCTGCTTGTGGGGATCATGGCCAAGAACGGCATCCTCATCGTGGAATTTGCCAACCAGTTGCGCGACGAGGGCCAGACCGTGCGCGAGGCGATCACCAATGCCTCGATCATCCGGCTCAGGCCGGTGATGATGACCATGGTTGCGACCGTGCTGGGCGGGCTGCCTTTGGTCTTCGCCTTCGGGGCAGGGGCCGAGGCGCGAGCGGTGCTGGGCTGGATCATCGTCGGCGGGCTGGGTCTTGCCACGCTCGCCACGCTTTACATGACGCCGGTGGCCTATCTGTTGCTCGCCGGCTTTTCGAAGCCCCGCGTAGCCGAGCAGGCGCGGCTGCAGGACGAATTGCGGGCGGTGGCGGGCGACCGAATGGCGTCCGGCTGAGCGGTCAGAATTCCACCTCGAGTTCGACGATCTCGTCGGGCTCGGCCACGGCGCCATCGGTCCATTCGCGCAGCAAGGCCCAGCTGCGGATATGGTCGACATAGGCCTGCGACCTTGCGTCGAGCGGCACGCTGTAGGTGTGAAAGCGCGTGCAGACCGGGGCATACATCGCATCGGCGACGGTGGGTTTGCCGAATAGGAACGGCCCGCCATAGGCGTCGAGACATTCGCGCCAGATGGTCTTGATCCGTTCGATGTCCGCGCGTGCGCCCGAAAAGACCTTGAAGCGTTCGTGCTTGGCCTTGAGGTTCATCGGCAAGGCCGAGCGCAGGTTGTAGAAGCCCGAATGCATCTCGCCCGAGACCGCCCGGCAATGCGCGCGGATGGCGCGGACGGCGGGATAAAGCCCGGCATCGGGCGCGATCTCGTAAAGGTATTCGGCGATCGCCAGCGTGTCCCAGACCTCGACCTTGCCATGGGTCAGGCGCGGCACCAGCACCGACGGCGACAGGAGCAGAAGTTCCTGCCTTGTATCGGCGGCCAGCGGATCCACCATCTTTTCCGTGAAATCGAGTCCCGCCATCCGGCAGAGAAGCCAGCCACGAAGTGACCACGAAGAGTAGTTCTTTGATGAAATTGTAAGCGTCGCTTGGGCCAAGCCGCCGTCCTCCTCGCCGGAAACGCGTATCCGTCAGCTTTTTGTCACACGGTCCACCGCGCGGGGCTAGCGTCGGACTGAGGAAAAGCGCGGAAGAACGACATGCTCTATGCAGGATACCAGTCCGTTGATGATTTTTTTGGCCCCGTGCGAACGGCGGCCCTCTGGGGATTGTCTTTCCTGCCGCAGGGGCGGGGGCCGCTTGGCCGGCTGTCGCGCCAGACCGCGGCCGGGCTCGAGATGACATCGCGCTTCCGCCTGACGCATGAGCGCCCCGCTTTCGGCATCGGCAACGTGCTGGCCGGAAACCGCGAGGTCCCGGTCACAGAGGAGGTCACGCTCGATCTGCCCTTCGGGCAACTCGTGCATTTTGCCCGGCCCTCCGAGACGCCGCTGCCCAAGGTACTCGTCACCGCACCGCTGTCTGGCCATTTCGCTACGCTGCTTGCCGGGACGGTCCGGACGCTGATGCGCGACCATGACGTCTACATCACCGACTGGAAGAACGCCCGCGACGTGCCGCGGTCCGCAGGCGATTTCGGGGTCGAGGATTACGTCGGCTACATCATCCGCTTTCTGGAGGAGATCGGCCCGGGCGCGCATCTGCTCGCGGTGTGCCAGCCCTGCGTGCAGGCGCTGGCCGCGGTGGCCGTCATGTCGGAAGACCACAGTCCCGCCACCCCCCGGACGCTGACGCTGATGGCCGGCCCGGTGGATGTCCGCGAAAGCCCGACGGTGGTGAACGACCTGGCAAACGAAAAGCCGATCAGCTGGTTTCGGCAGAACGTGATTTCCAACGTGCCCGGCCGTTTTCCGGGTGCCGGTCGCCGCGTCTATCCGGGCTTCGTGCAGCTGACCGCCTTCATGCAGATGAACATGGACCGCCACAAGGCGCAGCACCGCAAGCTCTTCGATCATCTCGTGGCGGGCGAACATGCCGAGGCCGAGAAGATCAAGGAGTTCTATGACGAATACTTCGCGGTCCTCGACCTGACCGAGGAATTCTACCTGGAAACCATCGACCGGGTCTTCCAGCGCGCGGAACTGGCCACCGGCGATTTCACCTATCGTGGCCGGAAGGTGAACCCGGGGACCATCCGCAAGACGGCGCTCCTCACGGTCGAGGGCGGGCGCGACGATATCTGCGGCATGGGCCAGACGGCGGCGGCGCATGAACTTTGCTCCTCCCTCCGCCCGCATTTGAAGCGCCATCACCTGCAAGCGAATGTCGGGCATTATGGCGTTTTCAACGGCCGGAAGTGGGAAACCGAAATCTATCCGGTGGTCAGAAACATGATCGCGGCTCTCGAGTAACCCTCTGCGATAGCGTTTGGCGCGCCAAGACAAGAGTCCCGCAGGTCAGGCACTATGCTGGTGGCGTGTCTGTAAGATGGGGTAACGAATGAAGTCGGGTCCACGCACCAGGGAAGCATGGATCGACGCGGTCCGGAAGACCATGCGGGACCTGCTCGAGAAGGGCGAGGTGACGGTCGCTGCGGTTGCTCGTGATACGGGAACCAGTCAGCGCACCCTTCAGCGCCGCCTGGCTGAGCAAGGAACTGGATTTACCGAAGTTCTTGAGTCGGTCCGCCGTGATATCGCGTTGGCGGCCCTTCGCGAGAGCGAGGTCAGCATGGCGGAACTGTCGCGCCGGCTGGGGTATCGGCGGCAATCGGCGCTCACCCGGGCGGTCCGGCGGTGGACGGGCCATGCCCCGACCCAGTTCCGCCGGCTCCGTGACTGACCAGGGACGTTGACTTCGCTGCCGCGTCCATCGACCTTCGGCACGGGGGCCCCGGTCTGGCCGCATCGCAGGGAATCATCGCGTGAACATCGTCCTACTCAGGTTGTCCACGCTGATTGCCCTGTTCTGCCTGATACCGCTCCGGCTGCTGGCCCAGGATGCCGCGCCCGCCTATGTGGGCTCTGCCGCCTGCAGCTCTTGCCATGCCGAAGCGTCGGCGGATTGGGCAAAGTCGGATCACGCCCATGCCTGGATGACCCCGTCCGAAACCTCGGTTCTGGGCGATTTCGGCGATGTGACCTTCGACCACGGCGGTCAGATCAGCCGCTTCTTCCGCCAGGGCGCGGACTACATGATCGAGACGGAAGGCCCCGACGGCCAGCGCCGCGCCTACAAGGTCGTCGGCGTCGCCGGTATCCGCCCGCTCCAGCAATACCTGCTGTCGCCCGAACCGGGGCGGACGCAGGCCTATGACATTGCCTGGGATGTCGAGGGCAAGCGCTGGTATCCGGTCTTTGCCGACCAGACGCCCCCGCCCGGAGACGGCTTCCACTGGACCGGCCCATATAAAAGCTGGGAGGCGCGCTGCGCCGAGTGCCACGCGACCGACTACAGCCGCAACTACGACGACAAGACCCGCACCTACGCGCCGAAGATGTCCGAGATCGGCGTCGGCTGCGAGGCCTGTCACGGGCCGGGATCGGCCCATGTCGCCTGGGCGGAGAAGCCCGATGCGGCCCAGCTCGCCAAGGGCCTTACCGCGCTCGGCCTGACAGTGGACCTGACCAGCCAGACTGCCGAGGTCGGCCAGTGCATGACCTGCCATTCCCGGCGCGAGGCGATGATCGACGGCAACATGCTGCCCGGCACAGACTATCACGACGCCTATACGCTGTCGCTCCTGCGCCCCGGGACCTACTTTGCCGACGGCCAGATCCTCGACGAGGTCTATGAGGGCGGGTCCTTCCTGCAGTCGAAGATGTTTGGCAAGGGCGTCCGCTGCACCGATTGCCACGACCCCCATACGATGGAACGCAGGGCCGAGGGCAATGCGGTCTGCACCCAGTGCCATTCGCCTGCCGGCAACCCGCGCTTCCCTTCATTGCCGCTCAGGGTTTTCGACGGCCCCGAACATACCCATCACTCCGAGGGAAGCCCCGGAGCACAATGCGTCTCGTGCCACATGATCGAGCGCACCTACATGGGCATCGACACCCGGCGCGATCACAGCTTCCGCATCCCGCGCCCCGATCTTTCGGCCCAGACCGGCGCGCCCGACACCTGCACCGCCTGCCACACCGACAAGGATCCCGCCTGGGCCGCAGGACAGATCGCCGCCTGGTTCCCCGACAGCACCCATCGCGGCCCGCACTACGGCACCACCCTTGCCGCCGCCCAGGCCGACCCGACCAAGCAGGTGCAGGCATTGCTGGCCCTGGCCGAGTGGCGGGAAGGCCCCGGCATCGTCCGCGCTTCGGCGATCGAGCTTCTGGGGCAGGCGGGGCATGCTGCATCCGCTGGACGTGTCGAGGCGCTGCTTGCCGATCCCGACCCGCTGGTCCGGGCCGCTGCAGCCGGAGCCTTGGCTGTCCTGCCTCCCGATCAGCGGCTGACGGTGCTCATGCCCGTCCTGACCGACCCCGCCCGTTCGGTGCGCGAGGCGGCGGCCAAGGCGCTACTCGGCGCCCGGCCCGAGCCCGGCTCGGCACAGGCCGAGGCCTTGGGCGCGGCCATGGCGGAATGGCAGCAGGCGCTGCGCACGCGGACCGATTTTCCCGAAACCCATCTGCAGATCGGTGGGGCCGCGCTCCAGATGCGCAACTTCCCGTTGGCTTTGCAGGCGTTCCAGACGGCGACCAGTCTTGATCCGCAACTGGTCGATGCCTGGTCGATGGTAATCCGCATTCAGGCCGCGCTCGGTGATCAGGCGGCAGCACAGCAGAGCTTGCAGCAGGCGCTGGCTGCCAATCCTGGCAATCCGCAACTCTTGGCGCTTGGCGGGCAATAGTCCTCGGTCCGCTGCAAGAGGGGCAATCAGCCCCGCTCGGCCACCTTCTTCAGATAGGCGCCGTAATCGTTCTTGCGGTAGGTCTCGGCCATCGCGAGAAGATGCGCCTTGGTGATCCAGCCCATCTGGTAGGCGATCTCTTCGGGGCATCCCGATTGCAGGCCCTGCCGGTCCTCCAGCGTGCGCACGAAGTTGCCGGCTTCCAGAAGGCTGGCATGGGTCCCGGTGTCGAGCCAGGCATAACCGCGCCCCATCCGCTGCACCGCCAGCTGGCCATCGGCCAGATACATCTCCAGCAGCGTGGTGATCTCGAGCTCGCCCCGTTCGGACGGCTTGACCTTCTTCGCCCGCTCCGGCGCCGTCCCATCCAGGAAGTAAAGCCCCGTCACCGCGAAATTCGACGGCGGCACCTTCGGCTTCTCGATGATCGAGGTGACCTGCCCATCCGCGCCGAAGGCCACGACGCCATAGCGTTCCGGGTCCGAGACCTGATAGCCGAACACCGTCCCGCCCTCGGTCTGCGCGTCAGCCGCCGCGAGCAACTCTGGCAGGCCGTGGCCGTAAAAGATGTTGTCGCCCAGCACCATGGCAGAGGGCGCTCCACCCAGGAAATCCTCTGCCAGCAGGTAAGCCTGCGCGAGGCCATCGGGCGAGGGCTGCTGGATATAGGTGAAGCTCACGCCCCATTGCTGGCCGTCGCCGAGCGCCCGCCGGAACTGGTCCGCGTCCTGCGGCGTGGTGATGATGGCAATCTCGCGGATGCCGGCCAGCATCAGCACCGACAGCGGATAATAGATCATCGGCTTGTCATAGATCGGCAGCAGCTGCTTCGAGACCGCCACCGTGATCGGGTAAAGCCTTGTGCCGGACCCGCCGGCCAGAATGATGCCCTTGCGTGCAGTCACGTCAGATCTCTCCAATTTCCTTGAGAATGCGATGCAGGCTCGCCTTCCAGTCCGGACGCGTGATCCCGAACATCAGTTCCGTCGTCCGGCAGTCGAGCCGCGAATTGTGGGGACGCTTCGCCGGGGTCGGATAGGCCTCGGTCGGGATGTCGGTGACCTTCACCGCCTTGCCCGCCTGTCGGAAGATCTCGCGCGCGAAATCCGCCCAGGAGACATCCGGCTCGCCCGAATAGTGATAAGTCCCAGGCGCGCCGTCGCCCCTATGCAGAAGTCGCGCCATGTCAAGAAGCGTCGCCGCGATGTCAACCGCCGCCGTCGGTCCGCCCACCTGATCCGAAACCACCGATAGCGCGTCGCGCGACTGCGCCAGCCGCAGCATGGTCTTTACGAAATTCGTGCCATGCGCGGAAAACACCCAGGAGGTGCGCAGGATGACGAAACGCCCACCCGCTGCATGGACTTCCCGCTCGCCGGCGAGCTTCGACCGGCCATAAGCGCCAAGCGGCCCGGTCGTGTCGTCCGGCCGCCAGGCCCGCGTGCCGGAGCCGTCGAAGACATAATCGGTCGAGACATGCAGGAAGGGCACGCCCTTCTTCGCCGCGGCCCGCGCCATCGCGCCCGGCGCGTCGCAATTCACCACCCGCGCCGCCGCTTCCTCGGCCTCGGCCTTGTCCACCGCCGTCCAGGCCGCCGCGTTGATCACCGCCTCTGCATCCGAAGCCGCGATCGCCGCAGCGCAGGCCTCTGGATCCATCAGGTCGGCCTCGGCACGCGACAGATAGGTCGCCTCCGGCTCCAGCCGCTGCAATTCCCGCGCCACCTGGCCCGTCGCGCCGAATACAAGAAGTTTCATTTCCCGCCTTCCTCGAACAGCTGCCCCGGGCTTGACGCCAGAATGCGATACCGATCAGGCAACTCTAGGGCAAAATGCCTGCAGCGCCACAAGAGCTGCCGGATCAGGCCTTGACGCCCAGCCGCTGCCCGACGCCCTTGCGCTCAAGCAGCGGGCGCCACCAGTCCTCGTTGTCGAGATACCACTGCACCGTCCGCTCCAGACCTTCCTCGACCGTCACCGACGGGCGCCAGCCGAGTTCCTCGCGGATGCGCGTCGGGTCGATCGCATAACGCAGGTCATGCCCCGGCCGATCCGCGACGAAGGTGATCTGTTCGGCATAAGGCGCCGCCTTCGGTCGCTTCGCATCGAGGATCTCGCAGATCGTCCGCACAAGCGCGATGTTCGTCCGCTCGTTCTCGCCACCGATATTGTAGGTCCGCCCGACCTCGCCCTTTTCGACCACCGTCAGCAGCGCGTCGGCATGGTCCTCGACATAAAGCCAGTCGCGCACGTTCTCGCCCTTGCCGTAGACCGGGATCGGTTCCCCGGCGAGCGCCTTCAGGATCACCACCGGGATCAGCTTTTCCGGGAAATGGTAGGGCCCATAGTTGTTCGAGCAGTTCGTCACCAGCACCGGTAGCCCGTAAGTCTCGTGCCAGGCACGCACCAGATGGTCACTCGCCGCCTTCGAGGCAGAGTAGGGAGAGTTCGGCGCATAGGGCGTCTCTTCGGTGAACTGCCCCGTCTCGCCGAGGGTCCCGTAAACCTCATCGGTCGAGATGTGGTGGAACCGGAAATTCTCCGGCTTACCCCTGCGCACCCAGTAGGCGCGGGCAGCTTCCAGCATGTTGAAGGTGCCGGTGATGTTCGTCTCGATGAAATCGCCCGGCCCGTCGATCGATCGGTCGACATGGCTCTCGGCCGCCAGGTGCATCACCGCGTCAGGTTGATATTCTGCAAACAACCGGTCCAGTTCGGCCCGGTTCCGGATGTCGACTTGTTCGAAAACGTAAAGCGGGCTGTTGGCCACCGGGGCCACGTTCGCCAGGTTCGCGGCGTAGGTCAGGGCGTCGACATTGACGACGGAATGCCCGGCGCGCACGGCATGGCGCACGACGGCCGAGCCAATGAACCCGGCCCCGCCGGTGACGAGAATCTTCATTGGACTATCCTTCAAATAAAAACGGGCTGCCGATCTCCGACAGCAGCGGCGCGTCCCGATCCTTGCCGCTCAGCACCGGCTCGCCGGTCAGGCCCCAGTCGATCCCGATCGCCGGATCGTCGAACCGCACCGCACCGTCGCAATCCGGCGCATAGTAATCGGTGCATTTGTAGACGATCTCCGTGTCCGGCTCGCGCGTGGCAAAGCCATGCAGGAAGCCCGCCGGGATCAGCAGTTGCTTGCCATTCTCGGCGCTCAGTTCTACGCCCACCCATTTGCCATAGGTGGGGCTGCCGGTGCGGACATCCACGGCCACGTCGAATAGCCGCCCGCGCCCGCAACGCACCAGCTTGGCCTGGGCATGGGGCGGGCGCTGGAAGTGCAAGCCCCGAACGGTGCCGACCTGCGCCGAAACCGAATGGTTATCCTGCACGAAGTCATAGGTCAGCCCATGTTCGGCATGCGTCAGCTTGTTCCAGCTTTCACTGAAGAAGCCCCGCGCATCCCCGAACCGGCGCGGAGTAAGGATCAGCACGCCCGGAAGGCTCGTCTGTTCGATCTGCACGAAGGCCCCTTTCTCTTGACCCTTCGCGGAGATAGCAACTCACCATGGCGCTGTCACGCCGGCATTTTGGCAATCCGGGTCAGAACCAGCGGCCGACCGCCAGCGCCCGGATTGTCAGCGCCGTTGACTTCGAAACCGGCGATACCGCCCGAAATCCGACCTGGGTCAGCGTCGGCGTTCCGCCGACCGCCCAGGCGTCGCTGTCATCGACCTCGCCCTTCACAACCGGCAGGGCGATGAAGCTCGCCGGATAGCTCCAGTAAACCGTGCCCGACCGGTAAAGTGACCCCGTTGCGGTCGAGGCATTGGCGACTGACAGCCCGCTGATCGTGCAGATCTGGGTGCCATCGGCCAGCCGCACGTATTCGCCATTGGCATTGCTGCCGCGCTCGATCGCCGCCCCGGTCGGCAGCCCCCCGCTCTGGCTGACCGTGCCCAGCAGCGTCGACTGGTTGAAACCGAGCGACCAGACCGTCCAGACCCCGCCCGAGGCGCGGCGCTGCCAGCAGCGCGTCGCCGCATCCGCTGTTGTCGCCGTCCAGCGCTGGTGGATCGTGTCGCCGCCCGCGCCATGAAACACTTCCAGAAGTCCGGACGCCGCCGAAACCGGCAATCCCGCCGTCACCGTATCCGTGCGGTAGATGCCCGCAACCCCGACCGTCGCGGCATCTGTCACCGCCGCGCCAAGCGACTGGCCCTGTGCCACCCCAAGACCGAACAGACCACCCGTCGCAAAGACCCGCGCCGCCCGCCCTCCGGTCGCGTCATGGCTGCCCGACGTCATCCCCGTGCCGGTCAGGGCCACATCGACCTGCAGCGCCGATCCCGAAAGCAGCGCCCGCTGCACCCCTCCCGCCACCAGCCCGATCTGGTCCGCCCCCGGCCGCGCGATCCCGGTATTCGGATCACCTGCAAACCGAAGGCCCGGCAATGCGGCCGTCCCGTCGGGCAAGAGCGCGCCGCCCGGCAGGCTGGCCTCTCCGCCAGCGCCTACCCGCAGGCCTTCTGCGAAACTGGCGCCATCGGCCGACACCTTGACCGAGAAGGCATCATTCCCTGCCAGCCCCATTTCAGCCCGTCCCGAAAACCCGGTCTGGAAGAGCAGACTTGCCGTGTCGCCCGGCGCGGCCTTGTTGATCTTCAGCTGATGCCCCTGGCCCTCGTGGTTCAATAGCGTCGCGGCAGAGGCGACGGCAAAGCGGTTGGTGGCATCGGGACTGGCGTTGATCCCCAGCCGGTCGACCGAAAGCGGCACCCCGCGCGCGGTCCAGGCGGTGCCGTCGAAAACGACACTGGCGCCATCGCCAAGCACCTCGGCACGCCAGCCGGGCAGAGGAGCGAAAAACACCCAGCCTTCGACATCGAAGACCGCGATCTTGCCGTCCTGGCCGGCCCAGGCCCCTGTGGCGGCGCCGCCGACGATATGCCGCTCTCCCGGGGCCGGTTCCGCTGGCGGGGCTGTCAGGCTGCGGCTCAAGACGGCAAGCTGGACGATCACGTCCAGCACCCGCAGCGCTTCGTTATGCGTCACATGCTTCTGAGCCTGGGCGGGCTGGATATAGGGCAGGGCAAGAACCGCCGAGACCTCGGACATGGGGCTTCCTCCGATGACGAATGCCCCGATCCTGTTGGCGAAAGCTTAAGAACGCGCAAGCGCGCCGCGCGCCCTCGCTCGTCGATCAGCAATGGTAGAAGCTTAATAAATATCAGCGATCTAGAGAGAATATCTCGTGCGCAGAATGAAGAATTCCTAACAGATTCTATTTTCTGCTCATAAATATCCCACGGGGGGAGATGAGCGATCGCAAACGCTCCGGCGGAGCGTTTGCGCGAAGAACGCCCGGCCCGTGGCCGGGCCGGGACGGGGGTGTGAAACCCCCGCTCCGACGCCTGCCTCTGGCACAGCCCTCAGCCGTGCTTCACCATCACGTGCCGGACGAACGTGTAATCCTCCAGCGCATAGGCGCTCATGTCCTTGCCGTAGCCCGACTGCTTGATCCCGCCATGCGGCATCTCGTTGACCAGCATGAAGTGCGTGTTGATCCAGGTGCAGCCGTAGCGCAGCCGCGCCGCCGTCGCCATCGCCCGGCCCACGTCGCGGGTCCAGACCGAGGACGCGAGCCCGTAGTCGCTGTCATTGGCCCAGGCGACGGCCTGATCCACGTCCGAGAAGGGCGTGATCGACACCACCGGCCCGAACACTTCGCGGCGGACGATCTCGTCCTCCTGCCGCGCCCCGGCGATGACGGTCGGGCGATAGTAGAACCCCTCGTCCATCCGCACCCCGCCCGTCGTCACCTCGACATGCGGCAGCTCCCGCGCCCGCTCGACGAAGCTTGCCACCCGGTCGCGCTGGCGGAGCGAGATCAGCGGCCCGATCTCGTTCTCGGTGTCGTCCTCGCGGCCAAGCGCGATGGTGGACACCGCCGACGAAAGATCTGCCACCAGCCGGTCGTAGATCTTCTTGCCGGCATAGATCCGGCAGGCCGCCGTGCAATCCTGCCCGGCATTGTAATAGCCAAAGGCGCGCAGCCCCTCGACCACCGCGCTCACATCGGCGTCGTCGAACACCACGACCGGGGCCTTGCCGCCCAGCTCCAGATGCGTCCGCTTCACCGTCTTCGCGGCGGCGTCGAGCATCTTCTTGCCCGTCGCCACGTCGCCCGTCAGGCTGATCATGTCGACGCCCGGATGGTTGATGAGGTAGTTCCCCACCGTCTGCCCGCGCCCGGCGATCACCGAAACCACACCCTCGGGCAGTTCCTCGGCGAGAATCCGCGCCATCTTGATCGCGGTCAGCGGCGTCTGCTCGCTCGGCTTGAAGACCACGCAGTTGCCGCCGCCGATGGCCGGGGCCAGCTTCCACGCCATCATCATCAGCGGATAGTTCCAGGGCGCGATGCTCGCCACCACGCCCACGGGATCGCGACGGATCATGCTGGTATGGCCGGAAAGGTATTCGCCCGCGACCGCCCCATGCTGGCAGCGCACCGCGCCCGCGAAGAAACGGTAGCAGTCCACGATCGCCGGGATCTCGTCATTGCGCGCGGCGTTGATCGGCTTGCCGCAGTTCAGCGCCTCGAGCGCGGCAAAGCCCGCCGCCTCGGCCTCGACCCGGTCGGCGATGCGCAAAAGCGCGGCCGAGCGTTCGGCGGGCGTGGTCCGCGACCAGCTTTCGAAGGCCTTGCGGGCGGCGGCGACGGCGCGGTCGACCTGCGCGGTCGAGGCTTCCGGCACCTCCAGGATGAGCCCGCCAGTGCGCGGGTTCAGGATCGGCTCGCGGGCCTCCTCGCCCGGTTCGAACCGGTCGCCCACCAGAAGCGCGGTGTCGATGGTGTCAGCTTTGGTGTCCATTTGGACTTCTCCCTTCATTTTCCCCCGCCGGCCGTTTCCGAGCCTTCGCGGGTCAGGTAGTAGGCAAGAAGGATCGGGATGAAGGTCGCCGCGAAGACGACGATGGCGACCACGTTCGTCACCGGCCGCTGGCGCGGGCGGATCAGTTCCTGAAGCATCCAGATCGGCAGGGTCGATTGCTGCCCTGCGGTGAAGGTGGTGACGATCACCTCGTCAAAGGACAGGGCGAAGGCCAGCATGCCGCCCGCCAGCAGGGCGGAGCCCAGATTTGGCAGGATCACATGGCGGAAGGTCTGGAACCCGTTGGCGCCAAGGTCCGTCGAGGCCTCGACGATCGATCCCGACAGCCGCCGGAACCGGGCCACGGCGTTGTTGTAGACGATGACGATGCAGAAGGTTGCGTGGCCAAGCACGATCGTCCAGGTCGAGAACGGAATGTCCATCATCGCGAAGGCAGAGCGCAACGACATGCCGGTGATGATGCCGGGCAGGGCGATGGGCAGCAGGACCAGGAGCGTGACCTGATCGCGGCCAAAGAACCTCGTCCGGGTCATCGCGGCGGCGCACAGGGTGCCGAGGACCAGCGCCATCGCCGTGGCGATGGCGGCGACCTTCAGCGACAGGAACAGCGGCGGCCAGATGTCGGGCCGATCCCAGGCGACGGCGAACCACTTCAGCGTCAGCCCCGGCGGCGGGAACTGATAGCTCTTCTCCTCTGTGGTGAAGGCGTAAAGGAAGATCAGCGCGATCGGCAGGTGCAGGAACAGAAGGCCAAGCGTGGCCCCGATCTTCAATCCCCAGGAGGCGCGGGCGTCAGAGTGCATCGAAGGCCCCCATGCGCTTGGCGATGGTCAGGTAGAACAGCATCACCACGATCGGAACCACGGCAAAGGCGGCGGCGAGCGGGATGTTCCCGGCCGTGCCCTGCAGCGTGTAGACGGCCTGGCCGATGAACAGCCGCGACGATCCGACGATCTGCGGGATGATGTAGTCGCCGAGTGTCAGCGAGAAGGTGAAGATCGATCCCGCAACGACGCCCGGCAGGGCCAGCGGCAGGATCACGGTCCGCAGCGTCTGCCCCGACGAGGCGCCGAGATCGGCCGAGGCCTCGATCATCGATACCGGCACGCGCTCCAGCGCAGCCTGCATCGGCAGGATCATGTAGGGGATCCAGACATAGACGAAGACGATCCAGGTGCCGATATAGGACGTCGACAGCGAGTTCCCCCCGATCACCGGCACCGCCAGCAACGCATCGAGCAGCCCCGAGGTCGCGGTCTTGTCCGCCGCCCAGGTGATGATGCCTTCCTTGGCGAGGATCAGCTTCCAGGCATAGACCTTGACCAGATAGCTCGACCACAGGGGCAGCATCACGCCAAGGTAGAACGCCGCCTTCCAGCGCCCCCGCGCGTAACGGGCCGCGAAATAGGCGATCGGGAAGGCGATCACGATGCAGCCCGCCGTCACCGCCGCCGCCATCGCCACGGTCCGGACGATGATATCGAAGTTCGAGGGCCGGATCAG
This sequence comes from uncultured Rhodobacter sp., assembly GCA_945952585.1. Classification (GTDB taxonomy): domain Bacteria; phylum Pseudomonadota; class Alphaproteobacteria; order Rhodobacterales; family Rhodobacteraceae; genus Aliitabrizicola. The sequence goes on from CAMFII010000004.1 coordinate 153,765, forward strand.
CTCGGCATAGGTCTTGAGCGTGAACTCGGGCACGATGATGCCCGAATACTCGTCGATCGAGTAGAAGCTCTGCAGAAGCAGCGCGAAAAGCGAACCCAGATAGACCACGCCCAGCCACAGAAGTGGCGGCGCGATCAGAAGCAGCAGGAGCAGTCGCGGCCGGCGCCAGAACAGGTCCGACAGCCGGTCGCCAAGCCCGCGGACGGGCAGGGTGGCGGGACGGACGGTCATTTCTCGCCTGCCATCACATGCAGGGCGCCAGCCAGCGGCTGCAGCGCGACCGTCGTTCCCGGCGCCGGAACCTCCTGGCCGGGCGGCAGGACCACAGTGATTTCCATGTCGTCGCCCCGGCCCAGATGGACGGCAAGCTTCGTGCCGGCGCCCAGATACCGCGAGGCGCCGGCGGTGCCGGTCACCTGACCGTTGCCCGCAACCACGCGGATCGCCTCGGGGCGCAGGCTGCACCAGGCCTCGGGTCCGCCGAAGCGGCGGCTCAGTTCGGGCGGCAGCACGTTGGAGGAACCGACGAAATCGGCCACGAACTTTGTCGCCGGACGTTCGTAGATGTCGGTCGGGCTGCCGACCTGCGCGACCTTGCCGTTGGCAAAGACGGCGACTTGATCGGCCATGCTCAGCGCCTCGCCCTGGTCGTGGGTGACGAAGACAAAGGTGATCCCCAGGCGCTGTTGCAGCGCCTTCAGTTCGTCCTGCATCGATTCGCGCAGCTTCAGGTCCAGTGCGCCAAGCGGTTCATCAAGAAGCAGCACGCGCGGCTCGTTCACCAGCGCGCGGGCCAGCGCGACCCTCTGCCGCTGGCCGCCGGACAGTTGCCCCGGCTTGCGGTCGCCGTAGCCGGCGAGCTTCACCAGCGCGAGCATTTCTTCCGCCTTGTTGCGGCGGGTGGTCTTGTCCACGCCGCGCACCATCAGCCCATAGGCGACGTTGTCGCGGACCGTCATGTGCGGAAACAGGGCGTAGTCCTGGAAAACCGTGTTCACGTTGCGGCGGTTCGGGGGGACGTGACCCGAGTCCTCGCCAAAGATCCGGATCACGCCGCCTGTCGGGGCATCGAAGCCCGAAATCAGCCGCAGGCAGGTGGTCTTGCCCGAGCCGGAAGGGCCGAGCATCGCGAAGAATGACCCTTCGGCGATGGTCAGGTCCACCCCGTCCACGGCGCGGACCGGGCCGAAATGGCGGGTGACGTTTTGAAATTCGACAGCTGCGGTCATGGATCTATCCTTGCCTGCCCGGTCAGGGCAGGAGAGAGGCCCCGGACAAGCCGGGGCGCAAGAGGTTGGTCTTCAGATCTGCGGGCGGTCTGGCGGTGGGGCCGCCGGCCGCCCGTTCTTCGTGGTCCGTGTTCAGCGGCCGCCGATCACGCCGATGTAGTCGGAAACCCAACGATAGTAGGGAACGCAGGCGCCTTCGCCCTGCGCGCAGTTCGAGGTCGGCGTGGTCCAGAAGTGGATCTTGTCGAAGTCATCGAAGCCGTTCAGCGTGCAGCCTTCCTTGTTCAGCATGCCGCTGCCGTCGGTGCAGGCCGCCGGAACCGCAGGGTTCGAGCCGAACCAGACGGCAAGGTCGGACTGCAGGTTCGAGTTCAGCGAATGCTCGAGGAACTTGTAAGCGCAGTTCGGATGCGCGGCTTCGGAATGCAGCATCAGCGTGTCGGCCCAGCCGGTCGCGCCCTCTTCCGGGATGGTCGAGGCGATGGGCTGCTTGTCAGCCTGCAGCAGGTTGACCTGGAACGGCCAGGAACCGGACGCCACGACGCCCTCGTTCTTGAAGTCGTCGATCTGGATCATCGCGTCATGCCAATAGCGGCTGACCAACTCGCGCTGGCCCCGCAGCAGGTCGAGCGCCGCCTTGTACTGGTCCTCGTTCAACTCGTAGGGCGAGGTGATCCCGAGTTCCGGCTTGTGCTTCATCAGGTAAAGCGCGGCATCGGCGATGTAGATCGGGCCGTCATAGGCCTGCACCCGGCCCTTGTTCGACTTGCCGTCGGGCAGGGTCTGCTCTTCAAAGACCACGCTCCAGGACTTCGGAGCTTCGCCCTTGAAGGCATCCGTGTTGTACATCAGCACGTTCGGGCCCCACTGGTAGGGCACGCCGTAATGGACGCCGCCGACCGTGTGCCAGGGCGCATCCTTCAGCCGGTCATCGACCTTCGACCAGGACGGGATGAGCTCGATGTTGATCGGCTGGACCTTCTTGCCCGCGATCAGGCGCAGCGAGGCGTCGCCAGAAGCGGTGACCAGGTCGAATCCGCCTTCGTTCATCAGCGCCACCATCTCGTCCGAGGTGGCGGCGGTCTTGACGTTGATCTTGCAGCCCGAGTCAGCCTCGAACTTCGTTACCCAGTCATAGGCCTTGTCGGTTTCGCCGCGTTCGATGTAGCCGGCCCAGGCGACGATGTTCAGTTCGCCTTCGCCTGCGCCGACCTCGGTCATCTGGGCCAGCGCCGGGGTCACGGCCATCACGATGGACAGCGCCGTCGAACCCCAGAGGGTCAGTGTCTTCATCGGTAGTCTCCCTGTTGCATCCGGCCGATAGAGTCGGCCTGTCTTGGTGCAGCAAGAAGAGATTGCCCGGAGACCTTTCGCAATAACAAAACGCGGAAAGGTAATATCGGTTTTACCGATGGGTCAGCGTTCCGGCAGGGAACTCGCGGTCACCGCGCTTTGGGCCGCGCGGACGAAGTTCAGGGCAGGGGCCGACAACGGCGCCCCACGCCGCCAAGCAAGGCCCACCTGGATGGTCGGCAGGTCGCCCGAGACGTCGCGGATCTCGATCCGGTCGCCCTCAAGCGACCAGGGCCGGTACATAAGCCCCGGAAGAATCGCGATTCCCGCCCCCGTGGCGACAAGGCTGCGCACCGCCTCGACCGATCTCGTGCGGAAGGCGATCTGCGGCCGCACCTTCAGCGCGCCCATCAGGGCCCGCATCGACTCCTCGATCTCGTCGACCATGAGCTGGATCATCTGCTCGCCGCCCAGCTGGTCGAGGGCAATCGACTCCGCCCCGGTCAGTGCATGACCTAGCGGCAACCACAGCCGGTAGGGCGAGACGACCAGTGTTTCGACCTGCATCGCCATCCGGTCGCGGATCGAGGAGGTCAGCAGCACCGCCACATCCAACTCGCCCCCGATCAGCAGGTGTTGCAGGTATTCGCCCGAATCCTCGATGACGTTCAGCTCGACCTGCGGATGGGCGCGGCGATAGCGGCTGAGGATGTCGGACAGGACATAACCGGCGACGAGGCTTGTCACGCCAAGCGACAGCCGCCCCGTCCCGCCGCCTTCCTCTTCGGCAAAGGCCATGCGGGCGGTGGCGACGTCGCCGAGGATCTGGCGGGCATGGCGCAGGAAGAGACTGCCCTTGTGGGTGAGGCCCAGGCCCCGCGCCTGCCGATCGAAGAGCGTCACGCCCAGATCATCCTCCAGCGCCCGGATCGCCTCGGTCACCGAGGACTGGCTGATCGACAGCGCGCGGGCAGCGCCCGAGACGCTGCCCTGCTCGGCGGCGGCGACGAAGAACTGAAGCTGGCGGAAGGTGAAGGCCAAGGCGCACCGGCGGGAATTGCAGGCCTTGGTGTCGCGCCCCGGAGCGGTCTGCGTCAAGGCCCGACAGCGGTCAGCCTTTTCTCGGCGGCGCGAACGGGCTATCAGCGGACGATCCCAGTTCCGGATGGTTCCATGGCCAAGAGACAGATCGTCGTCACCCTTACCAGCATTCCGCCGCGCTACGCGAACCTGCCGCGCAAGCTGGCCTCGATCGGGAACCAGACCGTGCGCCCCGACCGGGTGGAACTCCACGTTCCGAAGGAATATCGCCGCTTTCCTGGCGCCCGCCCCGCGCTGCCATCCCTGCCCGACTGGGTCGAGGTCGTCGAGGACGAGGTCGATTACGGCCCCGCCAGCAAGGTGCTGCCCGCCGCCGCCCGCTGGAAAGGGACCGAGACCGATCTCCTTCTCTGCGATGATGACCGCATCCAAGATCGCGGCTGGGTCGCGCGCTTCGTCGAGGGGCGCAAGGAACGGCCCGACGACATCGTCTGCGAGCGTGGCTGGAACATCTCCGACCGTTTCAGCATCGTGCGGACAGCGGCCGAGCAGCCCCGCGCCGAACTCGCGCCGGATCGCGGCCGGACGCTCGGCTATCGCTTGCGCCGCATCGCCTCGCTGAATTTCTGGCATCCGCCGCGCAAGATCTACGCGACCTCGGGCTATGCCGATGTGTTCGAGGGCTTTCTCGGGGCCCTGATCCCGGCCGAAGCCTTCCCGTCCGCGACATGGGACATACCGCCGGTCGTCTGGACGGTCGATGACGTCTGGCTGTCCGGCATGGCCTATTCGAACGGCTTCAAGGTCTGGGTCAACGGCATGGCGCGCCCAGTCTACGCCAACAGCCATTTCGACAAGGTCGCGGCGCTCACCGACCATGTCGAGCAGGGCGTCGGCCGCGAAGCCGCAGACCGCCATGCCGTCGACTACCTGCGTGAAACTTGGGGAGCCTGGCCGTGAGCCGACAGGACCGCGTCATCCTCTGCATGAAGTGGGGTACGCTCTACCCCGCGGATTATGTCAACGTCCTTTACAGCGCATGCCGGAAAAACCTGACAGGTGACTTCAGGTTCGTCTGCCTGACAGATGATTCAGCAGGATTTTTCGACGGGATTGAGGCGTTTCCCATCCCCGAGCTGAAGCTGTCCGAAGGGATGGAACGCAGCGGCCAGTGGAAGAAGGTGGTGATCTACGCCGCCGACCTCTATGGCCTGACCGGGCGGGCGCTATTCATCGACCTCGACATGGTGATCTGCGGCAATCTCGATGCCTTCTTCGACTATCCCTCGGGTTTCGTGACCACGGACATGGGCGACGATTGGCGACCGAACCCGACCGGCAAGGCCAAGCCGGCGCCCGGCACCTGCCTTTTCGCCTTCAACCTTGGGCAGGAGGCGCAGATCCTCAACCGCTTCCTCGCCGCCCCGCAAAAGGCGGCGGACGAGTATGTGATCGAACAGGAATGGGTCGGCGCGCAGGCCTCGTCGATGGATTACTGGCCGGCGGGCTGGGTCATCAGTTTCAAGCGTCACCTGCGCCAGCCGATCGGGTTGGACCTGTTCCTGCCGCCGAAGCTGCCCCCGAAGGACGCACGGGTTCTGGCCTTCCACGGCGAGCCGCGACCGGCCGACCTCATCCGGCCCAAGGCCGGCTTCTGGGACCGCTTCCCGCATATGGGCCACGGCCAAGTGAAGTGGATCGCCGATTACTGGGTCGAGAATGGCGGGCGGCTGCCGGGCTGAAGTGCCTCGCGCCGGGCGAACAGCCGGCCCTTGCGCAAGAGCCAGAAAAGCTTGCCGAACTGGTTGCGCCAGCGGGTGCCGTACATCGGCAGCCGGCGGTACCAGGGGAACTTCTTTACTGCCGAAAAGCCCGTGCCGGTGATCGTGCTTTCGTTGCCGTCATCGACATGGCTCGGGAAGGGCTCCAACCCGAAATGACGGAAGTCATGGGCTGCGATGCGGTCCAGTTCATGGTCGATCGGGCGGGCGATCGGCAGCATTTCGGGCAGAAGCCGCGCCGCCAGATCGCGGGTGATGAGATAGGCCCCGAGCCCGGTCGCGGGTCCGAGATAGGCGTTGAGCTGCCATTGCCCGATGGTGCCCTGACAGATCGGCTGCTTGGCGCGGATCTTGTTCAGCTTCAGTAAATCCCAGTCGCCCCGGATCGACAGCGCCGCATCCAGCGCCGCTCGGAACTCTGGATGGAAGACCACGTCATCCTCCATCACCAGCGCCACCTCCGCATCCGTGGCAAGGAAGTCCTGCCAGACATTCAGATGCGCATGGTAGACGCCAAGCTCTCCGGGCAGGACCGGACGGCCGACATGGGCGACGAAGGCCGGCTCGTCGAGAGTGTCCTTGAGCCGGTCCCACTCTGCCCGACCATCGACCCCGGGGATCAGGGTGTAGGACAGGTCGAGCGCACCAAGCTGCGCTTCCATCCGCGCGCGGCGGTCGGCCGAGCGGGGCAGGTTGATGAGGTAGCTGGCAAGGACGGTTCCCATGCCCGTCCTATGACATGACCGGGCAGCAACCGCCACTCACCCCTTGGCCCCCTGGCCACGGGCATAGACGTCGTCGTAGCGGATGATGTCATCCTCGCCGAGATAGGTGCCGGTCTGGACCTCGATCAGCACCATCGGCACCTTGCCCGGGTTCTCCATCCGGTGCTTGGCGCCGAGGGGGATGTAGACCGACTGGTTCTCGGCAAGGAGCTTCACTTCGTCGTTCACCGTCACCCGCGCGGTGCCCGAGACGACGATCCAGTGCTCGGACCGGTGCATGTGGCTTTGCAAGGAAAGCGCCGCGCCGGGATGCACAGTGATCCGCTTGACCTGAAAGCGGTCGGAGAGGGCCAGCGTTTCGAACCATCCCCAGGGCCGATGGTCGCGGGGCAGGGTCTCGGCCTGCTTTACGCCCTTGGCCTTGAGGACCACCACCGCCTCCTTCACCTCCTGCGCGCGGGAGCGGTCGGCGACCAGCACCGCGTCGGGCATGGCGACGACGACCAGATCCTTGAGCCCGATGCCCACCAGTTCCTGCGCCTCGGATTCGGCGCGGAGCAGCGTTCCCTCGCAATCCATCGCGGTGACCGGCCCGTGCATGCCGTTGCCGTCTGCATCCTGTTCGCCTTCGCGCCAGACCGAGGCCCAGTCGCCCAAGTCCGACCACTCACCGTCGAAGGGCACGACCTGCAGGTTCGCGGCCCGCTCCATGATCGCGTAGTCGATCGAGATCTCCTCGGCCTCGGACCAGGGCTCTGCCGCCAGCCGCAGGAAGCCGAGATCGCTCTTCGCCTCTTCCACCGCCCGGCGGACGGGGGGCAGCATCGCCGGAGCATGGGCCTCGAAGGCGGCAAGGGCGGTCTTGACCGACATCAGGAAAATGCCGGCATTCCACAGGTAGCGGCCATCGGCCAGCATCTGCTCTGCCGCCGCCATTTTCGGCTTCTCCACGAAGCGCTTGAGGGGAATCGGCTTGGGCGCTGCGCCTTCCGGCTGTCGCGACAGTTCCAGCCAGCCGTAGCCGGTCTCGGCGCGGGTGGGGCGGATGCCGAAGGTGACAATTCCACCTGCTTCGGCGACAGCGATGCCCGCCCGGACCGCCGTGTTGAAGGCGTCGCGGTCGGGGATTACGTGGTCCGAGGGCATGACGAGGAACAGCGCCCCGGGATCACGGTCGACCAAGTAGAGAATGGCCGACAGGATGGCGGGCGCAGTGTTGCGCGGCGCGGGTTCGATCAGGATCGGGCCAGGATCAACGCCGGCCTCGGCCAGTTGCTCGGTGACGATGAAGCGGAAATCGGAGTTGGTGATGATGATCGGCGCGGCAACCTCCGGTCCCGCCAGCCGCCGTGCCGCCGATTGGAACAGCGTCTCCTCTCCGATCAGGCGGACGAACTGCTTGGGAAAGGACTTGCGCGACAGGGGCCAGAGCCGGGTGCCCGAGCCTCCGCACAGCAGTACCGGATAAAGATTTGGCATCTCGTCACTTTCCATCGAACAGCTCGCGCCCGAGTTTCGCCGCAGCCTGCGCCGATGACAAGTCGCCTTGACCGGATCGCCGATCCATGGTCACCGCTTGATCGTCCCGCTTACGACCGGAGCCGCGCATGACCGACCTCACCTGCTTCAAAGCCTACGACATCCGCGGGAAACTGGGGGCCGAGTTGAACGAGGACATCGCCCGCCGCATTGGGCGCGCCTTTGCCGAGGGGCTGGGGGCGACGAGGGTCGTCATCGGCCGCGACTGCCGCGCCTCGTCCGCGGCGCTGACGGCGGCCTGCGTCGAGGGCCTGGTGGCTGGCGGGGTGGAGGTGCTGGACCTGGGCCTGTGCGGGACCGAGGAAATGTATTTCGCTGTGACGCATTTCGATGCGGATGGCGGGATCGAGGTCACGGCCTCGCATAACCCGATGGATTACAACGGAATGAAGCTGGTGCGGAAGGGATCGGCGCCGCTCGACACCGCGACCGGCCTCGCCGCCATCAAGGCGCTTGCCGAGGGGCCGGACCTGCCGCCCCGTCTTGGTGGGCGCGTCGTCGCCGCCGAAGGCGCGCGCGCGGCCTATGTCGAGCGGGTGCTGTCTTTCGTCGACGTCGCGGCGCTGCGTCCTCTGACCATCCTCGTCAATGCCGGCAACGGAACGGCGGGCCCGACCTTTGACGCCATTTCCGAAGAACTTGCAGTGCGCGGCGCGCCGCTCACCTTCGTCCGCCTCCATCACCACCCCGACGGCAGTTTCCCGAACGGCATCCCGAACCCGCTTCTGCCGGAAAACCAGCCTGTGACGGCCGAGGCGGTGCTGGCCGCTGGTGCTGACATGGGCGTGGCCTGGGACGGCGATTTCGACCGCTGCTTCCTGTTTGACCACGACGGCCGCTTCATTCCCGGCGAATACATCGTGGGACTCCTGGCCGAGGTATTCCTCGCCAAGGAGCCGGGGGCGACCATCGTCCACGACCCGCGGGTCATCTGGAACACGCAGGATGTGGTGGCCCGTGCTGGAGGGATCGCCGTGCAGACCCGGACCGGCCACGCTTTCCTCAAGCAGGCCCTGCGCGACACCGGCGCGGTCTACGGCGGTGAGATGTCGGCCCATCATTATTTCCGCGACTTCATGTGTTGCGATAGCGGAATGATCCCCTGGCTTCTGGTCGCCGAACTCATGGGCCGAACTGGCCGCAGCCTGTCGGACCTGGTCTCGGCCCGCATGGCTGCCTTCCCTTCGTCGGGCGAGATCAACTTCCGCCTTGACGATCCCGGCGCGGCGATCGCCCGCGTGGAGGCGGCGTTGGCCCCGCTCGGGCCGGAGCGGGACGAGATGGATGGCCTGTCGCTCGCTTTCGCGGATTGGCGGCTGAATCTTAGGCGGTCGAACACCGAGCCGTTGCTGCGGTTGAATGTGGAGGGGCGAGGAGATGCGGCCAGTTTGACTGAGCAAGTGGTCATACTGGGCGATCTGATTGCCCGCACATGCCTAGAGGAACAATGATCGGTATGGCCCCACCGTTGAGAGTACACGGACGCCAAGAAGAGGCGGCGAGCGGATCTTCTAAACTGTGGCAGCACTCTGGAAGGCACTAGCAGGCTGTTGAAGCGATCTGCCCTTGGCCCCACGTGAAGAGCATGGCTCACCTGCCGCAGGCTTTGACGGGGACGGTGCTGCGCGGGGAGGACGAGAAGAGCGGGTCGCTGTTCAACTATGTCGATCTGGAGGCGCGCATCCCGTCGTTGCAACCCGTGAGGAAGATCTGGCGGGTGGTGAACGACCGGTTGGCCAGCCTCGATGCCAATTTCAGCGCGCTCTACCCGACTTCGGCCGCCCCTCAATCCCTTAGGAACGGCTGATCGGGTGAGCCTGATCCAAATTCTGGTCTCCGTCCGGTCCGAGCGGCAGTTGATGGAGCAGATGCGATACAACTTGCTGTTCCGGTGGTATGTTGGCCCCGGTGTCGACGATCCGGTCTGGGTTGCCATGGTCTTCAGCAAGAACCGGGACCGGCTGTTGACGACCGAGATGTCGCGCAAGGTGATAGCGGCGATCCTGCCCACCATGAGGTCGCGCTGCTTCTGTCGGACGACCGCTTCTCGGTGGACAGCACGCTGGTGAAGGCCTGGGTGTCCATGACGAGCTTTCAGCCGAAGACCACCGACACGTCGCCGCATGACGACCCGGGCGGCCCGCTTGACCCCCGCGGCCCCACTGAAGACCACCCCGAACGGCCCCCTTGCGCGACCGCCCCGATGCTCTACTCAAACCGCCAGTCCCGCAATGCGAGGTCGACTTCAAGGGAGAGCCGCGGCCGAATGCAATCCGCCGCTCGCCCCTCGGTCCCGACGGCCGACTCTACAGGAAGTTGCCCGGCACCGGGCCATGCTGTGCCTCATCGGCCATGCGCTGACGGAGAATCGGAGCGGCCTGATCGCGCAGGCCAATCTGTCCCGGGCCGATGACCATGTCGAACGCCGGGCGGCGTTCGACATTGTCCACGCCCACCCCCCGGGCTCCACGCGCAAACTGACGCTCGGCGTGGACGGGGGCTACGAGGCCTCCTCCTTCCTTCGCGACCTGCGACAGGCTTGCGTCACGCCCCATGTGGCGCGACAATCCCGGCACTCGGTGATCGACGGCCGCATGACCCTAAACGCGACTACGCCCTCTCCTATGAAGCATTGCAAACGGATCAAGGAGCCCTTTGGCAGGGGCAAGACCGCCGGGAGCCTTGCCTAGACCGTCTGCCGCTGCATTGAACGGGTCGATGCCCGCTTCGTCCTTGGGATGACCGCCAGCAAGCTCGCCCGGCTGCCTCGGTTGCCAGGGGCATGAGCGAAAGCCGGAAGCCTGACCACGACGTCCGCAGTTCAGTCCGCAACACACGGCCTCGCCAACGCCCTGCAATCGAGAAACCGTTCCGGCTCGGCGATTAACACAGCAGCCTCCTAGACGCATGTCTTCAAGTGTGTCCAACCCGATCCAAAGGGCAGCCAGCGCGACGAAGTTGTTTCTTCGCGTATCGAACGTGGGAACTTAGGCCCGCATGCCCCGCCATCCTCGAAACGCATTGCGATCCTGACATGGTTCATGCGCCGGCTGCTGGACGAGATTTAGAGTTTCCGAACGACGGGTAAGCGCAAGAAGGTTCTGCCGAATCTTGACCGCACTGAGCACTGGGCGTAGGAGGTTTTGAGCATTGGTTCGGGCCTGATTGACATTGTCGCCCCACTCCATCTTTGCAGTGCGTCCAATAACTTGAAGGCGAGCCGTGAGCGAACAACGAAAAAGAAGTCGTTCCTGGTGGCATGGGCAAGGCCGATTCAGCAAAGATGAATGGCGTCACCCTCAGCGGCCCGAATTTGACGTCATCGAGAAGTCCGGACTGTTCGACGCGGAATGGTATACATCCCAGTATCCTGATGCATTAGGCTATGAGGGTGGCGCTCTGCTGCACTACCTTGAGCATGGGTCTGAAGAAGGTCGTGACCCCAATCCGTTCTTTTCAACGAGTTGGTACGAATCAACATATCCTGAGATTGGCCAGGTCGGCACAAACCCTTTGCATGACTACATAGTAGCGGGAGCGGATGCAGGCCGACAGCCTTCAGAGGATTTCGACCCGACCTGGTACCGAACCAACTATCCCGATGCGGTGGCGGGCGGCATGGATCCCCTGCTGCACTATCTTCGACACGGACGTCTGGAAGGCCGCCGCAGGAATGCCACGGACCGATCCAAGGATTTGGAAGCCACCAGAATTCAGATCCTCAAACCTGCTCGCCCTGCGCGCGAACTGGCCGTTTTCGTAACCCATGCACCGGCAGGAAAGATCAAGCCACATGTTCTGCCCTACGTGGATGCCCTGCGTAACGCCGGTCTTTCTGTCGTCGTGGTCATTGTCGCGCAGCATCCCGATCAGGTTCGAGCCGACATGCTTCTGGACCAGGTCGATGGACTGTTTGTCCGCGAGAACGCCGGGTACGATTTTGCCGCCTGGGCCCAGGTAGTGCGCAGGATCGACCTGACCGGGACCGAACTCCTCTGCCTTGCAAATGACAGTCTTATTGGACCGATTTGGGCTGACGGTCTGTCCGACCTCATGGCGAAGGTCCACGACAACGATGCCGAACTAATCGGTCTGACAGAAAACCATGAGTTCAAGCGCCATCTGCAGAGCTTCTTCCTGGTGGCCAAGGGAAAGGCCGTGAAAGCCCTTGCCACATTTCTCGATAACGTCCGCATCCTCGAGAACAAACAAGAAGTCATCATGTCATATGAGGTGCAGTTGACAGACGTCCTCGAGGCACAGGGCTTCAGATCGGTCGCGCTTTTCGCAAATACAGGGGTAGCCAACCGCACGGTGAACGATTGGCGTGGTCTGATCGAAGAGGGGTTCCCCTTCGTCAAGATGGCCGTTCTCCGAGGTTCGGACTCCGCCGGGTGGGGCGCTCTCTTCGAAAAGCATGGCTATCGTGTCGCCATCGTAGAGGAAAGTCTTGGTCTGGCGCTGGCCGGAGATTCTGCTCCTCCGCAGGCCCGTCAGTCCGGGACATCCGACAAGAAGACGACAGCAGTCATCAACACCGCTTTGGCCACCGATCTTGCGGCTGCAGCGCGGGTGGCGCAACTCGAAGTTGAGCTGATGACGGCCGCGAAACGGCCCTGGAAACAGGTTCAGGCCAAGCTGAAGTTCAAGCTCTACAAAATGCTTTCACGTTTTTCTCCGCCCCTATCGAGAAAGACGGCGGATCGGTTTGCGCGGCGTGCAAGGAAATATGATCCGCTCCGTTTCCTGAGCGCCCCGGCCAACGTGCGCATTCTGGCGGCCGAGACCACCAACTCTAAGAGACGACAAGACTACAAGGGGAGAAAGCCTTTTGATCCCTTAAAACAGAGCATCCTGATCGTAACCCATGAAGCTACCCGCTCTGGGGCGCCGATCCTTGCACTGAACCTCGCCGAGAGCTTTTCCAAACGTTACAACGTTACCTGCATTGCACTGAGGGGTGGTGAGTTGATGGAGGATTTCATCGACGTCTCGGAAAGTGTCACTAATGTGGATATCTCCAGCACCGATGCCGCGGACTATGCAGCCCTAGTTCGCCGCCTCTGTGAGGAAAGGGACTACGCATTCGCCATTGTCAATTCGGTGGTGTCCCATGCCATTCTCAAGAGCTTGAACGACCGGGGAGTTCCGTCGATCGTGCTCTTGCATGAGTTTGCAACCTACATCGGCAAGAAATCTGCATTTTCCGAGGCCATTCGTTGGGCAGACGAGGCCGTGTTCTCCAGCAGGCTTACCCTAGATTGCGCGTCGGAGTTTGACCACAGTGCGCTCGAGATGATGCACCATGTGACAGTGCTGCCCCAGGGCAGGTGCCGTGTCCCAGATAACCGGCATGGATCAGAGAGGCGGCACGCTGAACACCAGCGCCTTCGGGAACTCTTGCGGCCATCGCATTCGCGTTCGGATCACTTTATTGTTCTGGGCGCCGGCACGGTCGAGCTTCGCAAGGGCGTGGATCTGTTCCTTGAGATTGTCGCGCGCGCCCTTAAGCAACCTGGCAGCGAGAGGCTTCGCTTCGTATGGGTCGGATCGGGTTATGATCCCGAAAACGATCTTGGCTATTCGGTATATCTGCAGGACCAGCTGCGCCGGTCACGGATCGAAGGCCGAGTACTGTTCATTCCAGCTACTCCCGAGATCGATCTTCTTTATGAACTGTCGGATGCCTTTTTGCTGACAAGTCGGCTTGATCCCATGCCGAATGTTGCCATTGACGCGATGTGTTCCGGCCTTCCCGTTCTTTGTTTTTCGGATGCATCTGGCATTGCAGACCTGCTGAACGATCAGGGCCTAGGTAACGACTGCGTAGGGGCATATCTCGATTCAGCGGACTTGGCGGCGAAGCTCCAGGCTTTGGCCACAGATACCGTGCGCTATCTCGACGTTGCCCAAAGGACCCGCAGCGCCGCAATTGCCGCTTTCGATTTTGGTGATTATGTCGCCAAGCTCGATGACCTCGCGCAGATGGCACGCAAACGCAGGCTCTCTCGAGATGAGGATGTGCGGACCATTCTGGAGGCCGGCTCTTTCCGCCAGGATTTCTGTTTTCCACCTAGGACTTTCCAGGGTTCGCCCGCCGAGGCAGTGAGCGCCTATCTGGAACGCCTTGACTCGACGGCAGATGCCCGGAAACCAGAGCCCGGATTCAATCCGTTCGTTTATGAGAATCTGGCCCAGGACCGCTACGGTCGAGAGCGGGATTCTTATGCCGATTTCCTCGCGAGAGGGCGGCCCAAGGGGCTTTGGCTGACACCTGTCCTGGAGGGCGGGACGAGCTCGGAAAATGGTCGCAATGCCGCTTCGATCCGTTCAGCGCTCCATATCCATGGCTACCACATTGACCAGTTGCCCGACATCCTTGCCCGGTTAGGAACCAATCTTACCCAACCCGACCTATTCGTGAGCGTTGCAGACAGCACGGCAGAGGAGCGGGCCCGTTACAGCCTGCAAGACTACCCGGGCCAAGTGCAGGATCTGCGGGTTGTTCCCAATCGCGGACGTGATATCGGGCCCTTCCTTACTCAGTTTGGCAAGCAGCTTTGCGACGGTTATGCCGTGATCGGGCATGTGCATCTCAAGAAGAGCCCACATGTCAGCGACCCCAGAGTCGTCTTGAACTGGAACTGTTTTCTGCTTGAGAATTTGCTTGGAGGAAACATCGGCGGTGCGATGATTGACAGGATCATGCATCGTTTTCAAAGCGATCCAGGAGTGGGTCTGATTTATCCCGATGATCCCCACTTGATCGGATGGTCAAGGAACAGGGTGGTTGCAAGAGGCCTTGCCGAACGCATGGGGATTAACGAGCTACCATCGGCATTCAACTTTCCGGTTGGCACGATGTTCTGGATGCGGGCCGAAGCGCTGCGGCCCTTCGTGGATCTTGGGCTCGACTGGGGCGACTATCCCGAGGAACCGATCCCGATTGACGGGACGATGCTTCATGCGCTTGAGAGGCTGTTTGGAATAATCCCTGTCAAGAACGGATGGGACGCAGTCGTCACCAACATTCAGGGCCTGACACGCTGAAGACTACGTGAGCGGCCGGACTCTCCGGCACTTGTCGAGGTAGGATAGCCTATGGGAAGCGGGGGCGCAGCATGAGAACACTGGTGCTTGGGGGCTGCGGCTTCATCGGCTCCCATGTTGTCGACCATCTCGTGGCCGCCGGGCATTCTGTTCGTGTCTTTGACCGCTACCCAGAGAGGTATCGTTTGCCGGTTGGCGGTGTCGAATACTGTTTCGGTGACTTTCGCGACACGATGGCCCTGATCGAGGCGCTCGTCGATGTCGAGATGGTGTTCCATCTAGTCAGTGCAACCTTTCCTGGGACTGCCGAGCTTGATCCCCAAGCGGATGTCCGCGACAACATCCTTGCGACTTTGGGCCTGCTTGAAGCAATGGTGAAGTTCGGTGTGCGTCGTTTGATCTATCTGTCCTCTGGCGGGACGGTCTATGGCATACCCGATGTTGTTCCAACGGCTGAGAGTCATGCATTGCGTCCGGTCAACTCGTACGGAATCGTCAAGGCAACTATTGAGAATTACATCCTGCTCTACCATCGAAGTCGTGGATTGCAGCCGGTCATCATCCGCCCTTCCAACCCATATGGCACTCGCCAGGGGCATGTCGGGGTTCAGGGTGTAATCACGACCTTCCTAAACCGGGTCATTCGGGGTGAGCCGATCGAGGTTTGGGGAGACGGAAGTGTTGTGCGCGACTACCTCTTTGTCGACGACCTAGCAAAACTGTGTGTCATTGCGGCGCAGTCCGGAAAGGTTGGAGTATACAATGGCGGCAGCGGACAAGGTACGTCGATTCGTGATGTGATTGCGCATATCGAACATGTGACGGGACAGACTCTGAACCCAGTTTTCAAGCCGGCCCGCCCCGTGGATGTGCCGCGTTCGATCCTAGACATGAATCTGGTCAGGTCCGAATTTGGTTGGCTCCCCGAGACCTCCTTGGAGGACGGCATCAACCAGAGTTGGATTTGGCTAAAGTCCATTCAAAGTGCCACTGGTGAGCTACCCCCCAACTCTTGGACAGATTCCCGGCTGGTTTAAGCTACAGCCTGCACCTGCTGATCGGTTTCGATGGTGTTGCAGTAGACCACGGCGGACGGCTGTCCGCCATGGGGGGAGTGTGGGCGATGGTGGTTGTAGAAGCTGATAAAGCGCCCGCTGTGGCTTGCTGCCGCTTTGGTGGACACCGAGATAGGGTGTTTCAACGGAGTTCGAGTTACGGATGCAGAGACGGAAGTTCAGCCGCGAGTTCAAGCTTGAGGCGGCGAAGCTGTGACCTGATCTCCTCGTTCTTGGAGACCAGCAGACGTCAGATCCTAGCTTCCGTCACTGTCCGATTTTCGGGTTGCAGTTCTGGCCTGCTCTTATGCTGACCGCTTTGGATCACGTTTTGCTGCACTTCGGGCAAAGCGCTCTCGCATTCTTGCTGGAACTGGCAGCGGTGTCGCAACCAGTCCTCGCAGGACGTGAAAGCCCAACTTGTCGGCCAGCGCCTTTTGCGGGTACTGGCGTGTCTCAACTAGGTCCGCTTTCAGCTTTGCCTGGCAGGCGGCAGCATGTGCGGCCTGTTCCTGCATATGGACAAGTTCTGCATTTTTCTCGGCCAGCGCCTTTTCCATCTCGGCCAGCGCCTCTTCCAATGCCACGACCCGCTTGGGCAGAGTCATGAGCAGCGCCTCAGATCGCTCTGACATCGGGCCAAAGGAGTTCTGCGTCTGATCTGGCGCTGCTGCGCTATGCCCAGCAAAATCCTGCGGCGCGGCGTCCACGATTGCCGTCTTGCCGACGACTATCCGTGACCCAAGCAGACTATCCTCCGGTTTTCCCTTTGAGACGATGACCGTGGAGTTGCGGAATGCCACCTCCTCGATCAAGCCGAGCGAAGCATCGTCGAATTGAGCTTTCCAGTGATCTGCGAAGAAGGAGAGAGCTGCGCTTGCAGGCAAAGGGGCGCCCCAGTTTTCCCGATTGACCTGATCGGTAAGGCGCTTGAAGAACCCAATCGATGAGTAGGGCGCTTCGATCCCTCCTTCGAAGCTTTCCCAATAGCTGCAGTGCAGGTCTTCGGCGACATAGACGCCGCCGGTCGTGACCAAGGGAAAATAGAAACCGAAGCTTCGCACGATGTCGCTCGAAAGGTGCGAGCCATCATCGATGATGATGTCGTATTCCGGAGAGATGCTCTTGATCTCTTCGAAGATCTTGTCGTCATTCGCATCTCCGACAACAACTGCGATGCGTGGGTCGTCATAGGTCAGCAGTCGGCACCGTTCGTTGATATCGCAGCCAACAATCTTAACCGCATTGGGAAAGTAGCGGGCCCAGATTTCCAGGGAGCCACCGTTCTGGATGCCTATCTCGAGCAACCGGATAGGCCGGTCCCGCAGCTTGTTAAACGCCGCATCATATAGATAGATGTAGGACGCCCATTTGTCGCTGACCTTCCCCTCATGTGCTTCATAAAGTACGTGCAGGCTGTTGCTTGGGTGAGAGGCGGCCTGTGACGGCATGGCGTTTTTTCCAACTCTTGGGCAGATATTCAGCACATCATGTTACGCGTCATGTAGATGGCGTCCAGATGGCGAACGCACTTTGCTTCGGTTCGGGCAAGAAGATCTGCTGGGCAATGAATACGATAGGACCTATGTCACTCCGTCGGAGCGTCTTGTCGCTCGGGGTGAAATCCGTCTGGTGCAGACGAAAACGAGCCGGCGCTTGGAAGGTGAAGCTTGACGGATCTCGGTGGGAAGGCCGGTTTGAAGAAGACGTCTAGCGATAGGTTTCCGGAGTAATACGGATCCGCCGCAAACAAATCGGGATGGATGGCCATTGCCCGGCGGCATTCGTCTTTCTCGCGCTTGAGCTTTTCGACTGTGGAGTTCGCGCCGCGCGTCTTGCTTTCCAGGTGGAAGAACAGTGGTTCGGCGAGGTAGATGTTCTTGAAGCCAGAGGCAAGAAGATCGCAACAAAGAACGACGTCATTGAAAGCGACCTCAAAGCTCTCGTTGAAGCCACCGATGGAATCGAACACATCGTGACGAATGGCGAGGCAGGCCGCCGTGACCGCGCTGACCTCTCTCGTCGCCACGGCGAGGTCGTGATAACCGCCGTCATCTGCAGCAAGTCCGACGAATTCGTGCACAGCACCGCCGTGCATGCCCAGCACGACGCCAGCGTGCTGAACGGTCCTGTCCTCGTAGAGCAGTTTGGGGCCAACTGCCCCGGTCCCATCCTGCAGGACAAGGCTGGCCATCCGCCTAAGCCAGTCAGGCCGTAGCGCCTCGGTGTCGTTGTTCAGC
Source organism: uncultured Rhodobacter sp. (assembly GCA_945952585.1). Classification (GTDB taxonomy): domain Bacteria; phylum Pseudomonadota; class Alphaproteobacteria; order Rhodobacterales; family Rhodobacteraceae; genus Aliitabrizicola. The sequence goes on from CAMFII010000004.1 coordinate 171,718, forward strand.
AGAACCAGGACCTCTCCGCGCGCTTCTCGCGCCGCGATGTTGTTGATCCGGGCATAATTGAACATCGCGTCATAGCGGATGAGCCGGATGCGACCCCCGGCCTCGAGCGCCCGCAACCCCTCCAGGCAGGTCGGATCGGTCGAGCCGTTGTCAACGATGATGATCTCGAGCCGATCCTGCGGCCAGTCCGTCCGCTCGAGCGATGAGAGGCACCGCGACAGGATCGGCCAGCCATCGCGGGTCGGGATCAGAATCGAGACCAGCGGCAGACTTTCCGGAAGTTGGAAGTCTGGCAATGTGAGAAGGGGGGGCGCGGGGCGCGTGTTCAGGAGACATAGCCGCGGGACGTGGCTGACCTGCTCTTCGCGCAGAACGAAGGCGAGGTCTGCCAGAATGCGCCGCCGGTCGGCTGATGGGGCCAACAGGTTTTGGCAGATGGTCTGTCGGTCGGGCAGCCGCCCCAGGTCCAGAGCGACCATCCGACCGAGCAAATTGCCTTGCCGGGCCAGCAGCGGCGAATGCCGCGGGGGCTTGAACCAATGGTCGGACACGGTCCCGTCGACCAGCAATGATGCTTCGTCTCCATAGGCGAGCGCAGAGCCGTCGCGATTGAGGGCCGCAAGAAGGAAGAACGGGCCATAGGCGCGGGGCAGCGCGCCTTTCAGCAGGATGACGAGTTTGTGCGGCAGCGTATGTGTTTCCAGCGGCTCGAGCGCTGACGATCCGAAGGCTTCGGCCAGATTCTCGCGCTCGCGGTCACTGATTGGCCGGGGCAGCAACAGTCGGATTGCAGGGCGCCACTTGCCGGAACTCGCCAGCGCATCGACCAGCAGTGAGGGCTCGGTGATCGCTGCATCGTCCAGCTCGATCAGTAACAAGCCGGGATCGTCCATCTCGAGCTGTGCGGCGGTCCCCTCGATTTCGTCAGGTGTCGGGGTGTCGTACTCCTTGATCCACCAGGTCAGAAGGGCAGATTCCAGAAAGTCGCGCGTCTGCTGATCAAAATAGCGCCGCGGCAACCCATTCTTGCGGAAGATGGTTCTGACGAATGGTGCGCGGGGCCGGGCGTCAGAGCGGAACACTATCTTGCGCGAGAAGGCACGCGGCGAACCATCTGCTCGAAGCAGCGCTTTGCGCAAGCCGCTACGAAGAAGTTTTTGCCTTATCGACAGGGTTTGGTCGCTCATTCCGTCCGCCGCACCTTCTTGATTGGCCGATTGTCCGGTCGTGGGTGTAGCTAACACAGGCCGCAGTCCGGAATCCATCTGCCAACAGCCCCTCGCTCTGGGAGATGCCAAGCCTCTGGCCCTCGCCGCGCGAGCCGCTATAACGGCCCTCCCGACCCAAGGAGCCTGCCCATGGCCATCGACCCCGCCCGCCGTATCGTGTTGACCATTGCCGCCGAGATCGGGGCGCGGCCGGAGCAGGTGGGGCAGGCGGTGGCGCTGCTGGATGAGGGCGCGACGGTGCCGTTCATCGCGCGCTATCGGAAAGAGGTGACGGGGGGCCTGGACGATACCCAGCTTCGCACGCTGGACGAACGGCTCGCCTACCTGCGCGAGCGCGAGGCGCGGCGGGCGGCGATTATCGCTTCGATTTCCGAGCAGGGCAAGCTGACGGCGGAGCTGGAGGCGGCGATTGCCAGGGCCGAGACCAAGGCCGAACTCGAGGACATCTACCTTCCCTACAAGCCCAAGCGCCGCACCAAGGCGATGATCGCACGCGAGAACGGGCTCGGGCCGCTTGCCGAGGCGATCCTTTCAAACCGCGCTGCCGATCCGCAGGCGCTGGCGGCCGGGAATCTCTCCGAGGCCGTGCCGGATGTGAAGTCTGCGCTGGAAGGTGCACGCGACATCATCGCCGAGGGGCTGGCCGAGAATGCCGATCTGCTGGGTCGGCTCCGCGCCCATATGAAGAAGGAAGCGCGGCTCACGGCGACGGTGGTCGAGGGGAAGGAGGCCGAGGGCGCCAAGTTCTCGGACTATTTCGCCCATTCCGAACCCTGGGCGATCGCGCCGTCGCACCGGGTACTCGCCATGCTGCGTGGGCGGAACGAGGGGGTGCTGTCGCTCGACCTCGCCATCGACCCGGATGCGCCCCGTGGGGAAAGCCCGGCCGAGCGGATGGCGGCGGCGGCCCTGCAGGCGACGGGGCGCGGCGCGGCGGACCTCTGGCTCAAGGACGCAGCGGCGTGGACCTGGCGGGTGAAGCTGCGCACCTCGCTGACGCTCGACCTGATGGCCGAGATGCGCGAGCGGGCCGAGGAAGAGGCGATCCGTGTCTTTGCCCGCAACCTCAAGGACTTGCTGCTGGCGGCGCCGGCGGGGGGCAAGGCGACCATGGGCCTCGATCCCGGCATCCGGACCGGTGTGAAGGTCGCGGTGATCGACGCGACCGGCAAGCTTCTCGACACCGCGACGGTCTATCCCTTCCAGCCAAAGAACGACCTTCGGGGCGCGCAGGTGGAACTGGCGCAGCTGATCCGCAAGCATGGGGTGGAGCTGATCGCCATCGGCAACGGCACCGCCAGCCGCGAGACCGAGAAGATGGTGGCGGACCTGCTCGCCGTGCTGCCTGGGACGGGCAAGAAGCCGGTCAAGGTGATCGTGAGCGAGGCCGGAGCCTCGGTCTATTCCGCCTCGCCGCTCGCCGCCGCCGAGTTCCCCGGCCTCGACGTGTCGCTGCGCGGGGCCGTCTCCATTGCCCGGCGGCTGCAGGACCCGCTGGCGGAACTGGTGAAGATCGAACCGAAGTCGATCGGTGTCGGCCAGTACCAGCACGACGTTGACCAGCACCGTCTGGGCAAGTCTCTGGAAGCGGTCGTTGAGGATGCGGTGAACGCCGTGGGCGTGGACCTCAACACCGCATCCGCGCCCCTGTTGGCACGGGTGTCGGGCGTGGGGCAGGGGCTGGCCGAACAGATCGTCGGCTGGCGCGATGCGAACGGGGCCTTTGCCACCCGCCGCGACCTGCTGAAAGTGCCGCGTTTGGGACCGAAGGCCTTCGAGCAGGCGGCGGGCTTCCTGCGCATTCCGGGCGGGAAGGAACCGCTCGACGCCTCCGCCGTCCACCCCGAGGCCTATGACGTGGCGCGCAAGATCGTTGCCGCCTGCGGTCGCGACCTTCGCGCCCTGATGGCCGACCCCGCGCCGCTGCGCCGGTTAGAGCCGAAGACCTTCACCGACGACCGCTTCGGCCTGCCGACGGTGAAGGACATCCTCGCCGAGCTGGAGAAGCCCGGCCGTGACCCTCGCCCGTCTTTCAGGACGGCGACCTTTGCCGAGGGGGTCGAGGACATCAAGGACCTGAAGCCCGGCATGATGCTGGAAGGCACGGTGACCAACGTCGCGGCCTTCGGTGCCTTCGTCGATATCGGGGTGCATCAGGACGGGCTCGTGCATGTCAGCCAACTGGCCGACCGCTTCGTCAAGGACCCGCATGAGGTCGTGAAGGCGGGCGACGTGGTGAAGGTGCGCGTGGTCGAGGTCGACGTCCCGCGCAAGCGCATCGGCCTGACCATGCGCAGCGACGGCGCGGGGCGCGAGGCGGCGAAGGAACGGGCGGCGGAGCCTCGGACGCCCCAGCCCCCGAGGGGAGCCAAACCGCTGCCCAAATCCGCGGGCCCGTCGGGAGGCGGGTCGGGCAATGCCTTTGCCGACGCGCTGAAGGGCCGGTTCGGGCGAGACTGAGCCCCTGATCCCCCTCTCCGGTATACCAACGCCCCCTTTGTGCGGCGCAGGGCCGCTGCTAGTTTGGGCGGGTCTTGTGTGGCGGCATCGTGCGGGAGGGCGGGATGGCGAGCGACAGCAATCAGGGGCAAGTTGACTTCTGGAATGCCGATCCGGGGCGTAACTGGGTGCTTTTCCAGCCGGAGATGGATCTGGTCATGGCCGGTGTCGCGGATCTTCTCTTGCTGGCAGCCGATCCGGCACCGGGGGAAAGCGCGATCGACATCGGCTGCGGGGCAGGGGCGACAACCCTGGCCGTCGCCCGCCGGGTCGGGTCGCAGGGCAGGGTGATCGGGATCGACATTTCCGAACCGCTGCTGGCGCGGGCTGAAGAGCGGCGGCGCGAGTCCGGGCTGGACCAAACCAGCTTCCTGCTTGCCGACGCGCAGGACCATGCCTTTTTCCGCGGCATGGCCGACCTGATCCTGTCACGCTTCGGCGTGATGTTCTTCGCCGATCCTGTCGCGGCCTTCCGCAACCTCGGAGCAGCGCTCAGGCCAGGGGGGCGGATGGTCATGGCAACCTGGGCCGAGGTTGAAGCCAACCCGTTCTTCCTTGTGCCCGGCCGGATCGCGGCGGCACGGCTTGGCCCGCCCGAACCGTCGGACCCGGATGCCCCCGGTCCGATGGCGTTTCGCGACACGGCGCGCGTGACGGGCATCCTGCGCGACGCGGGACTGGCCGAGGCGCGTGCCGACCGGCACGACGTCGATCTGCACCATCCGGGCGGTATCGAGGCCGTGGTGACGCTTCTGACCAGTATCGGCGCCATTCCCCGATTGATGCGCGACAAGGGCGGCACCGCCGCCGACATGGCCGCAATCCAGGACGGGCTCCGCGAAGCCTTTTCCGGCTACGCCACACCGGACGGTGTCCGGATTCCGGCAGTCATCAACCTGTACTCGGCGACGCGGGGCTAGGCCGAAGACGGCTTGCGAGCGGACAAGCCGGTTCGATCTGCAGCGATCAGGCGGCGCTGCCGCCGACCGTCAGCCCGCCGATCAGCAGCGTCGGCTGGCCTACGCCCACTGGCACCCATTGGCCGGCCTTGCCGCAATTGCCGATGCCGGGGTCGAGCTTCATGTCGTTTCCGATGGCCCGGATCTGGCGCAGGGCCGTTGCGCCGTCACCGATCAGCGTCGCGCCCTTCACCGGCGCGCCGATCTTGCCGTTCTTGACCCGGTAGGCCTCGGTGCAGGAGAAGACGAACTTGCCGTTGGTGATGTCGACCTGACCGCCGCCGAAGCCGACCGCATAGATGCCGTCCTTCACCTGGGCCACGATCGCCTCGGGATCGGCGGTGCCGCCCAGCATGTAGGTGTTGGTCATCCGCGGCATCGGGATATGGGCAAAACTTTCGCGCCGACCATTGCCGGTGGGTTTGACCCCCATCAGCCGCGCGTTCTGACGGTCCTGCATGTAGCCCACAAGGATCCCGTCCTCGATCAGCACGTTCCTGCCCGAGGGCGTGCCCTCGTCATCGACGCTGATCGAGCCGCGCCGGTCGGGGATGGTGCCGTCGTCCAGCACCGTCACGCCCGGAGCCGCGACCCGCTGGCCCAGAAGCCCGGCAAAGGCCGAGGTCTTCTTGCGGTTGAAATCGCCCTCGAGCCCATGGCCCACCGCCTCGTGCAGGAGGATGCCCGGCCAGCCCGCGCCAAGCGCCACGTCCATCGTGCCCGCCGGCGCCGCCTCCGCGCTCAGGTTCACAAGCGCGATGCGCAGCGCCTCCTGCGCGACGCCCTGCCAATGATCGCGCTCCAGCAGGCGGGCGAGGCCATAGCGGCCGCCGCCGCCCATGCCACCCGACTCGCGCCGGCCATTCTCTTCGACGATGACCGAGATGTTCAGCCGCGCCATGGGGCGGACATCGGTGAAGCGGATTCCTTCGGGGCGCAGGATCTCGACCTCTTGCAGACCGGCGGAAATGGTGGCCGAAACCTGCACGACCCGCCGGTCGAGAGCGCGCGCATAGGCGTCGATCTCGCGCAGGGTCTCGATCTTGATCGGGAAGGTCGCGTCCGCCATCGGGTCGGCGTCACCGTAAAGCTTCAGGTTGGTGCCGGTCGGCGCTGCCGCCAGCACCCCGCCGCCGTCGCCCACGGCCAGCCGCGCGGTCTCGCTGGCCCGCCGCAGGGCACTTTCCGAAATTTCGGTCGAATGGGCATAGCCCGCGACCTCGCCCAGCACTGCGCGCAGGCCGAAGCCCTGCGAGGCGTCATAGCTCGCCTGCCGGATCCGGCCGTCATCAAGAACGATCGCTTCCGAGCGGGACCGCTCGAGGAAAAGCTCACCATCCTCGGCGCCCGCAGTGGTTTCGCGCAGCAGGCGAAGCGCCGCCGCCTCGTCCAGATGGGTCTCGAAAGGGCGGAACGGGGCTTCGGTCATAGGTGCTGTCCTTGATTCAGGTCAAACGAGGGCAACTTGCCGCATCGTTTCGCTTGTCGATCACTCCCCAATATGGTTTCAAAGAGCCATGATACAACGGGATTCCGGCCATGCATCAGGCAGGAGGCTCGAGAAGCGGCGACAAGCCGCAGAAGAACGGGATAGAGACATGCGACTGAACAGACTTTCCGGTTTCATGGCCGGGATTGGCGCCTCGGCCGGGGCGCTCGTTTCGACGATGGCCTGGGCGCAGGACACGTTGCCGGTGATCGGCAAGCCAGTCGACGGGGCGATGGGCTTCCAGCCCGCGGCGACCTCGCTGGCCAGCGACCTGCAGGGTCTGGATCACATGATCCTCTATATCATCACCGCGATCGTGATTTTCGTCACCGCGCTGCTGGTCGTCGTGATGTTCCGCTTCAACCGGCGGTCCAACCCGAACCCGCGCAGCTTTACCCACAACACCCCGCTCGAGATCGCCTGGACGTTGGTGCCGATCCTGATCCTGGTCTTCATCGGCGTCTTCTCTCTGCCGGTGCTGTTCAAGCAGCAGGAAATTCCGCAGGGCGACATCACCATCAAGGTGACCGGCAACCAGTGGTTCTGGGACTATGCCTATGTCGATGACGGCGTGACCCCGCCGCCCGCGGCTGGCGAAACAGCGCCCGAGCCGCTGTCCTTCTCCAGCATCATGCTTGCGAAAGAGGATCTGGCTGCAAACGGCTATTCCGACAGCGATTATCTGCTGGCAGTCGACAACCCGGTGGTCATCCCGGTCGGCAAGACCATCGTCATGGAAGTGACCGGGTCGGACGTGATCCATTCCTGGAAGATCCCCGCTTTCGGCGTGATGCAGGACGCCGTGCCGGGTCGCATCGCCCATCTGTGGTTCAAGCCCGAGAAGGAAGGCATCTTCTACGGCCAGTGCTCGGAACTGTGCGGCAAGGATCACGCCTACATGCCGATCGAGGTGCGCGTGGTCAGCGAAGAGGCCTACAAGCAGTGGCTGGCCAAGCAGGCCACCGCCTCGCTTGGCTCCCAGAGCCCGGTCAAGTTCGCCGCTGCCGACTGACGGCGCAGAACGGAAGGGCGGCGCGTGGCGGATCTGATCCGCGGCGCGCCGTTTCCCCCAACCGGAGCAGGACATGAGCGATATCCGCGCCTACGAACTTGATGGCCCGACGACGGGCGAAGCCGGCTTTGGCGATTTCCTCGCGCTGCTGAAGCCGCGGGTGATGTCGCTTGTCGTCTTCACCGCGCTGGTCGGCCTTCTGGTGGCGCCGGTGCCGGTGCATCCCTTTGTCGCCTTCACCTCGGTATTGTTCATCGCCCTGGGCGGCGGGGCGTCGGGTGCGCTGAACATGTGGTGGGACGCCGATATCGACGCGGTGATGCGCCGGACGTCGAAACGGCCGATCCCCGCCGGGAAGGTCGCCCCCGGCGAGGCGCTTGGCCTGGGCTTGGCGCTGTCGGGCATTTCGGTGGTCATGCTCGGGCTGGCGGCGAACCTGCTTGCTGCGGGGCTGCTGGCCTTCACGATCTTCTTCTACACCGTCGTCTATTCGATGTGGCTCAAGCGGTCGACGCCGCAGAACATCGTCATCGGCGGCGCGGCTGGCGCCTTCCCGCCCATGATCGGCTGGGCCTGCGCCACGGGTGGCGTGAGTATCGAAAGCCTCCTCATGTTCGCCCTGATCTTCATGTGGACGCCGCCGCATTTCTGGTCGCTGGCGCTGTTCATGAAGGACGACTACTCCAACGCCGGCGTGCCCATGCTGACCGTTACCCACGGACGCAAGGCAACGCGGGCCCATATCCTCGTCTACACGATCGCGCTGGTGCCGGTGGCGCTGGCGACGGGTTTCACCTCGATCGGCGGGCCGGTCTACCTCGCCGTGTCGGTTGTGCTGAACCTTGTCTTCCTGTTCGGGGCCTGGGCGATCTGGAAGCGCGACGAAGGGGTCGCGCAGGCCGACAAGTATGCGGTCGAGAAGAAGGTCTTCCGCTTCTCGCTCTACTATCTCTTCCTGCATTTCGTGGCGCTGCTGGTCGAGGCGGTGCTGCATGCCAACGGCTTCGGGGGCTGGTAAGATGTCGTTCCGTCCCGATCATGAGCTTCACCGCCGCCGGCTGGGCCGCAACGTCGGCCTTGGCCTGGTGCTGGGGGCCTTCGTCGCGCTGGTCTTCGGGCTGACCGTGGTCAAGATCAGTGACGGCGGACAGATGCAGGGCTACGACCATGTCGTACAGCCGGAACTGGTGCCGAAAGAGGCCAGCCAATGAAGCGCATCTTCCCGAACCTTCAAGGCCCGAACCGCACGGCCGCCAAGCTGGCGGTTGTGGCCGGGGTCATGGTGGCGCTGACCTTTGCGTCCGTCCCGTTCTACAGCTGGTTCTGCAAGGTGACGGGATATGGCGGCACGACCGCCACCGCTGCCGCCGCCCCGGACGAGATCTTGGACCAGACGATCAAGGTCCGGTTCGATGCCTCAAAAGAGCGCGGAATGCCTTGGGAATTCAAGGCATTGCAGCGCGAGATGACCCTGCGCATCGGTGAGACTGGCCTGGCCTTCTACGAAGCCTATAACCCGACCGACCGCACCGTCGCCGGGCAGGCCAGCTACAATGTCGCCCCGGATGCCGCCGGCGGTTTCTTTACCAAGATCGCCTGCTTCTGCTTCAACGAGCAGGTTCTGCGGCCGGGCGAGCGGGTGACGATGCCGGTGACCTTCTATGTCGATCCCGCCATCGTGCAGGACGAAGAGGGCAGGTTCGTTCACGAGATCGTCCTGTCCTACACTTTCCACGAATTGCCGGTTCCCGAGTCGCAGGCGGCGCTTGCCCCCGCGACGGCGGCCCCGGTCAACTGAGGCAATAAGACCGGACCGCGAGGAACCGGAAGAAGAACAGAGGGAACGCCGCTCATGGCTCACGCGAAGAACCACGATTACCACGTTCTGCCACCGTCGATCTGGCCATTCATCGGCGCGGTCTCGGCCATCATCATGCTGTCGGGCTTCGTGCTGATGGTGTCGCCGCAGATGACGGACAGCCCGCTGCACCAGCCGTGGATGTTCCTCATCGGCCTGATCGGCGTTCTTTACACCATGTTCTGCTGGTGGAGCGACGTGATCGGCGAAAGCCGGGCGGGCGACCACACCAAGGTCGTGCAGATCGGCCTGCGCTACGGCTTCATCCTGTTCATCATGTCCGAGGTGATGTTCTTCGTCGCCTGGTTCTGGGCCTTCTTCAAGAATGCGCTCTACCCGATGTCGGACAACTATCCGACCATCGACGGCGTCTGGCCGCCTGCCGGGATCGAGACCTTCGACCCCTGGCATATTCCGCTCATCAACACGCTGATCCTGCTCTGCTCGGGCGCGGCCGCGACCTGGGCGCACCATGCCCTCGTCCATGAGAACAACCGCGAGGACATGAAGAAAGGGCTGGCGCTGGCGATCTTCCTCGGCGTCTGCTTCACCTTCCTGCAGGCCTTCGAATATTCCCACGCCGCCTTCGGCTTCGCCGGTAACGTCTATGGCGCGACCTTCTTCATGGCGACCGGCTTCCACGGCGCGCATGTGATCATCGGGACGATCTTCCTGACCGTCTGCCTTATCCGGACCTTCCGCGGCGACTTCACCCCGGAAAAGCATGTCGGCTTCGAAGCCGCTGCCTGGTACTGGCACTTCGTCGATGTCGTCTGGCTGTTCCTCTTCGCGGTGATCTATATCTGGGGTCAATAAGGCCCTCCGCGAGACAAGGACGAAACGAATGGGGCGCGGGCCGGTCACGGTTCGCGCCCTTGCTTTCGAGGAACCCGCCGCATGTCGAAACGCCTGATCGCGCCGCTTGTCATCGGTCTTGTCGGCGCAGCCATCCTCGTCTCGCTCGGGGTCTGGCAGGTCAAGCGCCTGGCCTGGAAAGAGGCGCTTCTTGCCGCAATCGAGGCGCGTCTGAACGATGCCCCGATGGCCTTGCCCGCCACGCCCGACCCCGCGCGTGACCGTTATGCGCCAGTCTGGGTCGAGGGGAGCTTCACCGGACCTGAACTGCACGTTCTTTCTGCCGACCGGGAAGCCGGGCCGGGTTATCGCATCATCGCGGCATTCCGCACCGGCGATGGACGGATGATCCTGATCGACCGTGGCTTCGTTCCCGAGGACCAGCGCAACGCCGCGCGTGTCGTCACCTCCGCGCGGGTTGTCGGAACGCTGTTCTGGCCCAATGAAACCGACAGCTTCACCCCTGCGCCGGACAAGGCCGCAAACATCTGGTTTGCCCGCGACGTTCCGGCGATGGCGGCGGCGCTTGATACGGAACCGACATTTATTGTCGCGCGTGAGCCGACCGGTGACGGGATCAAGCCAGTTCCGGTGGATACGACAGGGATACCAAATGACCATCGCAACTATGCGATCACATGGTTTTCCCTCGCTTTCGTCTGGCTGGGGATGACAGTTCTCTGGCTCTGGCGTATCAGGCGCCAATTGGAGTAAGCGAGGCCCCGATGTTCTATATCTCCACCCGTGGCACCGCGCCGACCCTGCGCTTCGACGAAGCGATGATGACGGGCCTGGCGCGCGATGGCGGGCTTTACGTGCCCGAGACGATCCCGACGCTGAGCCGGGACGAAATCGCGGCGCTTGCCGGGCTGCGCTACGAGGAGATCGCCTTTCGGGTGATGCGCCCCTATATCGGCGGCACCTTCACCGATGCCGAGTTCATGGGCCTGATCGAGGCGGCCTATGCCGGCTTCGGTCACACCGCCCGGGCGCCGCTGGTGCAACTCGCCCCGAACCATTTCCTGCTGGAACTCTTCCACGGCCCGACGCTGGCCTTCAAGGACTTCGCCATGCAGCTGATCGGCCAGCTGTTCCAGGCGGCGCTGGCGAAGAGCGGCAAGCGCATTACCATCGTCGGGGCCACCTCGGGCGATACCGGCTCGGCCGCGATCGAGGCCTTCCGGGGCCTCAAGAACGTGGATGTCTTCATCCTCTTCCCGCATGGCCGGGTGTCGGACGTGCAGCGCCGCCAGATGACGACGCCCTCCGAGGCCAACGTCCACGCCCTCGCACTCGATGGCGATTTCGACGACTGCCAGGCGCGCGTGAAGGACATGTTCAACGACTTCGCCTTCCGTGATGCGGTGGGGTTGGCTGGCGTCAACTCGATCAACTGGGCGCGGGTGCTGGCGCAGGTCGTCTACTACTTCTCCTCCGCCGCGTCGCTCGGCGCGCCGCACCGGGCCGTCAGCTTCACCGTGCCGACGGGCAATTTCGGCGACATCTTCGCGGGCTACATCGCGCGCCGAATGGGCCTGCCGATCGAGAAGCTGGTCGTCGCCACCAACCAGAACGACATCCTGCACCGGGCGCTCAGCTCCGGCGGCTACATCACCGATGGCGTGAAGCCATCGATCAGTCCGTCGATGGATATCCAGGTGTCCTCGAACTTCGAGCGCGCCCTGTTCGACGCCTATGGCCGCGACGGCGCGGCAGTGGCGGCGCTGATGGACGAGCTGAAATCCGGCGGGTTCCGCATCAGCCCGAATGCGCTGAAAACGCTGCGCGAGACCTTCGCCTCGGGCCGCTGCTCGGAAGAGGAAACGCTCGCCACCATCGCCCGGCTCCACGCCACAACCGGCGAGGTCCTGTGCCCGCATTCCGCCGTCGGCGTGAAGGTGGCAGAGGAGCATCTGGGCGCGACCCCGATGATCACTCTCGCTACCGCCCATCCCGCCAAATTCCCGGATGCCGTGGAACGCGCCACCGGCCTGCGCCCCGCCTTGCCGCCGCGGATGGCCGACCTCTTCGACCGGTCGGAGCGTGTGACCCGCGTGCCGAACGACCTAGGCGCGCTTGAAACCCTGATCCGCGAAAGGACCGGTCATTGACCATCCAGACGACCACGCTTCCGAACGGCTTCCGCATCGTCACCGACACCATGCCGGGGCTGAAATCCGCCTCGGTCGGGATCTGGATCACCGCCGGCGGGCGGCACGAGCGGGCCGAGCAGAACGGGATCGCGCATTTCCTTGAACATATGGCCTTCAAGGGCACCACGACCCGCTCGGCGCTGCAAATCGCCGAGCAGATCGAGGATGTCGGCGGCTATATCAACGCCTACACCTCGCGCGAGATGACGGCCTATTACGCCCGGGTGCTGGATGGCGACGTGCCGCTGGCGATCGACGTGGTGTCGGACATCGTCCTGAACCCGATCTTCGACCAGCGCGAAATCGAGGTCGAACGCCATGTCATCCTGCAGGAGATCGGGCAGGCGCTCGACACGCCCGATGACGTGATCTTCGACTGGTTGCAGGAAGTCAGCTATCCCGACCAGCCCTTCGGACGTACCATCCTCGGACCGGCCGAACGGGTTTCGTCCTTTACCCGCGATGACCTGACCCGCTTCGTGGGCGAACACTACGGGCCGGACCAGATGATCCTGTCGGCGGCGGGCGGCATTGACCATGACGCGATCGTGGCGCAGGCGACGGCGATTTTCGGCGGGCTGAAGAAAGTCGGCGCCACCCTGATCCAGCCTGCGGCCTTCCGCGGCGGCGAACGGCGCGAGGTCAAGGATCTGGAGCAGGTCCATTTCGCCATGGCCTTCGAGGCGCCCGGTTATCGCGTACCCGAGGTCTATACCGCGCAGGTCTATGCCATGGCGCTTGGCGGCGGCATGTCCTCGCGCCTGTTCCAGAAGATCCGCGAAGAGCGCGGCCTGTGCTATTCCATCTTCGCCCAGTCGGGCGCTTACGAGGATACCGGGCAGATCACCCTCTATGCCGGCACCTCGGAAGACGAGATCGGCGAACTGACGCGCCTGACGCTGGACGAGCTGAAACGCTCGGCCGAGGACATGACGGCGGCCGAGGTTGCACGTGCCCGTGCCCAGTTGAAGGCGGGGCTGCTGATGGGGCTGGAAAGTCCGTCCTCGCGGGCCGAACGCGCGGCCCGTCTGCTGGCGATGTGGGGGCGGGTTCCCCCGATCGACGAAGCGGTCGCCAAGATCGACGCGGTCACGACCGAGGGCGTGCGCACCTATGCGGGCAGCATGATGCGCGCGCCGTCGGCGCTGGCGCTGTACGGTCCGGTCGGGGCGGCTCCCGGGCTCGACACCATTCGCGAGGGGCTGGCCGCCTGATGCTGGGGCGTGCGCGGCGCGTCCGGATCGAGACCGAGCGCATGACCCTGCGCCTGCCGCTGCATGCCGATTTCCGGCAATGGGCCGACCTGCGCGAAAAGAGCGCGGCGTTCCTGACCCCCTGGGAACCGACATGGTCCGCCGACCATCTGGCCCGGCGGGCCTTCACCAATCGCGTCTACTGGGCGAACCGGGCGGTCGCGCAGGGCACCGCGCTGCCGCTGTTCCTGGTCCGCCGCGCCGACCAGGCGCTGCTGGGGGCGATTACGCTCGACAACATCCGGCGCGGACCGGCACAGGCGGGAACCGTCGGCTACTGGATCGGCGCGCCCTTTGCCCGGCAAGGCTATATGCGCGAGGCGCTGCTGGCGGTCGTGCATCACGCCTTCACGGTGATTGACATCAGCCGGATCGAGGCGGCTTGCCTGCCCGAGAACGCCGCCTCGCGCGGGGTGCTCGAGAAATCGGGCTTCAAGTATGAGGGCGTCGCGCAAAGCTACCTGCAGATCGCCGGCCGCTGGCGCAACCATGTGCTTTACGCCAGCCTCCGCGCCGACCGGCGCGGGCGAACCGATGTGGGCCTGGCCTGAGCGATGCACCCCTGGGTGATCCTGCTGCGCGGCGTGAATGTTGGCGGGACGGGAAAGCTGCCGATGGCCGAGTGGTGTGCACTTCTGGCCGAGCAGGGCTTCGAACGACCCGAGACCTATATCCAGAGCGGCAACGCCATTGTCGGGTCAGACCTGTCGCGCGGGGAGATCGGCGGGCGGATCGCCGAGGGACTCGCGGAGCGTTTCGGCTTTCGGCCCGATGTCTTCGTGCTCGGTCGTGAAGAGATCATGGCGCTGGTCGAGACCCATCCGTTCGCCAGCGACGACCCCTCGCGCGCCTTTTCCTTCGTGCTCGGCGCGGAGCCCTCGGATCCCGACCTTGACCGCATCGCGGCTCTGGCCTCTCCAAGCGAACGCTGGTGCCTGACCCGCGGGGCCTTTCACCTCTCGGCGCCCGAGGGCATGGGAACGTCGGTGCTGGCCGATCGGATCGGACGGCTGCTCAAGGTGCCGGTCACTGCCCGCAACCTGCGCACGCTACGGACCTTGGCAGAGATGGCCGCGAAAAGGTAGCGGGCCTCGCCTCTTTCGTGGGGCGGTGCCTCCGGCTGAGATTATTAGCAGGCGAGTCGGGGCAAGGCGCGCGGCTTTTCCCGGCGCGTGCCGCGCGCTATGCAGTCCCGGAAGGAGATGCAGATGCTCAATCCCGCCGATGTCGCCTTCCGTGCCGAGCTGGCCGCACGGCTTCCCGATGGCACCCTGTCCGAAGCCGATGCCGCCCATCTGACCGAACCGCGGGGCCGCTGGACCGGACACGGCCTGCTGGCCCGCCCCCGAAGCACGCCCGAAGTGGCCGAGATCGTGCGCGCCTGCGCCGAGGCGCGCGTCGGCATCGTGCCCTGGGGCGGTGGGACGGGCCTGGTCGGCGGGCAGATAATGCCCGATGGCCCGGCGCCGGTGATCCTGTCGCTGGAGCGGATGGCGGCGCTGCGCGCGGTCTTTCCGCAGGAGAACGCGATGGTGGTCGAGGCCGGGATGGTGCTCGCCGATGTCCATGCCCATGCCAGCGCGGCAGGGCGGATCTTTCCGCTGACGCTCGCCTCGGAGGGATCGGCGCGGATCGGCGGGAACCTTGCCACCAATGCCGGCGGCGTGCATGTCCTGCGCTATGGCAATGCGCGCGATCTGTGCCTGGGTCTGGAGGCGGTTCTGGCCGACGGCTCGGTGTTGAACGGGCTGAAGCGGCTAAGGAAGGACAATACCGGCTATGACCTGAAGAACCTGCTGATCGGGTCCGAAGGCACGCTCGGCATCATCACGGCCGCCAGCCTGAAGCTGCTCCCCATCCCCGCCGCCGAGGGAACGGCCCTGCTGGTCGTCGACGGGCCGGAAGCGGCGCTGAAGCTGCTGGCGCTGGCGCAGGCGCGGCTTGGCGGCTTGATCTCGGCCTTCGAGCTGATCGGGCGCGCCGGCCTCGACTTCCTTGCGGAAACCCTGCCCGAGGTGCGCCAGCCGTTTCCGACGCCGCCCGACTGGATGGTGCTGGTCGAACTGGGCCTGCCCGACGGACTGGACCCTCAGGCGGCGCTGGAGGGCCTGTTCGAGGCGGGGGCGGCGGCCGGGCTGGTTCTTGACGGCCTCATTGCCGCGTCTGAGGCACAGCGGCAGGAGTTCTGGCGTATCCGCGAATTGATCCCCGAGGCCAACCGGCGGATCGGCGCGGTGTCGAGCCACGACATCTCGCTGCCCCTGGGCGAGGTAGCCGGTTTCATCGCCAGCTGCGGTCCGGCGATCCGGGCGCTTGGGCCGTTCCGGATCAACTGCTTCGGCCATCTCGGCGACGGTAACCTTCATTACAACGTCTTCCCGCCGAAGGGGGGCAACCGCGCGGATTGGGAGGCGCAGCGGGACGCAATCAAGACGCTGGTCCATGACCGGGTTCATGCGCTCGGCGGATCGATCAGTGCCGAACACGGGATCGGTCGGCTCAAGGTCGGCGATCTGGAACGCTACGGCGATCCGGCGAAACTGGCGGCGATGCGGGCGATCAAGGCGGCGCTCGACCCGGTCGGCATCCTCAATCCCGGCGCGGTCCTGCGAGGCTGAAAGGGATTTGCCCCGCCGGGCTGAAACGGCGGGGGCTTCCTTGGGGGTGGGGTGGTGCCGCAACCTGAGCTGCGGTGGCGACAGAATGTGACCGGCCTAGTTGAAGAAGGGTTAAGACCGTCGACCGCGGGTCCGTTTTCGGCTTTCAATGGAAAAAATCGAGGGAGGCTTGAACGATGACCATGTCCCGGCTGGCGAAGATCGCGATGGTTCTGGGCCTGGCGCTGTTCGCCGCCATCGTCACCTTCAGCAACGTCACGGACTACGACTCCAACTACGAATTCGTGAAGCATGTCCTGAGCATGGACACGACCTTTCCCGGCAACAGGGCGATGTACCGGGCCATTACCTCGCCCCTGCTCTGGACGATCGGCTACTGGACCATCATCGCGGGCGAAGGGCTGACGGCGCTCCTGTTCCTTGTCGGCGGCTGGCGGATGATCCGGGTCTGGGATGGCCCGGCAGATGACTTCGACCAGGCTAAATCCGTCACCATCGCCAGTGCGCTGATGGGGTTCCTCGTCTGGTTCGTGGGCTTCATGGTCGTGGGCGGCGAATGGTTCCTGATGTGGCAGTCCTCCACCTGGAACGGGCAGGAGGCCGCCTTCCGCTTCTACATGACCATCCTCGCCGTCCTGATCTTCGTGAACCAGCCCGAGCGCGACTAGGCCGACCTGGGCAGGTGCGCCTTCAGGATGGTGTCGAAATCCACGCCCTGAAAGTCCGGCAGGAGCCGGGCGAACGGCTGCGGGTCCAGCCAGTGCGGCGTCTCGTAAAGATAGCGCATCTCCAGGAGCTCGCGGGCCAGTTCCCAGAAAGGGGCGGTCAGGCGCAGCATCCACCAGGAGAACGGCCGAACCTCGACCGACCGGCCCATCAGCCGCGCGAAACCGGCACGCAGGTCCTCGACGCTGAAGGTCGAGCCGGGGAAGGGTATGTCGGTGAAGGCGGGCAGAGCCTCGCCCCTGTCGGCCAGCGCCACGGCGGCGCGCGCCATGTCGGGCAGCCAGGCCCAGGCGTGGGGAATGTCGGCCGGTCCCATCGCCGTGATCTTCCCCTGCGCGAGCGCCTTCAGCATCACGATGCGCATCAGCGTCTCGGGGCTTTCTGGGTCGAGGAAATCACCGCCGCGCAGGAGGATGGTCTGCTGCCCCCGTTCCGACGCGTCGCGATAGGCAGCTTCCATCTCGGCCCGGATCACGCCTTTGCGCGCCACGGGGCGGTGGGGCGTGTCAGGTCCCCAGGGCGCGGGTTCGCGGCCATAGACATAGACGTTCCCGGGGATCAGCACGGTTGCCCCCGAGGCACGGCCAGCGGCCAGCACCGAGGCGGTGATTTCGGGGATCAGCCGCGCCCAGTCGTGATAGCGGGGCGGATTCAGCGCGTTCACGATCACCTGCGCGCCCTGCGTCGCCGCCGTCATGTCCGTGCCGCGTCGGTAGCGTTCCACCGTCCATCCGGCCGCAGCGAAGGCCTCGGCCGCGCGCCGCCCGAAATTGCCGGAAGACCCCAGAACCAGAACCGTTTTCGCCATGCCACCCTCCAGCGCCCCGACATGACGCTCCTCTCACATGGGGCAGGGCAAAGCGCCCCGCAAGGACACGCCGCCGGGCGGCCGGTGGGGCGTCAGAGCCCCTCGAATTCGCACAGGGCGTGGACTTCCATGCCCATGGCCTCGAGCTTGCGCCGCCCGCCCAGTTCGGGAAGGTCGACGACGAAGGCGCAGCCGACGATGACGCCGCCCAGCCGTTCGATCAGCTTGATCCCGGCCTCGGCGGTGCCGCCGGTGGCCAGAAGGTCATCCACCAGCAGCACCTTCTCGCCCGGCTGGATCGCATCGTCATGCACTTCGACCACCGCCTCGCCGTATTCCAGCGTATAGGCCTGCGAGATCGTCTGGCCCGGAAGCTTGCCCTTCTTGCGGATCGGCACGAAACCGGTGGACAGCTGGTGCGCCACCGCGCCGCCCAGGATGAACCCCCGTGCCTCGAGCCCGACGACCTTGTCGATCCGCATCCCCGCATAGGGGTTCAAGAGCTGGTCGATCGCCATGCGGAACCCGCGCGCATCGGCGAAAAGCGTGGTCACGTCGCGGAAGAGGATGCCTTCATGCGGGAAGTCGACGATGGTGCGGATATAGTCCTTGACGGTCTTGGCCATGGGCTCCTCTTCGGGGTCAGTCGGTCGGCGGGTAATGCAGCCGCAGCACCGCGGCATCCTGCCCGGTCAGGACCGTAACCGCATTGGTTTCCTGCGAAAAGATCGAACGGCGGCGATAATCGGGATCCGAGATGTCATAGGGCAGGCCCATGCCCTGCGTCAGTTCCTCGAGCAGGATCGAGCGGATGTCGGACAGTCCGGCCTCGGAATTGATGAAGATGTTGACCCGCTCGATTTCGCCCGCAGCGTTCATCCCGAAGACAACCATCCCGCCCGGCAGGTCGCGGTGATGCTTCTCGCCCGTCAGGATGGTGAGGCTGCGCGGCTTGCGGACCGAGATATGGACCCGCGCCGGGCGGTTGTCGGGCAGGCGGTAGAGTTGCAGCCGCGCGCCCACGCCGTTGATCTGGGCGATGGCCTGGTCGATGGCCAGATCGACCTGCGCCGAGACCGCCGGCGAAACCGGCTCGACATCCTGAAGCCGCGAGACCGAGACATCCAGCGCCACGTCGCGCGGCCAGGCGCGCGGTTCGATGGCGCAGCGGCCATAGATCGGCGCGCCGCAGGAGACGATCTTGTGAAACTCTTCGTCCGACAGGAGCCCGCGTGCGGGAATGAAGTCCTGCGCCGCCGCCGGTGCCGCCAGAAGCAGCGTCAGGGCGGCGGCCAGCCTCACCCCAGCACGCGGCCCGCTACCGCGTCGAGCTTTGCCAACAACGCGGGGTCGCGCTTGTCCGGGGCGGTCATGATGGCAAAGTCCAGCGCCCGGTCGCAGCCATGCGGGCAGGGGGTGCGGTCGGGCCCAAGCCGACCGGGAAGGCGGGCGACCATGCCGCGCGCCTTTGCGGCGTTGCCGGTCAGAACGGCAATCACCTGCGCCACGTCCACGGCGCCATGGCTTTCGTGCCAGCAGTCGTAATCCGTCACCATCGCCACCGAAGCATAGCAAAGCTCGGCTTCGCGGGCGAGCTTGGCTTCGGGCATGTTGGTCATGCCGATCACGTCGCAGCCCCAGCTGCGGTAGAGCCGGCTTTCGGCGAGCGTCGAGAACTGCGGACCCTCCATGCAAAGGTAGGTGCCGCCCTGATGCACCGTGATGCCCTCGGCGCGCGCGGCCTCGGCCACATGGGCGGACAGGCGCGGGCAGGTCGGGTGGGCAAGGCTGACATGCGCGACGCAACCCGTTCCGAAGAATGACTTTTCCCGTGCGAAGGTACGGTCGATGAACTGGTCGACGATCACGAAGTCGCCCGGCGCATAATCTTCGCGGAACGATCCGCAGGCCGAGACCGAGATCAGGTCGGTCACGCCCAGCCGCTTCATCGCATCGATATTGGCGCGGTAGGGGACCTCGGTCGGCGAATGGACATGTCCGCGCCCGTGCCGGGGCAGGAAAGCCATCGGCACGCCGTCCAGCCGCCCGACCAGCACCTCGTCCGAGGGGGCCCCCCAGGGTGTCTTGACCTTGACCCAGGACGCCCCTTCAAGCCCGTCGATCTGGTAAAGCCCCGATCCCCCGATGACGCCGATCATGGTCTGCATGTGAATCTCCCGCAGGTTGCGGCGCGAGGTTACGGGAGCGGCAGGGGCGGGGGAAGGGAGGTCATGCCCTCCCGGCGCGGCCTACCGTCGGAGGGTTGGGGTCGAGGCACCGCCATCTCTATCACGGGTTCCGGTGGCTGAAGTTTCAGGCAGCAGGCTGCAGACGAAGATCGGTCAGCACATCCGCGGCGATCTCGAAACTGCGCAGCCGCGCCGAGTGGTCATGGATCATCGCCGTGATCATCAACTCGTCCGGCTGGTAGAGGTCGATCAGCGCCGATAGCTCGCGCCGGATCGTCGCGGCCGAGCCGGTGGCCGAAACCGAGAGCGCCTCGGACACCTGTGCCATCAGCGGGGCCGGGATCTCGGCCGAGAGGTCATGAACAGGGGCCGGCAGCTTTCCCGGACGGCCAGAGCGCAGGCGCGCAAAGGCAAGTATCTGCGACGAACGCAGGAAGCGCGCCTCGTCATCCGTCTGGGCGGCAAAGACCCCGGCCGCCATCATGGCATAGGGTTTCGCCAGCCATTGTGACGGGCGGAAGGTCTGCCGGTAGGTCGCCAGCGCCTCGGCCAGCATCGCGGGGGCGAAATGGCTGGCAAAGGCGTAGGGCAGGCCAAGCCAAGCGGCAAGCTGTGCCCCATAAAGGCTGGACCCGAGGATCCAGACCGGAACATGCGTGCCTTCACCGGGAAAGGCGCGCACGGCGGCGCCTTCGGCCGGATCGTCAAGATACTGCAGCAACTCCACGACATCGTTTGGAAATTCTGCTTCTCCGGTCATGTAGCGCCTGAGCGCCCGCGCGGTTGCCATGTCGGTTCCCGGCGCCCGGCCCAGCCCAAGGTCGATGCGGCCCGGAAACAGGGTGGCGAGCGTTCCAAACTGCTCGGCCACCACCAGCGGCGCGTGGTTCGGCAGCATGATCCCGCCGGCGCCGACCCGCAGCGTCTTTGTTGCCTGCGCGACCTGCCCGATCACCACCGCCGTCGCGGCGCTGGCGATGCCGGGCATGTTGTGATGCTCGGCCAGCCAGAAGCGGTGGTAGCCCCAGCCTTCAGCATGGCGGGCTAGGTCCACCGTGTTGCGCAAGGCATCCGCGGCGGTCTGGCCTTCGGGCACGGGAGAAAGGTCGAGGAGAGAGAAGTGATGCATGGCTGACGCTCCGTTCCCCCATACCTAAGGGCGCCCGACAGCCGGGCCAAGAGGACAGCGACAGGTCTTCGCGTCAGATCTTGCCTCGCGCGCGCCGGATCGCGGCGTGAAGCGGCACGATGCTGCGTTGGGCGAGATGTTCGAGCAGCCCGAAGTCGAGGTGCAGGGAAACCTTCTCCAGATAGGCCGAGACGATCCTGCGGCAGAGCTCGTCTTCCGTCTGGCGGTCGAGAAACCGCGCGATGAAGCGCTTGCCGTTCTGCGCGATTTCCTCGCAGGCGGCGAGATTGCCCATGCACCAGTCATAGACATCTCGAATGTCGGTCAGGTCGTCCTTGACCGGCACATAATGTTCGTAAGGCACGAGTTCGCCCTCGCAGGCCCAGCTTTCGCAGGTCGGACGCGGCATCACCACGGTCGAATTGGAGTAAAGCATCCATTTCAGCCCGCTGGCGACATCGTTGCCTTCCAGAGACAGCAGGAACTTGGATTGCAACTGCTGTTCGATCGACAGGGCCGGCCGCAGTTTCGCGCGAAGCGTTTCTTCCGGGATATCCGAGGTTTCCGGGCGGATCTGGACAATCTCGCTATAGCCGATGTCGAGGTCCGGATCGTCCTTCAGGCTGGCGACGAAATAGCGGCTCGCATAGGGCATGCCCGGATACCAGGGCCTGAACACGCCGGTCGTTGCACCGCGCCAGACCAGACGGTTGTCCTTTCTTGCAAAAGGCGGGTCCATCGCCTCGATCCGGGAGAGGTCGCCCCAATGCCTCCGCATGTCGAGGGGAAGAAGCACACAGCCGCTCTCGCGGTCGTCGACCATGCGCGATTTCACGACGGTCGGGAACCGGAAGCGGCTGCGGCTGTCCTCGGGATAGATCGCGAAAGCCGACCGGGAATCAGTCGCGCGAAACACCGCCTGCGCCTGACGGACATAGGATTTGTAGGGCAGATCCAGGGAAGCGTCAGGATAGCGGTCGGCATAACGGCGCTTCAGGTTCCCCCGCGTTTCGGAAGCCCCGCAGACAAGAACGCCGTCTTCCGGTCCCTTGGCGAGCGTTGCCGCATCGCAGGCCGAAAGGCCCCCCAGACAGACGGCAAGGCGTCGTTCGTCAAAATCGGATAACGCCATTCTATCAACTCGACCGCAACCGTGCTCGGCTCTGATAGCGCAGGCGAAGGACCTTGTCAGCGCTCGTTCGGCCGCGCCAGTTCGATGACTTCGCGGACGATGGCGTAGTCCCGATAGCCCATGCGGGCCACCGGGTGAAAGCGGGTTGCGTCGAAGCGTCCGTTCACCAGGCAGTCGTCGCGCAGGTGGATGCCCGTCACCTCGCCGATGACCAGCACGTTGTCGCGGCCAAGAAGTTGCACCTCCTGCACCACGCGGCATTCCAGCGTCGCCGGTGCCCCGGCAAGGCGGGGGCAGGCAATCGTCTCGCAGGGGGCTTTTGGCAGGTCGTTGAGCACGAACTCATCCTTGTCCCGCGGCAAAAGCGCCGAGGTCTCGCTCATCGCCTTCAGCATGGCTTCCTCGACGATGTTCACCGCAAAGACACCGGTTTCGCGGATGTTGGTCAGCGTGTCCTTGATCCCGGTCGAGGCGAAGACGACCTGCGGCGGAACATAGGCGACGGCATTGAAGAACGAGTGGGGGGCGATGTTGTCGCCTTGCGCGCCGGTCGTCGAGACCCAGGCGATCGGGCGTGGCGTGACAATGGCGTTGAAGGGGTTGTGCGGCAGGCCATGGCCTTCGGCTGGGCGGTAAAACATGATGCGGTCCGGACGGGTTCGGTTTGAATGTGACCTTAGCGCGTGTTAGGGGCGCATCCAGCGGAAAAGGCGGGAGATTCCGGTGTACCGGCTGGAAGAGGAAACGGCAGAGGACTGGTGGGAGGTCGAGGCGCTGCTCGACCTCTGCTTCGCGCCGGGCCGCACTGCCCTTTCCTCCTATCGCCTGCGCGACGGCGTGCCGACCGTGCGCTCGCTCTGCCACGTCCTGCGTGACGACGACGGCGTGCTCGCCGCCGCGATCCGCTACTGGCCGGTCAGGGTCGGGGGGCGGGATGTCCTTCTCCTCGGGCCCGTCGCCGTTCACCCGACGCGCCAGGGCGAGGGGCTTGGCGGCCTGCTGATCCACGAAACATTGGCCGAGGCCCGCCGCCTCGGCTGGAGACGGGTGATGCTGGTCGGCGACGCGCCCTACTACTCGCGTTTCGGCTTCCGCAAGCTCGAATGCGTGTTCATGCCGCCGCCCACCAACCCCGACCGGGTTCTGGGGCTGGAGCTTTCGCCCGGCGCCTGGCACGGCGTTGGCGGGCAGGTCGAGAAAGCCGACTGATCACAGTACCATTGCGGCAAGGCAGGTCAGGCCCTACCTTCTTGCCCATGGACCGCACGCATATCGCCTTACCTGCCGTTCTCGACGATCCCGCGCCGGATATCGCGCGGCTGGCCCTGCGGTTCCGCCGGGCCAACGGGCCGGTGATGAAGCTGATGAACCGTCTTGGCGGCCGCGCCGAGGAGGCCTTCGCCGCTCTGCCGACCGAGGTCCGGAACCGGATCGAGGCAGCGACCCGCACCGCCCTCGATCGCGGTTACCGCGTCGCGGCGACCGGGCGCCATGCTCCCGATCTCGGACCGCGCGGGCCGATGGCCCTGGCGGTTCTGACCGGGGCGGCGGGCGGAGCGGGCGGACTTGCCACCTCGATTGCGGAACTGCCGGTGACCATCACGGTGATGCTTCATGCGATCCGTCGCGCCGCCGCCGAGGAGGGCTTCGATCCGGACGATGCCGCGACGCGGCTCGAGGCGATCCAGGTCTTCGCCGCCGGCAGCCCGCTGTCCAGCGATGACGGGGTGAATACCGGTTTCCTCGGCGCCCGCCTCGCGGTCACCGGCCCGGCGTTGCAAAAGGTTCTCGCCTCGGCCGTGCCCCGCTTGGTCAGCGCGCTTGGTCCGAAGCTGATGGCGCAATCGGTTCCGGTTCTGGGGGCCCTTTCGGGTGCAGCGCTCAATGCCGCCTTCATCGGCTATTACCGCGAGATCGCCCATGTCCGTTTCGGCCTGCTGAAGCTCTCCGAACGGCACGGGGTCGAACCAGTGCTTGCCGCCTTCAACAAGGCGGTTGCAGGCCCGGCGATCCCTCGCGACTGATCATTTTCTGCTAGAAAATATCCTCGGGGGGAGGCCGAAGGCCGCGGGGGGCAGACAGCCCCCCGTCCGCCGTCTCCACGCTTACTCCGGCTGTGTCGCCAGCCACTCCGTCAGCGCCGGGCGGGCCGAGACGGCCCCATCTGCCAGCGCCTTGTCGATGACCGCCCGCACCTCGCGCAGGTCGACCCGGCGCAGGAGCGCCTTGACCGGGCCGATCGAGGCGGGCCGCATCGACAGCATCCGGAACCCCATGGCGGCCAGCGCCAGCGCCTCGATCGGGCGGCCGGCATCCTCGCCGCAGAAGGACAGCGGCGTGCCCGTTTCGGCGCAGCGGGTGACGACATGGCCGAGGAACTGGAGAAAGCCGGTATCGAGCGTGTCGTAGCGGCGGCGCACCAGTTCGTTCTCGCGGTCGGCGGCGAAGAAGAACTGCTTCAGGTCGTTGCCGCCGATCGAGATGAAATCGACCAGCTCGAAGAAGGCGCGGGGGGCGTAGGCCAGCGAGGGCGTTTCCAGCATCGCGCCGATCTCGACCTTTTGTGGCACCGGATGGCCAAGCGAGCGTTCGCGATGGATCTCGCGCAGGAGGTGGCCTCGGGCCGAGGCGAATTCGTCCATCTGGGCAATGAAGGGGAACATCACCGCCAGCGGCCGGCCATTGGCCGCGCGGATCAGCGCCTGCAATTGCATCCGCAGGACGCCGGGCTTGTCCAGACCCACACGGATCGCCCGCCAGCCCATCGCCGGGTTCGGCTCGTCCTGCGGCTTCATGTAGGGCAGCACCTTGTCCGAGCCGATGTCGAGCGTCCGGAAGGCGACGCGGCGCCCCTTGGCGGCGTCCATGACCCGCGAATAGATCGCCACCAGCTCGGCCCGGCGCGGCATCTGGCTGCGGATCAGGAACTGCAGCTCGGTCCGGAACAGGCCCACGCCCTCGGCGCCCGAGCCTTCAAGGCTGGGCAGGTCGGCCATCAGTCCCGCATTCATGTGCAGCTGGATGATCGTGCCGCATTTCGACTGCGCCGGTAGCCCCTTGAGCGAGGCGTAGCGCTTCTGCGCCTCGGCCTGCATGGCGATCTTGTCGCGGAAGGCGCGGGTGATGGTCTCTTCCGGGCGCAGGTGGACGACGCCTTGATCGCCGTCGACAAGGATCGGGTCACCGTTCAGCGCCTCGGACTTGATGCGTTCGGCGTGGATGACCAGCGGGATCGCCAGCGCCCGGGCGACGACGGCGGCATGGCTGCCGACCGACCCTTCCTCGAGCACGACGCCGCGCAGCTTGCGCCCGTATTCCAGAAGCTCGCCGGGCCCGATGTTGCGCGCGACAAGGATCGGGTTATCCGGCATTTCGGCGCCAGTGTCCTTGCCCTGTCCGGTCAGGATCCGCAGCAACCGGTTCGAGATGTCGTCAAGGTCGGACAGGCGTTCGCGCAGATAGGCGTCGGCGACCTGCTCCATCCGCGAGCGGGTCAGAGACTGTTCCTTTTCGACGGCCGCCTCGGCGGACAGGCCCGCCTCGATGTCCTCTTCCATCCGCTTGGCCCAGCCCCGCGAATTGGCGAACATGCGGTAGGCCTCGAGCACCGCCTTCTGGTCCTTGTCGAGATGTTCGACCGACAGAAGGTCGTCGATCGAGACGCGCAGCTGCTGGACGGCGGCCCGCAGGCGCTCGATCTCGGCCACGGGATCGTCGGCGACCGGGTTGGTGACGACCACGCGCGGCTCATGCAGCCAGACCCGCCCCTCGGCCGCGCCTTCCTGCCCCGTGGCGCCACGATAGATGACCGGGCGGCGGTGGAGCGCGGTCAAACCGTCGCCATCGCCGGTAAAGGCGCCGAGCTCTGTCATCTCGGCCAGCACCATGGCCACGACCTCGAGCGCGTAGACCTCGTCTTCGGAGAACTCGCGCGCGGTCTTGGACTGCACGACAAGCACGCCCAGCCGCTCGCCCACGCGCTGGATGGGCACGCCAAGGAACGAGGAATAGATCTCTTCCCCGGTCTCCGGCATGAAGCGGAAGCCCTTTTCCCCCGGCGCGTTGCCGGTGTTCACCGGTGAGGCGGTGCGTGCGACCCGGCCGACAAGGCCTTCGCCCAGCTTCATCCGCGTCTTGTGGACGGCCTCGCGCTTAAGCCCCTCGGTGGCGCAAAGCTCCAGCGTTTCCTCGTCGCGGAAGAGGTAGATCGAGCACACTTCGGTGCCAATGGAATCCGCGATCAGATGGGTGATCCGGTCGAGCCGTTCCTGCCCCTGGCCCGGTTCGGCAAGGGAATCGCGCAGTCGGCGAAGCAGCTTTCGGCTTTCGGTGTCGCTGCGGTCGGCCATTGGTCCTTCGGTTGCTTTGCCCGGCGCAATTTCCGGGGGATTTGGAGCAGCTTAGAGCACATCGTCTTGAAAGTGGAAACGACAAACGCGGATTGGCCGGCAGAACTTCGCGCGCCGGTTGCATGAAGACGCAGCCCAAAAGCCTTGGAAGGCTTTTGGCAAATTTCTTCGAAGAAATTTGCGGTCGCGCCCGGCCTCAGGCCTTTTCGAGCTGGAAGGCGTCGTGCAGCGCCTGCACGGCGAGTTCCATGTATTTCCGGTCGACCAGAACGGAAATCTTGATCTCGGAGGTGGTGATGACCTTGATGTTGATGTTCTCGGCGGCAAGCGCCTTGAACATCGTCGCGGCGACGCCGGCGTGGCTGCGCATGCCGATGCCGACGACCGAGATCTTGGCCACATCGGTATCCACGACCAGGTCCGAATAGTTCACGGCGCCTGAGGCGCGCGCATCCTCCATCGCCTTCTGCGCGCGCATCACCTGGTTCGTCGGGCAGGAGAAGGTCATGTCGGTATAGGCGCCGCCATCGGCCAGTTCCGAGATGTTCTGCACGATCATGTCGACGTTCACGCCCGCCTCAGCGAGCGGCCCGAAGATCGCGGCGGCGATGCCGGGGCGGTCCTGGACCTTGACGAGGGTCATCTTTGCTTCGTCGCGCGAATAGGCGACGCCCGAGACGGCTTTCGATTCCATGATTTCATCCTCGTCGCAGACCAGGGTTCCAGAGTTCTCGTCGGTATCCTCGAACGAGGACAGGACGCGCAGCCGCACCTTGTAGCGCATGGCAAGCTCGACCGAGCGGGTCTGCAGCACCTTGGCGCCGAGGCTCGCGAGTTCCAGCATTTCCTCGAAGGCGATCTTTTCCAGCTTGCGGGCCTTGGAGGTGATGCGCGGGTCGGTGGTGTAGACGCCGTCCACGTCGGTGTAGATGTCGCAGCGTTCCGCCCCGAAGGCGGCGGCGAAGGCGACGGCGGTGGTGTCCGAGCCGCCGCGGCCAAGCGTGGTGATCCGGCCCTCGGGGCTGACGCCCTGGAAGCCTGCCACGACCGCAACCTTGAAGCCTTCGGCGAACTTGGCGTCGATGTTCTCGCGCGGGATGTCGACGAAGCGGGCGGCGGAATGGGCGCTGGTCGTCTGGATCGGAACCTGCCAGCCCTGCCAGCTGCGCGCGGGGATATCCATCTCCTGCAGGGTCAGGGCCATCAGGCCCGCGGTCACGTTCTCGCCCGAGGACACGACCGCATCGTATTCACGGGCATCGAACAGGGGTGAGGTCTGCTCGACCCAGCCCACCAGTTCGTTGGTCTTGCCCGACATGGCCGAGACGATGACGATCACGTCATAGCCGCGCTCGACCTCGCGTTTGACCTTCAGGGCGGCGTTCTTGATGCGGCCGAGATCGGCCACCGAGGTTCCCCCGAATTTCATCACCAGAAGCGGCATGAACGCCCTCCGCGCCAGTTCCCGTTTCGGAAAAGCCCGAAAAATCGACCGCTTCTTATGCGGGCGGGGCAGGGGGCGCAAGGGGAAGTGCGGCGGCATCTCCGATCGCGGCGCTCTGGCTGTCATGGGACTGTCACGGCGGTCGATGATAGGGTCAACGAAACCGCCTGTCAGAGAGATCCGACGTGACCCACATGACACTCACGACGCCGTCCGGCCACAGTCTTCGCCAGGAAGAGGCGCGTCACCTCCTGTCGGACCTGCGCGTGATGCGCGAGGCGCTGGTGCAGGAGTCGGACCGGCGCATGCGCCAGTGGGCGCCGGGCATCCACCGCGAGGAATTCCGGGCATCGGCCGTCAACCTCGCCGATTGGCTGGCACTACGCCGGATGGACCTGACCGCGCTTCAGCCGCGCCTGACCGAGTTCGGGCTTTCGACGCTCGGGCGGCTCGACGGGCATGTCCGCCCCTCGGTCGACGCGGTGATCGCCGCGCTTGCCGCTATCGCCGGCGAGGAAGCCCCGATTTTCCCGCCGCCCGAGGCGATCAGCGGGGAGCGCGGCCTGCTGGATGCACGGCGGGACGAGCTGTTCGGGGCCGGCACTGACGGGCTGCAGACCCGGGTCATGGTGACTCTGCCCTCGGACGCAGCCGACGATCCCGACCTGATCCGCGACCTGGTGTTGGCCGGGATGGATTGCGTGCGCATCAATTGCGCCCATGACGGACCCGAGACCTGGCGGGCCATGATCGGCAGGGTTCGTCGGGCGGCCGAAGGCGCCGGGCGCCGGGTTCCCGTCTCGATGGACCTGGGCGGGCCGAAATTCCGCATCGCGTCCGTCTCGCAGGATCGCAAGCACCGGTTCCTGCCCGGCGATCGCTTTGCCATCGCTGCTTCTTTGCTCGGCGGGCCGCACAAGGTGGTCTGCGCCACCCTGAGCCATCCGGCCTTGTTCGAGGTGCTCGAGGTCGGCGCGGAAATCTCGGTGGATGACGGCAAGCTCTGGGCGAAAGTCGTTCACCGTCCAGACGGTCATGCGCTGCTCGAGGTGACCCGCGCTCCGGAAAAGGGGATGCGGCTCAAGCCGGAGAAGGGCGTCAACCTGCCAGGGTCGGACCTGCGGGTCTCCGCGCTGACCGAAGACGACATCGCCGCACTGGACGTGGTGGTCGCGCAGGCGGACATGGTTTCGTTTTCCTTCGTCCAGACGGTCAGCGATGTCCGCATGCTGATCGACGAGATGGAAAAGCGCGCCGAAGGCGGGCGGATGCCGGCCATCATCCTGAAGATCGAGACACCGCTCGGCCTGCGCAACCTGCCGGACCTGATCGTCGCGGCCGGAGGTCGCCTGCCGGTCGGCGTGATGATCGCGCGCGGAGACCTGGCGGTCGAGATCGGTTTCGAGCGGCTGTCGGAGGTCCAGGAAGAAATCCTGTGGCTGTGCGAGGCGGCACAGGTGCCGGTGATCTGGGCGACCCAGGTTTTGGAGGGCATGGTCAAGGATGGGCAGGCCAGCCGCGCCGAGGTTACCGATGCAGCCATGGGCCAGCGCGCCGAATGCGTGATGCTGAATAAGGGGCCGCATGTGGTCGAGGCGGTGCGCTTTCTGCGCGGTATCCTGGCGCGGATGGATCGCCACCAGATGAAGAAATCGGCGCGGCTGGTTCAGCTCAAGGCCTGGGGCGGCTGACCGGCAGGCCGCCCGACCCTGGAGTTGATCCGGGACCTCCCGACGTTCAATCCAGCCGGAAGTCGACTGGCTTGAGCGGTGACGGCGCCTCGCGCCCCAGATGCGGTGCGAGGCTGATTTCCACCGTCCGGCAGATCGCGGTGAGCGGCAGGCTGTTCGGTGTCATCTGGAACGGATGGGCCAGTTCCTCGGTCACTTCCGCCAGACCGAAGAAGACATAGGCCACGATCCCGACAAAGATCGGGGCAAGTTCCCCCGCCGAGTCGATCATCGCGAAAGGCACCAGCAGGCAATAAAGCCAGATCGTGCGATAGATCAGCAGCGAATAGACGTAAGGCAGTGGCGTCGTGGCAATCCGCTCGCACCCCGCCTGGTTCAGAGCGATATTGCCGAGGCGCGTCGACAGCGTGCGCCCGCCGAAGCCATCCATCCGGCCGTCCCGCATCGTCTCGGCGAAAATGCGCCCCATCTCGTCGAGCGCGGCGCAGGGCGGATGCGCGGCGCCGGTGATGTCGAGCCCGGCATCGGCCAGGGCCGCCTGCGCCTCGGCATCCGGAGCGATTCGGCGCAGGTTGAGCCGGTGGAGATGCAGGAAGGCGAGGGCGAGTTTCAGCAAACGGTGATGCGGGCCCGTATCCGGAAGGAACATGTCCAGTTCACGGGCGAGGCTGCGCATGTCGGCAACCAGCCCGCCCCACAGCTTTCGCGCTTCCCACCAGCGGTCATAGGCGGCGCTGTTGCGAAACCCAAGAAACAGCGACAGCGCGATGCCGAACACGGCAAAGGGGGCGGCGGACAGGTGCGGGACTGGGGTGAGCCAGTTGTCGATCACGACAAGGACGATCGAAAAGCCGATCACGACCGCGAGTTCCCCCACGATATGCGGCAGGACCGACCCGCGCAGGGCGGAGAGTAGTTCAAGCGGGCCGGGCTTTTCCCGGACGATCACGCCAGTGCCCGCCAGCCGATGTCGCGGCGGCAGAACCCGCCGGGCCAGTCGATGCGGTCGACCATGGCATAGGCCTCGGCCTGCGCCTCCTTCAGCGTCGCCCCGCGCGCGGTCACGTTCAGGACACGCCCGCCACTCGCCACGATCTGCCCGTCGCGCGTGGCGGTTCCGGCGTGGAAGACCATGTGGCGGCTATCCTCGGGCAGTTCGTCGAGGCCGCGGATCTGGCTGCCTTTGGCATAGTCGCCGGGGTAGCCCTGTGCCGCCATCACGACCGTAAGGGCATGGTCGTCGGCCCAGTTGACCTTCGCTTCGGCCAGCCGTCCCTCCGCGCAGGCAAGCATCAGGTCCAGCGCCTGCGCGCCGAGCCGCATCATCAGCACCTGGCATTCCGGATCGCCGAAGCGGACGTTGTATTCCACGAGGCGGGCGCGGCCGTTCTCGATCATCAACCCGGCATAAAGCACCCCCTGGTAGGGCGTGCCGCGCCGCGCCATCTCGCGCACGGTCGGGAGGACGATCTCGTCCAGCGCCTGTTTCGCAAGGACGTCGGTCAGGACCGGGGCAGGGGAGTAAGCGCCCATGCCGCCGGTATTCGGCCCGGTGTCGCCATCGCCGACGCGCTTGTGGTCCTGCGCGGAGCCGACGGGCAGGCAGGTCTCGCCATCGGTGAGGACGAAGAAGCTCGCCTCTTCGCCCGCCATGAACTCCTCGATCACCACCTCGGCGCCGGCCGCGCCGAAGCTCCCACCGAACATCTCGTCGATGGCGTCCAGCGCCTCTGCCTCGGTCATCGCCACGATCACGCCCTTGCCCGCGGCGAGGCCGTCGGCCTTGACCACGATCGGGGCGCCCTTCTCGCGGATATAGGCATTCGCCGGCGCGGCTTCGGTGAAGCGGGCCCAGGCGGCGGTGGGGGCGCCACAGGCGTCGCAGATTTCCTTGGTGAAGCCCTTCGACGCCTCGAGCCGCGCCGCCGCCGCCGAGGGCCCGAAGGTCAGGAGGCCCGCCGCCCGCGTCGCGTCCGCCACCCCGGCCGCCAGCGGCGCCTCGGGCCCTACGATGACGAAGTCGATCGCCTGCTCCTCGCAGAAGGCGACCACCGCCGCGCCGTCAAGGATGTCGAGCGCCGCGCATTCGGCCACCTGCGCGATCCCCGCATTTCCGGGCGCCACGATCAGCTTGTCGGTCTTGGGGTTCTGGCTGACCGCCCAGGCCAGCGCATGTTCCCGCCCGCCCGAGCCGAGGATGAGGATGTTCATGCGCCGCTCCTGCCTGTCGTCCATCTGACCGGCGCATAACCTCCCCCCGGTCCGGAGACAATATGCAGTCGGACCATCAAGTGCTAGGCTGCACCGGTCCGGTCCGCGCGGAGGGGCAATGCCGCTTTCCGATCCCGATCTTTGGGCAGAAATCCTTCGGCTTCCTCTGCCGGGGTCCGATGGCCCGGTCCCCTTCGCGCCCGGGCGACAAAAGGATCGCGCCTTTGCCGATCTCGTCGCGCGCCGGCTGGAGCTTTATCCCGCCAACGCCGCGAATGCCGTCGCGGAGTATCGGCGGTTCCTCTACCTGTCCCGCCTGAGCGGCGAGACGCTTTGCCCATCCCGGATCATTGCCGAGGTGCAGGCCCTGCATTCCCAGGCCGCGAGCAACACTGGTCTCGCACCAAATGCCCCCCAGACCGGCTGGACCGAGGACGAGAGCGGTCTTGCGCCGACTCTTGCCCTCTACCGGCGGGAATTCGACATGGACGCGCCCGAGGGATACTGGCCGACCGCGAGGACTGTCGCGCGCACATGCCGGGCCTGGCGCATCTTCGGGGTGGGCGTCCTTCTCAGCCTGGCGGCCGGCGCCCTGTCCGGGATGCTGTTCCACCAGATCGACCCGGAAGCCTACCGGTTCAACTGGGCCGTCCTCCTGATCGGCCTCGCCCTGGCCGCCGGCGCGGGTCTGCGTGTGCCGCATGTTGTTCGGACGGGTGAGGCTTCCGCGGGCTAGAACTTGCCGCACTCGCGCAGCTTGTTGCAGAAACTCGGGAAGCCCGGCAGCCTGGCCTTCGCAAAGCGAAGTCGAGTTGTTATGGATCGGTCATGGACCTGTTCGAAGACCCCGCCCCCCCGGGCAATGCCCCCGAATTCACCGTCTCGGAACTGTCGGGCGCGGTTAAACGGGTGATCGAAGGCGAGTTCGGGCTGGTACGGGTGCGAGGCGAGATCGGGCGGGTGTCGCGCCCAGCTTCGGGGCATCTCTACTTCGACCTGAAGGATGACCGCGCCGTCTTGGCTGCGATCTGCTGGAAGGGGCAGGCGGGGCGGCTGTCGGTCAGGCCCGAAGAGGGGCTGGAGGTCGTGGCGACCGGGCGGCTGACGACATTCCCCGGCCAGTCCAAGTACCAGATGATCGTCGAGGACATGGCCCCTGCTGGCGCCGGCGCGCTGATGGCGATGCTGGAGAAGCGGCGGCAGGCGCTGGCGGCGGAGGGCCTGTTCGACGAGCGCCGCAAGAAGCCGATCCCATGGCTGCCCGAGGTGATCGGCGTCGTGACTTCGCCCTCGGGTGCGGTGATCCGCGACATCCTGCACCGGCTCCGCGACCGCTTCCCGCGCCATGTGCTGATCTGGCCGGTTGCCGTGCAGGGCGAGAAATGTGCGCCCGAGGTGGCGGCGGCGATCCGCGGCTTCAACGCGATCGCACCCGGCGGGCCGATCCCGCGGCCCGACCTGCTGATCGTGGCAAGGGGCGGCGGTAGCCTCGAGGATCTCTGGGGCTTCAACGAGGAAGTCGTGGTCCGCGCGGCCGCCGAAAGCCGCATCCCGCTGATTTCGGCCGTGGGGCACGAGACCGATACGACGCTCATCGACTACGCTGCCGACCGCCGGGCGCCGACGCCCACCGCCGCTGCCGAGATGGCCGTCCCCGTGCGGCTGGAACTGCAGGCGACGGTCGATGCGCAGGCCGCACGGTTGTTGCGCGC
The DNA here is from genome assembly GCA_945952585.1 of uncultured Rhodobacter sp. GTDB lineage: Bacteria > Pseudomonadota > Alphaproteobacteria > Rhodobacterales > Rhodobacteraceae > Aliitabrizicola. The sequence continues at coordinate 205,034 of CAMFII010000004.1, forward strand.
AGTGGCGCAGGGCGTATCGCAGCGTGGCCAGCGCCTGCGTGACCTGTCGCGCGCCCTGCCACGGCTCGACACCCTCACCAGCGCCGCCTCGCAGCGACTGGACTTGTGGACGGGTCGCCTTGGCGGCGCGCTGGGGATGGCGGCGGCGGCCAAGCGGATGCGGTTCGAACGGGGCGCGGCACCGCTGCGGCCCGAGATGCTGCTTGGGCTGATCGGGCGCCGGCGTCAGACCCTGCAGGCCGAGGAGCGCGCGCTCCAGACGGCAGGCCACCGGCGGCTCGAGCGCGCAGCGCAGCGCTTCGATGCCGTCTCGGCCCGGCTGGCCCCGGCGCTTGGTCGGCTGATCGCCGATGCCGAGCGGCGCGTGACAGAGGGGCGCACGCGGCTGGAGGATCTGACCCGGCGGCTCGACGCCGCGCCCGCGCAGCGCGTGAAGGCGCTGGCGGATCGGCTGGAGGCGCTGGACCGCACCCGGCTGACGCTTGGATATCGGGAAACGCTTGCCCGGGGCTTCGCCGTCGTGCGCGGGGATGGCCATGTCGTGACAACCCGGTCTGGGGCCGAAGCGGCACAGGCGCTCGAGATCGAGTTCCGGGATGGCCGCCTGTCGCTCGCAGGGAAGGCCCCGCGCAAGGGCGGCAAGACGCCGGACGGGCAGGGCTCGCTCTTCTGACCGTCAGCTGCCCGACAGCCGTTCGCCGACCCGCCTGTCCACGGGTCCGTCGAGATGCGGACGCAGATGGGCCGCGAACCACGGCCCGGCAATCGTGCTGGACAGTCGGGTCAGGCTTTCCAGATCGGTGAAGCGGACAATGAGGAAACCTTCGACATCGTCCACTCGGACAAGATCGCAGGCGATGAATTCGGGCTCCTGCCGCAGCCGGTCGCTCACCTCTGTCACGCGCGCCGCGATGTCCTGCCAATCTACCCCTGGCTTGAAGGTGATGCGGTTGACGACGACATGCACGATCTGAACTCCGATATCCCTGCCCAAGCGCGATCTTGGCAAGCGCAGGCGGTCCGCGTCAAAGGGAAAGAGTGGGCAACGGACCGCCGCAGATGGGGCTAGGCGCCCAGATCCGGCCCGGCACAGGACAGGGGCCGCGTGCTTTCATCCACGGCGGACAGTTCCGTTCCCTCGGGGTCGCCGGTGAAATGCGCTTTCAGGCCGTCAGCGCGCTGGAAGAACAACCAGCATTGCGGCTCGAGATCGTTCTCGTAGACGAAGCAGATGGCTGATTCATTCTCGTACCAGGTGCCCTTTTGGCATTCCTTGCCGTTGAAGGCCCAGATCACCTTGCGTCCCGGCAGGTATTGTTCGGTGCCGTAGATCTGCCCGCCTTCGGCATAGGTCATGGTCTTGCCGGTCATCCGCGCCTCGAACTCCGCCCCGCTGAGCGTGGGTTCGGCATGGGCCAAGGCAGGCAGGACAAACAGCAGCGGAACGAGTGGTCGGAACATGGCCAAACCCTGCCAGAGGTCGGTTCACGGCGCCAGCCCCGCTCCTTCGCTTTCGCGTGAGGCCAGGCGGTCGAGCCGCCGGTCCATCACCCGGAACCACAAGGGGGGGACCAGCGCCAGCGCCCCCATCAGCGGCAGGCCGCGCGGCAGCATCGGCGCGGCGTCAGGCAGGCGCAGGCCCGGGTAGGGGCGCGAGGGATGGGCGTGGTGGTCGGAATGCCGCGGCGCATGCAGCATCATCTTGCCGCTGAACCACTGCGGCGCGTTCCAGGAATGACGCTCGGCGACCGGCTCCAGCCGTCCGTCGCCGCGCAAGGCCCGGCGCAGGCCGTAATGCTGGACATAGTCCGAGATCAGGAGTTGCGACGTGACATGCAGCGCCAGCGCCAGATGCACCGCCAGCCCGATCCACCCGGCGATTGCCGCCGACAGGAGCAGGCTCAGCGTGGACAGGCCAAGATAGACCATATAGGGATGCAGCCCGCGCCCCTGCCGCAGCCGGGTCTCGGCGGCATATCCGGCCCGGAACGACCCGATCCAGGCGCGCGGCAGGAAATGCCAGACCGTCTCGCCCCGTCGCGCCGAGTTCGGGTCTCCGTCGCTTCCGACATGGACATGGTGCACCAGCCGGTGCGCCGAGGCGTGATGGGCGAAAAGCATCGTCGCATAGACCGCCACCCCCAACCAGAACAGCCGCCGGTCGCCGCGGTGGATCAGCTCATGCGCGACGGGGTTCGAGATCTGGCCGAAGGTCAGCCCGAAGGCGAAGAAGGCGAGGAGGCTGCCCGCCGGTCCGAACCCCGTCCGCCCCGCGATCATCGCGACCGCGACCGGCCAGAGCGCCAGGTGGCAGAAGCCCAGAAAGACGAGCAGCGCCTCTGACCCGGGGAATTCCGCCCCCTCCGGCGCTTCGAGCAAAAGGCGCGGCAGCATCCGGTCGAGAAGCGCCGCGAAGGCCCCGACATAAAGCAGCGCCGCCGCGAACCAGGCCCAGCCGCCGAAGGACCCCGCGGCGAGGAAGGCCATCGGCGCGAGGCTCGCCAGTGCAAAGACAGGCATCAGAAAACGGGCAGGGCGGGGCGTCATCGGGGCGCAGGATAGCGATGGCGGACGCGCAGCGACAGGCGAAACCCGCAGGGACTTCCGCTTTCGCGCCGAAACGACTAGGTGGAATAGGCAGACAAAGGGATGGCGCCGCATGTCCTTCTTCAAGAAACTCCGCGACCGGATGTTCAAGTCCTCCGACAAGATCGGCCAGGGCCTCGATGACATCGTCGCCGAGGCGTCGGACGAGGACCTGTCGACTGCGCCTGATGTGCCGGCCGAGGCGCCGCAGACCCCCGCCGCCGTCGCTCCGTCCGTTCCTGAACCCCCGCCGGCCGCCCAGCCCGCGGCGAAGCCCGGCTTGCTGGGGCGCCTTCTTGGCGGCGGCCGCGAGGACGAGCCGCGCCGGGTGCTGGACGATGCGATGCTCGAAAGCCTCGAGGAATTGTTGATCCAGGCCGACATGGGGGTCGATACGGCACTCCGCGTCACTGCGAACCTTGCCGAGGGCCGGATGGGCCGGCGTGTCTCGGCAACCGAGATCAAGCAGGCGCTCGCGACCGAGATTGCCCGGATCATGGAACCGGTCGCCCGCCCGATGCCGCTTTATCCGAAGAAGCCGCAGGTCGTGCTGGTCGTGGGCGTGAACGGCTCGGGCAAGACCACGACGATCGGCAAGCTTGCCAGCCAGTTCCGCGCCGCCGGCAAGACCGTGGTGATTGCCGCCGGCGACACCTTCCGCGCCGCAGCGGTGGAGCAGCTCCAGATCTGGGGCCAGCGCGCCGGCGTGCCGGTCATGACAGCGCCCGAGGGGTCCGACCCCGCAAGCCTCGCCTTCGACGCGATGACCCGGGCCGAGGCTGAGGGCGCGGACCTCCTCCTGATCGACACGGCCGGGCGGCTCCAGAACCGCGCCGACCTGATGGAAGAACTGGCGAAAATCGTCCGGGTGATCCGCAAGAAGGACCCCTCGGCCCCGCACAACACGCTTCTGGTGCTGGATGCGACCACGGGGCAGAACGCGGTCCTGCAGGTCGACATCTTCCGCAAGATCGCCGATGTCTCGGGCCTCGTGATGACCAAGCTCGACGGCACGGCCAAGGGCGGCGTCCTCGTGGCCTTGGCCGACAAGTTCGGCCTGCCGATCCATGCGATCGGCGTTGGCGAGCAGATTGACGACCTGTCGCCCTTCGACCCCGAGGATTTCGCCCGGGCATTGGTGGGGCTCGACGCCTGACGGCCTCTCTGCAGTCTGCGCTTGGCCGATGGTCGGGATCAGCGCTAGTCTGCGCGCCGCAACCTGTGAACGAATGCCTGGAGTCGTGGGATGATTTCACCTCGCGCAGCGTACTGGTTCTTTGCGACTGCCCTTTGCCTTTTCCTTGATCCTCGCCAGGCGGTATCAGAGACGGCCATCAGCGGCGCCGCTTCGGTTGCCCCGACCCAGCCACAAGCCATCCAGCTCCTGACGGGAGCGACAACCCCAGAGCCTGAAACTGGCAGCTACACCCGGTTGCTCGACTATTCCGACACCTGTCCCGTTGATTTGCCCGACTGGGCATCGGAGAGCGAGCGTTACGCCTGGAACCTGATCTGTCGCGGAAACGTCGCCGACATGAGCCTGTTCCGGCCGACATCGCAGAACACCGCAGATCAGCCGACCAATGTCGAAGCGACGACAGCATCCGGCCCGGCGACCGATGGTGCGGGCTGCATCGCAGTGGCCAAGAGCAATGTTCCGGAAGAGGTCTGGCCCGACCACCGGCGGCTTTCGGCTCGCTTCATCAAGCTCATCGCGACCCGCAAGCCCTATGTCGATATCCCCGCCATTCCGAGCATCAACATTCGTTGCGCCAAGATCGAAGGTCAGATCAACCTCTACAATGAAAGGGTGCCTCAGCGGTTGGTCCTGCAGGACAGCCGGATTCCGAATGGCGTCATGGTGCAGGGGGCACGGTTCGACTTCGATCTCGTGCTCGACGGCAGCGATCTGCTGGGAAATTCCTTTCAGGGCGCATGGCTTGAAGCAGAGAACTTCAGTTTTCGCAACGGGCGCGCAGGCGTTGTAGAACTGTCCTGGGCAACGGTCAAAGGTTCGGTCGTCTTGAGCGGCTCCTTGATCGGGATGCTGCCTGATCCCAAGACCCCCGATCAGCGGGGCGGATTGTTCGCCAACGGTCTGAAGGTCGGACGGAACCTGTCACTCGCCGAGAGGGCCGATATCCAGATCGTCGATCTGGTAGGGGCGGAAGTGGGCGGTAGCGTGGTCGCGAATTCGGTCAATGTTCGCGCAAAAATGAACTTGAATGGCAGCGATATCGGCGGCGCACTCCTGATGCGCGACGGCGCAAGGATGGGGGAACTCGACCTCGTTTCGTCCAGGATGGCTCGGGGACTGGAACTGTCTGGCCTGCAGGTCGTCAAGCCTTCCGTCGGCACGACAGGATCCGTGCCAACAGGCTATGCCGGGCCTCCGGGGCTTTGGGCGGTCACCGGATCGATCAGCGCAGGAAGGTTGTCAGTCGGCGACAGCGCGTTTCTTAACTACATGACGGTCGAGGGGAAACTCATTCTGCAAGAGGCCTCCATCAACGGACCGCTTTATCTCGGGGGCTCGCGAGTCACCGAGCAGTTCGAGGCGAGCGGGATCCACGTCTCGGGACCTGTTTCCTTGGGATTGGATGCTGCCTTGGCCGCCGTCAGCTTCAGGGGGGCTACCATCGAGGGAGCGTTGCAGCTGTTCAATTCGCGCTACGACGGCCCTTTCGATCTGCGCAACGCGCAGCTGGGCGCACTGGAGCTGTGGGAAAACGGAATGGACGTGATCTGGGGGCTCAACGCATCCCTCGATCTGCGCAACGCCGATATCGGTGTGCTTCAGGCGCGCTTCCCGCAGAACTGGGAGTTGCAGGGGTCGACCGACGCGCAGGGTAGACCGTTGCGCTTGCCGGTCCAGCTGGAGAACCTCCGCTATGACAGGCTTGGGTCTGCAACCCCACCGCAGTCGTCGCTGCCACCGGAACTCGACACAGACAGCCTCATCCAATGGGTCTCGGACTCGCTGCCGAAAAGCGATCAGGGTCAAGCGGCCGGCTTCATCCCGCAGCCGTTTCGGCAGCTGGAGGAGACTTTGCGGTCAATGGGGGCCGAAGCCGAGGCTGACCAGGTTCAGGTCGCCGGGCATATGCATCAGATCCAGGCCTATTCCGCCGACCTGACCGGCTGGATCAAGACATTCGCGGGCATTGTCTGGTGGGCGCTGGTGGGGTTCGGGGCCCATCCGTTCCGCGTATTGTGGTGGTTCGCCGCGCTCGTCGGTCTTGGCGTGATCGTCAGCCGCTGGAGTCCGTCCCTTAGTCAGAGGGGCTGGACCGACAGCTTCTGGTACTCGCTGGAAAACGCCTTCCCGCTGCTGCAGCCATCGAGTGAGCACCAGAAGGTGATCCATGATCACCCTTTCCTGCAGAATTTCTTCCATTTCCAGAAGGTCGCTGGATTTGTCCTTGCCACTATCCTAGTTGGAGCCCTGACGCTGCTCGGAGGATAGGACGTGGCTCCCAAGAAGATAAATCCCTGGCTGAAGCTGGGGCTCGAACTCGGGCCGGTTCTTGTCTTCTTCGTCGGCTTCAGCCGGTTCAAGGACAAGACGCTCACAATCGGTGGCCAAGACTACCACGGCTTCATCCTGATGACGGCCCTGTTCATTCCGCTGATGATCCTGACCACTGCGATCCTGTGGAAGCTGACCGGCAAACTGTCGAAGATGCAGGTCGTCACCCTGGTGCTGGTGATCGTCTTCGGCGGGCTCTCGGTCTGGCTGAACGACGAGCGCTTCTTCAAGATGAAGCCAACGATGATCTACGCGCTGTTCGCGGCGATCCTCGGCTGGGGCCTGATGCGGGGCCAGTCCTACATGCAGCTCGTCATGGACGAGGCTTTGCCGATGCGGCACGAGGGCTGGATGATCCTGACCAAGCGGGTCGCGCTGTTCTTCGCCGGACTTGCCGTGGCCAATGAGGTCGTCTGGCGCACGATGAGCACCGAGACCTGGGTCACCTTCAAGACCTTCGTCCTGACCGGGGCGCTGTTCGCCTTCTTCATGACCCAAGGCAAGCTGTTCGAGGCCTACGGGATCGACAAGCCCGAGGACTAGGGCCGACCCGCGCACCTTCCGATTTTTCTACGAAAAATCCGGGAGGCGATGATTTTTCGTAGAAAAATCGTGGACTAAGTGCCCTTGTGGCAAGAACAGCCTTTGCAGCCACCGCCTGCGACAAGGTCGTGATGGCCGCCTGCCAGTATCAAGCCCGAGGTCTGTTTTGGCGTCAGGCCCATGCAGTCCTGTATTGACCGGTTGGCGTCGACCCTACCGATCAGCGCGACCCGATCGCCAGGAGCGGAGCCGGCACTGTCCGTCGCCTGCTCCCAGGACCTGGGGATGCTCGGCCCGGTGAAGCGTCGGTGAAGAAGTTCGCCTTCGCGACCACGGTGGCTGACCCAAGCCGCAGCTCCGCGGCTTCCGCAAGGGCCCGGGCGACTACGTCCGGATCGGTGGGGCGCTCAGGCAGGGGCCCCGGGGAAGGACAGGCCGGCCCCGTCTGTTGGCGGCAGCAGGCGCGGACCGGTGCCCGGCCGCCTCTCGGCCAGGGCCGCCCGCAACAGCGGCATCGGCAGGCGCCGGTCAAGCAGCGCGCGGTAGAGGCGGAACAGGCCCGGCCTGAGGAAGGGCGACCAGTGGCAGATCTGGGCCTGCGTGCCGCCAAGGCGGAAGCCGAGGTCGCGCAGTGCCGCCGCAGCCGCCGGATCGTCGGCGCGCAGGTCGGTCCAGCCCGCATGCGGCTTGGACAAACCGCACGCAACCGAGGCATGGGTTCCACCCGAAAGCAGGGCCTCCAGCATGAAATCGAACATCCGGTTGGCCCGGGTGGTCACGTTCAGGACCTGGATGGTCCGGCCGGTTTCCGTCGCCATTGCCGAGTCCGCCGGGCCGCGAAACTCGGCTGCGGACATGAGGATCGCGAGGCCCAACGCACCGGGTTCGATCTGGGGCAGGGCAGACAGCGCCACCCGTGCGCCAAGCGAATGGGCAATCAGGTCGACCTGCCGCCCGGGGTCGATGCGGCGGACGAGCCCGACGAGTTTCGCCAAGGCACGGCCCGCCTGCGGCGCCCGGCCATGGGCCGCCCAGAGCGTTCCACGGGACTGCCAGCCGAAGGCGAGGCCAAGCCCGCCCTCCCGACGCCCGAAGCCCAGATGGCGCGGCCAGCTTATGGCCTTCCGGTCCGGATGCTCGGGGCGCAGGGCCAGGATATGTTCATGCGGACATTGACCGGGCAGATCGGGCTGAAAGCGAAAGCCGTGGACCATTGCGACAACGGGTGCGCGCGGCGGAAGCCTGTCGAGCGCCGCGCGCAGGTCAGCCTCGTCCAGGTGAAGGCCCTCGCTGTCTGCATTTACCCTGATGACTGCCATGCGACGCCAAGCTCTGCTCAGTCGACAAAATCTGGTGGTTTGCCCCGGCAGGCTACGCAAGGGCTGCAACAGCTGCGTGACTGCCGCATTGCAGCAGCATGACGGTTGCGCCCCGACGGTCCGTCCGACGACCCGCAAAGGGCCGTTGACCTGCGGCGGGCAGCGGCGTATGCCAACCGGCGTGGCGATTTGTTACCGGATTGCGGGCCACGTTAAACAAGCCGCTAAAGAGGTGAGGGACGCCCGGCGACCCCCGATGCCTCTTTCAAGGCCGGGGGTTTTTTCTTGCGCAGCGCACTGGGATGGGCGCGGGAAGGGAAGGACGATGACGAAGGACTGGAACCGCCGCACGAAGCTGGTGCATCAGGGCAGCCGCCGCAGCCAGTACGGCGAGATGGCCGAGGCGATCTTCCTGACGCAGGGGTTCGCCTATGACAGCGCCGAGCAGGCCGAGGCCCGTTTCATCAAGGCGGATGAGGACGAGTTCATCTATGCCCGCTATGGCAACCCCACGACCCGCATGTTCGAAGAACGGATTGCCGCGATCGAGGGCACCGAGGACGCCTTTGCGACCGCCAGCGGCATGGCGGCGGTCAACGGCGCGCTGACCTCGCTTCTGCGGGCGGGCGATCATGTCGTGTCGAGCCGGGCGCTCTTCGGCTCCTGCCTTTATATCCTTGAAGAGGTGCTGACCCGTTACGGCGTGAAGGTCACCTTCGTCGACGGCACCGACCTCGACCAGTGGCGCGCGGCGGTTACGCCGGGCACGAAGGCGGTGTTCTTCGAATCCATGTCGAACCCGACGCTCGAGATCATCGACATCGAGGCCGTGTCGAAGATCGCCCATGCCGAAGGTGCGCTGGTCATCGTGGACAATGTCTTCACGACGCCCGTGTTCAGCCGTGCGGTCGACCAGGGGGCGGATGTCATCGTCTATTCGACCACGAAGCATATCGACGGACAGGGTCGGGCGCTTGGCGGAGTGATCTGCGGCACGACCGAGTTCATCCGCAAGACTGTCGAGCCCTACATGAAGCACACCGGCGGTTCGATGAGTCCCTTCACCGCCTGGATCATGCTCAACGGCATGGTCACACTCGACCTGCGCTGTCGGGCGATGGCTGAGGGCGCGGAGCGGATCGCGGCGGCGCTGGAAGGCCATCCGAAACTGTCGAAGGTCATTTATCCCGGCCTTGCCTCCCATCCGCAGGCCGACTTGGCCGAGCGGCAGATGGGTTCGGGCGGCACGCTTGTCACCTTTGACATAGCGGCGGGCAAAGAGGCGGCGTTCCGCTTCATGAACGCGCTCGAGATCGCCAAGATCTCGAACAACCTCGGCGATGCCAAGACGATCGCGACGCATCCGGCCACCACGACTCACCAGCGCCTGCCGGCTGACCAGAAGGAAAAGCTCGGGATCACCCCCGGCCTGATCCGCCTTTCGGTCGGGCTGGAAGACGCCGATGACCTGATCGCCGACCTTATGCAGGCGCTCGACCAGGCCTGATTGCGGACAAACCGGGGGCGTGCGGGTGATCCGATGTCGCCCCCGGGTCGTATTCGTTCGGTAAGGGTGGACGTAAGGCTTGTGGAACCCCACATAATGCAGCCTTGCCACCACGTGACCGAAAAGGGGGCGCTGCCATGAACATCCTGACGCCATTCGCCGAGCGCAAGCCGAGCCGGGAAGAGGCCGAAGCCGCATTGGCCATACTGCGCCAGTGGGCGGGACGTTCCTCGGATGCCGAGATCGCGACGCTCGATTCCTCGGTGGCTATGCTCATTCCGGGCAACGGCTATCCGGCGCTGAGCCGCGAATACCCGGAAGAGTTCGAGGTTGACGACGCCTACAAATCCACGCTGCCCGACCTGCAGAACGGTCCGGCGAGCCTCATCAAGGGCGCGCGGACCCAGATCCAGCATGTCGGCATCTCGAACTTCCGCCTGCCGATCCGCTATCGGACGCGGGACAACGGCGATCTTCTGCTCGAGACCAGCGTGACCGGCACGGTCAGCCTCGAGGCCGAGAAGAAGGGCATCAACATGAGCCGCATCATGCGGTCCTTCTATGGCCATGCCGAACGCGACTTCAGCTTCGAGGTGATCGAGCACGCGCTGGACGACTACAAGCGCGACCTCGAAAGCTTCGACGCCCGGATCCAGATGCGCTTCTCGTTCCCGGTGAAGGTGAAGTCGCTGCGGTCCGGCCTTTCGGGCTGGCAGTATTACGACATCGCGCTGGAACTGGTCGACCGGGCCGGGGTCCGCAAGAAGATCATGCATCTCGACTACGTCTATTCCTCGACCTGCCCCTGCTCGCTGGAGCTGTCGGAACACGCCCGGCGCGAGCGCGGCCAACTGGCAACGCCGCATTCGCAGCGGTCGGTTGCGCGCATCTCGGTCGAGGTGGTGGGCAAGCAATGCCTGTGGTTCGAGGACCTGATCGAGATCGCCCGCTCGGCGGTGCCGACGGAAACGCAGGTCATGGTCAAGCGCGAGGATGAACAGGCCTTTGCCGAGCTGAACGCTGCGAACCCGATCTTCGTCGAGGATGCCGCGCGCAGCTTCTGCGAGGCGCTGGAGCGTGACCCGCGGGTCGGCGATTTCCGCGTGGTGGCGAGCCATCAGGAAAGCCTGCACAGCCATGACGCGGTCAGCCTCCTGACCCAAGGCGAGACCTTCTCGGCAGAGAGCCTCGACCCTCGGCTCTTCGCCTCGCTCGTGCACACGGGCTAAGACCGCCGGACGCGCCTTGACAGGCCGCGCGGGGCTGTCCATGCCTTCACGCATGATTGACCTGCGCCCCGTGGGCTACATCGTCGCGGTGATGATCGTCGTTCTCGGCGTGCTCATGCTCATTCCCGCGGCGGTGGACTGGGTGGCGGAGTCGGGAAACCAGCGGGCGTTCCTGACCTGCGCGGTCGTTTCCGTTTCCTTCGGCCTGTGTCTGGCCCTGGCGACGCGCAACTCGCTAGGGCAGGCCATTTCGGTCCGGCAGGCCTTCCTGTTGACGGCGGCGATCTGGATTGTCGTTCCGCTGGTTGGTTCTCTGCCGCTTATGGTCGGGGCTCCCAATGCCCGTTTCGTCGATGCCTATTTCGAGGCGGTTTCCGGAATCACCACGACAGGATCGACCGTGATCGTCGGCCTGGACAAGCTTCCAGCGGGGATGAATCTGTGGCGTGGGATGCTGAACTGGCTGGGCGGCCTCGGCATCGCCTTCGTCGCGATGATCTTCCTGCCGGTGATGCGCGTCGGCGGCATGCAATTCTTCCGGACTGAAGGGTTCGACACCTTCGGCAAGATCGCGCCCAGGGCCACCGACATCGCCCTGTCGCTGCTATGGGTCTATGCCGGGCTGACCGTGGCTTGTGCGCTGACTTACCTCGCGGTCGGAATGACGCCGCTGGATGCCGTGGTCAATGCCATGGCCTCGATCGCGACCGGGGGGTTTTCGCCCACCGACATGTCGTTCACCAAGTACCAGGGCGCTGGCGAATATGCCGGGGCGCTGTTCATGATCCTCGGCAGCCTGCCCTATATCCGCTACGTCCAGATGATCACCGGCAGCCCGGTGGTGATGTGGCGAGACCGGCAGGCGCGGTCCTATGTGACGTGGTTGCTGATCGCCGTGGTCATGGTCACGGTCTGGCGGCTCAGCGCTCATGGCGGCGCGGTCGAGCCGGTGTTCCGCGAGGCGCTGTTCAACCTGACCTCGATCATGAGCGGCACCGGGTTCTTTTCGGGCTCCTTCGGGGGATGGGGCAGTTTCTCGATGGTGGTGGCCTTCGCGGTCGGGCTGATTGGCGGCTGTTCCTCGTCTAGCTCCGGGGCCCTGACCGTCTTCCGGGTGAAGGTCTCGCTTTCGGCGATCATGGCGCAGATGCGCCTCATCGCCTCGCCCAGCCAGATCATCCCGGTCAAGTACGATGGCCGGACCGTCGATGACGAGACGATGAACGGCATCGTGATGTATGTCTGCGCCTATATCCTGACGATCGGCGTGATGAGCGTCGCGGTGACGCTGGTCGGCGTCGATACCGAGTCGGCGCTGATGGCGGTGTGGACCTCGATCGGGAACATCGGCTACGGCTACGGCCCGCTCGTCGCGCCGACCGGCACCTTTGTCGACTTTCCTGATCCGGCGAAGGTGCTTCTGATCGCGACAATGCTCATGGGGCGGCTCGCGCTGCTGTCGATCTTCGTCATCGTCATGCCAAGGTTCTGGATGCGCTGAAGCCGGCGCCGCACCTTGCCCCATGTGGCAGGGGAGGCACCGGCTTTCCCGTCGGATTGGTGCGTCAGTCCAGCCGGCTGAAGACCAGCGCCGCGTTGACGCCGCCGAAGCCGAAGGCGTTCGACAGCACATGCTTGACCGTGCTGCGCCGCGCTTTGCCCGTGACAAGGTCGAAGCCCTGCGCCCCCTCCATCGGCGTGTCGATGTTCAGCCCGGCCGGAAGCACCTGGTCGCGCAGGGCCAGAACCGAAAACGCAGCTTCGATCGCCCCGGCCGCACCCAGCATGTGCCCTGTCGCCGACTTGGTCGAACTCACCGGCACGCCGCCGCCGCCAGGACCGAAGACCTGCGTCAAGGCGGCAAGCTCGGCCGCGTCGCCGACCGGCGTCGATGTCGCATGGGCGTTGACGTATCCAATTTCGGCCGCGGCGACCCCGGCCATGGCCAGCGCCATTTCCATCGCTCGTGCCGCCTCGCGGCCATCCGCCCAGCCGGCGGTGACGTGATGGGCATCCGTGGTCGTTCCATACCCCGTCACGGCGGCAAGCGGCCGGGCGCCCCGCGCCACGGCATGGCTGAGCCGCTCGATGACCAGCATGGCCGCCCCTTCGGACAGGACGAAACCCTCATGCGCCACATCGAAGGGGCGAGAGGCGCGTCCAGGATCGTCATTGAAGCCAAAGGCCAGCGCCCGCGCAGCGGTGAAGCCGCCGATGGCGACCGGATCGACGCAAGCCTCGGTCCCGCCGCAGATCGCGATGTCGGCCTCGCCCGAGCGGATCAGCCGCATCGCGTCGCCGATCGCCTGCGCCGACGCCGCACAAGCGGTGACCGGCGCACCGGAAGGACCGTGAAAGCCGAAGCGGATCGAGATCTGGCCGGTCGCGAGGTTCGGCAGGAACGACGGAACGACAAAAGGCGACAGGCGCCGCACCCCGGACGTCCGGATCGTTTCGGCCGCGGCGGTGATCGCAGGCACCCCACCGACTCCGGTGCCGATGATGGTCGCCGTGCGCCGGCCCTGCTCGGGCGTGTCGGGATGCCAGCCGGCCTGATCCAGCGCCTCCTGCGCGGCGGCGACGGCGTAATGGATGAAAAGGTCGGTCTTGCGCAGGTCCTGCGGGGACATCGCCGCTTCGGGATCGAAGCCGAAGGATCCTTCGCTGGCAGACGGGACAAGACCCGCGATCCCGCATTTCCAGCCGTCGCTGTTGAAGCGAGTGTTCCTGACAATCCCGCTTTCACCCGCCAGAAGCCTGGACCAGGTGGCCTTCATCCCCGCCCCGAGCGGGGTGATCGCGCCAAGGCCGGTGACAACGATGGGATCCTGCATTGCTATGCCTCCGTGTATTTGCACTGTGCATATACATCGTGCAGGGCAAGCACAAGATGGGGCGGCAGGGCTCAACCCTTGGAAAGGTGCTTCGCGACCCGCAGATAGGTCTCCGCATCGGCGACGGTCAAACCAGAGAGAAATTCCCTCTGGGCCTGCTGCCATTCGACAAGCAATTGATCCAGAAGGATTTCGCCGGTCTCCGTCAGTTCGCAGATACGCGCCGGCCCGCTGGATCGAACCCGGCGGATCAGTGCCTTGGCTTCGAGCAGGTCGAGGTTGCGCGTCAGGCTGGTCCGGTCGAGCGAGACCTTGTGGGCCAGGCTCGCGACGGGTTCGCCGGGATGATAGCGGATCGTGGCGAGCAGCGAGAACTGCTGCACGGTGACGCCAAAGGGCTTCAGCTTGGCGTCATAGCGGCGCAGCAGCGTCCGGGCCGCCGAAACGGTGTTCAGCACAAGACAGCGGGCAAGGTCCTCGGGCAGGGTCATCGCGCGACCTTGCGGGGCAGAGAAGGGCGGGTCAAGCGGTGGTTGGGCGGCCTGATGCGGCCGCCGCCCTTCATTTCCAGCAGGAGACGAGAACCGTCATCGCCAGCGCCTGCCGCGTCAGATCCTCGGGCGGCAGCGCGCCAACCTCGGTCGAGGCGGTCGTCTTGATCCCTGCAGCTGTCAGGCGCTCGGCAATCGCACCCGAGGCGGCAGCAAAGGCAACCTCGGCGGGCAGGACCTGTTTGCCGTCGCTGGCGCGCGGCAAGAGCATTCCCACCACTGCGCCTGTTCCGTCAAGGACAGGGCCGCCCGCGTCCCCGGCGCGCGTTGCGAGATCCAGCCGCTTGAGACCGGGTTCGCCGTTCAGGCCGGTCTGGGCCTCGACCGTGCCGAAGGTCAGCGTCGGGGCGGGCAGGGCGTCTTCATAGGGGTAGCTCGCCAGGGCAACTTGGGCGCCGATCCGTTCCGCCAGCGGCTGGAAGCGGGCGTAGCCGCGCGGGGCGAGCTTTGTCTTGGGCGTCAGCACGGCAAGCCCGGTCGCCTCATCGGTCAGGCTGACCTCCATCTCGGTGCCGCCGTCGATGGTGACGCGGGTGCAGGAGCGCAGGGCATCAGTGGTCGTCAGGACACGGCCGGACGCGTCGATGAAGAAGCCCGAGCGCGAATAGTCGGGACGGCGCAGGTCCAGCCCCGCGACCATGCCCTGCTTCTGCGCATCGTCCATCGGCGCAAGGCCCGGGTCCAGCGCGCGGTCGCCCGTCGGCTTGAAGCTCGATTTCATCGCGGCCAGCGCCGGGGCAACCTCGTCCGACTTCGCCACCGGCCAGACCAGCGTGTACCCTTTGACCAGGCCACCGGCGAGTTCGACATGGGTGAAGCTTTCGATCTCGCCGTTCCGGCCAGAGATCTCGAAGCCGCGTTCCGAACGGTCGCGCGGGCCGTCAAGCGGCACGATCTCAAGCGACTGCATCATGTCGTAAAGGCCGTAAAGCGTTGTCAGATCGCCCGGTTCGCTGATGAGAAGGGCGCGCACGCCGCTGCCGTTCTTTTCGCGGTACTGAACAAAAGGCGGGGCATAACTGTCGAATTCCACCATCGCGAGCGGCAGGGTGATGTCGATGCCGGCCTCCGGTTCGCTGACCGGCGTCAGGCCCAGCTTCGCCATCGCGCCGCGATAGGCGGCAAGCAGAGAGCTGCGCTGCGCCGAGGTCAGGACGCCCGTCGCTTCGGCCGCATTGGCCTCTTGCCAGGCCTGCATCGCCGCCCTCGTGCCCGAACCGAAAGCGCCGTCGATCGCGGCGTCGTAATGGCCGAACCACCCGAGCGCCGCCTGCAACTCTTTCCGCTCGTCCAGCGTCAGCGCGCCTTCCGAGGCCTTCGCCTGTTCAGGGGTCTCATCCTGGGCTGCGGGCTGCGGGGCCGGATCGACCGGGATGACCGCGGTCGCATCGGGTGTCGCCGCCGGATCGGTCTGGATCACGGGATCGGGCAGGGCGGTGACCGCAGGCGGGGCAGTCTCGCCCGCGGCGGGCCAGAACTGCTTGCGGAACTTCCGCCCGTCGTTGATGAAGCTGTCGCCCGGGATCAGACGCTCGCGCTTCAGGTCGCGCAGCTTGGCGTCGGCGTCGGCCGCGTCATAGGGGCCGAGCAGGATCGCATACCAGCCCGAGGACAGCCCGTAGCCGGAGACATCCGGGAAAGCCCCGGCATAGGCGCGGGCGCGCGTGCTGCCTTCCTCGAGCGTGGGCTGGGCCTCGATCTGGATCCAGACCTGTGAGGCCAGGGCGGGGGAGCCGAGCAAAAGGGTGAAGAGAACGGCCAAACGAACTGCAAATGCCTTAAGTCTCACGCCAACCTCGTCCTGCGTCGTGCTTGTGAAATCGAGGCGTATCTAGCAGAGCCCTTGGCGGATGCACGTCAAATCCGACAGAGGAAATACCACTTCCTTGCCGGGGGCACACATTGACCCTTTGACCCGCCTTGCCTATGGAAGGGGCGCCTTCTTCAGGAGACTTGCGATGACCGGCAGCCCCAGCACGCCCAAGAGCTTTCAGGAAATCCTGATGCGGCTTCAGGCCTATTGGGCCGCCCAGGGCTGCGCCGTTCTCCAGCCCTATGACATGGAAGTGGGGGCGGGCACCTTCCACCCGGGCACCACGCTGCGCTCGCTCGGCTCGCGCCCCTGGGCCGCGGCCTATGTCCAGCCCTCGCGCCGCCCGACCGACGGGCGCTATGGCGAGAACCCGAACCGGCTCCAGCACTACTACCAGTACCAGGTCCTCATCAAACCGTCGCCGCCCGACCTGCAGGCGCTGTATCTCGGCTCGCTCCAGGCGATCGGCATCGACATGGACCTGCACGACATCCGCTTTGTCGAGGATGACTGGGAAAGCCCGACGCTCGGCGCGTGGGGCCTCGGCTGGGAGGTGTGGTGCGACGGGATGGAGGTCAGCCAGTTCACCTATTTCCAGCAGGTCGGCGGCCATGACTGCAAGCCGGTCTCGGGCGAGCTGACCTACGGGCTGGAGCGGCTGGCGATGTATGTCCTTGGCATCGACCATGTCATGGACATGCCGTTCAACGATCCGCAGTCGCCGATCTCGCTGACCTATGGCGACATCTTCCGCCAGACCGAGCAGGAATATTCGCGCTGGAACTTCGATCAGGCCGATACCGAGATGCTGTTCCAGCATTTCCGCGATGCCGAGACCGAGTGCGAGCGCATCCTCGCTGCCCCGGTGCGCGACAAGGCGGGCCGCGCCATCATCATGGCGCACCCGGCCTATGACCAATGCATCAAGGCCAGCCACCTCTTCAACCTGCTCGACGCCCGCGGGGTGATTTCGGTCACCGAACGGCAGGCCTATATCGGCCGCGTCCGGGCGCTGGCCAAGAAATGCGCCGATGCCTTCGTCATGACCGAGGCGGGCGGCGGCAATCCGGCGGAGGCCGCGTGACGGCTGGGAAACTTGTGGCGGGGGCCATCGTGCTGACAGGGTTGATTGCCGGCATCGCGATGTGGTGGCTGCAGGTCTACGCCTATTACGAGCCTGCCGTCTTCGCGCAGGGGCAGGAAATCACCTTGATGCCGATCGAGGGTGACGTGCCCGAGGCGATCGCCGTGGCGAACCTGCAGGGGATAGACGCCACCTCGTCGCCGCTGCGCTTCCGCGCCTGCTTCACCACGCCCCTGTCGCTGGCGACGCTGACCGAGACGTACCGGCTTTACGACAAGCCCGAGCCCCTGAATGCGCCGTCCTGGTTCGACTGCTTCGACGCAAATGCCATTGGCGAGGCGCTGGAGCGGGGCGAGGCGCTGGCTTTCCTGTCGATCCCGGATGTCGAATCCCGGACAGACCCGCAAACCGGCAAGGTCCGTCCCTCGGGCGTGGACCGGGTCGTGGCGGTCTTTCCCGACGGGCGCGCCTATGCCTGGCACCAACTGAACGCCGCTGATCAGGAGCAAAGCCAATGACCGGCGCGCCGATCTCGGTTCCCGCCTTCGAGGCGGCGACCCTGGGTTTCCTGGTCTACCTGATCGGCGTGCAGATCACCCACCGCCTCCGCTTCCTGCGCGACTTCAACATCCCCGAGCCGGTCAGCGGCGGCCTGATCGCGGCGCTGGTGACGCTTGGCATCTACCTGCTCATCGGTCGTCCAGTCGAGTTCGACCTTTCGGTGCGCGACTACCTTCTGATCCTGTTCTTCTCGGGGATCGGCCTGAATGCCCGGCTGACCGATCTGGCCAGCCGCGGCAAGCCGCTCCTGATCCTGCTCGGGCTGACGGTCTGCCTGATCTTCCTGCAGAATGTCCTCGGGCTGTTCACCGCCCTGGCCTTCGGCCTGCCGCCCAATCTCGGGGTGCTGCTCGGATCGGCCAGCCTCATCGGCGGTCACGGCACGACCATCGCCTGGGCCCCGGCCGTGGCCGAGGAGACCGGGTTTCCCGGCGCGATGGAGCTTGGCATCGCCAGCGCGACGCTCGGCCTGATCGCCGCTGCGCTGCTTGGGGGGCCGGTCGCGCGCTTCCTGATCGAGCGCAACAAGCTTGAGCCGGCGCAGTCCGATGCAGCCCCCGCGCTTGGCATCGAATTCGCGGACGAGGCGAAGACCTCGATCACGCCCACCGACCTGATGCGGGCGATGATGACGCTGCATGTGGTGATGATCATCGGGCTTGCCTTGTCCGACACGATCGCGCTGACCGGGCTGAAGCTGCCGAGCTTCGTCCCCTGCATGCTGGTCGCGATTGCCTATGCCAACCTGGTCCCGCTGGTCCTGCCGCGCCTGCCGCGCGTCGCGGGAACGCCGGCCCTGTCGCTTGTCACCGATTTCGCGCTTGGCGCCTTCCTTGCCATGTCGCTGATGGCGATGCAGCTCTGGACGCTGAAGGGTCTTGGCTTGCTCATGGCCGTGTCCGTGACGCTGCAGACGGTGATGGCGGTGGCCTTCGTGCTGTTCCTGCTGTTCCGCCTGATGGGCGGGCAGTACCTTGCGGCGGTTCTGGCGGCCGGCTTCCTTGGCTTCGGCCTTGGCGCCACCCCGACCGCCATCGCCAACATGAACGCCGTGACCAAGCGCTACGGCCCCGCACCCCTGGCCTTCGTCATCCTGCCGCTGGTCTCGGCCTTCTTCGTGGACATCGCCAACGCGGCGGTGATCCAGCTTTTCCTTGCCCTGTAGCTCAACTCCCTATTGTTTTGCATTGCCGGCACAAGCGCTGCTAAAAAAGGGCAAAACAGAGCAGGTGCAGGATGGGAAGGGATACAGACAAAGCCACGCAACCCGGCGTGTTCAAGCGCGCCCTCGCGGCGGCTGAGGCGGCCGCCGGCGGCGAGATGGAGCGCAGCGAGGATTTCGCGCTGTACAAGTATCCCGATTACGAGACCTACCGCGCCATCCAGACTGACGGCAACAAGGCCAAGCTCAAGCGGCAGTTCGTCAAGGAATCCCATATCGAGACGCTGGCGAAGTTCCTGAACGATACACTCGGCGTGACAGGCTTCGGTCTTTGCCACGGCACCCGGCGCGGGGCCGAGCAGGCCTGGTTCGCCCGCTATCTGTCCGGCGCGCCCGAGGTGATCGGCACCGAGATCTCGGACACCGCCGACCAGTTCCCAAAGACCGTCCAGTGGGACTTTCACGAGACCCGGGACGACTGGGTCGGCCGGGCTGATTTCGTCTATTCCAACTCCTGGGACCATGCCTTCGATCCCGTCCGGGCATTCGCGGCCTGGATCGGCCAACTGCGGCCGGGCGGCCTCCTCCTGCTTGACTACACGCGAGGCCAGACGCCCGACGCTTCCAACGCGCTCGACCCCTTCGGCGTGAGCTTCGAGCGGCTGCAGGAGATGCTTGTGACGAATTTCGCCGCCGAGGGCAGCTTCATGCCGGTCATCGATACCCGCAAAACCAATCCCGACTATCGGGCACGCGTTGTGGTCTTCCGCAAGAACGGCTAGGACACCGCCGAACGACTTCCGGTGGACCGATGCCCGATCTCCTGCTTGAACTCTTTTCCGAGGAAATTCCTGCCCGCATGCAGGGCAAGGCGCGCGAGGACCTGAAATCGCTCGTGACGAACGGTCTGGTCGAAGCGGGGCTGACCTATGCCTCGGCCGGAGCCTTTTCGACCCCGCGCCGGTTGGTCCTGTCGGTCGAAGGGCTTTCGGGCCAATCGCCCACGTTGAAGGAAGAACGGAAAGGGCCTCGGTCGGACGCGCCCGAGGCCGCGCTCGAGGGCTTCCTGCGCTCGACCGGCCTGACCCGCGACCAGCTGGAACTCCGCGACGAGAAGAAGGGCCAGGTCTGGTTCGCCGTCATCGAGAAACCCGGCCGCGCCGCGCCCGAGATCGTGGCCGAGGTGGTCGAGCAGGTCATCCGCAGCTTCCCCTGGCCGAAGTCGATGCGGTGGGGCTCGGGCTCGCTCCGGTGGGTGCGCCCGCTCCATTCGATCCTGTGCTTGCTGACCGACGAAAGCGGCGCCTCCGTCGTGCCGCTCACCGTCGAGGGCATCACCGCCGGCAACACCACCGAAGGCCACCGCTTCATGTCGAAGGGCCGCTTCCCGGTCTCCTCTTTCGATGACTACCGCGCGAAGCTCCTCAAGGCCCATGTCGTCCTCGACAGCGCCGAGCGCGAGGCGCGGATCTGGCACGACGCCACAACTGCCGCCTTTGCCCAGGGCCTTGAAGTGGCTGAAGACAAGGGCCTGCTGGCCGAGGTTGCGGGGCTGGTCGAATGGCCGGTCATGCTGATGGGCGCGATCCCCGAACGCTTCCTCGACCTGCCGCCCGAGGTGCTGCAGACCTCGATGAAGGAGCACCAGAAGTTCTTCTCGGTGAAGAACCCGCGCACGGGGCGGATCGAGAAATTCGTGACCGTCGCCAACCGCGAGACGGCCGACCACGGCGAGACCGTGCTGAAGGGCAACCTCAAGGTGCTGTCGGCCCGCCTGTCGGACGCCAAGTTCTTCTGGGAAAACGACCTGCGCACGGTCAAGACCGTGGGGATGGAAGGCATGGCCGCCGGCCTCGCCAACGTCACCTTCCACAACAAGCTCGGGAGCCAGGCCGACCGCATCGCCCGGATCGAGGCGCTGGCCCGCGAAATCGCGCCGTTGGTCGGCGCGGCCCCCGATCTCGCCGCCGAGGCCGCCCGGGTGGTCAAGGCCGACCTGCAATCGGCGATGGTCGGCGAATTCCCCGAACTCCAGGGCACCATGGGCGGCTACTACGCCCGCGCAGCCGGCCTGCCGGACGCGATCGCCGCTGCCTGCAAGGCCCATTACTCGCCGCTCGGGCCGTCTGATGAAGTGCCGACCGAGCCGGTCAGCGTTGCCGTGGCGCTGGCCGACAAGATCGACACGCTGGCGGGGTTCTGGGCCATCGACGAGAAGCCGACGGGATCGAAGGACCCGTTCGCGCTGCGGCGGGCCGCTCTCGGCGTGACCCGGCTGCTGCTGGCGAACGGGTCGCGCCTGTCACTCCTCCAGCTTTTGCTCGATCCGATCCGGCGCTGCCGGGCCTCGATGGTCCGCGCCGGGTCATTCCCCGCGGCGGAGATCCCCGACCTGTCGAATGACAGGGTCGAGAAGGAATGTGCTCTGGTACTGGCCGGCGACCTCCTCGCCTTCTTCCACGACCGCCTGAAGGTCTTCCTGCGTGACCAGGGCATCCGCCACGACATCATCGACGCCGTCCTTGCCATGCCGGGGAACGACGACCTGACGCTGCTCGTGAAACGCGCCGAGGCGCTGTCGGCCACGCTCAAGACCGAGGATGGCGCGAACCTGATCCAGGGCTTCAAGCGGGCGAACAACATCCTGACCCAGGCCGAGGAAAAGGACGGCGTCGAATACTCCTTCGGCGCCGATCCGAAATTCGCCGAAGGTCCCGAGGAAAAGGTGCTCTTCGCCGCCCTCGACCGCGCCGAGGCTGCCATCGCCCCGGCCATGAAGGCCGAGGATTTCCCTGCAGCGATGACCGCGATGGCCGCGCTCCGCGCCCCGATCGATGCCTTCTTCACCGCCGTGCAGATCAACAGCGACAACCAGGTCATCCGCCGCAACCGCCTGAACCTGCTTCACCGGATCCGCGCGACCTGTGGGCAGGTGGCAGATCTGACGAAGATCGAGGGGTGATTGCCCCCGCGCCGGCCAGATCCGTGCGGATCGGGCATTCGACGCTGACGACCTTCCACCGCAAGGTCGTCCGGGGGGGCTCACTCCCTCCGTTTCGACTGCAACGCTTGCGTGACGGCCGAACAGGCGTATGCTGCGCCCGAACAGGAGCGCCGCAGTGCAGAAACACGATCCCATCCTCGATTTCAGCGAGATCACGGCTGCGGCGCGGATCGCGACCGTCACGCATGGCTGGCGGGCGAAATGCCTGCAGCGCCTCGTGCGCCTTGACCTGCCGGTGCCGAAATCGGTCGCCCTTTCGGCGACCGCCGTCCGGGCCATCGCGGCCGGTGTGCCGGTCGATGGCGCTGGCATCCTGCGGCTCTTCGGTCCCAACCCGCTGATTTCGGTCCGGCCGAGCCCGGAAAACCCCGATTGGGGCGGACCGGCGACGGTGCTGAACCTCGGGCTGAACGCAGAGCGCCATGCAGCGCTGGCGAAAACCCACGGCCAGGCGGCTGCCGACGCGATTTATCTGCGCTTCATCCAGTCCTTTGCCACCCATGTCGCTCGGCTGGACCCGGACATGTTCGACAGCGCCAAGCCGTCCGAGGCCGCGATTGCGGCGGCGCTGAAGGTCTACGAATCCGAGATGGACGAGCCCTTTCCCGAGGATCCGGCCCGGCAGCTGGCCGAGGCGCTGCGCTCGATGGCGCGGGCCTGGGAGGGGACTTCGGCCCGTCTCCTGCGCATGGCCAAGGGCGCGCCCGAGGATGGCGGGCTTGGCCTTGTCGTACAGGAAATGGCGCAGGGAATCGGGCAGGGGATCTCGGGGTCCGGCGTGATCCAGTTCGTCGATCCGGTGACCGGCGTGCCGCAGGTGACGGGGCGCTATCTTGGCCAAAGCCAGGGCCGCGATGCCTTGCGGCAGGACGGCGCGATCTATCTGACCCGCGACAAGCGCGGCGCCTCGCTTGAGGACATCGCCCCCGATCTGTTCGCGGAACTCCTCCGCTACGGCACCATCTGTCGCCAGCGCCTGCGCGAGGAAATGCAGATCGAGTTCACCATCGACAATGGCCAGCTCGCCGTTCTCGATGCGGTCAAGGTCGCGCGGAGCAGTCGCGCCGGGTTGCATATCGCCGTGGCGCTGGCCGAGGACGGCATCATCACCGAAGAAGAGGCGGTGTTGCGGGTCGAACCGCGGGCGCTGTCGGAACTCCTCCACCCGCAGGTTGATCCGCGGGGCGCGCGCGACGTCTTCGTGCGTGGCATCGCGGCCTCGCCAGGGGCGGCGACCGGCCGGCTGGTCTTTTCGGCCGACGCCGCCCAGGCCAGCGCGGCGCGCGGCGAACCCTGCATCCTCGTCCGCCGCGAAACGGCGCCGGAGGACATCCGCGGCATGCATTCCGCGGCCGCCGTCCTGACCGAACGCGGCGGGATGACCAGCCATGCCGCCGTGATCGCGCGCGGCATCGGTCTGCCCTGTGTCGTGGGCGCTTCGGACCTGCGGCTTGACGCCAAGGACAAGAAGCTTGTGGCCCCCGACGGCCGGATCTTCCGCGAGGGCGACATCGTCACCATCGACGGCACCAAGGGCGAGGCGCTGGCCGGTCAGGCAGAGATGCTGCCGCCCGCGCTCGACGACAGTTTCCGCACGCTTCTGTCCTGGGCCGACGAGTTTCGCGACATCGGTGTGCGCGCCAATGCCGACACGCCCGCCGATGCCGAAACCGCACGCGCCTTCCAGGCGCAGGGGATCGGCCTGTGCCGGACCGAGCACATGTTCTTCGACGACGACCGGCTCGTGGTGATGCGCGAGATGATCTTCGCCGACACGGCCAAGGATCGGGCGGCGGCGCTGGCCCGGCTTCTGCCGATGCAGCGCGAGGATTTCATCCAGCTTTTCGACATCATGCAGGGCCTGCCGGTCTGCATCCGGCTGTTCGACCCGCCGCTGCACGAATTCCTGCCCCATACCCGAGAGGGCCTGCGCGATCTGGCCGAGGCGCTGGACCGGCCGCTGTCGGAAGTCACCCGGCGGGCCGATGCCCTGTCGGAGGTCAACCCGATGCTGGGGATGCGCGGCGTCCGCCTTGGCGTCGTCCTGCCCGAGATCTACGACATGCAGGCCCAGGCGATCTTCGAGGCGACAGTCGAGGTGGCCAAGCGCGGTGCCCCGGTTGTTCCCGAGATCATGATCCCGCTCGTCTCGGCCAAGCGCGAGGTCGAGATGGTGAAGGCCCGCGTCGATGCCGTCGCTGCGGCAGTCCGTACCCGGACCGGCACGGATTTCGCCTACAAGCTTGGCGTCATGGTCGAAACCCCGCGGGCGGCGCTCCGCGCGGGCGAGATTGCCCAGCATGCGGCCTTCCTGTCCTTCGGGACGAACGACCTGACGCAGATGACCTACGGCCTGTCGCGCGACGATGCCGGACGGTTCATGAACACCTACGTCCAGCAGGGCGTTTTCCAGGAAGATCCGTTCCACAGGCTGGATGTCGAAGGCGTAGGCGAACTGCTTTTGATGGGGGCGCAAAGGGGTAGGCGGACGCGCACGGACTTGACTCTGTCCATCTGCGGCGAACACGGCGGCGACCCCGAATCAATCGCCTTCTGCCGGCGGGCCGGGTTCGATTACGTCTCGTGCTCGCCCTTCCGGGTGCCGATGGCCCGCCTGGCTGCCGCGCATCTGGCGTTGCAGGATCGCAACAGAAGACCGCAGGCCTGAGCTTTCCTTGCGTCAAACAAGCGGTTTTCCGCGCGCAAACTGTGCAATCTTAAAGCGAGTTCGGCGGAACTTGGCGCAAGTCTCTGATTCAATTGTTGTATTTCGGCAACGGTGGGTTTACGCGACTGAAGTCCTCGCGTAAGTCCGACGGCTGTTGCCTGCGGGTGGGGGATGCCCGGGTCAGGCGCTGCCAGGAAGTACAACCGGGAACAAAGCAAAATGCGCGTGCGAAAGCATTGGATTGGCGGCCTTGCCGGGCTGCTCGTCCTGAACGGCGCGGCTTGGGCCGATGTGACTGACCGTCAGATCAACGACCCGACCGACGCCTTCGGTCAAAGCCCCGCCGGCCCTTATGGGCAGGGCGTCTACAACCAGACGGGTCCGCTTCCCGTGCCGTTCGAGACGATGGCGCGGCTGGCGGAGCCGGGAATTCCGGCGCTGGCCAAGCCGGCCGATCCGGAATATTCGGCGGTCTGGCTTGCCGGTCTGCCCGCCGCTACCGGCGACAAGGAATGGGAATGCCTTGCCAAGGCCATCTATTTCGAGGCGCGCGGCGAGTCGATCAACGGACAGTTCGCGATCGCGGAAGTGATCCTGAACCGAGTGGATTCTCCCTTGTATCCCAAGTCGATATGCCGCGTTGTTAAACAAGGCGGGCAGGGCGGATGCCAGTTCTCGTTCGTTTGCGATGGCCAGTCAGACGCGATCCGCGAAAAGGCCGCCTACGAGACGGCAGGCAAGATCGCCCGTCTGATGCTTGACGGGATGCCGCGCGCCCTGACCCATGGCGCAACGCATTTCCATGCCGGAAGCGTTCGGCCCGGCTGGGCGCGCCGCTATGCCGAAACGGCCGAGATCGGGGCCCACAGGTTCTATCGCGCCTCGGTCCGGCAATAAGGGAGAGGCGACGCGGAATGTCGCCTTTCTTGCTTTCCCTGCCGCCCTTGGGGTAAGGCCTGCGCGCCGCCAGTCTATGTTCTGGCGCAAGGGAACTTCCGGGCGGGGACCGGGTCATGATCAGCGATATCCGTCTTGCCTTTGCGCATCCCGAGGAACGTGCCGAAGCCTCGGCCGGGGCCGATCCTCGGGACCGTATCTCCTTGCGCGACCATGTCGTCGAGGTCGAGATCGGCGCCTTCCAGCAGGAACGCGGCACCCGCCAGCGCATCCGTTTCAATGTGGTGGTCGAGGTGCGCCCGCATCCTGCGCCCATCGACGATGATGTCGACCGGATCCTGTCCTATGACCGGATCACCGAGGCGATCGCGGCCGAACTGGCCTCGGAGCGGCTCAACCTTTTGGAAACGCTGGCGGAGCGGGTTGCCGAGCGTATCCTGGCCGAACCGCAGGCGATGCGCGTCTTCGTGCGGATCGAGAAACTGGACCGCGGCCCCGGCGCCCTTGGAGTCGAGATCGTGCGCTCGCGGGCCGAATTGCCGACCCGGTCAGTGGATGCCGAGGGGGCCGAGACGGCCCTGCATCCGATCGTGGTCTTTCTGGACAATGACGTCATCGCCGCGCCGGATTTAGCCACTCGGCTGGACGCCCTGCAGGAAACCGGCAAGCCGGTCATCCTGACCGTCGGTCTGCCGGACCTGCCGAGGCCCGAAACCGGGCACCGGCCGACGCAGCGGCGCATCGACCTGTTGGCCATCGAGCAGAACGCCTGGGTTCTGGCCTCGCGCGATCCGCGCTGCGTGGTCGTGGCAACCCGGACCGAGATCGACTGGGCGATGAAGCACGGCCGGATGATCGTCTGGGCGCCGTCGAAACTGGTGCTCGATGCCGTGGACGGCCCACAGTCGCGCGAGCCGGTGGTGCTTGCCCTGTGGCTGGCCGAGACGCTGGCGGCCGAACGGCTGGTGCTTCACGGGACGGCAACAGTTCCGGCAGGAAGCCGCGTGCCGGTCGAGCGGGCCTGAGCCAAGGCGCTTGCCAAGGGCGGCGCCGCAAGGCACAGGATTGCCATGGTCTATTATCGTCCCATCCCGATGACCGATCCCGCCCGTCCGGAAGGCGGGTTCTACCTTGCCGGCGGCTGGTGCTGGTTCGACCGGATCGAGGTGCTGGAGCGGAACCGCCCGTCCCAGATGATCCCGGCCAGCGAGGCCCCGCGCGAGGTGCGGGCGCGCCTGTCGGACCCGCGGCCCGATTTTGCCGGGCTGAAGATGGATCGCCCGCGCCTGATGGGCATTCTCAACGTGACGCCCGACAGCTTCTCGGATGGCGGGCTGTTTCTTGCCCCCGAAGCCGCGCAGATGCAGGCGCGGACCATGGCCGGGGCCGGGGCGGACATCATCGACATCGGCGGCGAAAGCACCCGTCCCGGCGCGGTTGAGGTGCCCGAAGAGGACGAGATCCTGCGGACTGCCCCGGTGATCGAGGCGCTGATCTCCGGTGGCTTGCGCGCCCCGATCTCGATCGACACCCGCAAGGGCGCAGTCGCTGCGGCGGCGCTCGCGGCGGGGGCGGCGATCGTCAACGATGTCTCGGCCTTTACCTTCGACCCGGCATTGGCGGGCGTGGTGGCGAAATCGGGCGCGCCGGTGATCCTGATGCATGCCAAGGGCACGCCCCAGACCATGCAGGACGATCCGACCTATGACGACGTGCTGCTGGATGTCTATGATTTCCTTTCCGAAAAGGTGATGGAGGCCGAGGCCGCCGGCATCCCGCGGGCAAGGATCATGGTCGATCCCGGCATCGGCTTTGGCAAGACCGCCGAGCACAACCTGACGCTCTTGCGCAACCTGTCGCTGTTCCACGGGCTTGGCTGCGCGGTGCTGCTTGGCGCGTCGCGGAAGCGCTTCATCGGCTCGATCGGTGGCGAGGCGCAGGCGGACCGGCGGGTGCCGGGCTCGCTCGCCGTCGCCTTGGCGGGGCTGGCGCAGGGCATCCAGGTCCTGCGCGTGCATGACGTGGGCGAGACGCGCCAGGCGCTCGCGCTCTGGCAGGCAATCTATTCGGGAGGCATGGCATGAGCCGCAGGCTCTTCGGCACCGACGGGGTTCGGGGCACGGCGAACATCCACCCCATGACCGCCGAGATGGCGCTAAAGCTCGGCGCCGCCGCCGGCCGCTACTTCCGCCGCGATGGGCAGGCGACGCATCGGGTGGTGATCGGCAAGGACACGCGCCTGTCGGGTTACATGCTGGAAAACGCCCTGACTGCCGGGCTGACCTCGACCGGAATGAGTGTGCTTCTCCTCGGTCCCGTGCCGACCCCTGCCGTGGGCTTCCTGACCCGCTCGATGCGTGCGGATCTGGGCGTGATGATCTCGGCCAGCCACAACCCGCATGAGGACAACGGCATCAAGTTCTTCGGCCCTGATGGCTTCAAGCTGTCCGACGAGGCCGAAATGGAGATCGAGGCGATGGTCGCCTCGGAGATCGAGCTGGTTCCGGCGGGTGAGATCGGGCGCGCCAAGCGCATCGAGGATGCGCGCGGTCGCTATCAGGAATATGCCAAGACCACCTTCCCGGCGGGGCTGCGGCTGGACGGGCTCAAGGTCGTGATCGACTGCGCCAATGGCGCGGCTTACCGCACCGCACCCGAGGTGCTTTGGGAGTTGGGGGCCGAGGTGATCCCGGTCGGCGTCACCCCGAACGGCACCAACATCAACCTCAAATGCGGCTCCACCCATCCCGATACGGCGGCCGAGGCGGTCGTCGCCCATGGCGCCGACGTCGGCATCTGCCTGGACGGCGATGCCGACCGGGTGATCCTGATCGACGAAGCCGGGCAGGTGGCCGACGGCGACCAGATCATGGCGCTGTTCGCGGCCCGGTGGGCCGAGGAAGGCCGCTTGAACCACGGGGCGCTGGTCGCAAGCGTGATGTCGAACCTCGGGCTGGAGCGGTTCCTGGCGAGTCGCGGCCTGCGGCTGGAGCGCGCGCCTGTCGGTGACCGCTACGTCGTCGAGGAGATGCGCAAGGGCGGCTACAACCTTGGCGGCGAGCAATCGGGCCATATCGTGATGACCGACTACGCCACGACCGGCGACGGCCTGATTGCCGCGCTTCAGTTCCTGGCCGAGATGGCGCGGACCGGGCGCAGGGCGAGCGAGCTGGTCCGCAACTTCGAGACGGTGCCTCAGCTTCTGAAGAACGTCCGCTACGGGGCCGGGGCCGAGCCGCTGAAGGCGCCGTCGGTACAAGCCGTGATCGCCGGCGCCGAGGCACGTCTGAATGGCCGCGGACGGCTCCTGATCCGCAAGTCGGGCACCGAGCCGCTGATCCGGGTGATGGCCGAGTGTGAGGATGAAACCACGCTTCTTGCCGTCGTTGACGAGATCGTCGAGGCGGTGAAGGCGGCGGTCTGAACCGGCGCCTCGGTTCAGGCGGCCACCGCCTTGCCTCCCGCGGCCTGCATCCTGGCGTGCCCCCAAGCTGCGGCGAACAGCGGCAATGGCGATGCGAGGATTGCGATGTTCGCGGCCAGACGCCCCGGATCGGCATTGAGGAAAAAGAGCTCCAGAGCATAGACGCACAGGATATGCGCCGAGAAGACGTGCAGCGAATGCTGACCGAGGAAGACCAGCGGCTTCCAGGTGAAGATCGCCATCATGACCCGCGCTCCGAGTGCTATGCCCGGCAGCGAGGATTGCGGACCCGCGACCAGCAGCCAGACGATCGCGAACAGGTCAAGGAAGAAGGCGAGGGCATAGATTGTGCTGAGATTGCCTCGGTCCGTAAGGGCAAGCACGTGGTCTGAGTAGCTATGCGAGATCCAGAAGTCGAAGACGACACGATCATAGAGCCCGAGAAGAAGGATAGCGCAGGCTGCAACCGCAAAGGCCCGCGCCACACCGGGCCGGTGCATCCAGCCAAGATCAAGTTCACCCGCTGCCTTCAGATAGCCGGCGCAGAGGCCGGTGAAGAAGATCAACTGCCAACCCGCGACATTGAAGAATATGCCGAGGTGGAGCCGGTAGCCGTAGTCGTTGAGCGTGGATTCCACGTTGTCGACCGCGGTGTCGCTGAGGCCTGTCTGTGCGAAGAGCCACAGGCAGAGGCTGCCCGTCGCGACGGCTGGCAGGTAGCCGAGCCTCAGCCAGCTTAACACGAAGGGGGTGAAAAGCAGGAACAGGATATACATGGGAAGGATGCCCATATGCGCCGAACCTGTAACCAGCCCGAGTGAGGCAAGCGAGAAGGCGACCGGGGCCTTTGCGTAGGGGGCGAGATAGCCAAGTTTCAGGCCAAGGTTGGCTGCAACCATTGCGGCGAGCGCGAGGATGAGGATCAAGCTGGCCTGATGCAGGTAGATGGTCTTCATCCGCCGCAAGATGGCCTTTTCCATCGCAGGTTGGTCCTTGCGGATCAGGATGCCGCCATAGACCAGGCCGACAACGAGGCCTGACAGAAAGACGAAGCCCTGTGCATCCTCCACCCAGCCGAAATAGTGGTGGTTCAGTTTTCCGATGGTGGTCTTCAGGAATTCGTTGGCATGGACGACCATCATAAAGATTAGAAAGAAGCCACGAAATCCGTCGATGATTGAAATCCGCATCACCATTCCCCTTACAACCCAACATCTCGAAAATGCTATCACGCACTCGTGACGCGGGAATGAAACGACAGTGGAATGACTTGCAGTTGCTCGGGCATCGGGCGCTATTTGCCTTGCCCTGCAATTGGGCGCCCGGAAAGTAAGCAGGGCCAGAGCGATTGCCTGGGTCCCTCAGCGAAGATATGGCGGGATCAGTTCCGCGAGCGGTCGATCATCTTGCCCTTTGGAGATCCAGGGCATCGTGGCGCAACGAGTATTCCGTTCCGAGATGCAGCGGCGCAGGATGCGCTCAACGAGTAGGCCATTCCGCGGTATCGTGGTCGGGATGCTGGCGGTTTGAGAGGCGGATTTTCTCGAACCGCTCGGGCGTGTCGCCGGCCCCGTTGTCGCCGTCCCCCGTGACCGTCTGGGGCAGGAACGGCAGCTCGGCGAACCAGGGTTCGCGCGCTTCGATCCCGTACTGGGCCCGCGGCCTGACCTCTGAATGGCGGTCGAGCGACCCGATCGAGACGGCGATGCGCGGGCTCGACAGGAACTTGTAGAACAGCGGCGTGCCGCAATCCCGGCAGAAGCCGCGCGCGGCATCGTCCGAACTGTGAAACCAGCCAGGTTCACCGCGGGTGATCCGGAACTGGTCGGGATGGACATCGGCGAAGGCGCCGAAGAAGCTGCCGAACTGCTTCTGGCACATCCGGCAATGGCAGATGCAGGCGTTTTCGGGCGCGTCCAGCAGCGCATAGCGCACCGCGCCGCATTGGCATCCGCCGGTCCAGTTGTTGCTGTCGGTCATGGCATGTCACCCAGCTTTGCTGCGACTTGCCGGCAAAAGCTACCACCAGACGGCTACAACGCAAAGGGCCGGAGGTTTCCCCTCCGGCCCCGATACGCTGGTGCGGGCGCGATCAGTTCCGCGCGCGGTCGACCATCTTGCCCTTGGCGATCCACGGCATCATCGCGCGCAGCTTTTCACCGACCTTCTCGATCTGGTGCTCGTCGTTGATGCGGCGGGTGGCCTTGAAGAACGGCTGGCCGACGGCGTTTTCCTGCATGAAGTCACGCACGAACTTGCCGGTCTGGATGTCGGTCAGGACCGCCTTCATCCGCGCCTTGGTCTCGTCATAGGGCAGGATGCGCGGGCCCGAGACATATTCGCCGTATTCGGCGGTGTTCGAGATCGAGTAGTTCATGTTGGCGATGCCGCCTTCGTAGATCAGGTCTACGATCAGCTTCACCTCGTGCAGGCATTCGAAATAGGCCATCTCGGGCTCGTAGCCCGCTTCGACCAGCGTTTCGAAGCCCATGCGGATCAGTTCGACCAGGCCGCCGCAAAGCACGGCCTGCTCGCCGAACAGGTCAGTCTCGCATTCCTGGCGGAAGTTGGTCTCGATGATGCCCGAGCGGCCGCCGCCAATGGCCGAGCAGTAGCTGAGACCGATTTCCATCGCCTTGCCGGTCGCGTCCTGGTGGACGGCCACGAGGCAGGGCACGCCGCCGCCCTTGGTGTATTCGCCGCGCACGGTGTGGCCCGGACCCTTCGGGGCCATCATGATGACGTCGACGCCCTTCTTCGGCTCGATCAGGCCGAAATGCACGTTCAGGCCGTGTGCGAACGCAATCGCCGCGCCCTCGCGCAGGTTGTCATGGACGTATTTCTTGTAGGTCGCGGCCTGAAGCTCGTCGGGCATGGTGAACATGATGAGGTCACACCAGGCAGCGGCCTCGGCGATGCCCATGACTTTCAGGCCTTCGGCTTCGGCTTTCTTGGCCGAGGGCGAGCCTTCGCGCAGCGCGACGACAAGGTTCTTCGCGCCCGAGTCGCGCAGGTTCAGCGCATGGGCATGGCCCTGGCTGCCATAGCCGAGGATGGCGACCTTCTTGTCCTTGATGAGGTTGATGTCGCAGTCGCGATCGTAATAGACGCGCATGGCTCTCTCTCCTGTGATGCCGTTCTGTCGGGCATCATAGGGAAGGCTACACAAATCATCGTGCAAAGTTTGACGAATTCAGGGGATCGTGCGAAAGATCATTCGCTGAAAGGCATAGTTATGGATGATCCATGCTTGACGATACCGACCGGCGCTTGTTGCGTAACCTCTTGGCAGAGCCTTCGCTCGGCACTGGGGAATTGGCGGAACGGGCGGGATTGACCACCGCGACCTGCTGGCGCCGGCTGGAAAAGCTCGAAGCGGCTGGTGTCATCCGCGGCCGCGAGGCTGTGA
Source organism: uncultured Rhodobacter sp. (assembly GCA_945952585.1). Classification (GTDB taxonomy): domain Bacteria; phylum Pseudomonadota; class Alphaproteobacteria; order Rhodobacterales; family Rhodobacteraceae; genus Aliitabrizicola. The sequence continues at coordinate 237,154 of CAMFII010000004.1, forward strand.
TCGACTGGCGGAAACTTGGCTACGCGGTCGAGGTCAGCCTGCGTTTCACGCTCGACAAGACTGATCCGCGCGCCTTCGATGATTTCATCGCCGCGGCGCGCGAGGTGCCCGAGGTGGTGGCGATCGAAACCTTCCTTGGTCGCGTCGATGTGCGGCTGAACGTGATCGCGCGCGACATGGGGCACTATCAGGAGCTCTATCGCAGCCGCATCCTGACCCTGCCGCATATCGCAGAGCTTGATGCGCTGATGCTGATCTCGACCCTCAAGGATGACGGGGGGCTGCCGGTATGATCGAGCTTGACGACCACGACCGGGCGATCCTGCGCATCCTGACCGCCGACGCCACCATCAGCGCGGGCGAGATCGGTCGCCGTCTGGGGCTGAGCCAGCCCGCCGCCTGGCGTCGGGTGAAGCGGCTGGAGGAGGCGGGCGTGCTGGCCGGGACACGCGTGGTGGTGAACCGCGAGGCGATCGGTTTCGGGGTGACGGTCTTCCTCGGCATCAAGCTCGCCACGCGGGGGCGGGTGGCGCTGGAAGATTTCGAACGTGCCGTGACCGCGATTCCGGAGGTGCAGGTGGTCCAGCATGTCCTTGGCCTCTTCGACTACCGCCTGCGGGTAGTGGCCCGCGACATCGCCGATTTCGAGCGGGTGCTGAGGCGGCGGATCATGACCCTCCCGGGAGTCGGGCAGGTCGAGGCGAACGTGCTTCTGAGCGAGGAACGCCGGCCGGGACCGATCGGTTGACCTTGGCAGGTCCGGGGGCTGCCGCTACTCTTTTCCGCAGGTCCCGGAGATGCCGCCATGCCGACTTTCGCCTATCGCATCCTGCCGCCGCGCGCGGATTTCGTGGCGACGATCACGCCGGACGAGGCGGCGATCATGGGCGCGCATTTCGAGTATCTTTCGAAGCTCTACGATCAGGGCAAGATCGTCTTCGTCGGTCGCACCGAGAATGGCGACTACGGCCTTGGCATCTTCGACCTTCCCGATGAGGCGACCTTCGATGCCGTGGTGGCCGGCGATCCCGCGGTGGCCGCAGGCCTCGTCCGGGCCGAAAAACATGCTTTCAAGGTCGTGTTCGACCGGTCGAAATAGCCCGTTCCCATGCTAGAAGCCCCCAAAATGGAGGAGCCTTAGATGCCCGGTTTGCTGCCCGATATCGACCCCGAGGGGCTTCAGGAATTTTCTGTGGTCTTCACCGACCGCTCGCTGAATCACATGTCGGCGAAGTTCCAGAAGGTCATGCGCGACATTTCCGAGATGCTGCGCGATGTCTATAATGCCACTGGCGTTGCGGTGGTGCCGGGTGGCGGCACCTTTGCGATGGAGGCGGTGGCGCGGCAGTTTGGGCGCGACCGTCACGCGCTGATCGTGCGGAACGGCTGGTTCTCCTACCGCTGGACGCAGATCTTCGAGGCGGGCGGCTTCGCGGCCGAGACCACCGTCTGCATGGCGCGGACCGGCGGGAACAGCGCGAAGGCGCCCTATGCCCCGCCACCCGTCGAAGAAGTCGTGGCCAAGATCCGCGAGGCGAAGCCCGATGTCGTCTTCGCCCCGCATGTCGAGACCAGCGCCGGGATCATCCTGCCCGACAGCTATATCACCGCCATCGCCGCGGCGGCGCATGAGGTCGGCGCGCTGATGGTGCTCGACTGCATCGCCTCCGGCGCGGTCTGGGTGGACATGGGTGCGACGGGCGTCGACGTGCTGATCTCTGCCCCGCAGAAGGGCTGGTCCTCCTCGCCCGCCGCCGGTCTGGTAATGCTGTCCGAACGGGCGGAGAAGCGGCTGGCCGAAACCACGTCGGACAGCTTCGCGCTCGACCTGAAGAAATGGCGGGCGATCATGGCGGCCTATGAGAATGGCGGGCATGCCTATCACGCCACCATGCCGACCGAGGCGCTGGTCCGCTTCCGCGACGCGATGCTGGAGACCAAGGCGCATGGCTTCCAGCGGCTGAAAGAGGCGCAGTGGAAGCTCGGCGAAGGCGTGCGCGCGATGATGAAGGCCAAGGGCATCGCATCGGTCGCCGCCGAGGGCTTTGGCGCGCCGGGTGTGGTCGTCAGCTTCACCGACGATCCCGACATCCAGAATGGCAAGAAATTCCTGGTCGAGGGCCTGCAGATCGCCGCGGGCGTTCCGCTGCAGGTGGGCGAGGGGGCGGAGTTCCGGACCTTCCGGCTGGGGCTGTTCGGGCTCGACAAGCTCTATGACGTGCCGGGTACGCTGGCGCGGCTGCAGGCGGCGGTGGACAGGGTGCTTTAGGCGTCACCGCACCCCGAGACCAGCCTTCATCAGCGTCCGGCGCACCGGGGCGATGGAATAGAACGCATTCAGGGCCCCGGCGCGCAGGTCGCGCAGGAAGGGCTCGCCCATCATCGAGGCGCGGTTCAGCGCGTCGATGCCGGTGACCCGCGCCACGACCTCGGTGTGGCGGGCCTTGTGGTAGGCGTCGAGCATGGCCGCGTCGCCAAGCCGGTCCGGGGCCTTCGTTGCAAGGTCAAGAAGCACCCGAAGGTCGGCAAGGCTCATGTTCAGCCCCTGCGCCCCGATCGGCGGGACGACATGCGCGGCCTCGGCGATCAGCGCGGCGCGTTCGCCCGCCATGCGGTCCGCGATCTGGCTGATGATCGGCCAGACCGTGCGGCGGCTGACCAGGGTCAGGGGGCCGAGAATGCCGCAGGAGCGTTCGTTCAGCGCGGCTTCGAACTCGGCCTCGGGCAGGGCGGCGAGGCGCAGCGCCTCGGGCCCGCGTTCCATCCAGACCACGGCTGAGGAAGGGGCACCGTCGCGGTCGGGCAGGGGAACCAGCGTGAAGGGACCGCCCGAACGGTGGATCTCGGTCGAGACGTTCCGGTGCGGCTCGGGATGGGTCACGGCGAAGGCCAGCGCCTTTTGCCCGTAGCGCAGGGTCTTGACCGGGATGCCAAGCGCCTGCCGGACAGTGGAGTTGCGCCCGTCGGCGGCGACGACCAGCCGGGCAGAGACGCCCGTGCCGTCCGACAGGGTTACCAGCGCCTCGCCTTCCCGGGTGGTCAGGCGCGACGTGGCGGTACCGGGGCGGAATGTGACGTTCGGCAGTTCGGCCAGCCGCGCCACCATCTCGCGCCGGAGAAGCCAGTTCGGCAGGTTCCAGCCAAAGGGCTGGTCCGAGATGTCGGCGGCGTCGAAATCCTTGACGATGCGGGGTTCTGGCCGTTCGCCCCCCGCATCGATGATCCGCATGATCTGCAGGGGGGCCGCATGGGGGTCGAGCCGCGACCAGAGGCCCGCGGCCTCCAGCACCGGGATCGAGGGGTGCAGGAAGGCGGTCGTGCGCTGGTCGGACCCGGCGGCGTCACGTTCGGTGATCGGCGGCTCGGGATCGACGCATATCACCCGGAACCCGGCCGATCCAAAGGCCGCGGCCGCGGTCAGCCCCGCGACACCGCCACCCGAGACGAGGATATCCGTGCTTTGCCGTGCCATGACGCGCCCCCTTCATCCGGCACAGAGATAGACCGGACCGGGGGTCGCGTCCAAGCGACATTTTGCCGGGCGTCAGCCCCGGGTGATCATGATGAGGAGCACGAACATGACCGGCACCATGGCGAGCGCCGTCATCGCCAGTGCGACCACGCCCCAGACCTTGACCGCCAGCGCGACCGCCGTCAGCAGGATGACCAGCGCATACCAGACGTTGTTGATGTCGCGGGAAATGTCGCGCGCGATCCAGCCGAGCAACGGGATGGCATAGAAGCCGCGGGCGAAGGTGGTCGAAGTCATAGATGAATCTCCTGTTCAGCGTTTCCCGAGATAACGTCTGGACAGGCAGGATCAATGGACAGGATGCCGCAGTGCGGCGTCAGCCGGTGAGACGGCCAAGGAATTCGCTCAGGTCCTCGGCATGATGATGGATGTGGGCGGCCGGTTCCGGCTCGGGCGCAATATGGACCGTGCGCATCCCCATCTCATGCGGGGCAGCCAGGTTTCGGGCGTCATCCTCGAACATCGCGGCGCGGGCGGGGTCCAGTCCATCGGCGGCAAAGACGGTCTCGAAGGCCCGGCGTTCCGGCTTGGGCCGGAAGCCGGCATGCTCCACCCCATAGACGGCGTCGAAAAGGCCGGAGAGTCCGCGCGCCGCGATGACCCGCTCGGCATAGGGAGCGCAGCCGTTGGTATAGACGATGCGGCGCCCGGGCAGGGCGGCGATCCGGCGGGCAAGAACGGCGTCGGCCACGAGGCTGTCGAAGGAGATGTCATGGACATGGGTGAGGTAGGGCGCGGGATCGACCCCATGTTCCGCCATCAGCCCCGCCAGCGTCGTGCCATAGGTCATCCAGTAATGGCGCCGCAGCCGGTCGGCCTCGGGTCGGTCGACGCGCAGCGCCTCCATCACCCAATCCGTCATCCGCACCTCGATCTGGTCGAAGAGGCGCGCCGAGGGCGGGTAGAGTGTATTGTCCAGGTCGAAGACCCAGGTCGTGACATGGTGGAAGTTTGTGCGGACCATGCCACATAGGTAGGCTTGCCGCGGTCCGCGATCAATCCGGTTGATCCCGGCCTAGGGGCATGTCTATCTCGGGGCGGGGAGACGGGTCGAACATGAAAGAACCGAAAGACGTGCAGAAGGATGCCTATTCGCTGATCCTCGAGGCGATCGACGCGGGCGTCTACCGGCCGGGCGACCGGCTTGTGGAATCGGAACTGGCCGAGCGGCTGGGCGTGTCGCGCACGCCCGTGCGCGAGGCGCTGCAGCGGCTTGAAACACAGTCGATGCTGACGCGCGACGGCCGCAGCCTGATCGTTGCCTCGCTCGACCATTCGCAGCTGTCCGATCTTTATGCCGTGCGGTCCGAGCTGGAGGGCCTTGCTGCCCGGCTGGCGGCGCGCCACGCCTCGGACGAGGAGATCCGGGTACTGCACGGGATGGTTCTTGAGGATCACAAGCTTCTGGGCGGCGATCCCCGGGCCCTGAGCCGGGCCAACAAGCGGTTCCACCGGCAGATCCACCTGGCCTCGCACAACCGCTTCCTGATCCAGCAGCTTGACCTCGTGAACCGGGCGATGGCGCTGATGGCGACGACCAGCTTCGCGGCTGAAGGTCGCGACGAGATCGCGCTGCAGGAACATGCCGCGATCGTGGCCGCCATCGAGGCGCGGGATGGCGAGGCGGCCTATCAGGCGCTGAAGACCCATATCTCGAAGGCGTTTGAGACCCGGTTGCGGGTCGATGCGGGCGAGTTGAAGACGCGCTGAGCCGATGACGTTAGCGTCGCAAGGGGGGCTTTGCGCCCCCCGGTCCGGATTGTATCCGGACCTCCCCCCACAGGATATTTGTCAGCAGAAAATGGGATTGGTGGTGCACTCATCCGCCCGCGCGGTCGAAGCGGCCGTGGCGCGTCTTGTCCCAGTAGAAGGGCTTGCGGATCACCTCCCACAGCGCCTTGTAGGCGGCGAGCGAGGCGAGCGGGTGGTAGAAGGTCAGCGTCAGCAGCCAGATCGGGTTCAGGAGCTGTCGGCGCCTGCGCAGTCCGATGATGCCGATGGTCAGGTTCAGCGCCTCCGCAAACAGGAAAAGCCCGACCATCGCGCGGAAGGCAGCAGGCGGCAGCGCTGAGATGACAGGGTGCCAGAGGCCGAGACTGGCCGCCCAGAAACTGAGCAGGAGCGGCGCGAGCAGCGCATGCAGGATCGAGCCGAGGAACAGCACCTGCACCGCGACGAAGCCCCTCAGTCCCAGTTGTCGGCGCAGGAGACCCGGCGCGCGCATATGGACGCGCCAGGTCATCATGTAACCCTTGATCCAGCGCGAGCGCTGGCGGATCCAGGGGAGGAGCAGGCAGTTCGCCTCTTCCCCCGTCTCGGTCTCGATCAATTCGGTGCGGAAACCGTGGCGGGCCAGGCGCAATCCGAGATCGGCATCCTCGGTGACGTTATGCGCATCCCAGGCGCCAAGTGCCTCGAGCGCGTCGCGACGGAAGAACAGGGTCGTGCCGCCAAGCGGGACCGGCAGGCCGAGCCGGGCGAGGCCCGGCAGGATCACCCGGAACCAGGCGGCATATTCCATGGTGAAGCAGCGCGCCATCCAGTTGGTCTGCGGGTTGTAGTAGTCGAGCACCCCCTGCAGGCAGGCGACCTCGGGCCCGCGCTGGTGAAAGCGCTCGACCACCGTGCGGATCTGGCTGGCCTCGGGCGCATCCTCGGCGTCATAGATGCCGATGAAGCTGCCGCGGCAGAAGTCGAGCGCATAGTTCAAGGCGCGCGGTTTGGTCTTGAGACTGCCCTTCGGCACGGGAACGATCCGCATCCAGCCGGGCAGCCCGCCGCGGGCAAGGGCGCGGCGGGTTACCTCGTCCTCCTCCTCGACGACCAGCACGATGTCGAGAAGATCCCGCGGGTAGTCGATGCGCCCCAGCCGCCGCACCAGCCGCGGCGCGATCTCGGCCTCCTTGTAGAGCGCGACCATGACCGAGACCACCGGCAGGCGGGCGATCAGGGGCGGTGGTTCGGCGGGGGGCGGGCGGCGGAGGCTGGCCAGAAGAGCTGCGGCCTTGAGCCCCATATTGGCCGCCATCGCCACAAGCGCAATCAGCGTAAGCAGGCCGAGCGTCAGCGCCGGGGGCAGCAGGGCCAGAACGACCGCAAGGACCAAAAGGGCGGGCAGCCACATCCGGTGCCGCGCCGGCAGCGAGCGGCAGCTTTCACCGGCGTCGGGCCGGCTTTCGGCGCGTTGGAGCAGGGTCGCCCGACGCAACTCGGCAATGGCCGCCTGCAACCCCTCGCGGGGGGCAAGGGCAAGCACGACCGGTCCAAGGGCGGCCTCGACGGTGCCGCGATGGCGGCGCAGTGTGTCGGGATGATCCGCAAGGACAAGGGTCGCGGCGCCGATCCGCCGCCACGGCAACACGCCCAGCCGCAGGCAGGTCACCGCACCAAGCCGGTCGATCTGGCGCGGATCGGGCGGGCATTCGGCCGGATCGATGAAGCGCAGCCCCAGATACTCGGCCCGGGCCCGGGTCAGGGCCGGGTCGCGCGCCAGCCCCTCGGTCAGCAAGAGCGCGCCCAAATCGCCGCCCCGGTCGCGATGGAGCGCCAGGCCACGCACCAGGGCTTCGGTGCCGATCACGCCGTGCTTGAGGAAATGCAGGCCGAGGGTTCCGGCCTCGTCCCGCGGGCGCGCGTCCTCCGGCCGGGCGAGCGGCAGGGAAAGTTGCGACGGCATGACAAGCTGCAGGGCAGGGGGTGGCATGGCGGCCTTTCGGGTCACACCCGGCCAGCCTGCTTCCCCTTGGTTAACAGCAGGTTAACGCCCGACGGGCCTCAGGCAGAGCGGCGCGCCCGCATCGCCTCGGCAAAGCGGTCGAACAGGTAGTAGCTGTCCTGCGGACCGGGGCTTGCCTCGGGGTGATACTGGACCGAAAAGACCGGGCGATCGGTCATGCGGATGCCGCAGTTCGACCCGTCGAAGAGGCTGACATGCGTCTCGATCACGCCCTTCGGCAGGGTCTGGCTGTCAACGGTGAAGCCGTGGTTCATCGAGGTGATCTCGACCTTGCCGGTCTCCACGTCCTTCACGGGATGGTTCGCGCCGTGGTGGCCGTGGTTCATCTTGACCGTGCGCGCACCGAGCGCCAGCGCCAGCATCTGGTGGCCAAGGCAGATCCCGAAGAGCGGCAGGTCCTTTTCCAGAACGCCACGGATCATCGGCACGGCATATTCCCCGGTCGCCGCCGGATCGCCCGGGCCATTCGACAGGAACACGCCTTCCGGGTTCAGAGCCAGCACGTCCTCGGCCGTGGCCGTGGCGGGCAGCACCGTGACCTCGCAACCCGAAGAGGCGAGGCTGCGCAGGATGTTGCGCTTGGCGCCGTAGTCGATGGCGACGACGCGCAGGCCCGGCCCCTCGCGGCGCGTGTAGCCCTCGGGCCAGGCCCACCGCATCTCGTCCCAGCGATAGGACTGGGTGCAGCTGACATCCTTGGCGAGGTCGAGCCCGACCAGCCCGCGCCAGGCACGCGCCTTGGCGACAAGCGCGGCGATGTCGAACTTGCCGTTCGGGTCATGGGCCAGCGCCACATGCGGCGCGCCCTGCTGGCGGATCGCGCGGGTCAGCCGGCGGGTGTCGACGCCGCCCATGCCGATCCGGCCCTTGGCCTTGAGCCAGTCGACCAGATCGCCGGTCGAACGCCAGTTCGACGGCTCGGTCGGGTCCCACTTGACCACGATGCCCGCAGCCACCGGCTCGCCGGTCTCGTCATCGTCGGTGTTCACGCCGACATTGCCGATATGGGGGAAGGTGAAGGTCACGACCTGCCCGGCATAGGAGGGGTCGGTCATGATTTCCTGGTAGCCGGTCATCGCGGTGTTGAACACGAGTTCGGCGACTGTCTCGCCCGTGGCGCCGAAGCCCTGGCCGTAGAAGACCGTTCCGTCGGCCAGCGCAAGGCAGGCCGTGGGGTGGGAGGCGGGCTGTTGGCTGGTGGCGGACATGACGCGACTCCCCGGTCTGGATAAACGGCTGGAACCTATGCCCGTGGTCTGGCCGGGTCAAGGGTGCGTGGGAAATGTCTTTTCTTTTCAGAACAATAACTTGACGCAAGGGCGCCTGTTGTCTTGGCACTGCCCCCCCTGTATTGTGGGCGTCCGGACACCCTGGGGGATGGATGAACCGATGACCATGCGCGACCGTCTTCAGACCGCGTTGAAAGAGGCGATGAAGGCCCGCGAGGCCGAGCGGCTTTCGGCGCTGCGGCTCATCAACGCCGCGATCAAGGACCGCGACATCGCTGCCCGCGGCGAAGGGCAGGAAGAGGGGATCTCGGACGCCGAGATCCTGGCCGTGCTGGGCAAGATGGTGAAGCAGCGCCAGGAAAGCGCCCGCATCTACGAAGAAGGCGGGCGGATCGAACTTGCCGAGAAGGAACTGAACGAGATCAAGGTGATCGAGGAGTTCCTGCCGCGCCAGCTGTCCGCTGACGAGGTGGAGACGGCCATCGCGGCGGCCATTGCCGAATCCGGGGCCGCAAGCATCCGCGACATGGGCAAGGTCATGGCGGTGCTGAAGGGAAAGTACACCGGCCAGATGGATTTCGGTGCGGTCGGGGCGCGGCTGAAGGAAAAGCTCGCCTGACCGGGGCCGGATGGCCCCCCGGCGCAACGCAGGACATGGGCTGCACCCAACTGACGGAGGTGCAGCCCTTTTTCGTCAGTTCGGCGCGGAATACTTCGCTGCCAGCGCCCCGGCCTTCTTCTGCGCGGCCATGAATTCGGCAGAAGTGAAGGCCTGCACCGTCTTTAGGTTCGACACGGCGCCCGACGCTCCGGCCACCATGAGGGCGGCGATCATGCCTGTCATGTCGTCGGCTTCCGTGACCATCATGAAGTCGTTGTCACCCGTGGTCAGCAGATAGGTCAGCAGCTTGCCGCCCGCCCCTTCGACGAGCGCGCGGGTTGCAGCCTCGCGGTCGCTCGGATGGGCGATCATGCCCCTCATGCCCGCGGACGTATAGCTGCCGGTGATGATGTAGCGTGCCAATTCTCTTCTCCCCCCGTGGTACATCCGGTCAGTCCCGGTGCGGCATGCGTCGGGCCGGTGCACCGGCCCAGCATAGCACAGTTTTTCCTGGGTCATGGTCCCGTCGTCCCCGCTCCCGCACCCGCAGCTGCGACCGAACGGGAAGGGACCGTCCGGTCAGAAAGGCGCAGGGGCCGGAACGAAGTCGCCGGTCACGTTGCCCGTGAAGTTCAGGTTGTCGGGGTCAAAGACCCGCACCGGCGCCCCCGCATCGAGGTTCATCGCGCCCAGATCGGCCCAAATGACGCTCGGGCTGTTGGTCAGCTCGAAGTAGTAGCGGCGGTCGGTCAGGTTCATCGCCGTGCGGTATTCGGTGTTGTAGATGCCAAAGCCCTTGTAAGGCGCCCCGAAGGGGACCGAGACGTTGCGGGCGACGGCGAGGATGCCGGCGGCGGCTTCACGCTCGTTCGTGGGTTTCGGCAGCAGGTTCAGGTAGTAGGTGGCGCGGGCGAAACGGTCCACCGCGTTTACGTTGCCGGGCAGGGGCATGTCGCTGGCCGGCTTGGAAAAGTCCCGTTCTTTCAGGATCGCGAGCTGCTGGTCATAGGTCGGATCGTTTGTCATCACGACATATTCACGCCCGTGGTGGATCACCGGTTTACCGTCAATATACTCGATGATTGCGCTGTCCCCCGAGGCATCCTCCATCGCCAGATGGAGTGTCGCGTCGTGGCCATGGGCTGAAACGGGTGTGATCTGCACCGCCTCCAGAAGCTTCAGGGCCTCTTCGACGGTCGCCGCGTTGTCGAGCACATATTGGCCCCAGAGACCGGCATGCACCCCTGGCTTTGCCGCGTCGCGCGGACCGAAATCGGTGGCCGTGAGGTACAGCATGTGGATGCCGAGACCCTTTTCGTTCAGACCGTCGGCCGTGCCAATACCGTAGACAGTCGTCACGAGGCTGCCATACTTGGAAGTCCAGCGAGCGGGGTTATCGGCAACGACCGTGTCAGGGCCCGCCTTGCCGCCATCCCGCTCCATCCCGCGCGGAAACACGGTGAGGATCGGGTCGGTGCTTTCCGGCCAATCCATCGTCCGGCCGGACATCACGGCATAGCCGTTGTTGTTCCAAAGAATGCGTGAGCAGGCCTCGGCTCGGGTTGTGGCGACAAGCACGGCGGAGATTGCGAGCGTCGCGACGAAGGCAGTGGCGGACATGAACGTTCCCTCCCCAGGAATGATGTCACAGGCTGAAGGTCGCGGCCGGTCTGCGTCAAGGCAAGATTGGGTGACGGTGGTCAGCAGTGGCCGCTGGCGGTCTTTCTCCATCCTGCGCGGCTGGCGGGACAACGATCCGGATTGCGCGATCACGCGCGAAGCCGCCGCACCTCGTCACGGAAGTAGGCGAGAAGCGGATCCCCCTCCAGCGTCCGGCCCCGGTCAAGGAGATGCTGCTTCTGGAAGGCGATGGCGTTCTGCGCTGCGCGCAGGCGCCGCGCTGCTTGGCGCGGGCCCTCTGGACGCTGTCGTTGCCTGAATCGGCCCTCGGTCAGTAGCGTGGCTCTCTCGGCGGGGAAGACGATATCCGGCGCTTCGTCCGACAGCTGGGTCCGGATCGCGTCGCGCTCCCATTTTCCAGACCGTAGCAGGCCCCAGAGCAGCACGGGCAGGTTGAAGATGTTTATCATCAGTTCCTCGGCCGCCATGATCGGCGGCGTGAAGCGCCGGAACACCTCCATGGCTTCCGGCCCGGTGGCGTGAGGGTCCTGACCGAACAGCGGCAGGATGATCTGCGCCGCAACGAGCATCAGCACGATCGAAAGGCCATTGTCCTGCGCGGTGTGGGTCACGGCGGCCATGAGATAGGTGAGGAGCGGGATGACATAGCGCCAGCGCGACCTCGGCGCCTGGACGGCGAAGCCGATCCCGGCCCCGGCCAAGGCCGCCCAGATAATGTGATTGCCGATCCCCCAGAATCCCAGGCGGGACAGTTGATAGGTTGTCCCTTTGAGAAGTCCCAATTCCGGATAGCTCATGCGCAGCACATAGACTGCGGTCTCCATCAGATTGAATCCCAAACCCCCGGCCGCGCCGAACAGGATGCCGTCGCGGATGGTCAGAACCCAACGCGGTAGGAACAGGACAGCCATCAGCAGGGGGAAGACCTTCCAGAACTCCTCATTGAAGCCGACGGTCAGGGTCGATACAGAACTGAGGTCGTTCAGGCGGGCTGCCGCTGCGGGCGCGACCAGAAGGGCCAACGCGAAAACGGCCAGCTGAATCCGCAAGGGTGTCGGGTCGCGGCGATCCATAAACCGCATGACCAGGATCGTCAGGACCGACCCGAGCAACGCCATCAAGAATGCGAAGGCAAGAACCAGACCACTTTTCATGGGGGTCAGCCAGCCGATCCAGGTCGGCACGGCCAGCGCGGCCACGCCGATCAGGAGGGCCGCCAACAGCCATCTGCCGCCCACGCGCTGCAACGGGGAGTCGCAAAGATAGGGCAGATGATTGTCCATTTTCGCGCAGCCGAGCAAATACCATACCAGTCATCGGGATTTAGTGGTGATCCTTCTCGCTCGGCTATCCGAACTGCGCGCTCAGCGGGCCAATGCGAGGGCCGTATGCAGTTCTCGTTCGAGCGCGACGCGCTCCTCTTCCGAAAGGAACGCGCCGATCTCCACCTCGCGGCCGTTGCCGCGCAGGGTAAGGTAGTTCGGCACCGGCCCGCCGGTTTCATGCAGCGTGACGCGGACCCAATGCGGGTTGGCCTGCCATTCGAGCTGATCCCGCCCGCTCTGGCGTCGGACCAGCCGCGCAAGCTCGGGTCGGATCGTGAGTTGCTCGACGATGGTCCGGTCGCGGTTGTTGCGCTGGAGCGCGTACCAGACGCCAGCCAGCGGGATCAGGCAAAAGGGCAGCAACACCCAAAGGCTTGAATGCCCGACCTGGGTCAGCAGGGGAAGGCTCAGCAAGAGGGCCGATCCGGCGATGAACACGACGAAGCCGCGCGGCGAAAGCGAGCGGTGCGGCCAGAGGACGAGGGCGCGCGCGCCATCGGGGGCGGGGTCGGACCAGCGATACGGCATCGGCCAAATCTAGCACCGTGGCTGCCGAAAGAAAGATATCCGGCAGCTGTCCGGAAGACCGTCTTGGCAAGGGCGGTCTGGCCCGATCAGAACCGCGGGGCACCCGGGTCCAGACCCAGCATGATCCGCCCGCCGACCCCGAACAGATGGGGGGCGACGGCGACGTGCTTGGTGGCCGCGTGGATATCGCGCTGGATCCTGGACAGGGGCGAACTTTCGAACAAAGCCGCTGCACCGGCGCAGGCAACCAGCATGTCGACAGCCTTCACGCAGGTCTCGGCCGAATGCGCGAGCGCGACGCGGAAGAAGGCGCGGGCCTGGACAAGCGTCTCGCCGCCGATATCGAGCGCCTCCTCGAGGTCGGTCAGGGCCGACAGGATGAGCGCCTTGCCGGCGCGGCGCATGGCTTCGGCGCGGGCAAGGTCGGCCTGGATGGTTTCGCGATCCTTCAGCGGGTTCGTGGTCCCCGCCCGGGTGCGGTCGGCCGTCGCGATGAAGGCGTCCACGGCGCTTTTAGCAATGCCAAGCGGCACGATCCCGACACTCAGGGTCAGGAGCGAGACGATGGGAAAGCGATAGAGTTGGCCAGGCTGGCCCGGCTCGGCCCCGACGAACGCGTGCGTGTGGCTCTCGGGGACAAAATGTTCGGTGACGGTAAAGTCATTGCTGCCGGTGCCTTTCAGCCCGCTGACGTGCCAGGTGTCGACAATCGTCACCTCTCCAACCTCGAAATGGCAGAAGATCAGCACCGGATTTGCCGGGTCGCCTTCGCCTTCGATCTTGCAGAGACAGTTCACGCGCCGGGCCGTCATGATCCCGCTGGCAAAGGGCCAGCGTCCGGTGACGATGAACCCCCCTTTGGTCCTTCGGGCCGTGCCGAGTGCGGCAGTGGAGCCTGACATCTGGCAGTCCGGGGTCGATGTCCAGGCGCGGGCGACCGGCTCGGGCAGATATGCGGCCAGCTGCCCCGACGCATTGGCGTTGGTGAGGCACCAGCCGAAGGATCCGTCCAGGGCCGAGGCCGCCTCGACCACTTCGACGAAATCACGCGGACTCATCTCGGCCCCGCCGAATGCCGCGGGCGTCCAGAGGCGGAAGAGGTCGGCGTCGACCATGGCATCTACAACGGGCTGCGAGAGTCGCCTTTCGACGTCGAACTCGGGGCGGTGCTGCGCGACGAGCGGCGCCAGCGCCTGGATCCGGCAGAGCGTCTCGGACGTGCGGTCCATCATCTTGCCGTCCATGGCCTTCCTCCTCTGGAAATCCTGCGTCCTTGATGAAGAGTTTCGGTCCCGTGGCGGAAAATGCAAAATCGAAGAATTCATGCTAGGATGAATATGGTTCATCCTCCGGTGGTCCGATGCGGAGACTTCCCCCTCTGACGGCACTGCGGGCGTTCGAGGCCGCCGGGCGGCTGCTGAGTTTTCAGAAAGCTGCCGAGGAACTCGGGCTGACCCCGACGGCGATCAGCCATCAGGTGCGGCTTCTGGAGGACTATTGCGGCCAGCAGATGTTCCAGCGCATGCCGCGGCCGCTGACCCTGACGCCGGCGGGCGCCAAGCTCCTGCTGTCGGTCACGGCGGGTCTGGACTGCTTTGCCGATGGGATCGCCGCGGCAATGCCCGGCACCGACGAGCGGCTGGGCGTGACAGCGACGAATGCCTTTGCCGCCCGCTGTCTGATGCCACGCCTGCCGGGTTGGCGAGCGGCCCATCCCGGGATCGGGCTCGACATCATCGGAACCGACCTTGTGCTCAATCTGGCGGCGGACGAGGTCGACATCGCGATCCGCTATGCAAGAACACCCCCCGCCGATCTTGTCAGCACCGAAATCGCCAGTGACCGCTATCTGGTCGTTGCAAGTCCGGCGCTGGTCGGGAGAAAGCGGGCCATGCTTGATCCCGCAGCCCTGGCCGGGCTTCCCCTGATTGACGGGCAATGGCCGAAAGGCGCCTCGAACCCGCCGATGTGGTTCGAGTTCGAGCGGCTGGTCCGGCAGCAGCAACCGGACGTGCCGGATCTTGGCAAGTCCATCGCCCTGAGGTTTCGCGAGGACCTTCACGGCATCGAGGCGGCGATCGCGGGTCACGGCGTGGCAATCTGCAGCGACATCCTGATAGCCGATGCGCTCGCCGATGGGACGCTTGTGCAGGTGTCGCCGGTCGTGCTCGAGGGTTATCGGTTCTTCACCGTCTACCGGCCGCGACACCCGAAAGCCGCGACCATCCGCATTTTCGAAAGCTGGATTGGCCGCGAATTCGCCCCGGACAGGCTGGCACGATAAGCGAGCGGCGATAGCCGCAAAATCCGGTTGGACCGGGCTGCCCGGGCGGACCAGGAAATGAAAAAGGCCCCGGTGCGATGCGCCGGGGCCTTTTCCTTTTGCTGTGCTTTCCCTCAGTGGGCGTGGCCCTTGTCCCAGTCGGAGCGCTTCGGAAGGATCTCGAACGTGTGTTCCGGCGGCGGGCAGGACAGGGTCCATTCCAGCGTGTCGGCATGCTCGTTCCAGTAGTTGTTCACCGTGATGCGCTGACCGGCGCGCAGGGTGTAGAACATGATGCCGATGAAGAACAGGAACGACGCGAAGGAGATGAAGGCGCCGATCGACGAGACGTAGTTCCAGTAGGCGAAGGCCTCCGGATAGTCGATGTAGCGGCGCGGCATCCCCTGGCGACCCAGGAAGTGCTGCGGGAAGAAGGTCAGGTTGGCGCCGATGAACATCGCCCAGAAATGGAGCTTGCCCGCCCATTCCGGGTATTGCCGGCCCGACATCTTGCCGATCCAGAAGTACATGCCGGCGAAGATCGCGAAGACCGCGCCAAGCGACATGACGTAGTGGAAGTGCGCCACGACGTAGTAGGTGTCGTGATAGGCGCGGTCGATCGGGGCCTGGCTCAGCACGATGCCGGTCACGCCGCCAACGGTGAACAGGAAGATGAAGCCGATGGCGAAGAGCATCGGCGTCTTGAACTCGATCGAGCCGCCCCACATCGTCGCGATCCAGGAGAAGATCTTGATGCCGGTTGGCACCGCGATCACCATCGTGGCCAGCATGAAGTAGGACTGCTGGGTCAGCGACAGGCCGGTCGTGTACATGTGGTGCGCCCACACGACGAAGCCGAGGACGCCGATCGCTACCATCGCATAGACCATCGGCAGGTAGCCGAAGATCGGCTTGCGCGAGAAGGTCGAGATGACCTGGCTGATGATGCCGAAGCCCGGCAGGATGACGATGTACACTTCCGGATGGCCGAAGAACCACAGGATGTGCTGATAAAGGATCGGATCACCGCCGCCGGCCGGCTGGAAGAAGGTCGTGCCGAAGTTGCGGTCGGTCAGGAGCATTGTGATCGCGCCGGCCAGAACGGGCAGCGATAGAAGGATCAGCCAAGCCGTGACGAAGATCGACCAAGCGAAGAGCGGCACCTTGTGCAGCGTCATGCCCGGGGCGCGCATGTTCAGGAAGGTGGTGATCATGTTGATCGCGCCGAGGATCGACGAGGCGCCCGACAGGTGGACGGCGAAGATCGCAAGGTCCATGGCGATGCCGGTTTCGCTCGTCGACAGCGGCGGATAGAGCACCCAGCCCACGCCCGCGCCGGATTCGCCGTTGCCGCCCGGGGCAAAGACCGAGATCACCGCCAGCGTGCCGCCAGCCGCGAACATCCAGAAGGACAGGTTGTTCATCCGCGGGAAGGCCATGTCCGGTGCGCCGATCTGCAGCGGCATGAAATAGTTGCCGAAGCCGCCGAACATGCCCGGAATGACGACGAAGAACATCATCAGCACGCCGTGGCCGGTGATGAACACGTTCCAGAGGTGGCCGTTGGGGGTGCAGGTATCCGCCGCCGTGGCCGCGGTCAGCCGCGCGCCCTCAAGACACATGTACTGCACACCGGGGTGCATCAGTTCCATGCGCATGTAGACGGTGAAGGTCACCGACAGCAGGCCAAGGAAGCCCGCAAAGAACAGGTAAAGGATGCCGATGTCCTTGTGGTTCGTCGACATGAACCAGCGCGTGAAGAATCCGCGATGGTCTTCGTGGCCATGGATGGCTGCGTCGGCCATGCTGTTGCCTCCAGTAATTCCGCAGTTGCTTGTTTTCGGAAGGGAAGCGAAGCCTCCCTCCTCCCTGGGTTCCGTTTCTAGAGGGGGCCGACGGTCACGGCAATGTCAGACTTTGATCCAGATCAAGAAAACTGGTGCAAGCCACTGGTGGTGTTGCGTCATGGCGCCGCGGCGGGGCAGGGCGCAGGCCGTTTGCGCGCCCGGCTTGGCGGCAAACGGGGCAAGAAATGGAAAGGGGCCAGACCTCGTGGTCCGGCCCCTTCCTTCAAGGCTCCAGGAAATCGATTCCCTGTCGGCTTCGCTTACTTCGCGACCGAGGCGAGGTAGGCAGCGACATCCTCGCCGCCCGAGGCGAGTTTGAAGCTCATCTTCGACTTGGCGGCATCGTCGCCGGTCTGCTCTTCAAGCCATTTGGTCGGGTCGACAACATAGGCGGCGATCATCGCCTCGTCCCAGACCAGGCCCTTGGCCGCGGCTTCCTTGATGCCTTCGCCATAGGCAAAGCCTTCCACCGAGGCGAGCGGGCGACCGACCACGCCATACAGGTTCGGACCGACCTTGCCGCCCTTGACGACGTCGGTGCCGTCGGGCGCAGTGATCGAGTGGCAGGCCTTGCACTTCTTGAAGTCGTTCTCGCCTTTGGCCGCGTCCCCCGCGAAGGCCGGGGCGGCGACCAGCGCGAGGCTGGCGATGAGGGGCAGAACTTTCATGGATGATCCTCTCTCTGATGCTGGCTGGCAGCGAGGGTGAGTCGCTGTTCCGATCCTGACAGAACGCCGGTGGCGCGCGGCGATCAATATGTGCATTCGTCGCGGGTGCCGCCCTCAATTGCCGCGACGAAGGTCCGCCGGAGCGCGGCGTCCAGATCGGCCATCGTCACCGGCAGGCCCAGATCGACAAGGCTGGTGACGCCGTGGTCGCGGATGCCGCAGGGCACGATCCCGTCGAAATGCCCCAGATCCGGTTCGACATTGATGCTGATGCCGTGGAAGCTGACCCACTTGCGCAGCTTGACCCCGATGGCGGCGATCTTGTCCTCGGCAGGACTGCCGTCGGGCGAGGGGGGGCGGTCGGGCCGCACCACCCAGACGCCCACGCGCCCCGCGCGCCGCTCGCCCTTGACGCCGAACTCGGCCAGCGTGGCGATCACCCAGTCTTCCAGCCCGCAGACGAACTTGCGCACGTCGCGGCCGCGCGTGTTGAGGTCGAGCATGACATAGACGACCCGCTGCCCCGGCCCGTGGTAGGTGTACTGCCCGCCGCGACCGGCCTTGAACACCGGGAAACGGTCCGGGTCGGTCAGGTCCTCGGCCCGGGCCGAGGTGCCGGCGGTGTAAAGCGGCGGATGCTCGAGCAGCCAGATCAGTTCCCCGGCCCGGCCCTCGGCAATCGCCGCGACCCGCTCTTCCATCACGGCGAGCGCCTCGTCATATGGGACGAGCCCGTCAGAGATCTTCCAGTCGACCATGCGTCGCTCCTGCTGCCGGATGTCCCCGAGATGCGCCTGGAATGCCGGAAATGCAACCTCCGGCAAAGTCTGCGCGAAACCCGGACAGAGGCGCAGAATCCCCCTTTTCTTCCTCCTGACGCTTCGCTAAAAGCCCGCCATCCGATCCGGGCCAGCCCGGGAAGGGGCGGTTGTGGCGGAATTGGTAGACGCGCAGCGTTGAGGTCGCTGTGGGGTAACTCCCGTGGAAGTTCGAGTCTTCTCAACCGCACCAAGATCGGTGCACAAAGCCCCGCAATCGCGGGGTTTTTTGTTTTCGCGCCCCTCCCGCTCCGCGGCCAGGATCACGATCAGGACGCGATAGCCTCTCGGCCGGACTTGAATGCGCGCCTGACCCATCCCTCCGGCCGGAAGCGGCGGTCACTCCGCGGTCCTGTCCTATAGGGGATTGAGGGTGACGCGCCCTTACTGCCGGGCGGCAACGCGCAGGACCGCGGCCAGAATGGCGCGCGACAGGCAGCGCGCCTCGCCGGTTCCGAGCACCTCGTCATCGTCGCCGACATCCGACCGCCGGAGCGAGCAGGTCCACGGTCCCGCCGGCCGCGCCCGGCCATGGATCGAGAAATGCCAGCCGGGCAGGGCCGAAAGCACCAGAGCTTCCAGCAGGTCGCTCGAGCCGGAAATGCCATCCGGGATCAGCCCGGCCCTGGCCTGTCCGGGAAAGGCCTCGCGCAGTCCGCGAACGGCTGCCTCCGCCAGATCGCCGTCAAGGTCAGGTGCGGCCTCGAGCCTGTCTGCCAGGTCCAGCAGTTCCTTCTTCGCCATTTCGATCTCCCCTTGTCTTGCGGGTCCAGCTCGCATGCCTTCATCGGCCCCGCCGTCTGTCTTTGAATTATACCCACGATCTCTTCCGGAACTTTGACCAGAGTCATGGCCGGATCCCGCGGGCGGACCCAGACTGCCCGAAAGGGAGACGTGGAATTCGGCAATCTGGGAGGAGTCAATGAAGCGCGCAGGCCCGCATGTCATCTGGTTTGAAGATCTCTCGCGCGGCGATGTCGCCTTGGTCGGCGGCAAGAACTCGTCGCTTGGCGAGATGGTGCAGCAGCTTGGACGGAAGGGCGTCCAGGTCCCGCCCGGCTTCGCCACCACGGCGCAAGCGTTTCGCGATTACCTCGTCGAAAACCGTCTGAACGAAATGATCGCCGATCAGCTTGGGAAGCTGGAGGCGGGCAAGATCAAGTTGTCGGATGCCGGTAATGCGATCCGCCAGGCGATCATCGCGGGGGACTGGCCGCCCGCCATCAGTGCCGAGATCCTGGCTGCGTTCCGCGAACTGGCCCGCAGGACCGGCTCGACCGAGATTTCGGTTGCGGTGCGGTCCTCTGCCACGGCCGAGGATTTGCCGGACGCGAGCTTTGCCGGGCAGCAGGAAACCTACCTCAACGTCCGCGGCGAGGCCGCGCTGCTGGAGATGTGCCGCCGCTGCTATGCCTCGCTCTTCACCGACCGGGCGATCACCTATCGCCGGCTGAAGGGCTTCGATCACACCAAGGTCGCGCTGTCGGTCGGCGTGCAGCTGATGGTGCGGTCCGACATCGGCGGCTCGGGCGTCATGTTCTCGATCGACACGGAGTCGGGTTTTGACAAGGTGGTGCTCATCAACGCCGCCTGGGGGCTGGGCGAGAACGTGGTGCAGGGGGCCGTGACCCCGGATGAATACCAAGTGTTCAAGCCGCTGCTGTCAGACCCGGCCCTGTCGCCCATCGTCGAGAAGAAGCTCGGCGAAAAGGAAAAGAAGATGATCTATGCCGGGGCGTCGGGGGGCGAGACCCGCAACGTGCCGACGTCAAAGGCCGAACGCGCGCAGTTCGTGCTGAGCGATGCCGAGATTCTGGAACTGGCCCGACAGGCCTGCACCATCGAGGCCCATTACGGCCAGCCGATGGACATGGAATGGGCGCGCGACGGTCAGACAGGCCAGCTCTACATCGTGCAGGCCCGGCCCGAGACGGTGCAGTCGCGCGCAAGGTTCGGCACGCTGAAATCCTATCGCGTCAAGAAGCACGGCAAGACGCTGCTCAAGGGGCTGAGCGTCGGTGAGGCGGTCGTCTCGGGCAGCGTTTGCCTCATCGAAAGCGCCAGGGACATCGACCGCTTCGTGGATGGCTCGATCCTCGTGACCTCGACCACCGACCCCGACTGGGTGCCGATCATGAAGCGGGCCGCCGCGATCATCACCGATCACGGCGGACGCACCAGCCACGCGGCCATCGTCAGCCGGGAGCTGGGCCTGCCCGCCGTCGTGGGGACGGGGACCGCCACGCACGAATTGCACGACCTGCAGGAGGTCACGATCTCCTGCGCCGAAGGCGACGAGGGCTATGTCTATGCCGGCGCGTCCGAGGTGACGGTGGAGGAGCTGCATTACGACACCGTCCCCGAAACCCGCACGCGCATCATGCTGAACCTCGCCAACCCGGCCGCCGCCTTCCGCTGGTGGCACCTGCCGACGGAGGGGGTCGGCCTTGCCCGGATGGAGTTCGTCATCAACAACGCGATCAAGGTGCATCCGCTCGCCCTGACCCGCTTCGACCAGGTGACCGACGAGGCGGTTCGCGCAGAGATCGAGGCGATGACCCGCGGTTACGGCGACAAGGGCGACTACTTCGTCGATCGCCTCGCCCTTGGCCTGTCGCGGATCGCGGCCTTCTGCCACCCGAAGCCTGTGATCGTGCGGATGAGCGACTTCAAGACCAACGAATATGCCAACCTTCTGGGCGGGCGACAGTTCGAACCCACGGAAGAAAACCCGATGATCGGTTTCCGCGGGGCGTCGCGCTATTACTCCCCGCGCTACCGGGACGGGTTCGCCCTGGAATGCCGCGCCATCAGGAAGCTGCGGCAGGACATGGGCTTTGCCAATGTCATCGTGATGATCCCGTTCTGCCGGACGCTGGAGGAAGCCGACCGTGTGCTGGCGGTCATGGCCGAAAATGGCCTCGTGCGCGGGCGGGACGGGTTGCAGATCTACGTGATGTGCGAAATCCCCTCGAACGTCATCCTCGCGGAAGAGTTCGCGAAGCGCTTCGACGGTTTCTCCATCGGTTCGAACGACCTGACCCAGTTGACGCTCGGCGTCGATCGGGACTCGGGCGATCTGGCGGATCTTTTCGACGAGCGTGATCCCGCCGTCTTGTGGATGATCCGCACGGTCATCGCCAAGGCGCATGCCGTGGGCGCGAAGGTCGGACTGTGTGGCCAGGCGCCAAGCAACGATGCCTCTTTCGCCCGATTGCTGATCGAGGCCGGCATCGACTCGATCTCCGTGACGCCCGACAGCTTCTTCGCGGTCAAGCAACACGTCGCCGCGGCCGAGAAGGACATCGGAAAGGCGGGATGAGGCCGGTGGGCGGCTTCGATCGCTGCGCTGGCACTCCAGTCCTTCTGCGCCCGGGTTCTGCCCCTTTCCGCCCGTCCCGAATGGGTTCAGCGTCGGCCGAGCTGCCGCTCTACGATCTTGAGCAGGCGGCGATGCAGGGCCGAGGTGCGGTGGCGCAGGTGCATCGCGGCAAAGACCGGCTGGGTGATGGGGGCCACGTCGGCGGCCGGGCGGAAGCCCTGCGCGGACAGGGCCTGCGCGGTGTCGGCAAGCACGAAGCCCGCCCCGCCAAGCGACTGCAGCAGGCCCGCGACGGCCGCGTTCTGTCCGGCGGCGAGCGGGGCCGCACCCATCTCGGGCAAAAGGGCGCGATGGGCGACTTCGAAGGCGGGCGAGTAGTTGGCGCGGATGTAGCGCTCGGGGCGCAGGTCGGCGCGGCGCTCGCCGTCGGAGGAGACCAGACGGTAGGCGATCTGGCCGACGCTGGCGAAATGCAGGTCGGGCTCGGCGCGGGGGCTGAAGAGCACGGCGAAATCAAGCGCCCCCGCCACGAGGTCGCTGCACATCTGCGCCGAATAGTCGGGCTCGATATAGAAGGCGGTCTGGGGCAGCGCGCGACGGAAGCCCGAGACCCAGTCGCCGATATGCCCGGCGGCAAGGTCGTTCTGGATGCCGATCCTGAGCGTCACCGCCTGCGCCCCGGTCGGCTCCACCGCGCGCCGCGCCTCGGCCCAGGCGTGACGAAGTGCGCGGGCGTGTGGTTCGAACTTCAGCCCCTCGGTCGTCAGCTGCGTGCCGGACCGCGAGCGTTGGAACAGCCGCGTGCCAAGCGTCGCCTCCAGCGCCTGCACCCGGGCCGAGACGGTGGACTGGGTCAGGCCAAGCCGCTCGGCCGAGCGGTGGAAGCTGCGCGTGTCGACGAGGTCGAGGAAGGTGTCGAGAAGCTCGGGCGTCATCAGAGGGTCACGCCCGGCGGTGGCGCGGTGTTGAGCGACCGGAGAGCGGCGCAGGTGGCAAGGTCGCGCGCCCATTCGTAGTAGAGACCCTTGGTGTTCGTCAGGATCACGCCCTCGCCCTGCATCCGGGCTAGGCCTGCCGCATGGTTGTCGCCGGGGCTGCCGGTGGCGTCGGTGACAGTGGCCACCGTGAAGCCCGCGTCCTTCAGCCCGATCGCCGAATGACAGACGCAGACATCGGTTTCGAGCCCGACCAGCACCGCCTGCGGACGGTTCAGCGCCCGCGCGGCGGTCAGTAGGTCAGGCTGACCGGCGAGGCCGAAGACGCGCTTGTCATGGATGGTCAGGCTGGGCGGCAGCGCTTCGAGGACCGCAGGCACCGGCAGGCCCTCGGCGGGAAGGTCCTCGGCCATCGCCAGCAGGGGAATGTCGAGCGCCCGCGCGACGCGGATGATCCAGACGATGCGCGCGACGAGCGGCGCGCGATCGGGCAGCGCCAGCTTGTCAAGGAAGGCGGGTTGCACGTCGATGACGGCAAGGAACGAGCGGCGGTGGTCGATGAGCGGCATGGGCTCCCCCTGATCGGATATTCCGATCAATAAGCCCGGTCGTGCCGAATTGAAAGCGGGAGCCCGCGCGCCGATACTCCCGCGCAAGAAAAGACAGGGAGAAGCAAGGTGTCCGATCTGCCGAAAAGCGCGCGCGTGGTCATCATCGGGGGCGGGGCGGTCGGCGCCTCGGCGCTCTATCACCTCGCCAAGGCGGGCTGGACGGACTGCGTCCTGCTGGAGAAGAACGAGCTGACGGCCGGATCCACCTGGCACGCGGCGGGGAACGTGCCGACCTTCTCCTCCTCCTGGTCGATCATGAACATGCAGCGCTACTCGGCCGAGCTCTACCGCGGGCTGGGGCAGGCGGTCGGCTATCCGATGAACTACCACGTCACCGGTTCGGTCCGGCTTGGCCACAGCAAGGAGCGCCTGCGCGAGTTCCAGCGCGTCGTCGGCATGGGCCGCTATCAGGGCATGGACCTCGACATCCTGACGCCCGACGAAATCCGCAGCCGCTATCCCTTCCTTGAAACCCACGATCTGACCGGCGCGCTTTACGATCCCTACGATGGCGACATCGACCCGGCGCAGCTGACGCAGGCGCTGGCGACCGGCGCCCGCCAGATGGGCGCGAAGATCGAGCGCTTCTGCCCGGTCACCGCCGTCCGCCGCGAGAAGGGCGAATGGGTGCTGACCACGCCCAAGGGCGAGATCCGCTGCGAGATCGTCGTCAACGCCGCCGGCTACTACGCCGCCGAGGTCGGCAAGATGTTCGGCCGCCGCGTGCCGATGATGGTGATGAGCCACCAGTACCTGCTGTTCGACACCATCCCGGAACTCGAAAGCTGGTCCAAGGAGGTCGGCCACAAGCTGCCGCTCCTGCGTGACGTCGACAGCTCCTACTACCTCCGGCAGGAGAAATACGGCTTCAACCTCGGCCCCTATGAGAATCCCTGCCGCGCCCATTGGGCGACGCCGGACGATCCCTTCCCCGAGGATTTCAGCTTCCAGCTGTTCCCCGACGATCTGGAGCGGCTGGAATGGCACATCGCCGACGCGATGGCGCGCGTGCCGCTCCTGGAAAAGGCCAATCTCACCAAGGTCATCAACGGCCCGATCCCCTATGCGCCGGACGGCAACCCGCTGATCGGCCCTATGCCGGGCGTCCCGAACGCCTTCGAGGCCTGCGTCTTCACCTTCGGCATCTGCCAGGCGGGTGGCGCGGGCAAGGTGCTGGCCGAATGGGTGACCGAAGGCGCGACCGAATGGGACATGTGGTCCTGCGACCCGCGCCGCTTCACCGGCTGGGAGGATCACGATTACTGTGTCGCCAAGGGGATGGAGGTCTATGGCCACGAATACGCCATGCACTTCCCGCATCACGCCTGGCCCGCCGGCCGGATGAAGCGCCTCTCGGCCGTCCATGACAAGACCGCCGCGCTCGGCGCGCAGTTCGGGCCCTACAACGGCTGGGAGCGGGCGCTGTGGTATGCCCGTCCCGGTGACGACACCTCCGAGGAAGGCACCGAGACCTGGTCGCGCGAAGGCTCCTGGTATGGCGCGATGCGCGAGGAATGCCTCGCCGTCCGCGACGCCGCCGGCATCCTTGACCTGCCGGGCTTCTCGCGCTTCCGCCTCTCGGGACGCGGCGCGATCGACTGGCTGACCCGGCAGATCACCGGCAAGGTGCCGAAGGTCGGCCGCCTCGGCCTTGGCTATTTCGCCGATGACAAGGGCCGCATCGTCACCGAGATGTCGATCGCCCGGATCGGCGAGGACGAGGCGCTGCTCATCACCGCCGCGACCGCGCATAACCACGACCGCGACTGGCTGGTGAAGCATCTCGACGCCGGTCTGACGCTCACCGACGAGACCGAGGACTGGTCCTGCCAGATCCTCACCGGGCCGAAATCCCGCGCCATCCTGTCGGAGGTCACCAAGGCGGACCTCACGCTGCCCTGGCTCACCTGGCAGAAGGCGACCATCGGCGGGGCCGAGGTCTTCCTGATGCGCGTCTCCTTCGCAGGCGAACTCGGCTGGGAAATCCATTCCCGCGTCGAGGACACCCCGGCGATCTGGGAGATCGTCATGCGGGCAGGCAAGTTCCACGGGCTGAAGCCCTTCGGCATGTTCGCCCTGAACTCGCTCCGCATCGAAAAGGGCTACCGCGCCTGGAAGGGCGATCTCTCAACCGACTACACCGTGCTGCAAGGCGGGCTCGAGCGTTTCGTCGACTGGGCGAAGCCCGAATTCCGCGGCAAGGCGGCGCTGGCGGCGGAGAAGCAGCGCGGCGTGACCAAG
Organism: uncultured Rhodobacter sp.; assembly: GCA_945952585.1. Lineage (GTDB taxonomy): Bacteria > Pseudomonadota > Alphaproteobacteria > Rhodobacterales > Rhodobacteraceae > Aliitabrizicola. The sequence continues at coordinate 262,451 of CAMFII010000004.1, forward strand.
CGCTTCACCGTGCTCAAGGCCGAGGTCGGCGATTGCGACCCGCCCTACATGTCGACGCTCTGGCATGACGGCAAGGTGGTAGGCGAGACCACGAGCGCCTATTGGGGTCACCGTGTCGACGCCTGCCTCGCGCTCGGGATGCTCCGCAGCGATCTGACCGCGCCGGGCACGAAACTGGAGATCGAGGTCTTCGGTACCCGTTATCCGGCCGAGGTCATGGGCGACGGCGCGGTCTGGGATCCGCAGAACGAACGGATCCGCGCATGACCCTTCCCGCCACCATGTCCGGCGTCCAGCTGGTCCGCCACGGCGGACCCGAGGCGCTGGTCTGGCGGGACGACATCCCGGTGCCGCAGCCCGGCCCGGGAGAGGTGCTAGTGCGCGTGCTGGCGGCGGGCGTGAACGCGACCGACATCAACACCCGCGTCGGCTGGTACGGCAAGGGCGAGGAGGCCGGCTGGTCCGGCGCGCTGGCGTTTCCGCGCATCCAGGGCTCGGACCTGTGCGGGCAGGTCGTGGCGCTTGGCGAGGGCGTCGCGGGCCTCCGCGTCGGCGCGCGGGTGATCTGCCCGACCAACCAGTCAGAACCGACGGCGGACAACCCGGTACATTTCGTCGCGATCGGCTCGGAATACGACGGGGCCTTCGCGCAGTATTGCGTCGTCCCGGCGCGGCATCTGCATGACGTAAGCGCCTCGCCCCTGTCGGATATCGAGATCGGCGCGATGCCCTGTGCCTATGGCACGGCGAACAACCTGCTGCACCGGGCCGGTGTCGCGGAAGGCGAGCGTGTTCTGGTGACCGGCGCGTCGGGCGGCGTGGGCCTGGCCGCGGTGCAACTCGCGGTGCTGCGCGGGGCCGAAGTGGTGGGCCAGTGCTCGCCCGCCAAGGCCGAGGCCGTGCGGCAGGCGGGGGCCGAGGTGCTGGACCGCGACGCGACACCCGCGCCCCGCAGCTTCCATGTCGTGATCGACCTTGTCGGCGGGACCGGCTGGTCGGACCGGATCGAGGCGCTGAAGCCCGGAGGGCGCTATGCCACCTCGGGCGCTGTCGGCGGGCCGCTGGTCACGGGCGACCTTCGGACGATCTATCTCAATGACCTGACGATCTACGGGGCGACCAACCAGCCCCGCGAGGTATTCGCCCGGCTCGTCGATCTCATCAATGGCGCCCGCGTCCGCCCGGTCGTGTCGCGCCTCTATCCGCTCCGGGACATTGCCGAGGCGCAGGCCGATCTGGCCGCGAACCGCTATCCCGGAAAACTGGTTCTCGTTCCCCCGGAGACACTCCAATGATCACCCTTCTCGATGGCGGCATGGGCCAGGAACTCATCAATCGCTCAGGCGATCCGCCGACGCCGCTCTGGGCGACGCAGGTGATGATCGACCATCCCGGTCTCGTGCAGGCGATCCATGCTGACTACTACGCGGCGGGCTCGACCGTGGCGACCACCAACACCTATGCGATCCACCATGACCGGCTGCGCGACTTCGGCCTCGACGACCGCTTCGCCGCGCTGCACGCCCAGGCGCTGGCCGAGGCGCAGGCGGCGCGCAAGGCTGCGGGCAAAGGCCGGATCGCCGGGTCCATCGGGCCGCTCGGCGCGTCCTACCGCGCCGATGTCGGGCCGGAATACGATACCGCGGTGCGGCTCTATGGCGAGGTTGCCGCGATCCTGGCCCCGCAGGTGGACGTGATCCTGGGCGAAACCATTGCGACGCTGGCCCAGGCACGGGCGCTGCTCGACGGCGCTGTCAAGACAGGCAAGCCGGTCTGGCTTTCGGTGACCGTCGAGGATCGCGACGGGACGAAGCTCCGCTCGGGTGAACCGGTCGCGGAACTGGCCGCGATTGCCAAGGATGGCGCGGCGGCGGTGCTGGCCAACTGCTCTGCCCTCGAGGCGATGGCGGCGGCTTTGGACCAGTTGGCCAAGGCCGGGCTGCCCTTCGGCTGCTATGCCAACGGTTTCAAGCAGATCACCGAGGACTTCCTCAAGGACCGCCCGACCGTCGATGTGCTGGAGGCCCGCCCCGACCTGACCGCCGAGCTCTATGCCGATTTCGCCGAGCATTGGGCGGGGCAGGGCGCCACCATCATCGGTGGCTGCTGCGAGACGACGCCCGCCCATATCGCCGCCATCCGGCGGCGCCTAACCGACAAAGGATACCAGCTGACATGAACGCCGTTCCAAGCAAAGCCCGCGCGGTTGTCATCGGTGGCGGCGTGTCCGGCTGTTCTGTCGCCTATCACCTCGCCAAGGCCGGCTGGACCGATGTCGTGCTGCTGGAACGGCGCAAGCTGACCTCGGGCACGACCTGGCACGCGGCGGGCCTGATCGGGCAGCTGCGCGGCAGCGCCAACATGACCCGTCTCGCGAAGTATTCCCGCGACCTCTATATCCGCCTCGAAGCAGAGACCGGCGTCGCCACGGGGATGCGGCAGGTAGGCTCGATCTCGGTCGCACTGACCGCCGAGCGGCACGAGGAACTCCTGCGCAACGCGACCATCGCCCGCATCTTCGGCGTGGACGTGGCCGAGATCTCGCCCGCCGAGGCGAAGGCCATGTATCCGCACCTGAACATCGGCGACGTCGTGGGGGCCGTGCATCTACCCGGCGACGGCCAATGCGACCCGGCCAACATCGCCATGGCGCTGGCCAAGGGCGCCCGGATGCAGGGCGTGAAGATCTTCGAGATGACCAAGGTCACGCGGGTCACAACCGCCGGGGGCCGCGTTACCGGCGTCGACTGGGAAACCGCCGAGGGCACGGGCCATATCGAGGCGGACGTGATCGTCAACTGCGGCGGCATGTGGGGCCGAGAGCTTGCGGGGCAGAACGGGGTCACGCTGCCGCTGCATGCCTGCGAGCATTTCTACCTCGTCACCGAGCCCGTCGCAGGAATCGAGTCGAACCTGCCGGTCCTGCGCGTGCCGGACGAATGCGCCTATTACAAGCAGGATGCCGGCAAGATGATGCTAGGCGCCTTCGAGCCCAAGGCAAAGCCCTGGGGCATGGACGGGATCCGCCCCGATTTCGAGTTCGACACCCTGCCCGAGGACTGGGACCATTTCATGCCCATCCTCGAAAAGGCGATGAACCGGTTGCCGCTGTTCCAGACCGCCGGCATCCACACCTTCTTCAACGGGCCGGAAAGCTTCACCCCCGACGACCGCTACTACCTTGGCGAAGCGCCCGAGGTTAAGGGCTACTGGATCGCCGCCGGCTACAACTCGATCGGCATCGTCTCGTCGGGCGGGGCGGGGCAGGCGCTGGCCGAATGGATCACCCATGGCGAGCCGCCCTTCGACCTGTGGGAAGTCGATATCCGCCGCGCGCAGCCCTTCCAGCGCAACCGCCGCTACCTGAAGGAGCGGGTGAGCGAGACGCTCGGCCTCCTTTACGCTGACCACTTCCCCTACCGGCAGGTCGTGACCGCGCGCGGCGTCCGCCGCTCGCCCCTCCACGAGCACCTGAAGGCCCGCGGCGCGGTCTTTGGCGAGGTCGCCGGCTGGGAACGCGCGAACTGGTTCGCCAATCCGGGGCAGGAGCGGGAATACCGCTACAGCTGGAAGCGGCAGAACTGGTTCGAGAACCAGAAGGCCGAGCATCTGGCGGTCCGGAACGGCGTGGGCCTTTTTGACATGACCTCATTCGGGAAGATCCGGGTGGAGGGACGCGATGCAGCCAAGTTCCTCAACCGCATCTGCTCGGCCGAGGTCGATGTCGAGCCGGGCCGGATCGTCTACACGATGTTCCTGAACGAGCGCGGCGGGATCGAGGCCGACCTGACGGTCACCCGCCTGTCCGAGACCGCTTATCTGCTGGTCGTCCCCGGCGCGACCTTCCAGCGCAACCTCGACTGGCTGCGGCGCAATCTGGGCGAGGACTTCGCGGTCATCACCGACGTGACGGCGGCGGAATCGGTCCTCTGCGTCATGGGGCCGAAAGCGCGCGACCTGATGGCGCGCGTCTCGCCGAACGACTTCAGCAACGCCGCGCATCCCTTTGGCGCGGCGCGGGAAATCGAGATCGGCATGGGGCTGGCCCGCGCGCATCGCGTCACCTATGTGGGCGAGTTGGGCTGGGAGCTTTACGTCTCGGCCGACCAGACCGCCCATGTCTTCGAGACGCTGGACGAGGCGGGCACGGATCTGGGGCTGAAGCTCTGCGGGCTGCATACGCTCGACAGCTGCCGGATCGAGAAGGCCTATCGCCACTGGGGCCATGACATTACCGACGAGGATCATGTGCTGGAGGCCGGCCTCGGCTTCTCGGTCCGCACCAAGAAGGACGGCTTCATCGGCCGGGATGCAGTATTGCGGAAGAAGGACGAGGGCCTGACCCGCCGGATGGTGCAGTTCCGGCTGGAGAACCCCGAGCCGCTCCTGTTCCACAACGAGGCGGTGGTGCGCGATGGCAAGATCGTCGGCCCGGTGACCAGCGGCAATTACGGTCATTTCCTCGGCGGGGCGATCGGCATGGGCTACGTCCCCTGCGAGGGCGAGAGCGAGGAAGAGGTGCTGGCCTCGACCTACGAGATCGAGGTGGCGGGGGTGCGGCACAAGGCGGTGGCCTCGCTCGCGCCGATGTACGACCCGAAATCCGAGCGGGTGCGCATGTGACAACCGCCGGGAGGGCTGTCTGCCCTCCCGGACCCACCCGAGGATATTTGTGAGCAGAAAATGGAAGTTGGTCGGGCATGAAACTGGCGGAGCGGCATGAGGCCTTTGCAGCGCTGCATCAGCGCGGCTGCTTCGTCATCCCCAACCCCTGGGATGCCGGATCGGCTCGGATGATGGCGGCGCTCGGCGCGAAGGCGCTGGCGACCTCGTCGGCGGCTCATGCCTTCACGCTTGGCCGGCCTGACATGGGCGGGGTGAGCCGGGACGAGGCGCTGGCCCATGCCGCCGATCTGCTTGCCGCGACCGACCTGCCGGTGTCGGGCGATTTTGAGAACGGCTTCGGCGATACGCCCGCCGATGTGGCCGAGACGGTGCAGCTGGCGGGCGAGGTCGGCCTGTCGGGCTGCTCGGTCGAGGATACGGTGATGGTCGGCGGCACCCCGGCCTATGACTTCGATCTTGCGGTCGAGCGCATCCGGGCGGGGGCCGTGGCGGCGCGGGCGCTCGGGCGACCCTTCGTTTTCTGCGCGCGGGCCGACGGGGTGATGAACGGGGCCTATGACCTGGCCGAGGGTATCCGTCGGTTGAAGGCCTTCGAGGCGGCCGGGGCGGACCTCCTGTATCTGCCGGTGCCGCCGGGAAAGGCGGAACTGGCGCAGGTGCTGGCGGCGGTGACGAAGCCCGTCAACGCGCTGGCAGCGGGGCCGCTCAAGGCGATGACGGTGGCCGAGCTTGCCGTCATGGGTGTGCGGCGGATTTCCACGGGCAGCCAGATCGCCCGGGCGACCCATGCGGCGATCCGCGAGGCGGTGACTGCGATGCTGGACGAGGGGTCTTTCGCACCCCTGTCCAAGGTGGCGTCGGGGGTTGAAATCGATGCGCTTCTTCGCAGGGGCGCGGCAACGGAATGACAGCGGGGGAGGACCCCCGGGAGGATGAGATGACCGAGATTGGCGAGATCTGCGAACCGGCCCGCGCGCGGCGCTCGGGGGGACGTGCGGCCCGCGTCGCGGTGCGGGCGGCGCCCCTGGCCGATAACCTGCGCCCGGTGCGCCCCGGCCTGCCGGGTGGCCAGTACAAGCCGCTGACCGAGGCGGGGGTGGAACAGATCCACCAATCGGCGCTCGAGGCGCTGGAGGTGATCGGGCTGGCCAACGCACCGAAATCCGGTGTCGAGATCCTGACCGGGGCCGGGGCGATCCTTGGCGATGACGGGCGCATCCGCTTCCCGCGCGCGCTGGTCGAGGACATGCTTGCGGTGGCGGCGCGGGGGATCACGCTCCATGCCCGCGATCCGAAGTTCGACCTGCATCTGCAGGGAACGAACGTCCATTACGGCACGGCGGGTGCGGCGGTGCATATCGTCGATCCGATCACGCTCGACTATCGCGAGTCGACGGCGCAGGACCTTTACGATGCGGCGCGGCTGGTCGAGAACCTCGACAACATCCACTTCTACCAGCGCACGATGGTCTGCCGCGACGTGGTGGACAACAAGGAGATGGACCTCAACACGCTGTACGGCTGCCTGTCGGGCACCCGCAAGCACGTGGGTACATCGTTCAGCGATCCGTCCCATGTCGCCGATTGCTTCGACATGATCTACACGGTCGCGGGCGGCGAGGAGAAATGGCTGGAGCGGCCGTTTGTCAGCAATTCCAACTGCTTCGTCGTGCCACCGATGAAGTTCGCCGAGGAAAGCTGCATCACGATGGAGGATTGCATCCGTCGGGGCATGCCGATGCTGCTTCTGTCGGCGGGGCAGGCCGGGGCGACGGCGCCGGCGCCGATCGCGCTTGCCATCGTGCAGGCGGTGGCCGAGTGCCTTGCGGGCGTCGTCTATGTCAACGCGATAAAGAAGGGCGCGCCCGCGATCTTCGGAACCTGGCCCTTCGTCAGCGACCTGCGGACCGGGGCGATGTCGGGCGGCAGCGCCGAGCAGGCGCTGCTCACCGCGGGCTGCGCGCAGATGCACCGCTTTTATGACCTGCCGGGCGGTGCCGCGTCGGGCATATCCGACTCCAAGCTGCCGGACATGCAGGCGGGCTGGGAGCAGGGGATCACCAACTCGCTCGCCGGCCTCGCGGGGCTGAACATGTGCTACGAGGCGGTCGGCATGCATGCCTCGCTTCTGGGCTTCTGCCTGGAAAGCCTGGTGCTGGGCGACGACCTGCTGGGCCAGGCGATGCGACTGGTGCGCGGCATCGACGTGACGCCGGACTCGACCTCGATTGAGGCGATGAAGGAGGTCTGCATGGGTGGGCCGGGCCACTACCTTGGGTCGGAGCAGACGCTCGGCCTGATGCAGACGGAATACATCTATCCGGCGGTCGGCAACCGCATGAGTCCGAAGGAATGGAACGAGGCGGGAAAACCGCTGCTTCTGGACGCGGCTATTGCCCGCAAGAACCAAATTCTGGCAAAAGCGGGTTCGGTGATCGATCCCCAGATCGATGCGGCGATCCGCGCGAAATACAACATCTACTTCCGGTGAGGACCATGGTCTCGAAAAACCTGCAGAAATTCTACATCAACGGCGCATGGGTCGAGCCCATCTCGAAACAGCGCCTCGGCGTCGAGAACCCGGCGACCGAGGAAATCGTCGGCGAGATCGCGCTTGGCTCCGCTGCCGATGCCGACAAGGCGATCCTTGCCGCCCGCGCCGCCTTCGACGCCTGGACGGTGACGCCGGTCAAGGACCGGATCGCGGTCGTGAAGCGCATCCTCGAGGTCTACAACTCCCGCGCCGAGGACTTCGCGCAGGCGATGTCGACCGAGATGGGCGCGCCGATCACCTGGGCGCGCGAGGCGCAGTTCTGGGCGGGGCAGGTGCATATCGAGTCGACCATCAAGGCCGCCGAAGAGTTCGAGTGGGAATACATGCGCGGCAACACGCGCATCGTCCATGAAGGCATCGGGGTCTGCGCGCTCATCACGCCGTGGAACTGGCCGATGAACCAGATCGCCTGCAAGGTCGCCCCGGCGCTGGTCGCGGGCTGCACCATGGTGCTGAAACCGTCTGAAATCGCGCCGCTGTCGGGCGTGCTCTTCGCCGAGGTCTGCCACGAGGCCGGCGTGCCGAAGGGCGTCTTCAACCTCGTCAACGGCACCGGCCCGGAAGTGGGCGCCCATATGAGCGCCCATCCTGAGGTCGACATGGTGTCGTTCACCGGCTCGACCCGCGCGGGTACGGCGGTGGCGGCGGCCGCTGCGCCGACCGTCAAGCGCGTGGCGCAGGAACTGGGGGGCAAGTCGCCGAACATCATCCTGCCGACCGCCGATCTCGCTTCGGCGGTGAAGAGCGGTGTCGAAGGCTGCTTCGGCAATACCGGGCAAAGCTGCGACGCGCCGACCCGGATGTTCGTGCCGCGCGATCGACATGACGAGGCGCTGGTCCATGCCAAGGCGGCGGCGGATGCGGTCGTCGTCGGCGATCCGCGCGACGAAGGCACCACGATGGGGCCGCTGGTATCGAAGCTCCAGTTCGACAAGGTGCAGCGCCTGATCCAGGCGGGCATCGACGAAGGTGCGACGCTGGTGACCGGCGGCATCGGCCGGCCGGTTGGCGTCAACCGCGGCTGGTTTGTGCGGCCGACGATCTTCGGCAATGTCACCAACGGCATGACCATCTCGAAGGAAGAGATCTTCGGGCCCGTGCTGTCGATCCTGCCCTACGACTCGCTCGATGAGGCGGTCGAAATGGCCAACGACACCGTCTATGGCCTGGCCGCCTATATAGCTGGTCCGGTCGAGGATGCGAAACCCGTGGCGCGCCGCCTGCGCGCCGGGACGGTGAACCTGAACTACCCGGCCTGGGACACCTTCGCGCCCTTCGGCGGCTACAAGCAGTCGGGCAACGGCCGCGAATATGCCGACTGGGGCATCCATGACTTCTGCGAGGTCAAGGGCATCGTCGGCTGGGGCGCCTGAGGCCTCTGTTCAGCGAGGGCGGCGATTTCGCCGCCCTATTCATGTCTGGGGAGTGACATGCATTACGGCTATATCGGGCTGGGGAACCTTGGCGCGGCTTGCGCAGGGTGTCTTCTGAAGGCGGGCTTCAAGGTTACGGTCTTTGATCTGAACCCGGCGCTCGCGGACCCGCTGGTGGAAAAAGGCGCGGTTCTGGCAAAGAGTGCCGAGGATCTGGCCTCATCGGTCGATCATGTCATCACTTGCCTGCCATCGCCCGCCGTGTCGGAACGGGTGCTGCGGCAGATCCTGCCGCACATGAAGAAGGGCGCGAGCTGGATCGAGATGTCCACGCTTGGCCGCGATGACGTGCTGGCGCTGGCCAAGGTCGCCGAGGCGGCGGGGGTCAGGATGCTGGAACTGCCGGTGACAGGTGGCGTCCATCTTGCCTATCGGGGCGAGATCACCATGCTGCCGGGCGGCGACAAGGACCTTGTCGACCTGCACTGGAAGGCCTTCGAGGCGATGGGCAACCGCATCTTCCACATGGGGCCGCTCGGGTCATCCTCGATCATCAAGGTCATCACCAACATGCTGGCCTTCATTCATCTCAAGGCCTGCGGCGAAGCCCTGATGCTGGCAAAACGAGGCGGTCTGGACCTGGGCCAGGCCTGGCACGCGATCCAGGCCTCGTCGGGCAACTCCTTCGTGCATGAAACCGAAGGCGCCCTGATCCTGAACGGCTCTTACGACATCGCCTTTTCGATCGACCTGGCACTGAAGGACCTCGGCTTCGCGCTTGGCTTCGGCAAGGAGTTCGGCGTGCCGCTGGACCTCGCCTCGGCCACGAACCAGACCTACATCGCGGCCAAGGCCGCCTATGGCGGTGACGCCCAGTCGCCGATGATCGCGAAACTTCTGGAAGATCTTCTACACACCGATCTGCGTGCCCCGGGTTTCCCCGCGCGGCTGGAATAGCGGATTCCGACCGCAGAAAAGGCACAACCCGGGGATGGGCTACATTCCCCGGGCTGCGCTTTACTCATCATCTTCCCCGGCGGTCGGCGTCACCTGTCGGGAAGTACCACTCACTAACAAGGACAGATTGGCGGATTCGCCTGGCTCCTTCTGTAATCTGGATCACACTTCGACAACGAAACCGGATTTTTCCCGATCATTCCTGCGCAGCCGAAGTGGCAGGGCGGGATTCCGCCCGCCAGATCAAGACCATGGCGGCGATCACGGCGAGGCAACCGACAAGCTCCATCGGCCGCAGGAATTCGCCAAGCAGCGTGGCGGCCAATGCGGCGGCGATTGCCGGTTCGATCATGCTGGCGACCAGACCGCTGGTTGACGAGCGGCAGAGGCGAATCCCGGTGGCGAAGGCCAGGTAGGCCCCGCCGGTCGCGAAGAGGCCGAGATAGAGCAGGATCGCCAGATCCGCCTCGTCCAGCGTCGCGATCTGCGACAGGGCCAGGTCGCCCTGGATCAGCGCGTGGGCGGCCAGCAGGACAGCGCAGATCGCCAGTCCCAGCCCGGTTCCGAACAAGGGGGCAACTGCGCCCGACAGGCGGCGCGCCGATGCGGCAACTGCGGCAAAGGCGAAAGAGGCGGTCAGCATCAGGGCCCAGCCTTCGGCGTTGACCGGGCGGAGCAGGTCCGTCCCGCTAACCGGCAACAGGATCGCGGCGACACCGCCCGCCGCCACCAGCAGGGCGGTCGTGACCATGGCGCAGGGCAGGCGGCGTGCCATGACCGCACCGACGACGGCAAGGATGATCGGGGGGAGGCAGACCGTGACCGTCACGGTGATCGTCACGCCGACTTCGCGAAAGGCGCGGAACAGGCAGATCTGGAAGATCGCGGCGCCAATCCCGAACACGAGGAGCGGCCGAAGCGGCAGCCGCAGGCCACGAGGCGCCGCTCCGGTCGCGAAGGCCGCCGCCAGCAGCACCCCGGCCCCGATCAGCGTGCGAATGAAGCCAAGCGCATCCGCGCCGAGGCCCTGGTTGTCCATCATGCCGACCGCGACACCCACGGTTGCCCAGAGCGTCGCCGCCAGCATGACCAGAAGCAACCCGGCAAAGGGCACAACGCCCGAGAACTGCGAGATTTTCAGCGTCGGGCATGCTGTGCGGATGACGAGCGGCATCGATGTTTCTCCTCGCAGTGGGGGCCTGCCGGTCGTCGTGCGGGACGATGGCGTCGCCTTGCTGAGAGGGAACATGCGGCCTTTGCGCCGCCCGGTCTGTGAAGCGGGTTACAATGGCATCAAGCATTACGGCCGCACCGAGGCGCGGCGCGCGGGGTCAGCCCCGAACGTGCTTCGGGATCAGAGCAGGTCGACCAGCCGCGCCGCCTCGTCATGGGTCGGCGTGAGCCGGGCGCGGTCTTCGCCGGGGAAGAAGCGGGCGCGTGTGGCGGTCGGCATCGGCTTCGGCGTGACGATCTCGACCCGCGGGCCGGTCCGGGTCGTCTCCGCCTGCCAGCTGCGGGCCAGCGCGATCTGCGCGGCCTTGGTCGCCCCGTAGGCGCCAAAGAACTTCTCGCCCGCGCGCGGGTCATCGAAGAACAGCGCCGTGCCGCTGTCCGACGCGCGCAGCAGCGGCTCGACCATCGGGATCAGGATGCCGGTCGCACGGACATTGGTCGCAATCGACTTGTCGAGATCCTTGGCGTCGACATGCCCCGCCGGGGCAAGAGGAGCGGCGTGAATGGCCGCATGGACCCAGAGATCGACCTTGCTCCACCGTTCGTAGATAGACAGGCACAGATGGCGCATCGCATCGTCATTGGTGATGTCCATCGGCGCCAGCGTTGCCTCGCCGCCGCCCGGCTGCTGCCGTGCCTTGATGCGGTCGTCGAGTTCCTCGAGCCCGCCAACGGTGCGCGCCACAGCCACGACATGCCAGCCGCGCGCAGTCAGCACCTCGGCCATGGCGCCGCCAAGGCCGCGCGAGGCGCCGGTGATGAGGGCGATATTCTGGCTCATGCTGTCGACTCCGGTTCTTTGCTGGCGGGATAGGGGCGCGGGGCCGGAATGGCAAGCGCTGCTCAGCGCTTGCGGCCATTCCCCGCGGCCAGCTCTGCCTGCCGGGCCCGCACTATCCTTTCCAGAAGCGCATCGGGGATCGGTTGATCCGGGGTGAAATGGACGCCGCTTTTCGACGTCTTGAAGCCCATGCATTCGGCGGCGAGGGCGGGAATGATGCTGCCCGAATGCGGATAGAGGCCGAGATGGCGGGCGAAGGCTGCGTAACCTGCGACCATCTTGCCCTTCGCCCCCGGTTCGCGGAAACCCGGCATGGCATAGGACAGGCATTCCACATGCCCGGGCAGAAGGCGCGCAAGCCTTTGGCGCAGGTCAGTCAGCGCGGCACGCTGATCGGGGGGCAGGGCAGTGAGATAGGCGTCGACCTCGACAGCGCCGGTCACTCGGCCGCCTTCATCTGGAAGCCTTCCTCGATCTTGTCGGACGGCGCGACCGGGTATTGGCCGCTGAAGCAGGCGTCGCAGTACTGCGGCGCGTTCGGGTTCCGGCCCGCCGCTTCGCCCGCGGCGCGATACAGCCCGTCGAGCGAGATGAACTTGAGGCTGTCGACCCCGATCCAGTCGCGCATCTCGTCTTCCGACATGTTCGCGGCGAGGAGCTTCGAGCGTTCCGGCGTGTCGACGCCGTAGAAGCAGGGCCAGGCGGTCGGCGGCGAGGCGATGCGGAAATGGACCTCGGCCGCGCCGGCATCCAGGATCATGTCCTTGATCTTGCGGCTGGTGGTGCCGCGCACGACCGAGTCATCCACCAGGATCACCCGCTTGCCCTTGATGAGCGCGCGGTTGACGTTCAGCTTCAGCCGCACACCCATGTTGCGGATCTGCTCGGTCGGCTCGATGAAGGTCCGGCCCATATACTGGTTGCGGATGATCCCCATCGCATAGGGGATGCCGCTTTCCTGGCTGTAGCCGATCGCCGCCGGGGTACCAGAGTCGGGCACCGGGCAGACGAGGTCGGCCTCGACCGGGGCCTCGCGCGCCAGTTCCACGCCGATCTGGCGGCGGGTCTCGTAGACCGAGCGACCACCGAGGATCGAGTCAGGGCGCGAGAAATAGACATGCTCGAAGATGCAGAAGCGCGAGGCCTTGCGCTCGAAGGGGTAAGAGCTTTCGACCTTGCCGCCCTCGATCACGACCATCTCGCCCGGTTCGATCTCGCGGATGAATTCGGCGCCGATAATGTCGAGCCCGCAGGTTTCCGACGACAGCACCCAGGCCTCGTCGCCCAGCCGCCCCAGGACCAGCGGGCGCACGCCAAGCGCGTCGCGCACGCCGATCAGCTTGGTGCGGGTCATGGCGACGACGCTGAACGCCCCCTCGACCCGGCGGAGCGCATCCTTCATCCGCTCGGCAATGGTGCGCTGGATCGAGCGGGCCATCAGGTGGATGATGCATTCGCTGTCCGACGAGGACTGGAAGATCGAGCCGCGCTCGATCAGTTCGCGGCGCAGCGCCGCCGCATTGGTCAGGTTGCCGTTATGCGCGACGGCAGCGCCGCCCATCGAGAATTCGCCGAAGAAGGGCTGCACATCGCGGATCGCGGTCGCGCCCTTGGATCCGGCGGTGGAATAGCGGACATGGCCGATGGCCAGCGATCCGGGCAGCCCGTCCATCACCGCGGCATTGGTGAAGTTGTCGCGGACATAGCCAAACCGGCGGGCCGAGTTGAAGCCGTGTTCGGGATGATAGGTGACGATGCCACCCGCCTCTTGCCCCCGATGTTGGAGCGCATGCATGCCGAGAGCGACGAAATTGGCGGCGTCCGTTACGCCGATCACGCCGAAAACTCCGCACTCCTCCTTGAGCTTGTCGTCATCGAACGGGTGGGCGAGGAAGGGCTGCATCGGCGGGGCTCTCCGAATCCGGTGGCTGCGGACGCCCCTCATGTAGTGCGTCCGCAGCAAATAGTCACGGGGGCTTGTCGCGATGTCTGGCTTAACCGCCAGAGGTGCTGGTTCCGCCGGTGGCAGGTGCCTGTTCCGCAGGCGCCGTGCCCGTGCCGTCTGCGGGTGCGGGGGCCGGCGCAACCGGGGCAGCAGCCGGGCCGCAGGTTGAGACCAGCTTTTCATACTGGCTGACGATCCAGCCGGGTGCGTCCTCGGGGATCGACTGGTTGATGCCGTCCTGGAACGAGGCAAAGATCTTGGCCGAACGGGAGTTGTCCACCATCGGCACGGTATCGGCGGCCACGGCGCGGTCGTAGACCACAAAGGCCACCGCCACCAGCACGATCCCCCGCAGCGCCCCGAACAGGAAGCCGAGGCCCTGGTCGATCCCGCCCAGGACCGAGCGCTGGACGGCGGAAGAGAAGAACGGCGTGAACAGCGAGATCACGATCAGGCAGAGCGCGAAAACGCCAGCGAAGGCCGCGATCACCGACAATTCGCAGCTGTCAGCCAGGAACTTGCCCACCACGGGCAGTTCCTTGACCAGCGGTTCGACCTGCGGGGCGAACATGTAGGCGAGGATCGCCGCGCCGATCCAGCCGACAATGGCCAGCCCCTCGCGCACGATGCCGCGCGAATAGGCGAGGATCGCCGACAGCACGATGACGGCCGCAACGACGCCGTCGATGATGGTGAAGCCCTGCATTTCCCGCTCCTGCCAGGTCGGGAAACCGCCCGGCTGTCTGTCCCCTGAAGGGAAGGCTCAGCCCGCCCCGAATATGTCGCCCACGAAAGCCGTCAGGTCGGGCATCTGGTGCACCCGCATCCCTTCGGCTGTCCCGATCTTCGACCGGGCCGGAAGCGTCGCCTGTGAAAAACCAAGTTTCGAGGCTTCTTTCAACCGGTTTTCGGTCTGGCCGACCGGGCGTAGCGCGCCCGACAGGCTGATTTCGCCGAAAAGCACCATGTCTGGCGGAATTGCCACATCCTCGCGGGCCGAGAGCAGCGCACCCGCCACGGCGAGGTCTGCTGCCGGTTCGCTGATCCTCATGCCGCCGGCCACGTTGAGAAACACGTCGAGCCCGGCAAAGGGAATCCCGCAGCGCGCCTCGAGCACGGCGAGGATGGTCGAGAGCCGCCCGCTGTCCAGCCCCACCACCGTCCGGCGCGGCGTTCCAAGCGTAGATGGCGCCACCAGCGCCTGAATCTCGGTCAGGACCGGCCGTGTGCCCTCGATCCCGGCAAATACCGCCGACCCCGGCACAGCCTGTCCGCGATCCGACAGGAAAAGGGCCGAGGGATTCGCCACCTCGGACAGGCCGCCGCCGGTCATCTCGAACACACCGATCTCGTCGGCCGGGCCGAAGCGGTTCTTGACCGCGCGCAAGATGCGGAACTGGTGGCCGCGCTCACCCTCGAAATAGAGGACCGTATCCACCATGTGCTCGACCACCCGCGGGCCGGCGATCTGGCCGTCCTTGGTGACATGGCCGACAAGGATCACCGCCACGCCGCGTTTCTTGGCGAAGGTCACAAGCTCATGCGCCGCCGCCCGCACCTGGGCAACCGAGCCGGGCGCGCTTTCCACCGTGTCGAGCCACATGGTCTGGATCGAGTCGATGATCGCCAGCGCCGGGCGTTCGGCATCGAGCGTGGTCAGGATGTCGCGCAGGTTGGTCTCGGCCCCAAGCGCCACCGGGGCGTCGGTCAACCCCAGCCGCTGCGCCCGCATCCGAACCTGCGCCGAGGCCTCCTCGCCCGACAGGTACAGGCATTTCAGCCCCTGACGCGCGATGCTCGCCGCTGCCTGCAGCAGCAGCGTCGACTTGCCGATGCCCGGATCGCCGCCCACGAGCACCGCCGAGGCGGGAACGAGGCCCCCGCCCAGCACGCGGTCCAGTTCGGCAATTCCGAAGGCCGCACGGGGAGGCGGGGCTTCTTCCGTCGTCAGATCGGTCAGCGCCACGCTGCGCCCCTTGGCGCCAAGGGCCTTCGGTCCCGAGGATAGGGGCGCTTCCTCGATGATGGTGTTCCAGGCGCCGCAGGCGTCGCAACGACCGGCCCATTTGCGGTGGACAGCGCCACAGGCGGTGCAGGTAAAGGTGGGGGACGCCTTGCTCATGCTCCCTTACTGCCGCGTCCGGGCGGAAGGCGCAATCCGGGTCAGGGATAGGTGCGTCGGCGCACGCGCATCAGGAAGGCCATCGCCAGCGCCGCCCACAGGCAGAGCCAGGACAGCACGAGGCCGACCGCGTGAAGGCGGCTCAGTCCGTCATCCAGGCCGTGAAGCTGCGGAGGCTGGAACAGGATCAGCGCGGTGTTGAAGGCCAGGATCGCGCCACAGCCAAACATCGCGACCCGCAACATCAGCCGCCGGTCGTCAGACGCCGTGGCAAGCCGACGGGCAGACATGATCAAGGCCACCGCGGGCGGCATGCACAGGGCAAGGATCGAAATGGCGATCAGAAGGACAAGCGCGATGGCAGCAGTCATGTCGGTCCCCATTCAACAATGGCCGGATCACGGCAGCTTTGTACAGGATGCCTGAAAGGTAGGGAAAATCCAGCCCCATGCCAAGATGCCGCGGTGCAGCATCGCGAAATCGTGCTCAGCGAACGGCTTCAATCGGCCCTTCGGCGCGTCCATGGATGAATTGTTGGACAAATGGATCGGGTGTTGCATCCATTTCACTCACCGGGCCGGTCCACTGGATGACCCCGTCATGCAGCATGGCGACGCGGTCGGCGATGGCGCGAACCGAGCTCATGTCATGGGTGATGGTCATCGCGGTCGCGCCCATCTCGGTCACGATTTCGCGGATCAGGTCGTTGATGACGCCGGCCATGATCGGATCGAGGCCGGTCGTCGGCTCGTCGAAGAAGATGATCTCGGG